>NZ_RHPJ01000010.1 GCF_004786095.1 Serinibacter arcticus
GGGCAAGAGGATCAACGAGCGAGCACGAACAAGACATGCAGGAAACTGTGAGCAGCCAACGTTGACTCCTTAGAAAGGAGGTGATCCAGCCGCACCTTCCGGTACGGCTACCTTGTTACGACTTAGTCCTAATCGCCAATCCCACCTTCGACAGCTCCCCCCTACAAGAGGTTGGGCCACTGGCTTCGGGTGTTACCGACTTTCATGACTTGACGGGCGGTGTGTACAAGGCCCGAGAACGTATTCACCGCAGCATTGCTGATCTGCGATTACTAGCGACTCCGACTTCATGGGGTCGAGTTGCAGACCCCAATCCGAACTGAGACCGGCTTTCTGGGATTCGCTCCACCTCGCGGTATCGCAGCCCTTTGTACCGGCCATTGTAGCATGCGTGAAGCCCAAGACATAAGGGGCATGATGATTTGACGTCATCCCCACCTTCCTCCGAGTTGACCCCGGCAGTCTCCTATGAGTCCCCACCAT
>NZ_RHPJ01000011.1 GCF_004786095.1 Serinibacter arcticus
GGGTGCGCGGAGGGTAGAGCTCGTAGCTGATCGTCGGTCGCGGCGGGCGGTAGAGGTCGGACGTGGTCATGACCGCTGCCTCCCTCGGACCGAGCGCCGCCAGGGATCAAGTGCCCGCATCGGTGTCTCCATCGGTCCTGGCGTGAGCACCCTTCCCGCGGGAGGCTTCCGTTGGGGGTTGCTGCGGCGTCGACGAGCCAGGTCTCTCGGCCGCTCTGGATGGTTCTGCGAGCGTAGCCCGGTCCGCACGCGGGCGTCCACGCCTCGGGGCGTGCGTCCGCATCGTGGATGCCTCCGGGCAGCACAACGCCCCGCTTCCCTGATCAGAAGCGGGGCGTTGCCGGCCGGTCCCAGCGAGGGGAGACGGCCGATCCACCGGTGCTACAAGCACCGGTGGACCGACTGCGGATCACATCGGGGGCAT
>NZ_RHPJ01000012.1 GCF_004786095.1 Serinibacter arcticus
GAACGACGCCGCCCCCGCGGGTCCGAGGACCTGCGGGGGCGGCGCTTCGTGCGGGTGGTGCGGTGACTCTGGTGGTGCTACCTGCTGCTGTCAGTCGCCGACGTTGGAGAATCCGGCGTCGTCGTAGCGGTGCAGGAACGCGGCCATCGCGTCACGGTTGATCGGCGTGGTCGGGCGGTAGATCGCCGTCCCGTCGTTGCCGAGCCAGCCGGTGGAGATGCCCTCGGAGGCCAGCCAGGTGATCTCCGCGTAGAACTGCGTGGCCGGGGTGATGTCCGTGAAGGGCGAGGTCGTCGGAGCGGTGAACTCCGGCTCCTCGGCCATCCGGTACAGGAACGCGGCCATCGCGTCACGGTTGATCGGCTCCAGCGGGCGGAA
>NZ_RHPJ01000013.1 GCF_004786095.1 Serinibacter arcticus
GCAGCAGTCAAGGAATGAACATGATGTTCCACCCAAGAGTCACAGGCAACCCCACCACCACAACGATGATGTTCGACCTGCCACCCACAACCCACACCCGAACAGCTCAACCCTCACCCCCCACCACGATGGGCAAGAGGATCAACGAGCGAGCACGAACAAGACATGCAGGAAACTGTGAGCAGCCAACGTTGACTCCTTAGAAAGGAGGTGATCCAGCCGCACCTTCCGGTACGGCTACCTTGTTACGACTTAGT
>NZ_RHPJ01000014.1 GCF_004786095.1 Serinibacter arcticus
GCAGCAGTCAAGGAATGAACATGATGTTCCACCCAAGAGTCACAGGCAACCCCACCACCACAACGATGATGTTCGACCTGCCACCCACAACCCACACCCGAACAGCTCAACCCTCACCCCCCACCACACGGGCAAGAGGATCAACGAGCGAGCACGAACAAGACATGCAGGAAACTGTGAGCAGCCAACGTTGACTCCTTAGAAAGGAGGTGATCCAGCCGCACCTTCCGGTACGGCTACCTTGTTACGACTTAGT
>NZ_RHPJ01000015.1 GCF_004786095.1 Serinibacter arcticus
TATCGCAGCCCTTTGTACCGGCCATTGTAGCATGCGTGAAGCCCAAGACATAAGGGGCATGATGATTTGACGTCATCCCCACCTTCCTCCGAGTTGACCCCGGCAGTCTCCTATGAGTCCCCACCATAACGTGCTGGCAACATAGGACGAGGGTTGCGCTCGTTGCGGGACTTAACCCAACATCTCACGACACGAGCTGACGACAACCATGCACCACCTGTACATGAGTGTCCAAAGAGACCACCATCTCTGGTG
>NZ_RHPJ01000016.1 GCF_004786095.1 Serinibacter arcticus
CACCAGAGATGGTGGTCTCTTTGGACACTCATGTACAGGTGGTGCATGGTTGTCGTCAGCTCGTGTCGTGAGATGTTGGGTTAAGTCCCGCAACGAGCGCAACCCTCGTCCTATGTTGCCAGCACGTGATGGTGGGGACTCATAGGAGACTGCCGGGGTCAACTCGGAGGAAGGTGGGGATGACGTCAAATCATCATGCCCCTTATGTCTTGGGCTTCACGCATGCTACAATGGCCGGTACAAAGGGCTGCGATA
>NZ_RHPJ01000017.1 GCF_004786095.1 Serinibacter arcticus
GGCGTGGTGATCGGCTTGCGCCGGAACAGCTGCTGCGTCATGGACATGGCGTTCCCCTGATCGGAGCCGTGGAGGCGACGGACTGTCGTCTGGGACGCATTGTGGACCCCAAGTGTGTCGGGTGGATATCGGCGCACCGATGACTTCTCCCGGCGACGCCGGTCCACCCGGTGTCGTGCGCAGCAGCGGCGGCGGTCCGCACCAGGAGGTCCTCATGTCGATGTTCACCACGTGCCTGTGGTTCCGGGGAGAGGC
>NZ_RHPJ01000001.1 GCF_004786095.1 Serinibacter arcticus
CTCACCCGTTCGCCACTAATCAGGGATGCAAGCACCCCATCATCGTTCGACTTGCATGTGTAAAGCACGCCGCCAGCGTTCGTCCTGAGCCAGGATCAAACTCTCCGTCAAAAACAAACCCCAACCCAAAGGCGGGAATCCATACAACGGGAATGACCCCAACAAAAACCCCACACCACCCACTGACGAGAAGATGCGAGGCAAAACAATCAAAACCACGACCAACCAGACAAAAAGATCCGACCAGCCGAATGGCATCACATTCACAAACACACTGTTGAGTTCTCAAACAACACACACCACACCAGCAAACCAACCCCCACCAGGAGAGCCAGCCCCACCGGGGCAACTTCTCAAACTTACCTGATCAATTCCTCGCGGTCAAATCGGCCGCTTCTCGTGATCTGGGGCTTGTCGAGTCTCCGCCCGGGTCTGACCCGTTCGTACCGACTCTGTGTTGGCCTTCCGCGTCCCGGCCCTGAGGCTTTTCTGCTCTGCGCAACGAGGTGAAAACTTACGCACGTTCCGCGCCGGTGGCAACTCGGCGCGCAGCCCGGGCGTGTCGCTGACGTGGGCCGCGCCACGCGCACCGGCCTGACCAGCGCGAACGTCGGTCGAACCCGCCGGAACGGGCCGGGGAACACCTCCGGGGGCGTCCCCCGGCCCCGATCAGGAGCCGGCGACCGTACCGACGGCGAGGTTGCGACGACCGCGTCGGAGCAGCACGTGACGCCCACCCAGCAGGTCGTCGGTGCCGATCGCGCGCTCGCCGTCGTCCTGCTTGACGTTGTTCAGGTACGCCCCGCCCTCGCTCACGGCTCGCCGTGCCTCGTTCCGTCCCTTCACCAGGCCGGCACCGACGAGCGCCTCCACCAGCGTGGTCTCCCCCGGCACCAGCGTGACCGACGGCAGCTCGGCCACGGCGGCGTCCAGCGTCGCCGGGTCCAGGTCCTGCAGCTCACCGCGCCCGAAGAGGGCCGCGCTCGCAGCCTCGACGGCGGCGGTGGCCGCGGCCCCGTGCACGAGCGTCGTCACGTCCGCGGCCAAGGTCCGCTGAGCCGCGCGCGCCTGCGGCCGCTCGGCCGTCTCCGTCTCGATCGCCTCGATCTCCTCGCGGCTGCGGAACGTGAACGTCCGCAGCCAGCGCACGGCGTCGGCGTCGGACGCGTTCACCCAGTACTGGTAGAAGGCGTACGGGCTCATCATGTCGGGCGCCAGCCAGACGGCACCGCCCTCGGTCTTGCCGAACTTCGTGCCGTCGGCCTTGGTGATCAGCGGCGTCGTCCAGGCGTGCACGCCCCGAGCCTCGCTCTTGCGGATCAGCTCGACGCCCGACAGCAGGTTGCCCCACTGGTCGCTGCCACCGGTCTGGAGGGTCACCCCGTACCTGCGGTTCAGCTCGAGGTAGTCGTTGCCCTGGAGCAGCTGGTAGCTGAACTCCGTGAAGGAGATGCCCTCCTCGGACGCGAGCCGGCGCGCGACCGTGTCCTTGGCCAGCATCGTGCCCATCCGGAAGTGCTTGCCGATGTCGCGCAGGAGGTCGATGGCCGTGAGCCCGCCGGTCCAGTCGAGGTTGTTCACCATGCGCGCGGCGTTCGGCGACTCGAAGTCGAGGAACGGTTCGATCTGCGCGCGCAGCCGGTCGGCCCAGTCGGCGACGACGTCGCTCGTGTTGAGCACGCGCTCGCCCGACTGCCTCGGGTCCCCGATGAGGCCCGTGGCTCCCCCGACCAGCGCGATCGGTCGGTGCCCCGCCAGCTGCAGGTGGCGCAGCAGGATCAGCTGCACGAGGTGGCCGTGGTGGAGGCTCGGGGCGGTGGGGTCGAACCCCGCGTAGTAGGTGATCGGGCCGTCCGCCAGCGCCGCGCGGAGCGCGTCCTCGTCGGTGGTCTGGGAGACGAGCCCGCGCCAGCGGAGCTCGTCGATCAGGTCGGTCACGGGATGTCCTCGGTTTCGTCGTCGGCCCGAGGCGGTGCCCCGGGCCGGGAGCGGGGTTGGATCGTTGGGTGGTGTCAGGCGGTCCGGTAGCGGGAGACCGTCGGGTCCCCGGTGAGCCAGTACCGCCACGGATAGGTGGCCAGGCCGCCGTCGCCCGAGACGCCGGTGCGGGGACCGCTCGAGAAGGGGCCGGACCGGATGTCGCGGACCCGCAGGGACACGACGGAGTCGGGCATCCGGTGACCGTCGGCCGCGTCGACGCTCGTCCCGTCGTGCTGCCCGTCGATCCCCAGCGCGGTCGCCAGGCGTGCCGGGCCGCTCGCCAGGTCCCTGTCGCTCTTGGACGTGGTGCGACGGGACCGGGCGAGCTCGACGCCGTCGACGACCTGACCCGCGCGCAGCAGGACCGCCGAGGCGACGCCGTCGGGCCCGGTCACGAGGTTGCCGCACCAGTGCATGCCGTAGGTGAAGTAGACGTAGAGGCGGCCCGCCGGGCCGAACATCGTGGCGTTGCGTGCCGTCCGGCCGCGGTAGGCGTGCGAACCCGGATCCTCCGACCCGCCGTAGGCCTCGACCTCGGTGATCCGGATCGTGACCGTCCCCTTCGGCGAGCCGACGGAGAGGTGGGCGCCGAGCAGGTCGCGCGCCACGTCCTGCGGGCTGCGGGCGTACCAGGCTCGTCCGGGGACGTGGAACGCGTGGGGGAAGTCACGAGCGTCGACGGCTGCGGCACCGGCCGCGGTCACCTCGCCCTCACCCATGGCCGCGATCCTCCCACAGGAGGTCGCCGGTCCCGCCGGGTGCCCGGGACCAGCGCAGCACGTGGCCGGTGGCGTCGAGCACGACGTCGGCACGCTCGTCCGTCGCGTCCCGCTCCCGCAGCGCGCGCTCGTCGGCCATGAACGCGCGCCAGTCGTCGCGCATCCCCTCGCCGTCGCGCTCGAGTCCGCGTGCAAGCCTCAGCTCGTCGGGCGCGGTGATCCACACGACGAGCGCCGCCACGCCGTCGACCCGGGGCGGCGCGCTGCCGCAGCCCTCGACCACGACCACGTCGCTCCGGGGGACGTGGACGGTCTCGGCGCGCGCCGACGACTCCCAGTCCCAGCGCCGGTAGGTGGCCGTGCCGGAACGCTCGAGCTGCTCGACCACCCGGACCACCTCGGTGCCCGCCTCGAGCAGGCCGCCCCAGCCCTCGTACAGGTCGTCCATGTGCACGACGGCGACCGTCCCGCCCCGGGCGGCGACGACCTCGGCGACCTGACCGGCGAGCGTGGTCTTGCCCGCCCCGGCCAGACCGTCGATGCACAGGAGCGCGACGCCGTCGTGCACCCGTGGGGCGCCGGGCACCAGGACCGCGTCGACGACGGCCGCCGCGAGATCCGGCGACGACGCCGGCACCGGGGCGCCGGACTCCCCCGCCGTCACTCGCCCTCGGCCCACGCCCGCAGCTCGTCGGCCCGCTCGGCCGCGCGTGCCAGCTGCTCCACGACGCGGACCGGGGCGGTGCCGCCGCGGCCGTCGCGCGAGGAGATCGACCCCGCCACCGTGAGCACCTCGCGCACCTGCGGGACCAGGTGCTCGCTGATCGCGGCTAGCTCGGCGTCGGTCAGGTCGGCGAGCTCGATCGCCGGCTCGTGGGCCTCGCACGCCTGCACGCACGCCCCGGCGATCTCGTGCGCGTCGCGGAACGGCACACCGCGACGCACGAGCCACTCGGCGATGTCGGTCGCGAGCGAGAAGCCCTGCGGTGCGAGCTCCGCCATCCGCTCGGTGTGGAACGTCAGGGTCGCGACCATGCCGGCGACGGCCGGCAGCAGCACCTCGAGCTGCGCGACGGCGTCGAACACCGGCTCCTTGTCCTCCTGCAGGTCGCGGTTGTACGCGAGCGGCAGGCCCTTGAGCGTCGCGAGCAGGCCGGTGAGGTCGCCGATGAGGCGCCCGGCCTTGCCGCGCGCGAGCTCGGCGATGTCCGGGTTCTTCTTCTGCGGCATGATGCTCGACCCGGTGGAGAACGCGTCGTCCAGCCGGATGAAGCCGAACTCCTTGGTCGCCCAGAGGATGACCTCCTCGGACAGCCGCGACAGGTCGACCGCGATCATCGCGGCCACGAACGAGAACTCCGCCACGACGTCGCGCGCCGCGGTGCCGTCGATCGAGTTCTCCACCGCCGAGTCGAACCCGAGCTCGTGCGCGACGGCGTCGGGGTCCAGGCCGAGCGAGGAGCCTGCCAGCGCGCCGGACCCGTAGGGCGAGACGGCGGCCCGACGGTCCCAGTCGGTGAGGCGCTCGACGTCGCGCAGCAGGGGCCACGCGTGCGCCAGCAGGTGGTGCGCGAGCAGCACCGGCTGCGCGTGCTGGAGGTGGGTGCGGCCCGGCATGGGCGCGTCGGGGTGCGCCGCGGCCTGGTCGACGAGCGCGTCGACGACGGCGAGCACACCCGTCGCGACGTCGCGCGCGTGATCGCGCAGGAACATCCGCACGAGCGTCGCGATCTGGTCGTTGCGCGACCGACCGGCGCGCAGCCGGCCACCGACACCGGCGCCGACGCGCTCGATGAGCACGCGCTCGAGCGCGCCGTGGACGTCCTCGTCGCCGGGGTCGGCCACGAGCGTCCCGGCCAGGACGTCGTCCTCCATCGCCGTCAGGGCGTCGACGAGGATGGCGAGATCGGCCTCGGTCAGCAGTCCCGCGCGGTGCAGCGCGCGGGCGTGCGCGCGGGAGCCGGCCAGGTCCACGGGTGCGAGGACCCAGTCGAAGTGCGTGCTGCGCGAGAGCTCGGCCATGGCGTCGGCGGGACCGGATGCGAAGCGGCCGCCCCACAGGGCTCCGGTGTTGGTGGTACCGCCGGGGGTGGTCACAGGGCTCTCCAGGGGACGTGCCGCGCGAGCGCATCGGCAGGTGGTCGGGTGGTTCGGGTCACTGCTGCTGGTGGTGGCCGACGGAGCCGGCGCGAGCGAGGTCGATGAACGCCTCCACGACGTCCGTCGCACCGTCGGGGTCACGCGAGATCACCACGACCGTGTCGTCCCCCGCGATCGTCCCGAGCACGCCGGGCATGATCGACTGGTCGATCGCCGAGGCGAAGAAGTGGGCCGCACCCGGGGGCGTGCGCAGCACCGCGAGGTTACCGCTCGAGTCCGCCGAGACCAGCAGCTCCGCGGTCAGCTTCTCCAGCCGCCGCGCGAGGTGGGGCTCCTGCTCGGCGATCCGGACCCCGTGGTAGGCACCGCCCTCGGGCGGCAGCGTGTAGACGAGGCCGTCGGCCGTGTGGGTCTTCTGGGCGCGCAGCTCGAGCAGGTCGCGCGAGAGCGTCGCCTGCGTCACGACGACGCCGTCGGCCTCCAGCGCCGCTGACAGGTCGGCCTGCGAACGGATGGTGCCGCGCGTGATCGCCCGCGTGATCAGCGCGTGCCGCGCGGCCTTCGTCGGCGGCACCTGGCTCATCGCGTCCCCGCGAGGAACGTCAGGACCGCCTTCTGCGCGTGCAGGCGGTTCTCGGCCTCGTCCCACACCACGGCCCTGGGCCCGTCGAGGACCTCGGCGGTGATCTCCTTGCCCCGGTACGCGGGCAGGCAGTGCAGCACGACGGCGCCCGGGTCGGCGAGGTCGAGGAGCGCCTGGTCGAGCTGGTAGGGCAGGAAGACGGCCTCGCGCTGCGCCACCTCGGCCTCCTGTCCCATCGAGACCCAGGTGTCGGTCGCGACGGCGTCGGCCCCCACGACCGCGTGCCGCGGATCGGTGTGGATGCCGATCGCGGCCCCGGTCTCCGAGGCGATCCGCTCGGCGCGCGCGAGGACGTCGGGCCGCGGGCGGTAGTCCTCGGGGCAGCCGATGTGCACGTCCATCCCCGCCAGCGCACCCGCCAGCAGGTAGGAGTGCGCCATGTTGTTGGACCCGTCGCCGACGTAGGCGAACACGCGACCTGCCAGCGCCGGTCCGGAGGCCGCCAGGCCGCCGGTGTGCTCGGCGACGGTGAGGAGGTCGGCGAGCGCCTGGCACGGGTGGTAGTCGTCCGTCAGCGCGTTGACGACCGGTACGCCGGAGTCCTGGGCCATCTTCTGCAGGTCGCTCTGGTGGAACGTGCGCCACACGATCGCGGCCACCTGCCGCCCCAGGACCTTGGCGACGTCGGAGACCGACTCCCGCCGGCCGATCTGCGCGAGCGCACCGTCGACCATCAGCGGGTAGCCGCCGAGCTCGGCGACCGCCGTCGTGAACGACACCTGCGTGCGCAGCGTGGGCTTGTCGAAGATGATCGCGACCGACCGCGGCCCGGCGTACGGCGTGCGCGCGTGCCGCTCGGCCTTGAGGACGCCGGCGAGCTCGAGCACGTCGCGCTGCTCGGCGCTGGTGAGGTCGTCGTCGGCGAGGAAGGACCGAGGCTGACGGGGCTGCCCGGCCGGTGTCGCCCACTCCGGTGGTGTCGTGTCGTCGAACGTGGTCATGAGGTCTCCTGACGGGCCGCGGCGCGGGCGCCGGCGTCGATGGCGGCGGGCAGCGCCGCCGTGAACGAGGCGGCCTGCTCGGCCGTCAGGACGAGCGGCGGCGCGAGCCGCAGCGACGTCGGCGTCGGCGCGTTGACGATGAACCCGGCCGCGAGGGCCGCCGTCTGGACGTGCGCCGCGATCGGTGCGTCCAGCTCGACGGCGATGAGCAGCCCGTGCCCGCGCACGGCCGCCACGCGGGGGTCGGCGGCCGACAGCGCGGCGCGCCACGAGCGACCCAGCTGGCGCACGTGCGCCAGCAGCCCGTCGCGCTCGATGACGTGGATCGTGGCGAGCGCGGCGGCGGCGGCGACGGGGTTGCCGCCGAACGTCGTGCCGTGGTTGCCCGGTCCGAACAGCGTGCCGGGACCCTCGCCGTAGGCGATGACCGCGCCGACGGGGATGCCGCCGCCGAGGCCCTTGGCGAGCGTGACGACGTCGGGGACGATCCCGCCACCGATCTCCTGGGCGTGGTGGGAGAGCCACTCCCCGCAGCGTCCGACGCCGGTCTGCACCTCGTCGAGCACGAGCAGCGCGTCGTGCCGCGTGGCGAGCTCGCGGGCCGCGGCCAGGTAGCCGGGCGCGGGCGAGCGGACGCCCGCCTCACCCTGCACGGGCTCGACGACCAGGCCCGCGACGCCGCCGGCCTCGAACGCGGCCTCGAGCGCGGCGACGTCGTCGAACGGCACGTGCTCCACCCCGCCGGGCAGCGGTTCGAACGGCTCGCGGTAGGCGGCCTTGTGCGTGAGGGCGAGCGCGCCCATGGTCCGGCCGTGGAACGCGCCCTCGAGCGCGAGCACGCGGGACGTGCCGCGCGCCCGGCCGTGCACGCGGATCATCTTGAGGGCGGCCTCGTTGGCCTCGGTCCCGGAGTTGGTGAAGAACACCCGCGAACCGGCCGGGGCCTGCGCCAGCTCGAGCAGCCGCTCGGCCAGCGTGATCTGCGTCGGCGTCGCGAAGAAGTTCGAGACGTGACCCAGCGTGCCGAGCTGCGCAGCGACCGCGCTGACCAGCGTTGGGTGCGCCTGGCCCAGCGCGTTGACGGCGATGCCGCCGAGCAGGTCGAGGTAGCGCGCGCCGTCGGCGTCCCAGACGTACGCGCCCTCACCGCGCACGAGGACGCGCTGCGGCGGGCCGAACGTGTTCATCAGGGCCCCGGCGTAGCGCTGGGACAGCTCGCTGCCGGACCCCTGGGTCGTGGCGATCTCGCTCATGCCTGCTCACTCTCCGTCTCGGCCTTCTCGAACTCGGGGGCCCGGTCCCCCGGGAGCACCATCGTGCCCACGCCGTCGGTGGTGAAGATCTCCAGCAGCAGCGCGTGCGGCGCCCTGCCGTCGATCACGTGGGCCTGGGGCACACCGCCGTCGACGGCGCGCAGGCACGCCTCCATCTTCGGCACCATGCCGCTGGACAGGCCCGGCAGCAGCTCCGCCAGCGGCTGCGAACCGATGCGGCGCACGAGCGACGAGCGGTCGGGCCACGCGGCGTAGAGGCCCTCGACGTCGGTGAGGACCACGAGCTTGGTCGCGCCGAGCGCGACCGCCAGGGCCGAGGCCGCCGTGTCGGCGTTGACGTTGAGGATCTGGGTGGGGTCGTCCTCGTCGACCGCGATGGTCGAGACGACGGGGATGCGACCGGCGGCCAGCACGTCGGCGACGGCGGCCGGGTCCACCAGGCTGACGTCGCCGACCTGGCCGACGTCGACCTCCTCGCCGTCGACGACAGCCGTGCGGCGCTTGCCGCGGAACAGCCCGGCGTCCTCGCCCGACAGCCCGATCGCGAGCGGACCGCGCGCGTTGAGCATCGTGACGAGACGACGCTGCACCTGACCCGTGAGGACCATCCGGACGACGTCCATGGCCTCGGGCGTGGTCACGCGCAACCCGCCGCGGAACTCGCTGGCGATGTTCAGCCGGCCGAGCATCTCGCTGATCTGCGGTCCGCCGCCGTGCACGATGACGGGGCGGAGCCCGGCGCGGCGCAGGAACGTGATGTCGTCGGCGAACGCCTGCTCGAGCTCGGCGTCGACCATGGCGTTGCCGCCGAACTTGATCACGACGATCGCGTTCTCGAAGCGCTCGAGCCAGGGCAGCGCCTGGATGAGCACCTCCGCCTTTTGGTAGGCGTACAGGTCACGCTCGGTGTCGAAGTAGAAGTCCTCGGGGACCTCGGTCACGCCGCTGCCCTCGGTGCCGGTGGGGTTCTCGTCGTCGCTCATGAGGAGTAGGCGCTGTTCTCGTGGACGTAGTCGTGCGTGAGGTCGTTGGTCCAGACGGTGGCGCTCGCCTCACCGGCGTGCAGCTCCACGAGGACCTGCACCTCGCGGTCGGCGGCCAGGTCCACGAGCGTGCGGTCCTCCCCCACTCCCCCGGCGCGGCACACCTGCACGCCGTTGATCGACACGTCGAGCGTGAGCGGGTCGTACGGGGCGACGTCCTCCGGCACCGTCCCGACGGCGGCCAGCACGCGGCCCCAGTTCGGGTCGTTGCCGAACACCGCGGCCTTGAAGAGGTTCGAGCGCGTCACGGCGCGGGCGACGGCGACGGCGGCCGTCTCGCTGGTCGCGCCCGAGACGGTGACCGCGATGTCGTGGCTGGCGCCCTCGGCGTCGGCCACGAGCTGGCGGGCGAGGTCCGCCGACACCTGCGTCAGGGCTGCCTCGAGCTGTCCCGGCGCCGGCTCGACGCCGCTGGCACCGGACGCGAGCAGCAGCACCGTGTCGTTGGTGGACATGCAGCCGTCGGAGTCGACGCGGTCGAACGTCGTCCCGGTGGCCTCGCGCAGCGCGGCGTCGGCGCGAGCGGCGTCGATGACCGCGTCCGTCGTGATCACCACGAGCATCGTGGCGAGGCCGGGGGCGAGCATGCCCGCGCCCTTGGCCATCCCGCCGACGGACCAGCCGTCGCCCTGGACGTGGCTCGTCTTGCTGACGGTGTCGGTCGTCATGATGGCGGTGGCGGCGTCCGCCCCGCCGTCGCTCGTCAGGCGTGCGGCGGCGTCGTGCACCCCCGCCAGCAGCGTGTCCATCGGCAGCCGCTCGCCGATCAGACCGGTCGAGCAGACGAGCACGTCGCCGGCGTCGACGCGGAGCGCGGCACCGGTGTACTCGGCGGTGCGGTGGGTGTCGGCGAAGCCCTCGGGTCCGGTGCACGCGTTGGCACCGCCGGAGTTCAGCACGACGGCGCGCGCCACGCCGTCGCCGACCGCGGTGCGCGACCAGACGACGGGGGCGGCGACGACGCGGTTGCTCGTGAACACGCCCGCGGCGACGGCGAGCGGGCCGTCGTTGACGACGAGCGCGAGGTCGGGGCGGCCGGAGGTCTTGAGGCCGGCGGTGACGCCGGCGGCCCGGAAACCGGCGGGGGTGGTGACGCTCACGGCGAGACTCCTGTCAGCGGGAGGCCGGCCGTCTCCGGCAGACCGAGCGCGAGGTTGAGGGACTGCAGGGCGGCACCGGCGGTGCCCTTGACGAGGTTGTCGAGCGCGCTCGTGACCACGACGCGCCCGGCTCGGGCATCGAGCGCGAGCTGCACCAGGGCGGTGTTCGCACCGGTCGTGGCGCCCGATGTTGGCCACCGGCCGGCGGGCAGCGTGTGCACGAACGGTTCGGCGTCGTACACGTCCCAGGCGGCGCGCAGGTCGGCCTCGGTGACGCCCTCGCGTACCCGGGCGGTGGTGGTCGCCAGGATGCCGCGCGAGGTCGGCACGAGCACGGGCGTGAAGGACAGCCGCGCGCCCGCCGCGCCGGTGACCGCGAAGTTCTGCAGGATCTCGGGCACGTGGCGGTGGGTGCCGCCGACGCCGTAGGGCACGAGCGAGCCCAGCGCCTCGGACGCGAGCAGGTTGGCCTTCGGGGCCTTGCCCGCGCCTGAGTAGCCGACGGCGAGGACGGCCACGACGTCGTCGACCTCGATCAGGCCGGCGGCGATGCCGGGCTGCAGGCCGAGCGTGACGGCGGTGACGTTGCAGCCGGGGACGGCGATGCGGCGGGTCGCGGCGAGCTCGGCGCGCTGGCGCTGCGCCGTCGTCTCCCCCGCGTGCAGCAGCTCGGGCATGCCGTACGTCCAGGTGCCGGCGTGCTCGCTGCCGTAGTAGTCGCGCCACGCCTGCGGGTCCGCGAGACGGTGGTCGGCGCCGACGTCGACGACGATGCAGCCGGGGTCGGTCGCCTCGAGCTCGGCCGCGACGGCCCCGGAGGCGCCGTGCGGGAGGGCGAGCACGACGACGTCGTGCCCCGCCAGCTCGGCGGCCGTCGTCGGGGCGAAGGTGCGGTCCGCGATCGCCGGGTGCGCCGCGAGGTGGGGCTGGTGGGCCGCGACGGGTTCGCCGGCGTTGGAGTGCGCGGTCAGCGCGCCGAGCTCGAGATCGGGGTGACCGAGCACGAGGCGGGCGACCTCGCCCCCGGCGTAGCCGCTGGCTCCGGCGATCGCTACAGATACAGGCATGCGCATAACTATACACAGCGTCTCGTTCGGCGGACAGCGACCCGCGCACCCACTCTCCCACGACTGCGGGCGTAGGTTCTCGGTCATGCGCGCGATCCAGGCCCGTCAGGCGGGCGGCCCCGACGTCCTCGAGCTCGTCGACCTCCCCGATCCGGAGCCCGGTGCCGGTGAGGTCGCGGTCGAGGTGGCCGCAGCCGGCGTCAACTTCATCGACACCTACCGGCGCAGCGGGATCTACCCGGTGCCGTTCCCCCACGTGGTCGGGTCCGAGGGCGCGGGGCGCGTGGTCGCGCTCGGCGCGGGCGTGACGTCCCTGGCCGTCGGGGACAGGGTGGCGTGGTCGGACGCGCCGGGGTCCTACGCCTCGCGCGCGGTCGTCGCGGCAGACCGGGCGCTGCCCGTGCCGGACGACGTCGACGACGTCACCGCGGCCGCGCTGCCGCTGCAGGGGCTAACGGCGCACTACCTCGCGACCTCCACCCACCCCGTCGCCCCGGGCGACGACGTCCTGGTGCACGCGGGCGCCGGCGGGGTCGGGCTGCTGCTCACGCAGCTCGCGGTCGCGCGCGGCGGGCGCGTCATCGCGACCGTCTCCACCGACGAGAAGGCGGCGCTCGCGCGCGAGGCGGGCGCCGACGTCGTCATCCGCTACGACCAGCTCGAGGACCTCACCGCCGAGCTGCCCGCGCTGGTGCGCGAGGCCACCGGTGGCCACGGCGTCGCCGCGGTGTACGACGGCGTGGGGCGCGACACGTTCGACGCGTCCCTGGCGAGCCTGCGACGTCGCGGCGTGCTCGTGCTGTTCGGCGGCTCGAGCGGGCAGGTGCCGCCGTTCGACCTGCAGCGGCTCAACTCCGCCGGCTCGTTGTTCGTGACGCGGCCGACGCTGAAGGACTATGTCGCCACGCCGGAGGAGCTCAGCGAGCGGGCGGACGAGCTGTTCGACGCGGTGCGCGACGGCTCGCTGACCGTGCGCATCGGCGCGACGCACCCGCTCGAGGAGGCCGCTGGTGCCCACGCGGCGCTCGAGTCGCGCGCCACCACCGGCAAGGTGGTCCTGACGCTCTGAGCGTTCGTCAGGTGCGCGGCGGCACCAGGGTCTCGGTCGCCAGCGGGTCGTCCTGCCCCCACGGCAGCACGCCGAACCGGCGCGCCAGACCCTGCGGTGCGCCGTGCGCGCGCAGGGTCTGCGGCGTGTCGTTGGTGACGCGGAGGTAGCGGCCCGACCAGTCGTCGAGCTCGCCGCGGGCGATCGCCGCGATGAGGTCGGTCGTGCGCTCGACGGGCGTGAAGTCGGTGCGGCCCGCGTGCAGCCGCATCGAGGTCGACATCGCGGTCTCGACCGTGCCGGGCGCGATCGCGAACGACCGGAGACCGAGGTCGAACCCGGCCTCGTGCACGTGCCCGACCAGGCGGATCTGCGCCGCCTTCGTCGCGGTGTAGGCGGACGTGACGTTCCAGTCGCGCGCGCCGGCCCCGGAGACGATGTCGACCACGCGGCCCCGCCCGGCCGCCACCATGAGCGCCAGCACCGCGCGCGAGACGTGGAAGGAGCCGAGCAGGTTCGCGGACACGACGCCGTGCCACTGCTCGACGTCGGCCTCCCAGATCGGGACCTCGGCGTCGATCCGGCCGGCGTTGTTGACCAGCAGGTCCGGCGTCCCGAGCTGGGCGGTGAGGTGCGCGACGGCGTCGCCCACCTGCGCGGCGTCGCCGACGTCGGCGGTGGCCCACGCGGCCCGGCCGCCGGCCTCGGTGATCTCCCGGGTGACCGCGGTCAGCGCCTCGCCGTCGCGCGACAGCAGACCGACGGCCACGCCGTCGGCCGCCAGCGCGAGCGCGATCGACCGACCGATGCCCCGCGAGGCGCCCGTGACGAGGGCGACCGCGTCACCCACGCAGGACCCCGCCGACGCGCTCGCCGACCAGGGCGACGACGGCGTCGCGCACGGCGGCCGTCTCGCTCGCCGTCAGCGTCCGGTCGGCCGCGCGCAGGCGCAGCGCGAACGCGAGGGACTTCTTCCCCTCGCCCACCTGGTCCCCGGTGTAGACGTCGAACAGCTCCACGGACTCGGCCAGCTCACCGGCAGCCTCGGTCACGAGCGCCCGGACCGTCCCCGCGGGAACGTCGGAGTCGACGACGAGCGCGACGTCCTCCTTCGCGACGGGGAAGGTCGACAGCTTGCCGACGGCGAGGTCGCGCGCCCCGGCGGCCGCCACGAGCGCGTCCAGGTCCAGCTCGAACGCGGCGGCGCGCGCCGGCAGTCCGAAGGCCTTGGCGACGGCGGGGGCGAGCTCGCCCGCGTGGCCGACGACCGTGCCGTCGGTCAGCGTGAGGGCGGCGCACCGGCCGGGGTGGAACGGCGCCCGCTCGGCGGCGACGACGTCGACCTCCGCGCCGAGCGCGGCCGCGAGCCGCAGCGCGACCGCGATGACCGTCTCCGCCTGCGCGGCCCCCGCGCCCTGCTGGGCGGTGCCCGCGAGCACGCCCGCGGCGTGCCGCTCCTGGTGCGGGACGGCCGCGACCAGCGCCGCGATCGTCTCCTCGCCCGGGTAGGCGCCGCCGTCGGGCAGCAGCGGCCGGCCCCTCTCGTCGCCGGCACGACGGTGCGTGACCGAGCCGACCTCGTAGATCGCGGCCGTCGCGGCGCCGCGGCTGAGGTTGCGCGTGGCGAGCGGGAGCAGCGTCGCCAGGACGCTGGTCCGCAGCTCGGGGGCGTCGTCGGCGAGCGGGTTGGCCAGGCGCTCGGCGTCGCGGCGGGTGTCGTCGGCCGCCTCGCCGAGGGCGTCGTGCACGCCCGGGCCGACGAACGGGTAGGACAGCACCTGCACGAGGCCAGCCTCGGCGAGGGTGCGCTCGGCGCTGCGGCGCAGCCGCTGCGCCGTCGTGAGCCCGTCGCCGGGGACGGCGCGCGGCACGACGGTCGGCACGTGCTCGTAGCCGCGGAGCCGGACGACCTCCTCGATCAGGTCGACGGCCTGCGTGATGTCCGGGCGCCACGTGGGGGGCGTCACGAGCAGCTCGCGGTCCTCGCCGTCGGCGATGTCGGTGACGGCCGCGCCGATCTCCTCGAGCGTGTCGTGCACCTCGTCGTAGGTGTACGGCACGCCGATGAGACGGCGCGCGGCGGCGGGGTCGAGCGTGATCGTCGTCGGCGACGTGGTCACGTCGAGATCGGTGACCGCGCGCTCGTCCGCCGTGCCGCCGCCGTGCTCGACCAGCAGATCGACGACGCGCTGCGCGGCGATCGCCTGCAGCCGGGGGTCGACACCGCGCTCGAAGCGGCGGGAGGCCTCGCTCGGCAGGCGGTGCCGGCGCGCGGAGCGGGCGATCGTGATGGGCTCGAAGTGGGCCGACTCGATCAGCACGTCCGTCGTCGAGGCCGTCACCTCGGTGCTCGCACCACCCATGACGCCGGCGATGCCGATCGGGCGCGCACCGCGCGACCCGCCCTCCGAGTCGGTGATGAGGAGGTCCTGCTCGTGCAGGGTCCGCGTCGCGTCGTCGAGCGTCGTGATCGTCTCGCCGGCGCGGGCGCGGCGGACCACGATCGGGGCGTGCAGCGTGGCCAGGTCGTAGGCGTGCAGCGGCTGACCGAGGTCGAGCATCACGTAGTTGGTGACGTCGACGGCCAGCGAGATCGGGCGCATCCCGGCCTGGCGCAGGCGGCGCTGCATCCACTCGGGCGTCCTGGCGCCGGCGTCGAGACCGCGCACGACGCGGGCGACGAACCGGTCGCAGCCGGCCGTGCCGCGAATGGGGGCGTCGTCGTCGATCTCGACGGCGAAGCCGTCCTCGGTCGGCGACGGGACCTCGGGGGCGCTGCCGCGCGGGGCGGGGCGGCCGGGATCGGTGAAGCGTGCGCCGGTGGAGTGCGCGTACTCGCGGGCCACCCCGCGCACGCTGAAGCAGTAGCCGCGGTCGGGCGTGACGTTGATCTCGAGGACCTCGTCCGACAGCCCGAGCAGCGCGAGCGCGTCGGTGCCGGGCGCCGGCACGGCGTCGGGCTCGGCCTCGCGCCGGGCAGCCGTGGCGAGCACGATGATGCCGTCGACGTCGTCCTCCAGGCCCAGCTCGCCCGCGGCGCAGATCATGCCGTCGGAGACGTGACCGTAGGTCTTGCGCGCGGCGATCACGAAGTCGCCGGGCAGCACGGCGCCGGGCAGCGACACCACGACGGTGTCGCCGACCTCGAAGTTGTGCGCACCGCAGATGACACCGCGCGGGACGACCTCGCCGGACTCGTCGCGCTCACCGGTGTCCACCTGGCACCAGTTGATGACCTTGCCGTTCTTCTGCGGCTCAGGGCTCTTGGCGAGCACGCGGCCGACGACGACGGGACCGGTCACACCCGAGGAGTGGATCGCCTCCTCCTCGAGCCCGACGCGGACCAGGTCCTCGGCGAGCTGGGCGGCGGTGAGGTCGGCGGGCAGCTCGACGTGCTCGGCGAGCCAGGGCAGGACGACGTTGGGCATCAGGCTTCCCCTCCCAGGGGGTAGGTCCGCGAGAGCCGCATGTCGCCCTCGAACAGGTCTCGGAGGTCCTCCAGGCCGTGGCGGAGCATCACCGCGCGGTCGATGCCCATGCCGAACGCGAAGCCGGAGTAGCGCTCGGGGTCGACGCCGACGCTGCGCAGCACGTTGGGGTTGACCATGCCGCAGCCGCCCCACTCGATCCAGCCCGGACCGCCCTTCTTCTGCGGGAACCAGAGGTCCATCTCGGCGCTCGGCTCGGTGAACGGGAAGTAGGCGGGCCGCAGGCGCGTGCGTGCCTCGGCGCCGAACATGGCCCGCGCGAAGTGGTCCAGGGTGCCCTTGAGGTGGGCCATCGTCAGGCCCTCGTCGATCGCGATGCCCTCGACCTGGTGGAAGACCGGGGAGTGCGTGGCGTCGAGCTCGTCGGTGCGGAACACGCGGCCGGGACACGCGACGTACAGCGGCACACCCCGCTCGAGCAGCGCGCGCGCCTGCACCGGCGACGTGTGGGTGCGCAGGACGAGGTGGTCGGACCCGTCGAGGAAGAACGTGTCCTGCATCTGCCGGGCGGGGTGGTCCGGCTTGAAGTTCAGCGCGTCGAAGTTGAACCACTCGTGCTCGACCTCGGGCCCCTCGGCGATCTCCCAGCCCATCGCGACGAAGATGTCCGCCATCTGCTCCGAGGTGGTGGCGATCGGGTGACGGGCCCCGGCGACGCCGGTGGTCACGGCGGCTGCGGTGCCGCGGGCGGCCGCGAGGGTGACGTCGATGGTCTCGGTGCGCAGCACGTGCTGGGCGTGCAGCTCGGCGAGCTCGGCGTCGCGGGCCTTGAGCGCGCCGTTGACGCGGCCGCGCGCCCCGCCCAGGAGCTTGCCGGCCGCGGCCTTCTCGGCACCGGGCAGCGCACCGATGCCGCGGTTGGCGAGGGCGAGCGGGCTGCGCTCCCCCGTGTGCTCGATGCGGACGACCTTGAGAGCCTCGAGCGAGTCGGCCGCGGCGACGGCGGACAGCGCCGCGTCCACGGCGGCACCGACGGCGTCGGCGTCGGTCGGGCTGATGGCCTCGGGCAGCGTGGTGTCGCTGGTCATGGCTGGGGGTTCCTTCCGGGAACGGTGCGGCTGCTCGTGCTCACGGGCCTCGGGTCGACGGGGCGTCTGGCCGTCTGGCCGTCTGGCCCTCCCGGCCGTCAGGCGCGCGGGAGCCCGGGCCGAGGGAATCGGCCGGTGGGGCGGAGAACGTGCAGCGTCACGGACACGCCCCCATCCTGCCAGAGGTCGGCAGGTGCGCCCGTGGGTCCCCCCGGGCGCGTCAGTGGGACAGGATCCGCCCGAGGAAGGCGCGCGTCCGCTCCTGCTGCGGGTCGAGGAGCACCTGCTGCGGCGGCCCCTCCTCGGCGATCACTCCGCCGTCGAGGAAGACGACGTGGTCGGCGACGTCGCGCGCGAAGCGCACCTCGTGCGTGACCACGATCATCGTGCGTCCCTCGGCCGCGAGGTCTCGCATCACCGCGAGGACCTCGCCGACGGTCTCGGGATCGAGCGCCGACGTCGGCTCGTCGAACAGCAGCACGCGGGGCCGCAGCGCGAGCGCGCGGGCGATGCCGACGCGCTGCTGCTGACCGCCGGAGAGCTGGTCGGGGTAGGCGTCGGCCTTCTCGGCGAGGCCGACGCGCGCCAGCAGGCCACGCGCCTCCTCCTCGACCTCGCGGCGCGGGCGGCCCTGCGCGAACACCGGGCCCTCCATGAGGTTCTGCAGCGCCGTGCGGTGCGGGAAGAGGTTGTGGGACTGGAAGACCATCGCCGAGTGGCGGCGCAGCGACGCCGACTGGCCCCGTCGCACCCCCGCGGTGAAGTCGATCTCGTCGTCGCCGATCCGCACGCGCCCGGCCTGCGGCGTCTCCAGCAGGTTGAGGCAGCGCAGCAGCGTCGACTTGCCCGATCCCGACGGTCCGATCATGACCGAGACGGTTCCGGGGGCGACGTCGAGGTCGACGCCGGTCAGCACCGGGGTGGACCCGAACGACTTCACGAGACCGCGCACCTCGATGCCCTCGGGCGTCTCGGCGGGGGCGAAACCCTCGTCGTGGATGCTCATGCGGTGGCCTGCCTGACCTTCTCGACCTTCGCGATCTGGGGCTGCAGGTGCCGACCCAGGCGCCGCTCCAGGAAGCCCTGCCCGATCGACAGCACCAGGCACAGGACCCAGTAGATGACGGCCGCGAGGGAGTACAGCGTGAGGAACTCGAACGTGGGGGCCGCGATCTCCTGCGCCTTGCGCAGCAGCTCCGTCACCAGGATCGTCGAGGCCAGGGACGTGTCCTTGACCAGCGAGATGAACGTGTTCGACAGCGGCGGCACGGCCACGCGCGCGGCCTGCGGCAGGATGACCCGGCGCAGCGCCATCGTGCGGGAGTAGCCGATCGTCTCGGCCGCCTCCCACTGTCCGCGCGGGATCGACAGGATCGCGGCTCGCACGATCTCGGAGGCGTACCCGCCGACGTTCAGCGAGAACGCGATGATCGCCGAGGGGAACGGGTCGATGGTGAGCCCGAGCGAGGGCAGGGCGTAGAAGATGATGAACAGCTGCACCAGCAGCGGTGTGCCCCGGATGATCGAGACGTAGCCCTGGGCGATCCAGCGCACCACCCCCACCCGGGACAGCCGGGCGAGCGCGACCAGCACGGCCAGCACCATCCCGCCGACGAACGACGCCGCCGTCAGCGGGATGGTGCCGCGGATCGTGCCCGACAGGAGCGGGCCGATCGACTCCCGTACGAGGTCGAGGTCCATCGGCTAGCTCGAGACGTCCTCGCCGAACCAGCGCTCGGAGATCTCCGCCAGCGTGCCGTTGTCGCGGAGGGTCTCCAGGGCGCCGTCGATCTCGGCGGTCAGCGGCGAGTCCTTGCGCAGCGCGAAGGCCTGCTCGGAGGGCTCGCCGACCTCGAACGCGACCTCGACGTCGGTGTCACCGCTGGTCGTGAGGTAGTCCAGGACGGCGAGGTTGTCGTTCAGCGTGACGTCGACGCGACCCTGCTTGAGCAGCGTGACGGCCTGCGTGAACCCCTCGACGGCCTCGACGTCAGCGCCGGCCTCCCGGGCGACCTCGGCCCAGTTCGACGTCGAGGACTGCGCCGATGTCAGCCCGCTGAGGTCGGCCTCGGAGGCGATGGCGCTGCCCGTCGGGACGACGGCGACCCCGGTCGAGACCGTGTAGGGCGAGGAGAGGTCGTAGAGCTCCTCGCGCTCCGGGTTGATCGTCACCTGGTTGGCGATGACGTCGAAGCGGTCGGCCTCGAGGCCGGCGAAGATGGCGTCCCACTGGGTCTCGAAGAACTCGACCTCGAGCCCCAGCTCGTCGGCGACGGCCGTGATGACCTCGACGTCGTAGCCGGTGAGGTCGTTGCTCTCGGGGTCGTGGAACGTGAAGGGCGAGTAGGTGCCCTCGGTGCCGACCCGCAGGACGTCGCTCGCGGCGGCGTCGCCGTCGCCCTCCGACCCGCCGCCGCACGCCGCCAGCGTGACTCCGAGGGCGGCGACCGCCAGGGCACCGGCAACCTTGTGGACACGCGTCATGGTGGAGCCTTCCTGAGGAGTGGGTGGCGCACGGGGATCTGCCCGGCGCCGCAGAGGAGGGTAAGCCGTGGGACGCCACCGGTCCGCGTCGCCGACGGGCGTCTCACATGTCGAAACCCTACGTCGAGAGCGCGTGGACGCGCGAGGACGCGTACAGGCAGACGGTCGCGGCCATGGCGACGTTCAGGCTCTCGGCGCGACCGCGCAGCGGGACGGCGACGACGGCGTCGGCGAGCTGTCGGGCGTCGTCGGACAGGCCCTGGGCCTCGGTCCCGAAGATCCACGCCGTCGGCCGGGCGAGCAGGGGCGAGGTCTCGACGTCGTCGGCTCCCCCGCCGTCGGCCGCGAGGATCGTCAGCCCGGCGGCGCGCAGCGTGGCGACGGCGTCCGCCAGCCCCACGCCCGTGACCACCGGCAGGTGGAACAGCGACCCGGCGCTGGACCGCACCACCTTGGGCGAGCGCACGTCGACGCTGCCCGCGGTGAGGACGACGGCGTCGGCCCCCGCGGCGTCGGCCGCGCGGATGATCGTGCCGGCGTTGCCGGGGTCGCGGACCTCCTCGCACAGCGCCACCAGACGCGCCCCGGCCACGACGGCGGCGAGCTCGTCCGTGGCCACGTCGGCGTCGCGGAGGACGAGCACCACGCCCTGCGCGTCCTCGGAGATGCGGACCATCACCTCGGGCGAGGTGGGGTGGACGTAGAGGCCGTGGGCCAGGGCGTCGTCGACGATCTCCGGCCACCGCGACTGCGCCGCCTCGGTGATGTAGAGGTCCCGCACCCGCTCGGCCGCGAACCGCACGGCCTCGCGGCACGCCTGCGGCCCTTCCACGAGGTGCTCGCCCGCGCGGTCGCGACCCGCTCGCGTGACGAGCCGACGCAGTCCGGCGACGCGATCGGACCGGGTGTTGACGACGGCGGCGGCGAACGGCATGGGTCCAGTGTTCCAGGAACCACCCGCACGCCGGGAACGACGAAGCGGCCCGCCTCCCCGAGGGGAGGCGGGCCGCCGGACGTCGGGCGCGAGGCGCCGGACCGAGGGGTCGTGCTCAGACGGCGGACGCGACCCGGGGGGCGTTGACGTCGGCCGGCAGGGCTGCCTTGGCGAGCTGCACGAGGGCGGCGAACGCGGCCGGGTCGCTCACGGCGAGCTCGGCCAGCATGCGACGGTCGACCTCGATCGCGGCGAGGCCGAGACCCTGGATGAAGCGGTTGTACGTCATGTCGTTGGCGCGGGCCGCAGCGTTGATGCGCTGGATCCAGAGCCGACGGAAGTCACCCTTCCGGGCGCGACGGTCGCGGTAGGCGTAACCGAGCGAGTGGGTGACCTGCTCCTTGGCCTTGCGGTACAGGCGCGAACGCTGACCGCGGTAGCCGGAGGCGCGCTCGAGTACAACCCGGCGCTTCTTGTGGGCGTTGACCGCCCGCTTCACGCGTGCCACGTGAGTCTCCTTCTAGTTGGAACGGCTCAGCGGCCGAGCAGCTTCTTGATCTTGGGAAGGTCGGCGGCGGACACCGAGGTGTCCGAGTTGAGCCGACGGCGGCGGTCGGAGCTCTTGTGCTCCATCAGGTGACGGGCGCCCGTGCGCTCGCGCATGATCTTGCCGCTCCCGGTCACGCGGAAACGCTTCTTCGCACCGGAGTGCGTCTTGTTCTTCGGCATCTCGCCATCCTCGGTTGGCCCGCTCGCGCGGGACGTGCTGTTGTGCTGGACGTGCAGTTCGTGTGGCCGGTGCGAGCACCGGCCGCCGGGCTCAGGCGCTCGGCTTCGGTCCCGGCCGCGGAGCCGCCGGCTTGGCGCCTCCGGGCTTCGGAGCAGCGGCCCGGGGCTTGGGCGCGGCTGCGGGCTTCGGCGCGGCGGTCGCAGGCTTCGGCGCGGCGGTCGCAGGCTTCGGCGCGGCGGTCGCAGGCTTCGGCGTCGACGCGGCGGGCTTGGCGGCCGCCCGGGGGGCCGGAGCGGCCTTCGGGGCGGGCGCAGCCTTCGGCGCCGGGGCGGGCGTCTCGGCGGCAGGAACCTCCGCGGCGGGCGCCTCGACAGCAGGCGTCTCCACGGCAGGCGTCTCGACGGCGGGCGCCTCGACCACGGGGGCCTCGGCGACGGGCGTCTCGACAGCGGGAGCCGCGGCCGGGGCGGCGGGCGCCTCGACAGCACGCGTCTCGGCCGGGGCCGCGGGGGCCTTCGGCGCACGGGGTGGTGCAGCCTGCGGTGCCGGCTCGGCCTTGGCGCGCTCGCGACGGACCTCGTCGCGTGCCTCCGCCTTCTTCTTGGTCGGACCGATGACCATGGTCATGTTCCGGCCGTCGAGGCGAGGCGTGGACTCCACGGCGCCGAGCTCGGAGACGTCGTCCGCGAGACGCTGCAGCAGACGCATGCCC
Source organism: Serinibacter arcticus (assembly GCF_004786095.1). Lineage (GTDB taxonomy): Bacteria > Actinomycetota > Actinomycetes > Actinomycetales > Beutenbergiaceae > Litorihabitans > Litorihabitans arcticus. The sequence goes on from NZ_RHPJ01000001.1 coordinate 21,292, forward strand.
ATCTCGGGGCGCGACTGCTCACGACCGCGGAACATGATCATGACCTTGACCTTGTCGCCGGCCGCGAGGAAGCGCTCGACGTGGCCCTTCTTGGTGCCGTAGTCGTGCGGGTCGATCTTGAGCCGGAAACGGATCTCCTTCAGCACGGTGTTGGCCTGGTTGCGACGCGCGTCGCGCGCCTTCATGGCCGCCTCGTACTTGAACTTGCCGTAGTCCATGAGCTTGCAGACGGGGGGTCGCGCCTCGGGGGCGACCTCGACCAGGTCGAGATCTGCCTCCTCGGCGAGCCGGAGCGCGTCCTCGACGCGAACGATGCCGACCTGCTCACCGTTCGGGCCGACCAGACGCACCTCGGGCACGCGGATCCGCTCGTTGATGCGGGGCTCGCTGATGTGGTGCTCCTCGGTGTCGTGTCGGTGCGACCTCGGCGCACGGGAAAGGCCCCCGGACGCGGTGCGTGCGGAGGCCTCGACGGTCACGTGTGCGGACACACGCGCGGGTGGACGATGGGACGTCCACCCGACCGGAACCTGACCCGGATGACGGGACGAGGTGGGATGAGATCTCCGCTTGCAGACCGGCCCCCCACGTCGCAGGCACCGCCGCGAGGCGGGCGCGAGTGTGGAACCGGTTGGTCGACATGGAACACTACCAGACATGACCTCCCCCGACATCCCCGGCCCCGCCGCGCCCTCGCCCGCCACCACCGAGGGCGACGGCGGCGCCGTCGTCGCCGTGGACGAGCTCGACGCGAGCCGAGACATCGCGGACGTCCCCGCCGTCGAGATCATCGGGGCCGCTGCCGTCCACCTGATGAGCGCCGCCGCCGTGAAGTGCGGCCTGGCGCCCGACGCCGACGGCGTCGCGGGCGAGGACCTCAAGGACCTGGACGAGGCCCGCAAGCTCATCACCGCGCTGGCCGGCCTGGTCACCGCGGGCGCCCCCGAGATCGGGGACCGCCACGCGCGGCCGCTGCGTGACGGGCTCCGCACGCTCCAGCTCGCGTTCCGCGAGGCGTCGGCGTTCCCGGACGCCCCGGGCGACGGCCCCGGCGAGAAGTGGACCGGCGCCGTCCGCTGACCGCCGGCGGGGCTCAGCTCCGGAACGGGGCTCGGCTCCGGACCGGGGCTCAGCTGCGGATCGGCAGCCAGGCCAGGACGTCCTGGATCCGCGCGTCCCAGTAGCCCCACTCGTGCTCCCCCGTGGTGAGCGACGACGCCACCTCGACCCCGGCGTCGTCCGCCGCGGCCAGGAAGGCGTGCTGCATCGGCAGCAGATCGTCCTGCAGCCCGCACGCCACCATCAGCGACGGCAACCGAGCAGGGTCCGCGCGGGCGAGCAGGGCCAGCAGGTCGGCGTCGCTCCCGGCGATGTCCGCCTCACCGAACGCCGTGTCGTAGAAGTCAGACCGCGCCTGCCGGACCGCCGGGTGCGCCATGTGGAGCGCGCCCGACAGCGAGGCCGCTGCGGCGAAGCGCTCGGGCTGCGCGAGCGCCAGACGCATCGCGCCGTAGCCGCCCATCGACAGCCCGGCCACGAACGTGTCCTCGCGCCGGTCGGAGACCCGGAAGAGCTGCTGCACCAGCGCGGGAAGCTCCTGCGAGACGTAGGTCCAGTAGCGCTCGCCGTGGGCCATGTCCTGGTAGAAGCTGCGCTCGACGCGCGGCATCACGACGGCGAGGCCGTACTCGGCGGCGTAGCGCTCGATCGAGGTCCGTCGCATCCAGATCGTCTCGTCGTCCGAGAGTCCGTGCAGCAGGTAGAGCACGGGGGGATCGCCCGCGGACCGCGTCCCGCTCAGCCCGATCTGCGTCGTCGTGCGCTGCGGCAGGACGACGGCGACCGAGGTGCTCATCCCGAGCGACTCGGAGAACAGGGACGTGTGCGCGTAGGCCATGGTCCAGTCTCGCTCACCGGGGCCGTCGCGGGCTGTCCCCAGACGCCGGCCGAGGCCGCCGTCGTGCGAAATCTGTGGACGTCAATGTGGTGCAGGGCATTGATTGACGAACGCACGTTCGATAAAATTGACGCATGGACATCGGGGGCGGCGTGGCAGTGGCGGCGATCCGGCGCGCCGTCATCGCCACCAGCGAGGCCGAGGCGGGCCTGGTCACGCTGCTCGACGGCGCGTCGTGGGCGACGGCGGCGGACGCGGCTGAGGAGGTCGAGCGACTCGCGCGGGTCGTCCACCGGCTCCAGCTCCGGGTCGCGGGTGCGGTGGAGGCGTCGTCGCCGGCACGGTCCGGTGTCGAGGGCGACGACGGACCGGCCCCCTACCGCCGCGGATGCGATCTGCTGCGCACCCGCGTGCGCATCGGTGGCGCCGAGGCCCGCCGCCGCATCCGCACCGCCGCGGCGCTGCTGCCGGGGACAAGCCTCACCGGTGAGCCCCTCGAGGCGCGCTCGCCCGTGCTGGCCGTCGCCGTGGGACTGGGAGTGGGACTGGGACCGGATGGTGTGGTGCGCGTCGACGACGTGGACGCACGGACGGGCGGTGGGGTGGGCGGAGCGACCGACGACGACCGCACCCCCGGCGCCGAGGCGATCGCGGTCATCCTCCGCGTGCTCGACCGCGCGGCGGCGATCGCGCCGCCCGACGTCGCCGAGCACACGATGACCACCGACGCCGCGACGTTCGACCCCGGCACGCTCGAGCGGGTGGGGCAGCGTCTGCTCGCGCACCTCGACCCCGATGGTGACGAGCCGCGCGAGAAGGATCTGCGATCCCGCCAGGGGGTGCACGTCGGGGCCACGCGCGGCGGCCTGGCGCACCTCGACATCTGGGCCGACCTCCTCCAGGCGGAGGTCCTGCTCGGCGTGTTCGACGCCGGGACGAACCCGCGCGCCGCCGGCGGCGCTGGGCCCGGTACCGAGGCGGGTCCCACGGACCGGGAACGGGAGTCCGAGCCTCCGCTCGAGGACCGGACCCGGCCCCAGATCATGCTCGACGCCCTGATCTCCGCGTGTCAGACGGCGCTGCGCGCCGGCGAGCTCCCGCGCGTCGGCGGTCTGCCGCCCCGGCTCATGGTCACGATGGGGCTCGAGGACCTTCGGGCGCAGCTCGCGCCACCGGTGGCCGAGGATCGACGGGATGACGGTCCGACGTCGACGGCCGCGCGGACGGGTCTCGCCCTGCTCCCCCACGCCGGCCCCGTACCGGCAGCTAGGGTGCGGCGGCTCGCGTGCGACGCGGACATGATCCCCGTCGTGCTCGGAGGACGGTCCGAGATCGTCGACCTCGGACGCCGTCACCGGCTCGTCCCGGCATCGCTGCGTCGGGCGCTCGTCGCGCGCGACGGCGGCTGCATCTTCCCTGGCTGCACGATCCCGTCGACCTGGTGCGAGGCGCACCACGTCGTCCCGTGGATGTCGGGGGGACGGACCGACGCCGACAACTGCGTCCTGCTCTGCTCGGGGCACCACCACGCCGTCCACACCGGTCGGTGGCTGATCGTGCCGACGCGCGGGGACCCCGCGAGGACCCGTGCGTCCGGCACCCTCCCGGCGGGTTCGCTCCCCCGCGCCCCCGCGGCGATCGCACCGCTCGTCGGCACGTCGTTCGGCAGCATGCCGTTCGAGGTCACGTCACCGTGGTCGCACCGACCTGCCCAGCGGTGGAACGCCTACCCGCTCGGGGCGTGACGGTCGGCGCGGACGTGCTGAGGCTCTCAGCCGACGAAGATGCAGAACGGGTGCCCGGCCGGATCGACGTAGACGTAGAGGGGCTCGTCGGCGTCGTCGGTCCGGTCCAGCCGCAGCTGTGCTCCGAGCTGCAGGGCGCGCCGGTGCTGCCGTTCCAGGGACTCGCGGTCCGGGACGGTCAGGTCGAGGTGCAGCTGCTGCGGGACGTCGTCGTCGGGCCAGGTCGGACGTGCGAGCCGCTCCACCCGCTGGAACGCGAGCTGCCGGGTGCCGTCCGTGTCGGTCAGCACGAGCCAGTCCGGTGCCTCGTCGCGCTCGTCACCGGGGCGGTAGATCAGACCGAGCAGCTCGCGGTAGAACTCGGCGAGCCCGCGGACGTCCTCGGCGTCCAGGACGGTGTGCAGCAGGACGGGGTGATCGACGTCGGTCATCCAGCCAGTACAGCAGTGACGGGGCGGTGGGGTGAAGAGTCGTCGTGGCGTGCGTCAGGCCGTCGTCAGCGCCAGCTCGAGCGAGTCGACCCGCTCCGCCACCACGACGCTCTCCCCGAGCGCCTGCGCCGCCTGTCCGGCGACGACCTGGATCTGCTCCCTGGTCAGTCCGGCCACCACGGCGAGCTCGATCTTGACCTCGGCGCGCGTGCCGGCCACGACGACGACGCGACGCACGCCGTCGACGGCCGCGACGACGTCGCGCACCTCGGCGACGACGAGCGGATCCGCCAGCGCCGGCACCCACGCCTCACCGCGGGCGAGCGCCCACACGGCCGGGCGCGGGACGACCACGGGGTCGGCGGACCCGGCGTCCAGCACCAGTACTCCTCCGGCCTCGTCCACGGCCGCCATCGCCGTGCGCGGGCCCTGGTGCGGAACCGGGCGGGCGTCCCGACGCCACGCCGCCAGCTCGGTGACGCTGGAGAAGACGGGCAGGGCCTCGCGGCCGTCCGGCGTCCGGACGGTCACCAGGGCCGCCGACGCGTGACGATCGCCGTGGTGGTCGACGGTGGGCTCGTCCTGGGAGGCGGTGCCGACCCGCTCCCGGCGGCCGGTCAGCTTCTCCCGCACGTCGGCGTCGTGCTCGGTCTCCTCGTGCGCGACGACCGGGACGAGCACCCGCTCCTCGGCCAACGCCCGCACGACGGCGCCGATCCGGTCCGCACCGGGCGGCAGGCCGAGGGCCGCGGCGAGCAGCGGCGGGCACGTGCCGTCGTCGCCCGCGAAGGCCGACGCCGGCGGGAGCTCGCGCGGCGCCCGCTGCTCACCGGTGCGCGGCAGGAAGTCGCCGATCGGCACGTCAGGACCCCGGGCGTCCGGCGACGTCGAGCGCCTCGGTGATCGTGAACGCGCCCGCGTACAGCGCGGTTCCGACGATCGCGCCCTCGACGCCGGTCGGAACCAGCTCCCGGAGCGCCGCCAGGTCCGCGAGCGTCGAGATGCCGCCCGAGGCGATGACGGGGGCGTCCGTGCGGGCGCAGACCTCGCGCAGCAGGTCGATGTTCGGGCCGCGGAGGGTCCCGTCCTTCGTGACGTCCGTGACGACGTAGCGCGCGCAGCCGGCGGCCTCGAGCTGGTCGAGGACCGCGTCGAGCTCGCCGCCCTCCTGCGTCCAGCCCCGCGCGGCGAGGCGCGTGCCGCGGACGTCCAGCCCGATCGCGATCCGATCGCCGTGCTCGGCGATGGCCGACGCGGTCCAGTCGGGGTCCTCGAGCGCTGCGGTGCCGATGTTGACGCGACGCACCCCGGTCGCGAGCGCCCGACGCAGGGACTCGTCGTCCCGGATGCCGCCGGACAGCTCGACCTGGATCCGGTCGGAGACGCGCTCGACGATCGAGGCGAGCAGCTCGTGGTTCGACCCGCGACCGAACGCCGCGTCGAGGTCGACCAGGTGCAGCCACGGCGCTCCGGCGTCGACCCAGCGCATCGCCTGGTCGTACGGGTCGCCGTACTGCCCGCCCGAGCCCGCGACGCCCTGCACGAGCTGGACGGCCTGGCCCCCCGTGACGTCGACGGCGGGCAGCAGCTGGAGGACGGGCTGGGTGGTCGGCTGGGAGCTCATGTCTTCTCTCGATCGGGGTGGATCCGGTGGATCTGGTGGAGCGGGGCGCACCGTCAGGGGCGGAGCGTGCCGACCCAGTTGCGCAGCAGGCGCGCACCGGCGTCGCCGGACTTCTCGGGGTGGAACTGGGTCGCGCTCAACGGCCCGTTCTCGACGGCGGCGACGAACCGCGAACCGTGCTCGGACCACGTGACGCGCGGCGGCGTCAGCGCGGTGGTCCCCGCCTCCGCCAGCAGGTCGGCGGGGTCCGTGGCCACGCCGTAGGAGTGGACGAAGTAGAACAGCTCGTCCTCGACGCCGCGGAACAGCACGGTGTCGGCGGGCGGCTGGACGCCGGACCACCCCATGTGCGGGACGATCTCGGCCTCGAGGGGTTCGACCACCCCGGGCCACTGGTCGAGGCCGACCGTTCGGGAGCCGTGCTCGACCCCCGCGGCGAACAGCACCTGAAGCCCGACGCAGATGCCCAGCACGGGGCGACCACCGGCGAGGCGACGCTCGACCATGCGGTCACCCCCGACGGCGAGCAGCTGCTCCATGACCGCGGCGAAGGCACCGACGCCCGGGACGACGAGGCCGTCGGCCGAGGCGACGAGCGCCGGGTCGGCCGTCAGGGTCACGTCGGCCCCGGCGCGCTCGAGCGCCCGGACGGCCGAGTGGGTGTTGCCGGAGCCGTAGTCCAGGACGACGACTGTCGGACGCGACTCGCTCACTCCGGCTCACCGCCGTCCTTGCGCCGCCTGCCGAAGAACGACCGGCCGCCACCGGCGCTCGGGAGGTCGGAGGAGCTGATGTAGCCGTCGACCTGCGGCGCCTGCACGAGACCGATGAGGAGTCGTTCGGCGACGGCGTCGGCCTGGGCGAGGACGAGACCGGGCGGCGGCTCCTCGACGATCTGACCGCCGCGGTAGCGGCGGGCCTTCACCTGTCCGGAGATCTCACCGCCGATCTCCTGCACTCGCGCGGCGAGCAGGACGACCTCGCTGCGCGCGGCGACCGAGAGCGACGCGCCCAGCGCCTCAGCCTCGAGCGGGATGCCGCTGAGCAGCTCGCCCGGATCGGTCTCCGACTCGAGCTGCTCGACGTAACGCACCGCGATCGCCCCGCGCGCCGACGGCACGACGGCGGCCTCGATGCCCGCGAGCGACAGCAGCGAGGCGAGCACCTTGGCCTGCCGGACGGAGGTCAGGACGACCGCCGTCGTGTGGATGACGGCGGGCTCGGCCGGTTCGGCCGGTTCGGCGGACTCGGTGACGCCGGACCCGTCGTCCCCGGCCGGCGCCGCACCGCCGTCGCCGGCGAAGAGGCTCGAGAGGTCGTCGGGCACGACGAGGCCGTCGGGCAGCTCGTCCTCACCCCGGCCAGCGGTCACAGCGCACCCTTCGTGGACGGCACGCCGACCACGCGGTCGTCGTGCGCGACAGCGGCGCGCAGGGCGCGCGCGAGAGCCTTGAACTGGGCCTCGACGATGTGGTGCGGATCGCGGCCCGCGAGCACGCGCACGTGCAGGCAGATGCCGGCGTGCAGCGCCAGCGACTCGAGCACGTGACGGGTCAGTGACCCCGTGAAGTGTCCGCCGATGAGGTGGTACTCCTGCCCGGCCGGCTCGCCCTCGTGGACGCAGTACGGGCGTCCGGAGACGTCGACGACGGCGAGCGCGAGCGCCTCGTCCAGCGGCACGGTCGCGTCGCCGAAGCGCGCGATGCCGACCTTGTCGCCGAGCGCCTCGCGCAGGGCCTCGCCCAGCACGATGGCCGTGTCCTCGACGGTGTGGTGGACGTCGATGTGGGTGTCACCGCTGGCGCGGACCGTGAGGTCGAAGCGCGCGTGCGTCCCGAGCGCGGTCAGCATGTGGTCCCAGAACCCGACCGTGGTGTCGACGTCGACGACGCCGCTCCCGTCGAGGTCGAGCTCGACCAGGACGGTGGACTCCCGGGTGGTGCGCTCGAGGCGCGCGCGGCGCGCGGGCCGGCCGCCCCGGTCGGGGGTGGTGGTCTCGTCCGTGCTCATCCCAGTACCTCCACTAGTGCCTGTGTGAACGCCGCCGTCTCCTGCGGGGTGCCGACGGTGACGCGGAGCCAGCCGTCGGGACCCGTCTCGCGGATGAGGACGCCGCGGTCCAGCAGCCCCTGCCAGACGGCGTGCCTGTCCGTGAACTTACCGAACAGGATGAAGTTCGCGTCGCTCGGGACGGCGTCGAGGCCGTGCTCGAGCAGCCACGTCGCCAGCGCGTCGCGCTCGTCGCGCAGCGACGCGACCTGCGCCATGAGCTCGTCGGTGTGCGCGAGGGCCGCGAGCGCCACCGCCTGCGTGACGGCCGACAGGTGGTAGGGCAGGCGGACGACCCGGAGCGCGTCGACCAGGGCGGGCGCGGCGGCGAGGTAGCCCAGGCGAGCACCGGCGAGACCGAACGCCTTGGACATCGTGCGCGAGACCGCCAGGTGCGGGTTGGCGCCGAGCAGCGTCAGCGCGCTCGGCACCCCCGCGCGGCGGAACTCGGCGTAGGCCTCGTCGATCACGACGACGGTCGCGGCGCCGTCGGGGCCGGTCGTCCGCGCGACGTCTAGCAGGTGCTGCACCGTGTCGAGCGGGAGGGCCGTCCCGGTGGGGTTGTTCGGGCTCGGCAGGAGCACGACGGCGGGGCGCACCTCGCGCAGCAGCGCCGCGGCGGCCTCGGGGTCGAGGGAGAAGTCCTCCTCGCGGCGTCCCGCGACCCAGGCGGTGTTCGTGTCGCGCGCGTACTCGGGGTACATCGAGTAGGTCGGGGCGAACGACAGCGCCGTGCGGCCGGGGCCGCCGAACGCCTGCAGCAGGTGGAGCATCACCTCGTTGGAGCCGTTCGCGGCCCACAGGTGGTCGGCGTCGAGCCCCCCGACGTCGGACTCGCGCTCGAGGTAGGTCGCCAGCGCGGTGCGCAGCTTGCGGAACTCTCGGTCGGGATACCGGTTCAGACCCCGCGTGGCGACGGCGACGGCGGCCGCGACGTCGGCCACGACGGCCTCGCTCGGCGGGTAGGGGTTCTCGTTGACGTTGAGAAGGATCGGCACGTCCAGCTGGGGCGCCCCGTAGGGCTCCTCGTGCGCGAGCTCCGGGCGGATCGGCAGCCGGGGAGCGTCGGGGAGGGGCGTGGCGGTCACGGTGCACCAGTCTAGGCGGCGCGGCCGCGCGTCACCGGCGCGTCCGGCGGTCGGGCGCCGGGACGCCGCGTGCCTCCCACGGCCGTCCACAGGGGGCGCACCGGCGGGTGCCGACCATGTCCGACCCCCCGCGTACGGTGATCGACATGACGGACCTGCCCCCGCTCGAGGAACCGCCCTACGACCCCGAGTACGACGACGCGCCGCCCGACACCGGTGGCCCCGGTGGCGGCAGCAACCGGGAGGAGACCGGGGGTGCCGGTCGGCGCGCGAGCGGTGGACGGGAGCCGGCGGGGTCGGACCGGCGTTCGGAGACCCGCACCTCGGAGACGCGAACCTCGGGGACCCGGACGTCGGAGACCCGGACCTCGGTGACCTCGCCCCCGGCGACGCCGATCGAGACCGTGGTCCGCGAGGACGTCGAGTCCTCGGACGAGCTGCGGTCCGAGGCCGAGACGGCCCTCCGGGCGCTCGTGGGACGTGACGACGCCGTCCTGCGCGAGGACCAGTGGCGCGCGATCAGCGCGTTGGTCGCCGACCGCGCTCGGGCCCTCGTGGTGCAGCGCACCGGGTGGGGCAAGTCCGCGGTCTACTTCGTCGCCACCAGCCTGCTGCGCGCCCGCGGTGCGGGTCCGACGGTCATCGTCTCGCCGCTCCTCGCCCTCATGCGCGACCAGGTCGCTGCGGCGTCGCGCGCCGGGATCCGCGCGGTGACGATCAACTCGGCCAACGTGACGGAGTGGGACGGCATCCACGCCGACATCGCCGCGGGCGAGGTCGACGTCCTGCTGTGCTCCCCCGAGCGCCTGAACAACCCGGCGTTCCGCGCCGAGGTGCTCCCCCGCCTGGCCGCGACCGCCGGGCTGGTGGTCGTGGACGAGGCGCACTGCGTCTCGGACTGGGGACACGACTTCCGTCCCGACTACCGCCGCATCCGCACGCTGCTGGAGACGCTGCCGCCGGGCACCCCGGTGCTCGCGACGACCGCGACCGCCAACGAGCGGGTCAGCACCGACGTCGCGGAGCAGCTCGGGGCCGGGCTGGCGTCGACCACGACCGGGGGCGCGGCCGTCGGCACGTCCGGGGGCGCGGCCGGGGCGGGCGAGGTCCTCGTCCTGCGCGGCTCGCTCGCCCGCGACTCGCTCCGCCTCGCGGTCCTCCCCCGCGCTGACGCCGCCGTCCGCGTCGCGTGGCTGATGGAGTACCTGCGGGGCGTGGAGGGGTCGGGCATCGTGTACTGCCTGACGGTCGCGATGGCCGAGGAGGTCGCCACGCAGCTGCGCGGCGCCGGGCTCGACGTCGCCGCGTACACCGGCCGGACGGAGCCGTCCGAGCGTGAGCAGCTCGAGGCGGACCTGCTGAGCAACCGCGTCAAGGCCCTGGTCGCGACCTCCGCGCTCGGCATGGGCTTCGACAAGCCGGACCTCGGCTTCGTGGTGCACCTCGGTGCGCCGAGCTCACCGATCGCCTACTACCAGCAGATCGGTCGTGCGGGTCGCGGGGTCGCGAGCGCCGACGTCGTGCTCGCGCCCGGACCCGAGGACCGAGCGATCTGGGACTACTTCGGCTCCCTCGCCTTCCCGCCCGCCGAGACCGTCCACCAGGTCCTCGAGGCACTGGCGGGCTCGCCCGACCGCATCGCCTCGACGGCCCGGCTGGAGACCGCCGTCGATCTCCGCCGCTCCCGGCTGGAGATGATGCTGTCGGTGCTCGACGTCGACGGCGCCGTCTCCAAGGTGCGTGGCGGCTGGCAGCTGACGGGCCAGGAGTGGGTCTACGACGCCGAGCGGTACGCCCGTGTCGAGCAGGCCAGGCTCGCGGAGCAGGCCTCGATGATCGCCTACGAGAAGCTCGACGGCACCGACGCGTGCCGGGTCGCCTACCTGCGGCGCCAGCTGGACGATCCCGAGCTGCCCGCCGACTGGCGGTGCGGACGCTGCGACCTCTGCGACGGGCCGTGGGCGCCCACGCTGCCCGGTGCCGACGCCGCCGAGGACGTCAGGGTGAGCCTCGCGCGCGCGGGGGTCGAGATCGTGCCGCGGCGGCAGTGGCCGACCGGCATGCCGGGGATCGGCATCGACCTCGCGGGTCGCATCGCGGTCGACGACCGCTCCGAACCGGGCACGGCCCTGGCCCGGATGGACGGCATCGGTCTCGCGAGCAGCGTGCGCGACGCGGTCGGGCCGTCGGCGACCGACGGCCAGGTGGGTCCGGAGCTGCGGGCCGCGACCCGCGCCGTGCTCGAGCGGTGGATCACCGGCGGGGGGATCCGGGTCGACGGCGTCGTCTCGGTGAGCTCCGCGACGCGACCGCAGCTGGTGGACCACCTGACGCGCGGCGCGGCCGCCGTGCTCGGGGTGCCCGTGGTCGGGCGGTTCGTCGCCCGAGGGGGGATGCCGCCCGGCCGTCACGACCTCAACTCGGCGCAGCGGCTGGCCGTCGTCGACCGTCGGCTCGAGCTGGAGCTGTCCGACGGCGCCCGCGCGGGTCTCGCGAACCGCACCCTGCTGCTGGTCGACGACTACACCGACTCGGGGTGGACCCTGACCCTGGCGGCCCGCCTGCTGCGACGAGCGGGCGCCGTGGCGGTCCACCCGTTCACGCTCGGGGTCCGCTGACCGTCAGGCGTCGTACGGACGGGGGCCGGCACCGCCGGACCCGTTCGACCCGCTGAAGGCCTTCTGGAGCGGGATGGAGCCGTCCTGCCACGGCAGGAGCAGCCACGCGACGGCGTACACGGCCCAGCTGAGCACGGGCAGGATCATCAGGATGAGGACGACGACGCGCACCAGCGTGAGGTCCCAGCCCCACTGGCGCGAGATGCCGGCGCAGACGCCACCGATCAGGCGGCCGGGGCCGCGACGGAAGCCGGTGTTGCGGATCATGTCGTAGAAGGAGTTCATGACCTCGACGGTAGGCGCGTCGCCGTCGCACCGCTATCGGGGATCGGCCTGATCCTGACCCCGAGCCCTCCCCCGACGGGCTGACCCGCCCGCGAGCGGCGCCCGCTCAGAGGCGCGCCTGCGCCGCCTCGCCGTGAGCCGGCAGGTCCTCGACGTTCGCGAGCGCCACCAGCGGCTCGGTCACGGCCGCGAGTGCCTCCCGCGTGTACTCGATCACCTGGACCGACTTCATGAAGCTCATGACGCCGAGACCCGAGGAGAAGTGCGCGCAGCCTCCGGTGGGCAGCACGTGGTTGGACCCGGCCACGTAGTCGCCGAGCGACACGGGCGAGTAGGCCCCCACGAAGATGGCCCCGGCCGAGCGCACACGCTCGGCCAGCGCGGCGGCGTCAGCGGTCTGGATCTCGAGGTGCTCGGCCGCGTAGGCGTCGACGACCGCCAGGCCCTGCTCGACGTCGTCCACCAGCACGATTGCCGACTGCGGGCCACCCAGCGCGGTGCGCACGCGCTCACCGTGCTTCGTGCTCGCGGCCCGCGCCTCCAGGCGTTCCTCGACGGCGGCGGCCAGCGCGAGCGAGTCGGTCACCAGCACGCTGGCGGCGTTCGGGTCGTGCTCGGCCTGGGAGACCAGGTCGGCCGCCACGTGGTCGGGGTCGGCCCCGGCGTCGGCGAGGATGCCGATCTCGGTCGGCCCCGCCTCGGAGTCGATGCCGACCACGCCGCGGACGGCACGCTTGGCCGCCGCGACGTAGATGTTGCCGGGACCGGTGATGGTGTCGACCGGCGCGCAGAGCTCGACGCCGTCGCCGCCGTCGGCCTCCTCGCTGCCCACCGCGCCGTAGGCGAACATCGCCACGGCCTGCGCCCCGCCGACCGCGTAGACCTCGCTCACGCCGAGCAGCGCGCACGCCGCCAGCACGGTCGGGTCGGGCAGGCCGCCGTTGTCGCGCTGCGGCGGGCTGGCCACGGCCAACCCCTCGACGCCGGCGACCTGGGCCGCCACGACGTTCATCACGACGCTCGAGGGGTAGAGCGCGAGACCGCCGGGCACGTACAGGCCGACGCGCCGCACGGGCACCCAGCGCTGACGCACCTGCGCACCGGGCCCGAGGTCGGTGCTCGTGGCCCGCGGCAGCTGCGCGGTGTGGCCGGCACGCACCCGCGTCGCGGCGAGCTCGAGGGCGGACCGCAGGGCCGGGTCCAGGCGCGCCAGCGCGGCCTCGAGCTCGGCTGCGGGGACGCGCACGTGGGTGGGACGGACGCCGTCGAACTTCTCGGCCAGGTCCCGCAGCGCAGCGGCGCCGCGGGCGCGCACGTCGGCCAGGATCGGCTCGACCGCGCCGGTCGCCGCGGCGACGTCGAGCGGTGCGCGAGGGATGGCGCGGCGCAGCTCGGCGGTGGTCAGGGTGCGGCCGCGCAGGTCGATGCGGGAGATGACGGGCATGAGGCGATTCTAGGAGGGCTGTGCCGCTGCGAGCGCCCGCAGCCATCGTGCGACCGCACGGCGCCCGGCGAGCCTGATCACCGGTGCGCCGGGATCGGCGTCGAGCACCGCCGTCATCCGCGCACGGAGCACCGGGTGCTGCACCCACGCCCACCGCACCACGTTCTTCTCGGGGTCCAGGTGCAGCCAGCTGCCGGGCGACTCGCGGTTGCCGTGCCAGAGCTCGGTGCGCCGCAGCCCGCGCGACACCGTGCGCCGGACCACCTGCCACATCACGAGCGGACGGGGGTGGTCGAGCCAGACGAGCACGTCCGCACCCCCGGGCGTGCCGGGATCGAGCAGACCCTGCATCCGCGAGGACCAGTTCCCGTCCGCCACCCAGCCGCCGTCGCTCTCGTCGCTCGCCTCGACGAACGCCCGCACCGTCCGGAGCGCCTCGTCGAGGTCGCGGTAGGTCCAGCCCGCGTCCCAGAAGACGGCGTCGAGCTCGAGGTGCTGCACCCCCAGGATCGCGGCGACCCGCCCCGCCAGGCGCGTCTTGCCCGAACCCGACACCCCGACGATCCGGACACGGCGGACGGCGCGGAGGTCGGTGGTCACCGCGCGAGGCTACGCGGGATGATGGGCGCATGGACATCGAGATCCGCGACGACATCATCCGCCTGGGCCAGCTCCTCAAGCTGGCCGGCCTGGTCGACGACGGCAGCGACGTCAAGGACCTGCTGTCCGACGACGCCGTCAGCGTGGACGGCGAGGTGGAGACGCGTCGCGGCCGCCAGGTCCCGGTGGGCGCCGTCGTCGAGATCGACCTGCCGCAGGGCGTCCGGACCCTGCTCGTCGTGCGTCAGCGCTGACGGCGCCCGCGGTCGCCAGGACACCTACGCCGATGCGTCACCGCCGGTCGTCGTCCCGCTCCCGTGAGCGCCGGCAGATCTACGTCGAGACCCTCGTCCGCACGCCGGGCGAGCGCGCGGTCGACCGGCTCTGGCACCTCACGCAGGACCCCCTGCTGCACCCGCGGTGGGACCTGCGCTTCACCCACATCACGCCGGACGGCGCACCTGGCGCGACCGGGCACCAGCGCTTCCGGTACGAGATCCGCCCACCCGGTGCGCTCGGGCGGCGGTGGGCCCTGCGGGGCTGGGGAACCTCGGTCGGCCACCGGCGCGACGACGACGGCCACGGCACCTCCGCCCTCCGGTTCCACCCCGACGACACGCTCTCGCCGCTGGGTCCCGGGTCGGGGTACTGGCGCTACGTCCCCACCGACGCCGGGGTGCGCTTCCTGACCGGCTACGACTACGAGCCGGGATGGGGGCGGCTCGGCGCCGGACTCGACCCGCTCGTGGTCCGTCCCCTGGTCGGCTGGGCGACGGCATGGAGCTTCGACCGCCTCCGGCTGTGGGCCGAACGGGGCGTCGACCCGTCGCGCTCGCGCGACGCCGCGCTCGTCCAGGCCGTCGCGCGCCTCGCCGGTGTCGCCGGCGGCTCGCTCCTGGTCGGACGTGGGGTGGCCGAGGCGATCGGACGCCCCGGCGACGCGTGGTCGTGGAGCGCCGTCGGCGCCGCGGTCGCCGCCGGGGCCGCCCTCGTCACGGCGGCGGCGGGCGTCCCGACACCGGCCCGGGTGCCGTCCGCACGTCGGACGGTGCGCCGACCGCCGGACCGCCGCGCCGCACGGGCTCCCCGCAGCCTCGCGACCCTGACCGCACCCGTGGACCCCGGACCGTCCACCGGGCCCGCACCGGCCGTCGACCGACCACCACCGACCGACCACGAGGGAGCACCGTCATGAGCATCGTCCTCGACGCGCTCGGCAGCGACGCCGACCGCCTCCACCCCGAGCTGCAGCGCCGCTTCGGCGCGAGCACCACGGCCGGGTACTCGTGCCTGGGTCGCGGAACGATGGATCGGATGTGGCACGGCCCGGCCTGGACGCTGCCCTTCCTGCACCTGGGCGCGTGGCGCAACATCCTCGTCCCCGAGGCCGGCCACGACATCCCCTTCACGATCGAGAACTACGCCTACGTCGACGCGCTCGGTCGCGAGAGCCTCTCCGTCGTGCGGACCTTCGAGGTCGGTCCCGGCCGGCGGCGTCGGTTCGACGCGACCCTCGTCGCGGACGGCCCCGGCCGGGTCCTGGACTACCTCGGCACGCACCAGCACCTCGCCGTCGATCTCGAGCCCGCCGTCCTGCCCGACGGCGGCCTGCAGATCCTCTCGCGCGGTCAGCGGTTCCACGAGGGCCCGGTGTCGTTCCGCTTCCCGCTCGCGCTGTCCGGGACGGCCGTGCTGCGCGAGGGCTACGACGACGCGCGCGGCCGGTTCACCATCTCGGTCGCGGTCTCCAACGACCGCTTCGGGCCGCTGGCGGGCTACGACGGCACCTTCACGTGCGAGTACCCGACCGTGGTCGGCGACGCCGTCCCCGCCTCCGCGCGACCGCTGCGGGAGGAGCCCCGGCGCTGAGCGCCGTAGGCTCAGCCCTCGGCCGCCACCTCGCGGTCGGTCCGCAGGACGGCCATCAGCACCGTGTCGCTGCGGACGCCGTCGAACACGTGCTCGTCACGCAGCAGGCCCTCCACGGCGAACCCGGCGCTGGCGTAGGAGCGGCGGGCGCGCACGTTGTCGGCCTGGACGTCGAGCGAGATCCTGTGCAGGTCCGTCGTCGCGAAGGCGTGGTCCAGCACGAGGCGCACCGCCTCCGTCCCCAGACCGCGGCCGCGGCCGTCCGGACCCACGAGGATCCGCAGGTTGCACGCGTCCTGCCCGGGGCGCAGCTCGTTGAGCACCACCTCGCCCACGCAGCGTCCGCTCGCGCGGTCGATGATCGCGAGGTCGAGCCGGTCGGCCTGCGCGGAGCGCGAGGAGTACCACCGACGCGTGCGGTCGTCGAGCTCGGGGTCGGCGTCCGCCACCTCGGCCGTCGTGGTCACGGAACCGGTGAGGCGCAGCACCTCGGGGTCGGCGAGGACGGGCCCCATCGCCTCGATGTCGTCGGGGCGGAACGGCCGCAGCACGACGCGCTCCCCCACGAGGGTCGGCTTGACGGCGAAGGCGTCGGTGGCGGTCACGGCGACCCTCCTCAGACCAGGCAGTTCGGACCGAGGAGCGCCTTCAGGTCGCCGTACAGCGACGACGTCCGATCGATCCGCAGCTGGTCACCGGCCCGCACGACCGTGCGCCCCGTGCGGGTGCGGACGTGCACGTGCAGCTCGTTCGCGCCGGGGTGGGACCGCAGCACCTCCACCAGACGCTCGAGCAGCGGCTGCGTGCAGCGCGACTCGGGGATCGTGATGGCCACGGGCGCGCCGTCGGCCGTCGAGACGATGTCGGGCAGCGAGAGCTCCATCGCCTGCACCGACAGCGCCTCGTCGCGGCGCCGCATCCGACCCTTCAGCACGACGACGGCGTCCTCCGCCAGCACGGTGGAGTAGGCCAGGTAGGTCTCGCCGAAGAACAGCACCTCGACGCTGCCCTCGAGGTCCTCGATCGTCACCGCGGCCCACGGGTTGCCGCTCTTCTTGGAGATCTTCACCGCGACCGACGTGATGAGACCGGCGATCGTGATGACGCTGCCGTCCGACCGCGACTCGTCCGTCAGCAGCGTGGCGATCGAGACGTCGCTCGCCGCGGTCAGGACGTGCTCGACGCCGGCGAGCGGGTGGTCGGACACGTACAGCCCCAGCATCTGGCGCTCGAAGGTCAGCTTCTGCTTCTTGTCCCACTCCGGCAGGTCGGGGACCTGGACGGAGAACGAGCCCGCGCCGTCGTCGAGCGACCCGAGGTCGGCGAACAGGTCGAACTGCCCCACGGCCTCCTTGCGCTTGACGTCGATGACGGCGTCGACGGCCTGCTCGTGGATCAGCAGGAGCGAGCGGCGCGTGTGGCCGAGCGAGTCGAAGCCGCCCGACTTGATGAGCGACTCGATCGTGCGCTTGTTGCACACGACGGCCGGCACCTTGTCGAGGAAGTCCGTGAACGAGGTGAACGCGCCCTTCTCCTCGCGCGCCGCGACGATGGCGTCCACCACGTTCTGCCCGACGTTGCGCACCGCGGCCATGCCGAAGCGGATGTCGTTGCCGACGGGGGTGAAGGTGCCGGCTGAGGCGTTCACGTCCGGCGGGAGCACCGTGATCTTCAGGCGACGGCACTCGTTGAGGTAGATCGCCGACTTGTCCTTGTCGTCCCGCGTGGACGTCAGGAGCGCCGCCATGTACTCGGTCGTGTAGTTCGCCTTGAGGAACGCGGTCCAGTAGGAGACCAGCCCGTAGGCGGCGGAGTGGGCCTTGTTGAAGGCGTAGTCGGAGAACGGCACCAGCACGTCCCAGAGCGCCTTGATGGCCTTCTCGGAGAAGCCGTTCTTCCTCATGCCCCCCGAGAACGGCACGTACTCCTTGTCCAGGATCTCCTTCTTCTTCTTGCCCATCGCGCGCCGGAGCAGGTCGGCCTCGCCCAGGGTGTAGCCGGCCAGGTGCTGGGCGATCTCCATCACCTGCTCCTGGTACACGATGAGGCCGAAGGTCTTGCCGAGGATGTCCTCGAGCGCCGCGGCGAGCTCGGGGTGGATCGGCTCGATCTCCTGCAGGCCGTTCTTGCGCAGCGCGTAGTTCGTGTGGGAGTTCGCGCCCATCGGCCCGGGCCGGTAGAGCGCGCCGACGGCCGAGATGTCCTCGAAGTTGTCGGGGCGCATGAGGCGCAGCAGCGAGCGCATGCCGCCGCCGTCGAGCTGGAAGACGCCCAGCGTGTCGCCGCGACCCAGCAGCGCGTACGTGTCGGGGTCGGTGAGCTCGACGTCCTCGATGACGACGTCGTCCTTGCCGTTGACCGTGATGTTCTCGAGCGCGTCGTCCAGGATCGTCAGGTTCCGCAGGCCCAGGAAGTCCATCTTCACCAGGCCGAGCTCCTCCCCGGCCGGGAAGTCGATCTGGGTGATGATCGCGCCGTCGAGCTCGCGCCGCATGATCGGGATCACGTCGAGCAGCGGCTCCGAGGAGATGATGATGCCGGCCGCGTGCACGCCCCACTGCCGCTTCAGGCCCTCGATGCCCTTGGCGTGGTCAGTGATCTTGCGGGCGTCCGGATCCACCTCGTAGAGCGTGCGGAACTCGGCGGCCTCGGCGTAGCGCTTGTCGCTCGGGTCGAAGACGCCGCTGAGCGACATGCCCTTGCCCATGACGTCGGCCGGCATCGCCTTGGTGAGCTTGTCACCCATCGCGAACGGGTAGTCGAGCACGCGGCCCGCGTCCTTGAGCGCCTGCTTGGCCTTGATCGTGCCGTAGGTGACGATCGAGGCGACCTTGTCGTCGCCGTACTTCTCCGTCACGTACCGGATGACCTCGCCGCGCCGACGCTCGTCGAAGTCGATGTCGAAGTCGGGCAGGCTCATGCGCTCGGGGTTGAGGAACCGCTCGAAGATCAGGCCGTTTGCCAGCGGGTCGAGCTCGGTGATGCCCATCGCGTAGGCGGCCATCGACCCGGCGCCCGAACCGCGCCCGGGACCGACGCGGATCGAGTTGCGCTTGGCCCAGTTGATGAAGTCGGCGACGACCAGGTAGTAGCCGGCGTACCCCTTGGACGTGATGATCTCGATCTCGTAGCGTGCCTGCTTGTCGACCTCGGCCGGGACGACCTCCCCGAACCGCGCCACGAGGCCGCGTTCGACCTCCTTGACGAACACCGAGATCTCGTCCTCGCCCTCGGGCACCGGGAAGTGCGGCATGTACTTGCCGACCTGCTCGGTGAACTCGACGTTGCACCGCTCGGCGATGAGCAGCGTGTTGTCGCAGGCCTCCGGCAGCTCGGCGAAGATGCGACGCATCTCGGCGGCCGAGCGCACGTAGTAGGTGTCGCCCGTGAAGGCGAACCGGTTGCCGCCCTGGTCGTACGTGGGGT
This sequence comes from Serinibacter arcticus, assembly GCF_004786095.1. Classification (GTDB taxonomy): domain Bacteria; phylum Actinomycetota; class Actinomycetes; order Actinomycetales; family Beutenbergiaceae; genus Litorihabitans; species Litorihabitans arcticus. The sequence goes on from NZ_RHPJ01000001.1 coordinate 40,368, forward strand.
CGGTGAGGAGCGAGTTGGACTGCACCGCGAGCAGCGTCTCGTGCGCGGTGTGGTCCTCCTGGCGCACGTAGTGCAGGTCGTTGGTGGCCACCAGCGGCGCGCCGATGGTCTTGCCGAGCTCGACCAGCTGGCGGAAGACCCGACGCTCGATCTCGAGGTCGTGGTCCATCAGCTCGATGAAGAAGTTGTCCTTGCCGAACAGGTCCTGCATCTCGCCCGCGGCGCGCACGGCCTCGTCCCACTGCCCGAGCTTGATGCGCGTCTGGACCTCGCCCGAGGGGCAGCCCGACGTCGCGATCAGACCGTCGGAGTACCGGGTCAGCAGGTCGCGATCCATGCGGGGCTTGAAGTAGTAGCCCTCGAGACTCGCGAGCGACCCGAGCCGGAACAGGTTGTGCATGCCCGCCGTCGTCTCCGACCACAGCGTCATGTGGGTGTAGGCGCCACCGCCGGAGACGTCGTCGCCCTTCTGGTGCGGCTCTCCCCAGCGCACCCGGGTGCGGTCCTGGCGCGCGGTGCCGGGCGTCACGTACGCCTCGAGACCGATGATGGGCTTGACCCCGGCCGAGCGGGCCTTGCTCCAGAAGTCGTACGCGCCGAACAGGTACCCGTGGTCGGTGATCGCGATCGCGCTCTGCCCCTGCGCCTTGACCTCCTTGATGAGGTCCGGCACGCGGGCCGCGCCGTCGAGCATCGAGTAGTCGGTGTGCACGTGCAGGTGGACGAAGTCTTCCTGGGCTGCCGGCATCCCCCGATCCTAGATCGCGCCGCCGGGCGCGCCGGGCCCGCCCGGGCGTGTCAGGAGGTCGGCCCGCACGCGTCACGTGACGCCCGGGACCCCGCGTGGCAGGCTCGAGGAATGCCTCGCTCCGCACCGAACATCTGGTGGGTCCGGCGCGACCTGCGCCTCCACGACAACCCCGCCCTGCTCGCCGCCACGGGCGAGCACCTCACGGGCGAGGCGGGCAAGCACCCGGTGCTCGCGGTCTTCGTGATCGACGACGCCCTGATGGGCCCGGCCGGGAAGCCGCGGCACGACTACCTCATGACGTCCCTCGCCCGGCTCGACGCGGCCATCGGCGGTTCGCTGCTGCTCGTGCACGGCACCCCGGAGAACGTCCTGCCGCAGCTCGCGACAACGATCGGTGCCGCCGGCGTCCACATCGCGACCGACTACGGCCCGTACGGGTCGCAGCGCGACGAGCGGGTGGCCGAGGCCCTCGGCGACGTGGAGCTCGTGCGCAGCGGATCGCCCTACGCCGTGGCCCCCGGCCGCGTGACCAAGGACGACGGTTCGCCGTACAAGGTCTACACGCCGTTCGGCCGCGCGTGGGAGAAGCACGGCTGGCGCGACGCCGCCCCTTTCCCGGCCCACGTCACCTGGGTCGACCCCGACGACGTCGACCTGGGGCGCCTGGTGCGACGCGACCTGCCCGACCCCGCCGAGGGTCACCCGCGCGCCGGGGAGGAGGCCGCCCGCAAGCGCTGGGAGGAGTTCCGCACCGACGCCGTCGCCGAGTACGGGACCGAGCGCGACCGTCCCGACCACGAGGGCACCTCCCAGCTGTCGGCCGCGCTGAAGTGGGGGGAGCTGCACCCCCGCACGCTGCTCGCCGACCTCGCCCGCAAGCGCACCGACGGCGCCGCGGTGTTCCGCTCCGAGCTCGCGTGGCGCGAGTTCTACGCCGACGTGCTGTGGCAGGACCCGGCCAGCGCGCGCGAGTCGCTGCGCGACGTCGTCGCCGACGACGTCTGGATCGGCGGCGACGACGAGCGCCACGCGCTCGACGCGTGGGCCGCGGGACGCACGGGCTACCCGTTCGTGGACGCCGGCATGCGTCAGCTCGCCGAGACGGGCTGGATGCACAACCGGGTGCGGATGGTCGTGGCGTCGTTCCTGGTCAAGGACCTGCACGTGCGGTGGCAGGCCGGCGCGCGCCACTTCATGCTCCACCTCGTCGACGGCGACCTGGCGTCCAACTCCCACAACTGGCAGTGGGTGGCGGGGACGGGGACCGACGCCGCCCCGTTCTTCCGCATCTTCAACCCCGTCACGCAGGGCGTGAAGTTCGACCCCCAGGGCGACTACGTGCGCCGGTGGGTGCCGGAGCTGCGCGGGGTGACCGGCAAGGCGGTGCACGAGCCGTGGAAGCTCGACGCGCAGCCCGCGGGCTACCCGGAGCGGATGATCGACCACAAGCAGGAGCGCGAGGTCACGCTGGAGGCCTACGGCCGGCGCTGAGGGCACCCCGGCTCAGGCCCGCGGCCGTGCGGGCTCGGCCGGGCTCGCGGCCCCGGCCCGGGGCCGGTCAGCCCCGCAGCACCTCGAGCGCGTGCGCGAGGTCGGCCGGGTAGTCGGAGGACACCTCGGTCCACTCCCCCGTCGCCGGGTGGGCGAAGCCGAGCCGCATCGCGTGCAGCCACTGGCGGGTCAGACCGACCCTGGCGGCCAGCACGGGGTCGGCGCCGTAGGTGACGTCCCCGACGCACGGGTGGCGGAGCGCCGAGGTGTGGACGCGGATCTGGTGCGTACGACCCGTCTCGAGGTGGATCTCGAGCAGGCTCGCCCGAGGCATCGCCTCGAGCGTGGCGTAGTGGGTGACGCTCGGCTTGCCGTCGGCGACCACCGCGAACTTCCAGTCGTGCTTGGGGTGCCGCGCGATCGGGGCGTCGATGGTGCCCGCCGACGGATCGGGGTGGCCCTGCACCAGCGCGTGGTAGACCTTCGTCACCGTGCGCTCCTTGAACGCCCGCTTCAGCACCGTGTAGGCGTGCTCGCTCTTGGCGACCACCATGAGGCCCGACGTGCCGACGTCGAGCCGGTGCACGACACCCTGCCGCTCGCTCGCACCCGACGTGGCCACGCGGACCCCGGCCGCGGCCAGCCCGCCGATGACCGTCGGCCCGGTCCAGCCGGGGGACGGGTGGGCCGCCACGCCGACGGGCTTGTCGACGACGACGACGTCGTCGTCCTCCAGCACGATCCGCATGCCCTCGACGAGCGTGGGCTCCGCGACCTCCACCGTCTCGGGCTCGGGCCGCTCGACCTCGAGCCAGCCGCCGGCGGTGAGCCTGTCGGCCTTGGCGAGCGGACGTCCGTCGAGTCGGACGCCGCCGGCGTCGGCCAGGGCGGCGGCCTTCGAGCGGGACAGACCCATCAGGCGGGACAGGGCGACGTCGACGCGCTCGCCGACCAGACCGTCGGGGACGGGCAGCGTCAGATCGCTCACGGGCGCCGCTCCCCGCCGTCGGTGGCGCCGTCGCCGGAGCCCTCGCTCTTGCTCTCGACGGGCTCGGGGGCCGTCCGGTCCTGGGACCGGCCGCTGCGCTCGCGCGTGCCGTCCCACGAGATCCCGAGCAGCGTGAGCAGCACGAAGCCGGCCGCCGCCGCGACGATCCCGATGTCGGCCACGTTGCCGATGAAGACGCCGTAGTCGATGAAGTCGACGACGTGCCCGACGGCGAAGCCGGGGTCGCGGGCCAGCCGGTCGACGAGGTTGCCCAGCGCGCCACCGAGGAGGGCACCGGCGGCGACCGCCCAGCCGCGCGAGCGGATGCGCGTCGCGAGCACGATGACCGCGATCGAGCACGCGACCATCGCGATCGTGAAGATCCAGGTCACCCCGGTGCCGAACGACAGCGCTGCCCCGGGGTTGAAGACCAGGCGCCACCCCAGCAGGTCGCCGAGGAACGGCACACGGACGTTCTCGGTGAGCCGGTCGAGCGCGATGGTCTTGGTGCCCTGGTCCAGCACGAGCACGAGGACGGCGAGCACGGCCAGCAGACCGACCCGTCGTCGGGGGGCGCGCGCAGCCCGTCCGTGCGGGCGGGCATCGGTCCCGGTGGCGCCGGCGGGGTCGGTCGCACCGGCCACCGCGGGCTGCGGTGCCGGGACCGTGTCGTCGGGGGTCGTCTCGTTCACCGTCCCATCCTTCCGCATGCCGGGTGTGCTCCGGGCCCGCCCCGACGACGACGGGCCCGGACCGCCGAGGCGGTCCGGGCCCGTTCGCCGTCGCCCGGGAGCGACGGCGCAGGTCGTGGAGCTGTCAGAGCTGCGCGGGCGGCCCGTCGATGCCGACGGCGCCGGCCTGCGCGTCGAGGGTCTCGACGAGGCTGCCGAGGAAGCCCTTCAGACGCATGCGGTAGTCGCGCTCGAAGGCGCGCAGCTGCGTGATCTTGTGCTCGAGCGTGGCCTGCTCGGTCTCGAGCTGCTTGAGGGTGCGCGCACGCTGGCCCTCGGCCTCGGAGACGAGCTTGTCGGCCTCCTGGCGGGCGGCGCCGACGAGGCGGTCGCCCTCGTCCTTGCCGTTGCGGACGTACTCGTCGTGCACGCGCTGGGCGAGCTGGAGCATGCCGGTGGCGGACTCGGGCTCGTTCGAGGAGGACTGGCCGGCCGGGACGACGGACGTCTGCTGCACGGGCGCCTGCTCGACGACCGGTGCGGCCTCGACGACGGGCTCCGGCTCGGGCTCGGGCTCCGGCGTCGGCTCGGGCTCGGCCACGGGCTCGTCGACGACGGCCGTGATCTGGCTCGTCTGGTCGGCGGCCGAGGCGCGGGTCTGCTCGCCGTCGGACTGCTCGAGCTCGGCGATCTTCGCCTGGAGCTCGGCGTTCTCACCCTGGAGCACGCGAAGGGTGTTGACGATCTCGTCCAGGAAGTCGTCGACCTCGTCCTGGTCGTAACCCTCACGGAACTTCGTGGTCTGGAAGGTCTTCTTGAGAACGTCGTCTGCTGTCAGCAGAGTCATGTCGTCACCTCAGTTTGGTAGAGACGCACGCATGCTCACATGCGTCGATCGCGGACAACGGTAGCCCATCGGTGCAGGTCGGCGACACCGCCGTCACCTCAACCGGCGAGCTGGCCCAGGATGAACATCAGGATCCAGGCGGCGAGCATGAGGAGCAGGAAGGCCAGATCGATCGCCATACCGCCCAGCCGCAACGGCGGAACCACGCGGCGGACCGCCTTCAGCGGCGGGTCGGTGGTCGAGTAGACGACCTCGGCCGCGACCAGGGCCAGGCCCTGGGGGCGCCACTCGCGCGCGACCATCTGGACCACGTCGTAGATGATCCGCACCAGCATGGCGACGACGAACAGGAGTACGAGGACGTACAGGACGGTCGCAATCACACTGAGCACGGATCAACTCTACGACGACTGGGTGGCCGGGCCGCGCGTGCGGCTCCGACCACCCGCGCTCAGCTCTGGTTGAACAGGTGGCTCTGCTCGGTGGCGCCGGGATCGGTGGCGACCTCGACGGAGGCCGGCGACAGCAGGAACACCTTGTTGGTGACCCGCTCGATGGCGCCGTGCAGGCCGAACGCGAGTCCGGCGGAGAAGTCCACGAGACGCTTGGCGTCGGCGTCGGACATCTCGGTGAGGTTCATGATGACGGGGGTCCCGGAGCGGAACGACTCGCCGATGACCTTGGCGTCGTTGTACGTGCGGGGGTGCACCGTCGTGATCCGGCGCAGGTCACCGCTCGGCACGGCCGAACGGGCCGCGGTGATCGGCGTCACGGGGGCGGTCCGGGCGGGGGCCTCGACCTCGTCCATCGAGTACTCCTCGTCGCTCACGCCGTACTCCAGCTCCTGGTCGCGGTCGGGCTCGGAGAGCCCGAGGTACTCCATCGTCTTGCGCAGCGCTCCCATGAGCGTCCTCCTCCTCGGTCACAGCTCCTGGCGAGCCCGTCCGCCTGCGACGCTATCCGTCGCCCCGCACCACGGGCGTCAACGCGTGCGGCGTGTCGCGATCGCACCGGCGAACCGGCCGGTGACGCCGTCGCGCCGGTGGGAGAAGAACCGCGGATCCTCGTGCGTGCAGACCGGCAGCACGCGCACGTCGACCCCGGCGGCCTGGAGCTGGGCCAGCACCCCGGCCGGCAGGTCGAGCGACGGCGTGCCCCACGACGTCGTGGCGGCCGCCTCGGGGACGACGGCGGCCACCTCGTCCCGCAGCTCCTGCGGGACCTCGTAGCAGCGACCGCAGATCGCCGGGCCGACCACGGCGCGCAGCACGACGTCGGACGCCTCTGCCCCGCGTCCCAGGGCCTCGTGGGCAGCCCTGCCCAGCGCGGCCACGGCGGCCGGCACCACTCCGGCCGCGAGCCCGCGACGCCCGGAGTGCACGGCCGCGACGGCGAGCGTCGGCCCCGCGGGTGCGTCCGCCCCCGCGTCCGGGGCGAGCGTCGCGGCGAGCAGGACCGGCACGCAGTCGGCGGCCAGCGCCGCGACGCCGCGTCCCCGCTCGGTCGTCACGAGGGCGTCGACGTCGGGCGTCCCACCGTCGCCGGGGGTGGCGGCGGGAAGGACCCCACCCTCCCCCACGCGCGCGACGTCGCGTCCGTGCACGGCGCGCGCCCACGTGATCGGTGCGCCGAGAACCCGCGCCACGCCGGCGCGGTTGGCGAGCACGGCGCCCGGGTCGTCGGCGACGCCGAGCCCCAGGTTGGCGCCGTCGTAGGGCGGGCGGCTCGCCCCGCCCCCGCGCGTGGTGAAGAGCGCCGAGACGTCGACGGCCAGGTCGACCCGCAGGACCTGCGGGTCGACCTGGCCGTCGACGTGCGTCACGTCACCTCGTCCAGCGTGCGCCGGGGTGCGTCTACTTGAGGAAGTCGGGGACGTCGAGCTCCTCCTCGCGGCGGGAGCGCTGCGGGCGCTCCTCGACCACGACGGGGCGCTGCGGCTCCGGAGCCGCCACGACGGGGGCGCTGTCGGTCGTGACCGGCGTGGAGGGCTCGTAGCGGATCTCTCCGGCGCGCTCGAGGTCCTCCTCCCGCAGCTGGGCCGGCACGGTCACGGCCGGCTGCTGGCGGGAGACCTGACCGATGCCGCGGTCGCGCTCGGTGCGCTCGGCCCGGGCCGGCGGCGCGACGGGCGGCTTGGTCGGCGTCCCGCTGTCGAAGCCGGCGGCGATGACCGTGACGCGGACCTCGTCGCCGAGCGTGTCGTCGATGACCGTTCCGAAGATGATGTTGGCCTCGGGGTGCGCGGCCTCCTGGACGAGGCGGGCCGCCTCGGTGATCTCGAACATGCCGAGGTCGCTGCCGCCCTGGATGGACAGCAGGACCCCGTGCGCGCCGTCGATGCTGGCCTCGAGCAGCGGCGAGGAGATGGCGAACTCGGCCGCCTGGAGCGCCCGGTCCTCCCCCGTCGCCGAACCGATGCCCATGAGCGCGCTGCCCGCACCCTGCATGACGGACTTCACGTCGGCGAAGTCGAGGTTGATCAGACCCGGCGTGGTGATGAGGTCGGTGATGCCCTGCACACCGGAGAGCAGCACCTGGTCGGCCGACTTGAACGCGTCCAGGACCGAGACGTTCCGGTCGCTGATCGAGAGCAGGCGGTCGTTGGGGATGACGATGAGCGTGTCGACCTCGGCGCGCAGCGCGTCGATGCCGGTGTCCGCCTGCGTGGAGCGACGGCGGCCCTCGAACGTGAACGGGCGCGTCACCACACCGATGGTCAGCGCGCCGAGCTGGCGGGCGATGCGGGCGACGACGGGCGCGCCACCCGTGCCCGTGCCACCACCCTCGCCGGCCGTCACGAAGACCATGTCCGCGCCGCGCAGCACATCCTCGATCTCCTCGGCGTGGTCCTCCGCGGCCTTCTTGCCGACCTCGGGGTCGGCGCCGGCGCCGAGACCGCGGGTCAGCTCGCGGCCGACGTCGAGCTTGACGTCGGCGTCGCTCATCAGGAGGGCCTGGGCGTCGGTGTTGACCGCGATGAACTCCACACCCTTGAGCCCGGCGTCGATCATCCGATTGACGGCGTTCACGCCGCCACCACCGATGCCGACGACCTTGATGACCGCCAGGTAGTTCTGCGGTGTCGTCACGTTCGTCCCTCTCGTCCGCGCCCACCCGCTGGGAGGACAGTGCGTTCAACCTTCACCCTCAGGCTGAGGGTAAGACTTATGTCAGATTCTGACTCTGTGACGCTAGGCGCGCCACGCCCCTGCGGCAACGACCTCGCCGGGTGTGTCGGACACCCGTGGCGAGATCGGTGCCGCCGTCAGCTCGTGATGGGGGTCTCCGGGGTGCTGACGTCGTACGTCGAGGCGCCCACCTGGAGCAGCGTCGTCAGCACGGCCGCCTTCAGCGCGTTGTCGCTCGCGCTCCCCCACACCACCTGGGCGCCGTCGACGAGCTCGAACCGCACGTTCCCCGGTCCGGTGGCCCCGGCGCTGGCCATCTGGCCGAGCAGCTCGGGCGGCAGATCGGCCAGCACCGCCAGCACGTCGTTGACGGCCGTGCCGGCACCCGTCATCGCCATGTCGACGGCGAGGGTCGGCAGCCCGACGGGCGCCTGCTCCACGGGGGTCGTGGCGATGACGACGCCGTCGCTCCCCACGAGCTGCACGGTGGCGGCGTCCTGCGCCACGAGCGCCACGGGTTCGCGGGGGACGACGGTGATCGTCAGGCCGCGCGGGAGGTCACGGTCGACGCTCGCCTCGAGGACGCCGGGCATCGCGGCGACCTGGTCGCGCACCGTGGCCGTGTCCAGCCGCAGGAGCGGTGTTCCCTCCTGCGCGGCGGCGACCTCGACCACGGCGGCGGTGTCCACGTAGGCGCTCCCGCCCACCACGTTGACCTCGGCCGGGTCCAGCGCCAGCACCGGTGACAGGAGCGTCAGCCACCCGGTCAGGGCGAGCAGCGCGGCGGCGCCGGCGGCGATCCCCGTCCGGACCAGCAGGACCCGCCTGCGCGCGGCGTCGCGCGCCGCATAGGCGGGCTCGAGCGAGCGGACGGGGGCGGACGGGGCCGTGGGTCCGTGGCGGTCGCCGTCGCGCGCGTCGAGGTCGCCGTCGGAGGAGGTGTCGAGGTCGTCGTCGAGGTCCTCGTCGTCGAGCTCGTCGGCGATCACCAGGTCCTGGCCGCGATCACGGCCGTCGCCGCGCCCCGGTGCGCCGACAGTCCCGCGCGCGGTCACCGGCTGCGGCACGCGCGTCGACCCGGCCGCCGGGCGGCGCGGCGCCGACGGCGTCCTCACGCCCGCTCCGCCGGCTCGCCCGCCCGTGCCCGCAGGTGCGCCAGCACGACGGGCGCCAGCAGCGTCACGTCGCCCGAACCGATCGTCATGACGAGGTCGCCGGGTCCGGCCAGCGCGGCCGTCTGCGCCGCGGCCTCGAGCCGGTCGGGCACGAGTCGGAACGGCATCGCGCCGCGCTCGGCGCGCTCGTCGGGCTCGGCATCGGTGATCAGCGCCGAGGTCACGCCGTCGATCGGGTCCTCGCGGGAACCGAACACGTCGCAGACCACGACCGCGTCTGCGGCGTCCAGCGCGAGCGCGAACTCCTCCGCGAAGTCGCGGGTCCGGGTGAACAGGGCCGGCTGGAACAGCGCGACGACGCGGCCGTCGCCGGCGGCGAGCCGACCCGCCGCCAGCGCGCTGGCGACCTTGGTCGGGTTGTGGGCGTAGTCGTCCACGACGCGGACGTCGTCGGCCTCACCCACGAGCTCGAACCGCCGACCGGCGCCCGTGAAGCCCTCGAGCGCCTCGGCGACGGCGCGGCCGCCCGCCAGCCCGGTGGCCTCGACGGCGGCGGCCCACGCCGCGGCGGCGTCGAGCACCGTGTGCAGACCGGGTGCCGCGACCCGCAGCGTCAGCGGTGCGTGGCGCACGTCGCCGTCCGGTCCCAGCAGCGCGATCGTCGCGGCGGCGTCGGTGCCGGTCAGCGCCACGTCCGTCAGCCGCAGGTGCTCGACGGCGAGCGGGGCGCCGTCCGCCGCCGTCGGCGCGTCCCGGCCGTACGTGCGGACGCGGACGCCCGAGGCGTGCGCGCGGCGGGCGATCTCCAGGGAGCCGGGGTCGTCGCTGCACGCGACCACGACGCCGTCGTCGGTCACGCGCGCCGTGAAGGCCTCGAACGCGTCGAGGATCTCGGCGAGACCGCTGTAGTGCGCGAGGTGGTCCTCCTCGACGTTGGTGACGATCGCGACGCGGGGCGCGTACCGCAGGAACGAGCCGTCCGACTCGTCGGCCTCGGCGACGAACGGTCCGGTGCCGACTCGGGAACCGGCGGACCACGAGGTCACGGTGCCGCCGATGGCGGCGCCGGGATCGCATCCGGCGCCCTCCAGCGCGACGGCGAGCATCGCCGACGTCGTCGTCTTGCCGTGCGTCCCGGCGACGGCGTAGAACGGCCGACCGGCGGTCAGGCGCGTCATGGCCTCGGAGCGGTGGACGACCTCGATGCCGAGCTCACCCGCCCGGACGACCTCGACGTTGCTCGCGGGGATGGCGGTGGAGACGACCACGACGTCGGCACCCGTCACCTGCTCGGGCGCGTGCCCCAGGTCGACGTGCGCGCCACGCGCCCGCAGGCGCAGGACCTCCTCGCCCTCGACCTGGTCCGACCCGGTCACGCGGTGACCGAGCTCGAGCGCGATCTCCGCCAGCACGCTCATGCCGTGCCCGCCGATCGCGATGAAGTGCCAGTGGCTCACGTGGTGCGTCCGTCCCGTCCTGCGTCAGGTGCTGTCGTCGATGATGCTGCGGCCGCCGGTGCTGAGCCGACGACCAGGTCCGCGAGGCGGGCCGCGCCGTCCTGGATGCCGGTCGAACGCGCGGCTGCGGCCATGGCCGCGAGCCGGGGCGCGTCGGTGAGGAGCGGCAGCACGTGCTCGCGCAGCCACGCCGGGGTGAGATCGGCGTCGTCGACGACGAGGGCGCCGCCCGCGCGCTCGACGCCGCGGACGTTCAGCCGCTGCTCGCCGTTGCCGATCGGGAGCGGCACGTACACGCCGGGCAGACCGAGCGCGGCCTGCTCCCCCACCGTGCCGGCGCCCGAGCGCCCCACGACGAGGTCGGCGCAGGCGTACGCGAGCTCGATCCGATCGAGGTAGGGCACGAGGTGGTAGTCGGCACCGGCCGCCTCGGCGGCCGGCCGCACGGCGTCGTCCTTGCCGCGACCGGCGGCGTGCAGCACCTGCACGCCCGCGCCGGTGAGGTCGGACGCAGCGCCCGCCAGCGCCTCGTTGATGCGCTGCGCACCCAGCGAACCGCCCGTGACGAGCAGCACCGGGCGCTCGGGGTCGAGCCCCAGCTGCGGCGCCGCCTCCCGCCGGGCCTCGGCGGCCTGCACGGGATCGGCGCGCCTGGCGGCGAGCGTCGCGAGCGCGGGGCGCAGCGGGAGGCCGGTGTGCAGTGTGCGACCGCGGCGCGCGGTCAGCGTCGTCTCGGCGAACGTCACGGCGACGGCGGCGGCGGACCTCGCCCCGAGGCGGTTGGCGAGGCCGGCCCGCACGTTCTGCTCGTGGATCACCACGGGCACACCGAGCCGGGCGGCCGCGCGGTAGGCGGGCGTGGCGACGTAGCCGCCGAAGCCGACGACGACGTCCGCACCCGCACCGCCGCCGACGCGCCGGATCGCGTCGGCCGTCAGATCCACGGCCCGCGCGAACGCGCGCGGGAACCGGAGCGCGGCGGCGTCGGGACGGCGGGGGAACGGCACGCGCGGGATGGTGGCCAGCTCGTAGCCCCGTTCGGGCACGAGGCGCTGCTCGAGGCCCTCGGCGGTCCCGAGCACGAGGATCTCGACGCGGGGGTCGCGCGCGCGCAGCTCGTCGGCCAGCGCGAGCAGCGGGTTGACGTGGCCGGCCGTCCCGCCACCGGCCAGCAGCAGGCGGAGCGGACGCCGCGAGGACACCGCCCCGGTCATGCGCCCCTCCCCCGTCGGGCGAGCACGCCGAACGAGCGGCGGACGGCGCCGCGGCGGGCGAGGAGCGCCTCACGGGCCCCCGGCTCGTCGCGCGCGAACGCCAGCACCAGACCGATGGCGAGCACGGTCGCGATCAGCGACGAACCACCCGTGGAGATGAACGGCAGCGGGATGCCGATGACGGGCAGCACGCCGATCACGACCCCGATGTTGACGAGCGCCTGCGACAGGATCCACGCGGCCACGGCGGCCGTCGTGATCTTGGCGACCGGGTCGGGGTGGCGCAGCACGATGCGGGTCAGCCCGAGCATGAGCAGGCCGAACAGCACGAGGACCAGGAGCACGCCCAGCAGGCCGAGCTCCTCACCGATGATGGCGAGGATGAAGTCGTTGTTGGCCTCGGGAAGGTAGAGCCACTTGGTCCGGGAGCCGCCGAGGCCGACGCCGGAGATGCCGCCGGTGCCGAGGGCCTGCAGCGCCTTCTCGCTCTGCCAGCCCAGCCCCTCGGAGTCGAGCGCGTCGGGGTTGAACAACGCCATGATGCGCGCCATCCGGGTCGTTCCCTGGGTGGCCATGAAGGCGACCACCGCGAGGGCGGCGACCCCGAGTCCGGCGAAGAACCTCGCGGGGAGGCCGGCGACCCACAGCGCCCCGGCCACCAGGGCACCGAGCACGAGGGCGGTGCCGAGATCGTGGGTGTAGAGCTGGGCGGCCATCATGAGAGCCGCACCGGCCGCCGGCAGCGCGACGTGGCGCAGCTGCCCCAGCTGGTGCTGCTTCGCCGCGAGCACGGATCCCAGCCAGAGAGCGAGCGACAGCTTGGCGAACTCGGCCGGCTGGAAGTAGATGACACCGAGGTCGATGCCGGTGATGTTGCCGCCGGACGTCGTGGCGATGCCGGGCGCGAGGATCGGCAGCAGCTGGAGCCCGAGCGCCCCGAGGTAGGCAGGCCAGGCGAGCAGGCGCAGCACGCGCACCGGAAGTCGGGAGACCGCGAAGGCGAGCGGCGCCACCAGCACCGCGTACATCGCCTGGCTCTGGAAGGCCCCCAGCACCCCGCCGTTGCGCGAGAGCGAGACGATCGTCGAGCTCGACAGCACGAAGACCAGGCCCAGCGTCACCAGCACGAGGGTGACGGAGCCGATGAGGTAGTAGGAGGTGACGGGCGAGTCCCAGGCCGAGCGCAGCGCGACCCGGGTCGCCGACGGCGGTGCGGTGCGGGTACCGGCACGGCCGGCACGACCAGCACGGCCCGACCGGGCGGAGGTGGAGCTGCTGCCTGACGTCCGACCTCGACCGGCGCGCGGTCGGTCATCCGTGACGCTCATGCCTGCTCCTGTTCTCCTCCTGCCGTGGCGTGGGCCACGAGCTCCCCCACGGCACGCGCGAACGCGTCACCGCGGTGACCGTAGTTGCGGAACTGGTCCCACGAGGCGCCGGCCGGGGCCAGCAGCACCGTGTCACCCGGCCGCGCGAACCCGTCAGCGGCCGTGACCGCACCACGCATCACGGCCTCAGTCTCGCCGTCGGGCACGACGATCACGGGCACATCGGGCGCGTGTCGCGCGAGCGGCTCGCGCCACGGCGTCGGGTCGCGCCCGATGAGCACGACGGCGCGCATCTTGCCCGCGAAGTCGCGCACGAGGTCCTCCAGCGAGGCCCCCTTGGCGTCGCCGCCCGCGAGCCAGACGCACGTGCCGTCCTCCAGCGCGCGCAGCGACGCCGCCGCCGCGTGGGCGTTGGTGGCCTTGGAGTCGTTGACCCAGGTGACGCCGCCGGCGACGGCCACCCGCGCGATCCGGTGGTCCTCGACCCGGAACGCGCGCAGACCCGCGGCGATCGCGTCGGGCTCCACGTCCGCCTCGCGCGCCAGCGACGCGGCGGCCATGGCGTTGGTGACGATGTGCAGCGGCAGCCCGGCCTCCCCGAGCCCGAGGTGGGCGACGTCGTCGGTCGTGAAGAGCTCGACGCCGTGCGTGTGCCGGCGCGCGTGGAAGGCGCGGTCGATGATCGCGTTCTCCACGATGCCGACCTGCGCCAGGGCGGGGGCGCCGAGCGCGAGCCCGACGGCGCGGGCCCCGACCGTGACCTCGGCCTCCTCGACCATCTCGCGGGCGCCGCGCTCCCACGTCGGGTAGACGCACGCGCCGGTCACGCCGCGGTAGACCTTGGCCTTGTCCGCCCGGTAGGCCGCCATGGTGCCGAACCAGTCGAGGTGGTCCTCGGCGACGTTGAGGCAGATGCTCGCGCGGGGCCGCGGGAGCGTCGTGTCGTGCAGCTGCAGCGCGGCGATCTCGATCGGCCAGGCCTGGGGCGCCCTGACGACACCGGCGTCGTCGGCGATGCCCTCCAGCGCGACGGTCGAGACGGCCACGCCCATGTTCCCGAGCGGCGGGGCGTGCAGCCCGCCCGCCCGCAGCAGCGCGCTCGTCATCTGGGCCGTGGTCGTCTTGCCGTTGGTGCCGGTGACGAGGAACCAGGGGCTCTCGTCGAGCCGGATCATCCAGGCGAGGTCGAACTCGGTCAGGATGCGCACGCCGGCCGCCCGCGGGAGCGCGACGAGCGGCGACGTCGGAGGCAGGCCGGGCGAGACGACGGCGAGCCGAGGTCCGGTCGCGACGGCGGCCTCCGCCAGGGCGCGGTCGTCACCGTTCCCCGGCAGCGGCAGCACGCGCACCCCGGGCAGGTCGCGCGCCGCGGCCTCGGCGGCGGCCGGACGCGAGTCGATCGCGACGACGTCGGCGCCGAGCGCGTGCAGCGTGCGGGCCGCGGCCGTCCCGGTCAGACCGAGACCGATCACGAGGACGCGCGCCCCCCGGAGGGCCTCGCGAGCAGCGTGACCCGTGAGGAGCGTGGGGTCGGACGTCATCCGGTGATCCACTCGGCGTAGAAGATGCCGAGGCCGATGGCCGCGAACACCGCGGAGATGAGCCAGAACCGGATGACGATCGTGACCTCCTCCCAGCCTGCCAGCTCGAAGTGGTGGTGCAGCGGCGCCATGCGGAAGACGCGTCGGCCGCCGGAGACCTTGAAGAAGCCGATCTGGATCACGCTGGAGGCGACGATGACGACGAACATGCCGCCGATGATCGGCGCCAGCAGCTCGGTACGGGTGAGGATCGAGAGTCCGGCGAGCGCGCCACCGAGCGCGAGGGAGCCGGTGTCGCCCATGAAGATCTTCGCGGGCGACGCGTTCCACCACAGGAACCCGATGCACGCACCGACGATGGCGGCCGTGACGATCGCGAGGTCCAGCGGGTCGCGCGTCTCGTAGCAGCGCCCACCCGCCAGCAGGTCGTTGCACGACTGGTTGAACTGCCACATCGTCACGAGCACGTAGGCGCCGAACGCGAACACGCTGACGCCGGTGGCCAGGCCGTCGAGCCCGTCGGTGAGGTTGACGGCGTTGGACCACGCCGTGACCAGGAAGTTCGCCCAGATCACGAACAGCAGCAGCCCGACGGCGGAGCCCGCGAACGCGAGCGACAGACCGGTGTCACGGATGAAGGAGATTCCCAGCGACGCGGGCGTCACGCCGGTGTCGTTGGGGAACTGCAGGACCAGGAGGCTGAACGCGATGCCCACCCCGCCCTGGCCCAGGATCTTCGCGAGCGGCGAGAGACCCAGCGAGCGCTGCTTCGAGATCTTGGTGAAGTCGTCGGCGAACCCGACCAGCCCCAGGCCGATCATCAGGAAGAGCAGGAGCAGGCCGGACACGCTCGGCGTCGATCCCGTGCGAAGGAAGGAGACCAGGTTCGCGACCAGGTAGCCCACGACGGTGGCGCCGATGATGACGACACCGCCCATGGTGGGCGTGCCGCGCTTGGTGTGGTGCGACGTCGGGCCGTCCTGGCGGATGAACTGGCCGTACTGCTTGCGGATCAGCAGCTTGATGAAGAGCGGGGTGCCCAGGAGGGACACCGCGATCGCGACACCACCGGAGATGAGGACGGGGATCATCGCCTCGCCTCCAGGAGCCGGTCGGCCAGGAGGTGGAGCCCGCTGCCGTTGCTGGACTTCAGCAGGATCACGTCACCCGGGATCACGTTGTCGGCCAGCCACTGCTGAGCCTCGTCGATGTCCGCCACGAACGCTGCCTCCTCGCCGAAGGAGCCCTCGAGCAGGGCTCCCGTGTACATCGCCCGGGCGCCGCGACCCACCACGACGAGGCGGGAGACGTCGAGGCGGACGGCCAGTCTGCCGAGCGCGTCGTGCTGGGTGAGGGAGTCCTCGCCGAGCTCGCGCATCTCCCCGAGCACCGCAATCGTACGGCGCTGACCGGCCAGGGAGACGAGCGCCTTGAGGGCCGCGCGCATCGACTCGGGGTTGGCGTTGTAGGAGTCGTCGACGATCGTGACGCCGTCTGCGACCTCCGTCACAGCCATCCGGTGAGGGCTGATCGCCCCGGCCCGCGACAGGCGAGCGGCGACGTCCGCGACGGCCACGCCGCACTCGAGCGCGACCGCGGCGGCGGCCAGCGCGTTGGTCGCGTGGTGCTCCCCGACGAGGGTGAGCAGGGTCTCGGCCGACTCCGCCGCGCCCGTGCGGTCGTCCACGAGCGTGAAGCGCGCGTGCGCGCCGTCGACCATCGTCAGGTCGCGGGCGACGACGTCGGCGCCGCCCTCGCGCCCGAACGTCACCACGCGGGGGGCGAGCGTGGCCATGGCCGCGACGCGGGGGTCGTCCGCGTTCAGCACGGCCACTCCCCCGGGCGCGAGGCCGGTCACGATCTCGGACTTGGCACGGGCGATGCCCTCGACGCCGCCGAAGCCGCCGAGGTGGGCGCTGCCGACCACCAGCACGGCCGCGACGTCGGGCGGCGCGATATCGGTCAGGTACGTGATGTGGCCGGGACCGCTGGCGCCCATCTCGAGCACCAGCGTGGTGGTCTCCTCGGTGCACCGCAGCACGGTGACCGGCAGACCGACCTCGTTGTTGAACGAGCGCACGGGGGCCACGGTCGGGCCGTCGTGCTCGAGCACGGTGGCCAGCAGGTCCTTGGTCGTGGTCTTGCCGACCGAGCCGGTGACCGCGACGACGCGCGGCAGTCCGCTCGCGCGGGCACGCAGGCGGCGGAGCACCTCGCGCGCGAGGTCGCCCAGGGCGGTGGTGGCATCGGCGACGACGACGACGGGCACGGCCGCGCCGTCGGTGTCGGTGAGCTCGCGCTCGGCCAGCACGAGCACGGCCCCGGCGGCGATCGCCCGAGCGGCGTAGTCGTGCCCGTCGACCTGCTCACCGCGGATGGCGACGAAGAGCGACCCCGCCCGGACCTCGCGCGAGTCGGTCACGACGGGGCCGTCGACGACGAGGTCGGCGTCGTCGGCGAACCCGTGCAGCGTGCCCGAGACGGCTGCCGCGACCTCGGCGGCCCGCAGCGCGATCACGCGCGGTCCCGCAGGAGGGTGCGAGCGTGCTCGAGGTAGACGTCGCGGTCGTTGTAGCGGTGGAAGACCCCGGCGATCTCCTGCGTGGGCTCGTGGCCCTTGCCGGTGACGATGACGGTGTCGCCCTCGCGCGTGAGGTCCATGGCGTGCCGCAGCGCGGCGGCCCGGCCCGCCTCGATCTCGACGACGTCGGTCAGGTCGGGGCGCACCTCGCGGGCGCCGTCGAGGATGGCCGCGCGGATCGTGCCGGGCACCTCCGAGCGCGGGTTCTCGTCGGTGACGACGACGACGTCGGCCAGCCGCGCGGCGATCTCGCCGAGCATCGGACGCTTGCCCTGGTCGCGGTCGCCGTCGGACCCCAGCACCAGCACGAGCCGTCCCGGCGTGATGGGGCGGACCGCCTCCAGCGCGTAGACCAGCGCGTCGGGCGTGTGGGCGTAGTCGACGATGCACAGAGCCAGGCCCTGACCGCGCTCGACCACGCGCTCCATGCGTCCGGGGATGGCGGTGACGCGCGCGACGGCGTCGATCGCGACGTCGATCGGCACGCCCGCGGAGACCGCCACGACGATCGCGGTGGCGGCGTTGGAGACGTTCACCAGGCCCGGGAGCGGGCTGAAGGCGGTGTGCACCGCCCCGTCGGGACCGCGCAGGTCGAAGGTGGATCCGACCCCGTCGAGGCCGATGTCGGCGCTCACCACGCGCCAGTCGGCGCGTTCGGCGTCGGGCGCGTCCAGGTGGGTGGCGAGCGATGCGACGGGGATGGGCGAGGTCGCAGCGAGCCGGCGGCCCCACTCGTCGTCGACGACGACGACACCGCGCGCCGCCTGCCCGGGCGCGAACAGGCTCGCCTTGACCGCGAAGTAGCTCTCCATGTCGCCGTGGAAGTCGAGGTGGTCGCGCTGCAGGTTGGTGAAGGCGACGACGTCGAAGCGCACGCCGGCGAGCCGGTGCAGCGCGATCGCGTGCGAGGAGACCTCGGTCGTGAGGTTGGTGACGCCGCGCTCGAGCGCGACGGCCATCAGGCGGTGCAGCGCGGGTGCCTCGACGGTGGTGCGGGGCGACTCCACACCCTGGTCGCCGATGCGCAGCTCGACCGTGCCCATGAGGGCGGAGGTGCCGAGACCCGCGCGCAGCGCGGCCTCGACGAAGTACGTGGTCGTCGTCTTGCCGTTGGTGCCCGTGACGCCGACCGTGGTGAGGCGGTCGGAGGGACCGCCGTAGACGACGTCGGCCAGCACGCCGGCGACGGCGCGGGGGTCGTCGTGCAGCAGGACGGGCGCACCGAGATCGGCCGGCAGAAGCGCGGCGCCGGCGGCGTCGGTCACGACGGCGACGGCACCGGCGGCCACGGCCGCCGGGGCGAACCGGGCGCCGTGCGCGGTGAAGCCGGGGACGCCCACGAAGACGTCGCCGGGCACGACGGCGTCGCTCGCCACCGTCACGCCGGTCACGGGGACGTCGGTGCTCGCGGGGCTGCTGGCGGGGGTGCTCGTGGGACTGCTGGCGGGACTGTCGACGACGCAGGGATCGCCGGCGGGTGTCAGGTGGAGCTGCGCGGCGAGGTCACGCAGCGAGGTCGCGGGTACGCGTTCCGGTCGGAACTGCGTCAGCGGAGAAGTCACGATGGGCCAATCTACTCGGCGGTGTCGCCGTACAGCTCGTACAGGGTCTCCGTGGTGCCGCTCGGCGGGATGCCGAGCATCTGCAGGGCCGCGGACGCGACGTCGTGGAACACCGGGGCGGCGAGCCCGCCGCCCGTGCCGGAACCGGCGGGTCGGAAGATGATCACGCCGACGGCGATCTCGGGGTCCTCGGCGGGCGCGACACCCACGAACGAGGCCGCAGTGTCGGTCAGCCGGCCGTCGACGGTGTTGGGGATCTGCGCGGTACCGGTCTTGCCCGCGACGCGGTAGCCGTCGATGGCGGCCTTCTTGCCGGTGGTCCCGAGCTGGTCCGCCATCACGCCCTCGAGCATGAGCAGCATCTCGTCGGAGGTCTGCTCGGTGACGACCTGGACACCCTCGCCGTGCTCGGCGGGGGTGAAGGTCCCGGCGTCGTCGCTGTAGCCGTCCACGAGGTGCAGCGGCAGGCGGACGCCGCCGTTGCCGAGCGTCGCCATCACGTTGGTGATCTGGAGCAGGTTGACCTGGTTGGCCTGACCGAACATCGTGACGTAGCGCGTGCGCCCGTCCCACTGCGTCGGGTCGAGGTTGGTGCCGCCGCGCTCGCCGCCGAGCTCGACGCCGGTGCGATCGCCCCAGCCGAACGCGTTCATGTACTCCACGCGCTTGGCGTCGGTCATGAGGTCGCCGATCTGCACGGTGCCGGTGTTCGAGGAGAACGCGAGGATGCCGGCGGTGGTCAGCTCGTGCTCGGGGTGCTCGGTGGCGTCCTTGAAGGTCTGCCCGTTCGGCATCGTCAGCTGGTCGGGCACCGTGAAGGTCGAGGTGGGGGTGATGAGGCCCTCGTTGAGGGCGGACGCGACCGTGAGGATCTTGCCGGTCGAGCCCGGCTCGTACGGGCTGGTGACGGACCGGATCTCGCCGGAACCCGTCGGCGCGTTCGGGTCGGTCGCGCCGGAGTCGCACAGCGCGAGGATGCGGCCCGTCTTGACCTCCTGGACGACGGCGGCGCCGAACTCCGCGCTGGCCGAGGCGACCTGGGCGTCGACCGAGTTCTGGCAGACGTACTGCAGGTCGAGGTCGATGCTGGTGTGGACGGTCGGGCCGTCCTGCGCCGGCACCGTGGACTGCGACGCGAACGGGATGACCGTGCCGCCGACGCCGGTCTCGTAGCTGCGCTCGCCGTCGACGCCCTGGAGATCGCCGTTCAGGCTGTACTCCAGGCCGGCGGCACCGTTCTGCTCGTTGTTGACCCAGCCGACGAGATCGCCGGCCGTCGTGCCGTTCGGGTAGACGCGCTTGGTGGTGGAGTGCGTGGTGAGCCCGTTGATGCCGAGCTCCTCGATCTGCTCGCGGACCTCCGGGGTCACCTCCCTGGCGATTCTCAGACCACCCTGCGTGCCCGTGAGCTGCGCGCCGAGCTCGTGCTCGTCGACGCCGAGGAGCGGCGCCAGCTGCTTCGCGGCCTCGACGGCGCCGCGGCCCAGGATGACCGGCTCCTCACCCGCCGTCCGGGTCTCGTCGAGGCGGACGTAGGCGGGCACCTGCCGGAGGTCGACCTGCACGTCGTAGCGCACGACCGAGGTCGCCATCACCATGCCGGAGGCGTCGACGATCTCGCCGCGCGTGGCGTCCAGCGGGATCACCCGGGCCCGGGTGTCGCGGCCCTGCTCGGCGAGCGTGGCCGCCTCGACGACCTGGACCTGAACGAGACGGGCGGCGAACAGCGCCAGCACCGCCACGACGATCCACAGCAGGATCCACTGGCGGCGGGCGGAGGCGCCGACGCGCGGACCCGAGGGCGGCGGGGCGTGCCCACCAGCGCCGGCCGGGCGCAGCTGCGTGCGGGGCGCGGTGCCGAGAGCGCGGGCGGCGGTGCGGGTGCTGGTGCCGCGAGCGGCGGTGGCGGTGGCGCGGGAGGCGGCGCGGGACGACGTCGTCGTCGACGTGCGCCTGGGTCCCATGGCCCCCGATGCTGCCCCCGTTCCCCGCGCGGGCCCCGGTGACACGCCGGTGGCGCGAGGGGAGGTTCGAGGGGTGGTGCGACCTTCGTGCGGCCGACGGCCCGTCACTGCCCGCCCACCAGGGTGCCGTCGGACAGCCGGATGTAGACCAGACCGGGGTTGGGGACGAGGCCGAGCGCCTGGGCCTGGGCCATCACCTGGGCGGGCGAGCTCGCCTGCTCGACCTGGCCGGCGAGCGTCTGGGCGCTCTGCTGGGCCGCGGCGAGCTCCACCTGCTTGTCGCGGATGGAGTAGGAGGTGGCCGCCATCGAGGTGTTGAGGCCGAGCGCCGCGAGCAGCGCCGCCACGAGCACGGTGGCGCAGAGCGCGAAGAACGGTACGCGGGTCGCCTCGGCCTGCGTCTGGCGGACGATGCGCAGGCGGGGACGCGGACGCGCCTGGGGCGCGGGTCGACGGGTGGCGGGCAGGGCGATCCGTGCCGGTGCGGCGCTCATGCCGTGCTCCTCATGTGTTCCGGGGTCGGGCGGGTCCTGCGGGCGGCGCGCAGCCGGACGGAGGTGGAGCGGGGGTTCCGCTCGATCTCCGCCGCGTCCGCCTTCTCGGCGCCGCGGATCAGCAGCTCGAGGTAGGGGCGGTGGGTCTCTGGCTCGATCGGCCAGTCGCGCGGCGCGCTCGAGGCGGCGCCGCGGGCGAGCTCGCGCTTGACGAGACGGTCCTCCAGCGACTGGTAGGACTCCACGACGATGCGGCCGTCGACGGCGAGCACGTCCACCGCGCGCGGCAGCGCGTCCTCCAGCACGTCCAGCTCGGCGTTGACGGCGATGCGGACCGCCTGGAAGGTCCGCTTGGCCGGGTGGCCACCCGTCTTCTGCTTCGACATCGGGACAGCGCGCTTGACGATCTCGGCGAGCTGGACCGACGTCGTCAGCTCCTCCTGCGCGCGAGACCTCACGATCGCCGAGGCGATGCGCGGAGCGAACTTCTCCTCGCCGTAGGTCCACAGGATCCGGCGCAGCTCGGCCTCGCTCGCGTCGGCCAGCAGCTCGGCCGCGGTCTCGCCCGTGCTGGTGTCCATGCGCATGTCCAGCGGAGCCGGACGGGCGTAGGAGAAGCCGCGCTCGGCGTCGTCGAGCTGGAGCGAGGAGACCCCGAGGTCGAGCAGGACGCCCTGGACGGCGCCGCCGGCGTGCGTGGCGACGACGTCGTCGATCTCGTCGTAGGTGGCGTGGACGGGGGTGAACCGGTCGCCGAAGCGTGCCAGCCGCTCGCCCGCCAGGGTCAGCGCCGCGCGGTCGCGGTCGATGCCGATCACCCGTGCCTGCGGGCACTGCTCCAGGACGGCCTCGGTGTGACCACCCATGCCGAGCGTGCCGTCGACCAGGACGCTGCCCGGTTCGGCCAGGGCGGGGGCCAGGAGGTCCACGCAGCGCTGCAGGAGGACGGGGACGTGGAGGTCGCTCGCTCGGCGGTCCTGCGTCATGGGGTCCTCCTCTCGGGTGGTGCTGGTGCGGATCGTGCTGGTCGTCGGGCCAGGACTCCCTCCGGCTGATCTGGCACCGGGGAAGTGCGCCAGATCCTTCGGCGGGAGACCTCGCTCGACGAGCGGGTCGTGCGGGTCGTGCAGGCCAAGCAGGTCGTGCGAATCAGAAGTCGGGGACGACCTCCCCCGCGGCGTCCTCGAACGCCTCGGAGGCGCCCGTGAGGTAGGCGTCCCACGCCGCGGCGTCCCAGATCTCGAGCTTGTTGCCGGTGCCGACGACGGCGAGGTCACGGCCGAGGGTGGCCCACTCGCGCAGGATCGACGGCACCGTGACGCGGCCCTGCTTGTCGGGGATCTCGTCGTGCGCCCCCGAGAGCAGGACGCGGTTGAAGTCGCGGGCCTGCTTGGAGGTGAGCGGCGCCGCCCGCAACGACTTGTGGAGCTCGACGAACTCGGCCATCGGGAAGACGAACAGGCACTTCTCGTGCCCCCGCGTCATGACGAGGCCGCCGGCGAGCTCCTCGCGGAACTTCGCGGGCAGGATCAGCCGGCCCTTGTCGTCGAGCTTCGGAGTGAAGGTCCCGATCAGCATGCGAACCAGCACCTCCCCTCAGCCCGGTGGCTCCGCTTGGCTCCACCCTACTCCACTTCACTCCACCCGGTCGAGAGAAAGTACCGACACGCCGCCATGTCGACCGCGTTGTCGCAGGTCAGGACGGGTGGTTCGGAGTGGAGGGATAGCGGCGCCCGTGGACCCCCTCGCAGGTGGGGGTGAACCGGACAGACCGTGTCCGAGCACGAAAAAACCCCGGACCTCACGGGTCCGGGGCTGTTCGCGTCCCGAGCGGGTGGTGCTCGGGGAGGGATGTGGAGGGGTTGCTCGACCGGGGCCGACCTCAGCGACCGCTGTCGCGGCGACGGTCCCACCGGTCGTCGAGTCGGGTCATGAACGAGGAGCGCGAGGCGGCCTTGGCCGGACCCGCTCCTGACGCGCCGGATCCACCGGGAGCGACGGGCGACGCGGACCCGCCGGTACGCGACATCGCCACGAGGACCCCGCCGAACATCGCGAGGAAGCCGAGGATCCCGAGCCAGGTCATGTGCTGGGCGACCCCGCCCACCAGCATGCCGAGACCGGCCAGGACCACGAGCGCGCCGAGCACGATGCGCGACGTGCGGCGCTTGCCCCCGGAGAACGTCTGGGCAAGCTTGGGATCGTCAGAGCTGAGCTGACGTTCCATCTGTGCGAGCACACGCTGCTCGTACTCAGACAGTGGCATGGCGACCTCCTCGGCACGACCGTTGTGTCCTAGGGTATGCGCCCGCGGGCGGTGGTGGTAGTCACGGGTGGGTCTCGAGGCGAACCGATCCCGACTGCTCCGTCACACCTCGCCGGCCCGCTCCCTCGCACGCACGTCCGGACGCTCCTCCGGAGACGTCAGCAGCGATGCGGCGATGGTGGCAGAACCCGGGAAACGACGCACGACGTCGTCGAGCACCGACTCCAGGGCGCGCTGCTGGGTGTCGTCCTCCCCGAGCAGCGACTGCACCGCCGTGCTCGCCGCGGGGGCGAGGTCGTCCGCCCTGACACCGATCAGGCGAACTCCGCCCCGCTGGATGGTGACCCCGGCCAGCAGCGCAACGGCGGCGCGGTAGATCTCGCGCGCGAGATCGCTCGGGGCGTCGAGCCGCCGAGAACGCGTGAGCGTCGTGAAGTCGGACATCCGCACCTTGATCGCCACCCCCCGGGTGAGCAGCCCCGCCTCGCGCAGCCGCCGCGCGACCGTGTGCGCCTGACCGAGCATGGCCCGAGCGAGCTCCGCCTGGTCGGAGGTGTCGACGGCGAAGGTGTGCTCCGCGGAGATCGAACGCTCGGTCCGGGTGGGCGTGACGCGCCGCGGGTCACGCCCCCACGCGAGGTCGTGCAGCCGCGCGGCGGACGCGACGCCCAACCGCGCCCGGAGGGTCGCGGGCGGCGTGTGCGCGAGGTCGGCGATCGTGTGGATGCCGGTCTCGGCGAGCTTGGCCCGCGTGCTCTCCCCCACACCCCACAGCGCCGACACGTCGAGCTGGTGCAGGAACGCGACGGCGGAGTCCGCCGGGACCACCAGCATGCCGTCGGGCTTGGCCCGGGTGGAGGCGATCTTCGAGACGAACATGGTCGGCGCGATCCCGACGGAGGCGGCGAGCCCGAGCTCGTCGCGGATCCGCGTCCGGATCATGGCACCGATCTCCCGTGGCGCGCCGAGCCGCCGTCGGGCGCCCGAGACGTCGAGGAACGCCTCGTCCACCGAGAGCTGCTGCATCACGGGGGTGATGTCGCCGAGGATCGCCATGACGCGCGCCGAGACGCGGCGGTAGACGTCCTGCCGCGGCGGGAGCACGACGGCCGAGGGGCACCGCACCCTGGCCATCGCCATCGGCATGCCGGAGCGGATGCCGAACGCGCGGGCCTCGTACGTGGCGGCCAGCACCACGCCGCGCTCCTGGCCACCGACGATCAGCGGTCGGCCGCGCAGACCGGGGTGGTCGGCCAGCTCGACCGAGGCGAAGAACGCGTCCATGTCCACGTGCAGGATCGGGCTCGCCGAGTCGTCCTGCCCCAGATCCACCACGCGAGCAGTATCGAACACAGGTTCGATCCGGGTCAAGGCGACTACGATCCTCGGGTGGCTCGTCGGCGTCAGCTCCCCTCGTCCCTGCCCGAGGGGCAGGTCCCCATCGACACCGGGACGGTCGAGCTGGAGGGGGATCCGGACCGGTCGGGCGGCGTGATGGTCTACGTCAACGGCGTCGAGTCCTCCTACGTCGACCTCGAGGACCCGACCCACCTCGAGTTCGAGTACATGCAGCAGATGCTGATGGCGATGGCGCCCGCCCTCGAGGCCGACCAGCCGCGCATCCTGCACCTGGGCGGCGCTGCCTGCGCGTTCGCCCGCACGATCCACGCCCTGCACCCGCGCACGCGGCAGCTCGTCGTCGAGCTCGACGGGGAGCTGGCCCGGCTGGCGCGCGAGTGGTTCGACCTGCCCCGCTCCCCCGCGCTGCGGATCAGGGTGGGTGAGGCTCGCGCGTCGCTCGCCGGCATGGCGGGCACGTTCGACGTCCTCGTGCGCGACGCCTTCGCCGGGGCGCGGGTCCCCGGCCACCTGACGACCGTGGAGTTCCTGCGCCTGGCGGATGCTCACCTCTCGCCCGGCGGCCTCTACCTCGGCAACCTCGTGGACACCCCGCCGCTGCCGGTCGCGCGGCGCGAGGTCGCGAGCGCCCGCGAGGTGTTCGCGCACGTGGCGCTCGCCGTCGAACCGCCCATCCTCAAGGGCCGGCGGTTCGGCAACCTCGTCGTGGTCGCGTCGCAGACGCCGATCGAGGAGGCCTGGCTGACCCGTCGGCTGCTGACGCTGCCCGCCCCGGTCCGTCTCGTGACCGGACGCGAGCTCGACGCGTTCGCCGGGACGGCCGCGCCGCTGCGGGACGCCGATCCCTCCGAGGCGGGACTGCTGCCCGTGGGCGAGCCCGAACCGGACGAGGACGCCGCGACGGCGTCGTCCTGACGCGGCGGAGGGGTCCAGACACGGCAGAGCGCCCGCAGACAGCAGTGCGGCCCACCCCCGTCACCGGGGGATGGGCCGCACCGACGCGGTGGTCCGAGGACCCGCGCAGCGATCAGATCGCGTGCACGTTCTCCGCCTGCGGGCCCTTGGGGCCCTGCGTGATCTCGAACTCGACGCGCTGGTTCTCCTCGAGGGAGCGGTAGCCGTCGCTCGAGATCGCCGAGTAGTGGACGAAGACGTCAGCGCCGCCCTCGTCCTGGGCGATGAACCCAAAACCCTTCTCAGCGTTGAACCACTTCACGGTGCCCTGTGCCATCGGTGTCCTTCCGGGGACTTCTGCGGCTGCGACCCGGTGTCCCAGCCGTCGTGCTGCATCGATCCCCAACGCCGTGCTCGATGAACGTCCGACAGAGAGAGAAGCTGTGTGCAACGTCCTCATTGTGTCAGACACCGGATCGAGAACGCCACCGGGATCGACAGGATGATCAGCGCTCCGGGCGCTCCTCGTCGTCGTTCTCGGCCTCGACCTGCTCGGCGAGGAACGCCTCGAACTGCGCTCCGAGCTCGTCGGCCGACGGCACGTCCGCCGAGGCGAGCAGGCTGCGACCCGACGCCTCCTGATAGGCGTCGTACTGCGTCTCGAGCGCCTGCACGAGCGCGGCGACGTCTGGGGAGTCCTCGATCTGCTTGTCGATCTCGACGGCGACGGAGGCCGCCGCGGCATCGAGCGGGGACGTGTCCAGCTCCTCCCCCGTGACCCGGGAGATGTTCCGCAGGAGCTCGCTCGCCGCCGCGGGGTAGGACGCCTGGGCGAGGTAGTGCGGCACGTGGACGGCGTAGCCCATCGCGTCGTGCCCCCACTGCCCGAGGCGGAACTCCACGAGCGCGCTCGCGCTGCCGGGGATCTGGACCGTGCCGAAGATGTCGGCCTGCGGATCGACGAGACCCTCGCGGCTGCCGTGCGCCGTCACACCCAGGGGACGGGTGTGCGGCACCCCCATCGGGATGCCGTGCACGCCGACCGTCGTGCTCACGCCGAGACGCTCGACGATCTCGCGCACGGCGCGCGAGAACGCCTCCCAGCGCAGATCGGGCTCGGGACCGTGCAGGAGCAGCAGCCCGCCCTCGGGCGTGGCGACGTGGTCGAGCGCGAGGACCGGGTCGTCGTAGTCCGTGTAGCTCGGCGAGGTGAAGGTCATGGTCGGGCGGCGCGAGCGGTAGTCCATGAGCTCGTCGATGTCGAAGGTCGCGACCCGGGTGCTCGGGTGGCTGGCGAGCAGGTGGGCGGCCACGAGCGACCCGGCGCTGCCCGCGTCCATCCCGCCCCGCATCGCGTGCACGAGCACGGCGGCGCGGGCCTCGTCCAGCGTGCGGGGGGTGCGGGGCGCTGCCACGTCGTCGGGGGTCAGCGCGTCCCCGGCACCGGCATCGGCGCCGTCGTGCGGCGCGGCGATCGTGCCGAAGGGCTCGGCCGCGTCGTCTCGGACGGTGGTGTCACGGACGGCGGCGTCGCGGTCGAGGTCGTCCGGCGTCTCGACCTGCGGTCGTGCGGCGTGCCGACCGCGTCGGTCACGACCCGATCCCTCGAGCTCCCACCGATACATGCTGCTGGGCTCCATCGTCTGTCCTCTCCGCTGCGCACCGCCCGGGGGCCGTGCCGTTCCTGCCAGGATCAACGCGGTCCCCGCCGGTCGCATTCCCCCCGCGCGCGACGTCGCGACGGTGCACCGGGCACCGCTCGATGGGCAATAATGGACGGCCGGTCGAGGCGTGGCCGGTGTCGAGGAGGCAGCGTGGACCGTGCGGGGCAGATCGACGACGACGACGGCGTGCTCGCCGCCCAGCTCGAGGTCGAGCAGATCGTCGTCGACGACGTTTACTCCCGGCTCGACGCCCTGCGCGAGCAGACGCGCGCGCAGCTGGCCCAGGTGCGCGCCGTCCGCTACAGCGGGACCCACCAGGCGCGCTCGGAGCGCGACTCGTTCTCGAGCCTGTACGCCGATCGCCTGGCCACCTACGACGCGGTCGAGCAGCGCCTGCTGTTCGGGCGCATCGACCTCGCCGCCGACGGGCAGGACGAGGGCTCTCTCGTCTCGCGCTACGTCGGGCGCATCGGCCTGTCCGACGAGGACCACACCCCCGTCCTGACCGACTGGCGCGCCCCGGCGGCACGACCCTTCTACCAGGCGACGGCGGCGAACCCCGGCGGCGTCGTGCGCCGTCGGCACGTCGCCACGCGGGGCCGCGTCGTGACCGGTGTGGAGGACGACGTCCTCGACGTCGACCAGCTCGACGACGACGCGCGCGCCGGCCTGTCCGGCGAGGGGGCGCTGCTGGCGGCCCTCGGCGCCCACCGCACCGGCCGGATGCACGACATCGTCGCCACCATCCAGTCCGAGCAGGACGAGATCATCCGCTCCGACGTCGAGGGCGTGCTCGTCGTGCAGGGCGGACCCGGCACCGGCAAGACCGCCGTCGCCCTCCACCGGGCCGCCTACCTCCTCTACGCGCACCGCGAGCGGTTGGCGCGCTCCGGCGTCCTGCTGGTCGGACCCTCGAACGCGTTCCTCAGCTACATCGAGCGGGTCCTGCCCGCGCTGGGCGAGACCGGCGTCGTCTCCACGACGATGTCGACCCTGCTGCCGGACGTCGTGGCCACCGCGACCGAGGAGTCCGCCGTCGCGCGCGTCAAGGGGCGCGCGTCGATGGCCGGTGTCGTCGCCCGCGCCGTCGCCGCCCGGCAGCGCGTGCCCGCCAGGATCCAGACCGTGCGCGTGGGTTCGCACGACCTCGAGATCCGGCCGGACGACGTCGCCGCGGCCCGCGGCCGTGCGCGCCGCGCGCACCAGCCCCACAACGCCGCCCGCGTGGTGTTCGTGCGCCAGATGCTGTCCACGCTCGCACGGCAGTACGCCGCGCAGCTCGGCTCGGAGGTCTCGGGCGAGGACCTCGCCGGCATCACCGAGGACGTCAGGGTCGAGCGCGACGTGCGCGTGGCCCTGAACCTGGCGTGGATGCCCCTGACGCCCGAGGGCCTGATCCGCGACCTGTGGGCGCGTCCCGAGCGTCTGGCCGAGGCCGCCCCCGGCATGTCTCGCGCCGATCGCGCCCTGCTGCGACGCGACCGCGGCGCGCCGTGGACGGAGGCCGACGTCCCCCTGCTGGACGAGGCCGCCGAGCTCATCGGCGAGCGCATCGATCCGGAGCGCGCGCGCGTGGCTGCCGAGGCTGACGCGCAGCAGCGCGCCGAGATCGCCTACGCCCGCGAGTCCATGCAGGCGTCCGGCGCCGGCGGCGGCATGGTCTCCGCCGAGATGCTCGCCGCCCGGTTCGCCGACACCGGTCCGATCCTGACGACCGCGGAGCGCGCCGCCGCCGATCGGTCGTGGACCTACGGGCACATCGTCGTCGACGAGGCGCAGGAGCTGTCGCCCATGGCGTGGCGCGTGCTGCTGCGGCGCTGCCCGAGCCGGTCCTTCACCGTGGTGGGCGACACGGGTCAGACCTCCTCGGGGGCCGGCGCGCACCGGTGGTCGGACGTGTTCGACACCGCGGTGCGCGGAAGCTGGCGCCTGGCGGAGCTGACGATCAACTACCGCACCCCCGAGAGCGTCATGGACGCCGCGACCGCCGTGCTCGAGGCGTCAGCCCGGCGCGAGGGCGTCGAGCTCACCGCGTCGCGGGTCGTCTCGGCCCGCGACCTCCCGGGGGCGCTGCGGGTGGACGCCGGGACGGTCGAGGACGAGCTCGCGCACGCCCGGACGCTGGGCGGCACCGTCGCTGTGATCGCCCCGGCCGACCAGGTCGTCGCCCTTCGCCGACGACTGGGCGCACCGGCGAACGTGGATCTCACCGCGCCGGTCGTCGTGCTGGACCCGCTGGCGAGCAAGGGCCTGGAGTTCGACGCGGTCCTCGCGCTCGACGTCGGCGCGATGGCCCGTGGTGACGCCTACGTCGCGATGACGCGCGCCACCCGACTGCTCTCGATGCTCGGCAACCACCCTGTGGGACTCCCCCGGCCCTGATTTGGGGCGCCGGGTCGACGGGTCCACAATGGGCCCGTGCCTCGCGCCCTCCTCCTCGAGAACATCCACCCGCTCGCCGTGCAGCTCCTGACGGACACCGGCTACGACGTCACGTCCCTCAGGGGCGCGCTCGACGAGTCGGAGCTGATCGAGGCGCTCGACGGCGTCTCGCTGCTCGGCATCAGGTCCAAGACCCAGGTGACCGAGGCCGTGCTCGCCGCGTCCTCCCTCGACGCGGTCGGGGCGTTCTGCATCGGCACCAACCAGGTCGACCTGACGGCCGCGGCCGACCGCGGTGTCGCGGTCTTCAACGCCCCGTTCTCCAACACGCGCTCCGTGGTCGAGCTCGCGGTCGGTGAGATCATCGCGCTGACGCGCCGCCTGACCGTGCAGAACTCCTCGCTCCACAAGGGCGTGTGGAACAAGTCGGCCGACGGCGCGCACGAGGTCCGCGGTCGCACGCTCGGGATCGTCGGTTACGGCAACATCGGTACCCAGCTGTCGGTGGTCGCCGAGGCGCTCGGGATGCGCGTCGTCTTCTACGACACGGCCGAGAAGCTGTCGCTCGGCAACGCGCGCCGCCTGCCGAGCCTGGACGCGCTGCTGGGCGAGGCCGACATCGTCACGCTGCACGTGGACGGGCGCCCGGGCAACGCCGGCATGTTCGGCACGGCGCAGTTCGACGCCATGCGCGACGGCGCCGTCTTCCTCAACCTCTCGCGAGGGTTCCTCGTGGACTACTCCGCGCTCCGCGAGCGGATCCTCGACGGGACGCTCGCCGGCGCGGCCGTCGACGTCTTCCCGCACGAGCCGAAGTCCAAGGGCGACGCCTTCGAGAGCGACCTGCGTGGTCTGCCGAACGTCATCCTCACCCCGCACATCGGCGGGTCGACCGAGGAGGCGCAGCACGACATCGGCCAGTTCGTGGCGACCAAGCTCCGCGACTACGACCGGTCCGGTGCCACCAACCTCTCGGTCAACATCCCCGGCCTCGTGCTCGACGCCCCTCGCAAGGGCTCGGAGCGGATCGCGCTGCTGCACCGCAACGTGCCCGGCGTGATGGCCCAGCTCAACGACGCGCTCGCCGACAGCGGCGCCAACGT
Source organism: Serinibacter arcticus (assembly GCF_004786095.1). Taxonomy (GTDB): domain Bacteria; phylum Actinomycetota; class Actinomycetes; order Actinomycetales; family Beutenbergiaceae; genus Litorihabitans; species Litorihabitans arcticus. The sequence continues at coordinate 71,168 of NZ_RHPJ01000001.1, forward strand.
GGAGTACCAGGTGCTCGGCACGTGGGGTCAGCTCGGGTACGCGGTGACCGACGTCGTCGGCGGCGTCACGCCGGAGGTCATCGATCGCATCGGCGAGCTGCCGACGACGATCCGGGTGCGCCACCTGGGCTGACGCCCGACGACGCACTCCCGGATCGCCGACCGGACCCGCGGCCGACGCTCAGCCGGACTTGCGGCGGAACACCTTGTGGCCGTGGGCACCGTCCTTGGCGTGACCGGCGAGCGAGTCGCGATCCTGCGCACCTGCGCCCCGGCCCTGCTGGCCGGCCCGCTTGGCCTCCAGCGCGGCCCGGAAGCGCTCCTTGGTGTCCTGGCTCGGAGCCTGGACGCCCGCGTCGCTCTCCGGCGTCTCGTCCTGCCGGACCACGTTCTCCGACACCTCGTTCTGGGGCTCGTCCTGCTGAGCGGTCATGACCGACTCCCTTCGTCGCGTCTGCCGGGACTGTCCCGCAGGGTCAAGCATCGTCGCGACGGCGCCGCGACGCCACACGTTTAGCGCCCGCGCTCCGCGCCGTCCGGTGCGGTGCCGTCAGAGGCTGCACCGTCCGGGCCCGTGCCGCCGGCAGATGCGTGATCGACCTCGGTGGCGGGAGCAGCGTCGTCGGCCGCCTCGTCCCGCAGGTCGGTCCCGTCCCCACCCTCGCCAGGGGGCGCACCGACCGCTCCGGCCGAGACGCGCTCCGCGCGTGAGGCGTGGTCATGACGCAGCGCGGCGATCGCCGACTCGAAGTCCACGAGGGACGCGAAGTCCTGGTAGACGGATGCGAACCTCAGGTAGGCGACCTCGTCGAGCTCACGCAGCGGGCCGAGGATGGCGAGGCCGACGTCGTGCGCGTCGATCTCGGCGGCACCGCTCGCGCGCACCGTCTCCTCGACCTTCTGCGCCAGGAGCGCGAGGCTGTCGTCGGTCACGGGCCGACCCTGGCACGCCTTGCGGACACCGGAGACGACCTTGTCCCGGCTGAAGGGCTCCACGACCCCGGAGCGCTTGACGACCGACAGGCTGGTCGTCTCGACGGTCGAGAACCGCCGTCCGCACGCCGGACAGAGCCGACGTCGGCGGATCGACGAGCCGTCGTCGCTCGTGCGCGAGTCGACCACGCGCGAATCGGTGTTGCGGCAGTACGGGCAGTGCACGTCGACTCCGAACGCAGGTGGCGCGTCACCCGAGGGGGTGGCACGGGCCGCCCATTCTTCCACGGCCACCCGATCCCCTCCGTCGGAACGAGTCTGAAGCGACCGACGCTCACCGCCCAGTGAGACGACCGCCGGTCAGGAGGCGGGGAGCAGGAGCTCCTCGCCGACCTGCAGGCCGAGACCGTCGAGCTCGTTCAGCTCGGCGAGACCGCTCACGACGTCACGCACGTCCTCGCCGGGGGCGGCGATGCCCTGGGCGATCGTCCAGAGGCTGTCCCCGGGCCCGACCACGACGGTCGTGGTCGCCTGCTCGGCGATCGGCGCCTCCGCGACGGCCTGGCCGGCGATCGACCCCGCACCGGCGGCGAGCGCGAGACCGAGGCCCACGAGGACGAGACGGCCTCGTCGCGTGAGGCGCATGCGCGTGGCCGGACGGTCGGAACCCTCACGGACGGCAGCAGGACGCGCCGATGCCGTGGGGCGGACCGCGGTGGCTCCACCGGTCGTGCGGGCCTCGGACCTCGGTGCGGTGATGCGTCCCGTGGAAAGTGCGACCGTGCTCATGCGCTTCTCCCTTCGAACCCTTGTTCGTCGTACGTCTGTTCGATACAGTAGGCCATGGCGTCGCGGTTGTCGACACTCCGTTCGAACATGTGTCCCAGATTCGGAGTGCCTCGGTCGTACGCTTGTCCTACGAGCAGCAGATCACCGACCACTGACATCGACGCCGGGCAGGGACTCCTGCCGGGGGCGGCGGGGTCGTCGACGAGGGAGAAACAGATGGCGACGCGGGACCCCAGGGTGCTGACGGTGCGACAACGCGCCGTCCTCGACGTGATCAGGACGTCGGTGGCCGAGCGCGGCTATCCGCCGAGCATGCGAGAGATCGGCCAGTCGGTCGGACTCAACTCACCCTCGAGCGTGAAGCACCAGCTCCAGCAGCTCGAGGACAAGGGCTACCTGCGCCGCGACCCGAACCGCCCGCGCGCCATGGAGGTGGTGGGAGAGCCCACGGTCATCTCGGCCGCGCCCGGCCTGACCCCGCGCGCCGACGCCGCGGCGGCCGCCGCCCGCCCGGCCCGGCAGCCGGCACGCAGCCTGACCGGCGCTCCGGCCGCCAGCGGTGAGGTGGACGGCGCCGAGGGCGTCGTCAGTCCCACGATCGTGATGCTGCCGGAGCCGAGCGACGCCGACACCTCGTTCGTCCCGCTCGTCGGACGCATCGCCGCCGGCGGCCCGATCCTCGCGGAGCAGTCGGTCGAGGACGTCTTCGCGCTGCCGCGCCGGCTGGTGGGCGACGGCGACCTCTTCCTCCTGCAGGTCGTCGGTGAGTCGATGATCGACGCCGCGATCTGCGACGGCGACTGGGTCGTCGTCCGGTCGCAGAACGTGGCCGAGAACGGCGAGATCGTCGCGGCCATGATCGACGGCGAGGCTACCGTCAAGACGTTCAAGCGCACGCCGGACGCCCTGTGGCTGCTCCCGGCCAACCCCGCCTTCTCCCCCATCGACGGTCGCCACGCGGAGATCCTGGGCCGCGTCGTCGCGGTCCTGCGTCGCGTCTGACGACAGCCCGCGGACTGCGGCTCGATCGCACCGCGCACGAACGGCCCGGCTCCCCAGGGAGCCGGGCCGTTCGTCATCGGACCCCGTGGGAGTCGAGGTCGACCGTCAGAATTCGGCCGTCAGAAGCCGAGCGTCCGGGCGGCGTCCCGGATGTGGGCGGCGCTCACGCGCAGCAGGTCCATCTCGCGCTGGCTCATGGGCAGGCCGAGCCGCTCGCGCGCACCCATGGCGTCCACGATGGTCGGCATCGACAGACACACGTCCGAGATGCCGAGGAACTCGTCGTCGATCCGGGTGGAGACCGGGAGAACGCGGTGCTCGTTGCGCAGGATCGCCTCGATGATGCGGGTCACCGCGAGACCGACCGCGTAGTTGGTCGCTCCCTTGCCCTCGATGATCGAGTAGGCCGCGTGCACGACGTCGTGCCCGAGGCGCTCCCGCACACCGTCGGTGAACATCGGTGAGCCGTCGGGGCCGAGCCACTCCAGCAGCGGCACCCCGCCGATGCTGGCCGAGCTCCACATCGGCACCTCGCTGTCGCCGTGCTCGCCGAGCACGTACGCGTGCACGTTCTGCACGGCCACGCCGCACTCGCGGGAGATCAGGAACCGCAGGCGCGAGGAGTCCAGCACCGTGCCCGACCCGAAGATCTGGTTCGGCGGCAGCCCCGTGATCTTCTGCGCGGCGTAGGTCACGACGTCGACGGGGTTGGTCACCATCATGTGGACGGCCCGCGGGGCGATGTCCACGAGCGTCGGGAGAACCTTCTTGACGAGCCCGACGGTCGTGGCCGCCAGCTCCATGCGGCTCTGGCCGGGGTGCTGCTTGGCACCCGCGGTGAACACGACGATGTCGGCGTCGCGGCAGATCTCGATGTCGTCGCTGCCCTCGATCGTGGCCTGCGAGATGAACTCGATGCCGTGCCCGATGTCGGCCGCCTCGGCCTTGACCTTGGCGGCGTTGACGTCGTAGAGCACGACGCGGCGGGCCGCACCGCGCACGAGTGCGGCGTAGGCGAGCGTGGCACCGACGGAGCCGGCACCGACGATCGCGACGGTGGAGACGGGGCGGGCGAACGAGGGCGAGGTGGCCGTGGGGAGGCTCATGGCCTCAACTCTAGGCGTCGACGTCGGACTCGGCCCGGGACGTTCGATCCACCCCGGCGCCGTCGACCGCCTCCTGCGCGAGCCGCCGCAGCGCCGAGCGCGCGACGGCGGGGTCGGTCGTCGGCCACATGGGCGGGAGCGACCTCAGCAGGAACCCGCCGTAGCGGGCCGTGGCGATGCGGGAGTCGAGGATCGCCACGACGCCGCGGTCCGTCGTCGCCCGGATGAGCCGACCCGTGCCCTGCGCGAGCAGCAGGGCGGCGTGCGCGGCCGAGACCGACAGGAACGCGTTCGCACCGCGCGACGCGGCCACCTCCGACCGCGCCTGGACGACCGGGTCGTCGGGTCGCGGGAACGGGATGCGGTCGATGATGACGAGCCGGTTCGTGAGCCCGGCGACGTCCACGCCCTGCCACAGCGAGAGGGTCCCGAACAGGCTGGCCTCCGCGTCCTCGCGGAACGCACGCACGAGCTCACCGATCGAGTCCTCGCCCTGGCAGAGCACCGGCAGGTCGGTCACCTCGCGCACGTGCTCGGCCGCGCGCTCGGCGGCCCGTCGCGAGGAGAAGAGGCCGAGGCAGCCGCCCCGGGACGCCTCGAGCAGGCCGACGATCTCGGCCAGCGCCTCCGGTCCGCCGCCACCGGCGGCGGGGGTCGGCAGCGCCCGGGCGACGTAGCGGATGGCCTGCTTGCCGTAGTCGAAGGGCGCGGGGACCTCGAGCTCGCGATAGCCGGCCGGGTCGTGCAGCCCCACCTCGTGGGCCGCGGGTGTGAACTGGCCACCGATCCGCAGGGTGGCGGAGGTCAGCACGACCGCGTGGTCGGCGAACAGGTGGTCCGCCACCAGCCCGGCGACCTCCAGGGGTGCGACGAACAGGCGCTTGGAACCGTCGCTCCGCTCGTCGCACCACAGCACGTCCCGACGCTGGGCGACGTTGTCCGAGAGCAGCCGGTCCGCGATCTCGAGCGCGACGGTGAGCGCCGACCGCGCCATCTGGACACCGCCGTCGCCGGCCCCGCCGCCACCCCCGGAGGGCTTGGTGGCGCTCAGGGCCTCGCGGCACGCGGCGGCCAGCAGCGTGATCACCTCGGTCAGCTGCGGCGTCGGCCCGTCGGGCAGGCGCCCGGGCGGGACGGCGATGATCGCGGCTGCGAGCTGCTGGGCGCACTCCTCCAGGGATGCCACGACCACGCCCGCGTGCCGACGCACCATGCGCGCGGTGCGGTCGATGCTCGGGCCGGACAGCTCCGCCGTCGCCGCCGATCGGGAGCGTCCCACGAGCTCGTGGGCCTCGTCGACGATGAGGGCGTGGTGCTCGGGAAGCACGTTGGGCGAGCCCGAGGCGGCGATGCCGAGCATCGCGTGGTTGGTCACGACGACGTCGGCCTCCTTGGCCGCGACCCGCGCCCGCTCGGGGAAGCACTCCGCCAGGAGCGGGCAGCGCTGGCCGATGCAGTCCATCTTGGTGACGGACACCTGGCGCCACGCGCGATCGCCGACGCCGGGGACGAGCTCGTCCCGGTCCCCGGTCTCCGTCTCGGCAGCCCACTCCCGGACGCGCACGACCTGGGCACCGAGCCCCTCGTCGCCGTCGGTCGCCGGGTGCTCTGCCGCCGGCTCGAGCTCGAACAGCGCGCCGGTCTCCTCGGGGTAGCCGCCCGAGACCTTGTGCTTGCACGCGTAGTTGTGCCAGCCCTTGAGCAGCGCCACCTCGGCCGGTCGCGGCAGCGCGTCGGCGAGCGCGCCCGCGACCGCCGGGAGGTCCTTGGTGAGGATCTGCCGCTGCAGCGCCAGCGTGGCCGTCGAGACGACGACGCGCTCGGACTTCGTGACCGCGCGCAGCACCGCGGGGACGAGGTAGGCGAAGGACTTGCCCGTGCCGGTCCCCGCCTCAACCAGCAGCGGGGTGCGCCCCTCGAGCGCCTCCCCGACGGCGCGGGCCATCGCGTGCTGACCCTCGCGCCGCTGACCGCCGCGATCGGCGACCACGAGGTCCAGCGCCGCGTCGATCCCCGGAGCCGTCGTCGTCACCGCCGACGCCACCGGCTCAGCCGACGGCGCTGTCGCGCAGGGCGGCGGCGAGCGAGGAGTCGACCCTGGCGCGGAGCCGGGTGCCCTCCTCGAGGTGCTCCTCGTCCAGCACCTCGCCCGTGTCGTGGGCCTGGCTGACGAGGTCGCCGCGCGTGTACGGCACGACGACGTCGATCGCCTCCTGGGGACGCGGCAGCAGCGTGGCGACCAGCTCGCGCAGCTCCTCGATGCCGGCGCCCGTGCGCGCCGAGACGGCGACCGTGTGCTCGGAGGCCACGCGCAGGCGTGCCAGCGTCTCGGGCTCGGCGAGGTCGGTCTTGTTCAGCACGAGGACCTCGACCAGCTGGTCGACACCCTCGATGTCGGCGAGCACCTCGCGGACCGCCGCGATCTGGCTCTCGGGGTCGGGGTGGGAGGCGTCCACGACGTGCAGGAGCAGATCGGCCTCGCCGACCTCCTCGAGGGTCGAGCGGAAGGCCTCGACGAGCTGGTGGGGCAGCGAGCGGACGAAGCCGACCGTGTCGGCCAGGGTGTAGGCCCGGCCGTCCGGGGTCTCGGCGCGCCGGACCGTCGGGTCCAGCGTCGCGAACAGCGCGTTCTCGACCAGCACCCCCGCCCCGGTGAGGCGGTTGAGCAGCGAGGACTTGCCGGCGTTGGTGTAGCCGGCGATCGCGACGGCGGGCACGGTCGAGGCGTTGCGCACGGCCCGCTTGGTGGCGCGGGAGGGTGCCATGGCGGCGATCTCGCGGCGCAGCTTCGCCATCCGGTTGCGGATGCGGCGGCGGTCGAGCTCGATCTTCGTCTCACCCGGTCCGCGCGAACCCATGCCGGCACCCGCGCCACCGACCTGGCCACCCGCCTGGCGGGACATCGACTCGCCCCAGCCGCGCAGGCGCGGCAGGAGGTACTCGAGCTGGGCGAGCTCGACCTGGGCCTTGCCCTCGCGCGACTTCGCGTGCTGCGCGAAGATGTCGAGGATGAGCGCGGTCCGGTCGACGACCTTGACCTTGATGACGTCCTCGAGCGAGCGTCGCTGCGAGGGCGCGAGATCGCCGTCGACGACGACGGTGTCGGCGCCGCTCGCGGCCACGATCTCGGCGAGCTCGGCGGCCTTGCCCGAGCCGAGGTAGGTGCCGGGGTCGGGCGTGCGCCGCTTCTGCAGCAGGCCGTCCAGGACCTCGGAGCCCGCGGTCTCGGCCAGCGCCGAGAGCTCGCGCAGCGAGATCTCGGCCTGCTCGGCGTTGCCCGAGTAGAGACCGACGAGCACCACGCGCTCCAGGCGGAGCTGGCGGTACTCGACCTCGGTGACGTCCTGGAGCTCGGTGGACAGACCGGCGACGCGTCGGAGCGCGGAACGCTCGACGAGGTCGAGCTGATCGCCGTCGTGATCGGTGTGACCGGCCTCGCCGGTCATCACCGCGGTCCCGGCCCTGGCCAGGATGCGCTCCACGATGCGGCTGGCTTCGTCGCCGGCCGTCGCGTGCTGTGCGGTGGTGGTGGGGTTCTCGTGCTTCGTCATAGGTGAGACATCGTCCCACGCGGGTCGGCGACGGCGAAGGCTTTTGCGCTCACGGCGCACCAGCGCGCGCCCGGGCGTGGGTGGGGACAGTGCGCGAGGAGGTCGGCCCGGCCCGCACTACCCTGGACGGGTGAGTCACGGCGAGCACTACTTCACCGCCAGCCCCGCCTCCCCCGCCCAGCTGCGCACGATCGACGTGCGGCTGGCCGGGCGCGAGGTGCGGATCACGACGGCGCCCGGCGTCTTCTCCGGCGACCACCTGGACCACGCCACCCGGCTGCTGCTCGACGTCGTCCCACCGCCGCCGGCGACGGGTGACCTGCTCGACCTCGGCTGCGGCTGGGGTCCGGTCGCGCTCACGCTGGCGCACGCGGCGCCCGAGGCGCGCGTGTGGGCCGTCGACGTCAACGAGCGGGCGCTGGACCTCACGCGCCGCAACGCGGCGGCCGACGGCGCGGCGAACGTCACCGCCGTCGTGCCGGACGACGTGCCGGAGGACGTGCGGTTCGCCGCGATCTGGTCCAACCCCCCGATCCGGATCGGCAAGCCCGCCGTGCACGAGATGCTGCGCCGGTGGCTGCCTCGGCTGGCACCCGACGGCGTCGCGCACCTCGTGGTCTCGAAGAACCTCGGTGCCGACTCGCTCGCGCGGTGGATCGAGAAGGATCTGGGCCTGCCGACCGAGCGGATCACGAGCGTCGGCGGCTTCCGGGTGCTGCGCGTGACGCGCTCCGGCGCTCGGTGACCCGACCGGCCGGGGCGATCGGGGTGACGCCCTCAGCGGAGGGTGACGTCCCCCACCAGCTGGGCAGGACCGCGCAGCGCGACGGCGCGGTCGGGTCCGAGGTGCACGACGAGCGTGCCACCGGGCACGTGCACGATCCAGTCGACGGGCGCGTCGGGTCCCGCCCAGACCTGGGCCGCGAGCGCCGCGGCGCACGCCCCGGTCCCGCACGAGAGGGTCTCCCCCACCCCGCGCTCGTGGACCCGCATGCTGACGACGCCCCAGCGCGTGCCGTCCCGCTCGACCTCGCCCTGGGCCCACACGATCTCGACGTTCGTGCCGTGCGGCGGCGCGGGTTCGACGAGCGGTGCGCGCGTGAGGTCGGCGGCCGCGAGCTCGCGCTCGTCGGCGACGGCGATGACGACGTGCGGGTTCGGCATGCTGACGGACAGCCCGGGTCGCTGACCCGTGACCCCGGCGACCGTGACGAGCGCGTCGCTGCCCGCCGTCAGCGCCTCGGTCCCGCCCGGCACGTCCCACCGGCCGATCTCGGCCATCAGGTCGTCGCCGACGCGGTGCACGCGCAGCACACCGGCGCGGGTCGCGACGTCGAGGTGCTCGCCGTCGGCCACCGAGGCGAGCCCGGCGTCCACGAGGAAGGCCACGAAGACCCGGAGGCCGTTGCCGCACATCTCCGCGACGGAGCCGTCGGCGTTGCGGTAGTCCATGAACCACCCGACGTCCTGCCCCGAGGCGTCCCGGACAGCGGCGGCCGCTGACGGTTCGGTCAGGGCCGCGACGTCGATCCGCACGGCGCGGATCAGCCCGTCCGCACCGATGCCGCGGTGGCGGTCGGTGATCGCCGCGACGTCCGCCGGGAGGATCTCGAGCCCGCCGTCGGGATCGGCGCACAGCAGGAAGTCGTTGCCCGTGCCGTGTCCCTTGACCAGGCGGGGCCAGCCGTCGTGGGCCACGGTCCTCGCCGTGGGCTGCTCGGCTCGGTCGGTCGTGCGGGGGGTCGGCGTGCTCACCGATCCAGGCTAACGCCGGCCGCCGCGAGCGCCGCCGTCGCGGCGTCCAGCTGCTCGTGCGCCGGCGCGGTCCCCGGCAACCAGGCGATGCGGGGGTCACGGCGGAACCAGCTCACCTGGCGGCGCGCCACCTGCCGGGTGGCGACCGCCGTCGCCTCGGCGGCCTGCGCCGTCGTCAGGTCGCCGGCGAGCACGGCCAGGGCCTGCGCGTACCCGACGGCGCGGGCGGCCGTGACACCGAGGCCGCCGCGCGCGACGACCTCGGTCTCGGCCACGAGCCCGTCGGAGAACATCCGCGCGGCGCGGACCGTGATGCGCTCGACGAGCTCGGGCCGCGGCACGTCCAGCGCGAGCTGCACGGCGGGCCGCGCGTAGGTGTAGGTCGGCAGGTGGGCCGTATAGGGACGACCGGTGAGGGCGATGACCTCGAGCGCGCGCACGAGGCGGCGCGTGTTGCTCGACCCGATGCGCTCGGCGGCCTCGGGGTCCCGCTCCCGCAGCTCGGCGTGCAGCATGCCCGGACCCTCGCGCTCACCGCGCTCCTCCAGCGCCGCGCGCACGGCGGGGTCGGTCTCGGGGAACTCGAGCGCGTCGAGGGTCGCGCGCAGGTAGAGGCCCGATCCGCCGACGAGGATCGGGACCCGACCCCGGCCGGCGATCTCGTCGAACAACGCCCGCGCGCGCGGTTGATAGGCCGCGACGGACGCGTCCTGGTGCGGCTCGAGGACGTCGAGCAGGTGGTGCACGACGCCGTCGCGCTCGTCGAGCGGGGTCTTGGCCGTCCCGATGTCCATGCCCCGGTAGAGCTGCATCGCGTCCGCGTTGACGATCTCCCCGCCCAGGCGGGTGGCGAGCGCGATCGCGAGGGCGCTCTTGCCGGAGGCGGTCGGTCCGACGACGGCGACGACCGGGATCTGCTCGGTCCCGGGGTCCGTCGACGTCGCTGCGGTCTGGCTCGGCACCCCCCGACGCTACCCGGCCCGCCGGCCCTCAGGCACCGGCCGGCGGGGCCCCCCAGCGGTCGGTCCAGCCGTCCGACCCCCCGGACCGCCGGGACTGCGGGTCGGGCTGACCCGCGGGGTCGCGCAGCTCGAGGGTCACCAGCACCGGCAGGTGGTCCGACGGCAGACCGGAGCGGTCGGGCCCGGTGCGGTGGTCGACGGCCGCGACCGGGCCGCCGAGGAGCACGGCGTCGAGCCGCGACCGGGGGCGCCGGGTCGCCGTCGCGGGATAGGTCGGTCCACCGTCAGCGGCGGCGTCCGACAGCGTCGCGGTGAGCCGGGCCCAGGACTCCCCGTCGGGCCCCTCGTTGAGGTCGCCGGCGACGACGTGGGCGGCGCCGGGGTCGCCGTCCTGCAACCCCGCGAGGATGCGATCGACGTGCGCGAGCCGTCCGGGCTCCCACACGTCCAGGTGCACGCTCGAGACGGTCACGGGTCGGCCCTCGACGACGAGGCTCGCCGTCGCCGTCGCCCTGGGGTAGGTGAACCACGCACCGACGAACCGTCGGGGCATCGCCTCGACGCGGCCGGCGGTCACCTCGACCCCGGGTCGGACCAGCACCGCGACCCCGCGCGATCCGCCGCCCGCCGCCAGACGCAGCCCGGTCGCGGACGCGAACAGCGCCAGCGCCGCCCGCCCGCCGGGCCACCGCGGGCACTCCTGCAGGCACACGACGTCGGCACGCGCCCGGCGCACGACGGCGGCCACCCGCGAGGGCTCGCGCAGGCCGAGGACGTTCCAGGTCAGCAGTCGGATCGTGGTCGCCACCCGGCCATCATGGCCCAGACACGTGCCTATGCTGGGCGTGTGGCTCGACGCTGGGAGTGGCTACGCCGCCGGGACGGCGACGCGAGCCGCGACGCCCGGGTGCGGCGCTCGGATCGACCCGGAGCCGACGACGACGCCTCCCCCGACGGCGCCGGGCGCGAGGGCGCACGAGCCCCGGTCGGACCCGCGTCGGACGCCCCGGCCGCGAGCACCCCCGACGTCGAGGCCGGCGCCGTCACCGACACCGGCGAGACCGTCCCCGCGGACGAGATCGTCCTCCCCGTGACCCGCGACCGGATCGCCGCGTCCCTGCACCGGCGGGGGTACCGCTACCTCGTGGACGAGCGCGGTGACCTGTGCGGGCTGTGGGCGTACCGCTTCTTCTCCTTCGCCGTCGTGCGCGACCAGGTGCTCCAGGTCCGCGGCCGCTGGTCGCGGCAGGGCTCCATCGAGCGGCTGTGGGAGATCCTGGCGTTCACCGACGGCTGGAACCGCGAGCGCCGTCACCCCAAGTGCTACGTCAGGGTGCACGACGACGGCCGCGTGCACGTGCTGACGGAGGTCTCCCTCCCGGTGCGCACCGGACTGAGCGACACCCAGATCGACCACCACCTCGCCGTCGGGCTGGCCGGCGGCGGCCTCGTGTTCGACGCCCTCGACGAGCTCTACCCCGACCCTGCGCTCAGCCAGGACCCGTCGTGACCGCGACCGCGGGAAGGGTCGGCGTCGTGACCCCGGAGATGCTCCGCGTGCTGGTCAGCGAGCGCGGCGAGTTCGTCCGCGACCTGCCCACGGGCGTCGCTGGACGGTGGGAGGCCAACGCCTACCAGGTCGTGATCGAGGGCACCGACCTCGTGGTCCGGACGCGCTGGTCACGGCTGCTGCCGCTGCGCGCGGGCCGGGGCGCGGCGCAGCTCGTCAACGACTGGAACCGGGACCGCCTGCTGCCGACGCTCTACACCGAGGCGTCCGACGACAGCCTCACGATCGTGGCGTCCAGCGCGACGTCCATCGCCGTCGGGCTCAGCCCCGACCAGGTGGCCGAGGTCGTGGACGTCGCGCTCACGGTGACGGCGCACGCGCTGCGCTCGCTCGCCGCCTCGGTACCCGCGGGGTCCTGACGCCGAGCCCTCGGGCTCGACCTCCGGCCCTCAGCGCACGCGGAGCGTGGGAAGACCGAGCGAGACCGGCCCCGGCGCCGCCGTCGTCGCGCCGACCGCTGGCGTGACACCGCAGGAGTCGCCGCCGTCGCGCCGCGCCTGCCACGCGTCGCCCGAACGCGTCCGGCGGACGGCGACCTCGGCGCCGTCGGCCACCAGGTGGTGCGGCGCGGCGTGCGTGATGCGCGTGCTGACGACGTCGCCCGGACGCGGTCGCTCGGCGTCGGGAAGACCCGCCGGGAGACCCACGTGCACGAGCCGGTTGTCGCGCGCACGACCGGTGATGCGCCCGGACGCGGCGTCCTTGCGGCCGTCCTGCTCGGAGACGAGGACCTCGACGGAGGTGCCGACGAGCGCGACGTTCTCCGCCGTGCCCATCCGCTCCTGCAGCTCCACCAGGCGCCCGTAGCGCTCGGTGACGACCTCCTGCGGCACCTGGTCGGCGAGGTCCGCGGCGGGCGTGCCCGGCCGCTTGGAGTACTGGAACGTGAAGGCCGAGGAGAACCGTGAGGCCTCGACCACGCGAAGCGTGTCCGCGAAGTCCTCCTCCGTCTCACCGGGGAAGCCCACGATGATGTCGGTGGTGATCGCGGCGTCAGGGATCGCGGCACGGACGCGGTCGATGATGCCGAGGAAGCGCTCGCTGCGGTAGGAGCGGCGCATGGCGCGCAGCACGCGGTCGGACCCGGACTGCAGCGGCATGTGCAGGCTGGGCATCACGTTGGGCGTCTGCGCCATCGCCTCGATGACGTCGTCGGTGAACGCGGCGGGGTGCGGGCTCGTGAAGCGGACGCGCTCGAGGCCCTCGATCTCGCCGCACGCGCGCAGCAGCCGCGCGAAGGCGTCGCGCTGCCCGAACGAGACGCCGTAGGAGTTGACGTTCTGCCCCAGCAGCGTCACCTCGATGGCCCCGGCGTCGACGACGGCCTTCACCTCGGCCAGCACGTCGCCCGGGCGGCGGTCGCGCTCCTTGCCCCGCAGGTGCGGGACGATGCAGAAGGTGCAGGTGTTGTTGCAGCCCACCGAGATCGAGACCCAGCCGGCGTAGACGCTCTCGCGCTTGGTGGGCAGCGTGGAGGGGAAGACCTGCAGCGACTCGTGGATCTCGACCTGCGCCTGCTGGTTGTGCCGCGCGCGCTCCAGCAGCACCGGCAGCGCGTCGATGTTGTGGGTGCCGAAGACGACGTCGACCCACGGCGCCTTCGCCACGATCGTGTCGCGGTCCTGCTGCGCCAGGCAGCCGCCGACCGCGATCTGCAGACCCGGCCGCTCGCGCTTGACCTGCGCCAGGCGCCCGAGGTTGCCGTAGAGCTTCGTCGCCGCGTTCTCGCGGACGGCGCACGTGTTGATCACGACGACGTCGGCCTGCGCGGCGTCGGCCGCGACGTCGGTCCCGGCTCCCTCGGGGTGCGCGGGCACCAGACCCGCGGTCTCCAGCAGACCGGCCATCCGCTCGGAGTCGTGCACGTTCATCTGACACCCCAGCGTGCGGATGACGTAGCTGCGGGTGGCGGCGGGAGCAGCGGGTGCGGCCGGGGCGATGATCGTCACCGCAGCAGTCTACGGACCACCCCGGCGTCACCGATCCCCGCTTATACCACCGAGGGCCCGACGGTGTCCGGTGATGACAAAACGTTGCCAAGATGTGACCCGCCGATGCTGCTCCGCGTAACAAGGGCGGGCTAGGTTTCCCAGATGACATCCACGCCAGAGCCCGCCGGGACGCCGGCGGCCGCCGCCGGTCAGCCCCTCGTCCACCTCGGCCGCGTCAACAAGCACTTCGGCGCCCTGCACGTGCTGCAGAACATCGATCTGGACGTCGCCAAGGGCGAGGTCGTGGTGGTCATCGGCCCGTCCGGCTCCGGGAAGTCCACGCTCTGCCGGGCGATCAACCGGCTCGAGACGATCGACGACGGTGTCATCGAGCTCGACGGCAAGCCGCTGCCCGCGGAGGGCAAGGCGCTCGCCAAGCTGCGCTCCGACGTCGGGATGGTCTTCCAGTCCTTCAATCTCTTTGCCCACAAGTCGATCCTCGAGAACGTGACTCTCGGGCCGATCAAGGTGCGGGGCCTGAAGAAGAAGCAGGCCGTGGCCGAGGCCATGGAGCTGCTCGAGCGCGTCGGCGTGGCCACGCAGGCCGACAAGATGCCCGCCCAGCTCTCGGGCGGGCAGCAGCAGCGCGTCGCCATCGCGCGCGCCCTCGCGATGCGACCCAAGGTGATCCTGTTCGACGAGCCGACCTCGGCCCTCGACCCCGAGATGGTCAACGAGGTCCTGGACGTCATGGTCTCCCTCGCCAAGGAGGGGATGACCATGATCGTCGTCACCCACGAGATGGGCTTCGCGCGCAAGGCGGCCGACCGCGTCGTCTTCATGGCGGACGGCCAGATCGTGGAGGAGTCCGACCCCGAGTCCTTCTTCACCAACCCGCAGTCCGACCGCGCCCGCGACTTCCTCGGCAAGATCCTCACCCACTGACCGACGGCGGTCCGCCGGACCGCCGTGACCTGGAGTTCCGGATCACCTGATCGATCCGGGAGCACGTTCCCGGGGGCTCGCCCCCGGTTCGCACACGAAGGAGCACACCTCATGCGCAACGTCCGTTCCGTCTTCGCACTCGCGGCCGTCGCCGCGCTCAGCCTCGCGGCCTGTACGACCGACGCCGGCAACCCCGACGCCTCCGAGACCACCACCGACGGCGGCTCCGAGGCCACCTCGAGCGACGGCGCCTCGGCCGACTGCACCGGCGGCGAGGGCAGCCTCCGCATCGGCATCAAGTTCGACCAGCCGGGCCTCGGCTTCCAGGACGGCTCCGACTACACGGGCTTCGACGTCGACGTCGCCAAGTACGTGGCGTGCGAGCTGGGCTACGGCGAGGACGCCATCGAGTTCGTCTCCGCCCCGTCCGCGCAGCGCGAGAACATGCTGCAGACCGGCCAGGTCGACATGATCTTCGCGACCTACTCGATCACCGACGCCCGCAAGGAGGTCGTGAGCTTCGCCGGACCGTACTTCGTCGCCGGCCAGGACCTGCTGGTGCTCGCCGACAACGAGGACATCACCGGTCCCGAGGACCTCAACGGCAAGAACCTCTGCTCGGTCACCGGTTCGACGTCGGCGCAGAAGGTCAAGGACACCCTGGCCTCCGAGGTCCAGCTCCTCGAGCAGCCCGGCTACGCCGACTGCGTGACCGTGCTCGAGTCGGGCCAGGTCGACGCCGTCACGACGGACGACATCATCCTCGCCGGCCTCGCGGCCACCCCGGCCAACTCCGGCAAGTTCAAGGTCGTCGGCAACCCGTTCTCCGAGGAGAACTACGGCGTCGGCATCCCGCAGGACTCCGACCGCTGCGAGGACATCAACACCGCGATCACCAAGATGATCGACGACGGCGCATGGGAGGAGGCCGTGACCGCGAACACCGAGGGCACCGGCTACACCCCCAACGCCGAGCTGAACCCGCCGACCCCGGCGGCCTGCGCCTGACCTGATCGACCCGCACCACTGATCGACGCGATCGACTCGACCGGCCCGGCGGTACCCGCCGGGCCGGTCGGTGTCGGTCAGCCGACGATCACCCCTGACACGCCGGTCCCTCGGAGGCAAGGCTCATGAATCTGTTCGAGCAGGTCGGTTTCCTGTTCTCCAGCTACAACATCCCTGCGGCGTTCTGGGTCAACATCCAGCTCACCTTCTGGGCCGCGATCGGGGCGCTCGTCCTCGGCACCGCGCTCGGCGTGATGCGGGTGTCCCCCGTGCCGTCGCTGCGGTGGCTGGGCACGTCCTACGTGACGATCTTCCGCAACACGCCGCTCACCGTGATCATGCTGTTCGGGGTGCTGGGGGTCTGGAGCCAGCTGAAGATCACCTTCTCCCAGGACTTCACGGTCAACTTCTTCATCTACGCGGTGGTCGGTCTGGGCCTCTACCACGCCGCGTTCGTGTGCGAGGCGGTGCGCTCGGGCATCAACACGGTGCCGCTGGGTCAGGCGGAGGCAGCTCGCGCGATCGGCCTGCCGTTCATCCCGGCCGCGCGGCTGGTGCTGCTGCCGCAGGCGTTCCGCGGTGCGGTCGCGCCCCTCGGCAACGTGCTGATCGCCCTGATCAAGAACTCCACCGTCGCGGCGGCGGCGAGCGTGGCCACCGAGACCTCCAGCGTCATGCGCGCCATGATCGACCAGAACGGCAACCTGGTCGTGCTCATCTTCATGATCTTCGCGGTCGGCTACGTCATCCTCGTGGTCCCCGTCGGCGTGCTCACCACGTCCCTGTCCCGGAAGCTGGCGGTGTCGCGATGAGTCAGGCCGTGCTGTTCGACACGCCGGGCCCCCGGGCCCGTCGCACCATCCTCGTCGCGAACGTCGTCGGAGGTCTCGTGGCCGCCGGGATCGTCGCGCTCGTGCTGTGGAAGCTGGGCCAGGAGGGTCAGCTCGAGGCCAGCCGCTGGACCTCGCTGTTCACGTCCCGCGCCTGGACGAACTTCTTCCTGCCCGGGCTCCAGAACACGATCGTCGCGGCGCTCTACTCCGTGGTGCTGGCCATCGTCTTCGGTCTCGTCTTCGGTCTCGGTCGGCTCGCCCCGCTCGCCCCCGTGCGGTGGGTCGCGGGCATCGTGGTGGAGTTCTTCCGCGCCGTC
The DNA here is from genome assembly GCF_004786095.1 of Serinibacter arcticus. Lineage (GTDB taxonomy): Bacteria > Actinomycetota > Actinomycetes > Actinomycetales > Beutenbergiaceae > Litorihabitans > Litorihabitans arcticus. The sequence continues at coordinate 87,870 of NZ_RHPJ01000001.1, forward strand.
CCCGTGCTGATCATGATGATCGCGCTGTGGATCGGTCTGGGGTACGCGGACGTGCTCCCGCCGGCCGACCTTCCCCTCGTGTCGGTCGTGGTCGCGCTGACGCTCTACAACGGGTCGATCATCGCCGAGCTCGTCCGCTCCGGCGTGTTCGGTCTGCCCAAGGGTCAGCGCGAGGCCGCCGCGGCGGTCGGCATGACGCACAACCAGTCGCTCCGGCTCGTGGAGCTGCCGCAGGCACTCATCGCGATGCTGCCCTCGCTGATGTCGCAGTTCGTGGTCATCCTCAAGGACTCGGCGCTCGGATCGATCATCACGTTCAACGAGTTCCTTCAGCTGTCCCGCCAGTTCGGAGCGGCCGAGGGCAACATGCTCCAGGCACTCGTCGTCTGCGCGCTGGTGTTCATCCTGATCAACTGGATGCTGACCAAGCTCGCCGATCTCGTGGCCCGGCGGCTCTCACGGCGCACGGCCGGGAGCACCAGGCCGCAGCTGACCGCGGACAACACCGGCGCGGTCGTCGGCGAGGTCCGGTAGGCACCGGCCCCGGAACGAGGCCGAACGAACGATGGAAGGGACCGGCCAGCGGCCGGTCCCTCTCGTCGTTCGCCGTCACGTCTCCGGCGACCTGTCAGGCGCCCCAACCGTCACCGGGCGCGCCGTCGTCACGATCAGCCGTCGCCGCGACACCCTCCGCATCGAGCACGGCCCTGACGATCCGGAAGGCGGAGCCGGGATGGTGGCCCTTGCGCGCCAGCATGCCCACCAGGCGGCGCTCGCGCTTCTCGCGCGGAAGTCCCGCGCTGGCGCCGGCCCGACGCCGCACGAGCTCGAGAGCGGCGGCGTCCTCGTCGTCACGATCGATGACGCTGAGCGCCTCCTGGGCCGTCTCGGCGTCGATCCCCTTGCGCGTCAGCTCCTGGGCGATGGCGCGACGCGCCTGACCGCGTTCGACGTGACGGGTGCGGACCAGGATGGCGGCGTACTCGGCGTCGTCGATCAGTCCGACGTCGGTGAAGCGGTCGAGCACGCGCTCGGCCACGTCGACCGGGACCTCCTTCTTCGCCATCGCCTGCGCGAGCTGGGCGCGCGAACGCGGGGCGGACGTCAGCAGGCGCAGGGCCACCGACCGCGCGACCTTCTCCTGATCGGCGTCGACGCCGGCCGGGACACCGGGCTGCACACTGCCCGACACCTCGGCGTCCCCACCCTCGTCACCCGCGGTCTCGGGGCTCGTGCGCCCGACGCGCCCCTCCTCGGGGTCCCGGCGCGCCGCAGCGCCCCGACGGCGGGGGCGGGCGCGTGGCCCGTCGCCCCGCCGGGGGCGCTGCGGCGTCTCTGACGCGAGATCCTCGGGCACGTCGCTCACGACGGTCTCCTCGGGTCAGGTGGTGCGGGGTCGAGATCGGTCAGAAGTCGACCGGCTCCTCGTCGAGCTCGGAGGCGTCCTCGGGGACCTGGACACCGATACCGAGCTTGGTCTTGATCTTGGACTCGATCTCGTCGGCCAGGTCCGGGTTGTCGATGAGGAACTTGCGGGCGTTCTCCTTGCCCTGGCCGAGCTGGTCGCCCTCGTAGGTGTACCAGGCGCCCGACTTGCGCACGAAGCCCTCGTCCACACCCATGTCGATGAGGCCGCCCTCGCGGGAGATCCCGTGGCCGTAGAGGATGTCGAACTCGGCCTGCTTGAAGGGCGGGGCCATCTTGTTCTTGACGACCTTGACGCGGGTGCGGTTGCCGACCGCGTCGGTCCCCTCCTTGAGAGTCTCGATGCGGCGCACGTCGAGGCGGATGGAGGCGTAGAACTTCAGCGCCTTGCCGCCGGTCGTGGTCTCGGGCGAACCGAAGAACACGCCGATCTTCTCGCGCAGCTGGTTGATGAAGATCGCGGTGGTGCCCGAGGAGGAGAGCGCACCGGTCAGCTTCCGCAGCGCCTGCGACATGAGGCGGGCCTGCAGGCCGACGTGGCTGTCGCCCATCTCGCCCTCGATCTCGGCCTTCGGCACGAGGGCCGCGACGGAGTCGATGACGATGATGTCGAGCGCGCCCGAGCGGATGAGCGAGTCCGCGATCTCGAGGGCCTGCTCCCCCGTGTCGGGCTGGGAGACGTACAGCACGTCGGTGTCCACGCCGAGCTTCTTGGCGTACTCGGGGTCGAGCGCGTGCTCGGCGTCGATGAAGGCGGCGATGCCACCGGCGCGCTGGGCGCTGGCCACGGCGTGCAGCGCGACGGTCGTCTTGCCCGAGCTCTCGGGCCCGTAGACCTCGATGATGCGGCCGCGCGGGAGGCCTCCGATCCCGAGCGCGATGTCGAGCGCGATCGATCCGGTCGGGATGACCTCGACCGGCGGGCGGACGCTGTCGCCCAGCCGCATGACCGAGCCGTTGCCGTACTGGCGGTCGAGCTGACCGAGAGCGGCCTCGAGCGCCTTCAGCTTGTCCGGCTGCTTACCGACCTGCAGCTTGCTCGTCTTTCCTGACTGTGCAGCCATGGTGCTTCCTCGAGTTCTCCCGGCCTGCGGGATCGTGACGGACAGGTCTGGCCCTATCAGCACCACCCTCGCCGGGTGGCTCTGCGGTGACGGTATGTCTGGCCACTGACATCGCGCTCGCCGCCCCGGATCCGATCGGGATCACGAGCCGGCGGGCTCACCTGGGGACAACTCTAGGTCGTACGCGTGTTCGATCAAAGCGACACGCCGAGCGCCCCTCGCCGTCACCCTCGACGGGGTCGGCGCACCTTGCGGAGGTCCTCGCGGTGGAGCCAGCGGGCGGTGTCGTCCTGCCCGGTGGCGTCGCACACCGCCTCCCAGACCTCGCGCGGAGGCACCCCCGCCGCGAGCGCCTCGTCGGCCGTCCGGCCGTCGAGCCCCGACATCACCAGGTCTCCGGCGAGGCTGCGGGAGTAGGTCGCGCCGAACACCTGCTCCATCACTGACCAGAACTCGGAGTGGCGCACCGGACAACCGTACGCGCCACCGTCGGCCGCCGGACCGACGGACCGGGATGTCGGTGGGTGCCAGCATGATGGGGGCATGACCAGCACGCCGCGCGGCCTCGAGCGCTTCAGCGCCGCCACGGCGACGTGGTTCACCGAGTCGTTCGAGGCTCCCACCGCCGCCCAGGTCGGCGCGTGGGACGCCGTCGCCGACGGGCAGCACGCCCTCGTCGTCGCCCCCACGGGGTCCGGCAAGACCCTCGCCGCCTTCCTGTGGGCGGTCGACCAGCTGCTCACCGCCCCGGTGCCACCACCGCAGGAGCGCTGCCGCATCCTGTACGTCTCCCCGCTCAAGGCCCTGGCGGCCGACGTCGAGCGCAACCTCCGCTCGCCCCTGGTGGGCATCGCGCGGACCACGCGGACGCTCGGCCAGGAACCGCCCGACGTGCGCGTCGGTGTCCGCACGGGTGACACGCCCGCCAACGAGCGCCGCACGCTCGCGACCCGTCCGCCGGACATCCTCATCACGACGCCGGAGTCGCTCTTCCTGGTGCTGACCTCGGCCGCGCGCGAGGGGCTCACGGGCATCACGACGGTGATCCTGGACGAGGTGCACGTGCTGGCGGGGAGCAAGCGCGGCGCCCACCTCGCCGTCAGCCTCGAGCGGCTCGACGACATGCTCGCCACCCCGGCGCAGCGCATCGGCCTGTCCGCCACCGTCCGTCCGGTCGCCGGCGTGGCGACCTTCCTGGCCGGGATGCGCACCCCGGAGGACGGTGGCCGCGCCGTGCGGCTCGTCCAACCGCCGTCGACCAAGCAGCTCCTGATCGACGTCGACGTGCCGGTGCCCGACCTCACGGACCTCGAGGAGGAGATCGACGACGCCCCCGTGAGCGGCCCCGACCTCTCCGGTGCGGCGGCCGGAGCGCTCCCGACGCCGGGCCTTCCGTCCCGGGGCCGGACCGCCTCGGTGTGGCCGGCCGTGACGCGGCGCGTGGTCGACGTCATCAGCGAGCACCGCACCACCCTGGTCTTCACCAACTCGCGCCGCGGCGCCGAACGCCTCACCGCGCGGCTGAACGAGGAGTGGGAGCGCCGCCACGCCCCCGACGAGGACGCCGACCTCGACCACGACCTCGGCCGCGACGACGACCACGCCGCCGAGTCCGACGCCGGATCCGCCTGGGCGGCCGAGATGCCCGGCCAGTCCGGCACCGCACTCCCGACCGCCGGGGTGATCGCTCGCGCCCACCACGGGTCGATGAGCCGCGAGGCCAGGACCGCGATCGAGGACGACCTCAAGAGCGGTCGGCTGCCGGCCGTCGTCGCGACGTCCTCGCTCGAGCTCGGCATCGACATGGGTTCGATCGACGTCGTGGTGCAGATCGGCTCGCCGCCGTCGGTGGCGAGCGCGCTGCAGCGGATCGGTCGGGCAGGACACCAGGTGGGCGCCGTGTCGCACGGCATCGTGGTGCCGATCCACCGGGGCGACCTCATGCCCGCGGTGGCGGCCACCGTGCAGGCCCGCGTCGGCGGCATCGAGGACGTCCGCGGCCTCAGCAACCCGCTGGACGTCCTGGCGCAGCAGGTCGTGGCGATGCTGGCGGTCAAGGACTGGCCGGTGGCGGACCTGGCGCGGCTGCTGCGTCGATCGGCGCCGTACGCCACGCTGGGCGACGGCAGCCTGCACGCCGTGCTGGACATGCTCGCCGGGCGCTACCCGAGCGAGGACTTCGCGCAGCTGCGGCCCCGCATCGTGTGGGACCGCATCGAGAACACCCTCAGCGCCCGACCGGGTGCCCTGCGCCTGGCCGCCACCTCGGGCGGCACGATCCCCGACCGCGGGCTCTACGGCGTCTACCTCGCCACCGGGGCCGACGACGTCGCGGCGCGGGGCGGCCGGCGCGTCGGCGAGCTGGACGAGGAGATGGTCTTCGAGTCGCGCGTCGGCGACACGTTCACGCTGGGGTCGAGCACCTGGCGCATCGAGGACATCACGCCCGACAGGGTGCTGGTCACACCGGCACCGGGCGTCCCCGGGCGCCTGCCGTTCTGGAAGGGCGATCAGCCCGGCCGCCCGGCCGAGCTGGGGATGGCGCTCGGCGCGATGATGCGCTCCGCCCAGGAGTCCGGCGACCTCGCCGCGACCGTGGCGAGCTGGGACGTCACGGACTGGACGCGCGACAACCTCGTGGGCTACCTCGGCGAGCAGCTCGAGGCCGTCGGCCAGCTCCCGAGCGACACCTCGATCGTGGTGGAGCGCTTCCGGGACGAGCTGGGCGACTGGCGCCTCGTGATCCACTCACCCTACGGCTCGCGCGTGCACGCACCCTGGGCCCTGGCCCTCGTCGGTCGGCTGCGGGAGCAGCTCGGGATGGACGTGGCCGCGATGCACTCCGACGACGGCATCGTGCTGCGCCTGCCCGACGTCGACGACCCGCTCGAGGACTGGCTCCTCCCCGCCCCCGACGAGGCCCCGGCCTCGGGCGGCAGCACGACGGTCGGTCTCGCGGACCTGCTGCTCGAGCCCGACGAGATCCAGCGGGCGGTCATCGACGCGCTCGCCGGCTCCGCGCACTTCGCCGCCCGGTTCCGCGAGGCTGCCGCGCGGTCGCTGCTGCTGCCGCGGCGCCGCCCCGACGGCCGCCAGCCGCTGTGGCAGCAGCGCCAGCGCGCCAGCCAGCTGCTCGCCGTCGCGGCTCGCTACCCCGACTTCCCGGTCGTGCTGGAGGCGGTGCGCGAGAGCCTGCAGGACGACTTCGACACCTCCGCGCTCGAGGAGCTGATGCGGCGCATCGGTCGCCGCGAGGTCCGCATCCACGAGGTGACGACGTCCTCGCCGTCCCCGTTCGCGCGTTCGCTGATGTTCGCCTACGTCGGGCAGTTCCTCTACGACGGCGACGCCCCCCTCGCCGAGCGCCGCGCCGCCGCGCTGGCACTGGACCCGGAGCTGCTCACGGAGCTCCTCGGGCAGGGGGCCGGTGACCTCGCCGACCTGCTGGATCCCGAGGCGGTCCTGCGGGTGGAGGCCGAGGTCGGTCTGCGCACCGAGCAGGTGCGGGCGCGCGACGCCGAGGCCGTGCTCGACGTCGTGCGCCGCCTCGGCCCGATCCCGACGGCGGAGGTCGCCGTTCGCTGCCTCCCCGACGACGCCGCGGTGGCGGCGGCCGCCGGGGACGTGACCGAGACATCCGGGGCGACCAGCAGCGACACGGACACGACCAGCTCCGCCACGGCCGACTCCGCCGCGACCACCAGCGCCGCGGCCGAGGCATCGGTCGCGTCGAGCACCGCTCGGGCGGAGGCCTGGCTGCGCGACCTCGCCGACCAGCGCCGCGTCATGGCGGTCAGGGTGGCGGGTGTGGAGCAGTGGGCCGTGGTGGAGGACGCGGGCCGGCTGCGCGACGCGCTCGGCACCGCGCTGCCCGTCGGGCTGCCCGAGGCGCTGCTGGCGCCGGTCCCGGACCCGCTGAGCGACCTCGTCCGCCGCCACGCCCGCACACACGGGCCGTTCACCGTGTCCGACCTGGCGCGCCGGTTCGGGCTCGCCCCCGGCACGCTGACGCCGACCCTGGGGCTGCTCGAGGCGTCCGGCGCCGTCGTCGCCGGCCGCCTCCGGCCGCCCGGTGCGCGGCCCGGGGGGACGGACGGCTCACCCGCCTCGGATGCGACGGGAGCGGCGTCCTCGCCGGCCGTCGCCCTCACCGGCGAGCGGGAGTACTGCGACGCCGAGGTGCTGCGCCGGATCCGGCGCCGGTCGCTGGCCGCCGCCCGCGCCGACGTCGAGGCCGTTCCGGCACACGTGCTCGGCATCTACCTGCCGCGCTGGCACCAGCTCGGCCAGCTCTACGGGCTCGACGGCCTGCTCTCGGCCGTGGACCAGCTGGCGGGCGCCGAGCTCGACGTCGCCGACGTCGAGACGAGCATCCTGCCCTCGCGGGTGCGGTCGTACTCCCCCGGTCTGCTCGACGAGCTGACCAGCGCGGGCGAGGTGGTCTGGGTCGGAGCGGGCACCGGCAAGGTCGTGCTCGTCCCCGCCGACGCGGTGCCCCTGCTCGCCCCCGTGCCCGAGTCGCTGCCCGGTCCGACGGCCGCCGCCGTGGTGGACGCGCTCGAGCGGGGTGGTCTGTTCTTCCGGGACATCGTCTCGGCCGTGACCGAGGCGGCCGCGGCGGCCGGGGCGACGGCTCCGTCGTCCAGCGACGTCGAGGACGCCGTCTGGGAGGCGGTGTGGGCCGGACACGTCACCAACGACACGTTCGCCCCGGTGCGTGCCCGGACCGCCACGTCGGGTGGTGGGTCGCGCTCACCGCGCAACGGCACGTCCGGCACCTCCGCGACGCGGGCGCGCCGCATGAGTCGGCAGTCGCTGATGAAGGAGTCGATGCTCGCCAGCAGCGGCGCCCGGACCGGCAGCCGTGTCCCCCCGCGGATCGCGACACCGCCGACGATGGCCGGGCGCTGGAGCCTCGTCGGTGAGCGCAGCACCGAACCCACCCTGCGGATGACGGCCAGGGCGGCGAGCCTGCTCGAGCGCCACGGGGTCGTCCTGCGAGGCATCGCGCAGGCCGAGGGCGTCCCCGGCGGCTTCGGCGCGCTCTACCCCGTCCTCTCGCGCCTGGAGGACTCCGGCCGCATCCGTCGCGGCTACCTCGTGGAGGGTCAGGGCGCGGCCCAGTTCGCGCTGCCGGAGTGCGTCGATCGGCTGCGGGCCGACGCCGGCCTGCGACCGGGAGCCCTCGTGATGGCGGCGGCCGACCCCGCCAACCCCTACGGCTCCCTGGTCCCGTGGCCACGGTTCGGCCGATCCGACGGTGCCGCGCCCGGACCGGGCGCCACGACGGGGTCGGACCTCGCGGCCGACGACCACGACACCGGCACGGACGGCGCGGCCTCGGCGTCGGACACCCGGGAGCGCCGCACGCCCGAGGTCGTCGACCCCGCGGCCTCCACGGGTACCGGGGCTCGCCCGCGCCGGGTGGCCGGGGCCGACGTCGTGCTCGTGGACGGTCGTCTGGTGCTGTTCGTCGAGCGCGGGGGCGGCAGTGTGCTGGCGATGACCGACGACGGCGAGGACCTTGCGCTCGCGGCCCACGCGCTCGTGGACCAGGCCCCCGACCGCTACAGCGGTCTGACGGTGCGCAAGGTCGACGGCGAGGGCTCGCTGACGTCCCAGGCGCCGGCGGCGCTCGCCCTGCGGGAGGCCGGTTTCATCGCCACCCCGCGGGGCCTGAAGCTGCGGGCGCCCGCGGCCGCGGCCCGGGGGTCGAACGTCCGCGCGGCGGGGAGGTCGCCACGTGCCTGAGGGTGACGTGGTGCTCCGGACCGCCCGTCGCCTCACCCTGGCCCTGGCCGACGGCGAGCTGGTCCGGTCCGAGCTGCGCTGGCCCACGCTGGCCGGTCACGACCTCACCGGGCTGCGCAGCCTGGGAACGGCCTCCTACGGCAAGAACCTCCTCACCCGGTTCTCCGACGGCCGGACCCTGCACACCCACCTCCGGATGGACGGCACGTGGCGCGTGGCGGCCACGCCCGCCGAGAGCGACGACCGCGCCGGGGCCGACGTCGGCGCGCGGCGCTCCACGGGCGGACGGCCCCGCGACCGGCGCGAGAGGTCGCGCTACGGGCGTGGTCCGCGGACCTACGACCCGGCCGCGGCAGGTTCGGACGTCCGGGCCCTGCTCGCGACCGCGACGTGGACCTGCACCGGTCACCAGCTCGGGATGATGCACCTGCTGCGCACGCACGACGAGTCCCGCCTGCTGGCCCCGCTGGGGCCGGACGTGCTGGGCGACACCTACGACGCCGACGTCGAGGCGGCGATCGGTGAGGCGATCCACGCCCAGGGTGCGCGCGAGATCGGCGCGGTGCTGCTCGACCAGGGGGTCCTGGCCGGGCTCGGGACCATCTACATGGCCGAGACGCTCTTCCGGCACAAGGTCTCGCCGTGGCGGGCCGCCGCCGAGGTGCCCGACCCGGCCGCCATGTCCGCCACCGCGCGACGCCTCATGCTCGGCTCGGCCGACGCCCCCACCGGACCGAACACGCGGGGCTCGATCGCCATGGTGACCTACGGCCGGTCAGGCGAACCGTGCGTCCGCTGCACGACGCCGATCCGCGACGGGCGGGTGGGCGAGGCCCCCTACGACCGGATCGCCTACTACTGCCCGCGCTGCCAGCTGCGCTGACGCACGACCGCCCGTGGCCACGGCAGCTCGCCCCACCAGCGCGAAGCCCCGGACACGCCGCAGGGGCGACTCCCGGAGTCCGGTCGTCGCCCCTGCGGGCAGATCCTGCGAGGTCAGACGGCTGCCGCGAACGGACGGACCGAGGCCTCGAGCTCGTCGGGCACCGTGTCGGGGATGCGCACACCCTCGGCGGTGGCGATCCGGTCGCTGACCTCGCGCAGCAGCGCCCACAGCGGGATGTCCAGCGCGTCGCAGACCGAGCTCAGCAGCTCGGAGGACGCCTCCTTCTGGCCCCGCTCGATCTCGGAGAGGTAGCCGAGGGAGACCCGGGCCGCGGCCGAGACCTCACGCAGCGTCTTGCTCTGGGCGAGGCGGACGTCACGAAGCACGTCGCCCAGCTCACGTCGAAGCAGAACCATGGCCCGTCCCTCCTTCGCACCTGTGTCCACGATGGCCAGCTGAGCAGCTCCCGGTGAGGCTGCGCCGGCCAGACGGCCACGGTACCCCGGGCGTGTGACAGGCGTGCGTCCGAGGTGTGACGGTGTTCGCAGCGTGGACGCCCGGCGGGCAGCCACCTGCGCGACCGGCGTCAGCCGACCCTGCACGTTCATGTTCTTGTCCATCACTGGGTGCAACGCGTCAGAGGCGCGCCGTGTTCCCGTCGGCGACGACGGGAACGACCTCGTCGACCACGCCGAGCGCGACGCCGAGCGCCAGCTCGACGGCGGCTGCTCGGACCAGCGCGCGGCCGCCTCCCAGCAGCACGCTGCGCACCGCGACGACGTCACCGCGGACAGCGGCGACCACCACCCGGCCTGCCGCGACGCCGTCGCTCGGCCCCGGTCCGGCGACACCCGTCGTGGCCACGGCGACATCGGCGCGCAGCAGCCGCGCGGCCCCGCGCGCCATCGCGATCGCGACGGGGGCCGAGACCACGCCGTGCCCGGCGATCACCTCCGGAGCTACGCCCAGCACCTCGGACTTCACCTCGGCGTCGTAGGCGGTCACCGAGCCGCGCAGCACGGCCGAGGCTCCGGGAACCGCGACGACGGCGGCGCTCACCGCCCCACCGGTCAGCGACTCGGCCACGGCCAGGCGCCGCCCGGACGCGCGGAGCGCCGCCACCAGACGCTCGGCGGTGGTCACGCCGCCGGGCGGGTCGAGCGCGAGATGCGCCAGCCCTTGACCACGTAGTCCAGGCCCGTCAGGAGCGTGACGGCCAGGGCGAGGTAGAGGGCGACCAGCGCGACGACGCGCATCGGGTCGGGGTCGACGAGCGCGGACCACGGCACGACCAGCAGCACGATCGCGACGATCTGCAGCACCGTCTTGACCTTGCCGCCGAGCGATGCGGGCATGATCGAGCGCCGGACCAGGACCGCGCGCAGCGCGGTGATCCCGAGCTCTCGCACCGCGACGAGGATCGTGATCCACCACGGGACCTCCCCCAGCACCGACAGGGTCACGAGCGCGCCCAGGATGAGCGCCTTGTCGGCGACGGGATCCGCGAGCGTGCCGAAGGCCGTCACGAGGTTGCGCGAGCGGGCCAGGTGGCCGTCCAGCTGATCGGTGACCGAGGCCAGCACGAACACCGCCAGGGCCCACCACCGGGTCGGCGTCGACTCCGCCAGCAGCAGCAGGACGAACACGGGGACGAGGACCAGGCGACCGATGGTCAGCGCGTTGGGGAGGTTCCACATCCCCGCACGCCACGAGGCGGCGCTCTCGGTCCCTGTCACGTCACCACACTAGAGGGCGACGACGGCCACCCACGATTCGGTGCCCACCCCGGGCCGTGTCGCCCCCGTCCGGGCCGCCTCACCGACCGGTCAGGCTCCATGCGTCCTCGGACTCCTCGTCGTCGTCCTCGGCCCAGACCTGGGGCCGCGAGGCGAGGTCGTCGGCCACGAGGTCGACGGGCGCCGCCGCGGCGTACGAGGTGGCGGGCACGCCGCCCGCGGCGACCGACCCGCCGGACCCGCCCGACGGCACGTCGTCGCCGCGCAGCATCGCGAGCATGTCGGGCAGGCCCTCGGGCGTGACCATGACGTCGCGGGCCTTGGAGCCCTCGGAGGGGCCGACGATCTCGCGCGACTCCAGCAGGTCCATGAGCCGTCCGGCCTTGGCGAAACCGACGCGCAGCTTGCGCTGCAGCATCGACGTCGAACCGAACTGCGTGGTGACCACGAGCTCGGCGGCCTGGAGCAGCAGCTCGAGGTCGTCGCCGATGTCCTCGTCGACCTGCTTCTTGGTCGCGACGACGGCCACGTCCTCGCGGTAGGAGGCCTGCGCCTGGCTCTTGACGTGCTCGACGACGGCGTTCACCTCGGACTCCGTGACCCAGGCGCCCTGCACACGCATCGGCTTGGCCGATCCCATCGGCAGGAACAGCGCGTCACCCTGGCCGATGAGCTTCTCGGCGCCCGGCTGGTCGAGCACCACGCGAGAGTCGGCGAGCGACGACGTCGCGAACGCCAGCCGACTCGGGACGTTGGCCTTGATGAGGCCCGTGACGACGTCGACCGAGGGTCGCTGCGTCGCCAGCACCAGGTGGATGCCCGCGGCGCGCGCGAGCTGCGTGATGCGCTGGATGGAGGCCTCGACGTCGCGCGGCGCGACCATCATGAGGTCGGCGAGCTCGTCGACCACGACCAGCAGGTAGGGGTAGGGCGTGATGACGCGCTCGCTGCCCGGGAGCGGTTTGACCCGACCCGAGCGCACGGCCTTGTTGAAGTCGTCGATGTGCTTGAAGCCGAAGTTGGCGAGGTCGTCGTAGCGCGCGTCCATCTCCCGCACCACCCAGTCCAGCGCCTCGGCGGCCTTCTTGGGATTGGTGATGATCGGGGTGATGAGGTGCGGGATGCCCTCGTACATGGTCAGCTCGACCCGCTTGGGGTCGACGAGGATCATCCGCACCTCCTCCGGGGTGGCGCGCATCATGATCGAGACGATCATCGAGTTCACGAAGCTCGACTTTCCGGCTCCCGTGGCGCCCGCGACCAGGAGGTGCGGCATCTTGGCGAGGTTCGCGATGACGTAGCCGCCCTCGACGTCCTTGCCCACGCCCATCACCATCGGGTGCTCGTCGCGGTGCGCGACGGAGGAGCGCAGCACGTCGCCGAGGACGACGGTCTCGCGGTCGGCGTTCGGGATCTCGATGCCGATCGCGGACTTGCCGGGGATCGGGGACAGGATGCGGACGTCGGCGCTGGCCACGGCGTAGGAGATGTTCTTGCTCAGCGCCGTGACGCGCTCGACCTTGGTGCCGGAGCCGAGCTCGACCTCGTAGCGCGTGACGGTCGGGCCACGCGTGAAGCCCGTGACCTCGGCGTCGACGTCGAACTGCGTCAGGACGTCCGTGAGCGCCTCGACGACGCGGTCGTTGGCGGCGCTGCGCTTCTTGTGGGGGGCGCCCTCCACAAGCGCGCCGGGGGGCGGCAGCACGTAGCTCAGCGAGGGGTCGAGGGCCTGCTGCTCGGCGCGCGGCGGCAGCACCTGCGTCGGCGGCGCCTGCAGCTCCAGCGGTTCGGTGATCGGCTCGGCGAGCTCGACGTCGTCGACCACCCCCGCGGCGGCTGCGACGGCGGCCGGCGCGGTCCGCCCCGGTCGCTGCGGACGCACGGGTCGCGCGGGCTCGGGCTCGGGGAGCTCCTCGTGGAGGTCGGGGCGCACGAAGGCCTCGTCGGCGACGCGGTCGCCCACGGCGGTGACCGCAGCGGCGTCGGCCTCGGCCTCGGCAGCCCGCTTGCGGGACCGGCGCCCGCGGGCACGGCCGAGCGCCTGGGCGGGGAGGTCGTCGTCCTCGTCCTCGTGGGCGCGCGTCACGTCGTCCTCGTCGCGGTCCTCGCCGTCCTCGGCGTGCTCGCCGTCGGCGCGGACCCGGGACCGGCCGGTCACGGTGTCACCGAGCGCGGTCAAGCGCTCCGGGATGGCACGCACCGGCGTCGCCGTGAGGACGAGGAGGCCGAAGAACGCGAGGATCGCGAGCACGGGGACGGTGACGAACTCGCTCAGGAGGGCGGTCATGGGGTTGGCGGCGAGCCAGCCGACGATGCCGCCCGCGCCGCGCAGCCCCTCCCAGCCCTGACCGATCTCGGGGGCCCCGCCGGCGACGGCAAACAGACCGCAGGACGCGAACGTGATGATGGCGAGGCCGATGGTGATGCGGCCGTTGGCCGGACCGAGGTCGGGGCGACGCATCAGGCGCACGGCGAGGGCCACGAGCAGCACGGGGATGACGACGGCGACGCGTCCGACAGCGCCCGCCGCAGCGACGTGCACGAGGTCGGAGCCGGAGCCGGTGAGGGAGAACCACTCGCGGGCGGCGACCGCGATCGCCAGCGCGACGAGAGCGAGGGCGAGGCCGTCGCGGCGCAGCGCCGGGTCGATGCCCTTGGCGCCGGTGCCCACCGAGCGCGCGGTCCCGCCGACGACGTGGGCGATGCCGAGCCAGGCACCGCGCACCATCCGGACCGGGAGCGCGGGGCGGTGCGGTGCGGCGGGAGCGGTGCGGGCCGCGGGCTTGCGCGCCGTCGTGCCCCCGTTCTTGCCCGACGTCGTGGCGGCGCTGCGACCCGGCGCCTGCTTCCGGGTCTCCCCCGCGCGCGACCTCGTCGACGACGGCGCGGCGGCGCGCGACGTGGACGCTGTCCGGGCCGACCGTCCGGCGCCTGCCGAGGTGCCGGCGGCGCGGGCCGCCGAGGCGGTGCGCCCCGGGGACGGTGGCTTGTTCGCCATGTGACTCTCCTCCTGGTGCGGTGCGGCGGCGTCGGCTGGACGCACGCCACCTGCCCACTCAACCACGCCGCATTCACCCGCCCCGGGACCGACACCCGGCCGCCCGGCCGGGCCGGACGCACGGACGGACCCCGCCGGTGGCGGGGTCCGCCGGGGGTCCTGCGGGTCGAGCGGGTCGAGCAGGTGGATCAGCGCGGGATCACGCCTCCACGACCACCGGGATGATCATCGGGCGACGGCGCAGGCGAGTGGAGGCCCAGCGGCCGACCACGCGACGCACGACCTGCTGCAGCTGGTGCGTGTCGACGTTGCCGCCGCGGGAGGCCTCGGCCAGCGCCTGCGTGACCTGGGGGACGACGTCCGCCAGGACGTCGTCGTGCTCGGCGAGCCCGCGGGCCTGGACCTGCGGGCCGGCGACGACCTGACCGGTGGTGGAGTCGACCACGACGAAGACGGAGATGAAGCCCTCCTCCGCCAGGATGCGGCGGTCCTTCAGCTCGGTCTCGCCGATCTCGCCGACGCTGGAGCCGTCGACGTAGACGTAGCCGCACGGCACCGCACCGACGATGCGAGCCTTGCCGTCGATGAGGTCCACGACGACGCCGTCCTCCGCCAGGATGACGCGTTGCGGGTCGACCCCCGTCTTGACCGCGAGGGCGCCGTTCGCCACGAGGTGGCGGATCTCGCCGTGCACGGGCATGACGTTCCTGGGCCGCAGGATGTTGTAGCAGTACAGGAGCTCGCCGGCGCTGGCGTGGCCCGAGACGTGCACCTTGGCGTTGCCGGAGTGCACGACCTTCGCCCCGAGACGCATGAGGCCGTTGATCACGCGGAAGACGGCGTTCTCGTTGCCGGGGATGAGCGAGGAGGCCAGCACGACGGTGTCGCCGGGTCCGACCTCGACGCGGTGGTCGCGGTTGGCGATGCGCGACAGCGCGGCCATCGGCTCGCCCTGCGAACCGGTGCACATGAGCACGACGCGGTCGGCCGGCATCTCGTCGATGCGCTTGACGTCGACCAGGACCCCGTCGGGGACGGTGAGGTAGCCGAGCTCGGCCGCGATCGTCATGTTCCGCACCATCGATCGGCCCACGAGGGCGACCTTGCGCTCGTTCGCCCACGCGGCGTCGATGACCTGCTGCACGCGGTGGACGTGCGAGGCGAAGCTGGCCACGACGAGCCGACCGGTCGCCGCGGCGAACACCTGGTCCAGCACCGGACCGATCTCGGCCTCGGCGGTCGTGAAACCGGGCACCTCGGCGTTGGTGGAGTCCGGCATGAAGAGGTCGACGCCCCTGTCGCCGAGGCGCGCGAACGCGTTCAGGTCGGTGATGCGGCCGTCGAGCGGCAGCTGGTCCATCTTGAAGTCGCCCGTGTGCAGCACGGTGCCGGCACCGGTCGTGACGGCGACGGCGAGCGCGTCCGGGATGGAGTGGTTCACGGCGATGAACTCGAGGTCGAACGGGCCGATGCTGGCCTCCTCGCCCTCGGCGACCTGGCGCAGCACCGGCGTGATGCGGTGCTCCTTGAGCTTGGCGCTGATGAAGGCGAGCGTGAGCTTCGAGCCGATCAGCGGGATGTCGCGGCGCAGGCGCAGGAGGTAGGGAACCGCGCCGATGTGGTCCTCGTGCCCGTGCGTGAGGACGACGGCCTCGACGTCGTCGAGGCGGTCGGCGATCGAGGAGAAGTCGGGCAGGATCAGGTCGACGCCGGGCTGGTGGTCCTCGGGGAAGAGGACGCCGCAGTCGATGATCAGCAGACGGCCGTCGTACTCCAGGACGGCCATGTTGCGGCCGACCTCACCCAGTCCACCAAGCGCGACGACGCGCAGGGCGCCCGTCGGCAGCGGACCGGGGAGCGGCAGCTCGGGATGGCTGTGGGACATGACTTTCCTTCCGTGGGCTGGCCGGCGGGCCAGGTGTCGCGGGCTAGGCCGCGAGGATGCCGAGGGCGCGCAGCCGCTCGGCGAGGTCGGTGAGCTCGGACTCGTCGGCCTCGACGAGGGGGGACCGCACCGTGCGGTGCGGGATGGCGCCGAGCAGCTCGAGCGCGGCCTTGGCGTACACCGCGCCCTGTCCGGCGCCCATGATCGCGTCGCACACCGGAGCGAGCTCGACCGCGAGGTCCTGCGCTCGGCTCAGGTCCCCCGTGCCGATGCGCTCGACCATCTCGGCGTAGGCGCCCGCCACCACGTGACCGACGACGCTGACGACGCCGACGGCGCCGTGCGCGAGCCAGGCGAGGCTGAGGTTGTCGTCACCCGAGTAGAACGCGAGGCCGGTGCGGCGCATCCGCTCGAAGCCGGCCGGCACGTCGCCGGTCGCATCCTTCACGGCGAGCACGCGGTCGTGCTGCGCGAGCCGGTCGAGGATCTCGTCACCGATCGCGACGCCGGTCCTGCCGGGGATGTCGTAGAGCATGACGGGCAGGTCGACCGACTCGACGATCTGGTGGATGTGGCGGTAGACGCCCTCCTGCGAGGGACGGTTGTAGTAGGGCGAGACCACGAGCACGCCGTGCGCACCCGTGCGCTCGGCGCCCTGCGCGATGCGGACCGCGTGCTGCGTGTCGTTCGAGCCGGCACCCGCGACGATGCGCGCGCGGTGCCCCACGGCGTCGACGACGGCGCGCACGAGCGCGTCCTTCTCCGGCTGGTGCGTGGTCGGGGACTCCCCCGTGGTGCCGTTCAGCACGAGGCCGTCGGCGCCGTCGTCCACGAGCCTGGTGGCCAGGGCGCAGGCGGCGTCGACGTCGATGCTGCCGTCGGGGTGCATGGGGGTCACCATCGCGACCGAGACGGAGCCGAACTCCGCCAGGGCGCGGGCGTTGCGCGTGCTCATGGGAGGAACCTACCGTCGAAGGGAGGACGCCCGAGCGCCCGGACCGGGTGCCGGACCTTGGGCCGGAGCGCCATGTCGGCGCCGGTCACGGGGCTCCGCCGAGGTAGTCGGCGGAGAGCCCGAGGTGCTCCTCGAGGGTGAGGCCGGCGTCGGTCAGCTCGGTGGCCAGCTCGACGCCGAGGAACCGCAGGTGCCACGGCTCGTACACGTAGCCGGTGATCGCCTCCTTGCCCTCCGGGTAGCGCACGACGAACCCGAACCGCGCCGCGTTCGCGGCGACCCAGGTCGCCTCCGGGGTGCCGTCGAAGGCCCGGGAGGGGTCGTTGACGTCGAGCGCGAGACCGCTCTGGTGCTCGGAGAACCCCGCACGGGAGGAGAACCGGTCGGCGTAGGTGGACCCGTGCTCGGCCGCCCACCGACCGTAGGTGGCGGCCTGGTCGTCGTACGACCGGTACCCGGACGCGACGAACAGCGTCAGGCCCTCCTCGGCCGCGGCGGCGGCCGCCATCCGGTCGAACGCGGCGGACACCTCCGGCTGCATGCCCGGGTCGTAGCCGAGCGGCAGCGGGACGGCCTTGCTGATGACGGGGATGCCGCCGACGGTGGTCGGGGCATCGGGGCGCGTCACGACCTCGGCGTGCGATGCGGTGGCGGTCTCGAGGTCCGTCTGCACGGCGCGCAGGGCGTCGAGGTCGGTCACGGGAGCGGCGGCCTCGCCGTCGACGGTGGCGCCCTCGCGCACGGCGACCCCGGCGGCGACGGCGTCGCGCAGACCCGTGAGCACGGCCGGATCCGCCGCGATCGGCTCCCACGACGCCAGGCGCTGCTCGCCCGCGGCCAGTGCGTCCAGCACGCCCTGCGTGGCGGCGACGAGGCGAGCGGCGCGGACGGCGTCCGCAGCGGCGGCGACGGCGGCCGAGGTGTCGGTCACGTCGGTCACCGTGGGCGTGGTGGTGACGGGGACGTCCACGAGCACGCTCTCGACGACCGCGGGCACGCTGGTCAGCTCCACGGGTGCGGCGAGCGCGGACTCGGCATCGGCCACGGCGGCCCTGAGCTGCTCGACGGCGGCGGGGTCGACGCCGTCGTTCGCGAGTCCTCGCCTCCCCTCGGGGACGGCGGGGGTGTCCAGATCCGTGCCCGCCAGCACGGCTGCCGCGGATCCGACCTCGAGCTCGAGCTCGCTTCGCGCCGCGTCCACGGCCACGCGCATGCCCTGCTCGGTGACCACGGCGGAGTCGCGCACGGCGGTGATGCGCTCGGCGCTCGCGGAGCGCTCGCCGAGGTGGGCGGCCGAGACGCCGGAGGCCGCGACGAGCGAGAGCGCCACGGCCAGCACGCGACGACGACGTCGGTACGTGGCAGGGCTCACCCGAAACCTCCTTCTCGACACGCACTCGTTGCGGGGACGGGCGCCAGGCGCGCGCCACGCGCGGGTGCGCCGGTGCGCACGACCGCCCCACGATACCTCCGAGGTCACGGTCAGGTCACGGCGAGGTCCCGGTGCGGTCCAGGCGGACGAGCCCCGTGCGCGAGGATGGGGGCATGCTCTCCCCCCTCGTCGCCGACGTCTCCGTGCGCCCGGCCACCCCCGCCGATGCCGAGGTCGTCACCGCTCTCCAGCTCGCCGCGTGGCGCGAGCGGCTCGGCGAGGAGGCCGTCTCCTCGATCGACCCGACGGTCGTCGCCGCGTCCTGGACCGCGGCGATCGCGTCGCCGCCCGATCCGCGCGGGCGCGTGCTCGTGGCGGCGGCGGGCCCGCGCGTCGTGGGTTTCGTGGCCACCGCGCCCTCCGCCGCCTCGCTCGCGGCCGGCGGTCCGGACCCCGCGGACCCGGCGACCCCCGAGGAGGCGGCTCCGGACGGCTGGACCACCGAGCTGGTCGCGCTCGAGGTGGCACCGGCGGACCGCCGGCAGGGCCACGGCTCCCGGCTGCTGGCCGCCGCCGTCGACCTCGCCCGCGAGCGCGGCGCCCACCACGTGGGCGCCTGGAGCCTGCGCGAGGACACCTCCCGGACCGGCTTCCTGACCTCGGCCGGGCTCGCCGAGGTCGGCGTCCGCCGCGTGCTGGACGTGCCGGGGGGCGAGCGCGAGGAGTTCCTGCTCACGGGCGTCATCCAGCCCGAGCCGGCCGCCGCGCCCCGTCCCGGTCAGCACGACCACCCGCACCCGCACTGACGCCCGGGCCCGTCGGTGGGCGCCGAGCGTCAGCGGCGCGCGTCGCGCTCGAGCCGGACGGCCCGGCGCAGCGCCTCGCGCGCACGACGGCGGTCCCCCGCGGCGTCGTAGACCCACCCGAGCCGGTACCAGGCGCGCCAGCTCTCGGGCTCGGCCACGACCGCGTCCCGCGCGGGCTCGAACCGCTCCCCCGCGACCGACCGGTCGATGCGCCCGCCGGGGCTGCGCGGCAGGTCGTCGACCTCGAGCGCGTCCTCGGCGGCCAGCACACCGGTGAGGCGGTCGACGGCGCGCGCCTGGCCGACCTCGCGCACGAGGAACCACACGGTCAGGACCGGGATCACGAGCACGGCGGCCCCGAGCGCGATGCCGACGGCCTCGCCGGAGCGCAGCAGCAGCACGCCCCGCTCCCCGACGGCCACGACGTAGAGCCCGAGCAGCAGGATCAGCGCGATCGCTGCCCAGAGCGAGCGGCGCGCGAGGGAGGGCCTCACAGGTCGAGGTAGGTATCGAGGCCGACGTGCACGCCCGGACGGGCAGCCACCTCGCGCACCGCGAGCAGCACGCCGGGCATGAAGCTCACCCGGTCGAAGGAGTCGGTGCGGATGGTGAGGAGCTCACCGGGGTTGGACAGGAAGATCTGCTCGTGCGCCACGAGACCCGCCAGCCGGAGGGAGTGGACGTTGACGCCGTCGACGTCGGCGCCCCTGGCCCCCGGCAGCGACGTCGCCGTGGCGTCGGGCATGGCGCCCAGACCCGCCTCGGCACGCGCCGCGGCGATGCCGTGCGCGGTGTGGACGGCCGTGCCCGAGGGGGCGTCGAGCTTGCGGGGGTGGTGCATCTCCACCACCTCGGCGGAGGCGAAGTAGCGGGCGGCGACCGACGCGAACCGCATCGCGAGCACGGCCGACAGCGCGAAGTTGGGGGCGATCAGCACGCCGACGTCGGGGCGGGTGGACGCGTGGGCCCTGACCCGTCCGAGCGCGGCCGCGTCCCAGCCGGTCGTGCCCACGACGGCGTGGACCCCGGCGTCGAGCAGCGCGTGCACGTTGGCCTCGGTGACCTCGGGGACGGTGAAGTCGATCGCGACGTCGGCCACACCGGTGAGGGCCGCGACGTCGTCGCCCTCCCCCAGCTCGGCGACCAGCTCCAGCCCGTCGGCGGCCCGCACCGCCGCCGTCGTGGTGCTGCCCATCCGACCCGCCGCGCCGAGCACGGCCACAGTGATGCTCACCCGCTCAACCCTACGTGCCCGGAGCCGTCGCTCAGCCGCGGCCGAGGCAGGCGCCACCGTTGACCTGGAGGATCTGACCCGTGGTCCAGGCGGCGCCGGGGCCTGCGAGGTAGGCGGCGGCGTCGGCCACCTCCGACGGGAGTCCGGCGCGACCCAGCAGCGTCGGGCGCACACGCTGGTCGACGGCGCTCTCGCTCAACCGTCCCTGCCAGAACTCCGTGTCGGGCACGAAACCGGGAGCGAGCGCGTTGACGGTGATCCCCTCGGGTCCGAGCTCGGCCGCGAGGCCGAGCGTGAGCGAGGAGATCGCGCCCTTCATGGCCCCGTAGGTACCGCCGCCGCGCACGCCGGCGATGGAGCTCATCGTGAGGACGCGCGCGCCGGGCCGGCGCAGGTGGGGGCGGAACGCCTCGATCGTCAGCACCGCGGTGAGGACGTTGAGCGTGAACAGGTCGGTCGTCAGGCGCGCGGTCTCGGCGAGGTCCGCGCCGGCGCGCGTGCTGCCGCCGCCCGCGTTCGCGACCAGCACGTCCACCGGACCGTCCTCGGCGACGGCGGCGGCCAGGTCCTCGACCTGGCTCGCCTCGGCGAGGTCGCACGCGTGCGTGGTCACGGCGGTGCGGCCGAGCCGCGCGTTCAGCCGCTCCGCCGTCGCGACGAGCACGTCGGGGCGACGCCCCACGATCACGACGTCGTCGCCGTCAGCGGCGAACCGCTCGGCGATCGCCGCGCCGAGGCCCGTGCCACCCCCGGTGACGACGGCGCGGCGGGGGTGGACAGCAGGCTCGGTCATCGGGGGTCCCGTCTCAGGCGGTTCGCGCCAGCAGCTCGCCGGCGAGGTCGTGCGTGAACGGTCCGACGACGACCAGCGAGCGGGGGCTCGTGCGCAGGTCGGCGGCGAGGTCCTGCACGTCGGCGGCGGTCACGGCCCGCAGCGCCTCGAGGGTCTCCTCGAGCGTCCAGAGCTCGCCGAGCGAGATCTCCGACCGCGTCAGGCGCGCCATCCGCGAACCGGTGTCCTCCAGCCCCAGCACCAGCGAGCCCGAGAGCTGCCCGACGGCGCGGCGCAGCTCGTCGGCCGAGACGGGCGTGTCCGCGAGGGCGCGCCACTGCTCGTCCATCACCGCGACGACCTCGGTCACCTTGCCGGGTGTGCACCCGGCGTAGAGGCCGAACAGACCGGCCTCGGTGTAGCCCGAGGAGAAGGAGTAGGTGGAGTAGGCCAGACCGCGGCGCTCGCGGATCTCCTGGAACAGGCGGGAGGACATCCCGCCGCCGAGGACCGCGTTCAGCACGGACATGGCGAACCGTCGAGGGTCGCCCGCGGGGAGCGCACGGCCGCCGAGCAGGATGTTGGCCTGCTCGGTGGGCCGGTTGACGGTGGTGGCGGAGCCGGGCGCCTCCGGGATCGTCTCGCCGGTGCGGCGTGCGACGGGTCGGGCGTCGGGCGCGAGGTCCCAGCCCCCCAGCGCGGCACCGGCCAGCACCAGCTCGCAGAGCTCGTCGTGGTCGACGCCACCGGCGGCAGTGACGACCAGCTCGGAGGGGCCGTAGGTCCGGCGGTAGTGCTCCAGCACGGCCTCGCGCGGCACCGAGCGGATCGTCTCCGGCGTCCCTCCGATGGGGCGTCCCAGCGCGTGCTGGCCGAAGACGGCACCCGTGAAGGTCTCGTGGGCGACGTCGGCCGGATCGTCCTCGGTCATGGCGATCTCCTCGAGGATCACCCCGCGCTCGAGCTCGAACGCCTCCGGCTCCAGCGTCGCCGAGGTGACCATGTCGAGCAGGACGTCGACGGCCATCGCACGATCGGCGTCGAGCACGCGCGCGAAGTAGGAGGTGCTCTCCTTGCCGGTGGCGGCGTTCGCCTCACCGCCGACCTCGTCGAAGGCCTCGGCGATCTCGAGCGCATCGCGCCGCGGCGTCCCCTTGAAGAGCAGGTGCTCCAGGAAGTGGGTCGAGCCGTGGTGGCCGTCGTGCTCGTCACGCGAGCCGACGGCCACCGTCGCGGAGACCGAGACCGAGCGCTGACCGGGCATGGCCTCGGTCAGCACCCGGATCCCGCCGGGGAGGACGGTGCGCTGCAGCCGTCCTCCCCCCTCGACCGCGTGGTCGAACGTGCCGACCCCGGAGCCCGGTCCTTCGAGATCCAGGGGTCGGGGCATGCTCAGGCCTCGTCGCCCGCGGCGTCGGAGCCCTCGGCGGACTCGTCGTCCTCGATGACCGCGTGCAGCGAGAGCTTGCCGCGCGGGTCGATCTCGGCGAGCTCGACCTGGACCTTCTGGCCGATGGACAGCACGTCCTCGACGTTCTCCACGCGCTTGCCACCGACGAGGCGGCGGATCTGGCTGATGTGCAGCAGACCGTCCTTGCCGGGCGAGAGCGAGATGAACGCGCCGAACGTGGTCGTCTTCACCACGGTGCCGACGAAGCGCTCGCCGACCTCGGGCATGTGCGGGTTCGCGATCGCGTTGATCGCCGCCCGCGCGGCCTCGGCGGACGGCCCGTCCGTCGCGCCGATGAACACGGTGCCGTCATCCTCGATGGAGATGTCGGCGCCGGTGTCCGCCTGGATCTGGTTGATCATCTTGCCCTTCGGGCCGATGACCTCACCGATCTTGTCGACGGGGACCTGGACCGTGATCACGCGGGGCGCGGTCGGGGCCATCTCGTCGGGCGTGTCGATGGCCTCAGCCATGACGTCGAGGATCGCGAGGCGAGCCTCCTTCGCCTGGGAGAGGGCGCCGGCGAGCACCGAGGCGGGGATGCCGTCGAGCTTCGTGTCGAGCTGGATGGCCGTGACGAACTCACGCGTGCCGGCGACCTTGAAGTCCATGTCGCCGAACGCGTCCTCGGCGCCGAGGATGTCGGTGAGCGCGGCGTAGCGCGTCTCGCCGTCGATGCTCTCGGAGACCAGACCCATCGCGATGCCGGCGACGGCGGCGCGCAGCGGCACACCCGCGTTCAGCAGCGAGAGGGTCGAGGCGCAGACGGAGCCCATCGAGGTGGAGCCGTTGGAGCTGAGCGCCTCGGACACCTGACGGATCGCGTAGGGGAACTCCTCACGGGCCGGCAGGACCGGCATGATGGCGCGCTCAGCGAGCGCCCCGTGGCCGATCTCGCGACGCTTGGGGCTGCCGACGCGGCCCGTCTCGCCCGTGGAGTAGGGCGGGAAGTTGTAGTTGTGCATGTAGCGCTTGCGCGTGACGGGCGACAGCGTGTCCAGCTGCTGCTCCATCTTCAGCATGTTCAGCGTGGTGACGCCCATGATCTGGGTCTCGCCGCGCTCGAAGATGGCCGAACCGTGGACGCGGGGCAGGACCTCGACCTCGGCCGACAGCGGACGGATGTCGCGCAGGCCGCGGCCGTCGATGCGGAAGGAGTCCGTGAGGATCCGACGACGGATCGCGGCCTTCGTGAGGGCGCGGTACGCGGCGTGCAGCTCCTTCTCGCGGCCGTCGAAGCCGGCCTGGAGGGCGCCGATCGCGGCGTCGCGAACCTCGTCGAGACGCGACTCGCGGGTCTGCTTGTCGGCGATCTGCAGGGCCTGCTCGAGGTCCGCGCCGGCCTGCGAGGACATCGCGTCGAACGCGTCGGTCTCGTAGTCGGGGAACAGCGGGAAGGAGCGGATCTCCTTGGCGGCCTGGCCGGCCAGGGAGAGCTGCGCCTCGGCGAGCGCACGGATGAACGGCTTGGCGGCCTCGAGGCCGGCGGCCACGACGTCCTCGGTCGGAGCCTGCTGGCCCTGGCCGTGGATGAGGTCCCACGCGGCCTCGGAGGCCTCGGCCTCGATCATCGCGATGGCGACGTCGGGGCCGTCGGAGGTCTCCACGACGCGGCCCGCGACGACCATCTCGAAGACGGCCTTGGCCGACTCGCTGTAGCGCGGGAACGCGACCCACTGGCCGTCGATCAGGGAGACGCGCACGGCGCCGACCGGACCCGAGAACGGCAGACCGGAGATCTGGGTGGACGCCGACGCGGCGTTGATCGCCAGCACGTCGTAGGTGTCGTCCGGGTGGATCGCGAGCACGGTCTCGACGACCTGGACCTCGTTGCGCAGACCCTTGACGAACAGGGGGCGCAGCGGGCGGTCGATGAGACGGCAGGCGAGGATCGCCTCGGTCGAGGGGCGGCCCTCGCGGCGGAAGAACGAGCCGGGGATCTTGCCGGCGGCGTACTGCCGCTCCTCGACGTCCACCGTGAGGGGGAAGAAGTCGAAGCCCTCGCGGGGGTGCTTGCCGGCCGTCGTGGTCGAGAGCACGACGGTGTCCTCGTCCAGGGTGGCCAGGACGGCGCCGCCGGCCTGCTTGGCCAGACGGCCGGTCTCGAAGCGGATGGTGCGGGTGCCGAAGCGACCGTTGTCGATCGTTGCCTCGGCGAACGTGATCTCGGGACCCTCCACGGGTGCCCTCCTTCGTGGTTCGCGCGCCGACCGGCGCCCGTCTTCGATCGAGGCCCTCGCTCCGCGGCCGAGTGCCGGGAGACGGGAGCCACTACCGAGGACCGACGGCGGTGCCGACGCTTGCGGGTGGATGTGGTGCTGGTGTGACGGGACGAGCGGGTGGTGCTGGTGGCGCATGCACGACCGGCCCGGACCCGAGAGGGTCCGGGCCGGAGCGCGGTGTGCTAGCGGCGCAGACCGAGGCGGGCGATCAGCGAGCGGTAGCGCTCGATGTCGACCTTCTGCAGGTAGCCCAGGAGGCGGCGACGCTGGCCGACCAGGAGCATGAGGCCCCGGCGGCTGTGGTGGTCGTGCTTGTGGAGCTTGAGGTGCTCCGTCAGGTCCTTGATGCGCTGCGTGAGCATCGCGATCTGGACCTCGGGCGAACCGGTGTCACCCTCGGTGGTGGCGTACTCGGCGATGATCTGCTGCTTGACGGCGGCATCGAGAGGCATGGTTCTCCTGTGGTGTCGTTGCGCGGCGCACCGGGGCTGGTTCACCCGGGCAGAGAGGTCCGCGGCCGTTCTGACGGCGTCTTCACCCTACACCAGGCGCTGGTCCCCCAGCACCTCCAGCGCCTGCGCGCAGTCGGTGTGCATCTGGGCCACGAGCGCCTCTGCGCCCTCGTAGCGCAACGTCGGGCGCAGCCGCCGCACGAACTCCACCACGACCTCCTCGCCGTACAGGTCGAGGTCCGTGCGACCGATGACGTGGGCCTCGACCTGACGCGTGACGCCGTCGAACGTCGGGTTGGTGCCGACGGAGATCGCCGCGGGCAGCCGCTCCCCGCCGCCGCCCGTCGCCGCGCCCGAGCCCCGCACGAGCCAGCCCGCGTAGATCCCGTCGGCGGGGACGGCGCCGGAGGAGGCGGGGTCGAGGTTCGCCGTCGGGAAGCCCAGGAGGCGGCCGCGCGCCTCGCCGTGCACGACGGCGCCGCGCATCGCGTGCCGACGCCCGAGCACCTCGGCCAGCTCGTCCATCCGTCCTGCGGCGAGCAGCTCGCGCGCCCACGTGGAGGACCAGCGCCGGTCGGCGTCGGAGGCGACGTCGGCGAGCACCTCCACGTCGAACCCGTAGCGGCGGCCGAGCTCGGTCATGGTCGTGCGGTCACCGGTGTTGCCGGCGCCGAACCGGACGTCGTGCCCCACCACGACGAGCACGGGTCGCAGGGTGTCCACGAGGTAGCGCCGCACGAACTGCTCGGGCCCCTGCGAGGCGAAGTCGGGCGTGTAGGCGACCACGAGCACCGCGTCGACCCCGGCCTGCGCCACGAGGTCGAGCTTGTCGCCCAGGCCGGTGAGCTGCTCCGGCACGGCCTCGGGCCGGTGCACGCTCGAGGGGTGCGGGTCGAACGTCATGGCGACGGCGATCGCGTCCCGGCCGCGCGCCTCCTCGACGACGTGCCGCAGCACCTGCGCGTGACCGCGGTGAACGCCGTCGAAGTTGCCGATCGTGACCACGCTCGGTCCCGTGCCCGCAGGCACGCGCCCCAGTCCTTCCCAGACCTCCACGCCACTCTCCTGTTCCGGCCCGCCGGAGGTGGCGAGCAGTCCTCTAGCCTGCCACCTCGCCGGGGTCCCGCGATCCACGCACCACCCCGCGCACCAGGTCCGCGAGCGCGGCGGGGGCCCGCACCGGCACCATGTGGCCGACACCGGGCACGACGGCGAGTCGAGCACGCGGGATCGAGTCGACGATGAGCGCGGTGTGCTCCGGCCGGATCGCGTCGCGCTCCCCCACCACCACCAGGACCGGCTGCGTCAGCGCCCCCAGCGCGTCGGGGTCGATGCGGGGGTCGTGCACCATGAGCCCGAGCCGCTCGGCGAGCGGCCCCAGCGCCGGCGCGACGCGCGAGCCGAGCACCGTGGCGGCGTGCGCGACGTCGGTCGTCAGCTTCGAGAACGGCGTGAGCCCCTCGGGAAACAGGTTGGCCCCGACCACCACGAGCGGGCCGACGGCGTCCGGGTGCCGCAGCGCGAGCTCGAGGGCGATGTTGCCGCCGTCGCTGAAGCCGACGACGACGGGCCGGTCCAGGCCCAGCGCCGCGAGGGTGGCCGCGACGTCGTCGGCCATCGACGCGATCGTCAGCCCCCGCTCACCGCGCGGGGACAGCCCGTGACCGCGCGAGTCGAGCCCGACCAGCGTCAGGGATCCCGCCAGGTGCGGCACCAGGGCGTCGAAGACGCGGTGGCTCTCGGAGTTGCCGTGCAGCAGCACGACGGGCGCGCCGCGCCCGACCGCGACGGCCCACAGCGGCCCCACGAGCGCGCCGGGGTGGTGGATCGAGCGGAGGTCGGTGCCGGTCACGCCACCAGTGTGGACTCAGCTGGTGTCTCAGCGCGGCGCGAGCACGATGACGGGCTTCGCACGGACGGCACCGTCGCGCCGCTCGTCGCCCAGGACGGCCACGAGCACACCGTCGGGGCCGACGGCGGCGACGGGCCCGTCCTCGCCCGAGGCGTCGATGCGCTGGCCGTAGCCGAGCGAGGCCGCCTCGGCGGCGTCGACCCGCCGCACCGGCATCACGGCCCCGGCGGCGTCGGCCGGGCCGATCAGGGCGATCTCCCCCGCCTCGCTCGCGGCGGCGAGCGCGTCGAGGTCGGCGGCGCGGTCGAGGTCGAACCCGCCGACCCTGGTCCGGCGCAGCGCCGTGAGGTGTCCCCCGGTGCCGAGCGCGGCGCCGAGGTCGCGCGCGATGGCGCGGATGTAGGTGCCGGACGAGCACGTGACGCGCACGTCGACGTCGAGCACGGCCGTGCCGTCCTCCGCCGCACCCCGACGCACGTCCGTCACGACGAGCTCGCTCACGGTGACGGGCCGCGACGGCAGCGCCACGTCCTCACCCGAGCGCACCCGCGCGTAGGACCGCTGACCGTCGACCTTGATGGCGCTCACCGAGCTCGGCACCTGGAGGATGTCGCCCGTCAGCGGGACGAGCGCGTCCCGGACCGCCGACTCGGCGATCCCGGCCGCGCCGGCCGAGGACGTGACGTCACCCTCGGCGTCGTCCGTGACGGTGTCCTGACCGAGCCGGATCGTGCCGAGATAGGTCTTGTCGGCCCCCACCACGTAGGTGAGCAGCCGGGTGCTGCGCCCGACGCCGAGGACGAGCACGCCCGTGGCCATCGGGTCCAGCGTGCCGGCGTGGCCGACCTTGCGCGTGCGCAGCAGCCGCCGCATCCGGGCGACGACGTCGTGCGACGTCCAGCCCGCGGGCTTGTCGACGACGACGAGGCCGTCCGGGGCGTCCCCGAACGGCCTCGTCTGCGTGCTCTCGTTCAGGACGTCGCCTCGCCGGCGTCGTCCCGCTCCGCGGCGTCGTCCTGCTCGTCGGCGCCGATCACGACCGGCTTGCGGTAGGGATCGGCGTCGCCCGCGTACACCGCCGCGGCGGCCAGGGCCGCCACCTCGGCGTCGCGCTCACGGGCGATGCGGAGCGCCTCCGCGATGTCCGACGCGGTCTGCGGCGTGCGGTCCAGCTGGAAGATCAGCGACGGGGTGAACTTCACCCCGGTGCGCCGACCCACCTCGGTCCGCAGCAGACCCTTGGCCGACTCCAGCGCCGCCGTCGTCGAGGCGACGTCGTCGTCCGTGCCGAGGACCGTGTAGAACACGGTCGCCTGCTGGAGGTCGCCGGTCACCTTGACGTCGGTCACCGTGACGAACCCGAGCCGCGGATCCTTGATCCGCTGCTCCAGCATCACGGCGACGATCTCCTTGATCGCCTCGCCGAGCCGGATGGCACGAGAGTTGTCGCTCACGCCGTGCGCTCCTTCTCCCGCGTCTCGAACGTCTCGATGACGTCGCCGTCACGGACGTCGTTGAACGAGCCGAGCCCGATACCGCACTCGAAGCCCTCGCGGACCTCCGTGGCGTCGTCCTTCTCGCGGCGCAGGGACTCGATCTTCAGGTTGTCCCCGATCACGACGCCGTCGCGCAGCACACGTGCCGAGCTGTTGCGACGGATGAGGCCGGAACGCACCAGCGAACCGGCGATGTTCCCGAACTTGGAGCTGCGGAAGATCTGACGGATCTCCGCGGTCCCGAGCTGGACCTCCTCGAAGATCGGCTTGAGCATGCCCTTGAGCGAGCTCTCGACGTCGTCGATGGCGGCGTAGATGACCGAGTAGTACCGGATGTCGACACCCTCGCGGTCGGCCAGCTCGGACACCCGGACGTCCGGACGCACGTTGAAGCCGATGATGACCGCGTTGTCGACGGTCGCGAGGTTGACGTCGTTCTGCGTGATCGCACCGACACCGCGGTGGATGATCCGCAGGTCGACCTCGGCACCCACGTCGATCTTGAGCAGCGCGTCCTCGAGCGCCTCGACGGCACCGGACACGTCGCCCTTGAGGACGAGGTTGAGCGTGGAGACCTTGCCCTGCTCGAGAGCGAGGGTGAAGTCCTCGAGGCTCATCCGCTTGCGACGCTTGGCCAGGTTGGCCGCGCGGTCGGCAGCATCGCGCTTGTCGGCGATCTGGCGGGCCGTGCGGTCGTCGGGCGCGACGATGAACGTGTCACCCGCACGCGGGACCGACGTCAGACCGAGCACCTGCACCGGACGGGACGGGCCCGCCTCCGACAGGTTGTCGCCGTGGTCGTCGAACATGGCACGGACGCGGCCGTAGGCCTTGCCCGCCACGATCGAGTCGCCCACGCGCAGCGTGCCGGACTGGACCAGGACGGTCGCGACGGAACCGCGACCCTTGTCCAGGTTGGCCTCGATGGCCACACCGCGCGCGTCCTTGTCGGGGTTGGCGCGCAGGTCCAGCGACGCGTCGGCCGTCAGGAGCACGGCCTCGAGCAGCTCGTCGATGCCCGTGCGGTTCTTGGCGGACACGTTGACGAACATGGTCTCGCCGCCGTAGGCCTCGGCGACGAGGTTGTACTCGGTCAGCTGCTGCATGACCTTGTCGGGGTTCGCCCCCTCCTTGTCGACCTTGTTGACCGCGACGACGATCGGCACACCGGCGGCCTGCGCGTGGTTGAGCGCCTCGATCGTCTGGGGCATGACGCCGTCGTCGGCCGCGACCACGAGGATCGCGATGTCGGTGACGTCGGCACCACGGGCACGCATGGCGGTGAACGCCTCGTGACCGGGGG
The DNA here is from genome assembly GCF_004786095.1 of Serinibacter arcticus. GTDB lineage: Bacteria > Actinomycetota > Actinomycetes > Actinomycetales > Beutenbergiaceae > Litorihabitans > Litorihabitans arcticus. The sequence continues at coordinate 117,529 of NZ_RHPJ01000001.1, forward strand.
TGTCGATGAAGGTGATGGCGCGCTCGGCGTCCTCGTGCTCGACCGACACCTGGTAGGCGCCGATGTGCTGCGTGATGCCGCCGGCCTCGCCCGCCACGACGTCCGTGGAGCGGATGGCGTCGAGAAGCTTCGTCTTACCGTGGTCGACGTGACCCATGACGGTCACGACCGGCGGACGTGCCGCCAGGTCGTCGTCGCCCTCGGCCTCGAGCTCGGCGTCCAGGTCGATGTCGAAGCTGCCGAAGAGCTCGCGCTCCTCGTCCTCCGGGGACACGACCTCGATGACATAGCCGAGCTCGGCGCCCAGCGCCTCGAACGTGTTCTCGTCGAGCGCCTGCGTGACCGTGGCCATCTCACCGAGGTGGAACAGCACCGTGACGAGGCTCGCCGGGTTGGCGTCGATGCGGTCGGCGAAGTCCGCGAGGCTCGCGCCCCGACGGATGCGCACGACCGTGCTGCCGTCACCGCGGGGAACCTGCACCCCACCGATCGACGGCGCGGACATCTGCTCGAACTCCTGGCGCTTCGCCCGACGCGACTTGCGTGCGCGGACCGGGCGGCCACCGGCGCGACCGAACGCACCCTGCGTACCACCGCGGCCGCCGGCACCGGGACGGCCACCGCCGCCTCCGGGACGACCGCCGCCGGCACCCGGCGCACCACCGGGAGCGCCACCGAAGCCGGGGCGTCCGCCACCGGCACCGGGACGACCGCCGGGACCACCGCGACCGGCACCTGCGCCACCGCGAGCGGGGGCGCCGGGACGACCGACGGAGCTGCGCGCCGGCATGGCGCCGGGCGAGGGGCGGGGACCGCCGGGACGGGGGCCACCGGCACCCGGACCGCCGGTGCCACCCGGGCGAGGACCGGCGGCGCCGGTCGGCGCGCCGGCACCCTGAGCGGGGCGAGGGCCGCCGGCGCCACCGGCACCGCCGGGACGGGGCATGCCCTGCGACGGCGCGAACGGGTTGTTGCCCGGACGTGCGGCGCCGCCGGAGCGAGCCGGACGGGGCATCCCCTGCGACGGCGCGAACGGGTTGTTGCCCGGACGCGCGCTGCTGCGCGGGCCGGGGGTGGCGCCGGGAGCGGCGGGGGCCGACGGAGCCGACGCCGCGGGAGCCACGGGGGCGGCCGGGGCCGGAGCGGCGGGCGCGGGTGCCGCGGGACGCGGAGCACCCGGACGGGCCGCGGCCGGAGCCGGGCTCACCGGGGCGGGCGCGGCCGGGGCATCGCTCGGCGCAGCGGCCTGCGGCGCGCTGGGCGCGGCGGGTGCCACGGGGGCGGGGGCGGACGGCGCGGGCGCCGGGGCGGCGGGTGCCGCAGCGGCGGCCGGCTTCGGGGCCGGCTTGTCTGCGGGCTTCTCTGCGGCGGGCGCGGTGGGGAACTTCTCCCTCACGCGGCGCTCGACGGGGGACTCGATGGTCGAGGACGCCGACTTGACGTACTCCCCCATCGACTTCAGCTGGTCGAGCAGATCCTTGCTGCTCATCCCGAGGTCTCGTGCAAGTTCGTGCACGCGGGTCTTGGCCACAACTCTCCTTCTCCGGGTCCACCCGGGAAGGGAGGACCTCGTCTACTGGTTCGAGCTCATTGCTGAGTGCTCATCGGGGGCCCATCGGCGTCTCATCCCGCTCTCGCTCGTGAACTGCTGCTCGATCACTCCGGGCGGATGGCCGCTCGGAGTGCTGCCTCGACCTGCGAGGCGTCCGCGTCCTGCAGTCGCAGGGCGCGGGGTACGGCGTGGCGCGCGAGCGCCCGGTCCAGACAGCTGTGCTGCTCGTGCAGCCACGCTCCCCTGCCCGGGGCGTCACCACGCCGGTCGAGCACCACCTGGGTGGTGCCCGGAACGGCGACGACGCGCACCAGGGCGGACCGCAGGGCCTTCGTCCGACACCCCACGCACGTGCGTACCGGACCCGATCCGAGGCTCGCCGCAGTGGCGTCGGTCTCGGATGTCGGGGCTGGTTCGCGTCCTGGACGCGGGCGTCGGGTCGTCGACCCGCCCATCAGTCTACCCCTGACCGCGCTCGTCGCCCACCGGCCCACGGTCCGGGGCCTCGTCCTGCGGCGCGGCGTCGGACCGGATGTCGATGCGCCACCCGGTCAGACGCGCGGCCAGCCGTGCGTTCTGACCCTCCTTGCCGATGGCGAGGGAGAGCTGGTAGTCGGGGACCACGACGCGCGCCGCGCGGGCGGCCTCGTCCACGACGGTGACGCTGGTCACGCGCGCCGGGGACAGCGAGGCTCCGACGAACTTGGCGGGGTCCGGGAAGAAGTCCACGATGTCGATCTTCTCGCCGCGCAGCTCGGCCATGACGGCGCGCACGCGCTGACCCATCGGGCCGATGCAGGCACCCTTGGCGCCCATCCCGGCGACGTGCGACTCGACCGCGACCTTGCTGCGGTGGCCGGCCTCCCTCGCCAGGGCCACGATCTCGACGCTGCCGTCGGCGACCTCGGGGACCTCGTGCTCGAACAGCCGGCGCACGAAGTTGGGGTGCGTGCGCGACAGCGTGATCGACGGCCCGCGCGGGCCGCGGGCGACCTCGGTCACGTACGCCTTGATGCGCTCGCCGTGCGCGAGGACCTCGCCCGGCACCTGCTCGTGCGGGGGCAGCACGGCCTCGACGCCGCCGCCGAGGTCGACCAGGACGATGCCGCCGCGTCCGCCCTGCTGCACCACGCCCGAGATGAGCTGGAGCTGCGAGCCCCGGTACGCGCCGAGCACCTGCTCGTCCTCGGCGTCGCGCAGGCGCTGCACGATGACGCTGCGCGCCGTCGCCGTCGCGACGCGGCCGAACCCGTCGGGAGTGTCCTCGTAGGTGTGCGTCGCGACGTCGTCGCCCTCACCGGTCGTCTCGGTGACGAACACGCTCACGTGCCCGGTCGACCGGTCGATCTCCACGCGGGCGCGGTCCTTCGCGTCCGGCGTCTTCTCGTAGGCGGTGAGCAGCGCCTGCTCGATCGCCGAGACGAGCACGTCGAAGCCGATCTCGCGCTCGCGCTCGATGAGCCGCAGCGCGGCCATGTCGATGTCCATCAGTTCTCCTCCAGGCGGCGCATCTCGACCTCGACCGTGGCCGTGGTGATCTGCGCGTAGGTCAGCGTCTCGTGGGTGCCGTCGGGGGCGCCGTCGCGGGAGACGGTCACCCCGTCGTCGTCGGCGGAGCGCACCCTGGCGACCAGGGTGCTCCCGTCGGTCAGGGCCAGGCGCACGAGGCGTCGCTCGGCGCGGCGGAAGTGGCGGGGCTGCGTCAGGGGACGGGACACGCCGGGCGAGGACACCTCGAGCGTGTAGGCACCCTCGACGACGTCGTCGGCGTCCAGGGCGTCGGAGATCTCGCGCGTCACCTCACCCAGCAGGTCCGAGCCCAGAGATCCGGGGCCGTCGGCGAGGTCCAGCACCACCACGACGGTGCGCAGCCGACCACGGGTGCGCAGCTGCGCGCTCTCCGCGACCAGGTCGTGGCTGCTCGCCAGCGGTTCGACGACCGCGCGCAGTCGTCGGTTCAGCTCCTCGGCCGTCATGACGCCTCCCGTGTGTAGTTATGTGCGCTTCCCGCGGCGCGTACCCACGCACCGCAGCCGGACAAGACTACCGTTGCCCCGTGCCCCGCTCCGCCTCCTTCCTCACCCGTCCGCCCCGCACCGGGCGTCACGACGGCCTCGCCCCCGGGCGTGCGAGCGTCACCCTGGCGGCCTGCGTCGCCGTGCTCGTCGGGCTCACGAGCGGCTGCGGCGTCCGTCTGGAGCAGCCGGAGCCGCCGCCCGTGACGGCCGACGCCGCCGAGACCGCTCGCGCTGGCGCCGTCTCCGACGCCGAGGCGATCGCGACCGCCGCGACCGCGGCGCAGAGCGATCCCGCCGCCGCGTCCGTCGTCGACCGCCTGCAGCAGATCGCCGCCGCCAGCGCGGCGCACGCTCAGGACCTCGGCGGGGAGTGGGCGGGCGCCTCGGGTGCCGCCGCCGACCCGGCATCGGAGACCGACGGCACCGCCGACCCGTCCGTGGCGCCACCCGTCACGGACCTGGTCGGGACCGTGGCACTCCTGGTGACCGGCTACGACGACGCGCGCTCCGACCTCGCGCAGGTCCCCGGCAGCACCGCGACCGTGCTCGCCTCGGTGGCCCTGTGGCGCGCGCTGGCCGCGCACGAGGTCGTCGGGACGACCGGCGTCGCCCCGGCGGCTCCCCTGCCCACGGGCGGCACCGACACCAACGCGCTCCGGCTGGCGACGTTCCGCGACGTCGACGCCCTGGTGCGCGGACTCGACGCCGCCGCGTACGCCTACGAGGTGCTGGCCGCGCGCGACGGTGACGACGCGCGTCAGACCGACTGGAACCGTCGCGCCGCCACGCTGCGCCGCACGGCGGAGCTGCTGGCCGCCCGGGCGGGATCCACCGGGGGCGAGGCCGATCCCCGCGAGGCGATCTACGACGTCGGGCCCCTCCTGGACGGCGACCCCGTGGCCGCCGCGATCGCCCTGGAGACCGAGGTCGCCTCGCTGTGGGTCACCAGCGCCCTTCCGGCCGCCTCCCGCACGGTCGGGCTCGACGCGGCGCTCGAGGCGCTGCTGCGCGCCCGCGCGCTGGGCGCGACAGGACCGCTCGACTCCCCCGCCGTGGTCCTGCCGGGGCTCCCCGGCCCGGCGGCGAGCACCGACTGATCAGACGGGCGCGTCCGTGGGACCGCCCACCCCGCGCAGCCGCTCCCACACGGGCGCGGGGACCAGCGCGAGCAGCTCGCTCCCCTGCTCCAGGACGGCGTCGACCTCCGCCGGGTCGTGCCGCCCGGTGCGGAACAGCAGCAGCGAGTCGCCCTGGAACCGCAGCGCCCGCTCGGGGGCGGCGAGCAGCCGGCGGCAGAACGCCTCCGTCAGCACGTCGTGCGCGAGCTCGGTGGAGTCTGTCCTGATGTGGAAGGCGTCGTCGAACTCGCGGAAACCGATGTGGTAGTCGGTCCCGAACGCGTCCGAGAAGAACCGCCCGAACGCGGACTGGGGCCGCACCTGCAGCATCGGGGTGCGCACGCCGAGGTGCAGCGAGACCACCGAGAAGTGGTGCGTGGTGCTGTTCTTGCCGTTGCTCGTGACGTAGGTGTAATCGAACGCGATGAAGGGCCAGCCCCGGTGGGTGCCCTCGAGCACCTGGGAGGCACGACGGCGCCGCCCCCGCTGGAACGGTTCGCCCCCGAACCGGTCCTCCAGACCGGTGCCGTCGGCGTGGAACAGCCAGCCGCGCGCCGCCGCGTAGGCGACCAGCGCCTGCGTCCGCTCCCGGCTCCGCCTGGCGGAGACGACCCCGCTGACGACGATGATCGCGATCACCACGCCGAAGATGACGAAGAACGACGGGAAGGAGGAGTTCGACATGCCGTCGACCCTAGGTGGCGACGAGGGTGCCGTGGGGGACGGGCCGCGCCTCAGAGCGGCGCGTCGCTCGGGCCGCCCCGCAGCCGCGCCCAGACGTGGGGCGGGACGAGACCGAGGAGGTGCGCGGCCTGCGCGAGCACGCCGTCGATCTCGGCGGCGGCGTGCCTGCCGGGCCGGAACACCAGGAGCGAGTCACCGTGCCAGCGCCAGGCGCGGTCCCGGGTCGCGAGCAGCATCTCCGCGACCTGCGGTCCCAGGACGTCCAGGGCGAACTCCGGCGAGTCCGTCCGGACGTCGAAGGAGTCGTCGAACGGCGCGTGACCGATGCGGAAGTCCGAACCGAAGGAGTCGGCGAAGAACCGCCCGAACGCCGACTGCGGTCGGACCTGGAGCAGCGGGGCCCGCGCCCCGAGGTGCAGCGAGACGACGGAGAACCAGCTCGTGGTGTCGCGACCGTCGTTCCCGCTGCTCGTGACGTAGGAGTAGTCGAACGCGATGAACGGCCAGCCCTGGTGCACACCCTCGAGCACCTGGGAGGCGGTCCGGCGGCGCCCGCGCCCGAACGGATCACCGGTGAACCGCTCCTCGAGGCCGCGCCCGTCCGGGTGGAAGCGCCAGCCGCGGGCGGCCGCCAGACCGGCCAGCTCTCCGACCCGTGCGCGGTTGCGGCGCGCACCCACGACCACGAGCACGATCACGAGAGCGAGGAGCCCGACCGCCGCCAGCGCGACCAGCAGCAGGAGCAGGATGCTCGTCACCATCGGTGGGTCCCCCGTCGTCCATGATGCTTCGGCTCAGCGCAGCGACGCCACGACCTCGGCCACGTGCCCCGCCGCCCCGGCGACCTTGACCTCCTCGGTGACGCCGGCGGCGCGGCGACGCACCTCGACGACGCCGTCGGCCAGACCGCGTCCGACCACGACCACGACCGGGACGCCGAGCAGCTCGGCGTCGGCGAACTTCACGCCGGGCGAGACCTTGCGGCGGTCGTCGATCAGGACCTCGAGGCCACGTTCCTGCGCCTGGGTCGCGATCTCCTCGGCCGCCGTGAACACGGCCTCGTCCTTGCCCGTGGCGATGATGTGCACGTGCGCCGGGGCGACGGCGACCGGCCAGGTGAGGCCGCGCTCGTCGTGGAAGTTCTCGGCCAGCGCCGCGACGGCGCGCGAGACGCCGACGCCGTACGAGCCCATGTGCACGACGCGCGACTTGCCGTTCTGGTCGAGCACCGTCAGGCCGAGCGCCTGGGAGTACTTGGTGCCGAGGTCGAACACGTGACCCATCTCGATCCCGCGCGCCAGTTCGAGCGGACCGGAGCCGTCGGGCGCCGGGTCCCCGGCGCGCACCTCGGCGGCCTCGATGGTGCCGTCCGCGGTGAAGTCGCGACCGGCGACGAGCTCGAACACGTGGCGCCCGGCCTCGTCGGCCCCGGTGATCCAGCGGGTGCCCGGCACGACACGGGGGTCCAGCAGGTAGCGGACGGCACCGGCCAGGACGCGGCCGTCGGGCGCGACGTCGCGCGCTCCGGCCGCATTCGGTCCGAGCGCGCTCGGACCGATGTAGCCCTTGACGAGCTCGGGGTGCGCGGCGAAGTCGGCGTCGCCAGCCGCCTCGACGGCAGCCGGCTCGACAGCGGCCTCGAGACGCTTGAGGTCGACCTCGCGGTCGCCGGGCAGGCCGATGACGACGACCTCGCGACCGCCGTCGGGGTGCGTGAGCGCGACGACGACGTTCTTGAGCGTGTCGGCGGCGGTCCAGCTGCCGTCGGGGCGGGGGAACCGCGCGTTCGCGACGTCGACCAGCGAGGCGATCGTCGGGGTGTCCGGCGTGTCCTCGACGTGCGCCGCGGGGGCGCCGTCGAACGGGACCGGCTCGGGCACCGGCGTCGTGACCGCCTCGACGTTGGCCGCGTAGCCGCCGGCCGAACGGACGTAGGTGTCCTCGCCGATCGGCGACGGCGAGAGGAACTCCTCGCTGCGCGACCCGCCCATGGCACCGGACGTCGCCGTCACGATCACGTAGGGCAGACCGAGCCGCGCGAAGATGCGCTCGTAGGCGTCGCGCTGGGCCTGGTAGGAGGCGGCGTGGCTCTCGGCGTCGATGTCGAACGTGTAGGCGTCCTTCATGATGAACTCGCGGCCGCGCAGGAGGCCGGCGCGGGGACGCGCCTCGTCGCGGTACTTGGTCTGGATCTGGTAGAGCGCGAGCGGCAGGTCCTTGTAGGAGGAGTACAGGTCCTTGACCACGAGGGTGAACATCTCCTCGTGCGTGGGCGCGAGCAGGTAGTCGTTGCCGCGGCGGTCGTGCAGCCGGAAGAGGTTCGGGCCGTACTCCGTCCAGCGGTTGGTGGCCTCGTAGGGCTCGCGGGGCAGCAGCGCCGGGAAGTGGATCTCCTGCGCCCCGGCCGCGGCCATCTCCTCGCGCACGACCTGCTCGACCTTGGCCAGGACCTTCAGCCCCAGCGGCAGCCACGTGTAGATGCCGGGGGCGGCCCGCCGGATGTAGCCGGCCCGCACCAGCAGCCTGTGGGAGTCGACCTCGGCGTCGACGGGGTCGTCGCGCAGGGTTCTCAGGAACAGGGTGGACATCCGCATCAGCACGGCCCCAGCCTATGCCAGCGGGCTCACCCGCCTAGAGCACGACGGTCGCGTACGAGCCGACCTGGTCGAACCCCACGCGGCGGTACACGGCCCTGGCCGTGGCGTTGTAGTCGTTGACGTAGAGCGAGACGGTCCGCGCCCCGAGCGCGTAGGCGTGCTCGACGACGGCGGCGGTCCCGGCGGCGCCCAGCCCGTGCCCGCGCAGGTCGGGGTGCGTCCAGACCCCCTGCACCTGGGCGACGCCGAGCGCGAACGCCCCGATCTCGGCCTTGAACTCCACGCGCGGACCGTCGGGACCCTGGCCGATCCGCACGAACGAGCGCCCGCCGTCGATCAGCTGGCGCACGCGCGCGGCGTAGGCGCCGGAGCTGCCCAGCGGCGAGTAGCCGTACTCCTCCGTGAACATGGCCACGCTCGCCGGCAGCACGAGCTCCAGCTCGTCCATCACGGCGGGCCGCACCGACGGATCGGCGTCGACGGCCGGCGTGCCGGTGATCGCGAGCGAGGGTTGGTCCGCACGCATCTGGCGCGGGCTGGGCCACGCCTGCGACAGGTGGCTCCAGACCGTGTGGACCGCCGGGGCGTCCCCGACCAGCGAGGAGAACGAGCGCTGGTGCACGACGACGGCGCGAGCCAGGGCCTCCAGGCCGCGCCCCGTGGGGCTCACCGGGACGACGTTGGCCCCGACCCACGCCAGGGCCACGAGCCGACCGTCCTCGAACGCACCCCAGGCCCCCGACCCGAACGACGGGCGTGCCGCGCTGTCGGCCAGGCGGACGGCCGCCAGCACGGATCCGACGGGGTCCAGCGAGCACAGCGCCAGGGCGTCACCGAGGTCGTCGGGCCCCAGCGCCCGTGCCACCGGTCCCGCCGGGGTCCGCCAGCCCACGCCTCAGACCAGCGAGAGGGGGTCGACGATGTCGGCCACGGTGAGCAGGACGAAGACCGCGACGAGCGCGACGACCACGACGTAGGTCAGCGGGAGCAGCCGGGCGACGTCGACCGGGCCGGGGTCGGGCCGCCCGCGGCGCCGCGCGACGCGACGGCGCAGCCCCTCCCAGAGGGCGCCGGCGATGTGTCCGCCGTCGAGCGGGAGCAGAGGGATCATGTTGAACGCGAACAGCGCGAGGTTGAGCGACGACAGCACCTGCAGGAGGGTCAGCGCCGCGCCCGCCGCGCCGAAGTCCGTGGGTGTGCTCGTCGCCTCGCCCGCCAGCCGACCCACACCGATCAGCCCGACCACGCCGGGATCGCGCTCGGCCGAGCCGAAGGTCGAGGAGACGACGCCGACGAGCTGCGCGGGCAGCGTGACGACGACCTTGAAGGTCTCCCCCACGCCCTGGACGAAGGTGCTGCCGAGGTCCCCGACGCTCGCGCGCTCGAGCACCTGCGTGGGCGAGATGCCCACGATCGGGATCTGCGCCGTCGTGACGGTCCCGTCCTGGCCGACGACCTCGCGCTCGGCGACGACGGGCGTCACCGTCAGCTGGACCGGGGCGCCGTCGCGCTCGACGACGACGTCGGCGGGCGCGGTGCCGCCGTCGCGGATCGCGCCCTGGACGCTCGCCCAGTCCTGCGCCGCGACGCCGTTCCACGACACCAGGACGTCGCCGACCTCGAGTCCGGCGGCCTGCGCGGGTGAGGGGGCGTCGGCGTCGGTGCACTCGCTGGCCCCCGCCGCGGGGACGCAGGCCGAGACGGTGCCGAGCGTGGTCGTGGTGGCCGGGAGGCCGATGCCGATCATGGCGACGGCGAGCAGGACGAATGCGAGCACGAGGTTGGCGAACGGACCGCCGGCCATGATCACGAGCTTGCGCGGCACCGAGAGGGCGGCGAACGTGCGGTGCTCCTGACCGGGCGGGACCTCCTGCGCGGAGAACTCGCGCGCCTCGGCCGCGATCGAGCGCGTCCGGCGGCGCCAGCCTCCGACGGCGGCGGGGTCGCGGCGGTGCGCGGTGGCGGCGGGCAGCATCGCCTCACCCGGGAACATCCCGACCATGCGGATGTACCCGCCGAGCGGGATCGCCTTGAGGCCGTACTCGGTCTCGCCGCGACGGCGGCTGAGGAGCGAGGGGCCGAAGCCGATCATGTACTGCGTCACGAGCACGCCGAACTTCTTGGCGGGGAGCAGGTGTCCCAGCTCGTGCCAGGCGATGGAGGCCAGCAGCCCCACGACGATGACGGCGACGCCGACCCAGAACATCAGGACGTCACTCGACGGCGAGCAGCACGTCCACGACGCGGTCGAGGTAGGCGTCCACCGGGCCCTCGGCGTAGGAGCGCGAGCGCGGGGCGGAGTCGAACGTGGTGGAGCGGACCTGGCCGGCCTGGATCGGCGTGCCCTCGTCGAAGTAGGCCACGAGGCGGTCGAGCAGCGCGTCGACCTGGGCGGCGTCGTAGCCGCGGCCGTGCTGCGGCGGCGCGAACCGCTCGCCCGGGGGGCGCGTCAGGCGCTCGTACAGCGTGGTGGCGCGCTCGACGACGCCGGTCATCCAGGCGCTCTGCCCGTTCTCGGCGATGAAGTCGGCGCGGTCGGCGGCCACGAAGGCGGCCTCGAGCCGGTCCAGCGCCGAGTCGACGGCGGCGGGCGAGTAGCCGTGCCGCACGAGGTCGAACGCCGCGACGCGGACGGCTGCGGCGTCGAGCGGGCCGGCAGCCGGCGTCGCGGCCTCGGAGGCGTGTGCGTCGGCGTCGGCGTCGGCGTCGGCGGTGGCACTGGCGGTGGACGGGGGTGCGCCGAGCGCCGTCCTCCCGGTCGTCCCGGTCGTGACCTCACCGGACACGCTGCCCTCGTAGTCGTGACGGGCGCGCTCGAAGAACGCGTCGACCTGCTCGATGTCGTACCCGCGTGCCGTGGTCGACACGCGGGGGAACAGCTCCGTCACCGATCCGCCTCCTGCGCTCCGCTGGTCGTCGTGCCGACCGTCGTGCTGGTTGCCTTCTGCGACGCCGGGCGGCCGGGCTGGTCCTCGGCACCTGCGGCCAGCTGACCGCACGCACCGTCGATGTCGCTTCCGCGCGTGTCCCGCACCGTGGTGGGGATGCCCGCGTGACGCAACCGTGCCACGAACTCGTCCTCGACGTCGGGATCGCTCGCCGTCCACTTCGAACCCGGCGTCGGGTTCAGCGGGATGGGGTTGACGTGCACCCAGCCGCGTCCGCGCTTCAGCAGCTCGTCGGCCAGCAGCGTGGCGCGCCAGCCGTGGTCGTTCATGTCGCGGATGAGCGCGTACTCGATGCTCACGCGGCGTCCGGTGACCTCGAAGTAGTGGCGCGCGGCGTCGAGCGCCTCGCCCACCTTCCACCGGGAGTTGACCGGGATGAGCTCGTCGCGCAGCTCGTCGTCGGGCGCGTGCAGCGAGAGCGCCAGGGTGATCGGCATCTTCTCGTCGGCGAGCTTGAGCATCGCCGGGACGAGACCGACGGTCGAGACCGTGACGTTGCGCGCCGAGAGACCGAAGCCGTCCGGTGCCGGGTTGATCATGCGGCGCACGGCGCCGACCACGGCCTTGTAGTTCGCCAGCGGCTCGCCCATGCCCATGAACACGACGTTGCTCAGGCGGTTCGGGCCGCGCGAGGTGAGCCCGTCGCGGCTCGCGGCGGCCGCGAGGCGGACCTGCTCGATGATCTCGGCGGTCGACAGGTTGCGCGTCAGGCCGAGCTGGCCGGTGGCGCAGAACGGGCACGCCATCCCGCAGCCCGCCTGGCTCGAGACGCACAGCGTGGTGCGGTCGCGGTACTGCATGAGGACGGACTCGACCTTCGCGCCGTCGTGCATCGACCACAGCGTCTTGAGCGTCTCGCCGCCGTCCGCCGCCATCGTGCGCACGGGCGTGATGAGCTCCGGCAGGAGCGCGTCGACGAGCTCGTCGCGGGCCGCGGCGGGCAGGTCGGACATCTGCTCGGCGTCCCGCGTGAAGTGGGTGAAGTAGTGCCGCGAGAGCTGGTCGGCCCGGAAGCCCGGGATGCCGAGCTCGGCGACCTTCGCCTTCCGCTCGGCGGACGTCAGGTCGGCGAGGTGCATCGGCGGCTTGCCGCGCCGCGGGGCCGCCATCTGCAGCTTCGGCCGCCCGTCGGGGGTGGTGGCGGGGAGGGCCGTGCCGGCGGGGGTCGGGGTGGTGGTCGTCATGATGGCTCCATTGTGCCCTGCTGGCGGCCGCGTGACCGTGCGGGCGGGGTGTCAGAGGGCGGGTGCGGCCAGGGCGAGGGCGGTGACCACGACGGGGGCCGCCACGAGGAGGGCGTCGACGCGGTCGAGGATGCCGCCGTGCCCGGGGATCGAGTCCCCCATGTCCTTCATGCCCAGGTCGCGCTTGATGAGGGACTCCCCCAGGTCGCCGACGAGTCCGGCGACGACGGTGAGGACGCCCACGAGCGCGCCGACCCACCACGTCGCGTCCAGCACCAGCGGGACGAGGATCGAGCCGACGAGGACGGCGAGCGCGGTCGACCCGGCCAGCCCCTCCCAGGACTTCTTCGGGCTGATCGACGGCGCGAGCGCGTGCCGTCCCATCGTCACGCCGGCGGCCCAGCCGCCCGTGTCGCACGCGACGACCAGCACGACGACGATGAGGACGCGCCACTCGCCGTCGTCCGCCGCCAGCGCGAGAGCGAGGAACGACGCCAGGAACGGGACGTAGGCCGCGACGAAGATCGCGGCCGTGGCGTTGCGCAGCACGCGCAGTCCGCCGCCGTCCAGCGCGCACCAGACCACCACGCCGCCCGCGGTGAGCACGAACGAGACCAGCAGCGCCTCGGGTCCGGCCAGGTAGGCCGAGACGAACATGCCGACGGCGCCGACCAGGATCGGCAGCACCGGCAGCGTGATGCTCTGGCGCGCGAGGGCCGCGCGCAGCTCGATCAGCGCGCCGGCCACCGTGGCCAGGGCGAACAGCCCGAAGACCTCCTTGCGGAGGAACAGGCTGGCCACCAGGGCGATGACGAGGCCGACCCCGACGCCCACGGCCACCGGGACGTTGCGGCCCGCTCGGGCGGTCAGGACGTCGCTCGGGGTGGGCTCGGGCACCAGGGGTGCGCGGAGGTCGATCGTGGGCGGCGCCGTCGGGACGGACGGGACCTCGGGGGCGCCGCTCGTGTCGGCGGACTCGATCCGCTCGGGCTCCTGCGGCACGACGACGGTCGTGGTCTCGGCGCCGACGACGGGGAGGACGCCGGACTCCCGCAGCGCCCTCAGCTCACGGCGCGTGAGCGGGGGTGCGGGAGTCTCGGCGTGGTCCGGGTCGTGCGTGGTCATGCTGTCGCTCACACCTCGAGGAGCTCGCGCTCCTTGTTGGCGAGCAGCTCGTCGATGGTCTCGACGTGCGACTTCGTGACGCCCTCGAGCTCCTTCTCGGCGCGGGCGCCCTCGTCCTCGCCCACCTCGCCGTCCTTCACCAGGCGGTCGAGCTCGTCCTTGGCCTTGCGGCGGATCGAGCGGACCGACACGCGGGCGTCCTCGCCCTTGGTCTTGGCCAGCTTGACGTAGTCGCGGCGGCGCTCCTCCGTCAGCTGCGGGAGGGAGATGCGGATGACGTTGCCGTCGTCGGTCGGGTTCACGCCGAGGTCGGACTCGCGGAGCGCCTTGATGATGTCGTTCGTGGCGGAGCGGTCGTACGGGGAGACCAGCACGACGCGAGCCTCGGGGATCGTCACGCCGGCGAGCTGCTGCAGCGGCGTCGGTGCGCCGTAGTAGTCCACGAGGATCTTGGTGAACAGGCTCGCGTTGGCACGCCCGGTCCGGATGGACGCCATGTCCTCGCGCGCCGCCTCCACGGTCTTGTCCATCTTGTCCTCGGCCTCGAGGAGAACGTCGTCGATCACTGCAGCTCCTTTGTCGTGCGTCCGGCACGGTCGCGCGGCTGATGAGCCGCTGATGTCTCCTGCTCCCGGGCGGACCCGGGGTACGCCTGCGACCGCCTCAGGCGGTGACCAGCGTTCCGATACTCTCACCCCGGAGCGCCCGGGTGACGTTGCCGGGCTCACCCATGCCGAACACGCGCATCGGCAGCGCGTTGTCCCGGCTCAGGCTGAAGGCGGTCGAGTCGACCACCTTGAGGCCCTGCCGGATCGCGTCGTCGAACGTCAGGCGCTCGAGGCGGCGGGCGTGGGGATCGGTCCGGGGGTCGGCGGTGTAGACCGCGTCGACACCGTTCTTGCCCACGAGGACCTCGTCGCAGTGCGTCTCGAGCGCCCGCTGGATCGCCACGGTGTCGGTGGAGAAAAACGGCATGCCGGCGCCGGCGCCGAAGATGACGGCGCGGCCCTTCTCGAGGTGCCGGATGGCGCGCAGCGGGATGTACGGCTCGGCGACCTGACCCATCGCGATGGCGGTCTGCACGCGCGTGCTCACGCCGGCCTTCTCGAGGAAGTCCTGCAGCGCGAGACAGTTCATGACGGTGCCGAGCATGCCCATGTAGTCGGCGCGCGACCGGTCGATCCCGCGCTGCGAGAGCTCGGCGCCGCGGAAGAAGTTGCCTCCGCCCACGACGATCGCGACCTGGACGCCGTCGGCGACGGCCGCGGAGATCTCCGCGGCCACGCTCGCCACGACGTCGGGGTCGAGACCGATGGTCCCGCCGCCGAACACCTCGCCGGAGAGCTTGAGGAGCACGCGTCGTGCTCGGGGGGATTCCGACGTCGTCGTCACCTCGGTGCCTTCCAGGAGGGGGATGGGGAGCAGGTCGCGCCAGGTGCGCGTGTGGCCCCGGACGGTCGGGAGGTCCCGACCGTCCGAGGCCAGCGGTGGATCAGGCGCCGACGCGGAAGCGCACGAAACCGGTGAGCTCGCCACCGGCCTCGGTCACGACCTTGCCGACCGTCTTCTTCGGGTCACGGGCGTAGGCCTGCTCGAGCAGGACCTGGTCCTTGAAGAACCCGTTGAGGCGACCCTCGACGATCTTGCTGATCGCGGCCTCGGGCTTGCCCTCGTTGCGCGAGGTCTCCTCGGCGATGCGGCGCTCGTCGGCGACCGTGTCGGTCGGGACCTCCTCGCGCGTGAGGTAGACCGGGGAGTACGCGGCGACGTGCATCGCGACCTCGGTGGCGACCTCACCGGCGGGCTTGCTGCCGGCGACGAGGACACCCACCTGCGGGGGCAGGTCCTTGGCGGTGCGGTGCAGGTACGTCGAGACGACCTCGCCGGCGAGGCGGGCCACGCGGCGCACGACGATCTTCTCGCCGAGCGTGGCGGCCGTCTCGTCGACGACGTCCTGGACCGAGCGCTCGCCGATGTAGGCGGACGCGAGGGCCTCGGCGTCGGCCGCGCCGGAGGCCACGGCTGCGCCGAGGACCTTCTCGGCGAGGTCGATGAAGACCGCGTTCTTCGCGACGAAGTCCGTCTCGGCGTTGATCTCGACGAGCACGCCGACCTGGCCGTCGGCGTCGGGGGCGTCGACGACGGCGGCGGCCACGAGGCCCTCCGACGCGCTGCGACCCTCACGCTTGGCGACGCCCTTCAGGCCCTTGACGCGGATGATCTCCATCGCCTTGTCGACGTCGCCGCCGGCCTCGTCGAGCGCCTTCTTGACGTCGAGCATGCCGGCGCCGGACCTCTCCCGCAGCGCCTTGATGTCAGCAGCGGTGTAGTTCGCCATGGTGTGTGACTCTCTCTCGTCAGTGCTGGGTGTCGGGAAGGCTCAGGCCTTGGCGTCCTGCGCGGCGTCGGCCTCGGGGGCGGACTCCTGCGCGGGCGCCTCGTCGGCGGGCGTCTCGTCGGTGGTGGCCTCGGCCACGACCTCGGCGACGACCTCGGCAGCCACGGCCACCTCGTCGGTGACCTCGGGGTCGGCCTTGGCCTCCTGCGCGACGTCAGCGGCGGCGTCGGCCACCGCTGCGGACTCGTCCTTGCCGGCCTCGCTGGCGGCGAGCAGCTCCTGCTCCCACGCGGCGAGCGGCTCGGCGGCCTCGCCCGCGTTGCTGGAACCGCCGGAGTGACGCGCGATGGTGCCCTCGGCGACGGCGTCGGCGATCACGCGGGTCAGCAGACCGACGGCGCGGATGGCGTCGTCGTTGCCCGGGATCGGGAAGTCGACCTCGTCGGGGTCGCAGTTGGTGTCGAGGATCGCGACGATCGGGATGTTGAGCTTGCGCGCCTCGGCGATCGCGAGGTGCTCCTTCTTCGTGTCGACGATCCACACGGCGGAGGGGACCTTGCCCATGGTGCGGATACCACCGAGGGTGCGGTCGAGCTTGATCTTCTCCCGCTTCATCATGAGGAGCTCCTTCTTCGTGCGGCCGGAAGCGGCCACGTCGTCGAAGTCGACGTCCTCGAGCTCGGCGAGACGCGCGAGGCGCTTGCTCACCGTCTGGAAGTTGGTCAGCATGCCGCCGAGCCAGCGCTGGTTGACGAAGGGCATGCCCACGCGCGCGGCCTGCTCGGCGACGGCCTCCTGGGCCTGCTTCTTCGTGCCGACGAAGAGGATGCTGCCGCCGTGGGCGACCGTCTCCTTGACGAAGTTGTAGGCACGGTCGATGTCCAGCAGCGACTGCTGCAGGTCGATGATGTAGATGCCGTTGCGCTCGGTGAAGATGAAGCGCTTCATCTTCGGGTTCCAACGACGGGTCTGGTGCCCGAAGTGAACGCCGCTCTCGAGGAGCTGGCGCATGGTGACGACGGCCATGGCACGTCCTTTCGGCGCGGACGTGTGCCCGCGCAACTCGCGGACGCCCCCCTGGGTGCGCCCGCTGATCCGGTTGTTCCGCTGCTCGTGTCGAGCGGCGGCCTGGTGCTCGCGACGCTCCTGGACCACCCGGAGGTGGACCGATCAGGGGCGCCTCGGGCGACTGGGTCCGCGGATGCTCGACCGGCGAACCGGTCTGGACGTCCGCGGCTGTCGCACCGATGTGCGGGCACGCGATGTCAGTCGGCACATGCCGACTGCACCGGCGATACTACCCGACCGGCGAGGTCGGTCCTCGCGGTGCCGAGGATGCTGTGGTGCGAGCGGTGGCACCGGGGCCGCGACCGGCGTGGCGTGCGCGGCGACTGTCCCCCGCGACGACGACGGCACGCCACCTCGATCGTGGTGCCGCGTGCGCCGCACGCCCCGGCGTGCGCGCCCCAGGATCACCGCATGCCCCAGGTGCTCCGCGTCCTCGCCGGTGGCGCCGCCCTCGCCGCCCTCGCGACGACGGCGGTGCTCGCCACCTCGGTGACCACCCCGCCCCCGCGCCCCGCACCGGTCGCCGCGCAGGTAGCGCCGCCGCCGGTGTGGGTGTCGGCGTCGGCGTCGGCGGCCGAGGGCGCCACCAGCGCCCCGAGAGCCGTGCTCTACGCCTGGCCGGTGGAGCCGGCGACGGTGGTGCGGAGCTTCGACGACCCGGAGCAGCCGTGGCTGGCGGGCCACCGGGGCGTCGACCTCGCCGGGGCGGTCGGAGCGCCGGTCCGGGCGGCGGCCGACGGCGTCGTCGCGTTCGCCGGTCCGGTCGCCGGACGAGGGGTCGTGTCGATCGACCACGCCGACGGCATCCGCACGACCTATGAACCGGTCACCGCCACCGTCGTCGCCGGGCAGACGGTGACGCGCGGGGTGGTGATCGGCTCGCTCGCCGCCGGGCACGCGGGAGCCGGCGGTGTCGTGCCCGGCGACGGCGGCGCCACCCTCCACTGGGGCGCCCGAACCGGTCCGCAGACCTACGTCGACCCGACGCTCCTGGTCGCGGGAGAGGTGGTGATCCGACTCTGGGAGTAGTCGCTGGTTGGATGGGCGTCGTGCCCGGACTCCACCACCTCGAGATCTGGGTCGCCGACCTCGCAAGGACCCGCCGGGAGTGGGGGTGGCTCCTGGACAGGCTCGGCCTGGTGCGGACGCAGACGTGGGGCGGCGGCGAGGCGGGCGGCGAGTCCTGGGCCGTCCCGTCCGCCGAGCCCGTGGTCGTTGCCGGGGCCCACGTCGTTCCCGGGGCCCACGTCGTTCCCGGGGCCCACGTCGTTCCCGGGGCCCACGTCGTTCCCGGGGCCCACGTCGTTCCCGGGTCCGACCCCGTCCTCAGGTCTGACCCCGTCCTCAGGTCGGACCCCGTCCTCGGGTCCGACCCTGTCCCCGTCCCCGTCCCCGTCCCCGGGCCCAGCCTCGTGACCAGCGCGGCCCACCGCCCGTACCTCACCCTGACGACCTCCCCGAACCTCGGCGCGGACGTGCACGACCGGCGCCGACCCGGGCTGAACCACCTGGCCCTCCTCGGCGGGGGTCGGGCGCAGGTGGACGCGATCATGGTCGACGGCCCGGCGCACGGCTGGTTCCCGCTGTACCCCGATCGGTACCCCCACGCCGGCGGACCCGACCACTACGCCGGGTGGCTCGAGAACGCGGCCGGATTCAAGGTCGAGGTCGTCGCCGAGCCCTGACGACCGGATCGTCCCCTCGCCCTGACAGCCGGATCGTCACCGACGCAGCACCGCCGGATCGCTCCGACGCAGCACCGCCACGGACTTCCCGCTCGGTGGCTGTCACCCGGCGTCCGGTTCGCGCGCTGGTAGCCGGACCAGACGTGACAGTCGTCGAGCGAACCGGTGGAAACGTGACAGTCACCGCCCCGGTCCCCGTTCCCCGTTCCCCGTACTCCGGGGCGACGGCGGGGCCGCCGTCGAACGTCAGGCTCGCGGGTGCGCCTGGGCGAAGGCGGCCAGCAGTCGTTCGGAGCTGACGTGGGTGTAGCGCTGGGTGGTCGCGAGCGAGGCGTGGCCGAGCATCTCCTGGATCGAGCGCAGGTCGCTGCCACCCTCGAGGAGATGGGTCGCGGCGCTGTGGCGGAGTCCGTGCGGCGCGATCTCCGGACCCCCGGCCGCGGCCGACGCCGCGTGCACGAGCGTCCGGACGGCGCGCGGGTCGATGCGACCGCCGCGTCGACCGAGGAACAGCGCCCGCCCCGACCCCGGCGTCACGAGCTGGTCGCGCACCGCCAGCCAGGCACCCAGTGCCGAGGCGGCCGGGGCCCCGTACGGCACCACGCGCTCCTTGCGCCCCTTGCCCAGCACCCGGACGAGCCGTTCGGTGTGCTCGAGCGAGGAGGTGTCGAGCGCGGTGAGCTCCGAGACCCGGAGCGCCGCGCCGTAGAGGAGCTCCAGCACGGCCCGGTCGCGACGCCGGAGCGCCTCGCCCACAGGATCCGTCGCCGCGCCGGCATCGGCATCGGCGGCTGCTGCGGCGCCGGCGTCGGAATCGGTGCCGCGGCCCACACCGCCTCCGGCCCGGCCTGCTGCACCCCCGACGGCAGCGGCATCCCCGACGGCGGCCGCCGCCTGCGCGGGCGTGAGCACGGTCGGCAGCACCCTGTCGGGACGGGGGCTGCGCAGCCGGAGTCCGGGGTCCGTGCTCATGAGTCCCTGGCGCGTGGCCCACCGGGTGAACGTCCGGGCGGCCGCGCCGCGGCGGGCGAGCGTGGACCGGCTGAGCCCGCGCGCGGCCAGGGAGGCGAGCCAGCGACGCAGCACGGCGAGGTCGACGCGCGCGAGGTCGGCGCCGGAGGCCGAGCCCGGGGCGGAGGCGAGCAGATCGACGACGTCGCCGACGTAGGCCCGCACGGTGTGGTCCGAGAGCCCGCGCTGCAACGACAGGTGGGCGGCGAACTCCGCCACCACGGCGGCGTCCCCCGGGCGCACCCCGTCCGGAACGGGCGTCGGGGCGTCGGCCCCACTCGTCGCTCGCGTCGCACCACCCGTCCCCGCCACACGTTCACGGTGACCCGCCCAGCCCCTCCTGGCAAGCACCGCAACGCCGCAACGCCGCAACGCGGTGACGCCGTGACGCGGCGACGCGGTGACGCGGTGACGCACACCCGATGCGCCCCCCGTCCCCGTCCCCGTCCCCCCGCCGAGAACGCTCCCTGCGGTTCGTGGGCGGCGTCGGGGCCGCACCGGCCGTTCTTGACCACGGCTCGAGGCACCACCCGGGACCTCAGGTCGCGGTGCGGCGGTAGCGATCCCCCTCCCGTCGCACGTGACCCGCGAGCTCGAGCGCTCCGAGCGCGATCCGCACCTCCCGGGCGGCCAGCCCGCCCACGCGCGCGACCGACTCGAGCGTCGCCGCACCGCGGGCGGGGAGCGCCTCCCACACCTGGGCGTGCGAGCTGTCGAGGCCGGGCGGGGTGTCGCTCGGGCGGCGCACCGCGTCGTCGGACGGTTCGTCCGCCAGGTCCTCCCCCGCGCTCGCCATCAGCTCGCGAACCTGACCCGCGTCGCTGACGAGGACCGCGACCCCGTCCCGGATCAGGCGGTGGCACCCCGCCGACGCCGCGGAGGTCACGGGTCCCGGCACCGCTGCGACCGGTCGCAGCAGCCGGGCGGCGTGCATCGCCGTCGACAGGGTCCCGGAGCGCCAGCCCGCCTCGACCACCACGCACGCGCCCGCGAGCGCCGCGATCAGCCGGTTCCGGGTGAGGAACCGCGACCGGCTCGGTGAGCTGCCCGGCCCGAGCTCGGCGACGACCGCCCCGTCCCGCGCCACCCGTGCCAGGAGGTCCGCGTTCCCTGCGGGGTAGAACCTGTCCAGCCCGCCGGCCATCACCGCCACCGTCGCCCCTCCCACCGCGAGGGCCGCTCGGTGCGCGACGGCGTCGATGCCGAAGGCGCCGCCGGACACCACCGTCAGCCCCGAGTCCGCGAGACTCGCCGAGAGCTCTCCGGCGACGTGCTCGCCGTACCCCGTGCTCGCTCGAGCTCCGACGATCGCCACCGCGGGCCGACGCAGGATCCCCGGGTCGCCACGGACCCACAGGCAGTGCGGCGCCAGCACGTCGAGATCGTCGAGCGCCGCCGGCCACTCCTCGTCACCCGGGACGATCACGCGCCCGCCCAGCCGACGGATCCCCGCGACCTCGCGGGCGGGGTCCAGCCCCTCGACCCGCGGCGCCCACCGGGCGCGCGCCCGCTCCCACACGGGTGCGGGCCACAGTCCCGGCGGCGGTTCGGCGCGCGTCGAGCGCAACCATCCCAGCGCCCCTCGGTGGCCGAGGTGGGCCACGAGCGCCCCCGCCTGCAGGTCGCACGGCTCGGCGATCCTGCCCCAGGCCACCCTCGCCAGCACGGTGTCGTCCGCGTCCGGCAGCGGTTCAGCCATGACTCCCCCGGATCCGCAGCGTCATCGCCGCCGCGACCTCCTGCGTGCCCGGCCGCTCACGTCCCGCGAGGTCGGCCAGGGTCCACGCGACGCGCTGCACCCTGTCGGCGCCACGCAGGCTCAACGTGCCGCGGTCGACGGCCCGGGTCACCCCAGACATTGCCTCGCGGTCCATCCGGTGGTGCCGCCGCAGCCACGCCCCCGGCACCTCGGCGTTGGTGGTCCACGGGGTGCCGGACCACCGTTGTCGCATGCGCTCGCGCGCCTGCCGCACGCGGGCGGCGACCTGCGCCGTCGGCTCGCCCTGGTCACCCGCGAGCACCGCGGCGTTGCTCGGGAGCACGTCGACCTGCAGGTCGACCCTGTCCAGCAGCGGGCCCGAGAGACGCGACAGGTAGCGCCGCCGCTGGATCGAGCTGCACGTGCAGCCGACGCCCGTCCCGGAGCTGAGTCCGCACGGGCACGGGTTGGCGGCGAGCACGAGCTGGAACCGTGCCGGGTAGCGCGCGGAACCGGCCGCCCGGTCGATCACGAGGTAGCCCGACTCCAGCGGCTGGCGCAGCGTCTCCAGCACCCGGCTGGCGAACTCGGGCGCCTCGTCCAGCATCAGGACCCCGAGGTGGGCACGCGACGCGGCCCCGGGCCGCGGGATGCCGCTGCCGCCCCCGACGACGGCGGCCGCGCTCGCCGTGTGGTGCGGCGCCTCCAGCGGCGGTCGCGTGAGGAGCCCGCCGGCCGGGTCGAACACCCCGGCCACCGAGTGCAGCGACGTCACCTCCACGGCCTCGGCCTCCGTCAGGTCGGGCAGCAGGCCCGGCAGTCGGGACGCGAGCATCGTCTTGCCCGTGCCGGGTGGGCCGACGAGGAACAGGTGGTGGGCACCGGCAGCGGCGACCTCGAGCGCGAAGCGTGCTTCGCCCTGGCCCAGCACGTCGGCGAGGTCGGGCTCGTCCGCTGGCGCGGCGGGAGCGACGGCGATCGGCTCCCCCACGGCGTCGGGCACCTCGACGTCGCCCCCGTAGCGCGCGATCAGCTCAGCGAGGTGCCGCGCCCCCGTCGCCTCGATCCCGGGCACGAGTGCCGCCTCCGCGAGGTTGCCCGCCGGGACGACCACGCGCGTGAACCCCGCCCGCACCGCGGCGTGCACGGCGGGCAGCACGCCCCGCACGGGGTGGATGCGCCCGTCGAGACCGAGCTCGCCCAGGTGGACCACGCGCTCCGGGGCGTGCGGCGCGACACCGGCCGCGCGCAGCACGGCGATCGCCATGGCGACGTCGAACGCCCCGGCCTTGCGCAGGTCGGCGGGCAGCAGGTTGACCGTGATGCGCCTGGCAGGGAACGTCAGCCCGCACGACTGCACCGCCGCCCGGATGCGCTCGCGGGCCTCGCCGATGGCCGGATCGGGCCGACCCACGATCGTGAACGCCGGCAGCCCGAGCGCGAGGTGCGCCTCGACCTCGACCACGTGGCCGTCCATCCCCAGCAGGCTGACGGCGTGGCTGCGCCCGATGCTCACGACCCCACCCCCGGGACGTGCGTGAGCACCGGCGCCCCGCCGCGCGGCCAGAGGATGCCGATCACGTCGAGCCGCACGCCGCGCGGGCGCACCTCGTGGGCCGCCAGCCACAGCCCGGTCAACCGACGCAGCCGCGCCACCTTGGCGGGCGTGACCGCCGCGATCGGATCGCCGAACGCCGTCCCCGACCGGGTCTTCACCTCCACCACGACGAGGTCCTCGCCGTCCCGCGCCACGAGGTCCAGCTCACCACCCTCCCCGCGCCAGTTGCGCTCGAGCACCTCCCACCCCTGCTCGCGCACCCACGACGCCGCGAGGTCCTCACCCCGTCGTCCCAGGGCATCCTTCTCGGCCACGTCGACCACCTCCGAGCCCGAGGTTGGCACCGTCGTGCGACGCCTCGCCGTCGCCCCGTCATCACTGGCCGCCGCTGGTCCGTCCGCCTGCCCTGGGGACAGTCCGCCTCACCGGGCGGACCTCAGCCGCGCGCGGACCGCCGTGCACGGTAGGCCTCGACGTGCGCCCGGTTCCCGCAGTTGTTGACGTCGCAGAACCGCCGCGAGGAGTTGCGCGACAGGTCCACGAGCACCGCCTCGCACCCCTCGCACGTCCGCAGCCGGTCGAACGCCCCCGCCCGGACGACGTCGATCAGCGCCATCGCCGTCTCGACCTGGATCTGCGTGGCGAGGGCCGCGCCCGGTGCGTGCGCGTGCAGGTGCCAGTCCCAGTGGTCGTGCCGCACGAGCTGCGGCCGCGCACGCCCCTCGAGCAGCATCGCGTTGACCAGGCCGACGGCCTCGTCGCGGTCCACGCGCCACAGCCGGGCGAGGCCGTCGCGCACCTCGCGCACGGCCGTCAGCTCGGCCTCGTCGTGCGTGTGGGTGCCGGAGTAGTCGTGCGCGTCGTAGAAGTCGTCGAGAGCCTCGACGGTTCCCAGGCGGTCCTCGCCGTCGCGCATCCGAGCGGTGTTCACGAGGGCGGCGGCCGCGTGCAGCGACACCGTCGTGTCATGACTGAACATGTCGTTGACTCCTGACGTGGTGGACCACTAGCGTCAGCAGCATCGTAGCGTTTGACTCCTGACACGGACTCCTCACGCGCACTCCTGACACACGCTCCGGCCACTCCACCCCCGCCCCACCCTCGCGAAAGACACGCCCATGTCCGGTGCCCCGCTGCTCGACCCTCACACCACCCCCGTCGTCGGGCTCGGGGCAGCGGCCCCCGCGCCCGTCGCCGTCGACGGCGCAGCAGACGCCTCCAGCACCCGCCACCGCGGCCTGGGCCTGCTCGTCGGCCTGGCGGCCTCGGCCGCCTTCGCGACCAGCGGCCCGTTCGTGAAGCCGCTGCTCGAGGCGGGCTGGACCCCGGGTGGGGCGATCATCGTGCGCCTGACCATCGGCGCGGTCCTCCTGGCGGTCCCCACGCTCCTCGTGCTGCGTCGCACGCCGGGTGGTTGGCGCAGCGCACGCGAGAACTGGCGCTGGATCCTGGCGTTCGGGATCCTGGGCGTCGCCGCACCCTCGACCCTGTACTTCCTCGCCGTCGAGCGCCTGCCCGTCGCCGTCGCGCTGCTCGTGGAGTACACGGGTCCGCTGCTGCTGATCGGCTGGTCCTGGCTCCGCACGCGGCGCATGCCGCGCCCGGGCGTGCTCGTGGGGGCGAGCCTGGCGATGTTCGGCCTGGTCGCCGTGCTGGATCTCACCGGGAGCCTGGCGCTGGACCCCGTCGGCCTGATGTTCGCCGCCGGCTCCGCGATCGGCAACGCGTCCTACTTCGCTCTCACCGCCAGGCCGCTGACGATCCCGCCGCTCGCGATGGCCGGTCTCGGCATGGTGGTCGGTGCCGTCGCCGTCGTGCTCATCGGGGTGAGCGGGATCCTGGCGGTCCGGATGCCGTTCGTCGACGTCACGCTGCTCGACTCCCAGGTGCCCGCCTGGGTGCCGCTCCTGGTCGTGGGCGCCCTGCCCACCGCGGTCGCGTACGGGGTCAGCGTGATCTCGGTGCGGATGCTGGGTGAGCGCGTCGCCTCGTTCGTCGGCCTGGCCGAGGTCCTGTTCGCCGTGCTGCTCGCGTGGTTCCTGCTCGCGGAGCGCCCCACGCTCGCCCAGGGGCTCGGAGCCACCGCAGTGGTGGCCGGCGTCGCCGTCGTGCGCCGCTGGGCCGACCCCGCTACGGCACCTGCAGATCGGCCTTCGACAGCTCCTCGACGTTGACGTCCTTGAACGTCACCACCCGCACCTGCTTGACGAACCGAGCGGACCGGTAGACGTCCCACACCCACGCGTCGCTCAGCGTCAGCTCGAAGAACACCTCGCCGCCCGCCGAGCGCACCTGGAGGTCCACGTTGTTGGCCAGGTAGAACCGGCGCTCGGTCTCCACCACGTAGGCGAACAGGCCGACCACGTCGCGGTACTCGCGGTAGAGCGCGAGCTCCATGTCGGTCTCGTAGTTCTCGAGGTCTTCTGCGCTCACGAGACCATCATGCCCCGGTCGGCGGCCACGACGCCCGGCAGCCGCCACGAGCGGCGGTGCAGCGCCGTCGGACCGTGCTCGGCCAGCGCCGCGATGTGGAGCGGCGCCGCGTAGCCCTTGTTGCCGGCCCAGTCGAAACGCGGGTCCTCGGCGTGCGCCGCGCGCATCATCGCGTCGCGCTCCACCTTGGCCAGCACGCTCGCGGCCGCCACCGACGCGCACGTCATGTCGGCCTTGACGCGCGTCAGCACGCGAGGACCGTGAGCAGCGCCCGCGTCGGCGTCACCGCCGACGTCGTCGAACGCCGCGAAGAGGTCATCGGTCGGCGGCGTGTACCAGTCGTGGTTCCCGTCGAGCAGCACGACCGCGGGGGACACCCCCAGCACGGACGTCACCTCGGCCACGGCGCGGTGGCCCGCCAGGCGCAGCGCCGCGATGATGCCGATCCGGTCGATCTCCTCGGGACTCGCGTGCCCGACGGCGCCGGCCAGCGCCCAGCGCCGGATCGGAGGGCACAGCCGCTCCCGGGCCGTGGCGGGGAGCAGCTTGGAGTCGCGCAGCCCGCCGGGCTGACGACCCGTCGTCGCACCGACGACGGCGACACCCACGCTGACGGGTCCGGCCAGGCAGCCGCGACCGACCTCGTCCATGCCCGCGACGAGCACACCGTCCGCGGCGAGCTCACGCTCGAGCCGGAGCGTGGGGGGCTTGCCGACGGTCACGAGGGGTCCGGGACCTGCTCGAACGTCGCACCGGGGTTGCGGAGGAGGCTCCAGCGGTCCGCGGGCCAGATGACCGTGTTCGCGACGCCCACGACGTTGTCCATCGGCACCATGCCGCCGCCGGGATCACCCGCGTGGTAGCGGGAGTCGGCGGAGTTCGGGCGGTTGTCGCCCAGCACGAAGACGCGGTCCGCCGGCACGACGACGTCGAAAGCCAGGAGGCTCGGGACGGCGCCGTCGATCACGTACGGCTCGTCGATCGGCACGCCGTTGACGCTGATCCGACCCGAGTCGTCGCAGCACGTCACGGTGTCGCCGGGCAGGCCGACCACCCTCTTGATGAGGTGGGAGCCGGTGTTGGCGGGCAGCAGACCGACGAACTCGCCGACCTCGGTGAGGACGTTGCGGACCTCGTTGCCCTCGGTCGGCTGCGGCGGCAGCCAGCCGCCCGGATCCACGAAGACGACGATGTCGCCGCGGCTGACGTCGAACGGCCCGGGGGCGAGCCGCGAGACGAGCACGCGGTCACCCACCTGCAGCGTCGACTCCATCGACTCCGACGGGATGAAGAACGCCTGCGCGACGAACGTCTTGATGAGCAGCGACAGGATCAGCGCCGACCCCAGCACGATGACGGCCTCGCGCAGCGCCGAGGCGCCGCGGCTCCGTTGACGACGATTACCGCCGTCGCCGGCGGCGGTCTCGGAGACGCCGGAGCCCGGCTCGTCCAGGTCGGTCATGGTGATCCCTCCTGGACGGCCGGGCTCGGCGTCGCTACGAGTGCAGTGCCGACGTGATCACGCCGACGAGCGCTGAGGTCAGCGCTTCTCCTTGATCTTCGCAGCCTTGCCGCGCAGCTTGCGCAGGTAGTACAGCTTGGCGCGGCGCACGTCGCCGCGCGTGACGACCTCGAGGTGGTCGATCGCCGGGGTGTGCAGCGGGAAGATGCGCTCCACGCCGACGCCGAAGCTCACCTTGCGGATGGTGAACGTCTCGCTCACGCCACCGTGGGCGCGGGCGATGACGACGCCCTGGAAGACCTGGACGCGCGAACGCGAGCCCTCGACGACCTTGACGTGCACCTTGAGGGTGTCGCCGGCCCGGAAGGCGGGGATGTCGTCGCGCAACGACGCTGCATCGACGGAGTCGAGCTTCTGCATGAGTGCTCCTCATCGTGCGCCGGCAGGTCACACGCTGGATCGACGGCGCTCGAGGCACCGGGGTGATGGAGTGCGTGCCGTGCGAACCCGGGAGCACCCACCCCTGCGGCAGTGGGAGCGCGGGATCATCCGGAAGGATCTCCGCACGACTCGGCGCTCTAGTCTGCCACACCCGGGGCGAGGTCCTTCACCATCACGTGGTCGTGGTGGTCGACCTCACCCACGCGGTAGGTCCGCTCGCCGACGACGGCGAAGCCCGCGCGCGTGTAGAACGCGATCGCCGCGGCGTTGCGCGCGTTCACGCCGAGCCACAGGTGGTCGGCGCCCGCCGCACGCGCGTGCCGGACGGCGGCGGCCACCAGCGCGCGCGCGACACCGCTCCCCTGGGCCCGCGGGAGCACGTAGCACTTCGACAGCTCGGCGCCCGTGCCGTCGTGCGCGGGGGCGTCCGCGGACGGCGCACCCGTCCGCACCACGGCGTACCCGAGCGGCACGTCGCCGACGTCGCACGCGAGCAGCACCGCGTCGTCGGCCGAGGCGAGGTGCGCCTCGAACGCCCGGGGCGAGAGGTGGGCGGCGACGTGGGCGCGGATGTCGGCCATCGTCGTCTCGTCCGGGCAGGCCAGCGCGAACGTGGTGGCCGCCAGGTCGGCGACCAGTGCGCCCTCCCCCGCGACGGCGCGACGGACCGTCACCGGACCGATCAGGCGGCCGTGCCGCCCGGGGACGACGCCGGCAGCGGCGAGCGTGGCGAGGTCGACGGCGTCCAGCCCGTCCAACCGCGCCAGGAGCTCGGGGCGCCGCTGGACGGTCCGGGTCAGCGACTGGGCCCGGCGCCAGCGCGCGACGGCGCCGTGGTCGCCCGACAGCAGCACCGGCGGCACCTCGCGATCCTCCCAGCGCGCGGGCCGGGTGAAGACCGGGTACTCGAGCACGGCCTCGTGCGAGAAGGACTCCTCGACGACCGACTCGGGGTTGCCCAGCACACCGGGCAGGAGGCGGACGACGGCCTCGAGCAGCGCCAGCGCCGCGACCTCGCCCCCGTTCAGGACGAAGTCCCCGAGCGAGAACTCCACGACGCGGTCGACGTCGGACCGCTCGCGCAGCGCCGGGACCAGGCGGGCGTCGATGCCCTCGTACCGGCCGCACGCGACGACGGCGCGCACGCGGTCGCCGGCGCCGAGCTCGTCGGCGAGCTCCTGCGCGAACGCCTGCGTCAGGGGCCGGCCCGACGGCGTCGGGACGAGCACGACGAGCGCCCGCCCGTCCGTCCCGCCCTCGTCCACGCCGTCCCCGTCGCCCTCGGCGCCGGAGCGTCGGTGCGACGCCGTGGCCTCGATCGCGCGCTCCCACACGTCCGGCCGCATCACCATGCCGGCGCCCCCGCCGAACGGGGAGTCGTCGACCGTGCGGTGCCGGTCGTGCGCGTGCTCGCGCAGGTCGTGCACCCGCAGGTCCACCAGGCCGCTCGTGCGCGCCTTCCCGATCAGCGACAGGTCCAGCGGCGCGAGGTAGTCCGGGAAGATCGTGACGACGTCGACCCGGGGCACGCTCACGCGGGTGCCTGCTCGCCGTCGTCGGGCTGGTCGTCGCCCTCGAGCGACTCCTCCTCGAGCGGCTCGTCCGCCAGCAGCCCGCCGGGGGGTGCCAGGACGACGAACCCGCCGGCGACGTCGACCACCGGCACGATCGAGCGCACGAACGGCACCAGGGTGCGCGCCCCGGACGGCTCGCGCAGCACGAGCACGTCGTGCGCGGGCATCGCGCGCACCTCGAGCACCTCACCGAGTGCGCGGCCGTCCTGGCCGCGCGCCGCGAGGCCAGCGAGGTCGCTCGGGTACCAGGCGTCGTCCTCGTCCTGCGCCGGCGCGAGGATCAGCAGGCCGCGCATCGCCTCGGCGTCGTCGCGGTCGTTCACCTGCTCGAAGGCGATCGTGGCCTTCCCCGACGCCTGGCGCAGCTGCGAGACCGTGAGCTCGCCGACCAGGGGGTCGTCGGTCAGCACGGTGGTTCCGGCGGCCAGCCGCGCGCTGTCATCGGTCCTGATCTCGATGCGGACCTCGCCGCGCAGCCCGTGCGCGGCACCGATGCGGCCGAGGATGACGTGGCCCTCGGGGATGACACTGCTCAACGGTCGGCCTCTCGCTCGGGTTCGTGGGGGGAGAAACGACGAACCGCCCGTCCCGGGTAGGGAGGGCGGTTCGACGGTGCTGCTGGCGTTGATCTCGGGCGCGGGCGCCGGTGTCAGCGACGGTCGACGTCGACGACGTCGATGCGGACCGGCGTGGTGGTCAGGGACCCCACGACGGTGCGCAGCGCGCGGGCCGTGCGGCCCGCGCGGCCGATGACGCGACCGAGGTCGGCCGGGTTGACGCGCAGCTCGAGCAGCTCACCGCGACGCGCGGGGCGTGCGGTCACCTGGACGTCGTCCGGGTTGTCCACGATGCCGCGGACGAGATGCTCCAGCGCGTCGGCCAGCACGGTGCTCAGGCCTCGTCGGAGGAGGCTGCGGCGTCGTCGGACGAGGCGGACTCGTCAGAGGCCTTCGCGGCCTTGGCGGCGTCAGCGTCGGCGGCGGCCTTCTTCTCGGCGGCCTTCGCCTTGCGGAGCTCGGCGTCGGCGTCGGCGGCGGCGACGGCCTCGGCCGCAGCGGTCGCGTCGGCGGCGGCGTCACCCTTGCGACGCAGCGTGCCCTCGGCGCCCGGAAGGCCCTTGTGCTTCTGCCAGTCGCCGGTCACCTTGAGCAGCGCGAGAACCTGCTCGGTCGGCTGGGCGCCGACTCCGAGCCAGTACTGGGCGCGCTCGGAGGAGATGTCGATGTACGACGGCTCCTCGGTGGGGTGGTACTTGCCGATCTCCTCGATCACACGACCGTCCCGACGAGTGCGGGAGTCGGCGACGACGACACGGTAGTAGGGGGCGCGGATCTTGCCCAGGCGCTTGAGGCGAATCTTCACTGCCACGGTGGTGGTACTCCTGATGAGGTCGGGGTGAGAGCGACTCGTGCGGGCGTGGGGCACCCGCGGACTCGCTGCTCGGGACACGGCGTACCGCGGTGAGAGGGCCGCGACAGCCGGGTTCAACGGGACATTCTGCCAGATGCGCGGCGATGCTGCCGACGCCGTCAGCGACCGAAGAGCTTGCCGAGGCCCTCGGGGATCTCGAGCTTGGCGGGAGCGTCCTGCGGCGCACCCAGGCCGAAGGCCGAACCGGCGGGTGCGTCCTGCTTGCGCTCGGCCGCCGCGCGCTGGTCGGCGGCGCGCTTGGCCGGGTTGCCGCTCTTGGACTTCTTGCCCCGCTGCACGGGAGCGACCATCTTGCCCTTGGACTTCTTGCCGCCGCCGGGCATCGAGCCGAGGCCGAACCCACCTCCGGGAGCGCCCGGCATCCCGGGCATCCCGCCGCCGCGCGCCATCGAGCGCATCATCGTCTTGGCCTGGTCGAAGCGGTCGAGCAGACCGTTGACCTCCGAGACGGTGACGCCGGAACCGCGCGCGATGCGCGAGCGGCGCGAACCGTTGAGGATCTTGGGGTTGGTGCGCTCGGCCGGGGTCATCGAGCGCACGATGGCCTCGACGCGGTCGACCTCGCGCTCGTCGAAGTTCTCGAGCTGCTCGCGGATCTGACCCATGCCGGGCAGCATGCCGAGCATCTTCTTCATCGAGCCGAGCTGCTTCATCTGCTGCATCTGCTGCAGGAAGTCCTCGAGCGTGAAGTCCCCGTCGCCCGCGATCTTGTTCGCGAGGTCCGCCGCCTGGTCCTCGTCGAACGCGCGCTCGGCCTGCTCGATGAGCGTCATCATGTCGCCCATGTCGAGGATGCGCGAGGCCATCCGGTCGGCGTGGAAGCGCTCGAAGTCGCCGACCTTCTCACCCGTCGAGGCGAACATGACGGGCTTGCCGGTCACCGAGGAGACGGACAGCGCGGCACCACCGCGCGCGTCGCCGTCGAGCTTGGACAGCACGACACCGGTGAAGCCGACCCCCTCGGCGAACGCGTTCGCCGTCGTGACGGCGTCCTGACCGATCATCGCGTCGATGACGAACAGGGTCTCGTCGGGGTTGACCGCGTCGCGGATGTCGGCGGCCTGCTGCATCAGCTCGGCGTCGATGCCGAGCCGGCCGGCCGTGTCGACGACGACCACGTCGTAGAACTGCTCGCGGGCGTGCGCGACGCCGCGGCGCGCCACCGCGACCGGGTCGCCGACGCCGTTGCCCGGCTCGGGCGAGAACACCGCGACACCGGCACCCTTGCCGACGATCTCCAGCTGCTGCACGGCGTTGGGCCGCTGCAGGTCGGAGGCCACCAGGAGCGGCGTGTGGCCGGCGTCCTTGAGCCACTTGCCGAGCTTCCCGGCCAGGGTCGTCTTACCGGCGCCCTGGAGACCCGCGAGCATGATCACGGTCGGCGGACGCTTGGCGAAGGAGATCTCGCGCGTCGCGCCACCGAGGATGCGGGTGAGCTCCTCGTGCACGATCTTGACGATCTGCTGCGCGGGGTTGAGCGCCTTGGACACCTCCGCCTCGGTCGCGCGCTCGCGCACCGTGGCGGTGAAGTCGCGCACCACGGGGAGCGCGACGTCGGCGTCCAGCAGCGCGCGCCGGATCTCCGCGATCGAGGCCGCGATGTCGGCGTCGGACAGGCGGCCGCGGCCCCGGAGGGAGGAGACGGCCGCGTTGATGCGGTCGGACAAAGTGGCGAACACGGCTTCAACCTCGCTGGAACTCGGGAGAGGTCAGGATATCCCGCGCGCCAGGGCCGCCCGCGCCCGCTCCGTGAGCGCCTCCACGAGGGAGGCGCGCCAGGACGTCCACGCCTTGGGTCCGGCGGCGCGCGCATCGGCCTCGGTGAGCACGCGCAGGAGCTCGAGCAGGGTGGCGTCGTGGCCGAGCGCGGTCAGCAGGATCTGCGCGGTCGCGGGGTCCTCGACGTCGGCGCGCGTCGCCAGCTCCACCAGCAGCAGGTGGTGGCGCACCAGCGTGGTCGCGTCGCGCGCGTCGTCCTGGCCCACCCCGAGCCGCGCGAGCACGCCCGGCACGATCTCGGCACCGGTGACGGAGTGGTCGACGGCGCCCGCCACCTTGCCGATGTCGTGGAACAGCGCCGTCAGCAGCAGCACGTCGCGCCGCGGCAGGTCGGCGGAGAGGTCGGCCGCCCAGGCGGCGCACTCCACGAGGTGGCGGTCGACCGTGAACGTGTGGATCGGGTTGCGCTGCGGCCGGTTGCGCACCGCGGCCCACTCCGGGAACCAGCGCGTGACGATGCCGGAGAGGTCGAGCGCCTCCCACACGTCGACCTGCGCGTGGCCGCTCCCGAGCAGCGCGAGCAGGTCCTCGCGCGCCTGCCGGGGCCACGGGCTCGGCGGCGCGGGCGCGCCGGCGAGCGAGGCGACGCTGACCGGGGAGATCGGCAGCCCCGTCCGTGCGGCGGTCGCCCCCGCGCGCACCGCCAGCACGGGGTCGTCGTTCGGGCGCGCGGTCGCGGCGAGCACGAGCTCGCCGTCGTGCTCCACGAGGTCCTGCGCGACGGCGCGCAGGCGCGGCGCCATCCGCCGGCCCCGCACCACGAGCGGACGCCAGGTCGGGGACGGCCGCCGGAGCGCCTGCCGCGCACCGCGGACGGTCACGTCCAGGGCGTAGGACACGGTGCGGGCGGCCTGCGCGATCGAGGCGAGCAGGTCGTCGCGGTCGGGGTAGCCCAGGCGGGCGGCGACGGCGTCGGAGTCCCCCTGGAGCAGCCGGCTCGTGTGGCGCCGGGTCTCCAGGGCGACGGCGTCGCGCACCGTCAGGAGGTGGTCGTGGGCCCGGTCGAACTCGCCGTGCGGCTTGTCCGTCAGCCACGTGGCGGCCAGCGCGCCGACCACGACGGCGTCCCTGATCCCGCCGCGGGCCTCCTTGAGGTCGCCCTCGATGAGGTAGGCGAGGTCACCGCTGCGCTCGGCCCGCGTGCGGGTGGAGGTGAGGAGCTCGGGCAGGCGGCGCCGCGCGGCGCCGCGCCAGTCCTCCAGCACGGCGGTGCGGGCACGCAGCACGATGCTCTCGTCGCCGGCGACGTGGCGCAGGTCGAGCAGCCCGACGGCGGCGACCAGGTCCTTCGAGGCGATCTGGCGGCACTGCGCCAGCGTGCGCACGGAGTGGTCGAGGTCCAGGCCGGCGTCCCAGATCGGGTACCACAGCGCGGAGGCGAGGGCCCCCACCTGGTCGTCGGTCAGCGTGCGGCCGTCGTGCACCAGCAGACAGTCCAGATCGCTGGTCGGGCCGGCGTCGCGGCGGGCGAGCGAGCCGACGACGGCGAGCGCGACGCCCTCGGCGGGGATGCCCAGGCGCGTGGTCGCGGCGTCCCACTCGTGCGCCAGGGCCGCGTCGACGACGTCGGCCAGGGCCGACCGGTAGGCGACGCCCGTGCGCAGGAGCGGCGCGCCGGTGGGGCCGGCAGGGCCGGCGCCCCGGGGTGGGGTGGCGACGCTCGGGCCGCCGGGCAGCTCGAGGGAGGCGCGACGGAGGTCCCGCACCCCAGGGTGCGGGACCTCCGGACGCTCCGCTCGCGTGTCGGGAGCGGTCATGCGGACTACAGCGCCCCGGCTCCGTGCTCGCCGGTGCGGACGCGCACGACGTCCTCGACGGGAACGATCCAGACCTTGCCGTCACCGATCTTGCCGGTCTGCGCGGCCTGCACCACGACGTCGGCCACCGTGCTCGCGGCCTCGGACTCGACCAGCACCTCGACGCGGACCTTCGGGACCAGGTCGACCGTGTACTCGGCGCCGCGGTAGACCTCGGTGTGGCCGCGCTGGCGGCCGTAGCCGCTCGCCTCGCTGACCGTCATGCCACGGATGCCCGCGGCCTCGAGCGCTGCCTTGACGTCGTCGAGCCGGTGCGGCTGGATGACTGCGGTGACGAGCTTCATCACTTGACCTCCGTTGCGATGCGACCTGCGCTGATGCCCTCGTAGGCGGACTCGCCGTGCTCGGCGAGGTCGATCCCGGCGGACTCGACGTCCTCGGAGACGCGCCAGCCGAGCGTAGCCTTGATGGCGATCGCGATGATCGCCGTGATGACACCGGAGTAGACCACCGCGACCACGGCGATGAGGATCTGGATCCAGAGCTGGTCGAGACCGCCGAAGCCGAACGCGCCCTCGGCGGTGAAGAAGACCGAGCCGCCGGTGGAGAGGAAGCCGACCAGCACGGTGCCGACGAGGCCACCGACGAGGTGCACGCCGACGACGTCGAGCGAGTCGTCGAAGCCCAGCTTGTACTTCAGACCCACGGCGAAGGCGCAGGCGACACCGCTGATGATGCCGAGCGCGATCGACCCGACCGGGTTGAGCGCACCGGCGGCCGGCGTGATCGCGACCAGACCGGCCACGATGCCCGAGGCGGCACCGAGGGAGGTGGCGTGACCGTCGCGGATCTTCTCCACGACGAGCCAGCCGAGGATGGCGGCGGCGGTGGCGGCCGTGGTGTTGACCCAGGCGAGGCCGGCGACGCCGTCGGCGGCGAACGCGGACCCGGCGTTGAAGCCGAACCAGCCGAACCACAGCAGGCCGGCGCCGAGCATCGTGAGCGTGAGGTTGTGCGGACGCATCGGCACCTTGCCGAAGCCCTTGCGCTTGCCGATGATCAGGGCGAGCACGAGGCCCGCGACACCGGCGTTGATGTGGACCACGGTGCCGCCGGCGAAGTCGAGCGGTGCGACGTTGGCAGCCCCGTCGGTGACGCCGAAGATCGCGGCCGCGAGGGAGTTCTCCGAACCCGACAGCAGGCCGCCGCCCCACACCATGTGCGCCATGGGGAAGTAGGCCAGGGTCACCCAGATGCCGGCGAAGATCATCCACGCGGAGAACTTCACGCGCTCGGCGATGGCGCCGGAGATCAGGGCCGTGGTGATGATCGCGAACGTCACCTGGAAGGCGACGTCGATGACCACGGGGTAGTTGAAGCCGTTGAGGACGTAGTTGCCGTCACCGTCCAGCAGCGCGCCGGCGAGCCCGAAGGACTCGAACGGGTTGTTGAAGATGCCGGCGACGCTCTGCGTGCCGTAGGACATCGACCAGCCCCACAGGACGTACACGACGCCGATGACGCCCATCGCGCCGAAGGACATCATCATCATGTTGAGCACGGACTTGGCGCGGGACATGCCCCCGTAGAACAGCGCCAGTCCGGGAGTCATGAGCAGCACGAGCGATGCTGATGTCAGCATCCACGCTGCGTTCCCGCTATCCAGCTCCATTGGTTTCCTCTCGTCGTCGCCGTGACCGCATGGGCGGTCCGCAGTACGACTCGAGAGTGCTGGGGCGGAGTTACCGCGCCTGGGTGGGGGTGTTACGGGAGCGTGACGAAACCCTCTCCATCGTGAACATCTCGTTGCGCGAGCGGAGTCTGCTCAGATGGCGGACGCTTGCGTCCGCGCCGTGGACCTCAGCCCAGGAGCGCGTCGACGAACGCCTCGGGCTCGAACGGTGCGAGATCGTCCGCACCCTCCCCCAGGCCCACGAGCTTGACCGGGATGCCGAGCTCGCGCTGGACCGCCACGACGATGCCGCCCTTGGCGCTGCCGTCGAGCTTGGTCAGCACGATGCCGGTCAGGTGGGCGACCTCGGCGAACACGCGCGCCTGCCGCAGCCCGTTCTGGCCGGTGGTGGCGTCCAGCACCAGGAGGGACTCCGCGATCGGGGCCGGACGCGACGCCACGCGCACGATCTTGCCGAGCTCGTCCATCAGGCCCGACTTGTTCTGCAGCCGGCCGGCCGTGTCGATGATGACGACGTCGGCGCCCGCGCGGGCCCCCGCGGTCACCGCGTCGTGGGCGACGCTGGCGGGGTCTGCGCCGTCCTTGGCGGAGCGGACGACGTCGACCCCGACGCGGGAGCCCCACGTCGCGAGCTGGTCGGCGGCGGCGGCGCGGAACGTGTCGGCCGCCCCGAGCACGACGTCCTTGTCCTGCGCGACGAGCAGGCGCGCGAGCTTGCCGACCGTCGTCGTCTTGCCCGTGCCGTTGACGCCGACCATGAGGATCGTGGCCGGGTGCGGCTCGCCGTCGGCCCCGAGCACGGGGGTGGTGGCCAGCGAGCGGTCCATGGTCGGGTCGACCTGCTCGAGCAGGAGCTCGCGCAGCAGGGCGCGGATCGCGACCGGATCCTTCGTCCCGTCCACGCGGATGCGCGTGCGCAGGCTCGTCAGCAGCGACGTGGTCGGATCGATGCCGAGGTCGGCCTGGAGCAGCGTCTCCTCCAGCTCCTCCCAGGCGGCCTCGTCCAGGTGGTCGCGGCCGAGGACCGCCAGCAGCGCCTGGCCGAGCGCGCCGGAGCGCGCGAGCCGCGAGCGGAGGCGGACCAGCCGCGCACCGACGCCCTCCGGCGTCTGCAGCGCGGGGGCCGAGGGCCCGACCGACCCGGCGGAGCCGGTCGGAGCGGTGGTCGTGGTGCCGCCGGCGCCGAGCTGGTCATCACCGTCGGTGGGCGCCCCCGGCACGCGGGGGCGGTCCGTTCCCGCAGGGAGCTGCGCGCGACGTCGCCGGACGACGAGCACCGTGACGATCGTCGCGACGGCGAGGACGCCGATCGCGATCAGGACGAGGGTGAGGGTCTGGGTGCTCATGCGTTCGTGCGCTCCTGACGGTCGTCGCGACGACGGTCGGCGAGGGCGCGCTGACGGGCGGCGAGGCCCTCCGTCAGCACCTCGAACCGGTCCTCGTAGCGCTGCGGGACGGTGAGGTAGCCGTCGCTGCGCTCGGCGTCGCGCAGCAGGTCGTCCAGGCCGACCGTCTCGCCCTCGGCCGCGTCGCGCATCTCGGCGACGGCGCCCATCGGACGCGAGTGGTGGCTGCGGTCCCGGCCGCCGGCGTCGGCGCCGGGTCGGAGCACGTCGCGCAGCCAGGCGCGGTACCCGGCCTCGGGACGCGCGGAGACCAGCATCACGGCGACCGTGCCGGCGGCGATGACGACGGCGAACAGGACGACCAGGGTGGCGGCGACGGCAGGCATGCCTCCAGTATCCCGGCCGGACCCCGCCCGGCCCACGGTGGGACACGGCGC
This sequence comes from Serinibacter arcticus, assembly GCF_004786095.1. Classification (GTDB taxonomy): domain Bacteria; phylum Actinomycetota; class Actinomycetes; order Actinomycetales; family Beutenbergiaceae; genus Litorihabitans; species Litorihabitans arcticus. The sequence continues at coordinate 154,467 of NZ_RHPJ01000001.1, forward strand.
TCGACGTGAAGATCCGGTGAGTTCACTCACAGGCGCTCCTCACACCCGTGCGAGGGCCTCGTCGGGCTCCTCCTCGCGCTCGATGCGCTGACTGATGACGGCGGAGACGCCGTCGCCCTGCATGGTCACGCCGTAGAGCGCGTCGGCGATCTCCATCGTCCGCTTCTGGTGCGTGATGACGATGAGCTGGGAGCTGGCGCGCAGCTCGCGGAAGATCTCCAGCAGGCGACCGAGGTTGACGTCGTCGAGCGCCGCCTCCACCTCGTCCATGACGTAGAACGGGCTGGGTCGCGCCCGGAAGATCGCCACGAGCAGCGCGACCGCGGTCAGGGACCGCTCGCCGCCCGAGAGCAGCGAGAGGCGCTTGACCTTCTTGCCGGGCGGTCGCGCCTCGACGTCGACCCCCGTGGTGAGCATGTCGTCGGGGTCGGTGAGGATGAGCCGGCCCTCGCCGCCGGGGAACAGCCGCGCGAAGACGATGTCGAACTCGCGCCGCGTGTCCTCCCACGCCTCGCGGAAGACCTGCTCCACGCGGACGTCGATCTCGCGGACGATCTCGAGCAGGTCGGCGCGCGACTTGCGCACGTCGGCGACCTGCTCGACCAGGAACGAGTGCCGCTCCTCGAGCGCGGCGTGCTCCTCGAGCGCGAGCGGGTTCACGCGCCCCAGCAGCGCCAGCGCACGTTCGGCGGCGCGGAACCGCCGGGTCTGCTCGGCGCGGTCGTAGGCCACGACGGGCTGGTCCTGCCCATCCTCGACCTCGATGCCCAGCACCGGGACCGGGACGTGCGGTCCGAACTCGGTCAGCAGGGTCTCGCTCTCCAGGCCGAGGTCCGCCACGGCGCGCGCCTCGAGCGCCTCGATCCGCAGCCGCTGCTCGGCGCGCGCGACCTCGTCCCGGTGGAACGCGTCGGACAGCTCGGCGAACCGTCGAGCGTGCTGCTCGATCTGACCCTTGACGACGGCGAGGTCCGCGTCCTGCTGCGCCCGCACCTCCTGCGCCACGTCGCGCTCGTCGGACGCGCGCTGCAGCGAGTGCTCCAGGAGCGCCAGCGCGCGGGTCGCCGTGCCGCGGACCTCGCGCGCGACCTCGGCGCGCACCGCCCGCCGTCGCTCCATCTCGGCCGCCTTGACCCGGGCAGCGCGCTCGGTCCGCGCGGCGCGCTCGAGGGCGGCGGCCCTGCCGGCGATCGCGCGCGCCCGCTCCTCCACGGTCCGCACCGCGAGCCGCGCGTCCGTCTCGCGGGATCGCGCTCCCTTGGCGGCCTCGGCGCACGCGTCGCGACGCGCGCCGGCGGCCTCGAGGTCGGCGGCGGAGTCGGCCGGGGCGGTCTGCGCGACCTCGAGCCGCTCGGCGAGCTCGGCGAGCTCCGACTCGCGCTCGGTGCGCGAGGTCTCGGCCGTCACGATGGCCGCCTCGGCGCGGGTCGCCTCGGCGCGGGCGCTGCGGATCGCGGCGCCGAGGCGTCCGAGCCGCTCCGCGACCGCGGTGAAGCGCGCGTCGGAGGCGTGCAGGTCGGCCAGGGTCGCCTCGGCGGTGCTGCGCGCACCGGCGAGGGCCTCGCTCGCTCCCGCGAGGGCGAACCGGGCACGCTCGCCGCGCGCCCGCGCCGCGTCACGCCCCGCGGAGGCCTCCTCGCGCGCCGCCGTCAGCGCGATGACGTTGGTGGTGGCCTCGCCGCCGCCGCTGGCACCCGTACGGGTGAGGACGTCGCCGTCGCGCGTGACGACGGCGCGCACGTGCGTCGACGCCGAGGACGGGCCGTCGGCCAGCGCGGCCCGCGCCGCGGCCAGGTCCTCGACGAGGAGCACGCCCGCCAGCAGCGGCCGCAGGCCATCGGTCACGCCGCTCGCCGTCACGACGTCGAGCGCCCACGCGGCGCCCCCGGGTGCCGCGGGACGCGCGTCGGCCGATCCGGAACGGTCACCGTCGGAGTCGGAGTCGGAGTCACCGTCGGAGTCACCGACCAGCAGCCGCACGTGCCCGTGCCCGGACTCGCGGGTCCAGCGCAGCACGTCGACGGCGGCCTCGAGCGTGGCGACGACCGCGCCGTCGACCACGGGCCCGAGCGCCGCGGCGATCGCGCCCTCCCAGCCGGGTTCGACGGCGAGCGCGTCGGCGAGCGGGCCGCGGACGTCCGCGCGGTCGGCGGCGAGCAGCGCCCCCGTGCCGTCGGGACGGTCGAGCGAGAGCTCGAGCGCCTCGTGGCGCGCGGTCCAGCGCTCGAGCTCGGCGCGTGCGGTCCGCTCCTCCTCCTGCGCCGCGCGCAGCGTCTCCTCCGCCTGCGCCAGCGCGGTGGAGGCCTCCTCGTGCGCGTGGTCGAGGTTCTCCTCGCCCTCCTCCACCCCCGCGGCCTGCAGCTCCAGCTCGGCGAACTCGAGCTCCGCTGCGGAGGCGCGAGCGGTGGCGTCGCGGTGCACCCCGCGCAGCCGCTCCAGCTCCGAGCCCTGCGCCTCCATCCGGCTGCGGACCGCGCCGACCTGACCGGCGAGCCTGGCCAGGCCCTCGCGCCGGTCGGCGACGCCGCGGTGCACGCTCGCGAGCTCGCGCTCCGCCGTCGCCGCGTCCTTCTCCGCCTCGGCGCGGACGGCCACGGCCGCGGCCATCGCGTCGGTGGCCGCCGCGACCTCGACGCCGATCGCGGCCTCGGCGTCGCGCGCCCTCGCGGCCTGCGCGTCGAGGTCGTCGGGGTCGGGGCCCTGCGGGGCGGCGCTGCCGGCGTCGCCCAGGAGGCGGCAGCGCTCGTCGGCGAGCGTCGCGGTCCCCCGGAGCCGCTCGCGCAGACCGGACAGCCGGTACCAGACCTCGGTGGCCTCGGCCAGCGCGGGTGCGGACGCCGCAGCCGCGGCCTCGAGGCGCGCCTGCCGCTCGCGCGCGACGCCGAGGAGCTGCTCGACCTCTTCGCGCGCCGCGGTCAGCACGGCGACGTCGGCCACCTCGCGCTCGTGCGCGTCGCGCGCCTGCGCCAGGTCGTCGGCCAGCAGGCGCGCACGGGAGTCGCGCAGATCGGCCTGCACGACGGCGGCGCGCCGGGCGACGTCGGCCTGCTTCGCGAGCGGGCCGAGCTGCCGGCGGATCTCGGTGACCAGGTCGGTCAGGCGCGCGAGGTTCGCGGCCGTGGACTCGAGCTTGCGCAGCGCCTTGTCCTTGCGCTTGCGGTGCTTGAGGATCCCCGCGGCCTCCTCGATGAAGCCCCGCCGCTCCTCGGGCGTGGCGCGCAGCACGGCGTCGAGCTGGCCCTGGCCGACGATGACGTGCATCTGGCGCCCGAGCCCGGAGTCGGACAGCAGGTCCTGGATGTCCAGCAGGCGGCACGGGGTGCCGTTGATGGCGTACTCCGAGCCGCCGGAGGAGAACATCGTGCGCGAGATCGTGACCTCGCTGTAGTCGATCGGGAGCGCGCCGTCGCCGTTGTCGATCGTCAGGGACACCTCGGCGCGGCCGAGCGGCGGGCGGGAGGTGGTGCCGGCGAAGATGACGTCCGCCATGGACGCGCCGCGCAGGGACTTCGCGCCCTGCTCGCCCATCACCCACGCCAGCGCGTCCACCACGTTGGACTTGCCGGACCCGTTCGGACCGACGACGCACGTGATGCCGGGCTCGAGCCGCAGGGTCGTCGCGGACGCGAAGGACTTGAATCCTCGCAGCGTCAGCGTCCGCAGGTACACGCTGGCGAGCCTAGACGGTCACCGCCCGCCTCGCGGGGAGGGTCGGGCGGTACCGGTGGCTCGCGGGTCGGGTGCCGGTCAGGAGGTGGGGAACCAGAGACCGATCTCGCGCTCGGCCGACTCCGGGCTGTCGGAGGCGTGCACGAGGTTGCGCTGGACCTTCTCGCCCGTGTCGGCGGCGAGGTCGCCGCGGATCGAGCCGGGAGCGGCGGCGGTGGGGTCGGTCGCACCGATGATCGTGCGGATCCCCTCGATCGCGCGGTGGCCCTCGACGACGACGGCCACGAGCTCGCCCGATCCCATGAACTCCACGAGCGGCGCGTAGAACGGCTTGCCGACGTGCTCGGCGTAGTGCTGGGCGAGCAGGTCGTCGTCCGCCGTGCGCTGCTGCAGGGCGACGATCCGGTACCCCTTGGTCTCGATCCGGCGGAGGATCTCACCGGTGAGGCGGCGGGAGACGCCGTCGGGCTTGACGAGGACGAGGGAGCGCTGAAGAGTCACGCGACGACCCTACCCTCAGGCGTCGCCGCGGGTGCGGGCGTGGTGCTCCAGCTCCGCCTCGTACCGCTCGGCCCGCTCGACGTCGACGCGTCCGCCGACCCGCCAGCAGATGATCCACAGCACCGCGAACGTCAGGCCGACCGCGAGCATGTGGTCGCGCATCTCGGGCACGAGGAAGGCCACGGCCACGAGGCAGCCCTGGATGAAGGTCCCGAGCAGGTAGCCGACGAAGCTGCGCAGCAGCCCCGCCGCGAGGATGCACGCCAGCGCTCCCCCGATCCCGACGCCGAGGATCACCCCGGTGTCCACGGCGCGGAGCCCGTACGCGGCCAGGGCCGCGAAGAACACGACGAACGCCTCCAGGGCCAGCAGCGTGGAGCAGAACATGCGGCGCGCCGAGCGGGGCGGGCGCGGCGCGTCCAGGTCCGGCGCCTCGCCCGTGGTCCCCGACCCGACTCCCGTCGAGGTGTTGTCGTCCGTCACGTCAGAGCTCACCGAACCCACCCTCGAACGCCTCGACGACGGCGGTCACGGCGGCCGCGCGGTCCGGGCCGCTCGCCTGGACGACCACCTCGTCGCCCTGCTTGAGGCCGAGGCCCATGACGGCGAGCAGGCTCGCGGCGTTCGCGCCGTCCAGCAGCACGGCCGCGTCGAACGATCCCGCGAGCCGCACGAGGGTGGCGGCGGGCCGGGCGTGCAGACCCTGCGGGTTCCGGACGACCACGGAGTGGCGCGTGGTCGCGGCGGGGATGTCGAGGCGGATCCGCGGCGTGGTCCGCGGACCGTCGGAGGACCGGGACGGCGCGGCGGCGGCCGCCGCGTCCGACGCGTCGGCCGACGGCGACGCCGGTTCGCTCGGCAGCTCGAGCGCGACCTGGCGGGAGGCGGCGGCGACCGACGCGACGACCTGGGCGACGTCGCCGCCGGTCTGCGCGGTCACGGCGGCGGCGACCGCACCCTCGACGAAGGCACCGCCCGCGAGGACGACGCGCGGGTCGTCGAGCGCCTCGATCACGGCCTCGGCCGTCATCCTGGCCGAGCCGATGTCGGCGAGCAGCACGACGCCGGAGCACCCGGCGTCGAGCTCGGCGGCGATGGCGCGCTCGACGACGTCGAAGCTGGTGCCGAGCCGCGCGTCGTCGGTGCCGCCGGCGGGGCGGAGCACGACGTCGGGCGCCATCTGGGCCGCGAGCTCCACGACCCCGCCCGCGAGCAGCGCGGAGTGGGACACGAGCACGAGCCCGGTGGCGCGCTCGTCCTTGCTGTGCGTGCGCCCGCCGAGGTGGCTGCCGGGCCCGCGGCCGACGGCGCTCATGCCTCGCCGGCCGCTCGTGCGGCGGCGTCGAGCAGCAGCACGGAGGAGGCGGCGCCCGGATCGCGGTGGCCCACGCTCCGCTCGCCGAGGTAGCTCGCGCGGCCCTTGAGAGCCACGAGCTCGTCGGTCGACGCGGCGCCCACGGCCGCGGCGTCGGCCGCGGCCCGCAGCACCGCGGCCGGGGTCCCCCCCGCGTCGGCCGCCGCTGCGGCGGCCTCGACGGCGGGGTGCCACGCGTCGACCATCGTCTTGTCGCCCACCTGCGCCTTGCCGCGGGCGACGACGCCCTCGAGCGCGGCGTCCAGCAGGCTGTGCACGCCCTGACCGTCGACGGCGGGGGCGTCGCTCACCTTGGCGGCGCGCAGGAACGCCGTGCCGTACAGCGGGCCGGCGGCGCCACCGACCGTGGACATCAGCGTGGTGGCGACGAGCTTGAGCACGTCGCCGACCGTGGCGGTCTCGGCCTTCTCGAGCGCCGCCGTCACGGCCGCGAAGCCGCGCGCCATGTTCTCGCCGTGGTCGCCGTCGCCGATGACGCGGTCGAGCTCCGACAGCGCGACGCGGTTCTCGGCGACGACCTGGGCCGCCTCGGCCACGAACCGTCTGGCCCACGCGACGTCGAGCGTGCCAGCAGGGTCGGGACCGGGTCCGGCCGGGGCGGCTGCGGGGGGTGTGGTCACAGGTTCCACCGTAGTGCCGCCGTGGCGACGGGGGCGTCGTAGAGCTCCGTGAGCTCGTCGTCCAGACGCAGCACCGTGACCGAGGCCCCCTGCATCTCCAGGGAGGTGACGTAGTTGCCCACCAGCGAGCGCCGCACGGCCACGCCCTGCTCCTCGAGCCGCCGGCGCGCGTGCCGGTAGACGATCGCGAGCTCGGACGCCGGGGTCCCGCCCATGCCGTTGACCAGGAGGAGCACGGACTCCCCCGCGGTCAGGCCCAGGTCGGCCACCACCGGGTCGAGGAGCAGGTCGGTGATCTCGTCGGCGCTCGCCAGCGGGATCTTCCGACGGCCCGGCTCGCCGTGGATGCCGATGCCGATCTCGATCTCGTCCTCGGCCAGGTCGAAGCTCGGGCGGCCGGCGTGCGGCACGGTGCAGGCGCTCAGCGCGACGCCCATCGAGCGCACGGAGTCCTTCACGCGCGTCGCGATCGCTGCGACGGTGGCGAGGTCGTCCCCGCGCTCGGCGGCCGCCCCGGCGATCTTCTCCACCAGGACGGTCCCGGCGACGCCGCGGCGTCCGGCCGTGTAGAGCGAGTCCTCGACGGCCACGTCGTCGTTGACGACGACCGTGGCGACCTCGATGTCCTCGGCGTCGGCGAGCTCGGCGGCGGTCTCGAAGTTCAGCACGTCACCCGTGTAGTTCTTCACGATGTGCAGGACGCCGGCGCCGCCGTCGGCCGCGCGGGTGGCGGCCAGGATGGGGTCGGGCGTGGGTGAGGTGAACATCGGGCCGGGGACCGCGGCGTCGAGCATCCCGACGCCGACGAAGCCCGCGTGCAGCGGTTCGTGGCCGCTGCCACCTCCGGAGACGAGCCCGACCTTGCCTCGCACGGCGCCGCCGGCGCGCGCGACCACGAGCTGGTCGAGCTGGACGACGAGGTCCTCGTGGGCACGGACGAAGCCCTCGACCGCCTCGCTGGTGACGGCCTCGGGGTCGTTGATGAGCTTCTTCACGTCGCATCTCCCGTCGTTGGGTGGGGCGTGCTCGGCGAGCCGCCGCCCTGGCCAACTCTGCCCCTCCTGACCACTTTGCGCTAGCCGCCCACCGGGGTCGCCGGGACGAGCGCGAGGGCGGCCACGAACCCGCCGACGAAGGAGTCGCCGAGCCCGATCGTCGTGGGGTGGGCGACGTCGAGGAGGTACCCCGGCTCGCACACCACGTCGGGGCGGCGCCGCTCGAGGGCGCGCGCCGCGGACCGCGCGTCGGAGCGCACCTCCAGCGACGCCGTCGCCGCCAGGTCCTCGGCGGTCATCGCGTCACCGTGCACGTACCGCGTGCTCGCCATCTCGACGCCTCCGCGCAGCGCGGCGCGCAGCTCGTGCGCCCGCTCCCCCACCGCGAGCGCCCAGCACCGCGTGTGCACCACGAGCGTGCGTGCGGGCACGACGCTCGCCAGCACCGTGAGGGCGACCGAGACCGAGACCGGGTCCAGGAGGTCGACCGGCCGTCCGACGAACGCCTCGAGCTCGTCCTCGTTCATGCTGTAGACGTCGGCGAGACGGACCAGCACGGCGCTGACCTCGTCCCGCACGTGCGGCGCGTGGTAGGCCGCCTCCTCCCACAGCACCAGGGAGTCCGGCCGGCGGCGGGCCATCACGTCCTCGAGCTGCCGCAGCCGCTCCGCCAGCACGTCGGCCTCCTGGATCGCGTTGAGCGTGGAGAGCACGACGACGTCGGCGCGCGCGACGGCGTCGCCCAGCCCCGGTGCCAGCGTCAGCAGCCGGTTCGGTGGATCGTTGGTGACGATGAACCGGTTGGCACCCGGAGCGATCACGACGCCGTCGGCCAGCTCCACGACCGCCCCGGCCGGGTACTGCACGATCAGGTGGGGGTCGAGCGCGGGGCTCTCCCCCGTGTGCAGCAGCACGCACCCGGGCGGGGCGAGCCGACGGACGGTGTCGTCGACGTCGACCAGGTGGAGCGTCGCGGGGACGCCGAGCACCGCCATGGCGATCGCCGCCCGCACGTTCGTGCCCCCCAGCGTGACGACGGAGGCGAACCTGGCGCCGAACGCGCGCACCAGGTCCGAGGACGCGGCGAACCGCTCGCCGCCGCGCCCCGCCGCCAGGAGCGCGAGCAGCACGACGACGAGGGACCGCTCGTCGTCGATCGGCCGGTGCTCGTCGAGGTCGGCCACCGTCACGCCGAGCTCGCGGGCCACGGCCCCGAGCGCCTCGGCGTCCCACACGACCTCGACGTCGACCGTCCCGCCCAGGCCGAGCACGATCCGCTCGGCCGGCGCGGACGCCTCCGCCCTGCTGGTGCTGCTCTCGCGCACGTGCTCGCTCCGTTCCCTTCCGTTCCGCCGGTGTCAGTAGAGCTCGGCCTTGCCGGCAGCGCCGAACAGGTCGATCTTCTGCGCCGCGACGGCCTTGAGCGCGTCGCGGCACGGCGGCTGGATCGTGTCGGGCTCGCGGAGGTTGGTGTCGGCCAGCACCTCGCGCGCCTTGAGGTAGTAGGCCACCTTGATGTCGCTGGAGATGTTGATCTTGTTGACGCCGCTGCTCGCGGCCTCGCCGATCTCCGCGTCGGGGTTGTTCGAGCCGCCGTGCAGCACCAGGGGCACGTCGACGGCGGCGTCGATCTCGCGCAGCAGGTCGAGCTTCAGCTCGGGCTGCAGGTCGCTGGGGTAGATGCCGTGGCGCGTGCCGATGGCGATCGCGAGGGTGTCGACGCCGGTGCGCTCGACGAACGTGACGGCGTCGGCCGGATCGGTGTAGATGATCGTGTCGGCGCCCTCCTCGGCGTAGCCGTCGGTCTTGCCGATGGTCCCGAGCTCACCCTCGACGGAGACCCCCACGGCGTGGGCGGCCTCGACCACTCGGGCCGTCAGGGCGACGTTCTCCTCGAAGGGGAGCATCGAGCCGTCGATCATCACGGACGTGAAGCCGCCCTGGATGGCCTGCAGCACCTGCTCGTAGGTGGCGCCGTGGTCCAGGTGGATGGCGACGGGCACGCTCGCCCGGCGGGCGGCCTGGATGACGGACGGCATGACGTCCCACCCGAGATTGGCGATCTCGTTGGGGTGGATCGCGATGATCAGGGGGGACTGCTTCTCCTCGCTGATCGCCAGCACGGCGTTGAGCATCGAGTAGTCGCTGACGTTGAACGCGGGGACGGCGAAGGAGTTCTTCGCGGCGACGGTGAGCAGGTCGGAGCCCGAGATGAGCATGACGATGTCCTTTCGTGGACGGGTGGGGGTTCGGGGAGGCCGTCAGACCTTGACGGCGCCGGCGGTCATGCCGCCGATGAAGTAGCGCTGGAAGAAGAGGAACAGGACCAGCACGGGCAGGCAGCCGAGGATGCTCATGGCCATCATCTGGTTCCACTCGTAGGAGTGCTGACCCATGAGGAGCTGGATGCCGATGGGCACGGTCCGCATGTCCTCGGTGCGCGTCAGCGTGAGGGCGAACAGGAACTCGTTCCACGCGATCATGAACGTGTAGATCCCGACGGAGACCAGGCCCGGCACCGCGATCGGCACGAGGATGCGCCACAGCGCCGTCCACGGGCCGGCGCCGTCGACCTTGACCGCCTCGTCGAGCTCGCGCGGCAGCGTGTTGAAGTAGCCGGTGAGCATGATGATCGCGTAGGGGATCGTGAACACCATGTAGGTGAGGATCAGGCCCGGGTAGGTGTTGTAGAGCTTGAGCGCCACCATGAGCCCGAAGTACGGGATGAGCAGCGTGATCGGCGGGACCGCCTGCACGCTGACGATGACCACGTTGAGCGTCTTCTTCAGCGGGAAGTCGAACCGGCTGAACGCGAAGCCCGCGAGGATGCCGACCAGGAGCGTCAGGCCCGTCACCGCGAAGGCGATCACGTAGCTGTTGACGAAGAAGCGCACCTTCACCGGATCGGTCAGGATCTCCGTGTACGCGCCGAGGTTGAACCCCTCGGTGACCAGGCGCGGCGGGTTGGCGAACATCTCGCCGTTGGTCTTGAACGAGCTCGACAGCATCCACAGCACCGGCAGGCCCGCGAAGAGTGCTCCGGCCACGAGCGCCACGAGCGTGGCGGCCTGCTTGCCGGGGTTCTTGCGCCCGGGGGTGCGGTGCTGACGAAGGTCCGGCCGGTTCTTCGGCAGGTGGGACAGGGTCGTGGCCATGATCAGTCCCTCGCTCGTTGGCTGCGGGCGTAGAAGTAGGCGAGCACCATCGAGAACGCCAGGATGATCACGGCGGCCGTGGAGGCCTCGGCGAACTCGTAGCGGGTGAACGCGAGCTTGTACGTGAAGGTGCTGAGCACCTCGGTGGCGTCGATGGGACCGCCGCCGGTGGTCATCCAGATGAGCGCGAACTGCTGCGTGGTCCAGATGAAGTCGAGCAGCGCGAGGCTGATGATGAGCGGCTTCAGCTGCGGGATCGTGATGGCCCAGAACCGCTGGACCGGGCCGGCGCCGTCGATGCTCGCGGCCTCGTAGAGGTCGCGCGGGATGCCCTGCAGACCGGCCAGCAGGCTGATCATGTAGAACGGGTAGCCCGCCCAGATGTTGATGAACGTGACCGCCGCGAGCGCCGTGGTCGGGTTCGAGAGCCACTCGACCTCGCCCCCGATCAGTCCGACGCTCTCCAGGATCGCGTTGACGACGCCGTTGGGGCTGAGCAGCATCCGCCACAGCACCGCGATGATCGCGACCGTGAAGAGCCAGGGCAGCACGAGGATGACGCGGAAGACGGCCTTGGTGACCTTGCCCAGGAGCTCCGTGTTCAGGAGGATCGCGAACGTCAGACCCAGGACGAGGTGCACGACGACGCTGACCGAGGTGAAGGCGAGCGTGTTGGTCGCCGCCTTCCAGAAGGCCGGGTCGCCGAGGATCGTGCCGTAGTTCGCCAGTCCCACGGGTTCCGGGGACCGGTTGGTGATGACGTTGTCCATCACCGAGTAGCTGATGACCATCACGATCGGCACCGCCATCAGCACGACCATCAGCACGATGGTCGGTGAGAGGTAGCCGAACGGGGTCGCGCGCCTGCGCAGCAGGGCGGCCGTCCAGCGCGGTCGGGCCGCCGGCGGTGGCGCCTGGGGCCGGTCCTCGCGCGGGGGCCGGTGCGTGGTCCGTGTCGTCGTCATGTCGCGTGCTCCCTCCTTCGTGGGGTGGGATCCGGCCGGCCCGTGGGGGCGGGCCGACCGGATCACCGGTGACGACGCGGACCTAGAACTCCGAGGACCACTCGGCCTGGGCGGTCTCGACGGCCTCGTCCAGGGACTGGTCGCCGTTCAGCGCCTTCTGGAACTCCGTGGAGAACATCCGCATGAGCTCCTCAGCGACCGGCAGACCCGTGAACTCGTTCGCCGGGTAGCCCTCCTGGTAGATCGCGAAGGCCTCCTCGAAGATCGGGTCGGAGTCCGTGAAGTCCGGCGTCGAGGTGGAGTTGCCGGGGAAGGCGTTGGCCATCGTGGACAGCTCGGAGTTGGTCTCCTGGCTCATGAGGAACTCGACGAGCTTGAAGGCCTCCTCCTTGTTCTCGGAGTTGTCAGCCACACCGATGCCCCAGGAGGCGTAGGGGATCCCGCGCTCCCCGTCGTAGCCGTCCTCGGCGGGGATGGCCGAGATCGTGAAGTCGAGGTCGGGGTTGCTCTCGCGGATGAGGTTCACGTGGGCGAGGGAGTCGATCATCATGCCGACCCGGCCGTTCGTGAACTCCTCCACCATGTCCTGCTCCTTCATCGTGAAGGCACCGGGGGCGGTGGAACCGTCGTCCCACATCCCCTGGAGGAACTCGAGCGCGGAGCCGACGTCCTCGTTGGTCAGGTCGGGCTGACCGTCGGCGAGCATCGAGCCGCCGGAGGCCCACACCCAGGACATGACGTTGTTCTGGATCCCGCTGGGCTGCTCGAGCGAGAGCGGGTAGATCCAGCCGGGGGTGCCGGAGTCGGTGATCTTCTTCGCCGCGTCGGTGAACTCGCTGCGCGTGGTGGGCACCTCGCTGACACCGGCGTCGGCGAGCAGCGCGTCGTTCGTGAACAGCGGGTAGACGAAGTTGACCACCGGGATCATGTACGTCGCGCCGTCGACCTCGATCTGGCTGGCCAGCTCGGAGTCGTCGTAGCCGACCTCCGTCATGAGCTCGCTGAGGTCGGCGATGGCACCCTGCTGGGCGAAGTCGTACACCCACGCGCCGTCGAGCCCGACGACGTCGGGCATCGTGCCCGCCGCGGCGCCCGCGACGACCTGCTCCTTCGTCGAGGCGTAGGGACCGGAGAGGAGCTCGACCGTGATGCCAGGGTTCTCCTCCTCGAACCGGTCGATGAGTGCGCGGAACTCGCCGTCCGGCAGCTCCGGCTCCCACCACTGCTGGAACTCGAGGGTGACCTCGCCGTCCCCACCCGCTTCCGTGCTCCCGTCGCCCGTGCCGGCCGTGTCGCCACCACCGCACGCGGCGACCAGTGCGAGCACCGCCAGACCCGCCGTCGGCAGCAGCACCCGCCTACGCGAAGAAACGCCCATGACTCTCCTCCTTGAGATGCCGTTCCGCGCGCTTCCATGCGCACTGCTGCGACCTTAGTGCGAGAGTTTGCTGTTTTGCAATGCCGACTTCTGCGTCGTTATGCAATCTTTACCTGGACGGTCGCGTGCGCCCCCGAGCGGAGCTGCGGCGGGGTCGGACGTGATCGGGGCGGGGTCTTGCGGCGCGGGCGGTGCTACGGGGTCAGCACGGTGACGCCGGCGGCCGCGAACGCCTCGCCCAGCTCGCCGGTGGGCGCCTTCTCGGTGACCAGGTAGTCGACGGCGCCCAGGTCCGCGATCCGCGCGAACAGTCGGCGATCGAACTTGGAGGAGTCCGCCAGGATCGCGACGCGCTCGGCACGGCGGATCATCGAGCCCATCATCGAGGCCTCGCCCAGGTTGCTCGTCGAGAAGCCCTGGTCGACCGAGATGGCACCGACACCGATGAGCGCGAGGTCGCACCGCACCTCCAGCGCACCCTCGTGCTCGGCGGGGCGGAAGCTCACGGGACCGACCGTCGCCTGCGACACGAACCGCACCGTCCCGCCGAACAGGTACAGGTCGCGGCACACCTCGGGGTGGATCTCCCCCGGCAGCCGCAGGTTGTTCGTGGCGATCGTCAGCTCGCGGTGGTGACGCAGGTGCCGCACGAGCGCCAGCGCCGTCGTGCCGGAGTTGATGACGATGGCGCTGTTGTCCTCCACGAGCGTGGCGGCCAGCGCCCCGATCTGGTCCTTCGCGGTGGCCTGCAGCCGGAGCCGGGTGTCGAGCTCGGAGTCGGGCTTGGCGAAGCCCGACGGGCTGACGGCACCCCCGTGCGTGCGGACGACCACGCCGTCGGCGTCCAGCCGGTCGAGGTCGCGGCGGATCGTGTCGCTCGAGACGTCGAAGCGTTCGGCGAGCTGCGCGACCGTCACCTCACCGACCTCGGCGACGTAGGAGGCGAGCTCGGCCTTGCGGCCGGCGGGGAGCCGGCGGGTGCCCGCACCCGCATCCCCCGGTCCGGCGCCGGTGGCACCGCCGCTCGCGCGTCTCGACGTCGTGGTGCTGGGTCCCCCGGGCGTAGCCATGGGCGAGTCTAAGCAGATCCACGCACAGAAACGCATTTGGCACGCAGCCTCCGTGAGCCACAGCGCAGGCCCGACCGGGTCGGGGGGGTGCCCGCCGCTACTCCCCGCCGGACCGGGCCAGCTCGGAGTCGAGCATCGTCTGCGCTCGCTCGATCGCGTGCGAGGAGTACTGCCCGCTCGCGCGCGCGTCCAGCAGCGCGGCCTCCTCCGCCGCCAGCATCACGCGGTACAGCTCCTGCCGGGCGGGCACCTCCCCCGTGCCGACGGCCGCCCTGTTCGTGGCCATCGTGTCCGCCATGCGCCGACGTGCCGTGGTCAGGTCCGCCACCAGCCCGGCGTCGAACGGCTCGCCGGAGGAGCGGCGCAGCTCGGGGTTGGCCAGCTGTGCCGCCCCGGCGTCGACGATCTCGCTCAGGAGCTCGTCCACCTCCCGGTTGGCGGTCTCGCGATCGGGGCCACGCACGCCCAGGCGCCGGATCACGAGCGGCAGCGTCGTGCCGTACCCGAGGAGGGTCAGCAGGGCGACGGTGAACGCCACCAGGATGAGCTGCGGCCGCAGCGGCACGTCGGACGGCAGGGTCTGGGCCGCCGCCAGCGTCACGACGCCGCGCATCCCCGACCACGCCAGCACCGCACCACCGCGCAGCCCGAGGCCCTCGTCGCGCAGGAAGTCGAGGTCGGCCCCGCGACGCGCGATGCGTCGCTCGGCCTGGGCGAGCCGTTCCGGCGTGAAGCGCGGGTGGTCGGGATGCCGCTCCACCACCGCGGCGAAGGCGGCCGCCCGTCGCCCGTGCTGCTCCGCACGCCCGACGGCGCGGCGCTGCTCGCGTCGCAGCGAGGCGACCAGCGGGACCATGAACGCCATCCGGACCACCAGCAGCACGACGGTGACGACGGCGCCGACCCCGACCGCCGCCGCGACGCTCAGGTGGTCGTCCGAGACGGCGTCGATCACCGAGGCGATCTGGTAGCCCATCAGCAGGAAGACGCCGTTCTCGAGCAGCAGCTGGATCGTCCGCCAGTTCAGCCGCTCGCTGATGCGGTCCTGCGCGCTGAGGTGGCGCGCGCTCCTGTACCCGGTCACGAGACCGGCCACCACGACGGACAGCACCCCCGACGCGTTCGCCGCCTCCGCCGGGAAGAAGGCGAGGAACGGCACCACGAAGGAGATCGCCGTCGTCAGCGTGGGCTGGTCGAGCCGCGAGCGCACCCAGACGGTCCCGAGGCCGACCGCGAGACCGATGCCGATCGCCGCCACGACCGCGTAGCCGAAGTCGGCGGCGATGCCCCCGAAGGAGATGCCCCCGCCGATCGCGGCGACGGCCGAGCGCAGCAGGACGAGCGCGGTCGCGTCGTTGACGAGCCCCTCGCCCTCGAGCACCGTCACGAGGCGGGGCGGGAGCCCCAGCCGCTTGCCGATCGAGGTGGCGGCAACGGCGTCGGGGGGACTGACGACGGCGCCGAGCGCGAACGCGGCCGCCAACGGGAGGGCGGGCAGCAGGAGGTGCAGCAGGAACCCGACCACGACGGTCGAGATCCCCACCAGCAGCACCGACAGGCCCGTGATCGCGCGCAGGTTGCGCCGGAAGTCGGTGACCGGCACGTTGACGGCGGCCGAGTAGAGGATCGGCGGCAGCACGATCGCCAGGATCAGCTCCGGTTCGATCTCCACCTCGGGGATCCCGGGCACGTAGGAGCAGCCGATGCCCACCAGGAGCAGGACGACCGGGGCCGCGACGCCGAGCCGGGGAGCGAGCCAGGCGCCCCCGACCACGAGCAGCACCCCGACGACGAGCAGCAGCGCGATGGTCTCCACGGCGGCATCCTACGATCGGTCAGGACCGGCCGAGCAGCGCGCGCACCTCCGCCGCGAGGACGACCGACCCGAGCGCGATGACACCCGAACCGACGCCGACGCCCTCGGCGTCGTTCTCCGCCAGGTCGACGGCGAGCGAGAGGGCCTCGTCGAGCCGCTCGACCACGTGCACGCGCTCGTCGCCGAAGACGTCGCGGGCGAGGTCGGCGAGGTCGTCGAGCTCCATCGAGCGCAGCGAGGAGGAGTGGGTCACGACGATCTCGGCCAGGGCGCCCTCGAGCTCGACCAGGATGCCCTCGACGTCCTTGTCCCCCATCACGCCGAAGACCCCGACGAGGCGGTCGAACGCGAACGCCTCGTTCAGCGCCTCGACGGCGGCCCGCGCGCCGGCGGGGTTGTGCGCGGCGTCGACGAGGATCGTCGGGGAGTTCCGGACCAGCTCCAGCCGGCCCGGCGATGTGACCCCGGCGAAGGCGGCCTCCACGACGTCGCCCGGCAGCGCCGCTCCCCCGAGGAACGCCTCGACGGCGGCGACGGCCAGCAGGGCGTTGTGCGCCTGGTGGGCGCCGTGCAGCGGGACGAAGATGTCCTCGTAGGTGGCACCGATGCCGCGCAGCGACACGACCTGGCCACCGACGGCGACCGTGCGGGCGAGGACCGCGAGCCCCGGCAGGTTCACCTCGACGTCACCGTCCTCGTCCGTGGGGACCTCCACGACCAGGCGCGCGCCGACGCTCGCGGCACGCGCGGCGATCACGGCGGCGACCTCGTCGTCCTGGGCGGAGGAGACCACGGTCGCCCCCGGCTTGACGATGCCCGACTTCACGGTCGCGATCTCGGCCAGCGTGTGACCGAGCCAGCGCTCGTGGTCGAGGGCGACCGGCGCGACGACGGCGACCTCCGCGTCCACGACGTTGGTGGAGTCCCACTCCCCGCCCATGCCGACCTCGAGCACGGCGACGTCGACGGGCGCGTCCGCGAACGCGGCGAACGCCATCGCGGTCAGCACCTCGAAGAACGACAGCTCGCCCCCGGCGCCGTACTTCCCGGAGGTGGTGAGCTCGCCGTCGACGATCGCGATGTGCGCGGAGATGTCGTCCCACGTACGCACCCACGCGTCGGCGGAGATGGGCTCGCCGTCGATCGCGATGCGCTCGCGCACGGAGGACAGGTGCGGCGACGTGAACCGGCCCACGCGCAGCCCGAGCTCGCGCAGGAGCGCATCGATCATGCGGGCCGTCGACGTCTTGCCGTTGGTCCCCGTGAGGTGGATCGAGCGGAAGGCGAGCTGCGGCGAGCCGAGGATGTCGACGACGCGGCGGACCCGCTCGATGGTCGGGTCGAAGTCGTGCTCGGGCGTGCGGCGCAGGATCTCGTGGTAGATCTCCCGCGCCCTGGCCTCGAGCCCGGCGTCCTGGTCGTTGCGGCGGCTGTCCGCCCCGGCGCGGCTCATGCGCGTCCCTCCACCCTGGTCAGTGCCACGAGGGCGGGCGCCCCCGCGGCGAGGTCGGCCTCGGCGATCGTGTCCAGCTCCAGCGCGACGGCGAGCGTCTCGCGGGCGATCGTCGCGCGGTGCGTCTCGGCCGCCGCGCGGTGGTGCTCGGGGATGCCGAGCCGCAGCTCGATGCGGTCGGCGACGTGCAGATCGGCGCTCTTGCGCGCGTCCTGCACCGCCCGGATCACGTCGCGCGCCCAGCCCTCGGCGCGCAGCTCGGCGTCCAGCGCCAGGTCGAGCACCACGAACCCGCCGCCCGGCAGGACGGCGACGCCGACCTCGCTCGGGCCGTCGGTCCCGGCGTCGGGCTGCCCCGCGGCGACGGTGGAGAGCTCGTACTCACCCTCGACGAGCGCGACGCCGCCGGCGTGGATCTCGCCCTCGACCTCGTTCCAGTTGCCCTCGCGGGCCGCCTTGATGACCTGCTGCACGCCCTTGCCGAGGCGCGGCCCGGCCGCGCGGGCGTTGACGGTCAGCTTCGTCACGACGCCGTAGCGCGCCGCCGCGTCGGAGGCCAGGTCCTCGACCCGGATCTCCTTGACGTTCAGCTCGGTCGCGATCAGCTCGGCGAACGGTTCGAGGGCACGCGGGTCGGCGACCACCACGGCGAGCGAGCGCAGGGGCTGGCGCACGCGCACCTGGTGCGCCTTGCGCAGCGCGTGCGCCGTCGAGACCGCGGCTCGGACCGCGTCCATCGACGCGACGAGGTCGGCGTCGGGGGCGAGGGAGGGGTCGACGTCGTCCCCGCGCACCGGCCAGTCGGTCAGGTGCACCGAGTCGCCGCCGGTCAGCCCGCGCCAGATCTCCTCGGTCAGGAGCGGCGCGAACGGCGCCATGATGCGGGTCAGCGCCTCGAGCGCGGTCCACAGCGTGTCGTAGGCGTCGGTGTCCTCGGCCCAGAACCGCTCGCGCTGCGTGCGCACGTACCAGTTGGTGAGCAGGTCGATGTGGTCGCGGATGTGCGCGCACGCACCGGCGATGTCGTAGTCGTCGGCCGCCTCGGTGACCGCGATCGCGAGGTCGTGCGTGCGGGCCAGCAGGTAGCGGTCCATCGCGGGCAGCCCGATCACCCGGTCGGGCGCGACGCGCTGCGCGGAGTAGCCCGCGCCGTCGTTCACCGTGTTGGCGTAGAGGCTGAAGAAGTACCAGGCGTTCCACAGCGGCAGCAGCACGCCGCGCACCTCGGCGCGGATGCCCTCCTCCGTGACCACCAGGTTCCCGCCGCGCAGGATCGGCGAGGCCATGAGGAACCAGCGCATGGCGTCCGAGCCGTCGCGGTCCAGGACCTCGGTGACGTCCGGGTAGTTGCGCAGGCTCTTGCTCATCTTGCGGCCGTCGGAGCCGAGCACGATCCCGTGGCTGACGGCCGTACGGAACGCGGGGCGGTCGAACAGCGCCGTCGACAGGACGTGCAGGAGGTAGAACCAGCCGCGCGTCTGACCGATGTACTCCACGATGAAGTCGCCGGGGAAGTGGCGGGAGAACCAGTCGGTGTTCTCGAACGGGTAGTGCACCTGCGCGAACGGCATGGAGCCCGAGTCGAACCAGACGTCCAGCACGTCGGGGATGCGGCGCATGGTGGAGCGACCCGTCGGGTCGTCGGGGTTCGGCCGCGTCAGACGGTCGACCCACGGCCGGTGCAGGTCCGGCTCGCCCTCGGCGTTGCGCGGGACGTCGCCGAAGTCGCGCGCGAGCTCCTCGAAGGAGCCGTACACGTCGGTGCGCGGGTAGCTCTCGTCGTCGGAGACCCAGACCGGGATCGGCGTGCCCCAGTAGCGGTTGCGGCTGATCGACCAGTCGCGCGCGCCGGCGAGCCACTTGCCGAACTGGCCGTCCTTGATGTGCTCGGGCGTCCAGGCGATCTCCTGGTTGAGCTCGACCATGCGCTCGCGGATCTGCGTGACGCGCACGAACCAGCTCGAGACCGCCTTGTAGATCAGGGGGTTCCGGCAGCGCCAGCAGTGCGGGTAGGAGTGGTCGTAGGTCTCGTGGCGCACGACGACGGCGCGGTGCTCCGCCGCGACGTCGGCCAGGGGGCCGGTCGCGTTCTTGAGGTCGGCGATGATCGCGGCGTTCGCCTCGAACACCTGCACGCCCGCGTAGTCGGGCACGAGCGCGGTGAAGCGCCCGGCGTCGTCGACCGTGACGACCGGCGTGATGCCGACGGCCTCGCACGCGAGCATGTCGTCCTCACCGAACGCGGGCGCCATGTGCACGAGGCCGGTGCCGTCCTCGGTGGTGACGAAGTCGCCGGCGATGACCTGGAACTGCTCGGGGTTGTCGGCCGGGGCGCGGCCGGTGCCCGCCTCGGTGAAGTACGGGAACGGCGGGGCGTACCGGGCGCCGACGAGGTCGCTGCCGCGGACCGTCTCCACGACGGTCGGCTCCTCGCCGAGCTCGCGCGCGTAGGCCGCGAGCCGCGCCTGCGCGAGGATCACGCGGGCGCCGGGCTGCGCCGTCGCGAACGGTGAACCCTCCCCCGCCTCGACGACGACGTACTCGACCTCGGGGTTGACCGCGATCGCCTGGTGGGACGGGAGCGTCCACGGCGTGGTGGTCCAGACGAGGAGGTACTCACCGGAGTGCAGTCGGAGACCGACCGTCAGGGCCGGGTCCTGACGCATCTGGTAGACGTCGTCGTCCATGCGCAGCTCGTGGTTGGACAGCGGCGTCTGGTCGTGCCAGCAGTAGGGCAGCACGCGGAAGCCCTCGTAGGCGAGCTCCTTGGTGTGGAGCTGCTTGAAGGCCCAGATGACCGACTCCATGTAGGAGGGGTCGAGCGTCTTGTAGTCGTGCTCGAAGTCGACCCAGCGCGCCTGGCGCGTGACGTAGGTCTGCCACTCGTCGGTGTAGCGCAGCACGGACTCGCGGCACGCGGCGTTGAACGCCTCGATGCCCATCTGCTCGATCTGGCTCTTGTCGGTGATGCCGAGGATGCGCTCGGCCTCGAGCTCGGCGGGCAGGCCGTGCGTGTCCCAGCCGAAGCGGCGCTCGACGCGGCGTCCACGCATGGTCTGGTAGCGCGGCACGACGTCCTTGACGTAGCCCGTCAGGAGGTGGCCGTAGTGCGGCAGACCGTTCGCGAACGGGGGGCCGTCGTAGAAGACGAACTCGTTGCCGCCGTCCTCGCCCGCGGGGCGGGCCTCGACGCTGCGGCGGAACGTGTCACCCGCCTCCCAGGACGCGAGCACCTCGGCCTCGATCGACGGGATCGACGGCGAGGCCACGGGGCCGGTGTCGTCGTCGCGATGGCGGGGGTAGTGGCTGCTGGTCAAGGAGTGCTCCGGTGGTACGCGTGCTGCGGTGCACGAGGGCGACCTGCCGGCGGGAGCCGGTGGACCGCGGTACCACCTCGCTTTGCCCGACCCACGCGCCTGGACGCGGGGACGAACCTCTCGTTGACGGCTGTGACGGGCCTGCCCGTCCGGTTCTACTGGGGGCGGACGCGCTGTCCGTGAGGAGCGCGCGTGCCCTGTTCTTCCGGAGGCTCGCCGGTGATGGCCGGGTCGACGCCTGTGCGGTCAGTCTAGCGCCGGACCGGCCGTCCCCGTCGACAGCGTGGCGGTCGACGGCGTGGCCGCCGCGGCGCACCGCAGCGGTCACGCCTACCGAATCAGACGCGCGTGGCGGTCACCAGCAGGTACTCCCACCCCGTGGTGCCGTCGGCGTCGGCGAACCGGTCACCGAGCGCGGCGAGCTCCGCATCGAGTCGACCCGCCCGCTCGGGGTCGTCGGCGAGCGAGGTGAACACGGCGATCACCGGCCCGTAGTTCTGCTTGAAGAAGTCGCGGAAGGCGACCCCGGACGCGAACCGGTCCACGTGCAGCACCTGCTGGTGGGCGACGACGTCGCTCACAGCGTCCCCGAGCAGCTCGCGGACGTGGTCGGCGCGACCCCACAGGGGCGGCGGCTGCGCGCCGGGAGGCGGCGGTGGTGCGTACGGCTTCATCGTGGCGAAGAGCTGGCCGATGAAGCCCTCGGGCGTCCAGGCGAGCAGACCGATCCGCCCGCCCGACCGGGTGACCCTCAGGAGCTCGTCGGCCGCCGCGGCGTGGTGCGGGGCGAACATGACGCCGACGCAGGAGATCGTGGCGTCGAAGGAGGCGTCCTCGTACGGGAGCGCCTCGGCGTCCGCCGTCTCCCACCGCAGCTCGAGACCCTCGCGCTCGGCGAGGCCCCGGCCGACCTCCAGCAGCTCGGGGGTGAGGTCGGAGGCGGTGACCGCGGCACCCCGGCGCGCCGCGGGCAGCGACGCGTTGCCTGAACCCGCGGCGACGTCGAGGATGCGGTCCCCGGCCTCGATCCCCGTGGCGGCCACGAGAACCTCTCCGAGGTCCCCGATCACCTCCGAGGCGACGGCTGGGTAGTCGCCGAGCGCCCAGAGCGCGCGGTGGCGGGCCTTGAGGGCGAGGTCGTCGGGGCTGGTGGTGAGCGTGGTCATGGTGGACTCCTTCGTCGGTGGGAGCCTCGACGCTAGGAGCCGGCGCCGTCCGGCACATCGGTGCCAGCCGCCAGGGTGCCGACGTCCGCTGCACGGTCGGGCGGCTGACGCGTAGTGGTGGGGCGGGCGCGCGGCGTCAGTCGGACGAGTCGGCACCGTAGGACAGGAGCCGCGCGACGGCCGCGGTCCTCGCCGAGCGACCGTGCAGGTCGAGCTTGACGTAGACGTTCTGCAGGTGACGCTCCACGGTCCGCACGCTCAGGGTGAGTCGCCGGGCGATCTCGTCGTTCTCCCTGCCCTCGGAGGCCAGGCGGAGCACCTCGATCTCCCGGTCCGTGAGGAGGACGAGATCGCCGTCGACCGCCTCCTCGTGGGCCGCGGCGCGGTCGGGTGCCAGGAACTCGGTGATCTCCCGCAGGAGGACCGGCCAGGCGCTCTCGGCCTCGAGGACGATGTGGTTATCGCTCTCCAGCGCCACGAGCCGCGCGTCCGCGATGTGGGTCGCAAGGTAGCGGGCCTTGTCGAACGGGTTCATCCGGTCGCCGCGGCTGTGGACCACGAGGGTGGGCAGCGACAGCGCGCCGAGCAGGGGCCGGACGTCGGCCCGGGAGCGGATCTCGCGGGCCAGCATCGCGGTCTCGGCGCTGACGGCCGAGCGCTGGAGCTCGTCCAACCAGTGCATCTGCTCCTCGGTGGCGCCCGGGATCATCAGACTGGTGAAGACGCGGCGGAACTCCGGTGTCGGACGCTCCCACCCCACCCGGATCAGGGCCTGGAACGTCCGATCCAGCTCGACCTCCTCCGGTGTCGAGCTCGCGAGCGGATCCGCGTAGCTGCCGTAGAGGATGAGCCGGCTCAGCCGCTCGGGGTGCCGGGCGGCGTAGGCGATCGAGACCGGACCCGCCTGCGCCATCGCCATCAACGAGAACCGGTCGAGGCCCGCGTGGTCGGCGACCGCCTCGAGGTCGGCGATCCGGGCCTCGAGGGAGTGGTCGACGACGTCCCGGTCGGACAGCCCGTGACCCCGCTCGTCGAAGCGCACGAGCGTTGCGATCTTGCCGAGCTCGACCAGGTAGTGGCGCCAGACGGGACTCGTCCAGTCCAGCTGGAGGTGGCTGAGCCAGCACCCGTCGAGCAGGAGCGGCGGACCGCTGCCGTGGACCGCGTACGCGATCGTGACGCCGTCGAAGGAGTGGCAGAACCGGATGTCCTGCACGCTGCTCGATCTGGCGGTCGCCATGCCGTGATGCTAGACCCGCCGGTCCCGCGAGGGGCAGGGGGCTGCTGCGGGTCCGGGCTGGGCTGCGGGTCGGGGCTGGGCCTGCGCTGCCGCCCGCCGCGCCGCCGATGACGGAGGGGGTCGGTAGCGTGCCTCGCATGGAGGAGATCTCGGCCGCGCTGGCGCGGCGCATCGCGCTCGCGGCGCAGGGCTTCGGGCGGCCGCGTCGAGCGGAGGCATCGGCGGTCGGCACGCGGCAGCTGCGCTCCGCCGTCGAGCGGCTGGGGGTGCTCCAGCTCGACTCGGTCAACGTGTTCGAGCGCAGCCACTACCTGCCGCTGTTCGCACGGCTCGGCCCCTACGACAAGGCGTTGCTCGACCGGCTGACGTTCACGGCGCGGTCGCCGTTCATCGAGTACTGGGCGCACCAGGCGTCGCTGGTCCCGGTGACGGACTGGCCGCTGTGGCGCTGGCGGCAGGAGGCGTACCGCGAGCGTGGGACCGAACCGGACTCCTGGGCGGCGCAGCACCCCGAGATGCTCGACCTCCTGCGGCGCGAGCTCGCGACGCAGGGTCCGCTGACCGCAGGCGCCGTCGAGCACGACGCCGCCGGCCGGACCGGACCGTGGTGGGGCTGGTCGGACGTGAAGATCGGGCTCGAGACGCTGCTGCTGCAGGGCGAGGTGGTGGCTGCCGGACGGACGAACTTCCAGCGCACCTACGACCTGGTGGAACGACGGGTGCCCGCCGAGCTGCTTGCGACCGAGGTGCCGCGCGCGGACGCGATCCGCGCCCTGGTGCTGATCTCCGTCCGCGCCCTCGGCATCGGCACGCTGCGCGACGTCGCGGACTACTTCCGTCTGCTGCAGGCCGACGCGAAGCGTGCGCTGGTCGAGCTCGTGGCGGTGGGACTGGTCGCACCCGTGCGCGTCCGCGGCTGGGGTCCGCCTGCGTTTCTCGACGTCGACGCGCGCCGCCCCCGGCGGACCGAGGCGATGGCCCTGCTGTCGCCGTTCGACCCCGTGGTCTGGGAGCGGGAGCGCGCGTTGCGGATGTTCGGGTTCCACTACCGGATCGAGATCTACACGCCTGCGCCCAAGCGGGTGTTCGGGTACTACACGCTGCCGCTGCTGCAGGACGAGGCGCTGGTCGGGCGAATCGACCTCAAGACCGACCGGCAGGCCGGCGTGCTGCGCGTGCAGTCAGCCTGGCGTGAGCACGCCGATGCCGACGGCGCCGGCGGGACGGGGGCTGGGGCTGGGGCTCGGGCTGGGGCGCATTCCGTGGACCTCGAGCGCCTCGTCGCGCACCTGCGCGAGATCGCGACGTGGCAGGGCGTCGGCGAGGTCGAGGTCGTCGGACGCGGGGACCTCAGCGCGGACCTGGCCGGCGCACTGGGCGTGCGTGCGACGACGGGCTGAGGTCGGGCTGAGGCCCTCGGCCCGGGTGGATCACGCGGCGGAGCGTGGCGCCGCCGAGACACCGACGGGCCACAGGTCGTCCACCGCGGGGTCGTCGGCCTCTGCGTCGTCGAGGTCGCGGAGCCGACGGTCGACCTCGCTGTCGCGCAGGCGCGGGACGGCGCGGGTCCTGCCCCACCGGGCGACACCGGCACGTGAGGTACCGGGCAACGCCGTCCGGGGACGGGTGCTCGGATCCGCCTTACCGGTGCTCCGACCGTCGTTCTCGCGGCCGATCACACCGTCGGGCGTGGACCACAGCGTCTGTCCCAGCGGCGTGCGCCACCGGCGGGTGCCGTCGGGGGCGACGACGAGCTCGTGCCCGGCGTGGGTCCTGAGCAGGTGGTGCCGGCGGCAGAGCGCGTGCAGGTTGTCCGCCGCAGTCGGACCGGCCGGCCACGGCACCAGGTGGTCGACGTCGCACCGCGCGGCAGGGACGTGGCATCCGGGCACGACACAGGTGACGTCCCGAACTCGGACGTGGCGATCGAGCTCGGCACTCGGACGGTAGGAGTCCACCGACGGCGGAGGTTCGGCGTCCCGGTAGACCGGCTCGGTCACGCGGACCCACGGCGCGGCACCCATCAGCGACCGCACCACCGCCGGGCTCACCGCGCCGTAGCCCACGAGCTCGGGCGCGTCGATGCCGGGCCGCATCACCGGCGGTGTGGACCAGTCCACGTACGGATCGTTGCCAGGGTCGAGGCCCTGGGGTAGCCGCTCGGCCGGGTCCGGCGCGACCAGATGCGGCCGCACCGGATCGAAGACGGGTGGGTCCCCCTCGGCACGGGCGACCTCGACCACGTCCCACGGGTCGCGCTCCCAGGCGTACAGATCGTGCCTGGCCACGTCACCGAGAGTGGTTGCGCCGTCACGGCCCTGCTGCACCGCGGCCGTCGCGATCACCGACAGGTCCGCGCTTCGCCCGGAGAAGGTGACGGGGACGGCCTTGGCCGAGACCGTCGGCCCGCTCATCAGTGGCACCCGACCCGGCACCGGCGTCGGCACTGACATCGGCATCGGCATCGGCATCGGCACCGGATCAGCGCTCCGCCTCCTGCGTGACCTGCCTCGGCGAGGGCGCACCACGCGGATCGCCTCGAGCGGAAGCATCGGCAACCACCCGTCGGTCAGTGCGCGAGCGCCCATCGAGGCGAGCGCATCCGCGCGCAGATTCTCCAGCGTGCGTCCGTCACCTCCGGCCCGCGCGGCACGGGCCGCGGCCTCGCACGCCTGCTCGAGGGCCACGGCATCGGGCGCGGCGAGCAGCGCCGAGAACGAGGCCATGCCGTCGGGCAGCACTCGCACGCGGTTCACCCGGCGGCGCAGGACGGCGCGCTCGTGCCGCGCGTCGGCCTCCCCCGGGTCGACCTGGTGGATGACCTGCTGGACGCGACGCCGCAGCCCGGCGTGATCGAGGGACGGCGCCACGGGAAGCACCTGCTCGCAGACGGCGAGGGCGACGTGCGGTTCCTGGTCCCCCAGCGCCTCGGCCAGGATGGACGCCTTGCCGGCGTCGATGCGGCCGGCGCTCAGCTCGTCGTCGACGGGAGAGAGCACGTCCCCCAGGAGGCGACCCTCCTCGATCAGCTGCTGTCCGCGGCGGCGCGAGACGCCGAGGCGGAACCCGATCTCGTCGGCCGCGGCCTCGACGCGCCGACCCCCGGCCGTCCGCCACGACGGCGACAGGGACGGACGAGCCGCGAGCACCGCCGCCCACGCCCGCACCTGCGCCTCGGCCGCGGCGGCCTGGCGCGACCACGCCGCCATCACCTCGAGCACCTCGGCGTTCGTCAACGAACCCCCGTCCTGGTGCTGGAGGTCCCGGAGAGCGTCGAGGGCGGCGTGCTGGCTGACGCCGGGTTCGAGCGTGAGGCTGAAGGTGTCACCCAGACTCGTCCGCGAAGCCTCCTCGAGCGCCTCGCCCCAGAGCGGCAGCGTGACGGCGTCGTCGCCGCCCACATCACTACCGCCACCGCCGCTCGTGTACATGTGTTCGATTCTAGCGACTCGCGGGCCTGAACGGAAGGGCTGTGGAGAGAGACCACGATGTTCGGCACGCTCGACGGACCGTGACCGGCACCCCCTGACATCGCGCGCTCCACCGCCCACCCGCCACCCTGAGACGATGGACCCGTGACCGCCCCCCTCGTCCTCCTCGACCTCGACGGCACCCTCGTGGACTCCCTCCCCGGCATCACGGCCTCCGTCGCGACCGCCCTCGCCGAGCACGGCCTCCCGGTCCCGGACACCGCCGGTCTGCGTTCCTTCGTCGGACCGCCGATGCCCGCCTCGATGCGCGCCCACTCCGTCCCCGAGGACCTGCTGACCGACGTCATCGCCACCTACCGCCGCCACTTCACGGCCGGAGGCATGTGGGACAGCAGCGTCTTCCCCGGCATCCCGGCCCAGCTCGAGGCGCTGCGTCGCGCGGGCTGCACCCTCGCCGTCGCGACCTCGAAGCCCGAGGTCTACGCGCGGCCGATCTGCGACCGCTACGGGATCACCGCGTTGGTCGACGGCGTGTACGGCGCCCCGCTCGACCACGTCCCCTCGTCCAAGGCCACGGTCATCGAGCACGCGCTCACCTCGCTCGGCATCGACCCGTCGGCGGACGGACGCCGGACCCTCATGGTCGGCGACCGTCACCACGACATCACCGGCGCCGCCGAGCACGGCATCCCGTGCCTCGGGGTCGCCTGGGGCTACGCGGAGACGGACGAGCTGGCCGACGCCGTCGGTGTCGTCGACGACGTCGCGCACCTCGCGGCGCGCATCCTCGCCGAGCTGGGGCGCGCGGCACCGACGGCCTGACCCGACGCCACGGGTCTACGCTCGGCGCCATGGCGCGCAGCGACGAGGATCCGGCCACCGTCCAGGACATCCACGACACCGCTCTGGCGATGCCCGACGCCGAGCGCGGCACCAGCTTCGGCACGCCGTGCTACCGCGTGGCGACCCACCCCTTCGTCCGCTGGCGGGAGCCGCGGCCCGACGCCGTCGACGAGCGGACAGGTGAGCGGCTGACGGACGTGATGGTCCTCTGGGTCGGCGGCGAGGCCGACAAGCGCGGTCTCATCGACGACCCCGCGACCCCGTTCTTCACCCTGCCCCACTACGACGGGCACCCCTCCGTCCTGCTGCGGGAGGCCGACGTGGGGCGGCTCTCGGTGGCCGAGGTGCGCGAGGTGGTGCAGGACGCGTGGCTCGCTCAGGCGCCGGTGCGCCGCCGTCGGGCGTGGCTGGAGGTGAACGGACTGGGCGAGGAGGGCTGACCCGCCCCCGACCGACCTACTCGGCGACCTCCCGCGCCACCAGCGTGCTCGTCGCCTGCGCGCGCGGCCGCACGACGACGAGATCGACGTTCACGTGCGAGGGCCGCGTCAGCGTCCAGGAGATGACGTCCGCGACGTCGTCGGCCACGAGCGGCTCGGGCACCCCGGCGTACACCGACGCGGCGCGCTCGGCGTCGCCGCCGAAGCGGTTCAGCGAGAACTCCTCCGTCGCCACCATCCCGGGCGCGACCTCGATGATGCGGACCGGCCGCCCGACGAGCTCCTGCCGCAGCGTCAGCGGGATGAGCCGCTCGGCGTGCTTGGCGGCGGTGTAGCCGCCCCCGCCCGGGTAGGGCTCGAGCCCCGCCGTCGACGTCACGACCAGCACGTCGCCGCCACCGTCGGCCTCCAGGTGAGGGAGCAGCGCCTGCGTCACCCGCAGCGTGGCGAGCACGTTGCGGTCGTACATGTCCGACCAGTCCTGCACGGATCCGGTCGCCACGGGGTCGGCCCCGATGGCGCCGCCGGCGTTGTTGACGAGGGCGGCCAGCGGACCGCCGTCGACGACAGCGGCGGCGAGTCGCGCGACGTCGTCGTCCCTCGTCAGGTCGGCCGCGACCCAGGTGCAGCCCGTCTCGGCCGCGAGCGCCTCGAGGCGGTCGGTGCGGCGCGCCGTCGCGACGACGTCCCAGCCCTCCGTGCGCAGCCGACGGACGGTCGCCGCGCCGATGCCGCTCGAGGCTCCGGTCACGAGGGCGCGGGGGGTGGTGGTCATGGGAGCTCCTCGGGTGGGACGGCGGGGTGGGGTCTGACGGCTGGTACGGCGAACGCCGCCCACCATCGTGTCAGGCACGACGGCGGACGGCGTCCGGTGCTCACGACGCGCTGCGCGTCAGTTCAGGTCCTCGGGGTTCGGGCCCGTGCGGCCGTCCTCACCCTTGTCGAGCGCGTCGATCCGCGCGATCTGGTCGGCGCTGAGCTCGACGTCGCCCGCGGCCAGGTTCTCCACGATGCGCGACGGCGTCACGGACTTCGGCAGGATGATCTTGCCGGTCGCGAGGTGCCACGCGAGCACGGTCTGCGCCGGGGTGGCGCCGACCTCGGCCGCGACGGCCTCGACCGTCGCGTCGCCGAACAGCTTGCCCGAGGCGAGCGGGGACCAGGACTCCACCACGATGCCGCGCTCGGTCGTCGCGGCGACGGCCGGGTTGGCGAAGTAGGGGTGGACCTCGATCTGGTTCACCACGGGAGCGACGCCGGTGCGCTCGACGAGCGCGTCCAGGTGGGCGGCGTGGAAGTTGGAGACGCCGACCGAGCGGATGCGACCGGCGGCCTTCTCCTCCAGCAGCACCTCGTAGGCGTCGAGGAAACCGGCAGCGCTCTTCGCCATCGGCCAGTGGATCAGCATCAGGTCGACGTAGTCGGACTGCAGCAGCTCGAGCGTGCGCGCGACCGAGGCGCGGGTGTCCGCGGGGGCGTGCGCGTCGTTGTTGACCTTGCTGGTGAGGAACACGTCGCCGCGGTCCAGGCTGCTCGCGGCGACGGCGGCGCCGACGCCACCCTCGTTGCGGTACATCTGGGCGGTGTCGATGTGGCGGTAGCCGGCCTCCAGGGCGGCGGCGACGGCGGCCTCGGTCTCGTCGGGCTTGACCTGCCACACCCCGAAACCGATCTGGGGGATGGTCGAGCCGTCGGACAGTTCGATGGTGCGAGCCACGGGGCTTCTCCTTGGTCGTGGGTCTGGGCTGCTCCGCGATGACGCTGCGGGGCACTCAGGGGACAACCGCGAGCGGCGCTCCGTTCTTCCCCTCCCGGTCGACCTAGACTGGAGGTCGGCAGCACGGGACGCGACCTCGCCCCGGAGCACGGGACCGGACATGGTCCCGCAGCAGCCACTCGGGAGCCCCTGGCCGCTCCCCCACCCCGTGACGTGGCGCCACCGCGCCCGCGCCGACGCCGTTCGCCCGACCCCACCCGTGGCCGCGCGACGACACCGACAGCCAGGAGCCCCTCCCGTGACCGCACGCCCCACCCGTCGCCCCACCCGCCGCACGCTCGTCCCCGCCGGCGCCGTCCTGCTCGCCACCGCCCTGCTCGCCGCGTGCGGCACGAGCGGTTCCGGCGACGGCGACGCGACGTCGTCCGCCCCCTCGGATGCCCCCTCGGACGCCCCCACGGACGCGTCCTCGACGCCCACCACCCCCGCGGGCTACACCGCCTTCACCGCGGACAACTGCGGGTTCTCCGTCGACGTCGAGGCCGCCCCGGAGCGCATCGTCACGATCAAGTCGGCCATGACCGACCTCGTGCTCGCGCTCGGCGCCGGTGACCGCCTGGTCGCCACCGCCTACCCGGACAGCCCGCCGGTCGACGCGGCCGACGCCGATCTCGTCGCGTCGCTGCCCGTGCTCGCGGACCGCGTGCCCACCAACGAGGCCGTCCTCTCGGTCGAGCCCGACCTCGTCCTGGCCGGCTGGGAGTCCAACTTCTCCGCCGACGGCGCGGGCGAGCGCTCTGCCCTCACCGACCTCGACGTGGCCACGTTCGTCGCGCCGAGCGCGTGCACGCAGGCGCCGTACCTGCCCGATCCGCTCACGTTCCAGGACGTCTTCGACGAGGTGACCCAGGTGGGTGACCTGCTCGGCGAGAGCGAGGCGGCGCAGGAGCTCGTCGCCACCCAGACCGCGGCGCTCGAGGAGCTGCGCGCCGAGCGCGCCGGCGCGTCCAGCACGGCGGGCGACCCGGCCACCGCGGCGACCGCCCTGTGGTGGTCCTCGGGCTCGGACACCCCCTACGTCGGTGCGGGCACCGGCGCGCCGCAGATGATCATGGACGAGGTCGGGCTGACGAACATCGCCGGCGACCTCGCGGGCGGCTGGGGTCCGTACTCGTGGGAGGCCGCCACGGCCGCCGACCCCGACGTCATCGTCCTGGTCGACTCCAGCTGGAACACCGCCGAGAAGAAGAAGGAGACGCTGGCGGCCAACCCCGTCACCGCCTCGCTGCGGGCGGTCCAGGAGGAGCGCTACCTCGTCGTGCCGTTCGCGGCGACCGAGGGCGGTGTCCGCAACGTCGAGGCGGTCCGCACGCTGACCGAGCAGCTCACCGACCTGCAGGCCGCCGGCGCGTGAGCACCGCCGTCCACCACGAGCCTCCGGTCGGGCGCGGTGCCACCACCGCACCCGACGGCTGGTCCCGCGCGCGGGCACGCTCGTGGTGGACGGGCCTCGCGCTCGCCGTCGTCCTGGCCGCGTCCGCCGTCCTCGCACTCACGCTCGGCCCCGCCGACATCACCCCCGCCGACATCCTCGGTTCGGCCAGGCACCACCTGGCCAACCTCGTCTCGTTCACCGGGGTGAGCGCGCCCCCCGACCCCCTGACGCGGATCCAGGACGCGATCGTGTGGCAGGGCAGGTTCCCGCGCGTGGTCGCCGCCCTCGGCATCGGCGCCGGCCTGGCTCTCACCGGCGCCGTCATGCAGGCGCTGCTGCGCAACCCGCTCGCCGACCCCTACCTGCTCGGGATCTCCTCCGGCGCGAGCGTCGGCGCCGTCGCGGTGCTGGTGCTCGGCGTCGGGGTCCTGCTCCCGGTGGCGGCGTTCGCCGGGGCGCTGCTCGCGCTCGCCGCCTCGCTCACGCTCGCCGGGGTGGTCTCGGGTGGCCGCCTCACCCCGGGGCGGACCGTGCTCGCGGGCGTCGCCGTCGCCCAGGCGTGCTCGGCCGTGACGTCGTTCGTCATCTTCACCTCCGTCCAGGGCGACTCCTACCGCGAGGTGCTGGGCTGGCTGATGGGCACGCTCGGGGGTGCCACCTGGCGCAGCGCGGTGATCGTGTGGGTGGCGCTCGCCGTCGTCGGCCTCGTGCTCCTCACCTCCGGTCGGACGCTCGACGCGTTCGCGTTCGGCGACACCTCGGCCGCCAGCCTCGGCATCCACGTCGCGCGCACGCGCTGGATCCTGCTCGGGCTCGTGGCGCTGCTGGTGGGTGCGATGGTCTCGGTCAGCGGGTCGATCGGGTTCGTGGGGCTGGTGGTGCCGCACGCCGTCCGGCTCCTCGTCGGAGCGCGCCACGTGCGCGTGCTACCGCTCGCCTGCGCGCTCGGCGCGCTGGTGCTGCTGTGGGCCGACACGGCCGCGCGCACCGTGATCGAACCGCGCGAGCTGCCCGTCGGCATCCTCACCGCAGCCATCGGCGCGCCCGTGTTCGCGCTGCTCCTGGCGCGACGCCGGGGAGGGATCGCGTGAGCGTCCAGATCACGGGCGTCACGTGGCGGCTCGAGGGCCGCGCGATCCTCGACGACGTCGCTCTCACCGCCCCGGCCGGGGGCGTCACCGGCATCCTCGGGCCGAACGGGTCGGGCAAGTCCTCGTTGCTGCGCACGCTGGTGGGAGCGCTCGACCCCGACGCCGGGGCCTGGCTGCTGGACGGTGAGGACCTGCGCCGCCTCACCCGGCGCGAGCGCGCCCGACGGCTGGCGCTGGTGGAGCAGGAGGCGCCGACCGACGTCGCGCTGCGGGCGATCGACGTCGTGCTGCTGGGCAGGACCCCGCACCGCTCGCGCTGGAGCGCCGACTCGCGCGAGGACGAGGCCCTCGCCCGCGAGGCGCTGCGGCGGTGCGGCGCGCTCGAGCTCGCGGGCCGCGACGTCGCCACGCTCTCGGGCGGCGAGCGTCAGCGCGTCCACCTGGCGCGGGCACTCGCGCAGGAGCCCCGGCTGCTGCTGCTGGACGAACCGACCAACCACCTCGACGTTGCGGCGCAGCTCAACCTGCTGCGGCTCGTCGCGGACCTGCAGATCACCAGCGTGCTGGTGCTGCACGACCTGAACCAGGCGCTGCGGTGGTGCGACCACGTCGTCGTGCTCGACGCGGGGCGGGTGGTGGCTGCTGGCGACCCCGCCACGGTGCTCACGCCCGACCTGATCGCGGAGGTCTACGGTGTGCGCGCCGAGGTGGTGCGCACCGCCCTCGGCGAGCCGGTCCTGGCCTTCTCGAGCCCGGTGGACTGACGGCCGGCGTCAGACGCGGACGACGGCGACGCCCGCCGCGTCCAGCGCGTCAGCCGTCTCGTCCTCCAGGCCGGCGTCCGTGATCCACAGGTCGACGTCGCTCGGTCGGGCGAACCGGTGGAAGCTGAGCTGACCCGCCTTGGAGGAGTCGGCCAGCACCACCGTCCGACGGGCCGCGGCGATGAAGGCGCGCTTGGTGGCCGCCTCGACCTCGTGCGGGGTCGTGAAACCGCGGACGACGTCGACGCCGTTGGTCCCCACGAACGCGACGTCCACGACGAGGTCGGCGAGCGCGTGCTGCGCCCACTCCCCCACGGCGGCGCCGGTCCGGCGTCGCAGCCGGCCGCCGAGGAGGAACAGCGAGACGTCGGAGCGCTCGTGCAGGAGCGCCGCGATCGCCACGGAGTTGGTCACGACCGTGAGGTCGCGGCCCCGCGGCAACGCCTCGGCGAGCGCCACCGTGGTGCTGCCGGCGTCGAGGAGGATCGTGCCGTCGTCGGGCAGCTCCTCGAGCGCGCGCCGCGCGATGCGGGCCTTCTCCTCGGACAGCCGCTCCATGCGCCGCTCGAGCGTCGGCTCGACGCCGAGGCGTTCGACGGCAAGCGCACCCCCGTGCACCCGGCGCACCAGACCACGCCGCTCGAGCGCGGTCAGGTCGCGCCGCACGGTCTCCGGGGTGACCTGGAGGGACTCCGCGAGCGACCCGACCTCCACCCGGCCCTGGGACCGGGCGAGCTCGAGGATGGTGTGCTGGCGCTCGGGGGCGTACAGCGCCGGGGGCGCCTGGGTCACGGCTCGACCGTCACCTTGATGGCCTCGCCGCGCGCGACGATGTCGAACGCCTCGAGCGCCTGCTCGAGCGGGACGTGGCGCGTGATGAGGTCCTTGACGGGGATCTGGCCGCTGGAGATGTACTCGAGCGCGCGCTTGTGGTGCGCGGGGGCGCTGCCGTTGGCGCCGTGGATGTGGAGCTGGCGGTAGTGCACGACGTTGGAGTCGAGCGTGATCGTCGGGTCGGTCTTGGGCAGCCCGCCGAAGAACGAGATCCGGCCGTTGCGGGCAGCCATCGCGACGGCCTGCTCCTGCGTGATGTTGGCGGGGGTCGCCGTGATGATGACGTCGGCGCCGCGGCCGTTCGTCAGCTCGAGCACGCGGGCGACGACGTCCTCCTGGGAGGCGTCGATGACACCGTCGGGCTTGACCGCCTCGGCCGACATCGCCAGGCGCTCGGCGTTGACGTCCACCAGCCACACCGGGCCGACGTTGTGCACGCCGCGTGCGATGCGGATGTGCATGCAGCCGATCGGGCCGGCGCCGAAGACGACCGTGAAGTCGCCCTCCTCGATCCCCAGCTGCTCCTGGGCGTTGATGGCGCACGCGAACGGCTCGGCCGCGGAGGCCTCGTCGAAGCCGACGTTGTCCGGCACGTGGTTGAGGCCGTCGACCGCGAGCACCTGCTCCGGGACGATCATGAACTCGGCGAAGCCGCCGTCGTACTGGTAGCCGACCGAGGTCTGGTTCTGGCAGACCTCCATCCAGCCCTTGCGGCACTCGTGGCACTCCCCGCACGGCACGGCGGCGATGACCTGCACGCGGTCGCCGACGGCGAAGCCGCCCTTGGCGTCGGCGCCGACCTCGACGACCTCACCCGCGACCTCGTGGCCCATCGTGGTCTCGCGCGTGATGTTGACGTGTCCGTTGTTGCGGATCTTGACGTCGGTGCCGCACGTGGAGCAGTTGCGGACGCGGATCTTGACCTCGCGGACGCCGCACTCGGGCTCGGGGACGTCTTCGATGCGGACGTCGCCGGGGGCGTGGAAACGCAGTGCCTTCATGGTTGCTCCGTTCGTCCGGTGCGGTCCGGACGGCTGCGTCCCGGAGCACCTGCGTGTGTCGTTGCGTGCGCCCACAGTCTGCCTGAGTGGGAACGTGTGGTCAATCGCTCTTGACCAGCCCCGATTCGGACCGATATAAACAGGAACACAGATCAACGGGGATCGGTCGAGGAGCGCTCTCGGCCCCAGCGAAAGGCAAGGCATGACCACCACCACGACGGCTCCGCCCACGGAGCGGGGCGGCGCGCGGGTCGCCGTCCAGAAGTTCGGCACCTTCCTGTCCAACATGGTGATGCCCAACATCGCGGCGTTCATCGCGTGGGGCCTCCTCACCGCCCTCTTCATCGGGCCCGGGTGGCTCAACGGCGCCACGCCGGAGACACCCGATCGTCCGGCCTTCGACGGGCGGTTCGCCCCCGACAGCTGGGTCGCGCAGATCGGCGGCTGGGGCGACTTCGCCGACGGCGGGATCGTCGGCCCGGCCATCACGTTCCTGCTGCCTATCCTCATCGGGTACACCGGCGGCTACATGCTCTACAAGACGCGCGGTGGCGTGGTCGGTGCGATCGGCACGATCGGCGTCGTCGCCGGTGCGGGCATCCCGATGTTCATCGGCGCCATGATCATGGGTCCGGTCGGTGGCTGGGCCATCAAGAAGCTCGACGCCCTCTGGGAGGGCAAGATCCGGCCCGGCTTCGAGATGCTCGTCAACAACTTCTCCGCCGGCATCCTCGGCGCGATCCTCTCCTTCGGCGCGTTCTTCGGCATCGCGCCCATCGTCGAGTGGCTGACCGCGCGGCTGGGCGACGGCGTCGGCTGGCTCGTCGACAACGGCCTGCTCCCGGCCACCTCGATCCTGGTCGAGCCGGCCAAGGTGCTCTTCCTCAACAACGCCATCAACCACGGCGTGTTCACGCCGCTGGGCTCGGCGGAGTCGACGGAGACCGGCAAGTCCTTGCTGTTCCTCATCGAGGCCAACCCCGGCCCGGGCCTCGGCCTGCTGCTCGCGTTCGCCGTCGCCGGTACGGGCGTGGCTCGCGCCTCCGCCCCCGGCGCGATCATCGTGCAGTTCCTCGGCGGGATCCACGAGATCTACTTCCCGTACGTGCTGGCCAAGCCGCGCCTCATCATCGCCCTCATCCTGGGTGGCGCGACGGGCGTGCTGACCAACGTCATCTTCGGCTCCGGCCTGGTGGGACCGGCGGCCCCCGGGTCGATCTTCGCCGTGCTGACCATGACCGCCCCGGGGAGCCACGTCGGCGTCATCCTGTCGGTCGTCGCCTCTGCCGCCGTCACCTTCCTCGTCGCGGCCTTCCTGCTGCGGATCGACAAGAACAAGGACCTCGACCTCGACGCCGCGACGGCGCAGATGGAGTCGAACAAGGGCCGGAAGTCCTCCGTCGCCTCGATGCTGAGCGGCGCCGGGGCCTCGGCCACCGGTCCGATCCGCAGCATCGTGTTCGCCTGCGACGCCGGCATGGGCTCCTCCGCCATGGGCGCCTCGGTGCTGCGTCGCAAGGTGCAGGCCGCCGGCCTGGAGGGTGTGACCGTCGTCAACAAGGCGATCTCGGACCTCACGGACACCTACGACCTCGTCGTCACGCACCAGGACCTGACCGACCGGGCGCGGCAGCGCACCGGCTCGGCGATCCACGTCTCGGTCGACAACTTCATGGCGTCCCCGCGCTACGACGAGGTCGTGGAGCTGGTGGGCGAGCGCAACAACGGCGGCTCGCCGTCGTCCGCACCTGGCTCGGGCTCGCCCGAGTCCTCCGCCACGGTCGGCGGCGGCGCCCACGCGGGCGGCGTCGCGACGGCGACAGCCACCCGGGACTCCGTCCTGGACCGCGAGTCGGTGGTCCTGGAGGGCACCGCGACCACGCGTGAGGCCGCGATCGAGGAGGCGGGCGCGCTGCTCGTCGCCGCGGGTGCAGCCACGACCGCCTACGTCGCGGCCATGCACGAGCGCGAGGCCTCCGTCTCGACGTTCATGGGCGAGAGCCTCGCCATCCCCCACGGCACGAACGAGGCCAAGGGTGAGGTGACCCGCACCGCCGTCTCCTTCGTCCGCTACCGGGACGGGATCGACTGGGGTGGCGAGCAGGTCCGCTTCGTCATCGGCATCGCCGCGACGGGTGACGAGCACCTCGCGCTCCTGCAGCAGGTCGCCGGCGCGTTCCTCGACGCCGACTCCGTGGACCGGCTCGAGAGGGCGACCACGGCGGACGAGGTCAAGGAGATCCTCGACGCCTGACCCGCGCACCCGGCGGGACTCCGGCTGGACCCACGAGGGCCGCGGACGCTTCGGCGTCCGCGGCCCTCGCCGTCGTCGAGCGCACGAGAAGTACCTCGCGAACGCTAGAAAGTGCCTCGCGGATCAGTCGTGGAGCGGGAGGCCCTCGCGGCCGCGTTCGTACGCCTCGCGGGAGCCGAGCGCGAACATGTCGTCGGGTCCCGTGCGGTTGAGGCCGCGAGCGCCCGGCCCGTCCTCCTGCGTCACCACGTGCGCCATCCCGCGCACGACGGCCAGCGGTCGCCCGCCCGTCGGGCGCTTGAGCAGGTCGGCGGCCGCGGCGATCTCGTCAGCGACCGCGACGACGGTGGTCTCCAGGGGGCGACCGGCGTCGTCGGGCGTCCCGCGCAGGTCGTCGAGCACCGTGATGCCCGCGGCCCCGATCGCGAGGTCGGTGACACCGCTGCGCCACGGCCGCCCCGCGGAGTCGGTGAGGATGACACCGGGGCGCACGCCCCCGAGCCGGGCCGCGAGACCGCGCCGCAGCCGGCGAGCGGAGTCGTCGGGGTCCACGGGCAGCAGCAGGATCGTGCCCGCGTGCGTGTTGGAGGAGTCCACGCCGGCCGCGGCCATCACGATGCCCTGCCGGTTCTCCACGATCCGCAGCCGCGAGCCGTCCGCGTTCTCGCGCGAGGCGACCACGCGCACCGACTCGGAGTCGATGGCGTCCTCGCGGTCGTCGGCCCGCACCAGGCGGCCCTCCGCCTTCGAGACCACCTTGGAGGAGAGGACGACGACGTCGCCCGCGTCGATCCCGATGCTCCCGTCGGGCCACACGAGGTTCGCGAGCACGGGCACGAGGACAGCGGCGAGCTCGGTCGAGGACGTGATGGCGGGAACGCCCTCGGGGGCGAGGACCTGCAGCGCGCTCACCGGTGCAGGTGCGGCAGCACGTCGCGGCCGAAGGTCTCGATCCACTCGGCCTGGTTGCGCCCCACGTTGTGCAGGTAGACCCGGTCGAAGCCGAGGTCGACGTACTTCTGGATCTCGGCGCGGTGGACGTCGGGGTCCTCGGAGATGACCATCCGGCCCTCGAAGTCCTCCGGGCGCACGAGCTTGGCCATCGCGGCGAGGTCGAACGGCGATCGGATGTCGCCCTTGGGGAACTTCATGCCGCCGTTCGGCCACTGCGTCAGGGCGTTCTCGAGCGCCTCCTCGTACGTGGGCGCCCACGAGAGGTGGAGCTGGATCAGCCGCGGCATGGTCGAGGGGTCCTTGCCCGCCTCGCGCGCGCCGGCGTCGAACTTCTCGAACAGGCCGGAGATCTTCTCGAGCGGCGCCCCGACCGTGATGAGCCCGTCGACGGTGCGGCCGGCACGCTTCGCGGTGACGGGTCCCGCCGTGGCGACGAGGATCTCCGGCGGCGTCTCCGGCATCGTCCACAGGCGCATCGACTCGAGCTGGAAGAACTCGCCGCGGTGCTTGACGTCCTTGCCCGCGAGCGAGCCGGTGAAGAGCTTCTGGATGATCTCGATGGCCTCGAACATCCGGTTGATGCGCTCGGGCGCCTCGGGCCAGTAGCCGGCCGTGATGTGCTCGTTCAGGGCCTCACCGCTGCCCAGCCCGAGCCAGTGCCGCCCCGGGTACATCGCGGCGAGCGTCGCGGACGCCTGCGCGACCATCGCGGGGTGCCAGCGCATCGAGGGGCAGGTGACGCCGGGGCCGAGGTCGCCCTTCGTCGTCTGACCGAGTGCGGACAGCACGTTCCAGACGAAGGCGGCCTGGCCCTGCGCCGGTACCCACGGCTGCACGTGGTCGGCCGCCATCACGCCGGAGAAGCCGTGCTTCTCGGCGAGCGCGGTGTGCTCGATGATCTCGTTCGGGCTGAACTGCTCCAGGGCTGCGGCGATGCCGACGGTGAGGGCGGAGGTCATGCCTTCCATCCTCGCACCGTCCGGTCCGGCGGCGCGTGGCCGCGGGTGGTGCCCGACGCCGGCGCCGGCCTTCAGCCGACGGCCTGCGCGGGCGTCGCCGCCTCGGCCAGGGGTCGCAGGTGGTCGGGGATCTCCCGACCCCGCGCCACCATCGAGCGGGCCCACAGCCGCCCGGCCCGGTAGGACGAGCGCACCAGGGGTCCGGCGAGCACACCGAGGAAGCCCAGCTCCTCCGCCTCGGCCGAGATCTCGACGAACTCCTCCGGACGCACCCACCGTGCGACCGGGAGGTGGCGGGGCGAGGGCCGCAGGTACTGGGTGATCGTGATGATGTCGGTCCCGGCGTCGAGCAGGTCGCACAGCGCCTCGGTGATCTCGTGGCGCTCCTCCCCCATCCCGAGGATGAGGTTGGACTTGGTGATCATCCCGGCGTCGCGCCCCTGCGTGATCACGTCGAGCGAGCGCTCGTAGCGGAACGCGGGCCGGATCCGCTTGAAGATGCGCGGCACGGTCTCGACGTTGTGCGCGAACACCTCGGGGGCGGCGTCGAACACCTGCGCCAGGTGCTCGGCCCGACCGGTGAAGTCGGGCACGAGGATCTCGACGCCCGTGCCCGGGGCCTGCCGGTGGATCTCCCTGACGGTCTCGGCGTAGAGCCAGGCGCCCTCGTCGGGCAGGTCGTCGCGTGCGACGCCGGTGACGGTGGAGTAGCGCAGCCCCATCCTGGCCACGGACTCCCCGACGCGGCGGGGCTCGTCGACGTCGTAGTCCGCGGGCCTGCCCGTGTCGATCTGGCAGAAGTCGCACCGCCGCGTGCACTGCGAGCCACCGATGAGGAACGTGGCCTCGCGGTCCTCCCAGCACTCGAAGATGTTGGGGCAGCCCGCCTCCTGGCACACGGTGTTCAGTCCTTCGCTGCGCACCAGGTCCTGCAGCTCGCGGTACTCGGGGCCCATGGTCGCCCTGGTCTTGATCCACTCCGGCTTCTTCTCGATCGGGGTGGCCATGTTGCGGACCTCGAGCCGCAGCAGCCGGCGGCCAGCGGGCTCGGCGCTCACGCGGCCACCGCCACGTCGAGCAGCGCGACGGCGGGCAGCGCGGCCGCGAGCGCCGCCGTCGTCGGTCCGACGACGTCGCGCACGGTCAGGCACGAGCCCGCCTCGTGCGCCAGGGTGGTGACGCCGGCGTCGCTGATGCCGCACGGCACGATCCGCTCATAGGGCGCGAGGTCGCAGTCGACGTTGAGCGCGAAGCCGTGCATCGTCACTCCGCTCGCGACGCGGACGCCGATCGCCGCCACCTTCGCGGGCGGCCCGTCCGGCCGCTGGACCCAGACGCCCGAGCGCCCCTCGACCCGGGTCCCCGCCACACCGAAGCGCTTCAGCACGGCGATCAGCGCCGCCTCGAGCGCGCGGACGTAGGCGACGACGTCGACCGGTTCGCGCAGCCGCACGATCGGGTAGCCGACGAGCTGGCCCGGACCGTGCCACGTCACGCGGCCACCGCGATCGACGTCGACGACGGGGGTCGGGCCCGGATCGGCCGGGTGCTCGTCGCGCCGTGTGCGGCGCCCGGCGGTGTAGACCGGCGGGTGCTCGCACACCAGGAGAGTGGCCGACCGCGCACCCGCCACGACCTCGGCGTGCAGCTCGCGCTGGAGGTGCCACGCCTGCCGGTACTCCAGCGGGGAGCCGTCGAGACCCCGCTCCAGGATCGCCATCATGCGGCGAACCTAGCATAGTTGGACGGCGTCCAACTATTGCCGAAGCGTCCGACGGCGCGCCCACGCGCTCTCTGGGATGATGGAGCCATGACCAAGGCTCCCCAGGGCACCGGTGTGCCCACCCACACCTCGACCGACTCCGACCACGGCCTGCTGGACGCCGTCGTCGTCCCGGACCGCGTGGGCGTGGAGGGCCTCGAGGAGCGCTGGGCGCCCGAGTGGGACGCCCAGCAGCTGCACGCGTTCGACCGCACCGCGGAGCGTGCGTCGGTGTTCTCCATCGACACGCCTCCGCCGACCGCGTCGGGCAGCCTCCACATCGGCCACGTGTTCTCCTACACGCACACCGACGTCGTGGCCCGCTTCCAGCGCGCCCGCGGCAAGGACGTCTTCTACCCCATGGGCTGGGACGACAACGGCCTCCCCACCGAGCGCCGCGTGCAGAACTACTACGGCGTGCGCTGCGACCCCTCGCTGCCGTACGAGGGCGACGACTTCACGCCGCCGCACTCCGGCGGCGCCACGAGCGTCAAGGCCGGCGACCAGGTGCCCGTCTCGCGCCGCACGTTCGTGCGTCTGTGCGAGCAGCTGACCGCCGAGGACGAGAAGCAGTTCGAGGCGCTGTGGCGCCACCTCGGCCTCTCGGTCGACTGGAACCACCAGTACCAGACCATCGGCGCGACGGCCCGCGCCGTCGCGCAGACCGCGTTCCTGCGCAACCTCGAGCGCGGCGAGGCCTACCAGGCCGAGGCCCCCGGGCTGTGGGACGTGACGTTCCAGACCGCGGTGGCCCAGGCGGAGCTCGAGGCCCGCGACTACCCCGGGCACTACCACTCGCTGGCGTTCCACGGCACCGGCGACAACGCGGGCCAGGACGTCACGATCGAGACGACGCGCCCCGAGCTGCTCGGTGCGTGCGTGGCCCTCATCGCCCACCCGGACGACGAGCGCTACCAGCACCTGTTCGGCACCACCGTGACCACCCCGGTGTTCGGCGTCGAGGTGCCCGTGCTCGCGCACCCCGCCGCCGAGGCGGACAAGGGCTCGGGCATCGCGATGTGCTGCACGTTCGGCGACCTCACGGACGTCATCTGGTGGCGCGAGCTCGACCTCCCCACGCGCTCGATCGTGCAGCGCGACGGTCGCCTCACGCGCGAGGTGCCGGAGTGGATCACGTCGGAGGGCGGCCGCGAGGTGTTCGGCGAGCTGCTCGGCAGGACGACCTTCTCGGCGCGCACGGCCGTCGTCGACGCGCTGCGCGCCTCGGGCGAGCTGCTGGACGAGCCGCGCGCCACGCAGCGCAAGGCCAACTTCTTCGAGAAGGGCGACAAGCCGCTCGAGATCGTCACCTCGCGCCAGTGGTACATCCGCAACGGCGGTCGCCAGGCGCCGGGCCGCGACCTGCGCGCCGAGCTGCTCGCGCGCGGTGACGAGCTGGAGTTCCACCCGGACTTCATGCGCGTGCGCTACAGCAACTGGGTCGGCGGCCTGAACGGTGACTGGCTCGTCTCGCGCCAGCGCTTCTTCGGCGTGCCGATCCCCGTCTGGTACCCCGTGGGCGAGGACGGCGAGACCCGCTGGGACTCCCCGCTCGTGCCCGACGAGGCGCAGCTCCCCATCGACCCGAGCTCCGACGTGCCCGCCGGCTACACGGGCGATCAGCGCGGCGTGCCCGGCGGCTTCGTCGGCGACGCCGACATCATGGACACCTGGGCCACCAGCTCCCTCACTCCGCAGATCGCCGGCGGGTGGCTGCACGACACCGACCTGTTCGAGCGCGTCTTCCCGATGGACGTGCGACCGCAGGGCCAGGACATCATCCGCACCTGGCTGTTCTCCACCGTGGTGCGCAGCCACCTCGAGTCCGACGCGCTCCCTTGGAAGCACGCGGCGATCTCCGGCTGGATCCTCGACCCCGACCGCAAGAAGATGAGCAAGTCCAAGGGCAACGTCGTCACGCCCATGGACCTCCTCCTCGAGCACGGGTCGGACGCGGTGCGCTACTGGGCCGCCTCGGCGCGCCTGGGCACGGACGCCGCGTTCGAGGTCGGCCAGATGAAGATCGGCCGTCGGCTCGCGATCAAGGTCCTCAACGCGAGCAAGTTCGCGCTCACGGCCTCGGGCGAGAACGGCGCCGTCGTGCTCGACCCCGCCGCCGTGACCGAGCCGCTGGACCGCGCCCTGCTGGCTGATCTGGCCGACGTCGTCGAGACCGCCACCGCCGCGTTCGAGGACTTCGACCACGCTCGCGCCCTCGAGACGACCGAGACGTTCTTCTGGACGTTCTGCGACGACTACCTCGAGCTGGTCAAGGACCGCGCCTACGGCCGTGGCGCGACGGGCACCGACGGCGAGATCGAGGAGCTCACCCCGGCGCAGATCGCCTCGGCGCGCGCCGCGCTCGCGCTCGCGCTCGACGTGCTGCTGCGTCTGTTCGCACCGTTCCTGCCCTTCGCGACGGCCGAGGTGTGGTCGTGGTGGCGCAGCGGTTCGGTGCACAGCGCGCCGTGGCCCACCACCGACGCGCTGCGCGCCGCGGCCGGACCTGAACGCACGGGTGACCTCGACGGCCTCGTGGCGACCGCCGGCATCGCGCTCGGCGCCCTCCGCAAGGTCAAGAGCGAGGCCAAGGTCTCCCAGCGCGCGCCGCTGCTCGACGTCGCCGTGCTGGCGACCTCGGTCGCGGCCGTCCAGGTGGAGACCGTCGCCTCCGACCTGCGCGCCGCGGGCAAGGTCCACGGCCCGATCGCGGTCGAGGTCGGCGAGCCGACGTCGGCCGACGGCGAGGGCGTGCGCCTCACCGTCGCGCGGGCGACCCTGGGCGAGGCGCCGCCGAAGGGCTGAGGCGCCCGCCGTCGAACCTGACGTCCGCTGGCAGGATGGAGGCATGACGCAGCTCTCCGCGACGCCCGCCGTCGTCCCGTACGACCCGGCCGTCTCGATCCCGGGCGCCCTGCGCGACCGGGCCGCCGCCCACCCCAACGCGACGATGCTCGAGCGGCGGGTCGCGGGTGCGTGGACGCCGGTGACGGCCTCGGAGTTCGCGCACGAGGTGACCGACCTGGCCCGCGGGCTGGTGGCGTGGGGCCTGGAGCCCGGCGACGTCGTCGCCATCATGGGGCGCACGAGCTACGAGTGGACGCTGGCGGACTTCGCGATCTGGACCGCCGGCGGTGTGCCGGTCCCGATCTACGAGACGTCCTCGCCCGACCAGATCTCCTGGATCGCGGGCGACTCCGGCGCCGTCCTCGTGCTCGCCGAGACGGACGAGCACGCGGCGCGGCTGCGCGAGGCCGACGTCGCCTCCGTCCGCGAGATCGTGACGTTCAACCACCTCACCGACGTCGCGGCGCGCGCGTCCGAGGTGGACCCGAGCGCCGTCGCCGCCCGGACCGCCGCGCTCACGGGTGACGACCTCGCCACGATCATCTACACCTCGGGGACCACGGGCCGGCCGAAGGGCGTCGAGCTCACGCACGGCAACTTCGTCTACCTCGCCCGCAACGGCGCGCGTTCGGACCTGCACGACGTCGTCTCGCTCCCCCACTCGCGCACGCTGCTGTTCATGCCGCTCGCGCACGTGTTCGCGCGCTTCATCGAGGTGCTGTGCGTCATCGAGGCCGGCGTGCTCGGGCACTCGCCCGACACGAAGGACCTCGTGGCCGACCTGGGGTCGTTCAGGCCGACGTTCCTGCTCGCCGTCCCGCGCGTGTTCGAGAAGGTCTTCAACTCGGCGCAGCAGAAGGCCGTGGCCGGCGGTGCGCTGAAGAAGCGGTTCTTCGGGTTCGCCACGCAGACCGCCATCGACTACTCCCAGGCCCTGGCGACGCCGACCGGACCGTCCGCCGCGCTGCGGGCGCGCCACCGCGTCGCCGACCGTGTCGTGCTGAGCAGGCTCACGGCCGCCATGGGTGGCGCGCTGGAGTACGCCATCTCGGGCGGCGCGCCGCTCGGCGCCCGCCTGGGCCACTTCTACCGCGGCATGGGCGTGACGATCCTCGAGGGCTACGGCATGACCGAGACGACGGCGCCCACCACCGTCAACCTGCCGAGCGACGTCCGCATCGGGACGGTCGGACCGTCCTACCCGGGCACGCAGGTCCGGATCGCCGACGACGGTGAGATCCAGGTCGCCGGACCGCACGTCTTCCGCGGCTACCACGGCAACCCCGAGGCGAGCGCGGAGGCGTTCACCCCCGACGGCTGGCTCCGCTCCGGCGACCTCGGGGCGCTGGACGACGCCGGATACCTGACCATCACGGGCCGCCGCAAGGAGATCATCATCACCGCGGGCGGCAAGAACGTCGCCCCTGCGGTGCTCGAGGACGGCCTGCGCGGCCACCCGCTGGTCTCCCAGGTCGTGGTCGTCGGGGACGGCCGGCCGTTCATCGGTGCCCTCGTGACGCTCGACGCCGAGATGCTGCCCGGCTGGCTCGCCG
Source organism: Serinibacter arcticus (assembly GCF_004786095.1). Classification (GTDB taxonomy): domain Bacteria; phylum Actinomycetota; class Actinomycetes; order Actinomycetales; family Beutenbergiaceae; genus Litorihabitans; species Litorihabitans arcticus. The sequence continues at coordinate 199,072 of NZ_RHPJ01000001.1, forward strand.
GCAAGGGTCTCGGCAACCTCACGGTGGCGGAGGCGGTCCGCTCGCCGCAGGTGCAGGACGCGATCGTCCGGGCCACGCAGCGCGCCAACGGGGCCGTCTCGCGCGCGGAGTCGATCCGCCGGGTGCGGATCCTCGACGTCGACCTCACCGAGGCGGGCGGCTACCTGACGCCCTCGCTCAAGGTGAAGCGCGACGTCGTGCACCGCGACTTCGCCGAGCCGATCGAGCAGCTGTACGCCCCGGGAGGGAACGGTCTGGACGTGCCGGTGACGGACTGAACCGGCCGCGCGGTGGGGTGGGCGCTCGCCCGGTCAGACCTGCGCGGCGATGTCCTCGTGGTGGCGGATGACCTCGGCCACGACGAAGGCGAAGAACTTCTCGGCGAACACCGGGTCGAGCCCGGCGTCCTCCGCCAGCACGCGCAGCCGCGCGACCTGACGCGCCTCGCGGCCGGGGTCGGACGCCGGAAGCGCCAGCGCGGCCTTCAGGACCCCGACCTGCTGCGTCGCCTTGAACCGCTCGGCCATCAGGTGCACGAGCGCCGAGTCGATGTTGTCGATGCTGTGCCGCAGGCGCGCGAGCTCGGGAGGCACAGGCGGCACGGTCGGCACCGAGCCGCCGGCGCCGACCGCGACACCCTCGCTCACGCCGGGGTCTTCTCGCGTGCGGGACGCTGACTCTTGGCCGACGGCGAGCGGAGCACGAGCGTCGGAGCGATCCGCTCGGTCACGCACTCCTTGGTGATGACGGCGCGCTCGACGTCGTCCCGGCCAGGGATGTCGAACATCACCTGGAGGAGGACCTCCTCCATGATGGCCCGCAGACCGCGGGCCCCGGTGCCGCGGGCGAGCGCCTGCTCGGCGATCGCGGCCACGGCGTCGTCCGTCAGCTCCAGCTCGACGCCGTCGAGCTCGAACATCCGCTGGTACTGGCGCACGAGCGCGTTGCGCGGCTGGGTCAGGATCGTGACCAGCGCGTCCGTGTCGAGCTTGCCGACCGTGGCGACGACGGGAAGGCGACCCACGAACTCGGGGATCAGCCCGAACTTGTGGAGGTCCTCCGGACGGACCTGGGCGAACAGGTCCTCCTTGTCCGTGTCGTGCAGCGGCGCGTTGAACCCGACGCCGCGGCGGTGCGTGCGCGAGGCGATGATCTCCTCGAGCCCCGCGAACGCGCCCGCGACGATGAACAGCACGTTGGACGTGTCGATCTGGAGGAACTCCTGGTGCGGGTGCTTGCGTCCGCCCTGCGGCGGGACCGAGGCGACCGTGCCCTCGATGATCTTCAGCAGAGCCTGCTGCACACCCTCGCCCGAGACGTCGCGCGTGATGGACGGGTTCTCCGCCTTCCGCGCGATCTTGTCGACCTCGTCGATGTAGATGATGCCGGTCTCGGCGCGCTTCGTGTCGAAGTCTGCGGCCTGGATCAGCTTGAGGAGGATGTTCTCGACGTCCTCACCCACGTAGCCGGCCTCGGTCAGCGCGGTGGCGTCGGCGATGGCGAACGGCACGTCGAGCATCTTCGCGAGCGTCTGTGCGAGGTAGGTCTTGCCGGTGCCGGTGGGGCCCATCAGCAGCACGTTGGACTTGGCGATCTCGACGCCGTCCTCGTGGAGCCTGGTGGGTGCGCCCTGCGCCTGCACGCGCTTGTAGTGGTTGTAGACCGCGACGGAGAGGGACTTCTTGGCGGAGTCCTGGCCGACGATGTACTCCTCGAGGTGCGCGTAGATCTCGCGCGGGGTCGGGAGGTTCGTCAGGTCGGCCTCGACACCGGCGGGCTCGGAGAGCTCCTCCTCGACGATCTCGTTGCACAGCTCCACGCACTCGGTGCAGATGTACACGCCGTGGCCGGCGATGAGGCGCTTGACCTGCTTCTGACTCTTGCCGCAGAACGAGCACTTGAGCAGCTCGACGGGATCGGTGGGGTGGGCCATCGACTCTCCTCCCCTCGCTCGCGCGGCGCTGCCGCGCGCGTGTCGTCGGTCCGGTGACCGCCGAGGCGGATCCTGACCGGGGTCCTTCGTGAACCATTCCACCCTACGTCGGACGCGTCCGCCAGAGGGGTTGCCCCGAGGACGCGTGTCGCGACCCGGATGCGCGTCGGGCCGCCGCCGACACCAGCGGCGACGGCCCGAGGACGAGGCGCCTCAGCGAACGGGCGCGACGACCTTCTTGCGGCTCTCGAGCACCTGGTCGACGATGCCGTACTCCAGCGCCATCGGGGCGGTGAGGATCTTGTCGCGCTCGATGTCCTTGCGGACCTGGGCGGAGTCCCGGCCGGTGTGGGCCGCGAGGGTGTCCTCGAGCCACTCCCTCATCCGGATGATCTCGTTGGCCTGGATCTCGATGTCGGACGCCTGGCCGTAGCCGCCACCGGACATCGCCGGCTGGTGGATCAGGACACGGGCGTTCGGCAGCGCGAGGCGCTTGCCCGGGCTCCCGGCGGCCAGGAGCACGGCCGCGGCCGAGGCGGCCTGGCCGAGGCAGACCGTCTGGATCTGGGGGCTGATGTACTGCATCGTGTCGTAGATCGCCGACATCGCGGTGAACGAGCCGCCGGGCGAGTTGATGTACATCGTGATGAGGCCGTCGGGGTCCAGGCTCTCGAGCACGAGCAGCTGCGCCATGACGTCGTCGGCCGAGGCGTCGTCCACCTGGACGCCGAGGAAGATGATGCGGTCCTCGAACAGCTTGGTGTACGGGTCCTGACGCTTGAAGCCGTAGGCGGTGCGCTCCTCGTACTGCGGGAGGATGTAGCGCGAGGACGGCGTCGGCGCGGCGAGCCCGCCGAAGCCGGCGGGGGCGGTGAGGTGCGTGGACTGCATGGGGGTCACGGGGTCTCTCCTAGGTCTCGTCGTCTCAGTCCGTCGTCCCGCCGCCACCGGCGACGTTCGAGGCGTGGGTCACGACGTGGTCGATGAAGCCGTACTCGAGGGCCTCGGCCGCGGTGAACCAGCGGTCGCGGTCGGCGTCCTCGTTGACCTGCTCGGGGGTCTTGCCCGTCTGCTCGGCGGTCAGCTCGGCCATCACGCGCTTCATGTGGAGGATGAGCTCCGCGTTGATGCGGATGTCGGTGGCGGTGCCGCCGATGCCGCCCGAGGGCTGGTGCATCATCACGCGGGCGTGGGGCGTGGCGTAGCGCTTGCCCTTGGTGCCCGAGGCGAGCAGGAACTGCCCCATCGAGGCGGCCATCCCCATCGCGACCGTGGCGACGTCCGGCTGGATGAACTGCATCGTGTCGTAGATGGCCATGCCGGCCGTCACGGACCCGCCCGGCGAGTTGATGTAGAGCCAGATGTCCTTGTCGGGATCCTCGGCGGCGAGGAGGAGCATCTGCGCGCAGATCGCGTTGGCGTTGTCGTCCCGCACCTCCGAGCCCAGCCAGATGATGCGCTCCTTGAGGAGGCGGTTGTAGACGTGGTCACCCAGCCCGAAGCTCTTCGGGTCGGCCTGGGCCTGAGGCATCTCGCTCACGTGGCGCTCCTTGAGTCGTCGTCCTGCACCGCGGGTCCCTGAGGTCGCCTGCCGTGCGTGTTCATCGACATTAACGCCCGGGGTGGGGCGGGCGATGCCCGCCACGGCACCGTTTCGCTGTTGGCGCACATCTGCACCCGCTCGGGCGGCCCCGAACGTCTCGGAACTGTCCGGAACGCCCCGGCACGACGACGGCCCGCCACCTCGCGGGGAGGTGACGGGCCGTCGGCCGGTGGCCGCCGGGGGCGGCCGGTGGGGCTCAGGCCTGCTCGGCGTCCTTCTTGGCGGGAGCCTTGCGGGCGCGCTTGGGCTTCTCCTCCGCGGCGGCCTCGTCGGCCGGGGCGTCGGTGGCGGCCTCGTCGGCGGCGGCCTTCTTGGCCGGAGCCTTGCGCGCGCGCTTCGGCTTCTCCTCGGCGGCAGCCTCGCCCGACTCGTCGGAGTCCGTCGCCGCAGCCGTCTTGGCGGGAGCCTTGCGGACGCGCTTGGGCTTCTCCTCGGCGGCGGGTGCCTCGGCAGCGGTCTCGGCGGCCGGGGCCTCCTCGGTCTCGACCTCCACGATCTCGGAGTCGGACGCGTCGTCGGCCCCGGCGTCGCCGGCGTCGAGCTCGTCCGAGCCGATGAACGGCGTCAGGTCGACGGCGGAACCGTCGCCGTCGACGACCGCGACCTGGCGCAGGGCGAGCGCGAGGGACTTGTTGCGCGCGAGCTCACCCACGAAGACCGGGATCTGGCCGGTCTTGTCGGCGTTCTGCACGAACTCGTTCGGGTCCACGCGGTACTGCTGCGCGGTGCGCACGAGGAAGTCGATGAGCTCCTCCTGCGAGACCTTGACCTTGAGCTGCTCGGCGAGCACGTCGAGCAGCAGCTGGCGACGCAGCGACTCGGTGGCCTCCTCGCGCACCTCCTCGCGGTGCGTCTCGTCCTCGAGGCGACCCTCACCCTCGAGGTGACGGTGCACCTCGGCCTCGACGACGCCGGCCGGGACCGGGAAGTCGACGGCGGCGAGCAGCGCATCGAGGAGCTTGTCGCGCGCCTGGACGGCCTGGCCGTCGACCTTGCCGGCGGCGGCCTGCGTGCGCACGTCGTCGGTCAGCTCGGCCAGCGTGTCGAACTCGCTCGCGAGCTGCGCGAAGTCGTCGTCGAGCTCGGGGAGCTCCTGCTCCTTGACCGCGGTGATCGTGACGTTGACCTCGGCCTGCTCACCCACTCGCTCGCCGCCGGCCAGCGGCGCGGTGAACGTGACGGACTCGTCGGCCGAGAGGCCCGTGACGGCCTCGTCGAGGCCCTCGAGCATGTTGCCCGAACCGATCTGGTAGGAGACGCCGGAGACGGTGTCGACCTCCTCGCCCTCGATCGTGGCGTTCAGGTCGAGGACGACGAAGTCGCCCTCCTTGGCGGCCCGCTCGACGCCCGCGAGGGTGCCGAAACGCTGGCGCATGACCTCGATGCGCTCGTCGATCTCGTCGTCGGCGACCTCGAGGGAGTCGACCTCGACCGTGAGGGAGGACAGCTCGGGGAGCGCGATCTCGGGGCGCACGTCGACCTCGGCGGTGAAGGCGAACGCGCCCTCCTTGGCCGACGTCGGAACGGTGGTGACCTCGACGTCCGGCTGGCCGAGCGGCGACACGCCGGCCTCGGTCACCGCGTCGCGGTAGAAGCCGGGCAGCGCGTCGTTGACGGCGTGCTCGATGATCGGGCCGAAGCCGATGCGCTGCTCGAGGATCCGCGCGGGCACCTTGCCCTTGCGGAAGCCCGGGATGGAGACGTCCTTCGCGATGTGCTGGTAGGCGTGCTCGATGCTGGGGGCGAGCTCGTCGAGGGTCACCTCGACGGTCAGCTTCACGCGGGTCGGCTCAAGGGTCTCGACGGCACTCTTCACGGCAGGCTCTCTCTTGGTGAACTCGGGAGGCCGACGTCGGGCGTCGGCGGGGCTTCTCGTTCGTGCGCGGGCACGCCGACGGGGCGCGTCCGCTCGTTCAGCCCCCCATGCTATCGCGGCGCACCCGGGCCCGACGACGAGCGTCAGTCCGCCGAGGGCGGCACCACGGGGCGGAAGTGCTCAGGGAGCTCCAGGGCCGCGTCGGTCTCCACGATGACGACGACGACGTCGGTCACCGCCCACGTCTGGTGCAGCTCCCCCGTCTCCCACACGACGAACCGACCGGCGGGCAGCGGCAGCCGCGGACCGTGCTCGGTGGAGATCTCGGCCTCGCCGTCGATCACGGCGAACACCTGGCGCATCGTGGCCTCGTGCTCCCCCAGCGTGCCGCCGGCGGCGATGCGGGCGACGTGCGTGCGCGTGTTGCGACCCTTGCCGGCGGCGGGCAGGAAGTCCATCACGACGCCGACGCTCGCGAAGCGGTCGACGTCGAACCGGGGCGTGGCGTAGATCTGCACGTCGGGATGACAGGATTCGAACCTGCGACCCTCCGCTCCCAAAGCGGATGCGCTACCAAGCTGCGCTACATCCCGGTGCCGCGGCAGCGCGGACGCGGCGACGACCTGCGTGAGTCTAGGACACGGCGAGCGGCGGCCGGAGTCCCGCTACACTCGTTCCCGGCGCGGACCCTCACGGGCCTCCTCGCGGATGTAGCTCAATGGTAGAGCCTCTGCCTTCCAAGCAGATGGTGCGGGTTCGATTCCCGTCATCCGCTCTCTCCGGCGGCGACAGCAGGTATGTTGTCCCCGCAACCACTTCCGGGTCGGGACGAGAGGACGAGCGATGATCCACGCCGTCTCCGTTCCGGCCCTTCGCCGTTGCTGCCCCACCTGCTGTCTGTAGAGCTCACCGGCTCCAGCCACCCCCAGGCGGCCAGGCCCGTGCGCTCGCACCCACCGGTAGCCACGCGGACGCCGCACCGTGGGCCTGCCTCTGCACCGTCCTGCACCGCGGCACCACCACACCCCACCAGTGAGGATCCAGCCATGGCACGCATCTACGACGACGTCACGCAGCTCGTCGGCAACACGCCCCTCGTCCGCCTCAACCGTCTGACGGAGGGCGCCGTCGCGACCGTCCTCGGCAAGCTCGAGTTCTACAACCCGGCGAACTCGGTCAAGGACCGCATCGGCGTGGCGATCATCGACGCAGCCGTCGCCTCGGGCGAGCTCAAGCCGGGCGGCACCATCGTCGAGGGCACGAGCGGCAACACCGGTATCGCGCTCGCGTTCGTCGGCGCGGCCCGCGGCTACAAGGTCGTCCTGACGATGCCGGAGTCCATGAGCAAGGAGCGACGCGCGCTGCTGCGTGCCTACGGCGCCGAGCTCGTGCTGACCCCCGCGTCCGAGGGCATGAAGGGTGCGGTCAACCGCGCCAACGAGATCGCCGCCGAGCGCGAGGGCGCCGTCCTGGCCCGCCAGTTCGCCAACGAGGCCAACCCGGCCATCCACCGCGCCACCACGGCCGAGGAGGTCTGGAACGACACCGACGGCGAGGTCGACATCGTCGTGGCCGGCATCGGCACCGGCGGCACGATCACGGGGATCGGCCAGGTGCTCAAGGAGCGCAAGCCGAGCATCCAGATCATCGCCGTCGAGCCCGAGGAGTCCCCCATCCTCAACGGCGGCGCCCCCGGCCCGCACAAGATCCAGGGCATCGGCGCCAACTTCGTGCCGGAGATCCTGGACACGTCCGTCTACGACGAGGTCATCGACGTCAACGCCGAGACCGCGGTCAGGGTCGCGCGCCGCGCCGCCGCCGAGGAGGGTCTGCTCGTGGGCATCTCCTCCGGTGCCGCCATCGACGCCGCCGTCCAGGTCGCCAAGCGTCCCGAGAACGCGGGCAAGACGATCGTCGTGATCATCCCGTCCTTCGGCGAGCGCTACCTGTCCACGATCCTCTACGCCGACCTGCTCGACTGAGCACGACAGCACCGACGAGAGCCACGGAACTGACGCCCGCGATGCCCTCGAGCCTGCGCACCGTCCTCGCCACAGCGCGCGAGGACGTCGCCGCTGCGCGCCGCCACGACCCGGCGGCGCGCAGCGCGCTCGAGGTCGCCCTGCTCTACCCCGGGGTGCACGCCGTGTGGGCGCACCGCCTCGCGCACCGCCTCTGGACCGTCTCGCCCGTGCTGCACCCGCTCGGCCGCGCCGTCTCGCAGCTCGCGCGGTTCGCGACGGGGATCGAGATCCACCCCGGTGCGACCATCGGTCCGCGCCTCTTCATCGACCACGGCATGGGTGTGGTCATCGGCGAGACCGCGGTGCTGGGCGCCGACGTGATGCTCTACCACGGCTCCACGCTCGGTGGCCGGTCCCTGAGCCGCGGCAAGCGCCACCCCACGCTGGGCGACCGCGTCACGGTCGGCGCGGGCGCCAAGATCCTCGGCGACATCACGATCGGTGACGACGCCTCGATCGGTGCCAACGCCGTCGTCGTCAAGGACGTGCCGGCGACCGGCGTCGCCATCGGGGTCCCCGCGGTGGTCCGCATCCCCACGGTCGCTCCGCGCGACCGCCTCCCCGTCGAGGACCCGAGCGAGCTCATCGAGTACATGATCTGAGCGGGTTCGCGCCGGCGACTCACACGACGTCGTCGAGCACCACCGGCACCAGCAGATCGGTCCGCATCGTCGCGGGGTCGGACTCGGGCGTCGGTTGCGACACGTACACCTCGACCCACGCGCCCCGCGGCTGTGCGCCCCCCTCGGTGACGCCGGCGAGCAGGCGCTCCCACGCGTCGGAGAGACCGTCGTAGGACCCGACGTGCGAGACGGCCGCGTACGCGCCGCCCGGCAGGTGATGGCCGACGATCTCGGCCCCGTCCCTCTCGAGCGCCGCGTCCGGGGCCTGAGCCACGGGGAAGCCGACGGCGAGGTCGACGACGTCGGCGGGATCGCCGTCGTAGATCGCGACCGCCGGCCCCGTGGGCCGGACGTCGCCGGCGGCGACCGCCGCACCGATCACGCGGAAGCTGCGGTCGAACAGGTTGCGCAGGTCGCCCTGGCGTGCGCCCGTGTGCCGCACGACGGCGAGCGGGACGTCCTCGAGCGTCACCCAGTCCACGGCGGTGCGGGGCTCGGTCGGGAGGGGAAGGGACATCGTCGGCTCCTCGTCATCGGGTCGGCTGCGCGGGTGGGAGAGGGTGGTCAGCGCATCCGTTGGCAGCGGGGGCACCAGTAGACCTTGCGACCCGTCAGGTCCGCCACCTGCACGCGCGTGCCGCACCGCAGGCACGGTGTGCCGTCGCGGTGGTAGACGTACCAGGCGTCGCGCGCGGACTGCCGGTCCTCGACCTCGGTGGTGACGATCCGGCCGGTGCGGACGCCGTCGGCCATCGCTGCGACGGCGTCGCGCCAGATGCCGCGCAGCGTCCGGGCCGCGAGCGAGGACCCCGGCCGGTTCGGGTGCACCCGGGCGCGGTAGAGCAGCTCGGCGCGGTAGATGTTGCCGACGCCCGCGAGCACCGACTGGTCCATGAGCTGGACGCCGACGACGGTGCGGGACGCGCGCACGGCCGCGACGAAGGCGGCCTCCCCCTCCCCGTCGGGGTCGGGGCGGAGCGGATCCGGTCCCAGCTTGGCCACGACGGCGCGGCGCGAGCCGTCGTCGAGCACCTCGCACCGGGTGGGCCCCGCCAGGTCGGCGACGCCGTGCTCACCGACGATGCGCACCCGCACCTGACCGCGCGGGGCTGCCGGTGTCCAGCCACCCGAGCCGTCAGCGCCGTCGGCGCCCGCGGCGTCGAGCACGTCCGGGCGCACCGGCGTCTCCTCCTCCGACACCCGCACCCGCGGTGCGCCGATCGCGTGGGGTCCGGTGAACTGCGCATCGCCGGCGAAGGTCCACGCGCCGTAGAGGCCGAGGTGCACGTGCAGCCACCTCAGGTCCTCGAGGCTGGACGAGCTCGCGCCGGCGGGTCGGATGCCCAGGAACATGTGCTTGCCCCAGGCGTCGCTGACCTCGAGCGTGCCGCCGTCCAGCAGCGCCGCACCGTCGGCGAACCGGCCCTGCGGCGAGCTGACCGCGAGCCGCTGGCCGTCGAAGGCCGCCTCGAACGCGTCGGCCAGGCGGCGGACGGAGTGACCCTCAGGCATGCGTGCGCTCCCGCTCGTCGATGTCGTCGTCGGCCGTGTCGTCGGCCGCCCCGTCGTCCGGCACGACCGTCCCGAGGTCGAACGTGTGCAGCGCCGCGGTCAGGTCGACCCGGCCGCCCACGAGCGGCGTTCCCTCCTCGCGCAGCAGCGCGAGCGCGCGATCACCCACCCGCTCGGCGGGCGCACCCGAGGCGGTCACGACTCGCCACCACGGGATCTCGTCCCCGCGCGTGGCCATCACCCGGCCAACGCCGCGCGCGCTCCCGCGGCCGCACCGCACGCGCGCCTCGAGCGCGATCCGCCCGTACGTGCTCACCCGGCCCGGCGGTATCTCGGCGGCCAGGTCGAGCGTGCACTCGATGAACGCGGCGACGGCCTCGGCGACGGCCGGTCCCCGCGGGCGTGGGTTGCTCATCCCACCATCATGGTCGCTGCCGCCGACATCGCGGCCGACGGGACCGGCGCAGCACGACGCCGTAAGATCGATCCCCGTGAGCAGCACCCCTGACGTTCCCGAGCCGCCCGAGACCGCCCCGGCCGCCGGCACGGCGCACTCGTGCGAGCACTGCTCCGGCGGTGGCGAGGCCGCCCCCGACCCCGTCGAGCGGGCGCGCGAGCACCTCGCCATCGCTCGACGCCGCGTGGCGCCGCGCCTGATCCTCGCGGTCCTCGGACTGCTCGTCGCGCTCGTGCTCGCGTCCCGTCACGACCAGCCGCTGCTGGGCGCCGGACTCACCTGGGTCGCCGCCGCGCTCGCGTGGTTGCCGGCGGCGTGGGGCGGTGTCGTGCTGGGCGCGGCGCTCGGCGCGCGACGCGGACCGTGGGCTCGGCTCGCGCTCGGTCAGGTGCTGGCCGCGGCGCTGGCGCCCGTCCTCGCGCTGGTCATCGCGTTCGGGCTGGGCCTCGCCGACCTGCCGCTGTCCACGGCGCTCGACGACGCCGGTCCGACCCTGGTGCAGGGCGTCCCCTACGGCGTCGCCGCAGCGGCAGGCTGGTTCCTGGCGGCCGCCGCGGCCGAGACCGTCCGGCTGCGCGCGCTGGGCCGCGCCGTCGACCGCCAGGACGAGACCGGGCTCCAGGCCCGCGGCGAGTCGCACGGCCTCACGACGGCGGTGCTCCAGCGCTCCGAGCTCGTCGCCCTGGGTGTCGCGCTGGCGTTCGGCGCGGCCGTCCTGCTGCTGACCGCGCTCCCGTGGGCCGCGCTCGTGCTGGTCCCGCTCGCCGCCGTCGCGGCGGCGACGCTGGGGCTCCGTCAGGGCCGCCGCACGGCGGCCGAGGCGACCGCGACGCCCGCCTCGGCGGGCGCCGAGGCTCAGCGCGCCTCGTAGGCCCCGACCTCGTCGATGCGGCGCTGGTGGCGCGGGTCGTTCGAGAACGGCTCGGCCACGAACGCGTCGACGAAGGACGTCGCCTCCTCCACGGAGTGCTGGCGGGCTCCGATCGCGATCACGTTCGCGTCGTTGTGCTGGCGTCCGAGTCGCGCGGTGTCGAGGTTCCACGCGAGCGCCGCCCGCACGCCGCGGACCTTGTTGGCGGCGATCTGCTCGCCGTTGCCGCTCCCGCCGATGACGATGCCGAGGGTCCCGCCGCCCGCCTCGTTCTCCGCGACCACGGCCTCACCCGCGGCGATGCAGAAGGAGGGGTAGTCGTCCTGCGGGTCGAACGTGGCCGCCCCGTGGTTGACGACGTCGTGGCCCGCCGCGGCGAGGTGCTCGATCAGTGCCTCCTTGAGATCGAAACCGGCGTGGTCGGAGGCGATGTGGATGCGCATGGGGCCATCGTGTCAGAGGTCGCGTGCCACCGTCATCGAGCGCGACGTCGCCACGAACCCCGAACGCTCGTACAGACCCAGCGCCCCGGTCGGGCTCTCCGTGTCGACGTCCAGGACCACCCGCTCCAGGCCGGCCTCCGCCGTCGCCCGCAGCACGCCCTCGAGCAGGGCGGGGGCGATACCCCGACCGCGCGCCTCGCGCACGACGCCGAGCACACCGACGTAGGCGCTCGTGAACCCCTGGACCTCCCAGTCCTCCGGGTTGGCGTTGCACAGCGCGAACCCGAGGACGCGGCCGTCGGCGTCCACCGCGATGCGCGAGAGGTCGGCGCGGAACAGGTCGCCGCCCACGAACTGCGCCCACCGCTCCGGCTGCGTCGGCTGGCTGCCCCAGTGGTCGCGGAAGGAGTCGTTGCGGGCCAGCCGGGCGTCGTCGGCGCGATCGGGCGTGTACGTGATCACCGCGGCCTCCCGGGGCGCGGGGACCGCGACGATCTCGTGGGCGAGGTCGCGCTCCATCGAGGTGAACCACCGGTGCACGGTCATCCCGAGCCGCTGCGCGAGGGCGAGCGCCGCGGGGCTGCGCTCGTCGACGTCGATCTGGATCCGCGCGGGCAGCGCCTCGGAGCGGGTGGCGAGCACCTGCCGCGCCCGTGCCTCCTGGAACGCCAGCAGCCGGCGCCCGACGCCCCGGCCGCGCGCCGCCGGGACGACGCCGCCGGTCAGGTACACCTGCACGCGGGTGGCGCGTCCGGGCGAGAGGTCGACGAGACCCCACGCGAGCACGTCGCCGTCGGAGCCCAGCCCGAGGACGCTGTCGCACGCCAGGTCGAGGTGACTGCTCTCCAGCTCGTCGCGCACGTCCTCGAGGGGCGTCGTCCAGTCGGGGTGGTCGACGGCGTCCATCGTCTTCTGCGCCCGGGTGATCGCCTCGGCGTCGGCGAGGGTCGCGGGGCGCCAGAGCGCGACGTCGGGGTGGTCGAGCGGGGGCAGCTCGGGAGCCTCGACACGGGCACTCACGGGGCCGGTCACGGGTGCGGTCACAGGTGCGGTCGCGGGCTCGGCCGCTGACGGGGGAACGGTCATGCACCCATCGTGGAGCGTCGCCGGCCGCGGACGCCAGCCGATAACCGTGGTTCCGCACCGCCGCACGCAACGGACGTAGCATCGGACGGGTGACCTCGACCCAGACGCCTCCGCCCAGCCCCGACGACCTGAGGGAGGGCGGCGACCCCGCCATCAGGCCGCAGGACGACCTGTTCCGCCACGTGAACGGCACCTGGTTGCGCGAGCACGTCATCCCCGCCGACCGGGCGCGCGACGGCGAGTTCCACCGCCTGCGCGACGAGTCCGAGGAGCACGTCCGCGACATCATCACCGGGGCCGTCCAGGACCCGACCTCCGGCCCCGTTCCCGAGGAGACCGCCAAGGTCGCCACGCTGTACCAGGCCTTCATGGACGAGGCCGCGATCGACGCCGCCGGCCTGACCCCGCTGACCGCCGACCTCGACGTCGTGGCGTCCGTGACCGACCGGTCGACGCTCGCGCGAGCGATGGGGACGCTGCAGCGCACGGGTGTCGGCGGCGCCGTCGCGCTGTACGTGGACACCGACTCCGACGACCCCGACTCCTACGCGCTGCACCTGGCGCAGTCCGGGCTCGGGCTGCCTGACGAGGCCTACTACAGCGACGAGCAGCACGCCGAGACGCTCGCCGCGTACGAGGCGCACGTCGCGCGCCAGCTCGCCCTGACCACCGGGGTCGGTGCGGACGACGCCGCCGCGCGCGCCGCCGTCGTCGTGGCGGTGGAGACGCGGCTCGCGGCCGGTCACTGGGACCGGGTCCGCGACCGGGACGCCGTCGCCACCCACAACCCCACCACGCGCGACGAGCTCGCCGCGCTGCTGTCCGGCTTCGACCTGGACGCGTGGCTGGCTGCGCTGGAGATCACGCCGGCGATGCTGGAGCGGGTCGACGTGCGCGAGCCCAGCTTCCTGCGCGATCTCGCGCGGGCGTGGGTCGAGATCGACCTCGAGGACTGGCGCACCTGGCTCACGTGGCGCATCGTGCGCTCGCGAGCGCCGTACCTGCCCGAGGCGGTCGTCGCCGAGAACTTCGACTTCTACGGCCGCACGCTGACCGGCGCGCAGGAGATGCGCGAGCGGTGGAAGCGCGGCGTCGGGCTGGTCGAGGGCGCCCTCGGTGACGCCCTGGCGCGCCTGTACGTGCAGCAGCACTTCCCGCCGGACAACAAGGCGCGCATGGACGTCCTCGTGGCGAACCTCGTCGAGGCCTACCGTCGATCGATCACCGATCTGGAGTGGATGAGCCCCGCCACGCGCGAGCGCGCGCTGGAGAAGCTGGCGGCGTTCACGCCCAAGATCGGCTACCCCGTGCGGTGGCGCGACTACTCCACCCTGACGATCACGAGCGACGTCGTCGCGAGCGTCCGGGTCACCAGCGCGCACGAGACGGACCGCGAGCTCGCGAAGCTCGGCGGTCCCGTCGACCGCGACGAGTGGTTCATGACCCCGCAGACGGTCAACGCGTACTACAACCCCGGGATGAACGAGATCGTCTTCCCCGCCGCGATCCTGCAGGCGCCGTTCTTCGATGCCGACGCCCCCGACGCCTCCAACTACGGCGGGATCGGCGCGGTCATCGGCCACGAGATCGGTCACGGCTTCGACGACCAGGGCAGCCGCTACGACGGCGCCGGCCGACTCAGCGACTGGTGGACCGAGCAGGACCGGACCGAGTTCGAGAAGCGGACCGCCGCCCTGATCGCGCAGTACGACGCGCTCTCCCCCGCTCAGCTGAACGGCTCCCACCACGTCAACGGCGGTCTCACGATCGGCGAAAACATCGGCGACCTGGGCGGTCTCAGCATCGCGATCAAGGCCTACCGCATCGCCCTCGCAGCAGCGGCGCCCGGCGGTCTCGTCGACCCCGACACCGAGCGCGAGGGGCTGCGCGACCTGTTCCACTCGTGGGGGCTGATCTGGCGCACCAAGGCGCGCGACGCCGAGGTCGTCCGTCTGCTCTCGATCGACCCGCACTCGCCCGAGGAGTTCCGGGCGAACGCCGTGGTGCGCAACGTCGACGAGTTCGCCGAGGTGTTCGCGACGAAGCCCGGGGACGCGCTGTGGCTCGACCCGGCCGAGCGCGTGCGCATCTGGTAGGTCGGGCCTAGCCCAGGGCGCCGGCGCCCTCGCTCGTGAACGACGCGCGGGCGAGGGTGAACCGGGTGCCGTCGGCGAGCGAGGAGCACTCCACACCGCTCTCCGTGGACGTGCACGCCCAGGACCCGACCGTCGTGGACTGGCCGTACTCCAGCGTCGGGACGTCGTCGCCCGCTGGCGCCTGCTGCCCGTCGGGGCACGGCATCGCGACGCCGTCGGCCGACAGCGTGACGACCTGGCCGCGGAACTCGCAGTCCTCCCCCGCGGGCGGGGTGAAGGTCGCGTCGGCGATCGTGCAGGTGACCGCGGCCTCGTCGAGCGTGCACGCGATGTTGCGGCTCGGGAGCGCGAACGCCGGGGCGTCGAGGGCGCCCTCCGGGGGCGGCGCGAGCTCGGGCGTCTCGGCGGTCTCCGCCGAGGCCGACTCGCTCGCCGACGGCGGCGCCGACGTGGCGCCGTCGAGCGCCGGGGCGGGCTCGCCGGAGCCGCTGCCGGACTCGGCTGCGGTCGCGTCGTCGCCGTCGTTCGCGGCCCCCAGCATGAGGGTGACGACGAGGCCGATGACGAGCAGGCCGTTCAGGACGGCGAGGCCGATGATCCAGCCCCGGGTGCGCGCAGTCATGTGCTCTCCGCTCAGTCGAAGATCGGGCCGGCGGTGCGCGTGCGCTTGAGCTCGTAGAAGCCCTCGACGGACGTCAGCAGGACGAGACCGTCGAACAGCCGGAGCGCCTCGTCGCCCTTCGGGGCGGGGGTGATGACGGGGCCGAAGTAGCCGCGACCGTTGATCGCGACGACGGGCGTGCCGACGTCCTCCCCCACCATCGAGATGCCCTCGGCGTGCGAGGCGCGCAGCGACGCGTCCAGCTCGTCGGACGTCGCGATCTCGGCGAGGTCGGCCTCGAGACCCACCTCGGCCAGGGCGCCCGCGATGGCCTCGGGGTAGGCCTCCTCGCCCAGGTGGATGCGCGTGCCGAGCGCGGTGTACAGGTCCCCCAGGACGGCGTCGCCGTGACGCTCGCGCACCGCGTTGACCACGCGCGCCGGGCCCCAGGCCCTGTCCATCATCTCGCGGTAGTTCTCGGGGAGCTCGCGGCCCTCGTTGAGGACCGACAGCGACATGATGTGCCACCGGAGCGTGACGTCCCGGTGGGCGGCGACCTCGACCATCCAGCGTGACGTCATCCAGGCCCAGGGGCAGATCGGGTCGAACCAGAAGTCGACCTCGGTGGTCTGCTGGGTCACGTCGGCTTGAGCCATGCTGAGTCCTCCTGGACCTCGTGCTCCTGTGCGCTCGCGGGCGCTCGTCAGTCACCTACTGTCGCACGCGGGGCCCGGAGGGGGAATCGTGTCAGTCGAGCTGGCCGGTCATCCGACCGTCGGGGTCGAGCCGCGTGAGGATCGCCTCGCTGATCTCGGCGACCTGCTCGATCTGCTCCGCGGTCAGGGCGTCGACGACGACGGCGCGCGCCGTCGCCACGTGCCCGGGGGCCGCGGCCACGACGGCGTCCCACCCCGCGTCGGTCAGCACGACGTTCGTGGCACGGCCGTCCTCGGGGCACGCGCGACGCTCGACGAGACCGCGGTCGGCGAGTCGCGTGATCACGTGCGAGAGCCGCGGCAGCGTCGCGTTTGTGCGGTCCGCGAGCGCCGACATCTGCAGCGTGCGCCCGGGGTTCTCCGACAGCATCGCCAGGGTCTGGTACTCGAAGTGCGTGAACGACGCCTCGCGCCGGAGCTGGCCGTCCAGGGCGCCCGGCAGCAGCTCGACGACGGCGAGCAGTCGCAGCCAGGCGCTCCGCTCGGCGGGGGTGAGCCAGTGCGGGTCGGCGGTGCTCATGGGCGCTCCTCGTTAGTTGACTCGACAACTATACCCGGCGTATCTTGGTTGTCGTGACAACTACCGCAGACCTCCTCGCCCCCTCGACCCACATGGACACCCTGACGCTGCGCGTCGGCGACCTGTCGCTGATGGAGTCCTACTACTCGAGCGCCCTCGCGCTGACGCCGGTGGCGCAGTCGGGTGGCGAGGTCGTGCTCGGGCGGGCCGGTCGCGGCGTCGTCCGCCTCGTCCACACGCCGGGCCTGCCGACGCCGTCGCGCTCGCAGGCCGGCCTGTTCCACACCGCGATGCTGCTGCCCGACGAGGCGACGCTCGCCGCCACGGTGCTCGCCGCGTCGCAGGACCCCCGCTCGCGGTTCGTCGGGAGCTCCGACCACCACGTGAGCGAGGCGTTCTACTTCACCGACCCCGAGGGCAACGGCATCGAGCTCTACCGCGACCGCCCGCGCTCGGGCTGGCTCGGCCCCGACGGTGCCATCGCGATGTCCACCGAGCACCTCGACCCGAACGCCTACCTGAACGCGCACCTGCGGGAGGACGTCGTCGCCACGGTGGCGGAGCACGAGGCCACGGTCGGCCACATCCACCTCCAGGTCGGCGACCTGGCGACGGCGGAGCGCTTCTACGTGGATGCGCTCGGGTTCGAGATCACCGCGCGCTACCCCGGTGCGCTGTTCGTCAGCGCCGGCGGCTACCACCACCACATGGGCATGAACGTGTGGAACTCGGCGGGCGCCCCCGCCCGGGCGGCCACCCTGGGGCTCGGCGAGGTCGCCGTCACGGTGCCGTCGCGCGCCGACGTCGACTCCGCCGCCGAGCGCCTGCGCCACCACGGGCACGAGGTCGCCGACGACGGCCGCACGGTGCGCGTGGACGATCCGTGGGGCTCCGTCGTGGCGCTCACGCCCGCCTCCTGAACACCTCTCCCGGAGCGGGTCTGCCTAGGCTCGGGCCATGACCCTCGAGATCGACGACACCGCCACCGTCCGCGTCCCGGCCGGCTCCGAGAAGGCCGCTCACGACGCCGCTGCGCCGCTCCTGCTGATCCTGCACGGCTACGGCGCGCACGAGGGCGACCTCGTCCCGCTGCTGGAGCACCTCGGCCACGACGGCGACGCCGCCGCGCTGCGCGCCCCGCTGCCGATGGACCACGGCGGCTGGGCCTGGTTCCCGATCACCACGATCGGGGCCCCCGAGGTCGACGCGGCGCAGGACGCCGCCGACGCGGTGCTCGCGTGGCTCGACGAGCACGCCGCCGACCGCCCGGTGGTGGCCCTCGGCTTCAGCCAGGGCGGCGCCGTCGCGCTGCAGGCCGCGCGCACCGCGCCGGAGCGGTTCGCCGCGCTCGTCGTGCTGTCCGGCTTCGTGGTGCCGACGCCGCACCCGGGTGACGCCGCGCTCGCAGCCGCCGCTCCGCCGTCGTTCTTCGGTCACGGCGACGCCGACGCCGTGATCCCGCCGCAGGTCACCGCGCTGACCTCGGCCTGGCTCACGGAGCACACCACGCTGACCGAGCGCCGCTACGCGGGGCTGCCGCACGGCGTCGGCGGCGAGGAGGTCGCGGACGTGAGGGCGTTCCTCGCCGGACGCTGAGGACGCGCGCGTGGAAGGATGATCGGCGGCCCGTGACCCGGGCCCTGCCCGAGCGCAGAACCGTCCCACCGCGAAGGAGCCACCGTGCCCGGAGAGAACCTCACCCGCGCCGAGGCGCAGCAGCGCGCCGCCGTCGTCACCACCCGCAGCTACGAGATCGCCCTCGACCTCACGCGCGGGGACAAGGTCTTCGGCTCCCGCACCGTCGTGCACTTCGACGGCGAGCCCGGCTCGAGCACGTTCATCGACCTCGTCGCGCCGTCCGTGCAGCGCGTCACGCTGAACGGCCGCGACCTCGACGTCGCGCAGGTGTTCGCCGACTCCCGCATCCAGCTGGACGACCTCGCCGCCACCAACGAGCTCGTGGTCGAGGCGTCCTGCGCCTACATGCACACCGGTGAGGGTCTGCACCGCTTCGTCGACCCGGTCGACGGCGAGGTCTACCTCTACTCGCAGTTCGAGGTCGCGGACACGCGCCGCGTGTTCGCGGTCTTCGAGCAGCCCGACCTCAAGGCGACGTTCGCCTTCACCGTCACGGCGCCGTCGCACTGGCGCGTCATCTCCAACTCCCCCACGCCGGAGCCGGTCGCGACCGACACGGGCGACGGGGCGCCGTCGTCCACCTGGACCTTCGAGCCCACGGTCGTGCTCCCCTGCTACGTCACGGCGATCATCGCCGGCCCGTACGCGGGCGGCGACGGTGAGCTCGTCAGCAGCGACGGCCGCACGATCCCGCTCGGCGTCTACTGCCGCGCGAGCCTCGCCGAGCACCTCGACGTGGAGGAGATCCTCGACGTCACGCGCCGCGGCTTCGCGTTCTACGAGGCCCAGTTCGACTACCCCTACCCCTACCCCAAGTACGACCAGATCTTCGTGCCGGACTTCAACGCCGGGGCGATGGAGAACGCGGGCGCGGTCACGTTCCTGGAGAGCTACGTCTTCCGCTCCAAGGTGACCGACGCGATGGTCGAGCGCCGCGCCGTCACGATCCTGCACGAGCTCGCGCACATGTGGTTCGGCGACCTGGTCACCATGAAGTGGTGGAACGACCTGTGGCTGAACGAGTCGTTCGCCGAGTACGCCTCCACGCTCGCCACGGCCGAGGCCACGCGCTGGACCAACGCCTGGACGACGTTCGCCTCGCTCGAGAAGTCCTGGGCCTACAAGCAGGACCAGCTTCCCTCGACGCACCCGATCGTGGCGCAGATCAACGACCTCGAGGACGTCGAGGTCAACTTCGACGGCATCACCTACGCCAAGGGCGCCTCCGTGCTGCGCCAGCTGGTGGCGTGGGTCGGCGCCGAGGAGTTCATGGCCGGTGTCGCCGCCTACTTCAAGGCGCACGCGCACTCGAACACCGAGCTGCCCGACCTGCTGCGCGAGCTCGAGCGCACCTCGGGCCGCGACCTGTCCGGCTGGAGCGGCGTGTGGCTCGAGAAGGCGGGCGTCACGCTGCTGCGGCCCGTTCTCGAGACCACCACGGGTGACGACGGCGTGCGCCGGATCGCCTCGCTCGCCGTCGCCCAGGAGGCGCCGCCGGAGTGGCCGACGCTGCGGCCGCACCGGCTCGCGATCGGCGGCTACGACGTCACCGACGGCACGCTCGTCCGTCGCCTGCACCTCGAGCTCGACGTCGACGGCGCGCTCACGCCCGTGACGGCGTGGGACGGCGAGCCTGCCCCCGACCTGCTGCTGGTCAACGACGGGGACCTCGCCTACGCCAAGATCCGGCTCGACGACGACTCGCTCGCCACGGCGCTGTCGTCGCTGCGCGGCTTCACGGACTCCCTCGCGCGCACCCTCGTGTGGGGCGCCGCGTGGGACATGACGCGCGACGGCGAGTGGCCGGCACGCAGCTTCGTCGACCTCGTGCTGGGCAACATCGACGCCGAGACCGACTCGACGGTCGTGATGGTGCTGCTGCGCCAGCTCAACCAGGCGATCGGCGAGCTGGTCGACCCCGCCGTGCGCGGCGACGTCGGCGAGCGGGCGGCCGAGCGCCTGTGGGAGCTGACGACGGCGGCCGGGACCTCCTCCGACGCGCAGCTCCAGTTCGCCAAGGCGTACGCGCTGCGGGCCCGCACCCCCGACCAGCTCGCCCGCCTGCGCGGGCTGCTGGACGGGTCTACCGAGATCGACGGGCTCGCGATCGACGTCGACCTGCGCTGGGAGCTGCTGACGGCGCTGGTGGCCGGCGGCGCGGCCGGTGAGGCCGAGATCGCCGCCGAGCTGCAGCGCGACGCGACCGCGAGCGGTGAGCGCGCCGCCGCCGGGGCGCGGGCCGCGATCGCGACCCCCGAGGCCAAGGAGGCCGTCTGGGCCAAGGTCGTGGCGGCGGACGAGCTGCCCAACGCCCAGCAGGTGGCCACGCTGCTCGGGTTCGCCCGCACGCACGACCGCGCGCTCACGGTGCCGTTCGTGGAGCGCTACTTCGCGGCGCTCGAGACCGTGTGGGCCGAGCGCACCAACGAGATGGCGCAGAACGTGGTCACGTGGCTGTACCCGTCGTGGCTCGCGGACATCGACGCCTCGTTCGGGGTGGACGTCATCGCGCTGACGGACGCGTGGCTCGCGCAGCTGGGCGACCGGACGCCGGCGCTGCGCCGGCTCGTGGTCGAGGCGGCCGACGGCGTGCGCCGCGCCCTCGCGGTGCAGGCCGTGGACCGCGCGCAGGGCTGACGCCCCGCGTCGACCCTCTCGTGGGGAGGATCCGCGGGCGCCCAGCCCGCGCATCCTCCCCGCGAGCGCGCTCCGCGGGAGCGTGGACGCTCAGGCCGTGACGCGCAGCAGCGGATCGCCCGGGGCGACGACGGTGCCCGGCTCCACGAGCGTGAACACCTCGTCACCGCCCTGGATCACCACGAGCGGGCTCAGGACGCTGAGCCCGGCCGCCAGGGCCACCGTGGTGTCCCAGCGCAGCAGCGTCTGACCCGCGACGACGGCGTCGCCGTCGGCCACGAGGACCTCGAATCCCTCGCCCCCCAGACCGACCGTGTCGATGCCGAGGTGGACGAGCACGCCCACGCCCCCGGCGGCCTCCAGCGCGACGGCGTGCGGGTGCACCTTGACGAGCGTGCCCGCGCACGGGGCGACGACGTCGAGGCGGCCGGCGGCGCCGGCCGGAGCGTCCGCCGCGGACGGCCGGACGGCCACGCCGGGGCCGATCATCGCCGTCGCGAAGACCTCGTCCGGCACGTCCGCCAGCGCGGTCACGACGCCGGGCAGCGGCGCTCCGAGAGTCAGGTCAGCCACGCTCGTCGGCGTTCCGGCGCAGCGCGGCGTCGACGGCGCGGGTCAGCGAGTCGAACCGGCTCACCTGGGCCAGGTCCTCCACGAGCACCGCGTTGCCGGCCGAGTCCGCGAGCGGGATCTGCCAGTTGGGGTACTCGGTGTTGGTCCCCGGCTGGTTCTGCGCGCGACGCTCCCCGACGGCGTCGACGAGCGCGACGCCGAGCAGCACCGAGTCGGTGCCGACGAGGTACAGGTGCAGCGCCTCGACGATCTCGCGCTCGGTCGGGTGCTCGCCGATGAGGCCGCGCTCGCGCAGGACACCCAGGACGACCTCGCGCTCGCGGTCGGCGGCGGCGCGGACCTGCTCGACCGGTTCGGTCAGCAGGTGCAGCCGCGCGCGCAGGTCGACGTGCTCCCCGGCGAGGTAGCCCGCCGTCGGGGGCAGGTCGTGCGTGTTGACCGTGGCGAGCAGGAGGCGGCGGTAGTGCTCCGGCGGCGTGGGGCGGTCCTCCTCGTACTCGAACCACAGCACCGACGTGCCGAGCACACCCCGCGAGGAGAGGTAGTCGCGCACCCACGGCTCGACGTTGCCGAGGTCTTCGCCGATCACGACGGCGCCCGCGCGCTGGGCCTCCAGGGCCAGCACCCCGATCATCGCCTCATGGTCGTAGCGGACGTACGTGCCGGCGTCGGCGCCGTGACCGGCCGGGATCCACCACAGTCGGAAAAAGCCGATGATGTGGTCGATCCGGAGTGCACCCGCGTGCCGCAGCAGGCCGCGGATCATGTCGCGGAGCGGCGCGTAGCCCGATCGCGCGAGGGCGTCGGGGCGCCACGGCGGCTGCGACCAGTCCTGACCCTGCTGGTTGTACATGTCGGGCGGGGCCCCGACGGAGATGCCGGGGGCGAACATCCGACGCATCGACCAGGAGTCGGCGCCCTCGGGGTGCACGCCGACCGCGAGGTCGTGCATGATCCCGATCTTCATCCCGGCCGCGAGACCGGCGGCCTGGGCGGCGGCGAGCTGCTCGTCCGCGATCCACTGCAGCCACGAGTAGAAGGCGACGCGCTCGGTGAGCTCGCCCCGCAGCCGGGCGACGAGGTCGCTCGTGGCGTCGTCGGCCTCGTCGGGGCGGACGGTGCCCTCGTAGTGCTCCTCGAGCGCGCACCACAGCGCGAAGTCGGCGAGCGAGCGACCCTCGCTGCTGACGAACGCCTCGTAGGAGCGCTGCCGACCGGCGGACCGCGGCGCCTGGAACAGCACCTCGAGGGCGGCCTTCTTCGCGGCCCAGGCGGCGTTGCGGTCGAGGTGGTCGGCGTCGTCGTTGGAGTCCTTGACGCTGTCCCGGCTCCACTCGACCAGCGCCCGCTGGCTGCTGGGCAGGTAGGCGGCCTCGCGG
Source organism: Serinibacter arcticus (assembly GCF_004786095.1). Classification (GTDB taxonomy): domain Bacteria; phylum Actinomycetota; class Actinomycetes; order Actinomycetales; family Beutenbergiaceae; genus Litorihabitans; species Litorihabitans arcticus. Next base: position 221,600 of record NZ_RHPJ01000001.1, read on the forward strand.
ACGTCCTCGGGGCGGATGTAGAGCGGCGAGACGAAGCGGCGCGTCGCCGGCAGGTACGGCGAGGGCTCGATGCGCCCGACCACCTCGGCGGCGTGGATCGGGTTGATCAGCAGGAAGTCGGCGCCGCGGTGACCCGCGAGGTCGGCCAGGTCGCCGAGGTCGGCGAAGTCGCCCATCCCCCACGACGCGCGCGAGCGCACCGAGTACAGCTGTGCCATCAGGCCCCAGGCGCGGTCGCCGTAGCCCGGGCGGAGGTCGACGACGTCGAGCCGGTCGGGCGTCACGGCCAGGACGGTCGTGGCCTCGCGGTGGGCGCCGTCGGAACCGTCGCGCGGCCGCTGGCGGGCGCGCAGCTCGTGCCAGCCGAGCGGCAGCTCGGCCGGCACGGTCACGCGCAGCCGCCAGACCGTCACGCCGTCCACGACGTGGCTCTCGGGCGAGGACCCGTCGAGCTCGAGCTCGCGGGTGCCGCCGTCCTCCAGGTGGAGGGTGACGCTCGCGTCGTGCCCGTCGGCCACGTGCACGTGGACGTGGGTGTCGCGGCTGCGACGGGTGACCACGGACGCCGGGACGAGCTCGCGCCACGGCGCGGTGCGGGCCTGCTCCAGCGCCGCGTCGACCTGCTCGGGCGTGAACGTGGCAACACCCATCGCACCCAGCACCGCGCGCAGCGTCGCCGCCGGCGGGGTGACGAGATCGCCGAAGAAGGAGTGGTAGCTGGTGGCGATCCCGAAGGACTCGGCAAGGGCGACCAGCGCCTCGGACGGCGGGTCCTGGCGCTGCGTGTCGTCGCTGGTCATGGGTGTCCTTTCCTGGGCCTCCCCGATCCTGCCAGACCGGTGCCCCGCAGGCACCCAGCACGCACCCAGCGGCTCGACCTAGGGTTGGGGCGTGACTTTTGAGAACGCGCAGGAAGCCGCCATCCGCTCAGCCATCATCATCGCCATCGGCGCGCTGCTGGTCGTGCTCGCGCGGTGGGTGCTCGGTCGGGTGGTCGGCCGGCTCACCCGCGCCCCTCGCGCGAAGGTGGAGAAGACGGGCAGGTTCACCGTCACCCTCGGCTCCGTGCCTGTCGACCACGCGCGCATCCGGCGCCTCAAGACCCTGCACCAGCTGCTCGCCTCGACCCTGACCGTCGTCGTCAGCATCATCGTCTTCTCCGTCGTCCTGTCGGAGTTCGGTGTCGACATCGCGCCACTCATCGCCTCGGCCGGCGTCGTCGGTGTCGCCCTGGCGTTCGGCGCCCAGTCGGTCGTCTCCGACCTGCTGGCCGGGCTGTTCATGCTCGTGGAGAACCAGTGCAACGTCGGGGACCGCGTCGAGCTCGGGGCCCTGGGCAGCACGCTCGCAGCGGGCACCGTCGAGGAGGTCGGGCTGCGGGTCACCACGATCCGCGACGACGACGGCCGGCTCTGGTACGTCCGCAACGGCCAGATCCTGCGGGTGGCGAACGAGTCGCAGGGCTGGTCGCTCGCCGTCGTGGACATCGCGCTCCACCCCGACACCGACCTCAACGAGGCGCGCGACCTCGTGGAGGACCTCGTCCGGACCGCGCTGACCGAGCCCGCGCTCGCCGGCCTGGTGCTGACCGACCGGGAGCCGACCGTCCGCGTCAGCGACATCTCGGCGACGTCGGCGGTGCTCCAGGTCCGCGCCAACGCCCAGCCGGGCGAGAATCAGCGCGTCGCGTCGGTGCTGCGGCGACGGCTCTACGGCGAGTTCACCTCGCGCGGGATCAAGCTCGCCTGATCGCAGCCTTCCGAGGCGTTGCCGCTCGCGCCCTCGGGCAGAACGACGGCGCCGTCCCCGAGGGGGCGGCGCCGTCGTCGTTCCTGCTGCTGGCGGGCGTGCTCAGCGCACGGCGTCGAGCTTGGCGGCCAGGTCGTCGGCCTCCGGGCCCACCACGACCTGGACCACGTGGCCCGAGCGCACGACGCCGAAGGCGCCGTGGGACTTCAGCGCCGCGTCGTCGACGAGCGCCGGGTCGGCCACCTCCACGCGCAGCCGGGTGATGCAGGGCTCCACCTCGAGGACGTTCGCGGCACCGCCGAGATCCGCCAGGAAATCCAGCTCCTTGGACATGTGTGTGCCTCCGGGTTGTCGGGTCGAGAAAGGCCACGGCTTCGCGACCTCGCGCCCACCGTGACCCGGACCACTGTACCGAGGACCCGGCGTCCCGTGCACAGCCGTCCACCGGCCACCCGCCCTCGTGCACGCCGCCTACCCTTGACGGGTGAGCACTGCACCCGGTCCGGCCTTCCCCAAGCCCGCCTCCACGTTCTACGACGAGGTCGGGGGCCACGAGACGTTCGCGCTCCTGACGCAGCGGTTCTACGACGGCGTGCGCGCCGACGACCTGCTCGCGCCGATGTACCCGCCCGAGGACCTCGACGGTGCGCAGGAGCGCCTGGAGCAGTTCCTCGTGCAGTACTGGGGCGGACCGTCGACCTACTCCGACCTCCGCGGCCACCCGCGGCTGCGGATGCGCCACGCGCCGTTCGCCGTCACGCCCGCCGCGCGCGACCGGTGGCTCGCGCACATGCGCGCCGCGCTCCTGTCGCTCGACCTGCCACCCCTGCACGAGGCCACGCTCTGGGACTACCTCGAGCGCGCGGCGCACGCGATGGTCAACGCGTCGGACGACGTCGACGTCCGGGCCGCGGCGCAGGCCGCCGTCCAGGGGGATCGGCCGACCCCGCTCGACCCGCCCCACGGACGGAGCCTGCTGTGACCGACGCGCGAGAGAGCGTGGAGGACGACCGCGTCCCGGAGGGTCACGAGGTGTTCGCCTCGATCGTCGACCTGTTCGACCTGCACCGCACGGCGCCGCTGACGTTCGCCGGCGACTCGCTGCCGCACGCGAACAGGCGCATCTACGGCGGTCAGGTGTTCGGCCAGGCGATCGTCGCGGCCGGGCGCACCGTGCCGGGCGACCGGTTCGTCCACTCGGTGCACGGCTACTTCCTGCGCCCGGGCAACCTCGACCACCCGCTCACGTTCGCCGTCGAGGAGCTGCACGACGGCGGCTCGTTCTCCGCGCGTCGCACCCACGCGCTCCAGGACGGCGTGCCGATCCTGTCGCTCATCGCCTCCTTCCAGGAGGACCAGGAGGGGTTCGAGCACGCGCTGCCCGTCCCGCTGGACGTGCCCGGACCCGAGGGGCTGCCCAGCTCGGACCTGCTGTTCCGGTCCTCGCCCGAGATCACGCGGCGCTACCTCGCCCCGCGCACGGCGTTCGACGTGCGGCACGTCGAACCGCAGCTCTACCTCTCCCCCGATCCCGAGCCCGGCACGCGCCAGGCCATGTGGATCAGGGCGCACAGCGAGCTGCCCGCCTCCGCCGTCGCCGATCGCAACCTGCGCGCCGCGCTGCTGGTCTACGCGTGCGACCAGGCGATGCTCGAGCCGGTGCTGCGCCGTCACGAGCTGGCGTGGTCGACGCCGGGCCTGCTCGTGGCGAGCCTGGACCACGCGACGTGGTGGCACCGCGACGTCGACGTGACGCAGTGGCTGCTGTTCGTGCAGGACTCCCCCGCCGCGCAGGGTGGTCGCGGGCTGGGCACGGCACGCGTCTACGACCGCGAGGGACACCTCGTGGCGAGCATCGCGCAGGAGGGCATGGTCCGGCGTCGTCAGCGGCCTCCCGCCTGACGCTCGAACCTGACCCGCCCACATCACCGGGGCGGGCCGACGGCGCTACGGTGTCGCCGTGCTCGAACTCCTCACCGGCCTCGGTCTCGCCTCCGCGTCGGGGCTGAACGCCTACGTCCCGCTGCTGGCGCTCGGCCTGCTCGGGCGGTTCACCGACCTCGTCACGCTGCCCGCCGGATGGACGTGGCTGGAGAACCCCTGGCTGCTCGGGGTGCTCGGGGTGCTGTGCCTGGTCGACGTCGTCGCGGACAAGATCCCGGCCGTCGACTCCGTCAACGACGTGGTCCAGACGCTGGTGCGGCCGGCGTCCGGCGGGATCGTGTTCGCGTCCGGCGTGGGGAGCGAGACGGTCGCGGTGACCGATCCCGGCTCGCTGTTCGCGGACGGCAGGTGGATCCCGATCGTGATCGGCGTCGTCGTCGCGCTCGTCGTGCACCTGACCAAGGCGGGGGTCCGCCCGGTCGCGAACGCCGCGACGGTGGGGGTGAGCGCGCCCGTCCTGTCGACCGCCGAGGACGTCACCAGCATCGGTCTCGTGCTCGCCGCGATCCTCGTGCCGGTGCTCGTCCTCGTGCTGCTGGCCGGTGCGGTGGTGGCGGCGGTGCTGCTCGTGCGGCGGCGCCGGCGTCGTCGGGTGTGAGACGAGACGGCCGCATACCCGGCCGTCGGGCGCAGACTGGGGGCATGACGGACAAGCGTGTGGCAGCGGTGACCGGAGTCACCGGGTACGTCGGGGGACGCCTGGTCCCCGAGCTCCTGCGAGCCGGCTTCGCGGTGCGCGGCATCGCCCGCAACCCCGGCCGGTTGCGCGACCGACCGTGGCGCGGCGACATCGAGGTGGCCGAGGCCGACCTGACCGACGCGACGGCGACGCGCGCGGCGCTCGAGGGCGTCGACGTCGTCTACTACCTCGTGCACTCCCTGTCCGCCGACGACACCTTCGCGGCCCGCGACCGCCGCGTCGCGCTGACGTTCGCGCAGGCCGCGCGCGAGGCGGGCGTGAAGCGCATCGTCTACCTCGGCGGGATGCACCCCGACGCCGAGCCGGGCGAGCTGTCGCTGCACCTGGAGTCGCGGCGCGAGATCGGCGACATCCTGCTCGCCTCGGGCGTCCCGACGGCGGCGCTCCAGGCCGCGGTCATCCTCGGCTCCGGCTCGGCGTCGTTCGAGATGATGCGCTACATCACCGAGCGGCTGCCGGCGATGGTGGCCCCGAAGTGGGTCGACACGCGGATCCAGCCGATCGCGGTGCGCGACGTCCTGCACTACCTCGTCGGCGCGGCCGACATCCCGTCCGACGTGTCGCGGACGTTCGACATCGGTGGACCCGAGGTGCTGACCTACCGCCAGATGATGCACCGCTACGCCAAGGTCGCCGGGCTGCCGCGGCGCACGATCGTGCCGGTGCCGGTGCTGACGCCGCGGCTCTCGAGCCATTGGGTCGGCCTCGTCACGCCGGTGCCGACGTCGATCGCCAAGCCGCTCGTCGGGTCGCTGATCCACGAGGTGGTCGCGCACGAGAGCGACATCAAGACGTACGTGCCCGACCCGCCCGAGGGTCTGGTCGGCTTCGACCGCGCCGTGACGCTCGCGCTGGCGAAGATCGAGGGCGACGCCGTCGAGACCCGCTGGTCGGACGCGTGGCGCGTCGACCCCGGTCAGGGTCAGGCGAGCGATCCCGACTGGGCGGGCGGTTCGGAGCTGGAGGACGTCCGCACCCTCGACGTCGACGCCACGCCGGCCGAGGTCTTCGACGTCCTGCAGGCCATCGGCGGGGAGTCCGGCTGGTACTCGTGGCCGCTGGCGTGGCGCGTCCGGGGCATCATGGACCGGCTCGTCGGGGGCCCGGGCCTGCGCCGCGGCAGACGGTCGCCGAAGAAGCTGGCGCTCGACGACGTCGTGGACGTGTGGCGCGTGGAGGACGTGGTGCCAGGGACGATGCTGCGGCTGCGCGCCGAGATGCGCCTGCCGGGGTACGCGTGGCTGGAGTTCCGGCTCGAGCCGCACGGCGACGGCACCCGGATCACGCAGCACGCCGAGTTCCGGCCCCGCGGGCTGGCCGGTCAGCTGTACTGGTACTCGCTCGTCCCGTTCCACCCGCTGGTGTTCAGCCAGATGATCGCGGGGATCGGTGAGGCGGCCGAGGCCGCGAAGCGGGCGGCGGCCGAGAGCGGTCGCGCGGTGGAGGACGTCGCCGGGAGCGTCTGACCGGTTGGTCGGCCCCCGCCGGCCGCGCTTCGATGTGCACGGACGGCCGTGACGCCGGTTCGCTGTGCACCGGTGGTCGCCACGGCAGGCTCGCTGTGCACCGGTGGTCGCCACGGCAGGCTCGCTGTGCACCGGTGGTCGCCACGGCGGCGTCGGGGCGGCCATCCGTGCACAGCGACGACCCCTGACCCACCCCGGCCCCGGCCCCGGCCCCGGCCCCGGCCCCGAGAGCAGCTCCCGGTAGCCGGTGATGGCAGGCCCACCGGGTGCCTGGCATCCCGGTTGTGCGCGCGTTCCGTCGCTTCCGGGCACGCGAAGCGACCGGACGTGCGCACCAACGGTGGGGACGGGTGCGGGCGGATGCCCACCCGGCCCGGCGGGACGGGGCTGCGGGGCTGGCGGGGAGGGGCCCGGCGGGTCCGCCCGCCCGCGACGTCAGAGGCTGAAGGTGCGGGCGAAACCGGTGCCGAGGTCGGTGAGCGTGAGGCGGATGACGCCGTCGGCGTCCAGGGTGTACGTCTCCTCCACGTCGTGCTCGGCGTCGAAGGGTGCGACCGGGATCGACTCCAGACCGCCGTCGGCAGCACCGGATCCGTCTCCCGTCGCCCCCTGCAGGGCCGGGTCGTAGGGGAAGACGAGCTGCGCGAAGGGGACGAGCGCACCCTGGGGGGCGCCGTCGTCGTCCACCGCGGTGTACTCCACGTACCGGAAGTGACCCACGTTGTGCGCGGGCCGGTAGCGCCGCGTGATCGTGACGTCGCCCTCGCGCGGCACGCGGGCCGAGCGGGACAGGATCTCGTCGAACGCGAGCCCGCTCCCGGCGTCCCGCTCGCGGAACACACCGAAGCCGCGCGAGAGCCGGTCCTGCAGCGTGAAGCCGCCGTCGGGGTCGGCGGCGATCGCCAGTCCGATCGCCGTCGCCGCGGCCGGGTAGGGCGAGCGGTGGACGCGTCGCCCGAACCGCTCGCGCAGGAGCCGCGGGACGAGCGGCAGCCCGGAGCCGCCGCCGACCAGGTAGATGCCGGCGACCGAGGCCAGCGGGGCACCGTCCTCGCCAGCGAGGCGCGCCACGAGCGGTTCCATCGCGGTCACGGACGCCTCGACGATCGGCGTCGCCGCCGCGTAGAAGTCCTCGGCCGCGACGATCACGGGCAGGTCGCCGACGTCGAGCACGATGCGCCGCGTCTGGGGCGTCAGTCGCTCCTTGGCGTCGCGCGCGTCGTCGACCAGGCGGCGCCACTGCGCGCGCGTCAGCTCCGTCGACCCACCCGCCTCGCCCGCCAGCCGGACCGCGGTCTCGGCCAGCACGACGTCGATGTCGTCCCCGCCCAGCCGGTTGACGCCCACCGAGTCCAGCACCTCGTGCCGCAGCCCGTCCGCCTGCACGAGCGACGCGTCGAACGTGCCGCCCCCGAGGTCGTAGACGAGCACGTCGGTGCGGCGCGAGGACAGCGTGCGCGGCTGCCGGTGCGTGTACTCGAACCCGGCGGCCGACGGCTCGTTGACGAGCTGCAGCACGTCGAACCCGGCCCGTCGGAACGCCTCGATCGTCAGGTAGCGCTGCGCGGTGTGGGCGTGCGCGGGGACCGAGACGACGGCCTCGAGACGGCCTGGGCCGGCTGCGGCGCCGAGGCCGGCAGCATCGCCGTCGTCCTCCCCCACCGACGCCAGCACGGCCGTCCGCAGCGCCCCGAGGTAGTCGGACAGCAGGTCCAGCACGGTGACGCTGCGCTCCCCGACGTCGATCCGCGTCAGGTGCGTGGTCCCGGCCTCGCCGAGCACGCGCTTGAACGACCGGACGTGCGGGGCGCCGTCGCGCGCGGCCTCGAGAGCCTCGAACCCGTGCACGAGCTCGCCACCGGAGAGGGCGACGACGCTGGGCAGGTACTCGTGACCGTCCCCGTCGGCGTCGCGGAACGTCACGACGGGGTAGTTGCCGCGATCGGCACGGGCGACGACCGTGCGCGTGGTGCCGAAGTCGATCCCGAGACGCATGGTCCCGACCCTAGCGGCGATGGCGGAACGCGACCGGGGTGTCCAGGTGCGGCTCGAGGGCCGCGCGGTGCTCGGGCAGCAGGCGGGTCGGGGCGCCGGTCGCCGTCGTCACCATCACCAGCGTGGTCGTGGCGACGGCGTAGGCCGGGCTGGTCAGCGGCGGACCGATCCGCGCCAGGTCGGGTTCGACGTCGTGGATCGAGTAGCAGACCTCGATGCTCGACCCGCCCATCCGACCGATCCACAGCTGCACCAGCAACCCCGAGCGCGAGTGCGGCATCGGCCGCGCGTACTCCATCTCCTGGCGCGCCACGAGCGTCTGGACGGCGGCGCCGGGACCCATCGCGAGGATCGCCGTCGGCCACGGGTCGGGGCGCGCGTCGTTGGCCCAGAACGCCTCGATCCGCGCCTCCTCGAGCAGCGTGAAGGCGTCGGCGTTGTTGACGTGGCCGTAGGCGTCCAGGTCGCCCCAGCGCACCGCGACCGGGATCCGGAGCCGGGCGGTCACGCGCGGGCCCGACGTGCGGCGGCGCGGATCGACTCCAGCGCCGCGAGCTCGGCGCCGACGTACGTGACCAGGTGCTCCTGCGCGACGCCGTCGATGCTGCGTCGCAGCCGGGCCCGAGCGCGTCTCGCCCGCCGCGCGGCCCCGACGTTCGCGGCCCAGCGTGCGAACGCGGCCGTCAGGATCCCGAGCACCGCTCCCCCGATCGCGAGCACGGTCGGCCACGGCAGCTCGAGGCTGCCCTGGGTGACCACGGGCGTCAGGAGCGGCGGGACCTGCAGGTACGCCATGACGGCGAGCACCGCGAGCCAGACCAGGCCCGCGGCGAGCGCTCCCGTGAGCAGCCACTGCCACACGCCGACGGCGCGCCACCAGCGCGCCGGGGCGACGGCACCGACGGAGGTCTGCGTGACGGCGAGGTCGAGGTCGTCCGGCAGCCGCTGCGCGCGGCCGACGACCTCGGTGTGGACCCGCTCGCCCCAGGTCGCCGGGAGCCGGCTGGTCGCGGAGTCGACGTAGGCGCGGGCGGCGCTGGCGACGGCGGAGCGCAGCGCGGGCGAGGGCTCCGGGAGCGAGGAGCGGACGAGGTCGGTGGAGGCGCCGGCGACGCCGGACGCACCCGCCGTGGCGGACGAACCACCTGACGAGCCGACCCCGGGCAGCCGCAGCCCGAGGCTGCGCAGCGGATCCCGGCGGAAGCGCTGCACCCAGCGCGTCGGCGGCCAGCCGGTGTGCGCGACGGCGTCGCGCACCGCCGATCCGCGGACCGCCTCGACGACGAGCGGCACCCCGGCCGCCTGCTCGAGCGCAGCCGTCAGCGTGGCGTGCGCCCGCTCGGTCGCGCGCGCCGCGTCGGGCCGCTCGGGCAGGCGCGCCAGGACGAGGTCCGCGGCGCCCGTCAGCTCGGACGAGAGGCGGGCGGCCATCGCGGTGCGGCGCTGGACAGCCCCCGAGATGACCTCGCGCAGCTCCTCGAGGCCGGCGCCCGTGGTGGCCGACGTCGCGACCACCTCCGCGTCCAGCCCGTCCTGCTTCACCAGCCGCGCCAGGTCGGCCAGGCAGGCCGCCGCGTCCTGCGGCGAGAGCCGGTCGATCTGGTTCAGCACGACGACGACCAGGCCCCGCGGCTTGCCCGCCAGCGGCGCCAGGTAGGAGGAGTGCAGCACGCCGTCGGCATACTTCTGCGGGTTGGTGACCCAGATCAGCAGGTCGGCGCGCTGCGTGACGTGGTCGGCGCGGACCCGGTGCTCGGCGACGACGGAGTCGTGGTCGGGCAGGTCCAGGAGCATGAGCCCGTCGCGGTGGCGATCGCTGACGGGGAGGTCGTGACGCTGCGGCACGCCGAGCCAGTCCAGCAGCGCCGTCGACCCGGTCCGCAGGTGCTCGGACTCGGCGACCACGCCCAGGGCGAGCGACGTCGTCGGACGCTGCCGGCTGGTGCGGGCGACCTCCGCCCCCACGAGCGCGTTGAACAGGGAGGACTTGCCTGCGCCGGTCGCACCCGCGAGGGCCACGACCGTGTGCTCGGCCGACAGCGCGGCCCGCTCGCCGACGCGCTCCAGCACGGACGTGACGGGGCCCAGCACGTCGGGCGGGAGCCGGTCGTGACCGGCGGTGACGAGCTCGCGCAGCGACGCGGTCCGGGACGCGAGGTCCGTACCGGTGCGGTGGCCGCCGCGGGCCCTCACGCGTCGTCCCCGCGGCCGAAGATGCGACGCCAGAAGCCGGGACGGCCGCCGTCCTCGCCCGTGCCCGATCCTGCGCCCGCTCCTGCGTCGGCGCCGCCGGCGGACGCACCGCCCGACCCACCGGCACCGCCCGCGGCCTCCGCCGCATCGCGCTGGCGCTGGTAGGGCGAGAGGTGGATCAGCGAACCGGTGCCCGACACCTGGCCACGCAGGTCCGCGCCGCGCAACCGCGGCGCGAGGGTCTGACCGATCGCCGGGGCGTGCACGGTCCCGACACCGAGACCGCCCTCGCGCTCGACCCGCTCGGCCCGGGCCGCGGCGACGACCGCGTCCACGGCCGAGCGCAGGGCCGGACCGTCGTCGGTGGAGATGCCGAGCGCGGCCACGCGGGTCAGGGCGATGGAGGAGTCGGCGTCGAGCACCGACCCCAGACGCTGGTCGAGGCGGCGCGAGGCCTGGACGGTCAACCGGCGCACGGCGTCGTCCCCGAACGCGGCCTCGAGCACCTTCTGCGCGAGGAGCGCGGTCCCGCCGGCGATGCCGACCTCGGCACCGGTGAGACCGCCGGTCCCGGCGAACACGACCACCATGACGGCGACGCCGAGCCCGTTGACGCCGAACGACAGCGCGCGGGCCAGGCCGCGCCGGTCCTCGCCCTGCTCGCGGACGATCGCCAGCACGTCCTCCTGCCAGCCGCGGATCTGCTGCGCGACGACGGCGCGCAGGTCGGCGGTGCTCGCGCCGGTGACGCCCGTGGAGAAGGCGCCGTCACCCTCGAGCAGGCCTGCGCCCGCGGGATCGGCCCGCCACAGTGCGCGCGTGCGCTCGCGAGCGGTCTCGACGGCGTCGAGCGTGACGGCCTCGAGCCCGTGGGCGATCGCGACCTCGACCGTGTCGGGACTGACGCGACCGCCGCGGAAGAACGCGCCGACGGCGTCGCGCACCCGGCCCACGCCGCGCTCGATCGTGCGCATCACGTCGCTCGCCCCGACGAAGTCCTGCCAGCGCGCGAGGACCTCGCCGCGGAGCATCGCGCCGTCCGAGGTCGCCTCGCTGACCTGCGCGCGCGCCTGCCCGTAGCTGCTGTCCACGGCGTCGGTCAGACGCTGCGCGGCGTCGACCTGGGCGTCGACGGCGTCGGCGAGGGCGCGGACGCTGGCCGCGACGTCGTCGACCACGCCGTCGCGCGTGGCGAGCGCGACCTCGTCGCGCGCGCCGGAGTCGGCACCGAGGTCGGAGAGCCAACCGGCGACGTCGGCCACCGCGGTCTCCGGCAGCATCCCCGTCGCGTCGAGCGGTGCCTCGGGCACGACGAACAGCGGCACGTCCACCAGCCCGTGCGCGGTCATGAGCCGGGAGAGGTCGACCACCACCTCGTCGCTGCCGTGGTCGACGCGGTCGAGCACGAGCGCGATCTGGGCCCGGCGCGCGGCGGCCTGGCGCAGCAGGTCCCAGGGGACGGCGTCGGCGTAGCGGGCCGCCGTCGTGACGAACAGCCACAGGTCCGCGGCGGCGAGCAGCTGCGCGGCCAGGTCGCGGTTGGCGGTCTCGAGCGAGTCGATGTCCGGCGCGTCCAGGAGCGCCATGCCCGGCGGCATGCCCGGGTACGGCGCCAGACGCAGCGCGCGCACCGTGGTCGCGTCCTCGCGCTGGGGGGCGGCGGCGCCGTCGTCGCGCGTGGTGGCCAGGCGCGGCAGCGTGGGGAAGACGCGCTCGGAGGTGAACCACGGCGCATCGGCCGGGTGGTGCACGAGGACGGGCGAGCGCGTGGTGGGGCGCAGCACGCCGGGGCGGGTCAGCGGGGCGCCCAGCAGCGAGTTGACGAGCGTGGACTTGCCGGCGCCGGTCGAGCCGCCGACGACCACGAGGAGGGGTGCGCCGTCGGACCGCAGGCGCGGCAGGAGGTAGTCGTCGAGCTGGTCGGTGAGGTCACGACGGCGGCGCCGCGCCTCCTCGACCCCGGCTCCCGCCAGCGGCAGCGTGGTGGCCACGAGGCGCCCGCGGACGACGTCGAGACTGCTCATCAGCGTCGCCCTGGCGGAGGCCGCGCCGCTCCCGGTCTCCGCAGGGGTGCTCATGGGGCCATCCTGCCTGCTCGGGCGGTCCCGACCGCGTCAGCCACGCCCGCGACGAACGTGGAACTCACACAGCACGAAGGCCACCACCCCGCCGGGGTGGTGGCCTTCGCTCGCGGATCGACGCAGGGTCAGTCGCGCGTGAGCCTGCGGTAGGTGACGCGGTGCGGGCGCGCGGCGTCGGGGCCGAGACGCTCGACCTTGTTCTCCTCGTAGGACGCGTAGTTGCCCTCGAACCAGTGCCAGTTCGAGGGGTTATCCTCGGTGCCCTCGTAGGCGAGGATGTGCGTCGCCACGCGGTCGAGGAACCACCGGTCGTGCGAGACGACGACGGCGCAGCCGGGGAAGTCGAGCAGCGCGTTCTCGAGCGAGCCGAGGGTCTCCACGTCCAGGTCGTTGGTGGGCTCGTCGAGCAGCAGCAGGTTGCCGCCCTGCTTGAGCGTGAGCGCCAGGTTCAGACGGTTGCGCTCACCGCCCGAGAGGACGCCGGCCGGCTTCTGCTGGTCGGGGCCCTTGAAGCCGAACTGCGACACGTAGGCGCGCGAAGGGATCTCGACGTTGCCGACCTGGATGAAGTCGAGCCCGTCGGAGACGACCTCCCACAGCGTCTTCTTGGGGTCGAGGCCACCGCGGCTCTGGTCGACGTAGGAGATCTTGACCGTCTCGCCGATCTTGAGGTCCCCGGAGTCCAGGGACTCGAGTCCGACGATGGTCTTGAACAGCGTGGTCTTACCGACACCGTTCGGGCCGATGACGCCGACGATGCCGTTGCGCGGCAGCGTGAAGGACAGGCCGTCGATGAGCACGCGCTCGTCGAAGCCCTTCTTCAGGTTCTTGGCGTCGATGACGACCGAACCCAGCCGCGGGCCGGGCGGGATCGCGATCTCGTCGAAGTCGAGCTTGCGGGTGCGGTCGGCCTCGGCGGCCATCTCCTCGTAGCGCGCCAGGCGCGCCTTGGACTTGACCTGGCGACCCTTGGCGTTGGAGCGGACCCACTCGAGCTCGCTGGACAGACGCTTGGCGAGCTTGGCGTCCTTCTTGCCCTGGATCTCCAGGCGCGCGGACTTCTTCTCCAGGTAGGTGGAGTAGTTGCCCTCGTAGGGGTACAGGCGGCCGCGGTCGACCTCGGCGATCCACTGCGCGACGTTGTCGAGGAAGTACCGGTCGTGCGTCACGGCCAGGACGGCGCCGGGGTAGCGCGCGAGGTGCTGCTCGAGCCACTGCACGCTCTCGGCGTCCAGGTGGTTCGTGGGCTCGTCCAGCAGCAGCAGGTCGGGCGCCTCGAGCAGCAGCTTGCACAGCGCGACGCGGCGGCGCTCACCACCGGACAGGACGGAGACGTCCGCGTCCGGCGGCGGGCAGCGCAGCGCGTCCATGGCCTGCTCGAGGCGGGCGTCGACGTCCCAGCCGTCGGCGGCGTCGATCTCCTCCTGCAGCTTGCCCATCTCGTCCGTGAGCGCCTCGTAGTCGGCGTCCGGGTTGGCGAACTCCTCCGCGATGGCCTCGAAGCGGGCCTTCTTCGCGAGCAGCTCGCCGACCGCCTCCTGGACGTTGCCGAGGACGGTCTTCTCCTCGTTCAGGGGCGGCTCCTGCAGCAGGATGCCGACCGAGTAGCCCGGGCTGAGCCGGGCCTCGCCGTTGGACGCCGTCTCCAGCCCGGCCATGATCTTGAGGATCGTCGACTTTCCCGCGCCGTTCGGGCCGACGACGCCGATCTTGGCGCCGGGCAGGAACGACATCGTGACGTCATCGAGGATGACCTTGTCGCCGTGCGCCTTGCGTGCGCGCACCATCGAGTAGATGTACTCCGCCACAGTTCTCCCTCAGAGCTTCAACGGGTGGGTTGTCTGGGGCCAGCCTACGCGCGTGGCCGACGGCGGCCCCGACCCGTCCCGCGGCGAGGGCTCAGAAGGGCGGCTCGCCACCGCCACTCGCGCCCGTGGCGCCTCCGTCGCCGTCGCCGGCCTCGGAGCCCACCGTCACCAGGTGGGAGACGTCGCGCGGCTCACCGGCCTCCTCCGGCTCGGCGGGCTCGTCGTACGCGCCGGAGCCGGTGATCGACCGGGTGAAGGAGTCGGCGCTGTGCGGGTGCTCGGTGCCGCCCGACGGCGGGTCCGTGCGCGTCCAGGTGACCTTGCCACCCGCCAGGTCGACCGCCACGCTGCGCGCGATGACGGCCGGTCCGCTGCGCGGGGCACCCTCCTGCGTGACCCACTCCTCGTGCGAGAGGTCTCCCACGATCGTGAGCGGTGTGCCCTTGCGGACGGTCGCGGCGACGCGCTCGGCGAGCGCCCGGAAGACGGTGACGCTCACCCAGAGGGTGGCCTTGTCCTCCCAGCCGCCGTCGGGCGAGCGGCGACGGGAGGTGCTGGCCAGCCGGAAGCTGGTCCAGACGGTGCCGGTCGCGGACGTGCGCAGTTCGGGGACGGAGCCCGCGTTGCCGCGGATCGTGATGGTCGTGTCGTTCATGGTCTGCTCCTCGGATCGGGGTGGTGCGTGACCCGAGGATGGGCGCGGGGGCCGACGGCGCGGGGGCCTGACCGGACGAGAGGTGACCGCTCCGGCGGGCCGGCGCTCTGGGGACAGTCAGGCGCCGGAGGACGCCGGGGCGAACCGCCCCGCCTCGAGGGTGCGCCGCGCCGCGCCCAGGCGGTCGAGCTCGGCGCGGGCGCCGGCCACCGCCGTCGTCACGGAACGCTCCAGCGCGTCCTGCGCCGAGGCGGCGTACGCGGCGGCGGCCTCGGCGCCCTCGCGCTCCAGCCGGGCCCGCCGGAACCGGGCGAGCAGCCCCGGACCGGGCGTCGCGGCCACCGGCACCTCGCGCAGGGCGGCGGTGGCGGCCTCGGCGATCGCTCCGGCGTCGGGCACGGCGGCGTCGACGGCGGAGCGCCACGCCGGCGGCAGCCCGACCGTCAGGTCGCCGACCCAGGCCGTGCGGACGGCCTCGATCCGGGCCCGCGCCGGCTCGCGCACGGAGGTGACGAGGACGCCGGAGCCGCGATGGGCGGCGGCGAGGGAGTCGGCGACGGCGGGGACGCCGAGGGTCTCGCCCAGGCGCGTCGCGGCGGCCGGCACGTCCAGGGTCGGCACGGGTGAGGCCCCCAGCGCGCCCGCCAGCGTCGCGCTGAGCGCGTCGAGCTGCGCGCGGACGGCCGAGCGGTTGGTCGAGCTGCGCTCCCCCGTGCGGCGAAGCGTCTCGCGCAGGGCGGGGATGCCGTCGCCGGTGCGCGCCGACGTCGTGAGGATCTCGACGCCCCCGAGGTCCTCGGAGACGAGCAGGCGGGCGACGTCGAGCCGCAGCTGGCCGAGCCCGTCGGAGGTGAGGGTGTCGGTCTGGTTGAGGACGACGAGCATCGCGTCCTGCCGGCCGGCGAGGCCGCGCAGGTACTCCCCGTGGAGGCGGTGGTCGGCGTACTTCTGCGGATCCAGGACCCACACGAGGAGATCGACGAGCGGCACCAGCCGGTCGACCTGGAGGCGGTGCCCCTGCGCGACGGAGTCGTGGTCGGGCACGTCCAGCAGGACGATGCCGTCCATCGAGCCGGGCTCGGGTCCGGTGAGGGCCTGCTCACCGCGGAACCGGCGGTCGCGCGGCACGTCGAGGTGGTCCAGCAGCGCGGTGGCGTCCGAGCCCCAGACCCCCGCGGTGGGCAGCGCGGTCGTGGGCCGGCGGGCTCCGACGTCGGCGACGTCGAGGCCCGAGGTGGCGTTGAACAGCGAGGACTTGCCCGAACCGGTGCCACCCACCAGCGCGACGACCGTGTGCTGCACGCCGAGCGCGAGGCGCGCCCCGACCGTGTCGAGGCCGGTGCGCACGGTGGCGACGACGTCGGGGGGCAGGCGGTCCGCCGACGCATCCACCAGATCCCGCAGCTCGCTGTGCCTGGCGCTCTCGCGCTCGGTCACGGCGCCGGTCGCGCCACCGTCGTCCCGCGTCATCTCAGGCCTCCCCCGCCAGCATCCGCAGCTCGGCGACGCGCAGCCGCAGCGCCGCGGCGGCCTCCGGGTCGAACCGCTGCGCGAGCGGCGTGGTGAAACCGGTCGCCTCGGCCGCCACGAGGTTGCGCGCGTGCACGGCGAGCGCGTCGCGCGCCGCCGCGATCGCGCGGTCGGCCTCCGCGGCGGGCCAGACCCGGCGCGCGGCCGTGGTCGCGCCGTCGATCCCCGCGGCGGCGAGCAGGAGCAGCGTGCCGCGGCCGGTGGCCTCCAGCAGCGGCGGCGCCTCCGACCCGCCGTCGGCCGCCACCGGGACGAGGGCGGCGACGTCGGCGAGCCATCCGTCCCAGGCCGCGCGCACCCGCTCGGCGCGCTCGGATGCGGCGACGGCGGAGCCGCGGTCGGCGGCCAGCGCCGATCCGGCCTGCGACGCCGTCGGGGCCGAGGTCCACGCGTCGCGCACGGCGGTCTCGGCCGTCGCGGCGGCGCGTCCGAGCACGTCGGAGAAGGATCGGTCGACCTCGGCCCGCAGCACCTCGAGGGCGGACGCGCGCTCGGGCGCCTGCCGGGGCACGCGCCGTCGGGCCAGGAATCCGCGCACCTCGTGCGCGAGGGGCTCGAGCGGTCCGCGGGATCCGGCGAGCACCAGCCAGCGCGTGGTGGGGCCGCCGTCGGCGAGCGCTCCCTCGGCGAGCTGACTCACGAGGTCGTCGGCGGCGACGGCGGCCGCGCCCGTCGCGAGCGACGTCAGCTCGGTGGCGGCGTCGGTCTGCGCCACGACGGCGTCGAGCAGCTCGCGGACCTCGGCCCGCAGCGGGCTCCAGACACCGCGCACGGTGCGCGCGGTGATGCCCTGCGCACCCGCTCGGGTGGCCAGCAGCCCGATCCACTGCGCGACCTCGCGCACGTTCTCGGCGGGCAGGGGGCCGTCGACCGGGCCGGCGTCGGGCACCACCAGCAGCGGGACCGACCCGAAACCGGACTCGACGAGCCGGGAGAGCAGGTCGCGGCGCACCTCGTCGAGCACGTCGGTCGCGACGCGGTCGAGCACGACGGCGATGGTCACGCCGCGGCGGCGCACGACGTCGAGGATCTCCCACGGCAGCGCGTCGCCGTAGCGGTGGGCGGTCGTGACGAACAGCCACATGTCGGCGGCCTCGACGAGCTCGACCGACAGCCGCCGGTTGCCCTCGTCCACGGAGTCGAGATCAGGGGCGTCCAGGAGCGCGAGACCGGCGGGGACGCCGTCGGCCGCCACGACGTCCGCCAGGCGCCGCACGGGGTGATCGGCCACGAGGTGGGCCTCGGCGGGATTGACCACCAGGACGGGGCGCCGGGTCGTGGGCCGCAGCACGCCGGCGGGGCTGACCGTGCGACCGGCGAGCGTGTTGACGAGCGTGGACTTGCCGGCGCCCGTCGGGCCGCCCACCACGAGGATCGCGGGCGTGGCCGCCTCGCGCAGCCGCGGGATCAGGTGCGTGGTGATCTGGGCCAGGACGCGGTCGCGCAGGTCGCGGGCGTGGGCGACGCCGGGGACCTCGAGCGGGAGCGCAACCTCGCTCAGGTGCCCGGCGAGGCTCGTCGCGACGTCGAGCGCGGGGCCGGTCGCGCCCGTGGGTCGGGACGGACGCGCGTCGGCCGCGTCGGGGCCGGACGGCGTCGTGGAGGTCACACTCCCACCCTGCCCCAGGTCGCCGCGGTCGGCCGGGACGCGCGCCGGGACACCGTGAAGAGCGTCACGCGTCGTCGGACGGCGTCGCGCCGGGCGCGACGCCGTCGGGGTCCACCCGCACGAGCCACGCCGACAGGATGCGGGCGAGGTCGGCGCGGTCCTGCGGGTCGAGGTCGGCCACGAGGCGGTGCTCGTTGGTCATGTGGTCGGTGAAGGCGGCGTCGGCCGCCGCGAACCCTGCCGGCGTGAGGGCGACGACGCGGCCGCGCCCGTCCTGGGCGCTCCGCCGCCGGGCCACGAGACCGGCGCGCTCGAGCCGGTCCACGCGCTTGGAGACGGCACCCGACGTGACCATCGTGCGGGCCGCCAGGTCGCCGGGCGTGCGCTCGTAGGGCTCCCCCGCGCGGCGCAGCGTCATGAGGACGTCGAACTCGCCCTGGCTGAACCCGTGCTCGGCGTACACGCGCTCGAGCTCGGTCATCAGGAGACCGCCGAGCCGGTGCAGCCGCCCGATGACGGCCTGCGGCGCGGGATCGATGTCCGGGCGCTCGCGGCGCCACTCGCGCTGGATCTCGTCGACGTGGTCTTCCACGCCTCGATCCTAGGGCCGCTGGAATATATCTTCCAGGGAAGGCATTATATCTTCCATGGAAGCTACATGGCGGTGGATCCTCGTCACGGCGTTCGCGCCGATCGTCTGGGGCAGCACGTACGTCGTCACGCACACCTGGCTGCCGGCCGACGCGCCGCTGTGGGGTGCGACCCTGCGCGCCCTGCCGGCCGGCCTCGTGCTGCTGCTCATCGCGCGGCAGCTCCCGCGCGGCTCGTGGTGGTGGCGCTCGGCCGTGCTGGGGGTCCTGACCGTCGGTGCGTTCTTCGTGCTCCTCTACATCGCCGCGACGACGCTGCCGAGCGGCGTGGCCAGCAGCATCATGGCCGCGGCGCCGATCGCGATGACGCTGATGGCGTGGGCGCTCGTCTCCGAGCGACCCTCGATCCGCGCCCTGGTGGGCTCGGTGATGGGGATCGTCGGCGTCGCCCTGATCGTCAGCATGGCCGCCGCCGCCGTGAACCTCTGGGGCGTGGCGGCCTCGGTGACGGCGATGCTGATGTCCTCGTTCGGCTTCGTGCTCACCAAGCGCTGGCGCAGCGACGCCCCGCTGATCGCCTCGACGGCGTGGCAGGTCGCCTCGGCGGGCATCTTCCTGGTGGTGGTCGCGCTCCTGGTCGAGGGCGCTCCCCCGGCCCTGGACGGGCCGGCGGTGGCCGGCTTCGCCTACGTCTCGCTGATCGCGACGGCGGTCGCCTACCTCGCGTGGTTCGCCGGCCTGAAGCGACTGCCCGCCTCGACGGTCGGCATCATCGGGCTGCTCAACCCCGTGAGCGGGGTGACGCTCGGGGTGCTCGTGTCCGGGGAGCGGCTGACGCTGCCGCAGGCGCTCGGGATCGCGCTGGTGATCGCCGGGATCGCCGTGGCGACGGTGGTGACCGGGCGGCGGAGCGGACGGAGTGGTGGTCGGTCCCGTGCGGCGGCAGGCGCCGAGGTCGCGATCGAGGCGCGGCGCGCCGCCTGACCACCCTCGGGCCCCGGCGCCTCAGCCGCTCGGGTCCAGCAGCGCCCCCGCGGCTGCGCGGTCCTGCTCGGCTCCGGTCGTCAGCGCGTAGAGCCCGTACCCGATCGGGGACGCGTCCCACAGGTGCTGCGCCTGGCGAGCCAGCCCGGGGTGGACGTGGCCGCCGGCCGCGGCGTACGCGTCGAGGGTGACCGCCAGCGCGTCCTCGCCGCCGGCACCGACCTGCGCCGACAGGTCGCGGGCGGGGTCGTCCACGCGGGCGGTGGTCCAGTCCAGGACCCCGACGACGGCGCCGCCCGCCTCGAGCAGGACGTGCGCGGGGTAGATCTCGCCGTGCGTCATGACGGTCCGCTCGGGCCAGCAGTCGTCGTCGGCCAGCCACTCCTCCCAGGCGCCGAGCAGGGCGGGCGCGACGGTGAACGCCTCGGACACCCGCGCGACGTCGTCGCGCCACCCCTGCCGCACCTGCGCCGGGGGCCGCACCTCGACGCCGGCGGCCAGCGCGTCGTCGTGGTCGATGGAGTGCAGTCGCGCCAGGAGCCGGCCGAGCCGGGCGGCGTAGTCGGCGCTCGCGGGGTCCATGTGCCAGACGGGTTCGCCCGCCTCCGACAGCGTCAGACCGGGTGCCCCGGGCAGCGCCGGGTAGGCGATGAGCTCGGGACTGCGGACGCGCCAGTCCGGGACGGCGACGCCGTCGGCCGCCAGCACGGGTGCCACCAGGTCGAGGATGCGGAGCTCGGCGGCCATGCCGTCGGCGACGTCGGGGCGGCGCGGGACGCGCAGCACCCAGCGGCTGCCCCCGTCGTCGTCCGCCATCACCACGCGATAGTCCAGCCCGGCCTCGGTCACGGTGGCGCCCCGTGCGGTGAGCGCGAGCCCGTGGGCGGCGGCCAGCGCGACGACGTCCTCGACGGTGTCCATGGCCGACACGCTGCCACGGACGCGGCCGGCCGCCCAGGGCTTTCTGGGCCGCTCGGAGCCGCGATCGCTGCGACCGTTAGGCTCTGTCGGCCAGCCCTCGTAGCTCAATGGATAGAGCAACGGCCTTCTAATCCGTAGGTTGCAGGTTCGAGTCCTGCCGGGGGCACCGCACTCGACGACGTGGTGCCCGTGTCGTCGACGTCCGCGAGACCCTCGCGCCGCCGTCGCCCCCGCGTCCCATGCAGCGCCCGCCGCGGCCCACCGGTTGCCACCTGAGCGAAACCCAACCTAAGATGATGACGTCGCCATGTTGACGTCAACATCGCGATTCGGACCCTGCACAGGCGCGGGAAGACGGTCAAGGAAGACGAGCGTCCGACACGCAGCACAGCGGCACACCGCCGTCGCGGGGACGAGCACGGCCCACGCCCCAGATGAAAGGTGCACAGTGACGAGCACAAGGAACCGCAGGTCCATCGCCTGCGCAGTCGCGACCGGGGTGGTGATGTCCAGCGTGGGGATCGGCCTCGCGGCCGCACCGGCCGCGGCCGCCACGACCACAACCATCACCCCCAACCCCTGGTACGCCAGCGAGCCCTTCGAGGGCTGGGGCACCAGCCTCGTCTGGTTCGCCAACGCGACCGGCGGGTACCCCGAGGAGCTGCGCGAGGACCTGTACCAGGCCGTCTTCGGCGACGAGGGTCTCAACCTCAACATCGCGCGCTACAACGTCGGCGGCGGGAACGCCTCCGACGTCGTGGACTACCTGCGCCCCGGCGGCGCCGTCGAGGGCTGGTGGGCGAAGGACGCCGACGGCACGGCCGGCACCTACGGCGGTGCCACGACGAGCTACGCCGACCGCGACGCCGTCGCCGCGGCGTTCGACCCCACCAACCCCGACCACTACGACTGGGACGCCGACGCCACCCAGCGCTGGTGGATCGAGCGGCTGGTCCAGGACGAGCAGATCACCCACTGGGAGGCGTTCGCCAACTCGGCCCCGTACTTCATGACGGAGTCCGGCTACGTCTCTGGAGGGTTCAGCTCCACGGACAACCAGCTCAAGCCGAGCGCCGACGCCGACTTCACGGCCTACATGGTGGCCGTCACCGAGCACCTCGAGGACACCTACGGGATCGACTTCTCAACGATCGACCCGTTCAACGAGCCGAACACCAACTACTGGGGCACCACGCTGACGAACGGCGTCCCCACGGGCGGCCGCCAGGAGGGCATGCACGTCGGCCCCGTCCGCCAGACCCAGGTCGTCGACGCGCTGGACGCCGAGCTGAACAAGCCGGGCACCACCACCGACGCCGTCATCGCCGCGATGGACGAGACCAACCCCGGCACGTTCGCCACCAACTGGGCCGCCTACACGCAGGCGCACCGGGACAAGGTCGGCCAGATGAACGTCCACACCTACGGCACCAGCGGCCGCCTCGTGGTCCGCGACCTCGCCAAGCAGGCCGACACGAGCCTGTGGATGAGCGAGATCGAGGGCAATTGGGTCAACGGCTGGAACCCGCTCCTCATGGAGAACGGGCTCGGCATCGCCTCCCGCATCAACGACGACCTGCGCGAGCTGGAGCCCAACGCCTGGGTCCTGTGGCAGCCCGTCGAGGACACCTACAACATGGACCAGCCGCGCGAGAACGGCGGCGAGAACCTCAACTGGGGCTCGATCTTCATCGACCTCGACTGCAAGCCCTACACGGTCGCCGGCTCCGAGGAGGAGGTCTGGAAGTCCCCGCGCCGCGTCGCGCTCGCGGGCAGCGTCGAGGCCGCCCCGGAGTGCAGCGTCGAGGTCAACAGCAAGTACAACGCGCTGCGCAACTACACGCACTTCATCTCCCCCGGTGATGCGCTGATCCCGACGACGTCGACCACCACGACGGCCGCCGTCGCGGCCGACGGCGAGTCCACCACGCTTGTCCACAGCAACCCGGCCGCCGACGAGCAGACCGTCGTCGTGGACCTGTCCAAGTACGGCGAGATCGACGCCGACGCGAGCCTGACCGCCTACGTCACCACGCAGGCGACCTCGCTCGACACCCCGACCGACCGCGCGCTGATCCCGTCGGCACCGGTCGCCGTCGACGTCGCCGCCCGGACCGCCACCTACACGGTGCCGGCCAAGTCGGTCACGACCCTGGTGATCGACGGCGTCTCGGGCGTCGCGCCCGAGGCCGCCGCGCTCGTCGACGGCGGGACCTACCAGCTCGTCGGCCAGCAGAGCGGTCGCGCGCTGTCCGCCGAGAACACCGGCCTCGCGATCCGCACGATCGCGACCACCGACGCCGCCGCGCAGCGCCAGGCGTGGACGGTCCACGAGGTCGACGCGAGCGGGACCGACGAGGGTGCCACGAAGACCTACGTCCTCGCCGACGCGCAGGGTCGGTTCCTCACCGCGAGCAGCTCCGGCCCGGCCTGGACCGGCGGGACGCTGGAGGCCGCGCGGACCAACCGCGCGGCGCACTGGATCCTCAACACCACCAACGGCTCCACGTGGTCGCTGGTGAACGCCTCGATCGCGCAGTCGCTCGACGTCGCCGGTCAGGCCTCGGCCGACGGCACCGCCGTGGGCGTCTACGGCTCCAACGGCGGCGCGAACCAGACCTGGTCGATCCGTGACCTCACGGCGCTCCCGGTCGACGTCACCGTCCGCACCAACCCCGGCGTCGCGCCGGTCCTGCCGACCACGGTCGTGCCGCGCTACTCCTCCGGCAGCAGCGGTTCCGCGGCCGTGACGTGGGAGGCGTTCGACGCCGCCCTCTGGGCGAGCCCGGGCACCTTCCAGGTCGCCGGCACCGCCACGGACGTCTACGGCAGCACCTTCGAGGTCACCGCGACCGTCGAGGTCGCCGCCCTCACCGTGACCGACCCGGCGTCCGTCACGGTCGCCGAGGGGTCGACGGCGGCCGCCGCCGTCGCCGCCCTGCCCACCACGGTCCAGGCCAGGGCGGGCGCCTCGGTGCTCTCCTTCCCGGCCCCGGTCACGTGGGACACGGCATCGCTGACGGACGCCCAGCTCGCCGCCCCCGGCGTCGTGACCCTCACGGGCACCGCGACGGCGGACGGCGCGCAGCTGCGCGCCACCGTGAACGTCATCGTCACCACGGCCACGGGTCGCAACATCGCGCCCGACGCCACGACGACGGGCGCCGCGTCCTCGACCGAGGGCAGCTTCGTGGTCGACCGGACGCGCAACGGCGACCGGACCGACAAGGGCTGGTCCAACTGGGTCAGCAGCAACAAGCCCGCCACCAGCACGCTGACGTACACCTTCCCCGAGACGACCGTCCTGGGCAGCGACGTGTACTTCTACGCCGACGGCGGCGCCACCAGCTGGGCCGAGACCATGCGGGTGGAGTATCGCCAGCCCGACGGCACGTGGCTGCGCGCCCCGGGCTACGAGGCCGACGCCCCGGTCGCGGCACCGGTCGCCGGCGCCCCGGTCGTCACCTCCGCCTGGGACGGCGTCCGAGCCACCGGTCTGAGGGTGGTCATGAACGCGTACGCGAACACCCACCTGACGGTCTCGGAGGTGGAGATCTTCGAGGCGGCACCGTCCGCGTCGTCGCTGTCCACCCTCGCCTCGCTCCGCTCCGGCGGCCAGGAGGTCCCGCTGACCGCGGGCACCACCGAGTACGCCACCACGGCGGCGGGCACGGACTACCCGGTGGTCCAGGCGTTCCCGACGGACACGGCCGCCGAGGTCGCCGTCACCCAGCCGACCATCGAGAACGACGGCGTGGCCACGATCGTGGTCACGGGCGCCACCGGCGAGAGCACGACGTACACGCTCACGGTCGAGCTGGTTGAGGCGGTGACGTTCGCGGACGTCACGCCGAGCACGCAGTTCTTCACCGAGATCTCGTGGCTCGCGCAGAACCGGATCTCCACCGGCTGGGTGCTCCCGGACGGCACGCGTGAGTTCCGTCCGGTGACCCCGGTCGCTCGCGATGCGATGGCGGCGTTCCTCTACCGCCTGGCGGGTTCGCCCGAGTTCCGGGAGCCCGAGACCTCGCCGTTCACCGACGTCTCCACGGACAACCAGTTCTTCAAGGAGATCGCGTGGCTGGCAGAGACCGAGATCTCCACGGGCTGGGTGCAGGCCGACGGCACGGCCCAGTTCCGCCCCCTCGACCCGATCGCGCGCGATGCGATGGCGGCGTTCCTGTACCGGTTCGCCGACCGCGAGGGCAAGGTGAACGACACCCCGGCGCCGGCCACCTCCCCGTTCGCCGACGTGGCCACCTCCAACCAGTTCTACGCGGAGATCGCGTGGCTGGCGGAGAACGACATCGCGACCGGCTGGGACGGTTCCGGCAACGACGGAAGCACGATCTTCCGACCGCTCTCGCCGGTCAACCGCGACGCCATGGCGGCCTTCATGTACCGCCTGCACCACCTGGGCCAGGAGTCCTGATCCCGCAGTGATCAGGGCCTGACCCGCTCGTCCCGACGGCGGGGCTCACCTCACGGTGGGCCCCGCCGTCGCGTCGTCCCACATGCTGGTCAAGCGCTCGGCAAAGACGCGCCCGACGCGTCCCCCGAACAGCGCCCGGACGATGCGGCGTGACTATCGTCACAGCATGAGCACAACCACCACCCCGGCACCCACCGGCAGCAACGACGCAGCCGCGGTCCCGACCACCACAGCCGCCACCCCCTCCGCAGCCCTCGGCCCCCTGGACGACGCGCGCGCCCAGCTGGCGTTCGCCGTCGACCACCTCGGTCTCGACAGCGGGATGCACCAGCTCCTCGCGACGCCGCGCCGCGAGCTCACCGTGAGCGTCCCGCTGCGGCGCGACGACGGTTCGACCGCCCTGTTCATCGGGCACCGCGTGCAGCACAACTTCTCGCGCGGTCCGGCCAAGGGCGGTCTGCGCTTCTCCCCGAACGTCGACCTCGACGAGGTTCGCGCACTGGCGATGTGGATGACGTGGAAGTGCGCGCTCGTCGACGTGCCGTACGGCGGCGCCAAGGGCGGGATCGCCATCGACCCGCGCCAGCACTCGCTCGCCGAGCTCGAGCGTGTGACGCGCCGCTACACGAGCGAGATCATGCCGCTCATCGGCCCCGAGCAGGACATCCCGGCGCCCGACATCGGCACCGACGAGCGCACCATGGCCTGGATGATGGACACCTACTCCGTCAATGTCGGCCACACCGTGCCCGGCGTCGTGACCGGCAAGCCGCTCAGCCTCGGCGGGTCGCTCGGCCGGGCCAGCGCCACGTCCCGCGGCGTCGCCCACGTCGCCGTGCTCGCGATGCGGCACCGCGGTCTCGACCCGGCCGCCTCGACCGCTGCCGTGCAGGGGTTCGGCAAGGTGGGTCGCGACGGCGCCCGCCTCCTGGCGGAGGCCGGCGTCGGCATCCGCGCCGTGAGCGACGTCTACGGCGCCGTCCACCGTGCCGAGGGCCTCGACGTCGCCGCCCTCATCGAGCACGTGGACGCCACGGGGTCCGTGCTCGGCTTCGCGGGCGGCGAGGAGATCGACGGCGCGGCGCTGCTCGAGCTCGACGTCGACACCCTGGTCCCGGCCGCCGTCGAGGGCGTCATCACCGAGGCGAACGCCGAGCGCGTCGCGGCCAGGATCGTGGTCGAGGGCGCCAACGGCCCGACCACCGAGGCCGCCGACGCGATCCTGCGCGAGCGCGACGTGCTCGTGGTGCCCGACATCCTCGCGAACGCGGGCGGCGTGATCGTCTCCTACTTCGAGTGGGTCCAGGCGAACCAGGCGTACTGGTGGAGCGAGGACGAGGTCAACGAGAAGCTCGCCGAGCGCATGACGAAGGCGTGGGACGCCGTCCTGGGCTACGCGACCTCGAACGGGCAGTCGATGCGCGAGGCGGCGACGTGCCTGGCGGTCGCCCGCGTCACGGAGGCCCACAAGCTGCGCGGCCTCTACCCGTGACGGGCGGGTCCGGGTGCTGACCCGCGTCGGTGCCCGGGCCTACGCTCGCCGCATGCCCTACCGTTTCGACGCCGAGCTGTGGACGATGAACGACGGCCGCTGGCACATGCTCACGGTCCCCGAGAAGGACTCCGACGAGATCGACCAGCGCACGACCGGGCTGCAGGGCGGGTTCGGGTCGGTGAAGGTCGAGGTCACGATCGGCACGAGCACCTGGACGACGTCGGTGTTCCCCAGCCAGCAGCAGGGTGCCTACGTCCTCCCGGTCAAGAAGGCCGTCCGGACCGCTCAGGGCTGCGCGGCCGGGGACACCGTCACGGTCGGGCTCAAGCTGGTCGGGCTCGAGACCTGACCGCAGGGCCGGCCGTGCCCGCCTGATGATCGGACCGGCCGGTCGCCGTCGGCGCTGACTACGCTCGCGATCATGCGCCGAACTCTCTCCCTCACCGCCGCCGTCGCGGTCGTCGCCCTGCTCGCCTCGTGCTCCGGAGGGTCCGACGACGCGTCCTCGACGCCGTCGACCTCAGCCTCCTCGACGGCCAGCGCGTCGCCCAGCGACTCCGCCTCCGCCTCGTCCTCCCCCGGCGAGTCCGGCACCGCCGGCGCCCCGGCGATCTCCGGCGGCTTCGGCGCGGACGACGACGTCGCCGAGGAGTGCGCGTCCGGCGTCGCCCTGGTCACCGACGTCGGCGACCTCGAGGACGACCGCGACGACGCGACCGAGGCCCAGATCGAGGCCGCCGAGGGCGCGTGGTGCATCACGACCGACGCCCCGATCACGGCGCGCGAGGCGCTCGACCTGGCCGGCGTGACGACGGAGGGCACGACCGAGTACGGCGACGCCGTCGTCTGCCGCGTCAACGGCGTCCCCGGCGCCGACCTGCCGATCGTCAACCCCGAGAACGGTGAGTCCTACACCGAGACGTGCGCCGGCATGCCGGCCGCGTTCGCGTACTGGTCCGTCTGGCTCAAGCCGGCCGGCGGCGAGTGGACCTACGCCGCCGAGGGCGTCGACACGCAGCCGGTCGCCCCGGGCGAGCGTCTCGAGCTCCAGTTCACGCTGAACGGCGAGCCGGTCAACCCCGACGGTGGTTCCGCCGGCTGACATGGGCGCACCCGCCCCCGCTCCACCACCCCCCGTCCGGGCCCGGATCGTGCGTCTGCGATCCGGGCCCGTGCGCGCCGCGGCGCTGCTCGCGCTCGGCTTCATCCTGGTCCGACTCGTCTACCAGGCGCTGTTCCGCGGCCTCGACCGCGGCGGTCGCGTGCTCGTCGACCTCCCCTCCCACCGACTGCCGGACCCGGTCGACCACGTGGTCCTGCTGGGCCCGATCACCACGCAGGGCATCACGACGGCGATCGTCAGCGCCCTGCCCATCGCGGCGATCATCCTGGCGTTCGGTGTCCTCAACGGCGTCGTCGACCTCGCCGCGGTCTGCGCGCGCGCGAGTCGGGGCGGCCCGCTGCGCTCCGTGGCGCAGGCGCTCGTGATCGCGTGGGCGACGTTCCCCGGGCTCGTGCGCAGCGTGACCGACGTGCGCCGGGCGCGACGGCTGCGGGGTGAGCGCGGCGCGGCGTCCCTGCTCGTCCCCGTCATGGAGCGGACGGTCGAGCGCGCGGTCGCGCTGGGTGCGTCGATGGAGGTGCGGGGGTTCGCGTCGTCGACCGGCCACGCGCCGGACGCGTCGGGGGCGGGTACCTCCGCCGTCGAGCTGCGGGACGTCACCCTTGCGCACGACGGCGGCTGGACCCTGCGCGCCGACCTCACTCTCCCGCGCGGCGCGCTCGTCCTGCTGACCGGCCCGACCGGGTCGGGCAAGTCCACGCTGCTGCGTGCTCTCAGCGGTCTGCACACGGCGGTCGACGGCGGCACCCTCGCGGGTGAGGCGCGCGTGCTCGGCGTCGACCGCGACGTGGCGCCGCACGCGACCGCGGCACTCGTCGGCGTCGTGCCGCAGCACCCGCGCCTGTCCTTCGTGGCCGAGACGGTCGCCGCCGAGATCGCGTTCGCGAGCGCCGTCCAGGGGGCGAGCGACGCCGAGGTCGACGCCCGCGTGGCTCGCGCGGCGCAGCGGTTCGACCTCGAAGCGTTGCTGGGGACCGCGACGTCGCACCTCTCCGCCGGGCAGTCGCACCTCGTCGCGCTCGCCGCCGCGACCGCGCACGCCCCCGCCCTCGTGCTCGTCGACGAGCCGCTCGCCGACCTCGACCTCGCCTCCCGGACCCGCGTCGTGACGGCGCTGCGCGAGCTGGCCGCGGACGGCACCACCGTCCTCGTGGCCGAGCACCGCGTGGCCGCGCTGCGCGAGGTCGCCGACGTGGAGCTGGTCGTGGCGGCGGACGACGGCGGGGCGCGCGTCGTCGTCGCGGACCCGGGCGTGGCGGAGGTGGCGCCAGCGAGTGCCGGGCCGCTCGACGCGGTCGCGCCACGGGACCCCGTGACCGGCGATCCGGTGCTGCGCGCGCACGACGTGACCCTCGCCGTCGGCGGCCGCGTCCTGCTGAGCGAAGCGTCCCTCGACGTCGCCGCCGGCGAGATCGTGGCCGTCACCGGTGACGTCGGCTCGGGCAAGACGACGCTGCTCAACCACCTCGCGCTGCCCCGGCGGGGCACGGCCCGCGTGGGCGGGACCGACGTCGCCACGCTGCGCCGTCGGCCGCGACTGCGCGCGCTCGCCCTGGTGCCCGACGCGTCGGACGACCTCCTGTTCCGGCTCACCGTGGCGGAGGAGTGCGCGCGCGCCGACCGTCGGGCGGGGGCCGCCGTCGGAGCGAGCCTGGCGCGGTTCCGGGCGTTCGCCGTTCTGCCCGACGGCGAGGGCCCCGCGTCGGACGTCGCCGTCCGGCACCCGCGTGACCTCTCGGTCGGTCAGCGCCGGCTCCTCGTGCTCGCGGTCCAGCTCGCCGCGACGCCGCGCGTGCTGCTCGTGGACGAACCCAGCCGCGGGCTCGACCCCGTCGCCGCCGCTGCTGTGCGCCGGGCGCTGCGCGCGACGGCGGAGGCCGGCACCGCCGTCGTGATCGCCACGCACGACGTCGCGTTCACCGCCCTGGCCGATCGCGTGCTCGCGCTCGAGGACGCGCGCCTGGTCCCTCGCGCCGTGCCCGCCCTCGAGTCCGTTGCGAAGGTCCGCCCGTGACACGCGCGCAGCGGGCGCTGCTGCTCGTCGCCAACCTCGTGGCTGCGGCGGCGTTCGCCTGGCCGCTGATCGTGCCGGCCGTGCCGTCGCAGGCCCAGGCCGCCGCGCCGTGGGCGGCGCTGGCGCTGGTGCCGATCGCCGTCGTTCTCGTGCTGATCGCGCTCGACGCGAGCATCCGCTCCGCGACGACGCTCGCGATGCTCGGCACGTTGACCGCTGTCGGCGCGGCGGTGCGGATCGCGGGCACCGGCGTCGGCGGCGTGGAGGCGGTGTTCGTGGTGCTGATCCTCGCGGGCCGCGCGTTCGGGGCGCGGTTCGGGTTCCTGCTCGGCGTGCTGGTGATCGCGCTGAGCTCGATAGCGTCCGGTTTCGGGCCGTGGACGCCGTTCCAGATGGTCGCGTGCGCGTGGGTCGGCGCGGGGGCGGGGCTGCTGCCCGGCGCGCGACCGCGCGGGAGCGCCCCACGGCGGGAGCGCGGGGCGCGGTGGCGCGAGGTCGCGCTGCTGGCGAGCTACGGCGTCGTCGCGTCCTACGCCTTCGGCGCGGTGATGAACCTGTGGTTCTGGCCGTTCGCCGTCGGACCGGCGACCTCGATCAGCTACTCCCCCAACGCGTCCCTGGGGACGAACCTCGGGTCGTTCCTCAGCTACACGCTCGTGACCTCGACGCTGACGTGGGACACGATCCGGGCCGTCACGAGCGTGGTCGGGATCGCCGTCGCCGGACCGGCGGTGCTCGCCGCGCTGCGCCGGGCCAAGGTGCGCCCGGAAAGTACCTCGGAGACGCCCCGAAGTACCTCGCGAACGCCCGAAAGTACCTCGCGAACGAGGTAGGCCGGGGTCAGACGGAGAAGTACTTCGCCTCGGGGTGGTGCAGCACGAACGCGTCGGTGGACTGCTCGGGGTGCAGCTGCAGCTCCTCGCTCAGCACGACGCCGAGGCGCTCCGGGCGCAGCAGCTCGACCACCTTGCGGCGGTCCTCCATGTCCGGGCACGCGGGGTAGCCGAGGGAGAACCGGCCGCCGCGGTAGTCGAGCTTGAACAGCCCCTCCACCGCCGTCGGCTCCTCCCCCGCGAAGCCCAGCTCGGCGCGGATCCGCGCGTGCCAGTACTCCGCCAAGGCCTCGGTCAGCTGCATCACGAGCCCGTTCAGCTCGTAGTAGTCGCGGTAGGCGTCGCGCTGGAACATCTCGGCCGTGACGGAGTCGACGTGCGCGCCGGCCGTCACGAGCTGCACCGGCATCACGTCGACCACGCCGGACTCGCGCGAGCGGACGAAGTCCGCCAGGCACAGATGGCGGTCGCGCCGCTGCCGCGGGAAGGAGAACCGCAGCCGCTCGCTGCCGATCTCGCCGCCGGAGCCACCGTCGGGCGAGATCAGGCCGGGCGCGCCGAGCAGGCCGGTCGGGTCGTCGCCGTGGTGCAGCACGACGACGTCGTCGCCCTCCGCGACCACCGGGAAGTACCCGTAGGCGACGGACGCGTCGAGCATGCCCTCGCCGAGGATCCGGTCCAGCCAGTACCGCAGGCGCGGGCGCCCCTCTGTCGCGACCAGCTGCTCGTAGGAGGCTCCGCCGTCGCCCCGGCCGGGCTTGAGGCCCCACTGGCCCAGGAACGTCGCACGCTCGTCGAGGAACGCGGAGTAGTCCGCCAGCGCGATGCCGCGCACGAGGCGCGTGCCCCAGAACGGGGGCGTCGGCACGGCGTTGTCGGAGGCGACGTCGGACCGCGCCGGCATCGCCTCGGGCTCGGTCAGCACCAGCGTGGACGGCGCGTGCCGGCGCTGGCGCAGCGCGGGCAGCCCGACCTGCGCCGGGTCCGCGCCGCGCGCGACCGCGACCAGCGGCTCCATCAGCGCGAGGCCCTCGAACGCGTCGCGCGCGTAGCGGACCTCGCCGTCGAACAGCTCGGCCAGGTCCTGCTCCACGTAGGGGCGCGTGAGGGCCGCGCCGCCGAGGATCACGGGCCAGCGCTTCGCGAGCCCGCGCGAGTTCAGCTCGAGGAGGTTGTCCTTCATCACCACGGTCGACTTCACGAGCAGACCGGACATCCCGATGACGTCGGCCCCGTGCTGCTCGGCCGCCTCGATGATCTCGTTGATCGACTTCTTGATGCCGATGTTCACGACGTCGTAGCCGTTGTTGGTGAGGATGATGTCCACGAGGTTCTTGCCGATGTCGTGCACGTCGCCGCGCACGGTCGCGAGCACCATCGTGCCCTTGCCCGCCGCCTCGGTCCGCTCCATGTGCGGCTCCAGCAGCGCGACGGCGTTCTTCATCACCTCGGCGGACGTGAGCACGAACGGGAGCTGCATCTCGCCCGCGCCGAACCGCTCGCCCACGACCTTCATGCCCGCGAGCAGGTGGTTGTTGATGATCTCCAGAGCGCTGGTGCCCCCCGCCCGGGCGAGGTCGAGGTCGGCCTCGAGACCCTTGGCCTCGCCGTCGATGATGCGGCGCTCGAGGCGCTCGCCCACGGGCAGCGCGGCGAGCTCGGCGGCGCGGGCGTCGCGCAGCTCGGCGCTGTTGACGCCGGCGAAGATGTCGAGCATCCGGGCCAGCGGGTCGTAGACCAGCGTGCCCTCCTCGTCGTAGCGGCGGCGGTCCCACACGAGGTCGAGCGCGACCTCGCGCTGCTCGTCGGGCACCGAGGCGAGCGGGACGATCTTGGCGGCGTCGACGATCGCGGAGTCCAGCCCCGCCGCGACGGCCTCGTGGATGAAGACCGAGTTCAGCACGCTGCGCGCTGCGGGGTTGAGCCCGAAGGAGACGTTCGAGACGCCGAGCGTGGTGTGGATGCCCGGGTACTTCGTGGTGATCTGACGGATCGCGTCGATGGTCTCGATCGCGTCGCGCCGCGTCTCCTCCTGACCCGTGGCGATCGGGAAGGTCAGGGCGTCCACGACGATGTCGTCCACGCGCATGCCCCATTCGCCCACCAGCGTGTCCACGAGTCGCGAGGCGATCCGGACCTTGTCGACGGCGGTGCGCGCCTGGCCCTCCTCGTCGATGGTCAGGGCGATGACGGCGGCGCCGTGCTCCTTGACCAGCGGCATGATCTGGCCGAAGCGCGAGGCCGGGCCCTCGCCGTCCTCGTAGTTGACCGAGTTGACCACGGGGCGGCCGCCCACGAGCTCGAGACCGGCGCGCAGCACGGCCGGCTCGGTGGAGTCGATGACCAGCGGCAGCGTGGAGGCCGAGGCGAAGCGGGAGACGATCTCGCGGACGTCGGCGACGCCGTCGCGCCCCACGTAGTCCACGCACACGTCCAGGAGGTGGGCGCCGACGCGGATCTGGTTGCGCGCGATCTGCACGCACTCGTCCCAGTTCCCCTCGAGCATCGCCTCGCGGAAGGCCTTGGACCCGTTCGCGTTGGTGCGCTCGCCGATCGCGAGGTAGGAGGCGTCCTGGTCGAACGGGACGTGCTGGTAGAGGCTGGCGACGCCCGCCTCGGGCTGCGGGGTGCGCGGCCGCGGGGCGAGGCTCTTCACGCGCTCGACGACGGCGGCGAGGTGCGCCGGCGTCGTCCCGCAGCAACCGCCGACGAGCGAGAGCCCGAACTCGCGCACGAACTGCTCGTGCGCGGCCCCGAGCTCGGCCGGGCCGAGCGGGTACTCGGCACCGTTCTTCCCCAGGACCGGCAGGCCGGCGTTCGGCATGCAGATGACCGGGACGCGCGAGCGGACGGACAGCTGGCGCAGGTGCTCGCTCATCTCGGCGGGACCGGTGGCGCAGTTGAGGCCGATGGCGTCGACACCGAGCGGCTCGAGCGCCGTCAGCGCCGCCCCGATCTCGCTGCCCATGAGCATCGTGCCCGTGGTCTCGACCGTCACCTCGACGAAGATCGGCAGCCGCACGCCGCGCTCGACGATCGCCTGCTTGCAGCCGTTGATGGCGGACTTCGTCTGGAGCAGGTCCTGGGACGTCTCGACCAGGAACGCGTCGGCGCCGCCGTCGATGAGGCCGACGGCCTGCTCCGCGAACGTGCTCTTGAGGTGCTCGTAGGTGGTGTGACCGAGGCTCGGGAGCTTGGTGCCCGGGCCCATCGAGCCGAGCACCCAGCGCAGGCGACCGTCGCGCTCCTGCCACGCCTCGGCCCGCTCGCGGGCGATCCGCGCGCCCTCGCGCGCGAGCTCGGTGATGCGGTCGTCGATCTCGTAGTCCGACAGGTTCGACCAGTTGGCGCCGAACGTGTTGGTCTCCACGGCGTCGACGCCGACCTCGTAGTAGGCGTCGTGCACCGCGGCGATGATGTCCGGGCGCGAGACGTTGAGGATCTCGTTGCAGCCCTCGAGCTGCTGGTAGTCCTCCATCGAGGGGTCGTGCTCCTGGAGCATCGTGCCCATCGCGCCGTCCGCGACGACGACGCGCTCCGCCATCGCGTCCAGCAGCGCCTGCGACCGGGCCGGCCGGGCGACCCGGGTGATGTCGAGATCGAACGCGGGAGCGGCGGGTGCAGTCACGCCGAGAGTCTAGTTCGCGGCTCCCCGCCGCACCTGCCCCGGCCCGCCGCCGTCCCACCCCGACCGGAGGAGGTGGCGGCGCAGGCCGCGCTCACCCGCGCGCATCACGACGGCGTGGCTCGGGTCCGCGATCCACGGCGCGATCCGGTCCATCCGCGTGAGGGCCGCGCTGGTGAGCCGGACGTGCCAGTCGATCCGCAGCACGGTGCCGCGAGCGCCGTCGGGCTCGAGCGTCGAGCGCGCGGTCCCCGCCAGGTCGCCGACGGCGCGCAGCACCACCGCGTGCGGTGCGCGGGCCGAGAGCACCTCGAGACCGAGGTTGAGCCGATAGCCGAGCGGCGAGGGGAAGACGGCGTGGCTGCGGGTCCCGACGCCGTCCGGATCCCCCACGTGCACCGTCTCCGACCGCAGCCCCGGCCACCACGACGACCAGCCCGTGGGGTCGGCGAGCACCCCCCAGACCGCCTCGGGTGCGGCGGGCAGGTGCCAGGTGCTGCGGAACCGGTGCTCGCGGGCCGCCACCGGTGCGCCGGATCTCAGGCGGTCGTGCGGAGCGAGGAGAGCTGGCGCGCGGAGCCGGTCAGCAGGTAGATCGCGATCGTGAGGTCGTCGGGCGTCAGCGACGCGAGGCGGGCGGAGTGCTTGAGCACGAGGCGCTCCCCGTTGACCACGACAGCGCCGCAGACCAGCGGCGTCGCGGCCTGCATCACCTTCCAGAAGTCGAGCTCGTGGTAGGTGCCGAGCGGCACCTGCAGCGTCACCCACTCCCCCAGCGGGCCCTGCAGCGTCTCGTGACCCGCGAACATCTCCACGGGAGCGGCGTCACCGCCGGCGGCTCCCGCAAAGCGGATCAGCGTCGGCTGGACCTGCTGACCGCCGAACTGGCCCGTGAGGTGGGTGACGACGTCGTTCCAGGTGCTCATGCGTTCCTCTCGTGGGCGTCCAGCGCGTTGCTGGTCATGAGGTGGGAGTACCAGCGGGCGCTGGCCTTCGGGGTGCGCTGCAGCGTCTGGCGATCCACGTGCACGATGCCGAACGTCTTGCCGTAGCCGTAGGCCCACTCGAAGTTGTCCAGGAGGGTCCACAGCAGGTAGCCGCGCACGTCGGCACCGGACTCGATCGCCTCGTGCACGGCGGCGATGTGCTCGCGCAGGTAGGTGGTGCGGTCGGCGTCGTCGATCTCGCCGTTCGGTGCCACGACGTCGTCGGGGTAGGCGGCGCCGTTCTCGGTGATGACCAGGTGCGTGCCGGCGGGGCCGGTGACCTCACGGTCCAGCTCGACCAGCAGGTCGCGGAACGCGCCGGGGTGGTTCTCCCAGTCCATCTCGGTGCGCGGCGCCTGCGTGGGGATCCACCGCGACTCGCGCGCGGTGAGCCACGGCGAGACGCCGCCGTCGGCGGAGGCGCCCGACGGCGACACCTCCCCCGAACCGTCCGGTGCGGCGATGACCCAGGAGTTGTAGTAGTTCACGCCGAGCACGTCGATCGGCGCGGCGATCGTGGCCAGGTCGCCGTCGCGCACCAGGTCCTGCGGCCAGATGTCGGCGACGTCGGACAGGAACGTCTCGGGGTAGGCGCCGGCGAAGATCGGGCCGGTGAAGCACCCGTACATGCCGTCCTCGAGGCGGCGCACGGTGTCGAGGTCCGCCGCGCTCGCGGGGTCCAGCGGGGCGTACCTGCTGAAGTTCAGGGTGATGCCGAGCTCGAGGTCGGCGTCGGCCTCGCGCAGCGCGGTGATGGCGTGCCCGTGGCCGAGCAGGAGGTGGTGCAGCGCGCGGAGCGAGCCTGCGTCGTCGTTCTCCCCCGGGGCGTGCTGGCCGCCCGCGTAGCCGAGGAACGCCGAGCACCACGGCTCGTTCAGCGTGGTCCAGCTCGTGACGCGGTCGCCGAGTGCGGCGTGCATGTCGAGCGCGTACTCGGCGAAGAGGTAGGCGGTGTCGCGGTTGCGCCAGCCGCCCTTCTCCTCCAGCGCCTGCGGGAGGTCCCAGTGGTAGAGCGTGAGCCAGGGCTTGATGTCCGCGGCGAGCAGCTCGTCCACGAGCCGGTCGTAGAAGGCGACGCCGGCCGGGTTGAGGTCGCCGCCGTCGGGACGCACGCGCGACCAGGACGTCGAGAACCGGTAGGTGTCCACGCCGAGCTCGCGCATCAGGGCGACGTCCTCGGGGTAGCGGTGGTAGTGGTCGCACGCGACCTCACCGGTGTCGCCGTTCTCGACCTTCCCCGGCAGGCGCGCGAAGTGGTCCCAGATCGAGTCGGTGCGGCCCTCGGTGTGGCTCGCACCCTCGATCTGGAACGCCGCCGTCGCCACGCCCCACGAGAACGCGGGTGGGAAGGTCCGCGCGACGTCGGTGCGCGGGGCGGGCCAGGGTGAGACGGGACGGCTCGGCGTCGGGCCCGGTGTCGTGGAGGTCACGGCGCGAGTCTAGGTCGGCCCGCCTCGCCCGGCACGGGGAGGGCGCCGTCAGGACGCGCGGGTGTCGCGGGCGCCTCAGAGCGCCGCGACGCGCTCCGCGACCTGGCGCTTGGTGCGGGCGAGCAGCGCCGTCATGCCGCGCAGCCGCAGCGGTGAGACGGCCTCGGCCAGGCCGAGGGTGAGCGGGTAGTCGCTCGGCACGGCCTCGACCTGCGCGGGCGTCAGACCGTCGATCCCCTCCGCCAGGATGCCGGCGAAGCCGCGCGACGTCGGGGCACCGGGCGGGGCCGAGGCGAAGAACCGGACGCGGCGCTCGCCGGGGGCGCCGTCGCCGGACTCCTCCAGCGCGGTGAAGAACGCGATCGGCGACTGGCACTCGGGGACGGGTTCGAGGAGCTCTGGTCGATCCGCGTACTCGGCCGGCAGCGGCGGCAGCCCGTTGGCGAACTCCAGCAGCAGCTGCAGGCGGTCGGCGACGGTCAGGGCGAGGAAGTCCTCGCGGATGGCGGCGAACGCCGCGGGCAGCTCCTCGGTCACCGCTCCATCCTCCCACCGCGCGCCGCGTCCGAGCTCGTCTCGCGATCCGGTACCCCGCGACTCACGGAGCGGGACGCGGCGCGGCCCCCTAGGCTGGACGACGTCGTCGCTACAGGAGGTCGTGCCATGCCGGTCGAGGTCGATCGCACCGAACCCAAGTTCGCCCAGTACGCCCACCCCGAGCGGCTGGTGAGCACGCAGTGGCTCGCCGACCACCTCGGCACCGAGGGCCTGGTGGTGGTCGAGAGCGACGAGGACGTCCTGCTGTACGAGACCGGCCACATCCCCACGGCGGTCAAGATCGACTGGCACCTGGACCTCAACGACCCCCTGGTGCGCGACTACGTCGACGGCGAGGGCTTCGCCCACCTGCTCGGGTCGCGCGGCATCAGCCGCGACACCACCGTCGTCATCTACGGCGACAAGTCGAACTGGTGGGCGGCCTACGCGCTGTGGGTGTTCTCGCTCTTCGGCCACCCCGACGTCCGGCTCCTGGACGGCGGGCGCGAGAAGTGGATCGGCGAGGACCGCGAGCTCACGATCGACCGGACGCCGGTCACACCGGCCTCCTACCCCGTGGTCGAGCGCGACGACGCGACGCTGCGGGCGTTCAAGGAGGACGTGCTCGAGCACCTCGGCAGCCCGCTGATCGACATCCGCTCCCCGCAGGAGTACACGGGCGAGCGCCTGCACATGCCGGACTACCCGGAGGAGGGCGCGCTGCGCGGCGGCCACATCCCGACGGCGACGAACGTGCCGTGGGCGCGCGCCGTCGACTCCGACGCCTCGTTCCGTCCGCGCGACGAGCTGGAGGACATCTACGGTGCGGGGATCGCCGGCGTCGGGCTGACGCCGGCGGACGCCGTCATCACCTACTGCCGCATCGGCGAGCGCTCGAGCCACACGTGGTTCGTGCTGACGCACCTGCTCGGCTACGACAACGTCCGCAACTACGACGGCTCGTGGACCGAGTGGGGCAACGCGGTCCGCGTCCCGATCGTCAAGGGCGAGGCACCGGGGCTCGCGCCCGTCCGCTGAGGCAGCCTCAGGCGGGGGACTCTCCGTCGGCCTCGCCTGCCGCGAGGCTCGCCCGCGCCGCCGCCAGGACCACCGGATCGGCGCAGCCGCGACCGAAGCCGGCAATCCTGCGCTGGATGTCCGACCCCAGCATCCAGATCCCGATCTTCTCGGCGAACGGCGCCAGCCAGTGCGGGCGGCAGCTGAAGCTGTAGCGCCAGGTCGCGAGCGTCGTGCCGTCGTCCTGCTGCGCGAACCTCCAGCCCGCCGCGAGCCGCTCGAAGAACCACGGTCCGGTGACCATCTTCATGCCGGTCGTGGTCGGCGGCCGGTAGGAGACGTACTCGCTCACCATCGACAGTCCCGACCGGTGCCGCGTGCGCGAGCGGACACCCTTGCCCGGCGCCGTCGCGCCGTCGAGGAACTGCTGCCGCGCGATGAACGGGTCCCAGCGCAGCCGCACCTCCCCCGTGGTCTGGGCGACGGCGAAGGCCACGGCGGCGGGGACGTCGACGACGATGCTGGACTCGACAACGGGCATGCTCGGAGTATGCCGCGCGCACCCCGTCCGGGCGGGAACCGAGATGTCGGGTCGCGTCAGAGCGGAGCCGGCTCGAGCCCCCGCTCGGCCCAGACGGCCACGGCCGCCGCCGGATCGTCCGTCACGATGCCGTCGACGCCGAGGTCGAGCAGGCGGTGCATCTCACCGGGGTCGTTGATCGTCCACACGTGGACGACGTGCCCGCGCTCGTGCGCCAGCTCGAGGAACCGCGGCGTGACGACGTCGACCCCCTTGAACCGGAGCGGGACCTGGACCGCGCGCCCGGTCGTGGGCGCCGCCGTCGTCGACCGGCGCGCGAGCTGGACCAGACCGCGGCTCTCCGCGAGGAGGCGCGCGGCGTCGGCCATCCCCGTGCCGAGCACGGTGCGGCCGCGGGTCACGCGCTCGGCGATCGCGAGGCGCCGGGAGGAGAACGACGTGAGGCAGACGCGGTCGGCGGCGGCCGCCTCGCGCACGGCCCGCAGCGTGGGCGCGACGACGTCGTCGCTCTTCACGTCGAGGTTGAGCCGGAGGCCCGGGTACTCGGCCAGCACGTCCACCAGGCGCAGCGCCGGCTCGTGGTCGACGTCGCGGATCAGGTCGAGCTCCCACCACGTGACGTCGCTCACGCGCCGGGGGTCGGCGAAGCGGCGTTCGAGCGTCACGTCGTGGGCGAGGACGGCGACGCCGTCGCTCGTCGCGCGCAGGTCCGTCTCCATGGTCGTGACACCGCACGCGAGCATGTTCTCGACGGCCTGGCGCGAGTTCTCGGCGACGCCGACCGTTCCTCCCCGGTGCGCGAGGACGACGGGTGAGCCGGGACGGAACATGGTGGAGGTCACCGCTCCATCCTGCCCCCGGGAGGCCCCGAAGGGGTCGGGGAGGCTTCGCGGACCGGCGTCGTGGTCGATCAGCGGCCCGGGTGGTGCTAGTGTTTTCTCTCGCCACGGCATGCACCTCTAGCTCAATTGGCAGAGCAACTGACTCTTAATCAGTGGGTTCCCGGTTCGAGTCCGGGGGGGTGTACAGATGAGGCCCCGTCACCTTCGGGTGGCGGGGCCTCACCCATGTCAGGACCCCCGGCGGGAGATTCCCGTCCCGCGGCTGGTGGGCACGTCCGCCGGCCGCGCTGCCGGCACCTCGCCGGGACCGGAAGGACGCCTCAGCACCCATGTCGCACACCCCCGCCCCCGACGCCCCGCTCGACGAGCCGAGGGACGAACCGACCTCCGTCGGCAGACCGACCACGGCCGACGAGCCGACCCCCGCCCGGGCGAGCTCCGCCGTCGGGCCGGTCTTCCGCTGGTCGGCCGCCCTGATCCTGTCGTTCCTGGCGGCGACGCTGTTCTTCCCCGACCAGGCCGAGGAGGTCCTGGGTTTCTTGCAGACCCGCGTGATCGCCACGTTCGGCTGGTACTACACGCTGCTGGTCGCGGCGCTGGTGGTGTTCTGCCTGGTCGTCGCGTTCGGACCGTCCGGGCGCATCGTGCTCGGACGCCGCGGCGAGAAGCCCGAGTTCTCGCTCGGCGCCTGGTTCTCGATGGTGTTCGCGTGCGGCATGGGCATCGGCCTGGTGTTCTGGGGCCCGGCGGAGCCGCTGACCCACTTCGTGAACCCGCGACCTGGCGAGACGGGTGACGGCGGCGAGCTGGCCCAGGCGGCGATGACGCAGACGTTCCTCCACTGGGGGCCGCAGGCCTGGGCGATCTACGCCGCGGTCGGGCTGGCGCTGGCGTACACGATCCATCGTCGGGGCAAGCCGCTGTCGGTCCGCTGGACCCTCGAGCCGCTGCTCGGCGACCGCGTCAAGGGGCGGTGGGGCGACGCCATCGACGTCGTGACGGTGCTCGGCACGGTCTTCGGCGTGGCGACGACCCTGGGGTTCGGCGCCCTCCAGATCACGGCGGGCCTGGACCACACGGGCCTGATCTCCTCCTCCCTCACGGTGCAGGTCGTGGTCGTGGTGGTCGTGACGCTGCTGGCGACGATCTCGGTCGTCTCGGGAGTCGACCGAGGGATCAAGATCCTCTCCAACCTGAACATGGGCCTGGCCGCGCTCCTCCTCGTGGTCGTCCTCGCCCTCGGCCCGACCCTCTTCCTGCTGCGCGAGACGATCCAGTCCGCCGGCGCGTTCCTGCAGTCCTACGTCGGGCAGTCCTTCGAGCTCCTGGCCTACGACGGTGAGGCGGGCGCCGACTGGAAGCAGCAGTGGACGGTCTTCTACTGGGGCTGGTGGATCTCCTGGTCCCCGTTCGTCGGCATGTTCATCGCCCGCATCTCGCGCGGCCGTACCATCCGGCAGTTCGTGCTCGGCGTCATGCTCGCCCCGACCGTGGTCACCTTCATCTGGTTCGGCATCTTCGGCGGGACGGCGATCCACCGCCAGCTCTTCGGCGCGGCCGATCTCGCGGGTGCCGACGGCGCGACCGTCGACCCTGACTACGTCATGTTCGACCTGCTCGACGGCCTCGGTGGCGCCCGCATCTGGATCGCCCTCATGCTCGTGCTGATCGCGATCTTCTTCGTCACCTCCGCCGACTCCGGCGCCCTG
The DNA here is from genome assembly GCF_004786095.1 of Serinibacter arcticus. GTDB lineage: Bacteria > Actinomycetota > Actinomycetes > Actinomycetales > Beutenbergiaceae > Litorihabitans > Litorihabitans arcticus. The sequence goes on from NZ_RHPJ01000001.1 coordinate 262,409, forward strand.
GTCGTCGGCATGCTCGCGAGCGGGACGAGCGAACCCCCGACCTGGTCGCGCATCATGTGGGCCTTCGGCATCGGCGGTGTCGGCATCGTGCTGCTGCTGCGCGGTGGGTTGGCGACCATGCAGACGGCGACGATCCTCATCGCCCTCCCCTTCAGCGTGGTCATCATCGGCATGCTCGTGGCGCTGGCGCGCTCGCTGCGCGAGGAGAACGCCGAGCACGAGGAGGACGAGCGGATGCGGGACCGCGACGAGGTCGCGGCGCACGTCGTCGAGGCCGTGGCGAACGATCCGGAGCTGCAGGACGTCCTGGTGCGGGGTCTGGCGACACCCGCCACGCCCCGCTCCAAGGACCGGGTGCGCGACCAGCTCGCGCGGGTGCTCGAGCGCCCCTCGGGGCTGCGTCCACCGCGCGACTGACCCGGCCGTTACGGTGGACCCCGTGACCACAGCTGCGCGCATCGCCCTCGTGACCTGCTCCGACCTGCCCGACGGCGATCCGGAGGACCGCGCGCTCGTCGTCGCCCTCGGGGAGCGCGGTGCCGAGGGGAGCATCCTGCAGTGGGACGCGGCCGACGTGGACTGGACCGCGTTCGACCTCGTGGTGCTGCGCAACGTCTTCGACTACAGCGTGCGACGCGAGGAGTTCCTCGCGTGGGCGGAGCAGGTGCCGCAGCTGCGGAACCCGCTCAACGTGATCCGCTGGAACAGCGACAAGCACTACATCGACGCGCTGGCCCAGCTCGGTCTGCCGGTCGTGGAGACGCAGTGGCTCGAACCCGAGCGCCACTACGAGAAGCGCGACCTGCACAACCGCTTCCCGGCACGCGAGGACTTCGTGGTCAAGCCTGCGGTGTCCGCCGGCTCCGCGGACACCGGGCGGTACACGGCCACCGACGCCGACTCCCGCCGACTCGCCATCAACCACGCCAAGCGCCTGCTCGAGGCCGGCCGCGCCGTGATGGTGCAGCGCTACATGCCGGAGATCGACACGTTCGGCGAGAGCGCCCTGGTCTTCCTGCACGGCGAGTACTCCCACGCCATCCACAAGGGCGCCATGCTCGTGGGCGAGGACACCGGCGAGGACACCGCGTACACGCGCGAGTCGATGGAGCCGTGGCAGCCGTCCGAGCAGGAGATCAAGGCGGCGCAGAACATCATCACCGAGGTCCGTCGCCTGGTCCCCGGCCGCTCGATGAAGTCGCGCCCGCTGCTGTACGCCCGGGTGGACCTCGTCATCCGCGGGGACAAGCCTCCGCTGCTGATGGAGCTCGAGCTCGTCGAGCCGTCGCTGTACGCGGCCCTCTCCCCCGGCGCGCTGGACCGTCTCGCGAGCGCGATCCTGCGCGAGGTGGCCTACGGCAACGACCCCCACAACGACGTCACGCAGGTCGCCCCCGCCTGAGCCCGCACTCTCGGATCCCCCGCTCTCCACCTAGGGTGGTGGGGTGACTTCGCGTGCCAAGGACCCCATCGTCTGGATCGACTGCGAGATGACGGGCCTGGACACCCGTCTCGACGCCCTCATCGAGGTCGCGGTGATCGTGACCGACTCCGACCTGACGCCGCTCGGTGAGGGGATCGACATCGTCATCGCCCCGCCGCCCGGTGCCGTCGAGCAGATGAACGACGTGGTGCGCACCATGCACACCACCTCCGGTCTCCTGGACGAGCTGGCCGACGGCGTCACGATGGAGAGCGCGCGCGAGCAGGTCCTCGAGTACGTGCGCTCCTTCGTGCCCGAGCCGCGCAAGGCGCCGCTCGCGGGAAACTCCGTCGGCACCGACCGCGTCTTCCTCGACCGTGACATGCCCGAGGTCGTGGAGCACCTGCACTACCGGATCATCGACGTCTCCTCCATCAAGGAGCTCTCGCGCCGCTGGTACCCGCGCGCCTACTACGCCTCGCCCAAGAAGGCCGGCGGGCACCGCGCGCTGGCGGACATCGCCGAGAGCATCGACGAGCTGCGCTACTACCGCGCCGCGCTCTTCCCCGACGGCGACGGCCCGTCCTCCGCCGACCTGAAGAAGCGGGCGGCGCTGATCTCGGCGAGCCCGACGCCGGCCGTCGTGGCGGCGTCCGAGGGCGACGGGGCGCCCGAGGCCGGGACCACGCCGGAGGGCTGAGGCGCGCGACGACGTCGCACCAGAACGTGAAGAAGGCCGGATCCCCGAGGGGATCCGGCCTTCTCCGAACCGGGTGAGTAACGGGACTTGAACCCGCGACATCCGCCACCACAAGGCGGCGCTCTACCAGCTGAGCTATACCCACCATGCGCGTGCTGCGAAGCAGCGCCGAACAAGTATAGCCCGTCCGGAGGGCTCTTCGCGCCACGCCCGCACCCGATGGACGGCCCCGCCCCTCCCCGGTGAGCGGGGGTAGCGTTGGCCCGGCGCCGCGCTCGGTCGACGGCGCAGCACACCACACACGAGGAGTAGCAGCCATGGCCAAGCTCGAGGTGGGCGACGTCGCCCCCGACTTCACCCTTCCGGCCGCGGGCGGCGGGACCGTGACGCTCACCGAGCTGCGCTCGGGCGCCGAGAACGGCGTCATCATCTACTTCTACCCGGCCGCCGGCACCCCCGGCTGCACCACCCAGGCGTGCGACTTCCGTGACTCCCTCGCCTCGCTCCAGGGCGCCGGCTACACGGTGGTGGGCATCTCTCCCGACACCGTGGAGAAGCTCGACGCGTTCGCCGAGCGCGAGGGCCTGTCCTACCCGCTCGCGGGCGACCCCGACCGGGCCGTCCTCGAGGCGTACGGCGCCTACGGCGAGAAGACGATGTACGGCAAGACGGTCACGGGAGTCATCCGCTCCACGTTCGTCGTGGCCCCCGACGGCACGCTCACGCTCGCGCAGTACAACGTGCGCGCGACCGGCCACGTGGCCAAGCTGCGCCGGGACCTCGCCGTCGCCTGAGCCGTTCCGGTCCCCCGCTGGGTAGGCTGGGGACCCGCTGGCGCGAGTGGCGGAATTGGCAGACGCGCAGGATTTAGGTTCCTGTGTCTTCGGGCGTGCGGGTTCAAGTCCCGCCTCGCGCACCACCCCTGACCGAGGAGACCGCGTGACCTCCCCCCGCAGCTCACGACCGTCCACCCGGGGCGGCACGGCCCGCTGGACGATCGTCTCCGCCGTCGCCGCCCCCGTCGCGATGATCGGCGGCTGGCTGCTGGCCGAGTCGCTGCAGCCGTCCTTCGATCCCGTGACCGAGACGATCAGCGCGCTCGCCGTCGCCACGCGCACCGCGCCGCAGGTCCTCGGCGTCGCCCTCGTCGCCACCGGGGTCGCGCACGTCGTGACGGCGATCGGCCTGCGCCCGCTGCGGCCGGCGGCCCGCATGTTCCTCGCGCTCGGCGGCGTGGCAACGGCCGCCGTCGGGCTGCTCCCGGTCGACCTGCACCCGCAGCCGCACGGCATCGCCGCCGGCATCGGGTTCGGCGCCCTGGCGCTGTGGCCCGCGCTGACCGCCCGACGAGCCGAGAACGGGGGCGAGGGTATCGAGCGGCCGCTGCCCGCCGTCGGGGCGACCGTGGTGCTGACCGCGCTCGTGGTGGTCTTCGCGGTGTTCCTGTCCTCGGGCTCAGGGCCGATCGGGCTCACCGAGCGTCTCGCGTGCGGCGCACAGTCCCTCTGGCCGCTCGTGACGCTGCTGGCGCTCCGGCGTCGGGGCCGCTGACGCCTTACTGATCCTTGCCGCGGGGCTGCGCGCGGGCGCAGGCTGGGAGCGACCCGACCAGCGGAGGTGAGTGCCGTGGCACGACGACGTGATCCCGGCCCCAGCGTGAAGGACCCCGAGCTCTACGAGGCCCTGCGCGAGGACGGCAACAGCAAGGAGAAGTCCGCGCGCATCGCGAACGCGGCGGCGGAGCGCGGACGCGGCGCCGTCGGGCGCAAGGGCGGCGAGTCCGGCAGCTACGAGGACTGGACCGTGGCCGATCTGCGCAAGCGCGCGGCCGAGCTCGAGATCCCCGGGAGGTCGTCGATGAACAAGGCCGACCTGGTCGAGGCGCTGCGCGACCACTGACCGCGCTCCGCACGTGCGACGCCCTCGCCGAGAGCGACCTGAGCGTCGACGGAGCGACCTCGCACGCGTCGCCCCCACGACGCACGCGTCGCTCTCGGCGGTAGAGCCGACCACCGAGCGGGTGGCGCGTGTCTCAGGGTGCTGCTCCAGCCTCGAACCTGAGGTAGGAATGAGGGGTGAGTGACGTGCGCGCCGACGACCAGGGCCCCTGGCTCTCCCCCGACGACCTCGACCTCGTGCGCCGTAAGGTGCCGATGGTCTACATCGACGTCGTGCCCGTGCGGCTCGACGCCGACGGCTCGCTCCTGCGGGTCGGCACGCTGCTGCGCAGCCCTCGCGAGGGCGGCCTCGCGCGGGCGGTGATCTCCGGGCGCGTGCTGCTGCACGAGACCATCCGCACCGCGATCACCCGGCACGTGGAGAAGGACCTCGGCCGCATGGCGCTGCCGCGCGTGCCCGCGTCGCCGCAGCCGTTCACGGTCAACGAGTACTTCCCCAGCGCCGTCGCGCACGCGTTCCACGACCCGCGTCAGCACGCCGTGTCGCTGGCCTACGTCGTCCCGATCGACGGCGACGCCACCCCGCAGCGCGACGCCATCCAGCTCGCCTGGCTCACGCCGCAGGAGGCCACCGACCCGGCGGTCCGCGGCGAGTGCGTCTCCGGCCACGCGGCGCTGCTCGCGGGCGCCGTCGCGCACCTGGGCGGGCTGGTCTGACCCAGGTCACCGGGCCATCCCCGACTCAGGTGGGGTTGCCCACGTAGAGATCGACGTGCCGGCAGCGCTGGCACGCCATCGCGACCACCTCGAACCGCTGCCTGCCCATCCGGCGCGCACCGCCGAACATGCCGCGCTCCAGCGCGCCCGGGATCCAGCGCGCGAAACCCGGCGACCCCTCGCCGGAGTCCTCGATGAACCCCGCCTCCAGGGACTCGGCGCCGCACGCGGTGCACGTGGACGGTGCCGGCGCGCGGCCCGCCGGACCCTGGTCGGGCGGGGGCGGCGGCATCTCGGGCGGCGTTCCGTACAGGCTCATGCGCACTGTTCTACCCCACCGCGCAGCGGCGGTGGGACCCCGGCTCAGCCGAGGTCGATCGTCGGCCAGTCGGCGTAGTCCTCGCGCATGAGGCGGTCGTGCGTCGCCACGACGACGGCGCACGCCACCCAGCGCAGCCAGCCCGTCATCGAGTCCACCAGGTCGACGGCGAGGTGGTTGGTCGGCTCGTCCAGCAGCAGCACGTGCGGCGCCGTCATGAGCACGAGGGCGAGGTCCAGCCGCCGTCGCTGACCCACCGAGAGGTCGACGACGGGACGGTCGAGGTCCTCCTCGCTCAGCAGCCCGGTGGCCGCGATCGGCACGAGCTCGTCCGCGTCGACCCCGCCGCGGGCCAGCTCGGCCAGCACGACCCGCGTGGCGACGTCGAACCCCGTCTCGCGACCGACGATCTCCAGGCGGCTCTCCTGCCACAGCACGCCGACTCGAACGTCGGGCGCCGTGCCCGCCTGCGCCAGCAGGCCGAGCAGCGTGGACTTCCCGCGGCCGTTCGGCCCCACCAGCAGGAGCCGGTCCTCGCGCTCGAGCGAGATCATCAGGTCGGGGCGCTCGAGCCGGCCGGGCACGTGCGCCCCGGGCAGCAGGAGCAGCGGCGCGTTGCCGTGGCCGTCGGGCTCGCCGCCCAGGTGCGGCCAGGCGACCTCGGGCGGCGGGGGCGGCACCGACACGGCGCGCGCCTCGAGCCGCGTGAGCTGGCGGTCGGCTGCCGTGACGTGCTGCTTGGCGCGCGTGCCGCGCCGGTTCTTGTTCGAGCCCTTGGGCGGCCGCCACTCGTCCGAGAGCCCCTCGTAGGAGGAGTCGCGGCTGTAGAACAGCTCCTCGAGCCGCTTCTGCTCGGTGCGGAACCGCGTGCGCCAGCGCGCGAGCGCGGCGTCCTTCGACGCGCGGTAGTCGGCGTAGTGCAGCGCGCCGTAGCGCGCGGGCGGACCGTTCATGGTCGAGTCGAGGTCGAGGATCTCGGACACGACGTCGTCGAGCAGCTGCCGGTCGTGCGTCACCAGGACCACCGCGCCCGGCCACTCCTCCAGGCGCGCCGTGAGGTGCTCGATCGCGGCGAGGTCGAGGTGGTTGGTCGGCTCGTCCAGCAGCAGCACGTCGGAGCGCTCCGCGAGCGCGCACGCCAGGTGCACCCGGTAGCGCTCCCCCACGCTCATCTCGGTCAACGGCCGGCCGAGGTCGCGCGGCGCCCCGAACCGGGTCAGCGCCTCGTCGAGCTCGCGGTCGGCGTCCCACGCGCGCGCGTTCTCGTAGGCGGCGACGGCGTCGGCCACCTCCGCCATCGCGCCCGCCCGCGTCCGGCCGCCGGGGTCGACCTCCCCGGCGTCGATCGCGGCCGCACGTGCGGCCGCCTCCTCCATCCGGGTCTGCGCGGCACGCGAGCGCTGCATGCTCGCGGCGAGCAGGTCGCCGAGCGTCTCGTGCGGGACGGCCTGCAGCTCCTGCGCCACCATGGTCAATGTGCCGCGACGGCGGACCGTCCCGGTCGCGGGTTCGAGCCGGCCCGCGAGGATCTGCAGCAGCGTGGACTTCCCGCTGCCGTTCTCCCCGACCAGGCCGATGCGGTTGCGGCCGCTGACGGTCAGCGAGACGTCGGCCAGCACCGGTCGCCCGGGGTAGGCGAAGGTGACCTTGCGCGCGGCGATCAGGCCCGGCGTCGTGCTCATGCGTGCTCCTGCAGCTGGTTCAGGTGGAAGGTCGGCTCCGGGAACCACTGCTCGACCTCGGCGGGCACGGCCATCACCTCCGCGGTGAACGGCTCGCTCACGACTGCTGCAGCGCGGCCACGACCTCGGGGGCGAGGGCGCGGAACGCCTGGCCTCGGTGACTGATCGCGTTCTTCTCGGCCGGCGTGAGCTCGGCGCACGAGCGCGTCCCGCCGTCGGGCACGAGGATCGGGTCGTAGCCGAAGCCGCCGGCGCCGGCGCGCTCGCGCAGGAGCGTGCCGGGCAGCCGGCCCTCGTGGACCACCTCGTGGCCGTCGGGCGTGACGAGCGCGGCCGCGCACACGAACGCGGCACGGCGGTGCTCGTCCGGCACGTCGCCGAGCTGCGCGAGCAGCAGGTCGAGGTTGGCGTCGTCGTCGCCGTGGCGCCCGGCCCATCGCGCCGAGAAGATCCCCGGGGCGCCCCCGAGCACGTCGACGGCGAGGCCCGAGTCGTCCGCGACCGCCACCAGGCCGGTGGCGGCGGCGAGCGCACGGGCCTTGAGCAGCGCGTTCTCGGCGAACGTGACGCCGTCCTCGACGACGTCGGGCACGTGGGGGTAGGCGTCGGCGCCGACGACGGCGGCCGGGTCGAGCCCGGGCAGCGCGCCGTCGGGACCCGTGAGGATGGCGCGGAGCTCACCCACCTTGTGCGCGTTGCGGGTGGCGAGAACGAGCAGGGGCGCGGCGGGGTGGGTGCCGCCGTCGGGCGACGTCACGCGCGGAACCCGGCGACCGGTCCGGCGAGCGCCTCGACCTGGAGGCGGGTGAGCTCGGTGGTGCCGGCGAGCGCGAGGTCGAGCAGGCTGTCGAGCTCGGCGCGGTGGAAGGGCGCACCCTCGGCCGTGCCCTGGACCTCGACGAACGAGCCCGAGCCGGTGACGACGACGTTCATGTCGGTCTCCGCGCGGACGTCCTCGACGTAGGGCAGGTCGAGCAGCGGCACACCGTCGACGATGCCGACGCTGACCGCGGCGACCGAGTCGCGCAGGACGGTGCCCGGCTTGACGTGACCCTTCTTCTGACCCCACGCGACGGCGTCGGCGAGCGCCACGTAGGCACCCGTGATCGCGGCGGTCCGCGTGCCGCCGTCGGCCTGCAGCACGTCGCAGTCGAGCACGATCGTGTTCTCCCCGAGCGCGGAGTAGTCGATGACCGCGCGCAGGCTGCGGCCGATGAGACGCGAGATCTCGTGCGTGCGGCCGCCGATCTTGCCGCGCACGGACTCGCGGTCGCTGCGGCTGTTGGTGGCCCTCGGGAGCATCGCGTACTCGGCGGTCACCCAGCCCTCACCGCTGCCCTTGCGCCAGCGCGGCACACCCGCCGTGAACGACGCCGCGCACAGCACGCGCGTGCCGCCGAACTCCACGAGCACGCTGCCCTCGGCGGAGTCGAGCCAGCCGCGCGTGAGGCGGACGGGGCGGAGCTGGTCGGGCGTGCGGCCGTCGGCGCGGTTCTGGATCGTCATGCCCCCAGGTTACGGGGGCGCGGCCGCGCAGCCCGAACGCCGAGAGCGACCCGTCCGCCGCGGGAACGACGCACGGCGCATCGCTCTCACGGCGGACGGGTCGCTCTCGCGGGGCGGGCGGCCCTGGGGTCCGACCCTGGGGTCAGCCGGTGTTCTGCAGGCCGGCGGCCACGCCGTTGACGCTCAGCAGGAGCAGCTGGCGCAGCTCCGGCACCTCCGCCTCGGACGCCCCGGCCCGCAGGCGCTTGAGCGCACGGAGCTGGATCAGCGACAGCGCGTCGACGTAGGGCGAGCGCAGCTGCACGGCGCGGCCGAGCACGCGCGAGCTCTCCAGCGGGCGCGTGTGCTGCGTGGTGCGCAGCACCCACTCGCGCGTCAGGCGCATCTCCTCCAGCACGAGCTCGGCGAGGTCGTCGCGGTCGCCGAGCGCGAGGTAGCGACGGGCGATGCGCTCGTCGGCCTTGGACAGCGACATCTCCACGTTGTCGAGCATCGTGCGCAGCAGCGGCCACTCGCGGTAGGCGGCGTGCAGCGTCTCGACGTCACCGACGGCGGCGAGCGCCGACCCGAGACCGAACCAGCCGGTGAGGTTGATGCGCGCCTGGGTCCAGGAGAAGACCCACGGGATCGCCCGCAGGTCCTCGAGCGAGTTCACCGACAGGCCGCGCTTGGCCGGACGCGAGCCGAGCGCGAGCAGCCCGACCTCCTCCAGCGGCGTCACCGAGGCGAACCACTGCGGGAAGCCGTCGGCGCGCACGAGGTCGTAGAACCGCTCGCGCGAGACGCGGTCCATGGTCTCCGCGACCTGCGCGAAGCGCTCCGCCGCCCCGGCGTTGCGCTGCTCGTTGGAGGGCGCGGACGACATCAGGGTGGCGGCACCGACCTGGTCGATGTGCCGGGTCGCGATCGCCTTGTCGCCGTAGCGGGCGAAGATGACCTCGCCCTGCTCGGTGAGCTTGAACCGGCCGTCCACCGAGTGCGGCGGCTGCGCGAGCACGGCGCGGTTGGCGGGGCCGCCGCCGCGGCCGAGCGCACCGCCGCGGCCGTGGAAGAGCGTCAGCTCGAGGTCGTTGACCCTGGCCCACTCGGCGATCCGCGCCTGCGCGTCGTACAGCGCGAGCGTGGCCGAGACCGGCCCGACGTCCTTGGAGGAGTCGGAGTAGCCGAGCATGACCTCGATCTTGCGACCGGTCGCCGCGAGCCGAGCCTGAACGGCCGGCTGCTCGAGCGCGGCGGTGAGGATGTCGACGCTGTTGTGCAGGTCCTCGAACGTCTCGAACAGCGGCACGGCGTCGATGACCGGGGGCTTGGAGCCACCGGCCGCGAGCTCGGCGAGCCGGTAGACGGCCGCGATGTCCGCCGCCTCCTGCGTGAAGGAGACGATGTAGCGGCGCGACGCCTTCGGCCCGAAGCGGCGCTGGATGCGTCCGAGGATCCGGTAGGTCTCGAGCACCTCGCGCGAACGGTCGGACAGCGCGCCGTCGATGCCGAGCCGGTCGATCTCCTCGAGCGTCTCGCGGTGCACCTGCGAGTGCTGACGCACCTCGAGCTCGGCGAGGTGGAACCCGAAGGTCTCCACCTGCCAGATCAGGTCCTGCAGCTCGCCGTAGGCGCTGCGGACGTCGCCCGCCGAGGCGAGCGAGGTCTGGACCGTGCGCAGGTCGGCGAGGAACTCCTCGGGGTCGGGGTAGGCCAGATCGGCGTTGCGCTCGCGCGTGGCGCGGACCCTGGCCGCCATGACGAGCAGCACCTGACGGTGCGGCTCCCCCGGCGAGCGCTCCTCGACCGTGCCGGTGAGGTCCTCCGACAGGTCGCGGTGACGCTCGCGCAGGTCGAGCAGCTCGCGCGACGGCGGGGTCGTGGACGCGTCCAGCGTCAGCTCCCGCCCGATCCGCAGCGTGTGCTTCTCCAGGCCCAGGAGCACGTGCTCGGCGGCGATGATGGCGGCCTCGCGCGTGATCTTCGCGGTCACGTTGGGGTTGCCGTCGCGGTCGCCGCCGATCCAGCTGCCCAGGCGCACGAACGCTGGCGCCTTCGGCGGGACGGTGCCGGTCGTCTCGGGCTGCAGCGCGGCGTCGAGCGCGCGGTAGATGAGCGGGATCTGCTCGAACAGCGTGGTGTCGAAGACCGACATCGCGGTGCGGACCTCGTCCAGCGGGGAGGGCTTCTCCGTCCGCACCGGCGCGGTGCGCCACATGACGTCGATCGCGGCCAGCAGCGCGCGCCGGATCTCGGCGCGCTCGGCGTCGTTGGCGCGCGGGTCGTCCAGCAGCACCAGGTTCTCGGAGATGCGACGGATCGCGGCCGACACGGCGCGACGGCGGGCCTCGGTCGGGTGCGCCGTCAGGACCGGGCGGAACTCGAGCCGCGCCAGGCGGGCGAGCGTCTCCGCCTCACCGACCTCGCCACGCAGCTGGGAGATCGCGCCGGGGATCGTGTCGACGGCGGGGAGCATCGCCCCGGGGGCGGAGGAGTCGCGGCCGCGCAGCGTGCGCACCCGGTGGTACTCCTCGGCCAGGTTGACGAGGTGGAAGTAGCACGTGAACGCCCGCGCCACCTCGGCCGCCCGCTCCGGCGAGAACGACTCCACGAGCTCCTCGGCCTTGGCCAGGGAGTCCTCGTCGCTCTGGTACGCCTCGATCGTCAGGGCGCGCAGCGCCTCGACGTCGGCGAGCAGGTCGGCCCCGCCGCTCTCGGTCAGCACCGTTCCCAGCAGCTCGCCGAGCAGCCGCACGTCGGCCCTCAGCTCGTCCGGCATCGCCGGCACGGCGCTGCTTCGACTGTCCTGTGTCATCGACACACCTTTCTCACGTCTCGGCAAAGGCTAACCCGCCGAGGTCGGCGAACCGGGCGGGTGCCCACGCACCGGTCATGGGGCGGACATGCTTCGCACCGACCCGGCGTCAAGAAACGGTCGAGACCTCGTAAACCGCCGCCGGGGCGGCCATCGTGATGGGCCCGGCGTACACCGCCGCGGCGTCGCGCCGGATGCGCTCGGGGTCGGCCCACGGCTGGAGGTGGGTCAGCACGAGTCGCCGCACGTCGGCGGCCACGGCCAGCTCACCGGCCCGGCGCCCCGTGAGGTGGATGCCGCGCACCTCGTCGACGCCGTCGGTGAACGCCGCCTCCGACAGCAGCAGGTCGGCGCCGGCCGCGGCCGCCTCGACGCCGGCGCACGCGTCGGTGTCTCCCGTGTAGGTCAGCACGGCGCCGTCCGGCCCCGTGATCCGGAACGCGAACGCCGTCACCGGGTGGCGCACCTCGTGCGCGGTGACGACGAGCGGCCCGATCGTGAGCGTCTCGCCGTCGCGCACGGTGCGCACGTCGAACGTCTCGGCGATCTCCTGCGCCGTCATGATCGAGAGCTCAGCAAGGCGCTGCCCGGTCCCCTCGGGCCCGACGACGACCACGCGTGGCCCGGGGCTGCCCGGCCCGTAGCGCAGCCAGACCGCGAGCGCCGTGACGTCGGCGCAGTGGTCGGGGTGCAGGTGGCTCAGCAGCACGGCGTCGAGCCGGTTCGGGGCGGTCAGCGTCTGCAGCGGACCGAACGCGCCGGAGCCGAGGTCCAGCAGCACGTTCCACGGGCGGGCGGCTCCGGCGTCGGTGTCGCCGTCGGCGGCGACGCCGTCGGCCTGCACGAGGTAGCTGGACGCGGCCGACGCCGGTCCGGGCATCGACCCGGAGCAGCCCACCACCGTGAGCCTCATCGGACCCCCCGCACGGGCGCGAGGCCCGCGGCGATCTCGTCGGTGATGCGAGGCAGCTCGCCCGTCACCTCGACGGCGTCGTGCACGTCGGGGACCTCGGGGCCCAGGAACCGGCGGGCCAGCGTGCGGAACGCGCGGGTGTCGCCCGTGGCGAGGAACGTGTGGCGGGGCGGCGGCGCGTCGTCCTCGCGCAGCAGGTCGGCCGAGACCAGCGTGCGGTAGAGGTCCTTGGCGGTCTCCTCGGCCGAGGAGACGAGCGTGACGCCGTCGCCCATCACGTAGCTGACCACACCGGTGAGCAGCGGGTAGTGCGTGCAGCCGAGCACGAGCGCGTCGACCTGCGCCTCGCGCAGAGGTGCGAGGTAGGTGCGGGCGGCGTCGAGCACCGCCGACCCGGACGTGATGCCGCGCTCGACGAACTCCACGAACGCGGGGCACGCCTGCGTGAACAGCTCCAGGTGCGGTGCCGCGGCGAACGCGTCCTCGTAGGACCGCGAGGAGATCGTGGCCTCGGTCCCGATGACGCCGACGCGGCCCGTCCGGGTCGCGGCGACGGCGCGGCGCACGGCCGGGTGGATGACCTCCAGGACAGGGATGCCGGCAGGCTCGTAGCGCTCGCGAGCATCGCGCAGGACGGCGGAGGACGCGGAGTTGCAGGCGATGACGAGCGCCTTCACGCCCGAGGCCACGAGGTCGTCGAGCATCTGCAGCGAGTACTCGCGCACCTGGGCGATCGGCCGCGGACCGTAGGGCGTGCGTGCCGTGTCACCGAGGTAGCGCACGGCCTCGTGCGGCAGCTGGTCCAGGACGGCCCGAGCGACCGTCAGCCCGCCGACTCCGGAGTCGAAGATGCCGATGGGGAGGTCGCGCTGCATGCGTCCCAGGGTAGGCGGAGGCAGGGACATCGGCCGGTCGTCGTGAGGGAGGTCACCCGGACCCGGCGACCGCCCGGAACACCCCGGACGCCCGTGAGGCCACTGACGTCAGTCGGTGGTGCCCGCCGTCGGGAGCTCCTGCAGCATGGCCTCCACGAGGGACTCCTGGAGCCAGGACAGCGCGAGGTAGAGCGAGGCGAGCGCGCGGGAGACCTCGTCCTCGGACGACGCGGCCACCTGCGTCAGGCGCTCGGCCGCGTCGGCGTCCTCGACGCCGAGGCGCTGCGCCAGCACGAGCCGCACGTCGGTCAGCGCACCCGCCCACACCATCGCGCGGTCGTCGGGCACGCGGATCTCGTCCTCGCGCGTCTGCAGGTCCCACCACACGCGCTGCAGCCGCTCGCCCTTGGCGGACCGGATCGAGTCCTCGGTCAGGCGGCGGACCTCGCCCGCGACGCCGTCGTCCTCGCTCGCGCTCGGGAGCAGCCGCGCGAGCGCCGGGTCGAGCGGGGCGTGCGAGGACGCCTCGTCCGGCTCGTCCCAGCTGATCACGGGGAGGCCGTCGTCGGCCGGCGGGGCACCGGCGCCCTCGGTCGAGGCTGAGGCGTCCGGCCCGTCCTCCCCCAGGCTCCCGACGCCGTGGCCGAGGAGCTCGGCGACGTCGCCGACCACCGAGGCGACGATGGCGCGCTCGGTGGCGTCCATCCGGGTGGCGTAGCCGGACCGGGTACGGCGGAAGGCGTGCATCAGGCGGGGTCCTCCTCGAGCGTGGCCCACAGGCCGTAGGTGTGCATGGCCTCGACGTCGGCCTCCATGCGTTCGCGGCCCCCGGACGAGACGATCGCGCGGCCGTCGCGGTGGACCTGGAGCATGAGCACCTCGGCCTTGTCGCGGTCGTAGCCGAAGTGGGTCCGGAAGACGTAGGTGACGTAGGACATCAGGTTGACCGGGTCGTCCCACACGATCGTGCGCCACCCGCGCACCGGCTTGCCCACCGCGACCGGCGCGGGCTGCTCGCGGGTCTCGGGCAGCGCGGGGGCGGACATGTCTCCAGGGTAGGGCCCGGCTCGCCGCCTGCGACCGCCCGACCCGGGGCGTAGCATCGCCCGGGCGCCGACGGACCTCCCGGCGGGTCGGCACGGAAGGATCACGCGTGAAGCGTCAGGTGCCATCACTGGAGATGCTGCGGCAGACGCTGCGGCTCAAGCCCCTGCAGAGCCCGGTGCGAGCGCGTCTGGAGAAGGCGCAGACGATCGCCGACCTGCGCGCCGTCGCCAAGCGACGCACCCCGAAGGGCCCCTTCGACTACACCGACGGCGCCGCCGAGGACGAGGTCGGCCTGGCACGCGCCCGGCAGGCGTTCCAGGACATCGAGCTGCACCCCAGCGTGCTGCGCGACGTCACGACCATCTCCACGGGCTGGGACGTCCTGGGAGCCCCCTCGGCCTACCCGCTGGCCGTGGCCCCGACCGGGTTCACCCGCCTGATGCACGCCGAGGGCGAGCTCGCCGGGGGGCCGTCGGCCGCCGCGCACGGCATCCCGTTCACCCTCTCCACCCTCGGCACCACCTCGATCGAGGACGTGCGCGCCGCCGTACCGCACGGCCGGCTGTGGATGCAGCTGTACATGATGAAGGAGCGCGACCGCTCCCTCGAGCTGGTCGCCCGCGCCAAGGCGGCGGGCTACGACACGCTGCACATCACCGTGGACACCCCCGTCGCGGGCGCGCGGCACCGCGACAAGCGCAACGGCATGCAGTTCCCGCCCCAGCTCACCCCCGCCACGTTCCTGGACGCGGCGCCCAAGGTCGGCTGGTGGTGGAACTTCCTCACGACCGAGCCCCTGACCTTCGCGGCCATCTCCTCCTGGCAGGGCACGGTCGGGGAGCTGCTGGACGCCATGTTCGACCCGGGCATCGACGACGCCGCCCTGGCCGAGGTCCGCCAGGCGTGGGGAGGCACGATCGTCGTCAAGGGCGTGCAGTCCCTGGAGGACGCCAAGCGGCTGGCCGGGCTCGGCGTCGACGCGATCACGCTGTCCAACCACGGGGGCCGTCAGCTCGACCGCGCCCCCGTACCGTTCCTGCTGCTTCCCGAGGTCGTGCGCGAGGTCGGGTCCGACCTCGAGATCCACCTCGACACCGGGATCATGTCCGGCACCGACATCGTCGCCGCCGTCGCCCTCGGCGCCCGCTCCACGATGGTGGGCCGCGCCTACCTCTACGGGCTGATGGCGGGCGGCCGGGCCGGCGTCGACCGGGCGCTCGACATCCTCACCTCCGAGATCGCGCGCACGATGCGCCTGCTCGGCGTCGCGAGCCTGGAGGAGCTCGGCCCGCGGCACGTCACACAGCTCGAACGGCTCGTGCCCCGACGCTGAGACAGGGCCGCGCGAGCAACTAGTCTCGCGCCATGACCACCCGCGCGAGCACCGCACTGCTCACCGACCGCTACGAGCTCACGATGATCGAGGCCGCGCTGGCCGACGGCACCGCCGATCGGCCCTGCGTGTTCGAGGTCTTCGCCCGACGGCTGCCGGACGGGCGGCGCTACGGCGTCGTGGCCGGTACCGGGCGCCTGCTGGAGGCGATCGCCGACTTCCGGTTCGGCCGGGAGGAGCTCGACTGGCTCCGTGAGAACGGGATCGTCGGCGAGCAGACGCTCGCCTACCTCGAGGACTACCGTTTCCGCGGCAGCATCACGGGCTACGCCGAGGGCGAGCTGTACTTCCCCGGCTCCCCCCTCCTGGTGGTCGAGGCGTCCTTCGCCGACGGCGTGATCCTCGAGACCCTCGCGCTGTCGATCCTCAACTACGACTCCGCCGTCGCGGCGGCCGCCTCGCGCATGACCGCGGCCGCGGGCGACCGCCCGTGCCTGGAGATGGGTTCGCGCCGCGCGCAGGAGCACGCGGCCGTCGCGGCGGCCCGCGCGACCGCCGTCGCCGGCTTCTCCGGCACCTCCAACCTCGAGGCGGGTCGCCGGTACGGGCTGCGCACGATCGGCACCGCGGCGCACGCGTTCACGCTGCTGCACGACGACGAGCGCTCGGCCTTCGTCTCCCAGGTCGCCTCCGCGGGGGCCGGGACGACGCTCCTGGTGGACACCTACGACGTCGAGCAGGGTGTCATCACCGCGGTCGACGCCGCCGGGACGGCCCTCGGCGCCGTCCGGCTCGACTCCGGAGACCTCACGACGGTCGCGCGCGAGGTGCGCGAGCAGCTCGACGACCTCGGGGCGACCGGGACGCGCATCGTGGTCTCCTCCGACCTGGACGAGTACGCGATCGCGGCGCTCGCCGTCGCCCCCGTCGACTCCTACGGCGTCGGCACGTCGGTGGTCACCGGATCGGGTGCACCGACGTGCGGCATGGTCTACAAGCTGGTGCTGCGTGAGGGCAGCGACGGCGAGATGCACGCCGTCGCGAAGGCCTCGGCGGGCGGGAAGTCCAGCGTCGGCGGCCGCAAGGTCGCCGGTCGACGGATCGAGAACGGGCTGGCGACCGAGGAGGTCGTGCTCCTGTCCCCCGACGCCGATCTGCCCGCGCTCGACCAGGTCGCCGAGGTCGCCGAGCTGCGACCGCTGCACGTGCCGCTCGTGGTCGACGGGGTCGTGGACGAGCGGTTCGTCGGCCCCGAGGGCGTGCGACGCGCGACCGAGCGGCACGCGGCGTCGATCCGCGAGCTGCCGCGGGCGGCGCTGCGGCTGTCCGCCGGGGAGCCGGCGATCCCGACGGAGGTCGTCGCGGTCTAGGCCACGGCGGGCTCCGGTAAGGCATGGCTTACCTTGCGTCTACACTCGTGCCCGGAGCCACCGCACCGGTGGCCGGGAGTCTCGACGGGTGGTGTCGGCGGTGGCGGAGAGCTGTGAGTGCGGTGGCGGGCCGGTGCCCGCCTGCGGGCGTCGAGGAGTCAGCGACCTGCGGCTGCTCGAGGATCTCGCCCCCGACACGCTGGCCGACCTCACGGTCGACCTGCCGGCGCTCGTGGACCACCTGCAGCTGCTCGACGGCGTCACCGCCGTCACGAGCGGTCACGGTGCGGCCCTCGCCTCGACCGGTCGCTACGGTGCGCTGACCACCGTCGGTGGCCCGATCGCCCAGCCGGCCATCGCGCTGCGGCACGCACCGGGCGTCGTCGCGACGGCGCTGCGCGTCGCCCCTGGCCCGTCCATCCACCTGACGCAGCCGGCGGCCGCCAGCGTGGACCTGTTCGACGCGACCGGTCGCCGCGTGCACCAGGCCAGGCTCGCCGCCCCCCAGGACGCGCGGCTGCTGGACTCGGTCGAGCCGCCGTCGGAGGACGGCCTCGACGGCGGGGTCGACGGCCGGCTCGACGGTGCGACCACCCTCCCCCCGGCACCCGTGCCCGCGCGCCCCGGCGTCGACGACCAGATCGACCTCGTGGACTCGCACCTGACCGACGCCGGCGGGGCGCGGCTGCGCACGCTCACGGGTCACGACGGCGAGGACGCCCGCCCCGTCGGCCACTGGCTGCTGCCCGACGTGCTCGCGGGGGTCGCCGAGCTCGGGCTGCGTCCCACGTTCACCGTGACCTCGGGGCTGCAGCAGAGCCACACGGGGCGGGTCGAGGCGATCGGCCACGCGGGACGCACGCTGCGGCTGCGGTCGGAGGGGGCGGTGCTCGCCGTCTCGCAGGCCTCGGTCCACCGCATGTGGGTGACGCGGGCGCAGGGGCCGCACGGTCCGACGTCGGCCCTGGAGATGTTCGACGCCGACGGCCGCGCCCTCGTCCTGATCACCCTGACCGGCCACCACCCGCCCGCCGCGCTCCGCGCGTGGGAGGAGCTGCTGGCGCTCCAGCAGTAGCCGGCGGCCGACGACGGGTCAGGTCCGGCCGACGAACCAGTTCCGGACCTGGGCGATCCGGCTCGTGAGCTGCTCCGCGTTGGCGAGCGGGACCTCGGGCCCGCCCGAGTGCTGGCGCAGCCGGGAGTGGACGACGCCGTGCGGCGTGCTCGACCGCCGCGCCCACGCCGAGACGAGCTGGTTCAGCTCCTTGCGCAGCCGCGTCAGCTCGCGGTGGTCCACCACGTCGCTCCCCGCCCAGCCGGGCTCCCCGGGAACGGCAGCGGCGGCCCGCCCGTGCCCCGCCCGCAGGTGCACCGCCTGCCGGTCGCGCAGCGCGGAGGCCATCTCGTCGGTCTCCATCAGCCCGGGGATCGCGAGGAAGTCGGACTCGACCTCGCCGCCGATGTCGCCGCCGGTCCCGAACTGGCCGCCGTCGAACAGCACGTGGTCGAACGAGGCCTGGGCCTCCAGGGCCTGGAACCCCGGCCCGTCGAGGTCGTCGGAGGCCTTCTCCTCGCGGTTGGCCTCGGCCAGCGCGGCGTCGTCGAGCATCTCGCCCTCGGGGCCGTCCTTGGAGGGCCGGTCCAGCGCGTGGTCGCGCTCCAGCTCGAGCTCACCCGCGAGGTTCAGCAGCACCGGCACGCTCGGCAGGAAGATCGACGCGGTCTCGCCGCGCCGCCTGGCCCGCACGAACCGGCCGACGGCCTGGGCGAAGAACAGGGGCGTCGCGGTCGCCGTCGCGTAGACCCCGACCGCGAGCCGCGGCACGTCCACACCCTCCGACACCATGCGCACCGCGACCATCCACCGCTGGCGCCCGGCCCCGAACTCCTCGATGCGGCCGGAGGCACCGGCGTCGTCGGACAGGACGACGACGGCGGGCTCCCCCGTGATCGCCCGCAGCTGCGCGGCGTAGGCGCGCGCCACGGTCTGGTCGGTCGCGATGACGAGCCCACCGGCGTCCGGCACGGTGCGCCGCACCTGCGTGAGCCTCGTGTCGGCGGCCTTGAGGACGGCGGGGATCCACTCGCCGTCGGGCGCCAGCGCCGTGCGCCACGCCTGGCCGATCATGTCCTTCGTCAGCGGCTCGCCGAGGCGCGCGCTGACCTCGTCACCGGCGCTGGTGCGCCACCGCATCTGCCCCGAGTAGGCCAGGAACATCACGGGCCGCACGACGCCGTCGCGCAGCGCGTCGCCGTAGCCGTAGGTGTAGTCGGCGCTGGAGCGCCGCACGCCGTCGGCGTCCGGCTCGTAGGCGATGAAGGGGATGGGGGCCGTGTCGGAGCGGAACGGCGTCCCGGTGAGCGAGAGCCGGCGCTCCGCGTGCTCGAAGGCGTGCCGCACGCCGTCGCCCCACGTCAGGGCGTCACCGGCGTGGTGCACCTCGTCGAGGATGACGAGCGTGGGCGCCGACCGCGTGCGGGACCGGTGCAGATCGGGGTTCGCGCCGACCTGGGCGTACGTCAGCGCGACGCCGTTGAAGTGCGAGCCGTGCCGCTGCTGCGCGTTGCGGAACGTCGGGTCGATCGCGATGCCGACGCGGGCGGCGGCGTCGGCCCACTGCGTCTTGAGGTGCTCGGTGGGGGCGACGACGGCGATGCGCGTCACGATCCGGCGCGCGAGCAGCTCGGTGGCCACGCGCAGCGCGAACGTCGTCTTGCCGGCCCCCGGTGTCGCGACCGCGAGGAAGTCCTTCGGGTTGCGCTCGCCGTACGTCTCGAGCGCCGCCGCCTGCCACGCTCGCAGGTTGCCGGCCGTGCCCCATGCGGCACGTGCGGGGAAGGCGGGTGAGAGGTGTTCCGCCGCCGACGGCGAGGGTTGCGTCGGGAGCGATGCGGGAGGGGCGGAGGAGACCGACTCCGCGCGCCACGAGTCGAACAGGTCGGGCTCGTCGTCCTGCCCGGGCTGCTGACCCCGGGCCGTACCGCCTGCGTCGGCGCGCCGGGGCGCGCTCACGCGTCCGATCCGCCGGACCCGGAGCCGCCCAAGCCGGAGCCCGAGCCGTTCGAGTCACCGGAACCGCCGCTGCCGCCGTGCATGCCCGCGTAGATCTCCTTGCACGCGGGGCACACCGGGAACCGGCTGGGATCGCGCGTGGGGAGCCAGATCTTGCCGCACAGCGCGATGACCGGCTCGCCCGACATCGCCGAGGAGAGGATGCGGTCCTTCGGCACGTAGTGCGCGTAGCGCTCGTTGTCGCCCGGCTGCGTGGCGTGCCGCGTCTCGGTGCGCTCGAGGGTGCCGGTGGAGCCCTGCGTGGCCGGACCCGAGGGACCCTCGGGAGCTCCGGGGGTGCTCGGCGGCAGGGGCTCACTCATGGTCCCGAGTGTACGGGGACCCTCCGACGCGATGGGTCCCGGCGGCCTCCCGAACCACCCGCCCACCGCCGCACCGGGCGACCGCAGGACCGTCGGCCCTGATCAGTGGCGATCAGTGCTTCGGCCACGACCGGATCGTGGTGAGAAGTCGCACAGCTCGCCGGTCGAGCAGCCGCCCGCCCCACCGCAGCCCGTGGAACGCGACCACCACCCCCGTCGCCGCGCCGAGCGCCAGCGTCAGCCACGCCCAGGCGGTCCCGGCCGCGAACACCGGGATCAGCGTCAGCGCCGTCGGGAGGACGATGACGCCGAGCACCGCGAACGACCCCAGCTGGGCCACGAACGTCGCCCCCATCGCCCCGGTCTGGTTCGCCATCGGATTCGATCCGGGGGGCGCGGCCGGATAGGGCACCGCGGCGCTGAACACCGCCGAGACCCCGGTCCCCGTGCCGAGCAGCGCGAGCGAGAGCCCGAGGACCGCGGGCAGCAGCTCGGCGCGGCCGCCGACGACCGGCAGCACCACGCTCAGCAGGACCGTCAGCGGCGCGAGCCAGATCAGGACCGCCAGCGCCCTGCCCCACCGGTCGTCGATCCCGCGGACGTCCGAGGCGACGTGCAGCCAGAACGCCGTGGAGTCGTAGGCGACGTCGTCGTGCACCGCCCACGCCCCGATCCACGCCACGAGCGGTCCGACGGCGAGCACGGCCCACCCGAGCGCGACCCCGCGGTCGAGACCCGTGTCCTGGTTCGAGATCAGGAACGCCATCATGATCGGGAGCACCGGCAGGACCAGGATCGACAGCGCCTGCGTGAGGTAGCGCGGGTCACCGCGCCAGTACCGCAGGGACCGCGCGGCCACGGCCGCCGCGCCCGGGCTCACGCCACGCGCCACGAGCCGCGCCACGAACGGGAGCCGCGTGCTCCGCGTCCCGCCCGACGGCCCGCCGGAGCCGACCGTCGTCATCGTGCGCACCAGCAGCCGCTGGTAGAGCGGCAGCGCCAGCGCGATCGTCGCCAGCACGATCGCCAGCCGCGCGACGGCGAGAACCCCCTCGCCCGCGGCGACGTCGGCCGGGATCGCCCACGGTGCGCCGAACGGCGTCCACGCGAGCACCCCCGCCACGGCGTCGTAGGACAGACCGCCCAGGTCGACGCTCTGGAGGAAGGACGGCGTCAGCGCCAGCACGAGCACGAGCACCCCGGCCACGAGCCCGGCCAGATCGCGACCGCGGCGGCCGCGCATGGCGCCGGACGCCGCCGTCGTGGTGACGCGGGCGAGCAGGAAGCACAGCAGCGCCCCCAGCACGCCGCAGACGATCGCCACCAGGACCGTCACCACGCTGGTGGCGGTCCCGGACGTGCTGAGCCAGGCGAACGCCGACCCCACGGACAGCAGCACGGTCACGACGCCGGGGATCGAGACCGCCCCGGCGAGCAGGAGTCCGACGGCGAACCGCCGGCTCGGCGCGAGGTAGACCGCGAACCGCTGCGGGTCGAGCGTGCTGTCCAGGCCGAACGCGAGCACGGGCACGACGGCCCACCCGAGCACCATGACCGAGCCGGCCAGCACCAGCGCGGTGCTGCGGACGCCGTCGTCGACGACGTTGAGCGCGGCCATCCCGGCGACGCCGAGCGCGAGCAGCCCCAGCCCGTAGACCACACCGACGACGAGCAGGACGATGCGCCACTTCTCGCGCAGCAGCGTGTTGCGCAGGAGGGCGAACCTCAGTCGCGCGAGGGTCGCAACCACGGCAGACCTCCCATCGCCTCGGTCGCGCCGACGAGCTGCGCGAACCGGGCCTCGAGGTTTCCGCCGCCGACCTCGTCGATCGTGCCGGAGGCCACGAGAGCCCCGTCGTTGATGACGGCGACGTGCGTGCACAGGCGCTCGACGAGCTCCATCACGTGGCTCGAGAGCACGACGGTGCCGCCGTTGGCCACGAAGTCGCCGAGCAGGCCGCGGATGTGGGCCGCGGAGACGGGGTCGACGGACTCGAACGGCTCGTCGAGCACGAGCACGCTGGGCGCGTGCACCATCGCGGTCGCGAGGCCGATCTTCTTCGTCATGCCGGCCGAGTAGTCGGCGACCAGCTTGCCCGCGTCGTCCTGGAGCCCGAGGACGCCCAGCAGGTCGTCGGTGCGCTGCGTCACGACGGCGGGGTCCATCCCCCGCAGCAGGCCCGCGTAGGTCACGAGCTCGGCACCCGTGAGCCGGTCGAAGAGGCGGAAGCCGTCGGGCAGGATGCCGAGCTGCCTCTTGGCGGTGTGCGGGTCGCGCCACACGTCGACGCCGTGCACGTAGGCGGTCCCGGCGTCGGGGGCGAGGAGGCCCGTGGCCATGCTCAGGGTGGTCGTCTTGCCCGCACCGTTGGGGCCGACGATGCCGAAGTAGGAGCCGGCGGGGATCGAGAGCTCGAACTGCTGCACGGCGACCTTGGCGCCGAACCGTTTGAACAGGCCCCACGTGCGCAGGGCGGGCGGGATCGGATCGGGGGTGGCGGCTGCTGCGACGTCCATGCCTCCACCCTCGCAGAGGCGCCGCTCCCCCGCCTCAGCCACGAGACGGAGAGGCGGACCCGTCCGGGTACGACGAGAGGACGGGTCCTGCCGGGTGGCAGGGTCCCGTCCTCTCGGATCCTCTCGCCGCGGGTCAGCGCCCGCAGCGGGGTGGGATCACTTGCCGACGGCGGCCTTCAGCGTGCTTCCCGCGGAGAGCTTGACGCCGTAGCCGGCGGGGATCGAGATCTCCTCGCCCGTGCGCGGGTTGCGGCCCGTGCGGGCGGCGCGCTCGACGCGCTCGGCCGAGAGCAGGCCGGTCACCTTGACGGCCTCGCCCTTGCCGAGGTTCTCGATGAGAACCTCCTGGAAGGCGGCGAGCGCGTCGTCGGCCTGCTTCTTGGTCAGGGACGCCTTGTCGGCGATGGCGGCAACGAGGTCAGTGCGGTTAACGGTCACAGGTTTCCCCTTCTCATCTCGCGCGCACCGTGCGCGCTTTCGGGTGGAGACACTACGCGCTCTGCGCGCAGAATCCGCACGAACACGCCGTTTTCTCGATTGGCCACCCGGGCGGACGGCGTGGTAGCCCGCGACCGTGACCTCGCCGTGACCTTCACGCAACACTCAACCCGCAGGGCTGTGACCTGCAACGACGCGTACGGAGGGCGACAGCGGGTGGCGCGTGCCGCGCGGGGTCGCCGAGACGGCGGAATGTCGGCCGATCCCGCGGCGTGTCACGTGCTGGACGGGTGCCCCTCGCGGGGTGCGGGCGTCTCGCCGTCCTTGGACGGCGACGCCGCACCCGGGGCCGGGGCGACCAGCTTCAGCCCGACCACGCACCCCACGATCCCGACCAGGAGGAGGACCTTGACGACGGAGGCGGACTCCATACCCGTGAGCATCGCCCACGTCACCGTCAGGGCGGCCCCGACCCCGACCCACACGGCGTAGGCCGTACCCATCGGGATGGCGCGCATCGCCGTCGCGAGACCGATCATCGACAGCGTGAGGGCGAGGGCGAACACGACGGTCGGCCCCACCTGCGAGAAGCCCTGCGAGAGGCCGAGCGCGGTGGCCCAGACGGCCTCGAGCACGGCGCTGACGAGCAGGATCGTCCAGGCGCGACGCGCGGTCATCAGGCCACCACCTTCAGGCCGACGACGCACATCACGAGACCGAGCAGGAGCAGCACCCGCGCGCGGGTGATGCGCTCGGCGCCGGTGATCATGCTCCAGACGACGGCGAGCAGGGCCCCGATCCCGACCCAGACCGCGTAGGCGGTGCCGACGGGGATGGCGGTCATGGCGTGCGCGAGGCCGGCCATCGACAGGGCGAGGGCGACGACGAAGATCGCGGACGGGACGGGTCGGCGGAACCGCTGGGACGCGGCGAGGGCCGCGGCCCACACGGCTTCGAGGACACCGGAGACGACGAGGATCGGCCAGTGCAGCTGGAGGCCGTCGAGGCTGGACAGGGCGGACGGGTCGGACATGACGTTCCTTCGCTGGCCGTCTTGTCCTGTGCGGGTACAGCTCCCTCGTCCGCTCGCGCATCCGTGCGCTGGTTCCAGCCTCCCACAGCGGCGACGCGCGGGCCAGGGGGCGTCGCCGAGCGCCGACGGAGCGGTGGCGCGTCCTGACCGGGTCGCACCACCGCCGTCCGACGAGGGTGAACCTACTCCTCGCGGCCGCCGCCCGCGCGACAATCGACGCATGAGCATCGATCTGACCCCCGAGGGGTTCACCTTCGTCACCGACCGCCACCTCGCCACGCTGTCGACGATGGGCCCCGGTGGCCTCATCCACACCGTCGCCGTGGGGTTCACGTGGCACGACGGCGTCGTGCGCGTCATCACGCGCGACGGGAGCCAGAAGGTGCGCAACATCGAGCGCGACGGCCTGGCCACCGTGGGTCAGGTCGCCGGACCGCAGTGGCTGAGCCTCGCGGGGCGCGCCACGGTCACGCGCGACCCCGACGCGATCGCCCGTGCCGTGGAGCTCTACGCGGGGCGCTACCGGCAGCCGCAGCCCAACCCGCTGCGCGTGGCGATCGAGCTGGTGCCCGAGCGCGTGCTCGGTTCGGCGGGGCTGATCGCGGCGTCCTGAGTCGGCGCACCGGGCGTCCCGCGGCGGCAGGCGGCAGGCGGCAGGCGGCAGGCGGCGGAGCCCGGACAGCACGAAGGCCCGCCCCCCGAGGGGGACGGGCCTTCGTGCTCGATCACGGGGTGGAGGTGGCGGGAATCGAACCCGCGTCCGACGGTGTGGAACCAGGACTTCTCCGAGTGCAGTCAGCTGCTGTTCTGCTCGGCCCCGGCTGTGTCGCTGACAACCAGCCGACGGGCCCAGTCAACTAGAAGTCCCCGCAGCCCCGTTGACGAAGGCTACGAGCAGTGGCTCTCTTGGTGACGCCAGCAACTCGGTCGAGAGCACCCCGAGACTGACGGACTTCTACTCTTGCTCAGGCGGCGAGAGAGAAGTCGGTGCGCTTGGAATCGGCACCTGTGGTTTTGCGCGGATCGTTAACGAGATAACCGTGCGTCCTCGACTCGCTTCCCCTGGTTGAACGGCCGTCGTCGAAACCGTTCACCCCCGTGTTCTGTTGTCAAGCACTCGTGCGTCTCCATGCTACCGGTGCAGCGCCGCGGGGCGCACCATTATTCCGCGCCGTCACGCCTGAGCGGCCGGCGAACCCTCGGCCAGCGCCGCCTCGACCAGCGGCCGCACCTGCGTCCCGAGGCGTTCGATCGCCCGGAGCTGCTCGACCTGCGGCACGCCGGCGACGTCCATCTGGAAGATCTGGCGCGTGTGTCCGACGGCGCGGTGCGTCCGCACGATCTTGGCCGCCACCTCCTGCGGGCTCCCGACGGCGTAGGCGCCGTCGGGGGCGGCCGTCGCGTCGAACGTGATGCGGTTGGGCGCCGCGAACCCGCGCTCGCGCGAGATCGCGGTCATGCTGCGGTGCCAGTAGGGGTAGAACGTCTCGCGCGCCGAGCCCGAGTCCTCCCCCACGAAGCCGAAGCCCGACAGCGTCACCGCGGGCTGCGCCGTCGGGAAGGCCGCGCGGGCGCGGAACTCGCGCCGGTACAGGTCGGCGAGCGGCGCGAACTGCGCCGGGCGGCCGCCGATGATCGCGTAGTTGATGGGCAGCCCCAGCAGCGCGGCGCGCACCGAGGACTGCGGGTTGCCGCCGGTGGCGACAGCGACGTTGAGGTGGCGGCCACGCCCGGCCACGTCGGCGGGACGCGGGAGCACGACGGCGTCGGTCAGATCGGGGCGGAAGCGCCCGCGCCAGGTGATCGCCTCGTCGAGCGCACCGGCGTCGTCGAGCGCGAGCAGCAGCACGACCTTCTCGTCGTACAGGTCGTCGTAGTCCTCGAGCTCGGCACCGAACAGCGGGTAGGACTCGATGAACGAGCCGCGGCCGGCGAGCAGCTCGGCGCGACCGCCCGAGAACGCGTCCATCGTGGCGAACTGCTGGTAGACCCGCACGGGGTCCTCGGTCGACAGGACCGTGACGGCGCTGCCGACGTGGATCCGGCTCGTCTGCGCGAGCGCGGCCGATATCACCGTCGCCGGCGAGGAGACGGCGTACTCGGGGCGGTGGTGCTCCCCGATGCCGACGTAGTCCAGGCCGACCTCCTCGGCGAGCCGGACGCGCTCCAGCACGTGGCGCAGCGTCACCGCCGCGTCGTCGCCGTCGCTGATGTCACCGAACGTGTAGATCCCGAGCTCCATGTCTATTCGAACGCATGGAGCCCGGGACCCATTCCCTACTTCGAGCGGCGGTTGTCCAGCAGGAGCGACAGGCCGGCGCCCAGCATGAAGACGTCCTTGGCCACGCCGACGCCGTCCGGCGTCGGGCGGACGCCGTCGTGGGTCAGGCCGGGAGTCTTGTGATACATCCACAGCAGCGCGCCGGAGAACGCGGTGAGGCCGAGGCCGGCGACCAGGCGAGGCACGAACGGCAGCAGGAGGGCGGCGCCGAGCGCCGTCTCACCGACGGCGAGCAGCTTGCCGAACTCCTCCGGCTTCATGTCCTTCAGCTGCGGGAACGCGTTCGCGGCCATCGCCTGCAGGCCGGCGGCGGACTCGGCGTCCAGCGACAGCTTGCCGATGCCGGAGTTGAGGATGAACGCGCCGGTGGTGGCGCGGAGGGGAAGACGGTGCAGGGCGGCGGACACGGAGGCCTCCTGGAGCTCGGGGACGATGCGCGTTCCAGCCTACGTCCGCCTCCCGCGCCCCCCGCGAAGCGGTCCTCGCTACCAGCCGCCCCCGCCACCGCCGCCGGCACCGCCGCCGACCGACGGCGTGTAGCCGCTCCCGCCGCCCGTCGACGCCGCCACCGTCGTGGTCGCCGCGAACCCGGCCGTGACCTGCCCGATCGAGCTCGAGAAGCCTCCGGAGGACCACAGCCCCAGGTAGAGCGGGCTCGCGGGGGTCAGGTACCAGTCCGGCTGCGTCAGCTCGCCGCGGTCGAGCGCCCCGGCGAACGCCTGCGTCCAGCGCTCCTCGAGCTGCAGCGCGACGGCGTAGGGCAGGTAGGCCTCGAAGACGCTCGGGACGAGTCGCTCGCGCCCCTGCGGCCACGCGGGCTCGTCCGACGTGACGTCGCGCAGGTACCGCTCGAACGCGTGCGCCTCGCGCGTCAGCTCGCTGCCGCGCGCGGTGCGCGAGGGCATGACCGAGGAGAAGCCCATCGTCACGACGCCGAGCGCGGCGACCGCGAGACCGACGAGCCCCCAGCCGATCGTCAGCGCCAGCACGACGGCGGCGACCAGGCCGGCCACGATCAGGCCGAGACCGCCCAGCAGCCACCGGTTGCGCACCCGCCGCGGGCTGCCGGCGAACCAGCCGTGGGTCGTCACGGCGTCGTCCAACCCGATCTGGGCGGCCGCGATCGCCTTGGCGATCTCGGTCGAGCGCGTGCTGACCCGCACGGTGTCGCGGCGCTCGCCGAAGATCCCGTCGACGAGGGCGCGCTCGTAGTCGCGCAGGTCGTGCGGGCCCTGGACCCTGATGAGCTCGAAGTCGAGGTCCTCGGGGTCGACCGGTTCGGGCTCGTCCGTCGTCGGGCCGGGCTCGGGGTCCTCGTCGTCCTCCTCGGGCACGACCTCGATGTGCAGGACCCCGCGCACGGCGAGGTCGAGCAGCACGGCGACGACGTCGTGCGTCTGCGCCCGCTCGTCGATGAGGGTGCCGAACTCCCCCGGCGGCACGTCGGCCGGCGGCTCGGTCGCGAAGCCCTCGGGCAGGTCGCTCGAGACGACCCCCGTGCCGGCACCGACGGCGGTCACGGCGTCGTCGTCACGACGGCGATGACGCACCAGCAGGAGCGCGCCGACGCCTCCGACCAGCGCCGCACCCCCGACCGCGCCGGTCGCGGGCGTCACGCCGAAGGTGTTGCCGAACGTGCGTCGCGGCGCGTAGGCGACCGCGGCGTCGGGGAACGTGCCGGTCGGGTACAGCGCCGCCACGGTGAGACCCTGGCCCGGTTCGAGCCGGTCCTGCGTCACCGTGGCCCCGCCGCCGGGATCGCCGGTCGCGGCGGACCGGGCGCACGGCGTCGTCGATCGCACGCCGCCCGCGACGCACTCCAGGGACGTCGCCTCCCCCGGTGCCACGATCGTCACGGAGACGTTCTCCATCGGCACCTCCCACCCGAGCCCGACGGCGTTCCACACGATCGAGTCCGTCGCGTCGGCGCCCTCGGCCGGCGTCGCGAGGGAGTCGAGCCGATAGCTGACGGTGTAGCTCTGCACGCCGCCGATCTCCACGTCCTCGTCGCCCACGCGGACGACGACGCCGCCGTCCTCGCGCTCGACAAGGAGGTCGGTCGGGGCTCCGGTGCTGCTGGTGACGGCGATGTCGCCGACCTCGGTGACGCGGTAGCGGTCGGGGTCGCCCTCGATCTCCTGCCGCTCGACGAGCGAGAGGTAGGGACCGTGCGCGTCGTCGTCGGGACCGAAGTCGAAGTCGAGGTCGATCGTGACCTGCGCGCCACCGTCGGCGGCCACCTCGGCCACCACCGCGTAGCGCGTGATGGTCCAGTCGTCCTCGTCCGCCTGGGCGGCGGTGGCCACCCCGGTCGTCAGCAGGAGCGTGGCCCCGGCGGTCGCGAGCAGTCGTCGGATCGGCGTTCTCACGTCGGGGGCTCCAAGGGGTCGGGTGTCAGGCGATCTCGCGCTGGCGGATGGCTCGCGTGGCCTCGCGCATGTCCTGCTTCTCGCGCAGGGTCTGGCGCTTGTCGTACTCCTTCTTGCCGCGCGCGAGGGCGATCTCGACCTTGGCGTGGCTGCCGAGGAAGTACAGCTCCAGCGGGACGATGGTGAAACCCTTCTCACCGATCTTGCCCGCGAGCTTGTCGATCTCGAGGCGGTGCAGCAGCAGCTTCCGCTTGCGGCGCGGCGCGTGGTTGGTCCAGGTGCCCTCGGCGTACTCGGCGATGTGCACACCCTCGAGCCAGGCCTCGCCGCGGTCGATCAGCACGAAGCCGTCCACGAGCGAGGCTCGGCCGGCGCGCAGCGACTTCACCTCGGTGCCGGTCAGCGCGATGCCCGCCTCGTACGTGGCGTCGATGTGGTAGTCGTAGCGCGCCTTCTTGTTGCGGGCGACGACGACCTTGGCCGGACGGTCGGCCCTGGCGGCGGCCGCGCGCTCGGCTCGCTCGGCGTTCTTCATCCGGGACATGGTCACCCAGCCTAGTCGCGGCCCCGCGAGGGGTCACGTGCTTTGCGCGGCGAGCGGAGCGGGCTCCGGGCTCAGGAGGTCGGCGCGCCCGAGGTCCCGTCGATCCCGGAGATCCGGCCCCGGTCGTCGAACGTGATCGTGAAGGCGCCGTCGGGCAGGACCAGGTGCGTGCCGTCCCAGCCCAGGTCGCGCAGGGTCGCGTAGCTGGCCAGGGCGCGGCGGTGGTCGGTGACCACGCCGGCCTGGAGCACCTCGGGCAGCAGCCGGCCGACGCGTGAGAACGTCGCGGGCGGCAGGGTCAGGCCCTCGAGCAGCATCCAGACGCGGGTGCCGCCGGAGACCGCGCCGGAGTAGGTGAACCAGATGCCTGACGCGACGGCGGCGGCGCGCGCCAGATCCGCCGACACGGCGTAGCCGGGCGCCACCTCGCGCTGGGCGGTCTCGCCGTCCGCGGCGTCGAAGGGCACCTCACCCGAGGTGAGCTCGGGGATGCCGTAGGTCTCCCCCAGGGTGCGGGCCGCCGTCGCCGCGCGCAGCACGCCCTCGGAGTAGCCCGACGGGTTCGCCCACCCCCAGAGCCACGACCGTGGGCCGGGGGCCGCCGACCCGAGGAGCTGCACGGGGTAGGTGGCGCTCGCCTCGCCGTCGAACGTGAACGTCCCCTCGGCCAGGTCCACGCCCCAGCGGGCGTCGGAGCCGTGGAGGTCCGTGAGGTGGAGCTGCGCCTCGTGGGAGAGGAACGCGGCGTCGTCGACGAGGGCGGT
Source organism: Serinibacter arcticus (assembly GCF_004786095.1). Lineage (GTDB taxonomy): Bacteria > Actinomycetota > Actinomycetes > Actinomycetales > Beutenbergiaceae > Litorihabitans > Litorihabitans arcticus. The sequence goes on from NZ_RHPJ01000001.1 coordinate 292,307, forward strand.
CAGACCGGGGGAACGCATCGCTTCACCTCTGCGGATCGGGGACGGACGTCAGTTGGTGCGGTTCCAGCCCGGAAGGGACTCCGGGTTGATCGGGGTGCCGTTGCGCCACGTCTCGACGTGCACGTGGCAGCCGGTGACGGCGCCGGTCATCCCGGTGTAGCCGAGCGTCTGCCCCTGCGAGATCGACTGGCCGTTGCTGACCGCGAACCGCGAGAGGTGGTTGTAGACGGTGACCCAGGAGTCGCCGTTGATGACGCCATGGTCGACGAGGACCTGGTTGCCGTGCGTGCCGTTGCCGCGTGCGGGACGAACGCCGACGACGGTGCCGTTCGCGGCGGAGACCTGGGGGTTGCCGCACGCGGAGCGGATGTCCGTCCCGTTGTGCATGTAGCGCCCGCCGTTGATCGGGTAGGTGCGCATGCCGAACGGCGAGGTGACGTGGAACGGCGAGGGCACGGGTGGGATCAGGCCGGCGCCGCCGCCCGATGCCGGGGGCGCCGGTGCCGGGGCGGGCGCGGGAGCCGGCGCCGGAGCACCGCCGCCGGAGCCGCGGTTGGCCTCGGCAGCCGCCTGACGCTCCCGCTCCGCCTGGGCGGCGGCCGCAGCCGCGGCCGCGGCGGCCTCGTCGGCCTTGCGCTTCTCCTCGGCCTGGCGCGCACGCTCGGCGGCCTGCGCGGCGAAGATCGCCTGGATCTCGGCGTCGAGGTTCGCGTTGTCGGTCGCGATCTGCTCCTGCTGCACCGCGATCGTGTCCTGGTAGGTCTCGAGCTCGGCCTGCTTGGCCGTCTCCTGCGTCTGCAGCGTGTCGAGGTCGTTGCGGCGGTCCTGCGCGGCGTCGCGGGCCTCGTCCGCGGCGACGACGGCCTCGTCCGCCTCGACCTTGAGCTCACCGATGCGGACGTTGACGGCGTCGAGGCGCGACTGCGAGTTGCGCTGCGTGGCGGCCGTCGTCTCGAGCTCGTCCAGCACGTCGGTCTGCGACCGCATGGCGGAGTTGACGGCCGAGGTGCGGGTGGCGAACTCCTCGGGGCTGCCGGCGTCGAACACCACGCGCAGCGCGGTCAGGCCGTCGCCGCCGCGGTAGGTGGACCGGGCGAGCTCGCCGATCCCGTCCTCGGTGCTGGCGATCTTGGCCTGCGACTCCTCGACCTCGCCCGTCAGCGTGGTGGCCTCGGTCTCGGCGACCGTGAGGCGGTCGTCGACGGAGGTCTGGTGGCGCTCGGCCGCGGCGAGGTCCTCCACCGCCTGGTCAACCTCCGCCTGCGCGATCGGGATCTCGTTGGCGATGCGGGTCAGCTCGAGGTAGACGGTCTGCAGCGACGCGTCCGTCCCCTCCATCTCCGAGGACAGGCGCTCCTGCTCGCTCTCGTTCGCCTGGCGCTGGCTCTGCAGCTCCTCGAGCGTGTCGGCCTGCGCGATGCCGCCGACGAGCAGAACGGCGCCGGCGAGCACGGCCGCGAGAGCAGCTCGGGTGCGGTTGCGGGACCGGTGACCGGCGAGGGGGGTGCGGGAGGACATCGGGGCGAACCTCAGACCTTCGTGTAGCGGGACAGGCTCACGAGCGAGCTGATGGCGGCGATGGCGATCCCGATGGCCGCGAGGACCGGCGCGATGAGCCAGACCTCCGCCGTCGTGACGTAGTCGGTGACGAAACCGACCGAGCTGCTGAGCCAGTCCTCGACGCCGTACCGCACCCCGAACCACAGGGTCCCGGTGGCGAGCACGGCACCGAGCAGCGCGGCGAGCGCACCCTCGAGCATGAACGGCAGCTGGATGAAGAAGTTGGAGGCGCCGACGAACCTCATGATCTCGGTCTCCCGGCGTCTGCTCATCGCCGAGAGCCTGATCGTCGTGGTGATCAGCAGCACGGCCGTCACCGTCATGACGACGGCGAGACCCACCGAGAGCACGGTGGCGCGGTTCATCACCAGGAAGATCGGTTCGAAGATCTCGCGCTGGTCCAGCACCTCCTCCACCCCGGTGCGGCCGGCCACCTCGTCCATGACGATGTCGATCTGCGTGGGATCGGTCAGCTTGACCCGGAACGAGGCCTGCATCTGGTCGACGGACAGGAGCTGGAACCAGTCCTCCTCGCCGGCCTGCGCGCGGACGGCCTCGTAGGCCTGCTCCTTGGTCTCGAAGAAGATCTCGTCCACGTAGGAGGCCATCGCGGGCGCCTCGAGGATGCCCTGGATCTCGGTGATCTGGTCCTGCGTCGCCTCACCGCCCGCGCACGTCTCCACGCGCGGTGTGCCGCTCGGGCACAGGAAGACGGAGACCTCGACGCGGTCGTACCACTCGCCCTTCATCTTGCCGATCTGCATCTGCAGCAGCGATGCGGCACCGACGAACGTGAGGGAGACGAACGTGACCAGGACGACGGAGACCGCCATCGACATGTTGCGCCGGAGTCCCTGGCCGATCTCGCCGAGGACGAACCTGAACCGGCTCATGCGGAGCGCTCCGTGCGGGTGCGGTCGGTGCGGGCGCCCGCAAGGGCTGCGGCCGCTGCGGCTTCGGAGTCGACGACGTAGCGGCCCTCGCTCTCGTCGCGGACCACCTCGCCGTCGATCAGCTGGACGACGCGCTTGCGCATCTGGTCGACGATGACCTCGTCGTGCGTGGCCATGACCACGGTGGTGCCGGTGGAGTTGATGCGGTCGAGGAGCTTCATGATGCCGGCGGACGTGGCGGGGTCGAGGTTGCCCGTGGGCTCGTCGGCCAGCAGGATGCTCGGCCGGTTGACGATGGCGCGCGCGATCGCGACGCGCTGCTGCTCACCGCCGGAGAGCTCGTGCGGCAGCCGCTTCTCCTTGCCAGCGAGCTTGACGAGCTCCAGGGTCTCGGGGACCTCGCGCGCGATGGTGTGCCGGGGACGGCCGATGACCTGCTGCGCGAAGGCGACGTTCTCGAACACGGTCTTGTTCTGGAGCAGGCGGAAGTCCTGGAACACGACGCCGATCTGGCGGCGGAGGCCGGGCACCTTCCACTGCGAGAGCGTGGTGATCTCGCGGCCGGCGACGTGCACGCGGCCCGAGGTGGCGCGCTCCTCGCGGAGCACGAGGCGCAGGAACGTCGACTTGCCGGAGCCGGAGGCGCCGACGAGGAAGACGAACTCACCGCGCTCCACCCCGAGGGACACGCGGTCGAGCGCGGGACGGGCCCCGCGCTTGTAGACCTTGGAGACCTTAGCGAAACGAATCACAGCAGCACGTCACTCACAGCGGGCCAGTCTCGGGTACGGGGAACGGTGGTCACGCTCTGGCCCGAGCCACCATAGGCACACGCCGCAAGTGCTCGACGCACGCCACGCCGGACCCTTGTTTCCTGTGAAGGGCCTGGGAGAGGGGCCTCGGCCTCGAGGGCTCAGGCCTCCTCGGCCGCGATCTGACCCTGGCGGCGCCAACGGATGCCGGCGTCGATGAAGTCGTCGATCTCGCCGTCGAACACCGCCGAGGGGTTGCCGGACTCGTGCTCCGTGCGCAGGTCCTTGACCATCTGGTAGGGCTGCAGCACGTACGAGCGCATCTGGTCGCCCCAGGACGCCTTGACGTCGCCCGCGAGCTCCTTCTTCTTGGCGTTCTCCTGCTCTTGGCGCAGCAGGAGAAGACGCGACTGGAGCACGCGCATCGCGGCGGCGCGGTTCTGGATCTGGGACTTCTCGTTCTGCATCGAGACGACGACGCCGGTCGGGATGTGCGTCAGGCGCACGGCCGAGTCGGTCGTGTTGACGGACTGCCCGCCCGGGCCCGAGGAGCGGAAGACGTCCACGCGGATCTCGTTCTCGGGGATCTCGATGTGGTCGGTCTGCTCGATGAGCGGGATGACCTCGACGGCGGCGAAGGAGGTCTGACGACGGCCCTGGTTGTCGAAGGGCGAGATGCGCACGAGGCGGTGCGTTCCGGCCTCGACGCTGAGGGTGCCGAAGGCGTAGGGCGCCTTGACCTCGAACGTCGCGGACTTCAGGCCCGCCTCCTCCGCGTAGGAGGTGTCCATCACCGTGGTGGGGTGGCCGTGGCGCTCGGCCCAGCGCAGGTACATGCGCATCAGCATCTCGGCGAAGTCAGCGGCGTCCACGCCGCCGGCGCCGGAGCGGATGGTGATGACGGCCTCGCGGGCGTCGTACTCCCCCGCGAGCAGCGTGCGGACCTCGAGCTCGCCCAGCGCCCGGCGGATGACGATCAGCTCGGCCTCGGCCTCGGCCAGCGTCTCGGCGTCGCTCTCCTCGCTGGCCAGCTCCACCAGGGTCTCGAGGTCGTCGATGCGGTCGGCGAGCCTCGTCAGACGTTCGAGGTCCGACTGCGCGTGGCTGAGCCGGCTGGTGACGCCCTGCGCCTTCTCGGTGTCGTCCCACAGGTCCGGGGCGGACGCCGCCTGCTCCAGCTCGGCGATCGTGGCCCGCAGCTTCTCGGGGTCGCTGACGATCGTGATCTGGTTCAGGGTGCCGCGGAGCGAGGAGATCTCGGCGGGGAAGTCGGTGGCCACGATGAGCCAGCCTACCGGCCGCCCCGGTCAGGTGATCGGGAGACGGCGCAGCAGCACGTGCAGGAGGGGCGGGGTGAGCGCGAGGCAGACCACCGCGAGCGACCAGCCCAGGGGTGAGGTGCCGACACCGGGGACGCTGCCGCCGTCCGGCGTCGAGGCACCGCCCTGCAGCAGGACGACGTGAGCGAGCACGACGGGGGCGAGGGCGACCGGCAGCGCCAGCGTGCCGAGACCACCGCCGAGGTGCCGGTAGACCAGGTTGACCGCGATGCCGACGAGGAACGCCGTCGCGCCGAGGACCGCGAGGGCTGCAGCGACGGGGAGGGCGTCGTCGAACGGGCCGTGGGCGACGGCCGCTGCCGCCTCGTCCGGGACGATCGTGGTGGTCACGAACCGGGCGAGCGCCGTCGTCAGGAGTCCGACGGCCGCGAAGGCGATCCCGACGGCCGGGGCGGCGAGCACCCAACCGCGCCACGCGGAGCGACGCGTGGCGCCGGCCGCCACGTGGACGTCGAGGAAGGCGGACCCCGTGATGATCCCCATCACGAACAGGAACACCTGCGGGGCGCCCACCGGGCCGACCTGGACCGAGGCGCCTGAGCTGCCGGAGCCGAGCACGTCCAGCAGGCGCGGGAGCAGCACGCCGAGACCGATCTGGACGACCGCGAGGATGCCCCAGAACCACAGGCCGATGGACGCGACCATGCCGGCTGCCCCGAGGAACGCCTGCAGTGTGGCCCGCCCCTCCAGCCGGCGGCGGCGCGCCTCGCGGTCCGCGGGGGCACCGGGCGTGGCGGGGGTCGGGCGCGGGATCGGGGTCGGGGTGGCGGCGGTCATCGCGACTCTCCTTCGGGCGAGGCGGCGGTGCGCCGCGTCAGGTGGACGAACAGGTCCTGCAGGCCGACGCCGTCGACCTCGAGGCCGGCCTGGCGCGCCAGGGCAGGCAGCTCGTCGCCCGGCTGGGTGAGCACGGTGATCTGCGACGTCGGGCCGAGATCGCGACGGGCGAGGACGTCGCGCGTGCCGAGCAGCCGCTCGACCTCGGTCGCGCGCCCGGTGAGGGTCAGGCCGCGGGCGCGGACCTCGTCGGCGTCGCCGTGCACGAGCACGCGCCCGGCGTCGAGGATGACGACGTCCTCGAACATCCGCTCGACCTCGGAGATGAGGTGGCTGGAGATCACGATCGTGCGCGGGTGCGCCGCGTAGTCGGTCAGCAGCGCCTCGTAGAACGTCTCGCGGTTGGGTGCGTCCATGCCGATGTACGTCTCGTCGAAGATCGTCAGCGGCGCCCGGGAGGCGAGACCGATGATCGCGCCGACCATCGAGGACTGGCCGCGCGAGAGGTTCTCGACCTTCTGGCTGGTGTCCAGCTCGAAGGCGTCGGCCAGACCGGCGGCGAGGTCGGCGTCCCAGTGCTCGCGGAGGTCGCGGTACCAGCCGAGGGTGTCGGTGACCGGCTCGGAGGCGAAGGCGTCCCCGCCCTCCCGGACGAGCTGGGTGTCGGCCATGGTGACGGCGTTGTCGAACGGATCCTCGCCGTCGACCAGGATGCGGCCCGACGTCGGGCGCTCGAAGCCCGCGACGAGCTGCAGGAGCGTCGACTTGCCTGCGCCGTTGCGGCCGAGCAGGCCCGTGACGGCGCCGGCGCGGATCTCGAGGTCGACGCCGGCGAGGGCGTCGACGTCGTCGTAGCGCTTGGTCAGGCCGTGCGCTGCGACGGCGATCGGTGCGGTGGTCATCGGGCGACCTTTCTCCTGGTGGTGGGGGTGCGGGCCAGCAGGCCGGCGCGGTCGGGGGGCACGGAGGTGCCCAGGGCGAGGCGCGCGGCCACGGCGATGGTGAGGACCAGGGCGACGGCGAGGATCGCCCACCCGGGAACGGGGTCGAACGTCGTGGCTCCCGCACCCACGGCGGAGGCGAGGGCGAGGAGGAGGAGCCCGGGGGCGGCGGTGCGGCGGACCCGTCGCCGCGGGGACGCGAGCGCGCAGAGCAGGCCGAGCCCGCCGAACCAGGTCGTCGTCGCGACGATCAGGAGGGGTACGAGGCCGCTCGGGATCCAGCCCCAGGACGCACCGACCGCCGACACCCCGGCGACGACGACCGCCACGACCGGGACGACGAGCGGGACGGTCAGGAGGGCCCACGCCGCGAGCACGCGGCGACGCGTCGCGCCGGCGACGAGCGCGAGACGCAGGACGTCGGAGGCGAGCAGGACCGAGACGGACCCTGCGAGCCCCACGACGAGCATCGCGGCGACGAGGCCGAGCCCCACGGCGTCGAGGTCCTGGTCCCACCAGAGCGTCAGCAGCGCCCAGCCGCCGAGACCGCCGGCGATGCTGCAGGCCCACGGAGCCAGGGTGCGCGGGCGGGCGACGCGCGCCAGCACGGTACGGGTGAGGGACGCGGCGGTCACGACCGCACCGTCCCGGAGGCGGCGTCCTGCGCGGACGCGGGTGCGGCGGGGGGTACGGCGAGCGCCGAGGCGTGCACCCGGGCGAGCACGACGTCCATCGGGATCCCGAGGCGGGCGGCCTGCGCCAACGCCGGGTCCAGGACGTCGGCGACGTAGGCGCGGCGTCCGGAGTCGAGCAGGAGCTCGCGGGCGCCGGGGGCGACGAACATGCCGAGGCCGCGGCGCTTGTAGAGCACGCCCTCCTCGACCAGGCCGGCGAAGGCCTTCGCCGCGGTGGCGGGGTTGATCCGGTACGTGGTGGCGAACTGGGTGGTCGACATGACCTGCTCCTCCTCGCCGAGGTCGCCGGAGAGCACCTGGTCGCGCACGTGCGTGGCGATCTGCACGTAGAGCGGCTCGGGTCCGTCGAACATCGGTCCTCCTTGGTTCGTTACTTGAGTAATGAACCACAGGTCCGCCCACGCCGTCAACCGCGAGGCACTTTGGGGCGTTCGCGAGGTGATTTCGGGCGTCGGCGAGGTACTTTCCGTGCGAGATCGGGCTCGGGAAGTACCTCGCGAACGGCCAGAAGTACCTCGGAGACGCCCAGAAGTACCTCGCGAGTCAAGGGAGGAGGGTGCTCACCGCGTCGACGAGAGCGTGCGCGGCCGACGTCAGATCGGACGCCGACGTCGTGCGCGACCAGGTGAACCGCAGCGCGGTCTGCGCCGTCTCGCGGTCGATCCCCATCGCCGTCAGCACGTGCGAGGGCTCGTCGGAGCCCGCGTGGCACGCCGAGCCGGACGAGCTCAGCACGCCGCGCTCCTCCAGCTCCAGGAGCACCGCCTCACCGCTCACACCGCCGAGCACGAACGACGCGTGTCCCGGCAGGCGCAGCGTCGGGTGTCCGGTCAGCCGGACACCGCGATCGCCCGGCAGGAGCGGGCCGACGCCGGAGAGCACCGCCGCCACGAAGGCGTCGCGGTCGCGCGAGACGGGGTCGACGCCGTCGCCGGTCGCGGTCACCCGCTCGGCCTCGGCCAGCCCGAGTGCGACGCCGAACCCCACCGCACCCGGCACGTTCTCCGTGCCCGAGCGCCGACCGCGCTCCTGTCCCCCGCCGTGCACCAGCGGTTCGAGGCGCACACCGCGCCGCACCCAGAGCGCGCCGGTTCCGGGCGGAGCCCCGACCTTGTGGCCCGAGAGCGTGAGGGCGTCAGCGCCCAGCGCCGCGACGTCGAGCGGCAGCCACCCGGCCGCCTGCACCGCATCGGTGTGCAGCGGCACCCCGGCGGCCCGGGTCAGCGCCGCCACCTGCGCCACCGGCTGGACCGTGCCGACCTCGTTGTTCGCGAGCTGCAGCGAGACGACCGCGACGTCGCCCCCGTCCAGGATCGCGGCGACCTCGCCGGGATCGACCCGTCCGTCGCCGTCGACCCCGAGCACCACGACCTCGAAACCGAACCGGCCGAGCCAGTGCGCGGAGGCCAGCACGGCGTCGTGCTCGACGGCGCTCACCACCACGCGCGTCGCCCCGGTCGCCTCGCGCCGCGCGAGCGCGAGGCCCTTGACCGCGGCGTTGTCGCCCTCGGTGCCGCCCGAGGTGAAGGACACCTCGGCGGGTCGCGCGCCGAGCACGCGGGCGACCGCGCGCCGCGCGTCGTCGAGCACCGCCGCGGCGTCGTGCCCCAGGGCGTGCACCGACGAGGGGTTGCCGAACCGCCCCGTCAGGTGCGGCCACATCGCCTCGAGCGCTTCGCGGCGCACAGGCGTCGTGGCGGCGGCGTCGAGGTAGACCACGTCAGGCGCCGGCGTCCGCGGTGGCCCCGGCGTCCGCGGACACGTCGATGTCGAGACCGAGGTCCACGGACCCCGCGCCGTGCGTCAGCGCGCCGACGGAGACGAGGTCGACGCCGGTGCGCGCGATCGCGCCGATGCTCGCCAGCGTGACTCCCCCGCTGGCCTCGACGAGTGCTCGGCCCGCGACCTGCGCGACCCCGGTCGCGAGATCGGCGAGCGTGAAGTTGTCGAGCATGATCGTGCCGACCACGCCGGAGGCGAGCACGGGTTCGATCTGGTCGAGCCGGTCCACCTCGACCTCGATGTGGGTGGTGTGCGGCAGCCGCTCGGCCGCCGACCGAAGCGCCGCCGTGACCTCGCCGGCCGCGTGCGTCGTGAGGTGGTTGTCCTTGACCATCACGGCGTCCGACAGCGAGAACCGGTGGTTGTGGCCGCCGCCGCAGACCACCGCGTGCTTCTCCAGCGCGCGCAGGCCCGGCGTCGTCTTGCGCGTGTCGACCACGCGCACCGCCCGGCCGCTGGCCGAGCGGGCGCCGTCGACCTCGGCCACGTACGCGCGCGTGCGGGTCGCGACGGCGACCATCCGCGCCAGCAGGTTGAGCAGCACGCGCTCACCGCGCAGCACGGCGCGCGCCGGACCGTCGATCGTCGCCAGCACGTCGCCGGGGCCGAACGCGGCGCCGTCGGGCAGCACGTCGGTCACGGCCACGGCCGGGTCGACGGCGTGCATCACGGCAGCGACCACGTCGCCGCACGCCATCACGCCCTCCTCGCGCGCCCGCACCACGGCACGCGCCCGGGCCGGGGCGGGGACGAACGCCTCACCCGTGAGGTCGCCGGACGGGGCGTCCTCGAGCAGCGCGAGGGTCACGACGGCGTCCAGCACCTGGCGGGTCAGCACGACGCGCTCCTCACACCAGCTCCGCGTCCGACCCGAAGTCGAGCCCGACCCCGTACCGCAGCGGCGCCACCAGGACGTGGTGCTGCGTGTCGGCGGCGAGGTCGGCCCCGACGGGAAGGCTGTCGCGGCGCGTGTGCGCGCCCAGCGAGTCGGCGCGGGCGGCCGCGGCCGCCACGAGAGCACGGGCGGCGAGCAGCAGGTTGGCGTCCTCCACGTCGCGCGCCTGGAGACCGAACATCGCGTCGGGCAGGAGCGACGGCGTGGCGAACCCCGCCAGGACGTGGGCGGCGCGCGCGAGCCCGTCGGCGTCACGCGTCAGTCCCGCGTACTCCCACAGGAGGTCCTGCAGCTGCGCGCGGTCCCAGTCGGCGGCGCCGGGTCCGTCCTCGAGGTCGAGCGGGGCCGCCGCGGTCCACGCGCCCCCGCTGGGCGCGGCGGCCCGCGGGCCGGTCGCGGCGGCCTCGGCCAGCGCGACGACGGTGCGGCGCGCGAACACGGCCGCCTCGAGCAGCGAGTTCGAGGCGAGCCGGTTCGCGCCGTGCACGCCGGTGCACGCCACCTCGCCGGCGGCCCAGAGCCCCGGCACGCTGGTGCGGCCGGCGAGGTCCGTGCGCACGCCGCCCATCCAGTAGTGCGCGGCGGGGGTCACGGGGACCGGCTGCGTGGTGATGTCGAGACCGCGCTCGGCGCACGCGGCGACGATGGTCGGGAACCGCTGCGCGATCGCCGCGGCGCCGAGCCGGGTCGCGTCCAGCATCACGGGCGAGCCCTGGCGGGCCTCCTGCCCGGCGATGGCGCGGGCGACGACGTCGCGCGGCGCGAGCTCGGCGTCCGGGTGGACGTCGACCATGAAGCGGCGGCCGGCGTCGTCCAGGAGGACGGCACCCTCGCCGCGCACGGCCTCGGACACCAGGAACGGGTGCTCGCCCGCCAGCACGGTCGGGTGGAACTGGACCATCTCGAGGTCGGCGACCTCGGCGCCCGCGCGCAGGGCGATCGCGACGCCGTCGGCCGTCGCCACGGCCGGGTTGGTCGTGGTGGCGTACAGCTGGCCCGCGCCGCCGGTCGCGAGGACGACGGCGTCGGCGTCGAGGCGCTCGACGTCGCCGGCCGGCGTGCGGACGAGGAGGCCCGCCACCTCCGACGCGGCGCCCGCGCGATCGCGCAGCTCCACGTCGATCGCGTGCGTGTGCTCGAGCACCGTGACCGCGCGGTCGTTCAGCGCGACGACGAGCGCCCGGACGATCTCGGCGCCGGTGGCGTCACCGCCCGCCCGCAGCACGCGCGGGTGGCTGTGCGCCGCCTCGAGCGCGCGGCACAGCACGCCGCCCTCGCGGTCGAACGTGACGCCGAGCTCCAGCAGCCGGTCGATGGCCGTCGGACCGTCGGCCGCCAGCGCCATGGCGGCGGCCGGGTCGGAGAGTCCGGCCCCGGCGCGGCGGGTGTCGGTCACGTGGGAGACCACGGTGTCCGGCTGCGGGCCGACGACGGCGACGCCGCCCTGCGCCCAGGCCGTGTTGGACTCCAGCAGCGAGCCCTTGGTGACGAGCGTGACCTCGGCGTCGGCGATGCTCTCGCTCGCCTCGATGGCGACGAGAAGACCGGCGAGACCCGATCCGACGACGACGAGCTTCATCGTGCACCTCCGGTGAGCGGCTGGGGAGCGGCGGCGAGCATGCGCTCCAGGGCGATGCGGGCGTGGGTGGCGACGTCGGGGTCGACGTGGATCTCGTTGCGCCACTCCCCCTGCACCAGGCCGTCCAGCGTCCAGGCGAGGTAGCCCGGGTGGATGCGGTACATGGTCGAGCAGGGGCAGATGACGGGGTCGAGGCAGAAGATCGTCTTGTCCGGGTGCTGCGCCGCCAGGCGGTTGACCATGTTGACCTCGGTGCCGATCGCGATGGTCGAGCCGGGGGCGGCGTCGGCGACGAAGCGGCGGATCAGCTCGGTCGAGCCGGCCGCGTCCGCGGCGTCGACCACGGGCATCGGGCACTCGGGGTGCACGACGACCTGGACGTCGGGGTGGGCCGCGCGGGCGGCGTCGATCTGCGCCGTCGTGAAGCGCTTGTGGACCGAGCAGAAGCCGTGCCACAGGATGACGCGCGCGGCGTCCAGATCGGCCTCGGTGTTGCCGCCGAGGTCCTTGCGCGGGTTCCACATCGGCATCTGCGTCAGCGGGACGCCCATCGCCTTGGCGGTGTTGCGACCGAGGTGCTGGTCGGGGAAGAACAGGACGCGCTCGCCGCGCTCGAACGCCCACTCCAGCACCGTGCGCGCGTTGGAGGACGTGCACACGATGCCGCCGTGGCGGCCGCAGAACGCCTTCAGCGCGGCGTTGGAGTTCATGTACGTCACGGGGATCACGGGCAGCTTCACCCCGGGGTTGCGCTCGAACCACCCGGCGTCGATCTCCTGCGCGGGGTCGAAGCCGTAGACCTCGGCGAGCTCCTCCCACGCGGCCTCGACCGACTCCTCGTCGGCCATGTCCGCCATCGAGCAGCCGGCCGCCAGGTTCGGCAGGATCACGTGCTGGTCCTCGCGGGCCAGGATGTCGGCCGTCTCGGCCATGAAGTGGACGCCGCAGAACACGATCGCCTCGGCGTCGGGCCTGGTCAGGGCGGCGTTGGCGAGCTGGAAGGAGTCGCCCACGAAGTCCGCGTACGCGACGATCTCGTCGCGCTGGTAGTAGTGGCCGAGGATGACGAGGCGGTCGCCCATCGCCTCCTTGGCCGCGACGATGCGCGCGTGCAGCTCCTCCTCGCTCATCTTCTGGTAGGCGAGCGGCAGCTGACCGGGGCGGCGCGTGGCGTTGGGCGTCTCGGCCGGGATCGGGTCGGCCACGGAGGCGCCGGGGCCGTAGGTCGGGAGCGCGTCGAAGACCCACGTGGGCTCGGCGAGGTCCGTGTCGCAGGTGGTGGTGGCGAGGCTGTGGGCCGTGCTCGCGGTGGCCGAGCTGGCGATGCGTTCGGCGACGGAGGTCATGACGCGCTCCTGGGGGGTGGGGTGGGGCTGGTGGCCACGCTCTCGGCGCGGTAGCGGTACAGGCTCGGCGGGCGGTGGTTGGTGCCCTCGAGCCGGCGTCCGGTCGGCTCGACGCCGCCGGAGGCGAGCGTCTGTCGGCGGAAGTTGGCGGGGTCGAGCTCGCGCCCGAGCACCGCCTCGTGGACCGCGCGCAGCTCCGCGAGCGTGAACTCGGTGGGGAGGAACGCGTGGGCGATCGGTGAGTAGAGGATCTTGGCCCGCAGCCGCGCCAGGGCGTAGTCGATGACCTGGATGTGGTCGAACGCGAGGTCGGGCAGCGCGTCGACGGGGAACCACTCGACGTTGTGCGCACGCACCGCGGCCTGGTCCTCCTCGGCGCGCACGAGCGCCCAGTAGACGATCGAGACGACGCGGTCGGGGTCGGGGCCCTCGTTCTCGCGGTCGCGCGAGCGGTCCAGGCCTCCGAACGCGTAGAGCTGCTCGAGGTAGGCGGGGTCGAGACCGGTGGAGGTCGTCAGGGCGTTGCGCGCCGCCTGCTCGAGGCCGCAGCCCTCCCCCAGCGGGCCGCCGGGCAGCGCCCACCGACCCTCGTACGGCTCGCGGATGCGGCGGACGAGCGGGATCCAGAGGCCGAGGACGCCACCGCCGTCGTCGCCGTCGTCGTCAGGAGAGGGGCGCAGCGCGAGGATCACGCTGGAGACGGCGAGCTGGAGAGCCATCGTCCACCCCTTCTGGTCGCATCGACGTTAAGTCCTGGGTCGAGAGTAGACCCGGGCTTATGGTCGAGGCAACCTGAAGGGGTGTCTGCGTGTCGCGGGGCGTCAGCGCCCGACGGCGTAGCCCTGCATCCCGCGCGGGTTCGCCGCCGCCTCGAGGAGGCCGTCGGCGCGCACGCCCGCCGCCGAGATCCGCCCCAGCGACCAGGGGCCCGACTCCTCCACCAGGTGCCCGCGCTTGCGCAGGTCGGCCAGCGCCCGCTCCCCCAGGCGCGACTCCGCGACCACGCCCATCGGCTCGGCCCCACGCGGGGAGAACGAGCTCGGCGCGTGCGTGCTGTGCCAGCTCGGGGCGTCGATCGCGGCCTGCAGCGACGCGCCGTGCAGGAGGTGGCGCACGAGGAACGGCACGGTCCACTGGTCCTGCTGGTCGCCGCCGGGCGTGCCGAACGCCGTCACGCGTCCGTCCGGGCCGCGCAGCAGGCCGGGGCTGAGCGTGGTGCGCGGGCGGACGCCCGGGCGCAGCGACGCCGGGTGGCCCTCCTCCAGCCAGAACATCTGCCCGCGCGTGGGCAGCGAGAACCCGAGCCCGGGGATCACCGGCGAGCTCTGCAGCCAGCCGCCCGACGGCGTCGCCGAGACCACGTTGCCCCACCGATCCACGACGTCGAGGTGGCACGTGTCACCGCGCGCCACGGTCGGCTCGCCCTCGCCGGGGCGAACCTCACCCAGCCCGCGGGGCCAGGCTCCGCCGTCGCCCCCCATCGCGCGACGCACGTGCGCCGGCAGCCGCGGCTCGACGCCGCGCGGCGAGCCGGGCCGCAAGCCGTCGAGGGCACGGTCGCCGACGATCGCGGCGCGCGAGCGCACGTAGGCGGGGTCGAGGAGGTCGGCCACGGTCACGGCGCGCGGGTCGCCCGGCGCGAGCGAGTCGCCGTAGAAGGCCTCGCGGTCGGCCATCGCGAGCTTGCTCGCCTCGATCGCGAGGTGGATCCAGCGCGGGTCGTCGGCAGCGAGGTCACCCACGCCCGCCGCCTGCAGGATCGCGAGCTGCTGCAGCAGCACGGGGCCCTGGCTCCACAGCCCGGGCTTGAGCACCTCGACGCCGCCGAACGTCAGCGAGGCCGCCGCCTCCTCGGTCGCGCGCCAGGCCGCGAGATCGGCGCCGGTCAGGAACGAGCGGTGCGTCGCGTCGGCGGCGTCCGGTCCGACGCCGTCCCACTGCGGCGTGCGCGCGAAGGCGTCCACGGCCTCGGCGACGAAGCCCTCGTAGTAGGCGGCGCGGGCGGCCTCGGCCTGGGCTGCGACGTCGGACCCGGCCGCCGCGGCCTCGCGACCGAGACGGTCGAGGGTGTCGGCGAGGTCGGGGTTGCGCAGGCGCGACCCGGGCGCGGGGGCCGCACCGCCCGCGAGGTAGACCCCGGCCGAGGCGGTCCAGTGGTCGCGGAACACGTGCGCGACCGCCTCGATCGTGCTCGTCACGCGCGGGAGCGTCGGATGGCCGTGCCGCGCGTAGCCGACGGCGTAGCCCACCAGCTCCTCCAGCGGCTTCGTGCCGTAGCGGCCGAGCAGGTGCATCCAGGCGCCGAACGTCCCGGGCACGACGGCGGCGAGGTGCCCCGTGCCGGGGATCGCGTCGACCCCGAGGTCGCGGTAGGCCGCCGTCGTGGCCGCCTGCGGTGCGACACCCTGACCGCTGACGACGCGCGTGGTGCCCGTCGCCGCCTCGTGCACGATCACCGGCATGTCGCCGCCCAGCCCGTTGAGGTGCGGCTCGACGACGTGCAGCACGAGGCCCGCGGCGACGGCGGCGTCGAACGCGTTCCCGCCCGCCTCGAGCACCGCCATCCCGGAGGCCGAGGCGAGCCAGTGGGTCGAGGCGACCATGCCGTGGGTGCCGAGCAGGTCGGGGCGCGTGGTGGTGTCGTCGTCGATCAGCATGCGTTCCATCCTGCCCCGCCGCAGGCGGGCGGACGAGGAAGCCCGTTCTTGCGCTGACGGCGGTGACGTAGTGAGGTGGCCCGATGAGCGAACCCAGCGCTGGATCCGGCACCACCACGACGACGGGCGACGGCGCGGCTCGATCGAGCGGCGGCCTCAAGAAGGTGATCACGGGGCCCCTGCTGTTCGCCTTCATCGTCGGCGACACCCTCGGGGCAGGCATCTACACGCTGGTCGGGACCATGGCCACGGACGTCGGCGGCGTCATCTGGCTGCCGCTCCTGATCGCGCTGGTGGTCGCGCTCCTGACCGCCGGCACCTACGCCGAGCTGATCACGAAGTACCCGCACGCGGGCGGCGCCGCCCGCTTCGCCGAGCGCGCGTTCGGCAAGCCGTACGTCGCCTTCATCGTCGGCTTCCTCATGCTCTCCTCGGGGATCACGACGGCGGCCGCCCTCGCCAACGCGTTCTCGGGCGACTACTTCACCGCCCTGGTGGACGTGAACCCGCAGATCGTCGCCGTCGTCTTCATCGTGGTGCTGACGCTCGTGAACCTGCGCGGCGTGAAGGAGTCGCTGACCGCGAACCTGGTGGCCTCGGTCATCGAGGTCAGCGGTCTGGTCATCGTGATCACGGTCGCGTCGATGTTCTTCTTCGGCGGGGGCGGCGACGCCTCGCGCCTGGTGACCTTCGCCGAGGGCGTGCCGCCGGTGCAGGGCGCGTTCGCGGCGTCCGTCGTGGCGTTCTTCTCCTTCCTCGGCTTCGAGGCCGCGGCCAACATGGCCGAGGAGGTCCGCAACCCGAGCAAGGTCTACCCGCGGGCGCTGTTCGGCGCGCTCATCACGGCGGCCGTCGTGTACCTCGGGATCGCCGTCGGCGCCGCCATCGTGCTGCCGGCCGACGAGCTCGCGAGCTCGAGCGGCCCGCTGCTCGACGTCGTCCAGGCCACCGGCATCGGCGTCCCGACCTGGCTGTTCAGCCTCATCGCCCTGGTGGCGATCGCCAACGGTGGCCTGCTGTTCATGGTGATGGCCAGCCGCGTGGGCTTCGGTCTCGCCGAGGCGGGCCTGCTCCCCCGCGCGTTCGGTCGCGTGCTCCCGAAGCGCGGCACGCCGTGGGTCTCGATCATCGTGGTCGGTGCCGCGACGATCGGGCTGTCGTTCCTGGGCAACGTCGGCACGCTCGCCGAGACGACGGTGCTGCTCCTGCTGCTGGTCTTCATCTCCGCGAACGTCAGCGTGCTCGTGCTGAAGAAGGACAAGGTCGAGCACGAGCACTTCTCGATCCCGCGCGTCGTGCCGGTGCTCGCGATCATCACGAGCATCGTGCTGCTGTTCCAGCAGAGCGGCGTGGTCTGGCTCGGGGCGCTCGGCTACGCCGTGATCGGCTCGCTGCTGTACCTGGCGGCGCGGTACGCGCGCCGCCGCGAGGTCAGCTCCAGCTGACGAACGGCAGTGGGGTCGATCGCGACGGCGTCAGTCCCGTCCGGCCTCGTACCCGCCGCGGCGGAAGGCCGGGGTGGCGAAGGCGACGACGGCGAGCGCGAGGAGCAGCGATCCCAGCATCACCGCGGCCATGGACACCGCGGTGCCGCCGAACACGCCCACCAGCGGGCTGATCGCGGCGGGCAGGAGGGCGCCGAGCGATCCGCAGACCGCGGCGGCGGCACCGGCCCGCTCGCCGTGGCGACCGAGGGCGATCGCGGTGGCGTTCGGGGGCACGAAGTTCTGGAACGACACGGCGATCGCGAGCGGGATCAGGAACCCGAACACGCCGCCGAAGCCCGCGAGCGAGATCCCCAGCAGCACGAGCACCACGAGGATCTGGGCCGGGAGCGCGACCCTGATGATCCGGATCGGCGAGTACCGGTGCACGAGCGAGGCGTTGATCTGCGCCATGCCGACCATGAGCACGCCCGCCACGGCGAAGAACAGCGAGAACTGCGCGCCGGTGAGACCGAACTGGCCCTGCAGCACGAACGGTGAGCCGGAGACGTAGGCCATCAGCGCACCGCTGATGAGCCCGGGCAGCACCGCGAACGCGAGGAACCGCCGGTCGGCCACGAGCACGCGGTAGCTGCGCAGCGCCGTCGAGACGCCGCCGACGGCGCGCCGCTCGGGCGGGTGCGACTCCGGCAGGAACTTCCACACCGCGAGCATGACGAGCAGACCGCACGCCGCCAGGACGCCGAAGACCGCGCGCCAGCCCCAGTGGTGGGCGATGAACTCGCCGGCGGTCGGCGCGAACAGGGGCGCGACGCCGATGACGAGCATGAGGCGCGAGAGGGTCGCGGCGGCGACGGGACCGTTGTAGCGGTCGCGGATGAACGCCTGGGCGCAGACGCCCAGGGCTGCGGCGCCGACGCCCTGCATCAGCCGGAGGCCGAGGAACACCGCGATCCCGGAGCCGAACAGCACCAGGAGGCAGGCGACGATGTGCAACGCGGCACCGATGATGACGGGCTTGCGGCGGCCGACGCGGTCGGACCACGGTCCGACGACGAGCTGGCCGAACGCCGCGCCGAACATCATGAACGAGATCGTCAGCTGCGCCGTCGCGGCGTTGACCTCCATCTCCTCCGCCACCTGCGGCAGGGAGGGAAGATACATGTCGACCGTGATGGCGAAGACGGCGGACATCGCCCCGAGCAGGCCGACGAGGGCCGGGCGGGGGCGGGGCGGGCGACCGGTCGCGACGCCGTCGACGGACGGGCCGGCGTTGCCGGGAACGGAGGGGGCGGCGGAGAGCGAGGGGCGGGCGGGCGCTTGGGTCATGGCTGGCTCAGTTTCGGGGCGCGAGGTGTCGTCGGGGCTCGCCGTGCCGACGCGTGGGCGCTGTCGGTGGCACCCCAGTCTGCGCCCCTCACCCGGGTCTTGTCGAATCGTTTCGAAGCGCGGGACTGCAACGTTCTTGGGCTGTTCAAGCCTCGGTCAACCAGCCGCCATCCGACGGCACGGTGCGGGTCAGATCAGGCCGATCCTCAGGTCCTGGACCTACTCCGCGGTGCCGACGGCGTAGGCCGTGACGTCGTCGCCCTCGGGCACGGAGAGCGAGAGCTGCACGGTCGCGTCCTGCGGCTTGCCGAGCATCTGGATCGAGACGGGCGTGCCGTCGCACGCCATCTCCTTGGCGGTCGAGGACGCGCCGTCGATCAGCACGGAGACGGCGGCGAGCGCCGTCGGGTCGCCCGCCAGGCACGCGGCGTCCACGTGGAAGCGCGACTGCGCCGGCAGCATCTCCGCCTGCCCCTGGGCGACCTCACCGTCCTGGATCATCACGCGCGTCACCTCGAGGTCGCGCGGTCCGGGGATCTCCACCGGCGTCGTCTCGACGGCGGTGGGGCTGGGCGCGGTCTCGGTCGAGTCCGGCGCTGGCTCGCTCGTGCACGCGGCGAGCGGCAGCAGCAGGGCGAGGACGAGCAGACGGCGGGAACGCAACGGTGCCTCCGGGGACGAGCGGACTGGTCCCCCACTTCTACCAGGTGGGGCTGGACGAGCTCGTCCAGCCTCTCTCATGTTGGTCTCATGCACCGCCACTACCGTGTCGGGGTGACAGACGGCATCGACGCTCCCACGAACCACCAGCACCCCGGAGCCGCCGCCGGCGCCGCGGACGCCGCGGACACGTCTGACCCCGCGGACACCGACCGGGGCTACCGCTCGCTGCCGCTGCGCCGGATGGCGGCCGTGACCGCCGGCATCGGGCTGCTCATCACGCTCATCGCCCTCGCGACCCTCACCCTGCTGCAGAATGCGCCGGCCCAGTACTTCGACGACATCCACACCGTCTTCTGGCACTTCGACGTCGGCCGCGAGCACAACGTGGCCACCTGGTACTCCGCCGGGTTGTGGCTCCTCCTGGCCGTCGCGTCGATCGCGATCGCGCTGGCGCGACCGCAGCGGCCGCGGTCGTGGTGGTTCATCGCCGTCGTGGCGACGCTCGCCTCCGCCGACGAGTACCTCGAGCTGCACGAGCGTCTCGACGGTCCGGCGCAGAGCCTGGCCACCGCCCTGCCGTTCGACCTCTGGTTCACGTGGGTGCTCGTCGGGCTGCCCATCGCCGTGGTGGTGGCGGCGGTGCTGCTGCGCGCCGTGCTGTCGTTGCCCGCCGCGAGCAGGCTCGGGATCGTGGTCGCCGGGACGCTCTTCGTCCTCGGCGCCGTCGGGGTGGAGACCGTTAACGGCAGCATCCTGGAGCGCAACGACGGCATCGTCACGAACGCCTACCTCTACGGGACCATGGTCGAGGAGGTGCTGGAGATGGCCGCCGTCGGCCTCGCCCTCGCCTCGGTCCTGGCGCTCGTCCAGCACCGGCGCTCGGACGGCACGCTGCGGCTCGACCCGCGGGTCGCCGCTCGCTGACGGGGTCCGGTGCGTTCGAACCGTGCCCCGGCCGCCCGGGCGTGCTTCCATGGAGACGTGGGCATCACGACGCCGGTGGCGCGAGCACGGGAACAGATCGGTCACGCCCTCTTCACCAAGGTGGCGGGCACGAACGGCTACGACGCGCGCAGTCGCATCCACGACACCCCCGGTCCCCGCTGGTTCGAGGCCGACAGCCCGATCCAGCGCGTGCACGGCGATGCCTCGATGTTCGTCGGCGGCCTGCGCGCTCTCCTCCTGCAGTCGCTCCACCCGCTCGCGATGGCGGGCGTGGCGGGTCACTCCGGCTACCGCGGCGACCCGTGGGGGCGCCTCGAGCGCACCTCCACGTTCCTCGCGGTCACGACCTTCGGCACGGCCGACGACGCCCAGGCGATGATCGATCGCATCCGCGCCGTGCACGAGCGCGTGCGCGGGAAGGCACCCGACGGCCGGCCCTACCGCGCCTCCGACCCGCACCTGCTCACCTGGGTCCACATCGCCGAGATCGACTCCTTCCTCCGTGCGCACCAGCTCCACGGGGCTCGCCCGCTGACCGACGCCGAGGCCGACACCTACGTGGCCCAGACCTCGCGCGTCGCCCGGTCGCTGGGGGCCACCGACGTCCCGACGACGACGGCGGAGCTCGCCGAGTCCCTCGCGTCCTACCGCCCGGAGCTGACGGCGAGCGAGGCCGCCGTCGACACGGCGCACTTCCTGCTGCGCGAACCGCCGCTCGCGTGGACGTCGCGGCAGCCGTACCGGTTGATCGCCGCCGGCGCCATCGGTCTCATGCCCGACTGGACGCGCGCCGAGCTGCGCCTGGGCGGCCCGCGCGGCGACCGCCTGCGTCGGGCGGGCGGCGCGCTGGCCACGGCCACCATCCGCTGGGGTCTCGCCGGCGTCGGGACCCGCGGCCGCGCCTGACGGTCGTCGCGGGCGGCGAATCACCTGGTCCACGCGCGGCGCGTCCCCGGCACCGTCTGCACGACCTCGATCGACGCCGCACGCGTGACGCGGCTCGTCCCCGCGCAGCACCTGGGAAGGCGCGCCCTCCCCCGACACCGATGACGTGGAGGCCGCCCGTCGCCGAGGTGCCCGCTGAGGACGACTGAGACCTCCACCTCACCGCGCGCGGGCGGCGCTGCCTACGGTGGGCGCATGACGACGCCCCCGCCAGCCGCCCGCCCCGCCGCCGCTCTCGCGCAGGAGGTCCGGCAGCTCACGCAGGGCCGGCCGTACACCGTGGTGGACGAGACCGACGACGCCTTCACCGTGCACATCGACGTGGTCGACGCGCAGTGGTGGACGCTGTTCCAGCGCAAGGGTCTGCGGTACGTCTTCACGCACCTGGTGAAGGTCAGCGACGACGGTCGGTCCTACTCCGTGCGCGACACCCGCAAGACCCTGGCGTGGCAGGCGGGCCTCGACGTCTCCGGCGGGATGCCGCGTCCGGTGATCCGCGGTGGCATGTCGTACGCGACGGGCACGATCCGGGAGTTCTCGTTCCGCAAGGAGTTCGCGTTCGACGACGACCTGCGGCCCGGTGTCGTCGTCGACTACACCTTCAGCTCGGGCGAGGGCAACGCCCTCATCGAGCAGGCGGCCACGCGCCTCGGACTGCGCAAGACGATGAACGGGGTGTCGAAGCTCGGGCTCGGCGTGGCGATCTTCGCGGTGGTGGGCCCGGCCCTGGGGCTGGGCATCGCCGCCCTGGCCGGCGCATTCGGCTGACGAGAGGTCCCTGATCGGACGGGGCCGAACCGTCACACAGAGTTGTCCACAATTTCGAAGAGTGGCTAGCCACGTCCCCCACCCCTCCCCTACTGTCGCAACCCCGGAGGGTGGTCATGGTCGATTCACTGGTACGTCTCGAGGCAGAGGTGCGCGAGCTCGTCCGGCGTCGCGCCCTCGACCCCACCCGGGAGGAGTCCGCATTTCGATCCCTCGTCGCCGAGGCGATCACGGACTACGAGGAGCGCGCCCTGCGCAGCCTGGTCCCGGCGCTCGACGACGTGCCGCTGGCAGCCAAGGCGATGGTCGACGCCGTCGCCGGGCTCGGGCCGCTGCAGGCCTTCCTCGACGACCCCGAGATCGAGGAGATCTGGATCAACGCCCCCGGCCGCGTGTTCGTGGCCCGGCGCGGCCTGTCCGAGCTGACGACGCTGATGCTCACCACCGACGAGGTTCGTGATCTCACCGAGCGCATGCTGCGACCCTCGGGGCGCCGACTCGACCTGAGCACGCCGTTCGTCGACGCGACCCTCGCGACGGGTGAGCGCGTCCACGTGGTCATTCCCGACGTCACCCGCACCCACCTCGCCGTGAACATCCGCAAGTACACCGCGCGCGCCCAGCACCTCGACGACCTCGTCGCGCTCGGAAGCCTTCCGAGACGCGCCGCCGACTTCCTGGACGCGGCGGTCGCCGTCGGGCTGAACGTCATCGTCAGCGGCGGCACCCAGGCCGGCAAGACGACGATGCTCGGTGCCCTGTGCGGGTCGATCCCGAGCTCGCAGCGCCTGGTGACGTGCGAGGAGGTCTTCGAGCTGCAGCCCGGGGTGCGAGACCACGTGGGGATGCAGTGCCGCCAGCCGAACCTCGAGGGCACCGGCGAGATCAACCTCCGGAGGCTCGTGAAGGAGGCTCTGCGGATGCGCCCCGACCGGCTGGTCATCGGTGAGGTGCGCGAGGCTGAGTCGCTCGACCTGCTGATCGCGCTCAACGCTGGACTGCCCGGCATGGGAACGGTCCACGCGAACAGCGCGCGCGAGGCGGTCCACAAGCTCTGCCTCCTGCCCCTCCTCGCCGGGTCGAACGTGTCCAGCACGTTCGTGGTCCCGACGGTCGCGACCGCGATCGACGTCGTCGTGCACGTCGAGCTCGACGGCTCGGGTCTGCGCAGCGTGCGGGAGATCGTCGCCGTGACCGGACGCAGCGAGAACGGCGTGGTGGAGACCTCCGACCTGTTCCACCGATCCGGCACCGACCGGCCCGGCCGCCTCACCCGGGGCAACGGCTACCCCGGGGGCGAGGAGCGGTTCGAGCGCGCGGGCTACGATCTCGCCGACCTGCTGAGCGACGACGCCGACGACGGGTGGGCCGCCTGATGGGTGCGACCGTCGGGCTCCTGCTCGGCGTCGGTCTGCTGCTGATGTGGTCGGCCACCTGGCACGACGTGCCGACCCTGGCGGCACCGAACCGCGTGCGCACGGCGTGGACCGACCTCGCTGCGCAGGCCGGCATGCATGCGGTGACGCTCCCCGCATTCGCCGGAGTCTCGGTCGGACTCGGGCTGGTCGTGGCGTTCGTCGCGCTCGGCACCGGCAGCGCGGTGAGCGTCTCGATCGCCTTCGCGGCCATCGTCGCGGTGCTGCCGCTCGGCTACGTGCGCTCCCGCGCGCGACGACGACGTGTCGAGCTGAGCCAGCTCTGGCCCGACGTCGTGGACGACCTCACCTCGGCCGTTCGCGCCGGGCTGACCCTCCCGGAGGCGATGATGGCGATGGCGCACCGCGGTCCGGAGGATCTGCGCGCCGACATGGCCGTCTTCGCCTCCGAGTACCGAGCCTCGGGTCGCTTCCTCGATGCCCTGGCCGTGTGGCAGGAGCGGCTGGCCGACCCTGTCGCCGACCGGCTGGCGGTGACGCTCCGGGTGGCGACCGAGGTGGGCGGCACCGACCTGGGCCGCATGCTCCGCACCCTGTCGGAGTTCCTGCGGACCGACCAGCGCACGCGGGGCGAGCTCGAGGCTCGCCAGTCGTGGACGGTCAACGGTGCCAGGCTCGCCGTCGCCGCGCCCTGGCTCGTGCTGGCCATGATGAGCGGGCGGGGCTCGTCAGCGAGCGCGTTCGACACGCCCGCGGGTGTCGGGCTGCTCGCGGGTGGGGCGGTGGTCTCGGCGCTCGCGTACGCGATCATGCTCCGGATCGGGCGGCTGCCCGAGGACCCTCGCGTGCTGCGGAGCACGCGGTGAACCCCGTCGGCGCACTCGTCGGTGCCGGTCTGGCGGCCGGGATCCTGCTCGTGGTCAGCGCCTGGCGCGCCTCGCGTCCGACCCTGGTCGACCGGGTGGCGCCCTACGTCGGTTCACGTCCGGCGACGTCGTCCCTGCTCGCCACGGTGGATGTCGCCCGCACGGGGTCGAGGTCCGGCGCGAGCCTCGCCCGTGCCCTGGTCACCCCGGTCGTCACCGACCTGTCCCGCGTGCTCGAGCACCTCGGCAGCTCGTCGGCCAGCATCCGCGCCCGACTCGCGCTGCTCCCGGGGCGCGGCGGTGTCGAGGGCTTCAGGGTCGAGCAGGTGCTGTGGGCCGCCGCCGGTCTCCTGCTCGGGCTGCTCCTCGCCGTGCCCCTGGCCGCCGCGCGCGGACTGCAGCCGCTCCCCGTGGCCGCGCTGGTGCTGCTGGGCGGGGTCGGTGGCGCGCTGCTGCGCGACTGGTTCCTCACGCGACAGGTCCGCTCCCGCGAGCGCCGCATCGTGGCCGAGTTCCCCACCGTCGCGGAGCTGCTGGCGCTGGCCGTCGGTGCGGGTGAGTCCCCCGTCGCCGCGCTGGACCGCGTGGCGCGCACGGTGCACGGCGCGATGGCGTTCGAGCTGCAGCGCACGCTGGCCGACGTGCGCGCGGGCGCCACGGTGGCGCAGGCCCTGACCGCCCTCGGGCGGCGCAGCAACCTCGCGGTCGTCTCGCGGTTCGCCGACGGCGTCGCGATCGCCATCGAGCGCGGCAGCCCCCTGGCCGACGTGCTCAGGGCGCAGGCGGCCGACGCGCGCGACGCCGCCAAGCGCGAGCTGATGGAGTCTGGCGGCCGACGCGAGATCGCGATGCTGACCCCGGTCGTCTTCCTGCTGCTGCCGCTGACCGTCGCGTTCGCCCTGTTCCCCGGCATCTCGGTCCTCGATCTGGGGACGCCCTGATGTCCCCGACGCCGCGGCCGACCCGCACACACGCTCCTCCCGATCCATCCCATCGCTCCACCACCGTCGGCCTGAGCGCCGCCACCCGAGAGGAACCCCGATGTGGCACTTCCCCGAGAAGTTGACCGCCGCGTCCACCGGCCTGCTCCTGACGGTGCTGACCGCGTCGAGCGCGCTGGCCCGTCGAGCACGGCAGCGGATCGCCGACGGCGAGCGCGGCGACGTCCCCGGCTGGGTGATGGTGACGCTGATGACGGCGGGCCTCGTCGCCATCGTCTGGGTGCTCGCCGACGACTGGCTGCGCCAGCTCTTCCAGCAGGCCGTCGACCGCGTCAGCGGCCCCTGAGGCCTGCGCGACCGAGGCCGCTCCTGCACGGTGATCCCGAGCGGGGCTCCGCCGTCGCCGAGACCGTGCTGGTCGGCGCGCTCGTGGTGGTCCTCGTGCTCGGCGTGGTCCAGCTCGCCTACGCGCTCTGGGTGCGGACGGTCCTGATCGACGCCGCCGCGGAGGGGGCGCGCTACGCCGCCCTCCTCGACGGCGACCTCGCCTCCGGAGAGGAGCGGGCCCGGCTCGTCGCTGCGTCCGGGGTCAGCGACGCCTACGTCGATGCGTCCAACGCCTCGATCGACCGCGAGGCCGGGTACGACGTCGTGGTCGTGGAGCTGACCGCCCCGATCCCGGTGCTCGGACCGATCGGACCGACCGGCACGATGACGGTGTCCGGCCGGGCGGTGGTGGAGCAGTGAGAACGGTCCGCACGTGGAAGCGTGTGCGTGTGGGACGGGCCGCGACGCTGCTCAGGCACGGCCCGCGGGGGTGTGCCGCGGCGGGCGACGGCGAGCGCGGCAGCGCGGTCGTCGAGTTCCTCGGCGGCACGGTCGTCCTGGTGGTGCCGCTGGTCTACCTCGTGCTCACGCTGGCCCAGCTGCAGGGAGCGGCGTTCGCCGCGCAGGGGGCGGCTCGCGACACCGGGCGCCTCGTCGCCACCTCCTCCGACCCCGGGACCGCGATCGAGCTCGCCGCCGTCGGGGTCGAGCTCGCCTTCGCCGACCACGGCATCGAGGTCGACGGCGCGGACGTCCTCACGGTCACGTGCTCGCCGTCGTGCGACGCACCGGGGGCCACCGCATCGGTGACGATCAGCGCCAGGGTCCCGCTGCCGTTCTGGCCCGGCGGCTCCGTGACCGTGCCGATCGAGGCCGACGCCGTCACGGTCGTCGACAGCTATCGGGAGCGGTCGTGAGGCGGGGGCGCGAGGGGCCGGACGCCGAGAGCGGCCGCATCCTCGTCCTCACCCTCGGGGCACTCGCCGTCGCCGTGGCGCTCGTGCTCGTCGTGGCCACCGCCAGCGCCGTCTACCTCGACCGCAAGGCCCTGCTCTCGCTCGCCGACTCCACCGCCGCCTACGCCGCCAGCCAGGTGGACGAGGAGACCTACTTCGCCGGCGGCGAGCTCGCCGTCACCGACCAGTCCGTCCGCACCAGCGCCCGCGACTTCCTCCTGGCGGCACCCGCGTCCCTCACCGACGCCCCCGACCTGCAGATCGTCGACCCCACCGGGACCCCCGACGGCGGCACCACCGCCCAGGTCACGCTCACCGCCACCTCGCGACCCGCGTTCCTGCCGTGGGTGCTGGCCCCGTGGAGCGACGGCATCGCGATGACCGTGACCTCGTCGGCCCGGGCGTCCTGAGATCGGAGGGGTCCCCCACCGGAGCGGTCCGAGTCCAGCCCTAGGCCGTCGCCGGCGCCGGCCAGTACAGCGACACCCGCAGCCGCCGCTGCCGCGCCTCCGAGCCCGGCTCTGCCCTGCCTGCCATCGCCTCGACCAGCGCCGCCATCGCCTCGCGGCCGACCTCCTCGCCGTCGACGTCGATCGCCGGCACGTCACCGGTCCCGATCGCGTCGGCCACGAGCCGCTCGGCGCTGACGAGCACCTCCCCCGGCGAGGCCACGCCACGCGCGCGGAGCGCGAACACCAGGCCGAGGCCGACCGACGTCGCGTACGGGATCGCCGCCGTCGCACCGCTCGCGAGCACGTCGTCCACGGCGCCGGTGCCGGCGGCGAACGTCGCGGGGAAGGGACCGAGGCGGTGCAGCTCGGCGCGCCCCTCGGTCGCCGCCGCGATGGCCGCGGCCCGCTGACCGTCCTGCCAGGAGCCGTCCGGGCCGCCGAGGTAGACGACCGACCGGTGCCCGGCGGTGACGAGGTGGTCGGCGAGCGCGCCGAACGCCGTCGCGGTGTCCGCCACGATCGACTCCATCCCGGCGATCTCCCGGTCCACCAGCACCGTGGGCACCAGGTCACCGACCGTGCGCACGAGCGCGTCGGGTCCGCGGGGCGCCACCAGCACGAGACCGTCCACCTGCGTCGCGAGCCGCGTCAGGCCAGCGAGCTCCGCCTCGGCCGCTATCGGGTGCACGGCCACGGTGAGCTGCAGGTCCGCGGCCTCGGCACGCGCCTGCGCCCCCGCGATGATCGGCGTGAAGAACGTGTTCTCGAGCGTGGGGACCACGAGCGCCACGATGCCCGTGCGCCCCCGGGCCAGATGGCTCGCGGCGCGGTTGCGGACGAAACCCAGCTCCTCGGCCGCGGCGCGCACCCGCGTGGCGGTCGCCGGGGCGACCAGCTCCGCCCGGCTCAGCGCGCGCGACGCCGTCGCCTTCGACACCCCTGCTCGTCTCGCCACATCGGCCAGCGTCGTCACCAGCTCGTCTCCCCCACCGTCACCCGAACACCTGCCCCCACCCTAGGGCGCAGCACAACCGGTTGCAGGTCAGTCGCCGCAGGGTTTTACGCCCTGTTCACACGACGGGTACCCCTGTGACACCCCAGCCGCTACCGTTGATGCAACCGCTTGCACAACCGGTTCCACCTCACACCCGACTCGGACGGAGGCCGCCGTGATCTCACGACGCACCGGACTGCTGGTCCTGCCAGGGCTCGCCCTACTCCTCGCCGGCTTCCTCGTGCCGTCGGCGGCGATGCTGCTGGCTCCCCCCGGCGTCAGCCCGGCGGACATCCTCGCGCGCCTCGGCCAGATGCTCACCGACCCCTACGACCTCGCGATCATCTGGCGGACCGTCCGGCTCGGCCTGATCGTCACCCTGATCTGCCTCGTGCTCGGCTTCCCGATCGCCTACCTGCTCGCGCGCTCGACGTCACGGTGGTCCGGCGTGCTGCTGGCCCTGGCGATCTTCCCGCTGCTGCTGAGCAACGTGGTGCGGACCTTCGGCTGGCTCGTGGTCCTGGGATCCAACGGTGCGATCGGTCAGCTGCTGCTCGCCCTCGGGCTCGTGGACCAGGCGCCGCAGCTCCTGTACACCGAGCTCGCGATCGTGCTCGGCCTGACCCAGCTGTTCCTGCCGCTGGCGATCATCTCCTGCTACTCCGCCGTCGCCCAGGTGGATCCCGGGCTGGACGACGCCGCACGCGGCCTCGGCGCGTCCCGCACCCGCACGTTCTGGGGCATCGTCGCGCCGCTCTCGGCGCCGGGCATCGTCGTGGCCGCGACCCTGGTCTTCGCCGGCAGCGCCACGGCCTACACGACGCCGTACCTCCTGGGCGGCTCCAGCCAACGCATGCTGTCCACGCAGCTGTTCTCCTACTCCAGCGTCAGCATCGACTGGGCCGCCGCGAGCGCCACGGCGCTGATCATGACCGTCCTGGTCTTCGTGGTCTCGGGGCTGTCCTCGCTCGCCGCACGACGGGGGCGGACCTCATGAGCACGAGGCGGCCCGTGGCCGCGACGCTCGCCGTCGCCGGCTACGTCATCATGATCGTTCCGATCCTGTTCGTGGTGGCGACCTCCTTCACGGGCGGCAGCACGCTGCGGTTCCCGCCCGAGGGACTGTCGCTGCGCTGGTTCGACGCGGCCGTGCACCACACGCCGTTCATCACCGCGATGGTCTCCAGCCTCCAGCTGGCCGCGCTCGCCACGGTGCTGGCGCTGCTCCTGGGCATCCCCGCGACGCTCGCCATCCACCGCGGGCGCCTGCCGGGCAAGGGCCTGGTCGAGGGACTGTTCCTCTCGCCGCTGATCGTGCCCGAGCTCGTCGTGGGCCTCGCGCTGTTCCAGCAGCTGATGATCGGTCTGCGCCTGGACAACTTCACGGTGCTCCTCATCGGCCACACCGTGCTGATGCTGCCCTACGCCGTGCGCGTCACCGGCGCCTCGCTCGCCCTGGCCGACCCGTTCGTGGAGGAGGCCGCCCGCGGCCTCGGCGCCTCGCCGCTGCGCGCGTTCTTCACCGTGACGCTGCCGCTCCTGCGCCCGGGAATCTTCTCGGCCGCGCTCCTGAGCTTCGTGACCTCGTTCAACAACGTCCCGCTGTCGCTGCTCCTGCAGAGCCGCGACTTCCGGACCCTGCCCGTCACGATGCTCGACTACGTCCAGCAGAGCTACGACCCCATGGTCGCCGCCACCAGCACCATCATCCTCGCGGGCACCGTGCTCGTCGCCGTCGTCGCCGAGCGCACGGTCGGCTTCGCCCGCATCTTCGGAGGGATCAACCGATGACCGTCGCAGCCGAGTTCCAGCAGGTGACCCAGCGCTTCGGCGACTTCACCGCCGTCGACGCGATCGACCTGACCATCCCCGCCGGTCAGCTGACCACGCTGCTCGGCCCGAGCGGCTGCGGCAAGACGACGTCGCTGCGCATGCTCGCGGGCTACAGCACCCCGACGTCGGGCCGCATCCTCATCGACGGCGTCGACAGCACCCGCACCCCGCCCGAGCGCCGCGGCCTCGGCATGGTCTTCCAGTCCTACGCGCTCTTCCCCCACCTCACGGTGGCCGAGAACGTCGGGTACGGGCTCAAGCTGCGGAAGATGCCCGCCGCCGAGCGCAAGCGCGTGGTCGCGGAGACCCTCGACCTCGTCGGGCTCGGGCACCTGGCCGCCAGCCGCCCCAGGAAGCTCTCGGGCGGCCAGCAGCAGCGTGTCGCCCTGGCGCGGGCCATCGCCATCCGCCCGAAGCTGCTGCTGCTGGACGAGCCGCTGTCCAACCTCGACGCCCGCCTGCGCGTCCACATGCGCGCCGAGCTGCGCCGCATCCAGGCGGAGACCGGCCTGACCGTCGTGCTGGTCACGCACGACCAGGACGAGGCCCTGGAGCTGTCCGACCAGATGGTCGTCATGCGCGAGGGTCGCATCCTGCAGCAGGGCGCCCCGGTCGACGTCTTCCCCGCCCCCGCCAACCGCCTGGTCGCCGAGTTCCTCGGCTACGAGAACTTCGTCACGAGCGCCGACGGCACGCTGCGCACCGTGCGGCCCGAGCACCTCAACGTCGTCTCCGAGCCGACGACGGCGGGGCTCACGCTCGAGGGCGTCGTCGTCGACGTCGCCTTCCGCGGTGTGGACCGCCTCGTCACGGTCGACGCCGACGACGGCCTCGGGCGGACCGTGCGCCTGACGGCCGACGTTCGCGACGGCGCCGTCACCGCCCGCCCGGGCGACCGGATCCTGCTGAGCGCCGACCAGGCGCACGTCGTCACGCTCGCCGGCTGACCACCCGCGTCCCTCCGCCCTCCTCCCGCACCTTCTCCCTCGCCCGCACCACTCCTTCGCCCGCCCCGCCACCGCCCGAAAGAGGACCCGCCATGACCCGCTCCACCGCCCGCCCCGCCCAGCGCCGCCTCGCCACGGCCGCCGCCGTCCTCGCCGCGACCGCCCTCGTGGCCGCCTGCTCCGGCGGCGACGCCGACGAGTCCGCGAGCACCGGCGAGGACGGCGAGCCCGGCGGCTCGATCGTCGTCAGCACCTTCCCGTTCGGCGTCGAGCAGTTCCAGGAGGCGGTCATCGACCCCTTCACCGAGGCCACCGGCATCACGGTCGAGGTCGAGACCGGCTCCAACGCCGACCGCCTGTCCCAGCTCGAGCTCGCGGGCGACCGCTCCGGCGTCGACGTCATGCTCATCTCCGACTCCTTCGCCGCCGCCGGCCAGGAGAAGGACCTGTTCCAGTCCTTCGGCGCCGCCGAGGTCCCGAACCTCGAGGAGATCGCCGACTTCGCCGTCGAGGAGGGCTTCGACGGGCCCGCGTACAGCTACCAGCTCAACGGGATCCTCTACAACACCGACGAGGTGACGGCGGAGGAGGCGGCCGACTGGTCGCTCTTCGAGGACGCGAACCTCTCCGGCCGCCTCGCCTTCCCCGACTTCTCCGTGACCGCGGGCCAGCTCGCCGTCTCCGGCGTGGCCGAGTCCTACGGCGACGGTCCCTACGACATCGACACGGCCTACGAGGTCATCGGCGGCTGGGCCCCCGGGATCCTGCAGTTCTACTCCTCCTCCACCGAGGTCACGAACCTGCTGACGCAGGGCGAGATCGTCGCGGCCGACTCCCTCAGCGGATTCGCGACGACGCTGGTCGCCTCGGGCGAGCCCGTCGCCTGGACCGCCCCGGCCGAGGGCCGGTACATGGCCACCAACCGCGCCATGATCCCCGCCGGCGCCCCGAACGCCCCGGCCGCGCAGGCCTTCATCGACTACCTGCTGAGCGTCGAGGCGCAGACGGCGTCGGCCGAGATCGTCGGTGACCTGCCGGTGAACCTGGCGGCCGAGATCCCGTCGGAGATCACCGACGTCGTCGGCGACATCGCGACCGACCCGATCGCCGCCGGCTACGCCACGCTCGACCCCGCCGAGACGACGCCGAACCGCGCCGCGTGGCTCGAGCGCTTCGCGCGCGAGGTCTCCTCGCGCTGACGCCGGCGCCTCCGCGCGGCACCCCCGTCCCCCCACGCACGAACGGCGACATGACAACCCAGATTCAGTCCACCGAGATCGAGTCCACCGAGATGCTCCACCCCGACGACCTGCGGCGGCTGCCGAAGGCCGACCTGCACTGCCACCTCATCGGCACCGTGCGAGCCTCCACGTTCGCCGAGCTGGCGCGACGCCAGCGGCTGGCGCTGCCCGACGATCCGGAGCGGATCTTCGCCGACATCAACTCCCTGCCCCCGGACCCCTCCCTCTACGAGGGCACCCGGATCCCGGTGCCGCAGGGACGTTCGGCGGGCGAGCCGGCGATCTCCTACTCGCTGTTCCAGGTCTCGGCCTGGGTGGTGGAGGTGCTGCGCGACGCCGACGACCTCACCCGGATCGTCTACGAGGCGTTCGAGGACGCGCACCGCACGAGCGGGACCCGTCACCTCGAGCTGTTCTTCGACGCGCTCCCGCCCCACCTGGAGGGCCTCGGCTACCGCGGCGCCGTCGAGGCGTACGCGGAGGGCATCCGTCTGGCCGAGCGGGACTTCGGCATGACCGGCCTGATGATCCAGGGCATCGACCGCAGCCGGAGCGGCGAGGAGGCGCTGGCGGTGGTGCGGCGCGTGGTGGACAACCCGCACGCCGTCGTCGCCGGCATCGGCCTGGACAACCTCGAGACCGCCGGACCGCCGGAGCGCTTCGCGGACGCCTACCGGCTCGCCGGTGAGGCCGGGCTCGGCCGGACGGCGCACGCCTCCGAGCACGCGCCCACGGCCGTCAACACGATCACGTGCCTGGACCTGCTGGGCTGCGACCGCATCGACCACGGGTACTACGTGCTCGAGGACGACGCCGTCGTGGAGCGTCTGCGCGAGCAGCAGGTGGCGTTCACGGTCGCCTCGACGACGTCGCGCCGGTCCTGGCGGCCGTGGCGGCGCGCCTCGATCGAGGCGATGCTGCAGGCGGGCCTGAACGTCGTCCCGTGCTCCGACGACCCCGGCATGTTCCCGACCTCGCTCGCGAGCGAGTACCGGATCATGTCCGAGCAGATCGGCGCGACGCGGTCGCAGCTGGCGGACATGGCCGTGGCGAGCATCGAGGCCTCATGGCTGCCTGCGGAGAGGAAGGCCGCCGCGCACGAGGCGTTCCGGGCGGACGTCGAGGCGTTCCGTGCGGGGCGCGACGCCGCGGTGATCCCGCTCCCGACGGATGCTCCCTGACGCCTCCACCTCCGCGCCCCACCCTGCCGCCGCTCTCGCCGCAGAGGTCCGCCGCCTCGTCTCCACTGTCGTCAACCTGATGGCCGAGGACACCTGGCCGGCTACTGGTAGCTGATGAAGTGGGGCATGGGCTCGACCCGCATCGTCTGCTCGGGGGTGAGCATGGGCAGGTCCTCGTCGTAGAAGTTCTTCCAGCCCCACCACTCGATGTCCGGGGCGTTGGCGTGGAGCGTCGCCCACGTTCCCTGCTTCGCGGGCTGCCCGCCCTGCCCGTCCGCGTGGACGAGGACGGCGAGCTCGGAGCGGGACAGGTCCACCTCGGAGACCTCCTGGATCATCCGGACCTGGAACTGGTGGAGGACGAGCATCTTCTGCGGCAGGTTGCGCTCGCGGGTGAAGTCCGCGAGCCAGTCGACCACCTCGTTGACCTCCTCCGAGGTCGCCGACCCGATCTTGACCATGTGAACCTCGTCCGGGCCGAGGTTCCACTCGGGGTCGAGTGCGAGCCCGACGTGCGGGAGCGCGAGGAGGTCCGCGTAGATCGCGGCCTGGTCCACGAAGGACGCCCGGCCCGGCTGGAGGTCGAGCACGACGTACTGCCCGGCCTCACCCGCCGCCTCGACGAGCGGCCGGAGGTCCTCGACCGCGAGCTCGTTGGAGTAGTTGCCGTCCGGACCTGCCTGCCCGGCCGCGACCGTCGCGATGATCTCCATCGCGGGGACGACCGTGTCCTGCGTGAGCTCCGCGTACGGCGCGGCGTGCTCCGCGGCCCGCTGGACCGTGGCCGGCACGTCCTGCTCGCCCAGCACGCCGAGCGCCGTCGTGCTCGGCGTGCCGTACAGCGCCACGTAGCGCTTGCCCGGGAACACGAGCTGCCCACCGCCGGGAAGCTCGACGCCGGTGGCGGCCGTCGCCGTGCGCCAGGCGACGGCCTCGGCGTCGCCGAAGGCGTCCCCGAGCGCGACGACGTGCTCGGCCTCGAGGGCCGCGATCGCCTGGACCGTCTCGGAGGTCGCGCGAGGGTCCCCGCCGGGAACGACCTCGACCTGCGCACCGGCCGAGCGCGCGGTCGCGACCGCGGCGACCTGCGCTGCCTCGCCGGACGTCAGGACGGCCACG
The DNA here is from genome assembly GCF_004786095.1 of Serinibacter arcticus. Taxonomy (GTDB): domain Bacteria; phylum Actinomycetota; class Actinomycetes; order Actinomycetales; family Beutenbergiaceae; genus Litorihabitans; species Litorihabitans arcticus. The sequence goes on from NZ_RHPJ01000001.1 coordinate 325,852, forward strand.
CCGGCGAGCGCCTCGGCCGGCTCGGTCGGCGGCAGCGTGCCCGTCTCGCTGTCCGGGCTCGCACTCTCGCTCCCGGCCCCCGTCGTGCCACCGGTCGAAGTCTCCGCCTCAGCGGCGTCGGCCGCGGTGTCCTCGCCGCCGGTCGTCGCGGGCTCGGCGGCCGCGCCGGGGGTGAGCGGGGTGAAGGCCCCCGGCTCGAGCGCCGCGACGTGGGTGATCTCGGTCCCGGTATCGGCCGACGTCACCCCGCCGGCGTTCATCCCGAGCATCTCGGCCAGCGCGTCGTCGCTCTGCGGGGCGCGGACGAGCACCGGCCCGCCCGACGCCGATCCGGCGGCGTCGTCCTCGTCCTCGTCCTCACCGGCGCCGCTCGCGCCGTCGTCTGGTGCCACCCCGGCGCCCCCAGCGGGCAGCTCGGCCGCCCCGACGGCGAGCACCCACTCGGCCCCGAGGCGTCCGATCTCCGCAGCGAGGCCTGCGTCGTCGCCCGTGAGCAGGAGGGGCGCACCGAGCGCGACGGCGGCCGAGGCGCCACGGAGCTGCCCGGCAAGGTCCTCCTCCCCCGCGAGGACGACGACGGGCGCCGAGGCGAAGAGGCTCTGGCTCGTGCTGGTCGCCACCGCCGCCGGGGACGTCCCCCCCAGCACCGTCGAGGCCTCGGCAGGCTCGTGCACCTCGCCCTGGCGAACCTCGGGCTCGGTGGCCGTTTCGGACTGGGTGGCAGTTTCGGGCTCGGTCGCCGCCTCCTCGGCGTCCGGACCGTCGCTGGGCGTGCACGCCGCCAGCGCGAGAACGGGCACCAGGGCAAGAGCGAGAAGGCGTGGCGAACGAGCTGACATGTCAGGCTCCAGGGATCGGTACGCCGACCTCGGCGCAGCCGGGCCGGTGGTCAGGGCGCCGTCCACCTTACGCGGATGAGCTGACGCCGAAGGAGCTGTGCCGGACGAGAATCTCGGCCTCGGCGCCGGGGTTCCCAGGCGTCAAGGCCGAACCGGTGACCGGCGTCAGACAAGCACGAGGCCCCCCACCGCGAGTGCCACCGCCCCGACCAGCCCCGCGTCGCGCCACCCCAGCGCCACCGGCCGCCACACCGTCCGCGGCGCCGAGCCGAGCCCGCGCGACTCCAGCGCGAACGCGTTCCGCTCGGCCGACCGGATCGAGGTCACCAGCAGCGTGAACGCGCACCGCCCCAGCGCGAGCGCGCGGTCGCGTCGGGTGCCGGCGCCCCTGCCGACACCGCCTCGGCCGCCACCGTCCGGCGGACGCTGCCCCAGGGACCACCGCCCCGGGGGCCACCGCTCGAAGCGACGACGAGGCTCCGGCCGTGAGCGCGACCACGACCGTGACTTAGACCGTCAGGGCCCCCGTGGTCGGCCACGATCCCCGGACGGGCGCGGCCGGCCCCGTGGTCGGCGTCGAGTCGAGCGCTGCCGACGTCGCCCGGACCTGCCTCGCGGCGGCGGCAGCCGCCCCGGTGCCAGGAGAAGTCCTCCCGCGTACCCGCGGTCAGGTCGAGGCGGTAGCCCACGAGCCACGGCACGCCGTCGATCGCCGTGCCCATAGCGTTAGATCATAATTCGATTTCGTTCATCGCCGCACGCCATGAAGCAACGAATTCGGCCCCTCTTAGGCGCGCCTGCTTTCGCGTGGATCCTAACTCTCTAAAAGAGCGCTCCGCCGACTTCCTAAATAATTTCTCCCAATGCGGGTAAAAACCCTCGGCGCCGACTTCCATGAGAATCCGGGGCCGTCCCTCCGCCTGCGAGAAGGTCACCCCTCCCGCCCCGTCTACGAGATACATACTCTTCGCGGTCAATATTCCGTCGACCGCACCACCGTATTCAGGAAGCGCGAACTGTAGAACAAATTTGGTCACCACTGGGCGCTCAAATGTCAAAATCAGGTGAACATAGGCAGAACCCAGCGCCGGGGATGCCCATTGGCTGGCGCAGTCGCCGGTGCCCGCAAACTCATGAAGACGTATCACTTCGCGGACCTCCGGATGCCCGCTAGCGTCAACGATGACCACGGGTATGAGTCTTCCACCCGCAGTATCATGATCCGCGATCGCAGCCGAGCCCGAGACGTGAACGATCTGTACATCCGAAGATCGGTACATGCTCATCGGCGTCCCTCCGGGGCAGCATAAACAATTTCGACCGGTACACTGAGTTCACTTCCGTACGTATCTTGGAAGTGAACAACGAAATCCCTTAAGCTGCGGCCAGTTAGCAGCGCACCCGGCGCCGTGAAACTGATCGAGACCTCCAGACTTGCACCGGCCGCCAATGCGAAAGGCACGCTCGGGCCGTCGATCCCAGGGTCGCTGGCAAGCCGCATCGAAATTACTGAGTTATCCACTTTGTACCGCGCTTCGAGTTCAGCGCTTGCGATAGAATTGCCCACGTCAGAAGGATTCTTGAAGAGCATCCTAAAAATGTACCGCTTACCCCCCTCGAGATCTTCGCTGCGGCTTTCGAGGTAGCTTAAGTCGACCCTAGGCTGCCGCCGCTTTTCTTGACGTCTTGCAGCCCTGAAGGAGCGCACATTGAACACCTGACCCACCACTGCCGCGATCGCAGTGCTGACCGACAACAAGAGCGCAATAGAACTAATCTTGACGGAGGGCTCGGCCAAGGCGAACCACTGGATCAAATCCATTCGGACTCCTCCTTGGAGCATCGGGGCCTACAGCGTTCGTTAGACGACTGATCCTTCACCTGGCATCGCGCCTGCGCACATCCTGCCATACGAGCTCGAGGCACCCTCGCAGGCGGCAAGCGGGCATCTTCGCACCTACTCCAGAGCTCACCGTCCCGCTCAAACCGAATACAATCGCTCCAAAAAACACTGATCCTAGCGGGCGACATCGACACGCCACGTAGTGGATCGGTAAATTCAGGCCATTGCGACCCAGAGCACCAAACTCGCGCCGAGGTCGACCAAAGCGAGGTCGGTTCTTCGCGGGCGCGACGCCCTGCCCACCGCGAGCAAGGGACACGACCGCCAGGTTGAACGCGGCGGGATCGCACAGGGGGCATGCTACTCCTATGACTACCGAGGCATGGCAAAACTGGCGAGCTTTCGACTCTCACGAACCCGAACTCGAGAATGTGCTCGATGAGGCTTACTCGGATCAACGCTTTGTCGGCGGCCCCACCCAAGTCGGTCCTACCGCGCTGCATGCAGTGCTTCGCAACGGGGGCACGATGGGACCAGCTGTGATGATGCTGACTGGTATCCACGCAAATCTCACACCCGAGCTCATAGTCGATAGTGGACTCGCACGAGCCGACTCAAGCGCATACCACGGCGGCAGCCTAAGTGATGAGATCGCCGCACTTGTCTCGCTCGAACTGGGAGTTCGTCTGCGGGTCGCGGGTACGCGGCAACTGTCAGGAACCCACGAGCACAAGCCTTCCTCGCCCCTACATCTCGAAGTTTCCCCACTGGTTCGCCCTGGGCGAAATGACCGCGAAGTCCTGCCCCGGGTAATTCAGCGCAACCCGAACCTAGATCAACTGGAACTCCTTGGCAGTTTTCCATCGCTTGAGGGCGCAGCAGCTATCGCACTCGTCAGGGCGGCTCGCGAGTACACCTCAGGCATTTGGTGGGCCAACGAGGATTCGGACCAAGGCTGGTTGCACCTCATCTCCGCCGTTGAGGTTGCCGCCGCGCAACGTCAGAAGGACTCCGCAGAAGCGACAGATCTCCTGCAAACGCACTGGCCCGAGGCATGGGCGGCACTCACCCCAGCAGACTCATCCGTTCGCGCGGCAATGGCGGAAGTGCTGGCGCCTCAGATGCGAGCGTCTCGACGATTTGTCGACTTCATCGAGGATCTTGCACCTGATCCCCCCGAGCCTCGACCTCCGTGGGACGAGCTTGATTGGTCAGACATGCGCCGTCACGCCCGGACGATTTACACACACCGCTCGAATGCGCTCCATGCAGGAAAACCATTTCCATTGCCCATGAGGAAGGCACCGCGCGAAGACTCCACGGGGGCGCTTCAAGAGGCGCCCTGGGGTCTTTCATCTGGCGGCGCAGGAGCAATTTGGATGAAGAAGGAGACGCCCATGCTCCTTTCGACGTTCGAGTACATCGTCCGTGGCGCTCTCTTGAGCTGGTGGGGGGAGCTTGCTGAGACCAGCACATTGCGATGAGTCTCAAGGTGGCGGTCCAACAGACTTGAACAGGATCGGATGTGCCCTATCGGCGCGCTCCCACATCGCGGCGTGCGTTTAAGCCGACTGCGCCGAGCGATTCGTGCTCGGCGCCCCAACCTCGCCTGCCGACGCTCCGCGCCTGCGGGTCCGCGACCGGGCCTGCACCCCCGTCTGTGGCACCACCGCTCAGGTCACGCTCGCCGCCATCTCCGCCTAGGCATTCTCCCGTGGGAACTCCTACCCTGGCGGGACGGCGTCGCGATGACCGTCGCCTACCGCCCGTCCGGCGTAGGGGACCCGGCGTGCGACCTAGCGATGGGGTGGGCGTCCGTCTGCGTGCAGGGCGCGTGGTGTTCCGTGATGCAAACCGGGCCGGGCTCGCAGTTGGGCGCTGGTAGCGCTGACGGGCGCGCTTTCACAAATCGACTCAGAGCAAAGCAGTCGTAGGACCGAAACTAGCCTGGCCCTAACTAGCCCTAACTAGCCCTAACTTGATCGAATGGCGTGAGCCCGAACCTGTCTCTCAACTCAGAAAGTCCACGCATTGGGGGGGCTGACTCTTAGCTTGTTGCTTGCCGTCAGGGGACCGTCACGGCGACCCCGACCACCACGATCACCCCTACCGCGACCAGCCCCGCGTCGCGCCACCCCAGCGCCACCGGCCGCCACACGGTCCGCGGCCCCGAGCCGAGTCCGCGCGACTCCAGCGCGAACGCGATCCGTTCGGCCGACCGGACGGAGGTCACCAGGAGCGTGAACGCGCACCGCCCCAGCGCGCGCACCCCTAGGCGCGGACTCCCCCGCCGTCGTCCCCGCTCCCGCAGCGGCGCCCGCACCGCGTGCGCCCGGGTGATCGTGCGCCACTGCTGCGGCAGCACCCCGAGCAGCCGGTAGCCCGCCAGCAGCGCGTAGGCGTAACGCGGGCTGACGCGCGCGTGCTGCACCAGGCTGACCATGAGCCGGCGCGGCTCCACCGTCGCCACGAAGGCCACCGCCCCGACCCCGATCACCAGGGTGCGCAGCGCGAGCGCCGCGCCGATCGTCAGGCCCTCGGCCGTCACGCGCACGGGCAGGTCGGGCCAGACCACCTCACCCGGCCGCGCCAGCGCGTTCACGGTCAGCAGCCCGACGCCGAACGCGACGAACGGCAGCTGCGCCCGCAGGAACCGCCACGGCCCGAGCCGGGTGGCGGCGAGCACGCCGAGCGCCAGCACGGCGTACAGGACCGCGAGCCCCACCGGGTCGATGAGGAACAGCGTCAGGACGGACAGCGCCGTGAGCAGCGCGAGCACCACGGTCGGGTTGCGCGCGGCGAGCCACGACGTGGTCGGGCCACGGCGCGCGGGCGCCGGACCGGGCGGGGCCGCCGCGACGGGCCCGGCCGACGTCGCCGTCACGCCGCGACCGCCACGTCGCTCGCGAGCGACTCGAGCACGGCGAGCGTGCCGCGCACCGGGAGGTCGTGCTCGGCGAGGAACGCCACGAGCGGCGGCACCGACATGCCCGCCGCGCGCAGCGCCGCGGGGTCGCGCACGAGCTGCTCGGGCGTCAGGTCCGCCGCCACCCCGCCGTCGGCGAGCACCACCACGCGGTCGGCCCAGGCCGCCACCGCCCGCAGGTCGTGGCTCGTCAGGGCGACGGTGAGTCCGCCGTCGGCCGCGGCCCGCAGCGCGCGCATCGCGGTCGTCGTGGCCGTGCGGTCCAGCCCGTAGCCCGGCTCGTCGGCCAGCAGCGCCGGCCGGTCGTGCGCGAGCATCGCGGCCAGGCTGAGTCGGCGCTTCTGCCCGCCCGAGAGCGCGTACGGGCTGCGGTCGGCCCAGTCGAGCAGGTCGAACCGCGTCAGCAGGTCGGTCACCCGCGCCTCGCCCGCCGCCAGACCGAATCCCACCTCCTCGCGCACGGTGGCGGCGACGAGCTGGTGCTCGGGGTCCTGGAACACGAGCCCGGGGCGTGGCCCGTCGAGCCGGCCGGCCACCGGTGGCTCGAGCCCGGCGAGCGCCGCGAGCAGCGTCGACTTCCCGGCACCGTTCGCGCCCACGACCGCCACCAGCTCGCCCGCGCGCAGGTCGAGGTCGACGCCGGCCAGCACGGTCCGCCCGCCGGCCGCCACCGCGAGTCCCCGGGCCCGCAGCACGACCTCGCCCACCGTCCGAGCGACCCGGTCCGGCTCCGCCTCCCGCCCGAGCGCGCGCAGCGCCCCGCGGACGGCGTCGGAGGCCAGCCCGCCCGGCAGCCCGAGGAGCGCCTCGAGCTCGGCGTCCAGCGGCAGCCAGCAGCCCTGCCGCAGCAGCTCGCGACCGTGCGTCGCGAGCACGGCCGCCGTCGGACCGTCGGCCAGCACCCGCCCGGACCGCGCGAGCGCGATCGTCCGCGCCGGCAGCCCGGCGCTGCCGGCCTCACCCGCCCACTCGTCGAGCCGGTGCTCCACCAGCACGACGGCGACGCGCGGCCCCACCCGCGCGACGGCGTCGCGCACCGACGCCACCCCGGGGGCGTCGAGCATCGAGGTCGGCTCGTCGAGCAGGAGCAGCGGCGGGTCGGTCACGGTGGCCGCCGCGAGCGCGACGCGCTGCAGCTCACCGCCCGAGAGCTCTCCGCTCGCACGCTCGCGCAGGTGCGCCGCGCCCGCCGCGGCCAGCGCGCCGTCGACCGCGGGCCCGATCCGCTCGGGCGGCACCGCGCGATTCTCGAGCGGCAGCGCCACCTCGTCCGCCACGAGCGGGAGGCACACGCCGCTGACCGGGTCCTGCGCGACGGTGCCGACGTGCTCCGACACCGCCGCCACGCCCGCCGTGACCGGATCGGTCCCGGCCACGAGCACCGAGCCCGTGACCCTCGCTCTGACGTGCTGCGGCACGGCGCCGGCCAGCGTGCGCAGGAGCGTGGTCTTACCGCACCCGGAGGGTCCGAGCACGAGCACGTGCTCGCCCGGCGCCACGTTCGCCGTCAGCGGCCCGACGCCGTCCCCGCCCGGCAGCACCACCTCCAGCTCCTCGGCGACCAGCACGGGTGCACCAGGCGCGCCGGGCGCGCCGGGCGCAGCAGGGTCGAGGCCGACGTCACCGCTCACGTCGCACCAGCTCGGGGGTGGCCGCTCCGCCGTCGTCGTGCGCCGCGCCGATCGCGAAGTTGGCGAGCACACCGGTGCGCAGGAGCCCGTCCACGATCACCTTGGCCAGCAGACCGCCGAGGATCACGCCCGAGGCGGCCTGCACCCCGAACCGCACCAGCACCAGGTCCTGACCGAACCAGCCGAACCGCAGCGCCGACCAGAAGAACACCAGCCCGGCACCGAGCAGGCCCGACAGCGCGTAGCGGCCCCAGCCGAAACGCCGGTAGCGCCCGAGCGCGAACGGGATCTCGCTGCCGACGCCCTGGATCAGCGCCGCGACCAGCAGGAGCGGGCCGACCGGGCTGCCGAGGAAGACGACCTCGACGATCGAGGCCAGCACCTCGGCCAGCACGCCGACGCCGGGGCGCCGCACGATCGCGATCGCGATGGGCGCCACCAGCAGCCACGAGCCGGCCAGAAAGTGCTGGGCGAGGTCGCCCGCGGGCCCCATCGCGATCGACAGGGCGGTCCACGCCTGCACGAACACCCAGTACAGGAAGCCGAACACCGTTCCGAGCACGACGACCAGCACGATCTCCTTGAGCGCGAGGCGCGGCCGGGAGCCCGCGCGCGCGACGGCGCTCATCGGGTCACCGCGGCGTGGCTCGGGCTGTTGAGGGAGAGCGTCAGGTGGGAGGTCACGTGCTGGACGCGGCGCCCCACCAGGACCCAGCCGGCGACGGCGGTGGCCAGCACGTCCCCGACGTCGCCCTCCAGCCTGGTCACGAAGTGCTCGGACCCGCGGAACGTGCCGAGCTCGCGGGCGTGGTCGATCGCGGCGTAGATGTCGCGCATGTGGTCGGGCTCGACGCCGCTGGTCCCCTGGTCGGCCAGCGGGTACAGCGCCCACTCGGCCGCGGCCCAGCGCCCCGTGGTGCGCGGGGACGGAACGTCGCCCGCGCGTGGCCCGGCGCCTCCCGGCAGGTCGCACGCCACCTCGCCGGGACAGCCGCGCGAGAGGTGGACGGTCAGCGTGACGTGGTGCTCGGTCGCCGCGAGCGCCTGCGCCAGGTCGGTGAGGTGGCGCAGCAGGTCGGCCTCCGCGCCGCCGACGTAGGTGGAGACGTCGCCGGTGTCGACCACGAGCCCGGTGGTGTCGAGGTCGGCCAGGGCGCGCGTGAGGATCGCGGCGTAGTCGTCGGCCATGACGGCGGCGGTCACCCGGACACCGACGCCGAACGTGAGCGGGTCGGTCGTGGGGTCGGTGGTGCGGGTTGATCGAGGGGTGGTGCTGGTGAGCATCATGCGGCAGCCTCTCGGCTCGCGGCACGGGCGCGGACGGCGGTCGTCACGCGTAGCTTCCTGCGCCGGCATGATCCGGATCAGGTTCGACGGTCGGAGTTGAAGAACTCCCTCTCAGCCCAGCTCACTGGACTCCCGTGCTCGATCCAGACCCTACGCGCCTAGGGTGGTTCGAGCGCGCGGAAACCACCGGGCGGAGAACCGAGGAAGTCGGGGGGCGTCGTGGCGGGACCCATCGCCGAGGTGCGCAAGTTCCTCACGGCCACCCTGTTCGCTCCCGTCCCGGACGAGGTCCGACGGCCGGCGCCGACCCCGAGCGCGCTCCGCCGCCGTCGGATCGTCGTGACCGTCACGCTGCTGATCGGCGCCGTCACCATGGGTCTCGCGCTGCGGATCGAACCGGGTGACCCGGCCTTCTACGGCGCCACGCTGGGTCTCGCGCTCGTCTGGGTGGTCGGTGCCGTGGTGTCCGGCCCGCTCCACCTGGGTCGCTCCGTGACCCGGTCCGGCGGCCGCGACGGCCGATCGGTGGTGCAGTCGCTGGCCCTGGCCGCTCTGCTGCTGGCGATCTTCCTGCTCGGGGCCCTCGTGGTGGCGCAGGTGGACTGGCTGCGCGAGAACGTGCAGCAGCTGCTCGACCACGTGCGCTTCGGCGTGCTGCCCCTCGTGCTCGCGATCACGGTGGTGAACGGCATCGCGGAGGAGGTCTTCTTCCGCGGCGCGCTGTTCTCCGCGATCCGGTCGCACCACGCCGTCCTGCTCACGACGGCCCTGTACACGCTGTCCACCGTGGGTACCGGTGTGCCCCTGCTCGTCTTCGCCGCCGCCGTGCTCGGCCTCGTCACCGGCCTCCAGCGCCAGGTCACCGGCGGCGTGCTCGGGCCGGTCATCACCCACATCGTCTGGTCCAGCGGGATGCTCCTGCTCCTGCCGCTGGTCCTGCCGCGCTGATCGGATCGATAGCCTCGCCGGGTGACTGACGAAGCAGAGCCCCGCTGGCGCACCGTCGCCGCCGCGACCGGACTGGCCGCGCCGGACGGCAGCACCCGGCCCACGATCTTCGCCGAGATGACCGCGCTGGCCGCAGCGACCGGCGCCGTCAACCTCGGGCAGGGCTTTCCCGACGCCGACGGACCGGCCTGGGTGCGCGAGGCCGCCGTCGACGCCATCCGGTCGGGCGCCAACCAGTACCCGCCGGGCCGCGGCACACCGGCGCTGCGCCGAGCGATCGCCGACCACCAGGCGCGGCACTACGACCTGGCCCTCGACCCCGAGACGCAGGTGCTCGTGACGGCCGGGGCCACCGAGGCGATCACCGCAGCGATCCTCGCGCTGGCCGGGCCGGGCGACGAGGTGCTCACGCTCGAGCCGTTCTACGACTCGCACGCGGCGAGCATCGCGCTGGCCGGGGCCACGCACACCACCGCGCCGCTCGTGCCCGGTCCGGACGGCTTCCGGCTCGACCTCGACGCGCTGGCCGCGGCGGCCACCGCCCGCACCCGCGTCATCCTGCTCAACACCCCGCACAACCCGACCGGGACGGTGCTCTCGCGCACCGAGCTCGAGGCGGTCGCCGCCGCGGCGGTGCGGGCCGACGCCGTCGTGGTCACCGACGAGGTCTACGAGCACCTGGTCTACGACGGCGCGGCGCACGTCCCGATCGCGACGCTGCCGGGGATGGCAGAGCGCACGCTGACGATCTCCTCGGCGGGCAAGACGTTCTCGCTCACGGGGTGGAAGATCGGGTGGGCGACCGGTCCGGCGCACCTCGTGGAGGCCGCGCTCGCGGTCAAGCAGTTCCTCACGTACTCCGGCGGCGCGCCGTTCCAGCCGGCGATCGCGCGGGCGCTGGCCGAGGGCGACGGCGACGTGCGCGAGCTGCGCGACTCCCTGGGGGCCAGGCGCGACACCCTGGTGCGCGGGCTGCGCGAGGTGGGCCTCGCCGTCGTGGAGCCGCGGGGGGCGTACTTCGTGTGCGCCGACGCCTCACCCCTCCTCACCGCGGAGCTGCCCGACGGCGCCGCCCTCGCCCGCGCCCTGCCCGCGGCGGTCGGTGTCGCCTGCGTCCCGGTGGCCGCGTTCTGCCGGACCGGGTCGCCGACGGCGGCCTCGCTCGCGCCGTGGTTGCGGTTCACGTTCAGCAAGGACGCCTCGACCATCGAAGAGGCGCTGACCCGGCTGCGGCGACTGCGCTGAGCCAGCCGTCGCGCGACGGTCGCGCGACCCCGGAACGTGACCCAGGTCACGTAGACTCGCCCCGCACCTGCTCAACGACGAGGTCGAGGTGATGGTCATGTCGGCGCCCCCCGCCCCCCGGGCGATGCGCCGCGCCCACGAGGAGTTCCTGACCCGCGGCTGGTTGGCCCCGTCGGTGCGCGACGTCGTCGCCGCGTCGTGGCGTCGCAGCGCCCGCATCGGCGTCGATCCCGAGCACCCCGCCCCGCCGGTCGACATCTCCGCCGTCGACCTGACGTCGCTGCGCCGCGACCATCCGCTCGCGGTCGCGATACCGGTCGTCCGCAGCCTGCTGATCGAGCCGGAGGCCGGGTGGATCGCGGCCCTCACCGACGCGGAGGGTCGGCTGCTGTGGATCGACGGCGATCGCGACGTCCGCGCCGCCGTCGAGCGCGTCGGGTTCGTCGAGGGGGCGCTGTGGCGCGAGGACGTCGCCGGGACGAACGCGCCGGGGACAGCCCTCGCGACGGGCCGCGCCGTCCAGGTGCTCGGGGCCGAGCACTGGTCCCGGCCCGTGCACGGCCTCAACTGCGCGGCCGCGCCCGTGCACGCCGCCGACGGTTCGGTGCTCGGGGTCCTCGACATCACGGGGGGCGCGCCGGTCGGCTCAGGCATGGCGCGATCGCTCGTGCGCGCGACGGTCGCGGCCGTCGAGGCGATCCTGCTCGGGTCGACGGCGGAGGGCTCGGCGGGCCGAGCACCGACCGCACCCCGGCCGCACCTGCAGGTGCTCGGTGGATCCGGCCACCTCCGCGGCGGCGGCGGCGGGCCGGCGGCCCTGACCGGCCGGCACGCCGAGATCCTGCTGCTCCTGACGGAGCACCGACAGGGCCTCACCGCCGAGGAGCTGGCGGTCCTGCTGTCCGGGAGCGAGCTCTCGACCGTGGCGGTGCGGGCCGAGGTCTCGCGGATGCGCCGCTCGCTGGGCGTGCTCGTCTCGCACTCGCGCCCCTACCGGGTGGACGACGGCGTCCACACGGACGTCGACGCCGTCCGGGCCGCGCTCGCCGTCGGCGATCTGGCGCGGGCGCTCGCGAGCTGCCCCGGGCCGGTGCTGCCGCGCTCGGACGCGCCCGGCGTCGAACGCGTGCGGGCCGATCTGGAGGCCGATCTGCGGGCGGCCGTCCACGCGTCGCGCGACGCCGGGGCCATCGCCCGCTGGACCGCCAGCGAGTCAGGGGCCGAGGACTGGTGGGCGTGGGAACGGCTCGCCCGGGTGGCGGCGCCGGGCTCGGCCGCCGGGCTGCGCGCGGCGGAGCGGCTGGCGCGCGGGGTGGCGACGGGCTAGTCGCGCCGCGGCGGGGCGCAGCAGCCGTCGGCGCACCCGTGCGCGGCGGCGGGGGCGGAGCTGGGCGTGGGGGCACAGCACGCGTCCCCGCGCCAGGCGTCCACCCCCTCCTTCACGGCGACCGCAGCGATGACGAGCGCCGCCACCGGGTCCGCCCACGACCAGCCGAGCGCCGAGCTCAGCACGAGACCGACGAGCAGCACCGCGGAGAGGTAGGTGCACAGCAACGTCTGGCGCGAGTCCGCCACGGCGCTGGCCGATCCCAGCTCACGCCCGGTCCGCCGCTCGAACCACGACAGGAACGGCATCACCGCGAGACTCACGGCCGCCAGCACGATCCCCACGGTGGAGTGCTCGGGCTCGAGGGCACCGAGCAGCGAGCGCACGGCGTCGACGCCGACGAGGAGGGCGAGACCGAGGAAGGACACTGCGATCAGTCGCATCGCGACCCGCTCGCGTCGCTGCGGATCGGGTCCGGCGAACTGCCACGCGACCGCCGCGGCCGACAGCACCTCCACGACGGAGTCGAGCCCGAACCCGACCAGGGCGGACGACGACGCCATCCGCCCCGCGGTGATGGCCACGGCCGCCTCGACCACGTTGTAGGTGATCGTGATCGCGACGACGATGCGGACCCGGCGTTCGAGCAGGGCACGACGGGCGAGCCCGAGCGCGTCGCCCGAGGGTGAGGTGAGCCTGATCGTCGTCACGAGCAGGTGCACCCCTCGCCGGCGCAGCAGTCGGGATCGACGGCGACCACCAGCGCGAGGAGCTCACCCAGTGCCGGGGCGAGGTGCGCGTCCGCCAGGCGGTAGGAGGTCCGGCGCCCCTCCGGCACGGCCTCCACCAGCCCGCACCCGCGCAGGCAGGCGAGCTGGTTGGACATCACCTGGCGGGAGACGCCGATGGCCTCGGCCAGGTCGGAGGGGAAGGCCGGGGCCTCCCGCAGCGCGAGCAGGATCCTCGCGCGAGTCTCGTCCGACAACGCGTACCCCAGGCGCACGAGCGCGGCCGTGTGGGTGAGCGTCACGGTCTCCTGCACGGGGGCTGCCATGGCCACGACAGTACAGCGTTCGCTGTATCGTCCGCACGCGTCGCCGCCTCTCCCGCGTGCCGGTCACCAGCAGCGATGACGGTGCAACGTCCGTGCAACCCCGGCCGACCTACGCTGCCCGCACCGCGGCACCGTCGCCGCGCCGGGCACACCCTGCCCGAAGCAACGGAGGTGGACATGACCGTCTACGCAGCACCCGGAACCGAGGGAAGCCTCGTCACCTATCGCAGCCGCTACGAGCACTGGATCGGCGGGGAGTTCAGGGCGCCGGTGAACGGCCGCTACTTCGAGAACCCCTCACCCGTGAACGGCAAGACCTTCACCGAGGTCGCCCGCGGGGACGCCGCCGACATCGAGGCGGCGCTCGACGCCGCGCACAAGGCTGCCCCGGCCTGGGGGCGCACGAGCCCCACCGAGCGCGCGATCATCCTGAACAAGATCGCCGACCGGATGGAGCAGCACCTCGAGGAGATCGCCGTCGCCGAGGCGTGGGAGAACGGCAAGCCCGTGCGCGAGACGCTCGCGGCGGACATCCCGCTGGCGATCGACCACTTCCGCTACTTCGCCGGCGCCATCCGCGCCCAGGAGGGCACGCTCAGCCAGATCGACGAGGACACGATCGCCTACCACTTCCACGAGCCGCTGGGCGTGGTCGGCCAGATCATCCCGTGGAACTTCCCGATCCTGATGGCGGTGTGGAAGCTGGCGCCGGCCCTGGCGGCGGGCAACGCCGTCGTCCTCAAGCCCGCCGAGCAGACGCCGGCGTCGATCCTGTACCTGATGGAGCTGCTCGCCGACATCATCCCGCCGGGCGTGCTCAACATCGTCAACGGCTTCGGTGTCGAGGCGGGCAAGCCGCTCGCCTCCAGCTCCCGCATCCGCAAGATCGCGTTCACGGGTGAGACCACCACGGGCCGCCTGATCATGCAGTACGCGGCGCAGAACATCATCCCGGTCACGCTCGAGCTCGGCGGCAAGAGCCCGAACATCTTCTTCGCCGACGTGGCGCGCGAGAAGGACGACTTCTACGACAAGGCGCTCGAGGGCTTCACGATGTTCGCGCTGAACCAGGGCGAGGTCTGCACCTGCCCCTCGCGCGCGCTCATCGACTCCTCGATCTACGACGGCTTCCTGTCCGACGCCCTCGAGCGGACGCGTGCGGTCAAGCAGGGCAACCCGCTGGACACCGACACGATGATCGGCGCGCAGGCGAGCAACGACCAGCTCGAGAAGATCCTCAGGTACATGGACATCGGCAAGCAGGAGGGCGCGACGATCCTCACGGGCGGCGAGCGCTCCGACCTCGGCGGCGACCTCTCGGGGGGCTACTACGTCACCCCGACCGTCTTCGAGGGCAAGAACTCGATGCGCGTGTTCCAGGAGGAGATCTTCGGTCCCGTGGTCGCCGTCACCTCTTTCAGCGACTACGACGAGGCGATCAGCATCGCCAACGACACGCTGTACGGGCTCGGAGCCGGCGTCTGGTCGCGCGAGGCGACCACCGCCTACCGGGCGGGCCGGGCGATCCAGGCCGGACGGGTGTGGACGAACAACTACCACGCCTACCCCGCCGCGGCCGCGTTCGGCGGCTACAAGGGCTCCGGCGTCGGGCGCGAGAACCACCTGATGATGCTCGACCACTACCAGCAGACCAAGAACCTGCTGGTGAGCTACTCCCCCTCGAAGCTCGGCTTCTTCTAGCCCGGCCCGGCCCGGCCCCGCACCGTCCCACCCCGTGCCCCCGTCCTGGCCAGGACGGGGGCACGGGTCCAGGATGGTGCGGGGGCATCCGGCGGACCGACGCCGGCGCAGAGCGAGGAGAGAACCGTGAGCACGTCAGCAGCATCAGCACCGCCGGCCAGGCTGAACGGCCGGATCATCGGCATCTCGATCGGGGCCGCCCTGGGCGGCTTCCTGTTCGGGTTCGACACCGCGGTCATCAACGGCGCCGTGGAGTCCATCGGATCGCAGTTCTCGCTCTCCGCCGGGCTCCAGGGCTTCGCCGTGTCGTCCGCACTGCTGGGCTGCGCGGCGGGCGCCTGGTTCGCCGGCCCCGTGGCCAACAAGTACGGCCGCATCCCGGTCATGCTCGTGGCCGCGCTGCTCTTCCTCGCCTCCTCGATCGGCTCCGGGCTCGCGTTCGGCGTCTGGGACCTCATCCTCTGGCGCGTGGTCGGCGGCCTCGGCGTCGGTGCCGCGTCCGTCATCGCGCCCGCCTACATCGCGGAGGTCTCCCCCGCGCACGTGCGCGGCAGGCTCGGATCGCTGCAGCAGCTCGCGATCGTGCTCGGCATCTTCACGTCCCTGCTCTCGAACGCGATCCTGGCCGGCGCGGCCGGCGGTGCCGCGAACGAGCTCTGGCTCGGCCAGGAGGCGTGGCGCTGGATGTTCATGGCGGAGGCCGTCCCCGCGATCGTCTACGGCCTCTTCGCGCTCAAGCTCCCGGAGTCCCCGCGCTTCCTCGTGGCGCGCGGCCAGTACGACAAGGCCTCGGCGGTGCTGCACGACTTCACCGGGATCGTCGAGGTCAACCTCAAGATCGAGGAGATCAAGAAGACGATCAACGCCGAGAAGAAGGAGTCCCTCAGCGATCTGCGCGGTCCCCGCCTCGGCCTGAAGCCGATCGTCTGGATCGGCATCCTGCTGTCGGTCTTCCAGCAGTTCGTCGGCATCAACGTGATCTTCTACTACTCCACGACGCTGTGGCAGTCGGTCGGGTTCGACGAGTCCGACGCGCTCCGCATCTCCGTCATCACCTCGGTCACGAACATCGTCGTCACCATCGTGGCGATCCTGCTGGTGGACCGCGTCGGCCGCCGCCTCATGCTGCTGGTCGGCTCGGTGGGGATGTTCCTGTCCCTGGGCATCATGGCGATCGCGTTCTCGTTCGCCACCCTGGTCGAGGCGGCCGACGGCACCACGAGCGCGCAGCTCGAGGCCCCGTGGTCGACGATCGCGCTCGTCGCGGCGAACGTCTTCGTCGTCGCGTTCGGTGCCACCTGGGGTCCGCTGGTGTGGGTGCTCCTGGGCGAGATCTTCCCGAACTCGATCCGGGCGGGCGCCCTGGCCGTCGCCGCGGCCGCCCAGTGGATCGCGAACTTCGCGATCTCCACGTCCTTCCCCGCCATGTCCAGCATCTCGCTCTCGCTGGCCTACGGGTTCTACGCGGCCATGGCGCTGCTGTCGTTCTTCTTCGTGCTGCGCAAGGTCCCCGAGACCAAGGGCCGCGAGCTGGAGGACATGACCGAGGACCTCGTCGTCGAACGACGCCGGGCACGCACCACCTGAGGTACTGGAGGAGTCGTCATGAGCACCCCTGCACCGCTGGCCCCCGAGGCGGGTCGGACGACGCCGGCGCCCGCGCCCGCCACCGTGGAACGCGTCGCCGTCACCGAGGCCGCCGCCGCGATGCTGGCGCAGCTGCGCACCCAGCACGGTGAGCTGATGTTCCACCAGTCCGGCGGCTGCTGCGACGGCTCCTCCCCCATGTGCTACCCCGACGGCGACTTCCTCACGGGGGACGCCGACGTGCACCTGGGTGACCTGCGGGTCGGTCAGGACGACGGCGACGGCGGTGCCGGGTCGACCGCCTTCACGGTGCCCGTGTGGATGAGCCGCAACCAGTTCGAGTACTGGAAGCACACCCACCTGACGATCGACGTCGTCCCCGGCCGCGGCGCCGGGTTCTCGCTCGAGGCCCCGGAGGGCGTGCGCTTCCTCATCCGCTCGCGCGTCTTCAGCGACGCCGAGTACGCGGCCCTGGGCGGGTCCGGCACGGTCGCGGTGGGGACGACGGCGTGAGGCGGCGCGGGTCCGCGACCGGCCGGGCGACGGGCGCGACGCCGTCGCCCGCCGAGGCCGCGTCCTCCCCCGCCCGCACGATCGGCCGCATCGCGCTGGGCGCGATCCTGATCTTCGCGGGCATCTCCCACCTGACCTTCGCGCGCGAGGAGTTCCAGGCGCAGGTGCCGGGCTGGTTCCCGCTGGACGAGGACCTCGTGGTCGTCGGCTCGGGCCTCGTGGAGATCACGCTGGGCGGTTCGCTGCTGCTGGCCCGTGGTCGACGCCGGATCCAGGTCGGGTGGATCGTCGCGGCCTTCTTCGTGATCATCTTCCCCGGCAACATCGCGCAGTACCTGGAGCGCACGGACGGCTTCGGGCTCGACACCGACGCCAAGCGCCTGGCGCGACTGCCCGGGCAGGTCGGCCTGGTCCTCCTGGCGCTGTGGTCGACCGGGGCGTGGCGCGCCTGGCGCGAGGGGCGGCGCCGGGACTGACGCCGCTCTGGCGCGGCAACGGGATCAGGCGCGCCGCAGACGTGCGCCCACGCCGTCGTCGTCGGTGAGCAGGCGGTCGACGACGGCGCGCACCACGCGTTCGAGCTCGGCCGACGCCGCCGACGGGCGCACGCCGACGCGGCGCGTCAGCTCGACGGTCCGGGTCAGCGACGGGCGCCGCAGCCGGGTCCCCCGCAGCCCCGGCCGCCCCAGCAGGATCGTCGTCGGGACGACGGCGACGCCGATGCCCCGCTCGACGAACCGCAGGACCGCGTCCATCTCCGCGCCCTCGACGGCGACGCGCGGCGTCAGCCCCGCGCTGGTGAACGCGGCGTCGGTCGCGACCCGCAGGTCGTAGCCGCGGTTGAACACGACCTGTGGCAGCTGCGCCAAGGCGGCGAGCGTGAGCCCGCCGGCGGCGTCCGCCCCGGCGAGGGTCGGCGGCGGCGCCGCGGCCGAGGACGCCACCACGAGCTCCTCCGTGAACAGCGGCACCGCCAGCAGCACGGGGTCGGGGCGCGCGCGGTCGCGCGTGACGGTGAGGGCGAGGTCGAGGCCGCCCTCCGCCAGCTCGTCCCGCAGCTCGCGCGAACCGGCCTCGCGGACGACGACCTCGACGTCGGGGTGCGCGGCGCAGAACTCCCCGAGCGCATCGGCCACCACCGACACGCACAGCGTCGGCGGCGCCCCGAGGACGACGCGCCCGCGCTCCAGGCCGGCGAACGCCCGCATCTCGCTGCGGGCCGCCTCGGCGTCGGCGAGCATGCGCCGCGCGATCGGCACGAGCGCCTCCCCCGCAGCCGTCAGCGAGACCCCGGTCGGCCCCCGGTCCAGGAGCGTGGCGCCGACCTCCGTCTCCAGCGCCGCGAGCTGGCGGCTCAGGGTGGGCTGGGAGACGAACAGCTCGGCCGCGGCCCGCGTCACGTTCGTGGTGCGCGCGACGGCGTCGAGCCCACGCAGCTGGTCGAGCGAGAAGGTCATGCACCGAGCGTATGCCACACCCCGATCATCGTCATTGGACGTATGCCCGGCCGGCTCCTAGCGTCGTGTGATGACCTCCAGCGCTCGGCACGAACGCCTCCTGTCCACCTCCGTCCTCGTCATCGGCACCGGGGGCGCGGGTCTGCGCGCCTCGATCGAGCTCGCCGAGCGCGGGATCGACGTCCTCGCCGTCGGCAAGCGGCGCAAGCACGACGCCCACACGACGCTGGCGGCCGGCGGCATCAACGCCGCGCTCGGCACCATGGACCCCGAGGACTCCTGGGAGCAGCACGCCGCCGACACGCTCCGCGAGTCCTACTTCCTCGCCGACCCCGCCATCGTCGAGCACGTGACGCGCGGGGCCGCCGAGGGGATCTCCGACCTCGAGCGCTGGGGCATGCCGTTCGCGCGCGAGTCCGACGGCCGCATCAGCCAGCGGTTCTTCGGCGCCCACACCTACCGCCGCACCGCCTACGCCGGCGACTACACCGGCCTGGAGATCCAGCGGACGCTCGTGCGCCGCGCGACCGAGCTCCAGGTCCGCGTCATCGACACGATCTACATCACCCGCATCCTCGTGGCCGACGGCACGGTGTTCGGCGTCTACGGCTTCGACGTCGTGGACGGCGCCCCCGTGCAGATCCGTGCCGACGCCGTCATCCTCGCGGCGGGCGGACACACCCGCATCTGGCGCTACACGTCCTCGCGCCGCGACGAGAACACCGGGGACTCCTTCCGCCTCGCCGCGCTCGCCGGGGCGAAGCTGCGGGACGCCGAGCTGGTCCAGTTCCACCCGTCCGGCCTCATCGAGCCCGACGACGCCGCGGGCACGCTGGTCTCCGAGGCGGCGCGCGGCGAGGGTGGCGTGCTGCGCAACGCCCGCGGCGAGCGCTTCATGGAGCGCTACGACCCCGAGCGGATGGAGCTCTCGACCCGCGACCGGGTCGCGCTGGCGAACTACACCGAGATCGCGGAGGGTCGCGGCACGGAGCGCGGCGGGGTGCTGCTCGACGTCTCTCACCTGTCCCGCGAGGTGATCCTCGAGAAGCTGCCTCGCCTGTACCGCACCCTGATCGACCTGCAGATGCTGGACATCTCCGAGAAGCCGATCGAGGTCGCCCCGACCGCGCACTACTCGATGGGTGGCGTCTGGGTCGAGCCCGAGCACCACGGCACGGGGATCGACGGGCTGTACGCCATCGGTGAGGCCTCCTCCGGTCTCCACGGCGCCAACCGCCTGGGCGGGAACTCGCTCATCGAGCTCCTCGTCTACGGCCGGATCACCGGATCGGCCGCCGCCGCCTACGTGCAGGGGCGCACCGCCGTCGCCCGCAGCACCGACGCCGTGGCGGAGGCCCGGGCCGAGATGACCGGGCTGCTCGAGGGTCGGGGGCGCGAGACCCCGCGTCGGCTCCAGCGCGCGATCCGCGACCTCATGACCCAGCACGCCGGCGTCGTCCGGTCGGAGACCGGGCTGCTCGCCGGTCTCGAGACCCTCGCCGAGCTCGAGCAGCGCGAGCTCGACGTCACCGCCCATCCCGACATCGCGGGCTTCGACGACCTCGCGCACGCGTTCGACCTCAAGGGGTCCCTGCTCGCGGCGCGAGCCACGCTCGAGAGCGCCCTCGAGCGGCGCGAGACGCGCGGCTGCCACAACCGCTCCGACTTCCCCGAGCAGGACGACGCGCTGCGCGGCAGCTTCCTGTGGTCGCCGGACGCGGGCGTGGAGTTCCAGCCTGCGACGCCGGCGCCCGAGTCCTTCCGCGACCTCGCCGAGCGCTCCGACGGCGAGCGCGTCGCCGGGACGCTGCTGGAGTAGGTCGCGCCGGCCTACGCCGCTCCGAGCGCCCTGCCCGCCCTGGCGACGCGGGCGACGCGGGGCGTGCGGGCCCGGCACGTCTCGACCGCGTCGCGGTGCACCTCGAGCATCGCGCCGGCCGAGGCCTCCCACGTGAGGCGGGCGGCCCGGTCCCGCGCCCTCGCCCGCACGCGCGCCGCGACGGCGGGGTCCCGGGTCAGCGCGAGGACCGCGTTGGCGAAGGCCGTCGGGCTGGCGGGAACGACGCGACCGCCGTCGCCCACCACCTCCGGCAGGGCGCCCGTCGTCCCGCAGACCACCGGCGTGCCGCACGCGAGCGCCTCGAGCGCGGCCAGGCCGAACGTCTCGGCGGGCGCCGGCGCGAGCACGACGTCGGACGCTCGCATGTGCTCCCCGACCTCCTCCGCGTCCAGGTGCCCGAGGAAGGTCACGGGGAACCCCGCCGCCGCGCGTTGCACGCGCTCGCGGTGCGGTCCGTCGCCGACCACCACGAGCTCGGCGTCCACACCCCACAGGACGAGCTCGATCAGCGTCTTGACCGACAGGAACGGGTACTTCTCCTGCGACAGGCGCCCGACGTGCAGGAGCCGCAGGGGCGAGGCGCCGGTGGGCTGTCCGGCACCGGCGTCGGCATCGGCCTTGACGTCGAGCGGGGCGGGGTGGAACGTCGCGCGGTCGACGCCGAGCGGCACCACCCGCGCCCGCACCCCCGCCAGCCGGAGCTCGCGCGCGGCGAAGCGGCTCGGTGCGACCACGGCGTCGAACGGCAGCGCGCCACCGCGGTGGATGCCCGAGGCCAGGGTCGCGGCCACGGGGCGCGGGACGCCGTAGGTGCGGGCGACGTCGGTGACGCTCTCGTGCGAGACCAGCACCGAGGCGATCCCGCGCGAGCGCGCCCACCGCGCCAGCCACCGCAGCGTGGTGCGGTCGCTGATCTCCAGGACGTCGGGCGCGAACCGGGTGACGGCGTCGGCCACCTCGGCGCGCGCCGTGACCAGCCGGTAGCCGGGGGCGCCCGGCGCCTGCCGGGACCGCGCGAGCGTGACGTCGGCCGGGGTGTCCCAGACCCAGGGCGTGCCGTGGTCGGGGATGACGGCCGCGATGTCGTGACCGCGGTCGCCGTACTGCTGCGCCCAGTGGCCCAGCGCCGTCCTGATCCCGCCGGACGTCGGTGAGACGAAGTTGGCGATCTGCATGATCCTCATGCGGCCTCCCGGCTCGTGGTGGTGGTGGTGCTCGACGTTGCGGTGGTGGTGCGCGAGGCGCGTGCGAGGCGCACGGCCTCCTCGTAGTGCCCCCTGAGCTCGGCCACGGACGCCGCGAGGCCGCGCTCGAGCGAGACCTCCCGGGCGCGCGCGCCGCGGGCGGTGCGGTCGGACAGGACCGCGGCGACGGCGTCGTCCAGCGAGGCCGCGCTCCCGGGGACGAAGCGTGCGCCCGAGGTGCCGTCCACGAGCTCGGCCACCCCTCCCGCATCGGGCACGACGGCGGGCACGCCGCACGCCATCGCCTGCATCGCGGCCTGGCACAGCGTCTCGTGGCGGCCGGGGTGGACGAACACGTCCAGGCTCGCGACGGCGCGGGCGAGCTCGTCGCGGTCGAGCCGACCGGTGAAGGTCGCGCCGGGGAGGCTCGCGGCGAGCTCGGCGCGGCTCGGTCCGTCGCCGATGAGAGCGAGCGCCAGGTCCTCGCGTCCGGCGAGCACGCGCAGCAGCGGCAGCTCCTTCTCGGGCGCCAACCGGCCCATGTAGCCGACGACGGGCACGTCCCGGCCGCCGGCGAGCGCGGTCCGCACGTCGGCGTCGCGCACCGCGGGCGTGAAGAGGCCGAGGTCGACGCCGCGGTGCCAGCGCCGCAGCCGCGGCACCCCCTGCGCCGCCAGGGCCGTCAGCGCGTCGTGCGTGCAGGCGAGGTTCAGCGTGGCGCGCCGGTGGATCCGGGCGATCCAGCGCCAGACCGGGCGCTCGGCGAACGCGAGGCCGTTCGCGACGGCGAACGAGGCGACGTCGGTCTGGTAGACCGCGACGCTCGGGACGCCCTCCTCCGCCGCCACCTGGACGGCCTGCGCCCCGAGCAGGAACGGCGAGGCGACGTGCACGACGTCGGGCGCGAGGTCCCGCACGAACGCTCGCAGCCCAGCTGCGGGCACCGACGTGGAGCAGCCCAGCCGGGAGACGTGGAGCGACGGCGTGGACAGGACGCGCGCGACGCCGTCGACCGCCCCCGGGGAGCCGTGCTCGCGGGAGGCGCCGGGCGCGACGAGGGCGACCTCCACCCCGGCGGCGACGAGATGCGTCACCACCTGCTCGACCGAACGGACGACGCCGTTCGTGCTCGGTTTCCAGGACTCGGTCACCACGAGGACCCGCACGATCACGACGGTAGGGAGCGCGGGTGACGGGGCGGGAGCATTCGGGTGGCGGGTGGATGGCGCTTCGACGGCGGGACGTCGGGAGGTGGGTGAACGACGCGGGTGCGGGGTCCGCGGGCCCGATGTCGGACCCCGTCCCTAGGCTGGCCCCATGTGCGGACGCTACGCAGCCTTTCGTGAGGCGCAGGACCTCGCCCGGGAGTTCGACGTCGAGGTGGTCGAGGCCGCCGCCGCGGAGCACGAGGCCTCCTGGAACGTGGCTCCGACGGACGGGGTGCGCGTCGTGCTCGACCGGGCGCCGAAGCCCGATCGGGGCGACGTCGGTGTCGACGGCGGCACGGGTGCCGTGACCCGCGAGATGCACCTCGCCCGGTGGGCGCTCGTGCCGTCGTGGGCCAAGGCCCTGCGCGGCGGCGGCGCCCCCATGTTCAACGCGCGCATCGAGACGGTGGCGACCAAGCCCGCGTTCCGGACGTCGCTCGCGGCGCGCCGCTGCGTCGTCCCGGCGGACGGCTACTACGAGTGGCGCACCGACCCGGCGCCCGACGGCGGCAAGCCCGTCAAGACCCCGTTCTTCATCCACCGCGCGGCCGCGGCGGACGGCACGACGCCGTCGCTCGCTTTCGCCGGCCTGTACTCCTGGTGGCGCGACCCGGCGCGCGAGGAGGACGACCCCGAGCGCTGGGTCCTGTCCACCACGGTGCTGACCCAGCCCGCGCGCGACGGCCTCGAGGCCATCCACGACCGGGAGCCGGTCGTGCTCCCCGCCGATGCCGTGGCGGCGTGGCTCGACCCGACGTGCACCGGCGCGGACGATGCGTTGGAGGTGCTCGCCGCCGCCCCGCCGGAGCTGCGGTGGTACGAGGTCGGCACCCGCGTCGGGTCGGTCCGCCACAACGACGCGCGGCTGCTCGAGGCGGTCTAGCCGGGGTGGGGCCACCCCTGGTCGCATCCGCGCGGCGACGTTCCGCCCGCGGGTGGATCCCGCCGTCGAGCAGCGCGACCTAGGCTCGTGGAGTGACGAGCGCGCCCGGCCCCGCTCCCGGCGGGCCCGTGCCCCTCGGGTCGCCGCCCTACCAGCAGACGCCCCATCCGCAGACGGGCTACCCGCCGCCGGGCCATCCTCAGACGGGTTTCCCGCCGCCGGGCTACCCGCAGGCGGGCTACGGCACCATCGCTCCGCCGTCGTCCTCGCTCGCGGGGGTGGACGCGTGGCTCGCCCGGCACGGTCTGGTCGTCGACATCGTGCTCGCGGTCCTCGGCGGACTCCTGCTCGGCGGGTTCAGCCTGCTGACGGGCGCCTCGATCGGAACGCCGGGAACCATCGCCGTGGTGCTCGCGAGCATCGGGATGCCGTTCGCGCTGGCCGTGCGCCGGCCCTACCCGGTCGCCAGCGCCGTCACCGTCAACGCGCTCGCGCTCCTGCACTTCACCGTCGGCAACTCGCTCCTGCCGGTGGACCTGCTCATCTACGTCTCGGTGTACTCCACCACCGTCCACGCTCCGCGCTGGGCCCGGCGCCTCAGCCTCGGCTCGGCACTGCTGGGCAGCGCGCTCGTGGCGGCCTCGCTGGCGACCGGCTGGGCCGGCGGACGGCTGGACATGCTGCTGTCCAGCACGTTCGCCTTCGTCGGCCTGGCGGCGCCCGCCGTCATCTGCTGGGCGCTCGGACTCCTGCGCCTCTCGACCCGGCAGCGCCGCGAGTCCCTCGCCGACCGTGCCGCGCGGCTCGAGCGCGAGCGGGACCAGCAGGCCGTCATCGCCGTCGCCGCCGAACGCGCGCGGATCGCCCGCGAGATGCACGACGTCGTCGCCCACTCCCTCTCGATCGTCGTGGCGCAGGCCGACGGCGGCCGCTACATCGCCGCGCAGGACCCCGAGGCCGCCGCTCGCGTGCTCGAGACCATCTCGACCACGGGCCGCGGGGCGCTGCGCGACATGCGTCGCATCCTCGGCGTGCTGCGCGACGGCGACAGCTCGCCGACCGCACCGCAGCCCGACGCCGCCGACGTCGCGACCCTGGTGGAGCAGGTGCGGTCCTCCGGGGTCCCCGTCGAGCTCGTCCGCAGCGGTGCACCGCAGGAGCTGCCGACCGGGATGGGTCTCGCCGTGTACCGCATCTGCCAGGAGGCGCTGACGAACGTGATGAAGCACGCCGGACCGGTCCAGCGGCTGCACGTGCGCGTCGACCTCGCCTTCCACCCCGGCTGGCTCGTGGTGCAGATCGACGACGACGGACGCGGCGCGGGGGCGGGCTCCGACGCCGCCGACGGCTCGGGCCACGGCCTGATCGGGATGCGCGAGCGGGTGGCGCTCTACGGCGGCACGCTGACCGCGGGGCCGCGGCCCGGCGGCGGCTACCGTGTCAACGCAGCGTTCCCCCTGCCGCCCGCGACGTTCCGGCCGGCGGGGTTCTGACCGCGTACCGACCTCGGACCACCGATCCGACCACTCAGCCGACCACCGACCCGACCACCGAGACGGAGCCGTCCCGCCGATGCAGCCGCCCTACGCCCCCGAGCCGCCCGCCCCGCCGATCCGGGTCGCGCTGGTCGACGACCAGCAGCTCGTGCGCGCCGGTTTCGCCATGGTCATCGGCTCCCAGCCCGACATGGAGGTCGTGCTCGAGGCCGGGGACGGGACGCAGGCGGTGCGGCTGCTGCCGAGCTACGACGTCGACGTCGTGCTGATGGACGTGCGCATGCCCGGCCTGGACGGGATCGCGGCCACCGAGCAGGTGCTGACCGCTGCCCGTCCCGAGGGTCGCGCCGTCCCGCGCGTCGTCATCCTCACGACGTTCGACCTGGACGAGTACGTCTTCTCGGCCATCAAGGCGGGCGCCAGCGGGTTCCTGCTGAAGGACACCCCGCCGGACGAGATGCTCGCCGCGATCCGCACCGTCCACGCGGGCGACGCCGTGATCGCGCCGTCCTCGACCCGTCGCCTCATCGAGCACGTCGCGACGACGATGCCGCTCGCCGATCGCACCCCCACCGCCGTCCTCGACGCGCTCACCGACCGCGAGCGCGAGGTGCTGATCCTCATCGCGCGCGGGCGCACCAACTCCGAGATCGCGAGCGACCTCTTCGTGGCGGAGGCGACGGTGAAGACGCACGTCGGCCGGATCCTGGCCAAGCTCGGGGCGCGCGATCGCGTCCAGATCGTCGTGACCGCCTACGAGACCGGCCTCATCACGCCCGGGCTGTAGGTGCCGGGCAGGATCGGGTAGCGCCGCGCGCGGGTCGCCCCCCGCTGTCCCCAGACCGGTGGCAGGAGGGCTCCGGTCCGCGATCCGGGGGGAGCGGTGCGCGACCGTCGGTCCCACGACGCACCGTGGGTCCGTGGACACGACGGGTGCGGGTGAGGACGCCGGCGGCGCCGGCGGTGTCCAGGGCAGCGATGTGCTCGGCGGCGCCGTGCTCGGCGGCCGCGTGCTCGACGGACAGGCCGCGCACCGGAGCGACGCCGCAGCCGTGCTGGTCACCTGGCGCGAGTGCTGGGCCGCGCCCCTGCACCTGGCGGTCACGCACGGGCCCGACGCCGGCTGGCTCCTCCCCCTGGACCGCACCGTCACGGTCGGTCGTCGCGGCAGCGAGCTCGAGATCGCCGACCCGGCGCTCGACCACCGCCACCTCACGCTGCGACCGGACGCCGACGGCGTCGTCCACGTCCGCGACGAGAGAACCGTGAACGGCACCGTCCTGCTGCGCCCCGCGCGTCGGCCGGGCGGACGGCGACGACGGCAGCGACGCCTGGCGCGGGCGCTGCGGCGCGGTGATGGCTCGGCCCTCGCCGTGGCCGCCGCGATCGACCGGGCGAGCGGTCCCGGTGCCCGCGTGACCCACCGGTGGCGGACGGTCGCCGTCGGTGACGAGCTCGTGGCCGGGTCGAGCCGGTTCGAGGTGCGAGCCGGTCCCGCGCACGGTGGTCGCGGCACCGCCGGGGTGCGCGAGTCCGGGGACGGCGGGCTCCGGTACGGCGAGAACCGGCGCGGCGGCGGGCGTCACCGCCTGACGATGGTGCTGACGCTGCTGCCGGCCGTCGCCGTGCTCGGGCTGATGGTCGGGGGCGGAGCCTCGCCGGCGCTGCGCTGGGTGATGCTCGGCGGCATCGGGGTCTCCGTGGTCGTGACGCTGGTGGTCGGTGCCCGCAACCGTCGGGTGCCGGCGCGGTCACGACCCGGCTCCGGCCCGCCGGGCGAGGCTCGCCCACCGGGAGGCACGGACCCCGCCGCACTGGCGCTCGGCGCCGCCGGTCTCGGCCGCGTCGACGAGCGCTGGCCGTCCGCGGCGGCGGGCGCCGGGGGCGTGGGAGGCGTCGGGGGGCTCAGAGGCTTCAGCGCGCTCGGGGCGACGGCGACGGCGACGGTGAGCGCGGTGATCGACCTCGACGCCGGGACGGTGCTGAGCAGCGGTGGCGCGGTGCTCGGCCCCGCCGACCCTGACGGCCCTGTCGCCTCCGCCCACCGCCTCACCGTGCCCCCCGCCGGCCTGGCGGTCAGCGGGGACGGGGCCGACGGCGTCGCGCGCTGGCTTCGCGCGCAGCTCGACGTCGCCGGGCACGACGGTGTCCCCGTCCTCGCCGCGCCGACCTCGGCGGGGGTGCCACCGGGGCCGTGGACGCGCATCGACGCGGCGGGTCGCTGCGGCGTCGCGCCGCTCTGGCGGCGGACGCTTCTCGCGGCGCTGTCCCCGACGGCGCTCCCGAGCGAGCTCACGGCGCTCCTCGGACGACCGACGACGCACGGGATCGCCTCCGCCTGGGCCGGCAGCGGCACGTGGACCGACACCCTCGCGGTCCCTCTCGGCCTCGATCCGACGGGGCGCCCCCGCCTCGTCGACCTGGTCGCCGACGGACCGCACGCTCTGGTCGCCGGGACGACGGGATCCGGCAAGTCCGAGCTGCTCGCCGCCTGGGCGATCGCGATGGCGGTGCGGCACCCACCGCGTCGCCTGCAGCTCCTGCTCGTCGACTACAAGGGCGGGGCGACGTTCGCCGCCGCGGCCGACCTGCCGCACACGGTCGGCCTGCTGACCGATCTCGACAGCGCCGCGAGCGACCGGGCGCTCACGGCGCTGCGCGCCGAGCTGCGACGGCGCGAGCACCTCGTCGCGGCCGCGGGGGCGCGCGGGATCGAGGAGCTGACGGAGCCGCCGGCACGCCTGGTCGTGGTCGTGGACGAGCTGCGAGCGCTCGTCGAGGACTCCCCCGACCGGCTCGGCGACCTCGTCCGGCTCGCGACGCAGGGCCGGTCGCTCGGCGTGCACCTCGTCCTGGCGACGCAGCGTCCGAGCGGGGTCGTCAACGCCCAGCTGCGCGCCAACGTCAATCTCCGGCTGTCGCTGCGGGTGCTGGATCCGGGCGACTCCACCGACGTCATCGGGGTTCCCGACGCCTGCCAGCTCCCGCTCGCTCCCGGCGGCGCCTACGTCCAGAGCGGTGCGGCGCCGGTGCGGTTGCAGGTCGCGTGGCTCCCCGGGCCGGCGGCGCAGGAGCTCGTGGCGGTGGTCCGGGGCGCGGCCGACCGCTCGCGCCGTGCCCGGCGCGAGGACCTGCTGCGCGTCCATCGGCCGTGGCTGCCGGACCTGCCGGCCGTGGTCGGACGCCGCGCGCTCGGGGCGCTGGCGCGCGGGAGCGCCCTCGACGAGGGTGGGCCCGCCGGTCCGGAGCGCACCGCCCTGCTCCTCGTCGACGAGCCGGACCGTCAGCGCCGGAGCCTCTGGTCGTGGGACGGCGGGGTGGTGCTGGTCAGCGGTGAACCACGCTCCGGCCGCACCACGGCGCTGCAGACCCTCGCCGCGGTCGAGGCCGCCGCGGGCCGGGGGTGCCACGTCGTCTCGCGGGAGGGGTGGTCGCCGGGGCGCGAGCCGGGAACGGCGGTCGGGACGACGGTCCCGACGACGGACCCGCGCCGCCTCCAGCGGCTCCTTTCGCTCCTCGCCCACGGGGCCGACCCCGGCTCGAGCCTCGTCGTCGACGACGTCGAGCAGGTCGTCGAGGCGATCGACGGGGCGTCGGGTCCGGGGGCCGGTCAGGAGCTGCTGACGGCCCTGCTGCGGTCCGGCCACGTCTCCCGGGTCGCTCTCGCGACGACGGCCCCGCACCGCTGGGCCTCCTTCGCCGCGCACCACGTGGCGCTGCGGGTGCGGGACGTGGGCGCCGCCGGTCTCGTCGGGGTCCCGCGCGCGCTCGTCCGGGCGGGCGCGCCGCCGGGCCGAGGCGTGCTCCTGGGCGGCGAGGAGTCGCGCGAGGTCCAGGTGGTTCTCGACGACGACCCGAGCGACCTCGCCAGGTCCACCGTCACCGGCCAGCACGCCGCGCCGCGCGGTCTCGTCCTGGCGCCCCTGCCGACCCTCGTGCGCCTGGCCGACCTCGTGGTCCCGTCCCTCGCGGGGGCGCCGCCGCCGTCGCGCACGAGGACCGAGCCGTGGCGACCCGTGCTCGGGGTCGGGGGTGACGACGCCGGCGTCGTGGCGGCCGACCTGGTTCCCGGCCGGCCGTGGCTGGTGTGCGGTCCGGCGTCGTCGGGTCGGACCGAGGCGCTGCGGGTGATCGCCGCGCAGTGCGAGGACCCCGTGGTGCTGGTGTCACCCGAGTCTCCGCTCGACGCCGCCGCGCCGCCGGTCCACGCCGTCATCCTGGTCGACGACGCCGAGCTGCTCGATCCCGCGACCGCCGACGCGCTCGCGGGGCTGGCCGTGACCCACCGAGCGGTGGTGGCGACGTCGGCCACAGCGACCCAGACCGTCTACCGCGGGATCGTGGCGTCCGTGGCGCAGGCGCGGACGGTCCTCGCGCTCGGCGGAACGCTGCCCGCCCACTGCGCCCACGCCCGCGCGGCGCGCGACTCGCGCGGCGGCGTCGGGCGCGCGGTCCTCGTCACCGGGACGGGGGTGGTTCCGATCCAGATGGCTCACCGCTGAGGGCCTCGCGCGTCGCCGGTGAGGCGGCCGCGACCGCCCCGACGAGACCCACCACGATGATCGCGGCGGCCACGCCGGGATTGACCGAGAGCTGCGACGCGCCCACCAGCACGACCAGCACCGACCAGGCCACGGCCGGCCCTCGAGCCCACCGGCGTCGTCGCCACAGGCCGACCGCGACGAGCGCGGCGCCGAGCGCGACCACCGCGGTGAACGCGGCCGTCGCGATGCCGGCCACGGCGTCGTCGGCAGCCACGGCGTCGGCCACGATCGCCACCGTGAGGCCGAGGAAGCCGACGGCCTGGAGCGCGAGCAGGGCTGCGGCGACGACCAGGGCGACCGGTCGCGCCTCCCCGTCGCGGGCGTGGTCGCGGGTGTGGTCGCGGTCGTGCGGCGGACGATCGTGGGAGGTCACGGCCTCACTGTAGGTCGACTCCCGCATCCACCACCCGGACGTCGACGAACCGTGTTCACCGCGTCGGGAGGGCCGGGATGGCGTGTGATGTACAACTCAGGGACACCGGCAGGTAACTTCCCGGAAACCCTTGTGCGGCGCTGGACCACATGTGAGAGTTGCTCTCAGAACCTGCCAGATCAGGTGCCCGATCCCCCACTGTTTCGCGATCGGCACTGTCGCGCCCTGAGGAGATATCAGCATGGATTGGCGTCACGAGGCTGCCTGCCTCACCGAGGACCCGGAGCTCTTCTTCCCGATCGGGAACACCGGCCCCGCCCTGTCCCAGATCGACGAGGCGAAGGCCGTGTGCCAGCGCTGCGACGTCGTCGACGCGTGCCTGAAGTGGGCGCTCGAGACCGGTCAGGACTCGGGCGTCTGGGGTGGCCTGTCGGAGGACGAGCGCCGCGCCCTCAAGCGCCGCACCGCGCGGGCTCGCCGCGCCAGCTGAACGACGCCGCACCGCGGCCTGACGAGACCCCCGCCCTCGGGCGGGGGTCTCGTCGTTCCCCCGCCCGTGCGCACCCTCAGAACTGCTCGCGCTCGCCGTCCGACGGCGGTGCGTACCCGAGCCGCGCCCGCACGGTCACGATGGTGCCCGCCCGCTCGCCGGGCTGCCACGTGATGCTGCCGCGGAGCTCGCCGGCCACCATGGTGCGGACGATCTGCATGCCCAGCCCGGTGCCCGACGGCTTGGCCGCGGGGTCGATGCCCACGCCGTCGTCGCTCACGGTGACGATCAGGTCGCGGCCGTCGCGCTCGGCGGCGACGGTCACGGTGCCACCGGTGACCGCCAGACCGTGCTCGACCGCGTTGCTCACGAGCTCGGTCAGCACGACGGCGAGCGCCGTGGCCTCGGTCGCGGCGAGCTTGCCGAAGCTGCCCTCGCGCACCATCCGCACCGACGCCTCCGACGAGGCGACGTCGACGGCGAGCCGCAGCGTGCGGCCGAAGACGGCGTCGAAGTCGACGATCTCGTCGATGGTCTGCGAGAGCGCCTCGTGCACCGTGGCGATGGTGCCGACGCGACGCATCGCCTCCTCCAGCGCTGCTCGCGCGTCGATCGACTCGGTGCGACGGGCCTGGAGACGCAGCAGCGCCGCGACCGTCTGCAGGTTGTTCTTCACGCGGTGGTGGATCTCGCGGATCGTCGCGTCCTTCGTGATGAGCTCCTGCTCGCGACGGCGCAGCTCGGACACGTCGCGGCACAGCAGCACGGCACCGATGCGTTCGCCCTCGTTGGTCAGCGGGATGGAGCGCAGCGACAGGCAGACGCCACGCGACTCGATGTCGGTCCGCCAGGACGCGCGTCCCATCGCGACGAGCGGGAGGGCCTCGTCGACGGTCTCGGACTCCTCGACGTGGTCGGCGATGAGCTGCGCGAGGGCGCGGCCGACGATCTCGCCGATGACGCCGAGCCGGTGGAAGCAGGACATCGCGTTCGGGCTGCCGTAGAGGACCTCGCCCTCGGAGTTCAGCCGGACGAGGCCGTCGCCGACGCGGGGCGCGCCGCGCAGCCGGCCGGTCGCGGCGTTCGAGGACGGGTACTCGCCGCGCGAGATCATCGCGCACATCTCGTCGGCGGCCTCGATGTAGTTGATCTCGAGCCGCCCGGGAGTCCGTGCCTCACCGAGGTTCGTCTCGCGGCCGAGGACGGCGATCGCGCGGCCGTCCTTGACGACCGGTACGGCCTCCTCACGCACCGCGTAGGCGCCCGTCCAGCGCGGCACGCGAGACCGGCGGATCTCGAGCCGGTCGAGCGCGGCGGCGAGCGACGGGACCTGGCCCTCGGGGGCGGGGCGCCCGACGACGTCGTCGTAGTGCACCGTGCTCCCCGTGGAGGGGCGGCAGTGCGCGACGGCGACGAACGAGCCGTTGCGGTCGGGCAGCCACAGCACCAGATCGGCGAACGCGAGGTCGGAGATGACCTGCCAGTCCCCCACCAGCAGGTGGAGCCAGTCCACCTCGGAGGCGCTGAGTGAGCCGTGGGTCGCGATCAGATCGCTCATGGTCGACACGGCATCCAGCGTAGGTCGTGCGCACGGTCCCTGCTCCCGCCCTAGGTTGTTGCCATGAGCGACTCCCGGCCCCCCTCGGTCCTCCCGTTCTGGCTCGCGGGAGCACGTCCCGCGGTCGTCGGCCACCGCGGCGCGGCCGCGTCCGCACCCGAGAACACGCTCGCGTCCTTCCGCGCGGCGCTCGGCGCCGACGCCGTCGAGACCGATGTGCAGCTGTCGTCCGACCACGAGCTGTTCCTGCTGCACGACGACTCCCTCGGACGGACGACCGACGGCGGGGCGCAGCAGCTCGATCTCGCTCGACCGGCGTCCTCGCAGCCGTGGGAGGCGCTGCGGACGCTGGACGCCGGATCCTGGTTCGCGGGCTCGTTCACCGGTGAGCGGCTCGCCCTCCTCGACGACCTCGCGGCGCTCCTGACCCGAGCGCTCGACGACGGCGCACCGGTCGGCCTCGACCTCGAGATCAAGTCCCCGACGGCGCACGCCGCCCGCACCGTGGTGCAGCACGTGGCAGCGACCCTGACGGCCGAACCGTGGCAGCGGCTCGTCGAGGCGCACACCGTCATGGTCACGTCGTTCGACCCCGAGGTGGTCGAGCTCGGCTGCGCGCTGCTGCCGGTCCCCGTCGGGCTGCTGACCGCGACGACGCCGCCCGCCGAGAACGTCGCGGAGCTGGCCGAGCTCGGGCTCGCCGCCCTGGTGACGTCGCACGACGATCTCACCCTGCCCGTCGTCGTGGCCGCCCACGAGGCCGGGCTCGTGGTGGGCGTCTACACCGCGAACGAGGCGGCCGACTGGGATCGCCTGGTCGGGCTCGACGTCGACTTCATCGTGTCCGACGACCCCGCGGCGCTGCGCGCGCACCTCGGGAGGTAGCGCGCCCTCACCCGGTCAGGTGTCCGAACCTGTGCCGCGTCCGCGAGATCGCCTGCTCCCGCACCAGCGTCAGCATCTCGACGGCGGAGCTCGCGACGACGGGCGCGTCCAGCACCGTCACGCCGGCGTCGATCGACGCCTCCCACAGCTCGGCGCCCACCTCGTCCGACGCCCCACCGATCCAGCGCACGCGCTCCACCCCGCCGGAGCGCACCCGAGCGGCGAACGCGCCGTCGGACTCCCCGCGCCACTCCAGGAACGTCACCGCCTCGGCCCCGGCGCCAGCAGCACCCGCGGCTCCCTCGGCACCCCCGGCCACGGACACCGCCACGTCCTCGATCCCGAGCGTCCCCGTCGCCGCGTTCAGCACCCGCATCAGGTCCCACCGCGAGGCCCCGGCAGCCACGCGCACCGTCACCGACGGCACCGGCACGTACCGCAACCGGTTCTCCTCGGCGGGCAGCGCGGCCTCGTCCGTCCCGACGAGCGCCGTCCCGGCCCAGGCGTCGTCCGCCGCACCGACCACGGCCAGGTCGATCTCGGCGTCGCCGAGCCCGGCACGGGTCGCGCGGGCGGCCCCGCCGTCGCCGTCGACCCATCGCCCGAGCTGGGCGACGTACGTCGGTCCACCGGCCTTCGACCCCGGCCCCATCGAGGAGCCCTTCCAGCCGCCGAACGGCTGACGCTGCACCACGGCACCGGTGATGTGGCGGTTGACGTACGCGTTGCCCACCTCCACCCGGGACAGCCACAGCTCGATCTCCGCCGGGTCGAGCGAGTGCAGCCCGCCCGTGAGCCCGAACGGCACGGCGTTCTGCCACGCGATGGCCTCCTCGAGCGTGTCGGCGCGCATGACACCGAGCACGGGCCCGAAGCACTCGGTCAGGTGGAACCACGATCCCGGTGCCACCCCGGCCCGCACCCCGGGCGACCACAGCCGCCCCGCCCACGCGCCACCGCCGTCACCGGGCGGCGCGACCTCGCGGGGCTCCACGGCCCAGGTCTCCCCCGGCTCGAGCGTCGTCAGGGCGCGCAGCAGCTTGCCGCCCGGCCTCTCGATCACCGGCCCCATGCCCGTACCCAGGTCGTCCGGCACCCCCACGCGGAGGGAGGTGACGGCGTCGAGGAGCTGGTCGTGGAACCGCCGCGAGCGCCCGACCGACCCGACGAGGATCACGAGCGAGGCGGCCGAGCACTTCTGCCCGGCGTGACCGAAGGCTGAGCGCACCACGTCGGCGACGGCGAGGTCCAGGTCAGCGCTCGGCGTCACGATCAGCGTGTTCTTGCCCGAGGTCTCGGCGAACACGCGAGGCCCCCCGCTGCCGCGGCGCCCCGCACGCCAGCCCGCGAACAGCTCCGCGGTCTCGAGCGATCCGGTCAGCACGACCTGGTCGACACCGTCGTGCGCCACGAGGTGGCGACCCACCTCGTCCTCGGGCACCTGCACGATCTGCACGAGATCGGCGTCGTGCCCGGCCGCCGCGAGGGCGTCGCGCACGTGCGAGGCCACCGTCTCGCCGCAGCGCGCCGCGAGCGGCGAGGGCTTCATCGCGACGGCGGAGCCCGCCGCGAGCGCCGCCAGCACGCCTCCCACGGCGATCGCCACGGGGAAGTTCCAGGGCGGCGTCACGAGCGTGACCGCCACCGGGTCGAAGCGGAGCTCGTCACCACCGGCGTCGGCCAGCGACGCGGCGCTGCCTGCGTACCAGCGCGCGAAGTCGATCGCCTCGCTGATCTCCGGGTCGGCCTCGCCGACCGTCTTGCCCGCCTCGTGCGCCATCACCGCGAGCAGGTCGGTGCGGGCGGCCTCGAGCCGGTTCGCGACGTCGGCCAGGACGGCCACGCGCTCCTCCGGCCCGGTCGCCGCCCACGCCGCGGCCAGTCCCCGGGCCCGACCGACGACGGCGTCGACCTCGCCCCGGGAGCTGAGGTGCGCCGCGCGGGGCGCTCGGCCGTCGTCACCGCGCGCGAGCGCCGCCCGCGCCGCCTCGCGCACCGACGCGACGGCGGGGTCGCCGTCGGGCGCGTTGTCGAACGCGAGCACCTCCGCGCCGTGCTGCAGGAGCGGTTCGCCCCGCCGGTGCGGCGCCGTCGTCACCCCGGCCGCCTCCCGCACGGACGCCTCGAACCGTGCCCGCGCCTCGTCCTGCCCGCCCTCGGCCGTGCTCTGGTGCAGGTAGTTCTCCGGCGAGGCGTTCTCCTCGAGCCGCCGCACGAGGTAGGACACGGCGACGTCGAAGTCGGCGCGCGCCACCACCGGTGTGTAGAGCAGGACGGAACCGACCGTGTCGCGCACCGCGCGCGCCTGCGCGGGCGCCATCCCCTGCAGCATCTCCACGTCCATCGCCTCGCCCACCCCGCGGGCCTGCGCCAGCAGGTGCGCCAGGGCCAGGTGGTAGAGGTTGTGGCCGGCGACGCCGAGACGCAGCGCCGGGGCGACGTCGGGGCGCAGCGCGCGCTCGAGCATGCGGACGTAGGTCGCGTCGGTGTCCGCCTTGCTCGCGTGGGTCGCGACGGGCCAGCCGTGCAGCTGCGACTCGACGCGCTCCATCGCGAGGTTCGCTCCCTTGACGAGGCGCACCTTGAGGCGGGCGCCGCCCGCGGCGACCCGCGCCGTCGCGAGGTCGATGAGCCGCTCGAGCGCGGCCGGGGCGTCCGGCAGGTAGGCCTGCAGCACGATCCCCGCCTCCAGGTCGGCGAACTCCTCCTCGCGCAGCAGCGTCTCGAAGACCTCCATCGTCAGGTCGAGGTCGCGGTACTCCTCCATGTCGAGGTTGACGAACGCCCCGCCCCGGAGGGCCGCGCGGTAGAGCGGACGCAGCCGCTCGAGCACGCGCGCGACCGTGCCGGGCGTGTCCCACGTGGAGATCTGCGAGACGAGCGAGGACACCTTGATCGAGACGTAGTCGACGTCGTCGCGACCCACCAGCGCGATGCTGCGCGCCACGCGCGAGGCGGCCTCGCGCTCGCCCAGCACGGCCTCGCCGAGCAGGTTGATGTTGAGGCGGTAGCCCTGGACGCGCGAGCGCGCGAGGTGGGCGGTGAGCGCGGCGTCGCTCGCGTCGACCACGAGGTGGCCGACGAGCTGCCGCAGCCGCATCCGCGCCAGGGGGACGACGAGCGACGGCGCCAGCCGCGCCACGCGCTGACCGACGCCGAGCAGGAACGCGTCGCTCGGGGTGAGGAACGAGCGGGCGGCGTGCGCCGGGAGGGCGGCGAGCTCGCGAGCGGCGACGCCGGTGTCCTCCGGGCGCGCGACCTTGTCGACGAACGCGACGGCGAGGTCGAGGCCCGCGCGGTCGGCGACCAGCTGGCCGAGCCGCTCCGAGGCGGCGTTCTCCGACGCCTCGCCCTCGGCGGCGGCCCAGCGG
Organism: Serinibacter arcticus; assembly: GCF_004786095.1. Taxonomy (GTDB): domain Bacteria; phylum Actinomycetota; class Actinomycetes; order Actinomycetales; family Beutenbergiaceae; genus Litorihabitans; species Litorihabitans arcticus. The sequence goes on from NZ_RHPJ01000001.1 coordinate 362,042, forward strand.
CGCGCCAGGTCGATCGCCGCGGGGACGAGGTCGTGGAGGGTGGTGGGGCCGGTCGCCGTCGTCATGGACCAAGTCTGGTGATCGGCGCGCCGCCCGTCTTGTCCCGAAGCGACCGCGCAGCGCGCGCTCCGCGACAATGGTGGCGATGAGCGACCTCCCCGAGAGCGACGGCAGCGATGGCAGCGGCGGCCTCGACGCCGCCACGATGGGTCCCGCGCTGCTCGCGCTCCTGGACGGCCTCACCGCCACGATGTTCTGCGCCAAGGACGCGAGCGGCCGTTACGTCGCGGTGAACCCGACCTTCGTCCGCCGGGCCGGCCAGACCTCGCGCCGCGCCGTCCTCGGACACCGCGCGCACGACCTGTTCGTCCCCGACCTCGCCGACCGGTACGTCGAGCAGGACGCCCGCGTCATGGCCGGCCAGGAGCTGCGCCACGAGCTCGAGCTGATCCGCTCGCTGGGCGGAGCGCCCCGCTGGCACCTGACCGCCAAGCTGCCGGTGCGCGCGGGCGGGCAGGTGATCGGCGTCGTGACGATGTCGCAGGACGTCGACGACGCGCGCGACACCTCGGCCTTCCCGCGTCTGGCGCAGGTCCTGGAACGGCTCGACGGCACCGATGCACCCACCTCAGCGGAGCTCGCGACGATCGCGGGGACGACCCCGGCCGTGCTGTCCCGCCGGCTGCGCCGGATCACGGGGTTGAGCACCTCCCAGCTGCTGCTCCGCGCGCGCATCGACCGGGCGGCTCACCTCCTGACCACGACCACCACCCCGCTGGCTCGCGTGGCCGAGCTCACCGGCTTCTACGACCAGGCCGCGTTCTCGCGCCAGTTCGCACGGCTGGCGGGCGAGACGCCGGCGCTGTTCCGCCGTCGCGGCCGCCCTGCCTCACAGCAACCGAACGTCACGAAAACGTAACGATCTCGTCCCTCGTCCGACACCGCGACCCCCCACGATCGCTCCATGGGGATCACCACCACCGGCGTCCGACTCGCTCCGCTGAACGCCACCCACTGGGAGCAGGTGCACGCGATCTACGCCGCCGGCATCGCCTCCGGTCACGCGACCTTCTCCGACACCCCGCCCACGTGGGCCACGTTCGACGACGACAAGCTGCCGCTCCTGCGCACGGTCGCGCTCGACGACGACGGCCGCGTCGTCGGCTGGCTCGCCTGCGCCCCGCACTCCCACCGGCTCGTGTTCGTCGGCGTGATCGAGGTCTCGATCTACGTCCACCCCGACCACCGCGAGAACGGCGTCGGCCACGCGCTCCTGGCGAATCTCGTCAGCGAGAGCGAGCAGGCCGGGTTCTGGACGCTGCAGTCCTCCGTCTTCCCGGAGAACGTCGCCAGCATCGCCCTGCACTCCTCGCTCGGGTTCCGGGTGGTCGGCACGCGGCAGCGGGTCGGCAAGATGATCCACGGCCCGATGGCCGGCGTGTGGCGCGACCTGGTCGTGCTCGAGCGGCGGAGCGACCAGGTCGGCTGAGGCGCCTGCAGCAACCGCGCCGTCGGGCAGCGTCGCCGGGGTGTCAGGATGGAGCATGAGCGACTCCACGAACGCCCCCGATCCCCTCTGGGCCGAGCGCACGGGCACCCGCACCTACACCGGTCACAACGGTCGGGGCGCCAGCGTCCGGATCGGGCCGGAGGACGCCGACGGCGTGTTCTCCCCCGGTGAGCTCCTCGCCATCGCGCTCGCCGGGTGCACCGGGATGAGCTCCGACTCGCGCGTGGCCTCGGAGCTGGGCGACGACGTCGCGATCACCGTGGGCGTCACGCGCACCAAGGACGACGGCGAGAACCGCTACCCGCGGCTGAAGGTCGAGCTCGTCGTGGACGCCTCCGACCTCGAACCCGGTCGCCGCGAGCGGCTCGAACCGGCGATCGTCAAGGCGGTCGAGCGGCTGTGCACCGTCTCCCGCACGCTGGAGGCGGGGGCCGGCGTCGACCTCGTCATCACCACCGAGGGCTGACGTGGGACGCCCCACGATCGGCATGGTCTGGGCGCAGACGCCCGGGGGGACGATCGCGCGCGACGGCGCCCTGCCCTGGGACGTGCCCGAGGACTTCGCGCACTTCCACGCCACCGTCCGCGGTCACGCCGTCCTCGTGGGACGGGCGACGTGGGACTCGATGCCGCCCGACCTGAGGCCGATGCCCCACTCGCGCTCCGTCGTCCTGACGAGGGACGAGGCGTGGTCCGCCCCGGGCGCCGAGGTCGTCGGCACCCTCGCGGAGGCGCTCGCCCTGCTGGCCGACGAGCCCGAGGTGTGGGTCATGGGAGGCGGAGAGGTCTACGCGCTCGCGCTGGAGCACGCCGACCTCCTCGTGGTCAGCGAGATCGACGTGCCCGAACCCGAGGACGGTCACCTCACCCCCGCGCCCCGGCTCGACCCCGCGCAGTGGCACGACGTCACCCCGCCCGACGTCGCCGGCTGGCGCACGTCGACCACCGGGACCCGCTGGCGGATCGTGCACCACCGGCGGAGCTGACCGGGATGACGACGCGAGGGGGGCTCCAGCGGCGCACCGTGGTGCCGGTGACGCTCGCCGCGCTCGTGCTGCTGCTGGCGGTCCTGGGCGCCGGCCTGCGCGGTCCGTGGACCGCCGACCCGCCCGGCGCCGGCCTCCCCGAGGCGGGGACGCCGCCACCCGTCACCGTGACCGAGAGCGAGACAGCGCTCCTCCCGGAGGAGGTGCCCACCCCGACCGACCCCCCGCTCGCGGGCATTCCCGCGTGGGCGAGCGACACCGTGCTCGCCCTCGCGATCGCGGCGCTGCTGGGGCTCGTGGCCCTCGGCGCGTGGTGGCTGTGGCGCCGACGCCGCACCCTGCGCACCGACGCGCTGCGGGCGGAGGCAGCGGGCACCGTCAGCGCCCTGGAGGCCGGCGAGGACGAGGAGGTGCCCGACCTGTCCCCCGCCCTGCGGCGAGCCGCGGCCGCGCTCGGGGCGGGGGCCGCACCCGCCGACGCGATCGTGGGCGCCTGGGTGGCGCTCGAGGAGACGGCGGCCGCCTCCGGCGCCGCGCGATCCGCGGCCGACACCCCGACCGAGTTCACGACCCGGCTCCTGCACCGCACCGCGGCCGATCCCGACGCCGTCGCCCGCCTGCGCGACGTCTACCGGGCCGCGCGGTTCGGCAGTCGCGCGCCCACCGACGACGACGTCGCGGCCGCCGCCGCGGCGCTCGAACGCATCGAGTCCACGTGGGAGGGCCGATGAGGATCCCCGTGCGCCCTCCCGCGGGTGGCTCCGTCACGGACGCGGCCGCCGCGTCACGCCGCCCCCCTCGCGACGCGTCGGAGCACGCGCGGGGCCGACGCCGCCTGCCGCGCCTGGCCGGCGAGGTCGCGCTCGTCGCGGTCGTCATCGTCGTCGGCGTGGCCGTCGCCCGGTTCGCGCCGTCGGACACCGCGCTGGTGGTCGGGCTCACGGTCGGGGTGGTCCTCCTGCTGCGCGTGCTGCCCGACGCCGACTCGCCGCGGCTGCCCCGGCTGCCCGCCGACGAGCGGTCGGGACGGCGCGCCGACGTCTACCGGCTCTCGTGGGGCGTGGGCTCGCGCGACGGCGTCGTGGGCCACCAGGTCCTGACCAGGGTCGAGCTGCTGGTCGAGGAGCGGCTCGCCGGGTCGGCGCTCCCCGGCGACGACGGGCCTCGCGACGACCCGCACCCCTCCCACCACCCCCACCTGCAGGTGCTGCGCGAGGTGGCCGCCGGGCCGCTGCGCACGGGCCACCTGACCCCGTCCGAGCTCCGACGCACGCTGACCGCGCTGGAGGGGCTCGACGAGCTCGACCGGCGCACGAAGGGATCCCCATGACCAGCACGCCTGCACCGCGCACGCCGACCGTCGCCGAGATCGCCCGCACGGGCGAGGCGGTTCTCGCCGAGGTGGCCACCGCCGTCGTCGGCATGGCACCGGCGCTGCGGACGGCGCTGGCGACCGTCCTCGCCGGCGGCCACGTGCTGCTGGAGGACGTGCCGGGGGTCGGCAAGACCCTCGCGGCCCGCAGCCTGGCCACGGCGCTGGGACTGGACTTCCGGCGTCTGCAGTGCACGCCCGACCTGCTGCCGAGCGACATCACCGGCTCGCTCGTCTACGACCCGGCCACCACCGCGTTCGAGTTCCGGCCCGGCCCCGTCTTCACCGGCGTGTTCCTCGCCGACGAGATCAACCGGACCCCGCCGAAGACGCAGTCGGCGCTGCTGGAGGCGATGGCCGAGCGCCAGGTCACGGTCGAGGGCACCTCGCACCCGCTGCCCGCCCCGTTCCACGTGATCGCGACGTCCAACCCCGTCGAGCACGAGGGCACCTACCCGCTGCCCGAGGCTCAGCTCGACCGCTTCATGGTCCGGCTCGGCGTCGGCTACCTCGACCCCGCCGCGGAGGCCGACGTGCTCGTGCGCCGGCTCGCGCGCCGCGAGGAGGCCGCGCGGGTCCGCGCCGTCGTGGACGCCGACGGCGTGCGCGCCCTCCAGGCCGGGGTCGAGGCCGTCGAGGTGGACCGCGACGTCGTGGCGTACTGCGTCGACCTCGCCGCCGCGACGCGCGAGCACCGCCAGGTCGAGGTCGGCGCCTCACCCCGAGGATCGCAGGCGCTCGTGCTGGTGGCCCGCGCCCTGGCGGTCCTCGACGGCCGCGACTTCGTCACCCCGGAGGACGTCAAGGACGTGGCGCAGGCGACCCTCGCCCACCGCCTGACGCTGACACCGCAGGCGTGGGCGGCCGGCGTCTCCCCGGGCGCCGTCGTCGAGCAGCTGCTGACCCAGGTGCCGAGCCCGGCGGCGACCGCGGCCCGCTCGTCGTGACGGCGGGCGTGCGCACCAGCCCCTGGCGTCCCACCGCCGCGTGGCTCGGGGCGACGGGGCTCGCCGCAGCCGTCGCACTGGCGGGCGTGGTCACCGGCCGGCCCGACGCCGTCGCGCTCGTCGTGCCGGTCGTCGTCGCCGCCGCGCTCGGTGCTGCCCGACGCACGAAGGCCGACGCGGCAGGCCACCCGGAGCCGTCGTCGCCCGTCTCCCTCGACCGACTGCCCGACGCCCCCGCCGGTCACCACCTCGCGCGACTGCGCGCCCCCGCCGGGCACGACGTCCGGCTGCGCGTGTCCGTGCCGCGCCACCGCCCCGCCCACGCGCTCCTGCCCGCGGGGGCGACGGCGACCGCCGACGTGTTCTCGGCGCGCACCGGACCGCTGGAGCTGTTCCGCCTCGACTGGGCCGGCGTCGCCGACGGGTTCGAGACCGTGCCGACGACCAGGAGGGCGGACCGCGTCGTCGTCGAGCCCGGGGTCGGGACGCTCGATGCGCTGCCGCTGCCCGACCACCTCGTGGGTCTCACGGGGGCCCACCCCTCACGCCGGCGCGGTGACGGCGACGAGCTGCACGACGTCGCCCCGTTCCGTTCCGGCGACCGCCTCCCCCGCATCGACTGGCGCGTCACCGCCCGCCGGGGCACGAGCGATCCCCGCATCGGGACGCAGCTCTACGTGCGGCGGACGCAGGCCCCCGCCGAGGCCGTCGTGATGATCGTGCTGGACTCGCGCGACGACGTCGGCGTCGACGTGCGCACCTGGTCCGGCGGCCGGCCGGGCGCCGACACGGAACCCACGTCCCTCGACGTCGCCCGCCGCGCCGCCGCCACCCTCGCGCGCGCCTACCTCGAGCAGGGCGACCGCGTCGGCCTCGCCGACCTGGGCACGCGGCGGCGGGCGATCGCGCCCGGTGGCGGGCGCCGGCACCTGCAGCGGGTCACGCACGCGCTCGCCCTGGCCGCGCCCGAGGGCGAGCCGGCACGGCTGCGACGCGCACCGCAGGTACCGACCGGCGCGCTCGTCGTGATCGCCTCCACGTTCCTCGACGACGAGGCCGCCGCGGCCGCCCAGCTCTGGGCCGCGGCCGGGCACCGGGTCCTCGCCGTCGACGTCCTGACCACACCGCACCTCGCCGACCTCCCGCCCGCCGAGGTGCTCGCGGCACGGCTCGTGCTCGCCGAGCGCGCCGCGCGGCTGCGCCGGCTCGGGGCGGCCGGCATCGCCGTCGTGGCCTGGCACGCCGCGAGCGCCGCCGGCGCCGGAGACGACCTCGCGAGCGCGCGCGCCGAGATCGCGGTCCTCTCACGCCGCCCGCGGGGGGCGCGATGATCGGGGGGCTTCGGGGTCCGAGGACCGCCACCCCGGTCGACCTCACGGTCGGACCGGCGACCCGGTCCTGGGTGCTGCGCCTGGCGGCGCTGCTCGCCGGGGCCGCTGCCGTCGCGCTGCTCGGGCGGGAGGCGCTCGGCTTCGTGATCGGCGGGCTCGCCGTCCTCGCGCTCCTGCTCGCGCCGCGCTCCTTCGGTCCGGCGGCGCTCGTGCTCGGCGCGGCGACCCTCGTGCTGCGGGGTCCGTCGCCGGAGCCGGCGGCCCTCGCGGGCGCCGTCCTGTCCCTGCACCTCGCGCTCGAGCTGGCCCGGCTGTCCGAGGCGCTGCCCCTGGGCGGCCTCGTGCCGCTGACCGTGCTGCGACGGCGCCTGCCGGGGTTCGCCGTCGCCCAGGGCGTCGGCCAGGTGGCAGCGGCGCTGGCGTGGGCGCTGCAGGCCACGGGCGCCGCGCTGCCGTGGCTGACGGTCGGGGCGCTCGTGTCGGTGACGGCGCTGACCTGGTGGGTGCTGCGCGACGGACGATGACGCCGTCGGTCCCCGGTGGCACAGTGGTGCCATGCCGGAGCTGCCCGAGGTCGACGCGCTGGGAGCCTTCCTGCGCGAGCGCACCACGTCCCGCGTCGTCGTGGCCGCGCACGTCGCCCAGATCGGCGCGCTGAAGACGTTCGCCCCGCCGCTGGACGACGTCGTCGGACGCGGCGTCGTCGGCGTCGAGCGACACGGCAAGTGGCTCGCGATCGGCCTGGGACCGCGCGGCGAGATCGACCCGACCGACGCCGAGCTCCACCTCGTGCTCCACCTCGCCAAGGCGGGCTGGTTGCGCTGGCGCGAGTCGATGGTCCCGGCCTCGACCCCGAAGGGCCGCCCCATGGGCCGGTCGGCCGGTCCGCTCGCGCTGCGGGTCTGGTTCGACGACGACTCCGGCTTCGACCTCACCGAGGCCGGCACCCGCAAGCGGCTCGCCGTCCACCTCGTCACCGACGTCGCGAGCATCCCGCCGATCGCGACCCTCGGCTTCGACCCGGTCACGGCCATGACGCCGCAGGCGCTCGGGGAGGCGCTGCGCCGTCGCAACCAGCAGATCAAGGGTGCGCTGCGCGACCAGAGCCTCGTGGCCGGCATCGGGAACGCCTACAGCGACGAGATCCTGCACGCCGCGAAGATGTCGCCCTTCGCGCTGACCTCCTCCCTGTCCGACGACGACGTCGCGCGCCTCGCCGTCGCGACGACGGGGATCCTGGGCTTCGCCGTCGCCCAGGCCACCGGGAAGCCCGCGGCCGAGCTGAAGGACGCGAAGCGGCGCGGGATGGCCGTGCACGGCCGGGCGGGCCAGTTCTGCCCCGTGTGCGGCGACGTCGTGCGCGAGGTCTCCTTCTCCGACCGCAGCCTGCAGTACTGCGCCACGTGCCAGACCGGCGGCACCCCGCTGGCCGACCGTCGCATGTCGCGGCTGCTGCGCTGACGTGAGCGCGGGCGCCCCGGGCGCGTTCACCTGACCGTCCCGCGCGACCGGCATGATGAGCGCGTGAGACGACGATCCAGGAAGCAGGGGCCCGGCGCCGACGAGGCGCGGGAGTACGCGAGCGACGTCGTCGACGGCGCGCCCGCGGTGGCCGACGGCCGGGGGCTCGCGCCGCCCGAGCAGCCGAGCTACAGCGACGCCGGCGCGAACCGACCACCACGCTGGCTGCTGCGAGCGCTGATCCTCGCGGTCGTGGTCGTGTTCGCGGCGATCTTCGCGTGGAACGCCCTCGGCTCGCTCCAGAGCCTGTTCGTCAACCTCCTCATCGCGCTGTTCATCGCGCTCACGCTCGAACCCGTCGTGCTGTGGCTGGTGCGGCACGGCTGGCGACGCGGTGCCGCGGCCGGGACCGCGCTGATCGGGTCGATCGTCGTGGCGGCCGGCGTCTTCGCGATGTTCGGCAACCTGTTCGTGCAGCAGCTGGTGCAGCTGATCGAGGCCGCCCCCGAGACCTACGGGACCGTCACGGCCTGGGTCGAGGGACAGTTCGACGTCACGGTGCCGGAGTCGGGCGAGCTCATCGACCAGGCGCTGGCCTCGTGGGGCGGCGACGTCGCCAGCGGCGCTCTGCTGGTGGGCACGACGATCGCGGGCGGCATCATCGCGTTCCTCACGGTGATGCTCGTGACCTACTACCTGCTCGCGGCCGGCCCGAGGTTCCGCGCCACGATCTGCCGCTACCTCACCCCGAGCCGCCAGGCCGAGGTGCTGCGGCTGTGGGACGTCACGCAGACCAAGGTCTCGGACTTCATCAGCACGCGCGTGGTGCTGGCCGCGTTCTGCACCGTCGCGACGGCGGCGTTCCTGCTCGTGCTCGGGACCCCGTACGCGCTGCCGCTGGCACTGTTCACCGGCCTGGTCTCGCAGTTCATCCCGACGATCGGCACCTACGTCGGCGGCGCCCTCCCGATCGTCGTCGCCCTGACGTCGCAGGACCTGACCCGCGCGGTGATCGTGGCGGCCTTCATCGTGGGTTACCAGCAGATCGAGAACCTGCTGCTCGCCCCCAAGGTGTCCGCGAAGGCGCTCGAGATGAACCCGGCCGTCTCTTTCGTCGTGGTGCTCGCGTTCGGCGCGGTGTTCGGGCCGCTCGGGGCGTTCCTCGGGCTCCCGATCGCCGCGACGATCCAGGCCGTGGCCAACACCTACCTGCGCCGGCACGAGCTCGTCAGCTCGCCGATGCTGAGCGATCCGGCACCCGAGAGGTCGCCCGCACCGACCACCGGGGCGATGGCGTGACCGGCGGCGGGTCGGGCAGCGGCTCCGGCATCGACTCCTCGACGGCGAAGCGCCACGCCGGCACCGCGTGGGAGCGGGTGGCCCGCGGGGGGTACGCGGTCAGCGGCGTCCTGCACCTCGTCCTCGGCGCGACGATCGTCTCGATCGGCCTCGGGGCGGGCGGCGAGGCGGACCAGCAGGCCGCCCTCGGGCAGCTCGGCGGGACCCCGTTCGGCGCCGCCGTGCTCTGGGTCGCGGTCGCCGCGTTCGTGGCGCTCGGGGCGTGGCAGCTCGCCGACGCCGTGACGGGTCGGGACGAGGCGGTCGATCGCGTGAAGTCCGCCGGACGCGGCGGCCTGTACCTCGCGCTCGCTTTCACGGCGGGGTCGCTCGCCCTCGCCGGCAGCTCGGGCTCGGGCTCGGGCTCGGGCTCGGGTGACGAGAGCGCCCAGGGCTTCGCGGCCGGGCTGATGGCCGCCCCGGCCGGGCGCGTGCTGGTCGCCGTCGTCGGTCTCGGCATCCTGGCGGGTGGGGTCTACCACGTCGTCAAGGGCGCCAGGAAGAAGTTCCGCGAGGACCTGCGGGCGGCACCGGGCGGTGAGCTGGGCCGCGGCGTCGAGCTCCTCGGCACGATCGGCTACGCGGCCAAGGGCGTCGCGCTCGCGGTGGTCGGCGGCCTCTTCGTGCTCGCGGCGATGACGGCCGACCCCGCGCAGGCGCAGGGGGTCGACGGCGCTGTCGAGACCTTGCTCGGTGCCCCGGGCGGCCCCGTCGTGGTGATCGCCGTCGGCATCGGTTTCGCCGCCTACGGGCTGTACTCCTTCGCCCGCGCCCGCTACGCCAGGATGTAGCCGCGTGTCGATGCACGGCGGTCCCGGCGGTCCCGCCAACACCACGCTGCGCCGCGCGCTCACGACGCGCGACGCCGTCGCCGTCGGCCTCGCCGCGATGCTCGGCGCCGGGGTGTTCTCCGTCTTCGCGCCCGCCGCGGGTGCCGCGGGCAACCTCCTCCTGGTGGCGCTCGGCGTGGCCGGGGTCGTCGCCGCGCTCAACGCCACGGCGACCGCGCAGCTCGCCGCCGCCTCCCCCGTCGCGGGCGGCGCCTACGTCTACGGCCGCGAGCGGCTCGGTCCCTGGCCGGGCTTTCTCGCCGGCTGGGGCTTTGTGGTCGGCAAGACCGCCAGCTGCGCCGCGGTCGCGTGGACGCTGGGCGCCTACGTCGCCCCCGGCCGCGAGCGCTGGGTGGCGGTGGCGGCCGTGCTCGCGATCACGCTCCTGGCGCTCGGCGGCGTGGCGCGGACGGCGGCGGTCTCGCGGGTGCTGGCCACCGTCGTCGTGGCGGCGCTGATCGGGGTGATCGCCGTCGGCCTCGTCCTCGACCCGAGTCCGGCGACGGCAACCGCCCCGCTCCCCCCGCCGTCCGGTCCGCTGGGCGTGCTCCAGGCGGCCGGTCTGCTCTTCTTCGCGTTCGCGGGCTACGCCCGGGTCGCCACCCTGGGCGAGGAGGTGCGCGACCCGCGCCGGGCGATCCCCCGCGCCGTCGCCGTCAGCCTCGCGATCGTGCTCGCCCTGTACCTGGCGCTCGGAGCCGTGCTGCAGCTGCGCCTGGGGGCTGACCTCGCCACGGCGGCCGCGCCCGTCGCGGACCTCGTGGCCGGTCTCGGCGGTCCGGCGGTCGTCGGCGTGCGCGTCGTGGCGGCCGTGGCGTGCGCGGCGTCGCTGCTGGCGCTCGTCGCCGGCGTCGGCCGCACGGCGCTGGCCATGGCACGCACGGGCGACCTGCCCCGCGGCCTCGCCGTCGTCGACGCCGGTCGCGGCACCCCGGTGCGCGCCGAGCTCGCGGTGGCTGTCGCGGTCGTCGCCCTCGTCCTGACCGTCGATCTGCGCGAGATGGTCGGCTTCTCCTCGTTCGGCGTCCTGCTCTACTACGGCGTCGCACAGCTCGCCGCGTGGCGGCAGCCGCGACCCGAACGCCGGATGCCGCGCGCCCTGAACCTGCTCGGCGCGCTCGCGTGTCTCGTGCTCGTCGCGACGCTGCCCCCGGCGTCGGTCGTCGTGGGACTCGTCGTCCTCGCGGTCGGGGTGGCGGTTCGCTCGATGACGTCGCGGCGAGTCGACGGATGACCGCTCGCCGTCGACCTGCTTCGAACGCGCGTACGATGCGAGGATGGGACGACGACTGCTGCTCCACGCCGACGCCGACGCGTTCTTCGCGTCCGTCGCCCTCCGCGACCGACAGGACCTGAGGGAGCGGCCGGTCGCCGTCGTCGCCCACGTCGTGGTGGCGTGCGCCTCCTACCCCGCCCGCGCCCACGGGGTGCACGCCGGCATGGGGATCGACGAGGCCCTGCGCCACTGCCCCGAGCTGGTGCTGCTCGACGTCCCGCACGGTGAGATCGAGGAGGCCGGTGACGCGCTGCTCGAGCTCTTCCACGCGCACGCGCCCGCCGTGGAGCCGGGATCGATCGAGGAGGCGTTCCTCGACCCGGGGACGGACGACGTCGAGACGGCCGTCGCGATCGCGGCGTCGCTGCGACGGCGCGCCGCGTCGGAGCTGCGGCTGCCGCTCACGGTCGGGATCGGCCGCACCAAGCTGATGGCGAAGCTCGCGTCGCGGGCCGGCAAGCCCGACGGGCTGCACGTGATCGACGCCGTGCGCGACCGGGAGCTGCGGACGAGCCTCACGCCGGACCGGGTCTGGGGGGTGGGTCCCCGGACGCTGGCCCGGCTGGCCGACCTGGGGGTCGCGACCCTCGCCGACCTCGACGCCGTCCCGCGCGAGGAGCTGCAGCAGACGTGCGGCGCGGCGATGGCGCGGCGCCTGCGCCAGATCCGCGAGGGCACGGACGACGCGGTCGTGCGTCCCGTGACCCGGCGGACCTCGTTCACGGCGACCGGGGCGACGTCGGGCTACGCGCGCCCTGACCGCACCCCGCTGGAGCTGCTGGAGACGTGCGTCGGGCGCGTCTGCCACCGGGCGGAGCGCTCCGGCCTGGCGGGCTCCTCGATCTCGCTGACCCTCACCCCGGCGTCGGGCGAGCGCGCGCGCGTGCTGCGGACCTCGCGCGTCGAGGCGACGGCGCAGAACGAGGACTGGCAGCTGCTGGCGCGGGGCCTGCTGGAGCGCGCACCGCTCCCCCGCCTGACGGGGCTCGGCGTGACTCTCGAGCGGCTCGTCCCGGCGGACCAGGTGCAGGGCGCGCTGTTCTGACGGTCAGTCGGTCAGCTCGAGCAGCCGGGTGAGCTGGGCGATGAAGCGGCAGAGGTCGTCCCCGACCTCCCAGCGTCCGGCGTCCCCGAGCACGACCACGCCGCCCGCGTCCCCGAGGCTGACGACCTGCTCGGGGGTGAGATCGGAGCCGTGGCTGCGCAGCAGCTGCGAGCGGACGTCGGGCGTGAGAGCGCACCACACGTCGGACGGCGTGGGCGCCGCGACGGCGGCCGCCGGGTCGAGCGGGACGAGGTCGGCGCCCGTCGTCACGAGCACGTGCGCCGCGGCGCGCATCGTCGAGCGCGGCGCTATGGACACGGGTCTCGGCACGGTGGTCACGGCTTCTCCTCGGAGGCACTCGTCATCCGACAGTCAGTCCTGCGAATGGTTGGATCGTCTAACAGTTCGAGACTGTCACGACCATCGGCGGAAGTCCATTGCGGGGATGCCGGAGAACGACGAAAGGCCCGGACCAGTGGTCCGGGCCTTTCGTACTTCCTTTGTAGCGGGGGCAGGATTTGAACCTGCGACCTCCGGGTTATGAGCCCGGCGAGCTACCGAGCTGCTCCACCCCGCGTCGGTAAGACCACTCTACGTGGCCTCTGCCGGACTGCCAAATCCTGGCCGGGTGACCTGGCTCACGCGGGCGGTGGCGGCCCGCGCGAGCCAGGTCGGGAGGCTCTGATCAGCCTCGACCGGTTGGATCAGCCAGCGGCAGCGTCGATCTCGTCCTGCGCCGCGATCGCGCGCTCCAGCGCCTCGGCGAGGTCGTCCTGCGCGACGCCGTACTCCGCCCAGCTGCCCGTGGTCTGGGCCGTGCGGCTCGCCTCGAGCGCGGCCTGCGCGTCGTCGAGCGCCAGGTTCAGGCGCTCCTGCGCGCTGCCGGCCGGAGGCGTGGTCGCGCCGTCGCCCGGATCGGTGGAACCCTCGTCGGTCGGCTGCTCGGTCGGATCCGTGCCCGGCTCGACCGGCACCTCGACCTCGGGGTCGGTGCCGGCGTCACCGGCGTCGGCCCCGGAGTCGCCGCCGAAGACCTGGTCCAGGGCCTCGTCCAGCGTGGTCGCGAAGCCGATCTTGTCGCCGAAAGCGACGAGCACGTAGCGCAGCAGCGGGTACTGCGTCCCGGAGGACGCCTGCGCGTAGACCGGCTGCACGTAGAGGAACCCGCCGCCCACGGGGAGCGTGAGCAGGTTGCCCTGCACGGCCTGCGAGCCCTGCGAGTCGAGGATGTTCAGGGTGTTGGCGGCGGCCTGGTCGGTGTCGAAGTTGTTCTGCACCTGGCCCGGTCCGGGGATCGCCGACCCTGCCGGGAGCTCGAGCAGGCGGATCCGCCCGTAGCCGTCCGCCCGCTCCCCCGCCACGGTGCCGGCGTCGCCGTCCACCGCCGCAAAGCCTCGCAGGACGTTGCGGCCGTCGTCGTCGAGGATGAACGACGTCGTCAGCGAGAAGGCCGACTCCTCCTGGTCGGGCATCCGCAGCGTGAGGTAGTACGGCGGCTGCGGCACGCTGCCGGCCTCCGTCGGGTCCTCCGGAGTGCGCCAGAAGTCAGAACCGGCGAAGAACTGCCCGGCGTCGGTCACGTGGTAGGTGTTCAGCAGCGTGCGCTGGACCTTGAACATGTCCTCGGGGTAGCGCACGTGGCTCATGAGGTCGCCCGACATCTCCGACATCGGCTGCACGAGGTCCGGGTAGACGTTGCCCCACGACTTCAGGACCGGGTCGTTCTCGTCCCACGCGTACAGCGTGACGCTGCCGTCGTAGGCGTTGACCACGGCCTTGACCGAGTTGCGGATGTAGTTGATCGACTCGGGCATCTGGGTGACGGTCAGCGGGTTGCCTGCCGCATCCACGAGGTTGGAGTCGAGGGTCGCCTCCTCGAGCGCCTGACGCGCCGAGTAGGGGTAGGCGTTCGAGGTGGTGTACGCGTCGACGATCCAGACGACCTCGCCGGTCCCGTCACCGTTGGAGTCGATGACGGCGGGGTAGGTGCTGGAGTCCACCGTGAGGAACGGGGCCACCTTCTCCACGCGCACGCGCGGGTCACGGTCGTAGAGCACCTGCGACTCGTTCGTCACGCGGTCGGAGAACAGGATCTCCTGGCTGCCGAACCGCAGCGCGTAGAACGCCCGCAGGATCGGGTTGGAGATGACCGGTCCGCCGTCGCCCGTGTAGGTCGACAGCACCTCGCCCTCGCTCTCGTCCGAGGGGTAGTCCACCTCCCACGGGGCCGTGCCCTCGGGGGCTCCGACGATCGAGTAGTCCGGCGACTGCTGGCCGAAGTAGATGCGCGGCTCGTAGTCGCCGAGCTCGCCCGTGCTGGGGATGCCGCCCTCGAAGAACTCGGGCTGACCGCCCGCACCCGGCGTGTTGCCGTAGGCCGCGACCACGCCGAAGCCGTGCGTGTAGACCGTGGTGTCGTTCGTCCAGTTGCGCTGGCTCGCGCCCAGGCCCGCGAGGTCGAGCTCGCGCACCGAGATGACGGTGTCGGCGTTGGTGCCGTCGAGGTCGTAGCGATCCACGGAGAGAGTCTCGGGGAAGGAGTAGTACTGGCGGATCTGCTGCAGCTGACGGAACGTCGGCGAGATGATCGTCGGGTCCAGGAGGCGGATGCTGGCAGTCGCCTCGGCATCCTCGCGCAGCGCGCCCGCCTCGGCGGTGGTCGTCGCGTCGTACGGGCTGGTCTCGACGTCCTGGAGGTCGTAGGCGGCCAGGGTCGCGTCGATGTTGCGCTGGATGAACGGCTCCTCCAGGTCCTGCTCGTTCGGCGCCACCTGGAAGCGCTGCACGAGCGCCGGGTAGATGCCGCCGACCACGAGGCCGGCCACCACCATGAGCGCGACGGCGACGGCGGGCAGCCGCCACGTGCCGCGCACGCTCGCGATGACGAACAGCACCGTCACGACGACCGCGATTCCCGCGAGGATCTCGCGACCCGGCAGCACGGCGTTCACGTCGGTGTAGGCGGCGCCGTCGAAGCGGTCACCCTCCTGCGCCAGCAGCGAGAACCGGTCGAGCCAGTACGAGCCGGCGATGAGGAGCGCGAAGACCGCGGCCAGGACGCCGAGGTGCACGCGGGCGGCCGGGCTGACGTGCGGGCCCTGGCCGACCTGGAGGCCGCCGTACAGGTAGTGCGTCACGACGGCGGCGATCGCGGAGATGAACACCACGGCCATCAGGAAGGAGACCAGGAAGCGCAGCGCCGGCAGCGTGAACATGAAGAAGGACAGGTCCATGCCGAACTGCGGATCGGTCTGACCGAACGACTCCCCGTTCATCGCGAGCAGCACCGTCTGCCACTGGCTCGAGACGGCGAGCCCGCCGAACAGGCCCAGCAGGATCGGGGCGCCGACCAGGACGCCGCGGCGCAGGGGCTCGACGGCCTCGCGGTAGCGGTCCAGGTTGCGCTGCTCCTGGGTGGCCGGCGCGTAGACCGGACGGCTGCGGTAGGCGAGGTGGAGGTTGAGCCACGTCGCACCGCCGAGCACGACGGCGCCGATGGCGAACAGGATCGCGCGGGTGACCCACTCGGTCCGGAGCACCTGCGTGACGTCGAGCTGGCTGTACCAGAGCCACTCCGTCACGAGGCCGGAGGACGCGAACAGGGCCACCAGGAGCGCGGCCAGGATGAGGATCGTCGGCCCGAGGGCAGAACGGCGGCGAGCCGGCTTGGCCGGTGCAGCGGAGGTCACGAGGGAGCACCTTCGGATCGGGGGAATGTCTGCGGGGGCGACCTGGGGTCGAATCCACCACAGGGACAACGCCCACCACCTCCGTCAAGTTTCCCACAGGGGTCCGGGCGGGTCGGGCGGGAGCGCGGGATGCCATGATCGTGAGATGACTGAGCCCCTGGACCAGGCCTCCGACGGCCCTCTCGACGACCTGATCGGCGCGCCTATCGATGACTCCGGCACCCCCGCTCCCCCGGCCGACAGCCTCGCGACGGCGGCCCTGGCGCGCTGCGTGCGCGAGACCGAGCAGCACGTCGCGGGCGCGGGCTGGGACGGTCCCGTGCGCGTCTTCGCTCTGGTGCGCACGGCCGCCGCGCTCGCCGCCGACCCCTCGCTCGCGGCGGTCCTGCCCGACACGGGCGGCGACCCGCACCACCTCACCGCCGTCGAGCAGGAGGGGCTGCCGCACGCCGAGGAGCTCGAGGACCTGCTGGCTCAGCTCGCGTGGCCCGACCAGGTCGACGGCGCCGCCGTCGTCGTCGAACGCCTGGTCGTTCCTCCGGCCGCCGAGGCCGACCTGCCGACGGACGAGGCGGCCGCCGTCGCCGCGCTCAGCACCCACCCCGACGCGCAGGACGTGCGGATCGCCGCCGGGGTGCTGCGCACGGGCGAGTCGTGGTGCGCGCTGCGCGCCCGGTCGCACGACACCGACGAGCAGGTCGTCGGTGGCCGCGACACCGTGCCGGGACTGGTGACGGCGCTGGCGGCGACGCTGGCCTGAGGCTCGGGCGCGCGGTCAGGAGCAGGCGGGCAGGTCGGCCGCCGAGCCGTCGCCGATCGCCTGGACCGAGGCCCACGCCTCGTCCAGCGTCGCGATGCGCACCACCCTGATCCCGTCCGGCACGTTGCCGACGACCTCGTCGCAGTTGTCGGCGGGGGCGAGGAAGTATCGCGCCCCGTCACGGACCGAACCGTTCATCTTCTGCACGATGCCGCCGATCGGGCCGACGTTGCCGTCCAGGTCCATCGTCCCGGTGCCCGCGATGATCTCGCCGCCGGTCGCGTCCCCCGGGGTGAGGCGATCCATGATCCCGAGCGCGAACATCGTGCCCGCGCTCGAGCCCCCGATGTTGCTGATCTCGATGTCGACGTCGACCGGGAACTCGTAGGCCGGGTCGAGCAGGACGCCGAGCGTGCTGCCGCCGTCGCCGTCGTCGCCCGTGGTGACGGCGAGGTCCTCCTCGGCGCCGTCGCGCAGCACCGTGAGCGTCGCCGCGGTCCCGGGCGGCGTCGCTCGCAGCACGTCGGTGAGGCGGGAGAAGGAGTCGACGGGTGTCTCGACGCCGTCCACGGTGATGGCGGTGATGACGTCCTCGTCCTCGACGACGCCGACGGACGCGCCGTCGTCGTCCACCCCGGCGACGTTCAGGGTCGCGGGCACCTCGTAGTCCAGGGACTCCAGAGCCGCGACCGTCGCCGACGTCTGCGACGACGTCATCTGGGCCTGCGAGCGCTCGTCGGCCTGCTCGCGCGTCTCGCCCTCGGGGAAGACGGACTCGCGCGGCACGACCGAGACGGCCGGGTTGAGCCAGCCGCGCACGACGTTGCCGACCGAGACCGGGTAGCCGGGGCCGCCGGCGACCGAGACCGTCGTCAGCCGCAGCTGTCCGTCGGTCGGGTACGTCGGTGCGTCGCGCACCGTGATGAGCGCGACGCCGTCGGACTCCCCCAGAGTGTCGACCGTGGGTCCGGGCATCCGGACCGCGTACGGGGCCGGGACGACGACGCACAGCAGCAGCAGGACCGCGAGCACGAGGCCGAGGACGAACGCCGCCGCGGGGACGCGGTCCCAGACGTGGGTCGGCGTCGGGATCATCTCGAAGGTGCGTGGCGCCGCGCGTCCCTCGGGGGGCGTCGACGGGGCGGACGGCGAGCTCATCCCGACATTCTCCGCCACCGTGCGGCGTCCCGCGTGCACGGGGTCCACGGGCGGGTTCCGGCGATCCGCCGTCAGCGAAAGCCCGGAGACCGCCGCTGACGTGCGGGTTACGTTGGGCACCCGGGCCGGCCCGCTCGGGTGCACCCAGACGAAGGCGGCCACCGATGAGCGATCCCAGCAGCCCCGACGACGCCCGCCGGACGTGGGAGCAGCTCCTGCGCCAGATGCTCGGCGAGGACGGTGCCCGCGACGCGATGGAGGCGCTCGAGGCCGGCGGCTTCGACCCGGCCCAGATGGCGCAGGCCGCAGGACTCCCCGGTGACGCCGCCGGCATGCAGGCGATGATGGCCCAGATGCAGCGGATGATGGCCGGCTCCGACGGCCAGAGCGTCAACTGGTCGCTCGCTCACGACATCGCCCGTCAGACCGCGCACCAGGGCGGCGACCCCAGCGTGACGGCCGCCGAGAGCGCCCGCACGGTCTCCGCCCTCAGCGTCGCCGACCTCTGGCTCGACGCCGCCACGGACCTCCCGCCCGCGGGCGGCGCCCGGTCGGCGTGGAGCCGCGCGCAGTGGGTCGAGGCGACCCTGGAGACGTGGAAGCGCCTCACCGGTCCCGTCGCCTCCTCGGTCTCCGACGCCCTGGCGACCGTCCTGACCTCGGGCGACGGCGCCCTCGGCGGTCTGCCCGAGGGCTTCGGCGGACCGGGAGCCGGCGATCCCGCCGCGATGCTGCGCGGCCTCGGCGGCTCGGTGTTCGGGCTGCAGGTCGGCCAGGCGGCCGGCACCCTGGCGCGCGAGGTCTTCGGTTCCTCCGACACCGGGCTCCCGCTGCTGGAGGGTCCGGGCACCGCGCTCGTGCCCAGCAACGTCGCCGCGTTCGCCGACGGTCTCGACGCCGGGGCGGAGGAGGTGCTCGCGTTCCTCGCGGTCCGCGAGAGCGCCCACGCCCGCCTCTACGCGCACGTCCCGTGGCTGCGCGCCCACATCCTCGGCCTCGTCGAGGAGTACGCGCGCGGCATCTCGATCGACCTCGAGCGCATGGAGGAGTCGGTGCGCAGCATCGACCCCAGCGACCCCGACGCGCTGCGCGCGGCGCTCTCGGGCGGGGTGTTCGCCCCCGAGGTCTCCGCCGAGCAGGCCGGGGCGCTCGAACGTCTCGAGACCGCGCTCGCGCTGGTCGAGGGCTGGGTCGAGGACGTCACGGCCCGCACCGTGGCGCCGCACCTCCCGCACGGCGTGCCGCTGCGCGAGATGATGCGACGCCGTCGGGCCGCCGGCGGTCCCGCCGAGCACGTCTTCTCCACGCTGGTCGGGCTGCAGCTGCGCCCTCGCCGGCTGCGCGAGGCCGCCACGCTGATGGCGAGCCTGGTGGCCGACGGCGGCCCCGAGGCCCGCGACGCGATCTGGGTCCACCCCGACCTGCTGCCCGGTGCGGAGGACCTCGACTCCCCGACGACGTTCGTCGCGCGGCGCGAGGAGCAGGGCCGGCAGGACGCCGAGATCGACGCAGCCCTGGCCGATCTGCTCGACGGCGGGGACGGCAGCGGATCCTCGGGGACCGGTCCCACGGGCCCCGGTTCCTCGGGCCCCGGCACCGCCTGACCCGGCGGGTTCCGCCTCACTCCACGGGACCGGCCTCTGGCCCCTCGTCGACGCCGTCGCCGTCGTCGGCCGTGTCGACCCCTTGGCCGCGCGCCCACGTGATGCCCGCGAGGAACGCCTCCGACTCCACCTGGCGCGGGTAGCGGCGCGTCAGCTCGCGGAAAAGCGGCGTGTGGTTGGCCTCGACCAGGTGTGCGAGCTCGTGAACGAGCACGCCGTCGAGCACCCAGCCGGGCACGCCCTGCAGCTGGTGGCTGAGCCGGATCTCCCCCGTGCTCGGGGTGGCCGAGCCCCACCGCCTGCGCATCGTGGTGACCCACGCGACCGACGTCGGTCGCGCCCGCCCCTCGAGGTAGGTCCGCGAGAGCTCGGCGGCGCGGGCGGCGAGGGCCTCGTCGCTCGGCCGGCGCCGACGTTCGGTGCGCGCCAGCCGGGCGAGCATCTTCTCCACCCACTCCCGCTCCTGCGCCGCGGTGAAGCGGGCGGGGATGGCGACGACGATGCGCCCCTCCTCCCGGAAGGCCGTCACCGTGCGGGTGCGGCGGCGGCTGCGCCTGACCTCCACGTCGGGGTCGTCGGCGCGAGGGACGACGCGCTGCGCCAGGGGGTCGGATGAGGTCACCGGGCCACCCTAGGTCGCCGTCAGCGGGTGCCGGCGTGCATCCACAGGGCGCTCGTCCACAGGCGCACGTCCGGGCACGCGGCCGTCGCGGGGACCGTGCCACCCTCGGCCGACAGGAGGTGGACATGCGACTCACGGACGGACTGCTGACCCTGTGGCGGCGCGACGGCGAGAGCCAGCTCGGGGCCGACCCCCGGCTGGCGGTGGTGCTCGACCGGCTGAGCGGTCCTCAGCAGCGTGCGCTCGACGTGCTGGCACGGGAATCGGTGGCGTCCTGCGTCGAGCTCGCGCACCAGTCGCGCGGCAGCGTCCGCGAGAGTCGCGAGCTCGTCCGCCGCCTCGCCAGGGCGGGCGTCCTGATCGACCCCCCGCGGTCGATCGCCGCGTGGGCGGCGACCCGGTGGTCGGCCGAACCCGAGGCGGACCGGTTCGCGCGGGCGGCCCGCGCCCGCCGGCTCGCCGCCCTCGCCGGATCCGCGAGGCCGGCCGGGGTGACGGACCCGTCGGGGCCGGTTGGCTCGGCGGGGCCGGTCGCGCACGGGCGGCGGACGGCCGCCGTCGTCGTCCTCGGTGCCGATCCGCTCGGGCTGACGCTCGCGCGCCTGCTGGCGGGGGCCGGCGTCGGGACGGTGGCCCCGTGGGACAGGGCTCCGGTGCTGACGAGCGACGTCTCCGCATTCGGCTACCACGCCGCCGACGTCGGCCGCCCGCGGGAGGTGGCCGCCGTCGCCCACCTGCGGCACTGCCGTCCCGACGTCCGGACGCGACCGCCCGAGCGGCCCGACGTGGTGGTGCTGGTCGAGAGCCGGGTCAGCGTGCCGTTCCGCTCGTCCGCGCTGCTGGGCGGGGACGTGCCGCACCTGTCGCTGGTGCAGCGCGAGCTGGACGTGGTCGTCGGACCGGCGGTCCGGCCGGGACGCGACGCCTGCCTGCGCTGCCTCGACCTGCACCGGCGCGACGCCGATCCGTGCTGGCCCGCCGTCGCCACGCAGCTGGCCGTGGCGCCGCCCCCGCGGCACGACGCGGCGACGGTCGCGACCGCGGCGGGGCTGGCGTGCTCGGCCGTCCTGGCCATGCTGGACGGTGACGCGTCAGGGATGGAGGACGCGGCGGACCACGAGGGCGACGTCGGGGCCGGTCCCCCGTGGCAGCGCTCGCGCGAGGTCGGCGGCGGACGCGTGGCGGAACGACGCTGGGCGCCGCACCCGGAGTGCGGGTGCGGCGCCCAGGGGGACGCGCGGGGGTGAGGGACGCGCGAGGATTGCGCGGCTCACGCGGCGATCTTGCGCGGGCGGCCACGCCCCCGCTTGCGGGCGACGACCGCGCCGTCGACGAGGACCTCGCCGCCCCAGACGCCCCAGGGCTCGCGACGCTCGAGGGCGCCGTCCAGGCACTGGGCACGCAGGGGGCAGTCGGTGCACATCGACTTGGCCCGTTCGACGTCGGCTCCGCCCTCGGCGAACCACAGGTCCATCGTGGTGCTCACCTGGCAGGGCAGCGTGACGTCGAGGTCGGAGTCCTCGCTCGCGGAGAGGGCGGACGGGTTGAGGGCGGACAGGGTCGTGCCGACGGCAGCGTCGGACATCGTGAGAGACATGAGGGAGACCTCGGAGATTTCTGTGTTGCGTGTTCATCAGGAGACAGGGCCACGAGGGCCGAGGAGCCGCGAGGGCTCGGGGTGCTGCTCCCGTGGGAGCAGAGCTGCGCTGCTGACGCCTGTCAGGCGGTGTGCACGGAGCCGCCGAGGACGGGAGTCCTGCGGATGCGGAGAACAACGGCGATCGACGCGACGCGGGTGCGAGTCATGATCTGGTTGGACATCTTCAGGACACCTCCTTCGGTTGCGGCCCCTGGTGCTGGTGAGGCAGGGCAGTGATGAACACGAACGGTGACGACCCTAGCCGCCCCCGTCGCAGCGGGCCAAGCGATTAACCGAACTTTCTTCCCGCGGGTTCCTGGCGTGCGGTTCAGGCTCCGCCGTCGAGCGCCTCGGCAGGCCTCTCACCTGCGACGATGGCCAGAACGGCGCCCCCGTGAGCCTCGATCTTGGCCGCGCCGATCCCGCGGAGCAGGGCGAGCTGCCGCAGCGTCTTCGGCTTCGCCGTCGCGATGGCCACGAGCGTCGTGTCGTGCAGGATCGTGTACGGCGGCTTGCTCGTGGCGCGCGCGAGGTCGGCGCGCCACGCGCTCAGGGCGGCGAACACCTCGGGGTCGGCGTCGCCGTGGGTGAGGGCGTCCGTGTTCGCCTGGGCCCTCGCCCGGCGCCGCGCCCGCTCCGGGACGCCCGTGCCGCCGTCGCTCGACGGCCAGATGCCGTCGAGGAAGCGGGACGGCTTGCGGCTGGCCCGCCCGCCCGGCGTGCGCGACCGCGCGTAGGACAGCGCGAGGTGCTCGCGGGCGCGGGTGACGCCGACGTACAGGAGCCGCCGCTCCTCCTCGACCGCCTCGGGCGTCTCCGCGAACGAGATCGGCAGCAGTCCCTCGCACACCCCGGCCAGGAACACCGCGTCCCACTCCAGGCCCTTGGCGGCGTGCAGCGACGCGAGGGTCACGCCCTCGAGCGTCGGCGCGTGCTGCTCGGCGGCGCGCTCGAGCAGCTCGGTGACGAAGGCGCCCAGGTCCGCGCCGCGCCGCGCCGACAGGTCGTCGGCCAGCTTGACGATCGCGTCGAGCGACTCCCAGCGCTCGCGGACGGCGCCGCGCGCCGCGGGCGGCTGCGTCTCCCACCCGGAACCGGTGAGCACGTCGCGCACGGCCTGAGGCATGCTCTGATCGGGGTCGACGGCGCGCGAGGCGCCCCGGAGCAGGGCGATCGCCTCGCGCACCTCGCGGCGGGCGAAGAAGCGCTCGCCACCGCGCACGAGGTAGCCGATCCCCGCCGTGGACAGCGCCTGCTCGAACGCCTCGCCCTGGGCGTTGGTCCGGTACAGGATCGCGATCTCGCTCGGCGCCACGCCCCGCGCGACGAGGGCGGAGATCGTCGTCGCGACGCCGCGGGCCTCCTCCTCGTCGTCGTCGTAGGCGTCGAACGAGGCGGCCGGGCCCGAGGGCCGCTGCGCCACGAGCGTCACCGCGGCGTCCGACCGCGAGCGCCCGGCCCGCGCCAGCACGTCGTTGGCCAGCGAGACCACCTGCGGCGTGGACCGGTAGTCCCGCACGAGGCGGACCACCTGTGCCCCGGGATGCTTCTTCGGGAAGTCCACGAGGTGGCGCGGCGAGGCGCCGGTGAAGGAGTAGATGGTCTGGGAGACGTCGCCCACCACGCACAGGTCGTGCCGGTCGCCGAGCCACAGGTCGAGCAGCCGCTGCTGCAGCGGCGAGACGTCCTGGTACTCGTCGACGACGAACTGGCGGTACTGGTTGCGGATCGTCCGGGCGATGTCCTCGCGCTCGGCGAGCACGCCCACCGTCAGCAGCAGCACGTCCTCGAAGTCGATGACCCCGCGCTCGGTCTTGGCGTCCTCGTAGACGGCAAGCAGCCGGGCGACGGTGGTGAGGTCGTGGCCGGCTGCGCCCGGCCTGCCGGCGGCCGCGGCGGCGCGCACGTAGTCGTCGGGTGTGACGAGGCTGACCTTGGCCCACTCGATCTCGGCGGCGAGGTCACGGATGGCGAGTCGGTCGGCGCCGAGGCCGAGCCGGCCCGACGCCTCGGCGACCAGGGGCGCCTTGTGCTCGGCGATCCGCGGCAGCCCGCCCCCCACGACCTGCGGCCAGAAGTAGGACAGCTGTCGCAGCGCCGCGGCGTGGAACGTCCTGGCCTGGATCCCCTGCACCCCGAGGTCGCGCAACCGGGTCCGCAGCTCGGCCGCCGCCCGGGACGTGAACGTCACCGCGAGCACGCTGGTCGGCGCGAACGCGCCCGTCGCCACGCCGTGGGCGATCCGGTAGGTGATGGCACGGGTCTTGCCGGTGCCGGCGCCCGCGAGCACGCACAGCGGGCCGGACAGGTGCTCGGCGACGGCGCGCTGGTCGTCGTCGAGCGCGGCCAGCAGCTGGGCCGGGCTGAGCTGCGCGGTGGAACGGGAGGCGTCGGACATCACCGCCCATCCTCCCAGGCCCCACCGACACGGTCGGGCGGGCCCGGGACCGGGCCGGCGGACGGGAGTCGGCCGGAATAGTCCGACGGACGACGCGGTTCGACCAGTCAGACGATCCCGATCGCCGTCCGCGCGTCCGCCACCACCGAAGGGCATCCCCGTGAGCAGCACCACGCTTCCCGAGTCCGGCACCGTCACGATGTACTCCACGACCTGGTGCGGCTACTGCCGTCGGCTGAAGACCCAGCTCGACTCCGCCGGGATCGGCTACACGGAGGTCAACATCGAGGAGGACCCCGAGGCCGCGTCGTTCGTCGAGACCGTCAACGGCGGCAACCAGGTCGTGCCCACGGTCGTCTTCCCCGACGGTTCGGCGAGCACGAACCCCTCGCTGGCCGACGTCAAGCGTCAGCTCGCCGCCGCCTGAGTCGCGAGCCGGGGCTCAGTCCCCGACCGGTCCGCCGAACCACGACTCGATCAGCACGCGTGCGATCGACGTCCGCATCGGCAGCACGACCTCGCCCGACGCGACCGCGCGGGCGAGGTCGTCGCGCGTGAAGAAGTCCGCGCGGAGGATCTCGACGCCGTCCGGACGCGGCTGCGGTGACGCCCCGTCGGCCACCCAGCCGTGGAACGCGACCATCAGCGAGCCGGGGAACGGCCAGGGCTGCGCCCCGAGGTAGGCGAGCGCGTCCACCTCGATGCCGACCTCCTCGGCCACCTCCCGCCGCACGGCCTGCTCGAGGCCCTCGCCCGCCTCGACGAACCCCGCCAGCACCGACCGACGCCGCTCCGGCCACGCCGCCGAGTGCGCCAGCAGGAGGCGGTCCTGGCCGTCGCGCACGGTCATGATCACGGCGGGGTCCGTGCGCGGGTAGTGCGTGGACCCGTCGCGCTCGCACCGCGCCGACCAGCCCGACTCCGTCAGCACCGTGGCCGTGCCGCAGCGCGGGCAGTGCCTGTGGCCGCGCCGCCAGGCGGACAGGGCGACGGCGGCCGTGGCCAGCCCGGCCTCGCCGTCGGACAGCAGGTGCCCGGCGTCGCGCAACGAGGCCCAGCCGGGCGGTGTCGCGCCGCGCTCGATCTCGGGCGGCGACGCGGGTGCGAGCGCCAGGTAGGAGTGCTCCGCGTCGCGCCCCAGGTAGAACCACTCCCCCGGCTCGTCACGGACCTCGGCCGCCGGCCGCAGGTCGAGGGCGTCCGGTGCCGTGACGCGGACGTGCGGGGCGGCGACCACGAGGACCCGAGTCGAGGCCTCGTCCAGCAGGGTGGCCACGAGTCCCTCCTGCGCGCGACGCTCGGCGTCGCGCGAGATCGCGGAGCGACCCAGCGGCAGCGGGAGCGGTGTCGGGGTGGTCGCTGTGGTGCCTGGGCTGGACGCGGCGGAGCCGGGCGCGGGATGGGTCACGCGCGCCACGCTACGCCCGCGGCGGCCACCGTCGCCGATCCCGCCGACGCCGTCACCGCGACCGCCCTCGTCGGCCCTCCCCGGCGTGCGCTCACCCGCCCGGCCCCCGCACGCGGCTACCGTGGTTCCGTGGCCGACTCCTCCCCCTCCTCCCCCTCGACGACGCCGGCGCCGCCCCGCTCGGCCGTGTTCCTGGCCGCGCTCGCGACGGCGGCCGTCCCCGGTCTCGAGGTGGTCGCCACGCGCCACCCGCGCGGGGTCGAGGAGACCGTGGAGTACACCGGGATCCTGGACTCCGCCGGACGCAGCTGGGTGGTGCGGGCACCGCGCACGGTCGCCGCCGGAGCCGCGCTCGAGGCCGAGTGGGCGCTGCTCGCGGCGCTGGCCGACGCCACCCGCCACGACGAGCTCCCGTTCGAGATCGCGCGCCCGACCGGTTTCGCCGACCTCGACGAGGGGGGCCGCGCCGTCGTGCACCCCGATCTGCCCGGCCGGGACCTGCCGCTGCACACGCTCGTGCCCGGACCGGGCCTGAGCGCCCACCTCGGCCGCAGCCTGGCGGCGCTGCACGAGGTGGAGACCGCCGCGATCGCCGACTCCGGGCTGGCCGTCTACACCGCCGACGAGTGCCGCACCCGCCTGCTCGCCGAGCTCGACCTGATGGCCCAGACCGGCCGGGTCGCGCCCGAGGTGCTGCGCCGCTGGGAGGCCGCGCTCGAGGACGTCCGCGCCTGGCGCTTCCGCCCCGTGCTCGTGCACGGCGACCTCGCGCCCGAACGCGTGCTCGCGGACCGCGACCGCGTGCTGGCGATCACCGACTTCACGGCCGCGCACATCGGCGACCCCGCCGTCGACCTCGCCTGGCTCATCGCCGCCGCCCCCGAGGACGCGCTGGAGTCGATCCTCGAGGCCTACGCGCTGCACCGGGGCGAGGGCGCGGGCACGATGGTGATCGCGCGTGCGCAGCTGCTCAGCGAGCTCGCGCTGGGACGCTGGCTGCTGCACGGCCTGCGGATCGGCGACAGCCTCGTGACCGACGAGGCCGAGGCCATGCTGGCCGACCTCGCCATCGCGATCGACGGCGCCGCGGACATCGTCGGGGCGTAGGCCCGACCGGCCGTCGGGGACCGACGGCCGACGGCGACCGTCAGCGACCGGGCACGATCCCGCGCAGCTCGCCGAGCTGCGCGCCCACGAGCGCCTCGACCTCGGCCTCGCCGAGCATCGGGGCGTCGTGCGTGTAGCCCGCGCCGACGAAGTGGAACGAGGCCGCGACCCGCTCGATCGGCACGCCGTGCAGGCGCGACCACCCCAGCCGGTAGAGCGCGAGCTGCAGCTCGCGCGCCCGGTGCGCCCGCTCACCCCGCGCCGGGGCGCCGGTCTTCCAGTCCACGACGTGCACGAGCGGCTGCCGACCCGTCTCGGGGACGGGTCCCGCCCACGGGAAGACGGCGTCGATGCGGCACCGCACCGTCGTGCCCGCGACCGGCGTCTCGACGTCGGCCTCGATCGCGATCGGCTCCCGGTCGGCCCACGGCGAGGCGAGGAACGCGTCCTGCAGCGCCGCGAGCTCCTCGTCCGAGCCGACGACGTCGGCCACGTCCAGGTCGTCGACGTCCAGCAGCGCGGCGCGCGCGAAGTGCCGCTCCACCCACGCGTGGAACTGCGTGCCCCGGCGGGTGTGGATCGACGGGCGTGCGGGGATCGGGCGGCGACGGTCGAGCGCGAACGTCTGCGGATCGGTGGCGAGCGCGACGACGGCGGAGGCGGAGAGGTGCTGCGGGTCGGCGGCCGTGCGCTCGCGGCCGGCGTCCTCGAGCTCGGCGAGGAGGGTCTCGGCCTGCCAGCGCCACTGCACGAGCACCGGGTCCCCGCCCGTCGCGGGCGGGGTCGGGACGCGCTCGCCGGGCGGCGGCACGAGCTCGGCCGCGCGCCGCAGCGCCTCGAGCAGGTCACCGTCCCGCTCGACCGGCCACGTCGCCTGCACCGGGGCCGGCGGTTCGGCCTCGAGCGGTGGGGTCTCGAGCGCGTCCGGCGCCGTACCGGGCAGCGGGGTCGCGGCGCCCCCCGCCACGAGCGCGCGCAGGAATCGCGACGGCGCGTTGACCGTCGTGCGCCCGGAGTGCCAGCACCCGGTCAGCACCAGGATCGAGCGAGCGCGGGTGAAGGCGACGTAAGCGAGCCGCCGCTCCTCGCGCAGCGCGCGGTCGCCGTCGGCCAGCTTGAAGTCCGCCAGCGCGTCCCTGACCCCCGCGTGGTCGGCCCCGGGAGGGACCTCGAGGTCGGGCAGGTGCGACGCGTCGCCGCGCATCTCGTACGGCAGCGCCTCCAGCGAGGTCGTCCACCCGGACGAGCTGGGCATCCCCTTCGCCGTCGTGATGCTCGGGAAGTCGCCCTCCATGAGGCCGACCACGCCCACGACGTCCCACTCCAGGCCCTTGGCCGCGTGGATCGTCATGATCTGCACGCACGTGGGGTCGGGTTCGCTCGCGGCGACGTCGAGGCCGCGCTCGTACTCGTCCGCGGCGTCGAGCCAGGCCAGGAACGAGCCCAGCGTGGGCGAGGGCGAGCCCGCCTCGAACTCGGCCGCCACGACGGCGAGCTCGTCCAGGTCGGCCCGGCCGTGCGCGGCCCCGCCGGCGTGCGCGTGCACCTCGAGGTCCAGGCCGAGGGACTGCTCCACGGCCACGACGAGGTCCGCGAGCGCCAGGTGGGTCAGGCCGCGCACGTCCCGCAGGAGCGTCGCGGCGTCGCGCAGGCGGAGCAGCCCGTCCGGCGTGAACGACCGGCCGCGGTCGGAGGTCCAGGTCTCCTGCTGCGGCAGCATCTCGAGCGCCTCGACGATGCTGGCGGTGTCGGTGTCCTCGCGAGCCGCGCCGTCAAGGCGGCGCGCGGACGTGCGACGGCGGGCCAGGTCCGACAGCGCGAACAGGTCGCTCGCGCCGAGCCGGTGGGACGGACCCGTGAGCAGGCGCAGCAGGGCGTCGCCGCGCGACGGGTCGTACGCGGCCGTCAGGACGGCGCGGACGTCGCTCACCTCGGGGGTGCGCAGCAGTCCGGCCAACCCGACCACCTGGGCGGGGACGCCGTGCTCGGCGAGGGCGGCACGGACCGCCTCGAACTGGCTGCGCTTGCGGCACAGCACGGCGGCGGTCCGCTCCCCCGGGCGCCAGGCGGTGCGCAGCGCCCGGGCGAGCGCGGTCGCCTCGGCGGCGGAGTCGGGCGCGAACGTCCAGCGCACGACGCCGGGCCCGGCACCGGGGCGCGGCAGCAGCGGCGGCACGTCGACGTCGGGAACGTCCGTGGCCGCACGCGCCTCCGCGTCCGCGTCGGACTCCGCACCATCATCCGCGCCCACCCCGGCGTGCGTGTCGACACCTGCGTCCCGCAGCGGCGCCGACGTCAGGTTCGCGGCCGCGAGGATCGCCTCGTCGTTGCGCCACGACGTCGTCAGGTGCGCCACGGGCGCCGGCCCGCCGTCGGCCCGCGGGAACTGCTCGGGGAAGGAGAGCAGCGCACCGGCGCTGGCGCCGCGCCAGCCGTAGATGCCCTGGTGCGGGTCGCCGACGGCGGTGACCGGATGGCCGTGCGCGAACAGCGCCTGCAGCATCTCCAGCTGCGCGACGGAGGTGTCCTGGTACTCGTCCAGCAGCACCACGCGCGCCGCGTCGCGCTCGCCCCGTCCAACCACCGGGAACTGTCGTGCGAGTGTGGCCGCCGCCGCCACCTGGTCGGGGAAGTCCATGGCTGCGCGGGCACGCTTGCCCGCGCTGAACTCCGCCACGAGCGGCATCAGGCTCGCGCGGTCGCGCAGCGACCCGATGACCTTGGCCACGTCCGCGTACGGGTCCTTCTTCCGCGCGGTCGGCAGGGCGTCGGCCAGGCCGTCGGCGATGCGGTGCAGCTCGACGGCGGCCGCCTCCGGCGTGCTCAGGTGCTCCGCCAGCTCGCCCGCGAGCGTGACGACGGCGCGCACCACCGTGATCGGGGCCTTCGTCAGCTCGAGGTCGCCGGTCCAGCGCTCGACCACCTGGGTGGCGACCTGGTAGCGGCCCGCCTCGCTCAGCAGCGTCTGGTCGGCCTCGATCCCGAGGCGCACGCCGTGGTCGTTCACGAGCTGCCCGGCGTAGGCGTTGTACGTGGAGATCCGGGGGCGCTCGGTCAGCCACCCGTGATCGGCCGTGCTCGGTCCCTGGCCGCCCTGCTCCCGCACACCGGAGCGCCCCTCGCTCCCCGCCCGCCAGCGCGCGAGCGCGCGGAGGTGCCGCTCGATGCGGCCCGCGAGCTCGGAGGCGGCCTTCCTGGTGAAGGTCAGGCCGAGGATCTCCGACGGCGCGACGATCTCGTTCGCCACGAGGTAGACCACGCGGTCGGTCATCGTGGCGGTCTTGCCGGACCCCGCTCCCGCGACCACGAGCATCGGCTCGAGGGGGGCCTCGATCACGGCGACCTGCTGGTCGGTCGGCTCGGGCTTGCCGAGAACGGCGGCGAGCTCGCGCGCGCCGATCACGGTCCCACCACCCGGGCGCCGGCGTCCTGGGCCGGACAGCTGCTCGCCACCGGGCAGCCGCCGCAGTAGGGTCCGGCCGTCGCGACGAAGGTCGCCGACGCCATCGTGTCCGCCGACTCCGCGACGAGCCGGCTGGTCCAGGGATCCTCCGGCGTCGGTGGCGCCTGGTCCCGCAGACCGTGCTTCGCCGCCGTGCCGTCGACGTAGGCGAGCCGAGCGCCCCCGACCACGGAGCCCGGGAAGCCGCCCGCGAGCACGGCCTCCTGGTAGGCGGCGAGCTGCGGGTGGTGCTCGGCGTCGGCGACGCTGACCCTGCTCGAGGACGTCTTGAGGTCGACGATGCGCACCGCGCCGTCGTCGAGGTGCTCCACGCGGTCCACCCGGCCGGTCAGATCGGCCCGACCGACCGTCACCGCGAACGCCTGCTCGGCGTCGACGCGCCCCGGGACCCCGGCGACGTACTCCGCCAGCAGCCGGACCATGTTCTCGGCCCGACGACGCTGGAGCCGGGCCGGCCAGGCGTCGCCCAGCCCGAGGCCGGACCAGCGCGCGTCGAGCTCGGTGAGCATCTCCTCCGCGCTGCCGTGCGGCAGGTCGGCGGCGATGCCGTGCACCAGCGTGCCGAGCTCGGCGACGACGGAGGAGCCGGAACGCCCGCCCGCGCTGGTCAGCGCCCACCTGAGGGCGCACTGGTCGAGGGTCGTGAGGTCCGACGGGGTCATCCGTACGTTCTCCCCGTCCGTCCACAGCTCGCGGGTGCTCGAGTCGGCGGCCGTGCCCCACCAGGCCGACGGGTCCGCGCCGGGGACGGCGTGCGCCGCGAGCAGCGACAGCAGCTCGCCGGCCGCACGCGCGCGACGTGCGGACGAGGGGTGCAGCACCTCGCGCCGGAGTGCTGCGGTGAGTCCGCGCAGGTCCAGGGCGGGCGGAACCGGCTGCACGGGGCGGTCCGCATCGGCGTCGGGCGGCGGGGGGTCGACGATGTCGAGCAGTCCCGAGGGCCGGGTGTCGGGGTCCTGGACGGCCGTGACGAGCAGGTGCGCGCGCGTCCGGCTGACGGCGCTCGCGAGCAGGCGCAGCTCGTCGGCGAGCACCGCCCGGCGGGCGTCGACCGGCCGCACCGGGGCGTCGCCCCGCCCCGTGGCGATGTCGCTCACGCCGACCGGGTCGAGCAGCCGCGCGCGGAGCCGCAGATCGGGCCAGACGTCCTCCTGCACCCCGGCGACGGCGACGACGTCCCACTCCAGCCCGGCGGCGGCCGCCGCCGTCATGACGGTCACGGCCTCGCTGCGCTCGCCCGTGGCGGCCAGGGTGTCCGAGGCGAACTCCTGCGCCTCGAGGTAGGCGGTGAAGCCGGCGATCGCGGCACCCTCCTGCCGCAGCGTGAACGACTCGGCCGCGCGGAACAGCGCGAGGACGGCGTCGAGGTCGGCGTCGGCGCGCTCCGCGGCCGCCCCCGTCCCGAGCGCACGCTGGCGCCAGGACGCGGCGAGGCCGGTCGCGTCCCAGACCGCCCACAGCGCGCTCTCGAGGGAGGCGCCCGGCTGCGCGAGCGCTCCACGGCCCGCGCGCAGCACGCGCGTCACGCGACGCAGACCGGATCGCAGCCGGTGCGGGACCTCGGCCGCGACGTCGTCGGCCAGGACCGCCTCGACCAGGAGCTCGTCGCTCGGTCGCACACCGCCCGCGAGCGCCTCCGCCCCGCGCAGGGCCCGGCGCAGGGCGCGCATGCCGACGGGATCGAGCCCGCCGATCGGCGAGAGCAGCAGCTCGGTGATCTCCTCGGGGGGCGGTGGTTCGTCGTCGGGCAGCACCGCGAGCGCGAGGGCGCGCAGGAGGGGCCGCACGGCGGGCTCCTCGCGCAGCGGCACCTCGCCCTGCGCCGTGGCGACGGGCACGCCGCCGGCGCGCAGGCCGCGGCGCAGCGCAGCGACCTGACCGCTCGCCCGGACCAGGACGGCCATCCCGCTCCAGGCGATCCCGTCGCGGAGCCGGTGGGTGCGCAGCGTCCGGGCGATGGCGCGGGCCTCCTCGGGGACGCTGCGCAGCACGGAGACGGTCACGCTCGAGGTGGGTGCGGCGTCGGGATCGCTCGTCCGCACGGGGCGGGCGCGACGACGTCGCACGTCGCCCAGCGCGGGCAGGCCGGCGGTCACGGCGTCGACGACGTCGCGCAGGCGGTCGTCCCCGCGCCAGACCGTGGGCAGCACGTGCGGCTGCGCACCGAACTCGCCCACGACCTCGGGGGCACCGCCGGCAGCTCCTCGGGCCGACCCGGCCCCGGTCGGCCAGGCGATCCCGCCGAGCATCCCCGCCGGGCCGGTCGTGGCCCGGTCCAGGAGCGCGGGGACGGCGCCGCGGAACGTCTGGACGGCGATGTCCGGGTCCCCCAGCAGGACCAGGCGCGAGCCGTCGTCGGCCAGCACGCGCAGCAGACGTGCGGTCGCGAGGGTCGCGTCCTGGTAGTCGTCGTGCACGACGACGCGCATCCGCGGTCGGGGGTGGCCGGGCAGGTCGTTCTCCCAGGAGGACAGCGCGAGCACCGCCTCGTCCAGGATCGTGGCGACGTCGTAGCGCCGCCCGCGGTCCGGCGTCGTCTCACCCAGTCGCGTGATCTCCTCGTACTCGGTCAGCACGCGACCGGCCGCCGACCAGGCGGGACGGCCGTGCCGCTCGCCCCGACGCACGAGCTCCGGCCCGTCCCAGCCCGCCTCCGCGGCACGCATGAGGAGGTCGCGCAGCTCGTGGCGGAACGTCGACAGCGTCAGCGCCGCCTCGGGCACGTCCGCGGGCCAGCGCGGGTCGCGGCCCACACCCTCGGCGTGCCCGGCGAGCATCTCGGTCAGGACCGCGTCCTGGTCGGCGCCCGTGAGCATGCTGGGCGGCACGTCCCCCAGGAGCGCGGCGCGAGCGCGCAGCACCGAGAACGCGAACGACGCGGGCGTGCGGACCAGCACGCGACCGACCGTCACCGGGAGCAGCTGGGCGAGCTGGTCGCGCAGGCGCCCCGCCGCGCGTCGCGTGGGGGCGAGCAGCAGGAGGTCGTCCGTACCGCCGTCGCGCGCCAGAGCGGCCATCAGCTCGAGCGCGACCGTGCTGCGGCCGCTGCCCGGCGCGCCGAGGACCACGTGGTGCCCGCCCGCGCGCACCGAGGCGACCACCGACGCGAGCGCGGCCTCCCCCGCCGCTGCGGGGTCGAGGTCGCGGGCGCCGTCCGGCGCGAGCGTAGGAGGTGCGGTCACGGTGACGATCCCATCACGGCCGTCCGACATCGTCGGTCGGACCGCGCCGGCCCGACATCGCCGGTCGAACGCGGCGGTGCGCCGCCAGCGAACGCGCGCACGGGTCGGGACCGGCGCTGCCTACGATGACGCCATGGAGATCACGATCGGAATCCGCCAGGTGGCTCGCGAGCTGACCCTGGAGACCAACCAGACGGCCGACGAGGTCACGGCGGCGGTGGAGAAGGCCCTCGCCGGCGCGATCCTCGACCTCACCGACGCGCGCGGCCGCCGCGTCATCGTCCCGTCCGAGGCCATCGGCTACGTCGAGCTCGGCGTGGAGGAGACGCGTCGGGTCGGCTTCGGCAAGGCCTGACACCCTCGCCCCACGTGCGACGCAGAACGAGCCGGGCCCGCGGGCCCGGCTCGTTCTCGTTCTGCGGTGTCAGGACGCCGCCGCCCGACCGCCGGCTCAGGCCGTCAGGTTCAGTCGCTTCATCCGACGGGCGTGCTCACCGGTGAGACGGCCCGTCAGCGCCGTGACCTGCTCCACGGTCCACCCCGGCCCCGCGGCCAGGGTCGCGAGCCCGGGGTGGACGGCGAGCAGCCGGGCGGTGATCCCGAGACCCTCGCCCACCACGCGGCGCCCCCAGAGCGCCAGCCGCGCCGCCACCTGGGGCTCGGCGGAGATGACGGGTTCGAGCGTCGCGACGACGAAGTCGCCGTGCCCGTTGTCGGCGAGCGGCACCGCGGCCACCTCGCGGGTCTGACCGGTCAGTCCGTTCACGATCTCCCGCTGCAGGTCGAGCACGATCCCGTAACCGATGTAGGTCTTGACCAGGCGCTCCCACCAGTCGCGCGGCACGAGTCGCGCGTCGAACTCGCTCAGCAGCTCGCGGAACGTCCAGATGCTGTCGTCGAAGTCCTCGGCGCCGGCGCCGAGCGCGTGCGCGTGCGTCTCGACCGCCTCCAGCGAGGCGAGCTCCCCGGCAGCCATCCGCGACAGCGCGATCCGGGTGCGCAGCTCGGGGGCGTGCGCGGCGTCGTCGGCCAGTCGGGCGAAGTTCGCGAGCTCGCTCGCCGCGACGAGCGCGAGGGCGTCGAGCGCGCCGACGGACGGATCGTGGGCGCCGGGACCGGCGGGCTGAGACATGCACGCCAGCCTATCGGCGGCACTACACTGGCCCGGACACAGGTTGCCCGGTCGCTGCCAAGCCCCTGCCACTGCCCGTCGTCGTGACACGTCACGGACGGGCGCGAAAACCCGCGATCGGCTGCCGCCACCAGGCGCACGCATCGCCGCGGAAGGCACCGCCCACCGCGTGCAGACGGCGCCACGAGAGCAAGGCAGACATGTCCGAGACTCCCGTCGGCTCGACAGAGCCGACCACCAGCCCCTCCGACGAGCCCGGGATCGACGTGTCCGGCGACGCCGCGGTCGAGCCCGCGTCGCAGGCCGAGATCGAGGCCCTCGCGAGCGAGACGCTCGACGGCCCCGCCGTCGACCCCCACACCGAGGTCCCCCAGACCTTCGCCGACTTCGACGTCTCGCCCGAGATCGTCGGGTCGCTCGCCGACGTCGGCATCATCCACCCGTTCCCGATCCAGGCGCTGACCCTCCCCGTCGCCCTCTCGCGGCACGACATCATCGGCCAGGCCAAGACCGGAACCGGCAAGACGCTCGGCTTCGGCGTGCCCCTGCTGCAGAACGTCACCTCCCCCGGCGAGCCCGGCTTCGAGGAGCTCGCCTCCCCCGGGAAGCCGCAGGCGCTCGTGGTGGTGCCGACGCGCGAGCTCGCCGCGCAGGTCGCGGGAGACCTCGCGACCGCCTCGCGGCGCCGCAGCGTCCGCGTCATCCAGCTGTACGGCGGTCGTGCGTACGAGCCGCAGATCGACACGCTCACCAAGGGCGTCGAGGTCGTGGTAGGCACCCCGGGCCGCATGATCGACCTGCTCAAGCAGCGTCACCTCGACCTGTCCCACGTCCGCACCGTCGTGCTGGACGAGGCCGACGAGATGCTCGACCTCGGCTTCCTGCCGGACGTCGAGACCCTCATCGCCGCGACGCCGCCCACGCGCCACACGATGCTCTTCTCGGCGACGATGCCCGGCGCCGTCATCGCCCTCGCGCGCCGCTACATGTCGCACCCCACGCACATCCGCGCGCACGACCCCGACGACGACGGCGTGACGCTGAAGGCGATCAAGCAGTTCGTCTACCGCGCCCACGCGATGGACAAGGTCGAGGTGCTCGCGCGCATCCTGCAGGCGCGCGGCCGCGGCCTGACGATCGTCTTCACGCGCACCAAGCGCACCGCCGCGAAGGTGGCGGACGACCTCGCCGAGCGCGGCTTCGCCTCGGCCGCGATCCACGGCGACCTCGGCCAGGGCGCGCGCGAGCAGGCGCTGCGCGCGTTCCGCAACGGCAAGGTCGACGTGCTCGTCGCGACCGACGTCGCAGCGCGCGGCATCGACATCGACGACGTCACGCACGTCGTGAACTACCAGTGCCCCGACGACGACAAGACCTACCTGCACCGCGTCGGTCGCACCGGTCGCGCGGGCAACACGGGTACCGCGGTGACGTTCGTGGACTGGGACGACGTGCCCAAGTGGTCCCTCATCGACAAGGCCCTCGGCCTCGAGACGCCCGACCCGCCGGAGACGTACTCCTCCACCCCCAGCCTGTACACCGACCTCGACATCCCCGAGGGCACCAAGGGCCGGCTGCCCCGTTCCGAGCGCACGCGCGCCGGGCTCGGCGCCGAGGTCGTGGAGGACCTGGGCGAGACGGGCAAGCGCAACTCGCGCGCCGGCGGCGACGCCGGTGGCCGCGGTCCTCGTGACGGCGGCGGATCGCGCGACGGCGGTTCGCGGGACGGCGGCCGTGGCGGTCGCGACGGCGGCCGCGCACCTCGTGAGGGTGGCCGCGGCGGACGCGACAGCGGCCGCGGCACCGATCGGCCCCGTGCGGAGCGCACCGAACGTCAGGCTCCGCGCGACGGCGAGCCCCGCCGTCGTCGCCAGGAGACCGGCACCGAGCCCGCTGCGCCGGCCTCGTCGGGCGTCACGGTGCCCGGCTCGGACGTGAGCATCGACCTGCCCGACCGCTCCGGCGCGTTCCCGGGCACGGCGGCAGCCCCCGACGAGGGTGGCGAGCGCCGACCGCGCCGTCGTCGTCGTCGCGGCGGTGCCGGCTCGGGCGAGGACGCCACCCCGGTGGCCTCCGGCGAGTAGCCCACCCCGCACCACACCCGACGATCCCGTCGGGACGCGCTCCGGCGTCGTCACGGCGGGATCGTCGCGTCCCGCCCTGTCGCCGCTACGCCCCGCGTCCCGCGCCCGGGCACAGGTGCTCGATCGCGACGTCGACGAACGTCTCGGCACGCCCCGGCCCCAGATCCTCGGCCCAGACGTCGATGATCTCGGCCCTGCTGTGGCTCGCGTCCGCCCCGGGCCGGTCCTTCGGCGGCAGCATCGCCCCACAGGTCAGCCGGGCGTGGAACGACGCAGGAATCATCCCCGGCTCGTCGTCGGTGAAGACCCCGGGAAGCGCCTCGTCCAGCGCCTCGCGGAAGGCCACGTCGGCTTCCGGCCCTGGCGGCACGCGCGGTGGCGGCTGCGGCGGCGTGCACGCCGACAGGATCGTCAGGGCGACGATGGTGGTCGTGATCGTGCGAGGCGTGCGGCTGTCGCGACCGCCGTGTCGTGCGTGGTGCATGGTGACCTCCGTGCTCGGGCGCGTCCTGGTCGGGCACGCTGCTGCGTCGTTGATCTCTTCCACCGTAGAGGAATCACGGATCGCGGGCGAGGTTCGACCGTCGGCCCTGTCGGTCCCCGTGTCAGCGTCCTAGGGTGGCTGCATGGCACGCTTCCTCGAGGTCCACCCCGTCAACCCGCAGGCGCGCGCGATCTCGCAGGTCGTGGCCATGCTCCGCGACGACGACGCGCTGATCGCCTATCCCACCGACTCCTGCTACGCGCTCGGCGCGCGGCTCGACTCGGTCACCGGCCCCGAGCGGATCCGACAGATCCGCGACCTCGACGCCAAGCACGACTTCACGCTCGTGTGCTCCGACTTCCACCAGCTCGGCACGCTCGTGCACCTGGACAACTGGGCCTTCCGCGCCATCAAGGCGGCGACGCCCGGTGCCTACACGTTCATCCTGCCCGCGACCAAGGAGGTCCCGCGGCGGCTGCACCACCCGAAGAAGAAGACGGTCGGTGTGCGCATCCCGCACAACCCGGTCGTGCGGGAGCTGCTGCGCGAGCTCGGCGAACCCCTCCTCAGCTCCACGCTGCTGCTGCCCGGTGCGAGCGAGCCGCTGACCGACGGCTGGCAGATCAACGAGGAGATCGGGCACCTCGTGGACGCCGTGCTGGACTCGGGCGAGTGCGGCACGGAGCCGACCACCGTCGTCGACCTCTCCTCGGGCGAGCCCGAGGTCGTGCGCGTCGGCGCCGGCGACCCGACTCCGTTCGAGTAGGGCTCAGGCGGTCGCGACGAACGCCATCACGGCGTCGGCGATCAGCTGCACCGCGATCGCGGCGAGCAGCATGCCCGCGAGGCGCGTGACGACGGTGACACCGCCGTCGCCCAGGACACGGCGCACGATCCCCGCGAACCGCATCGCGAGGTAGAGGCACACGTGAACCGCGAGGATCGCGAGCCCGATCGCCACCCAGGCGGCGGTCGAGCGGTCCGAGTTCTCCACGGCCAGCATCGAGGCGACGATCGCGCCGGGCCCCGCCAGCAGCGGCGTCCCGAGCGGCACCAGCGCCACGTTCACCCCGCTGGGCGACGGCGAGGGGTCCTCGGTCTTTCCCGTGAGCAGGTCGAGCGCGACGAGCAGGAGCAGCAGCCCGCCCGAGGCCTGGAACGCCGGCACCGAGACGTGCAGGAAGTCGAAGATGTAGCGGCCGAACAGCGTGAAGGCCACGATCACGCCGAGCGCCACGAGGATCGCCTGCCGCGCGGCCGCGATCCGCTGGGTGCGGTTCATCGACGAGGTCAGGGCGAGGAACACCGGCACCGTGCCCGGCGGGTCCATGATGACGAACAGCGTCAGGAACGTCGTCGTGAACAGGGCGAGGTCGATCCAGCTCATCGCAGGACCTCGAGCCGTCCGCGCTCGGCGATCGCCTCGAGCGATGCGGGCGCCGTGGTGTTCTCCCCCAGACGGTTCAGCTTGCCGGTGCCGTGGAAGTCGCTGGAGCCGGTGACCACGAGGTCGAGCTCGCGCGCGAGGTCGCGCAGCGCGGCGCGGTCGCGCTCGTCGTGGTCGCGATGGTCGACCTCGAGTCCCACGAGCCCGACGGCGGCGAGCTCCGCGATCTCCGCGGCGTCCAGGCTCGCCCCGCGCAGGTGCGCGAACGGGTGCGCCAGCACGGGCACCCCGCCCGCGGCCAGCACGAGAGCGATCATCTCGTGCGGGGTGGGCATCTCGAAGGGGACGACGTAGGGGCTGCCGTCGCCGAGGATGTCCGCGAACACGGCGTCGCGCGACGGTGCAGCACCCACGGCCACGAGCGCGTCGGCGATGTGGGGCCGCCCGACGGTCGCACCGGGGGCGACCTGCGCGCTCACGTCGCGCCAGGTGAGCGGGAAGTCGCGGGCGAGCCGGTCCACGATCGTCTCGGCCCGCCGCACGCGCGCGGTGCGGGAGAGGGTGAGCGCGCTCGCCAGGGGCGCGTCGGTCGGGTCGTGCAGGTAGGACAGGAGGTGCACGCTCGTCCACCCCGTGCGCGTGGAGAGCTCGGCGCCCCGCACCAGCGCGATCCCGCACTCGCGGGCCGCCGTCGCGGCCTCGTCCCAGCCGGCCGTGGTGTCGTGGTCCGTCAGTCCCAGGACGTCGATCCCCGCCGCCGCGGCGGCGTGCACGAGCTCCGTCGGCGTCTGCGTCCCGTCCGAGACGGACGAGTGGGTGTGGAGGTCGATGGGCACGAGGCTCGACTCTACCGCCGGGGCGCCGGGTCGGATGGTGGGACGATGGACCGCATGAGTGAGCAGCAGCAGCCCGTCAGCGACCGCGGCAGCAACCGGTCGCAGCGCCCCACGTCCGCCTCCTTCCGCGAGTTCATGGGCTCCTCCTGGGCCCCCGCGAGCGAGGGGGTGCCGGCACCGCTGGAGTCGGCGCCGTACGCCGCCGCACGCCGCGCCCGCCTGGGCGAGCAGTTCCCCGGCGACACCCTCGTGCTCCCCGCCGGTTCGCTCAAGGTGCGCTCCAACGACACCGACTACGCCTTCCGGCCGCACGCCGCGTTCGCCCACCTCACGGGTCTGGGCACCGACCAGGAGGCCGACGCCGTGCTCGTGCTGCACCCGGTCGCGTCCGACGAGGACGGGACCGGCGACGACGGGATGGCTGCCGACGGCCACGAGGCCGTCCTCTACACGCGACCGCTGGCCCCCCGCGACAGCGAGGAGTTCTACGCCGACGCGCGCTACGGCGAGTTCTGGGTCGGGAGGCGCTGGACGCTCGAGGAGGCCGAGGCGCTCACCGGCATCCGCACCGCGCACATCGACGACCTGCGCGACGCCGTCGCCAAGGACGCCTCCACGCCGGGCGTGAACCTGCGCGTGCTGCGCGGGGCGGACGACGCCGTCGGGACGCTGGTGGACGTCGTCGCCGCCGAGAACGGTCACGACACCTACGAGGAGTCGGCGTTCGACGACGAGCTCGCCGGCGTCGTCTCCGAGCTGCGCCTGGTCAAGGACGCGTGGGAGATCGAGCAGCTCCGGCTCGCGGTGGACGCGTCGATCCGCGGGTTCGCCGACGTCGTGGCCGCCCTCCCCCGCGCCACCGGGCACGCCAGGGGCGAGCGCGTGGTCGAGGGTGCGTTCGCGGCCCGGGCGCGCGAGGAGGGAAATGCCGTCGGGTACGACACGATCGCCGCCGCCGGCGACCACGCCACGACGCTGCACTGGATCCGCAACACGGGCACCGTCACCTCGGGTGAGCTCCTGCTGCTCGACGCCGGGGTCGAGGTCGACTCGCTCTACACCGCCGACGTCACGCGCACGCTGCCGGTCTCCGGCGAGTTCACCGAGGTCCAGCGCCGGGTCTACGAGGCGGTGCGCGAGGCGGCCGACGCGGCGTTCGCCGTCGTCCGGCCGGGGATCAGATTCCGCGAGATCCACGCCGCGGCGATGGAGGTCATCGCGCTGCGCCTGGAGGAGTGGGGCCTGCTGCCCGTGAGCGCGGCCGAGTCGCTGACGCCCGAGGGTCAGCAGCACCGGCGGTGGATGCCGCACGGCACGAGCCACCACCTCGGACTCGACGTGCACGACTGCGCGCAGGCGCGCGCCGAGATGTACCTCGACGGCGTGCTCGAGCCCGGCATGGTCTTCACCATCGAGCCCGGCCTGTACTTCAAGGCGGACGACCTGGCGGTGCCCCAGGAGTACCGCGGCATCGGTGTCCGCATCGAGGACGACGTCCTGGTGACGGCCGACGGCTACGAGAACCTGTCGGCCGCGCTGCCGCGAGCGTCGGAGGACGTCGAGGCGTGGATGGCGGAGGTCGCGCGCGGTCGCTGACGGCGCTCCGCCGCCCGCCGCCCGTTTCTGCGCGGCTCCGGTCGCTTCGCGCTCAGGCAAGCGACAGGTGGCGCGCACGAACACGACCGCCCGACGGCGAAGGGCCGTCGGGCGGTCGGGCGGGGGTCGGCTGGTGGCCGGGCCCCGGGCTACTGCTGCGGGCGGTCGTCCTCGATGCGCTGACCGTAGCGCGGGGGCTCGTTCAGCTCGGGGGCGGGCTGCTGGGGCTGCTGCGGCGCCTGGCCGGGCTGCTGCTGGGGCGCCTGGCCCGGCTGCGGCTGAGGCTGCTGACCCTGCGGGGCCTGCTGGCCGTACGGGCCGGGCTGCTGGGGCGTGTGCTGACCGAACTGACCCTGCTGACCGAACTGCCCCTGCGGGGACTGGACCTGCTGCCCCTGACCGAACGCCCCGCCGCCCGACAGCGGGATCTGCGCCTTCGTCAGCATCGCGCGGGCGTCGCCGGCGAGGTCGGGCAGGCACAGCACCGAGTAGCGGCTGGCCACCACCTGCGAGGACGAGACAAAGTCGCGCTTCCCGCCGGTGAAGGAGTAGGAGATGACCCCGAAGAGCGACCCGAACGCCGCACCGATGACGGCGCAGGTCACGATCGTGCCGAGGACGTTGCCCTCGGAGCCGGCGAACAGGCTGAAGAGCAGACCGATGAAGATACCGAACCAGACGCCCGAGAGCGCACCGGCGGCGGCCACGCGCGGGTAGGACAGCCGGCCGGTCACGCGCTCGACCATGCGCAGGTCGGAGCCGACGATCGTCACGGCCTGCACGGTGAACGCGCCGTCGGCCAGCACGTCGACCGCCTTCTGCGCCTCGAGGTAGGTCGGGAACGAGGCGATCTCGACGCCCTGCGGCGGGGTGGGGACGCGCATCGCGCGGGGATCGTTGAGGGACATGCCCTCATTGTGGCGCTATTTGCTGGATCCTGCCTGGACGTCTCCTGGGCGTCGTGCCGTGGCGCGCCGTCCCGCGGCCCGGCCCCACGCCCTACCCTGGAGGCCGTGAGCACTCCCTCCCGCGTCTTCGCCGCGCGCCTGGCAGGTACCGGCGTGTTCGACCCCAACCGCGACCAGGTCGGCAAGGTGCACGACGTCGTCGTCGTCCACCGCTCCACGGGGGCGCTGCGCGCCGTCGGACTCGTGGTCGAAGTGGCGGGCAAGCGCCGCGTGTTCGTGCCGCTCAGCCGCGTGACCAGCATGGACGCCGGCTCCGTCATCACCACCGGCCTCGTGAACATGCGTCGGTTCGAGCAGCGTGCTGGCGAGACGCAGGTGGTCGGGCAGCTGCTCGACCGCAGCCTCCTGCTCTCCGAGAACGACGGCGGCGGCGACGCGCGCCTCGAGGACCTCGCGATCGAGCTGCGCCGCGGTCGCGACTGGGATGTCACCAAGCTCTTCGTCCGCCGCACCGTCGCCGGCGGTCTGCGCTGGCGACGCGGCGAGACCCTCCTGGTCGACGCCGACTCCGTCACCGGCCTGACCGAGCAGCGCCCGGGTCAGGGTGCCTCCGCCCTGCTCGCCACGCTGGAGGGCCTCAAGCCGGCCGACGTCGCCGACGTGCTGCACGACCTGCCCGACCAGCGGCGCCTCGAGGTGGCCTCGGAGCTCGACGACGAGCGTCTGGCCGACGTCCTGGAGGAGCTCTCCGACGAGGACTCGGTCGGGATCCTCGTCTCCCTCCAGACGGACCGGGCCGCGCGCGTGCTGGACGTGATGCA
The DNA here is from genome assembly GCF_004786095.1 of Serinibacter arcticus. Classification (GTDB taxonomy): domain Bacteria; phylum Actinomycetota; class Actinomycetes; order Actinomycetales; family Beutenbergiaceae; genus Litorihabitans; species Litorihabitans arcticus. Next base: position 404,416 of record NZ_RHPJ01000001.1, read on the forward strand.
GCCGGACGACGCCGCCGACCTCGTTGCTGAGCTGCCCGCCGAGACCGCCAGGGAGCTGCTCGAGCGCATGGAGCCCGAGGAGGCGGACGACGTCCGCCGACTCCTCGCCTACGGCGAGCACACGGCCGGTGGTCTGATGACGACCGAGCCCGTGATCCTCGGCCCCGAGGCGACGATCGCGTCGGCGCTGGCGCACGTGCGCCGTCGTGACCTCTCCCCCGCCCTGTCGACGCTGGTGTTCGTCGTCCGGCCCCCGCTCGAGACGCCCACGGGGCGCTTCCTCGGCGTCGTGCACCTGCAGGCGATGCTGCGCGAACCCCCGCACGACGCCGTCGGCACCCTGCTCGACCGCGACATCGAGTGGGTGCTGCCCACGGATCCGCTCGGCAAGGTCACGCGACTGATGGCGACGTACAACCTCACGGCCCTGCCGGTCCTGGACGAGGAGCACCGCCTGCTCGGTGCCGTCTCGGCCGACGACGTGCTCGACCGCCTGCTGCCCGACGACTGGCGGGACGCGGACGACGCGCTCACCGACGCGTCGCTGACCCCGGGCGGCGGCCGTGGCTGAGCGCGGCGACCGGTCCGACCGGCTCGACTCCCCGCTGGAGAAGACGGGCGGCCTGTTCGGCCGCCGTCGTCCCTCGCGGAACGGGGGTGTCGACGTCGGCAAGAACGCCGAGGGCATCGCGCGGTTCTTCGGCACCCCGCGCTTCCTCGTCTACATGACGGTGTTCTGCGTGTTCTGGCTGACCTGGAACACGCTGGCACCCGAGAACCTGCGATTCGACAGCTACGCCCTCGGATTCACGCTGCTCACGCTCATGCTGTCGCTGCAGGCCTCCTACTCCGCGCCGCTGATCCTGCTGGCGCAGAACCGGCAGACCGACCGCGACCGCGTCGCTGCCGAGCAGGACCGCCAGCGCACCGAGCGCAACCTCGCCGACACCGAGTTCCTGGCCCGCGAGATGGCCTCGCTGCGGCTCGCGCTGCAGGACGTCGCGACGCGCGACTACGTGCGTGGCGAGCTGCGCGACCTGCTGGAGGACCTGCGGGAGGAGATCCGCGCCGAGCGGACCGACGACGGCGGCACGCCCGGCGCCGCGCCCGGCGACAGCTCTCCCGACCGCCGCCGGTAGCCGACGGCACCGGACGTCCGTTCGCCCCCACCGACCGGTGGGGACGAACCCACCGGTCGGTGGCTGCCGCCGTCGCTGCCGCCGCGCCAGGCTGGATGCATGACCAGCACACCCCCCGCCGTCGTGGTCGACGGCCTGCACAAGTCCTACGGCGACGTCGTGGCCGTCGATGACCTCTCCTTCGAGATCCACCGGGGCGAGACGTTCGCGCTCCTGGGCCCGAACGGTGCGGGGAAGTCCACCACCATCGAGATCCTCGAGGGCTACCGACGCCGGACCGGCGGCGCCGTCAGCGTCCTCGGGACGGACCCCGGCACCGGCGGGCTGGACTGGCGCGCCCGCCTCGGCATCGTGCTGCAGGATCTGCCCGAGGGTGGCGTCCACACGGTCCGCGAACAGCTCACCCAGGCGGCGCGCTACTACCCGCGCCCGCGCGGCGTGGACGAGGTGATCGCCGCCGTCGGGCTCGAGTCCAAGGCCGACACCCGCATCGGGAAGCTGTCGGGCGGACAGCGGCGACGCGTCGACGTCGCGCTCGGCGTCATCGGTCGTCCCGAGCTGCTGTTCCTGGACGAGCCCACCACCGGCTTCGACCCGCAGGCGCGGCACGAGTTCTGGCGCCTCGTCCGCTCGCTCGCCGAGGAGGGCACCACGATCCTGCTCACCACCCACTACCTGGACGAGGCCGAGCAGCTGGCCGACCGCGTCGGCGTCATCATCGGTGGCCGGTTGGCCGACATCGGCCGCGTCGAGGAGATCGGCGGGGCGACCTCGCGCGTCCCTGTCGTGCGCTGGCGGGAGGACGACGGCGAGCTCCGCACCCGTCGCACCGGGGCGCCCGCCGCCCTGGTCGCCGAGCTCGTCGGACGGTTCGACGGCGAACCGCACGAGCTGACGGTCACCCGGCCGACGCTCGAGGACGTCTACCTCGACCTCGTCGCAACGGCGTTGCCGGCGGCGACGTCCTCCCTCGCCGCCGCAGCGACGGAGGTCGCGCGATGACCGCGCTCGCCCTCACCCCCACCCGCATCGCGCACGAGGTCCGCGGCTACGTCCGCCAGGGCGACACGATGCTCTTCACGTTCCTGTTCCCCGTCATCTTCCTCGTGCTGTTCTCGGCGATCTTTGCGGGCGAGGCGGACGCCGGGGGCACCACGATCCCGATGGCCACGTACTTCCTGCCCGGTCTCATCGCCGCGGGCGTCCTGCTGTCGGGCGTGCAGAACCTCGCGATCGACATCGCGATGGAGAAGGGCGACGGTCGGCTGAAGCGGCTCGGCGGCACCCCGATGAGTCCCGTGACCTACCTCCTGGGCAAGTTCGGCCAGGTCCTCGTCACCGCCGTCGCCCAGGTCGCGGCGCTCCTGCTCGTGGCGACCCTCGTGTTCGGCGTCGAGCTCCCCACCGATCCCGCCCGCTGGCTCACGTTCGCCTGGGTCTTCCTGCTCGGTCTGACCGCGTGCTCCCTGCTCGGGATCGCCCTGTCGGCCGTGCCCCGCTCGGGGCGCAGCGCGAGCGCGGTCGTCATCCCGATGGTCACCGTGCTGCAGTTCATCTCCGGCGTGTACGTCGCCGACTTCCAGCTCCCCGACGGCGTCCGCACGGTCGGCGCCCTGTTCCCGCTGGCGTGGATGGCGCGCGGCATGCGCTCGGTGTTCCTGCCCGAGAGCTTCGACGTGCTGGAGCGCGGCGGCACGTGGGGTCTGGGGCAGGTCGCGCTCGCCCTGGTGGTCTGGCTGGTCCTCGGCGCGGTCCTGTCGCGGCTGACGTTCCGCTGGATCAGGCGCGACGCGTGAGAATGGCAGCATGATCGCCTCGAGCCGCTGGTGGACCATCGGCACCGTTGCCGCGGTGGCCGTGATCGGCGTGCTGGTCGTCATCGACCGAGACCCGGACGGCGGCGGCGGTGTCGCGTTCGCGGTGGCAGCCCTGGTGGCGCTCGGAGTGGCGCACGTCGCCTGGGGGTACCGCGCGATCGAGGCCGAGGGGACGTGCAGCGCCCACGCCTACGGCGTCGTCGTGCTCACCCTCGTCGGTCTCGCGTGCGCGGCCTCCCCCACCTCGGCCTTCATCCAGATCGCCGCCTACCCGCTGCTGTGGCGCCTGAGCACCGGCTTCCGGTCGGGTCTGCTCCGGACCGTGGCGCTCGGGGTGGCGGTCGCCGTCGGCACCGGTCTGGGTCCGGGCAGCTGGCTGAACGGGGCCGTGACGGGGGTCGTGTCGGCAGGCTTCTCGATCGCGATGGGGGCCTGGTTCTCGAGCGTCTACCGGTACGCGAACGAGCGCGCCGCGCTCGTGGAGGAGCTGCAGCAGACGCAGGAGGAGGTCCGGGCGCTCGAGCGCGCGGCGGGGGTCGACGGCGAGCGGGCGCGCGTGGCGCGCGAGCTGCACGACACGGTCACCCAGAGCCTCACCGGTCTCGTGATGGTCGTGCAGCGGACGCAGCGCGAGCACGCCGCGACCACGGCCACCGCGGCCACCTCGGCCGACCTCGCCCTCATCGCCGACCTCGCCGCGGGCGCCCTGGCGGAGTCCCGCGCCCTGGTCGCCGAGTACGCCCCGACGGCGGCTCTCGCCGACGCGCTCGCCCGGGTGACCGCGGGATTCGAGCGGGAGACAGGGCTCGCCGTCGTGCTCGACGCGACGCCGTCCGCCCTGCCGCGCGAGCACGAGGTCGTCGTCCTGCGCACCGTCCAGGAGGCTCTGGCCAACGTCCGCAAGCACGCGCACGCGTCGCGGGCCTGGGTCACGGTCGCCGACGGCGAGGGCGGGGTCGCGCTGGAGGTGGGCGACGACGGCGTCGGCCCCGCAGCCGCCCCCGGCACGAGCACGGGGTACGGCCTGAGCGGGCTGGACGACCGCCTGGCCCTCGTGGGGGGCTGGGTGTCGTTCGGACCGCGCGAGCCACGCGGCAGCGTGCTGCGCGCGTTCGTGCCGACGGGGTCGGTTCCGACCACGTCGCCCGGGGGGCACGCGTGACGGCGTCGGGCGGCGACGTCGCCGCCGCGGACGACGACGGCACGCCCCGGCGTGTGCGCGTGCTCGTCGCGGACGACCACCCCATCGTCCGTGCCGGCATCGTCGGTCTGCTCGCGGGCGAGCCGAGCATCGAGGTCGTGGGCGAGGCCGGCGACGGGGCGGCCGCGGTCGACCTCGCCGCCCGGCTGCGGCCCGACGTCGTCCTCATGGACCTGCGGATGCCGGTGCTCGACGGCGTCGCCGCGACCGCTCGCGTCCTCGCCGGGGGTGGGACCCGCCCGCGCGTCCTCGTGCTGACCACCTACGAGACCGACGACCAGATCCTCGCCGCGATCGAGGCGGGTGCCAGCGGGTACCTCATCAAGGCCGCACCGCCCGCCGAGATCGTCGCGGGCATCCACGCCGTCGCCGCCGGAACGTCGCCGCTCTCGCCCAGCGTGGCGACGGCGCTCGTGGCGCGCGTGCGCGAGCAGCCCGTCGCGGACGCGGCACCGGCAGCCGCCGTCGACGTGCGCGCCACGGCCGCTCCCGCCGCAGCTCCCTCCGGTCCCCCCGCCCCCGCCGCCGACGCCCCCACCCTCACCGACCGCGAGCGCGACGTCCTGGCCCTGGTCGCCGACGGCCTGTCCAACCCGGGGATCGGCCGCCGCCTGTTCATCGGCGAGGCCACCGTGAAGTCCCACCTGCTGCGGGTGTTCGCGAAGCTCGAGGTGTCCGACCGCACCCGCGCCGTGACGCGCGCGATGGAGCTCGGGCTGCTCGAGCGACCGGAGTCACGCCGGACCTGACCCGCCGCCCCTGACGGGCCGCCGAGCGCCCGACCTACACTCGAGTGGTGAGCACCGATCCCCGCCTCGACGCCATCCACCAGGCACTCGCGGGCGTGCTGGACCCCGAGATCCGCCGCCCCATCACCGAGCTCGACATGGTCAGGGACGTCAGCCTCGACGGCGACACCGGAGCCGCGGTCGTCGGCGTCGCCCTCACGACGGCGGGCTGCCCGCTGCGCGACACCATCACGAGCAACGTGACCGAGGCCGTCGCCGCCGTCGAGGGGGTCACGAGCGTCGCCGTCGAGCTGACGGTGATGACCGACGACGAGCGCACGGAGCTGCGCACCAAGCTGCGCGGCGGCACGGCCGAACCCGTGATCCCGTTCTCCCAGCCCGGCTCGCTGACCCGCGTCATCGCGGTCGCCTCCGGCAAGGGCGGGGTCGGCAAGTCCACCGTGACGGCGAACCTGGCGGTCGCGATGGCGAAGCAGGGGCTGCGCGTCGGCGTCCTGGACGCGGACATCTACGGCTTCTCGATCCCGCTGATGCTCGGGGTGACGCACTCCCCCACCAAGGTCTCCGACATGATCCTGCCGCCCGTCGCGCACGACGTGAAGGTCATCTCGATCGGCATGTTCGCGGCCCCCGGCCAGCCCGTGGTGTGGCGCGGGCCCATGCTGCACCGCGCACTCCAGCAGTTCCTCGCCGACGTCTTCTGGGGCGACCTCGACGTGCTGCTGCTGGACCTCCCGCCCGGCACGGGTGACATCGCGATCTCGGTCGCGCAGCTCGTCCCCGGCGCCGACCTCCTGGTCGTCACGACGCCGCAGGCCGCCGCCGCCGACGTCGCCGCCCGCGCCGGGTCGATGGCCGCGCAGACGCGCCAGAACGTCGTCGGCGTCGTGGAGAACATGTCCTGGCTGACGCAGCCCGACGGCAGCCGGCTCGAGCTGTTCGGCTCGGGCGGCGGCGAGGCCGTCGCGGACCGGCTGACGGATGCGCTCGGCTACCGGGTCAACCTGCTCGCGCAGGTCCCGCTCGACGTCCAGGTGCGCGAGGGCGGCGACGGCGGCACGCCCGCCGCGATCACGGACGCCGACGGCGAGGGCGTGCGTGCGCTGCGCGGCCTGGCCAAGCGGTTGGCCGTCAAGGAGCGCGGGCTGGCGGGCAAGCGGCTCAGCCTCGACGTGGTCTGAGCCGGCGGCCCGTCACGCGACCGCGCAGGTCGCGCCAGATCGCCTCAGGTCGCCTCGTCGTCGAACGGCGTCGCGCCCCCGGCCGCGACCGCGCCGCCGGACACGGCACCCGCACCGGAGCCGGTCGACGGCGCCGGCCGGCCGGGCGGCGTCGCGGGCGGTTCGGGAGCGACGAAGCGCGAGGCGGGGCGCGCGGCCGGCGGATCGTCCATCAGCGCCTCGCGCACGATGCGACGCGGGTCGTACTGGCGCGGGTCGAGGTCCTTGAGGTCGTCGAAGCTGTCGCCCATCTCCTCGCGCACGCGCTCCGTCGCGCCGCGCGCCAGGTCGCGCAGCTCGCGAACGAGCCGCCCCAGCTGCGCGGCGAACGCGGGCAGGCGTTCTGGTCCGACGACCAGGAGCACCACCACCACCAGGATCCCCAGCTCCCAGGGGTTGGGGAACGAGATCACGGAGTGGAGCTCGCTTCGCCCAGCACGACGAGCACGTCGCGATCGCCCGCGGCCTCGCGGACCGTCAGCGAGACGGTCTCCCCCGGGGCGCGTGCCCGGATCGCGACGATGAGCTCGTCCGGCACGGTGACCGGGGTCCCGTTGATCGCGACGATCACGTCGCCCGGCTGGATCCCCGCCTGCTCCGCGGCGCTGCCGGGAGTGATCGGCTCGACGCCGTTGGCGGCCTGCTCGGCCACCTTGACCCCGACGTCGGTGTAGGTGGAGTCCAGCAGCACACCGATCACGGGGTAGGTCGCGACGCCCTCGGCGATGAGCTGCTCGGCGGTGCGCCGCGCCTGGTTGCTCGGGATCGCGAACCCGAGACCGATGCTGCCCGCAGCGTTCTGCCCCGGCGGCTGCGCGATGGCCGAGTTGATGCCGATGACGCGTCCCTGCGAGTCGAGGAGAGGACCACCGGAGTTGCCCGGGTTGATGGCGGCGTCGGTCTGGATCGCGTTGATGAAGGAGGTCTGCTCGGCGTCGCCCGCCTGCACCGGGCGGTTCAGCGCGCTGACGATGCCGGACGTCACGGTGCCCTGCAGTCCGAGCGGGGCGCCGACCGCCACGACGCTCTGGCCGACCTGGACCTCGTCGGAGTCGCCGAGCGCGAGCGGGACCAGGTCGGTGCGGTCGACCTTGAGGACCGCGAGGTCGTAGTCCGTGGTGATGCCGACGATCTCGGCGGGCGCCTGCTCGCCGTCGCTGAAGACGACGGTCAGCTCGGCGGCGCCGCCGACGGCCGCACCGACCACGTGCGCGTTCGTCAGGATGTGGCCGTCCTCGCGGAGGACGAAGCCCGAACCGCTCGAGCCGGCGTCACCCGCGCGGACCTCGATGGCCACGGTGCTGGGGAGCGCCTGCGCCGCGATCGCGGAGATGTCCATCCCGACGGCGGCCGTGCCGCCGGTCGCATCGGGAGGCGGCGGGACGAGCGTCGAGGGGGTGGACGGCGCCGAGGTCGGGTCCGGCGCCGTCGGCGCGGCACCGTCCGCGATCGGCTCGATGCCGAACCGGGGGGCCAGGACCAGCCCGGTCAGGGTGCCCAGCAGCAGCGCGAGGGTCACGAGCACGACGACGACGCCGGCCGGAACCCCGCGCCGCGTCCGATCATCGGTCGCGGAACGTCGGGAGCGGCGGCCCCGGCGGCCACCGGGAGATCCGCCCGTGGCGGTGGGGGGCGACGGCACGGGACCGGGGCCGCCGTACCAGGAGCCCTGGTCGGGGCTCACGTGCTGACCGCCGGTGTCGAGGGGCCGCGCCGCGGCCTCCTCCTCGGGGGTCGGCCACGGCCAGGCCTGCTGCGGCTCGCGCGTGGGATCAGCCACCGGCGATCACCTGCCAGCCCCGCGTGATGCTCTCGAGCACGCCCGTGGAGCCCGAGGAGTCGAACTCGCCGATGACGGCGAGACTGACGTCGTCGTCGGCCGCGGTGACGGCGACGATCTCGGAACCCGCCTGGGCCACCCACCAGCTGCCGACGAGGTGGGCCTCCAGGTCGCCGATCCGCACGCTGCGCGTGACGGTGACGTCGGTCAGCCCGAGGACACCCTCGGACTCGAGCACGGTGACGTCCTGACCGTCGACCACCAGGTCGACCCGCAGGTCGCCGGTGTCGAGGTCGTGGACGGCGGAGACGCGGGCGCCGTCGGGCAGCGCGTCCGGTGAGGTCCAGCCCGTCGGCCAGACGTCGTCGGCGCGTGCGGTGGAGACGGGCGCGACGCGCGAGGTCGCGACGGCGGGCGCGACGGCGGCCAGCGCTGTCAGCCGCTCGGGCGAGGTCGTGCGCGTGGCCCCGATGGCCATCAGCGAGCCACCCGCCGCGACTCCGACCCCGAGCACCGAGACCGCCGCGACGGCGACGACCCTGACCGTCGCGCGTCGGGTGCGGGACGCGGCACCGCCGGCCCAGGGCGCGGGGGCGAGCTCGCCGCGCAGCGGGCGGGGCGCGTCCTGCTCGTCGGCATCGGTCTCGGGCCGACCCTCCGAGAGCGCCAGGAGCCGGTCCTGCAGCGAGGACGGCACCTCGACGTCGCCGAGCGAACCCGTCACGCGGCGCTGGCGACGCTGCTCGCGCACCGCTGCGGCGCAGTCCTCGCAGCGCTCGAGGTGGGCCTCGGCCCAGGCCGTGCGCGCCTCGTCGAGACTGCCGTCGGCGAACGCGCAGGCGTCGGCGCCCAGGTGCCCGAACGGCCCGATCACTGGGCCGGCCTCGGCGTCAGGCGCGGGAACGACGAGCCGCGGCGGTCGCTGTCGACCGACGCCGCGGTCTCCGCCGGCGAGCGGTGCGCCAGCGAGGTCCGCAGCCGTGCGCGGCCCCGGTGGATCCGCGAACGCACGGTGCCGAGGGAGATGTCGAGCACGTCGGCGATCTCCTCGTACGTGAGGTCCTCGATGTCGCGCAGGACGACGGCGGCGCGGTACTCGGGCGGCAGGTCGTCGAGCGCCGCCTGGATGTCGACGTCGAGGTTGCCGATCTCGAAGCCCCGCTCGGGCTCGTCCGCGCGCGCCGCGCGGGGGGCGTCGGCGTCGTACTCACCCAGGGCGGACGTCTTGTTACGAGCCTTCCGCCGCACCTGGTCCAGGAACAGGTTCGTCGTGATGCGGTGCAGCCAGCCCGCGAACGTCCCGGGCGTGTAGGAGTCCAGCGAGCGGAAGACGCGGAGGAAGACCTCCTGCGTCAGGTCCTCGGCGTCGGCCACCTGGCCCGTCAGCCGGTAGGCGAGCCGGTACACCTGGGGCGTGTACTGGCGCACGATCTCGTCCCAGGTGGGCGGGTGCCACTCCTCGGCCTGCACGGATGTCCTCACGTCGATGGTCACCAGAGTCTACGGCGTCGGGCACGTCCCGACCGCGTCCGACGTCGGCGACACCTACGATGGCTGCAGACGAGAGGAGCCTCATCATGGCGGGAGCCGAGAGGGCCGACAAGGCCCAGAGCTGGGCCTACACCGAGGACCTCGTCCTCGAGCCCGAGGCCGCGGCTGCGGCCCGGGAGCGCGCGGCGGAGTTCGGCATCGACGCGGTCAGCCCGGCGACCGGCGCGCTGCTGCGCGTGCTCGCGGCGGCGAGCTCGGCGAGGCACGTCGTGGAGATCGGCACGGGCACCGGCGTGAGCGGTGTCTGGCTGCTCGCCGGGATGGCGCGCGACGGCGTCCTGACGACGATCGACGTCGAGGTGGAGTACCAGCGCGAGGCTCGCCGGGCGTTCGCGGCGGCCGGGGTGCCGTCCTCGCGCACCCGCACGATCGCGGGGCGGGCGCTCGACGTCCTGCCGCGCCTCGCCGACGGCAACTACGACCTGGTCCTGCTGGACTCCGACGTCGCCGACCTCGGCGACCTCGTCCAGCAGGCCCGACGGTTGCTGCGCCCGGGAGGCACGCTCGCCGTCACCCGTGCCCTCTGGTACGACCGCGTCGCAGACCCCGCCCGCCGCGACGCCGACACGGTGGCCGTGCGCGAGCTCGTGCGCCAGCTCAACGCCGACGAGGACCTCGCGGTCTCGCTCGTGCCGAGCGGCGGCGGACTCCTGGTGGCCGTCAAGCGCTGACGCGGCGGCTCGCTGATCGGCCGGGTGCCGGTCAGCGAGCGCGCAGCCACCCCACGAGGAGCCGGACGCCGAAGCCCGTCGCCCCCTGCGGCACCTCGTGCCGCGCCTTCGGCGATCGGGCGGGTCCGGCGATGTCGAGGTGGATCCACGGCAGCCCGTGCGCGAACCGCTCGAGGAACAGCGCCGCCGTCACGGCGCCCGCCCGCATCGTCGGATCGGTCGTGACGTGGCTGACGTCGGCCACCTCGGAGTGCAGCGCGGCGGCGTAGTCCGCCACCAGCGGCATCCGCCAGACCCGCTCCCCCGCGGCCTCGCCGGCGAGGACGAGGGCTGCGGCGTCGTCGTCCTGCGGCGTGAAGAGCGCGGCGTGCGTGCGGCTCAGCGCGGAGGTGGCCGCCCCGGTGAGGGTCGCGACGTCGACGAGCACGTCGGGCCGCAACGTGTCCGCGGTCCAGGCCAGCGCGTCCGCCAGGACCATCCGACCCTCGGCGTCGGTGTTGCCGATCTCGACGCTCGTGCCGTCCCAGGTCCGGATCACGTCGCCCGGCCGGTAGGCGGCACCGCCGAAGGAGTTCTCCGCCAGGGGCAGCACCGCGACGACGCTGTGGCCGATCCCGAGGCGCGCGGCGGTGACGACCGTGGCGAGCGCGACGGCGGCCCCGGTCATGTCGGTCTTCATGGGCACCATCGACTCGCGCGGCTTGAGCGCCAGGCCACCGGTGTCGAACGTGATGCCCTTGCCGACGACGGCGATCGTGCTCGCGTCACCGGTGCGTCCGGCGCCGGCGCCGGCGTCGGTGCCGGTGCCGGCGGTCGACGGCTCGTAGGTCACCACGACCAGGCGCGGCGGCGACGGCGACTCGGCCCCCACCGCGATCACGGAGGCGAACCCGTTCTCGGCGAGCCAGCGCTCGTCGTGGACCTCGACGGTCAGCCGGCCCTCACCGGCGGCGAGCTCCACGGCCCGGTCGGCGATCCACGCGGGTGTGGCGACGTCGGCGGGCGTGGCGGCCAGCACGCGGGCGATCATCGTGCCGCGGGCGAGCGTCTCGCCGACGTCGACGCTGCGGGTCACCCGCGCGGCGGCCGTACCGGCGGCGAAGGTCAGCGAGGTCAGTCGTGCGGGCGGGGAGGCGGCCTTCCGGCGGAACGCCGACGCCGTCGCCAGCAGCGCACCCTCGACGACGGCGGCGGCGCCCGGCACGTCGTGACTGCCCCGTGGCCGACGCACCTCGAGTCCGACCGTCGTCAGCACGCGTCCGGTCACGGCGCGCGCCATGGCCGCCCCCGCGGTCCGCAGCGCCGCGGGACCGGAGTCACCGACCCCCACGAGCACGAGACGTCGCGGCAGCGGCGACCAGATCGAGGAGCCCGCCAGGAGCTTCGGCAGCGGGACGACGACCACGTCGCCCGCGGCACCCGTCGCCCCCGTCAGCTCGGCGAGGTCCGCGAGGTCGATGCCGTACATGGCCGCGGCGTCGGCGGTGCCGGCACGCGGCTGGACGCCCTCCTCGTCACCCCCGGGGGCGACGGGGACGGCGACGGCGTCCCACTCGCCCTCGAGCGCGGCACGCGAGAGGGACAGACCCAGGACCTCGGTCCCGGGAAGGGTCACGCCGAGCTGCTCGACCACGGCCGCTGAGTGGGGCCAGGTCAGCCGACGACGCCGGCGAGGGCTTCCTTGAGCGCGCTGGCCTCGTCGGCCTTGAGCTCGACGACCAGGCGGCCGCCACCCTCGAGCGGCACGCGCATGACGATGCCGCGGCCTTCCTTGGTGACCTCGAGAGGTCCGTCACCCGTTCTGGGCTTCATGGCGGCCATCGTTGCGGATCCCTCCGTCGTTGTCGGCGAACCTGCTGGTCAGCCGTTGCCGACGATGACCCCCTGGTCACCCTGGCGGGTCCATTGTAGGACACCCTGGCCCGCTCCCGCGTGGCACGGGCGCGCTCCCACGCGCACCAGGACGCGACGGACCTGTGAAGGCGCTGTGCGGCGCCGACGCTAGTCGGCACCCTCCGCGGCGGCCTCCGCCGTCGACTCGCGCTCCTGCCGCGCGAGCTCGGCCGCCACCTCGGAGACGATGCGAACCGCCTCGGCGGGCGAGTCGACCACGTGCAGGAGGTCGACGTCGTGGTCGCCGACCAGCCCGCGCTCGCGGACGGTGGCGCGCAGCCAGTCGAGCAGGCCGCCCCAGAACGCCGTCCCGACCAGCACGATCGGGAACTGGCGCACCTTGCCGGTCTGGACGAGCGTGATGGCCTCGAACAGCTCGTCGAACGTGCCGAAACCACCGGGCAGGACGATGAAGCCGGAGGCGTACTTGACGAACATCGTCTTGCGGACGAAGAAGTACCGGAAGTTCACACCGAGGTCGACGTAGGCGTTCATCCCCTGCTCGAACGGCAGCTCGATCCCGAGCCCGACCGACACGCCGCCCGCCTCGTGCGCGCCCTTGTTCGCGGCCTCCATGAGGCCGGGACCGCCGCCGGTGATGACCGCGTAGCCGGCGTCGACGAGCTCGCGTGCGACCTCCTCGGCGAGCACCCACTCCGGCTCACCCTCGCGGATGCGCGCCGAGCCGAACACGCTCACCGCCGGGCCGAGCTCGGCGAGCGCGCCGAAGCCCTCCACGAACTCCGACTGGATCCGCAGCACGCGCCACGGGTCGGAGTGCACCCAGGCGCCGTCGTCCGTCCCGAGCAGGCGCTCGTCCGTGGTGGTCGCGGGCACCTGCTCCCCGCGCAGGGTCACGGGGCCCTTCTGGTAGGTGCGGCGGTTCGTGCCGGAGATGCTCATCAGCGGTGCCTTCCGGGTCGGGGGCGTCCGGCGTCGCGGCCGGGCGCGGGGTCGGGTGCGGGTCGGGTGCGGGTCGGGTGCGAGGGGTCAGTCTGCCGCGCGCTCGGGCGCGAGCCACGCACGCAGCGCCGTCGCGACGGCGGTGATCTGCGCCGTCGGGCAGCGCTCGTCGTCCGCGTGCGCGAGGTTGGGGTCGCCCGGGCCGAAGTTGACGGCGGGCACGCCCAGCGCGGAGAAGCGGGCCACGTCCGTCCAGCCGTACTTCGGGTTCACCTCGGCGCCGGTGGCCGCGACGGCGGCTGCGACGAACGCGGCGGCGACGGGGTGGTCGAGCCCGGGGCGGGCGCCGGGGGCGACGTCCGTGACGGTGACGGTCGCGCCGTCCAGCCCGGCCAGGGCGTCGGCGAGGACGGTGCGGACGTACGCCTCGGCGTCGTCGGCGCTGCGCGAGGGGGCGAAGCGGTAGTTCACGGTGACGACCGCGGCGTCGGGAATCATGTTCCCGGCGATGCCGCCGCCGATGCCGACGGCCCCCAGGCCCTCGCGGTAGTCGAGCCCGTCGACGGTGACCGTCTCGCTCTCGTGGGCCGCGAGCGCCGCCAGCACGGGGGCGAGGTCGTGGATCGCGTTGTGGCCGCGCCAGGCGCGCGCCGAGTGGGCGGTGCGCCCCGCCGTCGCGACCTCGAGGCGCATCGTCCCGTTGCAGCCGCCCTCGACGTGACCCGCCGTGGGCTCGCCGAGGATCGCGAAGTCGGCCGCGAGCCAGTCGGGGTGGTGGCGCGCGATGCGGCCCAGCCCGTTCAGCTCGGCCTCGACCTCCTCGTGGTCGTAGAAGGCGTAGGTGACGTCGACGGCGGGTTCGGTGACCGTGGCGGCCAGGTGGAGGGCGACGGCGACGCCGCCCTTCATGTCGACGGTCCCGCGGCCCCACAGGACCTCGCCCTCGGCGGCGGACGCGGTCCGCACCTGCGTCGGGAGGTTGCCCTGGACCGGGACGGTGTCGATGTGACCGGCGACGACCACGCGGCTGGCGCGGCCGAGCGAGGTGCGTGCCAGGACGGCGTCGCCGTCGCGCAGGACCTCGAGGTGCGGCAGGGACCGCAGCGCGACCTCGATCGCGTCGGCGATCGCGGCCTCGTCACCGCTCACGGAGGGGATGTCGCACAGGAGGCGCGTGAGCTCGACGGGGTCGACGGTCCTCAGGTCGGGCAGCATGGCGGTCGCGTGGGTCACTCCTCGACCCTACGCGGGAGCCGTGGGCGGCGCGGGTGGCGCGAGGTGGACGACGTCGCCGTCCCAGTGCTCCCGCAGCCACCGGTCGTGCGAGGCGAGGACGACGGCGCCCGGCCACGCCCGCAGCGCGGCGAGCAGCTCGTCGACGAGGGCCAGGGCGAGGTGGTTGGTCGGCTCGTCCAGCAGGAGCACGTCGGGCGCCTGCGCGAGCAGCATCGCCAGGACCACGCGGCGCCGGGTGCCGACGGACAGGTCGGCCACGGGGCGGCCGAGGTCGCGCGGCGCGAGGAGACCGTAGGCGTCGACCGGGCGTTGGTCGTCGGACGAGGTCGTGCCCGGGTGCTGGACGAGCGTCAGCAGGTCGCGCGGCGTGCGCCGCTCACCCGCCAGCGCGAGGTCCTGCTCGAGCAGGCCGACCCGCACGCCGTGCATCGTGCCGACGTGTCCGGACGCCGGCTCGAGGTCGCCGGCGAGCGCGTGCAGCAGCGTGGACTTGCCTGCCCCGTTGCCCCCCGTCAGCAGCAGCCGGGAGCCGGCCGTCAGCTCGATGCCGGGGACTCCCGCGGCGGGGAGGTCGAGCCTTCCCGGCACGACGACGTCGCGCGCCCAGGCGAGCAGGCCGCCGGGCGCAGGGGTGTCGGAGGCGCTGCCCGACGTGCCGCTCGTGAGCGAGGCCGGCATCGACAGGCGCAGCGCCGGCCGAGGCTTGCGCACCTGGTCGCGCTCGAGGTCGGCGAGCCGGCCTGCGGCGTCGCGCACACGGCGCGAGACGGTCCGCTCGACGCGGGCGCCCTTGAACCGGGTGATGAACTTGTCGTTGTCGGTGGGGCCGCGCCCCGGCGCGACCTGACGAGCCGTGACGGCGACGGTGTGGCGCAGCTGGGTGATCTCCTCCTGCTCGGCCTCGTACCGGGTCTGCCACGCCGCGCGCGCGGCGGCCCGCGCGGCCACGTGATCGGTGAACGTGCCGCCCGTGAGGACGATCCCGGCCGGTTCGCCCACCGCGCGGGCGGTGGGGTCGAGGTCGGCGATCTCGGTCGCGACGGCGTCGAGGAAGGCTCGGTCGTGGCTGGCCATGAGCACGGCGCCGGTCCCGGCACGCAGGACGCCGGCGAGGAAGTCCGCGGCGTCGTCGTCCAGGTGGTTGGTGGGTTCGTCGAGCAGGAGCGCGCTCGGGCTGCGCACGAGCAGCGCGGCGAGGTGCAGGCGCGTGCGCTGCCCTCCGGAGAGCGTGCCGACGGCGCGCTCGGGGTCGTCCAGCACGACGGCGAGCCCGAGGCCGCCGAGCATCGCCCCCGCGCGGGCGTCCGCGTCCCAGACCTGGGCGGCCTCGGCCGCCGCCAGGGCGCGCTCGTACCGGGCGGTCGCGCCGTCGTCGCCCGCCGCGAGCGCCTCGCCCGCGGCGTCGAGCTCGCGCTCGATCGCCCGGACGGCGGCGAGCGCGTGCTCGACCACGCGACCCGCCGGGGTGTGCCCGGCGTAGGGAAGCTCCTGCGCGAGGACGCCGAGGTCGTCGGGCCGGGCGACGGTGCCGGCGTCGGGCACGAGGTCGCCCGCGAGCAGTCGCAGCAGCGTGGACTTGCCAGACCCGTTCTCGCCGACGAGCCCGGTGCGGTGGCCGGGGTCGACCTGCAGCGTGACGTCGGTCAGGACGGGGTGGGCGGCGCCGTCGCCCGGGTGGGCGAACGAGACGCCGCGGGCGGCGAGGACGGGGCCGGACGGGGTCGTCCGCGTGGACGAGGGGGGTGGGAGCGGTGCTGGCACGGAACCTGCCTGAGGTGTCGAGGGGACTCGGACGCGGGGCGGATCAGCTGAGCACGCCCCCACGCTAGGCGGCCCTTCCCGGGCCGTCGACCTCATTTCCCCGCCGCCAGGTCCTCGGCCGCCCACTCCCCCCTCGCGAGAGCGACCCGTGCGTCGTGGGAGCGACCGGAGACACGTCGCTCCCACGACGAACAGGTCGCCCTCGCGGACTGTCCCCACGGTCGTCGGAGGGGACCTTCGTCCACGAGCTCTGCCGCCGGGGTCGTCCGGGTGCGCTTCGGGCTGCACCGTGGGGAGATGACCAGCGGGGTGATCAGGCGAGAGCTGTACGACGGGCTCACCTCCCCGGTTCGAGGTGAACCGATCGCGCCCCCGACCCTCCCCACCCTGTGGCGGACGGGTGAGGCGTGGCGCGGACGCGTCGAGGCGGCCCAGCGCTCGGGGAGGGCCGAGCGGGTCCGACGCGGGCTGTACGGGCCACCGTCCTCGCCGGCAGCGGGTGACGACGCGCTCCTGGCAGCGATCGTGGCCGTCGGATCGCGGATGTCGACGGCGTTCGCGATCAGCCACCGCAGCGCCGGGCTCCTCGCCGGGCTCTGGGTGCCTCCCCGCCACGACGCTGTCGTCGAGGTCACCCAGGTCGGTCCGATCTCCTCGACGGCCCACGCCGACGTGACGCTCCGTCGGTACCGGTCCGACCTGCCGCACGACGAGATCCGTGACTTCCTCGGCCTGCCTGTGACCTCCGTCGAGCGAACAGCCGTCGACTGCGCCCGGACGCTGCCCCTCGCCCGTGCCCTGGCCGTCGTCGACTCCGCCCTCGTCATCGGAGCCGACAGGGGTGAGATGGAGCGCATCCTTCATCGACTCCGGGGTCGCCGAGGCGTGCGAGCCGCCCGCGAGATCGTCGCGCTCGGTCAGCCCACCGTGGGTTCGCCCGCCGAGAGCGTCGTTCGTGCGGAGATCGTCGCGGCGGGGCTCCCGGTGCCCTCGACGCTGGTCGTCGTCGACACCCCGGGCGGCGCGTTCGAGCTCGACATGGGATGGATCGACCAGAAGGTCGGGGTGGAGGTGCACGGTCGCGGGAAGTACCTCCGCGGCGCCGACCCCGTGTCCGAGGCGGTTCGTCGTGAGCACGTCTTCGAGGCCGGGTGGTCGGTGGTCGACGTGCGCACCGGTCAACCGGCCTGGCACTACCTCCCGCGCGTACGACGCGCCCTCGAGGCGCGAGCGTGACTGCGACGCCCCCGCCCCCGCTCCCGCTCCCGCTCCCGCGAGAGCGACCCGTGCGGGCTGAGGACGACCTGGGGCGGGTCGCTCTCAGCGCCCTCGGGTCGCTCTCGCCGTCGGAGGAGGTTCGCTCGCGGCGGGGCGGGGCGGGGCGGGGCGGGGCGGCGCGGCGCGGCGCGTCAGTCGGTCAGTCGGGCGTGCAGCTGGCGCGCACCCTCGGCGATCGAGCCCGACAGCGACGGGTAGATCGTCATCGCGCTCGCGAGCTGGTCCACGGTCGTGCGCGTGGCGACGGCGAGCGTCAGCACGTGGATCAGCTCGCTGGCGCGCGGCGCCACGACCACGCCGCCCAGCACCGAGCCCGAGCCCTCGCGGGAGACGACCTTGACGAACCCCTCGTGGATGCCGAGCATCTTGGCGCGCGGGTTGCGCGCGAGCGGCACGGTGGTGACGCGGGCGTCGTGCGCAGCGGCGTCGACCTCGCTGACGCCGACCGTCGCGATCTCGGGAGAGGTGAACACCGTCGCGGGCACGCGGCGCACGTCCAGCGGGGCGACGGCGTCGCCCAGCGCGTGCCACATCGCGATGCGGCCCTGGGTCGCCGCGACCGACGCGAGCGGGAGCACGCCCGTGACGTCACCCGCGGCGTAGACGCCGCGCACCGTGGTCCGCGAGACGCGGTCGACCACGATGTGCCCGCTGCCGGTGGTCGCGACGCCCGACCCCGCGAGACCGAGGCCGGCGGTGTTCGGGATGCCGCCGACGGCGAGCAGGCAGTGCGACCCGAGGACCTCGCGCCCGTCGTCGAGCGTGACCACGACGCCGTCGCCCCGCCGCTCGACGCCCGCGGCGCGCGAGCGCGACAGCACCTCCATGCCCCGACGGCGGAACGCGTTCTCGATCAGCTCCGCGGCGTCGGCGTCCTCACCCGGGAGCACCCGGTCGCGGCTGGAGATGAGCACCACGTCGACGCCGAGCGCGCTGAACGCGCCGGCGAACTCGGCACCCGTCACCCCGGACCCGACGACCACGAGCCGCTCGGGCATCGCGTCGAGGGAGTAGACCTGCGTCCACGTGAGGATGCGCTCGCCGTCGGGAATCGCCGTCGGCAGCTCCCGCGGCGCGGCACCGGTGGCCAGGAGGACGACGTCGGCGTGCAGCTCCTCCTCGTCCTCCCCCTCGCCCGCGACCACCACGGTGTCGGGCGACGCGAGCCGACCCGTGCCGTCGACGATCCGGATGCCCTGGCGCTCGAGGTTCGCGCGGATGTCGCCGGACTGCTGCTTCGCGAGCGCCAGCACGCGCGCGTTGACCTCGCCGAGGTCGACCTCGAGCGCCGCGTGCCGCAGCTCGCCCATGTGGATGCCGAGCTCGTCGGCGCTCTCCACGAGGGCGCGCCACTCCGCCGTGGCGATGAGGGTCTTGGAGGGGACGACGTCGGTCAGCACCGCCGCGCCGCCCATCCCCTGCCGCTCGACCAGCGTCACGTCGGCCTCGAGCTGGGCCGCGACGAGCGCCGCCTCGTAACCACCGGGGCCACCGCCGACGATGACCACCTGGCTGCCGCGCCGGGTCGAGGACGGGCCGCGGTTCGACGTCCCGGGGTTGGTCGCGTTCGGGACGTTCGTCGTGCTCCCCGAGCCGTCGGCGGACGCTGCCGGAACGGCCGGTGCCGTCTCCGGCGCCGGAGACGCGGCAGGCGCGGTGGTCGAGGTGGTCGGCGTCGCTTCGGGTGTCGTTGACGTCATGCGCCCATTGTGGCGGCTCGCGGCCACCGGGCGCTCCCACCCGCGCTCGCCCCGTCCCAGGTCCTGGCGATACCGTTCCCTCGTGACTGCCACCATCGACATCGACGATCCCGCCACCGACCCGTTCGCCGTCGCGGAGGCTGCGGCCCGCCAGATCGCGGACGCGACGGGAATCGCGCGCCACGACGTCGCCCTCGTGCTCGGCTCCGGGTGGGGCGGCGCCGCCGACCTCCTCGGCGAGACCGTCGCCGAGGTCCCGGCCGCCGACGTCGTCGGCTTCAGCGCCCCCGCCGTCGCGGGACACGGTGCGAGCATCCGCTCCGTCCGCATCGAGGCCGACGGCGACGGCGAGGACCGGTACGCGCTGGTGCTCGGCTCGCGGACCCACTTCTACGAGGACAAGGGTGTGCGGCGGGTCGCGCACGGCGTGCGCACCGCGGCGGCCGCGGGCGCCAGGACGGTCGTGCTGACCAATGGCTGCGGCGGGCTCGTGCCCGAGTGGGCCCCCGGCACCCCGGTGCTCATCAACGACCACATCAACCTCACGGCGGCCTCCCCGCTCGAGGGCGCCACGTTCGTCGACCTCACCGACCTGTACTCCGCGCGCCTGCGCGACCTGGCCCGCGAGGTCGACGCGTCGCTCGCCGAGGGCGTCTACGTCCAGTTCCGCGGACCGCACTACGAGACGCCGGCCGAGGTCCGCATGGCCGGGGTGCTAGGCGGGCACCTGGTGGGCATGAGCACGTCGCTCGAGGCGATCGCCGCGCGTCAGGCGGGCCTGGAGATCCTCGGCATCTCGCTGGTCACGAACGCCGCTGCGGGCATCTCGCCCGACCCGCTCTCGCACGAGGAGGTCATCGAGGCCGGCCGGCTCGCCGGACCGCGCATCAGCGCCCTCCTCGCCGCGATCGTCAGGAAGCTCTGATGCCGCTGCAGGACGCTCTCTCCCGCGCCCGGGCCTGGGTGCTCGACGATCCGGACGAGGCCACCGCGGCCGAGATCACGGCGCTGTGCCACGCCGCCGAGCAGGGTGACGACGCCGCGTCGGCCGACCTCATCGACCGCTTCGCCGGCACGCTGCAGTTCGGCACGGCCGGGCTGCGCGGCGCCATCGGCGGCGGCAGCAACCGGATGAACCGCGCCGTCGTGCTGCGTGCGGCCGCTGGGCTGACGAGCTACCTGACGCGCACCCTGGCCGAGCAGGACGGCGGGGAGGCCCGGGGCGCTCGTCCGCGCGTCGTGATCGGCTACGACGCGCGCCACTACAGCAGCGTCTTCGCGCACGACACGGCTGCCGTCGTCACCGCCGCGGGCGGCGAGGCGCTCCTCATGCCGCAGGAGTGGCCGACGCCGGTGCTCGCCTTCGCGGTGCGCCACCTCGGCGCCGACGCCGGAGTCATGGTCACGGCGTCCCACAACCCCGCCGCCGACAACGGCTACAAGGTCTACCTCGGCGGCCGGATCGTGACGGACGCCGGCCAGGGTGCGCAGATCGTTCCGCCGTACGACGCCGCGATCGCCGCCGGGATCGCCGCCGTCAAGCAGGTCGCGGACATCCCGCGCGCCGCCGGGGGCTGGACCGTGCTCGACGACGACGTGCACGCCGCCTACCTGGCCGCCCTCGCCGCGGGTGCGGCGGGCGTCGGTCACCCCGGCGTCGGATCGCTGCGCGTCGTCACGACGGCGATGCACGGCGTCGGCGGTGCCACGCTCACCAGCGCGCTGGTCGCCGCGGGCGTCACCGACCTGCACACCGTGCCGGAGCAGGCTGAGCCCGATCCCGCGTTCCCCACCGTCGCGTTCCCCAACCCGGAGGAGCCCGGCGCCATGGACCTGGCGTTCCGGTGCGCGCGCGACCTGGACGCGGACGTGATCATCGCCGTCGACCCCGATGCCGACCGGTGCGCCGTCGCCATCCCCGACGCCGGCGCCGAGGGCGGGTGGCGCCGGCTGTCCGGTGACGAGACGGGTGCGCTGCTCGGCGAGCAGGTCGCCTCCGCACTCGCCGGCACACCTGCCGCGCAGGACGCGGTCCTGGCGTGCTCGATCGTGTCCTCGCGGCAGCTCGCCGCGATCGGCCGCGCGCACGGGCTGCGCCACCGCGCGACCCTGACCGGCTTCAAGTGGATCTCCCGCGTGCCGGGGCTGGTGTTCGGCTACGAGGAGGCGCTCGGCTACTGCGTCGCTCCCGCGGCTGTCCGCGACAAGGACGGCATCTCGGCGGCGGTCGCCGTCGTGACGCTGCTGGCCGCGGCGCGCGAGCGCGGCTCCGACCTGCAGGGCGAGCTCGACGCGCTCGCCGTGCGCGACGGGCTCCACGCGACGGCGCCGGTCACCGTCCGCGTGACGGACCTGAGCCTCATCGGCGAGGCGATGGGACGGCTGCGCGCCGCGCCCCCGGCCACGCTGGGCGGCAGCGCCGTCTCGCGCGTGGTCGACCTCGGTGACGGTCTCGAGGTGCCGGACCCCGACGGCGTCAACGGCGGCGCCTACACGGTGCCCGGCACCGACGGGGTGCTGCTGGAGACGTCGGACGGCTCGCGCGTGATCGTGCGACCGAGCGGGACCGAGCCGAAGCTCAAGGCCTACCTCGAGGTGCTCGTGCCGGTCGAGGACGGCGCGAGCCTCGCGCACGGCAGCGCGCTCGAGCGGGCACGGGCCCTGGCGGCGGCGCGGCTGACCGCGATCGCCGACGACGTGCGGGTCGCGACGGGCCTGTAGGGCCGGGCCGAGCGGCCCGGCGCCGGGCTCAGTCCTGCTCGCGTGCCGCGTCGTAGCCCGGGATGATCTGCTCGGCCACGATCCGCTCGAGCACGTCCCGGTGCGCGAAGCCGTTGAACGCCGCCACGAGTGTGGCCTGCTCGAGGTCGTCGAGCGTCCAGTCGGCCTCGGCGGCCAGCAGGCTGAACTCGCGGCTCATCGAGGTCGCCGACATCAGGCGGTTGTCGGTGTTGATCGTGACGGCGAAGCCGAGGTCGCGCAGGAACGTCACCGGGTGCTCGGCGATGGTGCCGGCGATCCCCGTCTGAAGGTTGGACGACGGCGCGACCTCGAGCGGGATCTGGCGGTCGAGCACCCACTGCGACAGGCGGCCGAGCTGCGCGTGGTCGGTGTCCTCGTGCGGCGGTCGGACGATGTCCTCCACCAGGCGCACACCGTGACCGAGGCGCAGCGTGCCCTGCTGCACCGCGTCCCAGACCGAGGAGGCGCCGTCGGCCTCGCCCGCGTGGATCGTGAAGGGGAAGTTCTCGCGCCGCAGCGCCGCGAACGCCTCGGCGTGGTTCGAGGCCGGGAAGCCCAGCTCGGCGCCGGCGATGTCGAAGCCGACGACACCGCGATCACGGTTGGCGACCGCGAGCTCGGCGATCTCGACGCCGCGGTCGGCGTGCCGCATCGCGGTGATGAGGGTCCCGATCGTGATGGTGTGGCCCGCCTCGGCGGCCTCGGCGACGCCGTCGTCGAAGCCCTGCTGCACCGCGTCCACGACCTCCTGGAGCGTGAGGCCGGCGCGCAGGTGCTGCTCGGGGGCGTACCGCTGCTCGGCGTAGACGACGCCGTCGGCGGCGAGGTCCACGGCGGCGTCGCGCGCCACGCGTCGCAGGCCCTCCACGGTCTGCATCACGGCGATGGTGTGCTCGAACGTCTCGAGGTAGCGCACGAGGGAGCCGGAGTCGGCCGAGGTGACGAACCACTCCGCCAGCGCGTCCGGGTCGTTCGCGGGCAGCTCGTGCCCCACCTGCTCGGCGAGCTCGATGATCGTGGTCGGGCGCAGGCCACCGTCGAGGTGGTCGTGCAGCAGGACCTTGGGAAGCGTGCAGATCATCGCCTCGGTGAGGGCGGGCGGGGCGTCGTGGAGGTCGTCGTTGCTCATGGTGGCAACGGTAGCGCCGTGCCGCTCAGCCCCCGAACGCCGAGCTCGGCAGCACCGCCCACACCACGTGGCTCCAGTGGCCGAGCGCGGGCATCGATCGCCGTCGCGCCAGCAGCGCCTCGATCGCGACGGCGTGGACCCGGCCTCCCGAGGGCTCGTAGATGCGCAGCTCGCCGGCCCGCGACCGCGCGCTCGGCACCGCGAGCACCACGTGGCGCGGGATCGCCGTCGAGAGGCCCTTGGCCACGTCGCCGCCCGTGTACAGCGGCACGGGGATCCCGAGCTCGCACGCGCGCCGCACCGTCTCCAGCACGGCGCGCGTGCGGGCCACGTCCGCGTCGTGCACGGCCGTGTGGGTGTAGCTCACACCGCGGAACCGAGCAGTCCGCGCCGCGGTCCAGGGCGGCGTGCCGATCGCGGCCGGCCAGGGCAGCGGCCCGATCGCGCGCGAGCGCGCCTGCGCGAACAGCAGTCGTTCCGCCACGGCCACGCGCTGCGACACCCCCGGCGCGGCGAGGTCCTCGCGCGATGCGCGGACCAGCTCGGGCGGCGGCGAGGACCCCACACGCGCCCCGGTCGTCAGCCACGCGGCCAGCACCGGATCCCCGGCGGCGGCCAGGACCAGCAGCGACATCGCGCCGCACGACGTCGGGCCCTGCGTGATCGGCACGCCGTCCCACCGCAGCACGCCGACGCGTCCCCCGCGCAGCGGCGCGTGCGCCAGCCGCTTCTGGGCGGGCGACAGCGCGACCTCGCGCGCCAGCCTCCCCACCGCCTCGGGCGGTCGGGTCACGGCGCCGGGATCGGGCAGCGCGCGCTCCCCCACCCCCGCGGCGGCCAGCAGCGGGCGGGCGGCGCTCAGCGTCCAGTCGTGTCGGCTCACGGGATCACGCTACGGGTCGGCGCGACTAGGAGGCCGTGATGCGCTCCAGCACGACGCCGTCGGTCGCCGGGGGCCGCGAACCCTCCGGCGCGATCGTCACGGCGTCGGCCAGCGCCTCGCGCGCGCGCTCGAACCTGTCGGGCGTGTCGGTCAGCAGCGTCATCAGCGGCTCACCGGCGCGCACGAGCGCACCCGGCTTGGCGTGCAGCACGACGCCCGCCCCGGCCTGCACGACGTCGTCGCGCCGCGCACGTCCGGCACCCAGGCGCCACGCGGCGACGCCGACGGCCAGCGCGTCCAGACCGACCAGCACGCCGTCGGCCGGCGCGAGCACCGTCTCGGACTCCTTCGCGACGGGCATCGCGGCGTCGGGGTCGCCGCCCTGCGCACGGATCATCCGCCTCCACACGTCCATCGCGCGGCCGTCCTGCAGCGCCGCCTCGGGATCGGCGTCGGGGCGGCCAGCGGCGTCGAGCATCTCGCGGGCGAGCGCGAGGGTGATGTCGACGACGTCGGAGGGACCGCCGCCGGCGAGCACCTCGACGCTCTCGGCGACCTCGATCGCGTTGCCCGCGGTCAGGCCGAGCGGCGTCGACATGTCGGTCAGCAGCGCACGCGTGTCGACCCCGGCGTCGTGCCCGAGGGCGACCATCGTCCGCGCGAGCTCGCGCGCGGCGTCGAGGTCCTTCATGAACGCACCGGAGCCGACCTTGACGTCCAGGACGAGCGCGGCGGTGCCCTCCGCGATCTTCTTGCTCATGATCGAGGACGCGATGAGCGGGATCGCCTCGACGGTGCCGGTGACGTCGCGCAGCGCGTACAGGCGGCGGTCGGCGGGCGCGAGGCCGGATCCCGCCTGGCAGATCACCGCCCCGACGTCGTCGAGCTGCGTCATCATCTGCTCGTTGCTCATGGCGGCCCGCCAGCCGGGGATGGCCTCGAGCTTGTCCAGCGTGCCGCCCGTGTGCCCGAGCCCGCGCCCGGACAGCTGCGGGACCGCGACGTCGAAGACCGCGACCAGCGGCGCGAGCGGCAGCGTGATCTTGTCCCCCACGCCGCCGGTGGAGTGCTTGTCCACGGTGGGGTGGCGCAGTGCGGAGAAGTCCATGCGCTCACCGCTCGCGATCATGGCGGACGTCCAGCGCGAGATCTCGGAGCGGCTCATGCCGCGCAGCAGGATCGCCATCGCGAGGGCGGCCATCTGCTCCTCCGCGACGACGCCCCGGACGTAGGCGTCGATCACCCAGTCGATCTGGGCGTCGGACAGGGCACCACCATCACGCTTGGTGCGGATGACGTCGACGGCGTCGAACTTCTCGGCCACGGTTCCTCCTCGGTCGCTGCAGTCGTGCGGGTCAGGGTGGTCAGGTAGATCGGGGCCGGTCGGCGGGCCGTCCCGACCGGTCGGTCAGGAGGTCGGCCGCCGGCCGATCGCGAGGTCGTCGGGACCGAACGCGCCGGGCAGGACCTGCGACATCGGCACGATGCCCGCCCACGCGGTGTCCACGAGAAGCTCGGGGCCGCCGTGCTCCCACAGGAGCTGGCGGCAGCGTCCGCACGGGGCGAGCGTCTCTCCCCGCGAGTCCACGCACGTGAACGCCACCAGGCGCCCGCCGCCGCCGACCACCAGGGCCGAGACGAGCGAGCACTCGGCGCACAGCGTCACGCCGTACGCGGCGTTCTCCACGTTGCAGCCGACGACGACGCGACCGTCGTCCACGATCGCCGCCGCACCCACGGGGTAGCGCGAGTAGGGCACGTACGCGCGCTCCATGACCTCGCGCGCCGCCGCGCGCAGCGACTCCCAGTCGACGGCTGAGTCGGCTGAGTCGGTCGGGTCGGTCGGGTCCGTCGTGCCCGCGTGATCCATGCTCCCGCTCACTTCTCGTAGGGCACGCCCTCGGCCGCGGGTGCGCGCACCCGGCCGGCGAAACCGGCGACGGCGAGGATCGTGACGACGTAGGGCAGCATCAGCAGGAACTGCGGCGGGATGGGCGCCTGGAGCTGCTGGATGAACTGGCCGAGCTGCTTGGACAGACCGAACATCAGCGCGGCGACGACGGCGCCCTTCGGGCTCCACCGGCCCAGGATCATCGCGGCCAGCGCGATGAAGCCGTTGCCCGCCGTCATGTCCTTGCCGAACGCGAGGCCCGAGGCGACGGTGAAGAACGCCCCGCCCAGACCGGCGATCGCACCACCCAGGAGCGTGTTGCGCCACCGGGTGCGGTTGACGTCGATGCCGACGGTGTCGGCGGCCTTGGGGTGCTCGCCGACCGAGCGCAGGCGCAGGCCCCACCGGCTGCGGAAGATGAGGATCTGCAGCGCGATGACGATGGCGAACATCAGGTAGACCAGCAGGTTCTGGCGGAACAGGACCGGACCGACGACCGGGATCTCCGACAGCAGCGGGATCGGCAGCACCGGAAGCCCGAGCCGCGAGTTCAGGTTCGGGTTGTCGCTCAGCACGGTGGAGAACAGGAAGCTCGTGATGCCGACGACCAGCACGTTCAGCACGACGCCGACGATGATCTGGTTGACCTGGTAGCGGATCGAGAAGAACGCCAGCAGGGCACCGACGGCGAGACCCGCCACGGGTGCGGCGATCAGGCCGACATAGGCGTTGCCCGCCATGGAGGCGACCACGGCCGCGGCGAACGCCCCGGCGAGCAGCTGACCCTCGATGGCGATGTTGACGATGCCGACGCGCTCGCAGACCACGCCGGACAGCGCGCCGAACACCAGCGGTGTTCCCAGGAGCAGCGTGCCTGCCAGGAGGCCCGTGATCGGCACCACCTGGTCCTTGCCGGCGCTCAGGAGCAGGAGGAGGACGACGAACGCGAGCGCGCCCGCCGTCGCGACGACCCACACCGGGACCCTCGTCCCGCGCTGGGTGAGCCGGAAGCCGTACGCCGCGAGGCCGACGACGACGAGCGTCAGGACGATCGCCGTGACCTTGCCGGGAACGGCGAAGATCGGGATCTGCAGCGCGTCGGCCGACGTCGAGATGCGGATCCTGCTGTCGCCCGACGGCACGAGGACCGCCAGCAGGGCCGCGAGCGCCGCGATGCCGATGAGCAGATAGCCCGTGCGGCGGATCTCGCTGGGGACGACCGCGCGGGTCGGTGCGGTGGTGCCGGTGACGGTGGCGGTCGCGCTCATGCGTCAGCTCCTGCCGTGACGGGCGTCGTGGACGTGGGTGACGGCTTCTCGCGTCTGGCCCCGGGTTTCGGCAGCCGCCAGATCGTGCGCACCAGCGGCGGGGCCGCGATGAACAGCACGATGAAGGACTGCAGGACGAGCACGAGGTCCAGCGGGGTGCCGGTGCGGGTCTGCATGAGACGGCCGCCGGCGGCCAGCGCACCGAACAGGAGGCCCGCCAGGACGGTGCCGAGCGGCTTGCTGCGACCGAGCAGGGCCACGGTGATGGCGTCGAAGCCGATCGTGCCGGCCACGGACGCCGTCAGGTAGCCCTCGGTGCCGAGCACCTGGCTGGCGCCGGCGAGACCGGCCAGACCGCCGGCGATCGCCATCGCCAGCACGGTCATCGCACCCACCGAGATGCCGGCGGTGCGCGCAGCGCGGGCGTTGGAGCCGACCGCGCGCAGCTTGAAGCCGAGCGTCGAGCGCTCCATCAGCCACCACACGACGGCGGCGAGCACGAGCGCGAGGACGAAGCCGAGGTGCAGGCGGAACGGCTCGGGAAGCAGCGCGGGCAGGCGGGCGTTCTCGCCGACCGGCTTGGAGGTGCCCGACGTGCCGCCGGCGAAGATCTGGGTGGTCACGACCCACAGCACCAGGTACGCGGCCACGTTGTTGAGCATGATCGTGACGATCACCTCGTGCGCGCCGGTCCGCGCCTTCAGCACACCGGCGATCGCGGCCCAGAACGCGCCGCCGACGGCGCCGCCGATCAGGGCGAGCACCAGGTGGACCACGGGGGGCAGGTCGAGGCCGAAGCCGATCCAGGTCGCCAGCACGGCACCGAGGATGACCTGGCCCTGGCCACCGATGTTGAACAGGCCCGCGCGGAACGCGAGGCCGACCGAGAGCCCGGCGAGGATCAGCGGCGTCGCGATCGTCAGCGTCTCGGTGATCGGCCGGATCGCCCGGGTGAACGTGGCGGCCTGGCTGTCGTAGATCGCGCCCTGGAACAGCGCCAGGTAGGCCTGCGACGCGGCCTCCCACGCGGCGGTGAAGAAGCTGCTCGGTCGGGCGAAGAGGTAGCCGGCGGCCTCCTGGACGGCGGGGTCGGTGGCGATGATCAGCACACCTCCCAGCAGCACGGCCAGCACGATGGCCAGCAGCGTCAGCAGCCAGGAGGAGGACAGCACCTCGCGGAGGTAGGTCTCCCCGAAGCCGGGCGTGCGCGCCGGCTGGCCGGTGGCGGTGGTGCCGATCTCGTCGTCCGCCGCTGACTGCGGCTCGACGGGCTCCAGGGGGTCCTGGGCCGGCGTCGGGCCCAGCGGCTCCTTCGGCGTGCTCATCGGTTCTCCTCACCGGCAGAGGTGGTGGTGGCAGAGCGGGTGGTCGAACTCTCGGTCGCCGGGGCGTCGACGGCGTCCGCCGCGGGGGCGTCGAGCACGGCTCCCGCCTCGGCCTCCGCCTCCAGGTCCGCCTCGCCCAGCAGGGTGTGGTGCTCGGCGGCGCGCTGGCGCGCCTCCTCCGGTCCGATACCGGTCATCATCAGGCCCAGCACGTCGCGGCTCTCACCGCCGGGGACGATCCCGACGAGCTCGCCGCCGCACATCACGGCGATGCGGTCGCCGAGCGCGAGCACCTCGTCGAGCTCGGTCGAGACGATGACGACGGCGGCGCCCTTGTCGCGCTCGGAGACGATCCGGTCGTGCAGGAACTCGATCGAGCCGACGTCGACGCCGCGCGTGGGCTGCGAGGCCACCAGGAGGGACAGCGGGCGGGAGAGCTCGCGGGCCAGCACGACCTTCTGCTGGTTGCCGCCCGAGAGCGTCCCGACGGCGCGGTCGACCGAGGTGGTGCGGACGTCGAACTCCTTCACGAGCTCGTCGGCGTTGCGGCGCAGGAAACGCATGTCGAGCGCGCCCCCGCGCGAGACCGGGGCGGCACCGATGCGGTCGAGCACGAGGTTCTCCACGATCGAGAACTCCCCCACGACGCCGTCGGTGGAGCGGTCCTCCGGCACGTACGCGAGCCCGGAGTCGAGCCGCTCGCGCACACCCTTGCCCTCCAGCGACTCCCCCCGCAGCACGACCGAGCCGGACGCGGGCTTCTGGATGCCGAGGATCGCCTCGGTGAGCTCGGTCTGGCCGTTGCCCTGGACCCCGGCGACGGCGAGGATCTCGCCGCTCGCCACGGTGAAGGAGACGTCGTTGACCACCGGCACGCCGTGCGTGTCCCGCACCACGAGGTTGCGCACCTCGAGCACGTCCTCGCGCGGCTGCGCGGGCTCCTTGGCGACGCCGAGGCTGACGCTGCGCCCGACCATGAGCGAGGCGAGCTCGGACTCCGTGGCCGACGGCGTCGCGCTGCCCACGACCTTGCCGAGGCGGATGATCGTGATGCTGTCGGAGACGGCACGGATCTCGCGCAGCTTGTGCGTGATGAACAGGATCGACGTGCCGGCCGCCGCGAGGCGGCGCATGATCTCGATCAGCTCGTCGGTCTCCTGGGGCGTGAGCACGGCGGTGGGCTCGTCCAGGATGAGGAGCTTGGCGTTGCGGGACAGCGCCTTGACGATCTCGACGCGCTGCTGGACGCCGACGGGGAGGTCCTCGATCTTCGCGTCGGGGTCGATCGCGAACCCGAGCATCTCCGAGGTCTCCCGCACGATCTGCCGCGCGCGCCTGAGGTCGATGAGGCCCTTGCCGACGGGTTCCTGGCCGAGGACCACGTTCTCGGCCACCGTGAAGACGGGCACGAGCATGAAGTGCTGGTGCACCATGCCGATGCCCGCCCGCATCGCGTCGCCAGGGCCGGAGAAGACGACCGGCTCGCCGTCGATGACGATCTGACCGGCGTCGGGCTCGTACAGGCCGTACAGCGTGTTCATCAGGGTGCTCTTGCCGGCGCCGTTCTCGCCCAGGATCGCGTGGATCTCGCCGGGCTCGACCACCATGTCGATGCCGTCGTTGGCCGTGAACGTTCCGAACCGCTTGGTGATGCCTCGGAGCTCGAGACGCATCGGCGGGCCTCCTCAGGTACTCGTCGCCCACCGCGGGACGGGCGGCGGGGGAAGTCGATGATTCCACACGCACCGACGGCGCCCGGACGGGACCGGCGCGCCGCGGGGCGGGCCGAGTGGCCCGCCCCGCGGTGGTGCTGGTGGTGACCGCTCAGCGCGAGCGGTGGCCCCGGATCACGGGGTGTTGACGGACTCCACGACGAGGTCGCCCGCGATGATCTGGTCGCGGTACTCGGCGATCTTGTCCTGCAGCTCCTGCGGCACGGAGTCGGCGAAGTCGTGGAACTCGGCCAGGCCGACGCCCTCGTTCTCGAGCGTGCCGACGTACGGCGTCGCGTCGAAGCTGCCCGTGGAGGCCTCCGAGATGGAGTCGAAGACGGCCTGACCGATCTCCTTCATGACCGAGGTGGCGATGATGTCGCCGTAGTCGGTGGAGTTGAAGCCGTCGGAGTCGACCCAGATCATCGTGGCGCCGCCGCCCTCGATGGCCGTGGCCGCACCGAGGCCGACCGGACCGGCGACGGGCATGATGACGTCGGCGCCCTGGTCGATGAAGCCCTGGGCCGTGGTGGTGCCGTTGGCCTGGTTCTCGAAGTCACCGGTGAAGGAGCCCGTCTGGGCCTCCTTGTCCCATCCGAGGAGCGACACGTCGGTGCCGTTGTCCTCGTTGTACTTCGCGATGCCGTCCGCGTAGCCGTCCATGAAGATCTGGACGGACGGGATCGGCAGGCCGCCGAACGTGCCGACGGTGCCGGACTCGCTGATGCCCGCGGCGAGGTAGCCGGCGAGGAAGGAGGCCTCGGCCGTGTTGAACAGCAGCGGCTTGACGTTCGGGAGCTCGAGCGGGGAGAAGTCGTCGTTGCTCAGCGAGGAGTCGATCAGACCGAACTGGATGTCGGTGTTCGCCTCGGCGGCGGACTGGATGGCCGGCTCGAGGAGGAAGCCGACACCGATGATGTAGGTGCAGCCGTCCGCGATGAGGCTGTCGATGTTGGGACCGTAGTCCGAGTCCGAGGTGGACTCGATCTCGTTGGTCTCGACGCCGAGCTCGTCCGCGGCGCGGTCCATGCCCTCCTTGCCCGACTGGTTGAACGACTGGTCGTCGTAACCGCCCTGGTCGGAGACCATGCAGGCCTTGAAGCCGTCGACGACGTCGCCGGTGGGGGCAGCAGACGTCTCGGAGCCGTCCTCGCTCGCGGAGGTCTCGGACGAGCCGCCCGTGGTGGCCTCGTCGGTCGGGGTGCCGCAGGCGGCCAGCGTGAGCGCCACGGCGGCGGCGCCTGCCACGGCGATGATCGACTTCTTCACATGCACTCCTCAGAGTCTTCGTCCCGCCGGGGCGTGACGCGTCTTGGGTCGCTGCGTCGGAGACCGTCCGCAGGGGGCCGCCTCGCGGGCGGCACCGGCACACCATAGGTCGCGAATGTGTCGGCCGTGTCACGGACTGGGACGATCCAGGTCAATCGTGACCGAACCGTGCCCTTCGTGCCTCGGGACCCGTGCGGCTCAGACGACGGGCGCGACGATCGGCGCCGGGGCGGGTGCGTGCCCCGCGAGCACCACCGTCCGCGCGAGCATCCTGGCCCCGATGACGACGGCGCGCTCGTCCACGACGAGGTCGGCGCGGTGCAGGTCGGTCAGGGGCGCTCCCGGCGCGCGCACCCCGAGGCGAACCATCGCGCCGGGCACGCGGTGCAGGTACCAGCCGAAGTCCTCGCCGCCGAGCGACTGCTCGGTGAGGTGGACGCCGTCCTCCCCGACGACGTCGCGCGCCGCCTCCTCGATGTGGGCGACGCACCCGGCCTCGTTCACGGTCGGGGGCACGCCGTGCACGTGGTCCACCTCGACCTCGACGCCGTAGGGCGCGACGATCTGCGCGATCGCGGTGTCCAGGAGCGTGCCGGCGCGCTCCCACTCGGCC
Organism: Serinibacter arcticus; assembly: GCF_004786095.1. Classification (GTDB taxonomy): domain Bacteria; phylum Actinomycetota; class Actinomycetes; order Actinomycetales; family Beutenbergiaceae; genus Litorihabitans; species Litorihabitans arcticus. Next base: position 436,147 of record NZ_RHPJ01000001.1, read on the forward strand.
ACGTCGAGCACGCGCAGCGTGCCCATGAGCGTGCCCGAGGTGGGGATCGCGTTGGTCGCGCTGCCGGCGTGCACGGCGCCCCAGGTGAGGTTGACGCCCGCGCGCGGGTCCATCCGGCGGCCGAGCACGCCGGAGGCCTGCGCGATCACCTGGCCGAGCGCGTAGACGACGTCGCCCGTCATGTGCGGTCGGGACGTGTGGCCGCCGTGCGAGCGGAGCGTGACCGTGACGGGGTCGGAGGCCGAGGTGATGGAGCCGATGCGCGAACCGATCGTCCCGACCTCGATCTTCGGGTCGCAGTGCACGGCGTAGATCTGCTCGACGCCCTCGAGGACCCCGTGCTGGAGGAACATCTCGGCGCCGCCGGGCTGGACCTCCTCGGCCGGCTGGAAGACGAGCCGGACGCCGACGGGCAGCTCGCCGCGCGAGGCGAGGTCGGCGAGGGCCAGCCCGGCGCCGAGCACGCCGGCGGTGTGCACGTCGTGACCGCACGCGTGCGAGACGCCGCTGCGCTCCGAGGCCCAGGGCAGGCCCGTCTCCTCGGGGATGGGCAGCGCGTCGAGGTCGGCCCGCAGCCCGACGAGGCGGCGGTCGCCGTCGACGCCGGGGATGTCGCACACGATGCCCGTGGCGCCGACGCGGCGCGGGCGGAGCCCCGCGGCGGTCAGCTCGGCGTGGACCAGCTCGCTGGTGCGGTGCTCGGTCCAGGCGACCTCGGGGTGGCGGTGGATCTCGCGGCGCACCTCGAGCAGCCGGTCGGCCCGCTCGGCGAGGACGGTGTCGAGTCGGTCGAAGGTGGCGCGCAGGTGGGTTGACACGGGAGACGACCCTACCGCCGCGACCTCACGTCAGATCGGCGCGTCCACGCTCCTTGAGCACGTCGACGGCGGCCTTGACCCGCTGCGCGTGCGCGGCGGTCGTCACCAGGAGGGCGTCGTCGGTGAGCACCACGACGGCGTCCGGGATCCCGACGACCGCGACCGGTCGGTCCGCGCTGACGAAGACCCCGGGCGAGTCGACCGCCACCACGCCTGCGTCGGCGCCGATGCGGCGCACCCCCTCGGCGTCGGCCGGCACGAGATCGGCGAGCGAGGCCCAGTCACCGACGTCGTCCCACGTGAACGCCCCCGGCACGACGGCGACGCCCCCGGTGGCCGCCACCGGTTCCGCGATCGCGTGGTCGATGGCGATGCGGGTCAGCGTGGGCCACACGCGCGCCAGGACCTCGCCCCGGTCCCCCGTGTCCCAGACGGCGGCGATCTCGCGCAGCCCGGCCGCGAGGGGGGGCTGGAGCCGCTCGAGGTGGCCCAGCAGCACGTCCGTGCGCACCACGAACATCCCGGCGTTCCAGGCGACGTCGCCCGCGGCCAGGTAGCCGGCCGCCGTCTCGGCGTCGGGCTTCTCGACGAACTCGGCGACCACACGAGCGGTCGGTCCGCCCTCAGCGGGTTCGAGCGGGGCGCCGGAGCGGATGTAGCCGAACGCCGTCGACGGTGCCGTGGGCGTGATGCCGATCGTGGTGACGTACCCGGCACGGGCAGCGACAGCGGCGTGCCGGACGGCGGCGGAGAACCCCTCGACGTCGGGCACCACGTGGTCGGCCGCGAACGAGGCGACCAGCACGCTGCCGTGACGCTCCTGCAGGATCGCCGCGGCCAGCCCGATGGCGGCCATGGAGTCGCGCGGGCTCGGTTCGGCCACCAGGTTGGCGGCCGACACCTCCGGCAGCTGCTCCGCCACGGCCCCGAGGTGGTCGAGCCCGGTCACCACGACCACGCGGTCGGCACCGGTGAGCGGGAGCAGCCGGTCGATCGTCCCCTGCAGCAGGGTGCGACCGGTGCCCACGAGATCGAGCAGGAACTTCGGGCGGGAGCGACGTGACATGGGCCACAGCCGGGTCCCGGCACCCCCCGCGGGGACGATGGCGTAGAGGTCCTCGATGGGGGTCATGCGCCGACCCTAGCGGCCCTCGCCCGCTCGATCCGGGCACCCGCGCCGCCGACCCGGCAACGGGTAAGGACACCCTCAGCCGCAGGTCACGGCCGGTGCGGGCACATCCGACGGCGCGCGAGGTGTCGAACTGTCACTACAGTAGGAACCGCAGACCCGCCACTCGTCAGGAGGCCAAGCACCGTGGCCAGCGCCCCCACCGTCCCACCCACCTCGGCCCCGCCGCCGCCACCCCGCAGCAGCGGTCGCGGCAGCAAGAAGGGTCTGGGCACCCTCTACCGCGGTACCGAGGGCATGTGGTCCTGGGTCCTGCACCGCGTCACCGGCATGCTGCTGTTCCTCTTCCTCCTCGTGCACGTGCTGGACACCGCGCTGGTGCGGGTCTCGCCCGAGGTCTACAACGAGGTCATCGGCACGTACAAGACGCCCATCATGGGACTCGGCGAGGTCGGCCTCGTGGCCGCCGTCCTGTTCCACGCGTTCAACGGCATCCGGATCATCCTGGTGGACTTCACCGCCAAGGGTCCGCGCTACCAGCGCGTCATGCTGTGGGTCGTCGTCGGCCTGACCGTCGTCGCGCTCGCGGGCTTCCTGCCGCGCCACCTCTCCAACGTCTTCGGGGGCCACTGATGACCGGCACCATCCCCGACGTCGCCTCCCCCCGCGCCAAGCGGTCGCAGGCGATGCGCGGCGGCATCAACACCGAGCTCTACGCCTGGCTGTTCATGCGCGTCTCCGGCGTGATCCTGATCGTGCTGATCTTCGGCCACCTGTTCGTCAACCTCATGGTGGGTGACGGCGTCGCCGCGATCGACTTCGCGTTCGTCGCGGGCAAGTGGTCCGAGCCGTTCTGGCAGGTCTGGGACCTGCTGATGCTGTGGCTCGCCATGATCCACGGCACCAACGGCGTGCGCACGATCATCAACGACTACGCCGAGCGCGACGTCACGCGCATCGTGCTGAAGGCACTCCTGTACGTCGCGCTCGTCGTGACGGTCGTGATGGGCACCCTGGTGATCTTCACGTTCGACCCGTGCCCGGTGGGCTCGCCCGCGGACCTGCTGCCGTCGTTCTGCTCGGCCTGATCCACCAGCACCACCCGCACCACCCCGCTCAGCCCCCGTACGCAAAGGAAGTACACGTGCAGACGCACACCTACGACGTCGTGATCGTGGGCGCCGGCGGCGCCGGCATGCGCGCGGCCCTGGAGTCATCCGGACGCGCCCGCACCGCCGTCGTCTCCAAGCTCTACCCCACGCGCTCCCACACCGGAGCGGCCCAGGGCGGGATGTGCGCCGCGCTGGCGAACGTGGAGGAGGACAACTGGGAGTGGCACACCTTCGACACCGTCAAGGGCGGCGACTACCTCGTCGACCAGGACGCGGCGGAGGTGATGGCGAAGGAGGCGATCGACGCCGTCCTCGACCTCGAGCGGATGGGTCTGCCCTTCAACCGCACGCCCGAGGGCAAGATCGACCAGCGCCGCTTCGGTGGCCACACGCGCAACCACGGCGAGGCTCCCGTGCGCCGGTCCTGCTACGCCGCGGACCGCACCGGTCACATGATCCTGCAGACGCTGTACCAGCAGTGCGTCAAGCAGGACGTGGAGTTCTTCAACGAGTTCTACGTCTTCGACGTCATCCTCACGGGTGACCCCGCCACCGACGACGACGTCCGCGCCGCCGGCGTGGTCGCCTACGAGCTCGCGACGGGCGAGATCCACGTGATCCGCGCCAAGTCGATCGTGTTCGCCACCGGTGGTGCCGGCAAGGTCTACAAGACCACCTCCAACGCCCACACCCTCACGGGTGACGGCATGGCCGTGGCCTACCGCCGCGGCATCCCGCTGGAGGACATGGAGTTCTTCCAGTTCCACCCGACAGGCCTGGCGGGCCTCGGGATCCTGCTGTCCGAGGCCGCACGCGGCGAGGGCGCCATCCTGCGCAACGCCGCCGGCGAGCGGTTCATGGAGCGCTACGCCCCCACCATCAAGGACCTCGCGCCGCGCGACATCGTCGCCCGCTCGATGGCCAACGAGGTGCGCGAGGGCCGCGGGGCCGGTCCGAACAAGGACTACGTGCTGCTCGACCTGACGCACCTCGAGCCCGCCCACATCGACGCGAAGCTCCCCGACATCACGGAGTTCGCCCGCACCTACCTGGGTGTGGAGCCGTACACCGAGCCGGTTCCCGTCTACCCGACGGCGCACTACGCCATGGGCGGCATCCCGACGAACATCACCACCCAGGTGCTGCGCAACAACACCGACGTCGTCCCCGGCCTGTTCGCCGCTGGCGAGGTCGCGTGCGTGTCGGTGCACGGCTCGAACCGGCTCGGCACCAACTCACTGCTGGACATCAACGTGTTCGGCAAGCGCGCCGGCATCGCCGCCGCCGAGTACGCGGCGACGGCCGAGCTCGTGGAGCTGCCCGAGGCGCCGCAGGCCGACATCGAGGCCGAGCTCGTGCGCATCCGCGCCGGGGCCGGCACCGAGAACGTCGCCGCGATCCGCAAGGCGCTGCAGGAGTCGATGGACCTCAACGCCCAGGTGTTCCGGACCGAGGACTCCCTGATCCAGGCGCTCAAGGACATCACCGCGCTGCGCGACCGCTACGGCCGGGTGGGGGTCTCCGACCGCGGGACCTCCTACAACACCGAGCTGGTCGAGGCGATCGAGCTCGGCTTCCTCATCGACCTGGCCGAGGTCGTCGTCGTCGGGGCGCTGGCTCGCAAGGAGTCGCGCGGCGGTCACTTCCGCGAGGACTTCCCCGACCGGGACGACGCCGAGTTCATGCTGCACACGATGGCCTACCCCACGCAGCCGGGTGACGGCGTCGCCGACTCCACGGTGCGCCTGGACTACAAGCCGGTGGTCGTCACGCGCTACCAGCCGATGGAGAGGAAGTACTGATGACCGCGCTCGCCGACGCCCCCGAGGCAGCAACGGACATGGGTGAGATCCCCTCGTTCGAGGTGACGATGCGCCTGGAGCGGTACGACCCCGACGTCGAGAACCCCCAGGCCCGCTGGGAGGAGTTCACGCTCACGATGCACGGCACCGACCGCGTGCTGGACGCCCTCCACAAGATCAAGTGGGACCAGGACGGCTCGCTCGCGTTCCGGCGGTCGTGCGCCCACGGCATCTGCGGCAGCGACGCGATGCGCATCAACGGCAAGAACCGGCTCGCGTGCAAGACCCTGCTCAAGGATCTCGACACGTCCAAGCCGATCACCGTCGAGCCGATCAAGGGCCTGCCGGTGAAGAAGGACCTCATCGTCGACATGGAGCCGTTCTTCGCCTCCTACCGCGAGGTCATGCCGTTCCTCATCACCACGGGCAACCAGCCGAGCGCCGAGCGGCTGCAGTCCGCCGAGCAGCGCGCGCGGTTCGACGACACCACCAAGTGCATCCTCTGCGCGGCGTGCACGACGTCCTGCCCCGTGTTCTGGACCGACGGGCAGTACTTCGGCCCGGCCGCGATCGTCAACGCGCACCGGTTCATCTTCGACAGCCGCGACGAGGGCGGCACGCAGCGCCTGCAGATCCTCAACGACAAGGAGGGCGTGTGGCGCTGCCGCACGACCTTCAACTGCTCCGAGGCCTGCCCGCGCGGCATCGAGGTCACCAAGGCGATCGCCGAGGTCAAGCGGGCCATCGTCACGCGCACGTTCTGATCCACACCCCTCGCGGCCCCGGCCGCCGGCACGACGACGGGCGCGTCTCCCAGGAGGAGGCGCGCCCGTCGTCGTGCGTGGGGGTGGTGCCGGGGTCAGACGTCGTCGGGCGAGTCCGACCCGACGGTCCGACGCACGTCGCGCGCCGCGCGCCGCGCGCGCCGGGTCGCCAGCCGGCGCTCGAGCCACGACCCCTCCTCCTGGCTTGCCGCCAGCGCCGCCTCCAGCTGCGCGGCGCGCTCCTGCCGCTCGCGCGCCAGGGTCTCGCGCTCCTCGCGTCCCGCCTCCGCGGGCAGCACGACGCCGGTGCGCGGGTCGAAGTCCCAGTCGAGCGTGCGCGGCGCCGACAGCGTGACGAAGTTCGGCGTCTGGTTCACGTGCAGCGCCGCGGGGTCGGCGCTGTCCGCCGTCGGGGAGGGCGGGTTGGCGGTCCACGCCGCGACGTAGAGCGTCAGGCGCGCGACCAGGTTCACCCACAGCAGCAGGGTCACGACGGCGACGGCCGCCCCCAGGAGCGGGTTGGCGCCGGCACCGCCCACGAGCGAGGTGCCGAGCAGCCGGATCACGCCGGCCCCGAGGGCCCCGATGCCCGCGCCGATCCACAGGTCGCGCCGGGGCGGCCGCGCACCCCCGACGACGCGGATGAGGGCCACGAAGACCAGCAGGTCCACGCCGAAGGCGCACAGCAGCCCCAGCGCCCTGACGAGGAACGCCCCGACCGAGGACTCCAGCCCGAGCAGCGACGTGACCCACGAGCCCGCGGCGCCCGAGGCGATGCCGAGGGCGGCGGTGACGAACACCGACAGGCCCAGCACGACGAACCCGAGCAGGTCCCGCAGCCTGGCCAGGACGAGGTTGCCCGCCGGCGCGACGAGCCCGAACATCGCGCGGATCGAGCCGGACAGCGCCCCCATCACGGCCAGCGCCGACAGCAGCAGCGTGACGGCGGCGATCACGCTCGTGATCGACAGACCGGTGGTCATGGTGAGCGAGTCGGGGCTGAGGATGCCGGGGGCGTCGGGATCCTCGGAGGTCTTGATGATCCCGGGCAGCGCGTCGTCGACAGCGTCGAGCACGGCCTGCCGGAGCTCGTCGTTCTCACCGATGATCCGCAGACCGACCGTGAACGCGATCGTCAGCGCCGAGAAGACCGAGAACAGGGCCGCGTAGGCGATGCCGCCGGCGAGCTGCGCCCCGCGGGCCGCGCCGTAGCGTGCGTTCATGCGGCCCGCCCGGGTGGCCTGGAACCTCGCCACGATCTCCTGGATCCGAGGGATGATGCCTGCCACGGTCACGCTCCTTGTCATCGCCCCCGCACGCGGGCGGCCGCCCGGTGATCCCGCCGCTGCCGGTCCGACCTCGACCGGCTCCGACCAGTGTCACCCGAGGTGGTCGCGTCCGACCAGGTCGAAGGTGCGGATCGTGTGCCACACGCCGTCGGGTCCGAGCTCGTAGAGCACGAAGGACGTCGCCTCGAACTGGGCGCGGAAGTGCTCCAGCTCCGTCTCGGCGGCGTCCAGGTCCTCGGGCGGGACGTCGTGCGCGACCGTGACGTGCGGGTGGTAGTCGAAGCGCAGGTCGAGCTCCAGCGGACCGCGGCGGGAGGCCTCCTGGAGCCGGTCGCAGCTCGCCGCACCCCGGGCCAGGGCCGCGTAGACGACCTGCGTGGTGGGACGGAAGCTCCCGGACCCGGCGAGCTCGACCGTGAAGGGAGCGACGCTGCGGGCGGCGGCCCGCAGCTGCTTCTCCACGTCCGTGAGGTCGTAGGTCGGCAGCGTGACCGGGGGTACCAGCGTGATGTGGGGCGGGATGATCTCGGTGTCCGCGTCGGTCGCGAACCGCTCGCGCAGGTCGCGCAGCCACTCCCGGTACGGGGAGGGCACCTCGATGGCCACGCCGACGCTCGTGCCGTCGGCGAACGGCGAGCGGAACGAGAGCGTCTGCTCCGTCATCGGGCCAGGCTGACCGCGGGGTTCGCGGCGGGGACGAGTCCGACGGCGTCGTACACGCGGGCGACGGTCTCGCCCGCGATGGCGCGGGCCTTCGCGGCGCCGTCGGCCAGGATCTCGTCGAGCTCGGCGGGGTCGGCCAGGAGCTCGGTGACGCGCTCGCGGATCGGCGCGAACGCCGAGACGACGACCTCGGCGACCGCGACCTTGAGGTGGCCGTACATCTTGCCCGCGAACTCGGCCTCGAGGTCGGCGATGCTCGTTCCCGACAGCGCGGAGTGGATGGTCAGCAGGTTGGACACGCCGGGCTTGGCCTCGCGGTCGAACCGGACCACCGTGTCGGCGTCCGTGACGGCCGCCTTGATCCGCTTGCTGATGACCTTCGGCTCGTCGAGGAGCTCCACCAGGCCGCCTGCGTGACCGGACTTGCTCATCTTGGCGGTGGGCTCGGCCAGGTCGTAGATCTTCGCCGTCGCCCTGACGATGGAGGCCTCCGGCACGCGCACGACGTCGCCGAACCGGCCGTTGAGGCGCTGCGCGACGTCGCGCGCGAGCTCGAGGTGCTGACGCTGGTCCTCCCCGACCGGCACGAGCGCGGTGTCGTAGAGCAGGATGTCGGCCGCCATCAGGACGGGGTAGGTGAACAGGCCGACGGTCGTGCCCTCGGACCCCTGCCTCGCCGACTTGTCCTTGAACTGCGTCATGCGCGACGCCTCGCCGAAGCCCGTGACGCACGACAGGATCCACGCGAGCTGCGTGTGCTCGGGCACGTGCGACTGCAGGAACAGGAGCGAGCGCTCGGGGTCGACACCGGCCGCCAGGTACTGCGCGGCCGTGAGGCGGCTGCGGTGCCGCAGCGCGGCCGGGTCGGGCGAGACGGTCAGCGCGTGCAGGTCGACGACGGAGTAGATCGCGTCGTGGTCCTCCTGCAGCGCGACCCACTGCCGGAGCGCTCCGAGGTAGTTCCCCAGGTGCAGGGAGTCGGCCGTCGGCTGCATGGCCGAGAAGACGCGAGGACGCGTGGCGCGGGCGGTCATTGATCCATCTTGGCATCCCACCCCCGTCGGGACCGAACCGTCGGGACCGGACCGTCGACCGGGCGCCGTGTCCGTTCCTGGGCGAGCCTGACCGGTTCTGCGCGGATCGGGGCAGAACGGTGGCAGAATCGGCTGATGGACACCCCCCTCCTCGCCGATCAGCGGCGGGCCGCGATCCGCGACGAGGTCGCCCGGACGGGTGCGGTGCGGATGACCGACCTGGTGGCGCGGCTGGGCGTGTCCGAGATGACGATCCGCCGGGACATCACCGCCCTGGCCGAGCAGGGCCACCTCGCCCGCGTGCACGGCGGCGCGGTCGCGCGCGAGGGCAGCGCCGCCGAGCCCGCCTTCACCGACAAGGCCGCGCGGGCCGGCGCGCAGAAGCTCGCGATCGCCACCGCCGTCGCCGCACTCGTCGGGCCCGGCACGTCGCTCGGCCTGACAGCCGGCACCACGACCGCCGCCGTCGCGGGCGCCCTCACCCGGCTCCCCCACCTGGCCACCCTGAACGTGCTGACCAACTCGCCGCCCGCGGCCGACGTGCTGTTCGCGCACCCGCAGCGTCCCGCCGTCGTCGTCACCGGGGGCGAGCCGACGCCGTCGGCCGCACTGGTCGGACCGGTGGCCGCCGCCGTGTGCGACTCCTTCCACCTCGACCTGCTCGTCATGGGCGTCAGCGGCATGGACGCCATCGCCGGCCTGACGTCACCCACGCTCGCGGAGGCGGAGACGCTGACGGCGTTCGTGCGCGCCTCGCGCCGCGTCGTCGTCGCCGCCGACTCCAGCAAGTGGGGAACGACGGCGCTGCGCACCATCGTGCGGTGGGACGCCGTCGACCTCCTCGTCACCGACGACGGCCTGCCGGCCGACGCCCTCGACCACCTGCGCGACGTCGTCGACGTCCACCTCGCCCCGACCTCGGAAGGAACCCGATGACCAGCCCGACCACCCCCGCCCCGGCTCCCGTGTGGCTGCCCGCCTGGGAGGCGGCGGACGGTGCCGCCCGCGTGCGCGCGCTGTTCACCGCCACCTTCGACGCCGAGCCCGCCGGGACGTTCTCGGCGCCGGGCCGCGTCAACCTCATCGGCGAGCACACCGACTACAACGGCGGCCTCGCGCTCCCGATCGCGATCGAGCACCGGACGTGGGCGGCCGTGTCGCTGCGCGAGGACTCGAGGGTGCGCCTGGTCTCGGCGCAGGGTCAGGGCGTCTGGGAGTGCGACCTCGACGAGGTCGCGCCCGGCACCGTGCAGGGGTGGGGCGCCTACCTCGCCGGGGTGGCGTGGGCGCTGCGGCAGAGCGGGCGCACCGTGCCCGGCTTCGAGGTCGCCGTGGACTCGTGCGTGCCGTTCGGCGCCGGCCTGTCCTCCTCCGCCGCGCTGGAGGCGTCGCTGGCGATCGGCCTCGACTCGCTGCTGGGCCTCGGCCTCGGGGGCGACGACGAGGGCAGGGTCGTCCTCGCCGCCGCCTGCGTCCGCGCCGAGAACGAGATCGCCGGCGCCGCCACCGGCGGTATGGACCAGGCCGCGTCGCTGCGCGCTCGCGACGGTTTCGCGCTCGCGCTGGACTGCCTCGACAGCTCGGTCCACCACGAGCCGTTCGCGCCGGAGGGCTGCGAGCTGCTCGTCATCGACACGCGCGCGCCGCACAGCCTCAACGACGGCCAGTACGCGTCGCGTCGCGCCACGTGCGACGCGGCGGCCGAGGCGCTCGGCGTCCCGACCCTGCGGCACTGGCTCGACGCGGCCGAGGGCGGGGTCGACGGCGCCGTCGCCGCCGCGGACGCCGTGCTGACCGACGACGTCGCGCGCCGTCGCGTGCGCCACGTGCTCACCGAGATCGACCGGACCCGTCGGGCGCACGTGGCCATGCGGGCGGGCGACTGGGGCGCGTTCGGCGTCCTGATGGACGCCTCGCACACGTCGCTGCGCGACGACTACGAGGTGACCGTGCCCGAGCTGGACGTCGCCGTCGAGGCGGCGCGGGCCGCCGGCGCCCTCGGTGCGCGCATGACCGGCGGTGGCTTCGGCGGCTCGTCGATCGCGCTCGTCCCCGCGGGGACCAGCGCGGCGGTGGCCGACGCCGTCGTCGCCGCCTACGCCGACCACGGCTTCGGCGCCCCGGCCTTCCTCACCTCGCGGGCGGCCGGCCCCGCCGCCTGACCGCGGTCCGACGACGACGGCGTGGCCCCGCTCGGGGTCACGCCGTCGTCGTACCCGCGTCCTACCGCGCTCATCCCCCGGGACGATGTGCAAACGCAATCGAAACGCAACCCTGGATCCACCGCCCGGGACCGTCCGGACGGATATGGTGACCTCACTCGGGGGTTACCAGGTAAGGGAGACATCGATGTCACATTCACGGACCATCTGGATGCCGGCCGCTGCCGCGGCTCTGGCGCTCGGCCTCACGGCCTGTGGATCGGGCGACGGCGGTGGCTCGGGCGACGGCGGCGAGCTCACCTACGAGGACTCGCCCCTGGCCGAGTTCTTCACCACCGGCGAGGAAGCCGAGTTCGACCAGGAGGCCGAGGAGGCCCGGTACGCGGAGGAGAGCGCCCGCATCGAGCAGCTCGTGGCGGAGTGCATGGCGGAGCAGGGCTTCGAGTACACGCCGATGGACAGCTCGGGCTCGGTCTCCTTCGGCCCGCAGATGGACGAGGACTACGACGCCGTCGAGAACGCGCGCCAGAACGGCTACGGCTTCTTCACCTGGGAGGACCAGGCCGAGGAGAACCCCGAGGAGTTCGTCGACCCGAACCAGGACTACGTGGAGTCCATGTCGGAGTCCGAGCAGACCGCCTACTACGAGGCTCTCAGCGGGCCGATGGTCGAGTACGACGAGGACGCCGAGATGGAGACCGAGTACAACTGGGAGGACAGCGGCTGCTACGGCTCCGCGCAGCACCAGGTGTACGAGGTCGAGAGCGACCAGGCCGCCACGATGGACGTCTACTCCGACCCCCGCTGGGAGGAGCTGATGACCGCGATGAGCGCGACGTACGAGCAGGCGCAGAGCGACCCCCGGATGGCCGAGATCAACGAGGCCTGGGCGACGTGCATGGCGGACGCCGGCCACGCCGACTTCGCGACCCCGCAGGAGTCGATGGACAGCATCATGAACCTGCAGAACTCGTTCTGGGAGGACAACCAGGACGACCCCGACTACACGGGCCCCACCGAGGACGAGCTCGCGACCGCCAAGGAGCAGGAGATCGCGCTCGCCACCGCGGACTACACCTGCCAGGACGAGACCGACTTCGCCACGGAGCAGATGCGCGTCCAGTTCGAGATCGAGCAGGAGTTCGTCGACGAGAACCGCGCCGAGCTCGAGGCGTTCTCCGAGGCCCTCGCGGGTGCCGAGCAGTGAGGCTGCGGGGGCGCCGGGGTCGGGACGAGCCCGGCGGTGACGACGCGACCCGCGAGCTCGATCTCAGCGAGGTCGGCGAGCCCGAACCGGTGACTCCTGCGCCGCTGCACGCCGAGCCGCGGGGTGCCCGCACCCCGCTGAACCGGACCGTCTGGGTGGTGGCGGCCGCCGCCGTCGTCGCCCTGGCGGCCGGCCTCGTCCTCGGACGCTTCGTGATCTCGCCCGCGCAGGCGGCGGCGGACGCCGAGCCGCCCGAGGCCGGGCTCATCACCGTCCCCGTGGAGCTGCGCGCGCTCTCGAGCGACGTGGTCGCCCGCGGTGACGCGCGCTACGACGACGCCGTCGAGGTCACCGTGGAGACGTCGGACCTGGGCGGACCCGCCGTCGTGACCGGTGCCGTCCCCGAGGTCGGTGCGACGATCGACGCGGCCGCCGTGGTCCTCGAGGTCGCCGGCCGCCCGGTCGTCACCCTGCCGGGGTCCTTCCCCGTCTACCGCACGATCCGCTCGGGTGCCACGGGACCCGACGTGCTCCAGCTGCGCGACGCACTGAACTCCCTCGGCCTGGAGGCCGGCGGCGGCGAGGTCTACGACGCCACGATGGCCGGCGCCGTCGAGCGCCTCTACGCCCGCGCCGGCTACCCGGCGCCCGAACCGCCCGAGGGCGCCGCCGAGTCGCTCGAGGCGGCCGAGGAGCAGGTCCGCAGCGCGACCTCCGGCCTGGAGTCCGCCCGCGCCGCGGTCACGACGGCGGCCGCCGGCGCGCCCCGCTCCGAGCGGATCCAGCTCGACAACGCCGTGGCCGAGGCGCAGCGCGGCCTGGAGGAGGCCAAGGCGTGCGCCGCCGCCCCCGCACCGACCGACCCCGAGACGGGCGCGGCCCTTCCGAAGGAGCCGTGCGCGCTCAGCGTCGCCTCGGCCGAGGGCGGCGTCACGCTCGCCCGGGCGCTGCGCGAGGAGGGGCTCGCCGCTCCCGACACCTCCGCGGAGGTCGCCGCGCGCGACGCCGCCGAGCGCTCGCTCGAGGACGCCAACACCGCACTGGACACCGCTCGCCAGGACGTCCTGACCCCGATGCCCGCGAGCGAGGTCGTCTACGTCTCCTCGTTCCCCCGCCGCATCGACTCCGTGACCGCCGCGCGCGGCACCACCGTCACCGGTCCCGTGATGACGATCTCGGGCGCGACGCTCGAGATCGCCGCCAACCTGGCCCAGGCGGACGCCGACCTGCTGGCCGTGGGCCAGGCGGCCGAGCTCCTCGTCGGCGACGTCCCGGTGCCCGCGACCATCGCCGAGATCGGCGCGGACGCCGGAGAGACGGGCGGGGGTGGCTCCGACGGGGCCTCCGGCTCCGACGGTGGTTCGAGCGGCTCCGACGGCACGGGCGGGGGCGCCGCCGCGGCCGACCGCGCCCAGGTGGTCCTGCTCCCCGGCGAGCTCACCGAGGAGCAGCGCTCCGCGCTGGCCGGCACCAACGTCCGCATCCGCATCCCCGTGAGCTCGACGGCGGGCGAGGTGCTCGCCGTGCCGGTGGCCGCCCTGACGGCGGGCCCCGGCGGCGAGACCCGCGTCGAGGTGGCGCGCGAGGGCGCCGAGGAGCCCGAGCTCGTCGTCGTCACGACGGGGCTCACGGCCTCCGGCTACGCCGAGATCGTCTCGAGCGAGGAGCCGCTGGAGGCAGGCGACCGCGTGGTGGTGGGTCAGTGACGACCGCCGACGTCGCGGCGGTCGATCCGGCCGGCACCGAGGTGCTCGGCGCGGCGCCCGTGCCCCCGGTGATCGACCTGCGGGCGCTGACCCGGTCCTTCCCGGGCGACCCGCCGGTCGTGGCCCTGCGCCCGACCGACCTGGTGCTGCAGGAGGGCGACTACCTCTCCATCGTCGGGCCGTCCGGCTCGGGCAAGTCGACGCTGCTGAACCTGCTCGGACTCCTGGACCGCCCGACCGGCGGGGAGTACTTCCTGGACGGCGAGCCCAGCCACACCGTCAACGAGCGGCGCCGCACGGCGCTGCGCGCCGGCCGCATCGGGTTCGTGTTCCAGGCCTTCCACCTCCTGCCCCACCGCACGGTGCTGGAGAACGTCATGCTCGCCACCATCTACGCCGGGGTGCCGCGCGCCGAGCGCTACGGCCGCGCCGTCGCCGCGCTGGAGCGCGTGCACCTCGAGCACCGCCTGACGTTCCGCCCCACCACGCTGTCCGGCGGCGAGCGCCAGCGGGTCGCGGTGGCCCGCGCCGTCGTGACCAACCCCCGGCTGCTGCTCGCCGACGAGCCGACGGGCAACCTCGACTCCACGACGTCGGGCGAGGTGCTCGACCTGTTCGACGAGCTGCACGCCGACGGCCTGACGCTGGCGGTCATCACGCACGACGACGACGTCGCGGCGCGCGCGCAGCGGTCCGTCCGCATCACCGACGGGCTCCTGGAGGTCCTGCGATGAGTCGCCTGTCGGTCCGCGACCTGGCGGTCGAGGCCTCGCACGGCATCGGCGCCCGCCCCGGCCGGCTGTTCCTGACCATCCTCGGCACGGTCCTCGGGATCGCCGCGCTCGTGGTGACGATGGGCATGGCCCAGACCGGTGCCGGCCAGATCGCGCGGCAGTTCGACGCCGTCGGCGCGACCCAGGCCGTCGCCCGCGCCGGCGAGGCGCAGACGATGGGCGGCGAGACGCGCGCCCGTACGACGCTCCCGTGGGACTCCCCCGACCGCGTCACCCGCCTGGCCGGTGTCGAGGCCGCCGCACTGCTGGCCGACGTCGACGTCGCCGGTGCCCGCATCTCCGCGGTGCCGATCGTCGACCCGACGGCCGTGGCCGGGGTGCCCCCCGCCGTCGTGGCGACCAGCCCCGAGCTCCTCGCCGGGGTGCGAGCCACGCTCGCCACCGGTCGGATGTTCGACGGCGGGCACGACGCCCGCTCCGACCGTGTGGTCGTGCTCGGCTCCGGCGCCGCGGAACGCCTCGCGATCAACCGCGTGGACTCCCAGCCGTCGATCTTCATCGGCGAGGACGCCTACACCGTGATCGGCATCCTGGACGACACCGCCCGGCGCAAGGACCTGCTCGACGCCGTCATCCTCCCGCTCGGGACCGCCCGCACCGACTTCGGCCTCGCGGCCCCGGGTGAGCTGCAGATGCGGATCGCGGTGGGTGCGGGTGAGGTCGTGGCGGAGCAGGTGCCGATCGCCCTCTCCCCCAACACCCCCGAGAACGTCGAGGTGCAGGCGCCGCCCACCGGCGGCGAGCTGCAGCGCAACATCCGGGGCGACATCAACATCGTGTTCATCGCCCTCGGCGGGGTCGCCCTCGTCGTGGGTGGGCTCGGCATCGCGAACGTGACGCTGCTGTCGGTGATGGAGCGGGTCGGGGAGATCGGGCTGCGGCGCGCCCTCGGGGCGACCCGCGGTCAGGTGGCGACGCAGTTCATCGTGGAGTCGGTGGTGGTCGGCCTGCTCGGCGGCCTGATCGGAGCCGCTCTCGGCGTGTTCGTCGTGGTGGGGGTGAGCGTCGCCCAGGAGTGGACGCCGATCATCGACATGCCGCTCGCGATCGGCTCGGCGCTCCTGGGCGGCGTCATCGGCCTCGTCGCGGGCGCCTACCCGGCGGTCAAGGCCGCGTCGCTCGAACCGGTCGCGGCGCTGCGCGGCGGGCTCTGAGCCAACCGGGGTCGAGACAGCCGGGTCTGGGGCAGCCGGGTCCGGGGCAGCCGGGTCCGGTCAGCCCACGTCGTACCGCACGACGTACGGAGCGTGGTCGCTGAAGCGCGCGTCGTAGGTGGCGGCGCGGTCGACCGTGGACTCCGCGACGTGCTCGGCCAGCGCCGGCGTCGCCGCCTGGACGTCGATGCGCCAGCCCGAGTCGTTGTCGAACGCCTTGCCGCGCCACGACCACCACGTGTACGGCCCGGCGACGTCGCCGGCCTCGCGGCGGGCCACGTCCACCAGACCGAGCTCCCCGTACCAGCGGTCGAGGTAGGCGCGCTCCGCCGGCAGGAAGCCCGCCGACGTGCGGTTGCCCTTCCAGTTCTTGATGTCGAGCTCGCGGTGGCCGACGTTGATGTCGCCGCCGATCACGGCCAGCTCCTGCGCGGCGAGCGCGGTGAGGCGCTGCGTGACGCGGTCGAGGTGGGCGTACTTCGCATCCATCGACGGCGTGCCCGCCGTCCCGGAGTAGAGGTAGGTCGACACGAGGGTCAGCAGGCGCCCGTCCGCCAGCCGCACGTCCGCCTCGACCCAGCGGCCGACGTCGCCCTCCGGCTCCTCCCCGCCGTCCGGCAGCGGCAGGGCCTCGCGCACGGCCTCGAACGGCAGGCGTGACGCGATCGCGACACCGGCCCTGCCCTTGGCGGCGGCCTCGACGTGCGTCACGTGCCAGCCCTCGCCCAGCAGCTCGCGCACGACGGCGTCGGGCGCCCGCAGCTCCTGGAGGAGCATCACGTCGGGGCGACGCTCCTCGAGCCAGGCCGGCATACCCCGGCGGACGGCGGCCCGCAGGCCGTTGACGTTGATGGTGGCGATGGTCAGCACGCCAGGCACTCTGCCACCCGGGGCCGACATCCACGGCACCGGCGGGCGACGACGGACGTCGTCCACAGACGCGACGACCGTGGTGGCGGCCGTGGCCCCGGGCGTGGCACGGTTGACCATGACATCGACAAAGCGATCCAGACGATCCCAAAACGCCGCCAATGCCCGGGCAACCCGCCCGCCTCGTCCGGCCTCGACGGCACGCGCCACCCGCACGACCGACCTCGACGACCGCGTCTTCGACGAGATCCTCGCCGCCACGATCGACCCCACCCGTCCCGTGCTGACCGACGCCGATGCGCAGGACCGCGTCCGCCGCCTCGTGCAGACCGCGTTCGTCGACCGGTGGTGGCTGCTGCTCCTGGACTCCGGCGGGCGGCAGCTGCCGGCCCTGCCCCAGATCGAGATGCCCCCGAGGTTCGGGGAGGCCGAGGCCGAGCAGCTGGCGGGCTTCGTGGAGCACCTCGCGGACCAGCTCGACGCGCCGCGGTCGGTGCTCGTGTAGGAGCTCCCGCGCACGGACCCCACCACGGCCGGGACCCGGGCGAGCATGCTCGCCGCCGCGGCCGCGCGGCGGGGGCTGCCGGTCCCGACCCAGGTCCTGGTGCGGCGGGGCGGCCGGGTCGAGGTGTGGCGGAGCGAGGGCCTCGTCGGCTGACCGACGGACGGACCTCAGGCCGCGAGACCCGCCCGGCGCTCGGCCGCCTCGACCGCGTTGCGGAACAGCAGCGCGATGGTGGTCGGCCCCACACCGCCCACGCGGGGCGTGATGGCACCGGCGACCTGCTCGCAGGACTCGTCGACGTCGGGCAGGAGCTTCTTGCCCTCGTACCGCACCCCGCCGCCCACGACCGTCACCCCGGGCGTGAGGTGCTCGGGGCGCAGGATGCCCGGCACGCCCACGGCGGCGATGACGACGTCGGCGCGGCGCGTGTAGTCCGCCCAGTCCGGCACACCCGTGTGGACCACGGTGACGGCCGCGTTCGCCGTCGGCCGCTTCTGGCTCAGCAGGAGCGCCAACGGGCGTCCGAGCGTGGTCCCGCGGCCGAGGATGCAGACCTCGCGCCCCGAGATCGGTACCTCGTAGTGCGCCAGCAGCGCCTCGATCCCCGCCGGGGTGCACGGCACGGGGCCGGGCATCCCGAGCGCGAGCCGGCCCATGTTGACGGGGTGCAGGCCGTCGACGTCCTTGTCGGGGTCGAGGGCCAGAAGCGCGGCGTCGAAGTCGATCTGGGGAGGGGTCGGGTGCTGGAGGAGCACGGCGTCGACGTCGTCGGCGTCGTTCATCTCGGCCACGGCCGCGAGCACGTCCGCCTGCGTCGCGTCCTGGCCGAGGTGGATGTGGGGCGAGGTGAACCCGAGCTCGGCCGCCTTGGCCTGCTTCATGCGGATGTACCCCGCGCTGGCGGAGTCCTCCCCCACGAGGATCGTGCCGAGGCCCGGGCGCCGCCCGGCGCCCTCGAGCGCCGCGATGCGGGGCGCGAGCGAGGACAGGACGGCGTCGGCCACGGGCCGACCCGGCATCATCAGGGCTGCCATGCCGGCCGCCCTACTGCGTGAGGCCGTCGTACAGGGGGAAGTCGGCGGTCAGCCGATCCACCCGCGCGTGCAGCGCCTCGACGTCCGTCGCCGCGCCGCCGATCAGGGCGGTCGCGATGATGTCGGCGACCTCCGTGAACTCCTCGGCGCCGAAGCCCCGCGTCGCGAGCGCCGGCGTGCCGATGCGCAGGCCGGAGGTGACGCGCGGAGGGCGCGGGTCGAACGGCACCGCGTTGCGGTTGACCGTGATGCCGGCGGTGTGCAGGAGGTCCTCGGCCTGCTGACCGTCGAGCGGCGAGCTGCGCAGGTCCACGAGCACGAGGTGGACGTCGGTGCCCCCGGTCAGGACCGAGACCCCGGCGGCCGCGACGTCGGCCGCGTTCAATCGGTTCGCGATGATCTGCGCGCCCTCGAGCGTGCGGGCCTGACGGTCCTTGAACGCCTCGCCCGCGGCGATCTTGAATGCCACGGCCTTGGCGGCGATGACGTGCATGAGCGGGCCGCCCTGCTGGCCGGGGAAGACGGCGGAGTTCAGCTTCTTGCCCCACGGCTCCTCGTCGCGTGCGAGGATCACGCCGGAGCGGGGGCCGCCCAGCGTCTTGTGGACGGTGGAGGAGACGACGTCGGAGTACGGCACCGGGTTGGGGTGCAGCCCGGCGGCCACGAGGCCGGCGAAGTGCGCCATGTCGGTCCACAGCAGCGCACCGACCTCGTCGGCGATCGAGCGGAACGCCTCGAAGTCGAGGTGGCGGGGGTAGGCCGACCAGCCGGCGATGATGACGCGGGGCTGGGACTCGATGGCCTTGGCGCGCAGCGCGTCGTAGTCGATCCGGTGCGTCTGCGCGTCGACCTCGTAGGCGGCGACGTCGTAGAGCTTGCCGGAGAAGTTGATCTTCATGCCGTGCGTGAGGTGGCCGCCGTGCGCGAGCGAGAGCCCGAGGATGGTGTCACCCGGGGTGGCGAGCGCGTGCAGCACGGCGGCGTTCGCCGTCGCGCCGGAGTGCGGCTGGACGTTCGCGTAGCCGGCGCCGAAGAGGCTCTTGACCCGCTCGATCGCGAGGTTCTCCGCGATGTCGACCTCCTCGCAGCCGCCGTAGTAGCGGCGGCCGGGGTAGCCCTCGGCGTACTTGTTCGTCAGCACGCTCCCCTGCGCCTGCAGCACGGCGCGCGGGACGAAGTTCTCGCTGGCGATCATCTCGAGCGTCTCGCGCTGGCGGACGAGCTCACCCTCGAGCACGGCCGCGATCTCGGGGTCGAGTTCGGCGAGTGTCGCGTTCGCGATGTCGGCGTTGGTCAGGACGTCGGTCTCAGAGCTCATGGGAGGACTCCTTCATCGGTACGACGGGCGTGCGGATGCATCCCGGTGACCGCGGGACCCAGGCGGGCGATTCCGTGATCGGCGTACCTCGTCGCTCCCCGGTGGTCGATCCCACCCGGCGCCAGTCGCGACGCGAACCAGCCTACTGCAGGGCGCGCGTCGCGTCCTGCGTCGCCGCGGCGTCCTCGGGGTCGGCGGCGGCCTCGTCGTCGCCCTCGCCCAGGATCTTCTTGAGGTAGGCGTAGGTGAGCTCGCCGGTGTGCTGGTCGTAGGCGTGCTCGAACCCCTGCGTCGCGTACAGCGAGAGGTTCTGCTTGGAGTCCTTGCCCGTGAACACCCAGACCTCCTGGGTCTGCTCCGGCAGGTACTGCAGCACGGACATCAGCAGCTGCGTGCCGATGCCGGTGCCCTGCTGGTCGGGGACGACGGCGAGTCGGCCGAGCGTCGCGCGGTCGCCCTCGAGCTCCACGCGGATCGAGCCCACGAGGCGGTGGCCCTGCCAACCTCCGAGCGTGACGACGTCGGAGCGTCCGAGGTCCTCGAGCAGCTCGTCCAGGGTCTGGGTCAGGGGCGGGATGTTCGGGTCGCCGTACCGCTGGGCCTCGGTCACGAAGGCCGCGCGGCGCACGGTGAGGAGCTCTCCGGCGTCGGCGGGGTCCACGACGTCGATGCGCAGGGCGTCACTGGTGCTCATACCTCGATCATGGCAGAAGTGGGCGGCCGCAGCCCGGTAGCGTGACGGACGTGACGACATGGATTCTCACGCTCTCCTGCCCCGACCGCCCCGGGATCGTGGCCGCCGTGGCCGGGGTGCTGGCGCGGTTGCAGGGCAACATCACGGAGTCGCAGCAGTACGGCGACGCCGACTCCGGCCTGTTCTTCATGCGCGTCGAGGCGCAGGCCGACGTCGAGCGGGCCGAGCTCGAGGCGGCCCTGGCCGAGGTCGCCGACACCTACGGCATGACGTGGGACCTGGACGTCGTCGGGCGTCCGGTGCGCACGGTCGTGATGGTCTCGACGGCGTCGCACTGCCTGCACGACCTCGCCTACCAGCAGCGCTCGGGCCGGCTCCCGATCGACGTCGTCGCCGTCGTCTCCAACCACACCGCGCTGCAGGGCATCGCCGACTTCTACGACCTGCCGTTCCACCACGTGCCCGTGACGCGCGAGACGAAGGCGGCCGCGGAGGCCGAGCTGCTCCGGATCGTGCGGGAGACGGATGCCGAGCTCGTGGTGCTGGCCCGCTACATGCAGATCCTGTCCGACGACCTGTGCCGCGCGCTGACCGGCCGCGTCATCAACATCCACCACTCCTTCCTGCCCTCGTTCAAGGGAGCGCGGCCGTACGCGCAGGCGCACGCCCGCGGCGTCAAGCTCATCGGGGCGACGGCGCACTACGCCACGGCCGACCTCGACGAGGGGCCGATCATCGAGCAGGACGTCGAGCGCGTGGAGCACGACGACGCCGTCGGCGAGCTGCAGGCGATGGGCGAGGACGTCGAGCGCCGCGTGCTGGCGCGTGCCGTGCGCTGGCACGCCGAGCACCGCGTCCTGGTCGACGGTCGACGCACCGTCGTCTTCCGCTGACACCGGTCCCGCGATCCGGCGATCGGGTCACCCTCGGCGGTAGGCCTCGAGGTGGCCGTCCGCGCGGAAGGCGCCGGTGATCGCGGCGATGAGGTCCTCGTTCGTGGCCTCGCGCCCCGTGAACGAACCGTTGTTGCGACCGTGCCGCAGGACCTCGACGCGGTCGGCGATGGCGCGCACGTCGTTGAGGTTGTGGCTGATGAAGATGACGCCCAGCCCGAGCTCGCGCAGGTTCTCGATGTGCGTGAGGACCTCGGCCGTCTGACCGACCGAGAGCGACGCCGTCGGCTCGTCCAGCACCACGATGCGCGGGTTGCCGATCAGCGTGCGGGCGATCGCCACGGCCTGGCGCTGCCCGCCCGACAGCTCCCCCAGCCGGGTGCGTATGGACGGGATCCGGGCGCCGAGGTCGCGCAGCACGCGGCGCGCCGTCACCTCCATCTCCCCCTCGTCCATCAGGAGGCTCCCGCGGCGGCGCTGCTCGCGACCGAGGAAGAGGTTGGCCGTCACGTCGAGGTTGTCGGCGACGGCGAGGTCCTGGAAGACGGTCGCGACGCCCAGCTGCTGCGCGGCCGCGGGCGAGGCGATCTGCACGCTCTCGCCGTCGATCTCGATGAGGCCGGCGTCCGGCTGCAGGACGCCCGCGACCACCTTGGCCAGCGTGGACTTCCCCGCGGCGTTGTCCCCGACGATCGCGACGACCTCGTGCGCGCGCACCTCGAGGTTCGCGCCGACCAGCGCCTCCACGGCGCCGAAGCGGCGTTCGATCTGGCTCAGCCGCAGGAGCGGCACGAGGGCCGAGGGATGCTCGGGAGCGACGGGAATGCCCTCGGGCGGCGTCATCGTTCCTCCTCCCGCGTCGTCGCGGCTCGATCGACGGTGTCGGCGACGTCGGTGTTCTCCAGCACCGTCGCCAGCGCACCCATCACCTCGGCCTGCTGACCCAGCATGGCAGGCACGATGTCGATCGGCGCTATCAGGTTGGGAAGCATCCCACGGCGCAGCTCGCGCCGCATCGGGTCGAGGAGCATCTCCCCCGTCTCGGCGAGCTCGCCCCCGACCACCACCACCTGCGGGTTGAGCGCCTGCGCGGCGCTCGCGAGCACCGCGCCGATGGCCTCCCCGGCGTCGGCGACGACGCGGGTGCAGCCGGGGTCACCGGCCATCGCGCGATGCATCACGTCGCGCAGCGTCAGCGCGCCGTGGCTGCCGGCGAGGGGCGCGAGGAGCGCGTCGGCACCGACCACGGTGTCGAGGCAGCCGCGCGACCCGCACCGGCAGATGGCGCCCTGGGGGTCGACCTGGACGTGTCCGATCTCCCCCGCGGTGCCGGCGAAGCCTCGGTGCAGCCGGCCACCGAGCACGATGCCGGCGCCGATGCCGTGCGAGGCGCGGACGTAGAGCACGTCGGCGAACGGCCGTCCCGCCCCGAGCGTGGCCTCGGCGAGGGCGCCGAGGTTGGCGTCGTTGTCGACCCACACGGGTTTGCCCAGACGCTTGGACATCACCTGGGCCACGGGCTCGTCGTCCCAGCCACGCATCACTCCCCGCACGGAGATCAGGCCCGTGGCGACGTCGACCGGCGCGGGCACGGCCATCGCGATCCCGACGAGCTCGTCCAGGGTCGCGCCGACGCGGTCGAGCAGGTCGACGATGAGGAGCGCGGTCCGGTCGAGGGTCGTGTCGATGCGGTGCTCGCTCGGGAGCGGAAGGGTCTGGTCGGCGATGACCTCGCCGCCGAAGTCGCCCAGGGCGACCCGCAGGTGCCGCGTCCCCACCTGGACACCGATCGCCAGGCCGACCCGGCGGGCGACCGTGACGAGCTGCGCCCGACGCCCGCTGCGGGACGTCGGGCGCACCTCGACGAGGCCGGAGCTCGTGAGCTCCTTGACGATCGTGGAGATCGTGGCGGCGGACAGGCCGGTCGAGCCCACGAGCTCGACCTGCGTGAGTCCGCCGTACCGCTTGACCGAGTCGAGGATGGCCGCACGATTGGCCTCACGCAGCGACGTCTGCGACCCGGTCGCCCACCCTCCACTCACAGCTGATCACCCTACGGGGGCGAGCTCGACCACGGCTGTCGTCCGC
The DNA here is from genome assembly GCF_004786095.1 of Serinibacter arcticus. Lineage (GTDB taxonomy): Bacteria > Actinomycetota > Actinomycetes > Actinomycetales > Beutenbergiaceae > Litorihabitans > Litorihabitans arcticus. Next base: position 459,183 of record NZ_RHPJ01000001.1, read on the forward strand.
GTCAGCGGGCGATGCCGGCGCGGCGCTTGTTGAAGATGTCGAACGCGACGGCCAGCAGGAGCACGAGGCCCTTGACGATCTGCTGGACCGACTGGTCCAGGCCCATCAGCTGCATGCCGTTCGACATCACGGCCATGATCAGCGCACCGATCATCGCGCCGGTCACGCGGCCGACACCGCCCGTCGTCGAGGCGCCGCCGATGAAGCAGGCCGCGATCGCGTCGAGCTCGAACATGTTGCCGGCCGAGGGCTGGGCGCCGTTCATGCGGGAGGAGTACACGACCCCGGCGAGGCCGGCGAGCGTACCGATGTTGATGAAGATCCACATGTTGATCTTCTTGACCTTGACTCCCGAGAGCTCGGCGGCGTGCAGGTTGCCACCGATCGCGTAGACGTGACGGCCGAAGATCGAGCGCTGCGTGATGACCGAGTACGCGAGGATCAGCACGGCCAGGATGATGAGGATGATCGGCAGGCCGCGGCTGTGCGCCAGCTGCCAGGCGAACCACATCACCACGGCGGCGATCAGCACCAGCTTGAGCGCGAACAGCCAGATGGCCTCGACCGCCTGCTGGTAGCGGATCTTGCCCTGGCGGGCGCGCCACTGCGAGAACGCGAAGCCCACGACACCGATCGCGAAGACGACCAGTGTGAAGACGTCGTACCCGTTGCCGCCGAAGAGGCCGTTGAGGAATCCGCCGGCGATGTCGGTGTAGGGCGTGTTGAAGGGCGACAGCGAGATGTTCTCGAGGACCCGGGCGGCGAGGCCGCGGAACAGCAGCATGCCGGCGAGCGTCACGATGAAGGCGGGGATGCCGACGTAGGCGACCCAGAAGCCCTGCCAGACACCGACGACGAAGCCGACCGCGAGCGCGGCGATGACGCCGACCCACCACGGCTGACCGTTCTTGATCACCAGGACGGCGGAGACGGAGCCCGCGAGCGCCACGACCGATCCGACCGACAGGTCGATGTGACCCGCGATGATCACGATCACCATGCCGATCGCGAGGATCAGGATGTAGGAGTACTGCAGGATGATGTTCGTCAGGTTGCCGGGCGAGAGGAAGTTCTCGTTCAGGACCGCGAACAGTGCGACGATCAGGACGAACGCGACGAGGATGCCGCTCTGGCGCACGTTGCGCCTGGCCAGCTCCCAGACGTTGGCGATGGCGGTCACTGGACGTTCTCCTTCTGGTCGGACTTCTCCTGGGTCATGAGTTCCATGAGCCGCTCCTGGCTGGCCTGGGCCACGGGCACGTCACCGGTGATGCGGCCGTAGGCGAGGGTGTAGACGCGGTCGCACGTCCCGAGGATCTCGGGAAGCTCGGAGGAGATGACCACGACGGCCTTCCCCGCGGCGACCATCGCGTTGATGAGCTGGTAGATCTCGAACTTCGCCCCGACGTCGATGCCGCGGGTCGGTTCGTCGAGGATGAGCACCTCGGGGTCGGTGTAGAGCCACTTCGCCAGCACGACCTTCTGCTGGTTGCCGCCCGAGAGCTTGCCGACCAGGGCCAGCACGCTCGGCGCGCGGACCCCGAGGTCCTTGCGGTAGCGCTCGGCCACGGCGAGCTCCTCGTTGCCGTTGACCCACCCGTTCTTCGAGAGCTTCCCGAGCGCGGCCGAGGAGATGTTGCGGCGGATGTCCTCGATGAGGTTCAGGCCGTAGACCTTGCGGTCCTCGGTCGCGTACGCGATGCCGGCCTCGATCGCCTTCGGCACCGTGGAGGTGTCGACCTTCTTGCCGTGCACGTAGACGGTGCCGGAGATGTCCTTGCCGTAGCTGCGGCCGAACATGCTCATCGCGAGCTCGGTGCGACCCGCCCCCATGAGGCCGGCGATGCCGACGACCTCACCGGCGCGGACGTAGAGGTTCGCGCCGTCCACGACCTTGCGACCGGTCTGCGTGGGGTGGTGCACGGTCCAGTTCTCCAGGCGCAGGATCTCCTCGCCGGGGTGGGACTCGCGCTCGGGGTAGCGGTGCTCGAGGTCACGGCCGACCATGCCGCGGATGATGCGGTCCTGCACGTTGTCGTGCTCCGCCATCGTGATCGTCTCGATGGTCTTCCCGTCGCGGATGATCGTCGTGGAGTCCGCGATGTCCTCGATCTCGCCCAGCTTGTGGGAGATGATGATCGAGGTGATGCCCTGGTCGCGCAGCTGGCGCAGCAGGTCGAGCAGGTGCTCGGAGTCGGTGTCGTTCAGCGCCGCCGTCGGCTCGTCCAGGATCAGCAGCTTGACCTGCTTGGACAGCGCCTTGGCGATCTCCACGAGCTGCTGCTTGCCGACGCCGAGCTGGCTGATCGGCGTGGTGGGGTTCTCGGCCAGGCCGACGCGGGCCAGCAGCTTCGCGGCCTCGGCGTTGGTGTGGTTCCAGTCGATCAGCCCGCTCCTCGCGCGCTGCTCGTTGCCAAGGAAGATGTTCTCGGCCACCGACAGGTAGGGGCTGAGAGCAAGCTCCTGGTGGATGATCACGATGCCCTTGGCCTCGGAGTCGTTGATCGTGGAGAACGCCACGGGGGCGTCCTCGAACACGATGTCGCCGTCGTAGGAGCCGTGCGGGTAGACACCCGACAGCACCTTCATCAGCGTCGACTTCCCTGCGCCGTTCTCGCCGCAGATCGCGTGGATCTCGCCGCGCGCGACGCTCAGGGACACGTCCTGCAGCGCCTTCACCCCGGGGAAGGTCTTGGTGATTCCACGCATCTCGAGGATGGGTGGGTTCATGTCGGTCTCCTTACTTGCATCACGCGCGTCGCGGGGACGTCCCGGCCCCACCCGCGAGGGATGGGGCCGGGACGGGAGGTGGAGCTCGGGGAGATCAGTCCGACTGGCCCGAGGCGACCTCGTCCGCGGTCCAGTAGCCGGAGTCGACGAGCAGGCTCTCGATGTTGTCGGCGTAGACGACGTCCGACTCGAGCAGGAACGACGGGACGACGAACTCGCCGTTGTCGTAGTCCGTGGTGTTGTTCGCCTCCGGCTCCTCGCCGGCCAGGATCTCGTTGCCGGAGATCACGGCCTGCTCGGCGAGCTTGCGGGTGTCCTTGAAGATCGTGGCGAACTGGACGCCGTCGGCGATCAGCTTGACCGAGGCGATCTCGGCGTCCTGGCCCGAGACGATCGGCAGTCCGTCGGCGATCGTGGTGCCGTAGCCGGCGTTCTGCAGGGCCGTGATGATGCCGCGCGAGATGCCGTCGTAGGGCGACAGCACGCCGTCGACCTTGTCCGCGCCCGAGTACGTGGAGGTCAGGAGGTCCTCCATGCGCTTCTGGGCGACCTCCTGCTGCCAGCGCAGCGTGGCGACCTGGTCGATCGAGGTCTGGCCGGAGGGGACGACCAGCACGCCGGAGTCGATGTACGGCTGCAGGACGGACATGGCGCCGTCGAAGAAGAACCCGGCGTTGTTGTCGTCCAGCGAACCGGCGAACAGCTCGATGTTGAACGGGCCGGTCGCGTCGGCCTCGCTCCCGTCGGCGTTCAGGACGCCCAGGCCCACGAGGAGCGAGGTGCCCTGCTGCACGCCCACGGCGAAGTTGTCGAACGTGACGTAGAAGTCGAGGTTCGGGGTGTCACGGATGAGGCGGTCGTAGGAGATGACCGGGATGCCGGCGGACGCGGCGTTGGCGAGCTGGCCCGACAGGGCCGTGCCGTCGATCGCGGCGATGACCAGGAGGTCGACGCCGCTCGTGATCATCTGGTCGACCTGCTGGCTCTGGGTGGGGATGTCGTCGTTGGCGAACTGGAGGTCGACGGAGTAGCCCTCGCCCTCGAACCCGGCCTTGACGGCGTCGCCGTCGGCGATCCAGCGCTCGGAGGTCTGGGTCGGCATCGCGACACCGACCGTGATGTCCTCGGCCGCGGGGGCCTCGCCGCCGTCGGACGAGGATCCGCCGTCGGGGGCCGAGGTGTCGGTGCTGGAACCCGCGCCGCCGCCGCCGCAGGCGGCCAGGACGAGTGCGGTGGCCGTCACGACCGCAGCGGTACCGAACTTACGAACACGCATGAACTTCTCCTTCGCATCATTGCCAGGGTCAACGGTGCGGGCGGCATCGCCCGGTGGTCCGTCGTGCGGTCCCGAGCGCCTTGCTCGGATCCGTTGGCATGAGCCTCTTGCCTTCACTTCTCAAAGTCAAGCCGAGATCGAGACGTTCAGGTCACGGTTCAGTCACGGTTACTGGCCGACCGGCCGGGCCTGATCCGACCCGAACGCGCTCTTGACTTCACGACTCGAACTCAGCGGTGTCCCTGAGGATCTAGATCAGGCCGAGCGCCCGCACGCCGTCGCGCTCCTGCTCCAGCTCGGCGACGGAGGCGTCGATCCGGGCGCGGGAGAAGGCGTCGAGGTGCAGATCGGGCACGACCTCCCAGGCAGCGTCCCGCGCCGTGACGGGGAACGAGCAGACCAGCCCCTCGGGCACGCCGTAGGAGCCGTCGGACACCAGGCCGGTCGAGGTCCAGTCCCCCGCCGGCACCCCCTCGCGCCGCAGGCGCACCTGGTCGATGATCGCCGTGGCGGTCGAGGCCACCGACGACGCGCCCCTGGCCGCGATGATCGCCGCGCCGCGCTGGGCGACCGTCTCGATGAACTCACCCTCGACCCACGCGGCCGGGAGGACCTCCAGCGCCGGCCGGCCGCCGACGACGGCGTGGCGCAGATCGGGGTACTGCGTGCGGCTGTGGTTGCCCCAGATCGCCACGCGGCGCACCTCGTCGGTCCGCACGCCGGCCTGCAGCGCCACCTGGGCGACGGCGCGGTTGTGGTCGAGCCGCGTCAGCGCCGTGAACCGGCTCGCGGGGACGTCGTGCGCGTGCTGCTGCGTGATCAGCGCGTTGGTGTTGGCGGGGTTGCCGACGACGAGGACGCGGACGCCGTCGCCGGCGTGCTCGTTGATGGCCCGGCCCTGCGGTCCGAAGATCGCGCCGTTGGCCCGCAGCAGGTCGGCGCGCTCCATGCCGGCCGTGCGCGGCCGCGCGCCGACGAGGAGGGCGACGTCGACGCCGTCGAACGCGCGCACCGGATCGGCCGTGACGTCGACGTCCAGCAGCAGCGGCGAGGCGACGTCCTGGAGCTCGAGCGCGACGCCCGCGGCCGCGCCGAGCGCCCCCTCGACCTCGAGCATCCGCAGGCGCACCGGGGTGTCGGGTCCGAACATCTCCCCGCTGGCCACGCGGAAGAGGAGCGCGTAGCCGATCTGTCCGGCCGCGCCGGACAGCGTGAGGGTCACGGGAGAGGTCATGCCCCCATCCTGCGGCGTGCGCGGCCGACGCGCGAGGCACGGAGGTCCTGCGCCGACGCGCGTCGGGTGACGCACGGCGGGCGGCGGGTGGGGCGACTCCGGTATCTTGACATCGAGAGATCACGCACCCGACGAGCGGAGACAGCTCCATGGTCACGGCACGAATCATCTACACCCACACCGACGAGGCCCCGCTGCTCGCCACGTACTCGCTGCTCCCGATCGTCGAGGCGTACGCCGCCACGGCGGGGGTCGAGCTCGAGACCCGCGACATCTCGGTCGCGGCCCGCATCCTGGCGCAGTTCCCCGAGCTCCTCACGGCCGAGCAGCGCGTGGACGACGCGCTCGCCGAGCTCGGCCAGCTGGCCACCACGCCCGAGGCCAACATCATCAAGCTGCCGAACATCTCGGCCTCCATCCCGCAGCTCAAGGCCGCGGTCGCCGAGCTCCAGGAGCAGGGCTTCGCGCTGCCGGACTACCCGGACAACCCCGCCACCGACGCCGAGCGCGCCATCCGCGCGAAGTACGACAGGGTCAAGGGCTCCGCGGTCAACCCGGTGCTGCGCGAGGGCAACTCCGACCGCCGCGCCCCCGCGTCGGTGAAGAGCTACGCCAAGGCGCACCCCCACCGCATGGGCGCGTGGAGCTCCGAGTCGCGCACGCGCGTGGCGACCATGGACGCCGGTGACTTCTTCAGCAACGAGCGCTCCGTCGTCGTCCCCGCCGACGACACCCTCACGATCACCCACGTGGCGACCGACGGCACGCGCACCGTGCTGAAGGACGGGCTGCGCGTGCTCGCGGGCGAGGTCGTCGACGCGACCTTCATGAGCGCCGCCGCGCTCCGCACGTTCCTCGACGCCCAGATCGAGGCGGCCCGGGCCGAGGGCGTGCTGTTCTCGGTGCACCTCAAGGCCACGATGATGAAGGTCTCCGACCCGATCCTGTTCGGTCACGTCGTGCAGGCCTTCTTCCCCGCGCTGTTCGAGACCTACGGCGAGCAGCTCACCGCCGCGGGCATCTCCGCCAACGACGGTCTGGGTGCCCTGCTCGCCGCCGTCGACACGCTGCCCGACGGCGAGGCCATCCGGGCCGCCGTCGCGCAGGGGTTGGCCGACGGCCCCGCGCTCGCGATGGTCGACTCCGACCGCGGCATCACGAACCTGCACGTCCCGAGCGACGTCATCATCGACGCCTCGATGCCCGCCATGATCCGTGGTGGCGGAAAGATGTGGGGCCCCGACGGCGCCGAGGCCGACACGCTCGCCGTCATCCCCGACTCCTCCTACGCGGGCATCTACGCCGCCGCGATCGAGGACTGCCGCGTCAACGGTGCGCTCGACCCGGCCACGATGGGCTCGGTGCCCAACGTCGGCCTCATGGCCAAGGCGGCCGAGGAGTACGGCTCGCACGACAAGACGTTCCAGATCGCCGCGGCCGGCACGGTCGAGGTGACCGACGGCGCCGGCGAGGTGCTGCTGAGCCACGAGGTCGAGGCCGGCGACGTCTGGCGCGCGTGCCAGACCAAGGACGCCCCGATCCGCGACTGGGTCAAGCTCGCCGTCACCCGCGCGCGCGCCAGCGGCTCGCCCGCCGTGTTCTGGCTCGACGCCGCCCGCGCGCACGACGCCAACCTCATCGCCAAGGTGAAGGAGTACCTGCCGGAGCACGACACGACCGGCCTGAGCATCGAGATCATGGACCCGGCGTCCGCGTGCACGTTCTCCCTCGAGCGCGCGCGCCGCGGCGAGGACACCATCTCCGTGACCGGCAACGTGCTGCGCGACTACAACACCGACCTGTTCCCCATCCTCGAGCTGGGCACCAGCGCGAAGATGCTCTCGGTCGTGCCGCTGATGAACGGCGGTGGCCTCTTCGAGACCGGCGCCGGCGGTTCCGCCCCCAAGCACGTGCAGCAGCTCGTGAAGGAGAACTACCTGCGCTGGGACAGCCTCGGGGAGTTCTTCGCCCTGGCGGCCTCGTTCGAGCACCTGGCCACGACGACGGGCAACGCCCGCGCGCAGATCCTGGCCGACACGCTCGATCGGGCCACGGGCACGTTCCTGGACCGTGACAAGTCCCCGACCCGCCGGATCGGCGGCATCGACAACCGCGGTTCGCACTTCTACCTGGCGCTGTACTGGGCGCAGGAGCTGGCCGCGCAGGAGGTCGACGCCGAGCTGGCAGCCGCGTTCGCCGGGCTCGCCGCCGCGCTGACCGAGGGTGAGGAGACGATCGTCGCCGAGCTCGCCGCGGTGCAGGGCAGCCCGGCCGACATCGGTGGCTACTACCGGCCCGACGCCGTCAAGGCGGAGGCCGTGATGCGCCCGAGCCGCACGCTGAACGAGGCCCTCGCCGCCCTCTGACGCCACGGCTGCGGCAGACCCGCAGCGCTCGCGACGCGCCGGGCCCCTCACGGGGTGCCGGTGCGTCGTGCGTTCCGTCGTCGTCCACCGACGTGCGCTCCTCGGAGCGGCGATCTCGCAGCGCGGTCACCGCGGTGAGCCTGTGGCCGCGTCCAGGATTCGGTGCGAGGATGCTCGGCGGCGTCGACGCGACGCCCCCAGACCGCACGATGTCGCCCCGAGAAGGAGCAGCCATGTCCGCAGTGAGCTCGGCACCCGCCGAGAACCTCGACCCCGTCGAGGTGGAGATCCGCGAGGAGACCGACGTCGCCCCCGAGTACAGCCTCGTGGCACGCCTCGGCGCCGAGGTGTTCGGCACCTTCACCCTCGTGCTCCTCGGTGTCGGCCTGGCGCTGTTCGCCGCCGTCAACGGCGTGGCCGGCAACGGGGTCATCGTGCCGCTCGGCTTCGGCATCGCGGTGCTGGGTGCCGCCAGCGCCGTCGGGCACATCTCGGGCGGACACTTCAACCCGGCCGTCTCCCTCGGCGGCGCCATCGCGGGTCGCATCTCGTGGGCCGACCTCGTGCCCTACTGGGTCGCGCAGCTCGTCGGCGGTGCCGCAGCGTCCGCCATCCTGTTCTTCCTGATCCCGTCCTCGCTCCCGTCGCTGATCGGGCAGAACCCCGACGCCACGGCGCGGACGTTCTTCTCCGGCACGAGCAACGGCTTCGGCGAGCACTCGCCGCTCGCGACGATCTCCGGCGGTCAGGTCGAGTTCTCCCTGGTTCAGGCCCTGCTGGTCGAGGTCGTCGCGACGGCGGTGTTCGTCGGCGTCATCCTCGGCGTCACCGACAAGCGCTCGCGCATCTCCTACGCCCCCGCCGCGATCGGCCTGACGCTCGGCGTGCTGATCGCGCTCGCCGCCCCGATCACGAACGGCTCGCTGAACCCGGCGCGCGCGACCGCGACCGCCATCTTCTCCGACGGCTGGGCCCTCCAGCAGCTCTGGCTGTTCTGGGTCGCGCCGCTGCTCGGCGCCGCGATCGCCGGTCTCGTCTACCTGCTCGCGACCCCCTCGCCCGCCGCGGTGCAGGCGTGGCCCGAGACCGAGCCCGCCGAGGGCAGCGAGTCCGTCAGCGCCACCGAGCGCGAGGTCGAGGCCGCCGCCGAGCAGGAGTCGGACGTCGACGCGATCGACGCGCTGCTCGCCCGTCAGAACCGGGCGGCCGCGGTCCCCGGCACGACCGGCGCCACCGAGGAGGTCGTGGTGACCGAGCGGAACGAGACCGCCGAGTTCGAGCCGACGGACCCGACCGACCCCGCCGCCCCGACCACCCAGAACCACGACGAGCCGGGCACCCCCCGCTCCTGATCCACCACGCACGACGAACGGGACCGAGCCGCAGCGCTGCTGCGGTTCGGTCCCGTTCGGTCGTTCCGGGGGCGCCGGGGGAAGCGTGTCGTCAGAGGCCGGGGCTGAAGGAGAGGTAGCCCAGCGCGCCGCTCAGCACCAGCAGCAGCGCGACGTCGAACAGCCTCGAGCGCGCCACCAGCACCCGCTCCGGACGCCCCGCCAGCCGCAGCACCGCGAGGGCCAGCAGCACCAGCGAGAGCACCTGCATCGCGCCGCGCACCGAGACGAGCGCGACGAGCGTCGCGGCCAGCACCCCGCCGAGCGCCGCGAGCTGCACGCCGTTGACCTTGATCCGCTCCACCGGGCGACCCTATCCGCGCGCCCGCTCAGTGAGCGAAGTGCCGGGTCCCCGTGAGGTACATCGTCACGCCCGCGGCGGCCGCCGCGGCGACGACCTCGGCGTCGCGCACCGACCCGCCCGGCTGCACGATGGCCCGCACGCCGGCGTCGATGAGGACCTGGGCACCGTCGGCGAACGGGAAGAACGCGTCCGAGGCCGCGACCGCCCCCCTGGCGCGCTCGACGCCCTCGCCCCCCTCGGTGCCGACGCCGTTGGCCCGCTCGACCGCCAGGCGGCACGAGTCCACCCGGTTGACCTGTCCCATCCCGACGCCGACGGACGCGCCGCCCGAGGCGAGCAGGATCGCGTTGGACTTCACGGCGCGCACCGCGCGCCACGCGAACGCCAGGTCCCGCAGGGTCGCGGGGTCCGCGGCCTCGCCCGTGGCCAGGGTCCACGACGACGGGTCGTCGCCGCCGGCCTCGACGACGGCGTCGACGGCGTCGCGCTGCTGCAGCAGGACACCGCCGGAGACCGGCCGCATCTCCACGCCGCCGCGCGCGGGCGGGGCCACGACGAGCACGCGGATGTTCTTCTTGCGCTGCAGGATCTCCAGCGCCTCGCTCTCGTAGGAGGGCGCGAGGATCACCTCGGTGAAGACCTCGGCGACCTGGGCGGCCATCGCGGCCGTGACCTCGCGGTTCGCGGCGATGACCCCGCCGAACGCGGAGACCGGGTCGCACGCGTGCGCCGCGGCGTGCGCCGCGGCGATCGTGTCGCCGATCGCGATGCCGCACGGGTTGGCGTGCTTGATGACGGCGACGGCGGCGGCGTCGTGGTCGAACGCGGCGCGCCACGCGGCGTCGGCGTCGACGTAGTTGTTGAAGCTCATCTCCTTGCCGTGCAGCTGCTCGGCCTGGGCGAGGCCGGGGTGTCCGGCCCCGTCGACGTAGAGGGCCGCGCGCTGGTGGGGGTTCTCGCCGTAGCGCAGGACGGCGGCGCGCTCCCAGGTCGCCCCCACCCAGCTCGGAAAAGCGCTGGAGCCGCTCGGCTGGTCGCCCTCGCCGACGACGTCGTCGGGAGCGACGACGCTGCCCATCCAGGAGGCGACGTCGACGTCGTAGCTCGCTGTGTGGCGGAACGCGGTGGCCGCCAGCGAGCGCCGCTGCGTCAGGGTGAAGCCGCCGCCGGTGACGGCCGCCACGACGCCGTCGTAGGCGCGGGGGTCGACGACGACGGCGACGCTGGGGTGGTTCTTGGCCGCGGCGCGGACCATCGAGGGTCCCCCGATGTCGATGAGCTCGACGCACTCGTCCTGCCCGGCGCCCGAGGCGACCGTCGCGGCGAAGGGGTAGAGGTTGACCACCACGAGGTCGAAGGCCTCGATGCCGTGCTCGGCGAGCGTGGCGACGTGCTCGGGCAGGCGGCGGTCGGCGAGGATCCCGGCGTGCACGCGCGGGTGCAGCGTCTTGACGCGCCCGTCGAGCATCTCCGGGAAGCCCGTGACCTCCTCGACGCCGACGACGGGGACACCGGCCGCGGCGATCGTGGCGGCGGTGGATCCGGTCGAGACGATCTCCACGCCGGCCGCCGACAGCGCCGTGGCGAGCTCGACGAGACCGGTCTTGTCGTAGACCGAGACGAGCGCGCGGCGCACGGGGACGACGTCGGGCGTGGTGCGGGGGGTGGCTGCGTGGGTCATGGGTGGGTGCTCCTGGGGACGAGGACGTCGGTCAGGTCACGCGCCCAGGCGATCGGCGGGTGAGGTCGGGGCCAGCACTGGACCGCTCCCCGGTGGTTGTCCACCTCGTGCCGCGCCCACCAGGGGGCCGACGTCGCCAGTCACGGTCCGCGGCAAGACTAGCGGAGCGCCTCGTCGGCCGTCCCGATGACGACCCGACGCCCCCGGACGCGCCAGCCGTCACGGGCCAGGCGCCCGACGACGTCGACCAGCTGTGCGCGCTCGGCGACCTTGATCCGCTCGGTGAGGGTGTCGAGGTCGTCGTCGTCGAGCACGGGCACGACGGTCTGGGCGATGATCGGTCCGGCGTCCACCCCCTCGTCGACGACGAACAGGGTGGCTCCGGCCACCTTGACGCCGTGCGCCAGCGCGTCCGCGGGCGCCTGCATGCCCGGGAACGCCGGCAGCAGGGAGTTGTGCGTGTTGACGTACCGGCCTGCGAACGCCGCGAGGAAGTCGGCCCCGACGAGCTTGAGGAAGCCGGCCGAGACGACGAGGTCGGGTTCGAGCTCGGCGACCCTGGCCGTCAGCGCGCGGTCGAAGTCGGCGCGTTCGACGTGGTCGCCGACGCGCTCGACGAAGGTCGGGATGCCCCGCTCCGCGGCGAGAGCCAGCCCGGCCGCCGAGTGTCGGTCGGCCCCGACGCCGACGACCTGCGCGCCGTAGCCGGGCTCGTCCGACGCCGCCAGCAGCGCCGCGAGGTTCGACCCTCCCCCGGAGATGAGGACGACGACGCGGGCGGGGCGCTGGGAGTTCACCCTGCGAGGGTAGTCGGGGCGACGGATCCCCACCGCGCCCGTCCAGGGGCCGTCCGCCGCCCGCCCCATCGCGCACAATGGTCGGGGCCGGACGGCGGGGAGCCACCCGCGGGCGCACGACGACGGAGGAACCAGTGGCGGACGACAGCAGGCACGACGAGACGTCGCGGCCGACGCACGGGACCGACCCCGCGGCCGACCCGGCCGGGACGGAGCCCGGGGCCCCGGCGGCCTACCCGCCGCCCCAGCAGGTCCGGGGCACGGTCTCGGGCGGGGCACCCTCGAGCACCCAGCACGCCCAGCAGCCCCAGCAGCCCGGTCAGCAGCAGCTGCCCGGCGTGCAGCAGCTCCCGCCGGCACGCCCCGTGCAGTCCAGCCGCCCGCAGCGCCCCGCGACGCCCGTCCGTCGCGCCCCGACCTCGCGCCCGAAGGACGCCCCGCACCGGGACGGCGACGACTCCGGCGCGGCAGCTGACGGCGAGGCCGCCGGCGGATCGTCGCGTCGCGGGCTCGGACGGTTCCTCCTGCTGGTCGCGGCCGCCGTCCTCGCCTCCTCGCTCCAGCTGCCGTGGTCCGTGCTCGCCCTCGTGCTGGCCGTCGTGGCCGTGGTCGTGGGGATCCGCATGCTGATGTCCTCGCGCGGGACCACCCGAGCGATCTGGAACCCCCTGATCATCGCGTCGCTGGCGATGAGCGGGTTCGTCGCGCTGACCAGCGGCGCGGCAATCGTGTCGTGGCCCGCCCAGATGGACCTCCAGCAGTGCCGCGACCGCGCGCTGACGCACGGGGCCGAGGCCGCCTGCGAGGCGCGGTTCACCGAGGACCTCCTCGGGTTCCTCAGCCGCGGCTGAGACGGCGCCCCAGCGGCGAGGTCGCGACCCGCGCGCGCACGCGCCGCCACGCGGCGGCCACCTCGCGCAGCACCGGGTAGCGCGCGGGGAGATCCAGGCGTCGAGCCCCCGTCACCAGGAGCCACGCGAGCACCGACGCGAGCGCGGTGGTCACCCCGGCGGCGAGGGCGACGGCCGGGGCCGAGGTGCCGACGGCCGCGAGCGGTCCGACGGTCGCACCGTCGGCGCCGCCCGAGAGCCCCGCCAGCACGGTGAGGAGCGCCGTCGTCGTCACGGTCGCCGCGGCGAGCGTGAGGATCAGTCGCCGGAGGTCGCCGGCGGTGCGTCGCACCACCCCGGTCAGGGCGAGGGTCAGGACGAGCACGGGAAGCACGACGGCGGCGGCGCCGGGTCCGCCGCCCGACTCCGGGATCGCCGCCAGGATCGGGATGACCGGCAGGGGGCCGTCCGTGACACCCGCCGGGACGACGTCGACGAGACCGATCGAGAACCCCGGTCCGAGCCACCAGGACAACGCCCAGACCGCGAACGTCGGGAGCGCCAGCAGCTGACCGACCACCAGCACGACCGTGCTCAGGGCGTCCGGGCCGAGCGCACGCTGCACCTCGAGCACGTCCGACGCCCGGGTGAGCAGGAGCAGCAGCACCGTCGCGACGCCGAGCGCCACGAGGGCGAGCGACGCGCGAAGGCCGCTCCGGGCGCCGTCGGCGAGCGCGGTGACGACGGCGTGCTCCGGCAGCGCCGGCAGCGCTCCCGACCGCCAGGCACCGACCGTGACCGACATGGCGACGACGACGGCCGTGGTGATCCCCGCGCGAGCGCTGACCGAGGCCTCGGCCAGCGAGTAGGCGCCGCCGACCGCTGCCGCGGCAGCCAGGGCCGCGACGAGGAACGCCGCCGGGTGCGTGAGCCGCGCCCGGCGGACGCTGCCGGCGAGCAGGCCGGCGGTCAGCAGGGTGAGGGCGAGCGGGGCCAGGGTGACCGCCGTCGCGGTGCCGTCCGCGGCGACGACGGGCATCTCCTGCCCGAGTCCCAGGAGCCAGCCCGCGCTGCCGCTGCGGGCGGCGTCGAGCCAGCTGGCCTCCCCCAGCGTCGGCGAGGCGACCGTGGCGACGTAGGCCGCGATGACGGGCACCGTGACGAGAAGCCAGGAGATGATGACGGACTCGAGACCGGCGCGCAGCGCCCGCACGAGCTGGGGCCGGAGCACCCCCTCGCGCGCCCGCGCGGCGGGTTCCAGGACGGTCCACCGCCGGGGTGCGCCATACTCGCTCGACCCGCCGGGGCTGCGGATCGCCAGGGCCTGCGTGTCACCCGCGTCGTCGTCGTCGTCCGACTCGTCGTCGAACCCGTCGTCCGCGGCGTCGTAGCGCTCGTAGGCGTCGGTGTCGCGCGCGTCGGCGGGCGTGGCGTCACGTCCGGCGCGGTCGCGGGCGGGCGCCGCGACGGGTCGCGGCGTGAGTCGGGGTGCGGGAGGACGGGCCATCGTTCCCATGGTGCAACGCGACGACGGCGTGGCTCGTGAGCCACGCCGTCGTCGATGGTGCGTCTGATCTCACCGGGCGGCACGCGCCCGGGCGCGGGCCTCAGCCCAGCAGGTCGCGCACGAGCTGCGCGGTCTCGCTCGGCGTGGTGCCGACCTTGACCCCGGCGGCCTCGAGGGCCTCCTTCTTGGCCTGCGCGGTCCCGGCGGAGCCGGAGACGATGGCGCCGGCGTGGCCCATCGTCTTGCCCTCGGGGGCGGTGAAGCCGGCGACGTAGCCGACGACCGGCTTGGTCACGTTGGCCTTGATGAACTCGGCGGCCCGCTCCTCGGCGTCGCCGCCGATCTCGCCGATCATCACGATGACCTCGGTGTCGGGGTCGGCCTCGAACGCCTCGAGGGCGTCGATGTGGGTCGTCCCGATGATCGGGTCGCCGCCGATGCCGATCGCGGTGGAGAAGCCGTACTCGGACAGCTCGTACATCATCTGGTAGGTCAGCGTGCCGGACTTCGACACCAGGCCGACCTTGCCCGGGCCCGTGATGTTCGCGGGGATGATGCCGACGTTGGACTTGCCGGGGCTGATGATTCCGGGGCAGTTCGGGCCGATGAGGCGCACACCCTTGGCCTGCGCCAACGTGAAGAACTCCGCGCTGTCGGCGACCGGGACGCCCTCGGTGATGATGACGACGAGCGGCACGCCCGCCTCGATCGCCTCGACGACGGCGCCCTTCGTGTGGGCCGGCGGGACGAAGATGACCGAGACGTCGGCGCGCGTGGCCTCGACGGCCTCGGCGACGGACCCGAAGACGGGCACGTCGACGTCGGCGCCGTCGGCGCCGGGGAAGGTGACAGAGGTGCCGGCCTTGCGGGGGTTCACACCGCCGACGATCGTGGTGCCCGAGGCGAGCATCCGGGTGGTGTGCTTGAGGCCCTCGGAGCCGGTCATGCCCTGGACGATGACGCGCGAGTCGGCGTCGATGAAGATAGCCATGTCTGGTTCAGTCCTTCTGTGTCAGGGGGAGGCGGGGCTCAGGCGTTGGCCAGCTCGGCAGCCTTGTCGGCGCCGCCGTCCATGGTCTCGGCGAGCGTGACGAGGGGGTGGGCGGCCTCCGCGAGGATGCGGCGCCCCTCCTCGACGTTGTTGCCGTCCAGGCGGACGACCAGCGGCTTGCTCGCCTCGTCGCCCAGGATCTCCAGCGCCTTCACGATGCCGTTGGCGACCTCGTCGCACGCGGTGATCCCGCCGAAGACGTTGACGAACACGCTCTTGACCTGCGCGTCACCCAGGATGACGTCGAGGCCGGCGGCCATCACGGCCGCGGACGCGCCGCCACCGATGTCGAGGAAGTTGGCCGGCGTCACGCCGCCGTGCTTCTCTCCGGCGAGGGCCACGACGTCGAGCGTGCTCATGACGAGCCCCGCACCGTTGCCGATGATGCCGACGCTGCCGTCGAGCTTGACGTAGTTGAGGTCGTTCTCGGCCGCCTTGGCCTCGAGCGGGTCGACCGCGGAGGCGTCCTCGAGCTCGGCGTGGTCCGGGTGGCGGAAGGAGGCGTTCTCGTCGAGCGAGACCTTGCCGTCCAGGGCCACGATCTTCCCGGCGCCCGTGCGGACCAGCGGGTTGACCTCGACCAGCGTGGCGTCCTCGGCCTGGTAGACCGTCCACAGCTTGGTGAAGACGTCGGCGATGTCCTCGGCGATGTCGGCGTCGAAGCCGGCGGCGGCGACGATCTCCGCGGCCTTGGCCGCGTCGATGCCGACCGTCGGGTCGACCTCGATGCGGGCGAGGGCCTCGGGGCGCTCGACGGCGAGGATCTCGATCTCCATGCCGCCCTCGACGCTGGCCATGGCCAGGTAGGAGCGGTTCGCGCGGTCCAGCAGCACGGAGAAGTAGAACTCCTCGGCGATGTCGGCGCCCTCGGCGATCATCACGCGGTGGACGGTGTGGCCCTTGATGTCCATCCCGAGGATCGCGGCCGCGTGGTCGTAGGCCTCCTGCGGGGTCTTGGCGACCTTGACGCCGCCGGCCTTGCCGCGGCCTCCGGTCTTGACCTGGGCCTTGACGACGACGACGCCGCCGCCGCCCAGCTTCTCGGCCGCCGCGCGTGCCTCGTCGGGAGTCGTCGCGACGATGCCGCCGAGCACGGGGACACCGTGCTTCTCGAAGACGTCACGTGCCTGGTACTCGAACAGGTCCACAGAGGTCCTTCCGTTTCACGCCGGATCTCGGCGCTGGGATGCAGAGGTGTCTCGACGTAGAGACAACGCGACCACCCTAGCCCGCGAGAGGGGCGCGTGGGGCGTGCCGCAGGTCACTGCGCGCCTCGCGGAAAGCGCCTTCAGAGTGAGGTGCCCGCCGCGACGAGGCTCACCCCGAACAGCATCAGGAGCGTCCCCAGCACGATGGAGACGACGCCGAGCACCCGCAGCGAACGCGGTGGGCGACCGATCCAGGCGATCTTCCGGCGGCCGTCGAGCACGACCTCGAGCCGCTGGCCGACCTCGACCGGCGTGGGCTGGAGCGGACGTCGAGCGGGGACGCGCACGGTGCCGCCGTCGTCGTCGACGTCCAGGTGGAGGATCTGGAAGGTGGCCTGCGGCACCACCTCCGCCACGACGGCCGATCGGGTGCGGCGTCCCGAGGAGCGCCAGATCGTGAAGGCGCCGTTGGCGAGCGAGAACAGGCCGAGGAGCCCGAGGACGAGACCGACGAGGGTGGGGAAGGACACGCGTCGATCCTAGGGCTGCCGCTCGCGCGGCCGCCCTGGAAGGCGGGCCGTCAGAGCTTGGTGACAGGCGAGTACCGCAGGAGCAGCCGCTTGGTGCCGCCGCTGCCGAAGTCGATCTTCGCCACCGCGCTCGAGCCGGAGCCCTCGAGGGAGACGACGGTGCCGAGACCGTAGGAGTCGTGCGTGACGCGCTCTCCCACCGCGAGCGTGGGCACGTCCGCCTGCGCCTTCGCGGCGCCCGCGCCACCCGAGGCGTCGGTGCGCCGCGGACCGAAGGACCGGGTCAGGTCGGATCGACCGCCCCGGGCTCCCGTCCCCCCGGACTCGCCGCGCGTGCCGCTGCCGTAGGCGGGTGAGAAGTCGCCGTCGTCGCTCCTGCGCGATCCGCCGCCGGAGCCGTAGCCGCCGCGGGAGCCGTAGCCGCCGCCCCAGCCACCGCGCAGGGTCTGCATCGAGGACTCCTCGCGCCGCCACTCGAGCACCTCGGTGGGGAGGTCGTCGATGAAGCGTGACGCCGGCAGCTCGTTGGGCACGCCGAACGCCGTGCGGACGGCCGCGCGCGTGATGTAGAGCCGGTGCCGGGCGCGGGTCAGCGCGACGTAGGCCAACCGTCGCTCCTCGCTCAGCTGGTCGGGATCGGCGAGCGAGCGCTGGTGCGGGAAGGTGCCGTCCTCGAGACCGGTGACGAACACGACGGGGAACTCGAGGCCCTTGGCCGTGTGCACCGTCATGAGGGTGACGACGCCGTCGCCGCCGTCCTCGGTGGGGATCTGGTCGGCGTCGGCCACGAGCGCCACGCGCTCGAGGAAGTCGACCAGGTCGCCGTCGGGGTCGGAGGCGGTGAACTCCGCGGCGACGGCGTGCAGCTCGGCCAGGTTCTCCACCCGCGTCGCGTCCTGCGGGTCGTCGCTGGCACGCAGCTCCGCGAGGTAGCCGGAACGGTCCAGCGCGGCGTCGAGCACCTCGGCCGGCGAGCCGCCCGCCTCGAGCAGCTCGCGCAGCCCCGACATGAGCTCGGCGAACTCGCCGACGGCCCCGGCGGCGCGCGCCGGCATGCCGATCTCCTCGTAGCGCTCGACGGCGGCCCCGAACGAGATGCGCTCGCGCTCGGCGAACCACGCCAGGGCGCCCTCGGTCCGGTCCCCGATCGCGCGCTTGGGCACGTTGAGGATGCGCCGGATGTTGACGGAGTCGTCGGGGTTGGCGATGGCACGCAGGTAGGCGATCGCGTCCTTGACCTCGCGGCGCTCGTAGAACCGCGTCCCGCCGACGACCTTGTACGGGATGCCGGAGCGGACCAGCACCTCCTCGAGCGACCTCGACTGGGCGTTGGTGCGGTAGAACACCGCGACGTCGCCCGGCTTGACCCCGTCGGAGTCGCCGAGGGCGTCGATCTCGTCGGCGACGAAGCGCGACTCCTCGTGGTCGGAGTCGGCGACGTAGCCGATGATCTTCGGACCGCTGCCCTCGGCGGTCCACAGGTTCTTGGCGCGGCGCCCCGGGTTGCGGGCGATCACGGCGTTCGCGGCCGTGAGGATGTTCTGGGTCGAGCGGTAGTTCTGCTCGAGCAGGATGGTCCGGGCCTGCGGGTAGTCCTCCTCGAACTCGAGGATGTTGCGGATCGTGGCGCCCCGGAAGGCGTAGATCGACTGGTCGGCGTCACCGACGACGGTCAGCTGCGCCGGCGGGACGACCGACGGCTCCGGCGCACCGTGCGTGGCGTCCCCCTCGGGCACCTCCCACCCGGTGGTCGAGACGCCCGCCAGCTCCTTCACCAGCACGTACTGGGCGTGGTTGGTGTCCTGGTACTCGTCCACCAGCACGTGGCGGAACCGGCGGCGGTAGCTCTCCGCGACGGCCGGGAACGCCTGCAGCAGGTGCACCGTGGTCGCGATCAGGTCGTCGAAGTCGAGCGCGTTCGCCTGCCGGAGGCGGTCGGCGTACCCGCGGTAGGCCGCAGCCAGGTTCGCCTCGTAGGCGTTGGACTCGCTGACCGTGCGCGCGAACTCGTCCGGGTCGATGAGCTCGTTCTTGAGGTCGGAGACGCGCTTGCTGAACGCCTTCGGCGGGAACCGCTTCGGATCGAGGTCGAGACCGCGGCAGACCAGCTGCATCAGGCGCTGGGAGTCCGCGGAGTCGTAGATCGAGAAGCTCGAGCGCAGCCCCAGGGCCGCGTGCTCACGGCGCAGGATGCGCACGCACGCCGAGTGGAACGTGGAGACCCACATGCTCCGCGCCGGCGGGCCGACCAGCTCCTCGACGCGTTCGCGCATCTCGGCCGCGGCCTTGTTGGTGAACGTGATGGCCAGGATCTCGCCCGGACGGGCCTGACCGGTGGCGAGGAGGTGGGCGATCCGGTTGGTCAGCACGCGCGTCTTGCCCGAACCTGCTCCCGCGATGATGAGGAGCGGACCGCCCGTGTGCTCGACGGCCTCGCGCTGCTGCGGGTTCAGCCCCTCCAGGAGCGACTCCGCCGAGCGGCCGGTCCGCAGGTGGCGCCCGCCCCCGACGGGACGCCCGCCGTTCTCGCCGTCGGTCCCGTCCCCCGCGCCGCCTGCTCCCCTGCCCCCGCTGCGCGCCAGGGGGACGATGCCGGGCAGCCGGGCTCCCGGGGCCGTCACGGCGAGCGCCCCGAGCGAGGAGGACGCGTCACGTCCGTCGCTCCCGGGACCGGGCAGGAGGTTGTCGAAGAGAGTCGTCATGGCCCCTCCAGCGTAGATCTCACCGCCGACATCGACGCACCGCTCCACCGCTCCACCGCTGGACGGAGGCGCCCCACCGGCGCTCGTGGCTACCGTGTCGTCGTGACCAACGATCCCGAGCTGCTCACGTGGCGCCGCCCCGGCCCCACGCCCGGTGAGCGACGCGCCGACGCGGGCATCGCCGTCGGGCTCCTCGCCCTCGCCATCGGCTCCCTCGTGCTGGGCCGCGCGTTCGGCATGTACGGCGAGGCGGGTGGCGCCGCCCCCCTGCCGCTCGCGGTGGGCGTGCTCGCCGCGGTGACGCTCCCGCTGGCGTGGCGACGCCGCTACCCCAGCGTGGTCGCCGTCGTCGCCGCCGTCGCCTTCGTCGCGGTCGGTGAGATCCCGGTGGCGGAGGCGACCGTCTCCAACATCGCCCTGTTCATGGCGATCTACACGATCGGCGCGTGGGAGCCCGACCGTCGCCGCGCCACGGTCGTGCGCCTGACCATCGTCGCGGTGATGTTCGTCTGGCTGCTGACCTCGTTCTTCCGCGCCAGCACCGCCGACCTCGGGCTCGAGGACGCGGCCGGCTTCGGCGCGATGACCCCGGTGGCCGCCCTGATGCTGCAGCAGACGATGGTCAACGTCCTCTACTTCGCCGGGGCCTACTGGTTCGGCAACCACGCCTGGAACGCGGCCAGGCAGCGCGCCGTCGGCGAGGCCAGGACGCAGGAGCTGCAGCGCGAGCGCGCGCGCCTGTCGCAGCAGGCGATCACCATCGAGCGGCTGCGCATCGCGCGCGAGCTGCACGACGCCGTCGCGCACCACGTCTCGCTCATGGGCGTGCAGGCCGCGGCCGCACGGGCCCTGCTCGCGCACGACACGCGCGCCGCCGAGACCCAGATCGAGGCGCTCGAGGACTCCTCGCGCGGCGCCGTCGCTGAGCTCTACAACCTGCTCGGGACCCTGCGGGACGACGAGGCCGTCGACCCCGACTCCGCCCCGGGGATCGACGACCTCGACGACCTCGTCGCGGAGTCGCGCACGGCCGGCCTCGCGATCGACGTGCAGCGGATCGGCGAGCCGCAGCCCCTGCCACCGCTCGTCTCGCTGAACCTCTACCGCATCACGCAGGAGTCCCTGACGAACGTGCTCAAGCACGCCGGCACCGGGGCGACGGTGTCGGTCCGGCTGCGCCACCACGACGGCAGCGTCGAGCTGGAGGTGGCCGACGACGGCGCGGGCCGCCCCACGCGGGCCACAGGCGCCGGGCTCGGCCTGCTCGGCATGCACGAACGCGTCAAGGCGCTCGCCGGGACCCTCGTCGCGCAGCCCCGGCTCGCCGGCGGGTTCCTCGTGCGCGCGACGGTCCCGCTGCCCGCTGCCACGACGCCACCCCCCGCCGCCACCCCGACCTCGGTCCCCACCCTGGAGAGCACCCGATGACCGCACCCGTCCGCATCGTCCTGGTCGACGACCACGCCCTGATGCGCGAGGGCATCCGGACGATCCTGCAGCTGCAGGGCGACATCGACGTCGTCGGGCAGGCCGGGAGCGGCGAGGAGGCGATCGAGGTCGTGCGCCGCGAGCGCCCCGACGTCGTCTGCATGGACGTGGAGATGCCGGGGATCGGCGG
Organism: Serinibacter arcticus; assembly: GCF_004786095.1. Lineage (GTDB taxonomy): Bacteria > Actinomycetota > Actinomycetes > Actinomycetales > Beutenbergiaceae > Litorihabitans > Litorihabitans arcticus. Next base: position 480,348 of record NZ_RHPJ01000001.1, read on the forward strand.
GCTCGAGGCGACGCGACGGCTGGTCGCGGACCCCGACGTGTCCGCGCGCGTGCTCGTGCTGACCACGTTCGAGCGCGAGGACTACCTGCTCGCGGCCCTCACGGCGGGCGCCAGCGGGTTCCTGCTGAAGAACTCGCGACCCGAGCAGCTCGCCGACGGCATCCGTGCCATCGCCGCGGGCGACTCGCTGCTCTCGCCCGAGGTGACGCGCGCCGTCATCGAGCGCGCGGTCGCGGGCGGGAACGGCGCCGTCGACGCCCCGGCGCACGCATCGCCGTCGATCGGTGACCCCGCGAGCGCCGCCGCCGTCGCCTCGCTCACCGAGCGCGAGGTCGAGGTGCTCGCACTCCTGGCGCAGGGCCTGTCCAACGACGAGATCGCCGCGCAGCTGTTCGTCGGCCGCGCGACCGTGAAGACCCACGTCTCCAACGTGCTGATGAAGCTCGCGCTGCGCGACCGGGTGCAGGCGGTCGCGTTCGCCTACCGCCACGGCCTGGTCGACCTCGGCTGAGTCCCGCGGCTGACGCGACCGACCGCGCCGACCGCCCCTCTCCCCCACGAGGCGGAGCCGCAGGATCGCCCGCACGGCTGAGGCGCCGCCGTCGCCGCTCTCCTAGCGTGGAGGCAACGACGAGCGGGAGGACACCCGATGATCAGCCTCACAGGCATCACCAAGAGCTTCGGCAGCCGCCAGGTGCTGCAGGACGTCTCCTTCGACGTCGCGCGCGGCCGGCTGACGGGCTTCGTCGGCGGCAACGGCGCCGGCAAGACCACGACCATGCGGATCATCCTCGGGGTGCTGAACGCGAGCTCGGGCGAGGTGTCGCTGGACGGCCGACCCATCGACGGCGACGCCCTGCGCAGCTTCGGCTACATGCCCGAGGAGCGCGGCCTCTACCCGAAGATGGAGATCAACGAGCAGCTGACCTACCTCGCGCGGCTGCACGGCATCGACAAGCAGGGCGCCACCCGGCGCGCCGACGACCTGCTCGAGCGACTCGGTCTCGGACCGCGACGCAAGGACAAGCTGGAGTCGCTGTCGCTCGGCAACCAGCAGCGCGTGCAGGTCGCGGCCGCGCTCGTGCACGAACCCGACGTCCTGATCATGGACGAGCCGTTCTCCGGCCTCGACCCGCTCGCGGTGGACGAGGTCGTCACCGTCATCGGTGAGCACGCCGCACGCGGCATCCCCGTGCTGTTCTCCTCCCACCAGCTCGAGGTCGTCGAGCGGCTGTGCGACGACCTCGTGATCATCGCCGGCGGCGCCATCCGCGCCACCGGCACCCGCGAGGAGCTGCGGACCGCGCACAGCAGCGCGCGCTGGGAGCTCGAGGCCCGCACCGACACCGGGTGGGTGCGGGGCGTCCCCGGCGTCCGCGTCGAGGAGCTGGCCGGCGACACCACCGTCTTCCACGCCGACGAGGCGGTCGCCCAGCAGGTGCTGCGCGACGCCGTCGCGCGCGGCGAGGTCACGTCCTTCCGGCCAGTGCGGCCCACGCTGGGCGAGATCTTCCGCGACATCGTCGTGGACGTCCCCCGCAGCGACGACGAACCCACCACCCCGAGCACGAAGGAGGAGGCGGCATGAGCACGCCGACGCAGCAGGACCGACGGACCCCCGCCGCCCCGAGGACCGGCCGCCGACCCGGCGCGCCGGTGAGCGCCTGGAACGCGACCCTCCTGGTCGCCGAGCGCGAGATCTCCAGCCAGATCCGCACGAAGTCGTTCATCATCTCCAGCATCATCACGCTCGTGCTGATCCTCGGCGGCATCATCGTCTCGAGCCTCGTCGGCGGCAGCGCCACCGACGAGCCCGAGCCCGCCCGCGTGGCGGTCCTGCCGGGTGCGAGCGAGGTGGTCGACGGCGTGGAGACGCTCGAGGGCGTCGCCGTCGCCGATCGCGCAGAGGCCGAGGCGCTCGTGCGCTCGGGCGACGTCGACGCCGCCGTGGTGGAGGACTCCGCCTCACCCTCGGGGATCGCCGTCCTCGCGCTGGACGAGGCTCCGTCCGACGTGGTCCAGGCTCTGTCGGTCGCCCCCGCCGTCGAGCTGCTCGAGCCGAAGCCGACCTCCGACGGCCTGCGCGCGCTCATCGGGATCGCCTTCGGCCTGGTCTTCATGGTCGTCGCCCTCGGCTCCGGCGCGATGATCGTGCAGAACACGGTGCAGGAGAAGCAGTCCCGCGTCGTGGAGATCCTCCTGGCCGCGGTCCCCGCCCGGGCGCTCATGGCCGGCAAGATCCTGGGCAACAGCGTCATCGGTGTCGGGAACGCCGCGGCGATGGCGGCGGTCGCCGCCCTCGGTCTGGCCCTGACCGGTCAGGGGGCGCTGCTGGACATGCTCTCGGCGCCGCTGATCTGGTTCGTGGTGTTCTTCCTGTTCGGCTTCGTGCTGGTCGCCAGCATCTTCGCCGGCGGTGCGTCGATGGTCTCGCGGCAGGAGGACACCGGCGCCATCATGAGCCCAGCCATGATGCTGATCATGCTGCCGTACTTCGGGGTGGTCTTCTTCGCCGACAACACCCTGGTGATGACGATCCTGTCCTACGTGCCGTTCAGCGCCCCGGTCGCGATGCCGCTGCGACTGTTCTTCGGCGAGGCCGCCTGGTGGGAGCCGCTGCTGTCGCTGGGGCTGCTCGTGGTCTCAACGCTCGCGGTGATCGCCCTGGCCAGCAAGATCTACACGAACTCGCTGCTCAAGATGGGTTCGCGGGTCTCGCTGCGCGAGGCGCTGCGGGGTTCCTGACCCCGGACGCACCGACGCCGAGGGCGCCGATCTCAGTCGAGGTCGGCGCCCTTGCCGCGTCCGCCGCGCAGGCGGTGCCGAGCGGCCCAGTACTTCCGTCGGGCGAGGCCGACCACGCCCGCCTCGCGCGTCTCGTGGCCGATGGCCTCGAGCGCCCGACCGAGGCGGTTCTCCAGGTCGACGATCCGCTGCTCGACGGCGAGCACGTGCCCGGCGAGCTCCTCGTGCCGCTCGTGCATGAACCGCGTCAGGTACATCAGGTCGCCGTCGCCGCGTTCGGCGACGTGCCGGCGAAGACGCTCGTCGCGCAGCCGGAGGTCGACGTCGAGGTGGGCGTCGGCGTCGACGATGACGCTGTTGCCCAGCTCGTCCGTGGCCGCGCGGCGCTGGTGCCAGAACGCGAGCGGTTCGCCGGGCATCACGGTCACCGGGCCCAGGGTCGCCAGGCGGAGGTTGAACTCCCAGTCCCCGACCACCGACAGCGACTCGTCGAACTTGCCGATCTCCTCCAGCACCGACCGCCGCAGCAGCAGGCTGATCGGCACCATGCGGTTGTAGCGCATCAGGTCGAGCACCGTGACGAGGCGGACGTGGGGCTCGAAGATCTCGCGCCCCTCCTCCACGAGCCGCTCGACGCCGTCGACCGACCTCTCCCACACGATCGCCGTCCGGGCGGCGACGGCACGGTCGGTCGGGTGGTGGCGGAGGTGAGCGACGGACCTGGCGAGGAAGGCCGGGTCCCAGGTGTCGTCGTCGTCGTGGATCGCGAGCATCTCGCCGCGGGCCAGCTCGACGCCGGCGTTGGACGCGGCCTCCATCCCGGTGGACACGATGCGGTGCAGCACGCGAACCCGGTCCTCCAGCCCGACGACCTGTGCCACGACGGCGTCGACCTCGGCCGCATCGCCGGCGTCGTTGACGACGACGACCTCGAGCGACGAGAACGTCTGGCCGGCGATGTCGTCCAGCGCTCTGGCGAGCATCGTGGGGCGGTCCTTGGTCCGCACGACGACGCTGACCACCGGCGTCGACGGCGACGTGACGTCCACCTCGGCGCCCGGCGCGACGACGCGGGCGACCTCGGGAAGGTGGCTGCTCGTCCTCGCGTCGCCCGAGATCCGACCCGTCGCCACGGCGTCGCTCGCCGTGTCCCAGAAGGCCGACGCGTGCGCGGCGAGGGCGGGCGCGGCCGCGGCGAGCGCGCCCGCGACACGGTCCCGGCCCTCCCACAGCGCCAGGAGCCGCCGCGACAGGAGGTCGGGGACGACCTCGACGTCGGCCAGCGGAAGGACGGCGCCGTCGAGCCCCCAGGAGCCGAGCGCACCCGCGAGGCGGACGCGGGAGTAGTCGTCGGCGGCGATCGCCAGCGCCGGCACGCCGCCCTCGGCCGCGAACACCGCGGGGTGGTAGCGCGTCGTGACGACGATCGCGGCCTCGCGCGCCCGTCGCGCCGCGACGAGCGCGTGCTCGACGTCGAGCGAGACCGCCGGGGCGGCGAGCGCCGCGGCGATCCGGTCGTGGATCTCGATGTCCACGTGCCGCGTGCCGGGCACGGCCATGTGGGGCACGAGGTGGATCGGGGCCCCGGAGCGCTCGGCGAGGTCGTCCAGCGCCCGCACGAGGCGGGGCAGCGCGGCGTCGTCGACTCCGAGGCTGCCGTGCGCGATCGTGACGACGACGGCACCCGCCGAGGACTCGGGGGCGGACGGCGACGGCGCGACGCCCGTGGGCACCGGGACGTCGCCGAGGAAGGCGGCGTCGTCGAGCACGCGGTGCACGAGACCGTCGGGCAGCAGCCGCTCCAGGAGTCGTTGCGTGGCGTCCTCGCGGGCCCCCACGGCGAGGGTCCCGGACAGTCCGTCCACCAGGGTGCGCACGTCCGGCCTCGTCAGGGCTGGCCCGACCGTCTGTCCCGTGACGAGCGTCGGCAGGTCGAGGGAGCGCGCGATCGCGAGGGCGGCCATGCGCTCGTACATCAGCCAGCCGTAGCGCGAGTTCATGTTGCCGCCGCCGGCGACGACGAGGGCGTCGCACGTCCGCAGGGTCGCGCGCAGGGCGTGGACGGGGTCGTCGTCGGTGAGGTCGTGCTCGCGACCGGCGAGGAGGTTCTGGATCGAGGCGAGGTAGGCCTCGCGCTCGGCGGGGGCCCAGGGGAAGACGGGGGTGGGCGCCGTGGCGACGTCGCCGCCGAACCGGGCGCGGGTGTCCGCCTCGTCCCTGGTCAGGATCACGGTGGTGTGCCCGCGGGAGGTCAGGGCGTGGTTGAGAGCGTGCACCATCGCTTCGTCGCCGACGTGGTACACGAGCTGACCGACGTCGCCGAGGACCGCAACACGCATGGGCCCGACCCTACCGTCAGGAAATCGTGAGCGCCCGGTGAGACCCCCCGGCGCGGCTCGGCGCGAGGGCCTGGCGCGGCCTGCGAGCGTCGCGCACGACGGCGTGGGACGCCCCGAGGGTCTCCTCGCGCGTCACCTCCCCCAGACCCGCATCAGGAAGGCTGCCATCGCGTCCCGGTTGACGGGCTGGAGGGGGCGGAACGTGCCGTCGCCGAAGCCGTTCGTGAGGTACTCGGCGGCCATCCAGGAGATCTCGCGGTGGAACGGCGACGTGGTGGACACGTCGGGGAACCTCGATGCCACCGGTGTTACGAAACGCGTGGTGCTGGACCGTGGCGTGTCAGCCCACCGGCCGAAGGCGTCGACGTAGCGGTAGAGGAAGGCCGCCATCGCGTCCCGGCCCACGGGTTCGAGCGGTCGGAAGGTGCCGTCCAGCCACCCCGTCGAGATCCCGGAGTCGGCCAACCAGGTGATCTCCTTGTAGAACTGGGTGCCGACGGGGACGTCGGCGAAGGGTGAGGCCTCGGGCGCGGTGAACGGCGGTTCGCCGGCGAGACGGTAGAGGAACGCGGCCATCGCGTCACGGTTGACGCTCTGCAGCGGCGCGAACCGGCCGTCGGGGAAGCCGGTGGCGACCCCTCGGTCCTTGACCCACGCGATCTCTCGTGCGAACTGGTTCGAGGCGAGCACGTCGGTGAAGACGTCCGGAACCACGATGGCACCCAGCGCGGTCGTCGTGCCCAGCCGCGCGGACACGGGCATCAGGGCCCCCTCGGTCGCGAGCGCCGGTCCGGCAGGGGTGTCGATCAACACGTGCTCGCCGAGGAACGTCTCGACGCGCAGGCCGTAGGTCGTCGAGGAGAGTCCCGGCACCAGGAGCCGGGCGGAGCCGTCACCACTGCCGGTGCGTTCCGCCGAGGCCCCCGCAGGGGTCGCCGAGGCGCCGAGGAGAGTGACGTCCGCCCCGGCGGAGTCGACGAGCCGTCCCGTGATCGTCCCGCCGAGAGGCATCGAAACCGGGCCGAGCTCCCGCCAGCTGGATCCGATCGTGACCACGGGGGCCGTTCCGGACTCGTTGCTCACCCACCGCCCGGCGTCGTCGAGCCAGCCCGACGGGTAGAGGTTCGTCCTCCGGTCCTGGTTGAGCGCGACGGTGTGCGGGCCCGGGGAGAGCTGCGTGATCGCGTGAGACTGCCTGTCGCGGTGGATGACCATGCCGTGCCGGGTCGGCCCTCCCGCCGGCCCGACCGGCGTCACCTGGAGCAGGAGAAGATCGGCCGCGGGTCCGTCCAGGACCACGGTGAGCCTCGTCGTCGACCCGACGGCCTCGGCGGAGCTCGGAGCGGGGGCGCTGACGACGACGAGCGCGGCACAGGCGAGCGCGGCGAGAGCGGCGGTCGTCCCGCGGCGGGCCCGTGCCGTGAGGGAGGTGGCGCGGGGGCGCCCGGTCGGGGACATCAGAAGCCTCTCGAGCGGTGGAGGAAGGCGGCGACGGCGTCGCGCTGCACGGGATCCGACGGTCGGAAAGAGCCGTCCGGGTAGCCGGTGGACACCGAACGGTAGGACATCCAGGCCATCTCCCTGAAGAACGGTGTCGAGGTCGTCAGATCGGTGAACGGGCTCGTCGACGGTGCCTGGAACCCCGCGGTCGTCGACTGCGACGTGCCTCGCCAGTGGCCCGCGACGCTCACGTAGCGGAACAGGAAGGCCGACATGGCGTCACGGGCCACCGGCTGCAGCGGACGAAAGGTGCCGTCCGGCCAGCCGGTGCTGATCCCGGTCGACGCGAGCCACGTGATCTCGCGGTAGAAGGCCGCGGAGGGAGGCACGTCGACGAACGGTGAGACAGCAGGGGGATCGAAGAACGGTCGCCCCGCCATCCGGTAGAGGAACGCCGCCATCGCGTCGCGGTTCACGGGTGCCCGGGGGCGGAAGGACCCGTCGTCGTAACCGTTGACGATGCCCCCTTCGCGCGCCCAAGCGATCTCCGTCGAGAACTGATTCGTGGCACGGACGTCGGCGAACACGTCCCGGACGATCACATCACCGAGGTCGGTGGTCGACCCCAGGGCGAGACCGGGGGCGAACGGGTCGCCCGTGCGACTCATCACGAGCCCGTGCGGCCCCTCGACCAGGCGGTACCGCTGCCCGATCACATCGGCCTCGACCGTGTATCCCGTCTCCGCGAGTCCGCTCAGCCCGAAGGCGCCGCTCGTGCCCGATGTGATGCGGGTCGGCTGGCTGAGGTCCTGAGCCGTTGCGTAGACGTTCATGGCCTGGACGGGAGCTCCTGCGGAGTCGACCAGACGGCCCGTCAACCCCGCACCGGCCGGGACCGTGACCGGGCCGACCGAGACCGGGCTCGTGCCGACCTCCACCAGGGGTGGCGGTGCCGTCGTTCGGGGAAGGGACCGACCGTCGGGCGCCACCCAGACGGTCGGACGGTCGTCGAACGACACCTGGACGCTGTACCGGCCCGGCTGCAGACCGAGGAACACCGCAGGCTCGCGCGCGCCCTGCGCGATCACGGCAGAGCTGCGGTATCCCTCGACCTCACCGACCCCGGAGACGTTGACGAAGGCCCGTCCAGCATCCGGATCCGCCAGGACGACCGTCAGACGTGTGCCCGGCGCAGCCATCGCGGGAGCGATCCCGATGCAGGCGGCGAGCAGCGCCACGACGATGACGGAGAGCACTCTGCGCACGGCGGTTCCTTCTCGATGAGGCCGCAGCACCGCAGCCGATGCCGCGACCCTAGCGGTCCGTCGAACGGTGCGCGCGTCGAGGGCGCGGCGCCGGTGTCGGACGCGTCAGAGCAGCCGCCGCGCCGCCGCCCACCGGGTGAGCTCGTGCCGGGAGGACAGCTGCAGCTTGCGCAGCACCGCCGAGACGTGGGTCTCGACCGTCTTGATCGAGATGAACAGCTCCCCGGCGACCTCGCGGTAGGAGCGGCCGCGCGCGATCAGTCGCATCACCTCGCGCTCGCGCGCGGTCAGACGGTCCATCTCGTCGTCGTCGGCGGCCTGCTCGGCCGCGCCCGCGGCCCCGACGGCACCGAACGCGTCGAGCACGAAGCCCGCCAGCCGAGGCGAGAAGACGGCGTCGCCCCCGGCCACCCGCACCACGGCGTCGCACAGCGCCTCGGGGCTGATGGACTTCGTGACGTAGCCGCGCGCGCCGGCGCGGATGACGCCGACGACGTCCTCCGCGGCATCGCTCACCGACAGGGCGAGGAACCGCACGCCGGGCGCCAGGTCGGCGCACTGCCTCGCCACCTCCGCGCCCCCGCCGCCGGCGCCCCCGGGCAGGTGCACGTCCAGGAGGACGACGGCGGGCCGCTCCCGCCGGACGACGGCGACGGCGCTCGGCACGTCCGCCGCCTCGCCGACGACGTCGATCCGCGCGTCCAGGGACGCGCGCACCCCCGTCCGGAACATGTCGTGGTCGTCCACCAGCACGACCCGCACGGGCTCGCCGGGCTCCCCTGCCGCCGCTGCCGTCCGGTTGTTCTCGCTCATCTCACTCCTCGCCGTCGCCCCGGGTGTCCCGGGGAAGATAGATGCGGACCTCGGTCCCGCCGTCGGGGACCTCGCGCACGCTCGCCTGGCCGCCGCGCCGCCGCACCCGGCCGAGGATCGACTCCCGCACGCCGAACCGGTCGGCTGAGACCGCGTCGGGGTCGAACCCGTCGCCGTGGTCGCGCACGAAGACCTCGACCTCGGTCTGCGACGCCTCCAGGTACACCGACACGGGCGGCCGCCCGTGCGCGACCGCGTTCAGCAGCGCCTCCCGTGTCGCGGCCAGGACGGCGTGCGTCTCCTCGGTCGGGACGACGTCGCCGACCACGACCGTCTCGATCTGGGGCGCGGTGCCGTCGGTGTGGGTGCGGGTGTCCTCGATCTCCGCGACGACCTCCTTCACCTGGACCGCGAACGACGTCGCGGCCGGGGCCCGGTCGTCGTACAGCCACGAACGCAGGTCGCGCTCCTGCGCCCGCGCGAGCCGCACCACCTCGGGCTCGGTCGAGCGGGTGCGGATGAGCGCCAGTGTCTGCAGCACCGAGTCGTGCAGGTGGGCGGCGATGTCGGCGCGCTCGGACTCGCGCTCGCGCTCGGCGCGCGCGTCGCCCAGCTCCCGCACGAGCCGGAGCCACCACGGGGCCAGCACCAGGGCGACCCCGGCGAGCACCGCGATCGCCGCGAGCGCCGACTGCACCATCACCACCGGCTCGGCCCGCTGCCCCACGAGGAGGAACACCCCCGTGGCGGTGATCGCGATCCCGCCCGCGAGGCGTGCCACCCGCACGCGGCCGGTGATCGCGCCGTGGCCGTGACCCGCACCTCCCGGGCGCCGCGCGTCGAGCTCGCTCCATGCGAGCGCGGCGCCGGCGAGCAGCAGCAGCACCGGCACGACCCAGTTCTGGCCGGGCCCCTCCCCGAGCCGCGACGCCAGCAGGAGCGCGGCGACCGCGAGCAGGCCGAGGGCGACGACGACGTCGCTCACCTTCAGACCGCGGCGCGTCCCGCCCTCGGCGGCCGTCAGGGGGCGCGCGAGCCGGGCCCATGCGGGGGCGGCGGGCTCGCGTCCCGGGGTGCCCGGCGGGATCGTGACCCACCAGAAGACGTAGGCGAGCGCCCCGACGCCGCCGAGCAGCGTGGCCAGCGCCAGGACGGCGCGGACGATCCGCACGTCGATCCCCAGGTGCGCCGCGAGGCCCGCGGCCACCCCGGCGATCCAGCGGCCCCGCTGCGGGCGCAGCAGCCGCACGCGCGACGGCGCGGGGGCGGCCGGGCGGTGCGGCGCCGGGGGGACGGGTGTGCTCACCCGACGATCGTGGCACGCAACGGCGGCCCCCGACCCCCCGTCGGGGCGATCTCAGGGTCGGACGGGGCGAGAATCAGGGCGGTCCCCGATGGCTGGCCCGCCGTTCTCACCGCCAGGCTGGGTGCCATGTCCACACCACTCGAACCACCGCCGAGCACCCCCGCCGGCGGGAGCACGCCGCCCACCACCCAGCCGTTCTGGACGTGGGTGCGTGATCTCGGCATCCGCCGCAGCCAGGAGCGGTGGATCGGCGGCGTCGCCGGCGGTGTCGCCGCCCGCTGGGGCCTCGACCCGCTCGTGGTCCGCGGCCTGTTCGCCGCCTCGCTCCTCCTGGGTGGCGTGGGCTTCCTCGCGTACGGCGTCGCCTGGGCGCTGCTGCCCGAGCCCGACGGCCGCATCCACGCCGAGCGCGCGCTGCGGGGTCACGGTGACTCGGCGCTCGTCGGGATCGGCCTCTTCGTCGTGGCCGGCATCGGTCCGGCGAGCTGGTTCGGTGCCGGCTGGGCCGGCGACGGCGCGTGGAACGGTCTGCGCGGCACCGGGTGGATCGTCGTCGCGCTCCTCGTCTACCTGTACGTGCGCCACCGCCGGACGGGGAAGGGTGCGCACCGGAACGGCGGTCAGAACGGCGCCGGCGGTGCGGGCCCGACCCCGCAGCCCTCCGGAGCGGCGCCGCTGTGGGGATCGGCCGCTCCGAGCGCCGCGACCTCGCCGGCACCCACGGTGCAGGACCTGCAGGATCCGTACGGATCGCCCGCCGCCGCCGTCTCGACCACACCGTTCGAGACCGTCGTGCTGCCTGACGCCTCCGCATCCTCGAGCTCCGCCGCCGCAGGCGCCTCCTCCCCGTCGGGATCCGCCCCCTGGGCGGCCTCGTACGCCGCACCCAGGCCGCCGGCCCCGCTGGTGCGGGGTCCGGGCGGGGCGATGGTCGCCGTCGTCGCCGCCCTGGCGATCCTCACGGTCGCCGGCCTGCTCCTCGCCAACCGGGCGGGCGTGGTCGCCGGGTCCGGCTGGGCGCTGACCGTCGGTGTGCTCGTCACGCTCGTCGGGGTCGCCACCGTCGTCACGGGTCTCCGGGGTCGCCGCAGCGGCATCCTGATGCTGTTCGCGATCGTCGGTCTGGTCGCGGCGCCGTCGGCCCTCACCAACGCGCAGGGCTGGAACTGGGACTGGGAGGGCCAGCAGGTCTTCGGCGAGGTCGACATCACGCCGACCACGCGCGACGAGGCCGCCGCCGCCGTCAGCATCGGGGCGGGATCGGCGCGCATCGACCTCACGCAGGTGCCGCTGACCGACGAGACCCTGACCGTGCCGATCTCGATCAACGCCGGCGAGATCGTCGTGGTCGTGCCGCAGGGCGCCGACGTCCGCGCCGACCTCGACATGTTCGCGGGCGAGGTCAGCTGGACCGTCGACGGTCAGGACGAGCACGTCTCCGGCCGTCTGCCGGACGAGCTCGTCTACTCCACCGACAGCGTCGCCGACGGCGCGCAGCCCCAGCTCGTGCTCGACCTGCAGGTCGGCGCCGGCGACGTCCAGATCACGGAGGCCACCTCATGAGCAGCACACCGCACGACCGCACGTTCGACACCGCTCACACGGCGCCCGGTGCGACGCCACCCGTCACGCCGTTCGGGCCGCACACCCCGGAGCGCCCGATCGCGCGCGGTCCGCGCCCCGGCACGGTGGTCTGGGGGCTGGTCGTGATCGCGGTGGGCGTCCTGACGATCGTCGTCTCGACCGGGTTCTCGCTCGACCTCGAGCTGACCGCGATCATCGGACTCGCGGCCGCCGGGGTGCTGCTGCTGCTCACCGCGGTCATCGGCTCGGCCCGCGGCCGGCGTCGCTGACACCGCCTGCGGCCCCCGCACCACACCCGTGGGGAGGATCCGCGTGCACCCCGCACGCGGATCCTCCCCACGAGGCACGCCGACGTCCCGTCGGACGTCGTGTCAGAAGCGGACGAGGCGACGCGCCCTGGCGTACTCGCGCTCGGCGGCGGCGAGCACGTCGCTCCACGCGGTCGCCGGCGGCACGGCGCGGTTGTGCGCGGTGATCCCGGCCAGCAGCCCGTTCTCGAGCGCGAGGCGGACGACGGCGGAGACCAGTCCCGCGTCGTCGCCGGCCAGCAGCCCCTCGCGCTCGTGCGTGACGAAGGTGCCGATCCCGGTGCCCGCCAGCGCGACCACCGGCAGCCCCGACGCACGCGCCTCGAGCGCGGCGATGCCGAAGGCCTCCAGCCGCGCCGGCGAGAGGAAGGCGTCGTGCCGCGCGTACAGCGCGGGGAGCTCGGCACGCGGCACGCGGCCGAGCAGGTGGAGCGATCCGGCCACGCCCAGGCGCTCGGCCTCGCGGCGCACGCGCGCGAGGTCCGGCCCGTCCCCGGCGATCGTCAGCTGGACGGTGCCGTCCCCCAGCACCGTGCGCGCGGCCGCCAGCGTGCGCACGAGGGTCCTCGTGCGCTTGCGGGGCGCGACGCGCTGCGTGGCCACGAGGCGGAGCACACCGTCCGCCGTCCGCGGGCCCGTGCCGGCGGCGGGCGCCCAGGCGGCCAGGTCGAGCCCGTTGGGCAGCACGCCGACGTCACCGGGCAGGCCGTCGACCGGGAACGCCTGCGCGACCCGCGCCGCCGCGACGTCGCTGACCGCGGACAGCGCCGCGCTTTCGCCGTCCCAGTCGAGCGCGCGGGCACCGAGGCGCAGCGGTCGCTCGACGCCGTCGAGCATGCAGTGCCACGTGATCGCGAGCGGGAGGTCGGCGGCGCGTGCGGCCCGCGCGCCCTGGAACGCGAACGGTGACAGGACCCCCGCCTGGACGTGCACGACGTCGGGCGCCAGCGCGCGAAGCCGCCGCGCGATCAGCGAGCCGCCGCGCGGGTTGACCGGGAGTCCGGCCACGAGGCGCGAGGCGAGGCGGTGCACCCGCACGCCGTCCGGCGTCGTGGTCACGGAGCGGTAGGCCTCGCCGTCGGCCGTCGCGGTCAGCACGTGCACCTCGTGCCCGGCGGCCACCTGGTGGCTCGCGAGATCGCCGACCTGCGTCTCGATCCCGCCCACCCGGGGGGCGAAGCAGTCCGAGACGTGCACGATCCTCATCCCGCCGCCGCCCTCGGGCCCACGGGGATCACTCCCACTCGATGGTGCCCGGCGGCTTGCTCGTGACGTCGAGCACCACGCGGTTGACGTCGGCCACCTCGTTGGTGATGCGGGTGGAGATGTCCGCGAGGACCTCGTAGGGCACGCGGGTCCAGTCGGCGGTCATCGCGTCCTCGGAGGAGACGGGACGCAGCACGATCGGGTGACCGTAGGTGCGCCCGTCACCCTGCACGCCCACCGAGCGGACGTCGGCGAGCAGCACGACGGGGCACTGCCAGATCTCCCGGTCGAGCCCCGCCTTCGTCAGCTCCTCGCGAGCGATGAGGTCGGCGGCGCGCAGCGTGTCCAGGCGCTCCTTCGTGACCTCCCCGACGATGCGGATGCCGAGGCCGGGGCCGGGGAACGGCTGGCGCCAGACGATGCCCTCGGGCACGCCGAGCTCGAGGCCGACGGCGCGGACCTCGTCCTTGAACAGCGTGCGCAGCGGCTCGACGAGGTCGAACGCCAGGTCGTCGGGCAGGCCGCCGACGTTGTGGTGGCTCTTGATGTTGGCGGCACCCTCACCGCCGCCGGACTCCACGACGTCGGGGTAGAGCGTGCCCTGGACGAGGAACTTGACCTCCTCCTGATGCGCGCCGGCTGCGGCCACGATGTCGCGGGCCGCCTGCTCGAACACGCGGATGAACTCGCGGCCGATGATCTTGCGCTTGGTCTCGGGGTCGCTCACACCGGCGAGGGCGTCGAGGAAGCGCTGCTGCGCGTCGACGACCACGAGGTTGACGCCCGTGGAGGCGACGAACTCCTCCTCGACCTGCTCGGCCTCACCGCTGCGCAGGAGGCCGTGGTCCACGAACACGCACGTGAGCTGGTCGCCGACGGCGCGCTGCACCAGGGCGGCGGCGACCGAGGAGTCCACGCCGCCCGACAGCCCGCAGATGACGCGGGCGTCGCCGACCTGGGCGCGGATGGCCTCGACCTGGTCGGCGATGACGTTGCCGGGGGTCCAGTCGGGGGCGAGGCCGGCGCCGTCGTACAGGAAGCGCTCGAGCACGGCCTGGCCGTGGGCGGAGTGGCGGACCTCGGGGTGCCACTGCACGCCGAACAGGCGGCGGTCGGTGTCCTCGAACGCCGCGACGGGCGCCCCGAGCGAGGTCGCCAGCACGGTGAAGCCCTCGGGTGCGCGCTGCACCGAGTCGCCGTGGCTCATCCACGCCTTCTGCGTCTGCGGCGAACCGGACAGCAGGACGCCGGACTCGCACACGTCGATCGCGGTGCCGCCGTACTCGCGCAGGCCGGTGCGCGCGACGTCGCCGCCGAGCGCGCGCGCCATCGCCTGGAAGCCGTAGCAGATGCCCAGCACGGGGACCCCGGCGGTGAAGATCGCCGGGTCGACGAACGGCGCACCCTCCTCGTAGACCGAGGACGGGCCGCCCGACAGGATGATCGCCACGGGGTCCTTCGCGAGCATCTGCTCGGCGGAGAACGTGTGGGGGACGATCTCGGAGTAGACCTTGGCCTCGCGGACGCGGCGCGCGATCAGCTGCGCGTACTGCGCACCGAAGTCGACGACGAGGACGGGCCGGGGCGCGAGGGTGGGGGTCTGCGTCACGCCCCCAGTTTAGGCCGCGGTCAGGAGGTGCCGGCGTCGTGCCCGGACGGCGGGACGACGCGGACCGGCACGGCACGTGCGACCTCGACCGGCCAGCGCGACGCACGCGCCTCCACGACGAACGACAGCACGGGAACGACACCGCCGAGCACCATGATCACGATCCGCCCGAAGCCCCAGCGCGCCTTCGACCAGACGTCGAAGGCGGTGACGATGTAGACGACGTAGATCCAGCCGTGCACGAACGGCACCCAGCCGAGCACGGCGTCGACACCGTCGACGCGCAGCACGTACTTGAGCACCATCTCCACGCACAGCAGCAGCAGGAACCCACCCGTGATGAACGCCATCACGCGGTAGCGCTGGAACGGCTTGCGCGTGCGCGGCGCGTCCTTGGCGAACGGGGCGGTCTCTCCTCCGGCGTCGGGGGTGGCGGACGACGGCGCAGCCTGGCTCATGGCGTTCTTCCTTCCGGGGGCGTGACCCCATCCTCCCGCACCCGCCGCGACGCTCGCGCAGCCGTGACGGCCGCCGCCCGCCGAGCGGCCCGCCCTCCGTGTCCCGTAATCCTGTTGGTCGAGGCCGTGGGCGCTGCCTACTGTGGAGCACGTGCTCGATCTCCACCGCCCCGCCACCTCGAACGCTCCGACGTCCGGCGTCGCCCGCTACCTCTGGTGGCGTGCCGGACAGCAGCGCGGCCTGGTCGTGGCGGGTGTCGCGCTCGGCGTCGTCAACGCCATGACGCAGGCGGGCGCGCCCTACGTGCTCGGCCGCGCCGTCGACGACGGTCTCGAGCGGGGCATCTCCCGCGAGCTCCTCACGTGGAGCGGGGCGCTGCTGCTCCTGTGGGTGATCCGCGCCGTCAGCGGCGTGTTCGCGCACCGGGTCGACGTCGCCAACTGGCTGCGGGCGTGCCTGGGCACGATCCACCTCATGGGCGCCACCGTCGCGACCAAGGGTGAGACCGTGCGCCGCACGACGCCGACCGGCGAGGTCGTCGCCACGGTCGCCTCGGACTCCCCGCGCATCGGCGAGGTCTACGCGTTCATGGGCCGCTTTCTCGGCGGCCTCATCGCCTACGTCGCGGTCGCGATCATCCTGCTGAACGCCTCGGCGACGCTGGGCCTGGCGGTGCTGCTCGGGATCCCCGTGGTGGCCGGTGTGCTCGCGCTCATCGTGCGGCCGCTGCAGCAGCGCCAGTCCGAGCACCGCGAGCAGAACGGTCGCCTGACCACGCTCGGCTCCGACACCGTCTCCGGTCTGCGCATCCTGCGCGGCATCGGCGGCGAGGAGGCCTTCACCGCCCGCTACCGCGCGCAGTCGCAGCGCGTGCGCGAGGCCGGGGTGCGCGTCGCGAGCACGCAGTCGCTGCTCGACGGCGTCCAGACCCTGCTGCCCGGGCTCTTCCTGGCCGGGGTGATCTGGTACGGCGCGCGGCTCGCGATCGCGGGCGACATCTCCCCCGGTGAGCTCGTCGCGTTCTACGGCTACGCCGCCTTCCTCACCACCCCGCTGAGCGATGCGAGCCAGGGCGTGCAGATCTTCACGCGCGCCCGCATCGCCACCCGGCGCGTGCTGTCGGTGCTGCGCGTGGCCCCCGCGGTCACCGACGTCGGCACCACCTCACGCCTGCCGGAAGGTCCGGCCGAGCTCGTCGACCCGACCAGCGGTCTGCACGTGACCCCCGGCTCCTTCATCGCGCTGGTCGCCGCCGACCCGGACGAGACCGCCGCCATCGCCACGCGCCTGGGCCGGTTCGAGGACTCCTCCGAGCTCGCGAGCCCGACCCTGGGCGGCGTACCGCTCGCGGACGCGCCCCTGTCCGAGGTGCGACGCCGGGTCGTGGTCTCCGAGGCGACGCCGAGCATCTTCACCGGCGTGCTGGCCGACGAGCTCGACGTGCGCGACGTCGGCGACCGGGCCGCCGTCGAGCACGCGCTCGTGGTGGCCGACGCCGGTGACGTCGTCGACTCCGTGCCCGGCGGACTGGACGGCACGGTCGCCGAGAAGGGTCGCTCGCTGTCCGGCGGTCAGCGGCAGCGCGTCGCGCTCGCCCGCGCGCTGCTGACCGATGCGGAGGTGCTCGTGCTGATCGAGCCGACCTCCGCCGTCGACGCGCACACCGAGGCGCGCATCGCGAGCCGGCTCCGGCCGGCGCGCGCGGGGCGCACGACGGTCGTGGTGACCGCGAGCCCGCTCGTCCTGGACCAGGTCGACGAGGTCGTGCTGGTCTCCCGGGGTCGCGTCGTGACCCGCGGATCGCACCACGACCTGGTGCACGACGCCGAGCGCGCCGCCCGCGGCGACCTCACCGGCGAGCGGGCCGAGGCCGCCGTGGCCTACCGCCGCGTGGTCAGCCGCAACGTCGACGACTCCCCCGCCGAGACGCCCGGCCACACCGACGACCAGGCCGAGGGGTCGACCCACCCGGCGACCGACCGGACAGCCACCGACTCCAGCCACGTGACGGGAGGTGCCCGATGAGCACCACGCTCCCCATCGCCGACGGACCCCAGCTCCGTCGCGACGCCGGCGCCCTGCTGCGCCGCCACTCCGGCGCTTTCGCGCGCGTCGGGCTGCTCCAGGGTCTGGCCGCCACGGCCGGGCTCGCCGGACCGTTCCTGCTCGGCCGCATCGTGGACGACGTGGTCGGCGGGACGGACGTCTCCGCCGTCGACCAGGCCGTCCTGATCCTCGTGGTCGCGGTGATCGCGCAGTCGATCACGGTGCGCTACGCGCAGCGGTCCTCGATGGTGCTCGGCGAGACGATCTTCGCGCAGCTGCGCGAGGAGTTCATCGCCACGATCACCTCGCTCCCGCTGTCCACGGTGGAGAAGGCCGGCACCGGCGACCTCGTGGGCCGCACCACCAACGACGTCGACCGCGTGCAGCACACGGTCCGCTTCGGCATCCCCCGCGTGCTCGTGGCCGTCACGACCATCACCCTGACCGTGGTCGCCGCCGCGCTGACGAGCTGGATCGTGGCGCTCGGGCTGCTGGTCGGCGTGCCGCTGCTGCTGATCGCGGTGCGCTGGTACCTGCGCCGCGCGACCACGGCCTACCTGCGCGAGTCGGCCGCGTACACGGCGATCAACGGCACGTTCACCGAGACGGTCGAGGGTGCGCGCACGGTGGAGGCGCTGGCTCTCGCGCGCCGTCGTCGGCTGCGCGGCGACGCCGACCTCGCCGAGACCGTCGAGGCCGAGTGGGCCACGCTCCGGCTGCGCCAGGTGCTGTTCCCCGCCGTCGACATGGCGTTCGGGCTCCCGAGCGTCGCCGTCCTGATCTGGGGCGGCTGGCTGGTCTCGCAGGGCCAGGTCACCGTCGGCGCCGTGACGACCGTCGCGCTCTACACGGTCCAGCTGATGAACCCCGTGTGGGAGCTCATCTTCTGGGTCGACGAGATCCAGGTCGCCACCGTCTCGCTCGCGCGCATCTTCGGGGTGAGCGAGGTCAGGCCCGACCGCACGGCGACCGACGAGCAGCCCGAGGACGAGCACATCGTCGCCTCCGGCGTCACCTACGCCTACCGCGAGGGCGTGCCCGTGCTGCACGGCATCGACCTCGACCTGGCCGTCGGCGAGCGCCTGGCGATCGTCGGTCCCTCCGGGGCCGGGAAGTCGACGTTCGGCCGCATGCTCGCCGGGGTGCACCCGCCCACGGGAGGCCGCGTCGCCGTCGGCGGCGTGCCGCTGGTGGACCTGCCCCTGACCGACCTGCGCGGCCACGTCGCGCTCGTCACGCAGGAGCACCACGTGTTCGTCGGCACGCTCGCGGACAACCTGCGCCTGGCCAAGGCGGAGGCGGACGACGCCGAGATCGAGCAGGCGCTCGCCGCCGTGGACGCGCTGGGCTGGGCCGGGGCGCTGCCGCAGGGGCTCGCGACGGAGGTCGGCTCGGGCGGTCACGAGCTGACGCCCGCGCAGGCGCAGCAGGTGGCCCTGGCGCGCCTGGTGCTGCTCGACCCCCACACGCTGGTGCTGGACGAGGCGACCTCGCTCATCGACCCGCGTCAGGCGCGCGACCTCGAGGCGTCCCTCGCGGGCGTGCTCGAGGGGCGCACCGTGGTCGCCATCGCGCACCGCCTCTACACGGCGCACGACGCCGACCGCGTCGCCGTCATCGACGCCGGGCGCATCACCGAGATCGGGCCGCACCACGAGCTCGTCGACCGCGGGGGCGAGTACGCCAGCCTCTGGCACTCCTGGCAGAGCGAGTAGGCGGCCGCCCGCGGCGCCCTCGGGCGCCGCAGGCCCCGTCAGGACACCGCGGGCGTGCGGAGCTCGCGCCGCAGGGTCTTGCCGGAGGCGGACTTCGGCACGGCGTCGATGAACTCGACCGCGCGCACCTTCTCGTGCGGCGCGACCCGCTCCGCGACGAACGCCATCACCTGCTCCGCGGTCACGTCGCTGCCGGCCCGGCGCACCACGAACGCCTGCGGGATCTCCTGCCCGTCCTCGTCGCGGCCCCCGATCACCGCGGCGTCCGCGATGTCGGGACTCTCCAGCAGCACGGCCTCCAGCACCGCGGGCGCCACCTGGTAGCCGTGGTACTTGATGAGCTCCTTGAGGCGGTCGACGATGCGGTAGACCCCCGTGTCGTCGACCGTCGCGAGGTCGCCCGTGTGCAGCCAGCCGTCGGCGTCCAGCGTCGCGGCGGTCTCCTCGGGCCGGCCGAGGTAGCCGACCATCACCTGGGGCCCGCGGATCCACACCTCGCCCGGCTCGCTGGGCCCGGAGGTCGGGGGCTCGACGTCGGCGCCGCCCGCCGCGACCAGCCGCACCTGCGTGCCGGCGACCGGCCGACCGACGGAGGCGCGGTCGACGTCCGGATCGGTCCAGTCGGTCACGTGGGTGACGGGGGACGTCTCGGTCATCCCGTACCCCTGCGCGACGGCGCAGCCCAGGCGGTCGGCGACGGCGTCGGCCAGGTGGCGGTCGAGCGGGGCGGCACCCGAGAACACCGCCCTGACGCTGGAGGTGTCCACGCCGTCGACCGCGGGGTGCTTGGCGAGCGCCACCGCGATCGGCGGTGCGATGAACAACCACGTGAGGCGGTGCTCCTCGATCAGCCGGAGGAGCTCGGCGAGGTCGAAGCGCGGCATCGTCACGAGCCTGGCGCGGTGCAGCAGCGCGTAGTTCAGCAGCACGGTCATGCCGTAGATGTGGAAGAACGGCAGCACGGCGAGCACGACGTCGTCGCCCTCGACCCCGATCGCGCCGCACTGCACGACGTTCGCGACCAGGTTGCGGTGCGTGAGCATCACGCCCTTGGGGTGCCCGGTGGTCCCGGAGGAGTAGGGCAGCACCGCGAGGTGGGTGGCGGGGTCGATCGTCACCTCCGGCGGCGGGGCGGCCTGCGCGAGGAGGTCCGCGAGCGACGGGTGTCCGTCGGCGCCGTCGAGGACCACGAGCCGCTCGGCCGGGATCCCGAGCCGCTCGGCGGCGGGACGCGCGCGCTCCAGCAGCGGCGAGACGGTCACGAGGGCGACCGCGCGGGCGTCGGCCAGCTGGTTGCCGATCTCCTTCGCCGTGTAGAGCGCGTTCAGCGTGGTCGCGGTGGCGCCGGCGCGCAGAATGCCGTGGAAGGCGATCGCGAACCCCGGACCGTTCGGGGCGATCAGCCCCACGACGTCGCCCGGCACCACCCCACGGGCGGCGAGAGCGCCCGCGAAGGCGTCCACCCGATCGCGCAGCTCGCCGAACGTGAGCGCGGCGCCGCTGCCGCCCTCCACGATCGCGATCCGCTCCAGGTCCGGCCCGGTGAGCGATCCGAAGAGGGTCTCGTACACGGTGGCATCGGGAATGGTCAGCTCGGTCATCGGGTCTCCATCGACGTCGGACCACGCACGCTACCCACCGTCGCCGACAACGGGTAGACCCGCCCCGCCGGGGGCCGACGGCGACGCCGCCCGTCAGGCGGGAGCGGCTCCCGCGGCCACGTCCTCGCGGCGCATCAGCGCCTCCTCGCGCACCAGTCGGTACCAGACGATCAGCGCGAAGGCGCCGAACACGTACCACTCGATCGCGTAGGCGAGGTTGCGGAGGTCGACGCCCGTGCCGCCGTCGAGCTGGGGCGCCGGGACGACGCCGAGGCCACCCAGGTCCGCCGTCGCCGCGGCGTTCGGCACGAGGTAGGCGTTGTAGATCGGCAGCCCCCACACGCCCGCGAAGTAGGCGGGGCTGATCGAGTCCGTCTGACCGGTCGGGAGGGCCAGCGGCTCGTAGGCCTCACCCGCCGTGATCGAGCCGTTCACCGTGACCGTGCCGGTGGGCGCGTCCGGCACGTCGGTGTCGGCGCTCCAGCCGCGCACGACGGCGAGCCAGGCACCGGTCGACTCGACCCGCAGCGGGGTCACCACGAGGTAGCCGGTCTCGCCGTCGACCACCCGGTCGGGCACGAGGTACTGCCCGGCCGCGTCGAACGTGCCGGTGACCTCCATCGGGTGGCCGACCATCGAGCCCATCACGTGGGCACCCGGTTCGAGGACCTCCGTCAGCGGCTCCGGCGGCGCGTCGGACAGCGAGGCCGCCTCGGCGGCGGCAGCGGCGTCCGCCCGTTCGAAGGCCCGGTCGATCTGCCACGCACCGAGCCGCGCGCAGACGATCGCGGCGACGACGATGAGTGCCAGCAGACCCAGCATCCGCGGGGTGCGCGCTGCGGCCAGCAGCTCGCGCAGCCGCGGGCGCGCCGGCTTCCTCGTCGCGACGGCCGTCTCGACGAGGACGGCTGCTGGGGGGTCCTGGGGCACCGGCCCAGCCTACGTCGGCCACCGCCGCGCCGCCGTGGCGCCCCCGGCTGTCGGTGACGACACTCACACGGTCACCGACGCGCGTATCCGGCGGAATAACGCCGCACCCGGGACGAACGGCCCTCGCCACCACCGGGGAAACAGGGCAGGGTGGGGGGCATGGCTACGGTGCACGGGGTCAGCCCCGAGACTCAGACCGCTCCCGGGTGGCAGCGCCGCCCGGACAACGCCCTGGACGAGGTGACGCTCGAGCGCATCGACCGGTGGTGGCGCGCGGCCAACTACCTCTCCGTGGGCCAGATCTACCTCCTGGCCAACCCCCTGCTGGCCACCCCCCTGGACCGCGACGACGTCAAGCCGCGCCTGCTCGGCCACTGGGGCACGACCCCGGGCCTGAACTTCCTCTACGCGCACATGAACCGCGCCATCGTCGAGCGCGACGTCGACGCCATCTACATCACCGGCCCCGGCCACGGCGGCCCCGGCCTGGTGGCCAACTCCTACCTCGAGGGCACGTACACCGAGACGTACTCCGACATCACGCAGGACACCGAGGGCCTTCGCCGCCTGTTCCGCCAGTTCTCCTTCCCCGGCGGCATCCCCAGCCACGTCGCTCCCGAGACGCCCGGCTCGATCCACGAGGGCGGTGAGCTCGGCTACGCCCTCAGCCACGCCTACGGCGCCGCGTTCGACAACCCCGACCTCCTGGTGCTGGCCGTGGTGGGCGACGGCGAGGCAGAGACCGGCCCGCTCGCGACCTCCTGGCACTCGAACAAGTTCGTCAACCCCGCCACGGACGGTGTCGTGCTGCCGGTCCTGCACCTGAACGGGTACAAGATCGCCAACCCGACGGTGCTCGCTCGCATCGGTGACGACGAGCTGCACGACCTCATGCGGGGCTACGGACACACGCCGCACGAGTTCGTGGCCGGGTTCGACGACGAGGACCACGTCTCGATCCACCGTCGCTACGCGGCCGTGCTGGACGAGGTGCTCGACGAGATCGTGGCGATCAAGGAGCGGGCCGCCGCGGGCGACACCACGCGCCCGATGTGGCCGATGATCATCTTCCGCACCCCCAAGGGCTGGACCTGCCCCGCGATCATCGACGGCAAGAAGGCCGAGGACTCCTGGCGCGCCCACCAGGTGCCGCTCGCCAGCGCCCGCGACACCCCCGAGCACCTGCAGGTGCTCGCCGACTGGCTCGGCTCCTACCGGGCCGAGGAGCTGTTCGACGCCGACGGCCGGTTGGACGCCGACGTGGCCACGCTCGCGCCTGTCGGGAGCAGGCGGATGAGCGCGAGCCCGCACGCCAACGGCGGGCTGCTGCTGCAGGACCTGCGGCTGCCCGACTTCCGCGACTTCGCCGTCGACGTGCCGGCCCCCGGCGCATCGATCGCCGAGAGCACCAAGGTGCTCGGCCAGTGGCTCGCCGAGGTCATCCGGCTCAACCCGGAGAACTTCCGGATCTTCGGCCCGGACGAGACGGCCTCCAACCGCCTGCAGTCCGTGTTCGCCGAGACGGACAAGGTCTGGAACGCCGGGATCCTGCAGGGTGCCGACACCGACGAGCACCTCGCCCCCGAGGGCCGCGTGGTGGAGATGCTCAGCGAGCACCAGTGCCAGGGCTGGCTCGAGGGCTACCTGCTGACGGGCCGTCACGGCCTGTTCAACTGCTACGAGGCCTTCATCCACATCATCGACTCGATGCTGAACCAGCACGCCAAGTGGCTCAAGGTGACGCGGGAGATCCCGTGGCGCCGCCCCATCGGTTCGCTGAACTACCTGCTCTCCAGCCACGTCTGGCGCCAGGACCACAACGGGTTCAGCCACCAGGACCCTGGCTTCATCGACCACGTGGTGAACAAGAAGCCCGAGGTCGTGCGCGTCTACCTCCCGGCCGACGCCAACACCCTGCTCTCGACGTACGACCACTGCCTGCGCAGCCGGGACTACGTCAACGTCGTCGTGGCGGGCAAGCAGCCTGCGCCGCAGTTCCTCACGATGGACGAGGCGATCGCGCACTGCACGCGCGGCCTGGGCATCTGGGAGTGGGCCGGGACGGAGTCCGACGGCGACGCCCCCGACGTCGTCCTGGCCTGCGCCGGCGACGTCCCCACCGTGGAGACGCTCGCCGCGGCGGACCTGCTGCGCCAGCACGTGCCCGACCTCAAGGTCCGGGTGGTCAACGTGGTCGACCTGATGCGACTGATGGACTCCACCGAGCACCCGCACGGGCTGACCGACAACGACTTCGACGGCATCTTCACGACCGACAAGCCGGTCATCTTCGCCTACCACGGCTACCCGTGGCTCATCCACCGCCTCACCTACCGACGGACCAACCACGGCAACCTGCACGTGCGCGGCTACAAGGAGGAGGGCACGACCACGACGCCCTTCGACATGGTGATGCTCAACGATCTGGACAGGTTCAAGCTCGTGATCGACACCAGCGACAGGGTCCCCGGACTCGCCGCCCGCTACGCCGGCCTGCGCCAGCGCATGGAGGACAAGCGGATCGAGGCCCGCCAGTACACGCGCACGCACGGCGAGGACCTCCCGGAGGTCGCCGACTGGGTGTGGCCGGACGGCGGGGACGGGACAGGACGTCCCGGCGCCCCCTCGACGTCCGCCACCTCCGCGACCGGTGGTGACAACGAGTGACCCGCTCCGTCTACCTCGCCTCTCCCGAGGGCAGCACCGGCAAGTCCACCATCGCCCTGGGTCTGCTCGACCTGTTCACCGCGCGCGTGCAGAAGGTCGGGGTCTTCCGCCCGGTCGTGGCCGCCGAGGGCTCCGACCGCGTGCTGGAGCTGCTGCTGCGGCACGACGGCGTCGACCTCGACTACGACGCGTGCGTCGGCGTCACCTACGAGCAGGTGCACGCCGACGCCGACGCCGCGCTGGACACGATCCTCACCAAGGCTCGCGCCCTGGCCGAGGAGTGCCAGGTCCTCATCGTCGTCGGGTCGGACTACACCGACGTCGCCGGGCCCACGGAGCTCGCGTTCAACGCGCGCGTCGCCGCCAACCTCGGCGCGCCGGTCGTGCTCGTCCTGGGAGCCCAGGGCCGCACACCCGCCCAGGTCAGGCAGGTCAGCGAGGTCGCCGTCGGCGAGCTCGCCGCGCACCACGCGCGCGTCGCCGGGATCGTGGCCAACCGCTGCGACCCCGCCTCGATCGAGGACTACCGCACCGGGCTCCACGCCGACGTGCCGGTCTGGACCTTCCCCGAGGTCCCGCTGCTGTCAGCACCGTCCGTCCGCGACCTGATGGTCGCGCTCGACGGCGAGATGGTGGCCGGCGAGGAGTCGCTGCTGGACCGCGAGGCCGAGCACATGCTGGTCGGCGCCATGGGCATCAACCACATGCTCGACCGGCTCCAGGAGGGGTCGTTCGTCATCACGCCGGCCGACCGCGGCGACGCCATCGTCGCGCTGCTCGCGGCCCACACGGCCGGGGACTTCCCCACGCTCGCGGGCATCGCGCTCAACGGCGGGTTCGACCTCGACCCGCAGATCGACCGGCTCGTGCACAGCCTCGGCGAGCGCCTCCCGATCCTGCGCACCGACCTCGGCACGTTCACCGCGGCCAAGGTCGTGGCCGGCACGCGCGGGCTGCTCAGCTCGGGCACGCAGCGCAAGGTCGAGCTCGCCCGCAGCTCGTTCGAGGCGCACGTCGACGCCGACGCGGTCCTGGCCGCGCTCGACGTCGAGGCCTCCGACGTCGTCACGCCCCTGATGTTCGAGCACATGCTCTACGAGCGCGCCCGCAGCGAACGGCGCCACATCGTCCTGCCCGAGGGCACGGACGACCGCGTGCTCCGGGCCGCCAGCACCGTGCTCTCGCGCGGCGTGGCCGACCTGACGATCCTCGGTGTCGAGCAGCAGGTGCGCCAGCGCGCCGTCGAGCTCGGCCTCGACCTGACCGCGGCGACGATCGTCGACCCCGTCTCCTCCGACCTGCTGGAGCAGCTCGCCCAGGAGTACGCCCGGCTGCGGGAGCACAAGGGCATGACCGTCGAGCGCGCCAGGGAGATCGTCATCGACGTGTCCTACTTCGGCACGCTGATGGTGCACCTCGGCCTCGCGGACGGCATGGTCTCGGGGGCGCAGCACACGACCGCGCACACGATCCGGCCGTCGTTCGAGACGATCAAGACCGCGCCCGGCGTGCAGATCGTCTCCTCGTGCTTCTTCATGTGCCTGGCGGACAAGGTCCTCGTCTACGCCGACTGCGCCGTCAACCCCGACCCCGACGCGGAGCAGCTCGCGGACATCGCGATCTCCTCGGCGCGCTCGGCCGTCCAGTTCGGCGTCGAGCCGCGCATCGCGATGCTGTCCTACTCCACGGGCGAGTCCGGCAGCGGGGCCGACGTCGAGAAGGTCCGCGCGGCCACCGAGCTCGTGCGGCAGCGGGCGCCCGAGCTCGTGGTCGAGGGTCCGATCCAGTACGACGCCGCGGTCGACCCGGGCGTCGCCGCGTCCAAGATGCCCGGCTCCCCCGTGGCGGGCCAGGCGACGGTGCTGATCTTCCCCGACCTCAACACGGGCAACAACACCTACAAGGCGGTGCAGCGCACGTCCGGCGCGGTGGCCGTCGGACCGGTGCTCCAGGGTCTGAACAAGCCCGTCAACGACCTCTCGCGCGGCGCTACGGTCAAGGACATCATCACCACGGTCGCCATCACGGCGATCCAGGCCCAGGACGCCGCCGCGTCCGCCCGGAAGGACGCATGACCACCCCTGCCACCCCCGTCGTCCACGAGGGACGCTCCGGCCGATCGGTGCTGGTCCTGAACTCGGGCAGCTCGTCCCTGAAGTACCAGCTCGTCGACGCCGGCTCGGGCGACGCCCTGGCCTCGGGGATCATCGAGAGCGTCGGCGAGGCCTCCTCCGGCGTCCGGCACGACGTCGACGGCGTGCGGACCGAGCGCTCGCTCGCCGTCGCCGACCACGCCGCTGCGCTCCAGGTGGTGCTCGGGCTGTTCGACGGGGTCGGCCCGCCGCTCGCGGACGCCGGGATCGTCGCCGTCGGGCACCGCGTGGTGCACGGCGGGACGCGCTTCCTGCAGGCCGTGGTGATCGACGACGCCGTGGAGGCCGACATCGAGGCGCTCTCACCGCTCGCGCCGCTGCACAACCCGGCCAACCTCACCGGCATCCGCGTGGCACGCCGGCTGCTGCCCGACGTGCCGCACGTCGCGGTCTGCGACACGGCGTTCTTCGCGACGCTGCCCGAGGCGGCAGCCACCTACGCGCTGAACGCCGAGGTCGCCCGGGCGCACCAGGTGCGCCGGTACGGCGCCCACGGCACCTCGCACCGCTACGTCTCGCGCGAGGTCGCCTCGTTCCTGGGGCGCGACGTCGCGGAGCTGAACCAGATCGTGCTGCACCTGGGGAACGGGGCCTCGGCCTCGGCCGTCCGGGGCGGGGAGGCGATCGACACCTCCATGGGTCTGACCCCCCTCGAGGGGCTCGTGATGGGCACCCGCACGGGTGACATCGACCCCGCCGCGGTCTTCCACCTGCACCGCAACGCGGGGCTGTCGATCGACGAGATCGACGACCTGTTCAACCGTCGGTCCGGGGTCAAGGGGCTGTCCGGCGTCGCGGACATGCGCGAGCTGCACGCGCTCGTGGCCTCCGGCGACGAGGGTGCCCGGCTGGCGCTGGACGTCTACCTGCTGCGGCTGAGGAAGTACGTCGGCGCCTACCACGCCGAGCTCGGTCGCCTCGACGTCATCACGTTCACGGCCGGCATCGGCGAGAACGACGACACGGTCCGTGCCGGTGCGCTCGCCGGCCTGGCGGGCTGGGGCATCGAGGTCGATCCCGAGCGCAACGCGGTCCGGTCCTCGCAGCCGCGGGTCATCTCGCCCGACGGCGCCCGCGTGACCGTGCTCGTGGTGCCCACCAACGAGGAGCTGGAGATCACGCGGCAGACGCTCGCCGCACTCTGACCGCGAGGTACTTTCGGGCGTCCGCGAGGCACTTTCCGTGCGACGACGGGCCCGGAGACCGCGAGGTCTCCGGGCCCGTCGTCGTGGGGCTCAGGCGGTGACGAGCGCACCCTCGGCGGCGACGTCCTGCGTACGGACGGCGGAGCGGTCCCGCAGCGTCTTGAGCAGGATGACGACGGCAGCCGTGATGAGCGTCCCGATGACGACCGCGGCCAGGAAGCCGAGCCAGCTGCCGATCAGCGGGAGCACCCAGATGCCGCCGTGCGGCGCCACGAGCGTCGAGCCGAACGCCATCACGAGACCACCGGTCGCGGCCGAACCGACGACCGAGGAGACGATGACGCGCCACGGGTCGGCGGCCGCGAACGGGATCGCACCCTCGGAGATGAAGGACGCCCCCAGCAGCCAGGCGGCCTTGCCGTTCTCGCGCTCGATCTCGGTGAACAACCCCTTGCGCACCGTGGTGGCGAGCGCCATCGCCAGGGGCGCCACCATGCCCGCGGCCATCACGGCGGCCATGATCTTGTACTGCGCGGCGTCGGAGGCGAGGCCCTCGGTCGCGAGTCCGGTGACCGCGAACGTGTAGGCCACCTTGTTGATCGGGCCGCCCAGGTCGAAGCCCATCATCGCGCCGAGCAGGATGCCCAGGAGCACGATCGACCCGCCCGAGAGGCTGCTGAGCCAGGTGCCCAGACCGTCCATCAGCGCGGCGATGGGCCGGCCTAGCACGACGAGCATGAGGATGCCGATCCCGAGCGACGACAGCAGCGGGATCACCACGACCGGCATCACGCCCCGCACGCCCTTGGGCACCCGCCAGCGGGAGATCCACAGCGCGAGGAAGCCGGCCGCGAAGCCGGTCACGAGTCCTCCGAGGAACCCGGCACCGACGAACCCGGCGGCGGCACCTCCGACGAACCCGGGGACGAGGCCGGGACGGTCGGCGATCGCGTAGGCGATGAAGCCGGAGAGGACGGGCACGAGGAAGCCGAACGCGAGCTGACCGGTCTTGAGGAGCACGACGCACCAGTGCTGCAGCGACGTCGGGTCGAAGCTCGCCAGGACGCCGGCGGCGTCGACGGCGGTGACCTCGATCGCGCCGTCGGCTCCGCCCCACGCGAGCTGCGAGAGCATGAAGCTCAGCGCGATGAGGATGCCGCCCGCGGCGACGAACGGGATCATGTAGGACACCCCGGTCATCAACCACTGCCGCACGCGGGACAGCGTGCTGGCGTTCGGGTCGACCTTGGTCGCCGGACCGGAACCACCGGAGGACGACGACGTCGCGGCCGCGGTGACGACGCCGCTCTCGACGGCGGCGATCGCCTCGTCCAGGACCTTCTGCGGCTCGTGCACGGCGCGCTTCACACCGACGTCGATCGTCGGCTTGCCCGCGAAGCGCTCGCGACCCTTGACCTCGAGGTCGGCCGCGAAGATGACGCCGTCGGCGGCGTCGATGACGGACTGGTCGATCGCGTCGGTCCCGATGGAACCCTGGGTCTCCACGACGACCTCGTGGCCACCGGCCCTGCCGATCTGCTCGAGGGCCTCGGCGGCCATGTACGTGTGCGCGATGCCCGTCGGGCAGGAGGTGACGGCGACGAACTTCATGTCAGGCCACCGCCTCGGTCACGACGGTCGCCACGGTCTCGGCGTCGGCCGCGTCGCGGACCGCACCGGTGAACGCGGGGCTGACGAGCTTGCGGGCGAGCTTGGCGAGGATCTTGAGGTGCTCGTCGGCGCCCTCGGCCGGGGCAGCGATGAGGAAGACCAGGGTGGCGGCGCCGTCGGGACCCTCGAAGTCGACGCCGTCCGGCACGGTCGCCACGGCGAGCGAGGGAACGAGCACCGCGGCCGACTTGGCGTGCGGCAGGCCGATCGCACCGGGCATACCGGTCGCGGTGACGGCCTCGCGGGCCCGGACGTCGGCGGCGAAGGCGGCGGCGTCGCTGACGCGACCGGCGTCGGCGAGGCGCTGGGCGAGGAGGTCGATGACGGCCCCCTTGTCTGCTGCGGAGACGTTGACGGCGACGAGGTCGGCGGTGATGAGCTGGCTGGTCATGGGCTGCGCTCCTTGGTGCGGGGGTGGGTGAGGACTGCTGCGGTGCTGGGCTGGCTGGGGTCTCGCTGGCTGGGGTCTCGCTGGCTGAGGGCCGGGTGGCTGGCTGCGCCGGGTCGAACGAGGGAGATCAGGGCGGCGGTGCGACGGCGGGCGTCGCGCGGCGCACGCTCACACCCGCGGCCTCGATCTCGTCGGTGAGCTCGGGGTCGGCGTCGTCGTCGGTGACGAGGGTGTCGATGGCGTCGCACGGGATGACCGAGATGAGCTCGTCCCGGCCGATCTTGGAGTGGTCGGCGACGACGATCACGCGCCGGGCGGCGGCCGCGAGCGCCGCCTTCACCTCGGCCTCGGCGACGTCGGGTGTCGTGACGCCCTGCTCGCGGCTGATGCCGTTCGCTCCGAGGACGGCGACGTCGGCCTTGACCCGGGCGAGCGCCTGGGTGGTCCAGGGGCCGACGGCCACGAGGGTCCGACCGCGCACGTGTCCGCCCACGAGGTGGAGGTGCACGTTGGGTCGCGTCGCGACGATGCTCGCGATGGGCAGGGCGTGGGTCACGACGGTGAGCTCGCGGTCGGTCGGCAGCATGGTCGCGAGCCGCGCCGTCGTCGTCCCGCCGTCCAGCACGATGGTGGCGGCGTCGCCGATCTCGGCAAGTGCTGCGGCGGCGATCGCGTGCTTAGCCGCGGTGTTGACGACCTCGCGCTCGCTGACGCTCGGCTCGAGGCCGAGTCGTTCGACGGCGACGGCGCCGCCGTGCACGCGGCGGACGCTCCCGCGGCGCTCGAGCAGGGTCAGGTCGCGCCGGATGGTCTCGGCGGTGACGTCGAGCTCGCGGGCCAGGGTGGCGACGTCGACGCGTCCGTGGGCGCGGGCCCGCGCGGTGATCTCGGCGTGCCGTTCAGGTGGATACACGATGTCCTCCATCCGGCGCTGCGGTGCGCCACCGGCGACATCCTTTGTCGCCACGTCCGAGTGTGCCCATGTTCGGCGCGCATGTCAACAGATTCGGACCGATACGGCGAAGAGTCGGGCACCAAATCTGTGGTTTCCCACATCCACTCGGCCGTGCAGCCTGCTTTCTCGTTCGTTCGTGTCCTTCCGAAGGCCACGAACGATCGCAGATCTTGTTGCGGTGGGTGCGCGACGGCGGCGGGCAGCACGGAAGGGCGGCGGGTAGCGGAGGTCAGCGGAGCGGCGCGGCACGACGACGGCCCGGGACCTCGCGGGTCCCGGGCCGTCGTCGGAGAGGTCAGTTGCGCGGCGTCGTCATCGCCGCCACGTCGAGGGCGACGTCGAGCTGGCCGTGCGTGACCTCGCCGCGCTCCACGTAGCCGAGGTCGACCACGGCCTGGCGGATCGTGATGCCCTCCTTGACGGAGTGCTTGGCGATCGCGGCCGCGGCCTCGTAGCCGATGACGCGGTTCAGCGGCGTGACGATCGACGGCGAGGACTCCGCCAGCTCGCGGCAGCGCTCGACGTTGGCCGTGATGCCGTCGATGCAGCGCTCCGCGAGCACCCGGGAGACGTTGCCCAGCAGCGTGATCGACTCGAGCAGGTTGCGCGCCATCACGGGGAGCATGACGTTGAGCTCGAACAGCCCCGTGGTGCCGGAGAACGCGATGGCCTGGTCGTTGCCGATCACCTGGGCGCACACCTGGAGCGTCGCCTCGGGCAGGACGGGGTTGACCTTGCCGGGCATGATCGAGGATCCCGGCTGCAGGTCCGGCAGCGCGATCTCGCCGAGCCCGGTGCGCGGTCCCGACCCCATCCACCGCAGGTCGTTGCAGATCTTCACGAGCGAGACCGCCACCGTTCGCAGCGATCCGGACGTCTCCACGAAGGAGTCCATCGCGCCCTGCGCCTCGAAGTGGTCGGTCGCCTCGACGACAGGCAGCCCGGTCTGCTCGGCGACGTAGCCGATGACCTTCTGCGGGAACCCCGCCGGGGTGTTGATCCCCGTGCCGACGGCGGTGCCGCCCTGCGGCAGCTCCGCGAGCCGGTCCAGCGTGCCGCGGACGCGCGCGATGCCGTAGCGGATCTGCGTGGCGTAGCCGCGGAACTCCTGGCCGAGCATGACCGGCGTCGCGTCCATGAGGTGCGTGCGACCGGACTTCACGACGTCGGCGAACTCGACCGCCTTCGCCTCGAGCGAGACGGCGAGCGCCTCCAGCCCGGGCAGCAGGACCGTGGTGACGGCCTCGAGCGCCGCGACGTGGATCGAGGACGGGAAGACGTCGTTGCTCGACTGCGACGCGTTGACGTGGTCGTTGGGGTGGACGGCCCGGCCCAGCGTGCGGCTGGCCAGCGTCGCGATGACCTCGTTCGTGTTCATGTTCGAGGACGTGCCGGATCCGGTCTGGAACACGTCGATCGGGAAGTCGTGGTCGAGCTCGCCGGCGATGACCCTGTCGGCGGCCCTGGCGATGGCGTCGGCGATGTCGCGGTCGAGCACGCCGAGGTCGGCGTTGGCCCGCGCGGCGGCCTTCTTGATCTGGGCGAGCGCGGCGATGTGGTGGCGTGCGAGCGTCGTGCCGGAGATCGGGAAGTTCTCGACAGCACGCTGGGTCTGCGCCGCGTACGTCGCGTCCTTCGGGACCCTGACCTCCCCCATCGTGTCGTGCTCGATGCGGTACTCGGTCTCCGCGGCCATGCGGTGCTCCTTCGTCAGTCTCTGGGCTGGTCCGAGGCCAACTCTGCCACGCCCGCACGCACCCGCACCGACAGGCAGGTCACGCAGCCCTCGAGCTTCTCGAACTCGGTGATGTCCACCGTCACGACCTCCAGGCCCGCGTCGCGCCACTGCTGCGCCGTCTCGGGGGCGCTCGCCGACATCAGGACGGTGCCGGGGTCCAGGACGACGACGGCGGTGCCGGTCACCTCGGGCACGGGGCGGAACGCCGGGAACGCGCCGGGCGCCTCGACGAGCGAGGAGTGGCCGATGACCGTGCCGTCCGGGAGGGCCGTCACGGCCGACTTCAGGTGCAGTGCCGTCGTGACCGGGACGACCACCACCTCGCGGCCCGCCGGCTCGAGGACGGCCCGCAGCTGTGCGATCCCGGCGTCGTTCGTGCGGGCGGTGCGCCCGACGTAGACGCGCCGCCCGATCTTGAGGACGTCACCGCCGTCGAGCGTGCCGGGCGCCTCGACGGCGTGCACCCTCAGACCGAGCGACCGCGCGGCGGCCTCGGCCCCCGCGCGCTCGCCGCGCCGCGACTCCGCGCCCGCGCGCGCCAGCACGGCGAGGTCGTCGAACACGATGACCGCATCCTCGACGAAGACGCCGTCGGACTGCTCGGGTACCGCCTCGACCTCCACCACGTCCCAACCGCGCTCGGCGAACGCGGCGACGTAGCCCTCCCACTGCCGCTGCGCGAGGTCGGCGTCGACCGGCTGGCGCTCGAGGTGGGTCAGCTCACCGTCGGCGAGACGGGGCGAGGGGCGACGGACCAGGAGGCGCTTCACGACTCCATCCTGCACCGCGAGACCGCCCCGGGTCGCGGGATCGGGGCGCAGAACGCGAGCAGGGGCGTTCTCGGCGGAGGGCGCCGAGGCGTCAGCGCGGCGAGTAGGGCGAGACGACGACCTCGACCCGCTGGAACTCCTTGGCGTCGGAGAAGCCGGTCGTGGCCATCGCCTTGCGGAGCGCACCGATCATGTTGAGCGTGCCGTCGGCGCGGCCGCCCGGACCGTGCAGGATCTCGCGCAGCGTGCCGACGGTGCCGACCCGCACGCGCTCACCGCGCGGCAGGTCGGGGTGGTGGGCCTCGGAGCCCCAGTGCCAGCCGCGGCCGGGCGCCTCGGTGGCGCGGGCGAGCGCGGCACCGAGCATGACGGCGTCGGCGCCGCACGCGATGGCCTTGACCAGGTCGCCGCTGCGGCCGACGCTGCCGTCGGCGATGACGTGCACGTACCGGCCGCCCGACTCGTCGAGGTAGTCGCGGCGGGCCGCGGCGACGTCGGCCACGGCGGTGGCCATGGGCGCGTGGATGCCGAGGCTGGCGCGCGTGGTGTTGGCGGCACCGCCGCCGAAGCCGACGAGGACGCCCGCGGCGCCCGTGCGCATGAGGTGCAGCGCGGCGGTGTAGGTCGCGGCGCCGCCGACGATGACGGGCACGTCGAGCTCGTAGATGAAGCGCTTGAGGTTGAGCGGCTCGGCCTCGGAGGAGACGTGCTCGGCCGAGACGGTCGTCCCGCGGATCACGAACAGGTCGACGCCGGCCTCCACGACGGTGCGCCAGTGCTCCTGCGTGCGCTGCGGCGACAGGGCGCCGGCGACGGTGACGCCGGCGGCGCGGATCTGACGGATGCGCTCGTGGATGAGCTCGGGCACGACGGGCTCGGAGTACAGCTCCTGCATGCGGCGCGTGGCGTCACCCGCGGGGATCGTGGCGATCTCCTCGAGCAGCGGCTCGGGGTTCTCGTACCGCGTCCACAGGCCCTCGAGGTCCAGCACGCCGATACCGCCCAGGCGTCCGAGCTCGATCGCGGTCTCCGGGCTCATCACGGAGTCCATCGGCGCCGCGACGACCGGGATGTCGACCTGGTAGGCGTCGATCTGCCAGGTGACGGACACGTCGTCGGGCGTCCGGGTGCGCCGGCTCGGGACGACGGCGATGTCGTCGAAGGTGTAGGCGCGACGCCCACGCTTGCCACGGCCGATCTCGATCTCGTTGCTCACGGTCACCCAGGCTACCGGGCGGATGCGCGACGCACGGCGTGGACCGCCGCATGGATGTCGGTCGCGGATGGCAGGGTGTGGGCATGACAGCAGGCGGGTGGACCTCGAGCAGGGTGCTCGGCTTCGACACGGAGACGACCGGGGTCGACGTCACGAGCGACCGAATCGTCACGGCCGCGCTCGTGATGCGCGACGGCCTGGGAGGCCTGTCCCGCGTGCGCACCTGGATCATCGACCCCGGGGTCGAGATCCCCGAGGCCGCCTCCGCGATCCACGGCGTCACGACGGCGTATGCCCGCGAGCACGGTCGCCCGCCGGCCGAGGTGCTCGAGGAGGTCGCCGCGGCCCTGGCGGGCGCGATGGCCGACGGCGTCCCGGTCGTGGCGTTCAACGCCTCCTACGACCTCACGATCCTCGAGTACGAGCTCGCCCGGCACGGGCTGGTCACCCTGACGGACCGCCTCGGGCGCGCCCCCGGCCCCGCGATCGACCCGCTGGTCCTCGACCGCGCGCTGGACCGCTACCGCCCCGGCAAGCGCCGGCTGGGCAACCTGGCGGAGTACTACGGCGTCGTGGCCACCGGAGAGCTGCACGCCGCCGACGTCGACGTCGACGCGACGCTCGACGTCCTCGGCGCCCTGGTGCGCCGGTTCCCCGAGCTGGCCGAGGTGCCGCTCTCGGCGATGCACGAGCGGCAGATCCGCGCGCACCACATGTGGGCGCGCGGTTTCAACACCTGGCTGCAGGAGAACGGCTACGACCGGCCCCCGGCCGACGGCAGCTGGCCCCTGCAGGGCGAGTACGCGCTCGGCGAGGAGATCATCGCCGACATCGTGGCCCGCGCCCGCGCCGCCGCCGCGGCGCAGCGGGTGGACAAGCAGCTGGACAAGCATCAGCTGGACAAGCAGCCGGTGGACCAGCCGGTCGCAGCAGCAACCGGCTGATCCACCCGCGCTCCCGTCAGGCCGCGATGTAGCCGTTCGGGTTGATGACGTACTTCTTGGCGGCCCCGGCATCGAAGTCCGCATAGCCCTGCGGGGCCTCGTCCAGCGTGATGGGGGTCGCGTTGACCGCCTTCGCGATCTGCACCTTGTCGTGCAGGATCGCCATCATCAGGCCCCGGTGGTACTTCATCACCGGGCACTGCCCCGTGGCGAACGACAGCGACTTCGCCCACCCGAGTCCGAGACGCAGCGAGAGCGAGCCCTCCTTCGCCGCGTCGTCGATCCCGCCGGGGTCGCCCGTGACGTACAGCCCGGGGATGCCGAGCCCACCGCCGGCGGCCGTGACCGTCATGAGGGAGTTCAGCACCGTCGCGGGCGCCTCGTGGGACGCGTCGGCGCCGTGGCCGCGCGCCTCGAACCCGACGGCGTCCACCGCGCAGTCGACCTCGGGCACGCCGAGCAGCTGCTCCAGCTGCTCCCCCGGGTCGCCCTTGCTGACGTCGACCGTCTCGCAGCCGAAGGACCTCGCCTGCGCGAGCCGCTCCTCGTTCAGGTCGCCGACCACCACGACGGCGGCCCCCAGCAGCTGCGCCCCGGCCGCCGCTGCCAGCCCGACCGGCCCGGCACCCGCGATGTAGACCGTGGAGCCCACGCCCACCCCGGCCGTGACGGCGCCGTGGAAGCCCGTCGGGAAGATGTCGGACAGCATCGTCAGGTCGAGGATCTTCTCCAGCGCCTGGTCGCGGTCCGGGAAGGCCAGCAGGTTCCAGTCCGCGTACGGCACGAGCACGAACTCGGCCTGACCACCGACCCAGCCGCCCATGTCGACGTAGCCGTAGGCGCTGCCGGGACGGTCGGGGTTGACGTTCAGGCAGATGCCGGTCTTGCGCTCCTTGCAGTTGCGGCAGCGTCCGCAGGCGATGTTGAACGGTACGGAGACGATGTCCCCGACCTTGATGAACTCGACGTCGGGACCGACCTCGATCACCTCACCGGTGATCTCGTGCCCCAGCACGAGGTCGGACGGTGCGGTGGTGCGACCCCGGACCATGTGCTGGTCCGACCCGCAGATGTTCGTGCTGACGGTGCGCAGGATCGCCCCGTGCCGCACATCACGGCCGACGTTGGCGGGATTCACCCCCGGCCCGTCCTTGAGCTCGAACTCCGGGTAGGGCGTGTCGATGACCTCCACGACGCCTGGACCCTTGTACGCGACTGCTCTGTTGCTCGTCACTTCGACTCCTCGTTGAGTGCGGTGGGACCGTTCCCTGCTCGACCGCCCGTCCCCGGGGGGTCACCTCGACCCTAGGCACCTCACGACGGGATGAGAACCCCCGTGCGTGCGCCCACCCGCCTCAGGCGGAGGTGACCGCTCCGCTCCGCGCATCCATCGCCACGAGCGTGGCCGCGAGGACGTGCACACCCTCGGCCACGTGGTCGGTCTGCGAGAGCTCCTCGGGGCAGTGGCTCCGGCCACCGACCGACGGGATGAAGATCATCCCCATCGGGCCCAGGTGCGCCAGGTGCGCGGCGTCGTGCCCGGCGCCCGAGGGGACCGCCTGCCAGCGGAGACCGAGGGAGTCGGCCGAGGACCCGATGAGGTCCTGCACCAGCGGGTCCGCCCGCACGGGGTCCTGGTCGTTCAGCCAGTCCACCACGGTGGTCACCCCACGGCGCTCGGCCTCCGCCCCGATCGCGTCGACCACGCGGCGTCGTGCACCCGTGAGCCACGCCGCCTCGGTCGAGCGGATCTCGGCCCAGACCCGGGCCTCGTCAGGGACGACGTTGAGGGCACCCGGGCTCGACTCGAACCGGCCGACGGTCGAGACACCGTGCACCGGCGCGCCGCAGCCCTCGCGCTCGACGGCCACCACGGCCGCCGCCGCAGCCGCCAGTGCGTCGCGGCGCTGGTCCATCGGCATGGTCCCGGCGTGGTCGGCACGGCCGGTGAAGCGTGCGAAGAGTCGCTCGATGCCGGCGATGGCGGTCACGACCCCGATCGACGTGCCCGCGGTCTCGAGCACCGGACCCTGCTCCACGTGCAGCTCGACGTAGCCGTGCAGCGAGCCCGGGCTCCACCCCTGGGCGAGGGCGGCGCCGGGATCGAGACCGAACGTCGTCATGACGTCGCCCAGGCGACGGCCCTCGTCGTCGCGGCGGCCGAGGTGCTCGGCGTCCAGGAGCCCGGCGATCGAGCGCGAGCCGACGCACGAGACGCCGAACGGGTTGGCCTCCTCGCCGAGGAAGTCGACCACCACCAGGTCGCGCTCGAGCTGCTGACCGCTCTCGAGCAGCCGGCGCGCGACCTCGACCGCACCGACCACGCCGACGATCCCGTCGAAGCGGCCGCCCCCGTGCACGGTGTCGGTGTGCGAGCCGGTCATGAGCGGTGGGGCGGACCGGTTCCGTCCCGGCAGCACGCCCACGACGTTGCCCGCGGGGTCGAGGTGCGCCTCGAGCCCGGCGTCGCGCATCAGCGCCAGCGTCCAGCCGCGCGAGGCCCGGTAGGCGTCGGAGAACACCCGTCGCGTCCACCCCGGTTCGGCGGACTCGGTGAATCCAGCGGCGAGCGTCGCGATCGTCGAGGCGACGCGGTCGGCGTCGGGCGCCAGGCGGTCGAGATCGATCGACCCCGCCGTGCCGCCCGACGCCGTCACGCTCGCCTCACGCCGTCGGCGCAGCGGGCGCGCGGTCGTCGATGGCCGCCTGCAGCCCGGTGTCCCTGACGGTCATCCGGCCGGTCCCGGGCTGCACGAGCTTGACCACGAGGGCCAGCAGGCCGTCCAGGACGAGGGCGAGCGCGGTCACGAGGAGCGCGCCCAGCAGCACCCGCGTGTAGTCGTAGAGCGCCAGGCCGTCGAAGATGTAGCGACCCAGCCCACCGAGATTGACGAAGGCGGCGATCGTCGCCGTCGCCACGACCTGCAGGGTCGCCCCGCGCAGGCCGCCCACGATGAGCGGGAGCGCGTTCGGGAGCTCCACGCGCAGCAGGATCTGCCACTCGGTCATCCCCATGGCGCGCGCGGCGTCGACCACCGAGCGGTCGACGTTGGCGATACCGGCGTAGACGCCGGCGAGCAGCGGTGGCACGGCCAGCGCCACCAGCGCCGTGATCGGCGGGATCAGCGTGGAGGACATCAGGAGCACGAGGAACGTCATCAGCCCGAGGCTCGGCAGGGCGCGCATCGTGTTGGCGAGCCCGACGATGATGCCCTCGCCCCTGCCCGTGTGGCCGATCGCGAGGCCGAGCGGTACGGCGATCACGGCACCGACGAGGAGCGCGAGGGCGGAGTAGCCCACGTGCTCCACGAGCCGGTTGAGGATGCCGGTCGACCCGGCCCAGTTGGTGCCGTCGCCCAGGTAGGCGGCCAGGTCAGCGAGCACCGGAGACCACCTCCCGCAGCCGGCCGACCTCGGGGAGCGCCTGGGCGAGCGCGCGCAGGCGGCGTTCGGAAGCCCGCAGGCTGGCACCGCGGATCCACGGCGTGAACGCTCGTCCCACGAGGGCGATGATCCGGTCGAACACGATCGCCACGAGCAGGATCAGCACCAGCCCGGTGAGGATCTGCTCGGGGAAGTCGCGCTGGTAGCCGGTCGTGAACAGCTGGCCCAGTCCACCGATGCCGATCACGGCACCGACCGAGACCATCGAGACGTTCGTGACGGCGACGACGCGCGTCCCGGCCGTGAGCACGGGGATCGCGAGCGGGAGGTCGACCGCCGTCGCGCGGCGCCACGAGGAGTAGCCGACGGCCGTGGCCGCCTCGCGCGTGGCGGCAGGGACGGCGTCGAGCGCCTCGAACGTGGTGCGCACCGACAGCGCCACGGTGTAGAGCGTGAGCGCGACGACGACGTTGATCGGGTCGAGCACCCGCGTCCCGAGCAGCAGCGGCAGCACGACGAACAGCGCCAGCGACGGGATCGTGAAGATCGCGCTCGAGAGCACGACGGCGACCGTGCGCGCCCGGCGCCGGTCGCGCAGCAGCAGCCCGATCGGGATCGCGACGACCACGCCGATGAGCGTGGGGACGACCGAGAGGTAGAGGTGCTGCACGAGCAGCGGCTGCACGGCCTCCCAGTTCCGGATGCCCCAGAGGTTCACGAGAGCGCGTCCTGCGTCGCGGTGGCACCGAGGACGCCGGCGTCATCGGTGGTCGAACCGCGCTGGGCCGACAGCGCCGCGAGCACGTCGTTCGCCTCGACGACGCCCAGCAGCGCGCCGTCGTCGTCGACCACCACGCCCCGCTCGGACGGTGAGGACAGCACGGCGTCGAGCGACTGGCGCAGCGTGCGCGACGGCGTCGAGAGGGAGCCCAGCGGCGCCAGCGCCGCCTCGCCCCGCTCGCCCACCAGGGCCTGGCGGGTGGCGTTCAGCCAGCCCACGGGGCGCCGGTCGCCGTCGACGACGAGCGCCCACGCGTGCGGCGCGAGCGCGGGTGCGGAGCCGAGTCCCGCGAGCGGGAGCGTCTCGACGTCGTGCACCGGCACCTGCGTCGCGGACTGGAAGGACAGCGAGCGGAAACCGCGGTCGCGCCCGACGAGGTTGGTGACGAACGGGTTGGCGGGCCGCGTCAGGACCGCCTCGGCGGTGTCGAGCTGCTGCAGCACGCCCCCGGTCCCGAACACCGCGACCCGGTCGCCGAGGCGGATCGCCTCGTCGATGTCGTGGGTGACGAACACGATGGTCTTGGAGAGCTCGGACTGCAGGCGCAGCATCTCGCGCTGCAGGTCGTCGCGCACCACGGGGTCGACGGCGGAGAACGGCTCGTCCATCAGGAGCACGGGCGGGTCGGCGGCCAGCGCACGCGCCACACCCACGCGCTGCTGCTGACCGCCCGACAGCTGGGCCGGGTAGCGCGTCGCCATCCGCAGGTCCAGCCCGACGCGCTCCATCGCCTCGAGCGCGGTGATCCGCGCCTTGCGCTTGGTGACGCCCTGCAGCACGAGCACCGTGGCGACGTTGTCGACGACGGTGCGGTGCGGCATCAGGCCCGCGTTCTGGATGACGTACCCGATGCCGAGGCGCAGCTCGGTCGGTCGGACGGTGGAGATGTCGCGGCCCCCGACCGTGATGGTGCCCTCGGTCGGGTCGATCATCCGGTTGATCATCCGCATGGACGTCGTCTTGCCGCAGCCGGACGGGCCGACGAACACGGTGAACGACCCCTGCTCGATCTCGAGGCTGAGGTCGTCGACCCCCACCGTGCCGTCCGGGAATCGTTTCGTGACGTGGTCGAACGTGATCATGAGGATCCTCTCAGGCGGTGGCGCAGTGCGCCGGGGTCGTCGACGAGGTCGGCCGGGGTGGTGTCGGACAGGTGCTCGTGCTGGGCGTGCCAGGTCGCGTCGCGCAGCGCGCGACCGGACATCGCCGTCGCGGCGATCGCGACCAGGGGCCGCACCTTCTCCACGACGTCGTGGGCCACCTCGGCGCTGCCGAGCGCCGAGGTGAGGTCGACGACGGCGCCGTGCAGCCCGGCGACGCCGATCCCCAGGCGGCGGGAGCCGCGCCGGGCGATGTCGGCGCTGAGCGCGTCGGCGGCGAGCAGCGTCTCGATCGCGAGCAGGATCTCGGTGGCCTCGATCGCCTCGACCGTGGCGAGCACGGCCGCGAAGGCCTGCGAGCTGTGGTCCTCGACGCCGTCCCCCACGGTGGTGCCGGCGGTGGACAGGGGATTGGCGAGGTGCTTCAGCCTGACCACGACCTGCGAGGCGGTGTTCGCCAGGATGACGGGGGTCAGGAACCCGGCCGACGACGCCGCCGCGGCGATCTGGTCGACCAGCGGCCGGTCGGAGCGCACGCGCTGCACGAGCGAGGCGATGCGCCGTTCGGCGAGCATGCCGACGTGGGCCAGCACCAGCCTGGTGGACTCCGCCGAGATGGCGAGCTCCAGCACGGAGAAGTTCCCCGTCGGACGCACCACCCCGGCCTCGACGTCCACGAGCGGGTTGTCGGTCGGCGAGTTCAGCTCGACGGTGAGGATCTCGCGCAGGTCGGAGGCGACCTGGTGCAGCACGCCGTGCACCTGGGGCACGGTGCGGATCGAGAGCGCGTCCTGGAGCGAGATGGTGGCGATGAGGCCCTGCTCGAGGTCGCCGCCGGAGACCGCCTCGCGGACCGCCGCCGCGGAGGCCACCTGACCGGGCATCGGCCGGGCCTCGGCGACCACCTCGTCGAACGGCGCGAGGCTCGCGCCGAGCGCCTCGACCGTCATCGCCGCGACGAGGTCGGACGAGAGCACGAGCGTGTCGAGCTGCAGCGAGGCGAGGCACGCGAGCCCGATCGACCCGGAGTTCGCCCCGACCAGGGCGAGCGCGTCCTTCGGACCGAGGGTGGCCGGGGTCAGCCCCGCCGCCGCGAGCGCCTGCGCCCCGGGGACGCGGGTGCCGTCGGGACCGAACGTGCTGCCACGCCCCACCAGGACGGCGCCGATGGCGGCGAGCGGGGCGAGGTCGGCCGCCCCGACGGAGCCGAACCGGGTCACGACCGGGGTGATGTCGGCGTCCACCAGCGCGACCAGGGCGCGGAACGTCGCCACCGAGATCCCCGACCCGCCCTGGGCGAGCCCCGCCAGGCGAGCCGCCAGGATCGCGCGGGACTGGGCGGGGCTGAGCGCCTCCCCCACCCCGGCCGCGTGGGAGGCGAGCACGAAGTGCTGGAACTGCTCCTGCAGGTCGAGGGGGATCTCCTGGTCACGCATCGGACCGAGCCCGCGGTTGACGCCGTAGCTCGGGAGCCCGTCCGCCAGGACGCTGTCGATGACCCGGCGGGCCCGGGCCAGGAGGTCGATCGTCGCCTGCGGGGCGCGGAACCGTGCGCCGCCGACGGCGACCAGGGCGACCTCGCCCGGGGTCAGGCGCTGCGTGCCGAGGTCGATGACCGCGCGCCCGTACCCGGGGGCGCCGGCGGTGGCCGGCGCACCCGGGGACGGTGCGGTGCTGCGGTCGTCGATCGACATGTCAGCCGATGAGGCCCTTCTCCTCCAGCCACTCGCGCGCGGCGACGGCGGGCTCGAGCTTCTCGTCGCCCGAGACCTTGCCGTTGAGCGCGAGCAGGTCCTCCGTGGTCAGCGCGGCCGAGACGGCGTCGAGGACCTCGGTGATCTGGTCGGTCACCTTGTCGGAGTTGAGGACCGGCACCACGTTCTGCGCGGCGAAGTTGGCGTCGGGGTCCTCCAGGACCACGAAGTCGTTCTCCTCGATCGCGGGGGTGGTGGTGTAGATGTTGGCGGCCTGGACCTGGCCGTCCAGCAGCGCCGAGACGGTGGCGGGGCCACCGCCGTCGGCGATCGCGACGAACTCGACCGGCTCGAAGCCGTAGAGCGCCGCGAGGCCGGGCAGGCCAGAGGGACGCTCGGCGAACTCGGCGTTGGAGGCGAACTTGATCTCGCTGTTGTAGGGCGCGAGGTCGGCGATCGTGGTGAGGTTCCACTGCTCGGCGGTCTCGGCGGTCACCACGACGGCGTCCTTGTCCTCGGCCGGCGCCGGCTCGAGGGTCGCGAGACCCTCGGCCTCCAGGGCCGCGGGGAGCGCGGCGTCGACGTCCTCGGCGGACGTGGCGGTCGCCTCGGTGTCCAGGAAGCGCAGCAGGTTGCCGGTGTAGTCGGGGATGAGGTCGATCGAACCGTCCTGGAGCGCGGGGATGTAGGCCTCGCGCGAACCGATCTGGAACTTGGTCTCGACCTCGACCCCGGCGTCCTCCAGGGCGATGGCGTAGAGGTTGGCGATGATCTCGGACTCGGTGAAGTTGGCGGAGCCGATGATGACGGAGCCGGTGTCGCCGCCCTCGCTGCTGCCGCTGCTGCTGCTCGTGTCGTCGCCGCCGGCGAGCGGGTCGCCGCCACCGGAGCAGGCGGTCAGCACCAGCGCGGACGCGGCGGCGATGGACGCCAGGGTCGTGATCTTCCTGCGGGACATGGGTGCTCCTCGTTGGGTCGTGCGGGTCGGGTGCCCGGGGCGCGTGCTACGCACCGGAAGCCTTGCTGGTCGTGCGGTCGGGGCCGTCTGGGAGGTTCGGGTCGTTCGGCAGGTACCGGAGGAGCTCGATCTCCATGATGTCCTCGCACTCGGCCAGGGCAACAGGATCCGTCGCGGAGCTCGCCAGGGGAAGGGTGGAGGCGTCCACCGTGACGACCACCACGTCGAAGCCGCCCTCGCCCGCGTCCTTCACCGCGAGCGGGAGGCCGGTGTCGGCGCGCAGGATCGCGATGGTGTCGGGGTAGGTCGCGAGGCGTTCGCCCCCGGACTCCACGGCCATGTACTCGTTGAGGTAGGGCACTGTGACGTCGCCGACGCGGAACGTGCCGTGGTCCCAGCCACCCCGCGTGACGGTCGGCGTCGCGAGCTCGAGCGGGCCCCTCGCCAGCACGCGACCGCCGGTCTCGCGCAGCACCGCCTCGACGACGGCGGCACCCGTGTTCCGGCGTCGTGAGTCCAGCTCGGCGGCCATGGCGGCGCCGAGGTCGAGCGCGAGCGAGATGGCGCCGATCGCGGCGTGCTGCTTGACCCAGTCCAGCTCGACGACGTTGCGCGCCGAGGCGATGAACCCGCCCGTCCGGACCGAGATGTCGCGCAGCACGTCGTCGCACGTGGTGACGAGTCCGGTGTTGACCGAG
The DNA here is from genome assembly GCF_004786095.1 of Serinibacter arcticus. GTDB lineage: Bacteria > Actinomycetota > Actinomycetes > Actinomycetales > Beutenbergiaceae > Litorihabitans > Litorihabitans arcticus. The sequence continues at coordinate 523,979 of NZ_RHPJ01000001.1, forward strand.
AGGAAGTGACCGTGGAGCGCGCGGTTGCCGCCGGAGACCACCTGCGTCGTCGTGTAGCCGGGACGCGTGGTGAGCCCGAGCGAGCCCAGCTTGCCCGTGGGGTGCGCGCGGACGTCGCCGGCGGCGTCGAGCACCTTGACGCCGAGCAGCGAGGACTGGATCCAGCCGTTGACGGTGGTGGAGTAGCCGTTCTGACCGGTCATGACGGCCGCGATGGGGTGCTCGGACAGCCGCATCAGCTCGCGCAGGGCGTCGACGTAGTCGACGGGGCGGATCTCCCAGTTCGCCGCGGCGGGTGCGCCGATCGCGGCGACGGTCGCCACCCAGGCGTCGGCGGGCAGCTCGTCCACCGTCGCGAGCACCGGCGTGCTCACGCTCGTGGCCAGGCCGCCCATGAGGACGCCGTGGTGCTCCCAGCCGCCCCCGCCGCAGGCGAAGACCCCGCCGCCCAGGACGGCGTTCCTGGCGTCCGTCGCCGTCAAGTCACGCATCGCGCTCTCCCTCGTTCCTTCCGAACCATGCCACGGGGGCCTGACACGTCTCGCCCCCGGCCGCCGCGGACGCCGCCGCCTCGGGGTAGCCGGCCTGCGCGTGCCGCAGCACGCCGAGCCCGCTGTCGCCGTCCAGCGCCCTGGTCAGACGCTGCGCCGTGGAGGCCGCGCCGTCGGCCACGATCGAGACACCGGTCGACTGCATCCAGCCGGCGTAGCCGCCCCCGCCGGAGTGGATCGCCACGAGGTCCGCCCCGGTGGCGGACAGCACCATCGCGTCCAGCAGGGGCCAGTCGGTGACGCCGTCGGAGCGGTCGCGCATGCCCTCGGTGCCGATGCGCGGGTGCGTCATCCCGGCGGAGTCGAGGTGGTCGCGCGAGAACAGCACGGGCGCCGTGAGCTCACCGCTCGCGACGAGCTCGTTGACGCGGACGGCGATCGCCGACCGCTCCCCCAGCCCCAGCCAGCACGAGCGTGCGGGGAGCCCCTGCTCGGGCACGTGCTGCCGCGCGAGGGCGATCCAGGCGGCGATCTCGGGGCGCTGCGGGAAGAGGGCGGAGACCTCGGCGTCGATCCGGTCGAGGTCGCGCGCATCCCCCGACAGCGCCACCCAGCGGAACGGACCGATGCCCCGCGCGAACAGCGGACGCAGGTAGCCCTCCATGAAGCCGGGGATGCTCAGGATGCGGCGCTCGGCCGACTCGCGGCTCTCCCGACCGACCGGCACCGTGTCGTCGAGCGACGCGATCGCCTGCACCCGCAGGTTGTTGCCGTTCTCGAACACCACCGCGCCCGCCCGGGCGAGGGCGAGCATCGCCTCGACCTGGCGCGCGATCGACGCGCGGGCGTCGCGCTCCACGCGCTGCGGGTCGCTCTCGCGCGTCGCCGCCCAGGACTCCAGCGAGTAGCCGACCGGCAGGTAGCCGAATCGCACGTCGTGCGCTGCGGTCTGGTCCGTCACGACGTCGGGCACGAGCCCGCGCTCGGCCACGGCCGGGAACGTCTCGGCCGCGTTCCCGAGCAACCCGACGGCGATCACCTCCCCCGCGTCCAGCGCGTGGTGCAGGGCCGCGAGCGCGCTCTCGAGGTCCTCGGCGACGACGTCGAGCCCGCCCGCCGAGCGCAGCCGCTCGATCTTGACCGGATCCGCCTCGACCGTGAGCGAGGACAGCCCCAGGATGGCGGCGCTGATCGGCTGCGACGAACCCATGCCGCCCATGCCGGCCGTCAGCATCCAGCGTCCGCGCAGGTGCTCGGGCGTCCGGCCGCCGAAGTGGCGCGCGGCGACGGCGCCGAGCAGCTCGTACGTCCCGGCCAGGACACCCTGCCGCCCGATGTACTGCCAGGCGGCGGCGGTCAACCCGCCCCAGATGGTCTGCCCGGCCGCGAACCGGTCGTAGAAGCGGTCGGCGGTGGCCCAGTTGCCCACGGTGTTGTTGACGGCGGACAGCACGAGGGGCGCGCCGTCGTGCGTGGGGAGGGTGCCGACGGGGATTCCCGACTGGAGGACGAGGGTGTCGGCGACGTCGAGCTCGAGGAGCGCGGTGGCGATGCGAGCCGCGGCGTCCCAGTCCCTGGCGGCCTTGCCGATGGCGGCGTACACGACCAGGTCCTGCGGCCGCTCGCCGACCTCGAGGACGTTCTCGAACATGCGCAGCAGACCCTCGGCGCGCCAGCTGCGTGCACGCAGCTCGGTCCCGCGGTGAGCACGCAGCGGTTCGGCGCCGCGCGCGAGGATCGGACTGAGCGCAGTCACCGGGCGCCCCTGTCGAGCACGGGTGGGCCCGTGTCCGGGCGCGCGCGCACGCATCGTTCCGTCCCCATGCCAGCAGCGTGGCCCCGGCGGACGGCGTCCACCAACCCGCGCGCGGCCGTCTCAGCATCCGGTCCCGCGCTCACAGCACCTCACCCCGTCCGTCGGTGGACGACAGACCGACGCCCGCGTCCCAGACAACCGTCCCGCGTGCGATCGTGGCGGTGACGACGACACCCGGCCGCACGCCGTCGTACGGCGACCAGCCGGCGCGCGAGTGCAGGCGACGCTCGTCGATCCGCGCGTCCGGATCGGTCCGGAGCACGGCGATGTCAGCGTCCTTGCCGACCTCGATCGACCCCTTGCGCCCCTCGAGCCCGTAGCGCCGCGCCGGACCGATGGTCAACGCCTCGAGCGCGCGCGTGAAGACCTCCTCGCCCCTCGCCAGCGCCCCACCGAGCGTCACGGCAGCCATCGTCTCGACGCCGGGGGCGCCGGAGCGGTTCGCCAGGATCGAGTCGTGGTCCTTGAGCTCCGCGGGCCACGGTGCATGGTCGCTCGAGATGACCGGCACCCGCCCGGCCGCGATGCGTGACCAGAGGCCCTCGCGATCGGCCCCCTCGCGCAGCGGGGGGTTGATCTTGAGACGACCGCGCCGGGTCTCGAGGTCGGCGCTGGTGAAGGTCAGGTAGTGCGGGCAGGTCTCGAACGTGACGTCGGCGCCCTGGTCGCGGTACCAGAGCGCGAGGTCCACGCTGCGGGGAAGGGACAGGTGGCACAGGTGCAGCGCGCTGCCGGAGGTCGCCGCGATCTCCATCGCGGTCAGGACGCCGAGCGCCTCCGCGACCGGCGGCCTGCTGCGGGTGTGGGCGTGGACGTCGGTCGAGCCGGCCTCCTCGACCAGGAGCGCCTTGATGATCTCGTTGTTCTCCGCGTGCGCGCACAGCGTGCGTCCGGTCGCCCCGACGGCGGCGCTGACGTTCAGCAGGTCGCGGTCGTCGATCCGGGGGAAGCGGACCGGGTCGGTGTCGAACAGGCTCACCTTGAACCCGCGGGCACCGGCGTGCGCCAGCGCCTCCGCGCGACGCCAGCCTCCCCTGGGCTCGATCGTGCCCAGGAGGGCGACGTCGACGTGCGCCTCGCGATCGGCGAGCTCCTGCTTGGCCCGCAGCCGATCGACGGTGTTGACGGGCCCGGTCGCGTCGAACGGCATCTCCACGATCGTCGTGACCCCGCCGGCCGCCGCGCTCCGGGTGGCGGCACGGATGCCCTCGTGCGCGTGGCTGAGGGAGTGCACGTGGGCGTCGACGATCCCCGGGATCACGCGGTCCTCGCCGACGTCGATCCGCCGGGCCCCGCTCCTGTCCTCGGCGGAGGTGGCGGTCACCCGGACGATCCGCTCGCCCTCGATCCAGACCTCGCCGCGCCGCCAGGTACCCCCCAGGAGCAGCCTGCCCGCGACGACCAGGGTGGGGCGGAGCGGCTGACCGACGGCGTCGCCCGGGTGCGCACCGGACGCCGTCGCGTCGTCGTCGGGTCCAGTCACGCCGCCTCCTCGGTCTGGCACGGATCGGTGTCCGAGGGTACGTCGAGCCTCGTCGCGGGCCTAGGCACCCGGCCTACCGCGTCCCGAGCACCCTGCTACGGTTGACACAACAGTTGAGACAAAGGGGTGTCGCATGGACTGGTGGACCTGGCCGTTCCTCATGGCGGGGATCTGTCTCGCGCGCCTGTTCCGGACACGGGAGTCGATGGTCCTGGGTGAGGTGCAACGGATCTCCCACCGCTGGCGCCTGCCTCTGACGTGGACGGCCCACGTCGATGCCGTTCGCCGGACGCGGAGCATCGCCCGTGGCGACGCGATCGGCGCCGTCGTCGGATCGGGGCTGGGCCTCCTCGTCGGTTGGATCACGCGGTCCACCGGTTATCCCTACGGCGCGATCGTCGGACTCTGGCTCGGCATGACTCTCGGAACGGCCGCCGCTGCAGCTGCCCAGGTGCCGTCGGCCCCGCCGGGCCCACGGGTCACGCATGCGCGGGCACTCAGCGTCGACGACTTCGCCCCGCGCTGGCTGACGGTCGTGACGTGGACCGCCCCGGTTCTCGCCGTGGCGGCGGTGGCGGCCGCGTCCCTGGTGCGCGAGGAACCGTGGGCCGCGCGCGACAGTCTCGCCGGCGCGATCGTCCTCATGACGGCGGCACTGCTCGGCCTGGCCGGATTCTCTCTCGTCTCCGCCCGCGCGATCCGAGCGCCCCGCCTCGCGCGGACGGACCTGGAGCTGGCGTGGCAGGACGGCTTCGTCGGCCGATCCGTCATCGAGGCCTCGGCCGTCACCGCTGTCGCCAGCCTGGGGGCGGTGGTGCTCGCGCTCTTCCCCGCGACCGCGGCCAGCGGGGTGCCGCTGCTGATCGCCGTCACCGCACTCGCCGTCGTCGCGCTGTGGCCCCGCCCGCAGCAGACCTTCCGCCGTCGGCTGTGGAACGATCGTGTCTTCGAGCTGACGCCGGAGGATCTCGAGGCCGCACCCGGCCGATCCTGAGCGCCGGCCGCAGGAGAGGCCCCAGCATGACCGCAGCGATCCGGATCGACCCCGGCTCCGCCGTCGCACCCTTCGAGCAGATCCGTGCGCAGTACGCCGCGGCGATCGACGACGGCGACCTCGCTCCCGGCGCCCGGCTCCCGACCGTGCGTCGGCTCGCCCAGGACCTCGGCCTGGCCGTGAACACGGTCGCGCGGGCCTACCGCGAGCTGGAGTCGGAGGGACGGGTCGAGACCCGCGGACGCGCCGGCACGGTCGTGGCCTCCCCCGCCAGCGACGCCGCTCGCTCCGAGCTGGCGGCCCACGCGTCGGCGTACCTCGCGCACGCGCGGCGCCTCGGCGTCGGGCTGGAGGAGTCCGTCACCGTCCTGCGCGACGCCGCCCACGCCTGAGGCGGCGGTCGCTCAGCGCGAGTAGTTGGGCGAGTCCGCCACCATCTGCACGTCGTGCGGGTGGGACTCCTTGAGCCCGGCCGGCGTGATGCGGACGAACTTGCCGCGCTGCTGGAGCTCGGGGATCGTCCGGGCGCCGACGTAGAACATCGACTGGTGCAGGCCACCGACGAGCTGGTGCGCGACGGCGGCGAGCGGACCGCGGTAGGGCACCTGGCCCTCGATGCCCTCGGTGATGACGTCGTCGTCGGAGACGTCGCCCTGGAAGTAGCGGTCCTTGGAGAAGCTGCGGCGGTCGCCGCGCGACTGCATCGCGCCGAGCGAGGCCATGCCCCGGTAGCGCTTGTACTGCTTGCCGTTGACGAGCACGAGGTCGCCCGGGCTCTCGTCGGTGCCCGCGAGCAGCCCTCCGAGCATGACCGTGTCGGCGCCGGCGACCAGCGCCTTGGCGATGTCTCCCGAGTACTGCAGACCGCCGTCGCCGATGACCGGGACCCCGGCGTCGCGGCACGCGCGGTAGGCCTCGTAGATCGCCGTCACCTGCGGCACCCCGACGCCCGCGACGACGCGGGTGGTGCAGATCGACCCGGGCCCGACACCGACCTTGACCGCGTCCACCCCGGCCTCCACGAGAGCCGCGGCACCGGCGTAGGTGGCGACGTTGCCGCCGATGATCTGGACGTCACGGGTGGCGGGGTCGGACTTGAGACGGCGCACCATGTCGAGCATGAGGCGAGCGTGGCCGTTGGCCGTGTCGACCACGAGCACGTCGGCGCCCGCCTCGACCAGCGCGGTCGCCCGGTCCCAGGCGTCGCCGAAGAAGCCGACGGCGGCGCCGACGACGAGTCGGCCCTCGCCGTCCTTGGTGGCCGAGGGGTACTGCTCGGACTTCACGAAGTCCTTCACGGTGATGAGACCGCGGAGGTGGCCCTCGTGGTCGACCAGGGGCAGCTTCTCGATGCGGTGCTTGTTCAGCAGGGCCGCGGCGTCCTCGCGAGCGATCCCGACCTGCGCGGTCACGAGCGGCGAGGCGGTCATCACCTCGCGGACGCGCGCGGTCTCGAACCGGTCGCGCGGGACGAAGCGGAGGTCGCGGTTGGTGATGATGCCGACGAGCGACCCGTCGTCCTCGACGACGGGGAGGCCGGAGACGCGGTACTGGCCGCAGAGGGCATCGAGCTCGGCGAGCGTCGCGTCCGGACCGATCGTCACGGGGTCGGTGATCATGCCGGACTCCGACCGCTTCACGAGGTCGACCTGGCCGGCCTGCTCGGCGATCGGGAGGTTGCGGTGCAGGATGCCGATCCCGCCCTGGCGCGCCATGGCGATCGCCATCCGCCCCTCGGTGACCGTGTCCATCGCCGCCGACAGCAGCGGGATCCTGACCGAGATCTCCCGGGTCAGCCGCGAGGTGGTGTCCGCCTCGCTCGGGATCACGTCGGTCTCACCCGGGAGGAGGAGGACGTCGTCGTAGGTCAGACCGACGAAGCCGAACTTCTCGGCGAGACCTTCCGGAGCGCCGAGCGGCGCGCTGTCACTTGCGGGGTACACGTCAGGAGCAGCCACCGGGCCATCGTACGCGTCGGAACGGAACGGCCCCGTGCCCCCCGACGGGTGAGACGTGTCATGCCGAGCGCCTCGGCGGACCCGCCGGACGACTCCCTCGGGACGTGCTGGAGCACCGGCAATCGCCCCTTACCCGCCTCGCTCGCCCCCTCTGATCGCCACAGGCTACCCAACCCGTGAACCTTCCTTGAACCGCTCATGAATCGCTTGTAGTGTGACCGGCGACACGACGGAGCTGCCGCGGCGCAGCACGACAAGGGGGCCTCCATGGCTGAACTCTCGCGACTGCCCGGCCCCGTGATGGACCACTGGGAGTGGCAGTTCGACGGCGCGTGCCGCCAGGTGGAGCCCTCGACCTTCTTCCACCCCGAGGGTGAGCGCGGCTCGGCCCGCCGTCGTCGCAACGAGACCGCCAAGGCCGTGTGCGCCGCCTGTCCCGTGCTCGCGCAGTGCCGCAGCCACGCTCTCGCCGTCAAGGAGCCCTACGGCGTCTGGGGCGGCCTCTCGGAGGAGGAGCGCACGGCGCTGCTGGATCCGACGCTCCGTCGCGCCGGCTGACCACAGGTTCCTCACCTGCACCCATGACGAGGCCCCGGGCGGATGATCCGCCCGGGGCCTCGTCGTGCTGCTGGGAACTACTTGGTGACGACCGCGAGAACGTCGCGGGCCGACAGGATCAGGTAGTCCTCGCCGGCGTACTTGACCTCGGTGCCGCCGTACTTGCTGTAGATGACGACGTCGCCCACGGCGACGTCGACCGGGATCCGGTTACCGGAGTCGTCGACCCGGCCGGGGCCCACGGAGACGACCTTGCCCTCCTGGGGCTTCTCCTTGGCGCTGTCCGGGAGAACCAGGCCGAAGGACGTGGTCTGCTCGGCCTCGAGCGTCTGAATGACGATCCGGTCCTCGAGCGGCTTGATGGAGACCGACACGTCGGACCTCCCCTTCCGTAGTGAAAAGAACGGTGGTCGGTCGCTCCGGGCACCTCCACCCGCCGTCGCGGGGGTCGGGCGGTCGTGTCCGTCGAGACCGGCGCCGGGACCTGCCCGGTGCTGCCACCACTGTAGGAAGCCGATTAGCACTCGGTCAAGGCGAGTGCCAGCGGGTCGGGTCCGTGAGACGCCCGTCGCCCCCGCGGGGCCACCTCAACCCGATGTCGGGCCCGTCCGTGGGGTCTGGGAGGATCGGCCCGTGGATCCCGCCAGCATCAGACCGCTCGTCGACCCGGCCGGGTGGGCCCTGCTGGCCCAGCTCCCTCCGTACGACGCCGCCCAGGCGCTCGCCCTCGGCACCGCCCTGCGCGAGACCGGCCTCGACGCCGACCTGGTCGCCGCGGCCCTCACGCAGTCGCGGTTGCGCGCCAGGGCCGTCGGTAAGTTCGGCGACCTCGCCCAGGACATGCTGTTCACCCCCGAGGGGCTCGAGCAGGCGACCCGGCTCACCGTGGCCGCACGCCACGCCCACCGCTTCCGCACCGCCGGCGCCACGCACGTCGCCGACCTCGGTTGCGGCATCGGCGCCGACTCGCTCGCCCTCGCCGGCCTCGGGATGCGCGTGCTCGCCGTCGAGCGGGACCCGGCGACGGCGATGGTCGCCTCGGTCAACCTGCGTCAGCTCCCGGAGGCGCGCGTCGTCACGGCCGACGCCTTCGCCGTCGACCTCGAGGGCGTCGACGGCGTGTGGGCCGACCCGGCCCGCCGCACGTCCTCGGGGCGCCGGCTGCACGAGCTGGCGGACTACTCCCCCGCCGTCGACGCGCTCCTGGACCTCCGCGCGCGCATCCCCCGCCTCGGCCTCAAGCTCGGCCCCGGTCTCGCCCACCGCGACATCCCCCGCGACGCGCACGCGCAGTGGCTCAGCGTGGCCGGTGACGTCGTGGAGGCCGACCTGTGGTTCGGCGACCTCGCCCCCGAGGGCGCCGGCAGGTCCGCGCTCGTCGTCGACGCCGCAGGGACAGGTGTCACGCTCGCCGGCGCGGGCGACCCATCGTCCCCCGTCGAGCAGGCCGACGCCGGCCCGGTCGGCTCCTACCTCTACGAGCCTGACGGCGCCGTCATCCGTGCCGGGCTGGTGGCGCGGCTCGCGGCCGACCTGGGCGGCCACCTCGTTGACCCGACCATCGCCTACGTCACGGCCCCCGCCCCGACCGCGACCCCGTTCGCGACCGGCTTCCGCGTCCTCGACGCGATGCCGTTCTCGCTCAAGCGCCTGAAGAGCTACCTGCGCGAGCGGGACGTCGGCGTGCTGGAGATCAAGAAGCGCGGCTCGGCGCTCGACCCGGCGCGTCTGCGCACCCAGCTGGCCCTGCGCGGCTCCGCCTCTGCCACCATCGTGCTGACGAGGATCGCCGGCGCCCCGCGGGTCCTCGTCGTCGAACGCCTGGGGGCCGGGACCGACGTCCGCGGCCCGGTCGCACCACCCGAGGAGTCCTGATGGCCGCACCCCGCGAGATCCCGTTCGCCCCGTCCCGCCGCGGCACGATCGGGTTGGAGTGGGAGCTGGCGCTGGTCGACGTCGACTCCGGCGACCTGCGCCAGGTCGCCGAGGTCGTCCTGGACGCGGTCCGGCCCGAGGGGGGCGGCGAGCACCCGCACATCAAGCAGGAGCTGCTGCTCAACACGATCGAGGTGATCTCGGGCATCAACGAGACCGTCGGCGGCGCCGCCGAGGACCTCGAGCGCGCGATCGCCGAGGTGCGGACCGTCACGGATCCCCTGCGGGTCGAGCTGATGTGCGCGGGCACCCACCCGTTCGCGCGCTGGAACCAGCAGAAGGTCACGAACAAGCAGCGCTACGCGACGCTCATCGACCGCACGCAGTGGTGGGGTCGGCAGATGCTCATCTACGGCGTCCACGTCCACGTCGGCGTCGAGGACGTGGCCAAGGTGCTGCCGATCGTGCGGGCGATGACGACGCTGCTCCCGCACCTGCAGTCGTTCTCGGCCTCCTCCCCGTTCTGGGGCGGGGAGGACACGGGGTACGCCTCCAACCGCGCCCTGATGTTCCAGCAGCTGCCGACGGCGGGGCTGCCGTTCGACCTGGCCACCTGGCCCGAGCTCGAGCAGTACGCCGGCGACATGCTCCACACCGGGGTCATCGACGCGTTCGACGAGGTCCGCTGGGACATTCGGCCCGCGCCCCGCCTGGGCACGATCGAGGTGCGGGTCAGCGACGGCACGCCGTCGATCCTCGAGCTGCGGGCCCTGGCCGCGTTCGTGCACTGCGCCATCGAGCACTTCTCCACGATGCTCGACGACGGTCTCGAGCTGCCCGTGATGCCGCCCTGGTTCCACCAGGAGAACAAGTGGCGCTCGGCGCGCTACGGCATGGACGCGATCATCATCCTCGACGCCGCGGGCAACGAGGAGCTGGTGACCGACGCCGTCTTCCGCTGGATCGACCTGCTGGGGCCCGTCGCGGACCGCCTCGGCTGCCGCGAGGACCTCGAGAACCTCCGCGTCATCGCTCGCCGGGGTGCCTCCTACCAGCGCCAGCGCGCCGTGGCGCGACGGTCCTCGGGGGCGCTCGACGCCGTCGTCAGCTCGCTCGTGCGGGAGATGCGGGCGGGCACCCCGCTGTAGGTCGCGAGGCCCTTTCGGGCGTTCGCGAGGCCTGGCGAACGCCCCCAAGTGCCTCGCGGACGCCCGAAAAGACCTCGTCGTCAGGCGGGGACGGAGACGAGGGACAGCGCCATCGAGGAGTCCACGGCGAGGTCGAGCGGGGACGGCGCCACCCCCGCGCGCACCAGCGCCGACCCGAGCGCCGCGATCATCGCGCCGTTGTCGGTGCAGTAGCGGATCGGCGGGATGCGGACCTCGACGCCCGCCGCCGCGCAGCGCTCCGCGGCGAGCTCCCGCAGCCGCGAGTTGGCCGAGAATCCGCCGCCGATGACGAGGGTGCGCACGTCGTGCTCGGCACACGCCCGCAGGGTCTTGGTGACCAGCACGTCGGCGACGGCCTCGGAGAACGACGCCGCGACGTCGGCCGGCGAGTACTCCTCCCCCGCGTCGGCGCGGCCCTCCAGGTAGCGCGCCACCGCCGTCTTGAGACCGGAGAAGGAGAAGTCGTAGGGGTGGCGCGCGAGCTCGCGGCCCTTCGAGAGCCCGCGCGGGAACGCGATCGCCGCGGGGTCGCCCTGCCTGGCGAGCCTGTCGACGTGCGGTCCGCCCGGGTAGGGCAGACCGAGCAGCCGGCCCACCTTGTCGAACGCCTCACCGGCCGCGTCGTCGAGCGTCTGACCGAGCTCCACGACGTCCGTCGCGACGTCGTTCACCAGCAGCAGCGAGGAGTGGCCGCCGGAGACCACCAGCGCCAGGAAGCGCTCGGGGAACGGACCGTGCACGAGCTCGTCGACGGCGGCGTGGCCGATCACGTGGTTGACGCCGTACAGCGGGACCCCGAGGCCGAGCGCGAGCGCCTTGGCCCCCGCCGTCCCGACCGTGAGCGAGCCGACCAGGCCCGGGCCCGAGGCGACGGCGACGGCGTCGACGTCCGCCAGGGTGACGCCCGCGGCGTCGAGCGCCGCGGTGATCGTGGGACGCAGCGCCTCGAGGTGGGCGCGCGAGGCGACCTCGGGCACGATCCCGCCGAAGCGTGCGTGCTCGTCCATCGAGGACGCCGTCACGTCGGCCAGCAGCTCGCGGCCTCGCACGAGGGCGACTCCGGTCTCGTCGCAGGTGGACTCGATGCCCAGCACCAGGGGTTCGCTCACGGCCACCGAGCCTACTCGCCGCCCGCCCTCGCGCCCGTCGGTGACGACGGTCACACCGGGGAAGGACCCGCCTCCGGTAGTTGTTCTTTCAACCATGACCGCTCTCGCACAGACCTCCGCCCTGGACGACACGTCCCTCGACCTGCTCTTCCACGATGCGCGCTCCGTCAACGCCTTCTCCGACGCCGAGGTGGACCCGGCCGAGATCGACGCCGCGTACGAGCTGCTCCGGTGGGCCCCGACGGCGATGAACATCTCCCCGCTGCGCCTGACGGTCGTTCCGCGCGGGGAGCAGCGCGAGCGGCTGGTCTCCCACCTCATGCCCGGGAACCGGGACAAGACGCTGGCCGCGCCGCTGACCGTCGTCGCCTCGGCCGATCCCGCGTTCCACACGCACCTGGGCACGCTCGCCCCGACGCGCGAGGGCCTGGCGGAGCAGCTCGAGAGCCAGCCGGAGCGCCGCGAGCAGATGGCCCGCACCAACGGGCTCATCCAGGCCGGCTACCTCGTGCTGGCGCTGCGCTCGCGCGGTCTCGTCGTCGGCCCGATGGGCGGTTTCGACGCCGACGCGCTCGACGCCGACCTGCACGCCGAGTCCGGCTGGCGCTCCCTGCTGGTCGTCAACGTCGGCTGGGCGGCCGCCGAGGACGGCACGTACCCCCGCGCGCCGCGCCTGGAGGCGGGCGACGCCGTCGTGACGCTGTAGCGCGCTACTCCCCCGTCGCGACCTCGCGCCCGGGGTCGTTGCTCCACTGCGAGAACGATCCCGGGTAGAGCGCGGCGTCCACGCCGAGCGACGCGAGCACGGCGATCTGGTGGGCCGCCGTGACGCCCGACCCGCAGTAGACGGCGACGTCGACGCCGGGCCGCACGCCGAGCGCGTCGAAGCGACGGCGCAGGTCGTCGGCCTCGAGCAGCCAGCCGTCGGGCGAGAGGTTCGCTCGCGTCGGCGCGCTCACCGCCCCTGGCACGTGACCCGCGCGCGGGTCGACCGGTTCGACCTCGCCCGTGAACCGCTCGTGGTCGCGGGCGTCGAGCACGACGCCGGGGTGGTCGGCGACGTCGTCGGCCCCCACCGTGCGCAGCGCCCCCGGGCGGACGACGACGTCGCCCGGCCGCGGCCGGACGAACCCGTCCTCCAGGTGGTGACCCGCCGCGACCCAGGCGCGCAGCCCGCCGTCGATGATCCGCACGTCCCGCACCCCGGCCCACCGCAGCAGCCACCAGGCCCGCGCCGCCGAGGTGCCGCCGGCGTCGTCGTAGACGACGACGCTCGAGTCCGTACCGATGCCCCAGCGGCGGGCGGCGGCCTGCAGCTTCTCCGGTTCGGGCAGCGGGTGCCGCCCGGCCGCGGGCGACGGCGCCGCGGCGAGGTCGTCGTCGAGGTCGACGAAGACCGCACCGGGCAGGTGGCCCCGGCCGTACACCTCGCGTCCGTCGTCGCGGCCGAGAGCCCAGCGGACGTCGAGCACGGTCGGCGGTCGCTCGCTCCACACGGCGGTGTGCACGGCGTCGACGTCGACGAACACCGCGTCGCGCGCCTCGCCCGCGGGGGCCGCGACGTCGTCACCGACGCCGGTCGTCACCTCGACGCCGACGGCACCCACGCGCCGCGCGAGGGTGAGCCGCATCACGACGGCGTCGGCCCCCTCGGGCTGGTAGTACCGCTTGCGCAGCCCCACCCGCACGAAGCCGGCGTTGCGGTAGAGCTGCTGCGCACCGCCGTCGTGCGCTCGCACCTCGAGGAAGAGCTCCGTCCCACGCGCGTCGCGGACGGCGTCGATCAGCGCGTCGAGCAGCACCGTCGCGACGCCGCGGCGCCGGGCCCGCGGCGCGACGCCGACCGTCATGATCGTCCACTCGGGGTCGAGCGCGACCCCGCCGTAGCCGAGCAGCGTCCCGTCCTCGTCGACGGCGGCGAGGTAGACCCGGTCCTCGCGCTCGATCTCCTGCTCGTAGGTCTGGCGGGACCAGGCGCCCACGCCGAAGAGCTCGGGCTCGAGCTCCTCCACGCGGTCGAGGTCGCGCGCCTCGAGCGCTCGTGTCCGAACGGCCGTCATCGTTCCTCCGCAGCGGGGGTGGGCGTCGTGGGGGCGAGGGGTTCGCGGCCGCCCGGGACGCCGTGGACGTCGGGCCGGCGCAGGTACAGCGGCGTCAGCGGCACGGGCTCCCCGGCCCGGGCGCGCGCCAGCCCGATGTCGGCGAGGCGGCCGGGGTCCAGGTCGACGGCCGCCACCACGACCGGGTAGGCCTCGGGGTAGAGCGTCGTTCCGGTGCCGACGGCGGGCACGGGGCCGGCGACCGGGTCGGGGCGGTGGACGGCGAAGTCGCCGACGCGGCGCAGGCCGCCGGGGGCACCGGGGTCGCGCACGTACCGGGCCTCGTACACCTCGCGACGGCGCGCGTCGGTCGCCACGAGGACCTCCTCCAGACCGGGGTCGGCGGCGAACGCGCCCGCCGCCCACGCGTCCAGGCTCGGGACGCCCCACACGGGCAGGTCGACGGCGAGCGCGAGCAGCTGCGCCGTCGCGAGCCCGACCCGGAGCCCCGTGAAGGGTGCCGGTCCGGTGCCGACGACGATCCCCGTCAGGTCACCGACGGCGATCCCGGCCTCGGTGAGGACCTCGGCGACGAGCGGGGTGGCGTGCTCGGCGTGGGCGCGCGCGTCGAGCTGCGTCCGGGTCGCGAGCACGCGCCCGTCGCGGACCAGGGCGGTGCGGGTTCCGCTCGACGTGTCGAGCGCGAGGATGACGTCACTCACCGGACCACCCTAGGCCTGCAGCGCGGCCGCCAGGTCGACGCCGTCCCACCGGGCCCCGATGCCGCGGACGCTCACCTGCCGGCCCTCGTCCACGGCGTCGCCCCGCGCGCGGTCGATGACGACGTCGAGGCGGTCCTCCGCGAGCGTCTCCGTGAGGCCGGCGCCCCACTCCACCACCGTGACGGACTCCGCCAGCGAGGAGTCGAGGTCGAGGGCGTCCAGCTCGGTCAGGCCGCCGAGGCGGTAGGCGTCCACGTGCACGAGGCCCGGACCGTCCGCCAGCGGGGCGTGCTCGCGCGCGATGACGAACGTGGGCGAGGCGACCTGGCCGCGCACGCCGAGGGCGCGTCCCAGGCCCTGCGTCAGCGTCGTCTTGCCCGCCCCGAGGTCCCCGGTGAGGATGACGAGGTCGCCGGCGCGCAGCACGCGCGCCAGCGCGGCGCCCAGGGCCGCGGTGGCCTCGGCGTCGGCGAGGTGCAGGCGGACGACGTCGGTCACCACGCCCTCTCCCGCGCGAGCTCCGCCACGGGACGTCCCGCCGTGCCGACGTGCACGCGCGGCACCCGCGACCCCAGCCGCGTGACGATCTCGTAGGAGATCGTTCCTGCCGCCTCGGCCCAGTCCTGCGCCGTCGGCTCGCCGTCGGTCCCGGGACCGAACAGCACCGCGACGTCGCCGGCGCGCGCGGTGGCGTCCGGTCCGAGGTCGAGGACCACCTGGTCCATGCACACGCGTCCGGCGATGCGGACGCGCCTGCCCCCGACGTCGAACGGCCCCGTCCCGCTCGCGTGCCGCGGGATGCCGTCGGCATACCCGAGCGGGACGTCCGCGAGCAGCGTGTCCTCCGTCGTCGTGTAGGTGTGGCCGTAGCTGACGCCCTGCCCCGCGGCGGCACGCTTGACCAGCATGATCTCGGCCTCGAGCCGCATCGCCGGGGTCAGGCCGAGATCGGCTGGTGTGCGCCCGGGGACCGGGCTCAGCCCGAACACGGCCAGCCCGGGGCGCACGAGGTCGAAGTGCATCGCGGGGTTGACCAGGGTCGCCGCGGAATTGGCGAGGTGGCGGACCTCGAGGTGCGCGCCACCGGCCTCGGCGCGGGCGATCGCCTCGACGAAGACGTCGAGCTGGGCCTGCGTGATCGGCGAGGTGACGTCCTCGGCGGAGGCGAGGTGGGACCAGACGCCGACGACCTCGATCACGCCATCGGCCTGCGCGCGCAGGGCGTCGGCCAGCACCTCGCTCCAGTCCTCCAGGAACATGCCGCCGCGCGCGAGCCCCGTGTCGACCTTGAGGTGGACGCGGGCGGTGCGGCCGGAGGCGCGCGCGGCCGCGACGACCTCGGTCAGCGCCCACGGCGCCCCCACCGACAGGTCGAGCCCGGCGGCGAGCGCGCTCTCGAGCGGGGCCCCGGGTGAGTAGATCCAGGTGAGGATGCGTCCCGTGACCCCCGAGGCGCGCAGCGTCAGCGCCTCGGCGAGCTGGGCGACGCCGAGCCACGTCGCGCCGCCGGCCTGGGCGGCCAGCGCGGACGGGACCAGGCCGTGGCCGTAGGCGTCGGCCTTGACGACGGCCATCACCTGGCTGGCCGGGGCGAGCGTTGCGAGGTGGCGGACGTTCCCGGCGATCGCGTCCAGATCGACGACGGCGCGTGCGGGAAAGGTGCTCACGACGTCAGTCTCGCAGAACTTCCGCGAGCGTCGCCGCGACGGCGCGGGCGACGTCCCCGGCGACGATCGGTCCGCCACCGCTCGCGCGGCGCGCCGCCCGGCCGTGCACGGCAGCGGCCGCCGCGGCCAGCGGAGCAGCCAGTCCGGGTTCGGCGACGACGTCGTCTGAGCGGACCGCGAGCGCCGCACCGACGACGCCCGCGAGCACGTCGCCCGCCCCCGCCGTCGCGAGCCATGCGGTGCCGTCGGCCTGCGAGTGGACCGCCGTGCCGGGGCCGGCCACCAGCGTGACGGCCCCCTTGAGCAGGACCGTGGCGCCGGTCAGCGCGACGGCGCGGCGCAGGTGCGCCAGCGGTCGAGCCTCGACGTCCTCCCGGGCGACGTCCTCCCCGCGCGCACCGAGCAGTCGCGCGAGCTCCCCCGCGTGCGGTGTCAGCACCACCTGGGCGCCCACGCGCTCGGGCAGCACCTCGAGAGCCCCCGCGTCCACGACGGCGGGCAGGCCGTGGGCGACCGCCCGCTCCAGCACCTCACGCACCTGGGCGAGCCGCTCGCCGTCGTCCACGCCGATGCCCGGGCCGACCAGCCACGCCTGCGCCCGGCCGTCACCGTGGACGACCTCGGGGTGGCGGGCCAGGACGGCGTCCACCACGGTGTCGGGGCCGAGGAAGCGCACCATGCCGACCAGCGGAGCGGCGGCGGAGGTCGCCAGGACCGCGGCACCCGGGTAGCCGGTCGATCCGGCCACGACGCCGAGCACGCCGCGCGTGTACTTGTGGTCGGTCGGCCCCGGCACGGGCCACAGCCGAGCGACGTCGGCGCGCTCCAGGCGGACGACGGCGGGCTCCGCACCCGCGAGGTCCAGCCCGAGGTCGACGACGTCGACCTCGCCCGCGAGCAGCGCCGCTGGCGGCAGCAGCAGCCCGGGCTTGGCCGTCCCCATGGTGATCGTCCGGTCGGCCCCCAGCACGGGTCCCGCGACCGTGCCGTCGTCGACGCCGATCCCGCTCGGCACGTCGACCGCGACGACGAGGGGGCGGTCGGGCCGGGGCACCGCCTCGAGCGCGGCCAGGAGCCCGACGACGACGTCGAGCCCGGCCCCCCGCAGCGGTCCGTCCGCGCCGATGCCCGTGACGCCGTCGAGCACGACGTCGCAGCGCGCC
Organism: Serinibacter arcticus; assembly: GCF_004786095.1. Classification (GTDB taxonomy): domain Bacteria; phylum Actinomycetota; class Actinomycetes; order Actinomycetales; family Beutenbergiaceae; genus Litorihabitans; species Litorihabitans arcticus. The sequence goes on from NZ_RHPJ01000001.1 coordinate 541,023, forward strand.
GCGCGCGCGAGGGCCGCCGCCCCGGGCGCCAGGAGGGTGATGCCCGTGCGGTGCGCGGCGCGGGCGGCGCCGTCGTGCACCCGGGAACCGGCGCGGATCGCGATGACCGCGACACCCCGGCGCGCCAGCTCGGCGCCGGCGAGGAGGGCGTCGGCCCCGTTGTCCCCGCTCCCCACGAGCACGGCGACGCTCGTCCCGACGACCCGGCCGCATCGCTGGCGCAGCAGTCCGGCGACGGCCGTGCCGAGGGCACGGACCGCCGTCGCCATCAGCGGCACGCCCGCCGCGAGCAGGGGCGCCTCGGCGGCGGTGACGTCGCGGGCGCGACGGGCGATCAGCACGTCAGTCCAGCCGCTCGGCGACGGCGAACGCCGACGCGATCCCGGCGTCGTGGGAGATCGACAGGTGCCAGCGGTCCACGCCGAGCTCGCGCGCCCGCGCCAGCACGGTCCCGGTGAGGTCGACCGTGGGCGCCGCGCCGGGCACGCGCGCGACGGTGGCGTCGTGCCAGCGCATGCCGGCGGGCGCACCGAGCGCCTTGGCGATGGCCTCCTTGGCCGCGAACCGCGCTGCCAGCGACGCCGGCGCGAGGTCCCGCTCGACGTCGGTGAACAGCCGCTCGGCCAGCCGCGGCGTGCGCTCCAGGGTGGCGAGGAACCGGGCGACGTCGACGACGTCGATCCCGACCCCGACGATCACGGCCTGCGCCGCCTACTCGACCGTGACGGACTTGGCGAGGTTGCGCGGCTGGTCGACGTCGAGCCCCTTCGCCTTGGCGAGCTCGCTCGCGAAGATCTGCAGCGGGACGACCGCCACGAGCGGCGAGAGCAGCGTGGGCGTCTGGGGCACGCGGAAGAGGATGTCGGCGTACGGCACGACCGCCTCGTCACCCTCCTCGGCGATCACGAGGGTGCGGGCGCCGCGCGCGCGCACCTCCTGGATGTTGGAGACGACCTTGGAGTGCAGCTGGTCGCGGCCGCGCGGCGACGGCGCGATCACGAACACCGGCTGGCCCGTGTCGATCAGCGCGATCGGGCCGTGCTTGAGCTCGCCGGCGGCGAAGCCCTCCGCGTGGATGTAGGCGATCTCCTTGAGCTTGAGCGCGCCCTCGAGCGCGACCGGGTAGCCCACGTGACGCCCCAGGAACAGGAACGACGGCTCGTCCTTCATCGCCTGCGCGACCTCGCGGACGGCGGCCTCGTCGTCGAGCACGGACTGGATCTTGTCCGGCAGCGCCTGGAGCTCCTGCAGCGTCTCCTGGATCTCGTCGGCGAACTTGGTGCCCCGCAGCTGCGCGAGGTAGAGCCCGAGCAGGTAGCACGCGGTGATCTGCGCCAGGAAGGCCTTGGTGGAGGCGACGGCGACCTCCGGGCCGGCGTGGGTGTAGAGCACGGCGTCGGACTCGCGCGGGATGGTCGACCCGTGCGTGTTCACGATCGCGAGCACGTAGGCGCCCTGCTCGCGCGCGTGGCGCACGGCCATCAGGGTGTCCATCGTCTCGCCGGACTGCGAGATCGCCACCACCAGGGTGCGGGGGGTGAGGATCGGGTCGCGGTAGCGGAACTCGTGCGCGAGCTCGACCTCGACCGGGATGCGGCACCAGTGCTCGATCGCGTACTTGGCGACGTGGCCCGAGTACGCGGCCGTGCCGCACGCGATCACGATGATCTTGTCGATGCTGCGCAGCACCGTCTCCGGGATCCGCAGCTCGTCCAGCATCAGGTCCCCGGAGGCGTCGGTGCGGCCGAGCAGCGTGTCGGCCACGGCCTTGGGCTGGTCGTGGATCTCCTTGTCCATGAAGGAATCGAACCCGCCCTTGACGGCGGCGCTCGCGTCCCAGTCCACCGTGAACTCGCGGGCCTGGACGCTGTCCCCCTCGAACGTGACGACGTCGACCGAGGTCGGCGTGATCGTCACGACCTGGTCCTGGCCGAGCTCGAGCGCGCGCTTGGTCGAGGAGATGAAGGCGGCGACGTCGCTGCCCATGAAGTTCTCGCCCTCGCCGAGGCCGACGACCAGCGGGGAGTTGCGGCGCGCGCCGACGACGGTGTCCGGCACGTCCTCGTGCACCGCCAGGAGCGTGAACGCGCCCTCGAGACGGTTCACGACGGCGAGCATCGCCTGCGTGAGGTCGCCGTCGTAGGCGCGGGCGAGGAGGTGGGCGACGACCTCGGTGTCCGTCTCGGACAGGAACGTCGCGCCGTCGGCGCGCACCTCCTCGCGCAGCTGCGCGAAGTTCTCGATGATGCCGTTGTGGATGACGGCGAGGCCGCCCACGCGGTGCGGGTGGGCGTTGGCGTCGGTGGGACCGCCGTGCGTGGCCCAGCGGGTGTGACCGATCGCGGCGGTGGCGTCGGGCACGGGGTGCGCCTCGAGCTCGCCGAGGAGGTTGGTGAGCTTGCCCGCGCGCTTGGCCGTCTCGAGCCCGGTCGGGCACACGAGCGCCACCCCCGCGGAGTCGTAGCCGCGGTACTCGAGCCGTCCGAGGCCGGCGAGCACCACCTCGAGCGGGCGGGCGGACGGGGTCGAGGGGCCGACGTAGCCGACGATTCCACACATGCTGGCTACGATAACCGCCCCCGTGGGCCAGACTGGACAGGTGAGCAAGACGACGTCGGGGGCGCTGCCGGCCCTGTTCCTCAGCGGCCACGAGAGACCGGGCACCGCCGACGGCTCCCACCCGCGCGTGGACGAGAGCAACACCACACCCTTCGTCGAGCTGGATCGTGAGGACTGGAGCCGGCTGTCCGCCTCCACCCCGCTGCCGCTGACCACCCAGGACGTCGTCCGCCTGCGCGGCATGAGCGACCCGATGGACCTGGCCGAGGTCGACACGGTCTACCGGCCGCTCTCGCGCCTGCTGGGCCTGTACGTCGAGGGCGTCGAGCACGTGCACGCGGCGACCTCCACCTTCCTCGGCGAGCGCGCCACCCGGACGCCGTTCGTCATCGGCGTCGCCGGGAGCGTCGCCGTCGGCAAGTCGACCACCGCGCGCGTGCTGGTGGAGATGCTCCGCCGCTGGCCCGAGACGCCCCGGGTCGAGCTCGTCACGACCGACGGGTTCCTCCTGCCCAACGCCGAGCTGCAGCGTCGCGGGCTCATGGAGCGCAAGGGGTTCCCGGAGTCCTACGACCGCCGGTCGCTGCTGCGCTTCCTCACGCAGGTGAAGTCGGGCGCACCCCGGGTGGAGGCGCCGATCTACGACCACCTGACCTACGACGTCGTGCCCGACCGCACCGTCACGGTCTCCCAGCCCGACGTCCTCGTGGTCGAGGGCCTCAACGTGCTCCAGCCCGCACGCGCGGACCGGGAGGGGACCACCAGCCTGGCGGTCTCGGACTTCTTCGACTTCTCGATCTACGTCGACGCCCGCACACGGGACATCGAGCGGTGGTACGTCCAGCGGTTCCTGCGCCTGCGCAGCACCGCGTTCGCTCGCCCCGGGTCGTACTTCCGCCGCTACGCCGACCTCGACGACGACGCCGCCGTCGCGACGGCGCGGGACATCTGGCGACGCATCAACGAACCGAACCTCCGGGCCAACATCGTGCCGACGCGCTCGCGCGCCAACCTCGTGATGACGAAGGACGGCGAGCACCGCATCCAGCGGGTGCTGCTGCGCAAGCTCTGACGGGCCGCGTGCCGGTGGGGACCGGGTGACGGCAGCGGCTACGGCCGCGGCTGCTCGCTGGGGGCCGGCACGGCGACCTCGACCGGTCCGCCCGCGTCGCTGCGCGGCGCCAGCTCCGCGGGGCCGAACCCGAGGCGTGCCAGCAGCTTGTCGAGCATGAACCCGATCACCACTCCCCCGGCGACCCCGACGGCGATCGACAGCAGCGGGTTGCCCTCGAACAGCTGGCCGGCCACGACGCCGATGGCCGACCCGAAGCAGGCCCACATGACGGCGGCCACGGCGTCGAACGCGATGAAGCGGCGCAGCGGGAAACCGACGGCCCCGGCGGTCATGTTCACGGCCACGCGGCCGATGGGGATGTAGCGCGCCGACAGGATGAAGACCCCGCCGCGCAGCCGCAGCTGGTTCTCGGCCCAGGCGAGCAGGCGCCGACCCCGCCCGGAGCGGAACATCCGGAGGCGGTGGATGGGGATGCGACGTCCGATCGCGAAGGCGATCAGGTCCCCCGTCATGGCGCCCGCCGCCGCGACGGGGATCACGGCCCACAGCGGCACCGCGTCGCCGTGGACCGCGAGGGTCGCGATCGCGATGACGATCGACTCGCTCGGCACGGGCGGGAAGAACCCGTCGATCGTGCAGAAGGCGTACAGGACCAGGAGGATCCAGGGTTGGTCGGCAGCGATCAGGACCCAGTCCTGGAGGCTGTGGAAGAACTCGGCCATGTCGTCCTCGTCGATGCGCGGTTCAGCTGTGCGGTGCGTGCGTGACAACCGAACCACGGGGACGGGGCCGGCCACCTCCACCCCCGGGCGGATTCCGACCTCCGACCCCTGACGGGGTCGACGTCGCGGGAGCGACGTCGGAGGGCGAGCGAGGAGCCGGTCGGTCGCCGGTCGGGCTAGAGCGTCAGGCGGGCCCGGACGACGTCCGCGAGCGCGTGCGCCACGGCCGCGGCCCGCTCCTGCGTGTCCGCCTCGACCATGACGCGGACCAGCGGCTCCGTGCCCGAGGGACGCAGCAGCACCCGGCCGGCGTCGCCCAGCTCGGCCTCGGCCGCCGCGACGGCGGCCAGCAGCGCCTCGTCCCTGGACGCCGCGGCGCGGTCGACACCGCCGACGTTGACGAGGATCTGCGGCATCCGGCGCACCAGGCTCGCCTGGTCCGCGAGCGGACCGTCCTTGACCACGAGGGCCGCGAGCTGCAGCGCCGAGAGCACCCCGTCACCGGTGGTGGCGTGGTCGGACATGATGATGTGGCCCGACTGCTCGCCGCCGAGGTTGTACCCGCCCTCGCGCATCCGCTCGAGCACGTAGCGGTCGCCGACCGCCGTCTGCTCGACGGCGATGCCGGTGTCGCGCATGGCGTGGAGCAGCCCGAGGTTGCTCATGACGGTCACGACGAGGGTGTCGCGGGCCAGCAGCGAGCGCCGGTGCAGGGAGCGGGCCACCAGGCCCATGATCTGGTCGCCGTCCACCAGCGTGCCGGCGGCGTCGACCGCGAGGCAGCGGTCAGCGTCGCCGTCGAACGCGACCCCCATCGCGGCGCCCGAGGCGACCACGGTCGCCTGGAGCTGCTCGGGGTGGGTGGAGCCGCACTTCTCGTTGATGTTGCGGCCGTCGGGCGAGGCGTTGATGACGACGACGTCGGCCCCCGCCTCGCGCAGCGCGGCCGGGCCGACCTCGCTCGCGGCGCCGTTGGCGCAGTCGACGGCGATGCGCAGCCCGGTCAGGTCGGTGTCGATCGTCGTCAGCAGGTGGGCGACGTACTGCTCGCCGGCGTGGCCGGTGTCGCGGCTGAGGCGCCCGACGTCGGGACCGGTGGGTCGCTCCCACACCGCACCGAGCAGCGAGGCGATCTCGTCCTCGAGATCGTCGGGGAGCTTGTGCCCGCCGCGGGAGAGGAACTTGATGCCGTTGTCGGCCATCGGGTTGTGCGAGGCCGACACGACGACACCGATGTCGGCGTCGGTGGCGGCCGTGAGGTGCGCGATGGCGGGGGTGGGCAGCACGCCCAGGTCGACGACGTCGACGCCCGCCGAGGCGAGACCTGCCGCGAGAGCGGCGGTGAGGAACTCCCCCGACGCGCGGGGGTCACGTCCGACGACGGCGCGCGGCCGGCCCGTGGGCCGGCCGCCCGTCGCGGAGCGGTGGTGCTCGTCGGCGTGGGCCGAGAGCACACGCGCCGCCGCGACGCCCAGCCCGAGCGACAGCTCGGGCGTGACGTCGCGGTTCGCGAGGCCCCGGACCCCGTCGGTCCCGAAGATTCTCGCCACGGCGGAGCGCTCGATCAGCGCTTGGAGTACTGAGGCGCCTTGCGGGCCTTCTTGAGACCGGCCTTCTTGCGCTCCGTGACGCGGGCGTCACGGGTCAGGAAGCCGGCCTTCTTCAGCGAGGCGCGGTTGGCCTCGACGTCGATGCCGTTGAGCGAGCGGGCGATGCCGAGGCGAAGCGCGCCGGCCTGGCCGGAGATGCCGCCGCCGTCGATGCGGGCGATCACGTCGAAGCGGCCCTCGAGCTCGAGCAGCGCGAACGGCGAGTTCACGAGCTGCTGGTGCAGCTTGTTCGGGAAGTAGCCCTCGAGCGTGCGGCCGTTGATGGTCCACTCGCCCGTGCCGGGGACGATGCGCACACGGGCGACCGCCTCCTTGCGGCGGCCCACGGCAGCGCCGGGGGCGGTGATGCTCTGGCCACCGTTGGCCACGGGGGCGGCCGTCTCGGTGGTGTAGCTGCTGGGTGCGTTCTCGTCCAGCTCGTCGGTCAGCGGCTGAGCCACGGTTCTCCTAAAGGGTGTGAAGTCACCTGACGCGGCCGGTCACGGCCGCGGTGCGCGTGTTACTGCGCGACCTGCGTCAGCTCGAAGGCCTGGGGCTGCTGGGCGGCGTGCGGGTGCTCAGCGCCTCGGTACACCTTGAGCTTGCGCAGCTGCGCGCGCCCGAGGCTGGTCTTGGGAAGCATGCCGGCCACGGCCTTCTCGACGGCACGCTCCGGACGGGTGGCGAGCAGCTCGGCATAGGAGGTGGCGCGCAGGCCGCCCGGGTAGCCCGAGTGGTGGTACGCCATCTTCTTCTCGGCCTTGCTGCCGGTGAGGGCGACCTGGTCGGCGTTCACGACGATGACGAAGTCACCGGTGTCGACGTGGGCCGCGAACGTCGCCTTGTGCTTGCCGCGCAGCAGGTTCGCCACGTGGGTCGCCAGGCGGCCGAGGACGACGTCGGACGCGTCCACGACGACCCAGGTGCGGTCGACGTCGGACGGCTTCGGGGTGAACGTACGCACAGTCGTAGCCTTCGTTTCGCTTGCGAGGGGGCGCTGCGACGACCCTGGTCAGGCGCGAACCGTGACCCGGACCATCGGCAGTGCCTGATGGTTGCGGTGTGTGCTGGGCGACCGAGGTGGAACCACGGGCCGGCCCCGCAGCTGACGCCCCGTCCGGGTCGCTGCACCGGCCACCGCGTGGTGACCGGGAACGGAGGTCCCTGGAGCGTTGGCGTGCGAACGCACAACGACGATCAAGCGTACTGCGGGCACGGCCCGTCGTCAAAACGACCGGTGTGGTGCGACCGCGATGACGTGTACGCACTTCCAGTATGCAGGTCGGTCGGCCGTGCTGACGACCGCCGGGGCGCCCTGGCCATCCTCTGTGCGCAGTGCCACAGTAGGGAGATGACCGAACGCATCGATCCCGAGCAGGTCGCGGAGCAGGACGGCGACCAGCTGAGCGCCGACGAGACGCTGGACGACAGCCCGGTGCAGGACCCGCTGGACGAGAGCTACTCGCCCCCCGAGCGCGACACGCGCAGCCACTGGGGCGAGACACCCCTGGAGGAGCAGCTGGGCGAGTCGCTGGACGCGCGGCTGCAGCAGGAGGTTCCCGACGAGTGGGACGCCCCGGTGGCGGGGGGTCGCGAGAGCGACCGGGCCGGGCGCCTGGAGGAGTCGAGCGACGGTTCGTGGGGGCAGGACAACTACGCCAGGGACGCCGGTGTCGCCGGCGGGGCGGCGGGCGCCGAGGAGGCCGCCATGCACACGACGTCGCTCGAGGAGCTGCGCGCCGTCGAGGAGCGCGAGGCCCAGGGGCTCGAGCCCACCTACGACTGACCGGCGCCCGGCCGTCGCCCGAAGGACCGTCGGGTCCTCAGTCCGGGAGCGTGCCGCCCAGCACCCGCACGGCGCGAGCGGTGCGCGCCCGCTCGGCGAGCTCGGCGTCGGCGGGGTAGCCGACCTCCTCGAGCACGAGCCCGGTGGGCGGGGCGACGGCGACCCCCGCCTCCCGCCTGACCTGCTCCAGCGCCTCGCGCGGCCAGGACGGCGGACGGCGGCCCTCCCCGACGGCGAGGAGCGCCCCCACGATCGAGCGCACCATCGAGTGGCAGAAGGCGTCGGCGCGGACCTCGATCTCGACGACGCCGTCACGACGTCGCACGGACGCCTCCTGCAGGGTGCGGATCGTGGTCGCCCCGTCGCGCGGCTTGCAGTAGGCAAGGAAGTCGTGCTCCCCCAGGAGCTGCGCCAGGGCGGCGTCCATCGCGACGTCGTCGAGTGCACGGCGGTGACGCAGCACCCACGCACGGCGCAGCGGGTCGGGCGCGCCGCCGTCGTCGATCCGGTAGACGTACCGGCGCCACGTCGCCGAGAAGCGGGCGTCGAACGCGTCGGGGACGACGCAGGCCCGCCGCAGGACGACGTCGGGCGGCAGGACTCCCGCGAGCCGTGACACGAGGGCCTCCTGCGGTGTCCGGTCACCACGCCCGGCGACCGCCTCCCACCGCTCGAGGGCGACGTCGAGGTGCGCCACCTGCCCGCGCGCGTGCACGCCCGCATCCGTCCGACCCGCGACCGTGACGACCACCGGCGTGCGCAGGACCGTCTCGAGCCCCGTCGTGAGCTCGGACTGCACCGTGCGCCGACCGGGCTGCGTCGCCCAGCCCGAGAACCCGGTGCCGTCGTAGGAGAGGTCGAGACGCACGCGCACCACGTCCTGCGCTCCGTTCGTCACCCCGCGAGGTTATCGCCTAGGTTCGGAGGTCATGGAGGCGACGCTGGCGGTGGACTGCGGGGGCGGTGGGCTCAAGGCCTCGGTGCTCGACGCCGCCGGCACGCTCCACGCCCCCGCGGTGCGGCGCCCGACGCCCTACCCGCTGCCGCCGTCGCGGCTGCTGGAGGAGATCGCGGCCCTCGCCGCCGCTCTGCCACCGGCGGACCGGGTCACGGTCGGCATGCCAGGCATGGTGCGCCACGGCGTCGTCGTGGCGACGCCGCACTACGTGACGCGTGCCGGCCCGCGCACACGCGTGCTGCCCGACCTCGTGACCGCCTGGGCGGGCTTCGACGTCGAGCGCGCCGTGGCCGAGCGCCTCGGGCTCCCGGCGATCGTGCTGAACGACGCCGAGGTGCACGGGTGCGGCGTGGTGGCCGGCACGGGTCTCGAGGTCGTCATGACGCTCGGCACCGGGCTCGGGAACGCGATCTTCGACGGCGGCCGTCTCGCCCCGCACCTCGAGCTCAGCCAGGCGCCGGTCCGGTGGGGCCTGACCTACGACGAGTACATCGGCGAGCACGAGCGGCTGCGGCTGGGAGACTCGCACTGGTCGCGCCGCGTGCGCCGCGTGGTCGACGCTCTGGCCCCGGTGCTCGTCTGGGACCGGCTCTACCTCGGCGGCGGCAACGCCCGCCGGATCTCCGCCACCACGCTGCAGCGGCTGGGCGACACCGTGGTCGTCGTGCCCAACTCCGCCGGGATCGTCGGCGGCGTCAGAGCCTGGTCGATCGACCGCTGACGCGACCGCCGGGGACGAGGTCGCGCAGCGCGTCGAGCAGGGCGCGCCCGTAGGCGGCCGGTCGGTGCAGGCTCACGAGGTGGTTGGCGCGGTGCACGAGCACCCAGCTGGCCGACGGTGCGGCGGCCCGGAACGCGCGCTCGTCGAGCCGGAAGTGGTCCCACTCCCCCACGACGAAGCGCAGCGGGACACCGGAGCGCTCGAGAGCAGCGACGTCCGCGAGCGGATCGGTCTTCAGGACCGCCGTGAGGGTCGTGGCCTGGCCCGCGGACGACAGCCCACCGGCCGCCACGTCGACGGCGCCGACCGCCCCGACGGCGAGGCGCGCCGCGCGGTCGCTGAGACGGTCGGCGCCCGCGCCGGTCGCCGCGATCACGCGCGAGATCGCGATGAACGACCGGTGCAGCGTGCCACCGGGTCGCGCCGTGCACGAGGACACGACGACGGCGTCGCACCTCCCGCCGCGGGCGGCCCAGTGCAGCGTGACGTACCCACCGAGCGACAGACCCACCACGACCACGCGCCCGGGAGCGTCCCCGACGGCCTCGTCCAGGACGGCGCGGGCCCGCGCCAGGGTGAACGGCTCGTCGCGCCGCCGCCCGTGCCCCGGGAGATCGACTGCTCGGACGTCGAGGCCCCGGGAGGTGAGCAGATCGACCTGACGACGCCACATGGTGCGCGAGGTTCGCACACCGTGCACGAGCACCACCCGTGTCGCTGCCGACTCCTGCGACGCGCTCACGACGACCTCCCGGGGGTACGACGAGGCCCGGACCGCCATGCGGTCCGGGCCTCGTGGTGGATCACTTGGAGTCGGCCTCGACGGCCTTCTCCTCGGCGGGCTCGGTGGTGGCCTCGTCCGTGGCGGACGCGGGCGCCTCCTCGACGGGGGCCTCCTCGACCGGAGCGTCCTCGACCGGAGCCGCGGCGGGCTTGTCGGCCTTCGAGGCGCGCTTCGTGGCGGCCGTGGCCTCCGCGACGGTGGACTGCTTCGGGCTCAGCGGCTCCAGCACGAGCTCGATGACCGCCATGGGGGCGTTGTCGCCCTTGCGCGGACCGATCTTCGTGATGCGGGTGTAGCCACCCTGGCGGTCGGCGACGAGCGGGGCGATCTCGGTGAACAGGACGTGGATGACGCCCTTGTCCTTCAGGACCGTCATGACGCGGCGGCGGGCCGCCAGGTCGCCGCGCTTGGCGAACGTGACCATCCGCTCGGCGAGCGGGCGCAGGCGCTTGGCCTTGGCCTCGGTCGTCGTGATGCGGCGGTGCTCGAAGAGCGCCGTGGCAAGGTTCGCCAGGATCAGTCGCTCGTGCGCCGGTCCGCCTCCGAGGCGGGGGCCCTTGGTGGGCGTAGGCATGGTGTCTCCTCGTTTGACGCCGCGTCAGCGACGTGAGTGAGTGGAAGTGGTGGTGGTCAGCTGAAGTTCGGGTCGTAGTCCGCGTCGTCGCCGTCGTAGGCGTCGGCCACGAGCGACGGGTCGAAGTCGGCCGGGCTGTCCTTGAGCGAGAGCCCCAGGCCGGCGAGCTTCTCCTTGACCTCCACGATCGACTTGGCGCCGAAGTTGCGGATGTCGAGCAGGTCGGCCTCGCTGCGGGCCACGAGCTCACCCACGGAGTGGATGCCCTCGCGCTTGAGGCAGTTGTACGACCGGATCGTCAGGTCGAGGTCCTCGATGGGCAGCGCGAGGTCCTGCGCCAGCTCCACGTCGGTCGGCGACGGGCCGATCTCGATGCCCTCGGCGGCCGTGTTCAGCTCACGAGCCAGACCGAACAGCTCCACCAGCGTCTTGCCGGCGGACGCGACGGCGTCGCGCGGCGAGATCGCGTGCTTCGTCTCGACGTCCACCACGAGCCGGTCGAAGTCGGTGCGCTGCTCGACGCGCGTCGCCTCGACCTTGTACGTGACCTTGAGGACCGGCGAGTAGATCGAGTCGACCGGGATGCGGCCGATCTCGGTGTCGTAGGCCTTGTTCTGCTGCGCGGAGACGTAGCCGCGGCCACGCTCGACCGTGAGCTCGACCTCGAGCTTGCCCTTGCCGTTGACCGTCGCGATGTGGAGGTCGGGGTTGTGGATCTCCACGCCCGCGGGGGGCGTGATGTCCGCCGCGGTGACGACGCCGGGGCCCTGCTTGCGCAGGTACATCACGACGGGCTCGTCGTTCTCCGAGGAGACGACGATGTTCTTGATGTTCAGGATGACCTCGGTGACGTCCTCCTTGACACCGTCCACCGTGGAGAACTCGTGCAGCACGCCGTCGATGCGGATGCTGGTCACGGCGGCGCCGGGGATGGAGGAGAGCAGCGTGCGACGCATCGAGTTGCCGAGCGTGTAGCCGAAGCCGGGCTCGAGGGGCTCGATGATGAACCGCGAGCGGCTCTCGTTGACGACCTCTTCGGTCAGGGTGGGGCGCTGTGCGATGAGCACGGGGTGGTTCCTTCCTTCGGACGTCCGCTATTTGACGTCCACACAGGGGGCCGGCGGCGGGCTGCCACCGGCACGTCGATGCCGGCGGGTGCGGGGAGCACCCGCCGGCAGGGACGGATCAGACGCGGCGGCGCTTGGGGGGACGAACGCCGTTGTGCGCCTGGGGCGTCACGTCGGAGATCGAGCCCACCTCGAGGCCGGTGGCCTGGAGCGAGCGGATCGCCGTCTCGCGGCCCGAGCCCGGGCCCTTCACGAAGACGTCGACCTTCTTCATGCCGTGCTCCTGGGCACGGCGGGCGGCGGCCTCGGCGGCGAGCTGCGCCGCGAACGGCGTCGACTTGCGCGAGCCCTTGAAACCGACCTGGCCGGAGGAGGCCCAGGCGATCACCGCACCCGAGGGGTCCGTGATGGACACGATCGTGTTGTTGAACGTGGACTTGATGTACGCGTGACCGTGGGAGACATTCTTCTTCTCCTTGCGGCGCGTCTTGCGTGCGCCGGAGGCGGCGCGAGTCTTGGGAGGCATGCCTTAGTCCTTCGTCGAGGTCGTCTGACCACCGACCGTCACCCGGGGGCGACGGTCAGGCGGCTACTTGCGACCGGCCTTCTTCTTGCCGGCCACGGTGCGCTTCGGACCCTTGCGGGTACGCGCGTTGGTCTTGGTGCGCTGACCGCGCACCGGAAGGCCGCGGCGGTGCCGGAGGCCCTCGTACGAGCCGATCTCCACCTTGCGGCGGATGTCGGCTGCGACCTCGCGGCGAAGGTCGCCCTCGGTCTTGTAGTGCGCCTCGATGTGGTCGCGCAGCGCGACGAGCTCGGTGTCACCGAGCTCGCGCACGCGCAGGTCGGGGCTGAGCCCCGTCGCGGCGAGGGTCTCGTCCGCACGCGTGCGGCCGATTCCGAAGATGTAGGTGAGCGCTACCTCGAGCCGCTTCTCGCGGGGGAGGTCGACGCCGACAAGACGTGCCATGCGGTGTCTCCGTCGTGCATCCGGAGGTCGGTCGTCCCGTCATCCCCCTGGAGCGGGGGCCCCGGCCTCCGGACCGGGGGTCACCGCCCGACGGATCGGGCGGCGTTGACGACACGCTGGTGGCGGTGGTGCCACCTGTCAGGGGATGTTCAGCCCTGACGCTGCTTGTGGCGCAGGTTCTCGCAGATCACCATGACGCGACCGTGCCGGCGAATCACCTTGCACTTGTCACAGATCGGCTTGACGCTGGGCTTGACCTTCATGATTCTTCCCTTGCCGCCGCACGCCCTGCGAAGGCGACGGCTTGCGTGAGTGGCGGGTGTTACTTGTAGCGGTAGACGATGCGGCCGCGGGACAGGTCGTAGGGCGTGAGCTCGACGACGACCCGGTCCTCGGGAAGGATCCGGATGTAGTTCTGCCGCATCTTCCCGGAGATCATGGCAAGCACCTTGTGCCCGTTGCTCAGCTCCACGCGGAACATCGCGTTGGGCAGGGCCTCGACCACGACGCCCTCGATCTCGATGACGTTGTCCTTCTTCCCCATGTCCTCCGCTAACTGTCGGGGTGCCACACGAGAGGTGTGGCGCGTGCGCAGCGCCTGACGTTCACGCTGCAGATCGTGCGGGACGCACGGGTGCGTCCCGAGCGGGCCGTGTGCGCGCGAGCGCAGACCCAACGAGCCATCATACGCGATCGCGCACGACGGTCCGACCATCGGTGGTGCCCGGCCGCAAGGCCGGGCCACCCGGGTGCCGGGGTCTCCCCCGGCGCCGGGTCAGTCCTGGAGGGAGGCGACGGCCTCGAGCACCGCGGACGTGATCACGTCGAGGTCGCCGGAGCCGGCCACCTTCGCGTGGATGCCGCGCTCGGCGTAGGCCTGCGCCAGCGGCGCCGTCTGCTCGTGGTAGACCGCGAGCCGGCGGCGGATGCCCTCGGGGGTGTCGTCGCTGCGACCCTCGACCTCCGCGCGACGGGCGAGGCGCTCCAGGAGCTCCTCCTCGGCGACCTCGAGCTCGACGACGCCGTCGAGCGCCACGCCGTGCTCGGCGAGGATCGCGTCGAGCTCGACGACCTGGGCGGCGTTGCGCGGGTAGCCGTCGAGCAGGAACCCGCCGGCGGCGTCGTCCTGCGCGAGACGGTCCCGCACCATGCTGTTCGTGACCTCGTCGGGCACGAGCTCACCCCGGTCGCTGAACGAGCGCGCGAGTCGCCCCAGCTCGGTGTCGCCCTTGATGTTCGCCCGGAAGATGTCCCCGGTCGAGATCGCCGGGATCGCCAGCGCCTGGGCCACGCGCGCCGCCTGGGTGCCCTTGCCGGAGCCCTGCGGTCCCATGATCACCAGTCGCGTCACTTGAGGATCCCCTCGTAGTGACGCTGCTGCAGCTGGCTGTCGATCTGCTTCACGGTCTCGAGGCCGACGCCCACGATGATCAGCAGCGACGTGCCGCCGAACGGGATGGTCGTCTGCACACCCAGGAGCACGAACGCGATCGTCGGGATGAGCGCCACCAGCAGCAGGTAGATCGCACCCGCCGACGTCACGCGGTTGACCACGTAGCGCAGGTACTCCGCCGTCGGACGACCCGCCCGGTAGCCCGGCACGAAGCCGCCGTAGCGCTTCATGTTGTCCGCGGTCTCCTCCGGGTTGAAGGTGATCGACGTGTAGAAGAACGCGAAGAACAGGATCATGACCGCGAACACGAGGATGTACAGCGGCGCACCCGGATCGGCGAAGTTGGCGATGATCCACTGCACCCACGGCTGCGTCTGGTCGCCGAACTGGGCGGCCAGCGTCGGCAGCGCCAGGATCGAGGACGCGAAGATCACGGGGATCACGCCGGCCATGTTGATCTTGATCGGGATGTAGGTGCTGGTGCCGCCGTACGTGCGTCGGCCGACCATCCGCTTGGCGTACTGCACCGGGATCCGGCGCTGGGACTGCTCGACGAAGACGACGGCGACGATCAGCACCAGCGCGATGGCCAGGACGATGAAGAACGTCGTGAGGCCGCCGGGCGTCTGCGCCACGGCCCAGAGGGCGGCCGGGAAGCTGGCGGCGATCGAGATGAAGATCAGGAGCGACATGCCGTTGCCGACACCGCGCTCGGTGACGAGCTCGGCCAGCCACATGACCAGACCGGTACCGGCGGTCATGGTGAGGATGACGAGCAGGATCGTGATCACGCTGTCGTCGGCGATGACGGGCGTGCCAGAGTCCGCGGCGCCGCAGCCCGCGAAGAGGACGCCGGTGCGGGCGGTGGTCACGATGGTCGTGGCCTGCAGCACGGCGAGGAAGATCGTGAGGTAGCGGGTGTACTGCGTCAGCTTCGCGGTACCCGACTGGCCCTCCTTGTGCAGCGCCTCGAACCGCGGGATGACCACGCGGAGGAGCTGCACGATGATGCTGGCCGTGATGTACGGCATGATCCCGAGCGCGAACACCGACAGCTGCAGCAGCGCACCGCCGGAGAACAGGTTGATGATGCCCAGGATGTCGTTGTCGGCGGACGCCGCGGTACAGATCTGGACGTTGCCGTAGTTCACCCCGGGACTGGGGATGAAGGAGCCGAGGCGGAAGATCGCGATGATCCCCATCGTGAAAAACAGCTTGCGTCTCAGGTCGGGCGTACGGAACGCCTGAGCGAATGCGCCTAGCACTCTTCCTCCAGGTCAGGTGGGGGCATGTTCCGCGCGCGGTGCGGCGCGGGGACGGGAAGACACGACAACGGGTGGCGACGTAGAAACCCTACGTCGCCACCCGTCGTGCTCAGGCCTGCGTGGCGGAACCACCGGCGGCGAGGATCTTGTCCTTGGCGCTGGTGGAGAACCGCTGTGCGGTGATGTCGATCTTGACGCCGCCGAGGTCACCGGTGCCGAGCACCTTGACCGGACGGTTCGGACGCACGGCACCCGCTGCCACCAGGTCGTCCACCGTCACGGTGCCGCCCTGCGGGAACAGCACGGAGAGTCGGTCGAGATTGACGACCTGGTACTCCGTGCGGAACGGGTTGGTGAATCCGCGCAGCTTCGGGAGCCGCATGTGCATCGGCATCTGGCCACCCTCGAAACCGGCGGGGACCTGGTACCGGGCCTTGGTGCCCTTGGTACCGCGACCCGCGGTCTTACCCTTCGAGCCCTCACCACGACCGACGCGGGTCTTCTTGGTGTGGGACCCCGGGGCGGGGCGGAGGTGGTGGACCCGCAGCGTGCGGGACGCCGGGGTCACCTCCTTCTCCTGCGACTGCTCAGCGGTCGCGCCGCTCTTCTTCGACTCTGCCATCAGTCGACCTCCTCGACCTTCACCAGGTGGTTGACGACCTGGATCATGCCGCGCACCTGGGCGTTGTCCTCACGGACCGTGACACGGCCGATCTTGCCGAGGCCGAGCGTGCGCAGCGTGTGACGCTGGTTCTGCTTGCCGCCGATCGCGGACTTGGTCTGCGTGACCTGGAGCTGCGCCATCAGGACACCCCCGCCGAGATCTTCGCGGCGGCCGCGGCACGGCCGGCGGCCTGGGCGCGCAGCAGCGGGGCGGGGACGACGTGCTCGAGCGGGAGACCGCGGCGAGCCGCGACGGCCTCGGGCTGCTCGAGCTGACGGAGCGCCTCCACCGTCGCGTGGACGATGTTGATCGCGTTCGACGAGCCCAGCGACTTGCTCAGCACGTCGTGGATGCCGGCGCAGTCGAGGACCGCACGGACCGGACCGCCCGCGATGACCCCGGTACCCGGGGACGCCGGGCGGAGGAAGACGACGCCGGCCGCTGCCTCACCCTGCACGACGTGCGGGATGGTGCTGCCGATGCGAGGGACGCGGAAGAAGTTCTTCTTCGCCTCCTCCACACCCTTGGCGATGGCGGCCGGAACTTCCTTGGCCTTGCCGTAGCCGACACCGACGGTGCCGTCGCCGTCGCCCACGACCACCAGGGCGGTGAAGCTGAAGCGACGACCACCCTTGACGACCTTGGCGACACGGTTGATCGTGACGACGCGCTCGACGAACTGGCTGCGCTCGGGCTCGCGACCGCCACGGTCACCGCGACGCTCACCGCCGCCGCGACGCTCGCCACGGCCGCCGGAACGGTCGTTCTCGTTGCTGCCACCGGTGGTCGGAGCGGCCCCGGCGGTCCTGGTGCGCTGCGGTGCAGCCATCAGCTGTTCCTCTCGTGCTTGCGGAAGGTCCTCACAGGGTCAGGCCTCCCTCGCGGGCGCCGTCAGCGACGGCGGCGACGCGGCCGTGGTAGGCGTTGCCACCACGGTCGAAGACCACGGTGGTGACACCGGCGGCGACGGCGCGCTTGGCGACCAGGCCACCGACGGCCTTGGCCTTGTCGACCTTGACGCCGGTGCTGGCGCGGAGGTCGGCCTCGAGCGTGGACGCCGACGCGAGCGTCGTGCCCGTCGCGTCGTCCACGATCTGGGCGACGATGTGCCGGGCCGAGCGGGTCACGACGAGGCGCGGACGCTCTGCCGTGCCGCTGAGGCGCTTGCGGATGCGGAGGTGGCGGCGCTTGCGTGCCTTCACCGTCGACTTGCCTGCCGACTTGATGGAGATCGCCATGGCTACTTACCAGCCTTTCCGACCTTGCGGCGGACCTGCTCGCCCGCGTACCGCACGCCCTTGCCCTTGTAGGGCTCCGGCTTGCGAATCTTCCTGATGTTGGCGGCGACCTCGCCGACCTGCTGCTTGTCGATGCCGGCCACCGAGAACTTGGTGGGCGACTCGACCGCGAACGAGATGCCCTCGGGCGCCTTGACGGTGACCGGGTGGCTGAACCCGAGCGCGAACTCGAGGTCACTGCCCTTGGCGACGACGCGGTAACCCGTGCCGACGATCTCGAGCTTCTTCTCATAGCCCTCGGTGACACCGGTGATCAGGTTCGACAGCAGCGTGCGCGTGAGGCCGTGGAGCGAGCGCGCGAGGCGCTCGTCGTTCGGACGCGTCACCACGAGCGTGCCGTCGGAGTGCGAGACCTCGATCGGCGACGGAACGGTGTGCGTCAGCGTGCCCTTGGGGCCCTTGACCGTGACGACGCGCTCCGCGAGGGAGACGTCGACGGCTGCCGGGACCACAACGGGGATCTTCCCAATGCGGGACATGGTTCCTCCCTTACCAGACGTAGGCGAGGACTTCCCCACCCACGCCCTTCTTGGCAGCCTGACGGTCGGTGAGCAGACCGGAGGACGTGGACAGGATCGCCACGCCCAGGCCGCCGAGCACCTTGGGCAGGTTCGTGGACTTGGCGTACACCCGGAGACCGGGCTTCGACACACGGCGCACACCGGCGAGCGAACGCTCACGGTGCGGGCCGAACTTGAGGTTCAGCACGAGGGTCTTGCCGACCTCGGCCTCCTCCTCGCTCCATCCCGCGATGTAGCCCTCCGCCTGGAGGATCTCGGCAATGTGCGACTTGAGCTTCGAGTACGGCATCTTGACCGACTCGTGGTACGCGGAGTTCGCGTTACGCAGACGCGTGAGCATGTCTGCGATGGGGTCTGTCATCGTCATCGGGCCTTCGCCCTTCCTCACCGTGGTTTCCCCCACCGATGACGGTGGGGACCTGCGGCGTAGTTGTTACCAGCTGCTCTTGGTGATGCCCGGGAGCTGGCCGGCGAGGGCCATCTCACGCAGGCAGATGCGGCACAGGCCGAACTTGCGGTACACCGAGCGGGGACGCCCGCAGCGGTTGCAACGCGTGTAGCCCCGAACGGCGAACTTCTGCTTGCCGGCGGCCTTCTGCACCAGGGCGGTCTTCGCCATGTCAGTTCTCCTTGAACGGGAAGCCGAGGTGGCGCAGGAGCGACCGGCCCTCGTCGTTGGTGGACGCGGTGGTGACCACCGTGATGTCCATACCGCGCACGCGGTCGATCGAGTCCTGGTCGATCTCGTGGAACATCGACTGCTCGTTCAGACCGAACGTGTAGTTGCCGTGGCCGTCGAACTGCTTGGGCGACAGGCCGCGGAAGTCACGGATGCGCGGCAGGGCGATGGAGACCAGACGGTCCACGAACTCCCACATGCGGTCGCCGCGGAGCGTGGTGTGCGCACCGATCGGCTGACCCTCGCGGAGCTTGAACTGCGCGATGGACTTGCGGGCCTTCGTGACCTGCGGCTTCTGACCCGTGATGAGCGACAGGTCGCGAACGGCGCCGTCGATCAGCTTGGAGTCGCGGGCCGCGTCACCGACACCCATGTTCACGACGACCTTCACGAGGCCGGGAACCTGGTTGACGTTGGCGAAGCTGAACTCCTCGCGCAGCGCGGGGATGATCTCCTCGCGGTAGCGGGTCTTCATGCGGGGTGCGACCTTGGGGGCGTTCTCGGCCTCGGTCGTCACAGTCGTCTCGGTCATCACACGTCCTTACCGGAGCGCTTGGCGATGCGGACGCGAACCGTACGCTTGCGGCCGTCGCGCTCGACTTCCTCGGTGCGGTAGCCGACCCTGGAGCCCTTCTTGGACTCGGGGTCGACCAGCATCACGTTGCTGATGTGGATCGGGGCCTCGACGGTCTCGATGCCACCGGTGCGGCTGCCGCGCTGCGACTGCGACACCTTGGTGTGCTTCGTGACGCGCTTGATGCCCTCGACCACCACGCGGTTGGTCTCGGTGAACACCTCGAGGACACGGCCCTGCTTGCCACGGTCCGCGCGGCTGCCGGAGATCACGACGACGAGGTCGCCCTTCTTGATCTTCGCCATAACTCAGATCACCTCCGGTGCGAGCGAAACGATGCGCATGAACTTCTTGTCACGCAGCTCGCGGCCCACCGGGCCGAAGATGCGCGTGCCACGGGGCTCGCCGTCCTGCTTGAGGATGACGGCCGCGTTCTCGTCGAAACGGATGTAGGAACCGTCGGGACGGCGGCGCTCCTTGCGGGTGCGCACCACGACCGCCTTGACGACGTCGCCACGCTTGACGTTGCCTCCGGGGATCGCATCCTTGACGGTGGCGACGATGACGTCGCCAATGCCGGCGTAGCGACGACCGGAACCGCCGAGAACGCGGATGCACAAGATCTCCTTGGCACCCGTGTTGTCGGCGACCTTGAGTCGCGACTCCTGCTGGATCATGAACCTGCTCCTGTCGTCGTGCCGGTTCTCGGCATGTGCCGGGCCTGGCCGAACGGATATTTACTGGTGGTCAGCGTGCCTTCTCGATGACCTCGACCACGCGCCACCGCTTGGTGGCGGAGAGCGGCCGCGTCTCCATGATGAGGACCAGGTCCCCGACGCCCGCGACCGAAACCTCGTCGTGAGCCTTGACCTTGGTCGTACGACGGATGACCTTGCCGTAGAGCGGGTGCTTGACCCGGTCCTCCAGCTCGACCACGACCGTCTTGTCCATCTTGTCGCTGACGACGTAGCCCTGCCGCGTCTTGCGGTCGGCTCGCGCCTCGTTCGTGGCGTCGTGCGCCACTGCGTCGTTCGTCATTGTCTCGCTCACTTCACGCTCGTCGGGGCGGTACGGATCCCGAGCTCACGCTCACGCAGGACCGTGTAGATCCGCGCGATGTCGCGCTTGACCTCCTTGAGGCGGCCGTGGCTCTCGAGCTGACCGGTCGCCGAGGCGAAACGCAGGTGGAACAGCTCGTCCTTGGCCTTGCGCAGCTCGACGACGAGACGCTCGTCGTCCATGCCGTCCAGCTCGGACGTCTGCAGGTCCTTCGAACCCACTGCCATCAGATGTCACCACCCTCGCGCCGCACGAAGCGGGTCTTCATCGGAAGCTTGTGCTGGGCGCGACGCATGGCCTCGCGAGCCAGCGGCTCAGGAACGCCGGCGAGCTCGAAGAGAACGCGACCGGGCTTGATGTTGGCGATCCACCACTCCACGGAGCCCTTGCCGGAACCCATGCGGGTCTCGGCGGGCTTCTTGGTCAGCGGGCGGTCGGGGTAGATGTTGATCCACACCTTTCCACCACGCTTGATGTGACGGGTCATGGCGATACGCGCGGACTCGATCTGACGGTTGGTGAGGTATCCACCCTCGACCGCCTGGATTCCGAACTCGCCGAACGAGATCGCGGTCCCGCCGGTGGCGGCTCCACGACGCTTCGGGTGGTGCTGCTTGCGGTGCTTGGTCCGCCTGGGGATCAGCATCGGGCTCAGGCCTCCGTTCCGGTGGCGGCGGTCTCCGTGGCCGGAGAAGCCTCAGCGGCAGGAGCGGCAGCCGGGGCGGCCGAGTCCTCACGACGGCCGCGCGGGCGGTCGTTGCGGTCACCACGGTCGGGACGCGGGCCACGGCCACGGGCCGGCGCGCCGGCCTGCTCCGCCGCGTACTCGAGCTCCGTCATGTTGCCCTTGTAGATCCAGACCTTGACGCCGATGCGACCGAACGTCGTCCGGGCCTCGAAGAAGCCGTAGTCGATGTACGCGCGCAGCGTGTGCAGCGGCACACGACCCTCGCGGTAGAACTCCTTGCGGCTCATCTCGGCGCCGCCGAGACGGCCGGAGCACTGCACCCGGATGCCCTTGGCGCCGGCACGCTGAGCGGACTGCATGCCCTTGCGCATGGCGCGACGGAACGCGACACGGCTGGCGAGCTGCTCGGCGATGCCCTGCGCCACGAGCTGGGCGTCCAGCTCGGGGTTCTTGACCTCGTGGATGTTCAGCGTGACCTGCTTGCCGGTGAGCTTCTCCAGCTCACCGCGCAGGCGGTCGGCCTCGGCGCCGCGGCGACCGATGACGATGCCGGGGCGAGCCGTGTGCAGCGTGACGTGCACGCGGTCACGGGTGCGCTCGATCTGCACCTTGGAGACACCGGCGCGCTCGAGGCCCGCCGACATCAGGCGACGGATCTCGACGTCCTCGCGGACGTAGTCGCGGTAGCGCTGACCCGGCTTGGTCGAGTCGGCGAACCACTTCGAACGGTGCTCGGTGGTGATACCGAGCCGGAACCCGAGCGGGTTGACCTTCTGGCCCATCAGCGAGCCCCTTCCTTCGGCGCCACGATCACAGTGATGTGGCTGGTGCGCTTGAGGACGCGCGCAGCGCGCCCCTGGGCACGCGGACGGATCCGCTTGAGCGTCGGGCCCTCGTCCACGTACGCCTCCGCGATGACGAGCTCGCTCGCGTCGAACCGGACGCTTGCGGCGTCGGCCTTCACACGAGCGTTCGCGATCGCGCTGGCGACGAGCTTGCGCACGTCGACGGCGGCGGCCTGCGGGGCGAACCCGAGCAGGGCAACTGCCTCCTCGGCTCGCTTGCCACGGATGGTGTCCACGACGCGGCGAGCCTTCTGGGGCGTGACGCGGAGATACCGCACCTGCGCCTTGGCTTCCATGTGTCTGTCCTTTTCTGGGACCGTCAGGGTCGTCACCGCGTCAGCGGCGACGAGCCTTGCGGTCGTCCTTGTCGTGTCCACGGTACGTGCGGGTCGGCGCAAACTCTCCGAGCTTGTGTCCGACCATCGACTCGGTGACGAACACCGGCACGTGCTTCCGGCCGTCGTGCACCGCGAAGGTGTGGCCGAGGAACTCCGGCGTGATCATCGAGCGGCGCGACCACGTCTTGATGACGTTCTTGGTGCCCTTCTCGTTCTGGACATCCACCTTCTTCTGAAGGTGTCCGTCGACGAAGGGGCCCTTCTTCAGGCTGCGAGGCATGCTTCGTACTCCCTATCAGCGCTTCTTGCCGGTACGCCGACGGCGCACGATGAGCTTGTCGCTCGGCTTGCCAGGACGGCGGGTGCGGCCTTCGGCCTGACCCCAGGGGCTGACCGGGTGGCGTCCACCGGAGGTCTTGCCCTCTCCACCACCGTGCGGGTGGTCGACCGGGTTCATGGCCACACCGCGGACGGTCGGGCGCTTGCCCTTCCAACGCATGCGGCCGGCCTTGCCCCAGTTGATGTTCGACTGCTCGGCGTTGCCGACCTCGCCGACGGTGGCGCGGCAGCGCACGTCGACGTTGCGGATCTCGCCGGACGGCATGCGCAGCTGCGCGTAGGGCCCGTCCTTCGCGACCAGCTGGACGGACGAGCCGGCCGAGCGGGCGATCTTGGCACCGCCGCCGGGACGGAGCTCCACGGCGTGGATGACCGTACCGGTGGGGATGTTGCGCAGGGGCAGAGCGTTGCCGGGCTTGATGTCGGCACCCGGGCCCTGCTCGATGCGGTCACCCTGACCGAGCTTGTTCGGCGCGATGATGTAGCGCTTCTCGCCGTCGGCGTAGTGCAGCAGCGCGATGCGCGCCGTGCGGTTGGGGTCGTACTCGATGTGAGCGACCTTGGCGGGCACGCCGTCCTTGTCGTGACGACGGAAGTCGATCACGCGGTAGGCGCGCTTGTGCCCACCACCCTTGTGGCGGGTGGTGATGCGACCGGTCGCGTTACGACCGCCGGTCTTGCTGAGCGGGCGCACGAGCGACTTCTCAGGCGTCGACCGGGTGATCTCGACGAAGTCGGCGACGGACGAACCGCGCCGGCCCGGAGTCGTCGGCTTGTACTTACGGATTCCCATGATCTAGGTCCTTCTCTTCTCGGGGCCGGGCGTCAGCCGACCGGTCCACCGAAGATGTCGATCGAGCCCTCGCGCAGCGTGACGATGGCGCGCTTGGTGTCCTTGCGCTTGCCGGTGCCCACGCGGGTCCGACGGGTCTTGCCCGTCCGGTTCAGCGTGTTGACGTCGGCGACCTTGACCCCGAACACCTGCTCGACCGCGATCTTGATCTCGGTCTTGTTGGCGCGGGGGTCGACGAGGAAGGTGTACTTGCCCGCGTCGAGCAGGCTGTAGCTCTTCTCGGAGACGACCGGCGCGATCAGGATGTCGCGCGGGTCCTTGCCGATGTCGCTCACTTGGCGTCCTCCTCGGTGATCTGCACGGGCGTGTGGATGGCGCCGGACAGGAAGGCCTCGAGCGCACCGGAGGTGAACACGACGTCGTCGTTGACGAGGACGTCGTAGGTGTTCAGCTGGTCCGGGCTCACGAGGTGGACCTCGACGACGTTGCGCAGGCTCAGCCACGCGGCGTCCTCGTCACGGCCCACGACGGCGAGCACGCGGTTCGCCGTGGAGACGGCGCGCAGAGCGGCCAGAGCGGCGCGCGTCGACGGCGTCTCCATCGAGAGGTCGGCGAGCACGTGCACGCGGCCGGCACGAGCCCGGTCGGAGAGGGCGCCACGAAGAGCGGCGGCCTTCATCTTCTTGGGGGTGCGCTGGCTGTAGTCGCGCGGCGTCGGTCCGTGGACCACGCCACCACCGGCGAACTGAGGTGCACGCGTCGAACCCTGACGGGCGCGGCCGGTGCCCTTCTGCTTGTAGGGCTTCCTGCCGCCACCGCGGACCTCGGCCCGGGTCTTGGTCTTGTGCGTGCCCTGGCGGGCCGCGGCGAGCTGCGCCACGACGACCTGGTGGATCAGCGGCACGTTCGTGGTCACGTCGAAAACCTCGGCGGGGAGGTCGGCGGTGCCGGCCTTCTTGCCGGTGGCGTCGATGACGTCGACGGAGGTCATGGTCACGCCCCCTTCACGGCGGAGCGGACGACGACGAGCGAGCCCTTGGGACCGGGCACGGGGCCCGCGACCAGCAGCAGACCGGCGGCGACGTCCACGGAGTGGATCGACAGGTTCTGGATGGTCTTGCGGGCGTGGCCCATGCGACCGGCCATCTTCATGCCCTTGAACACGCGCGACGGCGTCGAGGCGCCACCGATCGAGCCGGGCTTGCGGTGGTTGCGGTGTGCACCGTGGGAGGCACCGACACCGTGGAAGCCGTGTCGCTTCATGACGCCGGCGGTGCCCTTGCCCTTGGTGGTCCCGATGACGTCGACGCGTGCGCCGGCCTCGAACACCTCGGCGGTGAGCTCCTGGCCCGGCGTCACGTCGGTGACGGCCGTGCGGATCTCGACGACGTGGCGGCGCGGCGTGACGCCGGCCTTCTCGAAGTGGCCCTTGAGCGGCTGGGTGACCTTGCGCGGGTCGATCTGCCCGAACGCGAGCTGGACGGCGCTGTAGCCGTCGATCTCCTGCGTGCGGACGGCCGAGACCACGTTGGTGCCGACGCGGACGACCGTCACGGGGACGAGCTTGCCGGCGGCGTCCCAGACCTGGGTCATGCCGAGCTTCGTCCCGAGCAGCGCCGTCACGGCGGGGCTGGTGGTTGTGGAAGTCATTGTCGGATCCTCAGAGCTTGATCTCGATGTTGACGTCCGCAGGAAGGTCGAGACGCATGAGCGAGTCGACGGCCTTCGGCGTCGGGTCGATGATGTCGATGAGGCGCTTGTGCGTGCGCATCTCGAAGTGGTCGCGGCTGTCCTTGTACTTGTGCGGAGAACGAATGACGCAGTACACGTTCTTCTCCGTCGGCAGCGGCACGGGGCCGACCACCGTTGCACCGGCACGGGTCACCGTGTCGACGATCTTGCGCGCCGAGCTGTCGATGACCTCGTGGTCATAGGACTTCAGCCGGATGCGGATCTTCTGTCCCGCCATAGCTGTCTGACTCTCTCTCGTCGTTACCGCTCGTGAACTGCTGACCGACCCCCGCGCTCGGGCGTGTCGCGCTAGCGACGTACCCGGGCGGCGCACTCGCATGCTGCGAGCCGGTACTCGAGTCGGGGTCTGTGCGTCCGATCTCCCGGAGGGGGACCGAACGGCGATGGCTGCCGGGATCGAACACTCGGACGCGTGGCGCAAGGCGCAGCAGCAACGCCCGGATCTCTCCGGTCAGTTCGCCGTCTGCACGCAGAGCGCGCACGCACGAGTCTCGTTTCCACGAGGCAACCGTGACAGTCTGCCACAGGTGCCGGGATCTGGCCAATTCACGGGGCAGGTGGTTCTCGCCACTCCCCCGCCGCGCCCCCGGCCTCGCCCCTCGACGAGTGCCGGTGACGCACGAGGGCCCGGGAGCGTGTGCTCCCGGGCCCTCGTCACTGCGGCTCTCAGGTCCCGCGGTTGCGGGATCCGATCACTTGTTGATCTTGGTGACCTTGCCCGAACCGATGGTCCGGCCGCCCTCGCGGATGGCGAAGCCGAGGCCCTCCTCCATGGCGATCGGCTGGATCAGCTCGACCGACATCTCGGTGTTGTCACCCGGCAGAACCATGTCCGTGCCCTCGGGCAGGGTGATGACACCCGTGACGTCCGTGGTGCGGAAGTAGAACTGCGGGCGGTAGTTCGAGTAGAACGGGTTGTCGCGGCCACCCTCGGACTTGGACAGGATGTAGACCTGGCCCTCGAAGTTGGTGTGCGGCGTGTTGGTGCCCGGCTTCACGACGACCTGGCCGCGCTCGACGTCCTCACGCTTGATGCCACGGAGCAGGAGGCCGCAGTTCTCGCCGGCCCACGCCTCGTCCATCTGCTTGTGGAACATCTCGATGCCCGTGACCGTGGTCTTCTGGGCGTCGCGGATGCCGACGATCTCGACCTCCGAGTTGATCGGCAGCTTGCCGCGCTCGACCTTGCCGGTCACGACGGTGCCACGACCGGTGATCGTGAAGACGTCCTCGATCGGCATCAGGAACGGCTTGTCCATGTCGCGCTCGGGCTCCGGGACGGACTCGTCCACGGCGTCCATGAGCGCCTGCACGGTGGCGACCCACTCCGGGTCGCCCTCGAGGGCCTTGAGGCCGGAGACGCGCACCACGGGCGCGTCGTCGCCGTCGAAGCCCTGCGAGGACAGCAGCTCACGGACCTCCATCTCGACGAGCTCGAGGATCTCCTCGTCGTCGACCATGTCGGACTTGTTGAGCGCGACCAGCAGGTAGGGCACGCCGACCTGACGGGCGAGCAGGACGTGCTCACGCGTCTGGGCCATCGGGCCGTCGGTGGCCGCCACGACCAGGATCGCGCCGTCCATCTGCGCGGCACCCGTGATCATGTTCTTGATGTAGTCGGCGTGACCGGGCGCGTCGACGTGCGCGTAGTGACGCTTCTCGGTCTGGTACTCGACGTGCGCGATGTTGATCGTGATACCGCGCTGCTTCTCCTCGGGCGCCTTGTCGATCTCGTCGAAAGGCGTGAAGGGGTTCAGGTCGGGGTACTTGTCGTGCAGCACCTTGGAGATCGCTGCCGTCAGCGTCGTCTTACCGTGGTCAACGTGACCGATGGTACCGATGTTGACGTGCGGCTTGGTCCGCTCGAACTTGGCCTTCGCCACTGTCGTTCCTCCTGGAACTTGGGTAGTTGCTTCACCGTGCAGGTCTTCTGCTGGCGGTGTCCCTACGGGTCTGGATACTGATGGTGGAGCTGGCGCCCCGTGGGACTACTCGCCCCGGGTCTTCTTGATGATCTCCTCGGCAACGTTCCGAGGAACCTCGGCGTAGTTGCTGAACTGCATCGAGTACACAGCACGACCCTGGGTCTTGGACCGCAGGTCGCCGATGTAGCCGAACAGCTCCGACAACGGAACCAGTGCGCGGACAACCTTAACCCCGCTGGCGTCGTTCATCGACTGGATCATGCCACGGCGGGAGTTCAGGTCGCCGATCACGTCGCCCATGTACTCCTCGGGCGTCCGCACCTCGACGTCCATGATCGGCTCGAGGATGACCGGGTCCGCCTTGCGGAAGCCCTCCTTCGCGACCATGGAGCCGGCGATCTTGAACGCCATCTCCGAGGAGTCGACGTCGTGCGCGGCACCGTCGATGAGCGACGCCTTGACGCCGACCATCGGGAAGCCGGCCAGGACGCCCGCGCTGAGCGCGTCCTGGATGCCCGCGTCCACGCTCGGGATGTACTCGCGCGGGACACGACCACCGGTGACGGCGTTGACGAACTCGTACAGCTCGCCGTCCTCGGACTCCAGCGGCTCGAAGGTCACCTGGACCTTGGCGAACTGACCGGAACCACCCGTCTGCTTCTTGTGGGTGTAGTCGACCTTCTCCACCTTGCGGCGGATGGTCTCGCGGTAGGCCACCTGCGGCTTGCCGACGTTGGCCTCGACGTGGAACTCGCGACGCATGCGGTCGACGAGGATGTCGAGGTGGAGCTCGCCCATGCCCTTGATGACGGTCTGGCCGGTCTCCTGGTCGAGCATGACCTGGAAGGTGGGGTCCTCCTCGGCGAGCTTCTGGATGGCGACACCCAGCTTCTCCTGGTCACCCTTGGTCTTCGGCTCGATGGCCACCTCGATGACCGGGTCCGGGAACGTCATGGACTCGAGCACGATCGGGTTCTGCAGGTCGCAGAGGGTCTCGCCCGTGGTCACGTCCTTGAGCCCGATGAAGGCGTAGATGTGACCGGCGGTGGCCTCCTCGACCGGCATCTCCTTGTTGGCGTGCATCTGGAAGAGCTTCCCGATGCGCTCCTTCTTGCCCTTGGTGGCGTTGAGCACCTGGGACCCCGGGGTGATGCGCCCGGAGTAGATGCGCACGAAGGTGAGCTTGCCGAAGAACGGGTGCGTCGCGACCTTGAACGCCAGCGCCGAGAACGGCGCGTCGAGAGCGGCCGGGCGGGAGAGCGCGACCTCCTCGTCACGGACGTCGTGACCGACGACGTCGGGGACGTCGAGCGGCGAGGGCAGGTAGTCGATGACGGCGTCGAGCATGGGCTGGACGCCCTTGTTCTTGAACGCCGAACCGCACAGGACCGGGTAGGCCTGCGAGCTGATGGTCAGCTCGCGGATGCCCGCCTTGATCTCGTCGGTGGTGAGCTCCACTCCGCCCAGGAACTTGTCGAGCAGCGTGTCGTTGGCCTCGGCGACGGCCTCGAGGAGGTCGGCGCGGTACTGCTCCGCCTTCTCCTGCAGCTCGGCCGGGATCTCCTCGACGGTGTAGTTCGCGCCCATCGCGGTCTCGCCGCGCCAGAGCAGCGCGCGCATCTCGACCAGGTCGACGACGCCCTCGAACTCGCTCTCGGAACCGATCGGCAGCTGGATGACCAGCGGCTTCGCGCCGAGGCGCGAGATGATCGTGTCCACCGTGAAGTAGAAGTCGGCGCCGAGCTTGTCCATCTTGTTGACGAAGCAGATGCGCGGGACGTCGTACTTGTCGGCCTGACGCCAGACGGTCTCGGACTGGGGCTCGACGCCCTCCTTGCCGTCGAAGACGGCGACGGCGCCGTCGAGCACACGCAGGGAGCGCTCGACCTCGACCGTGAAGTCCACGTGACCGGGGGTGTCGATGATGTTGATCTGGTTCTTGTCCCAGAAGCAGGTGACGGCGGCGGACGTGATGGTGATGCCGCGCTCCTTCTCCTGTTCCATCCAGTCGGTCGTCGAGGCGCCGTCGTGCGTCTCGCCGATCTTGTAGTTGACGCCGGTGTAGAACAGGATCCGCTCGGTCGTCGTCGTCTTGCCGGCGTCGATGTGCGCCATGATGCCGATGTTGCGGACCTTGTTGAGGTCGGTCAGCACGTCCTGTGCCACGGGTGCTCGATTCTGGTCGGGATGAGCAGGAATGAGGTCACGCGCGAGCGCGACCGGGGTGGTGCGGGGGGCCGGCCCCACGGTTGCCCGCGGACCCGGCCGTCCCCGTGATCACCAGCGGTAGTGCGCGAAGGCCCGGTTCGACTCGGCCATCTTGTGGACGTCCTCGCGACGCTTCACCGCGGCACCGAGGCCGTTGGACGCGTCGAGGATCTCGTTCATGAGGCGCTCGGTCATCGTCTTCTCGCGACGCTTGCGCGAGTAGTCGACGAGCCAGCGCATGGCCAGCGCGGTGGCGCGGGCCGGGCGGACCTCGATCGGCACCTGGTAGGTGGTGCCACCGACGCGACGGGACTTGACCTCGAGCGCGGGGCGCACGTTGTCGAGCGCACGCTTGAGGACCGCGGCGGGGTCGCCCTGGGTCTTCTCGCGGACGCCCTCGAGGGCGTCGTAGACGATGCGCTCGGCGACGGACTTCTTGCCGTCGAGGAGGACGCGGTTGACGAGCTGCGTGACCGTCGGGGAGCCGTAGACCGGGTCGACGACGATCGGGCGCTTCGGGGCGGGGCCCTTACGAGGCATTACTTCTTCTCCTTCTTGGCGCCGTAGCGGCTGCGAGCCTGCTGACGACCACGCACACCCTGGGTGTCCAGCGCGCCGCGAACGATCTTGTAGCGAACACCGGGAAGGTCCTTCACACGGCCGCCGCGCACGAGCACGATGGAGTGCTCCTGCAGGTTGTGACCGACGCCGGGGATGTAGGCCGTGACCTCCATCTGGCTGGACAGCTTCACGCGCGCCACCTTGCGGAGAGCCGAGTTCGGCTTCTTCGGCGTGGTGGTGTACACGCGGGTGCAGACGCCGCGGCGCTGGGGCGAACCCTTGAGCGCCGGGGTCTTGGACTTGGTGACCTTGGGCGAGCGGCCCTTGCGGACCAGCTGCTGAATTGTGGGCACTGCTTCTCCGTCTCGAGATGACTGGGTGGAACGACGTGACTGCCTGCTGCCTGCCACGACGCCGCGCCCCTACGCTGGAGGCGGCTACCGGAGGCAACCCGAGGCCCTGGAGGCCGGGAGGACGCCGGTGGCTCGCAGCCACTCAGTGGCACCGGGCTCCGGCTCCCCCGGGATGAACCACGGGAGAGATCCGTCGCGAGCCTGTGTCACGCGCACGCAGGAGCCCGCACGTGCGGGCACCGCCGACAAATGTACCGCCGCTGCCGGGCGCCGTCAACCACTCCCCCAGGCTCCCCAGGCTCCCGGGGACCCCGGGGCTCCCTCGGTCCCTGCGCTCCCCGGGGACGACGGCGGCCCGCCACCTCCGCAGAGGTGACGGGCCGCCGTCGTGCTTGGAGCGGGCCGAGAGGCGCCGCCGGATCAGCGGTAGTCGTCGTACCCGCGTCCCAGGTCGAGCTCCTCGAGGGCGATCGCCTCGCCCGAGCCGGAGCCCAGCGGGAGGTAGTCGATCTCGTCGTAGCCGAAGGCCGGGTACAGCTCGGCCTTCGCCTCCTCCGTCGGCTCCACCGAGACGTTGCGGTAGCGGGCCAGGCCCGTACCCGCCGGGATGAGCTTTCCGAGGATGACGTTCTCCTTGAGGCCGAGCAGGGAGTCGCGGCGACCGCTCATCGCGGCCTCCGTCAGCACCTTGGTCGTCTCCTGGAAGGACGCCGCCGACAGCCACGAGTCCGTCGCGAGCGACGCCTTCGTGATACCCATCAGCTCCGGTCGACCGGAGGCGGGGGTCCCGCCCTCGGACACCACGCGACGGTTCTCGTCCTCGAACCGGCCACGCTCGGCGATCTCGCCGGGCAGGAGGTTCGCGTCACCCGAGTCGAGCACGGTCACGCGACGCAGCATCTGCCGCACGATGACCTCGATGTGCTTGTCGTGGATGTCCACGCCCTGGCTGCGATAGGTCTCCTGCACCTGGTTGACCAGGTGCTTCTGGACCGCCTGCGGACCGAGGATGCGGAGCACCTTCTTGGGGTCGACCGCACCGAAGACGAGCTGCTGCCCGACGACGACGTGGTCGCCGTCCGCGACGAGCAGACGCGCACGCTTGGTGATCGGGTAGGCGATCTCCTCGGTGCTGTCGTCCGGCGTGATGACCAGGCGACGGATGCGCTCGGAGTCGTCGATCGCCAGGCGGCCGGCCGCCTCGCTGATCGGCGCCTCACCCTTGGGGGTGCGGGCCTCGAACAGCTCCTGGACACGGGGCAGACCCTGCGTGATGTCCTCCGCGGCGGCGATACCACCGGTGTGGAACGTCCGCATGGTCAGCTGCGTGCCGGGCTCACCGATCGACTGCGCCGCGATGATGCCGACGGCCTCGCCGACGTCCACGAGCTTGCCGGTCGCGAGCGACCGGCCGTAGCACTTGGCGCACGTGCCCACGCGGGACGCGCAGGTCAGCACGGAGCGGATCTTGATCGTCTCGACGCCGGCGGCGACGAGCTTCTCGATCAGGACGTCGCCGACGTCGTCGCCCGCCTCGGCCAGCACGGAACCGTCGGAGTCGAGGACCTGGGTGGCCATCGTCCGCGTGTAGGCGCTGGTCTCGACGGTCTCGGCGCGGACGTTGTCACCGGTCGCGCCGTCCTTGACGGCGATCGTCGTGACGAGACCGCGCTCGGTGCCGCAGTCGTCCTCACGGATGATGACGTCCTGCGACACGTCGACCAGACGACGCGTCAGGTAGCCCGAGTCGGCGGTGCGCAGAGCCGTGTCGGCCAGACCCTTGCGAGCACCGTGCGTCGCGATGAAGTACTCGAGGACCGACAGGCCCTCGCGGTAGTTCGACGTGATCGGACGAGGGATGATCTCGCCCTTCGGGTTGGCCACGAGGCCACGCATACCGGCGATCTGGCGGACCTGCATCCAGTTGCCGCGCGCACCGGAGCCGACCATCCGCTGGATGGTGTTGCGCTCCGGGAAGCTCTCGCGCATCGCCGCGGCGACCTCGTCGGTCGCCTTGGTCCAGATGTCGATGAGCTCGGAGCGACGCTCCTCGTCCGTGATGAGACCACGCTCGTACTGGCCCTGGACCTTGGCGGCCTGGGCCTCGTGGATCTCGAGGATGGCCTTCTTGCCCTCGGGGGCGATGACGTCGCTGATGGCGATCGTGATGCCCGAGCGGGTGGCCCAGCTGAAGCCGGCCGCCTTGAGGGCGTCCAGGCTCGCGGCGACGGCGACCTTCGGGTAGCGCTCGGCGAGGTCGTTGACGATGACCGAGAGCTCCTTCTTGCCGACGACGCCGTTCACGAACGGGTAGTCCACGGGCAGCGTCTCGTTGAAGAGCGCGCGACCCAGCGTGGTGCCGAACAGCACGGCGTCACCCTCGGAGTGGCCCTCGGGCGCCTCCCAGTCGATCGGGGGCACCAGGTCCGTCATGCGGATGGTGACCTCGGCGTTCAGGTCGAGCTGGCCGCGGTCGAACGCCATGATCGCCTCGGCGATCGAGGAGAACTGGCGGCCCTCGCCGTCGGCCTCCTTCTTCTCGCTGGTCAGGTGGTGCAGACCGATGATCATGTCCTGCGAGGGCATGGTCACGGGGCGACCGTCGGACGGCTTGAGGATGTTGTTGCTCGACAGCATGAGGATGCGGGCCTCGGCCTGCGCCTCGGCCGACAGCGGCAGGTGGACGGCCATCTGGTCACCGTCGAAGTCGGCGTTGAACGCGCCGCAGACGAGCGGGTGCAGGTGGATCGCCTTGCCCTCGACCAGCTGGGGCTCGAACGCCTGGATGCCGAGACGGTGCAGCGTGGGTGCGCGGTTCAGCAGCACCGGGTGCTCCGTGATGACCTCCTCGAGGACGTCCCACACGACCGAGCGCGCGCGCTCGACCATGCGCTTGGCGCTCTTGATGTTCTGCGCGTGGTTGAGGTCCACCAGGCGCTTCATCACGAACGGCTTGAAGAGCTCCAGGGCCATCTGCTTGGGCAGACCGCACTGGTGCAGCTTCAGCTGCGGGCCGACGACGATGACCGAGCGGCCCGAGTAGTCGACGCGCTTGCCGAGCAGGTTCTGGCGGAAACGCCCCTGCTTGCCCTTGAGCATGTCGGAGATCGACTTCAGCGGACGGTTGCCGGGGCCCGTGACGGGGCGACCACGACGGCCGTTGTCGAACAGCGCGTCGACGGCCTCCTGGAGCATGCGCTTCTCGTTGTTCACGATGATCTCGGGCGCACCGAGGTCGAGCAGACGCTTGAGGCGGTTGTTGCGGTTGATCACGCGGCGGTACAGGTCGTTGAGGTCGGAGGTCGCGAAGCGGCCACCGTCCAGCTGGACCATCGGACGGATGTCCGGCGGGATCACGGGGATGCAGTCCAGCACCATGCCCATGGGCGAGTTGGTCGTCGTCATGAACGCGTTGACGACCTTGAGGCGCTTGAGGGCACGGGTCTTGCGCTGGCCCTTGCCGCTGCGGATGATCTCGCGCAGGTTCTCGGACTCGGCCTCGAGGTCGAACGTCTCGAGGCGGCGACGGATCGCCTGGGCGCCCATCGAGCCGGAGAAGTACTGCCCGTAGCGCATCTCGAGCTCGCGGTAGAGCAGCTCGTCGCCCTCGAGGTCGGCGACCTTGAGGTTCTTGAAGCGGTCCCACACGCGCTGCAGCCGGTCGAGCTCGGCGTCGCTGCGCTTGCGGATCTGCGCCATCTCGCGCTCGGCGGAGTCGCGGACACGACGGCGGGCGTCGGCCTTGGCCCCCTCGGCCTCGAGCGTGGCGAGGTCGGTCTCGAGCTTCTTGGCGCGCGCGTCGACGTCGAGGTCACGACGCTTGGTGATCGCGTCGCGCTCGATGTCGATCTCGTTCTGCAGGCTCGGCAGATCGGTGTGGCGCTTGTCGGCGTCGACGTCCGTGATCATGTACGCCGCGAAGTAGATGACCTTCTCGAGGTCCTTCGGAGCGAGGTCGAGCAGGTAGCCGAGGCGCGAGGGAACGCCCTTGAAGTACCAGATGTGCGTGACGGGCGCAGCGAGCTCGATGTGGCCCATGCGCTCGCGGCGAACCTTGGAGCGCGTGACCTCGACACCGCAGCGCTCGCAGACGATGCCCTTGAAGCGCACGCGCTTGTACTTGCCGCAGTTGCACTCCCAGTCCCGGGTCGGACCGAAGATCTTCTCGCAGAAGAGTCCGTCCTTCTCGGGCTTGAGGGTGCGGTAGTTGATCGTCTCGGGCTTCTTGACCTCGCCGTGCGACCAGGTGCGCACGTCCTCGGCCGATGCAAGGCCGATCCGCAGCTCGTCGAAGACATTGACGTCGAGCAAGGTGTCCTACTTCCTTCGGTGTGTCACCGGTAAGTCGATACTTGTGATCTGCCACCCGCCGTCCCGGGGCGCGCATCGTGCGCGCCCCGGGACGTCGTGGCTCAGATCTCTTCGACGCTGCTGGCGTCGGGGCGACGGGAGAGGTCGATACCGAGCTCCTCAGCAGCGCGGTA
Source organism: Serinibacter arcticus (assembly GCF_004786095.1). Lineage (GTDB taxonomy): Bacteria > Actinomycetota > Actinomycetes > Actinomycetales > Beutenbergiaceae > Litorihabitans > Litorihabitans arcticus. The sequence continues at coordinate 575,567 of NZ_RHPJ01000001.1, forward strand.
GACCTCCTCGTCGGTGTCACGCATCTCGATGATGGTGCCGTCGGCGGAGAGGACCTCGACGTTCAGGCAGAGCGACTGCATCTCCTTGATGAGCACCTTGAAGGACTCGGGGATGCCGGGCTCCGGGATGTTCTCGCCCTTGACGATCGCCTCGTAGACCTTCACGCGGCCGGGGACGTCGTCGGACTTGATCGTGAGGAGCTCCTGGAGCGCGTAGGCGGCGCCGTACGCCTCGAGCGCCCACACCTCCATCTCGCCGAACCGCTGACCACCGAACTGCGCCTTACCACCCAGCGGCTGCTGCGTGATCATCGAGTACGGACCGGTCGAACGAGCGTGGATCTTGTCGTCGACCAGGTGGTGCAGCTTGAGGATGTACATGTAGCCGACCGCGACCGGCTCGGGGAACGGCTCGCCGGAGCGACCGTCGAAGAGCCGGGCCTTGCCCGTGGAGTTGATCAGACGGACGCCGTCGCGGGTGACGAGCGTGGAGTCGAGGAGACCCGCCAGCTCGTCCTCTCGGACACCGTCGAACACCGGCGTGGCCACGGTCGTGCCCGGAGCACCCTTGAGGTTCTCCGGGGGCAGGTTCTTCGCCCACGAGGGCACCTTGCCGGCCTTGGCGTCGGCGATGCCGGCGTCCCAGCCCGTCTTGGCCACCCAGCCGAGGTGCGTCTCCAGGACCTGGCCGACGTTCATCCGGCCGGGCACGCCCAGCGGGTTGAGCACGACGTCGAGCGGCGTGCCGTCCTCCAGGAACGGCATGTCCTCGATCGGCAGGATCTTGGAGATGACGCCCTTGTTGCCGTGACGACCGGCGAGCTTGTCACCGTCGGTGATCTTGCGTCGCTGCGCGATGTAGACGCGCACCAGCTGGTTCACGCCGGGGGGCAGCTCGTCGCCGTCCTCGCGGTTGAACTCGCGCACGCCGATGACCGTGCCGGACTCGCCGTGGGGCACCTTGAGGGAGGTGTCGCGCACCTCGCGCGCCTTCTCGCCGAAGATGGCGCGCAGCAGGCGCTCCTCCGGGGTCAGCTCGGTCTCACCCTTGGGCGTGACCTTGCCGACCAGCACGTCGCCGGCGCCGACCTCGGCACCGATGCGGACGATGCCGCGCTCGTCGAGGTCCGCGAGGACCTCCTCGGAGACGTTCGGGATGTCCCGCGTGATCTCCTCCGGGCCCAGCTTGGTGTCGCGCGCGTCGACCTCGTGCTCCTCGATGTGGATCGAGGAGAGCACGTCGTCGGCGACGAGACGCTGGCTCAGGATGATCGCGTCCTCGTAGTTGTGACCCTCCCACGACATGAACCCGACCAGCAGGTTCCGGCCGAGCGCGAGCTCGCCCTCGTCGGTGGCGGGACCGTCCGCGAGGACCGAGCCGACCTCGACCCTGGCGCCCTCGTCGACCAGCACGCGCTGGTTGTAGGAGGTGCCCTGGTTCGAGCGCTGGAACTTCGCGACCCGGTACGTGAAGGACGTGGCGTCGTCGTGCGCGACGGTGATCGCGTCGGCCGAGACCTCGGTGACGACACCGGCCTTGGTGGCCACGATGACGTCGCCGGCGTCGACGGCGGCGCGCCGCTCCATGCCGGTGCCCACGAGCGGGGCCTCGGAACGGACCAGCGGAACGGCCTGACGCTGCATGTTCGCGCCCATGAGGGCGCGGTTGGCGTCGTCGTGCTCGAGGAACGGGATCATCGCGGTCGCGACCGACACCATCTGGCGCGGCGAGACGTCCATGTAGTCGACCTCGGCGGCCGGCACGAGCTCGGTCTCGCCACCGCGGGTGCGGACCAGGACGGTCGCCTCCGCGAAGCTGGACTTCTCGGTCAGCGGCGCGTTGGCCTGCGCGATGACGTAGCGGTCCTCGTCGTCGGCCGTCAGGTAGGTGACGTCGTCGGAGACGACGCCGTTCTCCTGCACCTTGCGGTACGGCGTCTCGATGAAGCCGAACGGGTTGATGCGCGCGTACGTCGCGAGCGAGCCGATGAGGCCGATGTTCGGACCCTCGGGGGTCTCGATCGGGCACATGCGGCCGTAGTGCGACGGGTGGACGTCACGGACCTCCATCGAGGCGCGGTCACGGGAGAGACCACCCGGGCCGAGGGCCGAGAGACGCCGCTTGTGCGTCAGGCCCGCGAGCGGGTTGTTCTGGTCCATGAACTGCGACAGCTGGCTCGTGCCGAAGAACTCCTTGATGGAGGCGACGACCGGCCGGATGTTGATGAGGGTCTGCGGCGTGATCGCCTCGACGTCCTGCGTCGTCATGCGCTCGCGCACGACGCGCTCCATCCGCGACAGACCCGTGCGGACCTGGTTCTGGATGAGCTCGCCCACGGCGCGGATGCGACGGTTGCCGAAGTGGTCGATGTCGTCCGTCTCCACCACGACCGTGGTGCGGGCGTCGGCCGGGCCGACCTCGACCTCGTCGACACCGCGGTGCAGCGCGGCGAGGTACTTGACCGTGGCGACGATGTCGGCGACCTGGAGGACGGACTCGGTGAGCTCGGCGGAGCGACCGAGCTTCTTGTTCAGCTTGTAGCGGCCGACCTTCGCGAGGTCGTAGCGCTTGGAGTTGAAGTAGAAGTTGTCGAGCAGCGCCTGACCGGCCTCGACCGTCGGGGGCTCGCCCGGACGCGTCTTGCGGTAGATGTCGACGAGCGCCTCGTCCTGCGTGTTGACCGAGTCCTTCTCCAGGAGCTCGAGCACGACGGGGAACTCGGCGAACTCCTCGCGGATCTCCGACTCGGTCATGCCGAGCGCCTTGAGGAAGACGGTGACCGACTGCTTGCGCTTGCGGTCGATGCGGACGCCGACGGCGTCGCGCTTGTCGATCTCGAACTCCAGCCACGCACCGCGGCTCGGAATCATCTTGGAGGTGAAGACGTCCTTGTCGGAGGTCTTGTCCGCGATGCGCTCGAAGTACACGCCGGGCGAACGGACGAGCTGCGAGACGACCACGCGCTCGGTGCCGTTGATGACGAACGTGCCGCGCTCGGTCATGAGCGGGAAGTCGCCCATGAAGACCGTCTGCGACTTGATCTCGCCGGTGGTGTAGTTGACGAACTCCGCCGTCACGAACAGGGGCGCGGAGAAGGTGAAGTCCTTCTCCTTGCACTCCTCGGCCGTGAACTTGGAGGGCTCGAAGCGGTGATCGCGGAACGACAGCGACATGGAGCCGCCGAGGTCCTCGATCGGGGAGATCTCCGCGAAGATCTCCTCCAGCCCGGACGAGGCCGGCACGGACTGGTTGCGCTTGGCAGCCTCCTCGACACGAGCGCGCCAGCGCTCGTTGCCCAGGAGCCAGTCGAAGCTGTTGGTCTGGAGGCCGAGCAGGTCAGGCGCCTGCATGGGCTCGGAGATCTTGGCGAAGGAGACCCTTCGCGAAGCAGTGCGGTTGGCGATGGCGTCAGCGATCGAAGGGTTGCTCGAGGCAGCCAAGAGGGATCCTTCCCTACGAAAAGGGTGTTCTCAGACGAGGTTCTGCTTACCCCAGGGTCCGCCGTCGATGTCCGATCCGGGGCCATGTGGGCACCGGGGACGTGGCATCACGGAGTGGAAGAGTGGGCTGGGGGCACAGGACAGCGCAAAGCGCGAGCATACCCACGAATCTGGGCACGGTCAAACCCCGCCCCCGGGGAGGCCTGTGGGCCTCCTGCTCGACCGTCCGGGAGGGCGTCGTCGATCACCCGGGAGCCGTGCGTGCACGTCGTCGTGCGACACGCAGTCTGCCCCACGCGGGGGCTCCGCGTCGAGAGGTGCGGGGTCACGGCGCGTCGCGACCGCTCCTCCGCGCACCCTGCAACGCCGGCAGGGCCCGTACCGCGTGCGGTACGGGCCCTGCTGGTCGTGCTGCGGCCGGGGCCGCGGGAGATCGCGAGGGGCGATCAGATCACTTGACGGTGACCGACGCGCCGGCGCCCTCGAGCTGCTCCTTGGCCTTGTCGGCGGCCTCCTTGGTGGCGCCCTCGAGGACGGGCTTGGGAGCGCCGTCCACCAGGTCCTTGGCCTCCTTCAGACCGAGACCGGTGAGGGAGCGCACCTCCTTGATGACCGCGATCTTCTGCGCGCCGACGGCGTCCAGGATGACGTCGAACTCCGTCTGCTCCTCGACCTCCTCGGCGGCGGCGCCGCCGGCAGCGGCGGGGGCGGCAGCGGCGGCCGGGGCCGCAGCGGTGACCTCGAAGACCTCTTCGAACTGCTTCACGAACTCGGAGAGCTCGAGGAGCGTGAGCTCCTTGAAAGCGTCAATGAGCTCGTCGGTGGTGAGCTTCGCCATGATCGGCGTTCCTTCCTGTAAGTGTCCCAGCGCGTGCTGCGCGAGTACTGGTGTTGGTGTCTGACGACGACCGACCCGGGTGGGTCAGGCGGCGTCCGCCTGCTTCTCGCGCAGGGCGTCGATGGTGCGGACCGCCTGCGACGCGGGAGCGGTGAAGAGGTAGGCGACCTGGTAGAGCTTCGCCTTCATCGCTCCGGCCGCCTTGGCCAGCAGGACCTCGCGGGACTCGAGGTCCGCGAGGGCGGTGATGTCGGCAGGAGAGATCTCCTTGCCGTCGAGCACACCGGCCTTGACGACCAGTGCGGGGTTGGCCTTGGCAAAGTCACGCAGACCCTTGGCCGCGGTCACCGGGTCACCGGTGACGAACGCGATGGCCGAGGGACCGGACAGCTTCTCGGCGAAGCTCTCCAGACCGGCCTCGCGAGCCGCGATCGCGGTCAGCGTGTTCTTTGCCACGGCGTAGTGCGCATCCGACCCGAGGGCCTTGCGCAGAGCCTTGAGCTGAGCGACCGTCAGGCCGCGGTACTCGGTGAGCACCGCCGCGTTCGAGTCGTGGAACAGCTGCGTCAGCTCGGCAACGGCTGCTGCCTTGTCCGGCCTCGCCATGGCATTCCTTTCCGATGGTGACCGCCACCGTGACCACGAAAAAAGCCCCGTGCGCAGGCACGGGGCTCGGATCCGGCGCTGGGCGCCGCAGTCGTTGCTCGAACCTGCGCAGGCTTCCCGTGGGAACTTCGCTCCGGCTGCTCGCTCTCACGCGCAACCGATGACCGGCGGTCTGGGGTACGGCGACAACAGTACACGTCGCGCAGACCGATCCTGACCACGTGTCGGACCGCGGCTCAGGCGCCCGCTCCGCCGTGCCTACCGAATACGCACCCATCCCGCACCTCCTCCGCACCGAACACCCGGTGACAGCGTGAACCACGTCACGCCGGAACAGGTCCGGCACGAACAAGGAGCGACCCATGACTTCCAGCCCGAACCGCCTGATCGCCGCCATCTTCGGCGCTGTGTACCTGCTCGTCGGCCTCGCCGGCTTCGCCGTCACCTCCGGCGCCCAGTTCGCCGGCACCGAGGGCGGGACCCTCATCGTCTTCGAGGTCAACCCGCTGCACAACATCGTCCACCTCGCCATCGGCGCGGCCCTTCTCCTCGGCTCCCGCACCGTCGCCGGCGCCAAGGGTGTCAACACCACCGTCGGTGCCGTCTACCTGCTCGTCGGCGTCGTCGGCCTGTTCCTGCTGGACTCCGGCGCGAACATCCTCGCCCTCAACGGCGCGGACAACGTGCTGCACCTCGCCAGCGCCGTGCTGCTGCTCGGCGTCGGGCTGACGCAGGACCGCGGTGTCACCCCCGCCGGCACGCGGGCCGCGTGATCTCGGCATGACCTCGCAGGCCCCCACGTCCTCGGGCACCCCCAGCGGCGTGGTCGTGACCGCGCTGCTGGGGCTGGGGGCCGCCATGCTCCTGCTCGCCGCCGTCCCGGGCATCGCCCGGGACGGCGAGGGCACGACCGCCTCCGTCGTCCTCCTGGCGCTGGTCCTGGTCCTGGGGCTCGCCGCCCTCACCTGGTCGCTGGCGTCGCTCCGCCGCGGCGCGGTGCTCCTCCCCCGCGCCGTCGTCGCCTCCACCTTCGCCACGACGGCGCTCGGCGTCGTCGCGTACACGGTCGCGCAGCCCGTGCTGCTGCTCGTGCTGCCCGGGGTCCGCCTCCCCGGTGCCGACGACTACGCGACCGCCGCCCTGCTGCTCCTGACCGCCTTCGGCGTCGTCCTGGTCGCACGGGGCGGCGCCGCCGCGGAACCGGCCGCCGACGGGCCCGCCCGTCCGCGCGCCGGGCGCCGCCTGCTGGCCCTGGCCGCGGGCGCCGCCGTCGTCGGGGCGCTCGTCACCCCCGGCCTCGCCGCGTCCGCCGCCGGCGACTACGCCGTCCCGCACGGCGAGCACGGCTCCCCGGCCGCCGAGGCCGAGGCGGCCGCCACCCCGCGCCCGCAGGCCTCCTACCTCGATCCCGCGCGATCCGGTCGACCGCCGGTCGTGCAGGTGCACGGCGGTCACTGACCAGCATCGGTCGCGACGTCGGCGACGCCGGCTCGGACGCACGACGAACGGCGCGAGCCCCGCCCCCACCAGGGGGACGGGGCTCGCGCCGTTCGTGCGGGTGACTCAGGATGCCGCGTGAGTCAGGAGGCGTCCTCGGTCGTGACGTTGCGCGTCTTGGTGACGTCCAGCGGAACGCCGGGGCCCATCGTCGTGGAGGCGGCGCCCTTGATGATGTAGCGGCCCTTGGAGGAGGACGGCTTGAGGCGCAGCACCTCCTCGAGCACGGCGGCGTAGTTCTCGACCAGCTGCGTGTCGGTGAAGGACGCCTTGCCCACCACGAAGTGGAGGTTGGAGTGCTTGTCGACGCGGAACTCGATGCGGCCACCCTTGATCTCGGTGACGGCCTTCGTGACGTCCATGGTGACCGTGCCCGTACGCGGGTTCGGCATGAGACCACGCGGGCCGAGGACGCGGCCGAGGCGGCCGACCTTGCCCATGAGGTCCGGCGTCGCGATGGCGGCGTCGAAGTCGGTGTAGCCGGCCGCGACCTTCTCGATCAGCTCGTCGCCACCGACCTCGTCGGCACCGGCGTCGAGGGCCTGCTGGGCCCGCTCGCCGACGGCGAAGACGACGACTCGCGCCGTCTTGCCCGTGCCGTGCGGCAGGTTGACCGTGCCGCGGACCATCTGGTCGGCCTTGCGGGGGTCCACGCCGAGGCGGAACGCGACGTCGACCGTCTGGTCGAACTTCGCCGAGGCGGTGGACTGCACCAGACGGAGAGCCGCCAGAGGTGCGTACACCTCGTTGCGATCGATCTGGGCGGCTGTCTTGCGGTAGCTCTTGCCGTGCGTGGCCATGCTCTGCTCCTCGGTGTCTCGTGCAGTCGTGGTCGACGGGTCCACGCGGACCCTCCCACTGGCCGCGGCCCCGGCGGGGCTGCGGAGTCGAACGGCTCTCAGGCCTCAGGACTCAGGCCGGAGGGCCTCAGTCCTGGACCGTGATGCCCATGGAACGGGCGGTGCCGGCGATGATCTTCTCGGCGGCAGCCAGGTCGTTGGCGTTCAGGTCGTCCAGCTTGGTGCTGGCGATGTCGCGGATCTGGTCGCGGGAGATCGTGGCGACCTTGACCGTGTGCGGCGTGGCAGAACCCTTGGCGACACCGGCGGCCTTCTTGATGAGCTCGGCGGCCGGCGGCGTCTTGAGGATGAACGTGAACGAGCGGTCCTCGTAGACGGTGATCTCCACGGGGATGACGTTGCCGCGCTGCGCCTCGGTGGCCGCGTTGTACGCCTTGCAGAACTCCATGATGTTGACGCCGTGCTGACCGAGCGCCGGACCGATCGGCGGGGCGGGGTTGGCCGCGCCGGCCTTGATCTGGAGCTTGATGAGGCCGGTGACCTTCTTCTTGGGAGGCATGCTGACTTCCTTCTCGTTGTGGACCTACGCCGTGGGCGATGACCCGGTTGCAGTGCGCTCGCGAGACCGCGGCGCAGGGACGATCAGATCTTCGCGACCTGACCGAAGGCGAGCTCGACCGGGGTGTCCCGACCGAAGATGGAGACGAGAACCTTGAGCTTGCCCGACTCGGGCTGGATCTCGGAGATCGAGGCGGGCATGCCCTCGAACGGGCCGTCGGTGACGGTGATCGACTCGCCGACGGCGAAGTCGACCTCGATCGGACGGGTGGAGCCCGCACCGGCCGCAGCGGCAGCCGCGGGCGTGCCGGGTGCCGGCTCGAACGTCGGGGCCAGCATCGAGATGACCTCGGACGTGGTCAGCGGCACCGGGGAGTGCGTGTGGCCCACGAAGCCGGTGACGCCGGGCGTGTGCCGGACGGCGCCCCAGGACTCGTCCGTGAGATCCATGCGGACCAGGACGTAGCCGGGGATCCGGACGCGCTTGACGACCTTCTTCTGAGCATTCGCCTTGACCTCGACGACCTCCTCCATCGGCACCTCGATCTGGAAGATGTACTCCTCCATGTTGAGGCTGGAGATGCGGGTCTCGAGATTGGACTTCACGCGGTTCTCGTAACCCGCGTAGGAGTGGATGACGTACCAGTCGCCGGGCAGGACCTGCAGGTCGCGGCGGTAGGCCTCGAGCGGGTCGACCTCCTCCTCGACGGCCTCGTCGGCGTCCTCGGAGGAGTCGGCGTTGGCCGCGCTCTCGTCGAGCGCGTCCAGCGCCTCGGCGTCGATGACCTCGACGGTCTCGACGACCCCGGGGACGGAGGTGTCGGTGAGGGTCGCGTCGTCGACGGCGGACTCGGTCGCGCCGTCCTCGTCGAGGACGCCGTCGTTCGAGGTGGTCTCGGACACGTCTGCCTGCTTTCTGTTCAGTGTGCTGCTGCGGGCTGCGCCGCCGTCACCCGGTCGGGGAGGGGCTGCGCCGCGGCGATCAGGATCCGGGGGTGCCCAGCATCCACAGGACGAGACGGCCGATGCCGAAGTCCAGGACGAAGACGAAGGCCATGCAGACCAGGATGAAGACCAGCACGACCAGCGTGTAGTTCAGGAGCTCGGGCCGGGTCGGTGTGACGACCTTGCGCAGCTCGGCGATCACCTGGCGGACGAAGAGGACGATGCGTCCGAAGAAGCCGAGCTCCTGCGGCGACTTCTCCGGCTTGCCGGCAGCGGTCGTGCTCGACTCGCTCATGACCCCTCCCCTTCCCAGATCGATGCTGATGGACGTCCGACGCCGGTCGGCGTCGATGCTGCAGGGCAGGCGGGACTCGAACCCGCAACCGCCGGTTTTGGAGACCGGTGCGCTACCAATTGCGCCACTACCCTTCGGCCGGCCACCTCCGCCGCGCCCCGGCCCCGGGGCGCGAGCACGACTCCCGAGGGGACTCGCGATCGCCTCGAGGGGCACAACCGAGCGGGGCGGTCCGTGACCACCGGGAAGTCACTGTACGCGAGGATGCGGGCGCGGTCGAACGCACCCGTGCCACGATAGGACGCGTGACCTCCACCGATGCCGCCCCCGCCTCCTCCGCCGCCCACCCCCGGGTGTCGCAGCGCTTCGCCGGCATCGCCGAGTCCGCGACGCTCGCCGTCGATGCGAAGGCCAAGGCCCTGAAGGCCCAGGGTCGTCCCGTCATCGGCTTCGGCGCCGGGGAGCCCGACTTCCCGACGCCGCCCGCGATCGTCGCGGCCGCCGTCGCCGCTGCCCAGGACCCCGCGAACCACCGCTACAGCCCCGCCGGTGGCCTGCCGGTGCTCCGGGAGGCGGTCGCCTCAGCGACGCTGCGCGACAGCGGCTACGAGATCGACCCGTCCAGCGTGCTGATCACCAACGGTGGCAAGCAGGCCGTGTTCCAGGCCTTCGGCGCCGTGGTGGATCCGGGCGACGAGGTCCTCCTGCCCGCGCCGTACTGGACCACCTACCCCGAGGCGATCCGCCTGGCGGGGGGCGTCCCCGTCGAGGTCTTCGCGGGGCCCGAGGCCGCCTACCTCGTGACGGTGGAGCAGCTCGAGGCCGCGCGCACGCCCGCGACGAAGGCGCTGCTGCTCTGCTCCCCCTCCAACCCGACCGGTGCGGTGTACCCGCCCGAGGCGATCGAGGCCATCGGTCGCTGGGCGCTCGAGCACGGCATCTGGGTGATCACGGACGAGATCTACCAGCACCTCGTCTACGACGACGCCGTCTTCACGCCCGTGCTGCGCGCGGTGCCCGAGCTCGCCGACACGACCGTCGTGGTCAACGGCGTCGCCAAGACCTACGCGATGACCGGTTGGCGGGTCGGTTGGATGCAGGGTCCGGCCGACGTCGTGAAGGCTGCGACGAACTTCCAGTCCCACCTCACGTCGAACGTGAGCAACGTGTCCCAGCGCGCCGCCGTCGCCGCCCTCACCGGCGACCTGAGCGCCGTCGCGGAGATGCGCGCCGCCTTCGACCGCCGTCGGCGCGCCATGGTCGCGGCGCTGAGCGCCATCGAGGGCGTCGACTGCCCGACGCCGACCGGGGCGTTCTACGCCTACCCGTCCGTCCAGGGGCTGCTGGGTCGCGAGATCCGGGGCGTGGTCCCGACGACGTCGGCCGAGCTGGCCGAGCTGATCCTCACCGAGGCCGAGGTCGCCGTCGTGCCGGGCGAGGCGTTCGGGCCGAGCGGGTACCTCCGCCTGTCCTACGCGCTCGGCGACGCCGACCTGGCGGAGGGTGTGGCACGGATCGCCGCCCTGCTGGGCGAGGCCCGCTGACCTTCTCATCCGCGTCTCATCCTCGTGCGGAACACTGCTCGGCATGACTTCCGAGCGGCCGCACGCGGGCCGGGGACGCACCGTCCTCGCCGCGCTCGCCGCGACCCTCCTGCTGGGCCTCGTGACGTTCGGCGTGGGGAACGCGCTCGTGGGGGGGACGGGGGACAGGGAGATCCCGCTCGGGGACCGCGTCGTCGTGACGCCGGGGCCGACCCCCGAGCCTCCCCCCGTCGAACCGACGACGCCGCCCACCGACGAGCCGGTCCCGACCCCGGAGGACACCGCGACGGCGCCGCCGGCGACCGTGGAGCCGACGACGCCCGCCCCCGCTCCCCCGGCGCCCGCCCCGGCCCCCGTGCCCGTGCCGCCGGCCCCGCACGTGGGTGACGACGACGATGACGACGACGATGACGACGGACCCGGTGACGACGACTCCGACGACGACGGGGACGACGATGACCGCTGAGCTGCCCGCGGTTCCGGCCGGATCCGCCCCGGCCCCGGCCCCCGCCCCCGCCCCCGACGAGAACACCGAGCCGCGCCCGCCCCGCCGTCGGTGGTGGGGGTCGCTGCGGGCGCGCATCCTGCTCGCGCTCGTCGGACTCTCCGCCTTCACCCTCGCCGCGGCCGGGACGACGCTGTACGGGATCGAGCGCGACCGCGTCGAGGAGCGGATGGACGACTCGCTGACGCGGACCGTCGCGGAGGTCCGGGCGATCGCCGAGAACGACGTCGACCCGACCACGGGCCAGCCGTTCGCGAACGCCGAGGACCTCCTGTACTTCGCGCTGCAGCGCTACGTGCCGAGCGACACCGAGGCCGCGTTCTCGATCGGCGCCGAGGGCGTGCTGCAGTACTCCGAGCTCAACGGCATCCGGCCCGACACGGACGCCGAGCTCGTCGCGGCGCTCGCCGGCGCGGCCGACCGCACCGCGGTGACCATCGCCCGCGAGCGCACCTCGACGGCGGACTACCGCTACGTCGTGCTGCCCGTCCAGGTCGGCGACGGCGCACCCGCCGCGTTCGTCGTCGTCTTCGACCGCGGCGCGGAGCTGGCCGCCCTCGTCCCGACGTTCCGGTTGTACGCGGGCATCGCGGCCGTCGCGCTGGCGGGCATCGCCGTGACCGGCTGGCTCATCGTGGAGCGCATCCTCACGCCGATCCGGCTGCTGCGGCGCACGGCGCACGAGCTCGGCTCCGGCGACCTCGAGCGCCGGATCCCCGTCAGCGGTGACGACGACCTGGCGGACCTGACGGTCACGATCAACGCGATGCTCGCGCGCCTCGAGGGCGCGTTCACCGCACAGCGGCAGCTGCTGGACGACGTCGGGCACGAGCTGCGCACCCCGCTCACCGTCGTGCGCGGCCACCTCGAGCTGATGGACCCCGCCGACGTCGCCGACACCACCGCCACGCGCGACCTCGCCCTGGACGAGCTGGACCGCATGTACCGGCTCATCGACGACCTCATGACCATCGCCCGCGCGGGACGCCCCGACTTCGTGCAACCCCGGGCGTGCGACGTCGCCGGCCTCACCGACGACGTGCTGTCCAAGGCCAGCAGCCTCGGCGAACGCCGGTGGCGGCTCGACGCGCTGGCGGAGGGTGAGGCGCTGCTCGACCCGCAGCGCGTGACGCAGGCGCTCCTCCAGCTCGCCGCGAACGCGGTGCGCTACTCCGCCCCTGACTCGAGGATCGGCATCGGATCGGCCTGGAACGGGTCCGATCTCGAGCTCTGGGTCAGGGACGAGGGCGTCGGCATCCCGCCGCACGAGCAGGAGCTCGTGTTCGAGCGGTTCGCGCGAGGCAGCACGGCGACCGTCGACTCCACCGGCCTGGGGCTGTCGATCGTCGCCTCGATCGCCCGCGCCCACCGCGGCGACGTGCGGCTGGTCAGCGCCCCCGGCCGCGGCACGACCGTGACGATCGTGCTGCCGGACGTGCAGGGCGGCACCATGGAGATCCCCGTCGTCAGGGCAGGAGCCGCACCGTGAGCCAGATCCTCGTCGTGGAGGACTCCGAGCGCATCGCCTCGTTCGTCGCCAAGGGGTTGCGGGCGGCCGGACACGTGCCGACCGTGGTCGGGACGGCGCGCGACGCCGTCGAGCACGCGCTCACGGGCGAGTACGACCTCATGGTCCTCGACCTCGGGCTGCCCGACGGCGACGGCATGGACGTCGCCGCCGCCGTCCGCGCGCAGGGGTCGAGCATGGCGATCATCATCCTGACCGCGCGCGACTCGGTCACAGACACCGTGGCCGGCCTCGAGGGCGGCGCGGACGACTACATGGCCAAGCCGTTCCGGTTCGAGGAGCTGCTCGCTCGCGTCCGGCTGCGGCTGCGGACGGCGGGCGAGAGCGGCGAGGACGCCGGGTCGGCCACCGTGCTGCGCCAGGGCGACGTCGAGCTCGACCTGCGCTCGCGACGCGCGCGGGTGGGCGAGCGCGAGGTCGAGCTGTCGGCCCGGGAGTTCGCCCTCGCGGAGACGTTCCTGCGCCACCCCGGTCAGGTGCTCAGTCGCGAGCAGCTGCTCTCGCGGGTCTGGGGCTACGACTTCGACCCCGGCTCGAACGTGGTGGACGTGTACGTGCGCTACCTGCGCCGCAAGCTCGGCGCCGAGACCATCACGACCGTGCGGGGCATGGGCTACCGCTTCGGTTGAGCCCCGCGGGGCGCCCCGCCGGCGCCCTCCGGCGGCGCCCGCCGACGCCGAGAGCGACCCCTCCGCCGTGGGAGCGACGTCTGACACGTCGCTCCCACGGCGGAGGGGTCGCTCTCGGCGCGGGGTGGGGGCGCTGGATCGGTCAGTCGACCGAGGGCGGGCTCACCGGGGAGGGCGGGGTCGGCGGCGTCTGGGGCGAGATCGGGCTGACGGGTGACGGCGGCGTCGGCGGCGTGATCGGGCTGACGGCCGTGACGGGGCTGAGCGGGCTGACGGCCGTCACGGTGGTGACGGAGCTGTGGTGGCCCGTCGCGGCCGGCGACGCCGGGTCGGTCGGGGCGGGAGCCGCACCGGCGACCGGGGCGCCGGGCCCGGGCGTCGCGGGAGCCGACGTCGGCGGCGCCGGCAACGGTGCCGCGGGCGGCTGGTTCGCCGGGCTGGGCGGCGTCGGCACGGTGGGGCTCGGGGTGGCCGGACCGGTGGTGGGCGCGGCGGGCGCCGTCGGCGCGTCGAACGCGACGGGGCCGCCGGGGGCGTTCACGTCCGGGGAGTCCGCCATCGCGACGGCCGCGCTGCCGCCCACGAGGCCGAGCGCGCCGAGGGTGCCGGTGACGATCCAGGTCTTGCGGTTCATGATTCCTCCGAGGGTGGGACGGACCCGGTCCCGCCGCGGTGCAGCGGGGCGTTCGGGGTGGACGCGCGGGCGCACCAGGCGCCCGCGAGATCGAGGAGCGCAGGGACCCTGACGGGGTCCACCACGCCGACGAGAGAGAGCACGACGCTCGCCGTGCGCGCGGCCAGCGGTGCGGGGTCGGCGACCTGGGACCACCAGCGCTCGACGGTTGCCCGCGCACGGTCCGAGGCCGCGGTCGCGAGGCCGCCGGCACCGGTGCTCGCGACGCTCAGGTGCGCCAGGAGGCACGCCAGGTCGTCGACGCGGTGGCCGGGGCCGACCCTGTCGACGTCGAGCACGCCGACGATCTCGGCGTCGCCGTCCGTCGTGCGGACCACGAGGTTGGCCGCGTGCAGGTCACCGTGCGTCGCGACCACGGGCCAGGCCCGCGCGGTGCGCGCGATCCACGCCTCGACGGCGCGCGCGAGGCGCCGGAGCCGCTGCGTCGTCGGGGCGTCGAGCGCGCCCTCGACCGCCGCGACCTGCGCCAGGAGGCCCAGCGAGAACGGCTCGACCGCCACCTCCCGCGTCGCGGTCGCCGCGGTGCGCTCCAGAAGGGCGAGGACGTCGGCGAGGTCCGGTGCGCGGTCGCCGTCGGCGATCGCCTCGGCCAGCGTCCGGCCGCCGACGTCGGCCAGCACCAGGACGCCCGGGGCGGGTGCGGCGAGCACGCGCGGGGAGCCGAGCTCCGCCGTCGCGGCGTGCTGACGGACGAGGCGGTCGACGCCGCCCGGTCGCACGATCTTGACGTAGCCGGTGACGCCGGCGGGACCGAGGGCGCGCACCACGGCGCGACGCAGGGGGCGGTAGGTGACCATCTCCAGGCGCGTCGTGCCGGGCAGCCAGGCCGCCACGGTCGCGACGTCGCAGCTCGCGGCGAGACCCGGCAGCGCGGGGTCGCCGGGGTGCCGCCACAGGGCGACGTCGAGGTCGCCGTCGCTCAGGCGCACGACGCCGGAGGACGCCTGCGCCGACAGCGCCGCTGGTGCGGTGGACGCGACGAGGTAGTCGGTCGAGCCCGCGTCCCCCGCGCCCCCGTAGCGGACGTCGTAGCCGACGCTCGTGCCGTCCCCGCGGTGCTGCACGCGCTCGACGCGGACGTCGACCGGTGCACCGGCCGCCAGACCGATCGCGGCGCGCACCAGGTCGGAGCGCGCCGGACCGCACAGCACGGTGGCTGCGTGGGGGGCGGGGACCGTCGTCGTCATGGCACCCATGTCACCCGGGCCCGGTGAGATGCGTGTGAGGGGTCGATGAGAGCCTTCTCATCGTGCCTAGACTCGTGGGGATGCGAGACCTCGCGACGCTCCCCAAGGCCCACCTGCACCTGCACTTCACGGGGTCCATGCGCCCGACGACGCTGGCCGACCTCGCCGCGGCGCAGGGGCTGCGCGTGCCCTCGGCGCTGCTCGACGGCGTGCCGGACGTCCCGGCCGACGTGCGGGGCTGGTTCCGGTTCCAGCGGCTGTACGAGTCGGCGCGAGCGGTGGTGCGCAGCGAGGGCGCGATGCGTCGCGTGCTGCGCGAGGCCGTGGCGGACGACGCCGCGGAGGGGTCGCGACGGCTCGAGATCCAGGTCGACCCGACGTCGTACGCCCCCCACGTCGGCGGCCTGGTCCCCGCGCTCGAGATCGTTCTCGACGAGGCGCGGCTCGCCGGGGAGGCGACCGGCGTCTCGGTCGGCGTGGTGGTCGCGTCCTCGCGCATGCGGCACCCCCTCGAGGCGCGCACGCTGGCCCGCCTCGCCGCGCGTCACGCCGGCGACGGGCCGGGTGCGGTCGTCGCGTTCGGGCTGTCGAACGACGAGCGGCGCGGCGACACCGCCGAGTTCGCGTCAGCGTTCGCGATCGCGGCGCGCGCCGGGCTGCCCGGTGTCCCGCACGGCGGCGAGCTGCTCGGGCCCGAGCACGTGCGCGACGTCGTGACCCACCTGCGCCCGCGGCGCCTCGGCCACGGCGTGCGAGCCGCCGAGGACCCCGCCCTGCTGGACGAGCTGGCGCGCGCGGGCATCGCGTGCGAGGTGTGCCCGGCGTCGAACGTCTCCCTCGGCGTCTTCCGCGAGAGCCGGCACGTGCCGCTGCGCGCCCTGATCGACGCCGGCGTCCCCGTCGCGCTCGGCGCCGACGACCCGCTGCTGTTCGGTTCCCGCCTGGTCCAGCAGTACGCCGCGGCCCGCGTGGTGCACGGGCTCGACGACGCCGCGATCGCCGCGCTCGCCCGCGACTCGATCGGTGCGAGCCTCGCCCCCGAGACCGATCGGCGGCGCTGGCTCACGGAGGTGGACGCGTGGCTCGCGGCCCCCGCGCCTACTGCGCCAGCCGACGCACCAGCGGCAGGTGCCGCGGCGCGGTGAGCCACGCGCCGCCGACCGCGAGCAGCGGGAGGACGACGGCGATCCCCGCCACCCAGAGCCACGGGACAGTCACGCCCGGAACGTCGCGACCGAGCCGCAGCAGCTCCTCGACCTGCCACGACTGTCCGAGGGTCCAGCGACCGAGCACGAAGCCCAGCGCGAGACCGAGCAGCACCCCCGCGTGGACCCCGAGGACGCCGATGACCGCTGCCTGGGCGGCCACGATCCGGCGCCGCAGCCGCGGCGGTGCCCCGACCGCCGCCAGCGTCGCCACGTCGGGACGCGTCTCGGCGGCCGCGAGCCCGATGCTGAGCCACGTCGCCGCCAGCGCCACGAGGGAGGCGACCAGCACCAGGACGACGGTGACCACGTCCTCGCTCGAGGTGTACGGCGCCTCCACGTTCACGGACGTCGCGCCGACCGATCGGGTGATGCTGTCGGCCCACGCACGGTCGTAGGTCAGCGTGGTGTGAGCGACGGCTCCGACCGGGATCACGCTCACCCCGGGGACGTCCGCCACGAGGTCGGGCGGGAGGACGAGACGGCCGGCTCCCCATCCGACGAGGTGCGCCGGGGCCACGACCTCGACGATCACCGGATCGGCATCGGGACGATCGGGGTCGGCGACGCCGATCTCCACGTGGGCCGTCCCGTCCGCCCAGACGTCGTCGGGGTGACCCACCACGATGTGTCCCGAGGCGAGCGCCGTGGCCGCCTCGGCCGCACCGTCCGCGCGGATCAGCGCGATCGCCGAACCGTCGTCGATCAGCGTCCCGTCGCTGAAGGAGCCGCCGAAGGGTGAGCTCCAGCTTCGCCCGACCAGGCAGCGGGGATCGCCGACGAGCTCCTCGTACTCGGCCTGCGTGGTGCTCTCGTCCACGGGGCAGCGCCGGTCCGGCCGGACGATCGGCGCGGCGTAGACCGAGGGTCCGCCCACCGTCGGCGTCTCGGCCGCGAGCGCCCGCACGACGCTCGACCCGGTGACGGGGACGTCCGCGGCGACCTCGGTCAGCGCTGCCGTCAGCGCGACCTCCTGATCCTCCAGGGGAGCACCCCAGTCGGGGTTGATCGTGATGGTGCCGGTGCCGAGGGACGGGTTCCACGCCTCCCGGGCCGCCGCCTCGTCGGTCGCCACGTACACCGCCCCCGCGGTCACGGCCGCGACGGCGGCCAGCACGGAGGCGACGGCGGGCACGGTCCGGCTCCGCTGCCGCACCGCGTCCCGGAGCGCGAATCGGCCGGCCACGCCCAGGCGTGGCGCCCACCGGGCCACGAGCGACAGCAGTCCACCGGTGAGCAGCACGACGCCCACCTCGAGCGCCACGATCCCGCCCACGAGCAGGCCGACCTTCGACGTGAGGCCTCCCACCGCGGCGGTCGCCAGACCGGCGACCGCCAGGCCGATCCCGAGCCACGAGACGCCGCGTCGCGCGGCGGGATCCGCTCGGTGGCCCGCGAGTGCCGCGACGACGTCGAGCCGGGCGGCGGCTCGCGCCGGCACCAGGGCGGCGAGGGAACCGAGCCCGACGGCGAAGGCCACCCCGCCGAGCGGCGCCCACCAGGGCACCACGAGCGCGGGGAAAGGGTTCCAGCCCCCGGCCGTCCACCACCAGGTCACGAGGATCCCCACCGTGCCGACGACGGCCCCGCCGAGACCGGCGACGAGTCCGGCTACGACCCCGGTGCTCAGGACGGTCCGGCGCAGGTCGGCGGCGCTCCCCCCGGTCGCGGCCAGCAGTGCGAGGTTGTGGGTCTGGCGGCGCGCACCCACCGCGAAGGCCGGGCCGACGAGGAGCACGGCCTCGATCAGGGCGATCGCGGCGATGGCGGCACCGACGCCGACCGTCTGGGTCGTCATCATCGAGCCACCGGCGTACATCGGGTCGACGGGGGGCGGGTCGAGCAGGACGGCGCGGCTGAGGACCGTGGCCCCGACCGTGTTGACCGCCAGCACGTCGGCCCACGTGACCGGCTCGTCGTCCAGCACCCACCACCCGGCGGGCGCGAGGGCGAGTGCGCCCGTCACGGTCAGGACGTCGGGCACGGTCCGGTTGCGGCTGTCGAGAATGCCGGTCACCACGAGGTCCGTGTCCGCGACGCGGACGGTGTCCCCGATCCCGATCCCCAGCCGGTCGGCCACGCCGTGGAGCAGAGCGGCCTCACCGCTCGTCGCCGGGGTGCGCCCCTCGCGGATCGGGTAGACCGACGCGAGCGCCTCCGCCGGCAGCGCGGAGATCGAGTGCGACCCGATGTCGCGGTCCCCGGCGGCGACCGCGTGCCGACCCGTCTCCTCGAGGGTGACCCCGCGGCCGCCCAGGGCCGCCTCGATCGCGCCGGTGTCAGGGGATCCGGCGCCCGCACCATTCGTCCCCCACCCGTTGAGGTCGGGGGTCTGCTCGACGACGCAGCCACCGCACCCGGCGTCGGCGATCGTCGCCTGCGCGGTGGGTCCGAGCTGGAGCTCCGCGCGCGTCAGCGCCGTCCCGCCGGAGGATGCGACGAACCCCGCCAGGAACACCGCCGCCGCGACGGGCAGGCCGATCATCGCCAGCGAGATCGCGGTGCGCCCCCGGTGCCGCCACGCGTCGCGGCGCGCGATCCGCAGCGCGGCGCGCCACCGCGCCACCCACGCCGGCAGACCGCGCCGGTGTCCGCCGTCGTGCGCCGCGTGCGACCCCGATCCCCCGGTCGTCACGGCTGCCTCAGTCGTCCAGGCCGGGGCCGATGCCACGACGGCGGTCACGCCCGGAGCCGCGCCCCGCACCGACCAGCAGGTCGC
Organism: Serinibacter arcticus; assembly: GCF_004786095.1. Classification (GTDB taxonomy): domain Bacteria; phylum Actinomycetota; class Actinomycetes; order Actinomycetales; family Beutenbergiaceae; genus Litorihabitans; species Litorihabitans arcticus. Next base: position 594,558 of record NZ_RHPJ01000001.1, read on the forward strand.
TCGCGCGGTCGTCGCGATCGGCGTCGACGACAACGCCGTCGCGCAGGTACACGGTCCGGTCGGCCCAGGCCGCGAACCGCGGGTCGTGGGTGACGAGCAGACCGGCCGCCCCGGCGTCGATCCGCTGCCGCAGCACGCGCATCACCGCCTCCCCCGTGTGGCTGTCCAGCGCCCCGGTCGGCTCGTCGGCGAGCACGAGCCGCCGCGGCCCCACCAGGGCACGGGCGATCGCGACGCGCTGCTGCTGACCACCGGACATCTCCTCGGGAAACCGGTCGGCGAGCTCGACCACACCGACCTCGGCGAGCGCCGAACGAGCCTGCTCGCGCGCCTCGCGCACGCCCACGCCGTCGAGCTCGCGCGGCAGCGCGACGTTCTCCGCGGCCGTCAGGGCCGGGATCAGGTTGAGGTCCTGGAAGACGTAGCCCACGCGACGACGGCGGATCGCGGCCCGACCCGCGGCGTCCAGGTGCGACAGGAGGTCCCTGCCCAGTCGCACCTCCCCGGCGGAGGGGGTGTCGAGACCTCCAGCGAGGTTCAGGAGCGTCGACTTGCCCGAGCCCGAGGGGCCCATGACCGCGACGAGCTCCCCGAGCCTGACCTCGAGGTCGGCCTCGCGCAGCGCGACGACGCGACGTTCGCCCTCGCCGTGCACGCGCGTGACACCCGTGAGCTCGAGGATGATCGGCGACGCCTCGGTACCCGCCTCCGCCCCTGCGGTCGGACCTGATGCGCGCCGACCGGTCATCGCCCGCGTCCCGTCCAGGTGCTGTCGTCGCTCGCGCCCACCGGTGCGGGAGCCGCGGCCCCCTGCTCCGCGACTCCCGGCACCGGCAGGGCCCCGACCCGTGCGACGGTGGCCTCGACGTGGTCGAGCCAGCGCACCTCCGCCTCCGCGGTGAAGATGAGGTTGTCGAGCACGAGGCTCCAGGCCAGACCCTCGCGCGTGGTCACGTGCTCGGGCTCGCGGGCCTTGAGCCGCGTGTAGTCGCGCAGCGCCCGCATCGACTCCACCCGCTGGGCGTGGACGACGGTGGGGACGTGGACGTCGGGCGACGCGGCGGCGAGCGCGAGCTTGATCACCAGCTCGTCGCGACCGGGGACCGATCGGTCGACGGGCTGGTGCCACCAGCCGTCGGCCTCCTGGTAGCCGGCCTCGGTGAGGCGGTAGGGCTCGGCGTCGCCGGCCTCGTGGGAGTACTCCAGCGGCACGTGCTCCACCAGACCGTCCCGCATCAGCCGCTGGATCGTCGTGTACACCTGCCCGATGTTGAGGGGCCAGGTGCCGCCGGTCCGCGCGTCGAACTCCTTGCGCAGCTCGTAGACGCCCATGGGCCGTTCGGCGAGCAGTGCCACCAGTCCGTGACGCACGGTCATCGTCAACCTCCACCTCGAGTAGGGCAGAGGTTACTCGGAAACCACGCCGACGCAAGCACCGCGGCGGTCGGTGCACCGACCGGTGCGTCGCTCAGAGCGTCAGGCCCACCAGGACCGGCTCGGCCTCGAGCACGACGCCGAAGCTCGCCGCGACGCCGTCGCGCACCTCGCGCGCGAGGGTCACGACGTCCTCGGCGCTCGCCCCGCCGCGATTCGTCAGCGCGAGCGAGTGCTTCGTCGACAGCGACGCCGGACCGGGGAGCCCGTGGCCGCGCTCGAAGCCCGCGTGGGAGATCAGCCAGGCGGCGGAGGACTTCACCGTGCCGGCGGCGTCCCCGATCGGGAACCGCGGCGCGTCCTCGGGGAGGGCACCGGCAGCCTCCGCCGACAGCAGCGGGTTGGTGAAGAACGACCCGGCGCTCCAGGTGTCGGGGTCGGCCGCGTCCAGGACCATGCCCTTCCCCCGGCGCAGCTCGAGCACCGTCTCGCGCACCCTGACGGCGGGGACGCGCTCCCCCACCTCGGCGCCGAGGGCGCGCGCGAGCTCGGCGTAGCGGATCGGCGCGGACAGCGTGGCGTGCGGGATCTGGAGGCCCACCTCGAGGACGACGTACCGGGGCGTGGGGCCCCAGGCGACGCCGTCGGCGTCCCCGGTGAAGGACCGCTTCAGCAGCGACGTGCGGTAGCCCAGCCCCAGCTCGGAGCGGGCGAACGTCTTGATGCGACCGCGCGCTCGGTCCCACGTGCGAACGAAGGCGAGGACGTCGCCGACCTCCTGGCCGTACGCGCCGACGTTCTGCACGGGCGTCGCACCGACGCTGCCGGGGATCCCGGACAGCGCCTCGATGCCCGACCAGCCCTCGTCGACGGCGCGCGCGACCAGGTCGTCCCACACCTCACCGGCGGGGACCACGACGTCGGCCCCGGAGCACGCCGACGACTCGCGCGTCTCGAGGCCGCGCCGGAGGTCGCGCACGACGACGCCGTCGAACGGCTCGTCCGAGGCGAGCACGTTGGAGCCCCCGCCCAGGACCAGCAGCGGCGTCCCGGCCGCATCGGCCTCGCGCACGACGTCGAGCAGCTCCGCCTCGCTGGACGTCTCGCGGTAGGAGCGCACCGGTCCGCCCACGCGCAGCGTGGTCAGGTCGGCGAGAGCGGTCACGGTCGCGGCGGTGGCGGTGGCGGACGGGGCGGATTCGGTCACCTCGCGAGCCTACGTCGCGTCCTGCACCCCGGCGGGTCGCGCGTCGGCGGGCGGCGCCGCGACCCGGGTGACCAGCAGGCTGACGGCGAGCGGCAGGAGGATCACCAGCAGCGCGTTGCGGTAGCCGACGTGCTCGGCCAGGAGGCCGAGCAGCGGCGGCCCCGCGAGGAACGCGGTGTAGCCGATCGAGGAGACGACGGACACCCGAGCGGCCGCGTGCAGCGGGTCGTCGGAGGCGGCCGACATCCCGACCGGGAACCCGAGGGCGGCGCCGAGGCCCCACAGCACGACTCCGACGACGCCGAGCGGCACGGTCGGCGCGAGGCTGAACAGCGTCAGGCCGGTGAGCGCGAGCGCGATGCACAGGCGCAGCACGACCACCCTGCCGAACCGGTCGAGCAGCCCCGTGCCGAGGAACCGCATCGCGGTCATCGCCGCGAGGAAGGCGGCCAGCATCAGGGCGCCGCCGGAGTCGGTGAGGTCGAACGCCTCGATCCCCGCCAGGCCGAGCCAGTCGTTCGCGGCTCCCTCGGTCAGCGCAGCAGACAGGACCAGGAGCCCGATGAGCAGCGTCCGCGGCTCGGCCCAGGCGGCGAACGGGTGGCGGCGCGGGGGCGCGGGGACAGCTGCGGCGGACGGGTCCGTCGCGGCCGAGACGTCGGGGGTGCCACCCGTCTCGGCGAGGAACCGGCGCACGGCCACCGTCACGAGGGCGACGACGGCCACGACCGCCGCCACGACGTGCCACGAGGGCGAGACGCCGAGGTGGGCGGCCAGGGCACCCACGCCGGCACCCGCGACCGTGCCGAGCGAGAACCCGGCGTGGAACATCGGCATGACGGCGCGACCCAGGCCCCGTTCCACCATCGCGCCCTCGAGGTTCATCGCGACGTCCCAGCCCGCGATGCCGACGCTCGCGAACGCGAGGCTCGCCGCCATCAGGACCAGGTTGCCCAGTGCGACGCTCCCGGCCAGCGCGGCGAATCCCGCCCCGGCGACGCAGGTGGCGGCCACCACGGTCCTGGCGGTCCCGAGCCGCATCACGACCGCGCCCGCGAGCGGCAGCGCGACCACGGAGCCGAGCGATCCAACCAGCAGGATCGTGCCGATCGTGGCGGGTCCGACGTCCAGGTCGGTGCGGACGGTCGGGATGCGCGAGACCCACGAGGCGAACAGGAACCCGCTGAGCACGAAGACGCCGAAGGTCGCCCGGAACGCCACCCTCGCGAGCTGGCGCGAGTCCGGCTCGTCCGCACGCATCGAATCGATTCGAGACATGTGCACTAGTGTGGGGCATCCGCCGCCCGGAGGTGACGCCCGCCGTCGTCCCGGAGCACCCCGTCGCAAGCCCCCCGGAGGACGCGTGACCCGTCACGGCCGAGCCACGCTGGCCGACGTCGCCCGCCTGGCCGGGGTGTCGGCGTCGACGGCGTCCCTGACCTTCTCCGGCTCCGGCCCCGTCTCTCCCGCGACCCGCGAACGGGTCCTCGCCGCGGCGAAGGAGCTCGGCTTCTCCGGCCCCGATCCGCTGGCGCGGTCGCTGCGGCGCGGCGAGAGCGGCGTCGTCGGCGTCATCACGAACGAGCTCGCGTCCAGCTTTCGCGACCCGGTCACCCTGCGCACGCTCGACGGCCTCGCCGACGCGCTCGGCGCCCACGACCTCGGCATGCTGCTGATCCGGGCGGGCGAGGCCGGCGAGGGCGCCGATCTGATCCGTCGAGCCGCGATGGATGCCGCCGTCTTCCTGCGCCCGGTCGGACCGCGCGAGCGCGTCGTGGACCTGCTGACCGACCGCGGCATCAACGTCGTGCTGCTCGAGTCGCTCTTCCCCGGCGCGGCCTCGATCCAGATCGCCGACCGGACCGGGATGGCGGAGCTCGCCGGGCGGGTGCGCGACCTCGGCCACACGCGCGTCGCCGTCGTCTCCCTGCCCTGGGCGCCGGGAGAGCCGACGGGACTGCGGCCCGACGCCGGTCCGGACGAGGACGCCTTCCCCTTCACGCAGCGGCGGATCGCCGGGATCCACGACGCCGGCGTGGTCCCGACCCAGGTCTACGTGACCGCGGGGTCGTTGGTCGAGGAGGGCTTCGAGGCCGCCAAGGTGCTGCTGCAGCAGGACGAGCGCCCGACGGCGATCATGGCGTGCTCCGACCTGCTGGCGGCCGGGGTGCTGCTGGCGGCCCGCGAGCTCGGGCTCGCCGTCCCGCGCGACCTGTCGATCACGGGGTTCGACGGCGTCGACCTCCCGTGGCTGGCCCCCGACGTCATCGACTCGGTCGAGCAGCCCGCGACGCGCAAGGGTCAGCTGGGCGGGGAGGCCGCCGTCGCGCTGATGGCGGGCGGTGAGCCCGCGCACACCGAGCTGGCGGTCGTCCAGCGACCGGGGACGACCCTCGGTCCGGCGCCGTCCGACGCCTGAGGGGCCGGAGCAGGAACGGGCTCAGACCCTGACGAAGGCCTGGGCCTTGGCCAGCACGGTGACGCCCAGGGCCTCGGCGCGCAGGTCGACGCGCACGCACGGTGCGCCGTCGTCGTCGCTCACCCCGACGGCGCCGACCGTGCCGGTGATCGTCAGGGTCACGCCCCCCGTGGCGGGCACGGGGATCGGGCGGGAGAACCGCGTGCCGAGGCGCGCCACGCGGGCCGTCCCGTCGCCGGTGTGACCGAGCCAGTCCGTCAGGGCGGAGCCGGCCAGCCCCATCGTGAGCATGCCGTGGGCGATGACGCCCGGCAGACCGACCTCGGTGGCGACGACGTCGTTGTAGTGGATCGGGTTGAAGTCCCGGCTCGCACCGGCGTACCGCACCAGTCGGTCGCGCGTGACCTCGACCTCGCGCGTGAACAGGACGTCTCCGACCGCGGCGTCGGTGAGGGTGCCTGCCGCTGCGGCTGCAGCCCGCTGCGGGACGGCGCTCACGCGTCGGCTCCTCGGACGGCGAGGGTCGAGACGACGGTCGCGACGCCGTCGCCCGCCTCGTCGGTGATCTCGGTGCGGGTGGTGACGAGGGTCAGGCCGCCACGGGCGGTGATCGCGTCGACGTGCACGGCGGTGGTCAGGGTCTCCCCCGCGACGACCGCGCGGCGGTGGGAGAAGGACTCCTCGGCGTGCACGACGCGCGAGAAGTCGACCCCGGAGGCCGGGTCGGCGATGTACTCGGCCTCGGCCTCCTGCGCGATGACGACAGGGAAGGTCACGGGCGCGAGCAGATCGGAAAAGCCACCAGCCCGGGCCTCCGCGATGTCGCGGTGGACCGGGCTGGTGGCGCCGACGGCGTCGGCGAAGGCGATCACGTCTCGGCGTGACACCTCGAACGGCGGGGTCCCGGTGAACACGCTCCCCACGCGGGAGGCGTCAACGGTGGCCGACACGGGTCAGCGCGTCTCGCGGTGCGAGGTGGAGAGGTTGCAGCGCGAGCAGTACTTCTTCATCTCGAGGCGATCCGGCGTGTTACGACGGTTCTTCTTCGTGATGTAGTTGCGCTCCTTGCACTCCGAGCACGCCAGGGTGATCTTCGGGCGGATGTCTGAGCTCTTGCTGGCCACGGCCGTGTCCTTTTCGTCGCGATGCTGCGGTGGTGGTGACGCTCCGGGCATGTCAGCGCAGCTGCTGACGTGCCGATCGACCAGCCTATCCCGGGATGGCCCGGCCAGCTGCGGTAGCGGGAGCGGGGATCGAACCCGCGACCTCACGATTATGAGTCGTGCGCTCTAACCGTCTGAGCTATCCCGCCTCGACGACAGGCCCGCACGCGAGGCGTACGGGCCGGTCATCAGAGCCCCGAAAGGGAATCGAACCCTTGACCTTCTCCTTACCATGGAGACGCTCTGCCGACTGAGCTATCGGGGCAGCCATGCGAGGGTACACGCTTGTCGCCCCGGTAGTGAAATCGAGCGGGCCGTAGGGCTCCCGGGCCCTGGACGGACGTCCGCCGCCCTCCGGGGACCACCCGTCGTACGCTCACGACGTGTCCACACCCACCCCCTCGCGGGCAGGCACTCCCGCCGGCGCTACCGCCTATCTCCTCTGGGGTCTCATCCCCCTGTACATCGCCGCGCTCGCCCCCGCGGGGGCCGTCGAGATCGTCGCCCACCGCGTGCTGTGGAGCCTCGGCCTGTGCCTGCTGCTGCTCGCCGTGACGCGGAGCACAGCCGCCTTCGTCGCGATCCTCCGCGACACCAGGACGCTCGGGCTGCTCGCGCTGGCCGCGGTCCTCATCGCCGTCAACTGGATCACCTACGTGGTCGCGGTCTCGACCCACCACACGGCCGACGCCGCGCTCGGCTACTTCATCAACCCGATCGTCACGGCCCTGCTGGCGGTGCTGGTGCTGCGCGAGAGGCTCCGCACGCCCCAGCTCGTGGCGCTCGGCCTCACCGTCGTCGCCGTCGTCGTGATCGGTGTCGGCTACGGCAGCGTGCCGTGGCTCGCGCTGATCCTCGCGTTCTCGTTCGGGTTCTACGGCCTCATCAAGAACCGGGTCGGCTCGCACGTGGGCGCACTGCCGGGGCTGACCGTGGAGACGGCTGTCCTGGCCCCGCTCGCCCTGGTCTACCTCCTGGTGCTCGCGGTGACCGGGGCGGGCGCCTTCGGCGGACCCGGCGAGGTGGCCGGCCCGTTCTGGTTCGCCGTGCTGCTGGCGCTGTCCGGTCCGATCACCGCGATCCCGCTGCTGCTGTTCGCGACCGCGGCCCGACGCCTGCCGCTGGCGACCATGGCCTCGCTGCAGTACATCGCGCCGATCATGCAGCTCGGGGTGGCCGTCCTGGTCATGGGCGAGCCGATGCCGCTCGCGCGCTGGATCGGGTTCGCCCTGGTCTGGGTGGCGCTGATCGTCATCACGTCCGACGGCGTGCGTCGGCTCCGGAGACAGCCGGCCGTCGTGGGGGCGACCGGGGCTCCGGGACCTCCCGGCACGTCGGGGGTCTAGGCCCCCTCGATTTCACACCCCGCCCACCTGGACGGTATGCTCAACCGGCCCTCCGGGGCACGCACCACCAGCACGGCAGGTTGCCCGAGCGGCCAAAGGGAGCTGACTGTAAATCAGCCGCGTCATGCTACGAGGGTTCGAATCCCCCACCTGCCACGCACACGAAGGCCCGGAACCCCAGCGGTTCCGGGCCTTCGTCGTTGGCGGACGACGTCGTCGGCGGACCCTCGTCGGCGCTCAGCCCTCCGTCGGGCGCTCTTCGCCGCGAGGCGCGGCACTCGACCCACGAGGCGGCGGCGCTGGGTCGCCCAGCGGCCAGACGATGCCGCAGATCTCGCACAGCAGGTTTCCCGTGAGCTGGTCCTGCACCCGCTCGCGCCCGGCCCACTGGTGCGAGCACCACGGCTGACCCACGCGCGTCCAACGCTGTTCAACGGCGTTCTTTCGTGCCCCCACCAGGTCAGGTTACTCATCAACCACGCGGGCGACGTGCGGTCTCGCCGACCGATACGGGCTCGCGTCGCCCGGGTCAGGAGAGCTCGAAGGAACGCCGACGGCGCTAGGTTGGTCGGAGTCGGGGACCCGTCCCCACCGCCCGTCCTCGTACCGCCCGCCCCGGGCCCCGCCCCGCACCCAAGGAAGTGACATGGCTGACTCCTCTTTCGACGTCGTGAGCAAGGTCGACCGCCAGGAGGTGGACAACGCCCTGAACCAGGCCGGCAAGGAGATCGCGCAGCGCTACGACTTCAAGGGTGTCGGCGCCTCCATCGAGTGGAGCGGCGAGAGCATCGTGATCGTGGCCAACTCCCCCGAGCGCGTGACGGCGGTCCTCGACGTGTTCGAGACCAAGCTGGTCAAGCGTGGCGTCTCGCTGAAGTCGATCGACTTCGGCGAGGACAAGGAGGCGAAGATCTCCGGCAAGGAGTACCGCCTCGCGGGCACCCTCAAGGAGGGCCTCAGCTCCGAGAACGCCAAGAAGGTCACGAAGCTGATCCGCGACGACGGCCCCAAGGCGGTCAAGACGCAGATCACCGGCGAGGAGGTCCGCGTCAGCGGGAAGAGCCGTGACGACCTGCAGGACGTCCAGCAGCTCCTCAAGGGTGCCGACCTCGACTTCGCGGTCCAGTTCGTCAACTACCGCTGACGCCGCGCCCGAGCGACGGTGGGAGCGATGTTCTCCGACTGGAGGCGCCGCCGCGCCGCCGCCCGTGTGACGGCGGGTGACGGGCACGCGCTGCCGCGCTACCGCTGGTGGCAGCCCCTGTCGCGATCCCTGCTCCACCTCGATCTGGTCGGGGGCGACGGCGAGCCGGAGCGCTGGTCGGTCGACGTGCGGCTGTGGGGTGACGACGACGGCGACGTGGTCGCGAACCTCTACCGCGACGGGCGGCACCACGCCCGGTCCCGGCTGCCGGCGACGTTCGAGGTTCCGGGCGGCACGATCGCCGTCGTCGCCAGCAGCTTCGGTCTGCGGCGCTGCCACTACGTCGCCGACACCGGCCTCGAGCGCCAGCTCGTTCCCGACCGCGCCTCGGCCGAGGGCCGGCGAGCCCGGCTCGAGCAGCGACACCCGAGCCTGAGCCGGGCGCTCGGCGCGCTCTCGGTCCTCGTGCTCGTCGTCGCCCTGGTGCTGGGAGCGCCGCAGATCGTGCAGCAGATCACCGAGATCCCGCCGATCGCCGAGCGCATCGGGGTGTTCACCTCGCCGATCCACCTCCCCGGCTGGCTCAACGTCAGCGTGCTGGTCGCGACGATCCTGGCCAGCACCGAGCGCGCACTCCGGCTGCGCTACCACTGGCTGCTGGACGGCGGAGCGTTCGACGGCGACGACTGACGCCCAGCGACGGCCGCCGAGAACGTCGCGGGTCGCGTTCCGGACCCCCGGAACGCGAGCCAGGACGTTCTCGGCCGACACCAGACGACGGCGGGGGGCCGTCTACCAGCCGACGGCGACCGGCCAGCCCGTGCGCGCCTTCGTCAGCGGGCGCGCGTAGGCCCCGACCTTGCTGGTGCGCGATCCGCACGCCAGCAGGGCCTCCGCCGTCGTGACGCCCGCCGAGACGGCGTCCACCACCGGGACGGCGAGCGCCGCCGCCAGCTCCGCGCGCACCGCGGTGAACCCCGCGCACCCCAGGACGAGCACGTCGGCCCCCGCCCCGATCGCGCGCTCCCCCGCCGCGACGAAGGCCGCGACGGTCCGCGCGTGGTCCCGGCCCACCTCGAGCACGCCGAGGTCGGCCGCCTCCACGCCGACGCACCGCTGCGCGAGTCCCGCCACCAGCAGGCTGTCCTCGATCTGCCCCCGGACGCGCGGGAGCGTGGTGACGACGCCGTACCGGTGGCCCAGCAGCATGGCGTGCATCGCCGCGGCCTCCGTGATGTCGACGACCGGGCACTCCAGCAGCTCCCTGGCCCCCTCCCGGCCGTGCTCGCCGAACCCCGCCATCACCACGGCGTCGATCTCGACCTCGGCCGGCAGCGTCGTGAGCAGGTCGAGCACCGCGGCCGCCGTGATGAAGCTGTCGTAGAAGCCCTCGGCCGAGGTCGGCCCCCACACCGGCTGCAGGCCGAGGATCTCCGTCCCCGGCGCGGCCACCGCGCGGGCGCCCGCCGCGATCTCCCGGGTCATCTCGCTGGAGGTGTTGCAGTTGACGACGGCGATGCACCGGCCTCCGCCGTCGCCGACCACGGCCGTCACACGAGCGCCGGGACCGGCGCCGGACGCGCCGGGAACGACCCGGGGAACAGGTCGTCCGCGGGGCGCCCGCGCCCGTCGCGCACCGAGTAGGCGAGGCGCATGCGGTCGAACAGCTCCTGCGCCCGGCGTGCGAGCTCCGGCAGGTCGGCGCCGAGCACGTCGCCGTCCAGCATCACCGTGCGCCCGGCGACCACGGTGCGCACGACGTCGCGCCCCGACCCGTTGACCACGAGCGTGCGCAGCGGGTCCTCGATCACACCCGTGGCGAAGTCCGTCAGATCGGCGATCAGGAGGTCGGCGCTCGCCCCGACCGCCAGCCGCCCCAGGTCGGGGCGCCCGAGCGCGTCCGCGGCGTCGCTGGTGGCCGCACGGACGTAGCTCTCCACCCGCCCGGCCGCCAGGCTCCCCTCGAGGATCTTGGCGACCTGGACCCCGACGTCGATCCCCCGCAGCAGGTCCGGCGGGAAGGAGTCGGTGCCCAGCACCATGCGCAGGCCGGCGGCGCGGTAGGCCTCGAACGAGCGCAGCCCGCCCCCGTACCGCGCCGACGTCAGCGGGCAGTGGATGATCGGCACCTCGGCGGCGACGAGCCGCTGCACGTCCGGACCGGCCACGACCGCGGGATCGCGCAGGTCCCCCAGCTGGCTCCCGTGCGGGATCAGCAGGGAGGCCGCGAGCAGCCCGGTCCGCTCGAGGGCGTCGACGACGCCGAGGCCGTAGCGCTCCCGGAGCAGCCCGTCCTCGCGCGGCGACTGCAGGCAGTGCAGGCGGACCATGACGCCGCGCTCGGACGCCGCGGCGGCGGTGGCCGCCATCACCTCGAGCGTGAGCGTCTCGATCCGGCACGGCAGCAGGACACCGTGCACGAGGTCGGAGTCGATCCTCGCGGCCTCCTCGAGGAAGGCGACGGCGTCGGCGAACCCCTCCTCACCGCGCCGCTCGTCCCAGTGGATCCGCAGCTCGCCGCCCTCCGACACGGTGACGCCGGAGCGGTAGGAGGGACCGAGGTAGCCACGCAGCCCGATCCGCTGCGTGATCTCGGCGACGTCGCGGAAGTCCGCGGCCGTCTCGGCCCACGCCGAGTGCACCTCGGACGCGATCGGCATGTAGGTCGTCACGCCGTGCCGGGCCAGCTGTGCGATCGCGTACTCGCGCACCACGGCCCGCTCCGCCTGGTCGAACACGTGCTCCGAGCGCGTGGCGTACTCCGGGGACCACGCGTAGTCCTCGACGTCGGACCACGAGTCCAGGAGGCAGTGGTCGATGTCCGTGAGGGCGTCCAGGTCGATGAGTCCCGGCATCACGAGCTGACCGGAGGCGTCGATCTCCTCGTCGACCGGACCGTCCCAGCCCGTCCCCACGTGCACGATGCGCGTGCCGCGGTAGACGACCTCGGCGTCCCGAAGGAGGACGTGGTCGGTGCCGTCCCAGGCCAGCACGTGGCCGGCGGTGATGCGGGTGGTGCGCTGCGCGCCGTCGTCGCGCGTCACTTCTCCAGCGCCCCGAAGAGGAAGAGGCCGTCGGCCCGCGGCGCCCACGCCAGACCGTCGGTCGTGGCGTAGTTGGTCTCGGGGACGTACAGCGGGATCATCTGGCGGTTGTCGATGTTGAAGGTCATCAGGTCGCCGTAGGCGGCGATGCGCTCCTCACCGGCCACCTCGCGCGTGGCCTGCACCAGCGCGGCGCTCTCCGGGCTCATCGCGTAGTCGTTGTAGCCGCCCGCGAAGAAGTCCTCGACGACCGGGTCGCCGTCCATCTGCGACGGCGCGTACGTGTTGAGGTAGAGCCCGCCGATGTCCTTCTTGTCGTAGACGCGGGAGGAGAACGTGGACTGGTCCATGCCCTCCAGCGTGACCGTCACGCCGACGTCGGCGAGCATGCCCTGGACGGCCTGCACGATCTCCTCGCTCAGCGGGATGCGACCGCCGATGGCGTAGGACAGCGTGATGGGCTCACCGGCGTAGCCGGCCTCGGCGAGCAGCTCCTCGGCCCGGTCGACGTCGGTCTCGCTCGCCTCGATCGACGGGTCGAAGCCCGCGACCGGCGGGGCGATCATCTGCGTCGCGACGGCCGCGCGGCCGGACAGCACCCCGGTGACCAGGGCGTCCTTGTCGATGGCGAGCTCGATCGCCTCGCGCACCCGGACGTCCGCCAGCGGCCCCGACGTGGAGTTGGCGCCGAGGAAGGTCACGCCGTTGGACTCGGTGTTGGCCAGGGTCGCGGCGCCCGTGAGCGAGTCGACCTGGTTGGGCGCGATGAGGGCGACGTCGAGGCTCGAGGAGAGGACACCGTTCAGCCGGGCGTCGGCGTCGGCGATGGTCTGGAAGGTCACCTGCTCGAACGGGGCGCTCTCGCCCCAGTAGTCGGGGTTGCGCTCGATCACGTACTCCACCCCGGGCGTCCGGCTCGCGAACGTGTACGGGCCGGAACCGATCGGGGCGTCCGCGAAGCCCTCGGAGCCCAGCTCGGTGTAGACGTCCTCCGGCACGATCGAGACCGACGTGGTGATGGAGGGGAACGGCGAGAACGGGGTGTTGAGGCGGAACAGGACCGTGGTCTCGTCCACGACCTCCACGCTCTCCAGCGGGCGCATGTAGGTGTAGGGGTCCGACGCCGGGTTCTCCAGGATCGTGGTGTAGCTGAAGGCCACGTCCTGGGCGGTCAGCGGCGCACCGTTGCTGAAGGTGACGTCGTCGCGGAGCGTGAACGTCCACTCCGTGAGGTCCTCGCTCGAGGTCCACTCGGTCGCCAGCAGCGGCTGGAGCTCGCCGCTCGCATCGAGCCGGGTCAGGGAGTCGAAGACGTTGTAGTAGTAGCTGTAGCCGGCGAGCGACCCGTCGACGAGGGGGTCGGGGACCGCCGTCGGCTCGGTGACGGCGCCGAGCGTGATGCTGGGCAGCTCCTGCTCACCACCGGACGCGGCGGTGTCGGAGCCGCTGCCGCACGCGGTCAGCGTGAGAGCGAGAGCCAGGCCGAGGGCGAGGACGGGGGCGTGACGTCGTGCCATGAGGGTGCTCCTTGGGAGGGGTCGAGCGCGGGGCGGGGTGAGGTGGACGCGGGGGTGTGGTGGACGCGGGGGTGTGGTGGTGACGGCGGAGCTCAGCTGGGTGAGGTCGCCAGCGCCGCCGGCCGGCGGTGGGGGTCGGGGACCGGGACGGACCCCAGCAGGAGGGACGTGTAGGGGTGGGCGGGTGCGGTGAACACCGCGTCACGCGTGCCGAGCTCGACGATCCGGCCCCGCTGCATGACCGCGACCCGTGTCGCGATGTGCCGGATCACCGACAGGTCGTGCGCGATGAACAGGTAGGACAGGCCGAGCCGCTCCTGGAGGTCGGCCAGCAGGTTGAGCACCTGGGCCTGCACGGAGACGTCGAGGGCGGAGACCGGTTCGTCGAGCACGAGCACGTCGGGGTCGAGGGCGAGCGCCCTGGCGATGCCGATCCGCTGGCGCTGGCCGCCCGAGAACTCCGCCGGGCGCTTGCCGAACGAGTCGCGCGTCAGACCCACCTGCTCGAACAGCTCGGTGACCCGCTCCCGGCTGTAGACCCGGTTGATCCGCAGCGGCTCCGCGATGATCTCGTGCGCGGTCAGGTGCGGGTTGAGGGAGGAGAACGGGTCCTGGAAGACCATCTGGATCCGGCGGCGCATCGCCAGCCGCTGCCGGGGGGTGGCCGTGGCCACGTCCTGCCCGAACACCGACACCTGCCCGGCCGCGATCGGGTTCAGGCCGAAGATCGTGCGGACCAGGGTCGACTTGCCGCAGCCCGACTCCCCCACCAGCGCGAGCGTCTCGCCCTGGTGCAGGGTGAGGTCGACCCCGTCGACCGCCCGGAGGGTCTGGCGGCGCGTGCCGCGCCGCGAGGTGAACTCCACCGTCAACCCCTCCGCCCGGATGGCGTCGATGCTCGCCTCGAGGGCGGAGCGCTCGCGGCCGCCGTCGCGCGGCTGGGCGCCGGCCGGCGTCGGGCCGAGGACGGGGCTCACGCGTCCACCATCGCGGTGAGCGGGGTGCACGCGGCCGCGTGCCCGGGGGTGAGCAGCTCCAGGGTCGGGCGCCCCTCGGCGCACGCGTCGGTGCGCAGCGGGCTGCCGCACCGGGGTGCGAACGGGCAGCCGTCGGGTCGGCCGTGCACCGACGGCGGCGAACCGGGGATCGCGTACGCGCGAGCGCCGAGGTTCTGCGCCGTCAGGAGGCTGTCGAGGAGCCCGCGGGTGTACGGGTGGCGCGGGTCGTCGAAGACGTCCCAGACCGTGCCCGTCTCCACGAACCGCCCCGCGTACATCACGGCCACCCGGTCGGCGATCTGCGCCACCAGGCCGAGGTCGTGGGTGATCATCACCATCGCCGCGCCGGTCGCCGCGCGCTGGTCCGCCAGCACCTGGACCACCTGCGCCTGGACGGTCACGTCGAGCGCGGTGGTGGGCTCGTCGGCCAGCAGCACGGCGGGGTCGTTGGCCATCGCCATGCCGATGACGGCGCGCTGGCGCATGCCGCCGGACCACTCGTGGGGGTAGGAGCGCATGCGCTCGCGCGGCTCCGCGATCCCCACCCGCACGAGGATCTCCTCCACCTGGGCCCTGACCTGGGCGCGCGGGGTCCGGGGCCGGTGCGCGAGGATCGCGCGCCCGATCTGGTCGCCCACGCGCCGCACCGGGTTCAGGCTCGACATCGGGTCCTGGAAGACCATCGCGACGTCCTTGCCGCGGATGGCGCGCAGCTCCTTCTCGGGTGCACCCCGCAGCTCACGACCGCGCAGCCGGATGCTCCCGCCGATCACCTCCAGGGGCCGCGGCAGGAGCCCCAGCACGGCCAGCGCCGTGACGGACTTCCCGCTGCCGGACTCCCCGACGATGCACAGCGACTCCCCCTCCGCCAGGGTGAAGGAGACGTCCTCGACGACGGCGATCTCGCGGTCGCCCTCGGTGTAGCCGACGCGGAGGTTCTCGACCTCCAGCAGCTGGGCCATGGCGCTACTCCTTCCGGCCGCGGGCGCGGCGCGAGGGTCGACGGGCGGCGGCGCGCTCGGACGTGAACCGCTGGCTGACGAGGTTCATCCCGGCCACCGCGAGGAAGATCGCCACGCCCGGCACGATCGCCTGGGCGGGGTTCTGGCGCAGGTACTTCTGGGACTCGCCGATCATCGATCCCCAGCTCGGGACGGGCGGCTGGACCCCGAGACCGAGGTAGTCGAACGAGGACATCAGCAGGATCACCGCACCGACGTCGGTGCTCGCCAGGATCAGCATCTGCGAGAAGACCGTGGGCAGGACGTGCACCCGCAGGATCCGCGCGGTCCGCGCGCCCTGCAGCGCGGGGGCGAGCACGAAGTCGCGCTGCCGCAGGGACGTCGCGGACGTCCGCGCCACCCTGGCGTAGCCGACCCAGTAGGTGACGGCGAGCACGATGACCATGAGCTTGATGCTCGGCCCGAACGTCGCCGCCAGGGCGGTCAGGACGAGGATCATCGGCAGGGCGAGCTTCACGTCGGCCAGCGCCATCATCGCGTTGTCGAGGCGGCCGCCGAAGTAGCCGGCCACGGTGCCCACGATCATCCCGATGAGGGCGTTGACCACGATGATCACCACGACGACGCCGACGGTCACCCGCCCGGCGAGAGCGAGCCGCGACGCGGTGTCCCGCCCGAGGCTGTCCGTGCCGAACAGGTGGGCGGGGTCGGCGCCCGGGGTCAGCAGGATCCGGCCCAGGTCCTGCCCGTAGGGGTCGTAGGACGGCAGCAGCGGGTAGAGCAGGGAGTAGCCGACGACGACCGTCAGCATGGCCAGGCCGATCCAGTGCCACGGCCCCAGACCCCAGGAGCGGGGTCCGGCGATCCGTCGTGGACGGCGCGATCCCCGGTCGAGCGGGGCGGCGGGGACGAGGGCGGGGTCGAGCTCGCGGTCGACGCCGTCGAGCGGCTGGGTGGCGGTCATGCGAGACGCACCCGGGGGTCCAGGACGCCCTGGACCAGGTCGACCAGCAGGTTGGCCGCCACGAAGAGTGCGGCGACCACGATCATGCCGGACTGCACCACCGGGAAGTCCCTGGCGTAGACCGATCCGACGATCAGCTGACCCAGTCCGGGCCAGGCGAAGACGTTCTCGATGAGCACGAGTCCTCCCAGGAAGGCTCCGAGGTTGATGCCGGCGAGCGTGAGCACCGGGAGGATCGCGTTCGGCAGCACCTCCCGGAAGACGATGAAGGCGCGGCCCTCGCCCCGGGCCCTGGCGGTGCGGACGTAGTCGGAGGCGCCCTCGAGGGACATGGAGTTGTCCAGGAGCCTCGTGTAGACGACGAACTGGCCGGTGCCGATCGTCAGGGCCGGCATCAGGACGGACAGCGGTGCGGAGTTGCCGAGCGACGGCAGCCAGCCGAGGTGCACCGAGAGGGTCAGCACCAGCAGCAGACCGAAGAAGAAGTCGGGGATCGAGGCGCGCACCGATCCGACGCTCAGCACCGTCGAGCGCAGGATGCGGCTCCCCGTGTACTGGACGATCAGCACCGCCCCGAAGGCCAGCACCAGGGCGAAGGCGAGACCCACCAGCCCGAGGTGCAGCGAGACCGGCAGCCGCTCCGCGACCAGCGCCATCGACGACGTCCCGGTCTCGCGGTAGGAGTTCTGGAAGTCGCCGCGGAGCAGGCCACCGAGGTAGTCGCCGAACTGCACGATCACCGGGCGGTCGAATCCGAGCTCGGCGTTCAGCGCGTCGCGCTGCTCCTGCGTCGCGTTCTCCGGCAGGAGCTGCGCGGCCGGGGAACCGGCGAGGCGCCCGAAGACGAAGGCGATCAGGACGACGGCGAAGATCGTCACGAGCGCCTGCAGCAGCCGCCGTCCGACGAAGCGTGTCATCGGGGCGTCCGGGCCGGGACGAGGGGCGTCCTGGCGTTCGATGGGCGGTTCACGCTGCAACACCTCCGGGGGGAGTCGGACCTGGCTGTATACAGAATGACCGGACCAGTGTTTCCGGCGTAGGACCCGGCGTAAACGACGTGTGAACACTTTCGGGCTCGAAATGTTGCAACCGCGTTACTTTGAGCGCCACGCCGGGAGGTGCGGTGATACGACGTCACCCATAGCCACTCCGGCGTCGCGCTCCGTCTGTATACAGTTGCCACATTCCAGGAAGGGGATGCCCATGACCCGACTCGTCGACGACGCCACGTGCGCGGCGCTGCTCCGGCCGCGCGACGTCGCCGTCGCGCTCGCCGCGGCGCACATCGCCCACCACCGCGGCGCGATCGCGCAGCCGGTGCCGACGGCGCTCGACCTGCCCGGTCACGGCCGACTGGATGCGGAGCGACGCCCGCGGCACGTGCTGATGTCGGCGGCCGACGGCGACCTGACCGTCGTCAAGACGCTGCTGGACGCCCCGGCCCGGCGCGACGACGGCGGCCCCGCCCAGCGCTCGGTGCTGGCCGTCCACTCCACACGCACCGGGGACTGTCTGGCGCTGCTCGACGGCCGCACCCTCACGCGCGTGCGCACGGCCGCCGCCACGGTGCTGGCCGTCGCGACGCTGGCGCGGCAGGACCTGCGGGTGCTCGGCGTCCTGGGGGCCGGCGCGCTCGCCCTGGAGCACCTGCGGGCCGCGCGGGACCACCTCGACCCGGCGGAGGTCGTCCTCTGGTCCCGGACCCCGGCGTCGGTCGAGGCCCTGGCCGCGAGCGCCCGCGAGCTCGGGCTGCGGGCGCGGGTCGCTGACTCGCCCGCCGCCGTGGCGGCGAGCGCCGACGCCGTCGTCACGGTCACGCCGGCGACCGACCCGCTCCTGATGGCCGGTGACCTGCGGCCCGGCCTGCACGTCTCCGCCGTCGGCTCGCCTCCGCGGCCGGGCTACCGTGAGGTTGATGCCGGGTCGTTCGCCCGTGCTGATCTGGTCGTGGTCGACGACCGCGCCGTCGCCCTCGCCGAGTCCGCCCAGGTCCGCGACGCCGTGGCCGCCGGGTTCGACGGCGGCGCGCTGGTGGAGATCGGCGCCGTCCTGGCCGGGGACCACCCGGGGCGCACCGACCCGGACCAGATCACGCTCCACAGCTCCATCGGCGTGGCACTGCAGGACCTGGCCACGGTCCGCCTGATCCTGGAACGCCTCGGCACGTCCGTCCCCTGACCCCTCGCACCAGCCGGACCGCCCCGCACGACCGATCTCCCTAGGATGCCGCCATGTCCCTCGTGACCGACCCGTCCGTCGACACCGACGACGACCACCTCTCCGCCTCGCTGGCCACCCGCACCTACGAGACGCTGCGCCGCCGCATCATCCTCGGCGAGTTCGCGCAGGGGTCGCGGCTGCCGGAGCAGCGCCTGGCGGACGAGCTCGAGGTCTCGCGGATACCGCTGCGCGAGGCGCTGTCGCGACTGGCCACCGACGGGCTGATCGAGACCACCCACCGGCGCAGCGCCGTCGTGGCCTCCTGGACGACGAGCACCGTGCACGACCTGTTCGACGCCAGGCTCGCGCTCGAGACGAGCGCCGCGGCGCGAGCGGCGGCCCGCGTGGCGGGTGTGGCGCAGCTCGAGGACGCCCTGGAGCGCTCGGTGGTGGAGCTCCGCGCGGGCGACGAGCTGGGGTTCGCCGAGGCGAACGTCCGCTTCCACCAGGCGCTCGTCGGGGCGGCCGGCAACCCCCTCATCGACGGGCTGATGCGGACCGTCTCGGCCCGGATGGTCTGGCTGTTCTACCTGACGGCGCACCGCGACCACGAGGAGGCGTGCCGCGAGCACTCCGCGATCGTCTCGGCGATCCGCGAGGGCAACGTGCGCCTGGCCGAGACCCTCGTCTACGCGCACATCGAGGTCGGCCGCGCGCCGTCGCTCGAGTCGATGCGCGTCATCCTGCAGGGCTGAGAGCCCCGGGACACCTGCTCAGCCGAGCAGGACCCCGTCCTGCGCGACCACGCGGCCGCCGCGCAGCACGGTGCGGCCGCCGTCGCGGTCCATCACGGCCGCCGTGGGCGTGTCCCCGCGCAGCAGCACCACGTCCGCCGCGTCTCCGACGGCGAGTCCCGGCCGGTCCTCGAGCGACGTCAGCCGCGGGGCGGCCGGGTCGATCACGGAGCGGCCGCCGACGGTCGCCACCGCGAGCGCGTGCTCGATCAGCGCGTCCCGGTTCCAGCCCTGCGTGAACGCCAGCTGCCAGGTGCGGTCGAGCATGTCGGTGGTGCCGTAGGGCGACCAGTAGTCGCGCTGACCGTCCTGCCCCAGTCCCGCGCGGATCCCGCGCGCGAGGACGTCGGTCATGGGCAGCCCCTCCCGCGGCCCCGGGGCCACGGTGGTGAGCGCGACGTCCCACTCCGCGATCCGGTCGAGCACGCCCGCCACGGCGGGCAGCCCGGAGGCGAGCGCGAAGGAGTGGGCGAGCGTGACCCGGGAGGTGAGCCCGTGGGCGCGGATGCGGTCGAGCACCAGCCCCATCGAGAACAGCCCGAGCTCGCCCGCCTCGTGGAGGTGGATGTCGATCGGGACGTCGTGCCGCTCGGCGAGGTCGAAGACGATGTCGAGGTGGGCGACCGGGTTCCGGTCGAGACCGCACGGGTCGATCCCGCCGACGACGTCGGCCCCCTCGCGCAGCGCCGCGTCCATCAGCTCGGGCACCCCGGGCTCCAGGAGCAGGCCGGCCTGCGGGAACGCGACGATCTGGACGTCGGCCCGGCCGGCGTGCGCCTCGCGCGCCGCGACGACCCCCGCCAGGCGCTCCAGCCCGCAGTCGGCGTCGACCTGCGCGTAGGAGCGAGCGCTCGTCAGACCGTGGCCGATGGCGCGACCCAGCGTGGTCGTGGCGCGCTCGGCGACGCTCGCCCCGGCGTCGCGCCAGTTCTCGCGGTCGTTCATGATGCAGTCCCACAGGGTCCGGGGCTCCGGCACGGAGTGCGACCGGAACGGCAGGCCCACGCGCGTGGAGTCCAGGTGGACGTGGACGTCGCTGAAGGAGGGCAGAAGGATCCGCCCCTCGCCCGGGACGTCGTCGGGCTCGGGCGGCCGGGCGGCGTCGTGCGCCGCGATCGCGGCGATCCGGCCGTCGTCGACGGTGACGTCGCTCGCGGGGGCGCCCCAGGGGCGGACGTTGACGAGGGTGGTGGAGACCATGCCTCCTGTATACCGGATCCACGTGACGGGCGCGTGTCGGTATGATGGGCTCGCTCTCGCTGCCGGTCGCGTATACCGCAGGGGCCGGACCCATCCGCGGCGACCCTTGCCCCGAACCTCCCACGTGACCAGTGCCGCTTCGTCGACCGCGCGTCGCGGCGTCACCCTGCCGCCCAGGCTCCTCGAGATCCTGCGTTTCGGTGCGGTGGGCGGCGCGGCCTTCGTCGTGGACGTCGGCGTCTACAACCTGCTGCGTTCCACCGTGCTGGCGGACCAGCCCGTGGGGGCCAAGGTCGCCTCGGTGGCCGTGGCCGTCCTGGTGGCCTGGGTCGGCAACCGCTGGTGGACGTTCTCCGACCGGCGGCGCGAGTCCGCTCCAGGGGAGCTGGCGGCCTTCGTCGTGACCAACGTCGTCGGGCTGCTCATCGCCGCGGCGTGCCTGCTCGTCTCCCACCACGTCCTCGGGTTCACCTCACGCCTCGCGGACAACGTCTCGGGCAACGGTGTCGGCCTGGTCCTCGGCACGGCCTTCCGCTACGTGGCGTACCGCCGCTTCGTCTTCGCCCGGACGCCCTCGCGCCCGACGGTCGCGACCGCGGGCGACCCGGTGCTCGCGTCCGCCGCCGCCCGGTGACCCCGTGCGTCCCTCCCACGTGCGCCGTCGCCGACGTCGCGCTCCCGGGTTGGCCCGACGCCCGAGAACCGTGGACACTTCGGTCGTGACCCACAGCCCCCGCAGGTTCGCCGTCCCGGTGGCCCTGCTCACCCTCGTGCTCGCCGCGTGCACCCCCGCGGCAGGGCCGGCGCCCGAGGCGTCGGCGACCGACGCCGGCCGCACGCCGGTCGAGGCGGGCGAGGCCTTCCTGGCCGAGTACGTCGACGACGACGGCCGTGTCGTCCGCCGCGACCAGGGCGGCGACACCGTGAGCGAGGGTCAGGCGTACGGCATGCTGATCGCCGTCGCGCTCCAGGACGAGGAGACGTTCGCGGCGGTCTGGGGCTGGACCCGCGAGCACCTCCAGCGTCCCGACGGCCTCCTGTCGTGGCGCTGGGTCGACGGCGCCGTGGCGGACGACCAGCCCGCCTCCGACGCCGACCTCGACGCCGCACGCGCTCTCGTCCTCGCCGGGGCGGCCTTCGACGACCCGACCTACACCGACGCCGCGACGGCGCTCGGCCAGGCCGTGCTCGACCGCGAGACGGCCGAGACCGGCGCCGGGCGCATCCTGCTCGCCGGACCCTGGGCGGACGACGACCCGTACCAGGTCAACCCCAGCTACCCCACCCCCGTCGCGACCCGGTTGCTCGCCGATCTGGACGACGATCCGCGGTGGGCCGAGCTCGACGAGGGGATGCGCGCCGTCGTCGGCGAGCTCACCGGCGACGGGAGCCTTCCGCCCAACTGGGCGCAGGTCGACGGCGACGGCCGCGTCGAGCCGGTCCGCGGCCCCGACGGGAGCGACGTCGGCTTCGGGTACGACGCGGCGCGCACGCTCGTGCGGTACGCCGAGTCGTGCGACGCGCAGGACCACCGCGTCGTGGCCGGCACGCTCGACACCCTCGGGACGGCGCGCACGCTGCACGCGCAGCTCGACCTCGACGGGACCTCCGCCACCACCGACCAGCACCCGCTCACGCACGTGGCTCGCGCGGCGGTCCGGGCGCTCGACGGCGATCGCACCGGCGCGCTCGACGACCTGCGTGCGGCCGAGGCGCTGCTGGAGAGCTACCCCACCTACTTCGGCTCCGCCTGGGCGGCGCTCGGACGACTCACGCTGGAGACCGACCTGCTCGGCGGGTGCCCGCCGCTGGAGAGGGAACGATGACCGACAACCCCGACACCTCGCGCGCGCGGACACCGGTCCGCCGACCCCTGGTCGTCGTGCCCACCTACGACGAGATCGAGAACCTCCCGGTGCTCCTCGAGCGCCTGCACGCGGCGGCGCCCGACGTCCACGTGCTCGTGGTCGACGACGGCTCCCCCGACGGCACGGGCACCTGGGCCCAGGGCCGGTCGGAGGAGTCCGACCTGATCCACGTGCTGCACCGCACGACCAAGGACGGCCTCGGCGCCGCCTACCTCGCCGGTTTCGCCTGGGCGCTGGCGCGGGACTACGACGCCGTCATGGAGATGGACGCCGACCTGTCCCACCACCCCGAGGACGTGCCGCGCCTGCTCGCCACGCTCGCGAAGGCCGACGTCGTGCTCGGCTCCCGCTGGGTCGAGGGCGGCGGCGTGGAGAACTGGCCGCTGCACCGCCGCATCCTCTCCCGGGGCGGCTCGTTCGTGGCGCGGGTGGCGCTCGAGATGCCGCTGCGCGATGCGACGGGCGGCTTCCGCGCCTACCGCCGCTCGGCGATGGAGCAGCTCGACCTGCCGACCATCGCCTCGCGCGGCTACGTGTTCCAGATCGAGCTCGCGCACCGCGCGCTGCAGGCGGGCCTGACGGTGGTCGAGGTGCCGATCATCTTCACCGAGCGCGTCAACGGCGTCAGCAAGATGACCGGCGGCATCGTCCGCGAGTCGCTGACCCGCCTCACCTGGTGGGGGCTGGAGCGCCGGCTCCAGCGCCTGGCCGGGTTCGCCCGGCGCCACGGCGACCAGGGGCTGGACCGCGCAGCCACCCGCCGGTAGCCGATCCGGCCCCGACCCTGCGTAGGGTGGAGGACGCCCGAGCCCGCGACGACGCGGCGCCCCCTCCCCACGAAGGGTCTCCCATGCCACGCACCTCCCAGGCAGTCATCGCCCGCGCGAAGAACGCCCCCGTCGAGCTCGTCACCATCAGCGTCCCCGACCCCGGGCCGGGCGAGGCGGTCGTCCGCGTCCAGGCCTCCGGCGTCTGCCACACCGACCTGCACTACAAGCTCGGCGGCATCGGCGAGGAGTTCCCCTACCTGCTCGGCCACGAGGCCGCCGGCGTCGTGGAGGAGGTCGGCGAGGGCGTGACCGACGTCGCCCCCGGCGACTACGTGATCCTCAACTGGCGCGCCGTCTGCGGCGACTGCCGCGCGTGCCGCCGCGGCCGCCCCTGGTACTGCTTCAACACGCACAACGCGGCGCAGAGGATGACCATCGCCGACGGCGAGGGCGCGGGCACCGAGCTCTCCCCCGCCCTCGGCATCGGCGCGTTCACCGAGTTCACCCTCGTGGCCGCCGGCCAGTGCACCAAGGTCGATCCGGCCGCCGCCCCCGAGGTCGCGGGGCTCCTCGGCTGCGGCGTGATGGCCGGGATCGGTGCCGCCATCAACACCGGCGAGGTCGGCCGCGGCGACTCGGTCGCCGTCATCGGTTGCGGCGGCGTCGGCGCCGCCGCGATCGCCGGGGCGCGCCTCGCGGGCGCGGCCACGATCATCGCCGTCGACCTGGACGAGCGGAAGCTCGCCACGGCGCGCGAGCTCGGCGCCACGCACACCGTCAACGGTGGCGAGAGCGACGTCGTCGAGGCCATCCAGAACCTCACCGGCGGCAACGGCGCGGACGTGGTGATCGACGCCGTCGGGCGGCCCGAGACGTGGAAGCAGGCGTTCTACGCGCGCGACCTCGCCGGCGTCGTCGTGCTCGTCGGCGTCCCGACGCCGGAGATGACCGTCCCCGACCTGCCGCTCCTGGACGTGTTCGGCCGCGGCGGCGCGCTGAAGTCCTCCTGGTACGGCGACTGCCTGCCCTCGCGCGACTTCCCGATGCTGATCGACCTGTTCCTGCAGGGTCGCCTCCCGCTCGACAAGTTCGTCACCGAGAAGATCGGCATCGGCGACGTCGAGGCGGCCTTCGCGAAGATGCACGACGGCGACGTGCTGCGAAGCGTGGTCGTGCTGTGACGGCGCGGATCGACCACGGCACCGCCGCCGGCACGTTCTCGCTGGACGGTCAGACGTTCGACGTGGAGAACAACATCTGGGTCGTCGGGGACGACACCGAGTGCATCGTCGTGGACGCCCCGCACTCGGTCGAGGCGATCCTGGCCGTGGTCGCCGGGCGGCGCGTGAGCGCGATCGTGTGCACCCACGCGCACGACGACCACGTCCGCGTGGCCCCCGCGCTGGCGGAGGCCACCGGCGCCCCGATCCTGCTGCACCCGGCCGACGCCCCCGTCTGGGAGCTGACCCACCCCGACCGGGCGCCCGACGGCGACCTCGCCGACGGTCAGGAGCTCACCGTGGGCGGGACGGTCGTGCGCGTGCTGCACACCCCCGGCCACGCACCGGGCGCGGTGTCGCTGCACGTGCCCGACCTCGGCGTCGTGCTCACGGGCGACACGCTGTTCCAGGGCGGGCCCGGCGCGACCGGGCGGTCCTTCTCCGACGCCGACCTCATCGTGGAGTCCATCCGCCGCGTGCTGTTCGCGCTGCCGGAGGAGACCGTGGTCCACACGGGCCACGGTGACTCCACCACGATCGGTGCGGAGGCCGCGGCGCTGGGTCGCTGACCCCGCGCCCACCCACCCCACCCACCCCGGGGGTGGGCCGGGGCGTCAGCGGTCGAGGGACCGGTCGACGCCGGACTCGGTCGCCAGGCGCGAGTGGCGCCGCCCGTAGAGCAGGTAGATCGCGATGCCGATCAGCAGCCAGACCGCGAACCGGATCCACGTCAGCGTCGTCAGGTTGAGCATCAGCCACAGGCACAGCACCGCCGAGAGGATCGGCAGGAACGGCGACCACGGCATCCGGTAGGCGATCTCGCGGTCGGGGTACTTCCGGCGCAGCACGATCACGGCGATGCTCACGAGCACGAACGCCGAGAGCGTGCCGATGTTGATCATCTCCTCGAGCACGCCGACGTCGAGCGTCGCGGCCAGCACGGCCACGACCGCCCCGACGGCGACCTGCAGCCGGGCGGGCGTCTTGCGCTTCTGGGACGTCACCGACCACGAGCGCGGGAACAGCCCGTCGCGGCTCATCGAGAACACCACGCGGGTCAGGCCGAGCAGCAGCACCATGATCACGGTCGTCAGGCCGAGCAGGATCGACAGCGAGATGACCTGAGCGGCCCAGTCGGCCCCCACGAGGGTGAACGCCGTCGCGAGCGAGGGGTCCTCGGCGGCCGCCAGGTCGGTGTAGGGCACCATGCCGGTCAGGACGACGCTGACCGCGACGTACAGGATCGTCACGAGCGCCAGGCCGCCGAAGATGCCGCGCGGCAGGTTCTTCTGCGGGTTCTTCACCTCCTCGGCGGAGGTGGCCACGACGTCGAACCCGATGAACGCGAAGAACACCAGGGCGGCCCCCGACAGCAGCCCGAACATGCCGTACGTCGAGGCGGGGGCGCCCAGGATCACGGAGACCAGGCTCTGGTGCAGCACGGTGGACTCCCCCGCGGGGATCTCCTGTGCCGGTGGGAGGAACGGCGTGTAGTTGCTGGCCCTGACGTAGAAGGCGCCCACGACGATGACGAACACGACCGTGGCGACCTTCAGGACGGTGAACACCGCGCTGACGCGCGAGGACAGCTTCGTCCCCAGCACCAGGAGCACGGTGAAGATCGAGACGATGACGAACGGCCCCCACGTGATGGTGGCGGCGCCGAGCTGGAACGTCGCCGGCACGTCCAGCCCGGCGATCGCGAACACCTCCTGCAGGTAGATGCCCCAGTACTTCGCGATGACCGCGGCGGCCGTGAGCGTCTCGAGGATCAGGTCCCAGCCGATGATCCAGGCGAGGAACTCCCCCAGCGTGGCGTAGGTGAACGTGTAGGCGGATCCCGCGACCGGCACGGTCGAGGCGAACTCGGCGTAGGCCATCATCGCGAGCCCGCACGTGAACGCCGCGATCAGGAACCCGACCGAGATCGACGGTCCGGCGTACAGGCCGGCGGCCTTCGCGCCCACCGAGAAGATCCCGGCCCCGACGGCGACCGCGACCCCCATGATCGCGAGGTCCCACGCGGTCAGCGACCGCGTGAGGGAGTGGTGCGCCGAGGAGGTGTCGGCCAGCGACGCCTCGATGCTCTTGGTGCGGGTCAGGAAGCTCATCACGTGCTCTCTCGCTGCGGTCGGCGAGCACGGGTCGGCGCTCACCGGGGAGGGAACCGTAGACCCGCCGCGCACCGCGGCAACACCCCGGACCAGGGGATGGACGAGACCGCCCCGCCGGTCGGCCGTCGGGCCGCTAGAGCTCCTCGTGCGTGTCCGGGTCCCCGCCGAAGAGCCGTCCTTCCGCGCGCCCCAGCTCCGTGATCGCCGCGATCTCGGCGTTCGTCAGCGCGAGCCGCGGGACGTCGAGGTTGGCGCGCTGACGCTCCGGCGTGGCCGACTTGGGCAGCGGCATGCTGCCGACCGCGAGGTGCCAGGCCAGCAGCACCTGCGCGGGCGTGACGTCGAGGCGCTCGGCCGCCGCGACGACGGCCGGCTCGTCGAACGGGGCCTCGCGCTTGCCGAGCGGGCTCCAGGCCTGGGTCAGGATGCCGCGCTCGACGTTGGCGGCCCGCATCTCCGCCTGCGGGAAGCGGGGGTGCAGCTCGATCTGGTTGATCGCGGGTGCCACCCCCGTCTCTTCGATGATCCGGTCCAGGTGCGCCGCCGTGAAGTTGCTGACGCCGATGTGCGCCACGAGGCCCTCCTGCTGCGCCTGCACGAGCGCGCGCCACGCGTCGACGTAGAGGTCGCGGCTCGGGTTGGGCCAGTGGATGAGACCGACGTCGATCCGCTCGACGCCGAGGCGCTGCGCCGAGTCGGCGAGCGAGCGCAGGGCGAGCTCGCGCTCGTGGAAGCGGCCGGGGATCTTCGTGGCGAGGACGACCTCCTCGCGCGGCAGACCGGAGCGCCGCAGCGCCTGTCCGACCTCGGTCTCGTTCTCGTAGTTCACCGCCGTGTCGAGGTAGCGGTAGCCGACCTCGAGCGCCGAGACGATCGCGGCCACGCCCTCCTCACCCTTGAGGGGGTAGGTGCCGAACCCGACGGCGGGCAGGGTCGTTCCGTCCTTCAGCGTGTGCGTCATCCTCCCAGGCTAACGACGTCGGCGACGCTGACGACGCTGTGCGCCGCCGCACCCCGCCCGTCCACTCACTCGTAGGAGACGGCGTCCAGCACCCGCAACCGGGCCGCGCGCACACCCGGCCACAGGGCGGCGAGCACGCCCACCACGACCGCGAGCGCCAGCATCGCCAGCAGCGACCCCCAGGGGATCGCCAGCTGCGAGAGCCCCTGGTCGGCGAACAGCGTGGGCAGGGTCGAGGCGAGGCCGACACCGACCGCGAGCCCGATCGCCGTCCCGAACACCGCCGTCAGCACCGACTCGATCGTGATCGTGGCCGCGAGCTGCAGGCGGCCGAGCCCCACGGCGCGCAGCAGCCCGATCTCGCGCGTGCGCTCGATCACCGACAGTGCGAGCGTGTTGACGATCCCGAGCACCGCGATCACGATCGACAGCCCGAGCAGGGCGTAGAGGATCACGAGGATCTGGTCGACCTGCGCCGCGAGGTCGGAGACGAACTCGTCGCTCGTCATCACCGACACCACGATGTAGGGCGAGACGGCGGCCGCGACCTCGGTCCGCAGCGCCTCGACGTCGCCCGTGGTGCCGCGGACGAAGACGGTGTCGATCACCTGGGCCTGCGGCGGTTCCCAGGTGTCCAGGACGTCGGCGTCCACCACGACCGACCCGCCGATCCCCTGCGACGTGACGACGGCGCCGACCTGCACCTCGTGCGACCCGGTCGAGGACGTGATCCGCAGCGTGTCCCCCACCCGCCAGTCCTCGCCCGCCACGGTCTGGTTCACGGCCGCCAGGCCGTCGGCCAGGGTGGCGAGGTCGCCGTCGACCGTCGTCACGGTCATGGTGCGGCCGAAGGTCCCCGGCGTCGCGCCGACGACGATGGTCCCGGCCGCCGGGGCGACTGCGTCACCGGTGTCGCCACCGTCACCGGTCTCGTCCGGACCGGCGACGGCCAGCGCGGCGAACGCGAACGCGTCGGCTGTCGCGACGTCGTCCAGCGCACGCACGTCGGTCACCGCGCCGGCGGGGATGCCCGCCCCGGCCGAGCGCAGCACGAGGTCGGCGTCGACCTCCTGCGCGACGACGTCGGCGACCGAGGCCTGCGTCGTCGAGGCGATGACGGTCGCGGCGCCGACCAGCGCCATGCCGATCATCAGCGCACCGGCCGTGCTGGCGGTGCGGCGAGGGTTGCGGACCACGTTGCCGCGAGCGAGGCGACCCATCGGCGGCAGCGCACGCACCAGCGGCCACGCCAGGACGCGGACCACCGCGGTGGCGATGGCCGGGGCGAGCGCGAGCATCGCCACGACGACGGCGCCCGCCCCCACGCCCAGCAGCAGACCCGCGCGGCCGGAGTCCGGGCGCAGCATCGCGGCCGCGAGCGCCGCGGCGCCCCCGAGGGCCAGCACCAGGCCGACGACGAGGCGACGGTGCATGGGCGCCTCGGGCGTGGTGACGTCGTCGCGCATCGCCTCGACGGGCGGGACGAGTGCGGCCCGCCGCGCCGGGATCGCGGCCGCGACCACGCTCACCAGCGTGCCGACGCCGAGCGAGAGCCCGACGCTCGCGGCGTCGAGCGGGACGTCGCCCGCCAGCTCCATCCCCATCGAGCCGAGCACGGCGCGCAGCAGCTCGACCAGGCCCAGCCCGCCCGCGACCCCGAGGGCCGAGCCGACGAGTCCGACCACGGCCGCCTGCACGAGGATCGAGGCGAACACCTGCACCGGCGAGGCGCCGACGGCGCGCAGCAGCGCGAACTCCCGCATCCGCTGCCGCACGGACATCGCGAACGTGTTGGAGATGATGAACGCGCCCACGAACAGCGCGATCGCGGCGAACACGAGCAGGAACGTCGTGATGAAGCCGAGCACGGTCCCGATGGCGTCCTTGTTCTCCTGGACCACGTCCTCGCCGGTGACGACCTCGACGCCGGCGGCTGCGGCGTCGCCGGCGTCGAGCCCCGCCAGCGCCCGCGTCACGGAGGCGACGACGTCGTCCTGCGTCGCGCCGTCGGCACCGAAGACCGCGAGCTGGCTGACCAGCCCGTCCGGGGCGTAGACGGCGAGGGCGACGTCCTGCGGCAGCAGCACCAGCGTCGCGCCCGCGAACGAGGCGCTGTAACCGACCTCGCCCGTGACCGTCACCTCCCGGATCTCGCCCCCGAGCACGACGGTCGTGGTGTCGCCCGGTGCGAGACCCGAGGCGGCCAGGGCGCCGCTCTCGAGCGCGATCTCGCCGTCGCCGACCGGGGCCGACCCCGCGAGCAGCGTGATCGAGGGGTCGTCGGCGGAGTAGACGAGCGCGAGGCTCGGCGCCTGGCCGGCCGCGACGGCGGTCCCGTCGGCGCCCACGAGCACGACCGAACCCTGGATCACGGGGATGACCGCCGCGACGTCGTCCGCCGCGGCTGCGGCCTCGATGAGCGTCAGCGGGACGCCGGGGCTCGCGGAGCCGAACGCGGCACCCGGACCTCCGGCCGGGGCGGCGGTCCCGCCGTCGTCGCCGTCGTCGGACGCGTCGGCCGCGGGGTCGAGACCCCGCACGTACGCGTCGGCCGGCGTGCTCGCCTCGACGATCCCGTCGAACGTGCCGCTCAGCATGGAGCGCAGCGCGAAGGTCCCGGCGACGAAAGCGACGCCGAGCGCGACCGCCAGCAGCGAGAGGAGGAAGCGGACGAGGTGGGCGCGGATCCCCCGCAGCGCGACCCGCAGCATCAGGACGCCGTCGGGCTCGAGGACGGCGAGGCCTCGGCGGGGGCCGCGTGCCGGGGCCCGGTGCGGCGCAGCGACCCGAGCGTGGCCAGCACGGTCTCCGGCGTCGGGTCGGCGATGTCGCCGACGAGCCGTCCGTCGGCGAGGAACAGCACGCGGTGCGCGTAGGAGGCGGCCGTCGGGTCGTGCGTGACCATCACGACCGACTGGCCCAGGTCCTCCACGCTGCGTCGCAGGAAGCCGAGCACCTCCCCCGAGGAGGTGGAGTCGAGGTTGCCCGTCGGCTCGTCGGCGAACACGACGGCGGGTCGCGCCACCAGGGCGCGCGCGCACGCCACGCGCTGCTGCTGCCCGCCCGAGAGCTCGCCCGGCTTGTGCCCGAGCCTGTCGGTCAGTCCCACGGCCTGCACGACGGCGTCGAGGTGCGCGCGGTCGACGGGCG
This sequence comes from Serinibacter arcticus, assembly GCF_004786095.1. Taxonomy (GTDB): domain Bacteria; phylum Actinomycetota; class Actinomycetes; order Actinomycetales; family Beutenbergiaceae; genus Litorihabitans; species Litorihabitans arcticus. Next base: position 624,933 of record NZ_RHPJ01000001.1, read on the forward strand.
TGCGGGCGATGTCCAGCGGCAGCGTGATGTTCTCGAGCGCCGTCAGCGTGGGCACGAGGTTGAAGGCCTGGAAGATGAAGCCGAGGCGCGTGCGGCGCAGCTTCGTCAGCTGGCGCTCGTTCATGCGGCCGATCTCCTCCCCCTCCACGACGGCGGAGCCCGACGTGGGGCGGTCCAGCCCGGCCATGCAGTGCATCAGGGTGGACTTGCCCGAGCCCGACGGGCCCATGATCGCCGTCATGCGGCCCCGCCCGAAGTCGACGTCGACGCCGTCGAGCGCGCGGACCGCGGTGTCACCCCCGCCGTAGACCTTCACGAGCCCGCGGGCGGAGGCGATGGGCGAGGCGGCGGGACGGGATGCGGTCACGGCGCGACTCTTCCACGCGCGGTGACCGCGCGGTATCCGGCATCGCCCCGATCTCGCGGACCGCCGGCCGTCAGGACCGCCCCGCGTCCCCGCCACCCTCGCGCAGGTGGGTGCGCAGCATGTCGACGACGGCGGTCACCGTGCGCGACCGCGCCGCGATCGAGCGGACGTGGAGCTCGATGGTGCGGAAGGCGTCGTCGTCGTCGAGCGGGACGCTGACCACCGACTCAGGGAGGTGCGGCCGACCCATCCGCGGCAGCACGGTCACCGCCAGGCCGAGCTCGACGTAGCGCACGAGCGACTGCAGCTCGACCGCCTCGAAGGCCCGGCCGACCAGCTCGAGCAGGTCCGGGGAGTGCGAGGCGATCCACGCGCCGTACGGATCCTCCTGCGGCGTGATCGCGAGGCGCTCGCGCGCGAGCTCGACCAGGTGGACGCCGGGGCGCCCCGCCAGCCGGTGGCCGCGCGGCACGACGACGTCCAGCGGATCCGTGCCGAGCCGGATGCGGGTCAGTCGGTCCGAGCCCGGCGCGGTGACCTGACTGGTCCCCAGCGCCTTGGCGAGCACGGCGTCGACCCGCCCGATCCCCAGCAGGTCGAACGCGGGTTCCGGCTCGAGCTCGGTGGGCACGAGGTCCAGCAGCGGGTAGTCCGTGCGCGCCTGGGCGATGGCCGGGATCACCATCTGGCGCAGCGCCGTCGGGAAGGCCGCGATCCGGAAGCGACCGTTCGGCTCGGCCTCGACGGCGGCGGCCACGCGGAGCTGCTCGAGGTCGTCCACGATGCCGCGCGCCCGCTCGACCACACCGAGCGCCTCGGGGGTCAGGACGATGCCGCGGCCCGCCCTGACGACCATCGGGGCACCCAGGGCCTTCTCGAGCTTGCGCAGGTGCTGCGTGATGTTGGGCGCCGAGTACGCCAGCAACCGGGCCGCGCGGGTCACCGATCCGGTGTCGCAGACGGCGATCAGAACGCGCAGGCTGAGGGGGTCGATCATGAAGCAACGCTAAACCCTGAGTGCTACTTCTACTAACTAGTGCTGAGGGTTGCACGAGACGAGAATGGAGTCATCCCGCAGCGCACCCCGCGCGCGGACCCTCTCGGAAGGTCGAATACTCATGATCGTCGCAGCCGTTGCCCTGGTCGTCGCCGTTCTCGCCGGTGTGGTCCACGAGGTGCGCCACGACGGCCTGATGCGTCGCCCGTTCGACCCCACCTACAACAGCCGGGTCCCCAGCTGATCTTTCGCCGGACCTGACGCGCCGAGCCGTCGCCCCCACCCGGGGCGGCGGCTCTCGCCATTGCCCGGCGGGCCCGATGGTTCCTACTCTGGGACCGACGCCGGCGCACGCCTCACCGGCGCACCCCGAGGTCGACCGACGGAGGTCGCCGTGCCGCAGCTCTGGTCCCGTCTGCGCCAGCGCCGCGCGCCCGCGGTCGACCCGCTGCTCACGCTCGAGACGCAGGCGACGCTCGGCCGGCTGACCACGGAGCTGTGCCGCCTCGACCGCGCCGACGGGGCCTTCGGGCGCGCGCACCACGTCCGGGCGACGCAGGGCGCCTACGAGGGCGTGCTGCGCCGAGCCCTGCGCCTCGCGGGCGGCGACGACGCGCTCCACCACCCGGGCGACGTCGTCGGGCTGGAGCTCGACCTCGCCGCCCGCGGCTGGACCTGGTGAGACCGGCACGCGACAGCCCGCCACGAGCCGTCGAGCAAGCCTTCGGGGGTCGCTATCGACGCGATAACGACCCCTGCGGCTTGCTCGGCGGGCTGGTGGGCTCAGCGCACGCGGAGCGGGCGCGAGAGCGCCGTCATCTCCTCGCGCGGCACGACCTTGACGCGCTGCCGGCCCTCGGCCTCGCCGAGCGCCTGCTCGTGGGCCGAGAGCAGCTCCCAGCCCTCCCACGTCGTGACCGGCACGCCGCGCTCCTCGAGAAGCTCGACGACGTCGACCGCGTCGCCACCTCCGGTACCCGAGCGCAGCCCGATGCCCGCCTCGACGTCCTCGGCGAGGTGGCGGATCGTCTCCTGCGCGTCGGACTTGGTGTGGCCGATGAGGCCGACCGGACCGCGCTTGATCCAGCCCGTGGCGTACAGCCCGGGGATCGTCGCACCGTCGGCGCCACGCACGCGGCCACCGTCGTTGGGGATGACGCCGCGGACGTCGTCGAACGGGATGCCCGGGACGGGCGAGCCGAAGTAGCCGACCGCGCGGTAGACCGCCTGCACCGGGGTGTCCACGACGACGCCGGTCCCGCGCGAGGTCCCGTCGCCCACCAGCTCCGTGCGCTCGGTGCGCAGCGCGGCGACGCGCTCCACGCCGTCGGGGCCGACCTCGCCGACGACCTCGACGGGCTGGTGCAGGAAGTGCAGGTGGATCCGGCGCGAGGCGGTCGAGTCCTCTGGATCGTTCAGCGCCCAGTCGGTCAGCGTCGCCACGACCTGGCGGGTCTGGTTGGACGCGGCCATCGCGGCCTCGGAACCCTCGTCGAACGCGAAGTCCTCGGGGTAGACGATGACGTCGACGTCGGGCACGTGGCCCAGCTCGCGCAGCTCCAGCGGCGAGAACTTGGCCTGGGCGGGACCGCGGCGCGCGAACACGTGCACGTCGGTGACGGGCGAGGCGGCCAGACCGGCGGCCACGTTGGCCGGGATCTCGGTGGGACCGAGGTCGGCGGGGTGCTTGGCGAGCATGCGGGCGACGTCGAGTGCGACGTTCCCGGCGCCGATGACGGCGATCTCCTTCGCCTCCAGCGGCCACGTGCGCGGCACGTCGGGGTGCCCGTCGAACCAGGACACGAAGTCGGCGGCGCCGTACGAGCCCGGCAGGTCGATGCCGGGGATCGGCAGCGCCGCGTCCCTGATCGCGCCGGTCGAGACGATCACGGCGTCGTAGTGCTCGCGCAGCTCGTCGATCGAGATGTCGGTGCCGAGGTCCACGTTGCCGAGCAGCCGGATGTCGCCGCGGCCGAGGATCTTGTCCAGCGCGTTGACGATCGCCTTGATGCGGGGGTGGTCGGGCGCGACGCCGTAGCGGACGAGCCCGTAGGGCGCGGGCAGGCGGTCGAACAGGTCGATCGCGGTGCCGGGCAGCGTGCGGGACAGGATGTCGGAGGCGTAGATGCCGGCGGGGCCGGCGCCGACGACGGCGACGCGCAACGAGCTCACAGGTGAACCTCATCCGTGGGGGTGGCGCTCGGGCCCGGTCGTGCGGGGCCGCGTGCGCGGGAAGACCCCAGTGTACGGGCCGGGTGAGGGCATCCTCAGTTGCCTTGGTCACTCCGGCGCGACGGCGTGCGGGCCACCACGAGCGAGGCGGCGACCACGACGGCGGCGCCAAGCGCCCACCACGCGAGCGTGCCGCGCGCGTCCGCCCACGGGTCGGGGGGCGAGGTGATGACCACCGGCGCGTTCTCGGCGACGGGGCGTTCGACCGCGGGGACGGCGCCGCTGACCGGGCCGCGCGCGCTGCCGTCGTCGACGAACGCGATCGCGTCGGGCGCCTGCACGAGTCCCCAGCCCACGAGGTCGGACCGCTCGTCGGGCACGGTGCGCGCCGCCGTCGCCGTGATCCGGTAGGCCCACTGCGCCGGGGTCTCCTCCGGGTGGGTCTGGGCGACGAGCGCGGCCACACCACCGACGTGCGCGGTCGCCCAGCTGGTCGCCTGCTCGGTCGTGCCGAGGAGGCAGTCGCCCCCCGACCTCCCCGTCGTCAGGACGCCGACCCCGGGCGCGGCCACGTCCACGTGGTCACCCCGGTAGGCGAGGACGGGCGTGAACTCCTGGTCGAACGCGCCCACCGCGAGCACCTCGGGGTAGGCCGCCGGGTAGCGCGGACGGGTCGGGTCGGAGTCCTCGGTCGCGTTGCCCATCGAGGAGATGACCAGCGCGCCGCCGGCCGTCGCGTCCGCGACCGCGGCGGCGAGCTCGGGGTTGTCCTCGGCCGTGCTCATGGCCACGACGATCACGCGAACGCCCGCGGCCGCCGCCTCCCTGATGCCCGCCGCGATCCTGGCCGGCGTCGGGTGCTTGTCCTCGCGCTCGGCCTGGTCGCTGTCGTCCTCGTAGTAGACGCGGAAGGGCACGATCGTCGCGGCGGGCGCGATGCCCACCAGCGCGGATCCCTCGACCCGTCGGCCCGCGATGATCGTGGCGACCGCCGACCCGTGGCCGAAGATGTCGCGCGTCCCCGTGCCGTCCTCGGGATCCTTGGCGACGACGTCGCGCCCCGGCTCCACCGCGCCCACCAGGTGTGGGAACGTCGCCTGCACGCCGGAGTCGACGACGGCGACGCGCACGCCCGCGCCGTCGGCCAGCGCATTCGCAGCGTCGCGCCCGATCGCCGCAGGACCCCACTCGGGCTCACCGATCAGCGCGTCCGGCTCGCACGTCCCCCCGACCGCGGCGCTCGCGGTCGACACCCCGACCGACCCGGCCGACCCGGTCGGCCCCACGAGCGCGGGGCCGACGAGCAGCCCCGCCGTGAGCGCCGCCGTCGTGACCGCGGCCAACCCTCGCCTCACGGCGTGCCGCCCTCGCTCGCGGCATCGGCGGCTGCGGGCACCTCGGTCCGCGAGCGCTGCGCGGCCTCGATCGAGAGCGTCGGACCCGAGGCGAACAGGTCGCCCCAGGCGTAGGGCACGACGACGGGCACGACCACGTCGGAGCCGCCGGTCGAGAACAGCCGGTTCAGGGCGTCCTGCCGCGTGCCGCCCCCGGCCGCCTCGACGGCGTAGGCGGTGCCGTTCTCGTCGACGAACCGGACGGGTCCGGAGGTGGTGTCGGCCTCGGCGGCGAACAGCGCGAGCGCGCCGCCACCCTGCGCGACGGTGACGCCCGACCGCTCCGGGACGTCGCCGTCGCCCGCCACCAGCGTGGCGCCGAAGTCGGCGACGCTGAGCTCGGCGCACGCCGGCTGCGCGTCCGTGAGAGGAACGCCGAGCTCCTGCGGCCAGTCGCGCGGGAACGGGGTCTCGGCGGCCGGCACGTCGGCCACCGACGCCAGCGCGTTGGCGGGGACCGACACGGGCGCGCCGACGCCGGGTGCCGTGCGGTAGATCGCGGCCGTGAAGGAGTTCAGGGGTGCGAGGCGCCCGTCCGCGAGGGCCACGTACTCCTGGCCGGTCTCCTCGCGCTGCACGACCGTTCCGACCGTGACACCGGCGATCTGACCGAGGTCGCCCGCGGGGACACCGCCGACGCCCTCGGGCAGGTACGGCGCGAGGGTCTCCCCCGGTGTGACCAGCGCGAGCCACTCCTCGCGCGCGGGACGGGGGCTGTCCGGACCGAAGCCGAGCTCGCGCAGGAGGCCGCTCTGCTCCTCGCCGCCGCCGAGCAGGTAGGAGTAGCCGCCCTGCACGAGGTGCACCTGGTCGCCCACGAGCGCGAGCATCGAGGCGGGCGGCCCCGCGGGGGCTGCGACGGCGTCGTCGTCTGCGGCACCGGAGTCGCCCGACGCCGCGCCGTCCGAGCTGCCGAGCGACGTCGCGGTGCCGCCGTCCAGCGCGAGGCACGCCTGCCAGCCGTCGTCGACGAGCCTGTCCGTGCCGGGCAGGTTGTCGGGAGCACCGACGATGCCCGCGGGGGCGAGGACGGGGATCCCCTCCACGAGGCTCGCCCTGACGGTGTGGATCGGCGCCCCCGGCTCGACGAGCAGGCGCGCGCTGGCCATGTTGAGGATCGGGACGAGCTGTCCGTCGTCGGTCACGTAGCGGGCGGCGTTGTCGCCCACGAGCATGATGCGGCCGTTCTCCCAGCCGTCGGGCAGCCCGCGGTTGAGCAGACCGCTGCCGAGACCGCCGGCCACGACCAGCACCGCGAGGACGACGCCGGCGACCACGCCGCGCACGGGGGAGGTCGGTTCGAGCTCGCGGCCGCCCGGGGCGCCGGAGACGAACGCGGTCAGCAGCCTGCGGCGGCTGAACGACTGGGCCTCGACCAGCTCCTTCTTCGACGCCACGCTCAGCCCCTCGCCGTCACTGCAGCGCCCCGGCCGCGACGACCGCGAGCGGCGGCAGCGCGGCCAGCAGCGCGAGCTGGGCGACGTCGGCCGCGCGCGCGAGGCGGAGCTGGCGGCCGGTGACGAGCAGGGCGGTCACGACGACGGCGAACGCCCCCGCCAGGAGCACCACCACGAGCGCGGGCCGCCAGGTCGGCTGGGTCAGCGCCGCCGTGAGGATCGCCAGCAGGAATCCGCCGGCACCCGTCGCTGTCACGACGGCCACGTCCCACCGGGCGCGCGACTCGCGCACCGTCAGGAGCAGCGCGCCGAAGCCCACCGTCGTCATGAGGAGGCCCGCCACGCCGGCGGTCGCCGCCCCCGGCGTCAGCGCGACGAGCGCGGCACCCGCGCCCGCGCGCATCGCGATCTGCAGCCGCTGGCCCTGGATCGCCTGCTCGCGCACGGCCTCGATGTCCACGGGCGGCACGTCGGCGAGGATCTCGCGGTCGTCGCGCGGGGTGACGACGCGCAGCGGCGTGGCGGCGAGCGCCAGCCATGGCACCCCGACCAGGGCGCACGCCACGACGGCGAAGGCCGCGATGGTCACGACAGGGGCGAGACCGCTCCCCTGCCAGGCGGTGATGCCGCCCACGAGCAGCGCGACGGTGCCCGCGATCGCGGGACCGACCATCTCGCGGCGCAGCCCGGGCACGAGGGCGGCGAGCAGCCCCGCCACGAGCACGGCCCCGCCGCCGGCGGCCGTCAGCGCGAGGGCGGCCTCGCCGTCGGCCAGGCGGGTCAGCCCGTCGAGACCGAGGAAGCCCGCGAGAGCGGCGAGCACCGAGGCGACGACCCCGATCGTGAGGGCGGCGGTGCGCGGGGCGTCGGTGCGGGCGAGGACGACGGCGGTCACGAGCGCCAGGAGCGCACCCGCTCCCCCGAGGCTCGCGGTGAGCACCGGGCCCAGGCCGCTGACGGCGAGGACGGCCCCGCCCGCCAGCAGGAAGACCGAGGCGACGCCGACGGCGGCGCGCGCCGCGTCCTGCGGGCTCCACGGCTCGCTGCCCTGCTCGATCACGTCGGCGACGGCCTCGACGACGTCGTCGTAGCGGGTGCTGCCCGAGCGCGCGCGTGCGGGGGCGAGGGTCAGGACGGCGCCCTCGAGGACCCCGGCCCCCGCCAGCGTGAGCTCGCCGCCCAGGCGACGTCCCTGCGTGGTGACGAGCTCGAGGCCGGTGTGCGCCGAGGTGACCTCGAGCTGGCCGAGCGTGCGCGCGAGTCCCGGCAGCACCTCGACCAGCGGGACCTCGGCGGGAAGGGTGAGGTCGGCACGGCGGGGTCCGGCGGCCACCGTCACGCGTACCAGGCCGCCACCGGCGACGGTCGCCTCGTCCCCACCGGTGGGCGGGGGTGCGGCGGGCGCGGGGAGGGTCATGGACGCCGTGCTCCTTCGTGGTTCGGCGGCGGGCTCGGCCCAGCATAGGTGCGGGCGCGGCGCGAGGGGTGGGTCCGCCACCCATGGGGACATCTCCCCATCGCCACCCGTGGTCACCGCGTCGTAGTGTCCTAGCCATGTCGCCGAACCGGTGACGGACGAGACATCGTCAGGGGGCCCGAGGCCCATGAGAAAAGGAGAGTGACATGGCTGACCAGTTCTCAGCCGAGGAAGGCGCGCTACGGACCGGTGCCGGCCACGTCAGCGACGCTCGCACGACGCTGAACACCCAGATCGCCGACCTCCGTACGAAGCTCACCTCGCTCGAGGGGCAGTGGCGCGGTACCGGCCAGCTCGCCTTCTCCAACGTCATGACCAACTGGGAGCGCGACGCGAGCCGCCTCACCACGGCCCTGGAGACCTTCGAGGCCAACCTCACCGGCACCGACACCGCGTACACCGAGACCGACGACTCCGCGCAGCAGGCGATGAACGCGTTCAACGCCAGCCTCAGCGGGAACTGAGAAGGGGACACACCATGAGTGGCAACGGCATCACAGTCGGCTTCTCCGCGCTCGACACGGCGGCCGGCGACATCAAGCACGGCGCGAACAACATCGGCAGCACGCTGGCCGACCTCGAGGGTCGCCTCCAGGCCCTCCAGGCCGACTGGGACGGTGACGCGAAGGAGTCCTACCGCGTCGCGCAGACCCAGTGGAACAGCGCGCTCGAGGACATGAAGGCCCTCCTGCTGCAGGTCGGCACGACCGTCACGAACAGCAACGAGGCCTACCAGGGCGTCGAGGGCAAGGCCACCCGCGCCTGGCAGTGACGCCTCCCCGCACGACGGTCGTACCGGAGCCCCGCGCGGTTCCGGTACGTGCCGCCGTTCTGCGAGGCGTCACCACGCCGCACCACCCAGCACCGAAGACCCAGCACCGATCCAGACAGCACCGACCGGGACCGTCCGGGACCGGCCACGAGCCATCCAGGGGCCGAGCATGAAGCGCATCAGCGTCGACGAGAGCGTCGTCAGGAACCACGTGACCGTGATGGAGGACTGCTCGGACCAGCTCCGGCGCGACGAGCAGGACCTCGGCCTCACGGCCGACCTCAACGAGCGCGAGCCCTACTCCCCCACCGACCCCGGCGTCCGCCTGGACTCCTCCTTCAGCGACGCGCTGGAGAGCTACGAGGCCTCGCTCGCCGTCATGGGGGACGAGCTGCTGGTGATGGCCAGGAAGCTGACGCAGCTCGCGGGTGAGGTGACCGCCGTCGACGAGGACCTCGCCGACCGGCTGCGGGCCATCGCGGACGGCATCGACGGCGGCGGGAGTGCGTCGGGTTCCACCACGGGCTCGGGCGCCACACCGATCAGGACCCTCCCCGCCCCGGCCACCCTGGACCCGTCGCGACCGATCTCCTCCTCGCAGCCCGTGTTCGAGGCCCTGCCGGCACGCTTCGAGGGCGGTCCCGACGTCCGTCCCACCCCGATCGCACCCGAGCAGGAGACGCAGGCATGAGCGACGACAACCGCCCCGAGGTCGCGGCGCAGCGGATGGTCGCCCTCGACCACGGCGAGGCCCGACTGGTCGGGTTCGCTCCCGGCGACGCCGGGCTGAACGGTTCGCCCCGCGAGGGCGCCCGACTCGTCGGCGACGACGGCCGCGGTCCTCGCCGCGACGTGCTGACGCCCGTCACCGACGAGCGTCGAGTCGTCGCGAGCTCCCTCGGCACGCCGCCGCGCGACCGCGCCCGGCTCGTCGGCAGCCGCGTCACCGGTCTCGCTCGGTGCCGCCGTCGACCCCGCCGCACGCCCCGTGGCCTGATGGAGCTGTCGGCCGTCGCGGCCGCGTTCACCGACCAGGCCGGGGTGCGCGGCGAGCAGCGTCAGACGCTGCGACGCAGCGCCGAGGCGGTCGAGGAGGTGTCGGCGCGCCTGCGCAGGCAGTCCGAGGAGCCGATGCTCGACGGCATCCAGGGCGATCCGGCCCGCGTCGCCTACCTGACCCTCGCGCTGCACCTGCGCGACACCGCCGACGCCATCAGCGGTTCGCTCGACGGGCTCGAGCTCGCGGAGCGCGCGATGCAGGAGGCGCACGAGGAGTTCCGGCGGATCGAGAAGATCGAGCTGGCGCCCGCCCACCGCTCGCTCCTGGCGCTCGGTGAGCCGATCGTCGTCTCCGGTGTCGGGATGCTCACCCCGGCCGCCGCCCAGCAGCACTGGATGACCGAGGTCGGCAAGGAGCAGAAGGTCGCCGCTCGTCAGGCGATGCAGCGGTTCGAGGCGGACATGGCACGCGCCGCGAGCCTGATGCGCCCGGTCGAGGTCCCCACGTTCGATGGTGAGGACCCCACCCGCACGGAGCCGATCATCGTGGAGAAGCCACGCGTGGTCACCGACCCGCAGCCCGCACCCGACTCGGCGTCGGTGGCGCAGGAGTCGCCGTCCACCGGTGCCGTCGCCGGTGGTGGCGCTGCCGGGGCCGCGGCCGCGGGTGCGGCCAGGTTCGCGTCGGCCCGTCGCGGTGGTGGGGGCGGCGGTGGCCACCGGTCCGCCGGTGGCGGTTCGGCCGGCACGGCCCCCCGCGACACCTGGGTCTCCACGCGAGCGCAGCACGACACCGGCCCCGACGGTTCGATGTCCCCCGCGGCCGCCTCCTCGGCGGCCCCCGCCGCCGCGGCCCCGACCACGGCTGCCGCTGCCGCCGGCGGTGCGGCCGTCCCGTTCGTCCCCGGCTCGGGCGGCGGCACGGGCGGCGAGGCGGAGTCGGGTACGGCGATCGTGCGCAGCACGCACGAGGACGAGGCCGCCGCGGCCATCGTGGCCGCGGCGTCGTCCTCGGGCAGCCGATCCTCGATCGAGGCGGCGCCCGCGGAGTCCGAGGACTGGTGACCGGGCGGGCGATCAGCCCAGGGTCACACCCAGGCTGACCTGCCCCAGCTCCAGCACCGCTCCGGAGACCAGCCGGACGGGGACCCCGGCGCCCAGCGGCGTCAGCGTCCCGTCCGGGGCCCGGAGACGCGTGCCGTTGGCCGAACCTGCGTCCTCGACCCAGGCGACCCCGCCCGTCACCCGGATGCGCACGTGGGTGCGCGAGAGCGACCGTGCGACGTCCGCGATCTCGACGACCTGGACGTCCTCGCTCTCGGCACGCGGACGGCGTCCGACGACGGCGGAGCCCGTGATCGTGTGCGTCGCGCCGTCACCGGGCGAGAGCACGACGCGGGTGACCCGCGCGGCCCCGGTCACCGGCGGAGCCGGAACCGCCGGCGCGCCGATCCGTGCGGCCGGTGTCACGGGCGCGGCTACGGCGCTCGAGGCCGCCGGCGCCGCCGGGGGCCGGAAGTCTTGGGCCGCGGTTCGAGGGGCCGACGGCGGCACGTGACCCGCTGGCCCCGGACGCGGCGGGACCGCGACCGCGGGTCGCGGGGCGGCCGGCGGTCGGCCGGCGGCCGCGTCGCGCAGCGCGCGGAACTCGCGCATCGAGATCGAGTCGGAGCTGACGGGCACGTCCAGCAGCTCGGGCGGCCGCCAGGATGCCGGAGCCCCGGCCGCACCCGGCTGTCGGGAGCCGGCGGGCCCCGCTCCGGGCCAGACGCCGGCGGGCACGCCCGCGGGCGCCGTCGGAACCGCTGGCACGGCCGCCGCGAGGGACGCGGCCGGTACCCGCCGGGCGGTGGGCGAGCGAAGCGTCACCACGTCGGTGCCGGCGACCCGGTCGTGCCAGGCCGTGGCGCGACCGGAGGCCGCGAGGAGGGCGATCTGCCCGAGCCCGGCGGCCAGGTGGGCCGCGCCGAACAGGGCGGCCCGCGTCGCGCCGCGTCGCAGCCCGGGGGCCAGGTCGCCGCCCGCGGTGGTGGTGCGCGTGCGGGTGACGAGCTTGCCGAGGGTGAGGCCGTACCGCGACTCGACGACGACGGAGATCACGACCACCTCGAGCGCCAGCACGACGCCGAGGATCCAGCTGCCGAGGAGGACGCCGACGGCGAGCACGGCCCCGACCAGCGCGAGGTCGACGGCGTAGGCCGCGAGGCGCTGTCCCACGCCGGCACGCGGCAGCGCGGGCGCATCGACGGCCGCCGCCGTGGACGGCGGCGGGGCGCTGGGACGGGGCGGGACGGCCATCACCCGGACGCTAACAGACGCAGCCAGGCCAGCACCCCGGCCGTCAGCAGGCCGAGCGCCGGGGCCAGGGCGACCGCGACGGACTCCAGCGCGTCGGCGGAGCGCGAGGCCCTGACCGATCGCCAGCCGCGGCCGAGGGCGAACGACGTCGCGACCGCCAGGACCGCTGCCAGCAGCGCGACCGCGACCGGCAGGACCCCGGCGTCGAGCACGCGGGCGAACCAGACGGCCGACAGCACGGCGGTGGCTCCGGCGGCCAGCCGCGGCCCGAGGCGGGCCGCCGTGAGTCGCTCCTGGCGCGGGATCAGGACGAGGGCGAGGGACACGACCACGCCGAGCGCACCCGTCGCCCACAGCTGGACGTGCGAGGTCCAGCCCGTCGGCTCCGGCAGCGGCGCGAGCAGCACGACCGGCGCCAGCACGGCGACGACCACCCCGAGCAGGACCGCTGCGCTGCTGCGGCGGGCCTGCGCCGTCGTGACGGATCGGCGGACGGTGTGGCCACGCACGAACGGCGGCGAGGCGACCTCGCGCTCGCGCACCGACGTGGCGGTGCGCTGAGCCGCGCTCAGGTCGACCACGACGTGGTCGGGCACGTCGAGACTCCCCGCCGGGAGGGCGCGAGCGACGATCGGCGCGAGACCGAGCACCACGGCGCACGCGCCGACGACCCCCGTCCCCGTCATCACGGCCACGGCTCCGGCCGACGCCAGCGCCCCCGTGAACGCCAGGACGACGCCGGCGAGGACGGCGGCCGAGGTGCCGTGCAGCGACGCGTACCGCAGGGCGACCGCGGCCGACGCGGCGAGCAGGGCGGTCGTGACGGGCAGGAGCAGCGGTGAGGCCACGGCCGGGTCGAGCAGGCCACCGGGAACGGCGAGCAGACCGCCCGCGGCGGCGGCCGTCCAGGTCGCCACCGTCGTGGCGGTCGCGGCGGCGCCACGACGGGGCCCGAGGATCGCGAGCACGACGGCCAGGAGCCCCGCGAGCACGGCGGGCCAGACGGGCACCGCGGCGTCCGCACCGCCGCCGGCGAGCTCGGCCGCGCGGACCAGGGCCAGCGCGCCGGTCGCACCCGCGACCGCCCACAGCGGCGCGGCGAGGGCGGCGGGGGCCGCGGCGACGTCCTCGTCGTCGTCCTCGTCCCTCGTCCGGCCCCGGCTCGGGCCCTCCCCGCGGCGCACGCCGACCACCAGCACCTCGCCGCCCGCGAGACGGTCGAGGTCGTCGTTCGCGTGCAGCACCAGCCCGCCGGCCGTGAGCAGCGCCGTCGTCGCCGGCAGCTGCACGGCCTCGAGCAGGTCGGCCACGGTGACGGCGCCGGTCAGGACGACGTCGCGCCGGCCCTGCGGCGTGAGCACGGAGTAGGTCGTGACCAGGTCGGCCCCACCGGTTGACGATGCCGTCGCCGTCATCTCTCGCCTCCCGTGGTGGACCACCAGCGCATCCCGCCCGCACGGACCGCTGTCTCGACTCCCGCCGAGTCTAGGTGGGCAACTACCCTGGGCAGGCGGTCGACTTCGCCGCCGGAAGGACTGACATGAGTGTGGAGACCGGCCGCGTCGAGGCACCCCCGGTGCCGACCGGGACGATCGAGCTGCAGGCACCCCCCGACCTGGTCAAGGCGGAGGGCGGCAGCAGCACGGCGATGACGATCATGCCCGTGATGGGCAGCGTCGGCTCGATCGCCGTCATCACGCTCGGTGCGACCGGCGGTGGCGGCGTCTCGACCACGCGCATCCTCATGGGCGGCGCGATCCTCGTGGCGTCGCTGGGCTTCGTGATCGTCAACCTGATGCGGCAGCGCTCGATGCACCGCTCGGCGGTCACGGGCGCGCGGCGCGAGTACCTGTCCTACCTCGCCGGGCTGCGCGAGGACGTGCGCGCGGCGGCCGGACGCCAGCGGCTGAACGCCGAGTGGCACATGCCCAGCCCGCCCGCGCTGGCGGTCGTGGCCGAGGAGGGCACGCGCGTCTGGGAGCGGCGGGTCGGCGACCCCGACCTGCTGCACGTGCGCATCGGCACCGCGCAGGCGCCGCTCTCGGTGACGATCGAGGAGGCGGAGCCCGAGCCGAACGCCCAGCCCGACCCCGTCGCCGCGAGCGCCGCGCACCGGTTCGTCACCACGCACTCGGTGCAGACGGACCTGCCCACGCGCCTCGACCTCATGTCGACGTCCCGCGTCGAGATCGCCGGCGACGGCGACGCCTCCCGCGCGCTCGCGCGCGCCGTGCTGTGCCACCTGGCGACGTTCACCTCCCCCGCCGACGTGCGCATCGCCGTCGTCGCCTCGCCCGAGAACCTGCCGGCGTGGGAGTGGGTGAAGTGGCTGCCGCACGCGTGGTCGCCCACCCGGACCGACGGCGCCGGGCACGTCCGCGTCATCGGTTCCGACGCCGCCGAGGTGCTCGTGCTGCTGCCGCTCGGCGAGCGCGGACCGTTCTCCCTGGCCGCCGAGCAGGCGCTGCCGCACGTCGTCCTCGTGACCGACGGCGTCGCACTGCCCGCAACCCACGCGCTGGCCCGCGAGGGCGGGCTGCAGGGCGTCACCGTGCTCGACCTGCCGCAGCAGTGGGGCGACGTCGCCGACGTCCACCACACGCGGCTGCTGCTGCAGCCGACCGCGGGCGGCGGCCCGTCGCGCCTGAGCGTGGTGCGCTACGGCGTCGACCCGCGCATCGGCGAGGCGGACGCGCTCTCGATCGCCGGGGCGGAGGCGGCCGCGCGACGTCTCGTGCGCGGCGGGCTGCCGACCGAGGAGGAGTCGGGTCCCCGGACGGTCACCTCCGCCGAGCTCGTGGACCTGCTCGGGCTCGGGGACGTGCGCGACTTCTCGGTCGCGCAGGGTTGGCGACCGCGGTCGAAGCGCGACCGGCTGCGCGTGCCGATCGGCATGACCACGCAGGGCGCCCCGATCCACCTGGACATCAAGGAGTCCGCCGAGGAGGGCATGGGCCCGCACGGGCTGATCATCGGCGCCACCGGCTCGGGCAAGTCCGAGGTGCTGCGCACGCTGGTGCTGGCCCTGGCCATGACGCACTCGTCCGAGGACCTCAACTTCGTGCTGGTCGACTTCAAGGGTGGTGCGACGTTCGCCGGGATGGCGGACATGCCGCACGTCTCGGCGATCATCACCAACCTGGGTGAGGAGCTCGCGCTCGTCGACCGCATGCAGGACGCGCTGCAGGGTGAGATGACCCGCAGGCAGGAGCTGCTGCGCTCGGCCGGCAACTTCACGAACGTCAGCGAGTACACCAAGGCGCGCAAGGAGGGGCGCACCGACCTGCCGCCGCTGCCGGCGCTCCTCATCGTGTGCGACGAGTTCTCCGAGCTGCTCTCGGCGAAGCCGGAGTTCACCGATCTGTTCGTGGCCATCGGCCGGCTCGGCCGATCGCTGCAGATGCACCTGCTGCTGTCCTCGCAGCGGTTGGAGGAGGGCCGGCTGCGCGGGCTGGAGTCCCACCTGTCCTACCGCATCGGTCTGCGCACGTTCTCCTCGGCGGAGTCGCGCACCGTGCTCGGCGTCCCCGACGCCTACACGCTGCCCTCGGTCCCGGGCATCGGCTACCTCAAGCCCGACACCACGTCGCTGATCCAGTTCCGCGCCGCCTACGTCTCCGGACCGCCGCCCCGTCGTCGTCGCCGACGCCGTCGCTCGTCCGGCGACGTGCGTCTCACGCCGTTCACGGCCGCGCCGGTGCAGGCGCAGCGCGTCGTGGAGGTCGAGCAGGAGGACGCCCCCGACCCCGAGGCGGGTCGCGCGACGTTCGACATCGCCGTGCGCCGCATGAAGGACCAGGGTCCCGAGGCGCACCAGGTGTGGCTGCCGCCGCTCGAGGTCCCCCTCACGTTCGACCAGCTCGCCCCCGACCTCGTGGTCGAGCCGGGCCGCGGGCTGCACTCCCCCGGCTGGCGAGCGGCGGGCGACATGGTGGTGCCGCTCGGTCTGGTCGACCGGCCGCTCGAGCAGCGTCGCGAGACCCTCACGATCTCGCTCGCGGGTGCGGGCGGGCACGTCGGCGTCGTCGGTGCCCCGCGCAGCGGCAAGAGCACGATGCTGCGCTCGATCGTCACGGGCGTCGCGCTGACGCACACGCCGCTCGAGGCGCAGTTCTACGTGCTCGACTTCGGTGGCGGCACGTTCACCCCGTTCCGCGACCTCCCGCACGTCGCGAGCGTGGCCGGGCGCAGCGAGCCCGACGTCGTGCGCCGCACGGTGGCCGAGGTGACGGCGATCGTGAACGCCCGCGAGAAGTACTTCCGCGACAAGGGCATCGACACGGTCGAGACCTACCGGTCGCGCCGCACGCCGGGCGACCCGACCGGGATCGACGACGGCTACGGCGACGTCTTCCTCGTCATCGACGGCTGGACCACGCTGCGCAGCGAGTTCGACGACATCGAGCCGCTCATCCAGGCGCTCGCGGGCCGCGGCCTCACGTTCGGTCTGCACGTGATGCTCGCGTCGGGACGCTGGATGGACCTGCGCTCGCAGATGAAGGACGTGGTGGGCACCCGGCTCGAGCTGCGCCTGGGCGACTCCCTGGACTCCGAGGTCGACCGCAAGGTCGCCCAGACGGTGCCCGCGAACCGGCCCGGTCGCGGCCTCATGCCGTCCAAGCACCACATGCTCGGCGCGCTCCCCCGCATCGACGGCGATCCGCGTCCCGGCACGCTGGGCGACGGCGTGGGCGACCTCGTCCAGACGATCGCCTCGGCCTGGGACGGCCCGGCCGGCCCCAAGCTGCGCCTGCTGCCCGAGCTGATCTCGCTCGATGAGGTGCGCGCCGACGCCGGCGCCGAGGACCCGCGGCTGCTGCTCGGCGTCGACGAGGCGGCCCTCGCGCCCCTCGGCCTCGATCCGACGGACGAGCCGCACGTGCTCCTGCTGGGCGACAGCGGGGCGGGCAAGACGTCCTTCCTGCGCGGCCTCGTGCACGAGGTGATGCGCACGCGGACGCCGAAGGAGGCGCAGTTCGTCGTGCTGGACTACCGGCGCGCGCTGCTCGGCGAGATCCCGGACTCCTACCTCAACGGCTACTACACCGGTCACGAGCAGGCCACCGGCAGCCTCCAGGGGCTCGTGCAGTTCCTGCGCACACGGATGCCCGGACCCGACGTGACGCCCGCCCAGCTGCGCGCCCGGTCCTGGTGGAAGGGGCCGGACGTCTTCGTGCTCGTGGACGACTACGACCTCGTGGCGACGTCGGCCGGCAACCCGCTGCTGGCCCTGGCGCCGCTGTTCGCCCAGGCGGGCGACGTCGGGCTGCACCTCGCCGTCACCCGGCGCGTGGGCGGCGCGAGCCGGGCCCTGTACGACCCCGTGCTCCAGCCGCTCAAGGACCTCGCGGTCCCGACGATCCTGCTGTCCGGCAGCCCGGACGAGGGGGCCCTGCTCGGGCGCATCAAGGCCCGCATCGGCGTTCCCGGTCGCGCTCAGGTCATCACGCGCGAGGCGGGCGTGCAGGTGGCGCAGCTGGCCTACGTGCCGCCGGTCCAGCTCTAGTGGTTCGGCTCCGGCGGGCCCGGCGTCAGACTGCGGACCGCGGGTGCCGCACCAGCTCACCGACACCGGAGATGACCTCGTCGGGCCGGAACGGGTAGCGGTTGATCTCGGCCTCGTCGCTGATGCCCGTGAGGACCAGGATCGTGTGCAGGCCCGCCTCGATGCCCGCGACGATGTCGGTGTCCATCCGGTCGCCGATCATGGCGGTGTTCTCGGAGTGCGCGCCGATGCGGTTCATGGCCGAGCGGAACATCATCGGGTTGGGCTTGCCCACCACGTAGGGCTCGCGTCCCGTGGCCTTCGTGATCAGCGCGGCGATGGCTCCCGTGGCGGGCATCGGCCCGTCGGCCGAGGGGCCGGTGGCGTCCGGGTTGGTGGCGATGAAGCGTGCACCCGCACCGATGAGCCGGATCGCCTTGGTGATCGCCTCGAAGGAGTAGTTCCGGGTCTCCCCGACCACCACGTAGTCGGGGTCGGTCTCGGTCATGATGAACCCGGCCTCGTGCAGGGCCGTGGTGATGCCGGCCTCGCCGATCACGAACGCCGAGCCGCCGGGCATCTGCGAGGCGCAGAAGTCCGCCGTCGCCAGGGCCGAGGTCCAGATCGCCTCCTCGGGCACGATCAGGCCGGACGCTCGCAGCCGGGCGCTGAGGTCGCGCGGCGTGAAGATCGAGTTGTTCGTCAGCACCAGGAACGGCCGGTCCTCGGTCGCCCACTGCTCCAGCAGCTCGGCCGCCCCCGGCAGCGCGTGGTTCTCGTGGACCAGCACACCGTCCATGTCGGTCAGCCAGCACTGGATCTCGTCGCGTCGGGACATCTCGGCTCCTGGGGTCCTTGTGGCGACCGTCTGTCGTCGCCACCATCCTGCCCCCGAGGCCGTGTCCGCGTCAGCCCCGTCAGCCCCGTCAGCCCCGTCAGCGCCGTCGGGCGCCCACGACCACGGCGGTGCCGTCGTCGTCCACGACGTGCGCGGGCGTCAGCCCCGCCGCTGCCAGGACCGCCACCGCCGCGGGCACCTGGTGCTCGGCCACCTCGCTCAGCACGTGGCCGCCAAGTGCGAGCCACGACGCCGCCACCGCCGCCACGCGACGCAGGACGTCGAGGCCGTCCTCCCCGCCGTCGCGCGTGAACCGCGGTTCGGCCGCTCGCAGGTCCCCGGGCACGAGGTGCTCCGCGCCGCTCGGGACGTAGGGGACGTTGGCGGTGATGGTCGCGAGCGCACCGCGCAGCGCCGTCGGCAGCGGATCGACGAGGTCGCCGCACCACACGCGGCCCCCCACGGGAGCGAGGTTGCGGCGCGCGACGGCGACCGCGCGCTCGTCGACGTCGGCCGCGTCCAGGTGCAGTCCGGGCACCCGCTCGGCCAGCAGCCTGCCGACCGCGCCGCACCCGCAGCACAGGTCCAGGACGCGCGATCCCGGAGGCGTCAGCCGGACCGCCTCGGCCACGAGCAGCAGCGTGCGCTGCCGCGGGACGAACACGCCGGGTTCGATCGCGAGCCGACGTCCGCCGAGCTCCACCCACCCGAGCACGTGCTCGAGCGGCTCTCCCGCCTCGCGGCGTCGGACGGAGGCCTCGAGCCGCTCGGGCGGGAGCTCGCGCAGCGCGGCGGCCTCGTCCTCGGCGTAGACGCACCCGGCGGCACGCAGCCGCGCGACGAGCGGTTCGACCGGCGCTCCGCTGCCCGCGTCGGACGTCATGGCGGCCCGCGGCCTCAGGCCAGACGCTCGACCACGAGGTCGGCGAACTCGCGCAGCGCGTCCTTCGCGGGCGAGCTCTCGATCACGTCGAGCGCGGCGACGGCGTCGCGCGAGGAGCCCCGCGCCATCTCGCGCGCCTGCTCCATCACGGGGTGCGCGGCGAGCCTGGCGACGACGGCGGCGAGCGCCTCGTCGGAGTGCAGGTCGCCGTCGAGCGCGGCGAGGATCGCGCGGCCCTCGTCGTCGATGCCGGAGTCGTCGGCGTCGGAGCCGGCCCGGCGCAGCAGCAGGACGGGCATCGTCGGCACGCCCTCGCGCAGGTCGGTGCCGGGGATCTTGCCGAGCACCTCGGCCGAGGAGGCGAGGTCGAGCACGTCGTCGGCCAGCTGGAACGCCACGCCCACGCGCTCGCCGTACGCCACGACGGCACGCAGCCGCTCCCCCGTCAGGCCGCCGAACAGCGCGCCGAAGTGGGCGGCGGCCGCGATGAGCGACCCGGTCTTGCCCGCGAGGACCTCGAGGTGGTGCTCGACCGGGTCCTCGCCGTCCTGCGGTCCGATCGTCTCCTGGAGCTGCCCCACGCACAGGCGCTCGAACGTCTCGGCCTGGATCTTCACGGCGGTGGCCCCGAGGCCGGCCACGGTCTGCGAGGCGCGCGCGAACAGCAGGTCACCCGCGAGGATCGCGACGGAGTTGCCCCACACCTGGTGCGCGCTCGGGGCACCGCGACGCGTGGTCGCCGAGTCCATCACGTCGTCGTGGTACAGCGAGGCGAGGTGGGTGAGCTCGACGCCGACGGCGGCCTCGAGGACCTCCTCCGACGTCCCGGTGCCGAGCTGGGCGGTCAGCAGCGCGAGCGCCGGGCGCATCCGCTTGCCACCCGCGGACAGCAGGTGGCGCGAGGGCGCGTCGCCGAGCACGCGCGTGCGCGACACCGCCACGTCGAGCCGGCTCTCGATCTCCGCGAGCCCGTCGAGCAGGACCTGCTCCAGCCCGGGGTCGCTCAGGGGGAGGGGTCCTTGGTTCACGCGCGGGCTCACACGACGAATCTAGCCGCCTGCGCGAGCAGGTCGAGAACCGGGGTCGGCCAGACGCCGAGCACGAGGGTGCCCGCGGCGCACACGACGAGCGCGACGCGCGTGAGCGCACCGGGCGCGACGGCCTGCGCGCGCTGGCGCTGCGGCTCGTCGGACTCCTCGGGCCGGGTGAAGAACATGAGCACGATCACGCGCACGTAGAAGAACGCGGCGGCGATCGAGGCGAGCACCGCGACCGCGACGAGCGGCCACGCGCCGCCGTCGGCCGCGGCGACGAACGCGGTGAACTTGCCCAGGAACCCGGCCGTCAGCGGGATGCCGGCGAACGACAGCAGGAACAGCGCCATCGCGGCGGCCAGCACCGGGCTGCGGCGGCCGAGGCCCGCCCACTGCGACAGGTGCGTGGCCTCGCCGGTGACGTTCCCGGCGTCGTCGCGCTCGCGCACGAGCGTGACGACGGCGAAGGCACCGACGGTGGCGAAGCTGTAGGCGAGCAGGTAGAACAGCAGCGCGTCAGGACCACCCTCGGGCAGCGAGACGATCGCGACGAGCGCGAACCCGGCGTGCGCGACCGAGGAGTAGGCCAGCGTCCGCTTGATGTCGGTCTGCACGATCGCCAGCACGGTGCCCACGAGCATCGAGGCGATCGCCACGACCCACAGCGCGGGCTCCACGTCCCACGCGAAGCCCGGCGCCGCGACGTACAGCAGGCGGGCGATCGCGGCGAACGCGGCGGTCTTGGTGGCGGCGGCCATGAAGCCGGTCACGGGCGTCGGCGCACCCTGGTAGACGTCGGGGACCCACGCGTGGAACGGCACGGCGCCGACCTTGAAGAGCAGACCGGTCAGGACCATCAGGAGGCCGACGACGGCCATCCCGTCCATCCCGACGCTCGCCGTGGCGGCCGTGCCGATGTCCGCGTAGGTGAGCGAGGCGGAGTAGCCGAACAGGAGCGCGACGCCGAACAGGAAGATCGCCGAGGA
This sequence comes from Serinibacter arcticus, assembly GCF_004786095.1. Taxonomy (GTDB): domain Bacteria; phylum Actinomycetota; class Actinomycetes; order Actinomycetales; family Beutenbergiaceae; genus Litorihabitans; species Litorihabitans arcticus. The sequence continues at coordinate 646,032 of NZ_RHPJ01000001.1, forward strand.
GAAGGCGCCGAGCAGGAAGTACTTCAGCGCGGCCTCCTGCGACAGCACGCGGCGACGCCGGGCCAGCGCGGTCAGCACGTACAGCGGGAGCGAGAGCACCTCGAGGGCGACGAACAGCACCAGGAGGTCGTTCGCCATCGTGAAGACGAGCATGCCCGCGAGGCTGAACAGCGCCAGCGGGTAGACCTCGGTCTGCTCGAGACCGGCCTTGCGCGCCGCCTCCTCGTAGGCCGAACCGGGTGCCGAGGCACCCTGCGGCGTGAACGCGTCCTCGCCGCCCGGCAGCCGCGAGGCGAGCACGGCGAACCCGACCAGGGCGATGACGAGCAGGATCATCTGGGCCGCGAGGCCGAAACCGTCCTCGGCGAGCTGACCGGCCACGAACGTGGACTCGCCACCGCCGACCACCTCGCTCCAGCGCCAGGCGACCGCACCCAGGGCCGCGAGCGGCGCCAGCAGGGCGACGACGACCTGGATGCTGCGGCGCCGCGCGGCCGGCGCGAACGCCGCGACGAGGACTCCGAGGACGCCGGCGCCGACGATCACCAGGACCGGCGTGAGCGCGGCCCAGTCGATGACGGGGGGCTGGAACGTGGTCACTGGGCGCCTCCCAGGGCGAGCACCTGCGCGAGCGGGGTCAACAGGTCCAGCACCGGGCCGGGCAGCACGCCCAGCACCACCATGGCCACCACGACGGGCACCAGGCTCCAGCGCTCGCGCGCCCCGAGGTCGCGCAGCGCGCCGTCGGCGCGCGCCTGCGCGATCTCGGCACGCGGCTGACCCGTGAACACCCGCTGGTAGACGAGCAGGAAGTAGAGGGCGGCGAGCACGACCCCGAGCGTGGCGACGGCGGCCGCCGGGATCGAGGACGCGAAGCTGCCCACCAGCACGAGGTACTCGCCGATGAAGCCCGACAGCCCGGGCAGCGCCACCGAGGCCATGCCCGAGACGAGGAACAGCCCGGCCAGGACCGGCGTCACGCGCTGCCAGCCGCCGTAGGCGTCGATGCGTCGGGAGCCGCCGCGCTCGGCGAGGTAGCCGGCGAGCAGGAACAACCCGGCGATCGAGAGGCCGTGCGCGAGCATGTAGAACATCGCCCCGGTCATCGCGACCTCGGAGCCGACGAAGATGCCCAGCACGATGAAGCCGAAGTGCGAGATCGACGTGAAGGCGATGAAGCGCATCATGTCCTGCTGGCCGATCGCCACGAGCGCGCCGTAGACGATCGAGATCAGCGCGAGGACGACGATCGCCGGTGCGGCCCAGCGGGCGGCGCCCGGGAACAGCGGTAGGCACAGGGCGAGCATCCCGAAGGTGCCGACCTTGTCCAGCACGCCGACCAGCAGCGTGGAGGTGCCGGGCGTTGCCTGGGCCGTGGTGTCAGGCAGCCAGGTGTGCACGGGCCACATCGGTGCCTTCACCGCGAACGCGACGAAGAACGCGACGAACAGCCAGCGCTCCGTCGTCGGGTCGCTCACGACGCCCGCGAGGTTGTCGATGAGGAAGCCCTGCGGGCCGCCGGGGCCCTGGAGGTAGAGCATCACGACGCCGACGAGCATGATCAGCCCGCCCGCGAGGGAGTAGACGAGGAACTTCACCGCGGCGGAGCGGCGGTTGGCACCGCCGAACATGCCGACCAGGAAGTACACCGGGATGAGCATGACCTCGAACACCACGTAGAACAGGAACACGTCGCGTGCGGCGAACACCGCGACCATGAGCGAGGCGAGCGCCAGCACGAGCGCCACGAAGGTGGCCCGGCGGCGGTCGGTGGCTCGGCGGTCGGCCTCGCTCGCGTCGGGGACGGCGTGCCAGTCGGCCGCGAGCACGATCGGCACCAGCGCGAGGGCGAGCAGCACCATCACGAGGCCGAGGCCGTTGAGCCCGACGGCGTAGCTCGCCCCGATCGACGGGATCCAGCCCACGGTCTGGGTGAGCTGCTGCTCACCGGCGCGCGAGGGGTCGAAGCCGGTCGCCATGGCGACGGCCCCGCCCAGCGTGACGAGCGAGACGGCGAGCCCGACGGGGCGGGCGAACCGGTGGAGTCCGGGGACGAGCCACAGCACGAGTGCTGCGACGAGGGGGACGGCGATCAGGATGGTGATCCAGGGAAGCGAGCTCACGTCTCCTCCTCTCCTACAGGCGCACGAGGTGCAGGACGGCGCCGGCGATGACCACGCCGGCAAGGATCATGGCGGCGTAGCTGCGCACGTAGCCGTTCTGCAGCTTCCGCAGCACGCGGCCCGAGGCCACGGTGCCGGCCGCGGCACCGGTGACGGCGCCGTCGACCACCGCCGTGTCGGCGTAGACCAGCGTGCGGGTGAGGTGCTGACCGGGCCGCATCGCGAGGGCCTCGTTGACGTCGTCGGCGAAGAAGTCGCGGCGCGCGGCGCGCGTCAGCGGGCTCCCGGCCGGTGCGGTCAGCGGCACGGTGTTCATACCGTACTGGCGCCAGGCCAGCGCGACGCCGGCCGCCACCAGCACCAGGGTGGCCGTGAGGATCACGGGGACGGGCAGCACGGGCTCGGGGTGGTCGACATGACCGGTCACGGGCTCGAGCCACCCTGTGATCCCGTCTCCGAGGCTGAGCAGGAAGCCGAGGCTGACGGCGCCGATCGCGAGGACCACGACCGGGAGCGTCATGACGAGCGGGGACTCGTGCGGGTGGCGGCGCGGGCGCGGGTCGTCGGCGCCCAGCTTGGAGGCCTCGTCGACCCAGCGGGCCTTGCCGTGGAAGGTCATGAAGAACATCCGCGACATGTAGAACGCCGTCACGGCCGCGCCCACCAGGGCCGCGCCGCCGAACACCCACGGCTGCCAGCCCTCGCCGACGAACGCCGTCTCGATGATCTTGTCCTTGCTGTAGAAGCCGGCGAACGGCGGGACTCCGATGATCGCGAGCCAGCAGACGGCGAACGTCGCCCAGGTCACGAGCATGACCTTGCGCAGCCCCCCGTAGGTCCGCATGTCGGTGGAGTCGCCGTTGGCGTGCATCACCGAACCGGCCCCGAGGAACAGACCGGCCTTGAAGAAGCCGTGCGTGACGAGGTGGAAGATCGCGTAGGCGTAGCCGATCGGGCCGAGCCCGGCCGCCAGCACCATGTAGCCGATCTGGGACATCGTGGAGCCGGCGAGCGACTTCTTGATGTCGTCCTTGCCGCACGCGATCGCCGCGCCGAGCAGCAGCGTGAATGCGCCGACGCACGCGGTGACGAGCTGCGCCGTCGGGGCGGCGGAGAAGATCGAGTCCGCGCGGACGATGAGGTAGACGCCCGCCGTGACCATGGTCGCGGCGTGGATGAGGGCGGAGACCGGCGTCGGGCCGGCCATGGCGTCCCCCAGCCACGCCTGCAGCGGGAACTGCGCCGACTTGCCGCACGCCCCGAGCAGCAGCAGCAGGCCGATCGCCGTCGCCATCGGCGTGCTCAGACCGCTCGCCGCGGCGTCGACGCCGGAGAAGCTCACGGTGCCGAGGCTCGCGAACATCAGGCCCATCGCGACGATGAGGCCCATGTCGCCCACGCGGTTCATCACGAACGCCTTTTTGGCGGCGACCGCGTAGTCGGTGTTGTGGTTCCAGAAGCCGATGAGCAGGTAGGACGCGAGGCCCACCCCCTCCCAGCCGACGAACAGCAGCGCGTAGGAGTCGGCGAGCACCAGCACGAGCATCGCGGCCACGAACAGGTTGAGGTAGGCGAAGAACCGGCGGCGGGCCGGGTCGTGCGTCATGTACCCGATCGAGTACACGTGGATCAGCGAGCCCACGAACGTGATCAGCATGACGAAGGTCAGCGACAACGGGTCGACGCGGAGGCCGGCGTCGATGCTCAGCTCCCCGGCCGGGATCCACGAGAAGAGGTGGACGTCGTTGATGCGCTCCTCGGGGCTCTGCCCGAGGACCTCCAGGACGACGAGCAGCCCGACGACGAAGGACGCGACCGCCGCGAGCGTCGCCAGGAGGTGACCCCAGGCGTCGCTGCGGCGGCCCAGGAGCAGCAGGAGGGCGGACGAGGCCAGGGGGATGGCGACGACGAGCCAGGCGAGATCGATCATGGCTGGCTCAGTTCCTCAGCAGGCTCGGCTCGTCGACGGAGACCGTCCGACGCGCGCGGTAGATGGAGACGATGATCGCGAGGCCGACGACGACCTCGGCGGCGGCCACGACCATCACGTAGAAGGCCATCACCTGCCCGGTCAGCGTGCCGTGCACCCGGCTGAACGCCACGAGCGCCAGGTTGCAGGAGTTGAGCATGAGCTCGACGCCCATGAAGGCGAGGATCGCGTTGCGGCGCACGAGAACCGTGACCGCGCCGATCGTGAACAGGATCCCGGACAGCACCAGGTAGTGCATCAGGCTCATCGCTCGCCCCCCTCCTCGTCGGTCCGACCCGCGGCGGGGTCGGACGTGTCGGGCGACGGGGCCGGCGGGGACGCGACCGGTTGCACGAAGGTGCCGCTCGCGATCGAGGCGACGTGGCCGTCGACGTCGGCGGGGGCGAGCTCCTGGCCGCGGATGCGCAGCACGCGCGGCACGGAGATGTCGATCGGGTTGCCCTCGGGGTCCAGCGCGGGGACGTCGGCCGCGTTGTGCAGCGCGTAGACGCCGGGCGCGGGAGCGGGCGTGAGCACCTGCGAACCTTCGCCGCGCGCATATGCGCGCTGTCGCAGCCGCACGGTGGCCCGCTGGTCCCGGATCGCCGAGAGACGCTCCTTGTGGGTCAGCGTGATGGCCCCGAGCGCGGCGGTGATCAGCAGGACGCCGACGAGCTCGAGCGCGAACACGGTGCTGCCGAAGATCTCGTACGCGACGCCGACCGGGTTGGTCATGGCGTTCGCCTCCTCCAGCCCGACGGCGGGCGGCAGGTTGGCCGTGAGCACGACGCCGGCGAGCACCGCGACGAGTCCGGCTCCGAGGGCGACGGCGATCCAGCGCTGACCCCTGATCGTCTCCGCGACCGAGTCGGCGGCGTCGACGCCCACGAGCATCAGCACGAACACGAACAGGATCATGATCGCGCCGGTGTAGACGACCACCTGGGCGACGCCGAGGAACGGCGCCTCGAGCGCGGTGTAGAGGAACGCCATGCCGATCATGACGAAGATCAGGCCGACGGCGGCGTGCACGGGCTTGCGCGCGAACAGCAGCGCGAGCGCCGCCACCACCATGAGGGGGCCGATGATACAGAACAGGACGAGCTCGCCTCCCGAGCCCACGGCGCTCTCGGTCACTTCGCGCCCTTCCGCGCCGACGGTCCCGAGGTGTCCGACGCCGCAGCGCGACCCGCGGCCTCGAGCGTCGGGTCCTCCGGGCGCTGCTCGGCGACCCAGTCGACCTGCGCCGAGGTGGGGGCCGTGACGTCGCCGCGGTAGTAGTCGCCGTCGGTCGTGCCCTCGACCATGGGGTGCGGCGCGGCGAGCATGCCCTCCTTCAGGGGCGCGAGCAGGTCCTCCTTGGTGAAGATGAGGCCCTCGCGCGTGGGTCCGGCGAGCTCGAAGTCGTTGCCCATCGTGAGCGCACGCGTCGGGCAGGCCTCGATGCACAGACCGCAGAAGATGCAGCGCAGGTAGTTGATCTGGTAGACGCGGCCGTACCGCTCGCCCGGGGAGTACTGGCCGTCGGGCGTGTTGTCGCCACCCTCGACGAAGATCGCGTCGGCCGGGCAGGCCCACGCGCACAGCTCGCACCCGATGCACTTCTCCAGCCCGTCCGGGTACCGGTTGAGCTGGTGCCGCCCGTGGTAGCGCGGCGCGGTCGGGTGCTTGACGAACGGGTACTGCTCGGTCACGGCCGGCCGGAACATGTTCGAGAACGTCACGCCGAACCCGGCGACGGGGGCGAGCAGCTCGCTCAGCGCCCTCCCGATTCCTGACGGCCCCGACGATGTCGAGCTCTTCTTCTCCTCAGCCATCGCTGGCCTCCTCGTCGGACGTCGTCGTGGCGGTCGGGGTGGTGGTCGTGGCCGTGGCGGCCGGCGCGGTCACGCTGAGGACGGCGCGCCGCGGCGACGGCGGCAGCACCTGACCGGGCAGCGGCGGGACGGGGAAGCCCTCGGCGAAGGCGTCGATCTCCTCGGGCTCGCTCGGCCCCGCGGCTTCCGGTGGCGCCTTCTTCTCGGGCCAGAGCAGCAGGAGGGCCAGGACCACCACGAGCGGGATCCCGATCCACATCAGGGTGGTCCGCAGGTCGACATCGGCGAACTGGCGCACCGCCTGCACGCCGGCGACGGCGACGAGCCACACCAGGGCGATCGGGATGAGCACCTTCCAGCCGATGTTCATGAACTGGTCGTAGCGGAAGCGCAGCAGCGTTCCCCTGAGCCAGAAGAAGAAGAACATCACGAGCCAGAGCTTGGCCAGGAACCACAGGACGGGCCACCAGCCCTCGTTGAACATCCCGTCGTTGATCGCGGAGATGGGCCACGGGGCGCGCCAGCCGCCGAGGAACAGCGTGGTGGCGACGGCGGCGACGTTGAACATGTTGATGTACTCGGCCAGGAAGAACCAGGCGAACTTCATCGAGGAGTACTCGGTCATGTGACCGGCCACGAGCTCGCCCTCGGCCTCGGGCAGGTCGAACGGGAGACGGTTGGTCTCCCCGACCATCGAGACGAGGTAGACGGCGAACGCGGGCAGCAGTGCGACCGCCCACCAGAAGCCCTGCTGCGACTCCACGATGGCCGAGGTCGACATCGACCCCGAGACGATGAACACGCTCACGAGCGACAGGCCCATCGCGAGCTCGTAGGAGATGACCTGGGCGGTACCGCGGACGGAGCCGAGCAGCGGGTAGGTCGAGCCGGAGGCCCAGCCGCCGAGCATGATGCCGTACACGCCGAACGAGGTCACGGCCAGGATGTAGAGGACCGAGACCGGGAGGTCGGTGAGCTGCAGCGGCGTCACGACGCCGAACACGCTGACCTCGGGCCCGAACGGGATGACCGCGAAGACGAGCAGCGAGGCGAACACCGTGATGAGCGGCGCCAGGACGTAGACGAACTTGTCCGCGGCCTTGACCGTCAGGTCCTCCTTGAGGAGGAGCTTCATGGCGTCGGCGAGCGACTGCAGCAGACCGAACGGCCCGTGGACGTTCGGCCCGGGGCGGATCTGCATGCGCGCGAGCACCCGACGCTCGGCCCAGATCGCGATGAGCACGCTGAGCAGCAGGAACACCAGGATGGCGACGGCCTTGATGACCGAGATCCACCAGGTCTCCTGGGAGAAGTCGGCGACGACCCCGTGGTTCATGCGCGGACCTCCACGATCTCGCCGGCGCGGGCGCCGAGGGTGGCGACGTCGAGCGTGTCGGATCCGGCGCCCGTCGAGCGAGGCCGGGTCGGGACCCAGACCACGCCGTCGGCCATCGGTGCCACGACCAGGGGGTAGGTGAGCTCACCGCGCGGACCGCGGACGGTCACGCGCTCGGCCCCGGTGACGCCGAGCGCGGCGGCGGTCGCGGGCGAGAGCTGGGCGACGGCGCGGCGAGCGGTGCCGGCCAGGTGCGGCTCCTCGTCCTGGCCGCGACCACCGTCGAGCAGCAGCTTCCAGGTCGCGAGCACGGCCTGCCCCGCTCCGAGCGCCGGCGGCTCGACGGCGTCCGCCGCGGCCCCGCGCGTCGCGTCGACGGTCAGCCGTGCACCCGTCCAGGCGGCGGGCGCCTTTGCGGCACCGTCGTCGGCCCACCCCAGGCCGAGCTCGGCGGCGACGAGGCCGAGGACCGCGGCGTCCGACATCGCGGAGGTCGCGAAGACCTCGGCGAACGGCCGCGGGCGGCCCTCCCACGTCAGGTAGGTGCCGGACTTCTCGCTCGGCGGCGCGACCGGGAGGACGACGTCGGCGTACGGCGTCACGCAGGACGTGCGGACCTCGAGCTGGACGACCACTCCCCCGGCGGCGCGGACGGCCGCGAGGGCGGCGCGCGCGGCGACGGGGTCGGGCAGGTCGTCGAGATCGACGCCGCCGATCACGACACCGTCGAGCTCCCCCGCGGCGAGCGCGGCCAGGATGCCCGTCAGGTCGCGGCCGGGCTGCGCGGGCAGCTCGTCCGCGCCCCAGGCGGCGGCGACCTCGGCGCGGGCCGCGGCGTCGTCGACCGGACGACCACCGGGCAGCAGACGCGGGAGCAGCCCCGCCTCGAGCGCGGCGCGGTCGCCCGCCCGGCGCGGCACCCAGGCCAGGCGAGCACCGGTGCGCTCCGCCAGCCGGACGGCGGCGGCGAGGCCGCCGGGGGCGGCGGCGAGCCGCTCCCCCACGAGCACCACGCCCGGACGATCGGCCGAGCCGAGCTCGGCGACGGCGTCCAGCACCTCGGCCTCGGTGCCCGGCGCGGCGGTGAGGAGGTCGGCGCGCAGCTTGCTCGCCCCGCCGGACAGCAGCGGTGCGACGGTGCGGACGCTGGCGCGTCCGGCGAGCACGCCCTTGCGCAGCCGCAGGAAGATCGTGGCGGCCTCCTCCTCGGGCTCGAGCCCGGCGAGCAGGACGTCGGCGCCCTCGAGGTCCGCGTAGGTGACGGCGATGCCGGAGCCGGCCACGTGGGAACCGAGCACCTGCTCCTCGGCGGCGTCGCCGTAGGCGCGGGAGCGGAAGTCGACGTCGTTCGTGCCGAGCACGACGCGGGTGAACGCGCTCCACGCGAGCGCGTCCTCGAGCGTGCCGCGTCCGCCGGGCAGGGCGGCGAGCCGGCCGCGGCGCTCGGCGATCAGCGTGGCGGCGACGTCGAGCGCATCGGCCCAGGAGGTCTCCACCAGCGCATCGTCCGTATCGCCGCGGCCGCCGTGCTCGCGCACCAGCGGCGCGACGAGGCGGTCGGCGGCGGACTGCCAGTGGAACGCGAACCGGTCCTTGTCGCTGATCCACTCCTCGTTCACGGCCGGGTCGTTGCCGGCGAGCCGGCGCAGGACCACGCCGCGGCGGTGGTCGACGCGGATGTCGGCGCCGCACGCGTCGTGCTCCGCCACGGCCGGGGCCGAGACGAGGTCGAACGGGCGGGCGCGGAAGCGGTAGGCGGCCGACGTCAGCGCACCGACGGGGCAGATCTGGATCGTGTTGCCCGAGAAGTAGGACGCGAACGGGCGGCCGGAGACGTCGATCTGGGCGTCGCCCACGGGCGCCTGCCCCTCGAAGCCGAGCACCGTCTCGTCGAAGGTGCCGATCTGCTGGCGCGCCCCGCGCATCTGCAGGTCGATGAACGGGTCGCCGGCGATCTCGTCGGAGAACCGGGTGCAGCGCTGGCACAGGATGCAGCGTTCGCGGTCGAGCAGCACCTGGGTGGAGATGCTCAGCGGCTTGGGGAAGGTGCGCTTGACGTCGACGAAGCGCGTCGTGCCGCGTCCGTGGCTCATCGCCTGGTTCTGCAGCGGGCACTCACCGCCCTTGTCGCAGATCGGGCAGTCGAGCGGGTGGTTGATGAGCAGGAACTCCATCACGCCGCGCTGGGCGGCGTCCGCCGTCTCGCTCGTCAGCTGCGTGCTGACGACCATGCCGGGCGTCACCTCGAGCGTGCACGAGGCCTGGGGCTTCGGCATCGGGCGGACGTTGCCCTCGCGGTCGGGCATCGCGACGTCGACCAGGCACTGCCGGCACGCGCCGGCCGGCTTCAGGAGCGGGTGGTCGCAGAACCGCGGGATCGCGATGCCGATGTCCTCGGCCGCGCGGATCACCAGGGTCCCCTTCGGCACCTCGGTCACGACGCCGTCGATCGTCACCTCGACCAGCGGCACCGGGGTGCGCTCGCCGGCGCGCGAGTCGGGCTGGGTGGCGGTCATGCCGGAACCTCCTCGGAGTCCGTCGCGTGCAGCACGGAGCGGTGCGGCGGGAACAGCTCGCGCGCCGGCGTGTGGCAGCCGGCCTCGAACTCGTCGCGGAAGTACGTCAGGCCGCTCTGGATCGGCGTCGCGGCGGCGTCGCCCAGCGCGCAGAAGCTGCGGCCCAGGATGTTGCCCGCGATGTCGGACAGCGACTGGAGGTCGTCGGCGGTGCCGCGGCCCTCCTCGAGCCGGTGCATGATCTGCTGCAGCCAGAACGTGCCCTCGCGGCACGGCGTGCATTTGCCGCAGGACTCGTGCTTGTAGAAGTCGATCCAGCGGCTCACCGCGCGCACGACCGAGACCGTCTCGTCGAAGATCTGCAGCGCGCGCGTGCCGAGCATGGAGCCCGCACCGGCGACGCCCTCGTAGTCCAGCGGGACGTCCAGGTGCTCCTGCGTCAGCAGCGGCGTCGAGGATCCCCCGGGGGTCCAGAACTTCAGCCGGTGGCCGGCACGGACGCCGCCAGCGAGCTCGAGCAGCTGGCGCAGCGTGATGCCGAGCGGCGCCTCGTACTGTCCGGGGCGCGTGACGTGGCCCGACAGCGAGAAGATGCCGTGGCCCGCGCTCTTGGGCGTGCCGAGCCCGGCGAACCACTCCGAGCCGCCCAGCACCATGGCGGGGATCGAGGCGATGGTCTCGACGTTGTTCACGACCGTCGGCCGGGCGTACAGGCCCGCGACGGCGGGGAACGGCGGCTTGAGGCGCGGCTGGCCGCGCCGACCCTCGAGGGAGTCCAGCAGCGCCGTCTCCTCACCGCAGATGTAGGCGCCGGCGCCCGCGTGCACGGTGATCTCGAGGTCGCCGAGCAGGCCGGCCTCCTTCGCCTCGCGCACGGCAGCGAGCAGCCGGCGGTAGACGTGCACGACCTCGCCGCGCAGGTAGATGAACGCGTGGTCGCAGCCGATGGCGTACGACGTGATCGCCACACCCTCCACGAGCACGTGCGGGTTGGCCATCATGAGCGGGACGTCCTTGCACGTGCCCGGCTCGGACTCGTCGGCGTTGACGACCAGGTAGCGCGGGCCGCCGTCGGGCGCCGGCAGGAAGCTCCACTTCAGCCCGGTCGGGAACCCGGCGCCGCCGCGGCCGCGCAGACCGGAGCCCTTGACCAGCTCGACGAGGTCGGCCTGCGCCGTGTCCCGCGCCTTCGCGAGCGCCTCGTAGCCGCGGTGGTCCCGGTACGTCGCGAGCGTCCAGGAGCGCGGGGCGTCCCAGATGTCCGTGAGGACCGGGGTGAGGGTGCTGTGGGAGTTCGTCACGTCGCCTGCCCCTTCGTGTCGTCGGCCTTGGCGTCGTCGTCGACGGGCTGGTCGGGTCGCTGCCCCACCGTGCTCTCCGACGGCGTCGCCGCCGCGTGATCGGACGAGGACTGCTCCTCGCCCACCTCGTGCAGACCCGTCCTTCCGTCGCCGTGCCCGACGGCGTCGGCCGTGTCGGCCTCGTCCTGCGTCGCGTCGGAGGGGTAGGCCGGTGCGCGCCAGTCGTGCTCGCGGGAGATCCGCAGGCCCACGAGCGTGGCGTCGCCGGCGCCCGGACCGTCGTCGACCAGACCGTCCTCGAACCCGGCCAGCACGCGCGAGACCGCGCGGAAGTCCTGGACGACGGGGCCGCGCGAGGCGGTGACGGCCTGACCGTCCCGGAGGCGGTCCACGAGGTCGACGGCGCTGTCGGGGGTGACGTTGTCGAAGAACTCCCAGTTGACCATCACGACCGGTGCGTAGTCGCACGCGGCGTTGCACTCGAGGCGCTCGAGGGTCACCACGCCGTCCGGCGTCGTCTCGTCGTTGCCGAGCCCGAGGTGGGCGCTGACGGCGTCGTACACGTCGTCGCCGCCCATGACGGCGCACAGCGTGTTCGTGCAGACCCCGACCGTGTATCGACCGTTGGGCTTGCGCTTGTACTGGCTGTAGAACGTGGCGACGGCGGAGACCTCGGCCCGGGAGAGGCCCAGCACGTCGGCGCAGAACGCCACACCGCGCGGCGAGACGAACGAGTCCACCGACTGGATGAGGTGCAGCAGCGGCAGGAGCGCGGAGCGCTCGTCCGGGTAGCGCGCCACGACCACGGCGGCGTCGGCGCGCAGGCGCACCGCGACGTCCTCGGGGTAGGACGCTCCTGGGGCCACGGTGGGCGCGGCGTGCGACGGCGACTCGGTGGTCATCGGTCCACCCCTCCCAGGACGGGGTCGATGGAGGCGACGGCGACGACGACGTCGGCGATCTGCCCGCCCTCGCACATGGCCGCGAGGGACTGCAGGTTGGTGAAGGACGGGTCGCGGAAGTGCGCGCGGTAGGGCCGCGTCGCGCCGTCGGAGACCAGGTGGATGCCGAGCACGCCCTTGGCGTGCTCGATCTGCTGGTAGACCTGCCCGGCCGGCACACGGAAGCCCTCGGTCACCAGCTTGAAGTGGTGGATGAGGGACTCCATCGACTGGCCCATGATCTTGCGGATGTGGGCGGCGGAGTTGCCCTGGCCGTCCGGGCCGATCGCGAGCTGCGCGGGCCAGGCGATGGCCGGGTCGTCCACCATCACCGGGTGGCTCTGCCCGTCGCGGTCCTGCTTCTCCAGGCGCTCGACGACCTGCATCGCGATCTTCAGGGACTCGTCGATCTCGTCGAAGCGGAGCATCACACGGGCGAAGGCGTCGGCGTCGGTCGAGGTCGGGACGTCGAAGTCGTAGGTCTCGTACCCGCAGTACGGATCGTCCTTGCGCAGGTCGAACGGCAGCCCGGCCGAGCGCAGGATCGGACCGGTGACACCGAGCGAGAGCGCGGTCGACAGCGGCAGATAGCCCACGCCCTTGGCGCGGCCCGCGAAGATGGGGTTGGAGTCCATCAGCATGTGCAGGTGCTTCACGTGCTTGCGGAAGCGCGGCAGCATGTCGCGGATGGCCTGCGTGGTGCCCGGCGGGACGTCCTGCGCCAGGCCGCCCGGGCGGATGTAGGCGTGGTTCATGCGGAGACCGGAGACGAGCTCGAAGATCTTGAGGATCTCCTCGCGCGCCTGGAAGCCCTCGATCATGATCGTGGTGGCGCCGAGCTCGTTTCCGCCGGTGGCGATCGCGACGAGGTGCGACGCCGCCCGCTGCAGCTCCATCAGCAGCACGCGCACGAGCGTGGCGCGCTCGGGCGCCTCGATGCCGAGCAGCTTCTCGACAGCCAGGCAGTAGCCGACCTCCTGGAAGAACGGGGCGACGTAGTCCATCCGGGTGCAGAAGGTCACGCCCTGGGTCCAGGTGCGGAACTCCATGTTCTTCTCGATGCCCGTGTGGAGGTAGCCGATGCCGACGCGGGCCTCGCGCACGGTCTCGCCGTCGATCTCCAGGATCAGGCGGAGCACGCCGTGCGTGGAGGGGTGCTGCGGACCCATGTTGACGACGATGCGCTCCTCGCCCAGGCGCGCCGCCTCCTCGGCGATCGCGGCCCAGTCGCCGCCGTTGGCGGTGAACGTGCGGACACCCTCGGTGCCGTCCGCCTCGCTGTCGACGTCGCTGTCGAAGCCCGTGGTGCTCATCGGTAGGACCTCCGCTCGTCCGCCGGGGGAATGGTGGCGCCCTTGTACTCCACCGGGATCCCGCCCAGCGGGTAGTCCTTGCGCTGCGGGTGGCCGACCCAGTCGTCCGGCATCGCGATGCGAGCCAGGGCGGGGTGGCCGTCGAAGACGATCCCGAAGAAGTCCCAGGCCTCGCGCTCGTGCCAGTCGTTGGTCGGGTAGACGTCCGTGGTGGAGGGAACGTGCGGATCGGAGTCGGGCACCGCGACCTCGAGGCACAGCGTGCGCGGCGAGTGCGTGATCGACCGCAGCGGGTAGATCACGTGCAGCTCGCGCCCGACGTCGCTCGGGTAGTGCACGCCGTTGACGCCGAGACACAGCTCGAACCGGAGGTCCTGCTCGTCGCGCAGCGTCCGGCAGACGGCGACGATGTGCTCGCGCCGGATCTCGAGCGTCAGCTGGCCGTGGTCCACCACGACCTTGGCCACGGCGTCGTCGTAGGCGAGTCCGCGGTCGGCGAGCGACTCGGCCAGGATGTCGACGACGTCGTCGAACCAGCCGCCGTACGGCCGCTCGCTCGGGACGCCGAGGACCACGGTGGACACGAGCCCGCCGAAGCCCGACGTGTCGCCGGAGCCGTCGTTGCCGAACAGCCCCTGCCGCTTGGCGACGAGGTCGCCGAGGCTCTGCCCGCCGCGCGTGACGGGGGTCAGGCCGAGGTCCGAGCCGGCCTGGCTGCCGCCGGCCGGGCCCTGCGGCACGTTCGGTGTCGTCACGCGAGCAGGCCCTTCTGCGCCTGGACCGGCACCGCGGCCAGCGCGGCGGCCTCGACGGCGCGGGCCGCCTTCACGCGGTCGAGCCCGAGCGGGGTGTTCTTGACCTGCTCGTGGAGCTCGAGGATCGCGTGCAGCAGCATCTCGGGCCGGGGCGGGCAGCCGGGGAGGTAGATGTCCACGGGCACGATGTGGTCGCAGCCCTGGACGATCGCGTAGTTGTTGAACATCCCGCCGGAGGAGGCGCACGCGCCCATCGAGATGACCCACTTGGGACCGGCCATCTGGTCGTAGACCTGGCGGACCACGGGCGCCATCTTCTGCGACAGGCGACCGGAGACGATCATGACGTCGGCGTGGCGCGGGGAGGCGCGGAACACCTCCATGCCGAACCGCGAGATGTCGAACCGGGCGCCGCCCGTGGCCATCATCTCGATCGCGCAGCACGCCAGACCCATCGTGACGGGCCACATCGACGCCTTGCGGGCGAGCCCCACCAGGTCGCTGATCGTGCCGAGCGCGAAACCTGGTGCCTTCTCCTCGATACCGGCCACGATGACTCCTAGTCCCAGTCGAGCGCGCCGCGGCGCCACTCGTAGATGTACGGAACGGTGATGAGCGCGATGAACCCCAGCATCGCGACGAGCCCGAAGACGGCGAGGTCGCTGAATGCGACGGCCCACGGGTAGAGGAAGACGACCTCGATGTCGAAGACGATGAACGTCATCGCCACCAGGTAGTACTTGATGTTGAAGCGGCCCTTGCCCAGCGCGTGCGGCGTCGGCATGATGCCGCACTCGTAGGCCTCGAGCTTGGCGCGGTTGTAGGTCTTGGGCCCGATGATGGCGCTCGTCGCGAGGCCGGCGATCGCCATGACGGCGGCGACGCCCATCATGATCAGGATCGGGACGTAGGGGTTCATGCCTTCGGCACCACCTTCGTGAGCGCGGTGATGATCCGGTCCAGGGCGTCGCCGCCGGTCCGGTCGTAGGAGTCGGACAGCAGCTTGTGGACGAACTTCATCAGCAGCGGCCGGGGCAGCCCGTACCTGGTGCAGAGCCGCATGATGCCGGGGTGCTCGATGATCCGCACGAACTGCTTGCCGAGCGAGTAGTAGCCACCGAGCTCGGCCTTCATCGTCCGGGCGTAGGCCTGCATCGCACGCTCGCGGCTCGCGGCGTTCGGGCGGGCCAGCGCCTGGGAGATGACATCGGCACCGATCCGGCCGGCCTGCATCGCGTAGGCGATGCCCTCGCCGTTGTAGGGCGAGACCATGCCGCCGGAGTCACCGACCAGCAGCAGCCCGTCGGCGTACAGGGGCTGACGGTTGAACGCCATCGGCAGCGCGGCGCTGCGCAGGTCGCCCACCTGGTTCTCGGGGGTGAAGCCCCACTCGTCCGGGACGTTCGCCATCCAGCGCGCGAAGATGTCCTTGTAGTCGAGCTTGGTGGCCTTCGCGGTCGAGCTGACGCTCCCGAGGCCCACGTTGGCCAGGCCGCCGCCGGCCGCGAAGATCCAGCCGTAGCCGGGCAGCAGGTCGCTCGCGTTCGGCGCCCCGTCCCACAGCTCGAGGTGGGACTCCATCAGGGGGTCGGTGTAGCGGGGCGAGGTCTCCGGCACCTGGAAGTAGGTGCGGACCGCGACGCCCATCGGACGGTCGCTGCGCTTCTCGCGCCCCACGGACGTGGCCAGCCGGGCCGAGACGCCGCCCGCATCGATGACGAACGGGGCGGTGAAGGTCATCTCGGGCTCACCGACGGCGCGGCCGCGACCATCGACCCGCTTGGCCGTGACACCGGTGACGCGGCCGTCGTCGTCGCGCAGGGCGCCGGTGACGCTGTGCCCCTCGAGCAGCGTGGCCCCCGTGGTGACGGCGTGCCGCACGAGCGTCTCGTCGAGGTCCTGGCGCGTGCGCACGAGGCCGTAGCTCGGGACCGTCTCGAGGTCGGGCCAGTCCATCTCGATGGTGTGACCGCCGCCGACGACGCGCAGGCCGGTGTTGCGGACCCAGCCGTCCTCCTCGCGCGTGGGCACGCCCATGGAGATGAGCTCGGCGACCGCGCGCGGGGTCAGCCCGTCACCGCAGATCTTGTCGCGGGGGAACGTGGCCT
Organism: Serinibacter arcticus; assembly: GCF_004786095.1. Classification (GTDB taxonomy): domain Bacteria; phylum Actinomycetota; class Actinomycetes; order Actinomycetales; family Beutenbergiaceae; genus Litorihabitans; species Litorihabitans arcticus. The sequence goes on from NZ_RHPJ01000001.1 coordinate 662,211, forward strand.
TGTCGAGCACCACGACGTCCAGTCCGCGCTGGGCGAGGTAGTGCGCGGTGGCGGCGCCTCCTGGCCCCGCGCCGACGACGACGACGTCAGCCGTCCGGGCAGCCGTGCCCATCGTGTCCACCTCGCCGTCAAGATAGCCGTTCCGCAGGGCGTTCGCCCGCACGGGAGAACCCCGTTCGAGTCGAGCACCGTTCGCACTCTACAAACGCCCTCGCGGGGTGTCTCCCAAGGATCACCTAACCATGCGACGCGGGTCGGGACCTAGGTCCCTGGCGGGCATCGTCGCTGGTGCAGTCGTTGCAGGTGATGCCGGTCACGGCGTCTCCCGCTCCGAGACTGCCTGTCGCGGAGGGGAGGCGCTGGTCGGTCGAGGCGGCCCCGTCGTGGGCCGGGTCGGGACCCCCGCCCTCGCGCGGGGAGGACGACGTCGGTCGAGCGCCGGGCCTGACTCAGGCGCAGGGTCGCGACCTGCGACGACGCCGGCATCGGGCGGTCACCGTCGGCAGTCGTCCTCCCTCATCGAGGGGGCGACGCGCTACGGCGCGACGGCGCGGTGCAGCGCGACGATGCCGCCGGTGAGGTTGCGGTAGGTGACCGAGCGCCACCCGGCCTCGTGCAGCAGCGCCGCGACGCCCGCCTGGTCGGGCCAGTCCAGGATCGACTCCTCGAGGTAGTCGTAGGCCTCGGGGTTGGAGCTGACGGCGCGCGAGATCGGGGTCAGCACGTTGCGCAGGTAGAAGCGGTACAGCGCGCCGAACGCCTTCAGCGGCGGCGTCGAGAACTCGCACACCACCAGGCGACCCCCGGGGCGCGTGACGCGCAGCATCTCGCGCAGCCCGTCGACCGTGGGGTTCACGTTCCGCAGCCCGAAGGAGATGGTCACGACGTCGAAGGTGTCGTCGGCGAACGGCAGCCGGGTGGCGTCCCCGGCGACGAACGCGAGGTCGGGGCGGCGTCGCTTGCCCTCGAAGACCATGCCGGTGGAGAAGTCGCACGCGACCGTGTCCACGCCGCGATCCGCGAACGCGGCCGTGGAGGTGCCGGTGCCCGCGGCGAGGTCGAGCAGCCGCTCGCCCGGGGCGGCGTCGACCGCCTGCACGGTGGCGCGGCGCCACAGCCGGTCCATGCCGAGGGAGAGGACGTCGTTGGTGAGGTCGTAGCGACCGGCGACGTCGTCGAACATCCCGGCGACGTCGGCAGGGTCCTTGTCGAGCTGAGCGCGAGCCATGGGCCGATCCTTTCACGGGCGGCCGGTCCGAGCCGTGCAAGATCCCCGAGCTCCGCGACACAGGCCGGGCATGAGAACCCTCGGTGGCAGTGCCCGCACGACGACGACCACCGCGGGGGCCTCGGCGACCGCGCTGGTGACGACCGCGCTGCTTGCCGCCTGCGGCGCCCCGGACGGGACCGACGGCACACCCGGCGACGGCGCGGTCGAGTACGAGGTGGTGGCGGGGTTCGAGGAGCGGGACGGCGGCGGGGTGGTTCTCTGCATCGGCCCGATGCCGGCGATCTACCCGGCGCCTCCGTGCGGCGGACCCCGAGTCGACGGGCTCGACTGGGACGACGTCCCCGGGGCCACCACGGTCGACGGCACCACCTCGGGTCGGGGCTACCTCGTGGGCACGTACGCGGACAGGACCCTCACGCTGACGCGAACGCCCGCGGCGGAACCGCCGGGCTCGGCGGCACCGTCCGACGAGTGGGGCACGGTCTCGTTCGACGCGCTGTGCACCGATCCCTGGCGGGGCGGTGACGAGGCGGCGGCCGCCGAACCGGAGGCCGCCGAGGCGCAGAACGACCTCGTGGCGGCGGCTGCCGCACTCCCGGGCTACGTCACCACCTACGTCAGCGACGGTGCTCAGCAGCTCAACGTCGTCGTCTCGGCGGACGAGGGCGACGCGGACGCCGCGCACGCCAGCCTGCGCGAGGTGTGGCCGGGCTGGCTCTGCGTCGCCGAGAAGGACCTCCCGACCTCGCAGGACGTCGCGGCCGCGCAGTCGGCCGTGCACGGCTCCGACGGCGTCAGCGGCGTGATGTCGTCGGGCTCCGGCGTCGACGGCGTGCTCGCCGTCGACGTCGAGGTGGCCGACACCGCGACGGTCGCCGCGATCGAGGAGGCGGTGTCGCCGTGGCTGACCCCGGCCCAGGTCCGCGTCACCGGAGCCCTGCGACCGGTCTCCTGAGCACCGTCACCACGTGACGCAGGAGACGCCCGCCACCCTCATGATCCGCGCGATCCCGGGCGTAGGCTGGCTGGCGATGTCCGCTCCCGCCCCCACCCGCCAGGCCGCGCGCGTCCCCACCCTCCAGGTGCGCACGCACGCCGTCGCCGATCCCGGTGACCTGCTCGACCTCATCCCCGCGAACGACAGCGTCTCCACCTGGGTGCGCCGCGGTGACGGCATGGTCGCGTGGGGCGAGGCCGCCCGCATCGACACCGCCGGCGCCACGCGCATGCTCGACGCCGATGCCTGGTTCGGCCGGCTGCGCGAGGGCGCGGACATCAGCGACGACGTCGACCTCCCCGGCACCGGGCTGATCGCCTTCGGCTCGTTCTCCTTCGACGACGACGCCCCCGCCGGTGGCGCGCTGATCGTCCCCCGCGTCGTCGTCGGTCGCCGCGCCGGCCACGCCTGGATCACGACCATCGACCCCGACGGCGCCGCCCCCCTCGCGATCGACGGCGACCGCGCCCCGCTCGCCCTGCCCACCGACGTCACCTACTCCCCCGGCGCGGTCACCCCGCAGGAGTGGAAGGCGAAGGTGGCCGACGCCGTCGCTCGCATCCGCGCCGGTGAGGCAGCCAAGATCGTGCTGGCGCGCGACGTCTGGGCCACCTCGAGCTCGCCGCTCGACCCCCGTGCGCTCGTCACCCGGTTCTCCCACGCCTACCCCACGACGTGGGCGTTCGCCGTCGACGGCCTCGTGGGCGCGACGCCCGAGATGCTGATCCGCCGCGAGCGCCGCATGGTCGCCTCGCGCGTGCTCGCCGGCACGATCCGACGGACGGGCGACGACGAGCGCGACCTCGCCCACGCCGCGGCCCTGGCACGCTCCTCCAAGGACCTCGAGGAGCACGAGTTCGCCGTGGAGTCCCTGGCGCGCGCACTCGCACCGTTCGTCGAGAGCGCCAACGTGCCCGAGGTCCCGAGCGTCCTGCACCTGCCCAACGTCATGCACCTGGCCACGGACGTCACGGCCGTGCTGCAGCGCGGGGCCGACGGCGCCCGCCCGTCCGCGCTCCGGCTCGCCGCCGCCCTGCACCCGACGGCCGCCGTCGGCGGCACCCCGACCGCCGACGCGGTCCGCCTCGTCGGCGAGATCGAGGGCATGGACCGCGGCCGGTACGCCGGCCCCGTCGGCTGGATCGGGTCCGAGGGCGACGGCGAGTGGTGCATCGCGCTGCGCTGCGGCGCCCTGGACCCCGCCGACCCGCGGCGCATCCGACTCTTCGCGGGCTGCGGGATCGTGGCGGCCTCCGACCCGGGCGCCGAGCTGGACGAGACCGAGGCCAAGCTCGAACCGATGCGCCAGGCCCTGCTGGGCTGAGGCCCTTGACGCCTCGCGGCGCACGGGACGAGGGTGTCGGCATGTGCCGCAACGTGACTCTCCTGCGCGGGCTCGAACCGCCCGCGACCACCGACGAGGTCGAGGCAGCCGCCCGCCAGTACGTGCGCAAGGTCTCCGGGATCACCCACCCCTCCGCCCGCACCGAGGAGGTGTTCGAGCGCGCCGTCGCCGCGATCGCCGTCCTCACCCGGGAGCTCCTCGACGAGCTGCCCGAGCGCCAGAAGCCGGCCACCGTGCTGCCGCCGCTGCGTCGCCCCGAGGTGCAGGCGCGGATCGCCGCGCGCGAGGCCGCGAAGGCCGGCTGACCCGACCGTCCGCGCGCGCCGGGTCTCCCCGGGATTCCCACACCCTCCCCGTCCCGCCTCCGGGGACGAGCCGTAGGTTCGGTGCGTGCCCTTCACCGTCAGCCACGCCGTCGTCGCCCTGCCGCTGCGACGCACGGCACTCCCGGCGAGCGCGGTCGCCGTCGGGGCGATGACCCCCGACCTGCGCCTCTTCGTCCCGTTCGCGCCGCTGTACTCCACGACGCACTCCCTCGCGTGGCTCCCGGTCACCACGCTGCTCGCCGGCGCCCTCTGGCTGGCCTGGCGGGTGGTGGTCCTCCCGGCCGCGTCCGACCTGTCGCCGTCGTGGTGCGCCGCGCGGTACGCGGGTTCCTCGGCCACGGGGGCGACCGCGTCGCCCGCCCGTCGCCGCCTCCTCGCGACGGCGGCGCTCGCCCTCGGCGTGCTGACCCACGTGGTGTGGGACGCGTTCACCCACCACGGCCGCTGGGGCGTGGCCCTCGCGCCCGTCCTGGACGACCGGGTGCGCGGCGTCCCGCTGTACGCGTGGTTCCAGGACCTCTCGGGTGTGCTGGGTCTCCTCGTCCTCGCGGTCTGGTTCTGGCGGCGGCCCCGTCGTCGGCTCGACCGCGGTTCGCGCGAGCGCACGGCCGCGCTCCGGCGGGCGACGGCGGTGGCCGTGCTCGGCGCCCTGGTCGCCGGGGTCGTCGTCGGGCTGGTCCACGGCGGACCGCTGTGGCGGATCGCCTACGAGGGCACGCGGACGGGAATGGTCGCCGTCACCGTCGTGATCCTTATCGGGTGCGCCCTGTGGCACCTGGGACGGGTCAGGAGGACTCGATGAACGCGACGACGTTGCCCGCGGGATCGGTCGTCCACGCGATCGCGGGGCCGACCGGACCGCGGGCGATGCCGCGCTCGTCCTGCTCGAAACCCTCGTAGCGCTCGAACGTCGCCCCGGCGGCGACCGCGCCGTCGACCGCCGCCTCGAGGTCGTCCACCAGCAGGTTGAGCACCGTGAACGTCGCGGGGACGTGGTCGGGCTTGAGGTAGATCGAGACGTCGGCGGTCAGCTTCAGGGACAGCATCGCCATCTCGTCGTCGCGCTCCACCGTGATGCCGAGACCCGTGTAGAACGCCTGCGCGACGTCGAGGTCGGGGGCGGCGTAGCCCGCCCAGCCCGAGGAGATGCTGACCATGACGTGCTCCTTCGCTCCGACACCGGTGCGGTCAGGGTAGACCCGCACCGCAGGCAGAGCGAGACCCGGACGCCGGGTGAGGGGGCACCGCGTCCGGGTCTCGCAGGGTCCGGTGGGCGCCCCTGATGTCGCCTCCCGGACAGCGGGACGGTGGCCTGACCGCCACCGACCCGCAGCTCGTGGGATCAGCCGTTGTCCTGGCCGCCCCAGGGCAGCCCGGGCAGCTGCGGGAGCTGGCCGGAGCCGCTGTCGGGCGACTGCTGCTGGTCCGGGGTCGTCGGGTCGGGAGCGGACTGACCGGGGGTGCCCGAGGTCGGCTGGACCGGAAGGTCCGCCAGCGTCACGTTGACGTCCGTCGCCTCGCCGCCGCGGACCACGGTGAGGGTGACCTCGTCGCCTGCGGCGTACTGCCGGACGAAACCGGTGAGCGACTCGGCGCCGCCGACGGCCTTCGCGTCGATGCCGACGACGACGTCGCCGGCACGGAGACCGGCGTCGGCCGCGGGCGTGCCGGACGAGACGGACTCGACCTGGGCGCCCGAGCGGGTCACGCCGTCGGCCGTCGCGGTGGCGTCCGACAGGCTCACGCCGAGGTAGGCGTGGTCGGCCACGCCGTCCGCGACGAGCTGCTCGGCCACGCGCCTCGCCTGCGCGGACGGGATCGCGAAGCCGAGACCGATGCTGCCCGAGGCCTCCGACGTCGTGGCGATCGAGGAGTTGATGCCGATGACCTCGCCCGCCGTGTTGAACAGCGGGCCGCCCGAGTTGCCCGGGTTGATGGCCGCGTCGATCTGGATCGCGTTCGTCACGACGGCGGAGCTCGCGTCCTCGGCGCTCGTGGAGACCGGGCGGTCGATCGCGGAGATGATCCCGGTGGTGACGGTGCTCGCGAGCCCGAGCGGGTTGCCGACGGCCATCACGTCCTGACCGACGAGCACGTCGGTGGAGTCGCCCCAGGGGGCGGCCTGCAGGTCGTCCGGGACGTCGGAGAGCTGGACCACGGCGATGTCGGTGGTCGGGTCGGTGCCGACGATGGTCGCGTCGATGATGCGGCCGTCGGCGAGCGTGACGGTGATCCCACCGTTGCTGGCGTCGCCCACGACGTGGTTGTTCGTGACCACGTAGCCCGCGTCGGCGTCGATCACGACGCCGGAGCCCTGACCGGTGCCCTGCGCGGTGGTCACGGTGATGGCGACGACGGCGTCCCGGACCTGGGATGCCAGCGCCTGCCACTCCACGTCCGTGGCGGAGGAGGCCGCGACCGGTGTGGTGCCGCCGAGGCCGGAGTAGGCCGAGGAGGTGCCGTCCTGATCGAGCGCGCCGGTCGCGAGGGCGGTGCCGCCGGAGGCGAGCACGGCGGCCAGGACGGCCGCGGTCACGATGCCGGGCCACTGGCGGCGACGGCGCGGCGGGGCGGCCGTGGCCGACGCGGGGATCGGCGTGGGGGTCGGGTAGGCGCCGTGCTGCTGGGCCTGCTGCGCGCCGATCGGCTGGTGCGCCTGCGTCGCCCAGGCGGGGTAGGTCGCCGTGGGCTGCTGCTGCGGCTGCTGCTGACCGGCGGTCGTCGGCGGCTGGCCCTGCGGGCGCTCCCAGCCGAACCCGAAGACGTGCGAGCTCTCCTGCGAGGGGGCGGGCGTCGCCGCGGGGGGCGGGGCGGGGGTGGAGGCCGGGGGGAACGTGGGCGGGGTGTCCGCCCGGTCACCGGTCTGCGGTTCGCGGTTGTCGCGCTCGTCCATGTCGTCCTCCAGGGGCTGGGTCGTGCTCTCGTGATGTCCTGGAGTCAACGCGGTCGACCTGACGCCCCCCTGGGCGCACCCTGAGGACTCCCTGGGAACCGTTCGCGAGGTACTTCAGGGCGCTCGCGAGGTAGTTTCCGTGCGGTCAGCCGCCGACGGCGTCGCGCGCCGCGGCGACGAGCCGCGACTGGAGCGCCGCACGCCGCGCCGCAGCGCCGGTCCGATCCAGGCGCACCTCGAGCACCGACCGCCCCCGCACGGGGTCGGCCAGTGCGGCGACCAGCCCGGCGACGTCGTCGACGACCGCGTGCGCGACCCGCGCCCCGCGGGCGAGCGCGCCGATGTCGACGGCCTGCGGCGTCGCGAAGACGCGTTCGTGCGCCGCGGCGTGCTCGGGTCGGCCGTGCTCGAGCGTGGCGAAGATGGAACCGCCGTCGTCGGCCAGCACGACGACCTGGAGGTCGACCTCGCGCTCGAGCCGACCGCGGACCAGCCCGCCGACGTCGTGCTGGAACGTCAGGTCGCCGACCAGGGCGCGCACGGGACCGGTCTCCCCGGCGCCGGACCGACCGAGCGCCCGCCCCAGCGCCGTCGAGAGCGTCCCGTCGATCCCCGCCACCCCGCGGCTCGCGACGACCGGCGCGCCCGGCGCACCCGCGAGGTCGAGGTAGCGGATCGCCATCGAGGCGCCCGCCACGAGCAGTCCGCGATCGCGCGCGACGGCGGACGAGACCAGCCGCGCGACGACGTCGCCGACCGGCGGACTACCGTCCGTCGCACCGGCCACCTCGGCGTCGAGCACCGCCTGCACCGCCGCGCCGGCCTCGGCCCAGGCCACCGACCACGCGGCGTCGTCCGGTCCTGCCGGTGAGGCCTCCGGGTCGAGCACCTCGTGCTCCTGGACGTGCACCGCCCCCGGCACGTCCAGCCAGGGCGCGCCGCGGGGATCGAGCAGCACGACCTCGACGTCGTCCCGCGCGAGCAGCCGCGTCACCTGACGCGACAGCGTCGGCCGTCCGACGACCACGACCCGCTCGATCTCGGACCCGAGCGCGTCCAGCAGGGCGGGGACGGCCCCGAGCGCGTGCCCGGCATCGATGCCGGCGGACGGCTCGGCGAGCACGGGCCAGCGGCCGGACGCCGCGAGGGCGGCACCCGCCCACCCCGCGCCGTCGGCGGCGAGCAGCACGGTCCGCGGTCCGAGGTCGAGCTGGTGCGGGACCGACGAGGACCACCGCAGCGGCACCTCCCCCGGTTCGAGATCGGGCGCTGCGCCCGCCGCGTCCGGCACGAGCGGATCCGCCAGCACCACGTTGAGGTGCACGGGTCCCGGCACGGCGAGGCCGGTGGGATCGACGCGACGGCGCGACCCCACGGCAGCGCGCACGACGCGCGGCACCTCGGTCGCCGCCTGGAACGCCTCGTCGACCTCCGCCGTTGCGCGCGGCCGGGACAGCCCCGTCCCGTCGCCGAACATGCCGACGTGCTCGGTCGTCTGGCTCGCACCGCGCCGCACCAGCTCCGCGGGCCGGTCGCAGCTGACCACCACGAGCGGGACGCGCTGGTGCCCCGCCTCCACGACGGCGGGATGCAGGTTCGCGACGGCGGACCCCGAGGTCACCACCACCGGCACCGGTCGCTCCGTGGCCGCCGCGAGACCGAGCGCGACGAAACCGGCCGAGCGCTCGTCGATCACGACGTGCAGCCGGAGCACCCCCGCGGTCTCGGCGTCGAGCAGCGCGTAGGCGAGCGGTGCGCTGCGCGATCCGGGCGCGAGCACCGCGTCGCGCACCCCGCTGTGCACGAGGGCGCGCACCACGCGGCGCGCGAGCTGTTGCGCGGGCGGCAGCGACTCGTCGGGCACGCCCTCGACGGGGACGTCGCTCACGACCGTCCCACCATCCCCTCGACCCGCGCGAACCGCGCGTGCCAGCGCGCCGTCGTCGCCCCGTCGGCGCCGAGGTCGGCCAGCGGGTCGAGCTCGTCCGCGCGCAGCACCGGCATCGTCCCGTCGACGGGGAGCAGCGGCGAGGCGACGGCGTCGTGCTCCAGCAGGTGCACGGTCGCGAGCCCGCACGCGTACGGCAGCTCGGGCAGGGCACCCGCCAGCGCCAGCCCGGCGGCGATCCCCACCGAGCTCTCCAGCGCCGAGGACACCACGACCGGCAGCCCGACCGCCTCGGCCAGGTCCAGGCACGCGCGCACGCCGCCGAGCGGCTGCACCTTCAGCACCACGACGTCGGCCGCCTCCGCCCGCCGCACGGCGAGCGGGTCGGCGGCGCGCCGGATGGACTCGTCGGCCGCGATCGGCACGTGCTGACGACGGCGGAGCGCCGCCAGGTCGGCGACGTCGGGCACGGGCTGCTCGGCGTACTCCAGGCCGCCGGCCGCGCGGTCGAGCACGGGCAGGCGGCGCAGCGCCTCGTCGAGGTCCCACGCGGCGTTCGCGTCGATCCGGATGCGGCCGTCGGGTCCGAGCGCGTCGCGCACGGCCTCGAGGCGCTCGATCTCCGCACCGACGTCCTGGCCGGTCTGCGCGACCTTGACCTTCGCCGTCGTGCAGCCGCCGGAGGCCAGGACAAGGCGGCGAGCGACCTCGGGCCCGACGGCGGGGATCGTCACGTTCACCGGGACGCGGGTGCGGACGGGGTCCGGCCAGCCCCGCGCCGCGCTCTCGAGCGCGGCGCGGAGCCAGGCGGCGGACTCGACGTCGTCGTAGTCCCAGAACGGTGAGAACTCGCCCCAGCCGGCCTCGCCGCGGATCAGGACGCCGTCACGGACGTCGATGTTGCGGAACCGCGTGCGCAGCGGCGTGGCGTAGACGAGCGGGGCGGCGAGCACCCGACCACCCTACGACCGGGCGGTCGGCTCCGCCCCGGCCTCGTGCGCCGCAGCGCCCGCGCCGGCACGCATCGGGGCGGCCTCGACGGGCGCACCCCCCGGCGTCGCCACGACGGCGGCCGCGGCGGCCACCTCCGGCTCGATGCCGACGGCGACGATGCGGTGACCGTCGATCTCCGTGACCGTGAGGCGGTGGCCGAGCACCTCGTCCTCGCCGAGGTCGACGACGTCGTCGTCACCCTGCTCGGCGGCCAGGACGAGCACGCTGTCCCCGACCTCGGCCGTGCGGTCGAGCAGGTCGAGCACGAGGCCGCCGATGGTCTCGTAGCCGCCGTCCGGCAGCTCGACGCCGGTCCGCTCGGCGACGTCCTCGATCGTCAGGCCACCGGGCACGACCACGGGCGCGCCGGGCACCGGACGCTGCTCGAGCACGACGGCGTCGTGCTCGTCGTGGATCTCGCCGACCAGCTCCTCCACCAGGTCCTCGAGCGTGACGATGCCGTCGGTGCCGCCGTACTCGTCGATGACGATCGCGATGTGGATGCGCTCGCGGCGCATCGTGGACATCGCGGGCAGCAGCACGTTCGACCCCGGCAGCACGATGATCCGGCGCGTGAGGTCGCGCACGGTGCGGGCGGGTTCGCCCGCCACGTCGTCCACCAGCGTCGCGCCGGCGTCGTCGTCACCCGAGCGGCGCGCCGCCTCGAGCGAGGGGTCGGAGGGGTCGACGCCCGCGAGGAACAGGTCGCGCACGTGCACGAACCCGAGGATCGAGTCGACGTCGCCGTCCTTGACGGGGAACCGGGAGTACGGCGCGGTGGACGCGAACGCGATGGCCTCGGCGATGCTCCAGTCGGCCTCGAGGAACGCGACCTCGTGCCGCGGGCGCATGACCTCCACCAGCGTGCGGTCGGCGGCCTCGAAGACGTCGCGCAGGATGGCGCGCTCGACGTCGGGCAGACCCTCGTGCGCGACGACGAGGTCGCGCAGCTCCTCGTCGCTCATCTGCTCGCCGGACTGCGTCGGGTCACCGCCGAGGAGGCGGACGACGGCGTTCGTCGAGCGGGACAGCAGCCAGATCACCGGGCGCATCGCCTTGGCGAACGTGTCGAGCGGCGGGGCGACCGTGAGGGCGAGGGCCGAGGAGCGCTGCAGCGCCAGGCGCTTGGGCACGAGCTCACCGAGCACGAGCGAGAGGTAGGCGATGATCAGCGTCATCACGAGCGTGGCCACGGTGCCGGCGAGCGACTCCGACAGGCCCCACGTGACGAACAGCGGTGCGATGTCCGGGGCGATCGTGGAGGCGCCGTACGCGGCGGACGCGAAGCCGGCGACGGTCACACCGATCTGCACGGCGGCGAGGAACCGGTTGGGGTCCCGCGCGACCTGCGCGACCCTGCGGCCGCGCTTCCCCTGCTTGGCCAGCTGGTCGATCTGGCTCTCGCGCAGGGAGACGAGTGCGATCTCGGTTCCCGCGAACACTCCTCCGACGAGGATGAACACGAGGACGAGTGCGATGTTGACCCAGGTCTCACCGTCCATCAGGCGGCCACCGCCGCGGTACGGGGAGAGCTGGGCCACAGACTTCGATAGTCATCCATCCCCATATGCAACGACATCGGTGGCACGTTCCGCAAGGCGACCGCGCGGGCGGCGCGCCGCGCCTCCTAGGCTCGTGGCATGAGCGACTCCCTCCCGCAGCAGGTCTCCGACACCTTCGACCCGCGGCGGTGGCGCACCGTGGAGGGCTTCGACCTCACGGACGTGACCTATCACCGGGGCGTGGAGCGCACGATCGACGACGCGGGCGACGGCGGCGCTCCTCGCACCACGGTCCGTGACCTCCCCGTGGTCCGGATCGCGTTCGACCGCCCCGAGGTGCGCAACGCGTTCCGCCCCCACACCGTGGACGAGCTCTACCGGGTCCTGGACCACGCGCGCATGACCTCCGACGTCGGCACGGTCATCCTCACGGGCAACGGCCCCAGCCCGAAGGACGGCGGCTACGCCTTCTGCTCGGGCGGCGACCAGCGGGTGCGCGGGAAGGACGGCTACCGGTACGTGACCGAGCACGCCGACGGGACGCCGGCGGGCGAGACGCGCGAGTCCGTGGACCCCGCGCGTGCGGGACGCCTGCACATCCTGGAGGTGCAGCGGCTGATGCGGACGATGCCGAAGGTGGTGCTCGCCGTCGTCAACGGCTGGGCGGCCGGGGGTGGCCACTCCCTGTTCGTCGTGGCGGACCTGGCCATCGCCTCGCGGGAGCACGGCGCGTTCATGCAGACCGACGCGAACGTCGGGTCGTTCGACGCGGGGTACGGGTCGGCGCTGCTGGCGCGGCAGGTGGGCCAGAAGCGTGCGCGGGAGATCTTCTTCCTCGCGCGGCGGTACTCGGCCGACGACGCCGAGCGCTGGGGCGCGATCAACGAGTCGGTCCCGCACGCCGAGCTCGAGGAGCGGGCGCTGGAGTACGCCGCGACGATCGCGACCAAGTCGCCGCAGGCGATCCGGATGCTGAAGTACTCCTTCAACCTGGCCGACGACGGCCTGGCGGGTCAGCAGGTGTTCGCGGGCGAGGCGACCCGGCTGGCGTACATGACGGACGAGGCGGCCGAGGGTCGCGATGCGTTCCTGGAGCGCCGGGACCCCGACTGGTCCGGCTTCCCGCACTACTTCTGACGCCGGCGGCGTCAGCCGCCGAGCAGACCGCTGACGATCGCGATGCAGCGGCTGACGACGGCGGCGCCCCCGACGATCAGGGACGTCACCACCACGAGGGCGACGGCGACCGGCAGGACCGTCGAGGAGCGCAGGAACCGCTCGGTCCGGGTGGTGGACGTGGTGGGCTGGGGACTGCTGAGCGTGGCCATGCGTCCAGCCTGGCCGGGGCGGGTGCGCCGCACATCAGCCCGACGGTCACGCTCGTCCGCCCCGGGGTCGGTCGACCGGCGGAGACCGCGTCATCCCCCGGGCTGACCCCGACTCCCTCCCCCTCGGGGTGGGTCGCGGGGACGCGGGGTCAGGAGACCGTGACCGACCCGCCCGAGGTCGGGACGAGCTCGACCCACACGTTGCCGGGCGTCAGCAGGATCGGGGCGCCGTCGGCTCCCGTCAGCACCACGGGCTCGCCGTCGCTGTTCTTGGTCCAGGTGCCGGTCACGGTCGCGCCGCCGGAGGCCACCGTGACCTCGCCCGACCCGGTCAGCACCGTCTCGGGGACGGGGTTGCCCGCCGGGTCGAGGGCGCCGGAGCTCCGCACCTCCACGCGCATCGCGACGACGGTCGCGGCCGAGAGCCGCTCGCCGTCGGCCCCGACGGCCGGCGCTGAGCCCTCGTTGCGCAGCCAGCGGCCGCTGCCGGCGTCCCAGTCCCAGCTCGGCGTCGCCTGCGGGAAGGCGGTGACGAGGCGTGAGGCGGGGGTGCCCGCCGTCGCCGTCGACGCCTCCTGGGCGCGCGGCGCGAACGCGAACTGGGCGGGCGGCGGGGACGTGCGCCCGCCGTCGGCCGCGCCGAGGAAGTCGGCCATCGTGCCGTAGACGTTGTGCGGGGCGCGGCGCTCGCTCGAGCGGTACATGCCCGGTGCGCCCTCGTCCTGGCTGATCACCTGGAGGCCGGAGTCCCGCATCTTCTGCACGAACTGGGGCTGACCGCCGGAGAACACGATGAGACCGCCCAGCGGCGCGGCGATGCCGGCGTCCATGGGCCGCACCGACCGGATCGGCCCGACCGTCTCGGGGACGGCCGAGTGGTAGACGGCGTTGAATCGCGTGATGCCCCCCTCGACCATCTCCTCCCAGACGATGTCGGCGGAACCGAGACCCGTCTGCGGCCGCGCCTGGGTGGAGTTCTCGATCTTCACGGCGACGGCGGGGCGCGCCTCGGGCGCACCCTCGACCCCGGTCAGCGGCCACGTCGCCGGGATGGCCGGCTCGGGCGCCGGGGTCTTGTCCACGCCGGTGTCCGGCTGGACCGTCGTCGGCGGCTGCGTGGTCGGCTCGACCTCGACCTCACCCGCGCACCCCGCCAGCAGCCCGAGGGCCAGCACGAGCCCGCTCGCGGCGGCGGCGGTGGTAGTGCGACGCCCGCCGGAACGGCGGCGGAGGCTGCTGCTGGCGCGCGGGACGCGCGCGCGGATCTGGCGCATGCGGGTCACTGTGCCACGGCCGCCCGCGCGAGGCTCCTAGGCTGGCGGGCGTGCCCACCACACCAGTGCCCCCCGACGACGTCCGGGAGGGGCTCGCGCGGGCGCTCGACGGCGGCGCCCCGCTGGTGCTCGTCGCGGCGGCTCACGCCCTCCCCCACCGCCTCCCGTCCGAGGCGGCCCTCGTCCTGGAGACGTCGGGATCGACGTCGGGCACCCCGCGCCCGGTGGCGCTCACGGCCGCGGCGGTGCGTGCGTCGGCCACCGCCACGCACGCCGCCCTCGGCGGGCCGGGGGCCTGGCTCCTGACCCTGCCGGCGCACCACGTGGCGGGGGTGATGGTGACCGCTCGTGCGCTGATCGCCGGGTCGGAGCTGACCGTGGCCGCACCGGGGCCGTTCCGCGCCGGCACGTTCGCCGACGACGTCGCGCGCCACCTCGCCGCCCGAGACGACGCGCGCGCGACCGACGACGGCGCTCCCCCGCGCTCCTACACCTCCCTGGTCCCGACCCAGCTGCGCCGCGTCCTCGACGACCCGCGCGCGCTCGCCGCCGCCGCGTCGTTCGACGCCGTCCTCGTCGGCGGCGCCGCCACCCCCGGCCCGCTGCTGGACCGGGCCCGCGCCGCGGGCGTCCGCGTCGTGACGACGTACGGCATGACGGAGACCAGCGGCGGCTGCGTCTACGACGGCGTTCCCCTGGCGGGGGTGCGCGTCTCGATCGACGACGGCGGTCGCATCGTCCTCGCTGGTCCGCAGCTGGCGCTCGGGTACCTCACCCCGGACGGGCTCGAGGCGTTCGACGGCTCGCTCGTCACGGCCGACCGCGGCACGTGGGACGGCCACCACCTGAGAGTCCTCGGCCGCGCCGACGACGTCGTGCTGACCGGCGGCGTCAACGTCGATCCGGTCGACGTCGAGACCGTGGCCGCGACCGTGCCGGGCGTCGCCGAGGTGTGTGTGACGGGGGTGCCCGACGCCGAGTGGGGCGCCGTCGTCGTAGCCGCCCTCGTGCCGACCGACGCGGCCGTGCACGCCGACCCCGCGCGGCGCGACGCGCTCGTGGCCGCCGTCCAGGACGTCGTCCGCGCGCGCCTCGGGGGGCCGTGGGTGCCGCGCCGCGTCGTCGTGCTCGACGCGCTGCCGCTGCGCGGACCGGGCAAGCCCGACCGCGCCGCCGTCCGCGCGCTGCTGCCGGGGTCGGACCGACACCTCGCCGGCTGACCGCCACCGACGCCCGCCGACTACTGTCGAACACCGCCCCACCCCGCCGGCACCACCCGTCCGCAAGGAGCACCGCCCCACCATGACGACCTCCGCCCAGTGGCTCGAGGGTGCGCGCCCGCGCACGCTGCCCGCCGCCCTCGCCCCCGTCCTCGCCGGCAGCGGTGCCGCAGCGGGGTTCGGCGGGTTCGACGCGCTGGCCGCGCTGCTGTGCGTGATCCTCGCGCTCGCGCTGCAGGTCGCCGTGAACTACGCCAACGACTACTCCGACGGCGTCCGGGGCACCGACGACGTCCGCACCGGCCCGATGCGCCTGGTCGCGTCAGGGGCCGCGACGCCCGCCGCCGTCAAGCGGGCCGCGCTGCTGGCCGGCGGCGTCGGCGGCCTGGCGGGCGTGGCGCTGTGCGCCTGGACCGGCCACTGGTGGCTGCTGGCCGTCGGCGCCGCCTGCCTCGTCGCCGCGTGGGGCTACACGGGCGGCGCCCGGCCCTACGGCTACCTCGGGCTCGGCGAGGTCATGGTGTTCACGTTCTTCGGTGTCGTCGCGACGGCGGGCACCGCCTACGCGCAGGCCGGCACCGTCACGGTGGGCACCTGGGCGGCGGCCGCCGCGGTCGGCTCGATCGCCTGCGCGATCCTCATGGCGAACAACCTGCGCGACATCCACACCGACCCCGCGGCGGGCAAGCGCACGCTGGCCGTCCGGCTGGGCGAGGACCGTGCCCGCCTCGCCTACGCCGGGATGCTCGCGGTCCCCTACCTGGCCGCCGTCGTGGCCGCGCTGGCCGCGCCCACGGACGTCCCGCTCAGCCTGGCGCCGCTGCTCGTGCTCGCCACGCTCCCGGTCGCGATCGCGCTCTCGCTGATCGTGCTGCGGGGCGCGTCGGGTCGCGACCTCATCGGCGTGCTGCGCGACACGGGCCTGCTCGAGCTGGGCGTCGCCGTCGCTTTCGCGCTGGGACTGTGGTGGAGCGGACCGGCGGGGCCGATCGGGCTGTAGGGCGACGCCGGGGCGCGGGCGCGCGGGTCAGACGCGGGGCGGCGCGGCGCCGTCGTCGTCGCGGGCACGCTCGTCACGAGCCCGCTCGGCGCGCTCCGCCTCGTCCAGTGCGCGGTCCTCCACGTCCTCGTCGTCACCGCGCACGGGGGCGTCCACGGCCTCGGCGCGCGAGGTCAGCGATCCGACGGCGGCGTCGCGCTGCGTGCGCATCGTGAGGAAGCTGACGGCGCCCGCGACGATCACGCTGACGATCAGCCACGGCCAGCCGCGCATCCCGATCAGCCAGAACAGGCCGAAGGACGCGAGCAGGACGACGACGCGCAGGAGCGAGTAGCGGAGCAGGGGCACCCGACAAGGGTAAGTCGTCGTGCGGTCGACGTAGCATCGAGGGATGCCTCGGTTGATCCTGTTCGTCGTCATCGCCGGCCTCGTCGTCTACGGGCTGGTGTGGCTGTCCATGCGTGCCCGCGAGCGCCGCGTCGCCGCGGCCCCGCGCCGTCCCGCGCCCGACGACGACCCGCAGTTCCTCGCCCAGCTCGACTCGCGCCTGCGCGAGCAGCGCCGCCAGGCCGAGCAGGCGCGACGCCGCCGGCAGGCGCAGGACGACGCCGCTGCGGCTGCTGCGGGCGACGGCGGGACGAACACCGACGACGCACCCACGACTCCCGGCGACGCCGCCGGCGGCACGGACGACACCGACCTGGGCGACGACGAGCCCGAGGCCCGCCCCGCCTGAGCGACGCGCCGGATCAGACTCCCGAGTAGCTGTGCAGGGAGTTCACGAAGAGGTTCACGACGTAGTAGTTGATGAGGATCGACGCGAAGCCGGCCACCGAGAACCAGGCGGCGCGGCGGCCCTCCCAGCCGCGCGTGGAGCGGGCGTGCAGGTAGGCGGCGTAGACCACCCAGATGACGAACGACCACACCTCCTTGGCGTCCCAGCCCCAGTACCGGCCCCACGCGTGCTCCGCCCAGATCGCACCGGAGATCAGCACGAAGGTCCACAGTACGAAGCCGACCGCGTTGATGCGGAACGCGAGCCGCTCGAGGTCTGCCGAGGTCGGGAGCGAGGACAGGATGCGGCCCTGCGTGCCCCGGCCGATCGCGCGGTCCTTGGCCAGCTGCAGCCCCGAGACGGTGGCGGCGACGGCGAAGACGCCCATCCCCGAGGTCGCGATGGCCACGTGGATCACGAGCCAGTAGCTCTGCAGCGCGGGCTGCACCGCGGTCGGGTCCGTGTAGAGCACCGCGAGCGCGAGGAACAGCGCCAGCAGCGCGAAGAGCGAGATGAACGTGCCGAGGAAGCGGACGTCGCGCCTGCGCTGGATGCCGAGGAAGACGACCGAGGCGACCACGACGGACACCGTGGTGAACTCGTACATGTTGGCCCACGGCACGCGTCCGGCCGCGAAACCGCGCGTGACGACGCCGGCCACGAGCATCAGGACGGCGACCGTGAACGTCGACTGCCCGATGGCCGCAGCGCGGCGGACGGGCGGCAGCGGGGCGTCGGCCACGGGACGGGCCGCGACGACGGGCGCGTCGGCCACGCCGGCGCTCACGAGCTCGCGCGCGTCGGCCGTGCGCGAGACGCGGCTGGGTCGGTCGGCGGCGAGACGCGAGAAGTCGATGGCGAACGCGATCGTCGCGATGAGGTAGGCGGTCATGGCCGCCGTCACGAGGTACAGACTGATCTGACCGAGCTCAGCCACGTCGGGCTCCTTCGTCCTGCTGCCGGTCCGGCGCCTGGCCGGTCTCCTGGTTCATCCTGTCCTGGTCCGTCTTCCCGACGGCGGGGCGGAGCGGCTCCAGCACTCGCGTGAGCTCGCGCTCCAGGCCGGGGTCGTCGCCACGCGCGAGCGCGGCTGCGGTCACCACTGTACGACCACCCTCGTCCTGCCCGATCCGCACGAAGACGCGCCTGCGAGGCAGGAACAGCGACGCCGAGAGGCCGGCGAGCGCGAGCAGCGCGAACGTCAGCACCCACGGCAGCGTCGGGTCGTAGCGGAGGTCGAGCCCGACGTAGCGCGGGAGGTCGTTGAACGTGATCGTCCCGAGCCCGTCGGGGAGATCGACGGTCTGACCGGGGGCGACGACGACGCGCACGGGGGCGTCCTCGCCGTCGGGCCCGGGAGCCCTGACCTGCTGCATCGCCTGCGTGTCCAGCTGGTAGACGTTCTGGGGCACGCCGTCGTCCAGGCCGAGGTTGCCGTACCAGACGTCGAGCACGAGCAGCGGCTCGTTCGGCTCGGGCGAGATCGAGAAGGCCGTGTCGCTCGCGGGGTCGACCACCGCCGTCGGCAGGAACACCCCGCTCAGCCCGATCTGGTCCCCGACCTGGGTGTCCGGCACCTTGATGACGCCGCGGGAGTCGTAGGTGGCCTGGTCGACGATGACGAACGGCACGGGGCCGGAGAACCCGACGTTCCCCTCGGCGTCGGTCACCGTGACGTCGGGCGCAAAACCGTTGCCCATGAGGTAGACGCTCGCACCACCCGTGCGCAGCGGGTGGTTGACCCGGATCGTCTCGGGCTGCTCGTCGCCGTCGGGCTCGGTCACGGTGACCTCGGCGCGGAAGTCCGCCGCCTGGCCCGAGACCTCGTCGAACGCGGACGTGAAGCGGTCCAGGCGCATGCGGAACGGCTCGAGCCCGCCCTCGTCGAACCACGGCCCCGACTCGAAGGAGTCGTACTGCACCTGCGAGTTGGCGAAGGTGTCGCCCTCCACCACGATCACCTGACCGCGGTAGTGCACGAAGGTGCCGTAGCCGACGGCGATGAGCAGCCCCACGAGGGCGAGGTGGAAGACGATGTTGCCGGACTCGCGCGTGTAGCCGCGTTCGGCCGACAGCGTGGTGACCGCGCCGTCGGCGCCGTCCGTGCGGCGCAGCCGGTAGCCCTTGAGCGCGGTGGTCGCCGTCGCGACGGCCTCGTCGCGGGCGACCGGGGACGCGAACGCGTCCCGCACCGGGAACCGCGTGAAGCGGCTCGGGGCCGCGGGCGGCGGGCGTCGCAGCGCCTTGATGTGGTCGAGCGAGCGAGGCACGATGCAGCCCACCAGGCTGAGGAACAGCAGCAGGTAGACCGCGGAGAACCACGGCGAGGCGAAGACGTCGAACAGCCCCCAGCGCTCCAGCACCGGCGCGAGGGAGGGGTTGTCGAGGTAGTACTGCGCGACGCGGGCGGGGTCCTGCGGACGCTGCGGGAAGAACGTGCCGGGCAGCGCGACGACGGCGAGCAGCAGCAGGAGCAGGAGCGCCACGCGCATCGAGGTCAGCTGCCGCCACGTCCAGCGCAGCCACGCGACGGGTCCGAAACCGACCGGGCCGGGGGCGGGGGCCTGCGCGGTGGGCCGGGTGGTGTCGGTGGAGTCGCCGTCGGGCCGCTCCGGGTCGTCGCCGGAGACGAGCCCCTCGGGGCGGTAGCCGGCGCTCACAGCAGCGTCCCGTACTGCGCGACCCAGCCCTGGAGCTGCTGCGACAGGTGCTGCCAGACACCGGAGACGAGCGCGAGACCGAGCACGATCAGCATGATCCCGCCGATCCGCATGATCGCGACCCGGTGCCGCTTGAGGAAGCTCACCGAACGCGCTGAACGGCGGAACGCGAGCGCGATGATGAGGAACGGCACCCCGAGCCCGAGGCTGTAGACCAGCGCGAGCACCGCGCCGCGGTCGGCCGAACCCGTCTCGAGGGCGAGGATGGAGATGGCGGCCAGCGTCGGGCCGATGCACGGCACCCAGCCGAGACCGAACGTGATGCCGAGCAGCGCGGCACCCGCGAGCGACGCCTTCGGCGCCAGGTGGAGCCGACGCTCGCGCTGGAAGAACGGCAGCCAGCCGGCGAACGACAGCCCCATGAGGATGACCACCACGCCGAGGATCCGCATGATCTCGTCGACGTGCGGGAGGATCCGGACGCCGACGGACACGAACGCGTACCCGAGCCCGACGAACACCACGGTGAAGCCGGCGATGAAGAGCAGCACCCCCGCCAGCAGGCGCCCGCGTTCGGCCCCCTTCGTCTCCGCGAGGTCCGAGCCGGTCATTCCGCCGAGGAACCCCAGGTAGCCGGGCACCAGGGGCAGCACGCACGGCGAGGCGAACGAGACGAATCCGGCGATCAGCGCGACCGGCAGCGCCAGGAGCAGCGGTCCGGAGAGCACCGTGTCCTGGAACGCCTGCGCGACCGAGCCGAGGTCCACCGGCTAGCCCTCGGCCAGGACGTCGTCGATCAGGCCGCTCAGCGTGATCTTGGACGCGAGTCCGACGATGCGCGCGGCGGGCCGGCCCTCGCGGTCCAGCACGACTGTCGTCGGCATGGCGCGCAGGGGCACGAGACCCTCGAGCGCGGCGACGGCGGAGGCGTCGCCGTCGTCCAGGCTCGGGTAGGTGATGCCGTAGGTCTGGGCGAAGGCGTCGGCGGTCGCGGCGTCGTCGGTGCCGTTGATGCCGAGCAGCTGCACGTCGCCCGTGTACTCCTGCGAGATCTCCGCGAGGTCGGGCGCCTCGGCGCGGCACGGCGGGCAGGCGGCGTACCAGAAGTTCAGCACGACGACCTGGCCGCGCCAGTCCGCCACGTCGACGGCCTCACCCGCGAAGTCCACGCCCGCGATGGCGGGCGCGTCCGGGCGCTCGGCCGGGCTCCACGTCGTGAACGCGCCGTTGCCCTCCTGGTAGCCCGGCTCGGCGACGGTGGGGTCGCCGTCGTCGGGCGTGCACGCGGTCAGGGCGACGGCGGCGAGTCCCAGTGCGAGGACGGCGCCGAGGGCGCGCAGTCCGCGCGGCCGGCGTCCCGGCCCCCGCACCGACCCGGTCGCCACGTCACGCACCGGCCACCGCCGAGGCGCCGGGCAGGAGCGCGGCGGCGGGCTCGCTGTAGCTGTGGGCGACGAGGGTCGTGCCGTCGAACGTGAGCGACGTCACCGAGGCGAGCGAGCACTCGCGCGCCCGGGGGTCGTGCCACAGCGGCTTGTTCTGCAGCGCGCGGCGCACGGCCCAGATCGGGGACTGGTGGGAGACCAGCACGGCCTCGTGGCCCTCGGCGGCCTCGCGAGCCGCGGCGATCGCCGCGGTCATGCGGTCGCGCTGCTGCGTGAACGCCTCCCCCCAGGAGGGACGGAACGGGTTGTAGAGGTGGCGGGCGGACGAGGGCGTCACGAGCGCGCGCCAGCCGCCACCGGCGACGGGGCGACCCTCGAGCTCGTTGCCCGCCTCGATCAGGCGGTCATCGATCTCGACCGCGACGCCCAGCCCCTGCGCCAGCGGCGCGGCGGTCTGCTGCGCCCGCTCGAGCGGGGAGGAGATGACGTGCGTGATGTCCGCCTTCGCGTCCAGGAGCGACTCGGCCACGAGGCGCGCCATGGCGTGACCGCGTTCGGACAGCACGTAACCGGGGAGCCTGCCGTAGAGGATCCGGTCGGGATTCTCGACCTCGCCGTGCCGGAGCAGGTGGATCGTGGTGCGCGCCATGCCGTCTAGTCTCGCAAACCTTCCTGGGTGCACGGTTCAGCGCCGTCGCCGCACGACGTGTCCGACGACTCACCCGGTGCGTCCACGAGTGCGGCCTCACGCAGCACCGCGCGCATCGCCTCCCCCAGCTGCGCCAGCTGGTCGCGGTCGATGACGTCCACGAGTCTGGCCCGCACCGAGGCCACGTGGGACGGCGCCGCGGCGACGAGTCGCTCGTACCCCGCCGCCGTCAGGGTCGCGGCGATCCCCCGCCGGTCCTCCGCGGCCGGTCGTCGGCTGACGAGCCCTGCCGCCTCCAGGCGCGCGACCGTGTGGGTGACGCGGCTGCGCGAGTGGGCCACGCCGTCGGCGAGGTCGGACATCCGCACGCTCCCGTCCGGGGCCTCGCTGAGGCGCACGAGGATCTCGTACTCCGCCATTGAGAGTCCGGTGGCGACCTCGAGGTCGCGGGACAGCGTGGCCAGGAGGTAGGTCATCCCGACGACGGAGGCGCGCCAGTCCCGCTGCTCGCCCTCGTCGAGCCAGCTCGTGTCCACGCCGTCGGCCATGTGGCCACCTTACTTGTCGGGACAAGCGATCCGTGATAGTAGTTAAGCGTTCAACTAAAACGTCAAGCGATCGGACCCCCCATGAGCATCCCCGCCGCCACCTACGCCATCGACGCCTCGCACTCCGAGGTCGCGTTCACCATCCGTCACGCCGGGATCGCCAAGGTCCGTGGCCGCTTCACCGAGTTCTCGGGCGAGATCGTCGTCGCCGAGGACCTCGCCGCCTCGTCCGCGAACGTCACCATCGCCGCCAGCAGCGTCGACACCGGCAACGCGCAGCGCGACGGTCACCTCAAGACCTCCGACTTCTTCTCCGTCGACGAGCGCCCCGAGTGGACCTTCGTGTCCTCCTCCGCGAGCGGCTCGGGCGACGAGTTCACCCTCGCCGGCGACCTGACGATCAACGGCATCACCAAGCCGGTCGAGCTCGACGTCGAGTACAACGGCACCAACGTCGACGCCTACGGCGTCACCCGCGTCGGCTTCTCCGGCACCACCGAGATCGCCCGCGAGGCGTTCGGCATCACCTGGAACGCGCCCCTCGAGGCCGGCGGCTTCCTGCTCGGCGACAAGGTCAAGATCTTCCTGGAGATCTCGGCCACCAAGGCCTGAGCACCCGGCGTCACCCGGCATCACCACGCACCACCTCCGCGCCACCGGCGCGACGCACCGGGGCCCGTCCGCCAGGACGGGCCCCGTCGGCGTCCCGGGCTCAGCCCCGCAGCGCCGCGAGGATCGGCTCGGTCTGCAGCCGCCAGTGCCCGCGCGCGACGCCGTCGACCAGCACCACCGGGACCAGCTCCCCGAACTCCTGCTGCAGCGCCTCGCTCGCGTCGACGTCGACGCTCACCCACCGCTCGCCCGTGCTCGCCGTCACGGCGTCCAGCACCCGGTGCGCGTCCGCGCACAGGTGGCACCCGGCCCGCTCGACCAGGAGCACGCGGGCATCCGCACCAGCCTCGTCATCCATGCCGCCACGGTAGGCCAGCGCGAGCCGCGGCAGGACCCCGGCGCGTAGGGTGGCCGCGATGGATGCCCTCACCGGACTGCCCGTGCTCGCCTCGAGCAGCACGCGGCCCGCGTGCGCCTTCTTCGACGTCGACAACACGATCGTCCGCGGCGCGAGCGGCTTCCACCTGGCCAAGGAGCTCTACCGACGCCGGTTCTTCCGCCGCCGCGACATCGCCTGGTTCGCGTGGCAGGCCGTCCAGTTCTTCCTGTTCGGCGAGGACGTCGGCCGCGTGACCGCCGTGCGTGCCCGCGCGCTCGGCGTCATCCGCGGCCGGACCGAGGCCGAGATCCTCGAGGTGGGTGAGGAGGTCTACGAGACGGTCCTCGACAGCCGCATCTTTCCCGGGGCCCGCGCCCTCGTCGCGGCGCACCTCGAGCGCGGCCACCAGGTCTGGCTCGTCACCGCCACCCCGCGCGAGATCGGCGACCTGATGGCCCGCCGCCTCGGCGCGACCGGCGCCGTCGCCACGGTCGCGCAGACGGTCGACGGCGTCTACACCGGCGAGCTCGTCGGCGACCTCATGCACGGGTCGCGCAAGGCCGAGGCGGTCCGTCAGCTGTCCGAGCGCGCCGGAGCCGACCTGGCCGACTGCGCCGCGTACGGCGACTCGGCCAACGACCTGCAGATGCTCGAGATCGTCGGCCACCCGTGCGCGATCAACCCCGATCCGCACCTGCGGGTGCACGCGCTCGAGTCGCGCTGGCCGGTGCGCGACCTGCGCCGTCGTCGGCCGGGGCTCGCCTCCTCCGGCGCGGCCGTCGCGGGCGCCGGTGCCGGCCTCTGGGGCGTCGTCGTGCTGGCGCGCAAGATCCTGCGCCGCGGCGCCGTCTGACCGTCGCGTAAATCACAGCGAGCATGAACGTGGCACGCGACACGCCACGAGTCCGGGCCAACCCCTAGAAATATCTCAGGGAAGGTATACGCTCCGTAGTCATGACGACAACGCTCGAGGACGCCACCACCCCGCTCGCGGCCATCGGAACCCTGATCCGCGGTGCCCGCCAGAACATGGGCCTGACCCAGGCCCAGCTCGCCGAGCGGCTGAGCACCTCGCAGAGCGCCATCGCCCGCATCGAGCAGGGCAGCCAGAACCTGTCGGTCGACATGCTGGCCCGCATCAACGCCGCGCTCGAGGCGGACCTGCTCCCCATCGCCGGCGGCTCCTCGCGCCCCACCCACCTGCGCGTGACCGGTGGGCAGCGCCTGTCGGGCACCATCACGGTCAACTCCTCCAAGAACGCCGCCGTCGCCCTGCTGTGCGCGTCGCTGCTGAACCGTGGCCGCACGGTGCTGCGCGGCGTCGCCCGCATCGTCGAGGTCGACCGCATCGTCGCCGTGCTGCAGTCCATCGGCGTGCAGGTGACCTGGTCCCCCGACGGCCACGACCTCGAGATCGTGCGCCCCGAGCACCTCGACCTGACCACGATCGACGACGACGCCGCGAAGCGCACGCGCAGCATCATCATGTTCTTCGGCCCGCTGCTGGGCCAGGAGTCCTCGTTCGACCTGCCGTACGCGGGCGGCTGCAACCTGGGCACCCGGACCGTCGAGCCGCACATGATCGCGCTGCGCCCCTTCGGGCTCGACGTCGTCGCGAACGCCGGCGCCTACCACGCCACGGCGACGCCCGACACGGGCGAGCAGCTCTCGGTCGTGCTGACCGAGCGCGGCGACACCGTCACCGAGAACGCGATCATGGCCGCCGCGGGCCGCGACGGCGTCACGATCATCCGCAACGCCTCGCCCAACTACATGGTCCAGGACCTGTGCTTCTACCTGGAGCTGCTGGGCGTGGAGATCGCCGGCATCGGTTCGACGACCCTGACGATCAGGGGCAGGGCGCGGATCGACGCCGACGTCGAGTACGCCGTCTCGGAGGACCCGGTCGAGGCCATGAGCCTCCTGACCGCCGGCATCGTCACCGACTCCGAGATCACGGTCTCGCGCGTGCCGATCGAGTTCATGGAGATCGAGCTCGCCACGCTGAGCGAGATGGGCCTGCGCTACGCCCTCACGCCCGAGTACACGGCGCTCAACGGCCGCACCCGCCTGGTGGACATCACGGTGTTCCCGAGCGAGCTGCGCGCCCCGATCGACAAGATCCACCCGATGCCGTTCCCGGGTCTGAACATCGACAACCTGCCGTTCTTCGCGGTCATCGCGGCGTGCGCCAGCGGTCAGACCACGATCCACGACTGGGTCTACGACAACCGCGCGATCCACCTCACCGACCTCACGCGCCTGGGCGCCGACGTGCGCCTCCTCGACCCGCACCGGCTCGACGTCAGCGGCCCGACGCACTGGTCCGGCGCCGAGATCAGCTGCCCGCCCGCGCTGCGCCCCGCCGTCGTCATCCTGCTCGGCATGATGGCCGCCAAGGGCACGAGCGTGCTGCGCGGCGTCGACATCATCGCGCGCGGCTACGAGCAGCTCGCCGACCGCCTCATCGAGCTCGGCGCGCAGATCGAGACGTTCCGCGACTGACGCCCGCCCCGGCAACGCAGAAGGCCGCCACCCCGAGGGGTGGCGGCCTTCGCGCTACCTGCTGCGGCTCGCGCCGAGGAGGTCTACTTCTTGTTGCGACGCTGGTGACGCGTCCTGCGCAGCAGCTTGCGGTGCTTCTTCTTGGCCATCCGCTTGCGGCGCTTCTTGATGACGGAACCCACGGGGACCTCACAAATGTCGTCTGGAATCCCACAGCGAGCCGGGGTCCGGCGTATCCCGGACCTCGATCCTCGCGCCGCGGGCGCTGAATCCCCGACAGTCTAGCCTGCCGCGGACCCCGTCCCGAACGCCCCCGCTCGTGGCAGCCGTCAGGAGAGCGGGTCAGTACAGCGGGTCGATGCCGTTGAGGGGGAACACGGCGTTCCGCGTCGCGAGGATGGCGCGGTCGACGGCGTCGTCAGGGTCGTACCCCTGGGCGAACGGGACGAAGTCCCCGCCCCCCTCCCCGCCGTCGCCCCAGATCTCCGGTGCGGGCACGCGGAGCTCCTCCTCCACCCGCGCGCGCCACGACGGCGGCAGCGGAGCGGCCGGGTCGATGTCGACACCGGCGCTGATGGCCGTCAGTCCGGCCCACACGCGCGGGACGACCTCCACGACCGTGTAGCCGCCGCCGCCCGTCGCGATCCAGCGGTCGCCGGCGTGCTCGCGTGCGAGGTCGCGCACGAGGCGCGCCGCCGCGAGCTGGTGGTCGACGCTGACGCGCAGGTTGGTCAGCTGGTCGTCGCCGTGGGTGTCGGCGCCGTGCTGGCTGACGAGCACGTCGGGGGCGAACTCGGCGAGCAGCGGTGGCACGACCGCCTCGACGGCGCGCAGCCAGCCCGCGCCGCCCGTGCGCGCCGGCAGGGCGATGTTGACGGCCGTGCCGGGAGCGTCCGGCCCGCCGACGTCGCTCGCGAAGCCCGTCCCGGGGAAGAGCGTCGTCCCCGACTCGTGCACCGAGATCGTCAGCACGCGCGGGTCGTTCCAGAACATCTGCTCGACGCCGTCGCCGTGGTGGGCGTCCAGGTCGACGTACGCGACGCGCTCGGCACCGTTGTCGAGCAGCCACCGGATCGCGACGGCGACGTCGTTGTAGACGCAGAACCCGGAGGCGCGGTCCGGCATGGCGTGGTGCATGCCGCCCGCGATCGAGACGGCGTGGGGCACCTGGCTCGTCCAGACCGACCGCGCGGCCGCCAGCGTCGAGCCGACGATCCGCCGTGCTGCGACGTGGATCTCCGCGAACAGCGGGTTCTCCTCGTTCCCGAGGCCGCGGGCCTCGTCCGGCACACCCTGGGCTCCCGCCCTGACGGCCTCGATGAACGCCGGTTCGTGCACGGTCGCGAGCAGCGCGTCGTCGACGGCCGCGACCCCGATCTCGCGGACGCCGGGCAGGTCGAGGGCGTCCACGAGGTCGCGGGTCAACGACAGCCGGACGGGTGCCATCGGGTGCCCGGGACCGAAGTCGTAGCGCGGCAGGTCGGGCGACCACACGAACGCCGTCGTGGCGCCGTCACCGGGCTGCGTCATCGGGTCCCCCGTCTCGAGCGGCACGGCGCCCAGCCTAGGGGCGTCCGGCCGCCCCCACCCGCGACCGTCCCGCACGCGCGAGACGATCCCCCGCCACCGTCCCCGGGTCACCGCCCCGTCACCCCCACGCGAACAGCACGTCGCCGTCGGACGAGGTCACCCGGGCGCGCGGCGCACCGGTGACGTCAAGCTCGACCAGCAGCCGGTCGCCTTCGCCCGTCTGCTCGATCACGCAGCGCGTGTTGCTGAGCTCGACCATGCGCGAACGGGCGCGCAGCAGCCAGGGGTGGCGACGGCGGAGGGCGAGGAGCGCGCGGTGCGCGTCGGCGACCGGGCCGTGCACGTCGGGGAGGTCGGCGGGCGAGGCCGGGAAGGCGGGCCGGACGGCGTCGTCGCCCCCGAGCCGATCCTCCTTGAGCCCGGTCATGGCGACCTCGTCGCCCGCGTAGACGGACACCACGCCTCCGGTGGTCGCCAGGACGACCAGGGCGAGCACCGCCTTGTCCCGACCGACCCGCGTGGTGATGCGCGTGACGTCGTGGTTGCCGACGAACGTCTGCGGCAGGAACGTCTCCAGGAGGTCGGCGTGGCGCGTGAGCGTCCACTCCAGCTCGTAGAAGTTCTCCTGCTCGAGGCTGCTCCAGATCGCCTTCCACAGCTCGTACTGCGTGACCGAGTCGATCCCCGACTCCGCGACGTAGGCCGCGTAGTCGCCGTGGATCATCTCGCCCAGGATCCAGGCGTCGGGGTGCGCGGCTCGCACGCGCGGCAGCACCGCGGCCCAGAAGGCGGGGGCGACGGCGTAGGCCGCGTCCAGCCGCCAGCCGTCGGCCCCGGCCTCCAGCCAGAAGGACATGGCCTGCGCGACCCAGTCCGCCACCGCGGGGTTGTCGTGGTCGAGCGCGACGAGGCTGGAGTGCCCCTCGAAGTCGGCGAAGTCGGGGCCGCCGGGGGCGTCCCAGTCGATGCGGAACCAGTCGGCGTACGGCCCCGCCGGCCCCTCCGCCAGGGCGGCGAGCGCCAGCGGGTGCTCACGGCCGACGTGGTTGAAGACGCCGTCGAGCAGGATCCGCACGCCGCGGGCGCGCGCGGCCGCCACCAGGGCGTCGAAGTCCTCGCGCGTGCCCAGGCGCGGGTCGATCTCGCGGTGGTCGAGAGTGTCGTAGCCGTGCGTGCTCGAGGTGAACACGGGGCCGAGCAGGAGCCCGTTCAGCCCCAGCTCCACCACGTGGTCCAGCCACGGCACGAGGGCCGCCAGCCCGCCGTCGGGCGCGGGGGGCCGGTGCTCCTCGCGCACCGGGACGCCGGCGAAACCCAGCGGGTAGACGTGCCACCACATCGCGTGCTCGGCCCACGGGGCCATCGATCACTCCTCCACCGGGTGCATCAGGGACCTGATCACCCTAGGCGCGGGAGCGGTGACCTCACACGACGAGCGCGACCCCGATCACCAGCGGCAGCGAGACGACGGAGGCGATGCTCGTGACCATCGTCATCGACTTCAGGGCGCCGCGCGTGGTGAGCCCGAGCAGCGACTTGAACATCCAGAAGAAGTTGCTGTTGACCGTCAGCGCGAACATCGAGCCGGAGGCGATGGCGAGACCGACCGCGATGGGGGCGACGTCGATCGAGCCGAGCACCGGGGCGATGATCCCGGCCGCCGCGATCGCCGCGACCGAGACGGACCCGATCGCGAGGTGCAGCACCGCCGCGACCATCCAGGCCAGCAGGATGCTCGTGATCACCGCCGCCCCGCTCCCGGCGGAGAACAGGCCGGCCAGGGTGTCGCCCATGCCGCTCGCCTCGATGACGGCGCCCAGCGAGCCGCCGACGCCCGTGACCAGCAGGATCTCACCCGTGGTGCGGAACCCTGAGGACAGCACGTCGGTGGCCCCGGCGCGGCCGGTCGCCGCGATCACGAGCACGTAGGCGCCGATCAGCCCCACGAACAGGGCGATGTTGGCGTTGCCCAGGAAGTCGATGACGGCGTTGGACCGGCCCGCGAGATCGGCGAAGGCGCCGAACGCGATCATCACGAGCGGGACGAGGATCGGCAGCAGCGAGATCCCGAGCGGAACGTCGACGTCGTCCTTCGCGTCGTCCTCCGACGGCCCCGTGCCCACGGTGCCGGGCCCGGCGACCGAGCCCTCGCCCCCCGACGCGCCCTCCTCGACCTCGATCTGGACCTCGTCCGTGGCGGGGTTCCAGTAGCTGCTGCGGGCGAGGAAGCCGAACAGGAACGTCGCCACGAGCGCGGTCACCGGTCCGAGCACGATGCCGTACAGCAGCCAGGTCCCCAGCGGGACGTCGAGCAGGCCGGCGATCGAGACGGCGGCGAGCCCGGGGATGACGAACACGTAGCCGGCGAAGATGCCGGTGCCGATGGCGCCGGCCAGGTGGGCCAGACCCCGCCCGTTCGTGCCGACGAACGGGGCGGAGGATCGCGCGATCGGCGCGGCCAGGACCACCTGCACGTCGACGTAGATCGAGGGGAAGACCGTGGCCATCGCGCCGGTCAGCGCGTACGGCAGGCGGTGCGCGCCGACCACGCGCAGCAGCAGGCGCACGAGTTTTCGAAACGTCCCGAGCGAGTGCAGCAGCGCGCCGATCAGCACGCCGAACCCGATGAGGAGACCGACCTTCGCCATGATCTCGCCGAACCCGCCGGTGACGGCGTCGACCGTGCCGCCCAGGCCCACACCGGTCGCCAGCCCCAGGTACAGGCAGGCGGTGACCAGCGAGATGACCGGATCGACCTTGAGGCCGATGATGAGTCCGATCACCAGGACGATGGCGATGGCTGTGTGCACGACCTCCATGTCGTGTACCCCTTCCCTCGGTGGAGACGGGTCTATCACGCGGGAGCGCGGCACGCCCATCGGCGCGCCTAGAGTTGGCGCGGCAGCACCGGCTGCCCGTGCGTCGAGCAGCGGTACGAGGAGGTCGGCGGGTGGAGGTCCCGGCACCGCTCGTGGCCGTGCGCGACGTCGTCGACCGCGTCGCCCGCCGCTCCCCCGCGCGGCTCGCGGTGGCCGTGTTCGCCTCGGTGATCGCCGTCGTGACGCTCCTGCTGTGGCAGCCGGCCGCGACGACGACGGGCGAGCGCCCCACGCTCGTCGACGCGTTCTTCACCGCCACCTCCGCGGTGTGCGTGACCGGGCTGACGACGGTCGACACCGCCACCTACTGGTCCGGCTACGGCCAGGTGGTGATCGCCGTCGCCATCAAGATCGGCGGCCTCGGCGTGATGACGCTGGCCTCGATCCTGGGCCTCGCGGTCTCGCGCCGCATCGGTCTGACCCAGCGGCTCCTGACGGCGAGCGAGACGAAGACGAACCGGCTCGGCGAGGTCGGTGGCCTGATCCGGGCCGTCATCATCGCGTCCGTCGCGCTCGAGGTCGCGCTCGCGCTCGTGCTGTTCCCGCGGTTCCTCACCCTGGGCGACGGGATCGGTCGCTCGGCGTGGGAGGCGACGTTCCTGTCGGTCTCGATCTTCAACAACGCCGGCTTCGTCATCATGCCGGAGGGCATGACCCCGTACGTGGGCGACTGGTGGATGTGCCTGCCGATCATCATCGGCACGTTCATCGGCGCGATCGGCTTCCCGGTCATCCTCAACGTCTGGATCCACCGGCGCCAGCTGCGTCGCGTCGCGCTGCACACCAAGCTCACGCTCGCCACGAGCGGCATCCTCGTGGTCATCGGCACGGTCCTGATCGGCGCTTTCGAGTGGTTCAACGACCGGACGTTCGGCGCGCTGCCGGTCGCGGACCGCGTCCTCGCCTCGCTCGTGGCGGGCATGACGCCGCGGTCGAGCGGATTCTCCACCGTCGACGTCGGCGAGATGCGCGAGGCGACCTGGTTCCTCACCGACGCCCTCATGTTCGTCGGCGGCGGCAGCGCCTCGACGGCGGGCGGCATCAAGGTCACGACGCTCGCCGTCATGCTGCTCGCGATCGTGGCGGAGTCGCGCGGTGACCGGGACATCGACGTCTTCCGGCGCCGCATCGACCCGACCGTGCTGCGCCTGGCCGTGGCCGTCTCCTTCATCGGCGCGACGCTCGTGGGCATCGCGACCCTGCTCCTGCTGACGATGACCGACCTCACGCTGGACGTCATCCTCTTCGAGGTGATCTCGGCGTTCGCCACGTGCGGCCTGTCCACCGGCATCACCGCGGACCTGCCCGACGGCGCACAGCTCGTGCTCGCCGCCCTGATGTTCTTCGGCCGCACCGGCACCATGACGCTGGCTGCTGCCCTCGCCCTGCGCAGCCGGCGCCGGGTCGTCCGTCTGCCCGAGGAGAGGCCGATCATTGGTTGAGAACGATGACTGAGAACCGCCTGGCGCGTGGCCGGGACGTCCGCCCGCCCCGCGACCCCCGCGAACCGCGCGAGCGCCGACCCGAGGTCGACACCTCCGCCGTCCTGGTGATCGGGCTGGGACGCTTCGGCACGGCCCTGGCCTCCACGCTGGACTCCCTGGACCGCCGGGTGCTGGGCGTCGAGCGCGACCCCGACCTCATCCGGACCTGGTCGGGGCGCATCCCGCTGGTCGAGGCTGACGCCACGAACCCCGAGGCCCTCGAGCAGCTCGGCGCGCGGGAGTTCCACACCGTCGTCGTCGGCGTCGGGACCGAGCTGGAGGCGAGCGTGCTCATCACGGGCAACCTCGTGGACCTCGGCATCCCCCAGATCTGGGGGAAGGCGATCTCGGCCGAGCACGGACGCATCCTCGAGCGCATCGGCGCGCACCACGTCGTCTACCCCGAGTACGACGCCGGTCAGCGCGTGGCCCACCTCGTCTCGGGCAAGATGCTCGACTACATCGAGATGGAGGACGGGTTCACCATCGTCAAGATGCGCCCGCCGCGCGAGCTGCACGGCTTCACGATCGCGCAGGCCCAGGTGCGCAAGCGCTACGGCGTGACGATCATCGGGGTCAAGGCCCCGGGGGTGGCGTTCCAGTACGCGGCGGACGAGACGCGCATCGACGGCGACGACGTCCTCATCGTGTCCGGCGACTCCTCGCTCCTGGAGCGGTTCGCGGCCCGTCCCTGACGCCCTCCGCCGCGCGCCCGAGACCGATCTCCCTCGCGCGGCGGAGGACCCGGGCGCTCCGCGCGGGTTGGATGGGTGCATGACCACGACGACCCCCCGCCGCTCCCCCGCCCTCCTCGCCGGCCTCACCGCCCTCGGTCTGGTGCTGGTCGCGTGCTCGACCACGCCCGAGGCCGCCCCCGAGTCGTCCTCGACGGCGCAGGCGTCCCCGACGCCGTCACCGAGCGCCACCGAGGCCTCGACGACGTCGGAGCTCGACGACGCCCCCGTCGTGGAGATCCCCGCCACGCCGGTCGGCGAGCAGATCGCCTGGACGATCGCGGCACTCGCCCCGGGTGCGACGCTCGACCCCGCCGACGCGGAGTCCCGCCTGTCGCCGCCCGCCCTGGAGCAGCTCGACGGCGCGGCGCTGGCGCAGACCTTCGCCGGCATCGCCGCGACCGGCCCGTGGGAGCCGATCTCCTACGAGGGCGAGGACTACTCCGCGATCGCGCAGCTGCGCGACGCGGGTGGGCAGCGTCTCGACCTGACCGTGGTCGTGAACGCGGAGGGGCTCGTCGAGCAGCTCCTCTTCCAGCCGCCGTTCGACCACGAGCCCGCGGCCTCCTGGGACGAGCTGGGCACCGCCGTCGAGGCCCTGCCCGCCGACACCACCCTCGTGGTCACGGACGTGACCGACCCCGCGGCCCCCGCGGAGGTCTTCGCCTCCGGCGAGGACGGCGCGTTCCCGGTCGGGTCGGTGTTCAAGCTGTACGTGCTCGGCGCGGTGACCGACGCCGTCGCCGCCGGGACGCTGGCGTGGGACACCGAGCTCACCCTGACCGACGACGTCAAGAGCATGCCGAGCGGCACGCTGCAGGACGAGCCGGCCGGCACCGTCGTCACGGTCCGCCAGGCGGCCGAGGCCATGATCGCGATCAGCGACAACACCGCCACGGACCTGCTCATCCAGGCCGTGGGCCGCGAGAGCGTCGAGGCGCAGCTGCCCGTCATGGGCCACTCCGACCCCGCGCTGAACACGCCGCTGCTCGCCACGCGCGAGCTGTTCCTCCTCGGCTGGGGCGGCGACGACGCCCGCCGCGAGGCGTGGGCGTCCGGCGACGCCGCCGAGCGCCGCGCGATCCTCGCCGCGCTCCCGGCCGGCCCTCCCGGCATCGACCCGCTGACGATCTCGGCCACGGTCTGGCAGGACGGCCTCGACTGGTTCGCGACCCCCGACGACCTCGTGGCCGCGCACCTCTCGCTGCAGGAGAGGGCGGACACGCCCGCGGGCGAACCGCTGACGGCCATCCTCGGTGCCAACCCCGGCATCGAGCCGGCGGTCGCGGGAGCGTTCGAGGAGGTCGCGTTCAAGGGCGGCAGCTCGATGGGTGTCCTGGCGCTGACCCACCACTACCGCGACGCCGACGGCGCGTGGGTCGTGACGCTGCAGGCGCACAGCGACAGCCAGACCGACGTGGCCGACCTGCGGCCCTACGTCGCCGCGGCCCAGGACGCCGCGATCCTGCTGTCGGGGAGCTGAGGACTCAGACCGGCGGCGGGTCGGGGAACGGCGCCCACACGGCCGGTCCCCCGATCCCCGCCAGGCCCACGAGAACGAGGGCGACGGCGAGGCCCACCAGGACCAGCACCCACACCTGTCGCACGGTGGCCGTCGGGGCGACGGCACGCCACAGCGTGCGCGCGCCGCTGCGGGTGGCGTCGGCGACCGGCACCCACCACGCGGCCGTCAGCCCGGCCGCGAGCGCCAGGGGCGTCACGAGCTCGCCCCAGCCGGACGGGAGGCCGCCGACGAGGTCGCCGGAGGCCGACGAGGACCCGAGCCACCACAGGCTGGCCGCGACGACCGCCCCGACGCCGAGCGGCACCAGCGAGGTCACCAGGCCGAGCAGCACCATCGGCACCGTCCACCCGGCGGCAGCCCAGCCGTCCGACCGCCGCGGTCCGCGCCCGAGGCGCCGGGCCCTCGTGCGGCGCTCGACGAGGCCGATCGAGGTGAGGAGCACGAACCCGAGCAGCGCCGTGGCCGAGGCGACGCCCGGCCAGCCGATCGCGAGGGCGACGACGAACGCTCCCGAGGAGACCACCAGGGCGCGCTGCGGCCGCGGCGGCAGGGCCCACGCGGGCGGCGCGACGACGTCGGCGCCGATCCAGGGAACGGCCGCCGGGCCGACGGCGGGGCCGGGCGGCGAGCTCGGCACGCCGCCGGGCGTTGCGACGGGCGGACCGGCCGCGGGACGGGGCGCGACGACGGCGGTCGCCGCCTCGGGCGCCCCGCCGCGCCACACCGGACCCGGGGGCGGGGGCACCGCCGTCGTCGCGGGTCCCGCCGCGGCGGCGAGGGGCGCGGCGCCGACCGGACCGGGCGGCGGCGGGACGAGCCGGGTCGGTTCGGGCACCGGCTGGTCGATCCCGAGGGCGTCGTTCTCGAGGACCCGCAGCAGCGCGAGCGGGTCGGTCCGCTCGCGCGGGTCGGGGGCGAGCGCGTGGCGGAAGGCTGCCGCGACGGCGGGGGCGAGTCCGTCGACGTCGGGACGCGCCGTCGTCATCCGTCCGAGCACGGCCTCCATCGGACCGCGCCCGAACGGCGGCCGTCCGGTGGCGGCGTAGAGCATGACGGCCGCCCACCCGAACCAGTCGCCCGCGTGCCCCAGCGCACCACCGGTGAGGGTGGCGGGGTCGAGGAAGCCCGGTGTGCCGGTGACGAAGCCGGCGTGCGTGAGGCGGTCGTCGTCCACGAGCTGCGCGATGCCGAAGTCGATGAGGACCGGACCGTCGTAGGTGACCATGACGTTGCCGGGCTTGAGGTCGCGGTGCAGCAGCCCGGCGTCGTGCACCTGCGTCACGGCCTCGTGGAGGTCGCGCGCGAGCGGGTGCAGGTCGACCGGATCGAACGCTCCCTCGGCGGCGACCGACTCCTCCAGGCTGAGCCCCTCCACCAGCTCGGTCACGATGAACGCGAGGTCGTCCTCGACCTCGGCGTCCAGCACGCGCGCGACCCTGCTGCCGCGGACCCGGTGGAGGCTGGCGACCTCGCGGTCGAGCCGCGAGCGGGCCTGCGGGTCGGCGCTGATCGCGGGGTGCAGGAGCTTCAGGGCGACACCGGTCCCGACGGCGTCGCGCGCCTCCCAGACCGTGCCCATCCCGCCCGCGCCGAGGCGGTGGACAAGCGTGTACCCACCCACCTCGTCACCCGCACGAACCATGGGACGAACGTAACGGACACCCGCCGCCGGGACGGGGAGGACTCCCCACCGGCCCGTCCCCGACCCCGCCGCGCCGGGCGTTCCTCGTGCTCGGCGGCGCCGCCGCCTACGGTGGAGGGTGTGAGCCCAGACGACGATCGCCGTCCCACGACCGACACCGCCGACGACGACCTCGAGAACCAGCAGGCGTCGGCCCCCGACGGGACGGGCGGCGTGCCACCCGCGACCGCCGTCCCGACCGAGGCAGGCGAGTACGACTTCGTGGTCGTGGCCAACCGGCTCCCGGTGGACGCCACGGTGACCGGCGCCGGCGTCGAGACCAACCGCTCCCCCGGCGGCCTCGTGACCGCGCTCGCGCCGATCATGCGCGAGGCCGACGGCGCGTGGGTGGGCTGGGCGGGCACGCCCGACCTGGATCTGGACGCGTTCGACGACGACGACATCCACCTCGTTCCCGTCCCGCTGACCGCGGACGAGATCGAGGCGTACTACGAGGGCTTCTCGAACGGGACCCTCTGGCCCCTGCTGCACGACGCCGTCGTCGACCCGGAGTTCCACCGGACCTGGTGGAACTCCTACGTCACGGTCAACCGCCGGTTCGCGACGGCCGCGGCGAAGGCGGCCGCACCGGGCGCGACCGTGTGGGTGCACGACTACCAGCTGATGCTCGTGCCGAGCCTGCTGCGCGCGCTGCGCCCCGACCTGCGGATCGGCTTCTTCCTGCACATCCCGTTCCCCCCGCCGGAGATCTTCGCCCAGCTCCCGTGGCGCAAGCAGGTCGTGGAGGGCATGCTCGGCGCGGACCTGGTCGGCACGCAGCGCACCAGCGACGCGGCCAACATCCTGCGCAGCGTCCGGCGCCACACCGACCTGACCACGCGCGGCCAGGTCGTCACGGTGGGCAGCCGGTGGACGCGGCCCGAGCGGCACGTCCGGATCGCGGCGTTCCCGATCTCGATCGACTCCGGCTCCATCAGCGCGCTGGCCGAGACCCCCGAGGTCATCGAGCGCGCCGCCCAGATCCGTCGCGAGCTCGGCGACCCCGCTGTGATGCTGCTCGGCGTCGACCGCCTCGACTACACCAAGGGCATCCGCCACCGGCTCAAGGCGTTCGGCGAGCTCCTGCAGGACGGTGCGGTCAGCGTCCCGGACGTCACGCTCGTGCAGGTGGCCAGCCCCTCGCGCGAGCAGGTCGAGGAGTACCGCGTGCTGCGCGACGACGTCGAGGTCACCGTCGGACGCATCAACGGCGACCACGGTGCGCTCGGCCGCGCCGCGATCCACTACCTGCACCACTCCTACCCGCTGGAGGAGATGGTCGCGATGTACCGCGCGGCCGACGTCATGCTCATCACCGCGCTGCGCGACGGCATGAACCTCGTGGCCAAGGAGTACGTCGCGGCGCGCACCGACCTCGACGGCGTGCTCGTGCTGAGCGAGTTCGCCGGCGCGGCGGACGAGCTCGGCCAGGCGCTCATCGTCAACCCGCACGACATCGACGGCATGAAGCGGGCCATCCTCGAGGCGATCGCCATGAGCCCGCGCGAGAAGCGGCGCCGGATGCGCGCGCTGCGCCGCCGCGTCCTGGACTCGGACGTCCAGTCCTGGGCCAGGTCGTTCCTCGGTACCCTCGGGGCCATGCCTTCCCGCGACTCCCATGTCTGAGGCGCTCAGCGCCGACGTGTCCACGGCCGACGTGTCCACGGTCGATCAGGCCGCGGTTCCCACGGGCGACGACGCGGTGCGCGAGGCCGTGCGCCGCGTCGCGGGTGCGCGCCACGTCGCCGTCGCCCTCGACTTCGACGGCGTGCTCGCACCGCTGGGCGACGACCCGATGGGCGTCACCATGGCGCCGGGTGCCGCCGACGCGCTCGCGGCGATCGCCGCGCACCCCGACATGACCGTCGCGCTCGTCTCGGGCCGCCGGCTCGAGGACCTCGTGACGCTCGCCTCGCCGCCGGTCGGAGCGCTGCTGGCCGCGTCCCACGGCGTCGAGCACGGCCTGGTCACGGCCGCCGGGACGCGCACCGAACCGCTCGAGCCCACCGAGGCCGAGCACGACCTGCTCGCGCGTCTGGACGACGCCGTCGCCGCCATCGCCGCCGACGTCGAGGGCGCGTGGGTCGAGCGCAAGACGTTCGCGCGGGTGCTGCACACGCGCACGGCGCAGGACGACGACGCCGCGTCGGCCACCGCGCTGGCCGTGGTGGGTCCGGCCGACTGGCCGGGGGTGCACGCCATCATCGGCAAGTCGGTGGTCGAGCTCGCCGTCCGCGACGTGACCAAGGCCGACGGCGTGGCCTGGGTGCGTCGGCGCGCGGCCGCCGACGCGGGGCTGGACCCCGCCGACGTCGCGGTCGTGTTCGCCGGTGACGACACCACGGACGAGCACGCGCTCGTCTCGCTCGGTCCGGCCGACCTCGGGGTCAAGGTCGGCGGGGGCGAGACCGCCGCGACGCTGCGCGTGGCGGACGAGCCCGCCGTCGTCGACCTGCTGCGCGCGCTGCTGGCCGCCCGCGCCTGAGCGGCCCCGCCGCCGTCGCCGCCGGTGACGGGTGTCACAGCACCGGGGCCCGGCCTGTGGCAGAATGGGCCCGCCCTGCACCCCGACCGCTGATGCGATCGAGACGCTCGGCGTGTCAGCGCAGACGCTGCTGCCACCTTTCACAACGGATCGTCCGGCACGTACCTGCCGGTGAAGGGAAAGCGATCACTCATGGCTACGGTCACCTACGACAACGCCACGCGCATCTACCCCGGCTCCACCCGACCCTCGGTGGACAGCCTCAACCTCGAGGTCGCCGACGGCGAGTTCCTCGTCCTCGTCGGCCCGTCCGGCTGCGGAAAGTCCACGTCCCTGCGCATGCTCGCGGGGCTCGAGGACGTCAACTCCGGCCGCATCCTCATCGGTGACCGCGACGTCACCGACATCCAGCCGAAGGACCGGGACATCGCGATGGTGTTCCAGAACTACGCGCTGTACCCGCACATGTCGGTCGCCGACAACATGGGCTTCGCCCTGAAGATCGCCGGCAAGCCGAAGACCGAGATCCGCCAGCGGGTCGAGGAGGCTGCCAAGATCCTCGACCTCGAGCAGTACCTCGACCGCAAGCCGAAGGCCCTCTCCGGTGGTCAGCGTCAGCGCGTGGCCATGGGCCGCGCCATCGTGCGCCAGCCGCAGGTGTTCCTCATGGACGAGCCGCTGTCGAACCTCGACGCCAAGCTCCGCGTCCAGACGCGCACCCAGATCGCCTCGCTGCAGCGTCGACTCGGCGTCACCACGGTCTACGTCACGCACGACCAGACCGAGGCCCTGACCATGGGCGACCGCATCGCGGTGCTCAAGGACGGCCTGCTCCAGCAGGTCGGCACGCCGCGCGAGATGTACGACACCCCCGCCAACATCTTCGTGGCCGGCTTCATCGGCTCGCCCGCGATGAACATCGGCGAGTTCCACGTCGAGAACGGCGCCGCCAAGCTCGGCCCCGCCAGCATCCCGCTGTCGCGCGAGACCATCGCCGGCCTGTCGGACGCCGACAACGGCAAGATCAACCTCGGCTTCCGCCCCGAGTCGCTCGACGTCAGCACCGAGGGCACCGAGGGTGCCTTCCCCGTCGAGGTCAACCTCGTCGAGGAGCTCGGCTCCGACGCTTTCGTCTACGGCCAGCTGGCCGGCGGCGACGAGGTCGCGCAGAACATCTCCTCGGGCGCCGGTCAGGCCCAGGTCATCGTGCGCGTCGACCCCCGCCGCGTGCCCGACAAGGGTTCGCGCCTGTGGGTCAAGATCCGTCCGGGCGAGCAGCACCACTTCGCTGCCGCGTCCGGCCTGCGTCTGCCCAGCTGACCAGCGTCACCCAGCAGCACAGCACGCTCCACGAGGGCGGTCCCGATCGGGGCCGCCCTCGTGGCGTTCCGGCCACCGGCACGCGTACGGGAGAATGGACCCATGGCTCAAGCAGGCGAAGCGATCATCGTCGCGTCCGGTCTCAAGGCCGGCTACGAGGGTGAGGAGGTGCTGCACGGCGTCGACCTCACCATCGCCGGCCGAAGCGCGCCCGTCGGCATCATCGGGCCCTCCGGCGTCGGCAAGTCGACCGTGGTGCGCGCCCTGATGGGCATCATCACCCCCTACGGCGGCACCGTCTCCTACCGCGGACGCCCCGCCCACAAGCTGCGCCGCGGCGAGAAGAAGGTCTTCGCGGGCGAGGTGCGCCGCGTCTCGCAGGAGGGCGTCCCGACGACGGACCCCCGGCTGACGGCGGAGAAGTACCTCGCCGGGGCGCTCAAGGACGCGCGCAGGGCCGGCCGCACCCACGCCTCGACCATCGAGGGCCTGCTCGACTTCGTCGCCCTCGAGCAGCACTTCACCGGCCGCACCCTGGTGACGATGTCGGGCGGTGAGCGGCAGCGGCTGGCGCTGGCGCACGCGCTCGCCACGCGTCCCGACGTCCTCGTCCTGGACGAACCGCTGACGGCGATCGACCCCGGCCTGCGCTCGGAGATCCTCCGCCGCCTCAAGACGCTCGCCGCCGACCTCGGCATCAGCGTGCTCCTGGTCTCGCACGACCTGGAGTCGGTGGAGCGCCTGTGCTCGACCGTCCACGTCCTCGCCGACGGCGTCTTCGTGGCCTCCGGCCCGCTGACCGAGATCCTCGCCGCCGCCTCCCACCCCGTCGTCGCCGATCTCGCGGCCGCGGCCCCGCTGACCGCCCAGCGGCTGCGCTGAGCGTCACCACCGGCCGGAAGGACACCCGTGAGCAACCGCCTGCAGATCACTGCGGCCTCCCCCGATCCCGCACTCCTCACCCTGCCCTGGCACATCCCGCTGGAGGAGTGGCCCGACGAGGTGCTCGCCGCGCTGCCGCGAGGCATCTCCCGGCACGTCGTGCGGTTCGTGAAGCTGTCCGGCCGCGTCATCGCGGTCAAGGAGATCGGTGAGACCGTCGCTCACCGCGAGTACGAGCTGCTGCGCCAGCTCTCGCGCATCGACGTCCCCTCGGTCGAGCCGGTCGGCGTCATCACGGGGCGCCGCAGCCGCGACGGCGAGGAGCTGAACTCGGTCCTCATCACCGAGCACCTGCAGTTCTCGCTCCCCTACCGGGCCCTGTTCAGCCAGTACCTGCGCCCCGACACCGCCACGCGCCTCATCGACGCGCTCGCGGTGCTGCTGGTGCGCCTGCACCTCAACGGCTTCTACTGGGGCGACGTCTCGCTCTCCAACACGCTCTTCCGCCGCGACGCCGGAGCGTTCGCCGCG
Source organism: Serinibacter arcticus (assembly GCF_004786095.1). GTDB lineage: Bacteria > Actinomycetota > Actinomycetes > Actinomycetales > Beutenbergiaceae > Litorihabitans > Litorihabitans arcticus. Next base: position 702,772 of record NZ_RHPJ01000001.1, read on the forward strand.
TACCTGGTCGACGCCGAGACCGGCGACCTGCACCAGCACCTGTCCGACGGTCAGCGCGCCTACGACCTCGAGATCGCGCGCGTCAACGTCATCGGCGAGCTCATGGACCTGGAGGCCGGCGAGATCCTGGACTCCACGGTCGACACGGTCACGGTCGGCGAGATGCTCGTGGTCCGCTACGAGGAGCTGTGGCAGGAGCTGACCGTCTCGGAGTGGTTCGAGCCGGGAGAGATGTGGCGCGTGCAGTCGCGCATCAGCCGCCTCAACCACCTCGGCTTCGACGTCGGCGAGCTCGACATGTCCACCGACGTCGACGGCACGCGCATCCGCATCCAGCCCAAGGTCGTGGACGCCGGTCACCACCACCGGCGCCTCATGCGCCTCACCGGCCTGGACGTGCAGGAGAACCAGGCGCGGCGCCTGCTCAACGACATGGACGCGTTCCGCGCGGCCACCGACCGGCAGGGCGACGAGGAGGAGTTCGTCGCGCACGACTGGCTCGCGAACGTCTTCGAGCCCGCCATCCGCGCGGTGCCGCGCGAGCTGCGCGGCAAGCTGGAGCCGGCCGAGATCTTCCACGAGCTGCTCGAGCACCGCTGGTACCGCTCGCAGGAGGCCGAGCGCGACCTGTCGCTGCTGGACGTCGTCCCGACCTACATCGACCAGGTGCTGCGGCACCGACCCGACGAGAAGGCCGTCCTCGGCCTCGACACCGCGACGCTGCGGGCGATCGAGGACGACGACGACCTGATCGGCTGACGCCCGGCGTCAGCCGCGGGCGCGCGCGACCTCGTACAGCGCCAGCGAGGCCGCGACGGACGCGTTCAGACTCTCGACCGAGGACGTGATCGGGATGGCGGCGACGACGTCGCACGTGTCCCGCACGAGGCGCGAGAGCCCCTTGCCCTCGGCTCCGGCGACGAGCACCACGGGGCCGTCGGCGACGTCGAGGTCACCCACGAGCTGGTTCCCGTCGCCCGCGAGGCCGACGACGAAGAAGCCGGCCTGCTGGAACTCGCGCAGCGCGCGCACGAGGTTCGTGGCACGGGCGACGGGCACCCGGGCCGCGGCACCGGCCGACGTCTTCCACGCGGCGGCGTTGACGCCGGCGGAGCGGCGCTCCGGCACGACGACACCGTGCGCGCCGAACGCACCGGCCGACCGGATGATCGCGCCGAGGTTGCGGGTGTCGGTGACGCCGTCGAGCGCGACGACGAGGCCGGGACGGTTCGACTCCAGCGCGGCGTCGATGAGGTCGGCGGGCTCGGCGTAGACGTACTCGCCCACGGTGATGAGCACACCCTGGTGGATGCCGCGGTCGGAGAGGTTGTCGAGCTCGACGGCGGTGGTCTCGATCAGCGGCAGGCCCTGGTTGAGCGCCAGCCGCAGGATCTCGCGCACGCGGTCGTCGGCCTCGACCCGCGAGGAGACGTAGAGGGTCTTGGCCGGGACACCCGCGCGGAGCGCCTCGACGACGGAGTTGCGGCCGTAGACGGTCTCCTCGCCGACGGCGCGGGCCGAGGAGCGCGAGCGCCCCGCCGCCGTCGCGCCCGGACGCTTGGCGTCGCGACGGGCCGCCGCCGCGGCGCGCTTGGCCGCGGGGTGGTACGGGCGATCGGTCGCCTTGGGCGTCGGGCCGCGGCCCTCGAGCCCCTGGCGCCGGTTGCCGCCGGAACCGACGACGGCACCCTTCTTGCTGCTGCCCTTGCGCACCGCGCCACGCCGCTGCGAGTTACCTGCCATCGTCACTGTCCCTTGATCGTCCAGCGGGCTCCGCCCGCCGCATCCTCGACGACGACACCAGCCGCCGTCAGCACGTCGCGAAGCTCGTCCGCGCGCGCCCAGTCCTTGTCCTCCCGTGCCGCCCGGCGCTGTGCCAGCACGCTGGTCACGAGCGAGCCGAGGGCGTCCTGCACGGCTCCCGAGCCGCCCGCACCGCGCCACAGCGGCGCCAGCGGGTCCAGGCCCAGAACGTCAAGCATCCCACGGACCAGCAGCGCGCTGCGCCCGGCGAGACCACCGTCACCCGCCGCCAGCGCCCCGTTGCCGCGTCGCGCGTGCTCGTGGACGACGGCGATCGCCGCTGCGACGTTCACGTCGTCGTCCATCGCGGCGGCGAACTCCGCCGGCAGCGCGACGGTGGCGACGGCGTCGGGCGCGTCCTCGCCGACGGTCTCCGCGGCACGCGTGACGAAGCCCGTCAGGCGCTCCCACGTCGTGGCCGCCTCGCTGAGCGTGGCGTCCGAGAACTCCACGGTCGAGCGGTAGTGGACGGTCGCGAGGGCGAGCCGCAGCACGGCGGGCGCGGTGCGCTCCAGCACGGCCGTGACCGACAGGTAGTTGCCGAGCGACTTGCTCATCTTCTCGCCGCCCGAGGTCACCCAGGCGTTGTGCAGCCAGTGCTGCGCGAACCCGTAGCCTGCCGCGTGGCTCTGCGCCTGCTCGTTCTCGTGGTGCGGGAAGCGCAGGTCGATGCCGCCGCCGTGGATGTCGAAGCTCTCGCCCAGGTACCGCCGCGCCATCGCGGAGCACTCCAGGTGCCAGCCCGGTCGTCCTCGGCCGTAGGGCGTGTCCCACGACGCCGTGGCGGGCTCGCCGTCGCGCGGCGCCTTCCACAGGGCGAAGTCGTGCGGGCTGCGCTTGTCGGCCGCACCCTCGCCCGAGTCGTCGACGCTGAGGTTCTCCAGCAGCTGGCGCGTGAGCGAGCCGTAGCTCGGCAGTGACCTCACGTCGAACCAGACGTTGCCGGCGTCGCCGACGTAGGCGTGCCCGCGCTCGACCAGGCGTCCCATCAGCTCGACCATGTCGGGGACGTGGCCGGTGGCGCGCGGCTCGTAGGTGGGCGCATCGATGCCGATGGCCTCGTAGGCGGCCGTGAACAGGCGCTCGTGGGTGAAGGCCCAGGCCCACCACGGCACGCCGGCCTCGTCGGCCTTCGTCAGGATCTTGTCGTCGATGTCCGTCACGTTGCGCACGAGCGTGACGTCCAGGCCGCTGCGGCGCAGCCACCGGACGAGGACGTCGAAGGCGACGGCTGAGCGCAGGTGACCGACGTGCGGCTCGCCCTGGACCGTCGCACCGCACACGTACATCCCCACCCGACCGGGGGTCAGCGGGGTGAACTCGCGCAGGGAGCGCGTGGCGGAGTCGTACAGGTGCAGGGTCACGGTGCCAGCCTAACGATCCCAGCCTCGCCGGGGCGGCGGGAACGACGAGGCCCGTGACCGCTCGACGCGGGCACGGGCCTCGTGGGGTGGTGCGAGGAGGAGCGCGTCGGTCAGGACGCGAGCACCTCGTCGAGGATGGCCTCGGCCCGGTCCTCGTCCGTCTTCTCGGCGAGCGCGAGCTCGGAGACCAGGATCTGGCGGGCGCGCGCGAGCATGCGCTTCTCGCCGGCCGACAGACCACGACTGGTGTCGCGGCGGGAGAGGTCGCGGACGACCTCGGCCACCTTGATGACGTCACCCGACGCGATCTTCTCGACGTTCGCCTTGTAGCGACGCGACCAGTTCGTGGGCTCCTCGGTGTACTCGGCGCGCAGCACCTCGAACACGCGGTCGAGACCCTCGCGGCCGACGACGTCGCGCACGCCGACGAGGTCGACGTTCTCGGCGGGGACCTCGATCTTGAGGTCGCCCTGGGCGATCCTCAGGGTGAGATAGATCTTCTCCTCGCCGCGCAGGACGCGGGTGGAGATCTTCTCGATCAGAGCCGCACCGTGGTGCGGGTAGACAACGGTCTCGCCGACTTCAAAAGACATGTAGGGCACTCCCCTTTCCGGGGTCAAGTCTACCACGGGAATTCCCGGGCAATTCCTCTCCCACCAGCACCGATACGCCGAATTCAACCGCTCCGACGACGGTCGTCGGGTGGCCTCCGCCTCGCCCGGGTGCGGCGTTTGCGGGGCCGCCCCGGTACGGTGGGACCGCCCGTTCCGCACCCCGTCCCCCGTTGGAGGATGCATGTCCCGCACCGTCACCAGGATCGCCGCCGGCGCTGCCGCCGGCGTCGTCGCCCTGGCGCTCTCGGCCTGCTCCCCGATCCTGACGACCAAGCCGTACGCGGCCGGCGACGGGACCCGCGTGGCGTGGGAGGGCACCAACGCCGTGCGCGGCGAGAACGTCATCGTCCTGGCCGCCGAGCAGGGTGGCGAGGGCCGGATCCTCGGTGGCCTGACGAACCAGACGAACGAGCCGGTCGAGATCACGTTCGGCTTCGCCGAGGGCAGCTCGGAGACCGTCACGGTCGAGGCGAACTCGACCCTGCTGATGAACGGGACGGACGAGGGCGACATCATCCTGGACGACGTCCCGGTCGCCCCCGGCGCCAACGTCGAGATGACCTTCGCGACGCCGTCGCTCGGTCAGATCTCGCTCCCCGTCCCCGTCCTCGACGGCACGTTCCCCGAGTACACCGACCTCGTCCCGTGAGCCGGGCGGGACCCGCGGGTCCCGCCGTCAGGACGTGAGGGTGACGAGCTTGTAGCCGAGACCGCGCACGGTCACCAGCACGGTCGGCTGACCGGGGTCGTCCTCGATCTTCGAGCGCAGACGCTTGACGTGGACGTCGAGCGTCTTGGTGTCGCCCACGTAGTTCGCCCCCCAGATGCGGTCGATCAGCTGACCGCGGGTCAGCACCCGGTCGGGGTTGCGCAGGAACATCTCGAGCAGCTCGAACTCGCGCAGCGGGACGGCCACCAGCGCGCCGTCGACCGTGACCTCGTGGCGCTGCCTGTCCATCACGATGCGCCCGACCTGGACGACGTCGCCGTCCTCCTCCACCTCGGAGGCCGACAGGTCGCCCCGACGGCGCAGCACGGCCCGCATCCGCGCCAGGAGCTCGCGGTAGGAGTAGGGCTTCGTGACGTAGTCGTCCGCCCCGATCTCCAGGCCCACGACCTTGTCGATCTCGTCGTCCTTGGCCGTCAGCATGATGACGGGGACGTCGCTGGTGCGACGCAGCTCTCGGCAGACCTCGGTGCCGTCCATGCCGGGCAGCATGAGGTCGAGCAGCACGAGGTCCGCGCCCGTCTGGGCGAACAGCTCCACGGCCTGCGGACCGGTCTCCGCCTGGGTCACCTCGAACCCGTCCTTCTCCAACCGGTACGCCAGCGGCGCGCGGTAGGACTCCTCGTCCTCGACGAGCAGGATGCGGGTCATGCGTGTCCTTCCGTGGGGCGCGCGCCGCTGGGGGCGACGGCGGGTGCCGTGCCGCTCGCGGGTGCGCCGTCGATGGTGGCGGGCAGCTCCTCCGGCTCGGCGGCCGGGATGCGGAGCGTGAACGTCGAGCCGCGCCCCGGCGTCGACCAGACGGTCACCTCGCCACCGTGGTCGGCGGCGACGTGCTTGACGATGGACAGTCCCAGACCGGTGCCACCGGTCTGGCGGGACCGTGCGGGGTCGACGCGGTAGAAGCGCTCGAACACGCGCGGCAGGTTCTCGGGATCGATCCCGATCCCCTGGTCGACGACGGCGATCTCCACGAGGTCGTCCTCGCCCCGGCGGACGCCGACGGCGACGCGCGTGCCCGGTTCGGAGTAGCGCAGCGCGTTGTCCAGCAGGTTGCGCAGCGCGGTGACCAGCAGGCCGGGATCACCCTGGAGCGCGAGGCCGGAGCCGCTGCCCGCGTGGATCGCGATGTCGCGCGCCGTCGCCTCGACCGAGGCCCGCACGATGGCCTCCGCGACGATCTCGTCGGCCGGGACGGAGCGGGACTCGAGGCTGACGTCGGCGTCCTGGAGCCGCGAGAGGTCGATGATGTCCTGCACCAGACCCGACAGCCGGCGGGACTCGCTGCCCATCCGCTCGGCGAACATCCGCACGGCCTCGGGGTCGTCGGCCGCCTCGGTCATGGTCTCGGCGAGCAGGGCGATCGCGCCGACCGGGGTCTTCAGCTCGTGCGAGACGTTCGCGACGAAGTCGCGCCGCACGTCGTCGAGCCGGATCTGCGCCGTCCGGTCCTCGGCCAGCACGAGCACCTTGCCCCCCGAGAGCGCGACCACCTGGACCGAGGCGACGAAGCGGCCGGCCCCGGCGGCGGGACCGCGCGGCAGGGACAGCTGCACCTGGCGGGAACCGCCCTCGATCCGAGCCTCGGCGACGAGCGAGGTGAGCTCGGCGTGGGCGAGGTGGCCGCCGCGGATGATGCCGAGGGCGTGGGCCGGCGCGCTGGCGCGCAGCACGGCGTCGTCCTCCCCCAGGACCACGGAGGTCGCGGTGAGGTGCGTCAGGAGGCTGGAGAGGTCGCCGTCGACGTCGGACCCGCCGACGGACGCCGCGCGGCCGGGGCGCAGCGTGCGCTCGCTCGCCCGGAACGCGAGGATGGCGATCGCCACGACCAGCAGCGCCAGCAGCACGGCGGTCACGACGTTGATCGGGTCACTCACGACACCGAGGTTACGGCCGCCCGGGGACCGCCGCCGACCGGGGAGCGGGGCAGGACCGCGAGTTCATCGCGGGATCACCTGTCGTTCACCTCCTGGCCCATCCGTGACAGCATCGTCGTGCCAGTCTCTGCCAGGAAGGCACGGCCGGCGCGTCCGGACACGATCGAGTAGGAGACATGGTGCGCGAGATCTTTCGGCAGGACCTGGAGCAGGTCGGTGACGACCTGGTCCTGATGGCGCAGAAGGTGCGGACCGCCATGCAGGACGCGACCGCGGCCCTCACGACGGGCGACCTCGCCCTCGCCGAGCGCGTGATCGCGGCCGATCGCGAGATCGACCAGGTGCAGGACTCCCTGGACGCGCAGTGCGTGACGCTGCTCGCCCGCCAGGCCCCCGTGGCCACCGACCTCCGGGTCGTCGTGACCGGGCTGCGCCTCTCGGCCACGCTCGAGCGCATGGGCGACCTGGCCCGGCACGTCGCCGAGGTCGCTCGCGGGCGCTACCCCGCCCTCGCCCTGCCGCCGCTGGCGACCGAGCTGTTCGACCAGGTCGTGACGGCCGTCAACGCCGTCGCGGACGACGTGGTCAAGCTGCTCGAGGGCCACGACCTCAACCTCGCGAGCCAGGTGCTCGAGGACGACGACCAGCTGGACGCCCTGCACAAGGAGACGTTCCGCCTCATGCTGGCCCCGTCCGCGGACGTCTCCGGCCTGTCGGCGCAGCAGCTCGTCGACATCACGCTGCTCGGCCGCTACTTCGAGCGGTTCGGCGACCACGGCGTCTCCGTCGCCCGCCGCATCATGTTCCTCGTGACCGGCGACCCGTTCGTGCGCGAGGAGCCGCTCACCACGATCTGAGCGTCCCGCAGCACGACGAAGGCCCCCGTCCGGTTCGGACGGGGGCCTTCGTGCGTTCTCGGCGTACGTGCTCGGTGTGCGGGGCGTCAGCGTCCCTGGTTGGCGACGGCGGCGATCGCCGCGGCTGCCGCGTCGGCGTCGAGGTAGGTGCCGCCGGCCTTGACGGGCACGAGGTTGTCGTCGAGCTCGTAGACCAGGGGGATGCCGGTGGGGACGTTGAGGCCGGCGATCGTCGCGTCGTCGATCCCGTCGAGGTGCTTGATGATCGCGCGGAGCGAGTTGCCGTGCGCGGCCACCATGACGGTCTTGCCGTCCTTAAGGTCGGGCACGACGGCGCTCTCCCAGTAGGGCAGCGCGCGGACGAGCACCTGGGCCAGAGCCTCGGCGCGCGGGATCGGCTCACCGGCGTAGCGGGCCTCGCTGTCCTGGGAGTACTCGGAGCCCAGCTCGATGTCCGGCGGCGGGACGTCGTAGGAGCGGCGCCAGAGCATGAACTGCTCCTCGCCGTACTCCTCGAGCGTCTGCTTCTTGTCCTTGCCCTGGAGCGCACCGTAGTGGCGCTCGTTCAGGCGCCAGGAGCGCTTGGTCTCGATCCAGTGGCGGTCGGCGGAGTCGAGGGCGAGGTTCGCCGTCGTGATCGCGCGCCGCAGGAGGGACGTGTGCACGACGTCCGGGAGGATGCCGGCCTCGGCCAGCAGGCGACCGCCGCGCTTGGCCTCCTCCACGCCCTTCTCGGACAGGGCCACGTCCACCCAGCCGGTGAACAGGTTCTTCGCGTTCCACTCGCTCTCGCCGTGGCGGAGCAGTACCAGGGTGTAGGTCATGCCTCCATCATGGCGCACGACGGCGGAGCGCGCCCGCGACGCTCGCGCACGATGCTCGCGCACGACGAAGGCCCGCACCCTCGTGGGGCGCGGGCCTGTCGTCGTGGGCCTCGCGGCCGTCGTGTGCCTAGTTCGCGGCCTCGTAGGCCTCGCGCACCTCGGCCGGGATCCGGCCCCGCTCGCTCACCGTGTGGCCGTTGTCGGCGGCCCAGGCACGGATCGTGGAGGCGTCCGAGCCCCGCGAGGCGCGGGCGCGGCCACGGGGAGCCGATGCGGCCTTGCGGCCACCGGCGCGACGCGCCTGTCCCACCCAGGGGGCGAGAGCGTCACGAAGCTTGGCCGCGTTGGAGTCGGACAGGTCGATCTCGTAGGTCGCCCCGTCCAGACCGAAGGTCACGGTCTCGTCGGCGTCCCCGCCGTCGATGTCGTCCACGAGGACGACGCTCACTCGCTGCACCATCAGGGTCTCCTCCTGTTCGCATTCCGGCGATTCCCGGAGAATGCGGCACCACCCTGCCAACGAAATAGGGTGAAGTCAATGCGACGCGCACCCTGTCGAAGACTTAACGCGACGAGAACGAATTACGGGGCGGATTTGCGCTTGAGCTCCTGGTCCTCGCGGGCGCGGGCGGTCCGTTCACGACGGTCGGCGAGAATCATGGAACGAACGACGACGACGAAGACCGCGAGCACCCCGACCGAGGGGACGAGCGCCCCGAGATTGGCCCAGAGATCCGACATGCTCGCCAGCCTACGCCCGGTGCGCGGGAGCGCCCGACGACGTCGGCTTGATCAGCGGGAACAGGATCGTCTCCCGGATCCCGCGTCCGGTGAGCGCCATCAGCAGGCGGTCGACGCCCATGCCCATGCCGCCCATCGGCGGCAGCGCGTGCTCGACGGCGCGCAGGAAGTCCTCGTCCAGGCGCATCGCCTCGGGGTCGCCGGCCGCGGCGAGCAGCGCCTGCGCCTCGAACCGCTGGCGCTGGACGACCGGGTCGATGAGCTCGGAGTACCCGGTCGCGAGCTCGAAGCCCCGGATGTAGAGGTCCCACTTCTCCGTGACCCCGGGCTTGCTGCGGTGTGCGCGCGTGAGCGGCGAGGTGTCCACCGGGAAGTCCCGCACGAAGGTCGGGGCGTGCAGGTGGTCGCCCACGAGGTGCTCGAACAGCTCCTCGGCGACCTTGCCCGGCGTCGGCGCCCTGCCGCTGACGTCGAGGCCGAGGGCGGCCGCGTGCCGCTGCAGCTCGGCGAGCGGGACCTGGGGAGTGATCTCCTCGCCCAGGGCGTGCGAGACGGCGTCGTACAGCGAGACCTGCGCCCACTCGCCCCCGACGTCGTAGGGCGAACCGTCCGCCAGCGTCAGCTCGGTGGTGCCGAAGACGTTCTGCGCCGCCTCCTGCACGAGCCCGCGCGTCATGTCGGCGATGCCGTCGTAGTCCGTCCACGCCTCGTACGCCTCCATCGCGGAGAACTCCGGACTGTGCGAGGAGTCGACACCCTCGTTTCGGAAATTGCGCCCGATCTCGTAGACGCGGTCCACTCCGCCGACCACGGCCTGCTTCAGGAAAAGCTCCGTAGCAATACGCAGGTAGAGGGCGACGTCGAATGCGTTCATGTGTGTCACGAAAGGCCGGGCGGCGGCTCCGCCGGCCAGCGTCTGGAGCGTCGGGGTCTCCACCTCGAGATATCCGCGGTCGTGGAAGGACTCGCGCAGGGAGCGCATCACGCCGGCGCGCACCCGGACCATGTCGCGTGCGTCGGGGCGCGCGATGAGGTCGAGGTAGCGACGGCGCACGCGCGTCTCCTCGCTGGTCTCCTTGTGCATCGTCGGCAGCGGACGCAGCGCCTTGGAGGCCAGCTGCCACGTGCTCGCCATGATCGAGAGCTCGCCACGGCGCGAGCTGATGACCCGGCCCGAGGCGAACAGGAAGTCGCCGAGGTCGATGTCGGTCTTGAACGCGGCCAGGGACTCCTCACCGACCTCGGCGAGCGACAGCATGACCTGGAGGGTGCGCCCCTCGCCGTCGGTGATCGAGACGAAGCAGAGCTTCCCGGTGTTGCGCAGGTGCACCACGCGGCCGGCGACGCCGACGACGTCGTCGGTCTCCTGGCCCTGCTCGAGGTGGGCGTAGCCCGCGCGGACGGCCTCGACGGTCGTCGTCACGGGGACCTCGACCGGGTACGGCTCGATCCCCTGCGCCAGCAGGCGCTCACGCTTCTCCTTGCGGACCCTGACCTGCTCGGGGTCGGCGGTGCCGGCCTCGGCATCGATGTCGAGGTCGACGTCGGTCTCGGCGGGCGGCTCGATCGGGTCTGGGGTGCGGGGCGCGTCGGTCACCCCGCGATCCTACCGAGGCGCTTCCGGACGACCCCGCCCGCTTCCGCGTCAGCGGGGCCGGGCGCCGAGGACGACGGTCGTGGTGTCGATCAGCCGGACGCCGTCCACCACGGCGGCGACGACGTAGGTCGCCTCGCGCACGCCGGGGGTCGCGGCGGGGTCGTCGCCGTCGCCGTCGAGCGGCAGGAACGTCCCGGGGTCGACGAGGTCCGCATAGTCCAGCGCCACGCCGTCGGCGTCCGCCACCTCCGCCCTGGCCGCCCGCAGCACGTCGGCGACGGTGCCGCCGGCGCGCGCGATCCGCTCCGCTGCCGCGACGGAGCGGGAGAGCGCCAGGGCGCTGTCCCGGCCCACCGAGGAGAGGCGGGCGTTCCTGCTGGACATCGCGAGGCCGTCGCTCTCGCGTGCGACCGGCGCGGCCAGCACCCACAGCGGCATGTCCAGGGCGGCCACCATCCCGCGCACGAGGGCGAGCTGCTGCGCGTCCTTCTGCCCGAACACCGCGACGTCCGGGGCCGTGAGGTGCAGCAGCTTGGCCACGACGGTCAGCACGCCGTCGAAGTGCCCGGGCCGGGAGGCGCCCTCGTAGCGGTGCGCCACCGGTCCGGCGACCACGGTCGCGGCGCGATCGGACGTTCCGCCCGGGTACATCTCCTCGGCCGACGGCGCGAACACCACGTCGGGGGCCTCGGGTCCCAACGAGGCGAGCGCCGCGAGGTCGGCCTCCAGCGTCCGCGGGTAGGCCGCGAGGTCGCCGGCGTCCCCGAACTGGGTGGGGTTGACGAAGATCGTGACGACCACGTGCCGCGCGGCGGTGCGGGCCGCCCGCACGAGGCTCAGGTGGCCCTCGTGCAGCGCCCCCATCGTCATCACGACGGCGACCTCGTCCGTCAGCGTGGCGCGCACGGCCCGCAGCTCGGCGCGGGTGTGGACGACGGCGGTCGACGCGGACGGCGATGCCGCCGTCGCGGCGCCTGTGGCGCCTGTGGCGCCCGTGAGACCGGGGTGCTCCCGCAGCAGCCGCGTCAGGGTGGCGGCCTCGGCGTCGTCGATCCGCCCCTGCTCGCGCGCGAGCAGGGTGGTCGAACGCGCCAGCGCCCGGTAGGACCGCAGCGTCTCGAGGTGGTCCGGCTCCCCGGCGAGCGCCGCGAGGTGACCGGCGACCGTGCCGGCGTCGCCGCGGCTGACCGGTCCGGTCAGCGCCTGCGCACCCGAGGTGAGCGCGCTGTCGAGCGCGGCGCGGGTGAGGGGGCCGAGGAGGCGCGCGCCGTCGTCGACCCGCGCCTGCGCGAGCACGCGCTCGGCCTGCACCACGAGCGTGACGAGGTGGTTGCTCGCGTGGCTGAGGGCCGCGTGGTAGGCCCCTCGCGCCGCCTCGGGGATGAGGACGGGTTCGCCGCCGATCTCGACCACGAGCGCCTGCCCGATCGGGAGGACGGGCGCGGGGGCCGTGACCGCGAACGGGGCACCCTCCAGCCGGGACAGGTCGAGCGACGTCCCGCTGAACGTCATCGCGGGGTGGATCGCGAGCGGGATCGCGCCCGCCTGCAGCGCGGGCCGCAGCACCTCCACGCCGTGGCGACCGCTCGTGTGCAGCACGATCTGTCCGGCCCGGAACCCGCCCTGGTCGGCGATCCACGCCGCGACCTGGCCGATGGCGTCGTCCGGCACGGTCAGCAGCACGAGATCGGCGGCGCGCGCGACGTCGACCATGTCCCGCACCGGGACCCCGGTCAGCATGGTGTCGATGCGTTCGAGCGACTCGGGCGAGCCGCCGCTCGCGGCGACCACCTCGTGGCCGACCTGGCGCAGGGCGCTGCCGAGCACGGCACCGACCCTGCCCGCTCCGACGATTCCGACGGCGAGACGTCCCGGCCTGGCGTGGTTCACGGCCCCATTCTCGCGCCTGCGCCACCGTCCGGTGCGCCGGACGCCGGGAGCACGACGCTCACGAGGGTGCGTCCGGGCTCGGAGTCGAGCGTGATCGTGCCGCCGTGGGCCGTGACGATCGCCTCGACGATCGCGAGACCGAGCCCCGTGGAGCGGGTCGCGCCGTCGCCGCCCGTGCGCGCGGCGTCGCCGCGCGAGAAGCGGTCGAAGATCGTCGCCTGCTGCTCGGCCGGGACGCCGGGGCCGTCGTCGAGGACGATCAGCGTGACGACGTCGCCCGCGCGCCGGACGCCGAGCCTCACCGTGGTGCCCGGCGGGGTGTGGACGCGGGCGTTGGCGAGCAGGTTGACCAGCACCTGACGCAGGCGCGCCTCGTCGCCGCGGACCCTGAGGCGTTCCGGGTCGACGTCCCCGGCCAGGTCGAGCCGCCACGTGTGGCCCCGGCCGGCGGCGTGCGCGTCTGACACCGCGTCGGCGGCGAGCGCGACGACGTCGACGTCCTGCTCGACGATCTCGCGGCCCGCGTCCAGGCGCGCGAGCAGCAGGAGGTCCTCGACGAGGGCCTGCATGCGGCGGCTCTCGGACGCGACGCGGGTGACGGCGTGCGCGGAGTCCTCGCTCAGGTCGCCGTGGCGCAGCACGAGCTCGGAGTAGCCACGGATCGAGGCCAGCGGCGTGCGCAGCTCGTGGCTCGCGTCGGCGACGAACTGCCGCACCTGCTGCTCGCTCGCGTGCCGCGCGGCGAGCGACGTCTCGACGTGACCGAGCAGGCGGTTCAGGGCGGCACCGACCTGCCCGACCTCGGTCCGGGGGTCGGTGTCGCCGTCGGGCACGCGCTCGTCCAGGGCGACGGCGCCGCGGTCCAGCGGGAGCTCGGCCACACGGGTGGCCGTCTGGGCGACGCGGTCCAGCGGACGCAGGGACCGTCGCACGAGCGCCGTCGCGACCGCTGCGGCGAGCAGGACGGCGACGACGCCGACGACGACCTCGACGAGCACGTAGCCCCGGAGCGTGCCGGCGGAGTCGTCCCAGGGCAGCGCGGTCACGACGCTCGTGCCGTCGTCCCGGCCGACGGTGACGGCGCGATAGGTGCCGAGCCCGTTGACGTGGACCCAGGAGGGGCGATCGCCCGCGGTGAGCACCGCGGCGGCCTGCGCGGGGTCGAGCTCCCGGAGCTGCGCGTCGTCGTCGAGGTAGCCGGCGCTCACGACCTCGCCGTCGCGCACCTCCACGACCACCGTGCCGACGGCCTGGCCGCGGACGTTGAGGCCGGGCGGGCCCCCGTCCCAGCCGGGCGGCGGGTCGGGATAGCCGCCGGGGTCAACGTCCGCGCCCCTGCCGCGGTCGCTCGCGGCGACGAGCGAGCCGTCGAGGCGGCCGAGGAGCTCGGAGCGCAGGCTGAGCGCCGACAGCACACCGAGGATGACGGCGACCAGCAGCGCGACGAGTCCGACCAGGGCGATGAGCTGCGTGCGGAGGCGGCGGGGACGCCTCACGTCGTGGGCTTCAGGACGTAGCCGGCGCCCCGCAGCGTGTGGATCATGGGTTCGCGACCGGCGTCGATCTTGCGGCGCAGGTAGGAGATGTAGAGCTCCACGATGTTGGCCTGGCCGCCGAAGTCGTACTGCCAGACGCGGTCGAGGATCTGCGCCTTGGACAGCACGCGGCGCGGGTTGCGCATGAGGTAGCGCAGGAGCTCGAACTCGGTCGCGGTGAGCTGGATCTCGACGCCGTCGCGGCGCACCTCGTGGGAGTCCTCGTCGAGCGTGAGGTCACCGACCTCGAGCACGGCGTCGGGCCGCTGCGCGAGCGCGCCGGAGCGACGCATCAGGGCGCGCAGCCGGGCGACGACCTCCTCGAGGCTGAACGGCTTGGTGACGTAGTCGTCGCCGCCGGCCGTCAGGCCGTGCACGCGGTCCTCGAGCGCGTCCCGTGCCGTGAGGAACAGGACGGGCGCCGTGTGGGTGGCGCGCAGCCGACGGAGCACCTCGAACCCGTCGATGCCCGGCATCATCACGTCGAGGACGACGACGTCGGGGTCCAGCTCCTTGGCGACCTTCAGCGCGGCGTGGCCGTCGGCAGCCGTCTCCACGCGCCAGCCCTCGTACCGCAGGACCGTCGCGAGCAGCTCGCGCAGGCTCGCCTCGTCGTCGACGACGAGCACGCGCAGGGGTCCGCCGTCGGCGCGCGTGAGGACCTCGGGCTGGCGCCCCGGGGCGCCGCCGCCGGACGTGGCGGAGGAACGCGGCGGGGTCGGGTTGCTGCTCATGCGCACATCATGCTCCTGCCCGGGCCACAGGAGCCCTGCGTGGGCTGTGCAGACCCTGTGCGTCCACGCGTGGGCCGGATCCGCCATGATGTCGGCCATGAGCGACTCCCTGCCCCCGGCCGCCTTCCCCCCGCCGCCGACGGGGTACGCCTCTCCCGCAGCAGCCGCTCGGCCCGGGTCCCCCGTGCCGCTGGACCAGCCGCTCTACGGGGCGACGTTCCGACAGGCGGTGGGCCGGTACTTCAGGAAGTACGCCGACTTCTCCGGCAGGGCGAGCGCCTCGGAGTACTGGTGGTCGGTGCTGATGTGCGCGCTCGTGGTCGCCGTCCTGTACGTGCTCCTGATCGTCACGCTCGCCACGAGCCGGACGGACCCGAGGACGGGTGATCCCGAGTTCACGCCGCTGCTCGGCGTCGTGGTGGCGCTGTACGCGGTCTACGCCCTGGGTCAGGTGCTGCCGAGTCTCGCGGTCATCGTCCGGCGCCTGCACGACACCGGACGCTCCGGCTGGTGGTACTTCATCTCCTTCGCACCGTTCGGCAGCATCGCCCTTCTCGTCCTCCTGTGCCTGAGCAGCACGCCCCAGGGCTTCGCGTTCGACCGTCGCCGCGGCACGCCGTCGATGGTGGTGAACCCGCAGCTCCGCCTGCAGCAGCCGGGGTACGGGCAGCCGTACGGCCCTCCCCTCGGGCAGCCGGGGTACGGGCAGCCGGGGTACGGGCAGCCGTACGGGCCACCGTCCGACGCCCCGATCTGGCCGCAGGACGGGCCGCGCTGACCCGCACCCGACCGCGCTGACTCGACGAGCCGGCCGCCCTCAGTCGGGCGTCGACCCCGCGCCCGCGACGGGACCGGAGGTGTGCATCCATCGCTCCGGCCCGGCGGCGCGTCGGGCGCTGCGCGCCCGGTCGGCCTGCTCGACCAGGAGGTGCGCGGCGACGTCGATGTCGAGGTGCGGGAGCTTCGGCTCGATCGAGCCGGAGCTGTGCGGCGTGAAGGACGCCAGCCGGAGCCGCCGCTCGAGCGGTCCCTGCGAGATGCCGAGCGACTGCGTCCGCTCGTGCGGCACGACGGAGAGCTCGCGGAAGATGCGGCCCTTCCGCAGCGCGATCACGTGGTCCAGGACGCGGAAGGCGTTGCGCCGATAGGCGAGCGGGTCGAGCCAGCGCGCACGACGCGGCGACGGGACCCAGCCCTCGCCGTCGTCCATCCCGGCCAGACCCGCCTCGATGGCGGGCAGCTCGTGCTCCTCGAGCTGCGGGACGGCGAGCCGCAGCATCGCCACGACCTCGTCCCGCGAGCCGACGGGGAGCAGGACGTCGGAGGTGTCGGTGCCGTCGGACGACGTGCCCTGCGACGCGAGCGTGAGGCGGACGCGCCACCAGCCGAAGATCCGCCAGATCGGGCCCTGCATCACGGTGAGCGCCTGGATGCGGCCGGGCGGGATCGTGCGCGCCTTCGTCTCCAGGAGCCCCTGGCGCACGCGGAGCCCGTCGGGCGAGGTGGCCAGGCGGAAGTTGAACTCGGTCGAGAACCGGCTCCACAGGAAGCCGACGGCGCCGAGGAGACCGAAGAGCGAGCTGAAGATCCATTCGCCGCCACCGCTCAGGGCGCCGCCGACCACGACCCCCGTGACGACGAGGACGATCGCCACCGTCGCGCCGTGAGCGACGAGAGAGGCCACGAGTCGGCCCGCAGGCAGCGCGAAGACCTGGTGCTCGGGCGCTTCGGGGGCGAGCCTTCTCGTTGCGCCGGCGCGAGGGGCTGGGGTGGCGTGGGTGGCGTGGGCGTCCGGGGCACCGTGGGAGCCGACGGCGTCCGAGCCCTCGACGAGATGGGCGAGCTCGGCGGGCGTGGTCGCGCCGTCGAGGTCGCCGTCCGCAGCCTCCTCGACATCGTCGAGGTCGATGCCGGCAGCGCGCGCGAGGATCTCGTTGCGGACGTCCGCGGCCTCGTCCATGGTCAGGTAGGCGAGCGTCATGTTGGCCTCGGCGCCGCCCGCCGACTCGACCTTGATGCCCGCGAAACCGAAGATCCGACCGAGGATCGGCTGGGTGATCTCGACGGCCTGGATCCGGGTCAGGCGCGCGACCCGCTCCTTGCGGAACAGGATGCCCGAGCGCAGCACGACGGCGTCGCCCGTGATGGCGTACGACGTGCGCCGCCAGGCGAAGTAGGAGTAGACGAGCCCGACGAGCGCTGCCAGCACGATGGTCCCGGCGAGGATCAGGACGAGCGTGAGCACCGGGATGTCGATGCGGAACAGGTCGTCGAGACCCTGGACGAGGAAGATCGCGACGAGGACCGCGGCGATCTTCCACGCGTTGAGCAACGGCGTGACGCGGTGGAGGCGGCGCCACTCGTGCTCGGCGACGGCGGGAGTGCCCGTGGGCGTCGCAGTGCCCGTGGGCGTCGCAGCGCCCGCGGGAGTGGGCGCAGGCGTGGGGTCGGGCGCGGGCGTGGGCGCGGCGTCGTCGGTCACAGTCCGGCCAGCCGCGACTCGCCCAGGCTCGTGAGCCGGTCCTTGACGCGGGCGGCCTCGGCGCTGGGCAGGCCGGGGATGGTGGCGTCAGTGCTGGCCGAGGCCGTGTGGAGCTTGACCTCGGCGATGCCGAACGAGCGCGCGAGCGGGCCGGAGGAGACGTCCGTGAACTGCATGCGGCCGTACGGCACGACGACGAGTGATCGGAACATCACGCCCTTGCGGACCAGCAGGTCCTCCTCACGCTCCGCGTAGCCGACGGCGCGGACCTGCCTCGGGATGAGCCAGATCGCCCAGGCGAGCAGCAGCACGACGACGATCGCGGCCGACCAGACCCATCCGCCGAAGATCACGCCCAGCGCGACGCCTGCCACCAGCGGGATGCCCAACCAGATCGTCGTGACGATGAGGCGGGCCTTGATGAGCTGGTCGGACACGCGGGACCAGGTCACGCCGTCGGGCTCGAACGGATCCTGCTGCGGGAGGCTCATGGCGCCCATCGTGCCAGGTGCGGGGTGGGCGGTGTGGGTGGTTCCGGTCCCCAGGTGTCGCCTTCCCTGCCCGAACGAGCACCCGAACGGTCAACCGGCGATCAGACCGCCGGTGGGCACCCGGCCGTGGCGGCGTGGGCCCAGAGATCGTCGACGCGGGGATCGTCGGCCTCGGCGTCCTCGAGCTCGCGGACCCGACGATCGACCTCGGCGTCGCTCGGTCGGGGCACCGCACGCGTCCTTCCCCAGGGCGCCGGGCGAGGTTTCGCGGGGTCCGTGGAGTCGCCACGACCGAGGGTGCCGTCGCTCGAGCGCCACACGATCTGACCCAGCGCGGTGCGCCACCGAATCGTGCCGCCGGGCAGGACGGTGAGGTCGTGACCGGCGTGGGTCTTCATCAGGTGGTGGCGACGGCACAACGCGTGCAGGTTCGCCGCCGAGGTCGACCCCAGGGGCCAGGGCACGTGGTGGTCCAGATCGCACAGCGCCGCCGGCACGAGGCAGCCCGGGACCACGCACGTCACATCACGCACCCGGACATGGCGATCCAGCTCGGCCGACGGTCGGTACGACGACGTCGGTGGCGGCGGATCGGCATCCCGGAAGACGGGCTCGACCACCTTCACCCACGACGCCGCGCCAACCAGGGCGCGCACCACCCCCGGCGCGATCGCCCCGTACCCCACCAGCTCCGGTGCATCGATCCCGGGCCGGAACGTCGGCGGGCCGACCCAGTCCACGTACGGGTCCGGGCCCGGATCCAACGCCTGACGCGCAGCGCCGGTGGTCGATGCACCGCGGTCCGCCGCGCCGAGGTCCCTCGCGTCCTCGGGGTCGGGCTCCCAGTCGTAGAGGTCGTGCGAGGCGGCGTCGGCCAGCGTGGCCGTCCCCGCGCGCCCGCGCTGGACCGCGGCGGTCGCGATCACGGTCAGACCGGTGCTGCGACCGGAGAGCACCACCGGCACCGCCTCACCGCGCCGACCGCGTGCATCCGCCGGCGGAAGCAGCGGCAGGCACCCCTCCGAGAGGGCACGAACGCCCATCGAGACCAGGGCGTCGGCACGCAGCTGCTCCAACGTGCGGCCTGCACCCACGTCACCGGCGTCAGCACCTGCGCCGGCACCGGTGTGGCCCTTGCTCGTCGCACTGGTGGCTCGAGCAGCACGGGCCGCAGCCTCGCAGGCCTGCTCCAGGGCCACCGCGTCCGGCGCGGCGAGCACGGCCGAGAACGACGCCATGCCGTCCGGGCGCATCCGCACCCTGTTCACCCGACGCAGCCGCACCGCCCGCTGATGACGCGTCATCGCACCATCAGGATCGGCCTGCACGATCACCGCCTGCACCCGACGACGCAAACCCGCGTGGTCCAGGCTCCCCGCCACCGGCAGCACCTGCTCGCACACCGCCACCGCCACGTGCGGCTCCTGCTCCCCCAGCGCCTCCACCAGGATCGACGCCTTCCCGGCATCGATCCGCCCCACCCCCAGCTCCTGCGCCACCGGCCAGAGAACGTCGCCCAGCACCTGGCCCTCGTCGATCAGCTGCTGACCCCGACGACGCGAGACTCCCAACCGCAGGCCGACCTCGTCCGCCGCCGTCTCGCACCGCGCCCCGCTCGCCGAACGCCACATCGGCGACATCGACGGCCGACGCGCGAGCACAGCCGCCCACTCCCGCACCTGCAGCTCAGCCGCTGCCACCTGACGCGACCACGCCGCCACCACCTCCAGCACCTCACCGTCCGACAGCCCTTCGCCCTCCTGACAGACCAGGTCGGACAGGCGCTCCAACGCCGCGTGCTGACGGGAGTCGACCGGGGCGTCCGGGGCGAACTCCGCCCCCAACGATGTGCGAGACACCGCAGCCGCGCCCTCCCGGAGCAGGAACACCGGACCCCCACCGTCCCCCGGGTCGGTCCCCCACGGCGCAGCCAGCGCTTCGGGGCGCATCCCCGCACCCGCCGCTCCACTGGTCGCATCGAACATGTGTACGATTTTACCCACCACGGAGGTATGGCACAAGGGCTTCTCTGGATTGTGGACACACGTCCAGCGCGACATGCAGGCCAGGCTGCCGAGGGTGGCAGTCACCGCTGCGGTAGGCGGTGAGCGCCGGGCCGCACGCGCGCGGGCGGGCGGGGCCGCAGCAGTCCGCGGGCGCGCAGGAAGCGGCGGCCCGAAGCAAACGGTGACGCGCCGGGCGCGAGCACGTGGACGACTGTGGGCAGTCGCTACGGGCCGTGCGGGGCTACAGGCAGCGACCGGACCCCCAGAAGGGTCGAGGTCCGGGACCCGTCACCGGTCACCCGTCACCCGTCACCCGCGAGCCAGAGACTCGCGAGACTCAGCCGGCAGGCGTGCCGGGGGGCTTTCCGCGGTCGTCGTCCTCCGGGACGCGGCACCAGTGCTGGACCACCAGCCCGACCACGACGCACGCGAGCGCGGTGGCGGCGGTTCCGCCGCCGATGAGGGCATCGGCGCGGGCGGCAGGAGCGCCGAGGCGGCCGATGACGGCCATGGTCTGCCCCAGGCCGACACCGAGCGAGAGCGCCCCGACGTAGGACGCCGACATCGCCAGCGCGGCCACCCGGGATGCCGCGACGGCGTCCATCGACGTCCGCCCGGCCACGAACGACCTGACCCGCCACCCCAGAGCCAGGACGACGATGGCGAACGCCGCCAGGAGCACGATCGCGACCGGCGCGGCGGGGACGATGTGCCCGGACCGTTCGAGAAGGCGCAGGACGAGCAGCGTCAGGGTGAGGCCGATGACGGCGAGGACGACGAGCGTCGACGCGCGCGTGCGTTCCATCAGGCCTCCCCCGCCGACCGGCGGATCACTCGAGCCAGTCGAGCGCGAGCCAGCGCACCGACTCGCGGTCGGGAGCCGTCTCGGCCAGGACGACGACGGGGCCGCCGCCCAGGCCCGGCAGGATCGCCTGCGGGTCGAGGTGGGCCCAGGGCACCAGCACGGTCGCGCTGGCGGCGACACCGGGCAGCGGGAGCTCGACGTCGTCGTGCAGACCGACCAGGTCCCCCACCACGAGGATCTCGGCCTCGACTGAGGGACGCGACGCGCTCACCGCCGTCAGCGCGGAGGCGAGGTCGCCGGGACCCAGGGTCGTGCGGACGGCGACGACGGCGGTGTGCAGGTCGCCACCACCCGTCGTGGTCCGGGCGAGCGGCGAGACGCCGGTGACGTCGAGGCCCGCAGCGGTGCCGATGGCTCGCACGGCGCCCGCGAGCTCGTTCTGAGCGGAGGCACCACGACCCGACAGCACCACGAGCGCCGGCATCGGCGCATCGACGCTCGGGCGGCGCGGCTGCATCGCGGTGGGAGGCAGGGTCGCGACGGCGGTCTCGTCCCCCGGCCCGTCGGTGCTCGGCGTCGCGTCGGGCAGGTCGGTGGGGGGTACTGCCTCGCCCTCGGCGGCGGCGAGGACCGGCTCGACGTCGTCGGGCTCCACGTACCCAGGCTCGACCCCCTTAGGGGCGATGTCCTCGGCCTCGGCCTCGGCCTCGACCTCGGCCTCGACGTCGGGCTCGATGACGGGAGGGGCCTGGAAGACGTGATCCGCGTGCGGTGCGGGCGCGAGTCCGGCCGCGGCCGCTGCGGCGCGCACGTCCTCGTCGCCGTCGGCGGCGGTCTCGTCTGCAGTCTCGTCGGTCAGAGTCTCGGAGGGCTCCGAGACCCGGTCGTCCAGGCCGTCGGCAACGGCGGGGTGTGCCGTGCGCACCGTGGTGGCGCTCGGATCCGGCTCGAGGTCCCGCACAGGGGTCGCGGCACTGCCCGCCGCAGCACTGCCCGCCGCGGCACCGCCGGCCACTCGCGGCACCCCGGCAGCCAGCGCGCCACCCGTGATGCCCGCGAGGGTGACCGATGCGGGCGGGGCGACGGCGCCACGGCCGCTCAGGACGTCGTCGAACGGCCCGCCGGCGCGAGTCGCGTGCCGGGCGGTGTGGTCACCGTCGTCGGCGCCGGCGCCGGCGTCGCCCGCGTCCGTCGAGAGCGAGGCCTCCGCGAACACGGCGGCATCCGCCGGCGCACCAGCACCAGCACCAGCACCAGCACCAGCAGACCTCGCGGCCACCCGCGGCCGGACGATCGACAGCTCGACGTCGAGGACGGGCACCCCGAGCCCCACCTCGGGCCGGTGCAGGGTGACCTCGACGGACACGACGTCGACGGCGTCGCGCACCGCCTGCGCCACGCCCTCGGCGCGCGGCAGGAGGGTGGTGTGCGGCCGGGCGAGCGCCTCGGCGGCGGCCCTGGCGGCCGTGGCGAGATCGATCTCGCGGTCGGCGTGCAGGACGAGGTCCGCGAGGAAGGGCTCGTGGCTCTGGGGCTGGCCGTCGCTGGCGGCGACGGCGCCGCGCCCGGCGAGTCCGACGATCCGGTAGGTGTCAGTCACGACCCCACCCTAGCCACGCCGTCGGCCGGTGACCCAGCACGCGCGAGCACCGACCCACGATCCTCAGGCGTGCGGCGTCGCGCCGGGCGGGAGCTCGCCGAGCGCCTGCGCGGGGTGCTCGTCGCTCGCGGCGGCGGCCTGGTCCTGCGGCAGCTCGTCGGCCTTGCCTGCCGCGATCTCGGCCGGCGTCGCGACGGGCGGGCGGCTGCTCACGGGGCGCGCGGTCGAGGAGTGCCACACGGGGCGCGGGTCACGCTTGACGACCGGCGCGAACACGCGGGCGAGCTCCTTCTCGTTCAGCGTCTCGTGCTCGAGAAGCTCCAGCACGAGCGCGTCGAGCACGTCGCGGTACTCGGTCAGCACGGCCCAGGCCTCGTCGTGGGCGTTCTCGACCAGGCGGCGGACCTCCTCGTCGACGATGCCGGCGATCTCCTCGGAGTAGTCGCGCTGGTGGCCGTAGTCGCGGCCGAGGAAGACCTCGCCGTCGGCCTGACCGAGACGCAGGGCGCCCACGCGCTCGCTCATGCCGAACTGCGTGACCATCTTGCGCGCCGTCGCCGTCGCCTTCTCGATGTCGTTCGAGGCACCCGTGGTCGGGTCGTGGAACACCAGCTCCTCGGCGACGCGGCCACCCATCGCGTAGGCGAGCTGGTCGAGCAGCTCGTTGCGCGTCGTGGAGTAGCGGTCCTCCGCGGGCATGACCATCGTGTAGCCGAGGGCGCGGCCGCGCGGCAGGATCGTGACCTTCGTGACCGGGTCGGTGTAGCGCATCGCCGTGGCGACCAGGGCGTGACCGCCCTCGTGGTAGGCGGTGACCTTGCGCTCGGAGTCGTTCATGAGGCGCGTGCGCTTCTGCGGACCCGCGATCGAGCGGTCGATCGCCTCGTCCAGCGCGCGGTTGTCGATCAGCTGCGCGTGCGAGCGCGCGGTCAGGAGCGCGGCCTCGTTCAGCACGTTGGCCAGATCGGCACCGGAGAAGCCGGGCGTGCGCTTGGCGACGGTGGCGAGGTCGACGTCGGCCGTCATGGGCTTGCCCGCGGCGTGCACGCCCAGGATCGCCAGGCGACCCTTGAGGTCGGGCGCCTCGACCGTGATCTGGCGGTCGAACCGGCCGGGGCGCAGCAGCGCGGGGTCGAGGATGTCGGGGCGGTTGGTGGCCGCGATCATGATGACGCTGGCGTTTTTCTCGAAGCCGTCCATCTCGACCAGCAGCTGGTTGAGCGTCTGCTCGCGCTCGTCGTGACCGCCGCCCAGACCGGCGCCGCGCTGGCGGCCGACGGCATCGATCTCGTCCACGAAGATGATCGCGGGCGCGTTGGTCTTGGCCTGCTCGAACAGGTCGCGCACACGCGAGGCGCCGACGCCGACGAACATCTCCACGAAGTCGGAGCCCGAGATCGAGAAGAACGGCACCCCTGCCTCGCCGGCGACGGCCTTGGCGAGCAGCGTCTTGCCGGTACCGGGGGCGCCGTACAGCAGCACACCCTTGGGGATCTTCGCGCCGACGGCCTGGTAGCGGTCGGGGTTGGCGAGGAAGTCCTTGATCTCGCGCATCTCCTCGACGGCCTCGTCCGCGCCGGCGACGTCGGCGAACGTGACGTCCGGGTTCTCCTTGTTGACCTGGCGCGCCTTCGACTTGCCGAAGTTCATCATCTTGGAGTTCCCGCCCTGCATGCGGGACATCACGAACCAGAACACACCGATGATCAGCGCGAGGAAGATGAAGGTCGTCAGGAACGAGGACCACCACGGTGTGGAGGGCACGACCGAGTTGAAGCCCTGCTCGGGCTCCGCGGACGCGATCAGGTCGGCGACCTCGTCGGCCTGCGGCGTCACGTAGTAGAACTGCACGCGCTCACCGCGGTCGGTGTCCGAGGCGTCGGTGAAGGGTTCGGTCAGCGTGAGCTGCACCCGCTGGTAGCCCTCGGTGATCTCGGCCTGCTCGACCGTGTCACCGCGCAGCAGCGACATGCCGTCGGAGGTGTCGATCGTCTGCACGCCGCCGCCTCTGACGAAGAAGTTGAGGCCGATCAGCAGGATGACGACGGGGAGCAGGATCCACAGGAGGGGTCCGCGCGCAAGCTTCTTGACGTTCATGTGTGGGGCCGCCAGGCCCGCCCTTCTCATCTCAAGGCACCTGTTGGTGACGTTATACGACGGCGGTGCGCACCTCGTGCGCTGTTCGCCGACGGCAGTACGCCCGTCCGCCTGACACGCACGGGCCTCAGGTCAACGCCGTGGCGTCGCCGGTGGTTCCCCGCGGGGTGTCAGCCGCCGTAGACGTGCGGTGCGAGCACCGCCACGAAGGGGAGCTGGCGGTACCTCTCGGCGTAGTCCAGGCCGTAGCCGACGACGAACTCGTTCGCGATGTCGAACCCGAGGTAGCGCACGTCGACCTCGACCTTGGCGGCCTCGGGCTTGCGCAGCAGCGTCGCGATCTCCAGCGAGGCCGGACCGCGCGAGCGCAGGTTCTCGATCAACCACGAGAGCGTCAGCCCCGAGTCGATGATGTCCTCCACGATCAGCACGTGCCGCCCGGTCAGGTCGGTGTCGAGGTCCTTGAGGATCCGCACCACGCCCGACGACTTCGTGCCCTTGCCGTAGGAGGAGACGGCCATCCAGTCCATGCTGACGTCGGAGCGCAGGTGGCGCATGAGGTCGGACATGACCATCGCCGCACCCTTGAGCACACCGATCAGCAGCACCTCCTCGCCCGCGTAGTCCTCGTCGATCCGCGCGGCCATCTCCGACAGGCGCTGCCGGATCTGCTCCTCGCTCACGACGATCTCGACGAGGTCGCCGCCGACCTCCGGGTAGTTCCAGGCCTGTGTCGTCACCCGCCAAGCGTTCCACACCCGCACGCGTGGTCGCGCGTCAGCGAGATCGCGGTGAGCGGGTCAGCGGCGCGACGGCGAGCACGCCGTCGCGCCGCACCACCCGCAGACCGCCGGGCACGTCGACGCCGATCTGCCCGCGCCACCCCGTCACGAGGGCGGCGACGGACTCGAGGTGCTGCGAGCCGACGTCACCCGCCGGCGCGCCCGCCGCGATCAACCAGGCGCGCAGGACCCGGGGCAGCAGCGCCGCGTGGGCGGTGGCGAGGACCTCGACCCGCAGGGCCCCCGACGCCGCCGCCCGCGCCCCGACCTCGGCCGCCAGCTCGTCCAGCAGGTCGGCGTCGCGCCGCAGCAGCTCCGCGGTCCGCGTCAGCGCCGTGACGGGGTCGGCCCCGACGGCGGCCGCGAGCGCCGGCAGAACGCGGTGGCGCACCGCGCTGCGCGGCAGCGCGTCGCCGTCGCGCGTCGTGGCCGGTCCGTCGACGGCGTTGCCCGGGTCCTCCCACCACGTCAGGTCCTGCGCGCGGCACGCCTGCCGGAGCGTCTCGCGCCGCACCGCGAGCAGCGGTCGCCGCAGCACCCCGCGCCGCGGCGCAATCCCGGCCAGCGAGCGCGCACCGCTCCCCCGCGCCAGGCGCAGCAGCACCGTCTCCGCCTGGTCGTCGCTCGTGTGCGCGAGCAGCACGGCGACGGCGCCGGTGCACGCGACGGCGTCGTCGAACGCCGCGTGCCGCGCCTCCCGCGCACGCCCCTCCAGGCCCCCGGCCGCGACGGTGACGCGGATCGTCAGCACGGGGTCGAGCCCGAGCGCGCGGCACTGCCCCGCCGTGCTGTCGGTGACCGCCGCCGAGGTCGGGGCGAGGCCGTGGTCGACGACGACGGCGCCCGCGCGCAGCCCGAGACGCGGTGCGACGAACGCCGTCGCCGCCGCGAGCGCGAGGGAGTCCGCGCCGCCCGAGCACGCCACGAGCACCAGGTCCTCGGGCGCGAGGTCGGCCAGGTCGTCGCGAACGGCGGTGCGGACGCGCGCGACGGCGGGGTCGGGTCCGGTCACGGGCCGCTCAGCCGAGGGATGTCCGACGCCTCAGCCGTGCACGCGCGCGACCCAGGCGTCCGGGTCGGCGATCTCGGCGGCGGTGGGCAGGTTCTCCGGTCCGGCGAAGACGGCGTTGAGGCCGCTGTGCCCGACCTTCTCGCGCACCCCGCGCACGAACACGGCGCCGTTGCGGTACTGCGCGAGCTTGGCGTCCATGCCGAGGAGCCGGCGCATCAGGAGCGCGGTCAGCGTGCGCTCGTCCCGTCGCTTCTCGAAGCCTGCCCGGATCTGCTTGACGGTGGGGATCGCCGAGGGCCCGACCTCGTCCATGACGACGTCGGCGTGGCCCTCGAGCAGCGACATCACGGCGACGGCCTCGGTCAGGGCCGCCCGCTGCTCGGGTTCGAGGACGGCGTCCAGGACCCCGGGGCCGGCGGCAGCGTCCGGGGGGGTCTCGGCGTCGGCGGGGACCTCGGGGTCGGGCCCGACGTCCGGATCGCCGTCCGACTCACCCTCACCGTCGCCACGCCGCAGCGTGCGGCGCAGGCGGGTCAGCAGCGAGACGGTCCCGCCGTCGTCCGACTCCTCCCCGTCGCCGTCCTTCGTGTCATCCTCCGACCCGATCACCTGGGCGAGCGCGGTCTTGAGGTGGTCGGCGAGCCACGGCGCCGCGGCGAACTGGACCGCGTGCGTCTGCTCATGCAGGCACACCCACAGGTGGAAGTCCTGCGCATCGGCGTCGAGCTGACGCTGCACGCTCAGCACGTTGGGCGCCACGACCAGCAGTCGGCCCCGGCCCGGTTCGGGGCTGACGTACGGATCGAACTGTCCCAGCACGCGCGTCCCCAGGAGCGCCAGCACCCAACCGAGCTGCTCGCCCGCGAGGCGTGCCGCCCCGGGCATGCGGGAGACAGGCAGCAGTCCGTCGGTGAGGCTCGCGAACGTCTCGGTCGCGGCCTCGGCCCAGCGAGGGCGGTCCACGATCAGAGCGGGCTGGTCGGCCGCGATCTCCGCGGCCTCGTGCAGCCCGGTGACGTCGGCGACGTAGGCGGGGGCGTCGGCCGCCGCCTGACGCAGCGAGGCGACCAGGGCCAGCAGCCCCTGCCGATCGATCGGCGGACCCGCCCTGCCCACGCTCGCGGCCCTGGCCACGGCGGCGTCCCAGTCGATGGCTTGCGTCATCGCCTCATGCTATGCCGACACCTCGGGACCCCGAGGATCGGACCGACGCTGAGGATCGGACCCACGCTCAGGAGCAGCCGCACGCGGTCAGCGCGCGCACCCACTCGTCCACCTCGAGCCGAGCCGCGTAGCTCCCCGCGGGCGGGACGGCGTCGGCCATCACCACGAACGCCAGCGCCCGGCCGTCGGCCGTCACGGTGTACCCGGCGAGGCTGACGACGCCCGGCAGCGTGCCGGTCTTGGCGCGCACCTCGCCGAGATCGAGGTCGCGACCCGCGAGCGTCCCCTCGAGCCCGGAGACCGGCAGCGACAGCGCCAGCTCGCGCATCGCCGGATCGGTGGCGCCCAGCACGAGGACGTCGGCGAGCAGGCGGGCCGAGATCCGGTTCTCGGACGACAGCCCCGAGCTGTCGGACAGCGTGGTGCCGCCGACGTCGAGGCCGAGGCCGGCGAGCACGGCGAGCGTCGAGGACGTCGCTCCGTCGAAGGTCGCGGGCTCCCCCGCCTCGATCGCCACGAGCCGGCCCAGCAGCTCGGTGAGCGTGTTGTCGGAGTCGGCCATCGCGAGGTCCAGCACCTCGCCGACGGTCGCGGACTCCACCCGGGCCAGCTCGACGGCGCCCTCGGCGGCCGTCCCTCGCGTCGGCCCCTCGCGGACCTCGATGCCCTGGGCACGGAGCGCGTCGGCCAGCACGAGGCCGGCCGACTCGGCGGGGTCGGTGTCGCGCCGGTCGCGCCCGGCGATCAGCCCGACCTCGATCCCCAGCGGCTGGACGGGGGCCACGAAACCCCCGGTGAGGTCGATCGGGGACCAGCCCGGGGCCTGGGACGGTCCGGAGAAGAGCGTGTCGTCCACGCGGAGCGTCACCGAGGCGATCCCGCGCTCGGCCAGCGCCGCGGCCGTCGCCGTCGCGAGATCACCCAGGCCGGCACGCCCGACGACGGCGGTCGGGTCGCCGCTCCCCGCGGCCAGCGCGATGTCACCGCCGCCGACGAGCACGAGCCCGTCCGCGCCGTCGAGCCGGACGGTCGTGGGCAGGGTCGCGGACAGGTCGAGCGTGGCGACGGCGGCCGCCGCGGTCAGGACCTTCGTCGTCGAGGCGGGCAGTCGAGCCACCTGCTCGTCGGCCGCGGTGACGGTCTCGCCCGTGGCGACGTCGACGACCAGCACGCCGGGGGGCGCCCCGACCTCGGGCGCCGAGCGCAGGGCGTCGAGCGCCTGCTGGAGACCCGCCGCCGTCGGGACGGGCGCCGCGCCGTCGAGCGACGGCAGCACGCGCGGGACGGCGATCGCCCCCGCGGGCGACGGCGTCGGGAACGGCGGCGGCACGGGCGGCGGCTCCGCCGTCGTGAAGGGTCCTGGCACGAGGCCGGCGCTGTCCGCGGCGACGTAGCCGACACCCACCGCTCCCAGCGCCACGACCACGGACGTGACGACGACGGCGCGGCGCTTGCGACCCACGCGTTCCTCCTGAACGTTCTCGACGACGGTGCTCCCGACGCGCGGGGCGCACGCGCGGTGCGCGGGAACGCCCGACGTACGTCAGACTGTCCCCACAGTAGTCACGCGGTGCCTACGCGGCCGCGAGGTCACGAGGCCGGTCCACCGGCAGGTCGCCGGCCGACGAGCAGATGAGAGGTCATGCGGTGAAGTTCGACGTCACGATCGAGATCCCCAAGGGTCACCGGAACAAGTACGAGGTCGACCACCTGTCCGGCCGCATCCGGCTGGACCGCATGCTCTTCACCTCGACCCGGTACCCGGACGACTACGGGTTCATCGAGGGCACGCTGGGCGAGGACGGCGATCCGCTGGACGCGCTCGTGCTGCTCGAGGAGCCCACGTTCCCCGGCTGCCTCATCGAGTGCCGCGCCCTGGGCATGTTCCGCATGCGCGACGAGGCCGGCGGCGACGACAAGGTGCTGTGCGTGCCGGTCGGCGACCAGCGCGCGAGCTGGCGCGACGACATCGACGACGTGTCGGAGTTCCACCGCCTCGAGATCCAGCACTTCTTCGAGGTCTACAAAGACCTCGAGCCCGGCAAGTCCGTCGAGGGTGCGCACTGGACGGGCCGCGCGGAGGCCGAGCAGGAGATCCTCCGCTCGGTCCAGCGCGCCAAGGACGCCGGTCTGCACCACGCGCACGGCGCCAACGCCCCGCACTGATCGGGCAGCTCTCGCAGCACACGCACGACGACGGGCCCCGCTCCTGCAGGAGCGGGGCCCGTCGTCGTGTCCGGCCAGGTGCCTGCCGGGGGAAGCGGGTGGGTGTCAGCCGGCGTGCTTCTGCACGAGCGTGCCGATCTTCGGCAGGGCGCCGGCGATGACCTTCGACAGCTGCGGCTTGAACTTCTCGTACATCGAGCGCTGGTTGCCGCTGCCGACCTCGGACTCGACCGCGGCGAGCACCGCGGCGTTCACCTCTCCCGAGTTCGCCGCGACGTAGGCGCCGAAGTCGCCGCCGCCCTGCGCGGTGTGGCGCGTCCAGAACGGGTCGAGCGCGTCGGCCAGCGTGCCGAGGTAGGCGTTCGCGCCGCGCGTGACGACGTCGGGACGCTTGGCCTTGGCGGCCTTGACCGCCGTCTTGGCCGCGATCCCGGTCAGGCCGCTCATGCCCGCCACCTCGGCGTCGATGAGCGAGGCGAGATCGGCGACGGCGGCGGGCTTGGTCTCGGGCGCGGTCAGGGTGTCGCGGAGGTTCGTCATGCTGACGATGCTAGGTCAGCCCCGCGGGGCCGACCGCACCGTCGGGCCGGTCAGGAGACGCGGCCGTAGCCCAGGAGCTTCGTGCCGTAGATCTTGTCGTGCACGATGCCCGTCTTCGGGTTCGCAGCGTGCACCTTCATCCCGGGGCCGGTGTAGATCGCGACGTGGTAGATGTCGCGAGCCGACTTCGAGTTCGAGTAGAAGATCAGGTCGCCCGGCTGGAGCTGGTCCGCCGTGATGCGGGTCGTGGCACCCCACTGGTCGCGCGAGACGCGCGGCAGGTTGATTCCCACCTGGGCGTAGGCGAACTTCACGAGGCTGGAGCAGTCGTAGGCGTTCGGGCCGTTCGCGCCGAGGCGGTAGGTGAGACCCACCTTGGTCATCGCCGCGTTCACCGCGGCCTGGCCCTTGGACGACGCCGGCGGGATCGGGGCAGGTGCGGGGGCCGGCGCAGGCGCGGGGGCCGGCTTCGGAGCGGGCGCAGGGGCCGGAGCCGGTGCGGGGGCCGGAGCCGGTGCGGGGGCCGGAGCGGGCGCAGGCGCCGGAGCCGGAGCGGGCGCAGGCGCAGGGGCCGGAGCAGGTGCGGGGGCCGGGGCCGGAGCAGGTGCCGGAGCCGGTGCAGGGGCCGGTGTGCTCGGCGCCGGGGTGACCGCCGCGGGCGCCTTGGTCGCAGCCGTGCTCGGCGTGCTCGGCGCCTGCGTGGCGGGCGCCGCCGGCGTCACGGCGGCGCGGGCGGCTGCCTCGGCGGCGATCCGGTCGTTGGCGGCCTTCTCGTCCGCGATGCGCTGCTGCTCGAGCTGGTCGGCCTGGTAGGCGCGCTCGAGCTCGACGCTGTGGTTGCGCAGCACCGCGAGCTCGTTGATCGCGCCGTCGACGATCGCGGCCGTCGAGGCGCGCTGGGCCTCGGCGTCCTCCTGCAGGCCGTCGGCCTCCTCGAGCGCGGTGCGCGCGGCGGCCTCGCGGGTGTCGAGGGTCTCCTGCGCCGTCGTGGCGCGGGTCGCGGCGACGTCGGCGTTCGCCTGCGCCTCCTGCGCCGACAGCACCGTGTCGCCGGCGGCACCGGTCGCGATCGAGAGCGCGGCGGAGCGGCGCAGCACGTCGGAGAACTCGTCGGCCCCGAGGAAGACCTGCGCCTGGGTGGCGGCGCCACCGCCGTTGCGGTAGCTGGCGAGGGCGACGCTGGCGAGCGCGTCGCTCGCGTCGTCGGCCTCCTGCTGCGCGGTGGCGGCCTCGGTGTCGGCGGTGACCTTGGCGGCGCGGGCACGCGTCGCGGACTCCTCGGCAGCGAGGTAGTCCTCGCCGGCGAGGGCTGCGGCGACGTCGGCGTCGGCCAGCGCGGCGTTCGCGGCGGCGAGCTGGCCCTCGAGCACGGAGACGCGATCGGCCTGGGTGGCGACGTCGGCCTGGGCCTGGTCACGCTCGGTCTGGCTCGGCACGGCCGACGCGGGAACGAGGAGGCCTGACAGCCCGACCAGGGCGGCGGCGACGGCGCCCGCCAGGACGGTCGAGCGCGAGCGCGCGCTCAGGTGACGGGGGTGCTGCGTCATCGGGCTTCCTCCAGTGTCCGGCGTGTCGCGTAGACATCGCGGACACAGGCTCAGCCTCGACCTTAGCCTGAGAAATGAGCGTGTCAAAGTGGTCTTCGTCAATTCGACACGCCGCGCTAATCCGAAGCAAAAATAACACGCGTGTAGTTCGTCGCGGACGCGGTCACGCGGATCGCCGGACCGCCGAGGGCACCACGCGGCGCCTCCGCCATGTGAGACGCGACACGCCCCGCGAGCCATCGCCGTCGTCGCGACCCTACGTTCGTCCCGATCCCCTCCCCTCTCACGCACCACCTGCCAAGGAGCCACCATGAGCAACGACTGGTCGTTCGAGACACGCCAGATCCACGCCGGACAGACGCCCGACCCCGCCACCGGGGCGCGCGCGCTGCCGATCTACCAGACCACCTCGTTCGTGTTCGAGTCGGCCGAGCAGGCCGCGGCGCGGTTCGCCCTGGCCGAGCTCGGACCGATCTACACCCGGATCAACAACCCGACGCAGGAGGCGGTGGAGAACCGGATCGCCTCGCTCGAGGGCGGTGTGGGCGCCCTGCTCGTCGCCTCGGGGCAGGCCGCCGAGACGATCGCGATCCTCAACGTCGCCGAGGCCGGCGACCACGTCGTGGCGAGCTCCTCGCTCTACGGCGGCACCTACAACCTCCTGCACCACACGCTGCCCAGGCTCGGCATCACCACGACGTTCGTGTCCGACCCGCACGACCCGCAGCAGTGGCGCGACGCCGTCCGCCCCAACACCAAGCTGTTCTTCGGCGAGACGATCCCCAACCCGCGCTCCGACGTCCTCGACATCGAGACCGTCGCCGGCATCGCGCACGAGGTGGGCGTGCCCCTGATCGTCGACAACACCGTCGCCACGCCGTACCTGATCAACCCGCTGGCCTGGGGCGCCGACGTCGTGGTGCACTCCGCCACGAAGTACCTCGGCGGCCACGGCACCGCGATCGCCGGCGTGATCGTCGACGGCGGCACGTTCGACTACGCCCAGCACCCCGACCGGTTCCCGAACTACAACACGCCCGACCCTTCCTACAACGGTCTGGTCTACGCGCGCGACCTCGGCGAGGGCGGAGCGTTCGGCGTCAACCTGTCCTACATCCTCAAGGCGCGCGTGCAGCTGCTGCGCGACCTGGGTGCGGCGGTCAGCCCGTTCAACGCCTTCCTCATCGCGCAGGGCGTCGAGACGCTGTCGCTGCGCATCGAGCGCCACGTGGAGAACGCCCAGAAGGTCGCGGCGTGGCTCGAGGCACGCGCGGACGTCGCCGGGGTGCACTACGCCGGCCTGGAGTCCTCGCCGTGGCACGCGAACCAGCTCAAGTACGCCCCGAAGGGCGCCGGGGCCGTGCTCGCGTTCGAGCTCGACGGCGGCGCCCCCGCCGGCCAGGCGTTCGTCTCGGCGCTGGAGCTCCACTCCAACGTCGCCAACATCGGCGACGTGCGCTCGCTCGTCATCCACCCGGCCTCGACCACGCACAGCCAGCTCACGCCGGCGGAGCAGCTGTACTCGGGGGTCACACCCGGTCTGGTGCGCCTCGCCGTCGGGCTCGAGCACGTCGACGACATCCTGGCCGACCTCGAGCTCGGGTTCGCGGCGGCCGCCGCGGTCGTGGCTCAGGCACCCACCGCCGAGCCCGCCTCGGTCTGACCCGCACCGGCAGGCCCGCCCGCGCCCCGTCGACCACGACGTGGCGCGGGCGGTGTCCGGCCACCGACACGGGGGGAGAACGGGGTGAACCGGGAGATGTCCTCCCCGTACGATCACCGGGTGAGTGCCAGCGAGAAGCGTCCGCACCCCCGCCTCGCGCCGTCGGCGCGGGGTCAGGTGCGCGCCGACGACGGCACCCCCCTCGCGGCCAGCGCCGCCTGGCGCGCCGGGCAGCCGGTCGGCGGGCGCCGGTTCGTCGACGTCGGCGAGATCGACCTCGAGGCGGGCGGCACGCTCCCCGGGGTCCGGATGGCCTACGAGACCTGGGGCACGTTGAACGCCGAGCGCGACAACGCCGTCCTCGTGCTGCACGCCCTGACGGGCGACTCTCACGTGCTGGGCGACGCCGGCGACGGCCACCTCACCGCCGGCTGGTGGTCGGAGATGGTCGGCCCGGGCCGGCCGATCGACACCCACCGCTACTTCGTCGTCGCGCCCAACGTCCTCGGCGGCTGCCAGGGTTCCACCGGCGCGGCCTCCCTCTCCCCCGACGGCACCCCGTGGGGCTCCCGGTTCCCCGCTCTCACGGTGCGCGACCAGGTCGCCGCCGAGGTGCTGCTGAGCGACGCGATCGGCGTCGAGTCCTGGGCCCTCGTGATCGGCGCGTCGATGGGCGGCCACCGCGTGCTCGAGTGGGCCGTGACCGTCCCCGAGCGGGTGCGCGCGTTCGCCGCCGTCGCGACGGCGGCGCAGACCACGGGCGACCAGATCGCGTGGCTGCACGCGCAGCTCGGCGCGATCCACGCCGACCCCCGGTTCCGCGGCGGCGACTACTACGACGCGCCCGACGGCGAGGGCCCGCACGTCGGCCTCTCGCTGGCGCGCCAGATCGCCCACACCACCTACCGGTCGGCTCGCGAGCTCGACACACGGTTCGGCCGGATCCCGCAGCGCGCCGAGAACCCGCTCGACGGGACCGGACGGTTCGCCGTGCAGTCCTACCTCGACCACCACGGCGCCAAGCTCGCGCGGCGGTTCGACGCCGGCTCCTACGTGACGCTGACGCAGTCGATGATCACGCACGACCTCGGCCGCGACCGGGGCGGGGTCGCCGCCGCGCTCGCGGGGGTGACGGCGAGGGGCCTGGTGGTCGCCGTCGACTCCGACCGCCTCTTCCTGCCGGCGCACTCGGCGCAGATCGCACGCGGGCTGACGGCGGCGGACCTGCACGTGGTGCACTCCGACCACGGGCACGACGGGTTCCTCATCGAGTTCGACACCCTCGGTCCCATCGTCGCGGCGTTCCTGGGCGAGGTCGCCCCGGTGGTTCGCCGCGCCTGACGCCGCCTCGGCGCCCCCGCCTCGGATCGGGCCGTCAGACCAGGGGCAAGTAGGCGCTGAGGTCCGGCAGTCCCTCGGCCAGGTTGCCCGACCGCAGCGCATCGCCCCGGTCGGCCCAGCCGAGACGACCGGTGGCGAGCCGGACCCACGCGCGCTCGTCCACGACGTCGACCTCGTAGCCGCTGCGACGTCGCAGGATCGCGAGCAGGGCGCCCGAGACGATCGTCCGTGCGGTGGGGTCCACCGCCGCGGCCCCGTGCACCGAGCGCGACAGGTCGTCCGCGTGCACGACGAGCTCGACCAGGCGCGTGGTGACGAGCTGGTCGAGCGGGACGATCCCGCGTCGCACCCGCACCAGCGCGACGCCGTCGGACCGCAGCTGCGCCAGGTGCGCCAGCGCCGCGGCACCCCGCTCCTCGACCGCGGCGGCCGGGTCGTCGGCCTGCTCGTCCGCGACCTCCACGGCGCGAGCGTGGATGCCGTCGGCGTTGTCGGCGTAGCTGGCGAGGTAGGACGCGAGGTCGTGCCGGCGCTCGGGGCGATCGGCCACGACCGTCCCCACGTCCACCGGTTCCGCCCGGGCGAGCACACCCATCGCCTCGCCGAGGTGCGCCACCAGGTCCCGCACCCGCCACCCGGGCAGCGGCGTCGGGGTGTCGAGGGCGGTGTCCTCGAGCGTGCGCAACCAGTCGACGACGGCGTCCCACTGCTCCGCGAGATCGGCGTCCAGCTGGGCGGGGGTGACGTCGGCGTCGGTCATGGGGCGAGGGTAGCGCCGCGCGGGTGGTCGCCGTCGTGACGAGGCTCGGGTTCTGAGCAGGCGGCTCAGCGCGGCGTGACGCGCAGCCAGCGCACGGACGCCGGGGGCAGCGCGACGCCGTCGCGCAGGTCCACCGACCGACCCGCCAGGAGGTCTCGCGCCGCGGCGTCGAACCCGCTGAGCGTCAGCGCCTCCACCCGCACCGCGGTGTCGCCGACGTTCGCCAGCACCAGCACGCGCGGCAGCTCGGCGATCCATCCGGGGCGCTGGAACGCGACCACGGACCGGTGCGGCGTGCGGAAGGGGAGCAGCGTGCCGCCGCCGAGCTCCGGCGTCGCCTTCCGCACCTCGATCAGGCGGCGCAGGCCGGCGAACACCCGCCCCGCCGTCGCGCGAGGATCGGTGCGGGCGTCGTAGGCCGCGCTCGGCCGGAACGGTCGGTTGACCCAGCGGGAGTCGCCCGCCTCGGCGGGGCGCTCCCGGTAGGAGTAGTCGTTGAGCTGGCCGACCTCGTCCCCGAGGTAGATCAGCGGGATCCCCCCGGTCGAGAGCGCGAGTGCATGCGCGAGGAGCACCCGGTCGACCCCGAGCGGATCACCGGCCTCGACCCCGGCGAGCGACGCCGTCGTCCCGGCGATGCGGCAGTCACCCGTGCGCGGGTTGTCCTGGAACGGCACACCGCGCGCGAACGACCCCGGGACGCGGTCGACGAAGAAGTCGTTGAGGTGGCGGCGGTGGGCGTAGCCGTCGATCCCGAGCTCGGCGGCGTCCTCGTCCGCGAAGGTCCAGCCGATGTCGTCGTGGCTGCGCACGTAGTTGACCCAGGCGGTCCCCTCGGGCAGCGCGTGCCGGCGCTCGAGCGCCTGGTTCAGCAGCGAGGCGTCACGCGTCGCGAGCGCCTCCCAGGTGAGCGCCATCTGCAGCGGGTTGTAGGAGATCTGGCACTCGGCCTGGCTGACGTAGGTCACCACCTCGTCCGGGTGGACGATCGCCTCCGACTTGAACAGGAGCGACGGCGCGGCCATCCGCAGCACGGCGTTGAAGGCCTGGAGCAGCAGGTGCGCCTGCGGGAGGGACTCGCACGTGGTGCCGAGCTCCTTCCAGATGAACGCGACGGCGTCCATCCGGAGCAGCTCCACGCCCTGGTTCGCGAGGAACAGCATCTCCCCCGCCATGGCGCGGAAGACCGCCGGGTTGGCGTAGTTCAGGTCCCACTGGAAGTGGTAGAACGTCGCCCAGATCCAGCGGCCGTCCGGCAGCTGCACGAACGATCCAGGGTGATCGTCCGGGAAGATCTCGCGCGTGGTCCGCTCGTAGGCGTCCGGCATCGTCCGGTCCGGGTAGATGAGGTAGAAGTCCGAGTGGTCGACGCCGTCGACCACCTCCCCCGCGACCGCCCGCCGCGCCCACACGTGCTCGTCGCTGGTGTGGTTGAAGATGAAGTCGACGACGAGCGAGATCCCGGCCGCGCGCAGCTCGCGCGCCAGCGACGCCAGCTCCGCCATCGAGCCCAGCGCGGGGTCGACGTCCCGGTAGCTCGACACGGCGTACCCGCCGTCGCTGTTCCCCTCCGGCGAGGCGAACAGGGGCATCAGGTGCAGGTAGGTGAGCCCCAGCTCGGTGAAGTACGGGATCTGGCGGCGCACGCCCTCGAGGTCCCCGGCGTAGCGGTCGACGTAGCAGACGCCTCCCAGCATGCTCGCGTCGAGGTAGAAGGGCGGCTCCGCCTCGCGGCGCGCGTCCAGCTCGCGCAGGTCGGCGGGGCGCTCGCGCCAGGAGTCGGCGGCCAGTCCGACGACGGCGGTGAGCGCCTCGAGCGCGTCGTCGCGCGCGCCGTAGAGCTCGCCGAAGAGGCGGTGCAGCGTCGGGAAGTGGTCGGCGAAGCGGGCGGCGAAGATCGCGTCGTGCTCGGCCCCGGGGGCGAGCGGTGCGATCCGGGAACGGACGACGTCGGCGTCGACCAGGACGGAGCGGGCCAGGCGGGTCATGCGGGCGCCTCTCGAGCGTGCATCAGGGAAGAGCGAGCCTAGCGGTCAGAGTTTCGCAGAGCTCGAGGGCCTGCGTGGCACAGCCCACCCCGGCCCGAGGACCGCCTCGCGGCCCGCCTGGGGGATCATGGGTGGGTCGCCGTGAGGCTCCCACCGGACGAGAAGGACGCAGACGTGATCGGCAACGCAACCTCCAGGCACCAGAACGTGGCACTCATGTCGGTCGCCGCGGTGATGCCCGACGTCGTGACGACGTCGGCAGACATCGACGACAGGCTCGCCAGGACGCTGGAACGGCTGCGCATGCCCCGAGGTCTCCTGCAGCGCGTGGCCGGCGTGCACGAGCGCCGTCGCTGGGCGCCGGACCAGACCTTCGAGTCCGCGGCGATCACCGCCGGGGAGAAGGCCCTGGCCGAGGCCGGCGTCTCGCCCTCCGACGTCGGTCTCATCATCAACACCTCCGTCACCCGGCCCCACCTGGAGCCGTCGGTGGCCGTGCGGATGCACCAGGGGCTCGGCCTGCCGTCGTCGGCGATGAACTTCGACATCGCCAACGCGTGCCTCGGCTTCATCAACGGCATGACCGTCGCGGCCCACATGATCGACTCGGGTCAGATCCGCTACGCCGTGATCATCGACGGCGAGGACGCCGACGAGGTCAACGACAACACGATCGAGCGACTCAACCGGCCCGGGATCACGCGCGAGGACTTCGAGCGCGAGTTCGCGAGCCTGACGCTCGGCTCCGGTGCCGCGGCGGCCGTGCTCGGCCCGGCCGACCTCCACCCGTCCGGCCACCGCATCCTCGGCGGCGTCACGCGCGCCGCGACGCAGTTCCACGACGTCTGCGTCGGCTCCGTCAACGGCATGTACACGGACACGAAGGCGCTGCTCAAGGGTGGCATGGAGCTCGTCGTCGCGGCCTGGCAGGAGGCGAAGGACACCTGGAGCTGGTCGCAGATGGACCGCTACATCCTCCACCAGGTCTCCGACGTCCACACCAGGGCCATCGTCAAGGCGGCCAAGCTCGACCGGTCCCGGGTGCCCGTCACCTACCCGCACTACGGGAACGTCGGCCCGGCCTCCGTGCCCATCACCCTGGCCGAGCAGGCCGCCACCCTCGCCCCCGGCGACCGCGTGCTGCTCATGGGGGTCGGATCGGGCCTGAACACCTCGATGCTCGAGCTCGCCTGGTGAGTCGCCACCGATCGGCCGGCCCCGCCGCGACTCCCCACGTCCTCGACGGTCTCGACCCCGCGTGGTCGCGCCTGATCGAGGTGCCGGACGCGTACGAGGAGCGCCGGGAGAGCAACACGTGGCACGTGCTGGACAGCCTCGGGCGCCTGGAGGAGCTCGGCGCGCAGCCGGTCGGCACCATCCTGTGCGTGCACGGGAACCCGACGTGGTCCTACCTGTGGCGCCGCCTCGTGGCGGCCTCGACGGAGCAGGCCCGGGCGGGCGGGGCGGCCTGGCGCGTCGTCGCCGTCGACCAGCTCGGCATGGGCTTCTCCCAGCACGACTCCGGCTCCGACCCGCTCCGCACGCTCGAGGACCGGGTGGCCGACCTCGGCCGCCTCACGGACGCGCTCGGCCTCACCGGACGCGTGGTCACCCTCGGGCACGACTGGGGCGGCGTGGTCTCGCTGGGCTGGGCGCTGGACCACCCCGATCTGCTCGCCGGCGTCGCCGTGCTCAACACGGCCGTGCACCAGCCCGAGACCGACCCGATCCCCGCGCCGCTGCGGCTCACGCTGCAGGGCCCGGTGCTCGGCCCCGCCACCCAGGCCACGCGGGCCTTCCTCGAGACCACGCTGTCCCTGGCCGACCCACCCCTGCGCCCCGAGGTCCGCGAGGGGTTCCGCGCCCCCTACCGGAGCGCCGACCGTCGCCGCGGCATCCGCGGCTTCGTCGCCGACATCCCGGTCGAGGAGACCCACCCCAGCCGCACCGAGCTCGACCGGATCGCGGAGGGTCTGCGCGACCTGGCCGCCCCGGCGCTGGCGCTGTGGGGGCCGCGGGACCCGATCTTCAGCGACCGCTACCTCGACGACCTCGCCGACCGGCTGCCGCAGCTCGACGTGCACCGCTTCGAGGGTGCCGGCCACATGATCGCCGAGGAGGTCGACTACGCCTCGGCCGTGCTGACGTGGCTGGGCGACCTGGAGGAGGCGCACGGCCCGGAGGCGCGGCCGACGGCGGAGCCCGCCGTCGCCGAGCCGGCCGCCTGGACCACCCCACCCCTGTGGCACCACCTCGAGTCCCAGCGCGCCAGCCGCACGACGGCGCTCGTCGAGATGGCACCGCCCGTCGGGACGGGGCCCCGCACCGTGAGCTGGCGCGCCCTCGCGCGCCGGGTCGACGAGATCGGTGCGGGGCTGCTGGCCCTCGGTGTCCGTCCCGGCGACCGGATCTCGCTGCTCGTCCCGCCGGGCGCCGACCTCACCGCGATCCTCTACGCGTGCCTGCGTGTCGGCGCGGTCGCGGTCGTCGCCGACGCCGGACTCGGCGTGCGCGGCCTGACCCGCGCCGTCCGCGGGGCCCGGCCCACCCTGGTCATCGGCGCCGTCCCGGGCCTGTCGGCCGCCCGCGCGCTCGGCTGGCCCGGCGAGCGCATCGCCGTCGCCCCGCTCCCCCGCGCCCTCGCCCGCACCCTCGGCGCGAGGCGCAGCCTGCGCGACGTCACGGCGCTCGGTGCGCAGCGGCTCGCGGGGCGGACGCTCGCCGAGCTCGCGCCGACGCCCGGTCCCCGCGACACCGCCGCCGTCCTGTTCACCTCCGGATCGACCGGACCCGCCAAGGGGGTCGTCTACACGCACGGCCAGCTCGCCGCCGTGCGCGACGCGCTCGCCGCGACCTACGGCATCGGCCCGGACAGCGGCCTGGTGGCCGGCTTCGCCCCGTTCGCGCTGCTGGGCCCGGCGCTCGGCGCCCGCTCCGTCACGCCCGACATGGACGTGACCTCACCGGGCACGCTCACCGCGCGGGCGACGGCGGCGGCGGTCGACGCCGTCGGTGCGGCCACGATGTTCCTGTCCCCCGCCGCCATCGCCGGGGTCGTCGCCACGGCGGACGCGCTCACCCCCGCCGAGCGGGACGCGCTGACCCGGGTGGGCACGTTCCTGTCCGCCGGCGCCCCCGTCCCGCTCGACCTGCTGACGGCCGCCGAGGCCCTCATGCCGAACGCCGAGGCCCACACGCCGTACGGCATGACCGAGGGTCTGCTGCTCACCGACGTCAGCGCGGACGAGATCCGCGCCGTCGCCCACGCCGCCGACAGCGGTGTGTGCGTCGGTCGACCGATCGCGCCCGTGAGCCTGCGCCTCTCGCCGCTCGACGAGCAGGGACGCGCGACGGGCGCGCTCGTCGGCGACCCCGGCGTGACCGGTGAGATCGTCGTCGCGGCGCCGCACCTGAAGGATCGCTACGACAAGCTCTGGCTCACCGAGCGCGCGAGCCGTCGCACCACGGGCGAGCCGGCGCCCGAGGGCCTGCGCTGGCACCGCACCGGCGACGTCGGTCACCTCGACGACGGGGGCCGCGTCTGGATCGAGGGGCGCCTGGCGCACGTGATCGTGACGGCGGACGGCGTGCTCACCCCCGTCGGGCCCGAGAGCGCGGTGGCGGGCTCTCCCCTCGTGGCCAGGGCCGCCGTCGTCGGGATCGGCCCGGTCGGCACGCAGCAGGTCGTGGCCGTCGTCGAGACGGTGCCGGGCGCGCGACGTCCGGGGCTCGCGCCGGAGGGGGTCGCCGACGACGTCCGGGCGCGCTGCCCCGTCCCGCTCGCCGCGGTGCTCGTGGTGCGCGAGCTGCCCACGGACGTGCGTCACAACTCGAAGATCGACCGGGGAATGCTGTCCGGCTGGGCCGCTGGCGTGCTCGCCGGCGGGCGGGTGACGGCGCCGTGACGGCCGAGAGCACCACCGTGCTGGTCACGGGAGCGAGCGGGTTCCTCGGTCGCGCCGTCGTGCGCGAGCTGCTGGCGCAGGGCCCGGCGGTCCGCACGCTGCAGCGCCGGCCGAGCGGCGTTGAGGGCGCCACCGACGTCCTCGGCTCGGTGACCGACCCCGGAGCGGTCGCCCGCGCGCTCGAGGGCGCCGACGCCGTCGTGCACCTCGCGGCCAAGGTCTCGCTCGCGGGCGAGGCCGCCGACTTCGAGCGGGTCAACGTGGGCGGCACGCGCACGCTGCTCGACGCCGCGGTCGCCGCCGGCGTCCGCCGCGTGGTGCACGTGTCCTCGCCGTCGGTCGCGCACCACGGCTCCTCGATCACGGGCGACGACGCCGCCCCCGCCGATCCCGCCCGCGCGCGCGGGGACTACGCCCGCACGAAGGCCGCGGCCGAGCTGCTGGCCCTGGGTCGCGACGGCGACGACCTGCACGTGGTCGCCGTCCGGCCGCACCTGGTCTGGGGTCCCGGCGACACGCAGCTCGTCGCCCGCATCGTCGCGCGCGCCCGGGCCGGGCGCCTGCCCCTGCTCGGCCACGGCGCCGCCCTCATCGACTCCACCTACGTGGACAACGCCGCCAGCGCCATCGCCGCCGCGCTGGCCGCCGTCGACGACGTGCACGGCCGCGCCTACGTCGTCACGAACGGCGAACCGCGGCCGGTGGCCGAGCTGCTGGCCGGGATCTGCCGCGCGTCCGGCGTCGAGCCGCCGCGGTGGCGCGTGCCGGCCGCGCTGGCCAGGGGTGCCGGCGCCGCCGTCGAGGCGCTGTGGCGCGTGCGACCCGGCGACGACGAGCCACCGATGACCCGGTTCCTCGCCGAGCAGCTCTCCACGGCGCACTGGTTCGACCAGCGACGCACGCGCGAGTACCTGCGGTGGCAGCCGGCGGTCTCGATCGACGAGGGCCTGCGCCGCCTGGCGGCGCACTCCGCCTCCGCCTGAGGGCTCAGCCCTCCGGGGCGTCCGCCGCCACGACGGCGAGCACGGCCTCGCCGTACGCCTCGAGCTTCTTCTCCCCGACGCCGGAGACGTCGCCGAGCGCGGACAGCGACGTCGGCCGGGCCCCGGCGATGCCGCGCAGCGTCGCGTCGCCGAAGACGATGTAGGCGGGTACGCCCTGCTCCTTGGCGACGCCACCGCGCCACGCCCGCAGCGCCTCGAACAGTCCGGCATCGGCCGGGGCGAGATCGGCCGCCGCCGCGCCGCCCGACCCCCGCGAGGACCGGCTCCTGCTCCGGCTCTGCCGCTCCGGCTCGGTCCGCAGCATCACGGGCCGTCGGCCGGCGAGCACGTCACCGGCGGCGTCCGTCGCGGTCAGCACGCCGTACTCCCCCTGCACCGCCAGCAGCCCCTGCGCGAGGACCTGGCGCACCACGCCCCGCCACTCGACGTCGCTGTGCTCGGTCCCGATGCCCCACGTCGAGAGCGCCTCGTGCCGGCCCTTGACCGCGCGCTCGTTCGAGCGGCCGAGCAGGATGTCGATGAGGTGACCGGCGCCGAAGCGCTGGTTCCGCTCGCGCTCGAGCCGGACCACGGTGGAGAGCAGCTTCTGGGCCGCGACCGTGCCGTCCCAGGACTGCGGCGGCGACAGGCACGTGTCGCAGTTGCCGCAGGCGGCGGACTCCTGGCCGAAGTAGGCCAGCAGCCGCACGCGGCGGCACTCCACCGTCTCGCACAGCGCGAGCATCGCGTCGAGGTGGGCCGAGAGGTTGCGCCGGTGCGCGAGGTCGCCGTCGGAGGACTCGATCATGCGGCGCTGCTGCACCACGTCCTGCAGCCCGTAGGCGAGCCACGCCGTCGACGGCAGGCCGTCACGTCCGGCGCGACCGGTCTCCTGGTAGTAGCCCTCGACGCTCTTGGGCAGGTCCAGGTGCGCCACGAACCGGACGTCGGGCTTGTCGATGCCCATCCCGAAGGCGATCGTCGCGACCATCACGAGGCCGTCCTCGCGCAGGAACCGCGACTGGTTGCTCGCCCGGACGCTCGCGTCCAGCCCCGCGTGATACGGCAGCGCGGGGATCCCGGCCGCGACCAGCGCCGCCGCCGTCTTCTCGACCGACGCGCGCGAGAGGCAGTAGACGATGCCCGCATCGCCGTCGTGCTCCGCCGCGATCAGCCGCAGGAGCTGCTGGACCGGCTGCTGCTTGGGCTCGATGCGGTAGGTGATGTTGGGGCGGTCGAAGCTCGAGACGAACGAGGCCGCCTCGTCCAGGTCGAGCCGCTGGACGATCTCGCGCCGCGTGGCCGCGGTGGCCGTGGCCGTGAGCGCGATGCGCGGCACCTGCGGCCAGCGCTCGTGCAGCACCGACAGGCGCAGGTAGTCCGGACGGAAGTCGTGCCCCCACTGCGCCACGCAGTGCGCCTCGTCGATCGCGAACAGCGACAGCCCGCCACCCGCGGCGGCGCGGTCCAGGAGGTCGACGGCGGAGGCCGTCCCGAG
This sequence comes from Serinibacter arcticus, assembly GCF_004786095.1. GTDB lineage: Bacteria > Actinomycetota > Actinomycetes > Actinomycetales > Beutenbergiaceae > Litorihabitans > Litorihabitans arcticus. The sequence goes on from NZ_RHPJ01000001.1 coordinate 746,165, forward strand.
CCGCTCCGGCGCCAGGTAGAGCAGGTCGAGCTCGCCGGACACCAGCGCGCGCTCGACGGCGGAGCGCTGCGCCGACGTCTGCGTGGAGTTGAGGAAGCCCGCGCGCACGCCGACGGCCGTCAGGGCGTCGACCTGGTCCTGCATGAGGGCGATCAGCGGCGAGACGACGACGCCGGTACCGGCCCGCACGAGCGCCGGGACCTGGTAGCACAGCGACTTCCCGCCGCCCGTGGGCATCAGCACGAGCGCGTCACCGCCGCCCACCACGTGCTCGACGATCTCGGCCTGCTGGCCGCGGAAGGCGGGGTACCCGAAGGTGCGCTCGAGCACCGAGAGCGCGGGTGAGGTCATGCGTGCCAGCCTAGGCGGGTGTCGGGCCCCCGCCCGCGCCGTCCCCAGCCTCGGCGTCGCCGGCTGCGGCATCGGCGATCAGCCGCTGCGCCGTCGCGACGTCGGTGACCAGCACGTTGATCCACTCGCCCAGCAGCGCACCGCGCACCGCCGCGTACTTGCGGGGTCCACCGGCGACGCCGACGCGGCGCGGCACGCGGCGCAGCTCGTCGGCCGCGATGCCGATGACTCGGTCGTCCAGCTCGGTGGCCACCGCTCGGCCCCGGGCGTCGAAGAACCGCAGGCAGATGTCGCCGACGGCGCCGGCGTCGGCGAGCGCCGCCCGCTCGCGCTCCCCCAGCACGTTGCCGCTCATCCGCAGCAGCTCCGAAGGTTCGACCGAACCGATGCCCACGAGCGCCACCGTCAGGCGCGGCCACAGCCCCATCACGGTCGTGACGGTCGGGTCGGCCATCAGCGAGTCGCGCGCGCTGGCCGTCCCGAGCACGCCCGGCGTCGGCATGAAGACCGGTTCGGCACCGGTGGTGCTCGCGAACTGCCCGATGAGCCGCGCGGCGAGCATCTGCACGCGCGGATCGCCGAGACCGCCGACGACCTGGACCACCTGGTCCACGACGGGCTGGCGGAACGGACGCATCGCGTTCACGGCCGCGAGCAGCGAGGCCGACCACGAGGAGATGCCGACGGTGTCACCACCGATCAGCGTGGCCGCCAGGTGCTCGGCGGTCGCGGCCCCCAGAGCGGGCGTGACGTCGTCGTCGGATCCACCGGCGTCGACCACGACGGCCTGCTGCAAGCCGTAGGCGCGTTCCAGCTCCTCCTCCAGGTCCGTGTGCACGCCGGCGGGGAGCGAGACGATCGTGTGGACGATGCCGACCTCGACGGCCCGTTTGAGCAGGCGTGAGACACGGGGCTGGGAGACGTGCAGCTCGGCGGCGATGTCCGCCTGGCGCATGCGGTGCTCGTGATACATCCGCGCCACGCGCGCCATCAGGCGGAGCTGGTCCTCGGAGTGGGTGAAGACGGGGCGGGACGCCGGCGTCCCCGGCGGTCCGGAAGGTCCGGTGGGGCCGGCGGGTGCGCCTCCGACGAGCGAGCTCATGCCTGGACCTCCCCTGACGACCGAGCCCGGCCGGCCCTGGAGTGAATATCGTATCGATATCGCATGGGGGGTCCGGTCGGGCTCGGATCGGTCCTCAGGTCAGCCCAGCAGCGTCTGCGCCGTCGTGGCGATGCCGGACGGGCTCATGCCGTGGTGGTCCAGCAGCCACTCGGCCGAACCGGTCACGGCGAACTCGTCGCGGAAGCCGAGCGAGCGGACCGGTGCTGGGTGGTTCTCGACGACGACCTGCGCCACCGCGCCGCCGAGGCCGGTCACCATGGCCTCCTCGATCGTCACGATGCCCCGGGTCTCGCGCGCCGCGGCGATCACGGCGTCGTCGTCGAGCGGCTTGATCGTGGGCATCGCCAGGACGCGGGCCGCGACACCGTCGGCCGCGAGCAGGTCGGCGGCGTCCAGTGCTCGAACCACCGTGGTGCCGGTCGCGACGAGCGTGACGTCGTCGCCCTCGCGCAGCGTGACCGCCCGACCCGGGACGAAGGTGTAGTCCTCCGCGTGGACCGCCGGAACGCCCATGCGGGAGACGCGCACGTAGACCGGACCGTCGTGCTCCGCGGCCCACCGGACGACCTGCGCCGTCTCGTCGGGGTCGGACGGCGCCACGATCGTGATGCCCGGCAGCGTGCGCAGCCAGGAGAAGTCCTCGATGGAGTGGTGCGTCGGGCCAAGGTCGCCGTACGCGACGCCGGGCGACTGGCCGATGAGCTTGACGTTGTACTGCGAGTACACGACGTCGGCCTTGATCTGCTCCATCGCGCGCGCCGTGAGGAAGCAGCCCGCGGCGGAGACGAAGGGCACCTTGCCACCGTTCGCGAGCCCGGCACCGATGCCGACCATGTCCTGCTCGGCGATGCCGACGTTGATCGTGCGCTGCGGGAACTCCTTCTGGAATCCTCCGAGCTTGGAGGAGCCGACCGAGTCGTTGACGACGACGACGACGCGCTCGTCCGCGCGCGCCACCTCCGCGATCGTCGCGGCCCAGGAGTCGCGGCAGTCGAACAGCGTGCGCTCCGCGGGGGCGGCCTCGGCGGCGGGAACCGTGCTGGTCATGACGTCACTTCTTCTTCCGTGTCGATCGAGGCGAGGACGGCGTCGAGCTCGGTCAGGGCCTGCGCGACCTGCTCGGCGCTCGGCACCTTGTGGTGCCAGGCGACGTCGTCGCGCATGTAGCTGACCGGGAAGCCCTTGTCGGTGTGGGCGAGGACGAACGTCGGCTTGCCGGACGCCGCGGGAACACCCGCGTAGGCGTCGAGCAGCGCGCCGACGTCGTTGCCGTCGACCTCCACGACCTCCCAGCCGAACGCCCGCAGCTTGTCCGCGAGCGGCTCGAGGTCGTTGGTGTCCGCCACGCGCGCCCCCTGCTGCAGCCGGTTGCGGTCGACGAGGGCGACGAGCCGGTCGAGCCGCTGGTGGCCCGCCGTCATGAAGGCCTCCCAGTTGGAGCCCTCCTGCAGCTCGCCGTCGCCCAGGAGGACGAAGGTGCGGCGGTCGGAACCGTCCAGGCGGGCGGCGAGCGCCATACCGACGGCGATCGGCAGGCCGTGCCCGAGCGGTCCGGTGCTCGCCTCGACGGCGTGGATCTTGGTGCGCGCCGGGTGCCCGTTGAGCATCGAGGTCGGCTGCAGGAACGTGCGCAGCGCCTCGGGGGCGATGTAGCCGCCGACGGCGAGCGTCGTGTACAGCGCGTTGGCGGCGTGCCCCTTGGACAGGACGATCCGGTCGCGCTCGGGGTCGCGCTCCTCGACCTGCGCCGGGCTGATGTTCATCACGGACAGGTAGAGCGTGACCAGCGCGTCGGTGATGGAGAACTCACCGCCGATGTGACCGGCGCCCGCGGCGCCGACCGTCTGGACCGCGCGGCGGCGGACCTCGGTGGCCGCGCGCCGCAGGTGCGCGACGGCCTCCGCGCGGCTCGCCCCGGCGGGGACCCGGCCGAGCACCTCGATCTCCCGGTCCGGGGCCGCCAGCAGCGTCGTCTCGACGGCGTGCACGAGTCCGGCGTTCTTCTCCAGCGGGGCGAGGGTGCTCATCAGTCCTTCCTCATGCTGGACAGGAGCACGTCCTGGACCAGGCGCTGGGCCGCCATCGCGTCGTTGCGGCCCTGAGCCTCGCGCAGCGCGTCGATGTCGAGCTCCTCGAGCGCGCGGTGCACGGCCTTGAGGAAGCGGATGGAGGTGCGGGCGGCGTCGACCGTGTCCTCGCGGAACGGGAACTGGTCGAGCTGCCAGACGCCCTCCCAGTCGTTGATCTTGAGCGTGTAGAAGAACTCGAAGACCTCCACGGGGTGCACGGTGCCGACCACGAGGTCGTCGTCCCAGCCGCGGAAGTTGTCGTTGACGTCCATCGCCCACAGCAGGCCGTGGTCGATGAGGAGCTGTGCGGAGGCCGACGGCGACTCGCCGCCGAAGAGCGCGTGTCCGAAGTCGAGGAGCACGCCGACGTTGTCCACGCCCATGGCCTTGATGCCGAGCGCCGTCTTCGCGGCGGAGTCCCAGAACATGCGCCCGCGCGGTTCACGCGGCTTGTACTCGATGACCATGCGGACGTCGGGGTTGGCCTGGGCCAGCTCGCGCATGCCGCCGACCGCGAGGTCCCACTGCATCTTGTGGTCGACCTGGAAGGGGTAGTCCCAGCCGTCCTGGCCGGGCCACACCTTGAGGTAGCTCGCGCCGAGCTGGCGCACGACGTCGGCCGCCTCGTTCAGCACGGCCAACGCCTCGGCGCGAACGGCGGCGTCGGGGTTGGTGAACGCGCCGTAGCGGAAGCGGCGCATGTAGATCTCCGGCGTGACGCCGATGGCCTCGAGCCCGTTCCGGCTCAGTGCCTCCTTCACGTCGTCGACCGTGACGCCCTCGGTGAAGGGGTAGGGCACGTCCACGACGGACAGGTCGCCCACCGAGCCGGCGAGGTCGATCTGCTCGAGCGTGCTCAGGGGCGGGGCGTAGCCGTCGGTGGCGTAGCGGTCGACGTAGCTGGCGAAGTGCCAGAGACCGGCACCGAAGCGAGGGGAAGTCATATCTATTCCAATCTGATTCGTCATTCTCAACACTACAGCCTCGGCGGTGCCGGCCGCTGCCTGGTGGCCCCTCCCGCCCGCACGGGGCGGGAGGGGCCACCGGTCGTCAGCCGGGGAGAGGTCAGCCCTCGAGCGCGAAGGACGTGTAGCGGTCCACGTTGGTCGCGTCCAGCAGGACGCAGTCGATCGACTGCTTCTCCGGCTGGCCGGTCTCGCCCGTGCGGATGTAGGCGTCGGCCTGCTCGACGGCGAGCTGGGCGATCTGCACGGCCGGCTGGAGGCCGGTCGCCAGCATCTTGCCGTCCTTGATCGCCTGGACGGCGTCGGGGCTGCCGTCGAAGCCGGCCACGATGACCTGACCCGTGAGGCCCGCCGCGTCCACGGCGGCGACGGCGCCGAGCGCCATCGTGTCGTTGCCCGCGATGATGCCCTTCACGCCCGGGTTGGCCTGCAGCAGCGTCTGCACCTTGGTGAACGCCTCCTGCTGGTCCCAGTTGGCCGTCTCCTGCGCCACCATCGACAGCCCCTCGAACTGGTCGAGGACCGCGTGGTAGGCGTCGGAGCGGACGGCCGCGTTGGTGTCGGTCTCGCGGCCGAGCAGCTCGATGTAGTCGCCCTCGCCCTCCATGGCGGCCGCGAACGACTCGCCCACGAGGCCCGCGCCCTGGGAGTTGTTGGCGACGATCTGCGAGACGGCGATGCCGGTCTCGTTGATCTCGCGGTCGATGAGGAAGACCGGGATACCGGCGTCGGTGGCCTTCTGGACGGCACCGACGGTGACGTCGGCCCCGGCGTTGTCGAGGATGATCGCGACGGCGCCGTTGGAGATCGCGGAGTCGATCAGCTCGCTCTGCTTGTTGGGGTCGTCGTCGTGGCTGTCGGCCTGCGCCTCGTAGCCCAGCTCCTCGGCTGCGGCGACGGCGGCGTCCGCCTCCGCCTTGAAGAAGACGTTCGAGTTCGACGGCGTGATGACGGCGATCAGGCCGCCGGCCTCGCCGGTCTCGGCGGGGGCGCTCGACTCCGACTCGGACTCGCTCGCCGACGGCGAGGCGGAGCTGGACGTCTCCTCGGCCGAGGGGCTGGCGGTCTCACCGGCATCGCCCCCGGAACACGCGCCGAGCAGCAGCGCGGAGACTGCGGCAGCGATCACTGCACCCTTGCGGAAAGTGCTTCGCATCTCTCATACCTTTCTGGTCGATCCCGGATCGACGACCCGGGATCAGGGGACGGCCTACGCGGTTGCGACAGGCTGACGATCGGCAAGCTCGCGCTTGACGCTCTGGGCGGCCTGGGCTGCTGCCCTGGCCTTCTTGAGACGCTCCTGGCTCTGGTCGAGGATCACCGCGAGAACGATCACGAGACCCTTGATGACGGTCTGCCAGAAGCTGGACACCCCCACGAGCACGAGCCCGTCGGAGAGGAAGCCGATGACGAAGGCGCCGATGAGAGCGCCCTTGACGGTGCCGCGGCCGCCGGCGAGGGAGGCACCGCCGATCACGACGGCGGCGATCGCGTTGAGCTCGAACGACTGGCCCGTCTGGGGGGCTGCGGAGGTGAGCTCGGAGGCGATGATCAGGCCGGCCATGCCGGCGCACAGACCCGAGATGATGTAGACGCGCATCTTCACGGACTTCACCAGCACGCCCGAGAGCTGGGCGGCGCGCTCGTTGCCGCCGGTCGCGTACAGGTGGCGGCCGAACCTGGTGCGGGTGGCGAGCACCCAGATGACGATCGCGAAGATCACCATGATCCAGATCGCCGTCGGGATCCCGAGCGGTCGTCCGACGCCGAGGAAGGAGAATCCGGTGTTGCCGAGCTCGGGGTCACCCTGCAGGCGGGGGAACGTGGAGCCGTTGGAGATCAGCAGCGCCGCGCCGCGGGCGATGTACATCGTGCCGAGCGTCGCGATGAACGGTGCGACGTTGAACCTCGTGATCAACCACCCGTTCAACGCTCCGACCAGGCCGCCGACGGCGAGCGAGATCACCACCACGACCCAGACGGCCGGGTAGGCGGTCGTGTCGAACAGCGACAGGTCCCAGCCCTGGAGCATCACCCCGGCGACGATCCCCGACAGGCCCACGATGGAGCCGACCGACAGGTCGATGCCGCCCGTGATGATGACCAGCAGCATGCCGAGCGCGAGGATCGCGTTGTAGGCCACGTGCTTGGTCATCGTGATGAGGTTGGTCGGCGTCAGGAACGCGTCGGTCATCAGCGCGAAGATGATGACGAGCACGATCAGGGCGACGAAGGCCCGCTGGTCGAGCAGGAACTCCCCCACTCCCCTGTTGCCGAGCAGTCGGCTGCGTGCCTGGGCCGTGGCGCTCACGGGCGCGGAGCCGTTCTTGGTCGCGGTCATCTCATGCCTCGTCGTTCGTGTCGGAGCCGGTCGGGCTGAAGGAGGTCGTGTCCACGGGCGTCGCGGACGTGTCGGCCACGGCCATGAGCTGCTCGCGGTCGGTGGTGCGGGGGTCGAGCTCGGCGACGATCTCGCCCCGGGCCATCACGAGGATCCGGTCGCACGCGTAGAGCACCTCCCCCACCTCGGAGGTGGCGAAGAGGACGGCGCGACCCGTGCGCGCCTGGGCGGCGACGAGGGCGAAGATGTCCGCCTTCGCGCCGACGTCGATGCCGCGCGTCGGCTCGTCGAGCACGAGCACGCGGGGGGAGGTCAGCAGCGCCTTGCCGATGACGACCTTCTGCTGGTTGCCGCCCGAGAGCGATCCGATGGGGGCGTCGAAGCTGGCGGTCTTCACGCGCACTTTCGCGCCAGTTTCGGTGACGGCGGCGGTCTCGGCGCGGCGCGAGACGAAGCCGCGCCGCAGGAACTGGTTGACGGCCGAGACGGCCATGTTCGCGCCGACGCTGAGCGTCTGGACCAGACCGTCGCGCTGCCGGTCCTCGGGCACGAGGATCAGGCCCTGCTCGATGCGGCTCGCGACGTCGCGGCGGGCGAGGTCGACGCCGTCGAGCTCGACCGTGCCGCTGAGGATGCGGTTGCGGCCGGCGAGCGCCTCGAGCAGCTCGGTCCGTCCGGCGCCCATGAGGCCGTAGACGCCGATGACCTCGCCCGCGTGCAGGTCGAAGCTCACACCCCGCACGGCCAGGCGCCCGGGGCTGTCGGGGTCGGCGACGACGACGTCGCGCACCGACAGCAGCACCTCACCGGGGTCGTGGGCCATCGGGGCGTAGAGGTCGCCCTCCTCGCGCCCGACCATCTGCGTGACGATCCAGCCGAGGTCGACGTCGGCCATGGGGGCCTCGGCCACGATGCGACCGTCCCGGAGCACGACCGCGTTGTCGGCCAGCTCGAGGCACTCGTCGAGGTGGTGGGAGATGTAGACGATCGAGACGCCGCGGCTGGTGAGGTCCCGGATCACGCGGAAGAGGACCTCGACCTCGGCGTGGGACAGCGCCGAGGTGGGCTCGTCCATGATCAGGACGCGGGCGTCCTCGCTGAGCGCGCGGGCGATCTCGACGAGCTGCTGCTGCCCCAGGCGCAGGTCGCCCGCGAGCGTCGTCGGGTCCAGCGGCTCCTCGAGGCGCTCGAGGAACGCGGCCGCGGCGGTGCGCTGCGCGGCGAAGTCGACGAACCCGCCGCGCACCTCCTCGCGGGCCAGGAAGATGTTGTCGGAGATCGACAGGTTCGGGCAGAGGTTGAGCTCCTGGTGGATGATCGCGACGCCGTGCGCCACCGCCTGCGTCGGCGAGCGGAAGTCGACGGGGACGCCGTCGAGCGTGATGACGCCCGTGGACGGCTGCTCGACCCCGGCCAGGATCTTCATGAGCGTGGACTTGCCCGCACCGTTCTCCCCGATGAGGGCCGTCACCTCGCCCCGGCGGATCTCGAAGTCGACACCGCGCAGCGCGTGCGTGCCGCCGTAGGCCTTCGTGACCGCCTCGGCGCGCATCACGACCTCGCCGCGATGCGCGACGCCGTCGGCCACGGGGGCAGCGTCCGTCGTCACGAGCCGACCTCGATGCTGACCGGCACGATGGTCACGTGCGTGACCTCGCCGCCGGTCTTGGACACCCACGTGGTCCCGCCGACCACGGAGATCTCGCTGCCGATCATCGTGGTCAGGTCGAGGTCGCCGTAGACGTCGGCCGCGGCCAGCTTGTTCAGCTCGATCGCGACGTTCTGGTACTCGGTCTGGTTGACGAAGTCGCCGAAGGTGAGCTCGGCGCCCGCGTCGCGCAGCGCCGTGGACGAGCCGAGCGGCGGGATCGCGACGCCGACGTCGATGCCCTCGGGCATCCCCTCCACCTGGAGGCCGACCTCGCCGAACAGGCCCTCGACGACCGTCCCGGTCGCGCTGACGGGGTAGCTGTACGGCTTGCCCTCGCCCTCGCGGCGGCCGAGCTCCTCCCCCGTCGCGTCGGGGTCGGCCAGGATCTGCGTGACCAGCTCGGCGACGGGCACCGCGCGGTCCGTGAGCGACGGGACGATCACGTCCTCATAGTTGAGGTCCGCGAACTCCACGGCCGTGTCGGCGGCGACGACGGCGTCGCCCGCCCCGACGAACGTCGTGCTGGCGGCCATCCCGCCGAGCAGCAGCGCGCCGAGGACCGGCGCCACCACGGCGCTCCTGCGCCACAGCGGTCGTGCGGCTGGTGTGGTGCTCACAGCGTCCTCCTTGATTCCTGCGTCGCCTCGACGTTCGAGGTGGATGCGGTCGTGCGTGGGGTGGTCGTGCGCGAGGTGGTCGTGCGTGTGGTGGCCGCGAGTCCGCGCGAGCGGGCGACGGCGGAGCGCCACGCCTCGCGGCGCGCGGTGCGTGCTGACGCGTCGAGAGCGGGCTCGACGACGCGGTGCGCGGCCGCTCCTGCCCGTCCGGCGCCCGTGGCCCAGTCGTGGCCGAGGCTCCGCGCGCCGAGCATCGCCGCACCGAGCGCCGAGGCCTCCGGCTCCCCCGAGACGCGGACGGGGCGACCCAGCAGGTCGGCCTGCGTCTGCATCAGGAGCACCGAGGCGGTGGCCCCGCCGTCCGCGTGCAGCACGTCGAGGTGGGCGGCGCCGTCGGCCTCCATCGCCTCGACGACGTCGCACACCTGGTGCGCGACGGCCTCGAACGCCGCGCGTGCCAGGTCGGCCCGCGTCGTGCCGCCCGTGATGCCGGCGAGCAGGCCGGTCGCACCGCGGTCGAAGTACGGGGCGCCGAGGCCGGAGAACGCCGGGACGAACGCGAGCCCCGGCTCGGCCTGCGCCGCGAGGGCCCCGAGCGCGAGGAGGTCGCCGTCGGTGAGGATCTGGGCCATCCACGTCAGGGCCGCACCGGAGGCGACGACGTTGCCCTCGCGGGCGAAGGCCGGGGCGTCCGTGAGCCAGGCGAGCGTCGCGGCGACGCCCGACGGCGCGACCTCGGCGCTCGCCGCGCCCACCATGACCGAGGAACCGGTGCCGTAGGTGGCCTTGCCCTCGCCCGGTCGGCCGCCCGCGTGGTGGTAGAGCGCGGCGTGGGAGTCGGCCAGCACCGACAGCACCGGGACGCCGGCGGGGATCCGGCCGCCGGCCAGCGTGCGGCCGAGCAGCGCGTCGGAGCGGCGCACCGGCGCGAGGACGGCGAGCGGGACGCCGAACGCCTCGCACAGCTCCTCGTCCCACGTCTGCGTGGCGAGGTCGAGCAGCAGCGTGCGCGAGGCGTTGCCGGCCTCCGTGGCGTGCTCGCCGGTCAGCTGCGCGAGGAGGTAGGTGTCGATCGTGCCGACGCGGATCGAGCCGGCACGCATCTCGCCGGGGCTGCCGACGGCGTCGAGCAGCCAGCGCATCTTGGGCGCGGAGAACATGGGGTCGAGGTCGAGACCGGTGCGCGAGCGGATCTGCGCCGCGAGTGCCGGCTCCCGTTCGGCGAGCTCCGCGCAGGCACCGGCGGTGCGGGCGTCCTGCCAGCCGAGCACCGGGCCACGCGACACCCCGTCGGTGTCCCAGACCGCGACCGACTCGCGCTGGTTGGAGATGGCGACGGCGGCGAGCGCCGGCTCGTCGGCGGCGCGGAGCACGTCGTCGACGGCCGCCTCGGTGGCCGCCCAGATGTCGGCCGCGTCCTGCTCGACCCAGCCGGGAGCGGGGAAGGCGATGCCGACCCGACGGGCGGCGGAGGCGATCACACGGCCGGTGGACGCCTCGACGAGCAGGGCCTTGGTGTTCGTGGTCCCCTGGTCCAGAGCGAGGATCAGCGCGCCGTCGACCCCGCGGCCGGATGCGGACGCGGCGGCGCCGGACCCGGGGGTCCACGTCGTGCCCACCGTCGCTCGTGCCTGCTGCGCCATCGATCGTCCCTGACTTCTGCATATTCATTCTACGTTGAATGCGTTGCGCCCAACCTAGGTTCGGTGTTGGATGTTGTCAACAGATCGAGGGAGATCGCATGGATGACCGGGGCCGGGACGACCTCGTGGTGGTCGTGGGGTCGATCAACGTCGACCTGCTGCTGACGGTGGAGCGCCACCCGCGGCCGGGCGAGACGCTGCTGGGGGGTGCCGGCACGCAGAGCGCGGGCGGCAAGGGGGCGAACCAGGCCGTCGCGGCCGCCCTGCGCGGTGCGCCCACCGCGATGGTCGGCGCCGTGGGGGACGACGCCGGGGCGGACGTCGCGCTCGCGCAGCTCCGGCGCGCCGGCGTCGACCTCGCGGGGGTGGCGACCGTGCCCGGGCCGACCGGGCTCGCCGTGGTGACGCTCGACGAGGCCGGCGAGAACACGATCGTCGTCGTATCCGGAGCCAACGAGAAGGTGGGCGGCGAGGTGCTCGACGGCGCTGCCGCCGTCCTGCTCCGCGCCCGCGTGTGCGTGCTGCAGGGCGAGATCCCGCCGGACTCGATCGTCGCCGCCGCGCGGACCGCCCACGCCGCAGGAGCGCGCGTGGTGCTCAACGCCGCTCCGGCGCTCGAGCTGCCGGCTGCGACGCTCGCCGTCGCCGATCCTCTCGTGGTGAACGAGCACGAGGCGCGCCTGGTCCTCGCGTGGGCGGGCGCCGACGTCCCCACCGTCGAGGGCGGCGTCGAGGACCGGCCGGACGGCGGTGGACCCGCCCTCGCGCGCGGGCTGCGCGCCCTCGGCGTGCCATCGGTCGTCGTGACGCTCGGGGCCGCGGGCGCCGTCGGTGTCGAGGCCGACGGCGAGTGGTCCGTCGCGGGCCTGCGCGTCCCGGTCCGAGACACCACGGGGGCCGGCGACGCGTTCGTCGGCGCCCTTGCCGCGAGCCTCGCCCGGGGCTCCTCGCTGCACGACGCCGCCCGCGACGCGACCCGCGTCGCGGCCTACTCCGTCCAGCGCCTCGGCGCCCAGGACTCCTACCCCGACCAGGAAGCAGAGCTGCCGTGAAGCGCACCGGAATCATCAACGCCCCGCTGTCCGCGGCGATCGCCCGCCTCGGACACACCGACCTCGTCGTCGTCGCCGACGCCGGGCTGCCCGTCCCGCCGCACGTCCCCGTGGTGGACCTCGCGCTCGTCTACGGCCAGCCGCGCTTCGCCGACGTGCTCGCGGCGTTCCTCGCCGACGTCGTGGCCGAGCACGCGTGGATCTCGCGCGAGTCCGACGACTGGCCCGGCGGCGACTGGGTGGACGACGCGCTGGGCTTCCCGGCCGAACGCATCGAGCACACCGCGCTCAAGGCGATGGTCGGCGAGGCGCGGCTCGTGGTGCGGACCGGGGAGGACACGGCCTACTCCAACGTGGTGCTCCGGTGCGGGGTGCCGTTCGCGGTGTGAGCTCAGGCGGACTCGCCGAGGGCGGCCGCCGCCCGGAAGATCTCCACGACGAACGCCGGCCCGTCGTACGCCTGCTCGGGCTTGACGTCCTCACCCTCCGCGGCCGCGTGGATCATGAAGGTCTCGCTGATGAGCCTGTTGCCGACCAGCCCGGTCCTGCGCGAGACGACGTTCCCCGTGACCTCGATCTTGCCGATCGCCCCCGAGAACCACGTCACCTCGCAGTTCGTGGGCCGGACCAGGTACCCGCCCTTCGTGGTCGCGAAGTCCGGCGCACCCTCCAGGCGGTAGGAGATGGTGGTCATGCGGCTCGGGCGTGTGAGCTGGACGGACATCGGTGGGCCTCCTCGGCGGTGCGGTGGGGTGCGGTGGGTTCCATCCTTCGGCGCGCCGGTCGCGAGCGGGTGGAGGCCAGGTCGTGCGGGTCGGGATGACAGCCCACTCCCCACCGGCCACGATGGACCGATGAGACGCCGCGGCCCCGCTCCCCTGGCACGCGTGGGCGAGGCGATCGAGGTCATCCGGGACGCCCGCCTCGCGCCGGACGTGGATCCCGACGCCGAGTGGCCCGATCCGCCACCCACCGACCGCTGGGAGACCGACGTCCTCGGGCGGGGTCACGAGGCGCTGACCCTGCCGCTGGCGGACGACTTCGAGGGCGAGGTCGTCACCACCCTCGTGCGGTACCGACCCGAGATCGACCCGGGCCGCGTGACGATGCCCGGCGTCGTGACGCCGCGCGTGCGCCGCGTCGTGCTGTACCTGCACGGCTGGAGCGACTACTTCTTCAACCACGAGCTCGGACCGTTCTGGCTCGACAACGAGGCGGCGTTCTACGCGATCGACCTGCGCAAGTACGGCCGGAGCCTGCGGCGGCACCAGTCCGCCGGGTACGTCGACCGCCTCGAGACGTACGCCGAGGACATCGAGGCGGCCCTCGCCGTCGTGGCGCAGGAGCACCCCGGGCTACCGGTGACGCTGATGGCGCACTCGACCGGCGGCCTCACGGTGAGCCTGTGGGCGCACCACAACCCCGGCCGCGTCACCGGCCTCGTCCTGGTCTCGCCGTGGCTCGAGACGCAGGGGTCCTCGGTGGTCCGGACGCTGTCGACCCCGCTCGTGACCGAGCTGGCCAAGAACTTCCCGCTGCGCCTCACGCCGCAGATCGACCTCGGGTTCTACAACCGGACGATCTCCGACCTGCACGACGGCGAGTGGTCGCTGGTGGCGCCGTGGCGCCCGTCCCGGAGCTTCCCGGCGCGCTACGGCTGGCTGGCCGCGGTGCTGCGCGGGCACGCGCGTGTGGCGAAGGGGCTCGACGTCGACGTCCCGGTCCTGGTGCTGCGGTCGCAGAAGTCGCTCATCTCGCCCGTCTGGGACGACGCGATGACCACCAGCGACATCGTGATCGAGGTCGACGTCATCGCCGAGCGCGCGCTGCGCATCGCCCGCAACGTCACGGTCGCGACCGTGCCCGACGCGATCCACGACGTGCTGCTGTCGAAGCGACCCGTGCGCGACGTCGCCTACGCGCACATCGGGCGGTGGGCCGCGGGCTACCTGCCCTGAGGGCCGGCCGTCGGCGGATCAGCCGCGGACGGCCCGACGGCGGTGCGGACGTGCCGGGCGCTTCTCCCGCGGCTGGGTGCGCGCCTCCTGCAGGGCCTCGCTGAGGAAGGGGCCGTCGGCCCCGAACCGCCAGGCGGTCCAACCGTCGGCCACGGGGCTCCCCGTCGCCGCCGACGCGGCGGCGGCGGGATCGCGGTAGGTCTCGCCGTCCACGAGGATCGTGCCGTCCTTCTCCAGGCGGCCGGACACGCCCTCCTCGCTCGCGAGCACCAGCGCGGCCTCGCCGACGAGGGCGACGACGGCGCGCAGGTTCTCCTGCTCGGCCGGGTCGACGGTGGCGGACCCGTCGGACGCCGAGGTCTCGGGCGCCGAGGTCGCGGGCGCCGGCTTCTCGGCGGCCGACGGGGACTTGGTCTTCGACCGGGGCTTCGCCTTCGGCGCCTTCTCGGGCTCGACCCGGTGCACGTGGACCCGGCCCGCGAGCAGCGGCAGGGCGGCCTCGACCGCGGGCGAGACGGACATGGCGATCACGAGGAGGCTCGGGGCCGCCGTCGGGGCGACCGACTGGCCCGCCCGCACGCGCCACCAGGCGTCGCGCACGGCCTCGGTCCCGCCGGGGTGGTCGGCGGCGAGCTCGGCGGGCGCGACCTCGCGGGCTGCGGCGGCGCGGGCGAGGGCGTCGACGAGGGCGTCGGCCGTGAGGTCGACGACCCCGACGACGAGGACCACGGCTCCGGTCGCATCGATCGCGAGGACGTCGACGTCGTCGGCACCGTGGGGACGCTCCGCGACCGGCGCGAGCGCGATCCCCGCCCGTTCCGCCCAGGCGCGCGCCTCGGCCAGGGCACCGGGGTCGTCACCGGCGGTGGAGGGGCGGTCTGCTGCCTCGTGCGGGAACGCAGGAATCACGGATCAACACCATCTCGGCCGAGGGGTGGGTGGGACTGGAGAGAGTCTGCCAGACGGAGCCCCGACGGCGGGGGCGCCCCCGACGCGCAACCGCACCACCGCGCCAGGCGTCGGGGCAGTCTGCACAAGCCCTTCACAGCCGCGCGGTCGACCGGGCGCCGCCCGGTCCCGGGCTACGTCCCGGCGCCGTCACCCAGCAGCAGCTGCGCCAGCGTCGTTCCCCGCGTGCCGGCCAGCTGCTCGGCCTGCGTCCGGCACGAGTAGCCGTCGGCGAGGTACACGGCGCCCTCGGGCGCGGAGCGCAGCGCCGGCAGCAGCGCGTTCTCGGCGACGGCGACGCTCACCTCGTAGTGCCCCTTCTCCATGCCGAAGTTTCCTGCGAGGCCGCAGCACCCGGCGAGCTGCGTGATGCTCGCGCCGGTGCGCGCCAGCAGCGCGGCATCGGCGTCGAACCCCATGACCGAGTGCTGGTGGCAGTGCGGCTGCGCCACGACCGTGGTGCCGACGAGCGACGGGGGCGTCCAGTCCTCGCCCGGCCCGAGCTCGGGGTCGGTGAGCAGCTCGGCGAGCGTGCGGACGGCGCCCGCGACCGCGGCCGAGCGCGGGTCGTCGGGCAGCAGCTCGACCAGGTCGCTGCGCAGCACCGCGGTGCACGAGGGTTCGATGCCGACGATCGGCACGCCCTTGGCGGCCGCCGGACCGAGGATGTCGAGCGTGCGGCGCAGCTGCTTGCGCGCACCGTCGAGCTGGCCCGTGGAGATCCAGGTCAGACCGCAGCACGCGTCGCCGCCCGGGATCCGCACGGTGTACCCGGCGTCCTGCAGCAGCGCCACCATCGCCTTCGCACCCGCCGGGTCGAGGTGCTCGGAGAAGCTGTCGGCCCACAGGAGCACCTCGCGCGTGCGGCGGGTCGTGGTGGTGGCCTCGCGGCGGCGGAACCACCGCGAGAACCGCTGCGTGCTGAACGCGGTCATGCGCCGTCGGGCGTCGATCCCGGAGACGGCGAACACCGCCCGGCGCAGCGGCGCGACACCGAGCGCCGCGTTGGCGAGCGCCGCGACCGCGGGCACCGCCGTCGTCAGCCTGGCCCAGCGCGGCAACCACCCCAGCACGTAGTGCGTCATGGGCCGCACCTTGCCCTTGTAACGGCGGTAGGTGACCTCGGCCTTGTACGTGGCCATGTCGACGCCGGCTGGGCAGTCGCGTCCGCACGCCTTGCACGAGAGGCACAGGTCGAGGGAGTCGGCGACCTCCGGGGCGTCCCAGCCCTTCACGAACGAGCCGTTGGCGAGCTCCTGCAGCACGCGCGCGCGGCCGCGGGTCGTGTTCCGCTCGTCGCCCGTGGCCTGGTAGCTCGGGCACATGAAGCCGCCGGCACCACTGTTGTCGGCGCGGCACTTCCCGACGCCGACGCACCGGTGCACCGCACGGGTGAGGTCACCGCCGTCGTGCGGCAGGGCGAAGCCCCTGGTGGTGAGCTCGATCGCCTGCGGCCGGCGCAGATTCGCCGTCACGGGCGCCGGGCGCACGACGATGCCGGGGTTGAGGTGGTCGTCGGGGTCGAGCAGGCCCTTGAACTGCTCGAACAGGCCGAGCGCCTCGGGCGTGTACATGTGGTGCAGCAGCCCGCCACGCGCGCGACCGTCGCCGTGCTCGCCCGACAGGGAGCCGCCGTAGGAGCCGACCAGGCGCGCGGCGTCGTTCATGAAGCTCTCGAAGTCGCCGACGTCCTGCGGCCGCTCCAGCGGCAGGTCGATGCGGACGTGGATGCAGCCGTCGCCGAAGTGGCCGTAGGGCAGGCCGTCGACGCCGTAGGTCGCCAGCAGCGCGTCGAAGTCGCGCAGGTAGGCGCCCAGGTTCTCGGGCGGGACGGCGGAGTCCTCCCAGCCCGGCCACGCCTGCCGGCCGGCCGGCGTGCGCCCGGCCAGCCCCACGCCGTCGGCCCGGATGCGCCACAGCGCGGCGGTCTTGGCCTTGTCGGTGGTGATCATCGAGTCGAGGCAGTCGCTCGCCTGGACCAGCGCCGCGGCGTTCGCCAGCGAGTCGGCCTCGTCGACGCCGCCGACCTCGCAGAACAGCCAGCCCGCGCCCCGGGGCAGGTCGGGCACGGATCCGACGTGCCGGCGCACGACGTCGACCAGTCGTGCGTCCATCCCCTCGATCGCGAGCGGGTTCAAGGCCCCGAGGGGGACGACGGCGTCGGCCGCCGCGGGCATGTCGGCGTAGCCGAGCACCACGAGCACGGGAGCGGTCGGCAGCGGGTGGAGCTCGACGGTCGCCCCGAGCAGGGTCACGACGCTGCCCTCGGTCCCGACCAGCGCGCGCGCCAGGTTGCTGCCCCTCTCGGGCAGCAGGTGCTCGAGGGAGTAGCCCGAGACCTGGCGCGTGAAGCGGCCGAGCTCGGTGCGCAGCAGCGCGAGGTTGCCCGAGACGAGGCGGTCCAGCCCGGGCACCGCCTCGAGCGCGCCGCGGCCGGAGGTCGCGGTGAACCGGCGGCCCGACCCGTCCACGACGTCGAGGCTGCGCACGTTGTCCGACGTGCGGCCGTAGGCCAGCGCGTGCGGTCCGCACGCGTTGTTGCCGATCATCCCGCCGAGCGTGGCGCGGTTCTTCGTGCTCGGGTCGGGTCCGAACCACAGCCCGTGCGGGGCAGCGGCCGTCTGCAGGCTGCTCATCACGACCCCGGGCTGCACGACGGCGGTGCGCTCGGTGGGGTCGATCTCGCCGATGGCGTGCAGGTGGCGGGAGAAGTCGATGACGACGCCCGGCCCGACGGCGTTGCCGGCCACCGAGGTGCCGGCGCCGCGCGCGGTGACGGGGGCGCCGTGCGCGCGGGCCACCTCGAGCGTGGCGAGCACCTCGTCGATGTGGCGGGGGAACGTGACGACCTGCGGCAGCACGCGGTAGTTCGAGGCGTCCGTGGAGTACTCGGCCCGGCGGCGGCGGCCGGCGTCGGCCTCCGTGACACGCGACAGGTCGACGAGCAGGGCGGCGGAGGCGTCGACCACCTCGGGCGCTGCCGGAGTCCCTCCCGCGGGCCCCGGACGGTTCGTGAGGGCTGTCACGGATGCGAGTCTGTCACGGGGCGGATCGGGGCTCCGCCGCCGTCCGCCCCGTGACCCACCGACGCGTCAGCCGGCCTCGGCCGCGAGCCAGCCGATCTGCGTCGGGGTGGCGGCGGGCGGGACCGTGACCTGACCGAGGTCGCCGAGGACCGCGGTCACCGGGGCGTCGGAGGCGACGCCCGACGGCGGTGCGACCGTGGCGTACGTCGGCACGATGTCCATGGTGCAGACGGCGCCGCCGGCCGCGGCCAGCGTGATCTCGAGGCCGCCGCCGGCCTGCTCGACCGTCTGCGGCACGAGCGGGCACGAGCTGGAGCCGAACGTGACGACGTAGAGCGCATCGCCCGCCTCGTTCCAGCCGACCCCGGCCGCGCTGTCCGCCGGAGCCTCCTCGACGCCCGAGGGCAGTCCACGGACGAACTCGAACGGCGAACCGGTGTCGGCGTCGCCGCTCTGCTCGCCGTCCGTCTGGGGCTCGTCGGTCGGGCGGGTCGTGCCTCCGTGGTCGGTGCTCTCGGACTGGCTCGGCGACGGCGAGGCCGTGCCCGAGGTCTCCGAGGACTCGGTGGGGCCGGGCTCAACCGAGCCGGACTCCTCGGACGAGCTGCCCTGCGGGGGCGTGCAGGCGGCGAGCGCGAGCACGCCCGCGAGGGCTGCTGCCCGGAGAACGTGAGGCGCCTGGGGCGCTCGGAATGCGATGGGGCGACGCATGGGGGCTCCTTCGAACGATGCCGCAGCCACGGTACTACCCGTGGCTGCGGGCCTACTCGGAGGCGAGGTCGAGCTGGGACTCGGCGACGGCGATGACCGACCAGGTCCCGCCGTCGGCCGCCGTGAACTCGTAGGACGGGACCAGCAGCACGCCGCCGTCGGGCTGCCACTGCTGCGCGAGCCCGAGCCGGGCCGAGACGATCTCGACGTCGTTGACGGGCCAGCTGATGAACACCCCGGGCTGCGGGGCCGCGGGGGCCTGGGTCGGCGGGACGTACTCCTCCATGACGCGCGCGTCACCGTCGATCGGCATCGGCATGCCGCTGAGGTAGCCGCCGAACCGCGGGTCGCTCAGTCGCTCCAGACCCTCCTGCTCGCTGACGACGTCGTACGTGCCGAGGTCCACGACGTCGGCCAGGCTTCCCCAGATCGAGGCGATGCCGGCCGGTGCGAGGTCGAGCATCATGACCAGGTCGGTGCCCTGCCCGTCGACGACGCGGCGCGCCTCGGCCGTGGCGGTGACCGCACCCTCGTACGTCGGGGCGGCGTACTCGTACTGCGCGGGGTCCTCACCGATCGCGGCCAGCACCTCCTTGAGCCGCTCGATCGCCGCGTCACCGCTGGGGGCGTCGGCGGGGCTCGGCTCGGCGCAGCCGTCGCACCACGGCTGGTTGGCGGTGTTGTAGTAGCTCAGCCCCAGGCTGCCGTCGAGTCCGACGTTCAGCTGCGCGTCACCGTCCGTGAGCGCCCACTGCCCGTCGACGATCTCCGGCGCGCCGGCCATCCCGAGGGCGGCGGCGACCTGCGCCATGCGCTCGGGGTTCGACGGCGTCGCCGCGTCCAGTCCGTAGGCCTGCGCGGAGCGAGCGGCGTCGCTGAGACCCGTGCCCGTGAACGAGTTCCGGCCGCCGCCCCAGCCGATCATCGACATGTCGGCGCCGCCGCGCGCGCTCATCGCGGCGTCCTGTTGACCGAGGCCGGGGGCGCTCGTGGCCATCTCGCCGGCGCCCGCGGCGTCGGACCCGGACGCGCCGGAGGCACCGCCGAGGCTGATGGGTGCGGGGGCGCTCGCGGCGTCGGCCGACTCGGCGCTGTCGGCGGTCGAGGAACCGGCGTTCCCGAACACGCCACCGGCTCCGACGGCGTACCCGCCGGCGCCGATCAGGACGGCCGCGGCGGCCGCGGCGGCCGGGGAGTACCAGCGGGGACGACGGCGTCGCGCGGCCAGGTCGATCGGGGCCGCGGGGGTGGCGTCGGTCGCGGTCGCGGTCGACCCGTCGTCGGCCCGCGCCCGCGCCCCGACGGCGGCGGGGAAGTCCTCGCCCGGCTCGACGTCGGCGGCGGGGTCCGCGGCCCGGAGGCGGGCCATCACGGTCTCCTCGAGCGCGCGCTCGCTCTCGCTGGCGCTCTCGTCGTCGGGGTCGCGGGGCGCGAAGCGCCGGAGGTCGTCGTTCATGTTCGGTGTCCCATCTCGGTGGCCGGAGCCTGCACTCGTCCTGTACCTCGTCTGTGTCCCGGGGCCGGAGATCCTTGCGGTCCCCCGACGTCGGGCAGGACCGCGCTCACAGGTGGAGGCGGTCCGTCCACGCCTCGCGCAGCCGCTTGCGGGCCCGCGACAGCGCCGCGTCCGCGCCGGAGCGGGAGATGCCGAGCACGCCCGCGAGCTCCGCGCCGTCGAGACCCTCCCACGCGTTCAGCAGCAGGATCTGCCGGTCGCGCTCCCCGACGGCGGCGAGGGCTCCGCGGACCTCGGCGTCGAAGATCGCGGAGAGCTCGGGATCGTCGCCCACGCGCGGCGCGGTCGCCCGCTCGGGCACCTCCTCCACGGGGAGGTCGGTGTGCTTGCGCCGGTGGTTGGCGAGCGTGTACCCGGCCGTCGTGTAGAGCCACGGCAGGACGGCCTCGCGCGGGACGTCGTCGCGCCGTCGCCACGCGGTCACGAGCACGTCGGCCGCCAGGTCCTCGGCGTCCTGCGCCGGGGCGCGGCGCGCGAAGTAGCGCACGAGGGCGCGGGAGTGCTCACGCACCACGTCGGTGAACCAGGCGTCCGCCTGCGGGTCGTCCACGGCGTCCTCCGTCCCGCCGCTGGCGGCGTCGTCGTCGATGGTGACACCGTCCCCGGGGAGCGGGGCGAGGCGTCGGCTCTGCTCTGTCTGTGTGCCGTCCCGCCTCGATCTTGCTGGTCGGTGCTGACCGATCCGTGGATGCTCCGGGGCGAGTTGCCCCGGTCGGGCCCCGAGTGCGTTTGACTAGCCGGTGCACCACCGCCGACCGGCGGAGCGGTGGCGGGCGACGAGGCGGCGCGGAGGTCGAGGTGCGCGGAGACGGTGTCGAGGGCGACGGCGGTCGGCCGTTCGTCCTCCTGGCGTCGCGGCAGCAGGACACCGTCGCCGACGAGGAGTACGGCGAGTTCTGCCGCTTCATGGGACTGCCCCCGGAACGGCTGCGACGGATCCGGCTCGAGCGCGAGCCGATGCCGCCCCTCGATCTCGACGAGATCGCCGGCATCGTCGTCGGCGGCAGCCCGTTCACCTCGAGCGATCCCGAGGAGTCCAAGTCGGACGTGCAGAAGCGTGTCGAGCGCGAGATCGGTGACCTGCTCGTGACGGTCTGCGAGCGCGACATCCCGTTCCTCGGCGCGTGCTACGGCGTCGGCACCCTCGGGGTGCACCTCGGTGGCGTGGTGGACACGACGTACGGCGAACCCGCCGGCGCGGTCGAGATCACCCTGACGCCCGAGGGGGTGGCCGATCCGCTGCTGGCCGGGATGCCGCCCGTGTTCGAGGCCTACGTCGGCCACAAGGAGGCGCTGCGCGAGACGCCGCCCGGCAGCGTGCTGCTCGCCTCCTCCCCCACGGCGCCGGTGCAGATGCTGCGGTTCGGGTCGAACGTCTACGCCACGCAGTTCCATCCGGAGCTCGACGCCGAGGGCATCGCCTCGCGCCTGCTCGCCTACCGGTACGAGGGCTACTTCGACCCGGCCGAGGTCGAGACGGTGCTCGAGAGCGTGCGAAGCGCGCACGTCGTGCACCCCGGGCGCGTGCTGCGCCGGTTCGCCGAGATCTACGCGTGAGCTCCCCCACCGCGCTCGTCCTGCGCCACGACGTCGGTATCGGGCTCGGCAACGTGGCCGCCACCCTCACCTCGCGGGGCTACGTCGTCACGACGCTCGACACGCCGACCGCCGACCTGGCCGAGGTCGACCCGCTGGCGTGGGACGTCGTCATCGCGCTCGGCGGGGCCGAGGGGGCCTACGAGACCGACCTCCACCCCCATCTCGCCCGTGAGATCGAGCTGCTCACCGCGCGGGCGGCCGCGCGGCGTCCGATCCTGGGGATCTGCCTCGGTGCCCAGATGCTCGCGGTGGCGCTCGGCGCCCGCGCGTGGCGCGGACCGGTGCACGAGGTGGGGTTCCTCCCGCTCGCGGTGACCGAGGCCGGTACCGCCGGCCCGGTCCGCCACGTCATCGGCGTCCCGATGATGCAGTGGCACCACGACACGTTCGACCTGCCCGACGGCGTCGACCTCCTCGCGACCTCGGCCAGCTACCCGCAGGCCTACGCGATCGGGTCCTGGCTGCTCGCGGTGCAGTTCCACCCGGAGGTCGACGAGGCGATCGTCGACGGCTGGATCGAGCGCTGGCAGCACGAGGTCACCGACGTGCCCGGGGCGAGCGCCGCCGAGCTGCTCGCGGCGAAGGACACCCACCTGGACGCGGCCCAGGCGGCATCGCGCGCGCTGGTCGGGGAGTGGTTGGACGGCCTGGCCCGCAGCGGCCCCGATCGCGGGGGCGTCGCTCCGGCGCACGCCTCGTCGGGCCGCCTACGATCGTGAGACCGCGACGGCGGCGACCGGAGGACTCGAGGATGAGCACGCACGCACGCCGCGCCCGGCGCACCCTCCGGAGATCGGCGTTCCTGGTGCTGGCGGCGGTCGTGGGGTCGGGCACCGTGTCGGCACCGGCCTCGGCCGCGTCCGCACCGAGCCTCGAGAGTCGGGCCGACACGCTCCGGGTGCTCGCCGCCGACTGGGAGATCCCCTGGGACCCCGCGCTGCACGTGTGGCGCACCCTCGCTCGCGCGGCAGCGCTGCAGACCCGCGAGCCCGGGACGGTCCGGTGGTCCAGGGCCGGGAGCGGTCTCGTGGTGCGCGCGGAGCTCTGGCCCGCCTACCGGGACCACGGCGCCGAGGCCGGCCCGCTCGGTCCGCCCACGCGCAACGAGAGCGCCACCACGGGCGGGTGGGTGCAGCCCTTCGAGGGAGGTCGCCTCTACCGGTCCAGGAGTCAGCACACCGTCGCGGCCACGACGCCCGGGGCGATCGTGGACAGGTGGGACGCCCTGGGTGGCCCGGACTCCTCCCTGGGACTCCCGGTCGTCGACAAGACCGCCGTCGGCGGCGGGTACGCGCAGGAGTTCACGGGCGGCGTGCTGGTCTGGGGCCCCCGGACCGGGGCCGTCACCGTCGACCACCCGACCTACCGGGCGTGGCAGCAGGACCCGACGGCGCTGGGCTGGCCCGTGCGCGACGTCGCGCCCGACGGATCGGGTACGACCACCGTCTTCGAGAAGGGCACGACGCAGACCCGCGACGGGGTCGTCCACTCGGGTGAGACGGTCGACGCCTCGGCGGCCGTGGTGCTGTGCGACTCGCAGTGCGGCGGCGACGGGTGGACCGAACGGGGGGCTCGGGAGGTCGGGTTCGGCACGGTCGTCGAGCGCGCGTACGGCGGGATCGGCTACGTCGCGACGGGACCGTGGGGCTTCTCCATGACGGAGGCGGTGGAGAGCGGTCGGGTGCTGCTGCCGGCGGGCGACCCGGGCGTGGTCATCGTGACCCTCGGCGGCAACGACTCCGCCGTCGGCACCGGCGACGCCGAGATCGTGGAGGGCGTCCGCCGTCTGACCGCGGCGGTGCGACTGCGCTACCCCACCAGCCCGATCGTCGTCGACGGCGTGATGAGCCGGACCGGCGCCGACCACGAGCGGCGTCGCGAGGTCGACGCCCTCATCACCGCCGAGGCCCTCCGCATGGGTCTGGCCACGGTGTCCGTGGCCGGGTGGGGCGACGGCGTCGAGTACACCGACGGGGTGCACCTGACCCCGGCGGGTCAGGCCGCGGCGGGCCGGCGCTACGGCCCCGCCCTGCGCGCCGCCCTCGGCCTCTGACCTCGCCCGAGAACGACGAAAGACCCGGAGCACGAGGTTCCGGGTCTTCCAGCCGAGCCGCCTAAGGGAATCGAACCCTTGACCTATTCATTACGAGTGAATCGCTCTGCCGACTGAGCTAAGGCGGCGACGCCACCCGAGGATCGCCCGGGCAGCGGCGTCAACTCTACCGGGCGATCGGGGGTGCTACCAACCACGGGGGGCGTGGTCGGGGGGACCGGCCGTCGGAGGGCCTCAGATCGCCGCCTCGAGCGCGGCCAGGACGCTCGCGTCCCCGCCGACCAGGTCCCACTGGCGGCCGATCGCGCGCGGCTCGTCGAGCACCGCAGCGATCGTGGCGGCGACGTCGTCGCGCGTCACGCCCTCGGGCTCGAGGTCGCTGCCGAGCAGGACCCGGTCGGTGCCGGGCGTGTCCAGGAGCGTGGCCGGACGCAGGATCGTCCAGTCCAGGCCGCTCTCGCGCACGGCCTCGTCGGAGTCGCGCTTGGCGACGACGTAGCTCGCCCACGCGGCGGACTCGTCCAGGCCGACCTTGGCGTCCACGCCGATCGCGGAGATCTGCACGTAGCGGCGCACCCCGGCCGCGGCGCAGCCCGCGAGCGACTTGATGGCGCCCTCGAGGTCGACGGAGCGCTTGCGCAGCACGTTCCCGTCGGCGCCCCCGCCGGCCGCGAACACCACGGCGTCCACGCCGTCGAACGCCGCGGCGAACGCGTCGACGTCGGCCCGCTCGATGTCGAGGAACCGCGGCCGGGCGCCGAGGTCGAGGAGGACGGCGGCCTGCTCCGCGCGCCGCACCAGGGGCACGACGGCGTCACCCCGCTCCCGCAGCAGCGGCACCAGGCGCCGGGAGATCTTTCCGTAGCCACCCACGATGGCGATCGTCTTGGTCATCCACCCATTGTGTGCCCCGGGGCGGGGTGCCCGGCCACCTCAGTCGCAGATCGTCCCCTCGGCCGGCAGCTCACCGGTCAGCAGGTAGGTGTCCACCACCCGGTCCACGCAGGGTGAGACACCGCCGTAGACGGCGTGGCCCTCGCCGTCGTAGGTCAGCAGCCGGCCGGACTCGAGCTGGTCGGCCAGGGAGACCGACCAGGCGTGCGGCGTCGCGGGGTCGCGCAGCGCGCTGACCACCAGGATCGGTGCCGCCCCGGACGCCGTGATCGGGACCCGCTCGACGTCGGCCGCCGCCGGCCACAGCACGCACGCGAGCTCGGCGACCGACCCCGGTCCGAACAGGGCCGAGGCGTCCTCGAGCGCACGGACGTTCTCCACGGCCTGCTCGTACGTCGAGGTCATCGGGTAGTCGGTGCAGTCGATCGCGGGAAAGGCGAACGGATGGTTCACGTCGTCGGAGCCGGCCATGACCCCCGCATCGCCGATCTCGTCGACCACGGTGCCGTCCGTCCCGGCCTCGACGTCCGCCAGGCCGGTCACGAGGGCGGGCCAGTCGGCGGCCCAGTACATCGCGCCCGTGACGGCCGACCACAGCTCGCCGCCGTCGAGCTCGCCGTCCTGGGCGTCCGAGGGCAGCGGATCGGCGTCGAGCGCGTCGACGAGCTCGAGCACCCGCTCCTGAGCGGCGTCGGCGTCCGCCGGGAGCGGGCAGGCGGCCACGTCCTGGCACTGCCCGACGAACGTCGCGAAGACCTGCTCGAACCCCGCGAGCTGCTCGGACTGCAGGTCGGCGTAGCCGAGGGCGGGGTCGACGGCGGAGTCCAGCACCAGGCGGCCCACCCGGTCGGGGAACGTCTCGGCGTACACCGCGCCGAGCAGCGTGCCGTAGGAGTAGCCGAGGTAGGTCAGGCGCTCCTCACCGAGCAGGGCGCGCACCACGTCGAGGTCGCGCGCCGTCGTGGCGGTGTCGACGTGGTCCAGGAGCGGTCCCGAGCGCTCGACGCAGAGCTCCCCGAGGGCGGTGTGGTCGACGCGGAACCGCTCGACGTCGCGCTCGTCGCGGAGGTCGTAGAGCCTGGCGGTCGGGTCGTCCTCGCCCGGTTCGAGGCACCGCACCTGGGTCGAGGCGCCGACACCGCGCGGGTCGAACCCGACGACGTCGTAGGCGTCCAGGACGTCGCCCGAGAAGATGGACCCGGCCGCGTCGACGAGGTCGACGCCCGACTCCCCCGGTCCGCCCGGGTTGACGACGACGGACCCCTGGCGCTGCTCGTCGTCGCCGGTGGCCGGCAGCCGCTTCATCGCGATTCGCACGGTCTCCCCCGGCACGTCCTCGTAGTCCAGGGGCACCAGGATCGTGGCGCAGTCGACGTACTTGCCGCAGGGCGCCCACTCCACGGGCTGAGCCTCGACGTCGGCCAGCGTGGCGAAACCCGACGCGGCGGGGGCGTCCTCGATGCCGCCGGCGTCCGCCTCGCGCGGGTAGGGGCCGCCCGGCGGGGTGCAGGACGCGAGGGCGAGGACCGCCGTCGCGACCGTGGCCACCACCACCCGCGCACGCGCCCTCAGCACGCGCTCGGTCCGCACGTGGTCAGTCCGCACGTGGTCAATCTGTCCCGGTCACGTCCGGCACCGGCGCCACGGGCTGCAGCATCGGCGGTCGGGTCTCCGTGCAGCCGGACACGGCGGTGGCGCCGAGCACGATCGCGCCGAGCACCGCGAGCGTGCGCGCCACGATCGAGGCCGTCCTCCTGGTGGTGCGGTCCATGCCGGACATCCCTCTCACCCCTGCGGCCGCAGCGCGACCGTCATCGCCTCGACCGCCAGCAGCGGTGCGACGTTGCCCGCGAGACGCGTGCGCGCCGTCGCGATCGCCTCGGTGCGACGCAGCGTCTGCTGCGGGTCGCTCGCGGCGGCCACGGCCCGCACGTCGGCGACCTGCGCGGCGTTGACCAGGTCGACGTCGGAGCCGACCTGGACCGCGAGCACGTCGCGGTAGAACGAGAGCAGGTCGGTCATCGCGCGGTCCAGACCGTCGACGACGGCGCGCTTGCCCCGCCGCTTCTGGTCGTCCTCGAGCTGCCGGATCTGCGTGCGCACGTTCGCGGGGAGGGTCTTGCCGCCCTCGGCGTTGTCGGCACCCAGCGAGCGCAGCAGCGCGGCCTTCTCGACGGCGTCGCGCTCGGCCATCGACGCGCTCGCCTGCGCCGTGGCGACCTCGACGAGCTCACCAGCGGCGATGACGGCGTCGCCGACACCACGCACGCGCGAGGCGATCTCGAGCACGCGGTCGCGCCGCGCACGGGCCTCGGCGTTCAGCGCCAGCGAGGTCGCCAGGCCGATGTGGCTCTGGGCGGCGCGGGCCGCGACCAGGGCGTCGTCGCGATCGATCCCGTGGCGGCGCACCAGGAGGTCGGCGACGGCGTCGGCCGGCGGCACGCGCAGCGTCACGTGGCGGCAGCGCGAGCGGATCGTGGTGATGACGTCCTGCTCGCTCGGCGCGCACAGGATCCAGACCGTGCGCGGCGGCGGCTCCTCGATGGCCTTCAGGAGTGCGTTCGCGCTGCGCTCGACGATGCGGTCGGCGTCCTCCACGACGATCACGCGCCAGGGCGCCTCGCCGGGCGTGCGCTGCGCGATGGTCACGAGGTCACGCACCTCGGCCACCGTGATGACGGTCTTGTCGGTCGCGACGACGTGCACGTCGGGGTGCGTGCCGCGCATGACGCGCGCCCGTGCGTTGTCGGCGACCTCGGAGGTCCAGCGGCCGCCGTCGCCCGCCACGAGCGCGGCCGCGAAGGCACGCGCGGCCACGGACCGACCGGAACCGGGAGGTCCCGTGACGAGCCAGGCGTGGGTCATCGACGAGGGGTCGGTCACGGCGCGGCGCAGGACGGCCACGGCGTCGGGCTGCCCGACGACGTCGTCCCAGACCGAGGTCACGCGGGGACCCCGCCGCTCGGGGCGAGGAGCGGTGCGACCTCGGCGCGGATGCGCGCCGCGAGCTCCTCGATCGGGAGGGACGCGTCGAGCACGCGCCACCGCTGCGGCTCGGCTGCGGCGAGGGCGAGGAAGGCGTCGCGGGTGCGACGGTGGAACTCGGCGCCGGCGCGCTCGAGCCGGTCGGGCGAACCGGTCAGTCGCTGCGGCAGCAGGGCGGGGTCGAGGTCGAGCAGGAACGTCATGCGGGGAAGCAGACCACCGACCGCCCACATCTGCAGATCCCGCAGCTCCGCGAGCCCCAGCTCGCGTCCGCCAGCCTGGTAGGCGAGCGAGGAGTCGAGGTAGCGGTCGGTGATCACGACGGCGCCGCGCCCCAGCGCCGGACGGACCAGGCTCGCGACGTGGTGGGCCCGGTCGGTGGCGTAGAGCAGCGCCTCGGTGCGGGCGTCGACGTCGTCCCCGTGCAGGACCAGCTGGCGCAGCGTCCGGCCGAGCTCCGTCCCCCCGGGCTCGCGCGTGCGCACGACCTCGCGGCCGAACGACTCCGTCAGCCACGCCGCCAGGTGCGCCTGCTGCGTGGTCTTGCCCGCGCCGTCGCCACCCTCGAAGGACAGGAACAGGCCGGGTTCGGCCGGGGCGGCGGGGTCGGGGATCACGGCTCCAGGGTAGTGGCGGCTCGCCTGCTACCGGACGGGAGCGGGCGCCGCGACCGGGCGGCAGAACTCGCGCGCCGGTCGTCCCGAGAGCGCGAGCAGCGTCAGGATGTCGAGCGGTGTCACGAGGAGAGCCGCTCCCACCAGAGGGCCGGCGCCGCTGGACACCCACGTGGCGAAGAGGGCCGACAGCGAGACGCAGCCCGACACGAGCACCAGCACCCTGGCCAGGTCGACGCCGCGCAGCACCAGCGTCGCGAGGACGGCGGGCACGACGGCGGCCACCGCACCGGCCACGACGGTGATGGTCCACGACGAGCCCGGCAGCACCACAGCCGTCGCGTCCCCACCCGTGGCGGCCGCGAAACCCGCCGGACCGGTGATCACCAGCTCGACGACCGTGGCCGCCAGGACGAGAGCGCGCACGTAGGTCGCCACGACCCCGAACAGGATCGTCGAGGGGCGGGCGATCCGGCGGACTCCCCCGTCCGGACGCCGGTCGAGGAGGTCGTCGTCGCGCACGCCCTCGAACGCCGGGCGCTTGCGCCGCTCGGCGGAGGCGGTCGCGCTGTCCTGGGGCTCGTCGCGGAGCTGCACCACCCTGGTCGGCCGAGGCACCGGCGGCGATCCCTCCGCGACGGGCAGCACGATCACGGGGAGATCGCCGTCGGTCCGGACCGAGTCACCCCCACCGTTGCGGGAGTGGTAGCCCGCGGCGAAGTCCTGGAGGAGGTGGACGGTCACGTCGGGCACCCCCGCGCGCACCGAGGCGACGACGTGGTCGCGCTCGACGTCGATGTCCGCCTCGATCCGGTGCGTCACCTGGAGCGTGAACAGCGAGAGTCCGACCGCGCGGTCGAAGGTCCCCGCTGCGAGCCAGTCCACCCGGGTGCCACCGGGGAGCAGCCACCCCGGCGGGCAGCGCCAGAACCGGACGTGGTGGCGCTTGGCGGGATTCCCGTCGACCTCCTGCTGGTAGGCGAAGTCCTGCTGCCGGCCGAAGAGGAACAGCGGGCTGACCGGTGCCCGCGCATAGCTGCGACGGGAGAGCGTGGTCGTCACGATGCGCCAGCTGGAGCGCAGCGTGACGTCGTCGGCCCGGATCCAGCCCGCACGGTTCATGACGTCGTGCAGCACGTCCTCGGGCCCGAGGACGGACAGGTTGACGGGGTCGCCCAGAAGTCCGTCGCTCGTCCGGGTGCGACCGATGAAGTACGCGGGGACGTAGACGTCGGTGAGGATGCGGTGCAGCCGCGGGAGGACCAGGTAGGCCAGCAGGATCCAGAACAGGACCAGACCGGGCAGGGCCCACCAGCCGCGGCCCCACGCGTCGGAGACGACGAGCACGGCGAGCCACGCGGCGGCCAGCCCCGCGAGGACGAAGAAGAAGGCGTCCAGCCCCTGCCGCAGCCGTCCGGGGAGCCGGACGGCCGCGGGAGTGACGGCAGGCACTGCGGCGACCTACTCGCCCGGGTAGACGACGCCGAGCTGGCGGCGCACCTCGTCCATGATCTCCATGACCTCGA
The DNA here is from genome assembly GCF_004786095.1 of Serinibacter arcticus. Taxonomy (GTDB): domain Bacteria; phylum Actinomycetota; class Actinomycetes; order Actinomycetales; family Beutenbergiaceae; genus Litorihabitans; species Litorihabitans arcticus. The sequence goes on from NZ_RHPJ01000001.1 coordinate 775,807, forward strand.
CGGAGGCCTGCCACGTCATGAGCGGCGAGCTGGTCTCGCCCGCGACGATCTGCCGCGCGGCCTCGGCGGCCTGGAACTGGAACCCGCCGGGGAGACGCCCGGAGACGTCCTGGCGCGTGCCGTCGAGCAGCGAGAGGTGGACGTCGGTGGGGTTGTAGAAGGTGGGGTCGAGGTCGATCCGCCCCTCGGTGCCGGCGACGGTCGCGTTGTTGAGCATCGCCGTCTCCATCGAGGACGTCGCGACGGCCACCGCGCGCTGCCCGTAGCGCAGCACCACGGTCTCGGCCTTGTCGACCCCGAGGTCGGACAGCTCGCCGTAGGCGTGCACCTCATCCGGGACGCCGAGCACGGCGTGCGCGAACGAGATCGGGTAGACGCCGAGGTCCAGCAGCGCGCCGCCCGCGAGGTCCGGGTTCCACAGCCGGTGCTCGGGACCACCCGGGATGTTCTGGCCGTGCAGCGCCGTGAGCGAGATGACGTCACCGATCGCCCCGGCGGCGACGGCGTCGACGGTCGCGCGGTAGCTGGGCAGGAACCGTGCCCACATCGCCTCCATCGCGAACAGGCCGCGGGAGGCGGCGACATCGAAGATCTCGCGCGCCTCGGCGGCGTTGCGCGTGACGGCCTTCTCCACGAGCACGGGCTTGCCCGCGTTCAGCGCCAGCAGCGCGTGGTCGCGGTGCTCGGAGTGCGGGGAGGCGACGTAGATCGCGTCGATCTCGGGATCGGCGACGAGCTCCTCGTAGGAGCCGTACGAGCGGGGCACGTCCATCTCGGCGGCGAACGCGGCCGCGCGGTCGGCGCTCCGCGACCCGACGGCGGCGATCGTGGACGCGGTGTGCGCCGGGATGTCGGTGGCGAACTTCCTGGCGATGCCGCCGGCCGCGAGGATGCCCCACCGGATCGCGGGGGCGTCCCTCGGGTCGGGGTAGGCGCTCGCCGGGGCAAGGGCAGGGTCGGCGGTGGACGGGGCGGCAGCGGTGGCGTCGGTCACACGGCAAGCCTATGCCGCGGGCGGGGCGGGAGGTCCGGGCGTCCTCATCGAGGGCGGACGGTCCCTCGTCCAGGGAGGGGACGCCCACCCCCAGCGAGCCCAGCCACCTCCGCACACCACCTTGCCGCGCGCGACGTGCGGCGCGGTGGCGAGCGCCGCGCGGGGTCAGGCCTTCTTGGCGGGGGCCTTCTTCGCAGCGGGCTTCTTGGCCGCCGGCTTGCGCGCGGCGGGCTTGCGGGCCGCCGGCTTCTTGGCCGGCCCCTTCGCGCGCTTCTCCGCGAGCAGCTCGAAGCCGCGCTCGGGGGTGATCGCCTCGACCTCGTCCTCCTTGCGCAGGGTGGCGTTGGTCGTGCCGTCGGTGACGTACGGACCGAACCGACCGTCCTTGACGACTACCGGCTTCTCGCTGACCGGGTCCACCCCCAGCTCGCGCAGCGGCGGCGTCGCGGAGGCGCGGCCGCGCTGCTTCGGCTGGGCGTAGATCGCCAGCGCCTCCTCGAGCGTGATGTCGAAGATCTGCTCCTCGGAGGTCAGCGAGCGGGAGTCCGTGCCCTTCTTCAGGTACGGGCCGTAGCGACCGTTCTGGGAGGTGATCTCGACGCCCTCGGCGTCCGTGCCGACCACGCGCGGCAGCGACATCAGCTGCAGCGCCTGCTCGAGCGTGATGGTGTCGAGCGACATCGACTGCAGCAGCGAGCCGGTACGGGGCTTCGCCTTCGCGGGGGCCTTCTTCCGCTTCGGCTTCGCTGCGCCGTCGGTGCCCCCGGCGGGAGCAGCAGGCTCCTCGGCGGCAGGCGGGTCGGGGATGACCTCGGTGACGTACGGCCCGTAGCGGCCGTTCTTCGCGACGACCTGCAGCCCCGTGGCGGGGTCGACGCCGAGCTCGATGTCGCCGTCGGACTGCGTCTCGAGCAGCTCCCGAGCGCGTTCGGTCGTCAGCTCGTCGGGGGCGACGTCCTCGGGGACGGAGGCGCGCAGCGCCGTCCCGTCGGCGCCGGTGCCCTCGAGGTAGGGGCCGTACCGCCCGACGCGCAGCGTGATGCCGTCGCCGACCGGGATGGAGTTGATGTCGCGCGCGTCGATGTCGCCGAGGTCGTTGACCAGGCCCGACAGACCGGGCGCGTCGCCCACGCCGTAGTAGAACTGCGTCAGCCACTCCACGCGGTCCTGGCTGCCGGCCGCGATGCGGTCCAGGTCGGACTCCATGCTGGCCGTGAAGTCGTAGTCCACGAGCGAGCCGAAGTGCTCCTCGAGCAGCCGCACGACCGAGAACGCGAGCCAGCTCGGGAACAGCGCCTGTCCGCGGCGCAGCACGTAGCCGCGGTCCACGATCACGCCGATCGTCGCGGCGTAGGTCGAGGGGCGGCCGATGCCGCGCTCCTCGAGGGCGGCGGTCAGCGACGCCTCGGTGTAGCGCGGGGGCGGCGAGGTCTCGTGGCCGTCGGCCGTGAGCGGACCGTTCGCGACGCCGTCGCCCTCCCGGACGTCGGGCAGGCGCGAGGCGCCCTTGTCCTCACCCTTGGCCGCGGCGTCGGCGCCGTCCTCGTAGCGGCCGGCGTCCTTGCCCTCCTCGTACGCGGCGAGGAAGCCGCGGAAGGTGATGACGGTGCCCGAGGCGGAGAACTCCGCCGTCGTGCCGGTCGCGAGCGTGCCGGCCGTGGCGGAGGTGATCTCCGCCGTCGTGCCGGCCTGCATCCGGATGGAGGCGGTGGAGCCGCGCGCATCCGACATCTGCGAGGCGACCGTGCGCTTCCAGATCAGCTCGTACAGCCGGAACTCGTCACCCGAGAGCGCCTTGGCGACCTGCGCCGGCGTGCGGAAGTGGTCGCCGGCGGGGCGGATCGCCTCGTGCGCCTCCTGCGCGTTCTTGCTCTTGTTGGCGTAGACGCGCGGCTTCTCCGGCACGTACTCCGCGCCGTAGAGGTCGGCGGCCTGGCGGCGCGCGGCCGAGACGGCCTCGGTCGACAGCGTCACCGAGTCGGTACGCATGTAGGTGATGTAGCCGTTCTCGTACAGCGACTGCGCGGTCCGCATCGCGGCCCGGCTGTTCATGCGGAGCTTGCGGCTCGCCTCCTGCTGCAGCGTGGAGGTGGTGAACGGCGCGGCCGGACGGCGCGTGTACGGCTTCGTCTCCACCGAGGAGACGGTGAAGCTCGCGCCGCCGAGCGCCTCGACCAGACCGTGCGCACCGGCGGAGTCGAGGTGGACGACACCGCCCGTGCGCCCCTTGAGCTGCCCGACGTCGTCGAAGTCGCGGCCCGTGGCCACGCGCGTGCCGCCGACGCTCGTCAGGCGGGCGTTGAACGCGGTGCCCGCGGTCTCGCCGCGTCCTCCGGTGAACTCGCCGGAGACGTCCCAGTAGGACGCGCTGCGGAATGCCATGCGCTCGCGCTCGCGCTCGACGACGAGGCGGGTCGCGACCGACTGCACCCGACCCGCGGACAGGCCGGGGCCGATCTTGCGCCACAGGACCGGTGAGACCTCGTAGCCGTAGAGACGGTCGAGGATGCGGCGGGTCTCCTGCGCGTCGACGAGGCGGGTGTCGAGCTCGCGCGTGGCGTCGAGCGCCCGGACGATCGCCTCGCGGGTGATCTCGTGGAACACCATGCGCTTGACGGGGACCTTGGGGTCGAGCACCTGCAGGAGGTGCCACGCGATGGCCTCGCCCTCGCGGTCCTCATCCGTGGCGAGGTAGAGCTCGTCGGCGTCCTTGAGCTTGCGCTTGAGCTCGGCGACCTTCTTCTTCTTGTCGGCGTCCACCACGTAGTAGGGGTCGAAGCCGTCCTCGACGTTGACCGCGAACTTCTTGTACGGCCCCTTCTTCATCTCCGCCGGCAGCTCGCTCGGCTGCGGGAGGTCGCGGATGTGCCCCACGCTGGCCTCGACCTCGTAGTCCGAGCCGAGGAACGGCGTGATGGTGCGCGCCTTGGTGGGCGACTCGACGATGACGAGCTTGGGCAACAGGGGGCCTTCCGGTGCTGGCACCGGCGTCCCGGGGAGGACGTCGGCAGTGATGGTGCGAGGACGGGTCCGTGGCGCACGCTACCCCGAAGCCGCGGTGGGGGCGCAAGCCGACCCGTCTCGCGTGTGGGCGACGTCCCGCGCCGGCGTCAGCGGCGGGCGAGCAGCTGGGCCCACGCCGACGCGGCCGCGCAGCCGACGACGGCGGCCGCCGACCCCCCGTAGGCGAGCAGGAGCCCGGCGCCGTCGAACGCGTCGCGGGCCTCCGTGTACGTGGCGGCGAGGTCGACGCCGGCCAGGGTCGTCAGGAGCGTCACGACGCCGACGGCGATGCCACCGATCGCGACGCCGCCGAGCACCAGCGAGGCCGCGACGCGGCCGGGCGATCCCGGGAAGCCGTCGGCCCGGCGACCGCTGCCCGGCACCATGATCAGGAGCGTCCAGGCGGTCACGACGGCGATGGCCGCGATCACGTCGGAGGGCCGGTGCCAGCCGAGGGACATCGTGGCGACGGCGGTGGCCGCCGTGTAGGCGCCGCCGAGGATGGCGACGAACGGCCTCGCGGCCCGCGGGGCGACGAGCAGCGCGACGGCGGAGACCGAGGCCGCGACCGTCGTGTGGCCGCTGGGGAGGGAGTTGTCCAGGGAGGGCATGCCCGCGAGGTCGGGGCGCTCGACCATCTTCTTGAACACCTGCGTGAAGAGGTTGGCCCCGACCACGACGATGACGGCACGCGCGGCGTCGCCCCACCGCCGGCGCGCCAGGGCGATCGCGACGACCGCGATCATCGCGACGACCAGGAACGGCACGCTCACGACCGACAGCACGACGTGGCTGATGGGTTCGAGCTGGTCGCGTCCGCGCTCCGAGCCGACGAACGCGAGCTCGTCCACCCACAGTCCCGCGGCGCTGCCGACGAAGCAGCGGGCCAGTCCGGCGACGGCGACCCCCGCCACGATCGCCCCGACCAGGCTCCAGACCCACCGGGTCGCGCGCTGGGGGTTGACCGGGCGGGCGGGGCCGGCTGGGCCGCGCTGCGCGTCGTACGCACCCCCACCGGGGTGCGTGCCGCCGAACGGCTGCCCGCCGTCGGGCGGCGCGTGCTGGACCATGCTCATGAAACTACGGTAGATCGGCCGCGAGGTGGCCGGGCGCTCGACCCGCGCGGAGCTGGGCCTCGCCCCGGGGAGATCCGGTGAAGAGGGCGGTCAGTCACGCGATCGGTCCCGCGGCCGGTCCTGCGGTCGGTCCTGCGCCGCGAGACCGCGCCAGCGCGCGGCACGGAGCGAGCCGTCGGGGGTCCAGGAGTCGAACGTGACCTCGCCCTCGACCTCGGGCCGCACCCAGACGGCGACGCGGGCCTCGACGGCGGGCACCGGCGTCGTGAACGGGTTCTCGCCCGTGCGCAGCGGCCCGAGGAGGGCCAGAAGGCGGTCGAGCTCGGCGTCGGTGAAGCCCGTCCCGACCTTGCCGACGTAGCGGAGGGCGGCGTCGCCGTCGTGCTCATCGCCGTCGCGCACACCCAGCAGGAGGGAACCGATGCCGCCGTCGCGTCGACCCTGCCCCGGCCGCCAGCCACCGACGACGACGCGCGCCTCGGCCTGGTGCTTCACCTTCACCCACGCGGGACTGCGCCTCCCGGGCCGGTAGGGCGAGTCGAGCCGCTTGGCCATCACGCCCTCCCCCTCGACGGAGGCCGTCGCCGCGAGCGCCTGATCGAGCGTGCCGGGCAGGGTCGGGCTGCGCAGCCAGCCGGCGTCGCCGTCGCCGAGCCCCGCGCTCGCCCCGATGTCGGCGGACGGGAGGTCGAGCACCTCGAGGATCTCCGCGCGGGCGCTGAGCGGCTGGGCCGTGAGGTCGACGCCGTCGAGCTCGAGCACGTCGAACACGACGAGCCGCAGCGGCGGGCGCGGCGCGGTGCCGTGCTCCTGCAGCGCGTGGAAGCTCGGTCGGCCGTCACGGAGAGCGACGATCTCGGCGTCGAGGAGGCCGTCGTGGTCGGTGAGGGCCTCGGGGACGACGGCGAGGCCGGGGAACTCGGAGGTCAGGTCGCGTCCGGAGCGGCCGACGAGCCGGACGGTTCCGTCGCGCAGCGCGGCGATCGCGCGGTAGCCGTCCCACTTCGGCTCGAACGACCACCGCTCGGGGTCGAGCTCGGCGTGCGTGATCGGGTCGAAGGAGGTGGCGAGCATCGGAGTCGGCACCTTCCCGAGGGAGCTCCGGGCACCGGCCGTCCGAGGACCGCCGCTGTGAGCGGCGCGCTCGCCGTCGTGGGCCGCGGACGGCGAGCGGTCCTGCGCCGCCGGAGCGTTGTCGTCGGGAACCGCGCCGGGTGCGCCGCTCGCAGCGGCGGGCGCGGGAGCGGGAGCGGGAGCGACGAACGTGACGGGCGGGTGCGGGACGCGCGCGGCGCCGCCGTCGCCGTCGTCCGAGGCGGCATCGGCCGGCAGGAGGGCCGTGAACAGGTCGCCGTCCTGCGCGCGCTCCAGCACCTCTGCCATCAGCAGCTGGCGCAGCCCACCCGCCTCGATCTCCTCCCAGGACCGCGGCGCCGCGACCCAGGGTTCGAGGCGGCCGCGCACCGAGTACGGCGAGACGGTCGTCTTGGCGGCGTTGTTCTGCGTGTGGTCGACGAACACCTTGCCCTCGCGCAGGTCGCGCTTCATCTGCATCAGCGCGAGCTTCGGGAGCTCCGCCACCAGCGAGGCGGCGAGCTCCGCCGCGAAGGCGCTGGCCGCGGCCGAGCTCACGCCGTCGAGCGCCGCGTACAGGTGGATCCCCTTGCTCCCGGAGGTGACGGGGACGCACGCGAACCCGACGTCGTCGAGCAGCTCGCGCGCCGCGAGCGCCACCTCGCAGCACTCCTCCAGCCCGACGCCGGGGCCCGGGTCGAGGTCGACGACCAGCCGATCGGGGCGGGTGTCGGCGTCGTCGAGCACGAGGCTGCGCCGGCCCTCGATCACCGCCGGCGGGAGGCGCCACTGCGGCACGTGCAGCTCGATGCTCGCCATCTGCGCGCACCAGACCAGCACGGCGTCCTCGGTCGCGAGCGGGTAGGTGACCGGGCGCTCGTGGTGCACGATCGTGGCGCGCGGGACCCAGTCGGGCGTGCCGGAGTCGAGGTTCTTGGTGAAGAACGGATCGGCGTCCCTGCCGCGGACCGGGCCGGTGCCGTGCGGCCAGCGCTTGCGGGTGACGGGTCGTCCGGCGAGGTGCGGGAGCATCACGGGCGCGATCCGCCAGTAGTACTCGACGAGCTCGGCCTTGGTGGTGGGATGGGCGGCGTCGCCCGCGGGGTCGCCGGGAAACAGCACCTTGTCCGGGTTGGTGAGGCGAACCGTGCGCTCGCCGACGCGGACCGCCTGCGCGGCACCCGCCCCCGAGCCCGAGCCGCTCGGCACTAGGACGCCTTGGCGGACTTCTTGGCCGGAGCCTTCTTCGCGGGCTTCTCCTCGGCCTTCGTCGCGGCCTCGCGCGCCTTCTTGCGGTCCTCCACGCTCTTGCGCAGCGCGGCGACGAGGTCGACGACGTCGGCCGGCTCGTCCTCCGTCTCGACGGCGGTGAAGGACTCCCCACCGGTGAGCTTGTCGTCGATGAGCTGGCGCAGCTGAGCGGTGTAGTCGTCGGTGAACGCGCTCGCGTCGAAGTCCTCGGCCATCGACTCCACCAGGCTGGCGGACATCGCCAGCTCCTTGTCGGAGATGTCGGGCTGCTCGTCGAGCGCCGAGAACTCGGCGGTGCGGACCTCGTCGGGCCAGATCATCGTCTGGACCACGAGGACGTCGTCGCGCACGCGCAAGGCCGCCAGGCGGGTCTTGTTGCGCAGCGCGAAGTGCACGATCGCGGTGCGGTCGGTCTCCTCGAGCGTGCGACGCAGCAGCGCGTACGCCTTCGGCGAGCGGGAGTCGGGCTCGAGGTAGTAGCTCTTGTCGAGCAGGATCGGGTCGATCTGCTCGTTCGGCACGAACTGCAGCACCTCGATCTCGTGCTTGGCCTGGGCCGGCAGCGTGGCGAAGTCCTCGTCGGTGAGGACGACGCGCTGACCGTCCTCGGAGTCGTAGGCCTTGGCGATCTGGTCGTAGGTGACGACCTCGCCGCACACCTCGCAGCGCCGCTGGTAGCGGATGCGACCGCCGTCCTCGGCGTGCACCTGGTGGAAGGAGACGTCGTGGTCCTCGGTCGCCGAGTAGACCTTGACCGGCACGTTCACCAGGCCGAAGGCGAGTGAGCCCTTCCAGATGGATCGCATCCGGCCATTGTGGCGCGGCGGGGAGCCCGAGGGAACGGTCGAGCTGAAACGGCCGGTGGAGACGTCCGTGGTCCCGGACCACGCACACGCTTGACCCTCACGCAGCGTGAGCCCCTAGCGTCCCCACCATGACGATCACCGTGCTCGACACCGCCACCGGGATGCAGTCCGTCCTCGACGCCCCCGAGGCCGATCGCCCCGAGGTCCTGCGCCGCGTGCTCGCCCCGGCCGCGGGCATGTACCGCTACTTCCCGGGCGACGTCGACCTCGTCGCGATGCACGCGATGTCCTTCGGGTTCCCGCTGGACCGCAGCCTGGAGGACACCCGCGAGGCGCTGGGAGCGCTGCGCGACGCCGACGCCTGGGGCCGTGTCGAGCGCGCCCTGGTGGACGCCGTCGCCCACCAGGTCTCGGTGCTCCCGGGCATCACCGTGCCCGACCTGACCGTCCTGCTGGTCCTGGGCGACCCCGACGACGCCTACTTCACCGGTCCGATCCGCAGCTTCAGCGGCAACGGCAGCGCGACCGGCCACCTCTCCCTCACGCTGCTGCCGACGCCGGAGAACCTCGACCGTCTGGAGGCGGCGGCCGTCCACGAGCTGAACCACAACCTGCGCTACGCCCCGGGCGGCGTCGTGTGGGACCCCGCGAGCGTCGTGGTCGGGGAGCAGATCGTCTCCGAGGGGCTCGCCGACGCGTTCGCGCGCGAGCTCCACGGCGACACCGGTTCGACCCCGATCGGCCTGCCGCACCTGCGCGACGACGCCGTCCTGGACCGCGTGATCGACGGCCTGGACGTGGGCGGCATGCAGCACTTCGTGGCGTGGGTGCACGGCGACGAGGCCGCCGCACGCTTCGGCGCGGAGCCGGTCGGGCTGCCGACCGGGGCGGGCTACGCCGTCGGGAACCGGCTGGTCGACGCCTACCTCGCCGCGACGGGCACGACGGCGTCGCAGGCCCTGCACGTGCCCAGCCGCGAGATCCTCGCCGTCGCCCTCCCGGCGTCGGGCGCGACTGAGTCGGCTCGACCGCCGCCGAGCCGCTCCCCGCCGGGCTACTCCCACCCGGCCGTGGCCGGGTCCACGCCGCGCGCCCGTGCAGCGGCCTCGATCGCGGCCAGCAGCCAGGCGGTCAGCCCCTCCTGGACCGCCTCGATCTCCCGGGTGAAGCCCGGCTCGCTCACGTACGTGCGGCCCAGGACCACGTGCATCGACGGCGTCACGTGGAAGTGCTCGCCCATCGCGGCCCGGTGCCGCTCGGCCAGCGCCACCGCCGCGGCGTCCTCGGGACGGACACCCGCGGTCCTGGCCGCCGCCATCACCCGGAGCACCTCCCGCACGGCCTCGACGACGTCGGCCCACTCCCGCGCGCCTCGACCCGCCGACCGCTCGGCGTGCTCCGCCCACTGCGCCGTGTCGCCCCAGCGCTCCCTGGCCTGCTCGCTCCAGGCCGGGTCCCACGTCGGCCCGAACGCCTCGGCGGCCTCCGCGTCCGACAGCAGCACGCCCTTCTCGTCGGCCTCGAGCACGGCCTCGACGCCGGCCGCGACCTCCTGGAGCCGTTTGATCCGCTCGTCCAGCTCGGCGCGACGCCGCACCAGCTCGGTCCGACGCTGCGCCGCCGTCGCCGTCATGAGCGCCGGGATTCGAGCGAGCGGCACGCCCAGATCGCGCAGCAGGAGCACGCGCCGCGCCCGCGCGACGTCCGCCGGGAGGTAGGCGCGGTAGCCGCCGGCGGTGCGAGTCGACGGCGTCGCCACCCCGAGCTCGTCCCAGTGGTGGAGCGTCCGCACACTCACCCCGAGCGCGTGCGCGACCGCGCCCACGGTGCGCGCCTCGTCGTCGACCACGGCGTCTCAGCCGGCCAGCAGGTGCCGGTAGAACCGCACACCCGCCACGAGCGAGGACGCCGCCACGTTCTCGTCCACGCCGTGGATCGAGGACCGCTGCGCCGCCGTCATCCGCAGCGGCGAGAACCGGTAGACGGCGGGGGCGATCCTGGCCACGTGCCGGGCGTCGCTCGCGGCGAGCATCGTGTACGGGGCCACGACGGCGTCGGGGTAGGCGTGGGTGACGGCGCCGCTGACGAGGGCCCAGCGCTCGTCGTCGAGCGGCGAGGCCGGGGTCGGCTCGCTCGCGTCCAGCACGCGCACGCTCACGCTCGGCCCACGGCGGCCGACGGCGCGCGCCACCACCCGCTCCACGTGCGCCGTCGCGTCGGCAGCCGTGGACGACGTCGCCACGCGCATGTTGACGACGGCGCTCGCACGCGCCGCGATCACGTTCGCCGCGGACGACCCCCGCAGGACGGTGGCGGTCGTCGTCGTGCGGACCATGGCGGCGATCTCGCCGCCGAGCAGCGGCAGGAGGCGCGCGAGCGGCGCCCGCAGGCGATCGGCGCGCGCCAGCAGCCACCGCAGCGGGGGCGGGACGTGCGGCGCGACGGCTGCGAACATCGCGACGGTGACGTCGTCGACGACGGCGGGGTGCGGCGTCCGCTCGAGCGCGTCGAGCGCGCGCCCCAGCGCCGGCACCACACCACGCCGCGGTGGGGTCGAGGCGTGCCCCGCGTGGCGGGGGTCGCCCTCGACGACGATCTCGAGCGTGACGACGCCCTTCTCCGCGATGCCGACGGCCGCCATCGGCCGCCGCAGCCCGGGGAACGCGCCGGTCACGACGGCGCCGCCCTCGTCGACCACGAGCGCGGGCTCGACGCCCCGTGCCGCGAGCAGCGCGACGGCGGCTACCGCCGACGGACCCTCGCGCTCCTCGTCAGCCCCGAGCAGGAGCCAGAGGTCGGCGTGCGGACGCCAGCCCTCGCCGAGCAGGTCCTCCACGGCCTCGAGCGTGACGAGCAGCGCGCCCTTGTCGTCCAGCGTGCCGCGGCCGTGGACGGTCAGCTCGCCGGCGCCGTCGGGGGCCACGACCCCGGCGAACGGCTCGTGCGACCAGCCCTCGCCGGCCCAGTCCTCGCCCGCGTTCCCGCGCGGCGCGGGCACCACGTCCTGGTGCGCCATCAGCACGACCGGGCCGAGCGCCGTCGCGCCCCCGCCGTCTCCGCCCCGCCCGGGGACGCGCAGGAGCAGCCCCGCGCGTCCGACGACGTCGACCTCCGCCGCCGCGCACACGCGCGGGTAGAGCTCGCCCAGGAGCTCCCGGAGCTCGCCGAAGACGCGCGCGTCCTCGGGGCCGAGGGGGCCGTCGTCGGCCGGGGTGACCGTCGGGACGCGCACCAGACGCGCGAGACGGTCGGCCAGGCGGCGGGCGGTGGTGACGTCGTCGTCGCTCATGGGTTCCAGCCTCCCAGCCCGCGAGCGATCAGGCGACGGCGTCGGCCGGCACGGCCGTGAACGCGACCTTCGGGACGGTGAGCAGCGCGACGATCGCGAGGATCGCCGTCCCGCCGCAGATCGCCCACACCGTGACGTAGCCCGACATCGAGGCGGCCGTTCCGGCGTCGGCCACCCCCGGCGCACCCGCGCCCGCCACCACCACACCGCTCGCGAGCGCCAGCGCGAAGGCCGAGCTCGCGAAGGACCCGCCGACGGTCTTGGTGGTGTTGGTCAGGCCGGTGGCCATCGCGGTCCGATCGGCCGGGGCCGCGGCCGCCGCCGCGGCGGGGAGCGCCGCGACGAGAGCGCCGGAGCCGAGCCCCGCCACCACCATGCACGCGACGACCGAGACCACGCTCCCGTGCAGGCCGATGAGGGAGAGGTAACCGACGGCGACCAGCGCGGACGCGGCGATCAGGACCACGCGCGGGGTCAGGGCGGCCGAGATCCGGGCGAACAGTCCCGCGCCGATCAGCAGGCTGAAGACGTACGCACCGATCACGTAGGAGGCCGTGGCCGAGGTCAGGCCGAGCCCGTATCCGTGGACGGTCGGGTCGGTCCGGACGAACGTGGAGAGCGGCCCCTGCGCGCCGAGCACGCTGACGCCGAACAGGCCGGCCGTGAGGAAGACGGGCCACAGGGTCGGGCGGCGGACGAGCGCGATGTCGATGAGCGGTGCGGCGGTGCGCTGCTCGAGCCGGACGAAGAGCCAGCCCAGCAGCAGCCCGACCGCGACGAGGAGACCGACCCAGATCGTCACGCCGTCGACCCTGACCAGGCTCAGGCCGCCCGTGACGGCCAGGAGGGAGAGCGAGAGGACGACGGCGCCGCGCGTGTCGATCGCGCCGCCCGCACGCTCGCCGGAGTCCGGCACGAGGCGCCACACGACGACGAGCGCGACCGTCACCAGGAGCGCCGGCACGGCGAGCACGACCGTCAGGTTGCCTGACAGAAGCGTGCCGAGCTGCCCCGCCAGGAGCGCGCCGCCGATCGCCCCGGCCTGCAGCGCGACGACGATGACGCCGGTCGCGCGGCGCGTGGTCGCCGGGACGTCGGCGCTCGGATCGGCCTCGCGCAGGCGGCGCGCGCGGCTGTAGATGATCGCGACGTTCAGCGGCAGCCACACCACGTAGAACCCCTGCAGCGACCACGCGAGCAGGAACAGCGGGAACGTCGGGGCGACGGCGACGGCCCACGAGGCCAGCGCCGTCACCGCGAGGCTCCCGAGGAGCACGCGACGGTGGCCGAGGATGTCGCCCAGCCGCGCGAGCACCGGCACGACGATGGCGGAGACGAGCAGCTGCAGCGCCTCGAGCCAGTTGATGTCGGCGTCGTTGATGCCGAGCCGGCGCGCGACGTCGGTGAACAGCGGCGTGTAGTAGCCCTGCAGCACGCCGGAGGTGATCTCGACGACGACGAGCGCGCCGACGACCCCGCCCGCGATCCTCATGCTGCGGGGGGTGGTGCTCGGCTGCTCGGGGCCGCGCTCGCTCGTCATGCCGCTGATCGTGGCACCCGCGGGCGGAAAGCGCGCCCCGGGGCGGGAACCTCGACCCCACCGGCACGACGGTGCCCCGCGCCTGCCTATCGGCGGAACGGGCAGCTCGTGCAGGATGGGTCGACCCCGACCCGCCGACGATTCGAGGCACCTGTGGAAACCGCGACGATCCTGACCTGGATCCTTCAGCGAGAGATCGCCATCCCCGACGACGTGACGCCCCTCCTGACACCGGGTGAGCAAGCCGTCGCGGCCTACAAGACCTTTCGCGACTCCGCCGTCTTCACGACGAAGCGTCTGATCATCCGCGACGCCCAGGGCCTGACCGGGAAGAAGGTCGAGATCTACTCGCTCCCCTACTCCTCGATCAACATGTGGTCGTCAGAGAATGCGGGTCGCTTCGATCGGGACTCCGAGCTGGAGCTCTGGACGCGCGCCGGTCACATCAAGGTGCGCCTCGCGAAGGACGTCGACATCCGCCGCCTCGACAGCCTGATCGCCTGGGCCGTCCTCAGCAGCTCGTGACACTCCGAGGGTCCACGCGGGTGCTCGTGGGGAGGATCGGCGGCCTCTGAGCCCGCCGATCCTCCCCACGAGCACGTGCACTCCCTCGGCGGCCCCGCGCCGGTAGGCTCGGACCCAGCACCGCAGCACGTCCAACTGAACATCCGGCCCCATCACCGTGCGGGAGAGTCCGGTCGCCAGCCAGCAGGCGGCGCCGGGCACCGAAGGAGCAAGCACTCCCCGCCAATCTCTCAGGTACCCGTACCGCACGGCGAGGCCACTCTGGAGAGCAGCGCCCGTCCCCGACCGCGGGGGTCGAGGCGCTCGCCCACGGTGAAAGCCGCGCCCCGAGACCACTCGGCGCGCGGTGAATCTCTCAGGCAACCGAGACAGAGGGGGAGTCCCGCAAGGCCCGACCAGCCGCGCCGTCGAAGGACTCCGATGACCGACCCGACCGTTCCGTCAGCCCCGCTCCTGCGCACCCCGCTGCACGACCTCCACGTCGCCGCCGGCGCCACCATGGTCCCGTTCGCGGGCTGGTCCATGCCGGTGAAGTACACCTCCGACGTCGCCGAGCACGTCGCCGTCCGCACCACCGCGGGCCTGTTCGACATCTCCCACATGGGCCAGCTTTCCGTCGAGGGCCCCGACGCAGCCGCGTTCCTCGACCACGCCCTCGCCGGCCGGATGAGCGCCCTCGCCCCGCTCCAGTCGAAGTACACGATGATGCTCGCGCCGTCCGGCGGCATCGTCGACGACCTCATCGTCACGAACACCCACACGCCCGAGGCGGCGGCCTCACGAGACCCAGCGGCGCCCACCGCGTACCTCGTGGTCGCCAACGCCGGCAACCGCGACGCCGTTCTCGCCGCCCTGATCGAGCGGACGACGACGGCGGAGCGCACCTTCGACGTCGTCGTCACCGACACCCACCGCGCCCTGATCGCGGTGCAGGGCCCGCGGGCGCAGGCGATCTTGGAGGGGCTCGCGGCCGCCGGGCGCCTCACGCTCGACGCCTCCTCGGGCGCGACCCTCGCCGACCTGCGCTACTACCGCAGCGCCCCCGGCGCCTTCGACGGCGAGACGATCACGCTCAGCCGCACCGGCTACACCGGCGAGGACGGGTTCGAGATCTCGGTCGCCCCCGAGCGGGCGGTCGAGCTCTGGGAGGCGATCTCCGCCGTCGGGGCGCCCCACGGACTGGTGCTCGCGGGCCTCGCGAGCCGCGACACGCTGCGCCTCGAGGCCGGGATGCCGCTGTACGGCCACGAGCTGTCCCTGGACACGCTGCCCGCTCAGGCGGGCCTCGGCCGCGTCGTCGTCACGGCGAAGGACGACTTCGTCGGGCGCGAGGCGATCCTCGCCGGACCGCCGGCCGACGCGCCCGTCCTGGTCGGCATCGCCCTGACCGGGCGCCGTGCCGGCCGCGCCGACTACCCCGTCGTGCTGCCCGACGGCGGCGACGGGGCCCTCGAGCGCGTCGGCACCGTCACCTCCGGCGTCCTGTCCCCCACCCTCGGTCACCCGATCGCCATGGCCTACGTGGCACCCCACCTCGCGGAGATCGGTACGGCGCTCGCCGTCGACGTCCGCGGCACCGCCGTCCCGGGCGAGGTCGTCGCCCTGCCGTTCTACCGCCGCGCCAAGGAGTCCTGAAGATGACCACCCCCTTCGTCGACCGTCACATCGGGCTCACCGACGCCGACAGCGCGACCATGCTGGCCGCGATCGGACACGAGAGCATCGAGTCGCTGATGAGCGCGGCGATCCCGCCCGCCGTCGCCGACTCGCTGCGGGCCGCGCTCGACGTGGCCTCGGGCGCCGAGGACGTCCTGCCCCCCGCCGCCTCCGAGGCGGAGACCCTCGCCGAGCTGCGCGACATCGCCTCGCGCAACACCGTCACCACCTCGCTCATCGGGCAGGGCTACTACGGCACGCACACCCCGAGCGTCATCCAGCGCAACGTGCTCGAGAACCCCTCCTGGTACACCGCGTACACGCCCTACCAGCCGGAGATCAGCCAGGGTCGGCTCGAGGCGCTCATCAACTACCAGACGATGGTCACCGACCTCACCGGCCTCGACATCGCCAACGCTTCGATGCTCGACGAGGGCACCGCCGTCGTCGAGGCGATGCTGCTGGCGCGGCGCGCGTCCAAGGTCAAGGGCACGGTCTTCCTCGTCGACGCCGACACCCTCCCCCAGACGCAGCGCCTCCTCGCCCACCGGGCCGAGGCCCTGGGCATCCACCTCGAGACGCTCGACCTCGCCGCGGAGGGTGCGGTCGACGCCGTCGCGCACCTTCCCGAGGGTGAGGTGTTCGGGGCGTTCGTGCAGTACCCGGGCGCGTCGGGTCGCGTGTGGGACCCGAGCGAGGTCCTGGCCGCCGTGACGGCGCGCGGCGCGCTCGCCGTCGTCGCCGCGGACCTGCTGGCCCTCACCCTCGTGAAGGCACCGGGCGAGCTCGGCGCCGACATCGCCGTCGGGACGTCGCAGCGCTTCGGCGTGCCGATGGGCTTCGGCGGTCCGCACGCCGGCTACATGGCGGTGCGCAAGGGACTCGAGCGGCAGCTGCCCGGGCGACTCGTGGGTGTCTCGCAGGACGCGGACGGCCACCCCGGCTACCGGCTCGCGCTCCAGACGCGCGAGCAGCACATCCGTCGCGAGAAGGCGACCTCGAACATCTGCACCGCGCAGGTCCTGCTGGCCGTGATGGCCTCGATGTACGCGGTGTACCACGGGCCCGTCGGGCTCCGGCGGATCGCTGCGGAGGTGCACTCCACCGCCGATCTCCTGGCCCGGAATCTGCGCGACATCGGCCTGACCGTGGTGCACGAGGCGTTCTTCGACACGGTCCGCGTCGCCGGGCTCGACGCCGAGGCCGCGTTCGCGCGTCTGCGCGCAGAGGGCTACACGCCCTTGGTGGTCGACGGCGAGACGCTGCAGGTGAGCGTCGACGAGACCGTGACCCGTGACGACGCCGTGGTGATCGCTTACGTGCTCTCCGGCCTCGATGACTGGGCCGCGGTCGCCGAGACGCGAGAGACCAGCGTCCTGCCCGCCTCGCTCGCGCGCACGTCGGAGTTCCTCACGCACCCGACGTTCCACAGCTACCACTCCGAGACCGCGATGATGCGCTACCTCAAGCGCCTCGCGGACCTCGACTACGCGCTCGACCGCGGCATGATCCCGCTGGGCTCGTGCACGATGAAGCTCAACGCGGCCACCGAGATGGCGGCCGTGACGTGGCCCGAGTTCGCGAACCTCCACCCCTTCGCGCCGACCGGCGACGCCGAGGGCTACCTGGCGATGATCGGCGACCTCGAGGGCTGGCTGGCCGACATCACGGGCTACGACACCGTCTCGCTCCAGCCGAACGCCGGGTCGCAGGGCGAGCTCGCCGGGCTGCTCGCGATCCGCGGCTACCACCGCTCCCGCGGCGACGTCCACCGCGACGTCTGTCTCATCCCCGCGTCCGCGCACGGCACGAACGCGGCCTCGGCGGTGCTCGCGGGGATGCGCGTCGTCGTCGTCGCGTGCGACGACGCGGGCAACGTCGACGTCGCGGATCTGCGCGCCAAGATCGAGGCGAACACCGCCGAGCTCGCCGCGCTGATGATCACCTACCCCTCCACGCACGGGGTCTACGAGCACGAGATCCGGACGATCACCGACGCGGTGCACGACGCCGGCGGCCAGGTCTACATCGACGGCGCCAACCTCAACGCGCTGGTCGGCTACGGCCGGTTCGGCGACGTCGGCGGCGACGTCAGCCACCTCAACCTGCACAAGACGTTCTGCATCCCGCACGGCGGTGGGGGCCCCGGCGTCGGACCGGTCGCGGCCAAGGCGCACCTCGCGGAGTTCCTGCCCGGTGCGGGCGGGCGCGACCCGCTCGCCAACCCGGTCTCGGCCGCGCCGTACGGCTCGGCGTCGATCCTCCCCATCACGTGGTCCTACGTGCGGATGATGGGAAGCGAGGGGCTGCGCGAGGCGACGGCGGCCGCCGTGCTGTCGGCCAACTACGTCGCGGCGCGGCTGCGCGAGGCGTTCCCCGTGCTCTACACGGGCGACGGCGACCTCGTCGCGCACGAGTGCATCCTCGACATCCGCCCGCTGAAGGCCGCGACGGGGATCACCGTCGACGACGTCGCCAAGCGCCTCGTGGACTACGGCTTCCACTCCCCCACGATGAGCTTCCCGGTCGCCGGGACGCTGATGGTCGAGCCGACCGAGTCGGAGGACCTCGGCGAGATCGACCGGTTCGTCGAGGCGATGCTGGCGATCCGCGCGGAGGCCGACGCCGTCGCGGCGGGCGAGTGGCCGGCGTCGGACAACCCGCTGGCGAACGCGCCGCACACCGCGCGCTCGGTCATCGAGGGCGAGTGGAGCCACCCGTACTCGCGCGAGCTCGCGGTCTACCCCGTGCCGAGCCTGATTCGGCACAAGTACTGGCCGGCGGTCCGCCGCATCGACCAGGCGTGGGGCGACCGCAACCTCGCGTGCGCGTGCCCGCCGCCGGAGGCCTTCGCCTGACCTTCGCGAGGCCCTTTCGGGCGCCCGCGAGGTCCTTTCGGGCGTCCGCGAGGTACTTTCGGGCCGTCGCGAGGTCCTTCCCGGCGAGCACTGCTCTCCCCGCCGCGTGGCAGGGTGACGTCGTGCCCGCCTCCTTCTCCCTGACCACCGAGACGACCGCGCCGCCGCAGGCACTGTTCGACCTGGCGCTCGACGTCGGGGCGCACGTCGCCTCGATGGGTTCCTCGGGTGAGGAGGCCGTGGGCGGCGTGACGTCGGGTCGGATGCGCCCCGGCGAGGAGGTCACCTGGCGCGCGCGACACCTGGGCGTCCGCTGGACCATGACGTCACGCGTCGAGCTCGCCGGCTGGGACGAGCCGCGCACCTTCACCGACCGGCAGGTGCGCGGCCCGTTCCGCAGCTTCGTCCACGTCCACACGTTCATCCCGACGGCGAGCGGCACCCGCATGATCGACGACGTCACCCTGGCCTCGCCCGTCCTGGGAGCCGTGGCCGAGCGGCTCGTCCTGGTGCCGTACCTGCGGCGGTTGCTCCGCCGTCGGGGCGCGCACCTCGCCGCCGCGGCGGAACGCGCCTGACCCGCGGTTGTCCACAGGTCGACGGCGGAGCGCGCGCCGACGTCGCTCCGTCGTCGAGCTCGACAGCGTGGCCGTCACCTCACCGCTGCGCACCGCCTCGGATCTGCTCCGCCTGAGCTGGCGGCCCTACGCGCTCGCGGCCGCCGACACGATGGTGCGCGCCGACGTCGTCGATCCCGCTCGGGTGGCCGAGTTCGTCGCGCGCCTGCGGCGCTTCCCTGGGACGAAGCAGGCGCAGGAGCTGGCTCCGCACGTCGACGGGCGGCGGGAGTCCCCCGGGGAGTCGTGGATGGGGTGCCGGATGCTCGACGCCGGGCTGCCGCGGCCCGCGATCGCGCACCACGTCGTCCATCGCGGTCGCGACTACTGGCTGGACTCGGCGTTCGTCGCCCGGAGGGTGGCGGCCGAGTACGACGGTCGGGAGTTCCACTCGGACCCCCACGACGTGCGGCACGACGGCGATCGTCGCGGACGCCTCGGACACGAGCTCGGGTGGGCGTTCGTGATCGGCACGCGCGAGCGCATCTTCGGCACGGACGACGCGTTCGAGCAGGAGCTGGGCGCCCTCATGAACGTCACGGTCCGGCCGCGCACCTGGTGACCGCACAGAAAGGACCTCGCGAACGCCCCGAAGTACCTCGCCGACGCCCGAAAAGACCTCGCGAACGCCCCAAAGTGCCTCGCGGATCAGGGGGCGGGGAGCAGCAGGCCGTCCGTGATCAGGCCCCGCAGCTGCGGCTCCAGCTCGGCCGCGAGCGCCGCGGCGTCGACCTCCAGCAGCGTCCCGAGCGCCGCGACGATCTGCACCCCGGTCAGCTCGCCGTCGCACGCCCCGACGAACGCCGCCAGGCCGGTCTCGGTCCGCACCGTCCGCGCGAACCCGCCACCGGCGCGCAGCAGCATCACCCGCGGCGACGCCTCGCCCGGCGTGAAGTAGCGCTCGTCGGTGACGTCGCCCGCCACCTGCCAGCGCCGGCCGAGCAGCGCCTCGCTCGTGAGGTCGCGCACGAGGTCGACGGCGTCGAGCACGCGCGCGATCGTCGCGCCCAGCGGCTGCGCCACCGTCCCGGTGATCTCCTCCACGCGCCGCCACGGGCTGACCGCGGCGCCCGCGAGCGCCGGCCGGCGCAGCGTGACGAGGCCGAAACCGATCCCCTCGACCCCGCGCCGGTCCAGGTCGGCGAGCCATGCGGCGTACGCGCCCTCGAACCGCGCGCGGTCGCGGTCGGGCGTGATGCCGCCGTCGCGCAGCCAGAGCTCGGCGTACTGCGCCGGATCCTGCACCTCGCGCTGCACCACCCAGCCGTCCAGCCCGGACTCCGTGAGCCACCCGCCCACGCGCTCGGCCCAGTCCTCGCCGCGCCGGTGCTCCCAGTTGCCCAGCAGCTGCGCGACGCCGCCCGGCGCCAGCACCGATCCGACCGAGGTCACGAGCGAGCGCACGACGTCGTCGCCCACCGCCCCGCCGTCGCGGTAGGTGAACTCACCCACGCCGGCCTCCCCCCGCGGCGTGATCACGAACGGCGGGTTGGACACCACGAGGTCGAACGTCTCACCGAGGACGGGCTCCAGCATCGACCCCTCGCGCAGGTCGAGCCGCACACCCGCGAGCGCGGCGTTGAAGCGCGCGTACGCCAGCGCTCGCGCATCGATGTCCGTGGCCACCACCGCGCCCGCGTGCCGCGACGCGTGCAGCGCCTGGATCCCGCAGCCGGTCCCGACATCGAGCACCGAGCCCCGCGGCTCGCGCACCGTGATCTGGGCGAGCGTCCGCGACGCGCCGCCGACGCCGAGCACGAAGTTCTCGGGCAGAGCGCCGCGGCGAGCGACCTCGCCGAGGTCGGACGCGATCCACCAGTCCACCTCGCCGGCCGCGTCCACGGCGGCGTACGGGCTCAGGTCGACGACGGCGCGCACCGCGTCCCCGTCGTCGGCACCCTGGGTCGCCACCAGCCCCAGACGCTCGGCCCCGGCGGTCCGGAGCGTCGGCAGCACCGCGTCGAGCGCAGCCCGCGTCACGTCCTCGCCGAGCTGGAACAGCCGCAGCAGCGTGGCGCGCCCGTCCGCACCGGAGGCGAGCGCCGACGCCGTCACCACGCGCGCGGGCAGCGCCTCCTCGCGGTCCAGCGCGTCGGCCGCCACCGGTCCCAGGAGCGAGCGCACGCCGTCGAGCGTGTAGTCCGCGGACCTCAGGTCGGAGCGCAGGGCGTCGAGGAGCGTCGGGTCGGTCACGGGAACGGAGGAGGTCACGGCCACCACCCTAGGCAGCCCCTCCGCAGACGCGAGCGGCGTCCGTGCCGCGCGCCTCGTATCCTGACGGTCCGGGGCGGCCCCGGCCGGTCGTGGACCGCGACCCGGGGGTGGACGGTTGGTCTCGAGCACGCTGCACGGTCACGCCCTGGCCAGCACGCGTCTCCTGCTGGAGACGTATGCCGGCCGTCGCCTGGCCGAGTGGGAGCAGTTCACGCGCGCCACGGAGATCGTCACGGTGGAGCGCGGCGCCGTCCTCGTCCCCGCCCGGGTGCACCACCCCTACGTCTACCTGGTGATCCGTGGCCTGCTGAAGGTCCGCGTGCGCGACGGCAGCACCGAACGCACGGTCGCGATCCACGGCGAGAACGAGCTCGCGACCTCCTGGCCGGGGCTCGGCATGGACCTGTTCGCCAGGGTCGACGGCCGCACCATGCCCCACCTGCGCGCCGATCCCCGCGTCCGGCCCGACGGCAGCCCGTTCGATCTCGTCGCGATCGAGCCGACGACCGCGATGCGCGCCTCGTTCGCGACGCTCGAGGCGCTCGCGGAGCGCCACCACGGGTGGTCGCTGGTCCTCACCACGCTCATCGGCACCAACCTCGTGCGCACGGTCGCCGCGCTCCCGGACGTGCACCTGTCGACGCCGCAGGAGCGCTACCTCCTCTTCCTCGAGCGCCGCCCCGACCTCGTCGAGCGGATCAGCCAGCGCGAGCTCGCCGCCCACCTCGGCGTCACCGAGGTCGGCATGAGCCGGATCGTGCGCCGGGTCGCGGCGCAGCGCGCCGAGGGGGAGTCGAGCCAATAGGGTCTGGTGACGTGGACCACGACGGCGTACGCATCCCCCCGCAGCCCTCCTCCCCCCTCCCGGCGGGCTACGCGACGACGACGGCGCCGCGGCGCGTGCTCGCCTCGTGGGGACTGTGGGACTGGGGTCAGCAGACGTTCAACACCGTGATGCTGACCTTCGTCTTCTCGGTGTACATCACCAGCGGCATCGCCGCCGACGAGGTCACCGGCACCGCAGCGCTGTCGGGCGCCCAGACCTGGGCGGGCGTCGTCATCGCGCTCGTGTGCCCGCTGATGGGCGTGTTCGCGGACCGCTACGGCCGCCGTCGCCGGCTGCTGGGCATCTCCACGCTGGGCCTCGTGCTGGCGATGGCGTCGCTCTTCTGGGCCGAGCCCGACCCGTCCTACCTGACGTTCGCCGTCATCATGCTCGCCGTCGCGAGCGTGATCTCGGAGATCGCCTCGGTCTTCTACAACGGCATGCTCCTGCAGATCGCGACGCCCTCCACGTTCGGCCGCATCTCCGGCATGGGCTGGGGTCTGGGCTACCTCGGCGGCCTGGTCGCGCTCGTCATCTGCCTGTTCGCCTTCGTGCTCGGCCGCGAGACGGCCGACATCCAGCCGGTCGCGCTGCTCAGCGCCGCGTGGACGGCAGTGTTCTGCCTGCCGCTGCTGATCCTCGGACCCAACACCGAACCCGCCCCGGGTGCGGGGCGGTTCTCCGTGGTGGGCGCCTACCGCGACATCCTGCGGCGCATCGCCGCACTGTGGCGGCACCAGCGGTCGCTGCTGCACTTCTTCGTCGCCTCGGCGATCTTCCGCGACGGGCTCGGTGCGGTGTTCGCCTTCGCCGGCATCATCGCGGCCGGCTCGTTCGGCTTCACCTCCGAGCAGGTCATCTACCTCGGCATCGCGGCGAATCTCGTCGCCGGGATCTCGACGTGGGTGCTCGGGCGCGTGGACGACCGCGTGGGGTCGCGGCTGGTCATCGTCGTCGGCCTCGTCCTCCTGGTCGTGGCCTGCTCGGCCGTCTTCCTCACGACGGCGCAGATCGCCTTCTGGGTGTGCGCCATCGTGATCTCGGCGTGCGTCGGGCCGGTGCAGTCGGCGTCGCGCTCCATGCTCGCCCGCATGACGCCCCCGGGCCTGGAGAACGAGAACTTCGGCCTGTACGCCACCACGGGGCGCGCGGTCAGCTTCCTCGCGCCGTTCGCGTTCACGGTCGCGATCGGCATCGGCGGCACCCAGAAGGCCGGCATCCTCGGCATCGTCGTCGTGCTGCTGCTGGGCCTGCTGGCCTTCCTCCCGCTGCGCGACCCGCGCCCGGGCGACGCGCCCGTGGTGACCGCCGGCTGACATCCCCGCCCACCCACCCGTGGGCACCTCTCCCCATCGACCGATTCCCAGGCGCTGCCTAGGTTCGAGACATGTCCATCACAGCGATGCAGCCCCCCGCGGCCGGGCCCACGAACGCCCGCCCGCACCTGCGCCTCCTGCCCGATCTGCGCCCCTCGACGTCGCTGCCCACCGATCTCACGACGATCGCCGGCGCGCCCCGGCACGAGCACCTGCAGCCCCACCCGCTCCCGAGCTCGGGTCGCCGCCCGCTGGACCTCGACACCGTGCGCATCGAGACGGATCTCCTGGCCCGCAGCGCGAGCCGCACCGTCGGCATCCTGGCGACGTGGGGGCGCAGCCGCTGGCGCGCCGCCGGCAACTCCGGCGCCGGCAAGGTCGAGACGATCGCCTCGACGTTCGACGTCTGCGTCAACGCGCCCACCCCGTGCCTCGACGTCGCCCGTCGGATCAGCGACCGCCTCGCCGCGGACGGCTGGATGGGCGGCATCAGGGCCATGACGCCGATCGTCCGCATCGACGGCGTGCGCGACGGCTACCACCTCCGCCTCGTCGCCACCCGGCGCACGCTCGCGCTGCGCGTCAGCAGCGCGCCGATCGTCGTCGGGGAGAAGCTCGCGCAGCAGGTGCTGGACGGGCTCTACGAGGAGGAGTGACCGGGCGGGCTCAGGACGCCTCGTCCAGCGCCTGCTCCCCCTCGATCAACCCGGCGTCCCTGGCCAGGATCCGGGTGTCGGCGTCGAGGGAGACGGACGGTGAGTCCCACGTGAGCACGAGCCGGGGCCCGTCGCTCTCCCAGTCGCGGTAGGTGATCGACATCCGCCACCCGTCGCCATCGTCGGCCGAGTAGAAGCCGTCCTGCACCGACGCCTCGCCGTCGTAGCCCGCGGACCGCACGAGCTCCTCGAGCGCCGCGGCCGTGGGGGCCTCGACGTCGAACAGCGCGCGGACCTGCAGCGTCCCCACGAAGCGGTCGGCGACCCCGGACCCGCCGTTGTCACCGATCACCGCGTCGACGGGCTGCGCCGCGAGCTCGTCACCGACGGCGACGAGCTCGTCGCTCGCCCGCTCCACGAGCGCCTCGCGCACCTCGGCGACCTCCTCGACGGAGTCGCCCCGGTCGAGGCCGCACCCCGTGAGCACGGCCAGCCCCGCGGCCACCCCGGACACGACGGCGGCGACACGGGCGCGCCGCGCCGTCACCGGTCGGGCTCCACCACGATGGACGGCTGCGCCTGCGGATCGCGATCGAACTCGGGATCCACGGGACCCGAGTACCAGGGGTCATGCGTGCCCTCGGCGGTGCCGACGTCGCCGTCGTCGCCCGCGACGATCCGGCCCATGTTGTGGAGCGACTCGGTGCCGTCGTTGAAGTAGCGCGAGTGGTCGTCGAGGCTCGTGCCGTTCATGTTGCCCGTGAAGCCCCAGTCGGCGGACTCGCTCTCGTCCGCGCGGTTGACGTCCTCAGCCTCGAACCGGGTCGCGCCGTAGCCCTGCTCGGCGGGGTCGCGCCCCAGCCCGTCGGCGCCGAGGCCGACCCAGCCGTTGTCGCCGAGCCGTGCGACCGGGTCCCGGCTGGCGTTGCCGACCCAGACCTCCGGTCCGCCGAGGTCATCGGCGCTCTGCGCCTCGTCGCCCAGACCCGGGCTGCCGATCGCGATGATGTCGTCGACGTCGAGACCGTGGTCGGTCGCCGCACGGCCCACGGTGGTGGAGCCGTAGGAGTGCCCGACGACGGACATGTGCGCCGGATCGCCCTCGGCGCGCGCGGCGTTCAACCCGTCGACGTAGTCGGCGAGGCGCTCACCGCCGGCGATCGCCATGCTCTCGCTCGCCACGGAGAGGTCGGTGAACTCGGGGCTGTCGTACCCGATCCACAGGATCGTCGCGGTCGTCGCGCTCGGGTCGGAGACCCGCGCCGAGGTGTAGAGGTTCTCGGCGTTGCGGACGTCGCTCGCGATGCTGGTCCCCTTGACCGTGGTGCCGGGGACGATGGTCGCGACGTTGTCGGCCGTGTCGGGGTTGCCGTAGGCGATCGCGACCGCGCCCTCGCCGTCGAACGCGTTCGGGTCGTACAGGTGCAGCAGCGGCGGCACCTCGACGGGCGGGTCGGAGACGGGATCGACCACGACGTTCCCGAGCGCCTCGTGGGCCGCCTGCGCGTTCTCCAGCGTCTTGCGCAGGTCCGACGGCAGCATGCCCTGCTCCTCGAGCAGCTCGAGCGCCTCGTGGGCCGCCTGCGCGTTCTCCAGCGTCTTGCGCAGGTCCGACGGCAGCATGCCCTGCTCCTCGAGCAGCTCGAGCGCCTCGAGATCCGCGGTGAGGAGAGCGCGGTTGGCCTCGTCGCGGACCTCGGCCGGCAGCCCGTCCGCCGAGCCGATGACCTCGGGGTGCGCGGCCAGGACGGCGTACCGCTGCTCGGGCGTGAGGGCGGCCCACCACGCGGCGACGTCCTCGGCGGAGCCGCCGCTGCCGGGGGCGCCGGGCAGTCCCATCGCCGTGTCGGCGGGATCGATGCCGCCGCCGGGCGCGGCCAGCACGGCCGCGACGCTCGCGTTCGCCGTCAGGACGCTCCGCAGGTCGTCCTCGTTGGCCGTGGTGTCGGTCTCCATCGTGGCGATGTCGTCGACGATCGTGGTGCGACGGGTGGCGAGCTCGGAGGCCACGGCCTCCAGCTCGGTGAGATCGTCCTCGGGCGCTGCCGCGTCCACGCTGGCACGCAGGGAGTCGCAGTCGGCGTTGAACGTCGTGCGCGCGTCGACCAGGCGCTCGCGCTCGTCCAGGAGTCGCTGGAGCTCGGTCGCGTACGTGTCGGAGGCCTGCACGACGGCGCGCAGCGCCAGCGAGCTCGTCTGCGCGTTCTCGGCGGCGGCGCGCACGTAGGTCCCGTAGGAGTCCGCCGCCGCGCCCTCCCAGCCGTCGTAGGTGGCGTTGGCGTCAGCGGTCGTGTCGAGGTCGTCGAGCGTGGCCGAGACCGACAACAGGTCGTCGGCGAAGGCGACGACCTGCTCCGGGCTGCCGCTCAACCACGGGATGATCGGGACGTCCGCCGGGATCGTGATGCTCACGAGGCTTCCTCCAGCCACGCCTCGAACGCGAGCTGCGCCTCGAAGTCGGCACCGAGGTAGGCGGCGTGGGCGTCGTCGACGTTCTGCGCGATCTCCTCGACGGCGCTCGCCGTCGTCGACACGGTCGTGCTCCACGTGGTGACGAAAGCGGCGACGTCGCCGCTGACGCCCGAACCGAAGCCGCTCGTGGAGGCGTCGGCCAGCCGTCCGCTCGCCGTCGTCAGGCGCGCGTTCTCCTCGCGCCAGAACCTGGCCGACTCCATCAGGGTCGCGTAGTCGACGGTGTAGTCACCCACGGGAGATCCTCTCGGGAGCGACCAGCGCACGCGAGCGGGCGCGCCCCACCACGACGTCGTCGCCGCGGAGCGTCAGCACCGCCCGGCCCCGGTGCACGACGATCCGCAGTGCGTGCCCGGCGAGCCGCGCATCGACGCACGGCACCGGCGAGGACGACGTCAGCCGGGCGTGCCACCCGGCGGACCTCAACGTCGAGGGGATCTCTGCCGGCAGACCCGGCAGCGGGCCGTGAGCGGTCGCCGTCGCCTGGACCGCGCCGGCGCGAGAACCCGACCGCCAGTCGACCTCGATCCGGGCCTCGACCTCCAGGAGCGCGCACACGTCGGTGAGCAGGCTCCCGACGTCGTCGCGCGCCTGCTCGAGGTCGTGCGCGGCCAGGTCGGGGTCGGGCGGGGACGCCTCGACCGCACCGGCCGGGTCGCTCCCGACGTCGTCGGCCGGCAGCAGGACGAGGGTCACGTCCGGGTGCCGATCGCGGAACCGCTCGTACATCGGGCCGAGGGGGGCGGGACGAGTCATGGTCGCGACCCTACGAGACGCGGGCGGGGGCCGACCATGGGGACCTCTCCCCATGCTCGACCCCCTGTCACCGGTGGGCGTGCGGCGTCGTCAGCGGGGGGCCTCGTGCTCGGCCCGCACGGTGTTGGCGCGGTCCGTGCGCGTGGCGCGCAGCCGGGAGACCAGCACGGCGCCGCCGGCGATGAGTGCGGCGAGGACCGCGATGCCGATGCGCAGGGCGTGGTTGGGCTCCGCCGTCGCGCTGAGGGCCACGACGGCGGGCGCGATCAGCAGCGCGACCAGGTTCATCACCTTGATCAGCGGGTTGATCGCCGGGCCCGCGGTGTCCTTGAACGGATCGCCGACCGTGTCGCCGATGACGGCGGCGGCGTGCTCGGGCGATCCCTTGCCGCCGTGCGCACCGTCCTCGATGATCTTCTTCGCGTTGTCCCACGCCCCGCCCGAGTTGGCGAGGAACACGGCCATCAGCACGCCCGTGCCGATCGACCCCGCGAGGAATCCCGCGAGAGGACCGACGCCCAGCCCGAAGCCGACCGCGATGGGCGCGAACGCCGCCAGCAGACCGGGGGTCGCGAGCTCTCGCAGCGAGTCGCGCGTGCAGATGTCGACCACGCGGCTGTAGTCCGGGCGCTGCTCGCCCGTCATGATGCCCGGCATCTCACGGAACTGGCGGCGCACCTCCAGGACGATCGCGCCGGCGGCGCGCGTGACGGCGTCGACCGCGAGACCGGAGAAGAGGAACACGGTCGCCGCCCCGAGGATCACGCCGACCAGGGTGATCGGCGAGATGATCGAGTAGGTCATCATGGCGGCTACGAGGCCGTCCGACGCGTCGGCGACGTCGCCGCCCAGCGCCGTGAGCGAGGTGCTGACGGCGTCGGCGTACGAGCCGAAGAGCGCGGTGGCGGCGAGCACCGCCGTCGCGATGGCGATGCCCTTGGTGATGGCCTTGGTCGTGTTCCCGACAGCGTCGAGGTCCGTGAGGATCGCGGCGCCCCGCTCGCTCACCTCACCCGACATCTCGGCGATGCCCTGCGCGTTGTCGCTGACGGGTCCGAACGTGTCCATCGCCACGATGACGCCGACCGTGGTCAGCAGGCCGCAGCCCGCCACGGCGATGAGGAAGAGCGAGAGCCAGATCGAGCCGCCGGCCAGGAGGAAGACGCCGCAGATCGCCGCCGCGATGACGCCCGCGGTGTAGACCGCCGACTCGAAGCCGACCCCGATGCCGGAGAGCACCACGGTCGCCGCACCCGTGCGGGTGGTGGCCGCGACGTGCATCGTGGGGCGCGTCGTCGTCCCGGTGTAGTAGCCGGTGATCGCCAGGATGACGCCGGCCAGCAGGACGCCGATCGCGACGGCGGCGGCCACGATCACGCGCGGGTCGCCGGCCACGTCGCCGATGTCGGCGGTGCCCTGCAGCTGCGCGAAGTCGCCCGGGAGGTAGGCGAAGGCGGCGACGGCGGCCAGCAGGACACCCGCGGCGGCGGAGACCGCGAACCCGCGATAGATCGCCCGCAGCCCGTTCTCGCCCTGGCGGATGCGCGTGAGGAACACGCCGATGACCGCCACGACGGCGCCGATCGCCGTCACGATGAGCGGGAAGACCAGGCCCTGCTCGCCCATCGCCGCGCGGCCGAGGATGAGGGCGGCCACGAGCGTGACGGCGTAGGACTCGAACAGGTCGGCCGCCATCCCGGCGCAGTCGCCCACGTTGTCGCCCACGTTGTCGGCGATCGTGGCGGCGTTGCGGGGGTCGTCCTCGGGGATGCCCTGCTCGACCTTGCCGACCAGGTCGGCGCCGACGTCGGCGGCCTTGGTGAAGATGCCGCCGCCGACCCGCATGAACATCGCCAGCAGCGCGGCGCCGAAGCCGAAGCCCTCCAGCACGGCGGGCGCCTCGATGCCGTAGACGAGGACGACGCCGCTGGCGCCGAGGAGACCGAGGCCGACGACGCTCATCCCGACGACGCCGCCGGTGCGAAAGGCGATCCGGGCGCCGAACTCCTGGCCGTCGGGGCGGTCGGCGGCGGCCGCGACGCGGAGGTTGGCCCGCGTGGCCAGCCACATGCCGAGGTAGCCGATGCCGGCGGAGAAGACCGCACCGAGCAGGAAGGCGACGGATCGGCCGACCTTCACCCCGCCGTCGCCCGGCAGGAGGAACAGGAGGGCGAACACGATGACGGCGAACAGGGCGAGCGTGCGCAGCTGACGGCGCAGGTAGGCGCTGGCACCCTCCTGGATGGCTTGGGCGATGTCGCGCATCTTCGGTGAGCCCTCGGGGGCCGCGAGCACCTGACCGCGCAGGAACGCGGCGACGGCGAGCGAGGCGAGGGCGAGCACCGCGATGACCGCGACGATCACGAGACTGGGGGTCCCGAGCTGCGACATGTGTCCTCCTTGACACCACGGATCAAGGGGATCCGTGTAGGGCGCGAGCGCCTTCGCCCGCGTTCGGCGAGTGTAGCCAGAGCGGACTCTCCGCTCCCGGAGGGGCGTCCGTGTGAGGGAAACCTCAGTGACGTCCTTGCATTTCCGCGTGACGTGCGTTGCTATGAGAGCGGCCACATCCGTGGACCGCAGGGCGAGGACGGGGTGTGCGATGGTGGCGACCCGCAGGCGCGTGCGCGCATCCGCCCTGGTCATCGCCGGTGTGATCGTTCTCGCGGGGTGCACCTCCGAGCAGACCCTGGCCCCGGATCCCGCGGGCGCCGAACCCGGGTACCCGCAGTACACGCCGCCCGCGACGTCGCCCGACGGCGTGTCGCCCGGCGGCACGCCGGACCCTGTCGAGACGTCCGACGAGCCCGAGGTACCGGGCGGCTCACCGCCCGCGACGCCGACGGCGGAACCGACCCCGACGCCGACCGTGGACCCGAGCGCGACGCCCCCGCCGTCGGCGGCGCCGGAGCCCACGGCAGCACCCACGTCGGCGCCGTCGACGCCCGTGCCGACCACGCCGCCCACCTCGGCGTCGCCCACGACGCCGGCGCCGACCACGCCCACCCCCACCACCCCGGCCGCCGTCGTCCTGCAGACCCAGACCTGGCAGCCCCCGTGCGGTGCGACGCTGACCGCGCCCCCGGACGTGAACCAGCTGTCCGTCGCCGTCAGCCTGCAGGCCATCACGAACGGTGAGCTCCGGACGGAGGCGGTGCTGACGAACGGCGCCGAAGCGCCGATCGCCGCCGAGCACTACGCCGCCAGCGTCACGATCGCCCGGTCCGGGACCGTCGTCTCGACCTGGGTCGAGGGGCAGGACGTCGGACCGGCCATCGCCCTCGCCGCCCGCGGCACGCTCGTCGTGCCCGTCGACCACGACCTGAAGGAGACGTGCCCGGCGGCCGGCGGGGTCCGGAGCCCGGGGCCGCCCTCGGCCACCTCCACCTCCGCCGCCTCGATCTCGGCCGGTACGTCCTCCGTGGCGCCTCCGCCGCCGACCGAGGACGACCTCGTCCTGAACCCGGAGCCCGCGGTCGGCGCCGGCCAGCTCGGTCCGCTTCCTGCCGGCGACTACACCGCCGTCGTGGCGATCCACCTGGTGCGCGACGGTGCGATCGGCACCAGCGTCGTGGCGACCAGCGGCGTCGTGCCGCTGACGGTCTCCGACAGCTGATCGCGATCCCGACCCAACGTTCTGCCGACCACGGACGTTCTTCCAGGTGACGGATCGAGCGGTGAGGCGTCGTCGGGGAACGACCCCCGCGCGCCCGGACAGGGGAGGCCATCGGTGGACGACTGGGACGAGGCTGTCGCCGGCGTCGTACGCGAGCGGGGGGACCGTCTGCTGCGCACGGCCTACCTCCTGTGCGGCGACGCCGACGGGGCGAGGGATCTGCTGCAGGATGCCCTGGCGCGAACGATCGGCAGCAGCCGGCGACGACGCGGTGGCCCCCGCCCCGCGGGTCCGCCGACGCCTGCCGAGGCGGAGGCCTACGTCCGCCGGGCGCTGACCTCGCAGTTCCTGGACGACCGTCGCAGCGCGAGCCGCTGGCGCGGTGTCGAGCACCTCGTGGCGTCACCCGACGCCAGCCCCGATGACGCCCCGGGCCGGACCGACCTACGCCTCGACGTCGTGGCCGCCCTCGCGGCGCTGCCGCCACGACCCCGGACCTGCCTGGTGCTGCGGTACTACGCCGACCTCACCGTCGCTCAGATCGCTGCGGAGCTGCGGCTCGCCGAGGGGTCCGTCAAGCGCTACCTGCACGACGGGACGGCGGCGCTCGGCGCCACGCTGACCCCCAGCACGGTCGAGGAGGCCTGAGATGACTGTTCCCGAGGACGAGTTCCGCCGTCTGCTCCACGAGGCCGCCGACGCCGCACCCGTGGACGACGCCGCGCTCCAGGCCGACCTGGCCACGGCTCTGGACAGGGCGCGGCGCGCACGGACCCTTCGCACCGTCACGGCGTCGACCGTCGGAGTGGTGCTGCTGGGCGGGGTGGCCTGGACGGCCGCCGCGCAGCCGTGGAACCCCCCTGAGTCGACGCCGTCGTCGACGGCGACGGTCACCCCGACCGCGACGCCGACGTCCACGCCGAGCCCCACCTCGGAGCCGACGCCCACGCCGGCACCGACCCCCGAACCGACTCCTGAGCCGCCCCCCGCGCCCGAGGGGTCCGACATCGCCTACCCCGTGTGCGGTGAGGTGTTCGCGCTGCCGGAGCGGGTTCCGCAGCTGTCGCTGGAGCTCGAGGGCGGCCTGACGGAGTGGGCACCCCCGCCGGCCAGCGGTCGGACAGGGACGCTGACGGGCGACGCCACCCTCACGAACCAGGGCGGCGACGACGTCGTCGGCTACCCCGATCTCCAGGTGTACCTCGTCGTCGTCGACACCGAGGGTCGCGTCGTCGCGACCGAGGCCAATCCCGAGACACCGACGGCCGAGTACTACTCCCAGCTGGCGCTCTCGGCCGGAGACACAGCCGCCGTGGCGGTGGGACTCGGCAGCGCGTGTCCCGGCGCCGGGGGCGACGACGCGAGGGTCCTCTCCGCGGGTGACTACCAGGCGTACGGGCTGTCGAACCTGTACGGGGACGGGCAGGTCGTCCTCCAGCAGGCGCAGGGTGGGCCGTGGCCGCTGACGATCTCCACCCAGGCGCCCGCCGTGCGTCCCGACCTGCCGATGGAGGATCGGCCGTTGCTGGCGGGTGCTGCGTTCCTCGGGAGCGAGTGCTCCGTGCCCTTCGACCCGAGGCCGACGACGGCCCTGTCGATCACGGCCGGTGACATCAGGAGTCCCCGCACGGCGGACGACAGCATCGACGAGCTGGAGATCACCGTCACCGCGGGGGCGCCGATCGACCGGGAGGTCGTGTTCGCCGCGGTCCTGCTGACGCAGGACGGGCTCCTCGTCAACCACGTCCCCGCCACCGACGCGGTCGCCTCCCTGACGATGTCGACGGGAACCTCGCTCACCCTGGACACCTGGTCGACGCTCACCGACTGCGAGTACCAGCCGCTGCCCGCGGGGGCCTACGAGGCTCATCCGGTCCTCGTCCAGGGCGCCGCCGAGGGACTCGTCGTGGTGGCGCGGGCCCCCTCCCAGGAGGTCGTCATCGAGTAGTGCCAACGCCCTACGACGACGCCGCGGCGACCTCTCGGTCGTCGCGGCGTCGTGCCGGCACAGTCTCGCGGTCGGTGCCCGACTACATCTGCTCGGGCGCCTGGATCCCCAGCAGGCCGAGGCCGTGGTCGAGCACGGCGAGCGTCGCGGCCGTGAGCGTGAGCCGCGAACGGCGGACGTCCTCGTCGGCGGTGAGGACGGGGCACGCGTCGTAGAAGCTGGTGAAGGCCTGCGCGAGCTCGAACAGGTAGCCGGCGAGGCGGTGCGGCGCCTGGAGGTCGCCGACCTCCGCGACGGTGGCGCCGTAGCGCAGCAGCGCCAGCGCGAGCACCCGCTCCGTCGGCTCCAGGACGGCGACGGCGTCGCGCGCCTGCGTGGGATCGAGCCCCGCCTTGCGGAAGATCGAGCGGATGCGGGCGGTCGCGTACTGCAGGTAGGGGCCGGTGTTGCCCGTCAGCGCGAGCATGCGGTCGAAGTCGAAGACGTAGTCGGTGTCGTGCGCGACCGAGAGGTCGGCGTACTTCACTGAGCCGATGCCGACCTGGCGGGCGATGACCGCGCGCTCGTCGTCGGACAGGTCGGGACGCGACTGCGCGACCACCGTGCCGGCCTTCTCGACCGCCTCCTCCAGCAGCCACGACAGCCGCAGCGGAGCGCCCGAGCGGGTGCGCAGGATCTTGCCGTCCTCACCGAGCACCGACCCGATCTGCACGTGGATCGGGGTGACCTCGCTGCCGTCGGCGCGCGTCAGCCAGCCGGCCGCCTTCGCCGCCCAGAAGATCATCTTGAAGTGCAGCGCCTGCGAGGCCCCGACGACGTACAGGATCTCGTCGGCACCCAGCGTCCGGGCGCGGTGCTTGATCGTGGCGAGGTCGGTGGTGGCGTAGCCGTAGCCGCCGTCGGACTTGCGCACGATGAGCGGGAGCGGCTTGCCCTCGCGACCGGTGAAGCCCTCGGGGAAGACGCACAGCGCACCCTCGCTCTCGACGGCGAGACCCCGGTCGATCAGCTCGTCGCAGATTCCGGCGAGCATCGGGTCGTAGGTGCTCTCGCCGGCGAGGTCGTCGTCGGTCAGCGTGACGTCGAGCGCCGAGTAGATCCGGTGGAAGTAGCCCTTGGAGTGCTCGATCATGCCGCGCCAGATCTCGAGCGACTCCGGCTCCTTGGCCTGGAGCTTCACGACGCGCTCGCGGGCGCGCGTGGCCCAGGCCCCGCCGTCGTCGGTGCTGTCGAACTTGGCGCGAGCCGCCTGGTAGAACGCGTTCGGGTCGGTGGCGAGCAGATCCGCCTCGGGCGAGTCCTCGCCCACCTCGAGGAGGTGCTCGATCAGCATGCCGAACGGCGTGCCCCAGTCCCCGATGTGGTTCTGGCGGATGACGTGGTGACCGAGCGCCTCGAGCGAACGGACGAGGGAGTCGCCGACGATCGTGGTGCGCAGGTGACCGACGTGCATCTCCTTGGCGACGTTCGGCGCCGAGTAGTCCACGGGGATGGTGCGTCGCTCCTGCCGCGGGACGCCGAGACGCTCGTCGGCGACCAGGGTGGCGAGCTGGCCCGCGATCCAGTCGGCGCTGACGGTGATGTTCAGGAAGCCGGGGCCGGAGACCTCCACGGTGCCGACGTCGGAGAGGTCCAGGTGCTCGTTGATCGCCGCAGCGGCCTCGCGGGGGTTGCGTCCGATGCGCTTCGCCAGCGCGAGCGCGGCGTTCGCCTGGGTGTCGGCGAACTGCGAGGGGCGAAGGACGGGGTCCACGCCGCTGAGACCGAACGCGGACTCGATAGCGGCGGAGACACGGTCCCCGAGAACGGAGGCGGCATCGAGCATGGGCCAAATCTACCGCCGGGACGACGGCGCCCCCGCCGGATCCCCCGCACCTGGGACGATGGCCGGGTGTCCGACCGTCCCCCCTCCCCACCGCTCGACGGCGGAGCTGACGTCCTCGACGTGCTGCTGGCCGGGGGTGAGCGCGCCGAGCAGCTGCGTCACGTCCGGACCGTTCCCGCCCGCCCGGGGGTGCGGGGTGAGTGGCCCACGTGGGCGGACCCGCGGCTCGTGGCGAACTACCGCGCGTCCGGCGTCGAGGCTCCGTGGCGCCACCAGGTCGAGACGGCCGACGCCGTCCACGCCGGCAGGCACACGGTCATCGCCACCTCGACCGGATCGGGCAAGTCGCTCGCGCTCTGGCTGCCGACGATCTCGGCGATCCTGTCCGCCCCGGCGCCGACCGGCAGCGTCGCGGCGATGCGGCGTCGCCCGAGCGCTCTCTACCTCTCCCCCACCAAGGCGCTCGCCGCCGACCAGCTCGCCTCGCTGGAGCGCCTGCTGCGCGGTGCATCGGCAGGCGGGACCGACCTCGGCGGCCAGGCCCGGGTCGCCTCGTGCGACGGCGACACGTCCTTCGACGAGCGGGACTGGGTCCGCGCGCACGCGGACGTCGTGCTGACCAACCCCGACTTCCTGCACTTCTCGCTGCTGCCGGGGCACGAGCGCTGGGCCCGCCTGCT
This sequence comes from Serinibacter arcticus, assembly GCF_004786095.1. Classification (GTDB taxonomy): domain Bacteria; phylum Actinomycetota; class Actinomycetes; order Actinomycetales; family Beutenbergiaceae; genus Litorihabitans; species Litorihabitans arcticus. Next base: position 810,805 of record NZ_RHPJ01000001.1, read on the forward strand.
GCGCGGGCTCACGCACGTGATCGTCGACGAGTGCCACGCCTACCGCGGCGTCTTCGGCGCGCACGTCTCGCTGGTGCTGCGGCGCCTGCTGCGGCTGGCCCGGTTCTACGGTGCCGACCCGATCGTCGTGGCCGCCTCGGCGACCACGGGCGACCCGGCGGACACGCTCGTGCGGTTGACCGGCGTGGATCCGGGCAGCGTGCACGCGACCACGCGGGACACGGCACCCCAGGGGCAGCGACGCATCGTGTTCTGGGAGCCGGCCGCGCTCGACTCCCACGGCGGGAACCCCTGGGACACGGCCGACCAGGGTGGCGAGTGGGGTGAGGACTGGGGCGAGGGCGGGGTCATCAGCGGTACCCCGGACGTCCCCCGGCGCAGCGCGCTGACCGAGTCGGCCGAGCTGCTGCGCGACCTCGTGCGTGCCCGGCGCCGGACCCTGGCGTTCGTCCGCTCGCGCGCCGGGAGCGAGGTGGTCGCCGCCACCGCCGCGCAGGCCGTGGGGCAGGACGCGCTCGAGGGCGATCCGGTCGACGTGCTGCGGGAGGGTGGCGAGGTCGCCGTGGCCGCCTACCGCGGCGGCTACCTGCCCGAGGAGCGACGCACGCTCGAGCAGGCGCTGCGCACCGGCCGCCTGACGGCGCTCGCGACCACCAACGCGCTCGAGCTCGGCGTCGACATCTCCGGGCTCGACGCCGTCCTGATGACCGGCTGGCCGGGAACGCGGGTGTCGTTCTGGCAGCAGGCCGGCCGGGCCGGGCGCGCGGGAGCCGACGGCGTGGCGGTGCTCGTCGCGAGCGCCAACCCGCTGGACACCTACCTCGTGCACCACCCCTCGGCCGTGCTCGACGAGGCGATCGAGGTCACCACGTTCGACCCGACCAACCCGTACGTGCTCGCACCGCACCTGTGCGCCGCGGCGGCCGAGGTGCCGCTGACGGAGTCCGACCTGCCCTCGTTCGGGCTCACCGACACCACGCTCCTGGACGAGCTGGTGCGCCGGGGGCTGCTGCGCCGTCGCCCGACGGGGTGGTACTGGAACCAGGCGCGCCGCGAGGTGCCCTCGCAGCTGACCGACCTGCGCGGGTCGGGGACCGCGGGGGTCGCGGTGGTCGACGCGGTGACGGGGGCGATGCTCGGGACGGTCGACGGCGGCCGGGCCGACTCCACGGTCCACCCCGGTGCCGTCTACGTGCACCAGGGCCGCAGCTTCGTCGTCGAGACGCTCGAGGACGATGTCGCGCTGGTGGTGCCGGGCGACGTCGCCCACCGCACCATGGCGACGGCCGCCCACCACGCCACGTTCGTCGACGTGCTGGAGGAGATGAGCTGGGGTCCGGTGACCTGGCGCTACGGCCACGTGGAGGTCACCAGCCAGGTGCAGGGCTACGACGTGCGCGTGCCGCCGTCGATGGAGGTCGTCGCGCGCCACGAGCTCGACATGCCGGTGCACGTGCTGCCGACCACGGGGGTGTGGTGGACGGTGGGGTCAGACACGCTGCTGGCCGAGACCGGGATCGCCCCCGGCGACGTGCCGGGCGCGCTGCACGCGGCCGAGCACGCGGCGATCGGCGTGCTGCCGCTGCTGGCGACGTGCGACCGGTGGGACATCGGCGGGCTCTCCACGGCGCTGCACCCCGAGACCGGCGCGCCGACCGTGCTGGTGCACGACGGCCACCCCGGCGGTGCCGGATTCGCCCAGCGGGGTTTCCGTGCCGCCGCCCGCTGGATCGAGGCGACCTACCAGGCCGTCGCGTCCTGCGGCTGCCGGCACGGCTGCCCGCGCTGCGTGTACTCGCCCAAGTGCGGCAACGGGAACTCGCCCCTTAACAAGGCCGGCGCGCTCGCGGTCCTGGACTACCTCAGGTCCCTCGCGCCCTGACGTGCTGCCCGACGGCGGTGCTCCGGCGGCCGGCGGCCTGGTCCCGGGTGGCGCCGGTCCCGCTCGGGCGGTGGCGACGGCGTCACCCACCGGCGTCGGCACACGCGCGACGACGACGGCGTCACCCCCAGTCAGCGAGCACGACACCAGCGTGGCGCCCGCCCGGTCCACGGCCGTCGCGGCGGCGGCGCACGGGTCGGTGCCCGACGGGCGCGCGGCTGCGCTCGCCGCGCTGATCGCGCCGAGATCCCCCGCGGCCTGAGCCTGCGCCCTCGCCTGGACGACCCCGCCGAGCACCGCCAGCGTCAGCAGCAGGACCGCCCCCACGCCGACCAGGCCTAGGACGAGGACGGTCGAGGAGCCCCGTTCGCCGTGGGCGTCAGCGTCGCCTGCCGTCACGTGCCCGGCTCCGCACGCGCCGCGGCCCGACCCGTCACGGTCACCGTGCCACCCAGGCGAGCACCGCCGAGCCGCACGTCGCGCGTGACGGTGACGCGCACCCAGTCGCCGTCCTCGACCACCTCCACCCGCGCCCCCGGGCCTGCCACGCGCTGCGCATCCGCACGCACCTCGCCGGCGTCGAACCCGAGCGCTGCCGATCGCGCCCCGACGCGGGCGGCGTCCGCGCAGCTCAGCGCGGCCGATCCGGCCGTGGCCGCGAACAGCAGCGCCAGCAGCACGAGCACGACCGCCGGCAGCGCGACGGCGAGCTCCGCCGTCGCGCTGCCCCGCTCGCCCGCCGGGACCGCCCGGCAGCCCGAGGCCCCGCGGGCTGCCGGCGCGGTCGGGGCGGTCATCGCGACAGCGCCTCGCGGATGATCCCCAGGAGGAGTCCGCGCACCTCGTCGCTCCGCATGATGACGAGCAGCAGCCCCGCGAACGCGACCGCCGCCAGCGTGGCGATGGCGTACTCCGCCGTCGCCATCCCCGCCTCCGGACGAGCCGTGACCACGCCCCACCGCGCCGCGAGCGCCTCCATCGTCCGGCCGGCGCGCACGCGCCACCGGTGCCCCCACCTCGCCACGGCCGCGAGGACCCGGGTGCGCCTCCGCTCGCCCGCACCCCCGCTCGTCCTCCTCGTGCTGCGTCGCACCGATGACCTCATGCTGTGCTCCCTTCCCGGCGCCCGGCGCCGCGTGACGTGGGCCGTGCTCGACCCGGGACCACCGTGGGCGCGAGCGCCCCGACCCACCAGGCCCCCCGGAACGATCGGGGACGACGACGTCGCGCCCCGATGGTGGGGACAGTCACGGCCACCCCAGCAGGTCGCCGCCGGTCGCGATCATCACCGGCACCAGCCCCATCAGGACGAACGCCGGGAGCAGGCACAGCCCGAGCGGCAGCACGAGCCGGACCGCCAGCCGCTCCGCGTCCTCGCGCGCCCGTGCGGCACGCGAGGTCCGCAGGGCGCCGGCCGTCGCGAGCAGCGTCGGTCCGGGCGCGACGCCGTCGCTCCACGCCAGCTCGAGAGCGTCGGTGACGGGGTCCCACGTCGGCGGCACCCGCTCGAACGCCTCCTCCCAGGTCGCCCCGAACCGGAGCATCCGCGCCGCGACCGCGACCTCCGCACCGTCGTCGCCACCCACCGCCTCGCCCAGCGACTCCAGGGCCGCCGGGACCGACGCCCCCGCGGCCAGCACGGCCGCCACCAGGTCGCACGCCACGGCGGGATCGAGGTCGACGACGGCGGTCACCGGCACCGACCGCTCACCGCGCCCGAGGCCGGCGCGGCGTCCGCGCTCGAGCGCCAACCACACCGCGACGGCGAGGGCCAGACCCGCCAGGACCACCGACCCGTCCATCACCCCCACCCTCGCCCGGACCGCTCGGCGACCCGCACCAGTCGCCTGATCCACCACCGTCCCAGCAGCAGGAAGCCCGTGCCCGCGACCACGGCCAGGGCGGCCGGTCCGCCGGCAAGCACCGACCCGAGCGGGTCGGCGCCCATCCCCGCGCCGATGAGCAGGCTCGCCACGGGCAGCCAGACCAGCAGCCGCGCCGTCGCGGCCGGTCCCGCGAGGGCGCGCCGCCGGTCGGCGTCGGCGGCCTCGACCTCCGTGATGCCGTGCGCGCACTCGTCGAGGATCTCCGCCAGCGGCGTGCCGCACCGGTGCGCCAACCGGCACGCCACCACGACGGCGTCGGCGGCGGCCGAGGTCCCGACGCGCGTCACGAGCTCGCGCGGAACGCCGTCACCGTCGGAGCTGACGGCCGGATCGGACGTGGCGGCGCCGGGCGCGGGGGGCCCACCGTCGCCACCGCGTCCGAGAGCCCCGCGCCACGCCTCCTCGACGCTCGCCCCGGAGCGCAACCGGCTGGCCACCTGCGTGCACAGCACGCCGAGCGGCGCCTGACCGGCCGAGGCGGATCGTCGTCCGCGCCCGAACGACGAGGCCCTCCGTCGGCTCCGGTTCCGACGCCGACCCCCGCTCCACGACCGCAGACCTCCCGCTCCCACCCCCCGCCCCGGCCGGAGCAGCCAGCGGCGGTCCAGGAGCGCCGCCGCGAGCGCCAGGAGCACGGCCGCCACTCCGACGGCGACCCCACCGGCCACCGTGGGCAACCCGCTCATCGCCGCCCCAGCTCCAGGCGCCGGGCGAGCACGTCCCACGCGGGTCCCACCTCGAGATCTCCCGCACCCGGCCCCCTGCCGTCGCGACGCTGCATCGCCAGCGGGGCCACGAGGGCCCCGTCGACACGCGCGAGCACCGCGATCTGCGTGACCACGCGACGCCCGGGCAGCCGCGCGACGTGGATGACGGCGTCGAACGCGCTCACCGCCTGCGCCGCGACGGTGTCGGCGCCGAGACCGGCGAGCGATCCCAGCGCGACCAGGCGCGCCGGGACGTCCGTGGCGGCGTTGGCGTGGACCGTGGCCATCCCGCCGTCGTGCCCGGTGTTCAGCGCCATCAGCACCTCGCGCACCTCACCGCCGCGGCACTCCCCCAGCACGAGCCGGTCCGGCCGCATCCGCATCGCCGCCCGCACGAGCTGCGCGAGGTCGACGGCGCCCGCCCCCTGCACGTTGGCCGCCCGGGACTGCAGGTGCACGACGTGCGGGTGGTCCGGCGCGAGCTCGCGGGTCTCCTCGATGCACACGATCCGCTCGGTCGCCGGCGCCTCGGCCAGCATCGCCGCGAGCAGCGTCGTCTTGCCGCTGCCGGTGCTGCCGCTGATGAGCAGGTTGGCGCGGACCGCGACGAGGGCGCGCAGCACCAGCTCCCCCTGCTCGCCGACGCCGCCGCCGTCGCGCCAGTGACCCAGTCGGAGCGCGAGCGGACGGTGGCGGCGCAGCGAGACGCACGCGCCGCCCGCGGCCACGGGGGCGAGCACGGCGTGCAGCCGCGTGCCGTCGGGCAGCCGACCGTCGGCGATGGGGGCGGCGTCGTCGAGGCGCTGTCCGGCGGCCGCCGCGAGCCGGGCCGCGAGCGCCCGGACGTCACCGAAGCCCTCGGGACCCGGCACGGGTGCCCGCTCGAGGCCGTGTCCGCGGTCGACCCAGGCCTCGGTCGGCGAGTTCACCAGCACGTCCGTCACGTCCGGATCGGCCCAGAGGTGTCGCAGGAGCGCGCCGGTCCCGGCGATGTCGGCGACGGCGTCGGCCACGTCGCGATGGACGCGCCGCACCCCGAGGACCGGGGCGGGCGGGAGCGACGGCGCCGACGCGCCCACCTCCCTCCCGCGTCCGGTCGCCGAGCCACCGGCGCCGCGCGGCAGGCCACGGACCGCCCCGACCACGGCGCCGCGATCGGGTGCGTCGGAGCGGGCGGCGACCGTGCGGCGGACGTGCGCCAGGAGGCTCACACGAGCCCCAGCTCGTCCGCCAGGGCCCGGACGGCGCGGGTCAGACCGGAGCGCCGACGCTCCCCCGGGCCGAGCCCGCGCGCGAGGTCGCCGCGCAGGGTCGGTGACCTCGGCAGCGCGGCCAGGAGCGGCAGCCCGCACCAGCGGGCGAGCTCCGCCGGATCGGCGATCGCGGCACCGGGGCTGCGACGGGCCGCCAGCCCGGTTCGCAGCCCGAGCGGCGCGAGGCGGCGGGCGAGCGCCGTGAGGCCGGCGGCCGCCACGGCGTCGGTCCCGGCCACGACCACCACCACGTCGCACTGGCGCAGCAGATCCGGTCCGGCGGTCCGGGGCAGGTCGACGACGACGACGCGGCACGCCCGCCGCGTCGACGCCAGCACACCGGAGACCGCGGCGCGGGTCGGCGCACCCCGGACGTCGCAGGCCAGGACGTGCACGCCCGCCCAGCGGGGCAGGTGGGCCACGAGCGTGTCGGCGGGGAACGGCCCGGCCTCCGCCGTGAGATCCGCCCACCGCGGGCCGGGCTCGTCCTCGATCCCGAGCATGACGTCGAGCCCGCCGGACAGGTCCACGAGCCCGGTCGAGCGCCCGCCCTCGCTCACCGCACGAGCCAGGAGCGCCGCGGTGACGCTCGCTCCGGCACCGCCGCCGACCCCGACCACGCCGATCGTGGTGGAGGCGATCGAGACCGCGCGGGCACTGATGGCGTCGGCCAGCTCACCGGCCTCGGCCGGCAGGTGGAAGGGGCGCTCGAGCGAACCGGGCGGTGCGGACGGGTCGGACCGTCCGGACACCGTCGCGCCGCCGCCGTGCACCTCCCGGGCGACGGCGACCACCCCGCTCCCCCACGACGGCGTCGCCACCCCGGCCGTCCGCGCCGCGGCGCCGTCGTCGAGGTGGACGTGCGCGGGCACGGGAGCGGCACCCGAGGGGCACAGGACGAGGTCGCCGTCGAGCCATTCGACGACCTCCCCGACGGCCGCGGCGAGCACGGGATCGTCCGACCGCAGCGCGACCACGAGACGCGCGACGGCGTGGGCCTGGGCGGTCCTCGAGGACCGCGAGGACCGCGAGGACCGCTGAGGTCGAGGGGCCCGAGCCGCGCGAGGATCCTGCGCGCTCCGGGTGGTCGTGCTGGTCCGACGCGTCGTGGACATGGCGTCACCTCCGCCGCGATCGTCCCCGCCCGGCCCCGGTCTCGGTGCGGTCTGTGGACACCCCGCCGACCCCGCGACCGGTCCCGTTGCTGGGGACAGCCCACGCGACGGCGGGACCGGGGAAGGAGGGCGCGGCATACTGGCACCTCACGTCGGCGAGGAGCGGGACCCGGATGACCACGAACGACGCGCACGACCCGACCCGGGTGACGGACGGCGGGAACGGTTCGACCTACGTCGGACCTGCCGCACCCGTCCCGCCGCGGTCCCGCGGTCGCGACCACCTCGCGGGCGCCGGGCTGGCGGTGCTCGGCACCGTCGTCGCACTGGCGGCCCTGGTGCTCGCGCTCGGTCGCCTCACCGCTCACGACGGCGCCGACGCCGTCGCGCTGCTCGCCGCGGTCCTCGCGGGCGGCGTGCTCGGCTCGGTCGCCTCCTGGGCCGGCCGCAGCGCCGCCGCCCCGGCCGTGGCCGCCGGGCTGTGGTCGGTGATCGGCGTCGTCGGGCTGCTGCCGGGGTCGCTGCCCGGCGACGTGACCCGCTACCTCCCCGAGGCGAGCATCGACGGCGTCTCCTCGCAGCTCCTCCTGGAGGCCCTCCTGACCTCCGGGGTGGTGCTCGCGATCGGCGTCACGTTCCTGGGCCTCGCGGTCGCCGCCTCCACCGCCCGCGGCCTCGGCCGGGCGTCCGAGCGGGCCGAGCAGCGCGCCCACGAGGGCGGTGCCGTCACCACCCCGCCGCGCCCGCGCATCCTCGGGCACATCGGTGCGGTCGTGCTCGGCGCGGTCGGGTCGGTGCTCGCCGTCGTGCTGCTGGAGGCGTTCATCGCCGAGTACGCGGTCGACGAGTCCCCGATCGACAGCGCACCGGTCGTCGTCGCCCTGACCGTGCTGCTCGTCGGCGCGTTCCTCCAGTCGTTCGCGGGGGGCTTCTCGAGCCTCGGCCCCGCCGTGGCCGGCGGGGTCTGGCTCGTCTCCGCCCTGTCCACGTTCCGCCAGGTGACGCCGGGGCCGGGCATCGTCGCCGAGAACGTCGGCCCGGTCCTGGCGGACCTCGGTGGGCTGCGGGTGCCGGAGGAGTCACTCCTCCAGGCGGGACCCGTCTGGGCGTTCGCACTGCTGCTGGTCGGTGGCGCCCTCGGTGTCCACCGCGCGCGCCGCGGCGGTCGCGCGGCGCAGCGCCAGGAGCTGCTGCACATCCGGTCGCAGGACGAGGCCTGGTCCGACAGCACCGGCTGACCGGCGCGCGTCCCCCGATCGCGCCCGTCATCGGCCTACCGTGGCGGCTGAGCCCCACGGAAGGACCTCCCATGACCACCCCAGAGCAGCCCGACGACGCTCAGGACCCCGCCACCGGTGCGGGACGCGGCCACTCGGCCCCCCGGCCGGTGCCCCCGCTGACCCCCGCGTCACGCCCGGAGTCCCCCGCGTCCGGTACCGACGCCGACCCCGACGCGACCTCGGTAGCCCTCCCGCCCACGGCGGGTCGGGACGAGGACCGGACCGGTGCCCCCACGCGCGTCAGCGCGTTCCCCGCCTTCGGCCGGTCGCGCAACGCCGAGCCCAGCGCCTCGAGCGGGTCGAGCGCTCCCGGTGCCGACCAGGACGACCGCACCCGCGCCCTGCCCACCGCGGCCGGTACCGATGGTGACGACGACGGCGCGAACCCCACGACGACGACCCCCGTCGTCGCCCCCGGTCCCGCCGCGGAGGCCACGACGCGCATCCCGACGTCCGGAGCGTCCGGCACGTCCGGCACCACCCCGGCCGCCGAGGAGGCGGACGACGACGCCACCCGCGTCGTCCCGCTCGCCGACCCCGACGCCCTCGCCGGATCGACGAACGGCCGCCTCAGGGCCGGCTCCCGCGAGCCGCTGCCCGACGAGGACTGGGCCGCCGAGCCGACCAAGCGCGGCGGCACGCACGTCTGGGGCGTCCTCGGCATCCTGGTCGCGGCACCCGTGACGTGGTTCCTGCTGACCGACGGCGCGCTGCGGACGTTCTACGGGCTGCCGCCCGAGGCGCCCCTCAACCCCGCCGGCCTGCTGAGCCTGGCGGGTGGCCTCCTCGGCCTGGTGATCATCGCGGTCGTCACGCGCGTGACGAGCCTGGGCTCCTGGATCTGGGGCGGCGTCATCGCCCTGGCCGGCCTGGCGGCACTGGTCTTCCCGATCGCCGTCGACGACTTCCTGACGAGCTCGCGCGACAGCTTCCTCGCCGTGCACGAGGGCTTCGGCACCAACCTGCACGACTACCTGACGGACACGGGCCGCTCCGGCGTCCTGCTGCTGTTCGGCCTCGTGCTGCTCCTCCTGGCGTTCGTCTCGCACGGTGCGCGCCGCAGCGGCCGGTACGAGGGCCGGGTCAGGGCCGAGCGCGAGGCGCGCGGCCTGTAGCCCGCAGCCCTCGCGTGATCGAGGGGCCCGTGACGTCGCCGAGCGCGACGACGCGGGCCCCTCGTCGCATCCCGGACGTCTCGCGAACGGCCCGGCGCGGTGTCGGCGGCCGTGCGTAGAGTGGCCCGCGTCACATCAGCCTCACGTCAGTCGGAGTCAGCGATGCCCGCAGAGCAGTCCTCCTCACCCGCCCTCGAGAACCTCTCGGAGGAGACGCGCACGTTCCCGCCGTCGGCCGAGTTCGCGGCCGCCGCGGTGGCCGGCGCCGACGTCTACGAGCGGGCCGCCGCCGACCGGCTGGGGTTCTGGGCGGAGCAGGCGCGCACCCTGGACTGGGAGACGCCGTTCACCACGGTGCTGGACGACTCCGCCGCCCCCCGCTACGGCTGGTTCACCGACGGCCGGCTCAACGCCGCGCACAACGCCGTCGACCGGCACGTCGCCGCAGGCCACGGCGACCGCGTCGCCATCCTCTGGGAGGGCGAGGACGGCGAGTCACGCCGCGTCACCTACGCCGAGCTCGCCCAGGAGGTCGCACGGGCGGCGAACGCGCTCACCGCGCTCGGCGTCGGCACGGGCGACCGCGTCGCGATCTACCTCCCGATGGTTCCCGAGGCGGTCGTGGCGCTGCTCGCGTGCGCCCGCATCGGAGCCCCGCACTCGGTCGTCTTCGGTGGCTTCTCCGCCGAGGCGCTGCACAGCCGCATCCTCGACGCCGAGGCCACCCTGGTCATCACGGCCGACGGCGGCTACCGACGCGGCGCGGCGAGCCCGCTCAAGCCCGCGGTGGACGACGCGCTGGCCAAGGGGGGCACCGCCGTCGAGCACGTGCTCGTGGTGCGCCGCACCGGCGGCGAGGTCGAGTGGACGCAGGGACGCGACGTCTGGTGGCACGACGTCGTGCCGCAGGCCTCGCCCGAGCACGAGCCGGTCTGGGTGGAGGCGGAGCACCCGCTGTTCATCCTCTACACCTCCGGCACCACCGGGAAGCCCAAGGGCATCTTCCACACCACGGGCGGCTACCTGACCCAGACGTCCTTCACCCACCGCGCGGTCTTCGACCTACAACCCGAGACCGACGTCTACTGGTGCACGGCCGACATCGGCTGGATCACCGGCCACAGCTACGTGGTCTACGGGCCGCTCCTGAACGGGGCCACGCAGGTCATCTACGAGGGCACGCCGGACACGCCGCACCGCGGCCGGTGGTGGGAGATCGTGCAGAAGTACGGCGTCACCATCCTCTACACGGCGCCGACGGCGATCCGCACCTGCATGAAGTGGGGCGAGGACCTCCCCGCCGGGTTCGACCTGTCCACGCTGCGCGTGCTCGGCAGCGTCGGGGAGCCCATCAACCCCGAGGCGTGGATGTGGTACCGCCGCGTCATCGGCGGCGACCGCACGCCGATCGTCGACACGTGGTGGCAGACCGAGACCGGCGCCATCATGATCTCGCCCCTGCCCGGCGTGACCGCGGCCAAGCCCGGATCGGCCCAGGTGCCGCTGCCCGGGATCGTCGCCGAGGTGCTGGACGACGCCGGCGCCCCCGTCGACCACGGGCAGGGCGGCTACCTGGCGATCACCGAGCCGTGGCCCGCCATGCTGCGCGGCATCTGGGGCGACGAGCAGCGGTTCGCCGACACCTACTGGTCCCGCTTCCCCGGCACCTACTTCGCGGGCGACGGCGCCAAGCGGGACGCCGACGGCGACATCTGGCTGCTCGGCCGCGTCGACGACGTCATGAACGTCTCGGGCCACCGCCTGTCGACGACGGAGATCGAGTCCGCGCTCGTCTCCCACCCGTGGGTGGCCGAGGCCGCCGTGGTCGGCGCCGCCGACGAGACGACCGGTCAGGCCGTCGTCGCGTTCGTCATCCTGCGCGGCGGCGAGGAGGTCGTCGACCGCCCCGAGGGTGAGGACGCCGACGAGCGGGTCGTCGCGACGCTGCGCGCGCACGTCGGGACGACCATCGGCCCCATCGCCAAGCCGCGCTCGATCCTCGTGGTGGCCGAGCTGCCCAAGACCCGCTCGGGCAAGATCATGCGGCGCCTGCTGCGCGACGTCGCCGAGAACCGCGACGTCGGGGACGTCACGACGTTGGCGGACTCCGGCGTGATGGGGCTGATCCAGCAGGGGATGGCCAAGCCGAGCGAGTAGGCCGGACCGGGCCGGCGCTCGGCGGGCGGGCTACGCCGTCGCGCGCCCGGCCGGGCTCGCGGCCAGCACGACGCAGCCCGCGAGCGCCACGACCACGGCGCCGACCAGCACCGGTCCCCACCCGGGCCGCACGCCGTCACCCAGCACGAGGACGCCGATCACGGACGGCACCACCACCTCGACCACCGAGACGGTGGCCGCCGCGACGGCGACGCTCCCGCGCTCCAGCGCCCGGATGTTGCCGACGACGCCGACCGCACCCCCGAGCACGACCACCGCCGCGACGGGGTGCAGCACCGCACCCAGCAGGCTCCCGTCCGTGACGGCGGTGCGCGCCCCGATCGCCACCAGCGAGAACCCGAGCCCGGCCAGCAGGGCCAGGAGCCAGGCCGGCCCGCGGCGATAGGCCAGCACGGCCACCACGGCGAGCGCCACCGCGAGCACGATCAGCACCGCGACGAAGGATCCGCCGGGCGCCCGGGGCTCCTCCCGGCCCGCCGACCCGGCCACCGCCACGAGACCGGCCAGCACGACCAGCGCGCCGCCGGCGTCGCGACGTCGCAGGTGGACGCCGGGCAGCACGCGCGGCGCCCCGAGCACGGCGATCACGACGGACGCCGCGACGATCGTCTGGACGAGGAACAGCGGCGCCGAGGCGTAGGCGACGAGCGAGACGAGGAACGCCCCGCCGTCGGCCACCAGGCCGACGACCACGAGCGGCTGCAGGAACGCTCCCAGGCCCTCGGCCCTGCGGCTGCCGGCGGCCTGAAGCAGCGTGGCGACGCCGTACAGAACGCACGCGACGAGGGCGAGCCCCAGCCCGAGCCCGAGGGCCGACCCCGTGTCGGGTCCCAGTCCGGACCCCTGTCCCGGTCCCACCTCGCCCGCCCCCTCAGCGCCCGGTGTAGCTGTACTGGCCGGCGCGGTCGAAGAACCGGCCGATGACGGGGATCTCGGTGACGCCCTCGGCGTCGGCCATCACCAGCAGCTGGGAGGCGACGAACTCGGGCGCGTCCAGCAGCAGCCATCGCGAGACCCAGACGGGGCCGTACTTCTCGTTGAAGGAGGACAGCGTCTCCATCTGGGTGCCCTTGGCGAACCGCTCGAGCAGCGGCTTCACGAGCGTGTCGAGCCGGTTCTCTGACTCGCCCTTGAGCACCTGCCGCATGACGGCGAAGTTCAGTCCCAGCCCGCGCACACCCTCGCCCGGGCGCACGCCGGGGGCGACGCCGTCGCCGATCGCCGCGATGGTCTGAGCGATCGTGAAGTCCACGAGCCCGTTCGGGAGGTGCTCGACGTCGGTGCGGCGACGCATCACGTCGAGCGACCAGCCGTTGACGTCGCTCGCCGGGACCCACTGGATGAATGCGTCGACGCGGCCGTCGCCGTCGCGCGTGACCGACAGCCACAACCCGGTGTCGGCCGGGTCGAGCAGCCGCGACAGCGTCATCGAGAAGCCGCGCTCGGTCTCGCCGCGCCGCGACTCGTCGCTGATCGCCAGGATCGCCTCGCGCAGCTCGGGCTCGAGGGTCGCGGGATCGTGGAAGGTGGTGGTGTAGCCCGCGCGCGCCACGCGGCCGACGGCGTTGCGCAGCGACTTGCGAGCGCCGCCCGCGAGCGTGAACTGCGAGCAGTCGACGATCGCCTCGTCACCCAGGTAGGCGGCCCGCAGGCCCGAGGCCTCGTACAGCGGCAGCCACTCCTGCGACGCGGCCACGACCGAGACCGACCAGCCGAAGTCCTGCGTGTGGGCCAGGAACTCCGCCCAGACCTCGGCGCGCTCCTCGCGCGGTCCGATCGGGTCGGGGGAGACGAGGCAGACGCCGCTGCGGGTGGAGTAGGCGACGACGGATTCCCCGGTGAAGAAGTAGTCCTTGTCGTCGCGCAGGGCGAAGTAGTCCAGGGTGCCGCCACCGTGGGCGGCCACGACGGCGCGCGCCCGCTCGCGGTCGCGCACGTGGTCGGCGGCCGAGCCCCGCGTCGGCCGCCGGGGTGCCAGGAGCGTCGCGCCGAGCGCGACGAGGAACCCGAGGAGGGCGACGACGTCGACCGCCCGCACGACCTCCCGCGTGCGGGCGTGAGCGGCCGCGCCCGGACCCTGGTCGATCAGGGCGAGGCCGACCAGCGAGAACGACAGCACGACGGCGACGGCGATCACCACCAGGAGGGCGGCCCGCCTGACCGCCCGACGCGACGCGCGGACCCGGAACGCCCCGCGGTGGCGGAGGAGGTAGACCGCCCCCGCGAGCGGTAGCAGCCCGAGCAGGGCGCTCGGGTGGGGCGAGACGTGCAGCGCCGCCGAGGTGAGCAGGGCGCCGACCGAACCCCAGAGCGCGATCGTGTGACCGTTGCGCAGACCGCGGGCCGCACCCAGCAGGAGGATGGAGACGACGACGAGGGTCAATCTGGTCGATCCCGCCGCGAGCCACGGGACGACGTCGTGCACCACGCCCACGTGGCCCCACAGGTGCCGCTGCAGCGCGGAGACCACCGTGACGACGGCCAGCACGACCGTCGCCCGCGAGGACTGCAGACGCACCCGCTGCCGCGCCCGCCGGTGGTCGGCGGTGGTGGCCGTGACACGTGGCAGGAGGACCGAGGCGGCGGGGTCGGGGGCGCTCACAGCGCGATCCTAGGTCCGTCGGCCGGTCGTCGCCCGGGGACGGCGGCGACGCCCTCCCGTCCCGGCGGTCGTAGCCTGACGTCCATGTCACCCGCGTCGGACGTCCCGACCCTCTCCCCCGACGTGGTCAGGGCCCTCGCCGCCGGCACGACCGACTGGATCTCGAGCTGGTGGACGGTGGCGGCGGTCGCGGCACTCGCTGTCGCCCTGCTCGCCCTCGGGTGGCGCGCGTCGCGACGGCGCGCCGCGGCCGGTCGCCCGCGGCGCCGCTGGATCACGATCGCCTCGGCGAGCGTCGCGACCGTCCTCGCGCTGGCCCTGGCGGCGAACGTCACGGCCGGCTACTTCCCGACCGTCGGCGCCCTCGGGCGGTGGACGGGGTCGATGCTGGGCCTCGACGAGGGCGGGGACGACGCCGACGGCGGAGCTCCCGCCGGCGAGGTCGCGGAGGTCACGATCCCCGTGCCCGCCGACGTCTCCATGCCCTCCTCGAGCACCTGGATCTACACGCCGCCGGGCTACGACGCGTCGCGGACCTACCCCGTCCTCCTCCTCGCGCACGGGAGTCCGGGCACCTCGGCGGACTGGATCACGGCGGGTGAGGCCCCGCACGTGCTCGACGTCCTCATCGACGCCGGGGTGATCGATCCAGTCATCGCGGTCGCCTTCGACATGAACGGCACGGGACCGGGCGCTGACGACACCGAGTGCCTCGACTCCACCACGGGCGGGTCCGACGTCGAGAGCTATCTCGACGACGTCGTCGTGCCCTGGGTGGACGCCACGTACGCGACGAACGGCACCCACCTGATCGCGGGCTTCTCCGCCGGCGCGTTCTGCGCGCTCGACCAGGGCCTGCGCCACCCCGAGACCTACGCGGGGATCGTGGCGATCGCGCCGTACCTCGATCCCGGCAGCGGCGGCGAGGCCATGCTCGCGACGGCCGCCGAACGGGCCGCGCACGACGTGCGCGCCTACGCCCCCGCGCTGCCGACGGCCGACCAGGCGGTCGCGCTGATGCTCGTGGACGACGACGACGGCACGGTCCGTGAGCACCTCGTGCAGACCGCGGACGACCTGCGCGGCGTCGGCCGCTCGGTGCTGCTGCACCAGGTCGACGCCGGTCACACCTGGGCGGGTGCGCGGGAGGCGTTCCCGCTGGCGCTGGTCGACGTCGCCCGGCACCTCGGGCTGACCCCGGTAACCTCGACGTCGTGAGTGTCGACCCCGCCAGCCTCCTGATCGAGGGCCCGTGGACCCACCACCACATCTCGGCCAACGGTGCGCGCTTCCACGTGGCCGTCAGCGAACCCGCCGGCGAGGACCGCGTGGGCGTGGAGTCGCCACTCGTGCTGCTGCTGCACGGCTTCCCCCAGACCTGGTACGCGTGGCGCCACCAGCTCCCCGCGCTCGCGGCGGCCGGCTACCGAGCCGCCGCGATGGACCTGCGCGGCTTCGGCAGCTCCGACAAGCCGCCCCGCGGGCACGACGCCCTCTCGCTCGCACGCGACGTGTCCGGGGTGATCCGGTCCCTCGGGGCGATCGACGCCGTCGTCGTCGGACACGGGTACGGCGCGCAGGTCGCGTGGTCGATGCCGACCCTGGCCCCCACCGTGACGCGCGCGATCGGCGTGCTCTCCTCGCCGCACCCGGTACCGCTGCGCTCGCGCAGTCCCCGCCTGGTCCCGGCGGGAACGCTCGCGAGCCTGGCGTTCGCCCAGCTCCCCTTCGTGCCCGAGCAGCGGTTGCGCCGCGACTGGGTCGGGCAGCTGCTGCGGGCGTGGGGCGCACCCGGGTGGGAGCCCGAGGCGGCCTCGATCTACGCCGACGCGATGCGGCTGCCGTCGGTGGCGCACCACGTGCTGGAGCAGGCGCGGTGGCAGGTGCGCTCCACCCCGCGCCCCGACGGTCAGCGCTACCTGATGGCGATGCGGGAGCGCATCTCGGTTCCGGTCCTCGGGCTGCACGGTCAGCTCGACCGCTGCCTGCCGCCGCGCTCGCGCCGCTACGACGCCGCGCACGTCGCCGGGCCGTCGACCTTCCGGACGGTCCCGGGCGCCGGCCACTTCCTCCCGGAGGAGGCGCCCGACGTCGTCACGCAGCACCTGCGAGCGTTCCTGCGGTCGCTTCCCGACGCGGGTTCCGGACCGGACTCCGGTCTCTCAGACCTCGGCTGACGGGCAGATGCCCGCGAGCGGGCACTCCCCGCACGCGGGACGGCGTGCGACGCAGATCCGACGGCCGTGGAAGATCAGCCGGTGGCACAGCACCACCCAGTCCTCCGGCGGGAACAGCTCGCCGAGCTCGCGCTCGACGCGCACGGGATCGACGTTCGCCGTCCACCCGAACCGGCGCGCGAGCCGGCCCACGTGCGTGTCCACGGTGATCCCCGGGACGCCGAACGCGTTGCCCAGCACCACGTTCGCCGTCTTGCGCCCGACGCCGGGCAGCGCGACCAGCGAGGCCAGGTCCCCGGGCACCTCGCCGTGGTGCTGCTCGGTGAGCGCCCTGCCCAGGCCGATCAGCGCCGTCGCCTTGGACCGGAAGAAGCCCAGTGGGCGCAGGATCGCCTCGAGGTCGTCCTGATCGGCCTCGGCCATCGCGCGCGCGCTCGGGTAGCGCTCGAACAGCTCGGGGGTCACCTGGTTCACGCGGACGTCCGTGGTCTGGGCCGACAGGACGGTCGCGACCAGCAGCTGCAGGGGCGAGTCGAAGTCGAGCTCGCAGTGCGCGTCCGGGTAGAGGCGGGCGAGCTCGGCGGCGACGTCGGCCGTCGGCGCAGGGTTCTCGGTGGGCGGCGCACCCGCCACGGGATGCCTCGACGCCGTCACGTGTGCCACGCTAACCCGGCCTGCCGGGCCGCGAGGCCGTACGGTGGGAGACTGAGGCCGCAAACCCATCAGGAGGTCGGAAGTGTCTGAGGACGTCGTACGGTCGGTCCCCGTCTTCGCGGACCTGGATGACGAGACGTACGCCGCCGTGCGCGGCGCGATGGTCTCGACGAGCGTCCGTCGGGGCGAGGTGCTGTTCCGCGAGGGCGAGCCGGGCGACCGGTTCTGGGTGATCGCGGCCGGCAAGGTCAAGCTCGGGCACGCCGCCCCCGACGGCCGGGAGAGCCTCCTCGCGGTCCTCGGCCCCGGCGAGATCGTCGGCGAGCTCTCCGTCTACGACCCGGGTCCCCGCACGGCGACGGCGACGGTGCTGGCGCCCTCGACCTTCCTCGAGCTCGAGCACTCCAAGTTCCTCGACCTGCTGCAGCAGCACCCCGGCCTCTCGCGCCAGCTGCTGCGCTCGCTGGCCCAGCGTCTGCGCAAGACCAACGCCGCACTCGCCGACCTCGTCTTCTCGGACGTGCCGGGACGCGTGGCCAAGGCGCTGCTGGATCTCGCCGCCCGCTTCGGGCGTCCCGTGGGCGCCGGGATCCGCGTGCCGCACGACCTGACGCAGGAGGAGCTCGCCCAGCTGGTGGGCGCCTCCCGCGAGACGGTCAACAAGTCTCTGGCGGAGTTCTCCACCCGCGGCTGGATCCAGCTCGACGGCCGCGCCGTCGTGCTGCTGGACCTGCAGCGGCTGGAGAAGCGCGCCCGCTGAGGCGACCTGAGGGATCCGAGCCTCGCGGCGCAGGATCCCCGGTCGGGGTCAGCGCACGAGTGCGACGACCTCGACCTCGACCGGTGCGTCGAGCGGCAGCACCGCGACGCCGACGGCGGAGCGTGCGTGCGCCGTGCCGAACACCTCACCGAACAGCTCGCTGGCGCCGTTGATCACCAGCGGCTGACCCGTGAACGCGGGGTCGGAGGCGACGAAGCCGACGACCTTGACGATCGCCACCACGTTGTCGAGGCCACCCGCGGCGTCCGCGACGGCGGCCAGCGCGTTCAGCGCGGCGACCCGAGCCAGGCCCGCGGCCTCGTCGGGGGCGACGAGGCCGTCACCGGCACCCACCTTGCCGGTGGCCAGGAGCTGACCCTGCACCACCGGGAGCTGCCCGGAGGAGTGGACGAGGTCGCCCACCCGGATCGCGGGGATGTAGGCGGCCACGGGGGTGGCGACCGGCGGGAGCTCGAGGCCGAGGTCGGCCAGGCGCTGCGAGGGCGTCCGCGACGGCGTCGTGCCCGCGGTGGGGCCCGCGTCGCTCATCGCTCGCCGGTCGGGCGCTTGAGGTAGGCCACGAGCCCGTTGCCACCGGGGCCGGGCACGACCTGCACGAGCTCCCACCCGTCGGCACCCCACTGGTCCAGGATCTGCTTGGTGCTGTGGACGATGAGCGGAATCGTCGAGTACTCCCAGGTAGTCATGGCAGCGATGCTACGCGGGAGCAGGTCGGGACCTTCGTCCGCTCCGAGGCCGTGCGCACACAATCGCCACACGGCCTCGCCCCCGGCCCCACAAGCGGCGGCGGGCGGCCCCGTACGCTGGAGGACATGGCGTCTGCTCCCCGCGCACCCCGACACTCCGTCAACGTCTTCCAGGCCGTGGCACTCCTCATGGGCTTCCTGCTCGTCGCAGCAGCCGGTGGCGTGCTCACGGCCGGACTGCTGATGCCCGCGGTCGCGGCCGTCGGCTCGACGTCGAACGCTGCCCAGCAGCTGTTCGACGACCTGCCGACCGAGCTGCAGATCGCGCCGCCGTCGGAGAAGTCGCAGATCCTCGCGTCCGACGGCAGCCTGCTGGCGACGTTCTTCGTCGAGAACCGCGTGGTGGTCCCGCTCGAGGGCGGCATCTCGCCGAACCTCCGCAACGCCGTGATCGCGACCGAGGACCGCCGCTTCTACGAGCACGGCGGGGTCGACCCCGAGGGTCTGGCGCGCGCCGTGCTCCAGACCGCGAGCGGGAACACGCAGGGCGCCTCGACGCTGACGCAGCAGTACGTCAAGAACGTCCTCATCGAGGAGGGCCGCGTCTCCGGCGACGAGGACGCCATCGAGGCGGCGCGCGAGGCCGACGGCGCCGAGGGCATCAGCCGCAAGCTGCGCGAGATGAAGCTCGCGATCTCGCTCGAGAAGGTCTACGACAAGGACCAGATCCTCGAGGGCTACCTCAACATCGCGCAGTTCAGCGTCAACAACTACGGCGCCGAAGCCGCGTCGCAGTTCTACTTCGGCCACGGTGCCGCCGAGATGACGCCCGCCGAGGCCGCGCTGGTCGCCGGCGTCACCAAGAGCCCCGGCCTGTACGACCCGACGCGCGGCACGCCCGACGACGGCTACCGGACCGCGACCGACCGCCGCGACACCGTGCTCGTCCAGATGCGCGACCAGGGCTACATCACGCCGGAGGACTTTGACGTCGCCGTCGCGACCCCTGTGGCCGACATGCTCAACATCACCCCGACACCGGTCGGGTGCAGCACCGCCGGGATCAGCGCCTACTTCTGCGAGTACGTGACCAACGTGCTGCTCAAGGACGGGTACTTCGGTGAGGACGTCGCCGCCGCCCGGAACGCCCTGCGCCGGGGCGGCTACACGATCCGCACCACGATCGACCCGGCCCGCCAGCAGCAGGCCTACGACTCGCTCACGGCGCAGATCCCCGAGAACGACCCCTCCTACAACTCGCCTCGCGCCTCCGACCGTTCCGACGTCCACGGCATCTCCGGGGCGATCAGCACCGTGGAGCCCGGCACCGGCAACGTCGTCGCCATGGTCCAGAACACCAGCTACGGCGATGCCACGCCCGAGAGCCCCCGCGCCACGAAGCTGAACTTCAACGTCGACCGCGCCTACGGCGGCGGGGACGGCTTCCAGACCGGATCGACCTTCAAGGCGTTCGTGCTCGCGCAGTGGCTGATCGACGGCAAGTCGCTCAACCAGAACATCAACGCGGCCGACGGCCAGGTCTTCCCGCGGAACTCGTGGAACATCTCGTGCTCGCCCGCGAGCGCCGCGGACTACCCGCCTCGCAACCTCGAGCCCGGTGGCGGCACCATGTCCGTGCTCCGCGCGACCGAAGGCTCGGTCAACACGGCCTACGTCAACATGGCCAACCAGATGGACCTGTGCGCGCTGCGCGACACGACGTCGAAGATGGGTGTGCACGTCGGCACCGGCGTCATCGATCCCGACCTGCTTCCCCCGAACAGCGGGTCCCGTGCCCTCTACGAGGAGCAGGCCGGTGCCGACATCCTCGCCATCCCGTCGATGGCGCTGGGGTCCAACACCATCGCACCGCTCACGATGAACGCCGCGTTCGCGACCTTCGCCGCCAACGGCGTCTACTGCGAGCCGCGCTCCGTCACCGGCATCACCGACCGCGACGGCACCGAGATCCCCGTGCCGGAGCCCCAGTGCTCGCAGGCCCTCGACCCGGAGATCGCGGCCGGCGTGAACTACGCGCTGCAGAGCGTCGTCCAGCGCGGTACCGCGACCGGCGCCCAGATCGGCCGGCCGGCCGCGGGCAAGACGGGTACGGCGAACGACGACTACCACGCGTGGTTCATCGGCTACACGCCGCAGCTCTCCACCGCCGTGTGGATGGGCCACAGCGAGGGCGACCTCCCGATGGTCCGCACCACGCTCAACGGACGCTACAACTCCCAGATCTACGGTGGCCGCATCCCCGCGCCGATCTGGGGCGACTACATGGCCAAGGCCACCGAGGGCATGGAGGTCGTCGGGTTCCCCGACGCGCAGGAGCGCCAGGTCTTCGGCGACCGCGTCGCCGTGCCCGGCGTCGTCGGCCAGTCGGTGGGCGGAGCCACCACCACGCTCGAGCGGGCCGGGTTCAGCGTCAGCGTCGGCGAGGGCCGGTACAGCGCGAACGTCTCGCCCGGGAACGTCGCTGAGGCCTCTCCGGGTGGCCGTGTGGCACCCGGCAGCCGCATCACGATCTACCCGAGCCTCGGGCCGGAGCCGGCACCCGCGCCGACCCCGGACCCCAACGCCCCACCGGACCCGAACCAGCCGGCCCAGCCCGGCCAGCCCGAGCCCCCCGGCGGGGGTAACGGCTGACCGGGTCCCGCGGCTCCCGCCTCCTGCAGGCGGGAGCCGCTCTGGCCGTGTCCGGCGCCGTCGGCGCCCTGTGGGCGGTGGCGGAGACGCGCTCCTACACGGTCCGCGAGGTCCGAGTACCGGTGCTCGACCCCGGCAGCCCCACGCTCCGGATCCTGCACATCTCGGACCTCCACCTCACGCCGTCGCAGCGCGACAAGGTGGCGTTCGTCCGCGACCTCGCCACGCTGCAGCCGGACCTCGTGGTCGACACGGGCGACAACATGGCGCACCGCGAGTCGCTCGGACCGCTGCTCGAGGCCCTCGAGCCGCTGCTGACGATCCCCGGTGCCTTCGTGATGGGGTCCAACGACTACTTCGCGCCGATGGCCAAGAGCTGGACGCGCTACCTGCGGCGCGACCCGCGCGAGGCCGACGGCCACGCCCCCGACGCGCGCCCGACCGAGCCGGCGGATCTCCTCCCGGCTCCCGAGCTCGCCCGGGCCATGACCGGCGCGGGCTGGAAGGACCTCACGAACCGGCGCGACGCCGTCGTCGTGGGCGAGCACCACCTCGACCTGGTGGGCGTGGACGATCCGCACCTGGACCGGGACATCTTCCCGGCGCGTGCGCCCATCCCGCACGGCGCCCTCCGGCTCGGCGTGGCGCACGCGCCCTACCGTCGCGTGCTCGACGCGATGAAGGCCGACGGCGCCGCGCTCGTGCTGGCGGGTCACACGCACGGCGGGCAGCTGTGCCTGCCGGGCTACGGAGCCCTCGTCACGAACTGCGACCTGGACCGCGGCCGTGCCAAGGGCCTGCACGGCTGGCCGGGCGCGCGCCCGGACGAGTCCGGCGGCGAGGGTTCGACCTGGCTGCACGTCAGCGCGGGCCTCGGCACGTCGCCGTTCGCCCCGGTCAGGTTCGCGTGCCGCCCCGAGGCGACGCTGCTGGAGCTCGTCCCCCGCACCTCGCTCCCGAGGCCCTCGGGTCCGTCGCGGGTGTGACGGGAGCCCCACGACGACGATTCGTGATTCCACGAAGTTCGGGCTAGTCTTGTCTGCGGCCCGCAAGGGCCTGCTCGGGGTGTGGCGCAGCTTGGTAGCGCGCTTCGTTCGGGACGAAGAGGTCGCAGGTTCAAATCCTGTCACCCCGACAAAATGATCAGGGCCCTGCCGGCGAAGCCGGTAGGGCCCTGATCATCTTCCGGGGCGCCAGGATGCCGGGAGCCGCTCCGCCCGACGAGGAACGAGTCGGTCGGAGCGGCGGTTCCTGTCACCCCACGGCGCCCCCGCCACCCCGCCGCCCGTCGTCGTTCACGTACGCGTAGTAGAGCCCGATGAGCAGCCCGCCGCCCACGAAGTTCCCCACGAGCGCGATCCCGACGTTCGCGGCCGCGAGCCCGACGTCGACCCCCTCCTTGAGGCCGACCTCGAGGAACAGCACCGTGTTGGCCACGGAGTGCTCGAAACTGAGGAACGCGAAGACGAACACGGCCACGATCATCACGAGGCTCTTGGTGAGGTCGTCCTTGATGAGCCCGTTGTAGACCAGCAGCATCGCCAGGTTGATCATGAAGTTGCACAGCACGGCCCGCACGAAGAGGTCGCCCCAGCCGGTCGCACCGTCGCTGATGTAGGCGAGCTTGTGCTCGACGGCGAGGCCCATCTGCTCCCCCGTCGCCCCCTCGGTCAGGGTGCTGAACCGCAGCAGCAGCGCGACCAGCAGGCCGCCGAGCGCGTTGCCGAGGAAGCACAGGCCCAGGATCCGCAGGGCCCGGGACCAGGACGTGCGCCGGTGGTAGGCACCGATCGTCACGATCATCATGTTCGAGGTCAGCAGCTCCGACCTCGAGTAGTAGATGAAGACCAGCGCCCACCCGAACACGAGGGCCCCGGCGAGCCGCCCGAGCGTGTAGAGCGAGGTGTCGCCGACCTGGACGGCGTCGAACGCGGCGATCACCCCGAAGTGGGCCCCGTACATGATCCCGATGATGATCCCGGCCATCGCGGCTCGCTGAAGGTAGCGGCGGGCCATCCTCCCGGACATCGCCGTCTTCGTGTCGAGCGCCTCCAGCACCGTGGAGATGAACTGCTTGCCCGGGAAGAGCGGGTCGGTCGTGGTCATGGCGCAACGCTCTCACGCGCCTGCGCGCCCCTGGGAGGACCTTTCGCCGACCTACCATGGGAGGGGTTCCCCGACGAAAGGCCTGCTCGTGCTCCGCCGTGCTCTCGCTCCCCTCGCCGCCCTGGTGGCTCTGCTCCTCTCGTTCGGTCTCGTGGCGGCTCCGGCGTCCGCGCACGACTCCCTGATCGCGTCCACCCCCTCCGACGGTGAGACCCTGACGGCGGCGCCGACCGAGCTGACGCTGAGCTACAGCGCCGAGATCGCGCAGATCGGGGCCGACGTCGTCGTCACCGACCCCGCCGGCACTGTCGTCTCGCAGCCGCTCACGGTGGCCGGGACCGACGTCGTCGTCCCGCTCGCCGCGGACCTGGCGCCGGGCGCCTACGCGATCGCGTGGCGCGTCACCTCCTCCGACGGTCACCCGATCGACGGCACGCTGACGTTCACGCTCGACGTGCCCGCCGTCGCGAGCCCGACGGCGGAGCCCACGGCGGAGCCCACGACGGAGCCCACGGCGGAGCCGTCCACGAGCGCGTCCGAGACCGCGACCGAGGTCGAGTCCGAGAGCGCCTCGGCCGAGGCGACCGAGACCGAGACCGCTCCCGCCGAGGACGACGCCACGTCGAACCTCCCGCCGTGGGTGCTCGTCGTCGTGGCGCTCGCCGTCGTCGGGGCGATCGTCGCGCTGATCGCCCGGATGCGCCGCGACCGCGCCGCCGGCCAGGGTCCCCACAACCGATGACCCCACAACCCACGACCGCGCCCGCCTGGGAGGCGCGCTTCCGCGCCGGCCACGTCTCGCTGCCGGACTGGGCGCAGGACGCACCCGACCGCGCGTGCGTCGTCGCCACGCACGACGGCGTGCGCCAGGTCCACTCCCACGACGTCGCGACGGGTGCGCTCGCCGTCGCGACGAACCGCCCCGCAGGCACGACCGACGCCTCGATCAGCGCCGACGGCGCATGGCTGTGGTGGTTCGACGACGACGCCGGTGACGAGCACGGCGTCTGGCGCCGCCAGGTGTTCGCCACGGGCCCCGACGGCGGCGCCACCGGCGTCGAGACCCCGCTCGACCTGCCCGCCGCCTACTCGGCCGGGCTGCTGCTCGGCCCTGGAGAGGTGGTCGTGACCGGTTCCAGCGACGACGACGGCACGCGCGTGCACGCCTTCGCCGTCGGCGCCTCCCCCACCGACGTCCCCGCCGCGGGCCGCCTGCTGTACTCCCACGAGGAGGACGCGGGCGTGGCCGCGCTGAGCCACGACGGTGCGCGCGTCGCCGTCGAGCACAGCGAACGTGGCGACAACCGCCACCCCGCGCTGCGCGTGCTGCGCGTGGCCGACGGCGGTACCGTCGCCGATCTCGACGACGGCGAGGGCCTCGGCCTGGGCGCCGTCGCCTTCGCGCCGCGCGACGGCGATCCCCGCCTCCTCGTCCAGCACGAGCGTTCCGGACGCCCCGAGCTGCTGGTCTGGGACGTCGAGACGGGCGCGACGACGCTGCTCGACCTCGGCCTGCCCGGCGACGTCGCGGACGCCGACTGGTACCCCGACGGCGAGGCGCTGCTGGTCGCCGTCGACCACGAGGCCCGCACCCGGCTGTACCGACACGACCTCGCCACCGGGACCACGGCGCCCGTGGGCCCGACCGACGGCACCGTCAGCTCGGCGGGCGTCCGGCCCGACGGCGACGTCTGGTTCGGCTGGTCCTCGGCCGCCGCCCCGCGCAGCGTGCGCTCCGCGGGCACCGACGCCGTCCTGCTCGCCGCCCCGGGTGAGGCGGCGCCACCGAGCGTCGACGTCGAGGACGTCTGGGTCGACGGGCCCGGCGGGCGCGTGCACGCCCTCCTGCGACGGCCGAGCGGGATCGCGCGGGACGCGGGCCCGCTGCCGGTCGTCGTCGAGGTGCACGGCGGTCCGACCTGGCACGAGTCGGACTCGTTCGCCCCCGACCTGGCGGCGTGGGTCGACCACGGGTTCGCCGTCCTCACCGTCAACTACCGGGGTTCGACCGGCTACGGCAGCGCGTGGCGCGACGCGCTGGAGGTGAAGGTCGGGTTCACGGAGCTCGAGGACGTCGCGGCGGTGCACGCCGCCCTCGTCGAGCAGGGCGTGGTCGACCCGGCACGGTCCGTGCTGGCCGGGGCGTCGTGGGGCGGCTACCTCACGCTGCTCGGACTGGGGACGCAGCCGGAGCGCTGGACCCTCGGCGTCGCGGGCGTCCCGGTCGCCGACTACGTGGCCGCGTACGAGGACGAGATGGAGGGCCTGAAGGCCTTCGACCGCTCGCTGTTCGGCGGGTCGCCGCAGGAGGTGCCCGAGGCCTACCGCGTCTCCTCCCCGCTGACGTACGTGGACGACGTCGTCGCCCCGGTCCTCGTACTGGCCGGGGAGAACGACCCGCGCTGCCCGATCCGGCAGGTCGAGAACTACCTCGCCGCGCTCGAGGCTCGCGACGGCGCCCCAGCCGTGGAGACCTACCGGTACGAGGCGGGTCACGGGTCCTACGCCGACGACGAGCGGATCGCGCAGATGCGGGTACAGCTGGACTTCGTGCTGCGCCACGTGGCGGTCTGACCGAGCCGACCAGAGCCAGACCGGCCGCTGCCGAGCAGGAATCTTCGGCAGCAGCAATGACTTTCCCGGATGTCGGTGGTCTACCACACCATGGACCCCGTGGACCCGATCCGAGACGACGCGCAGGACTCGGCGGCGCTGAACGCCGCCGCCGAGGCCGAGAAGCCGGGCTGGCGGCGCCAGACCGCGCTGTTCCTCAGCGGTCAGACCGTGTCGTTGTTCGGCTCGATGCTCGTGCAGTACGCGGTCATGTGGTACCTCACGCTGACCACGAAGGACGGCTCCGTGATGGCGCTGTCGACCGTGTTCGGCTTCCTGCCGCAGGCGATCGTGTCGATCTTCGGTGGCGTCTGGGCCGATCGCCACAACCGCAAGTGGCTCATCATGGGTGCGGACGCGGCCATCGCGGTCGCGACGCTGACCCTGGCGATCCTCATGCTGCGCGGTGCCGACGACCTGTGGCTCATCTTCGCGGCCCTGGCGGTGCGGTCCACGGGCGCCGGCATCCAGACGCCGGCCGTCGCGGCGCTCCTGCCGCAGATCGTGCCGAGCGGCAAGCTGCTGCGCGTCAACGGCATCAACCAGACCATCCAGGCCGCCATGATGCTGCTGGCGCCGGCGGTCGCCGCCGCGCTCTACGCCAGCTTCCCTATCGAGGCGATCTTCTTCGTCGACGTCGCCACCGCCGTGATCGGCATCGGCCTGCTGGCGCTGGTGCCCGTCGGGCGGATCGTGCGGAACGCCGACGGCGCAGCGCCTGCCGGCTACTTCGCCGACCTCACCGAGGGTGTGCGCTACATCGTCGGCCACCCCTTCGTCCGCTGGCTGCTCGGCCTGTGGGCCGTGGTGATGGTGCTCGCCGCGGCGCCGTCGTTCCTGACGCCGCTCATGGTCGCCCGCTCGTTCGGCGAGGAGCCGTGGAAGCTCATGGCGCTCGAGCTGGCGTTCTCCATCGGCATGATGGCGGCGGGTGCGACCGTGGCGGTCTGGGGGGAGAAGGTCCCGCGGATGACGCTCATCCTGGCGTCGTCGATCGCCTTCGGCGTGCTCTCGATCGGGCTCGGCCTCTCGCCGAACATCTGGATCTTCTTCGTCTTCATGTTCCTCGTGGGCGTCGCCGTCCCGGCGTTCTCGACCCCGTCGATGACGGCGCTGCAGGAGACGGTGCCCGCCGAGCGGCAGGGACGCGTGTTCGGCTTCGTCGGCATCGTCATGGCGCTGTCGATGCCGCTCGGCATGTCCATCTTCGGGCCGCTCGCGAACGTGGTCTCGGTGCAGACCGTGCTCGTGGTGGCCGGGGTGGCCACGCTCGTCGCGGCCGCGTTCGCGCTGCTCCTGCCGGCCGGGCAGCGCGCGATGCGGGCGGCCAGGGACGGGGGCGGAGGTCCGTCCCGTCCGTCGGACGACGCTGCTCCCAGCGAGCCCCCGAGGGAGAGCGACTCTAGGCTGATGAGGTGATCAACGCCGCCACCTCCGAGCAGACGTCCACCGTTCCCGACCTCGACACCGCCGCCGTCGACGCCCTCACCGCGGCCGATCTGGTCGCACGCGGATCGCAGAAGTGGACCACCTTCCCCGGGACCATTGGGGCCTGGGTCGCGGAGCTGGACCTCCCGCTGGCGCCGCCGATCACGCGGGCCCTGCACGGTGCCGTCGAGAACGCGACCGTCGGCTACCTGCCCGTGGACCTGGTGCGGGACACCGCGCGGGCGTGCTCCGACTGGTACCGACGCACCAGCGGCTGGGACTTCCCGGCGAGCGACGTGCGCCTCGTGCCCGACGTGCTGACGGCGCTGCGGGTCACGCTGGACCACGTCACGGGTCCCGGCAGCACCGCCGTGGTCACCACGCCCGCCTACATGCCGTTCCTGACGCGCCCCGGGCTCGTCGGGCACGGACTGCGCACGGTGGCCGCCGCGCAGGACGGGACCGGACGGTGGGCCCACGACCTCGACGCGCTGGACGCGACTCTCGCGAGCATCGAGGGTCCGGCCCTCCTCGTGCTGTGCAACCCGTGGAACCCGGTCGGCCGCGTCCTGACGGCCGAGGAGCTCCTCGCGATCTCCGAGGTCGTCGAGCGCCACGGCGCGACGGTCTTCTCCGACGAGATCCACGCGCCCCTGCTGCTCGACGACGTCGCACACGTCCCGTACGCGAGCCTCAACGAGACCACCGCGCAGCACACCGTCACGGCTGTGTCCGCCTCGAAGGCGTGGAACCTGCCCGGCCTCAAGTGCGCCCAGATGATCGCCACCACGCCGCGCCTGCGCGAGATCCTGCAGCAGCCCGCGACGCTCGCCGGCTACGAGGCCGCCACCATCGGCCTCGTCGCGAACATCGCCGCCTACGACGACGGCGGCCCCTGGCTCGCGGGCGCCCGCGACTACCTTCGCGGCAACCGCGACGCGTTCGTCGGCGCGCTCGCCTCGGCGATCCCGGACGCCGTTCCGACCCACCTCGAGGGCACCTACCTGCAGCTCGTCGATCTGCGTGACGTGCGGTCGCCGTCGGGCGCTGCGCTCCCGGACGACCTGGGCGCGTTCTTCCGTGAGCACGCCGGCGTCGCGATCACCGACGGCGCGCTGTGCGGTGCGCCCGGCCACATCCGCGTCAACCTCGGGATGCCGCGCCCGCTGCTGCTCGAGGCGACGGCGGCACTCGGCCGCGCCGTCCTCGACCTCGACGCCGCCTGACTGGCGCGGCCGGCGCGGGACCGGCGCCGACGCGCTCAGCCCGCGAGCCAGCCGAGCGCTGGGCCGTCGGGGGCGACCGAGCGCGGCGAGACCGCCACGATCGCCCGCCCCCGCGCGCGGTCCAGTCCGAGGTAGGAACGGAACCCGCCGGTCCCGCCGCCGAGCCACGTGACCGTGCGCCCCGTGCGACCCGGCGCCGACGTCAACCAGCCCGACCCGATCCGCGTACCACCGTCGAGGTCGGCTCGCGGCTCGAGGGCACCGAGGCCGGGAGCCTCACCGGCCAGGATCGCGGCCGCCAACCGGGCGACGTCGCCGACCGTCGCGCGGACACCCACCGCCGGGGCGATGCCCTCCCCCACCCACGCCTCGCGCCGGCGACCCCGACGCGTGGTCCCGACCATGGTCCCCGGGAGCAGATCGCCGCGGACGTCGGCGACGTGGACCGAGTCGAGCCCCAGCGGGGCCGCGAGGCGGGCGTCGAGGAGGCCCGCGTAGTCCGTCCCCGCCCGCGCGGCCACCGCGTGCCCGAGGAGTGCGCCACCGAGGTTGGAGCAGAGCACGCGAGGCGTGGCGGTCACCGACGTCGACACCGTCTGGCGCAGCAGCTGCGGCAGCGTCTCCCCGTAGGGGTTGCGGCCGTGCCGGACCAGGTCCCACTCGCGCCGCCGCGGACTCGTGCCCGCAGCGAGGCGCGGCAGCCCGGACCGGTGCGTTGCGAGCGCGTCGAGCGTGACACCGGCCGCAGGACTCCCGACGAGGGTCGGCAACGCGTCACCGAGGGTCGTCGTCCGCGCCACCTCGCCGCGCTCCAGCGCGTCCTCGTACAGCAGTCCCGTGAGCGCCTGGGAGATCGACCCGATCTCCACGTGCTGCTCGGGGTCGGCCCCGACCCCGGCTGTGACGACGCCCCCGTCCTGCACCACCGCGACCACGCAGTCGCCCAGACGCCAGCCGCGGACGGAGCCGAGGAGATCGGTGTCGCCGAGGGAGAGGTCGTCGATCAGGTGTGCCATGCGTCCAGCCTCGCGGGAGGGGGCGCGGAGCACATCGGCCGCCGGGGCGATCCCACCTCCGCCCGTGGGCGGACGCGGAGGCGGTGGACCCCTACGTGGAGAGCTCGGGGACGAGCAGCTCGGCGATCTGCACCGCGTTCAGCGCGGCACCCTTGCGCAGGTTGTCGTTCGAGACGAACAGGACCAGCCCGCGTCCGGCGGGCACCGACTGGTCGGCGCGGATGCGGCCCACGAACGTGGGGTCCTGACCGGCGGCCGCGAGCGGCGTCGGGACCTCGGAGACGACGACCCCGGGCGCCTGCTCGAGGAGCTCGCGAGCGCGCTCGGGCGTGATCGAGGAGCCGAACTCGGCGTGCACCGCGAGCGAGTGGCCCGTGAAGACCGGCACGCGCACGCAGGTGCCGGCCACGAGCAGGTCGGGCAGCTCGAGGATCTTGCGCGACTCGAAGCGCAGCTTCTGCTCCTCGTCGGTCTCACCGGAACCGTCGTCCACGAACGAACCGGCGAGCGGGAGCACGTTGAACGCGATCGGCTCGGTGTAGAGCGAGGGAGCCGGGAAGTCGACGGCGGAGCCCGAGTGCGTGAGCTCCTCGATGGGCGCCCCGGCGTCGGTCAGGGCGCGGACCTGCGAGCCGAGCTCGGCCACACCCTTGAGCCCGCCGCCCGAGACGGCCTGGTAGGTGGCGACCTTGAGACGCTCGAGGCCGGCCGCGCCGTCGAGGACCTTCAGCACGGGCATGATCGCCATCGTCGTGCAGTTCGGGTTGGCGATGATGCCGCGCGGGCGGTGCGCCGCCGCGTGCGGGTTGACCTCGGAGACCACGAGGGGCACCTCGGGGTCGCGGCGCCAGGCCGAGGAGTTGTCCACGACGACGGCGCCCGCCTCCGCGAACCGCGGTGCCAGCTCCTTCGAGGTCGCGCCGCCGGCGGAGAACAGGGCGACGTCGATCCCGCGCAGGTCCTCGACGCTCGCGGCCGCGGCGTCCTCCACGACGACGTCGCTCCCCCGCCAGGACAGGGTCGTGCCGGCGGACCGCGCCGAGGAGAAGAACCGGATCGCCGCGACCGGGAAGTCGCGCTCGTCCAGGAGGCGGCGGATGACCGCGCCCACCTGGCCGGTGGCGCCGACGACGGCGACCGTCAGTCCGGTCTCGGCGCGGCTGTGCCGGCCGACCTGCTCGTCCACGTGCTCGCTCATCGTCCCGATCCTCCGTACACCACGGCCTCGACCTCGGTCGCGTCCAGCCCGAACGCCGTGTGCACCGCGCGCACGGCCGTGTCGAGATCGTCCGCGGACGTCACCACGGAGATGCGGATCTCCGAGGTGGAGATCATCTCGATGTTGACGCCCGAGTCCCGCAGCGCCCCGAACAGCTTGGCCGAGACGCCGGGGTGCGAGCGCATCCCGGCCCCGACCAGCGACAGCTTGCCGATGCCGTCGTTGACGATGAGGTCGGTGTGGCCGAGCTCGGCCTCGACGGCCTCGAGCGCGGCGCGCACGACGGCGACGTCGGCCACCGGGAGGGTGAAGGAGATGTCCGTACGTCCGGTCTCGTGGACGGAGACGTTCTGCACGATCATGTCGATGTTCGCGCCGGCACCCGCGACCGCCTCGAACAGCAGGGCGGCCGCGCCGGGGACGTCCGGCACGCCGACGGCCGTGATCTTGGCCTGGCTGCGGTCGTGCGCGACGCCGGAGATGATCGGGGCTTCCATCGACTGTTCCTCTTCCTCGGTGGGCGTGACCACGCGGGTTCCTTCGAGCATGGAGAACGACGAGCGCACGTGCATCTCCACGCCGTAGCGGCGGGCGTACTCGACGCTGCGCAGGTGCAGGATCTTGGCGCCGTTCGCGGCCATCTCCAGCATCTCCTCGCTCGTGACGCGCGCGAGCCTGCGCGCGGTCGGCACGATGCGCGGGTCGGCGGTGAAGACGCCGTCGACGTCGGTGTAGATCTCGCAGACGTCGGCGTGCAGGGCGGCGGCGAGGGCGACCGCCGTCGTGTCGGAGCCGCCGCGGCCGAGGGTCGTGACGTCGCCCGCGTCCTCGTTGACCCCCTGGAAGCCCGCGACGATCGCGACGCTGCCCGCCTCGAGGCAGCTCGTCAGCCGGCCGGGCGTGACGTCGATGATGCGCGCGTTGCCGTGGGCGGAGTCGGTCAGCACGCCGGCCTGCTGGCCGGTGAAGGCCTGGGCCTGGACGCCCCGCGCGTGGATGGCGATCGCGAGCAGGGCCATCGAGATGCGTTCGCCGGCCGTGAGCAGGATGTCCATCTCGCGCTGCGGCGCCTCGGCCCCGGCGGAGACCTGCTCGGCCAGGTCGACGAGCTCGTCGGTGGTGTCCCCCATCGCGGAGACGACGACGACGACGTCGTGGCCCTGCGTTCGCATGGTCACGATCCGGTCGGCGACGCGACTGATGCTGGCGGCGTCGGAGACGGAGGAACCACCGAACTTGCTGACGATGAGCGACACGAGGAGTCCGAACCGGTCGGAGGGAGGAGGGCCGGGGCCGATTCTAGGACGGCGCACCGAGGCGTGGACCCTGGTGCTCACCACGAGAGACACGCGCGGGCGTCAGAAGAGCCCGAGGACCTCGCCGCCGAGCCGCACGATGAGGACGGAGACGACCACGAGCAGCACGACCCGCACGAAGCCCGAGCCGCGGGAGATGGCCATCCGGGCACCGACGTAACCGCCCACGAGGTTGGCCGTGCCCACCACCAGACCGAGCGCCCACAGCACGTGCCCGCTCGGGACGAAGAAGATCAGCGCGCCCAGGTTGGTGGCGAAGTTGATGATCTTCGCGATCGCCGACGCCGGCAGGAACGCGTAGCCCAGGACCCCGACGAGCGCGAGCACGAGGAACGTACCGGTCCCCGGCCCGAGCATCCCGTCGTAGAGCCCGATCGTGAGCCCGACGGCGGCCGCGACCGTCCGGTGCCTGTTGCCCTCCCACCGCAGGTCGGTGAGCGCACCGAGCTGCGGTCGCGCCATCACCATCACGAGCACCCCGATCAGGACCACCACGATGATCGGCTGCAGGGCCTCCTCGGGGATGCGCGAGGCCAGCGCGGCGCCCCCCACCGCCCCGGCCAGGGCCGCGAGCGCCGCGGGCGCCGCCGTCGTGAGATCGGGTTGGACCCGCCGGTAGAAGGTGATCGAGCTGACCGAGGTGCCCATGATCGAGGCGACCTTGTTGGTCGCGAGCGCCTGGATCGGCGTCACGCCCGGCGTCAGGAGCAGCGCGGGGAGCTGGATCAGGCCGCCGCCACCGACGACGGCGTCCACCCAGCCCGCGGCCAGACCGGCCAGCACGAGCAGAAGGATCGTGGAGACCTCGAGCTCAGGCAACGGCAGGACCGGGTCCGGCGGATCCCTCCGAGCTGCCGGCCAGCTCGGCGTCCTCGGCGGCGCGCCGCTTGTCGCGGCGCCGGTCGAGCTGCGCGCAGACGAGGAGCGCGACGCCGTAGAGGCCGCAGATCGGCAGTGCCATGAGAACCATGGAGATGGCGTCGGGCGACGGCGTCGCGAAGGCCGCGAACGTGAAGATGCCCACGATGGCCCAGCGCCAGCCCTTCCGCCACGTCGACCCCCGCACGACACCGACCGCGGTGATCGCGACCATCAGGAGGGGCAGCAGGAAGGCCAGACCGAAGATCAGCATGAACTGCATGACGAACGTGAGGTAGTTCGCGGCGTCGATGAGGTTGCTGACGCCGTCGGGCGTGGCGGACGTGAGCAGGCGGAGCGCGTTCGGGAGCACGGCCCACGCCAGGTAGGCGCCACCGAGGAACAGCGGCACGGCCGCCGCCACGAAGGCCAGGCCCGTGCGCTTCTCCCGGCGCGTCAGCCCGGGGGCGACGAAGGCCCACAGCTGGTAGATCCACCACGGGCTCGAGGCCAGGACGCCGAGGAAGAACGAGACGCGGACCTTCAGGTCGAACGGTGCCATCGACTGCGTGAAGTTCAGGTCCGTGATCACACCGCCACCGTCGGTGTTGCGGATCGCCTCGGCCGCCAGCGCGAAGACGGGATCGTAGAGGAACCAGCCGACGCCCGCGCCGATGGCCACACCCACCAAGGCGAGGACGAAGCGACGACGGACTTCACGCAGATGATCCCCGAGGGCCATGCGGCCCTCGGGGTTCTGCCGGCGCGAGCGCTGGTTCGGTTTGCGGGACAGCGTCACCACCGCTGGAGGTCGAGCTCTCTCAGCGGGGCGAGGAGCCGGGGGGCCACTCGGACGGGCCGGCGTTCGGAGCCGACGACGGCGCGTCGGTCGGGCTGCTCACACCGGGCGGCGTGGTGCCTCCCGGGGCGTACGGGTCCACGTGGGGCTGCGTCGTCGCGGCCGGCGGCGGGGTGTAGGGGGCGGCCCCCGGTGCGGTCGGGTTGCTCGGCTCGTCCCCGCGGAGGTCCTTGACCTCCTCCTTGAGGATCTTCGCCGACTTGCCCACGTTGCGGGCGATGTCAGGAAGCTTGGCCGCCCCGAAGACGAGCAGGACGACGACAAGGAGCACGATGATGTGCCAGAGCTGGGGACGCACGAGGCACCCTCCCTTGGGTCGGTGGTGCTGCCACTGTAGTCCGCCCGACCCCTAGTGTTCGGTCATGGGTCTCCCACCGCCGCCCGCCGCGCCCGTCGTCGGCGCCCCCGCGCTCCAGGCCTCCTCGGTCCGCCGCGCCTTCGGGTCGATGGTCGCCGTCGCGGACGCCTCGCTCTCCCTGGCTCCCGGGTCGGTCACGGCCCTGGTGGGACCGAACGGCTCCGGCAAGACCACGCTGCTGCTCATGCTCGCGGGCCTCCTGGCGCCCGACGCCGGCGAGGTCAGGGTGCACGGCATGACGTACGGCCAGCACGGTCCGGATGCGCGCCGCCACGTCGGCTGGATGCCCGACACCTTCGGCACGTGGGACTCCCTCACGTGCCTCGAGGTCCTCACGACGTTCGGCGCCGCCTACCGCGTGCCTCCCGAGGTCGCGCGCGAGCGCGCGCTCGGGCTGCTCGAGACGGTGCACCTCGCGGAGTACACGGGGGCGCCGGCGCGCGTCCTGTCCCGCGGACAGAAGCAGCGGCTGGGCCTGGCGCGCGCACTCATCCACGCGCCGGGCGTGCTGCTGCTCGACGAACCCGCCTCGGGCCTGGACCCCCGATCCCGCGTCGACCTGCGCCGTCTCGTGCGCTCGCTCGCCGACGCGGGCGTCGCCGTCCTGGTCTCCTCCCACGTGCTGGTCGAGCTGGAGGAGATGGTGGACGACGCAGTGTTCCTCAACCGGGGCCAGACCGTCGCGGGGGCACCGGCCCCCGCCGTCGCGCGCTGGCGGATCACGACGCTCGACGCCGCCGCCCTCCTCGCCTGGGCGGCCACGGTCCGCCTCCCCCTCACCCCCGATCCGGACGAACCACCCGGCTCACCGGGCGCCGGCACGTTCCTGGTCCACCTCCCGGACGAGACGCACGCCGCGGCGCTGCTGCGCGACACCGTCACGGCCGGGATCCCGGTCTCCCGGATGGCTCCCGCGGGCGGGCGCCTCGAGCAGACCTACCTGGCCATGGAGACGGAGCGACGATGAGCGCGCAGACCTCGCCCCCGCCGAGCTCCGCGCCGGCCCCCGCCCCCGGCCCGACGGCCCCCCACCGCATCCCGCGCGGCCCCACCTGGTGGGGCGTGCGGACAGTCGCGGTGCTGGAGGCGCGTCAGCGCATCCGTTCCACCCGGTGGAAGGTGGCGCTGGCGATCTGGTTCGCGATGGTCGGACTCGTGACGGCGGGGATCGTCGCCGTGTTGCACCGGTCGTCCTTCGGCTACGTCGGCTACGACCCCAGCGAGACGATCGGCCGCACCGTCTTCGGCCTCGTCCTCCTGTTCGTCCTGTTCCTCGGTCTGCTCGTCTCGCCGACCCTGACGGCCACGACCATCAACGGCGACCGGAACGCCGGGACCCTCGCCGTGCTCCAGGCGTCGACGCTGTCCTCCTGGGACATCGCCGTCGGAAAGCTGCTGGCCTCGTGGGGCGCGGCGCTGGCGTTCCTGGTGGCATCGCTGCCGTTCCTGCTGTGGGGTCTGGCGATCGGCGGGACGGGCGTGCTCGCCGCGATCGGGGCGGTGCTCATGCTCGCGGTCGTGCTCGCCGTGGTCTGCGCGATCGGCCTGGTCGTCTCCAGCCTCGTCTCGCGTCCCGCGGGGTCGGCCGTGCTGACCTACGTGCTGGTGGCCGCGCTGTCGGTCGGCACACTCATCGCGTTCGGGCTGTCCGCGTTCTTCCTGTCCAGCACCGAGACCGTGCGCGTGTACGGCTACGACTACTCGAGCTCGGCCGCCTCCAGCGACACGTGCGAGTGGTACGAGGACGAGCGCACCGTCGTCCACACCGAGTGGACGGCCTGGCTGCTCGGACTCAACCCGTTCGTCATGGTCGCCGACTTCACACCGTCGAGCGACGACGGCTCGTTCAGCGACCCGCTGAGCGCCATCAGCGCCGGAGTTCGCTACGCCCAGGCAGGGCAGCCCGACGAGCTGGACGAGTGCTACGACGGCACCCAGCCCGACGGCGAGGTGCCGGCCGGGACGCCGTACTGGCCGTGGAGCCTCGCGGCGTACCTGGTGATCGGCGTGGGCGCGGTCGCGCTCACGGCTCGGAGACTCGCGGTCCCGACGGCGACGCTCGCTCGGGGGATGCGCATCGCGTGATCGGCGACCGGGCGGGACGGTCGGCTCAGACCACCATCGGCTGCGGGACCCTGACGGTTCCCTCGTCGATCAACCGCCGGACCGACTCCCGCACCGTGTCCACCACGGAGTAGCGCGGCTCGTACCCGAGCAGCCGCCTCGCCCGCTCGACCGAGAAGACCTGACTCCGCGAGAGGTGCTCCCAGCTCGCCTCGGCGTGCTCGGGCGCCAGTCCCTCGCGGAACGTCTCCCAGGACACGTGCTCGAGGTTCGCGGCCCGCCCGAACCACCCCGCGGCGAGCTCCGCGTAGCCGCGCACGTTCAGCCCGTGCGCGGCGGTGACGAAGAAGTCCTCACCGCCGGCGGCGTCGCGGTGGGTGATCGCGAGCTCGAAGGCCTGGGCCACGTCGTCGGCGTGCACGTGGTGCATCGTCTCGGCGCCGAGACCGGGCACGAGGAGCGTCTCGCCCGCCGCGAGCGTCGACCAGACGGCGGGGTCGAGGTTGCCGGTCGGCCCGATCGGCGCCCACCCGGGACCGCTGATGTGCCCGGGGTGGAGCGTGGTGGTGACGAGGCCGCCGCTCGCCGTCTCGTCGGCGAGCAGTCGGGCGATGCGGTCCTTCTGGATCCCGTACTCGCCGACGGGCGGCGGGGCGTCCTCCTCAGAGATCGGCAGGGACGTGCTCGGGCCGGCGCGCCAGACCGAGCCGCAGCCCACGAGGTGGCCGGTCTCGCCGCGCAACCGTTCGACGAGCGCCGTCGCCGACCCGAGCGTGAAGCACAGCAGGTCGACGACGACGTCCGCCCGCAGCCGCGCGATCCGGTCGGCGAAGACGCCGTCGCGATCCTCCTGCTCCCGATCGGCGATCACCCGCTCGACGTGCGACCACTCCTCACCGCCCGTGTACGGCGTCGAGGTGCCACGGCTCAGCGAGACGACCTCGTGACCGGCGCGGACGAGCCGCGGGACGAGGAACGAGCCGATGTGGCCGCTGCCACCGATGACGACGATGCGCACGAGATCTCCTGCGGTGGGGGTGCTGCGGGGTGGTCCTGCTCAGTCGTGGTGCAGCGCCTCGAACTCGGCCTCGCCGGCGACGTCGTCGGGGACGTCGAGCCGGAGGTGGCCGAGCAGCACCAGGACGACGCGGAGCGCCGAGGCGGTGCGCTCGCCCCAGATCTGGAGGTAGGAGAACTGCCACCACCACAGCGCCTCGGAGCGGTGCCCGGCGTCGTGGTGGGCGAGACCGAGCGTCAGCTCCTGCGCGATCGCGGCGAGGTCGCCGGACAGCGTGGAGACCCCGGCGTCGGTGCCCAGGACCGGATCGGCGACGTCGGTGTACTCGTCGACACCCTCGAGCGCGTTGGCGAGGCCCTCGCGGAGCGGGTCGAGATCGGCATCGGGTCCGACGTCGGGCTCGAAGCGTTCGGCGGGGACGACGTCGACGATCGCGCCGAGCACGGACCCGGCGGCCGCCAGCTCGGACAGGGCCAGGAGCAGCAGCGGGAACGCGGCCTCGGGCGCGGTCCCGGCCGAGACCTCGGTGACCGTGGAGAGGAACGTGCGAGCCTCCTGGGCGGTGCGCTCCTCGATGGCGAGCAGGTCGGCGTCGAGCGCGCCGGGTGTGGGCTCACGCACGCATCGTCACCCGACCCTCGAACGCGCGGCCGAGCGTGATCTCGTCGGCGTACTCGAGGTCGCCTCCGACGGGGAGGCCCGAGGCGAGGCGAGTGACCGCGAGGCCCATCGACCCGAGCAGCCGGGAGAGGTAGGAGGCGGTGGCCTCACCCTCGACGTTGGGGTCGGTCGCGATGATGACCTCGGTCACGGTGCCGTCGGCGAGGCGGGTCATCAGCTCGCGGATCCGCAGCTCGTCCGGTCCGATCCCGTTGATCGGGTTGATCGCGCCGCCGAGCACGTGGTACCTGCCGCGGAACTC
Organism: Serinibacter arcticus; assembly: GCF_004786095.1. GTDB lineage: Bacteria > Actinomycetota > Actinomycetes > Actinomycetales > Beutenbergiaceae > Litorihabitans > Litorihabitans arcticus. The sequence goes on from NZ_RHPJ01000001.1 coordinate 848,776, forward strand.
ACGGGTGCGCTCGATCGCGACGACGTCGCGCGGCTCCTCCACGACGCAGATCTGGGTGTCGTTGCGGCGTTCGTCGACGCAGATGCGGCACTTCTCGGCCTCGGCGACGTTGCCGCAGACGACACAGAACCTGACGCGCGCCTTGACCTGGATCAACGCCTCGGCGAGGCGGGCGACGTCGGCCGTGTCGGAGGCCAGGACGTGGAAGGCGATGCGCTGGGCGCCCTTGGGGCCGACGCCGGGCAGCTGGCCCAGCTCGGCGATGAGGTCGGCGACCGCACCCTCGTACGCAGTGCTCACGCCGCTACCTCCGCAGGTCCGAGACGCCGTCGACGATCTCGTCGATCACGACACCGCCCAGCATCTTCGCGACCAGTGTGGCACCCATCGGGCCCGATGCCGCGGACGGGACGGAGCTGCCGGCCTCGCGCAGCTCCTCCTCGTCCACCTCCTCCCACGGCGCGGGCGGGAGGTCCTCGATCGTTCCGCTCGGAGCAGCGTGCGCCCGCGTGCGGGCGTGGAGGTCGATGACGGGGGCGAGCCCACCGGTGGCGGGGGCTGCGACGGGGCCGTCGGTCGCGAGGGCGTGGGCCGCGGTGTCCTCGGTGGGCGGGGGCGAGGTCGGAGGCGTGGTCGCGGCGTCCGAGGCCGGGGCGACGACGCTGAGGTGGGAGCGGATGTGCGGCACGTCGGCCACCTCGACCGCGTCGCTCGAGTCCTCTGTCAGCTCGTCCGCCGGGGCGCCCGGGGCCTGCGGAGCGTCCCAGTCCGCGAGGGCGCGGGCGACGGCCTCGGAGACCGCGCGCCGCTCGGCCGGTGCCGGCTCGGCGTTCGCGACCGGTGCGGCGACGGGCGCCGGGGCGATCGTCGCTGCAGGTGCGGGGGCGGAGATCGACCGCGTGACGGCGGCCGGTGCCGCCGACGGCGGCGCGGGGGTGGGCGCGGGTCCCCCCGTGGCGGCAGCCTCGGGGTCCTCGGTCGCGGCCCAGGCGAGACCCGGGTCCTCGGGGCCGAACGGGTCCTCGTCGGGTTCGGGTCCGACGTCGTCGAACGTGGTGCGGGCCGACGGCGCCTGGGCGCGGGTCTGATCGCGCTGACCGTCGCGGCCGCCACGGCCGTCGGAGGCTGGCCGACCCTGACCGGAGCCGGCGGCGCCGCCCGGTGCGGAGGGGCCACGCTGCCCGCCCTGACCGTCCGCGCCGTCGTTCCCGCCGCCCCGGCCGCCACCGCCGCCGGGTCCACCGTCGGGTCCGGCGACGTCGACGATCACGCGGAGGCGCAGGCCCACCGTCTCGAAGATGGCCTGCGAGACGGTCGAACCGCCGTCGCGCGAGGTGAACGCCGAGATCAGGCCCGAGGTCGGGAAGAGCAGCGTGACGGAGTCCGCCGTGACCTCACCGGGCTGCGCGTGCTGGGAGATGAGGGTCCACGTGGCGCGGCTGGAGCCTGCGAGGGTCTCCAGGACCTCGGGCCAGCGACGGCGCAGCTCGGTCCCGTCCACCGCCCCGGCGTCGGAGGTGGGCTGAGCCGGCGCAGCGTTCGCAGCGGGTTCGGCCGGTCGCGTCTCGGCCGCGTCCTCGCGCGCCGGCGGCCGCTCCCGTGCGGAACGTTCGGTCGCCCGCTGCTCGGGCTCGGGGCGCTCGACCGGCTGGCGCTGCTCGGGCCGGCGCTGCTCGGGCGCACGCTGCTCCTGCTGCTGCCGCTGCTCGGTCGGACGCTGCTCGGTCGGACGCTGCTCCGCGGGACGCCGCTCGGCCGGCTCGGTGCGCGGGCGCTCCGCCGCCTGGATCGCCGTCGCCGGGGCCTCCCGCACCACGGGCGCCGCCACCGGCGGGACCACCGTGGCGATCGGTGCGACGGACGCCCCGCGTGCGGCGGGAGCCGCTGCCGCAGGGGCCTCCCCGAGCCCACCGATCGCGAGCATCGCGCGGGTGAGCACCAGCTCGAGGAGAAGGCGCGGCGACGTCGCCCCGACCATCTCCGTCAGACCGGTGTTCACGATGTCCGCGGCGGTCGACAGCCGGTGCGCGCCGAGCGCCGCGGCCTGCGGGCGCATCCGCTCGACCTCGTCCGACGGGAGCGCGCGCAGCACGGTCTCGGCCTCGCTGCCGGACGCGGCGATCACGATGAGGTCCCGCATCCGGTCGAGCAGGTCCTCGACGAACCGGCGGGGGTCCCGTCCGCTCTCGACCACGTGGTCGACCACGCGGAACAGCGCGGCGCCGTCGCCCGCCGCGAGGGCACCGACGACGTCGTCGAGCAGCGTGACCGGGGTGAAGCCGAGCAGCGCCGAGGCGAGGTCGTAGGAGACGCCGTCCTCCGACGCGCCGGCCATGAGCTGGTCCAGCACGGAGAGCGAGTCGCGGACCGAGCCGCCGCCGGCGCGCACGACCAGAGGCAGCACACCGTTGTCGACGGCGATGTGCTCGGCCTCGCACAGCGTGCCGAGGTAACCCTGGAGCACGGCGGGCGGTACGAGCCGGAACGGGTAGTGGTGGGTGCGCGAGCGGATCGTGCCGATGACCTTCTCGGGCTCCGTCGTCGCGAACACGAACTTCACGTGCGCGGGCGGCTCCTCGACGAGCTTGAGCAGCGCGTTGAAGCCCTGCGGCGTCACCATGTGCGCCTCGTCGATGATGAAGACCTTGTAGCGGTCACGAGCCGGGGCGAACACGGCGCGCTCGCGCAGGTCGCGCGCGTCGTCGACGCCGCCGTGGCTGGCGGCGTCGATCTCGACCACGTCGAGGCTGCCGGGACCCCCGCGGGCCAGCTCGACGCAGCTGTCGCAGACACCGCACGGGGTGTCGGTCGGACCCTTCGCGCAGTTGAGGCAGCGGGCCAGGATGCGGGCCGAGGTGGTCTTGCCGCAGCCGCGCGGACCGGAGAAGAGGTAGGCGTGCGTGGCGCGGTCGGCGCGGAGCGCGGCGCGCAGCGGATCGGTGACGTGCTCCTGGCCGATGACGTCCGCGAACGAGTCCGGGCGGTACCGGCGGTACAGGGCTGTGGTCACCGGTTCAGGGTAGTCGGAGGGTCGGACACGACGGGGCGGGTCCGGACCCCTGGGGACGGGCGAGGGGCGCCGTCGTTCGACCACCGCCCTCCGCGAGAGCCGCGCAGCCCTGGCGGTGCGGGTGGTCGGCGCTACGGTCGGCACCATGGGAGCACTGGACGACGGCGAACGGGTGGTCGCGGCGGACACCACCGCCTGGCGCGCGTGGCTGGCCGAGCACCACGCGACCTCGCGCGGGGCGTGGCTGCTGCAGCCGCGGGCGGGGAACGACGACGCGAGCGTCGGCTACGAGGACGCGGTGCGCCAGGCGCTGTGCTTCGGCTGGATCGACGGGCCGAAGAAGGGCCTGGACCATCGCGTCGTGGCCCAGTGGTTCTCTCCGCGTCGTCCGACCAGCGGGTGGGCCGCGACGAACAAGGCGAGGCTCGCGGACCTCGAGGCCGCCGGACTCGTCGAGGACGCGGGGCGCCGCGCGATCGAGACGGCGAGGGACAACGGCTCGTGGACGGTGCTGGACAACTCCGAGGCCCTCATCGAGCCGCCCGATCTCGCTGCGGCGCTGGATGCCGTACCGACGGCGCGAGCGGCGTGGGACGCCTTCCCGCCGTCGGCGAGGAAGAGGGGGATCGCGGCGGTGGACACGGCGCGGCGGTCGGCCACCCGGGCGGCGCGCATCGCGGCGGTCGTGGCCGACGCTGCCGACGGTCGGCGCCCGCGGCCCTGACTGACGCGTCCGGGCATGAAAAGGACCCCTCGCACACCCGCCAGAGCTCACCTGCCCTTGCTGCCTTCCGGCCCTGGGGGAGTTCAGCGAGATGACGTCGCACGAGGGGTCTGTGTCCAGGATACCCGACCCCGGCGGGCCCCCCGATCGACCGGCCCGCGCGGGTCGATCGGCGACCACCACGGGCCGATTCGGCCTCACGCCTCGGGTCGGGTATCCTCGTTCGGCCGGGAGGATTCGCCTAGTGGCCTATGGCGCACGCTTGGAAAGCGTGTTGGGTGAAAGCCCTCGGGGGTTCGAATCCCCCATCCTCCGCGCAACGACGAGAGGCCGGACCGCAGCAGCGGTCCGGCCTCTCGCACGTCCGGCCCCACCGTCACCCGCCGTCGTCCGCCACGAACCGCTGCGGCGCCGCGAGGAATCCTCGCCACCCCCGGACGAGGTCGAGGTCGTCGTACGCGCACGAGCGGATGCCCCACTCCCCCACCTCCAGCAGGTCGGCACCGGGAAAAGCGGCGAGCACGGGCGAGTGCGTCGAGACGATGACCTGGGATCCGCCGTCGACCTGGTCGCGCAGCAGCCGGACGAGCGCGAGACAGCCCGAGAGCGACAGGGCGGCCTCGGGCTCGTCGAGCAGCCACAACCCGCGCACCCGCCAGCGCGCGGCGACGAGGTCGAGGAAGGACTCACCGTGGCTGCGCTCGTGCAGGCGGTCCGGCCAGCCCGAGTCCTCGAGGTAGCTGTAGAACGCGTGCATGGTCTCGGCCCGCAGGAAGAAACCCTTGCGGGGCGCCCCGGCACCCCTGATCAGGCGGAGGTGCTCGCCGAGCGAGGACTCGGTCGGCCGCGAGACGTGCTGCGCACCGGTCGATCCGCCCTCGGGGTTGAGGCCGTAGGCGATCGCGATCGCCTCGACGAGAGTCGACTTGCCCGAACCGTTCTCACCGGTGATCACCGTGACCGGGCCGAGGTCGAGCCCGACGGTCAGCATCTGCGCGACGGCGGGCATCGTGGCCGGCCAGCGGTCGCGCGGCGCGACGGCGAGCGGGTCCGCCTCGACCCGACGCACCGGCAGCAGCGAGATCATCCGGCGGCGCGCTCGAGGGACGCGGCGTGCGTCCAGCGCATCAGCGGCTGCATCGCCACGAGCAGGGACCGACCGCGATCCGTGAGCGTGTAGCGGACCTGGACGGGCGTCGTGGGCACGATCGTCCGCTCGACCAGACCCGCGTGCTGCAGCTCCTTGAGCCGCTTCGCGAGCATCCGGTCCGAGAGGCCCTCCACGGTCGCGGTGACCTGCGTGAACCGCGTGGCGCCGCGTCCGATCGCGAGCAGGATGCTGGAGGCCCAACGCTGCCCCACCAGCTCCATCACCGGGTTGATGCGTCGGCACAGCTCGTCGTCGATCAGCTCCATGGTCACTCACCCATCGTAAGCGACTCACCGACACGTTGCCCCGCTCCCGCGCGAGGCGGACGATCGAGACATGCCCGACTACGGCCACGACCTCGAGACCGGCGTCTTCCTCACGCCGTCCAACGCCTCCCCGCACGCGCCGGTCCAGCTCGCCCGGGAAGCCGAGGAGCTGGGCTTCGACCTGGCGACGTTCCAGGACCACCCCTACCAGCCGCAGTTCCACGACACGTGGACGCTCCTGACCTGGGTGGCTGCGAGCACGAGCCGGATCCGCCTCGCCGGCAACGTGCTCAACGTGCCGCTGCGCCAACCCGCGGTGCTCGCCCGGAGCGCCGCGAGCCTGGACCTCCTCTCGGGCGGCCGGGTCGATCTCGGCCTCGGCGCCGGCGGGTTCTGGGACGCGATCGAGGCGATGGGCGAGCCGCGCCGCACCCCGGGCCAGGGCGTCACCGCGCTGTCGGAGGCGATCGACATCATCCGGGGCATCTGGGCGGCCGACGACCGCTCACCGCTGCGCGTGGCCGGGCAGTTCCACCACGTCGACGGCGCGAAGCGCGGCCCGCGCCCGGCCCACCCGATCCCGATCGTCGTCGGCGCCTACAAGCCGCGCATGCTGCGCCTCGTCGGGCGGCAGGCCGACGGCTGGCTGCCGTCGCTCGGCTACCTCGGCGAGGACGGACTCGCTCCGGGCAACGCGACGATCGACGCCGCCGCCCGCGAGGCCGGGCGCGACCCGCGCGAGATCCGTCGCCTGCTCAACATCCAGGGCGCCTTCAGCGCCCGCACGACCGGACCGCTCCAGGGCCCGCCCGAGCGCTGGGTCGAGGACCTGCTCGCCCTCGCGCTCGAGGACGGCGTCGGCACGTTCATCGTGGCCACGGACGATCCGACCACGATGACGACCTTCGCCCAGGAGGTCGTCCCCGACCTGCGCGAGCGGATCGCCGCCGAGCGTCGCGTCCGCGGGACCACCACGGGCCCCGTGCTCAGCCCCCGCGCCGCCTCGCTCCGCCGCGACGGGATCGACTACGACGGGCTGCCGACCTCGCTGGTGGGCTCCGCCGTCGAACCCGGATCCTTCACCTACCCCCAGCACCGCGCGACGTACATGCGAGGCGGCCGCCCCGGCCTCGTGCTGCGTCCGGGCACGACGGCGGAGGTCGTCGAGGCTCTCGCCTTCGCCAGGGAGCAGCCCGTGCTCGGGCAGGTGCCGCTCTCGATCCGCTCGGGCGGCCACGGGATCTCGGGCCGCTCGACGAACGACGGCGGGATCGTCCTCGACGTCGGCCGGCTGGACACGATCGAGGTGCTCGACGCCGAGCGTCGCCTCGTGCGCGTCGGCCCCGGCGCGCGGTGGGGAGCCGTCGCGGCGGCGCTCGACAGCCACGGCTGGGCGATCAGCTCGGGCGACTACGGGGGCGTCGCCGTCGGAGGGCTGGCCACCGCGGGCGGCGTGGGCCTCCTGGGCCGCGAGCACGGGCTGACGATCGACGCCGTGCGCGCCGCGGAGATCGTCCTCGCCGACGGGCGGGCGCTCCGGGTGAGCGACACCGAGCACCCCGAGATCTTCTGGGCGCTGCGCGGCGCGGGCGCCAACCTCGGCGTCGTCACCGCCCTCGAGCTGGAGGCGGCGGAGGTCGGCGACGTCGGCTGGGTCCAGCTGGCGTTCGACGCGAGCGACGTGGCCGACTTCCTCACGGGCTTCGGGGCCGCGATCGAGGCGTCTCCGCGCGACGTCACGCTGTTCCTCGTCATGGGGGCGCCGCAGCGCGACGGTCGTGTGGTCGCGCAGGTCTACGGCGTCGTGGACCACAGCGACCCGGACACCGTGATCGAGCGGCTGCAGCCGTTCGCGGCGCTCGCGCCGCTGATCGGTCAGCAGGTGCAGATGGCGCGGTACGCGCAGGTGATGGGAGGCGCCTCCGACGCCGCGCACGCCGCCGTCGGCGAGCCGCACTCGCGCTCGACGCTCGTGGAGCACCTGACGCCCGAGCTGGCCCGCGACGTCGAGGCGCTGCTGCGCTCCGGGGCGACGCACTTCTTCTCGGTGCGGGCGGTCGGCGGCGCGATCTCCGACGTCGCGGCGGACGCGACGGCCTACGCGGGCCGGTCGGCGAACTTCTCCGTGACGGCGCTCGGGGGGCACGAGGCGGCCCTGGACGCCGGTTGGGCGGCGGTGCTCGCGCACGGCGAGGGCACCTACCTCAGCTTCGACACGGGTCCGGCGGCCGACGTCGTCGCCCGGGCCTTCCCGCCCGCCACGCTCGAGCGGCTGCGCTCGGTCAAGCGCGAGGTCGACCCCGGGAACCTGTTCCGGGACAACGCGTGGGTGATGGCGGGGTCCTGAGGACCCCGCCGGGCCTCGGGAGGAACGACGACGGGCACGGTCGGTCGCCGTCACCGGCGACCGACCGTGCCCGTCAGCGGCTCAGGCCTGGGTGACCAGGTCCTCGTCCACGTCCGTGCTCGGCGAGGAGTTCCCCGCCGTGTCGGCCTCACCGCGGCGCAGCGTCTCGCGCACCACGGTCTCCACGCGGGAACCGAGCTCGGCGTCGACGCTGCTCCAGTAGGCGAACGCCTTCACGAGGGTCGGCTCGGAGACGCCGCCGAGCAGGTGCCCGGAGATGTTGCCGACGAGGCGGTCGCGCGCCGCGTCGTCGAGCACCTCGCGCACGAGCGTGCCGGCCTGACCGAAGTCGTCGTCGGCCTCACGCAGCGTGTAGGCCTGGCGCACGAACTCGGCGTCGGTGGTCCACGCGTCGGTCTCGGTCACGGCCGAGGGGTCGGCGTGCGGGCCGCCGTGGCTGTTCGGCGCGTACACCGGACGGCCCTTCGGGTAGTTCTCGGTCCGCATCGCCCCCGCCTGGCTGTAGGACTGCACGGGCACCTGCGGCGCGTTGACCGGGACCTGCGAGTAGTTCGCACCGATGCGGTAGCGGTGCGCGTCGGCGTAGGAGAACACCCGGCCGAGCAGCATCTTGTCCGGCGAGAGGCCGATGCCGGGAACGAGGTTGGACGGCGCGAACGCGGCCTGCTCGATCTCGGTGAAGAAGTCCTCGGGGTTGCGGTTGAGCTCCATCGTGCCGACCTCGATGAGCGGGTAGTCCTTCTGGGACCACACCTTCGTCAGGTCGAACGGGTTGAAGCGGTAGTCCCGCGCCTCGTCGTAGGGCATGACCTGCACGTGCAGCGTCCACGTCGGGAAGTCGCCGCGCTCGATCGCCTCGGACAGGTCACGACGGTGGTAGTCGCCGTCGACACCGGCCATCGCGTCGGCGTCGTCCTGGCTGAAGAACTCGATGCCCTGGTCGGTCTTGAAGTGGTACTTGACCCAGAACTTCTCGCCGTCGGCATTGATCCACTGGAACGTGTGCGAGCCGAAGCCGTCCATGTGGCGCCACGTCCGCGGGATGCCGCGGTCGCCCATCAGCCAGGTGACCTGGTGCGCGGAGGCGGGGACGGCCGTCCAGAAGTCCCACTGCATGTCGTTGTCCCGCAGACCGGTGTCGCTGCGGCGCTTCTGGCTGTGGATGAAGTCGGGGAACTGCATCGTGTCGCGGATGAAGAACACGGGGGTGTTGTTGCCGACGAGGTCGTAGTTGCCCTCGGACGTGTAGAACTTCAGCGCGAAGCCGCGCGGGTCGCGCCAGGTGTCGGGGCTGCCCTGCTCGCCCGCGACGGTGGAGAACCGCGCCAGCATCGGGGTCTCGGCGCCGGGCTGGAACAGCTCGGCGCGGGTGAAGCGCGAGACGTCCTGCGTCACGCGCAGCGTCCCGAAGGCGCCGCTGCCCTTGGCGTGCACGACGCGCTCCGGCACGCGCTCGCGGTTGAAGTGCGCGAGCTTCTCGATCAGGTAGTGGTCGTGCAGCAGGATCGGGCCGTTCGGGCCGACCGTGAGGGAGTGCTGGTCGCTCCCGACGGGGGCGCCGAAGTCGTTGGTGGTGCGGGGGATCGTCATGCTGGTCCTTCCGGCAGGGCGGTCGACGCCGTGACCCGGACGGGCCCCGTCGCCTCGGTCTGGCACCGGGAGCAGAGCCCCCAGTAGGTCACCTCGGACTCCGCGAGCGCGAAGCCGTGGTCGAGTGCGGGCTGGAGGCACACGGCGTGCCCGACGGCGCAGGGCACGTCCACGATGAGGCCGCAGCCCCGGCACACCAGGTGGTGGTGGTTGTCGCCGACGTCGAGCTCGTACCGCGCGGCGCGCGCACCGGTCGGGTCGACCCGGCGGACGAGACCGCTCAGCGCGAGGGCGTTCAGCACGTCGTAGACGGCCTGCACCGAGACGGCGTCGAGCGACTCGCGCACCTCGCGCACGACCTCCTCGGCGCTCGCGTGGGGCCGACGGCGGAGCGTCGCCAGCACGGCCAGCCGGGGCCGCGTCGCGCGCAGGCCACGGCCCCGCAGCGCCGTGACGTCGAAGGCCTCCATGGCTTCGACCCTACGTTGCTGTCTTGAACGATTCCAGTGTGGGGACCCTTACCCGGCTCGATCCACCCGGCCGATCCCCGCGCCGTCGCCCTACGCTGACGGGTATGAGCGCCTACCCCGACTACCTGCCCCTGGGCCCCGGCCCGCGCCCGATCGACGGCGCCGACCTGCTGGCCCGCGTGCGCGCCGTCGCCGGCGACCAGGGACTCGGAGGTGCGCTGGCCGCCGGGATGGACGCGGTCCTGGCCGGCACGACCGTGATCCTCGACGGCGACGACGTCACCTCGGCCGTGGTGGACGCCACCGGAGTCGTGATCCCCGAGTCGGCCTTCACGTCGGCGGCCACGGCGGACGCCGCCGACCTGACCGACCTGCCCGCCGTCGTCGGCGAGACGCGCGGAACGATGCACCTCGGCACCTTCCAGGCGCACCCGATCACGGTCGCCGACGTCCCGGTCGAGATCGACGCCGAGGTGCGGGACCTCCCGCTGCGGTGGATCGACGCGGCGGACGGGACGGTCGGCGTCGAGCCGCTGCCGCCCACCGCCGAGCACCCGGTCACCGGGCACCTGCGCGTCAGCGCGCCGAAGGCGGCGGTCCTCGACGCCGTGCGTCGTGTCGCCACGGCCGTCCTGGCCGAGCAGGGGGTCACGCTGGTGCGGCTCGACGTGGAGCTCACCTCCACCGGGCCGCGCGAGGTGCGGCTGCGGGCCGAGGCCAAGCTGCGCCGGGGGATCCTGTCCGCCTCGGCGCACGCCAGCGGCACCGCGACCGTCGACAGCGCGCTCGTGCTGCGGTTCTCCGACGTGTCCCTGGGGAGCGCCAACCCGATCGTGGCGGGGCTGCTCGCCGTCGCTCGCAGTCGCGTCCAGGAGGCCACGCGGCGGCCGATCGACCTGGCCGAGCAGCTGCCGCCGGGTGTCAGGGTCGCCGATGTGCGCCTGGACGCCGGTACCGAGCTCGTGCTGAGCGCGCGCCTGGCCTGATCGACGGCGGATCAGCGCCCGCCGCGCCAGAGCACGAGCGCGCCGGCGCCGGAGGACCGGGGACCCCCGGAGCCGTCTGTGCCGTCCGCGCCGTCGGACGCCGTCGGGCGGAAGCGCGCCCGACGGCCGCGCGGGACCGACTCGACGTCGCCCGTGGTGCTCGCGGCGAAGACCCGGGAGCCGGGATCGATGATCGCCCGGAGGCCCTCGAGCGCCGCCAGGAGCGCGGCGTTCTCGCGCTGCAGCTCCAGGATGCGACCGATGCCCTCGAGGTTCACGCCCTCCGCGGAGAGGCGCTGCACCTCGCGCAGGGCCGCGACGTCCCGGAGCGTGTAGCGCCGGCCCCGGCCCGCCGTGCGGTGGGGCACGACGAGGCCGAGCCGGTCGTACTGCCGCAGCGTCTGCGGGTGCATCCCGGCGAGCTCGGCGGCGGCGGACACCGTCAGGACCGGTGCGTCGTACGTCCTGGTGACCATCGCTCCTCCTGGATCCGTGCCGGCGTGCGCTACTGGGCCGCGGCCGCCGCGAGCCCGGCGCGCGGGTCCGCCTCGGCCGTCGCGGCGGCGAACGCCTCGACGGCGCTGCGGGCCGCGTCCGTCAGCCGCTCGGGCACCGCGACCTCGACCGTGACGATGAGATCGCCCGTGCCGGCGGCCGTGGTGATGCCCTTGCCGCGCACCCGCAGGCGCTTGCCCGACGGCGACCCCTCCGGCACGCGGACGCGCACCGAGCCGCCGTCGAACGTCGGCACGGTGATCGTCGCGCCCAGCGCGGCCTCCGCGAACGTCACGGGGACGGTGACGCCGAGCGTCGTGCCCTCGAGCGTGAAGACCGGGTGCGGCGTCACCGTGACGGCGACGACGAGGTCGCCCGCCGGACCGCCGCCCTGTCCTGGACGACCCTTGCCCCGCAGCCGGATGCGCTGGCCGTCGCGCACCCCGGCGGGGATGCGCACCTTCATCGAGCGACCCTCGACCGAGACCGGCATCTCGCCGCCCTCGACCGCGAACCGGAACGGCAGCGTGAGCGTCGCGGTCAGGTCGGCCCCCTGCTCGGGTCCGGCGAAGCCGGCGCGACGACGTCCGCCGGGGCCGGCCGCTCCCCCGAACATCCCGGACAGGATGTCCTCGAAGCCGCCGCCACCGCCGCCGAAGCGGGCACCGCCGGGCGCACCGGAGGCGCCGGGTCCACCCTGGCCGCCGCTGAAGACCCCACCGAAGAGGTCCTCGAAGCTGCCGCCACCGCCGCCGGGGCCGCCGGCGCCCGCGGTGAAGCGGGGTCCGCCGCCGGCCATGGCGCGCAGGCCGTCGTACTGCTTGCGCTGCTCGGCGTCGGACAGGACGGCGTACGCCTCGCCGATCTCCTTGAAGCGCGACTCGGCCTTGGCATCACCCGGGTTCTGGTCGGGGTGGTAGGCGCGGGCCTGCTTGCGGTAGGCCTTCTTGATGGCCGCGTCGTCGGCATCCTTGGGCACGCCGAGCATGGCGTAGAAGTCCTTCTCCAACCAGTCCTGGCCGCTCACGGGCGCCTCCTTCCGTCGTCCATCGGTCCTCCGAGGCGGTCTCGGCGGGGGGCGGTGCTGCTGACGATCATTCCGGTCCGACGACGCCCACGCGAGCCGGGCGGATGACGGCGCTGCCGCGGCGGTAGCCGGGCTGCGCGACCATCGAGACGGTCGTCGCCGTCGCGTCGGCCGACGTGGCGTGCATCAGCGCCTCGTGGTGGGCGGGGTCGAACTCGTCGCCCACCGCCCCGAACCGCTCGACCTCGAAACGCGCCACCAGCACCTGCTCGAGCTTCTCCGCGACGGCCAGGAAGGGCCCGTCGAGGTCGCCGTGCTGCCGCGCGAGCGCGATGTCGTCGAGCACGGGCACGACCGCCTCCACGACGTCGGCGCGACCGCGGTCGCGCGCCGCCGCCTCCTGCTCGCGCGAGCGCTTCACGAACGCGTTGTAGCGCTGCTCGATGTTGTAGGCGTCGGCCTTGGCGCGGGCGAGCTGGTCCTGCAGGTCCAGCAGCTCCGCGCGCTGCTCGTCGGCCTCGGGCGCGCCCTCGACCGCCTCACCGTCGGTGCCGGCCACGCCCTCGGCGCCCGACGACGGGACCTGCGTCCCGTCGTCGGCCACGTCGGCTGCGTCGCGGCGCTCGTACGTCTCCGGGTCCATCCGCCGCTTGTCGCGGATGATGGGCTGCTCCGGCTGGTCGTCGTACGAGGCCCCGGTCACTTCTTGTCGTCCTCGTCCTCGACGACCTCGGCGTCGACGACGTCATCGTCGACGGGGGCGTCCTGGGCGTCGGCGGGAGCGCCGTCGGCAGGGCCGGATGCGTCAGCCTGCGCGTAGAGCGCCTGGCCGATCTTCTGGCTGACCTCCGAGAGCGTGGCCGTGGTCGTCTTGACGGCCTCGACGTCGGTGCCCTCGAGCGCCGTGCGGACGTCGGCGATCGCCGTGCGGACCTCGCTCGCGACGTCCTCCGGCAGCTTGTCGGCGTTGTCGGTCAGCTGCTTGTCCATCGAGTAGGCCAGGTTCTCGGCCGTGTTGCGGACCTCGGCCTCCTCGCGGCGGGCGGCGTCCTCGGCGGCGTGCGCCTCGGCCTCCTTGATCATGCGGTCGATCTCCTCCTTGGGGAGGGCGGAGCCACCGGTGATCGTCATGGACTGCTCCTTGCCCGTGCCGCGGTCCTTGGCGGACACGTGCACGATGCCGTTCGCGTCGATGTCGAAGGTGACCTCGACCTGCGGCAGGCCGCGCGGGGCGGGCGCGATGCCGGTCAGCTCGAAGGTGCCGAGCGCCTTGTTGTCCGAGGCGAAGTCGCGCTCGCCCTGGTAGACCTGGATCAGCACGGACGGCTGGTTGTCCTCGGCGGTGGAGAAGACCTCGCTGCGCTTGGTCGGGATGGCCGTGTTGCGCTCGATGAGCTTGGTCATCACGCCACCGCGGGTCTCGATGCCGAGCGACAGGGGCGTCACGTCGATGAGCAGGACGTCCTTGCGGTCACCCTTGATGACGCCGGCCTGGAGCGCGGCGCCGACGGCGACGACCTCGTCCGGGTTGACGCCCTTGTTGGGCTCGCGGCCACCGGTGAGCTCCTTGACGACCTCGGTCACGGCGGGCATGCGGGTGGAGCCACCGACGAGCACGACGTGGTCGATCGCGGAGACGTCGATGCCGGCGTCCTTGATGACGTTGCGGAACGGCGCCTTCGTGCGCTCGAGGAGGTCGGCCGTCATCTGCTCGAACTGCGAGCGGGTCAGCTTCTCCTCGAGGTGGATCGGGCCGTTCTCCGTCATGGAGAGGTACTGCAGCGAGATCGTGGTGGCGGTGGCCGAGGAGAGCTCCTTCTTCGCGGTCTCGGCGGCCTCGCGCAGACGCTGCAGCGCGATCTTGTCCTTGGAGAGGTCGACGCCGTAGGCGTTCTTCACCTGCGTGACGAGCCAGGCCACGATCGCGGCGTCCCAGTCGTCGCCGCCGAGGCGGTTGTCACCGTTGGTGGCGCGGACCTGGATCGTGGAGAAGTCGTCCTCGTCCTTGCCCACCTCGAGCAGGGAGACGTCGAACGTTCCGCCACCGAGGTCGAAGACGAGGATGAGCTCGTCCTCCTTGCCTCGCTCCAGGCCGTAGGCGAGGGCGGCGGCGGTGGGCTCGTTGACGATGCGCAGCACGTTGAGGCCGGCGATCTGGCCGGCGTCCTTGGTCGCCTGGCGCTCGGCGTCGTTGAAGTAGGCCGGGACGGTGATGACGGCGTCCGTGACGGGCTCGCCGAGGTAGGACTCGGCGTCCTTCTTCAGCTTGCCGAGCACGCGTGCGGAGATCTCCTGCGCGCTGTAGGACTTGGCGTCGATGTCCTGGCTCCAGTCGGTGCCCATGTGGCGCTTGACGGAGGAGATCGTGCGGTCGACGTTCGTGACCGCCTGACGCTTGGCGACCTCACCGACGAGGACCTCGCCGGACTTGGAGAACGCGACGACGGACGGCGTGGTGCGCGCACCCTCGGCGTTGGCGATGACCGTGGGCTCGCCACCCTCGAGGACCGCGACGACCGAGTTGGTGGTTCCGAGGTCGATACCGACTGCTCGTGCCATGTCTGTACTGCTCCTTCCGGACCCGCCGCGAGGTGCTGCGTGGTCCACCTTGAGTCTGATGTGCTCAAGTCTGCGCCTTCGACCGGAGGGCGTCAAGTCACCTTGAGTCCAATCGACTCAACCTTGGGCGCGGGTGCCGTGCTCCACGAGTGCGAGGGCGCCGTCGAGGCCGCGAAGGGCGCTGTCGTTGTCGACGCGCGTCAGCGCGAGCGCCGAGACCACCAGCGCGGTGCACGCCTGGGCCAGGCGCTCCACGCCGCCCTCCCCCTCGTCGGGGAAGCGCGCCCGGACCCCGGCCGCGAACGCCGCGAACAGCTCGGCGCGGTAGGCGGCGACGGCGTCGCGCACCGCGGCGTCGCGCGCGATCGGCGCACCGGCGGCGTTCAGGAGCAGGCAGCCGTTGACGGCCGTGAACGACGCCGGTTCGGCGAGCGCCGCGCGCAGCCCGAGCAGGTAGGTCGCCAGGGCGTGGGGAGCGACGGCGGTCAGCGTCAGCGGGCGCAGGCGCGGGCGGACGACCTCGTCGAGGTAGCTCGCGACGGCGGCGTCGAACAGCCCTCGCTTGCTCCCGAACGCGTGGTAGATGCTGGAGCGGTTCAGCCCCGTGGCGACCTCGAGGACCGGGAGCGCCGCACCCTCGAAGCCGTGCTCCCAGAACACGCTGCGCGCCGCGCGCACCACGTCCTGCGTGACGTACCCCTGCACCCGACCCACACCGACCCCTTTCGCCAACCGATCGGTTCAGTATATGTTGAACCGGTCAGTCCAGAAAAGGTTGTGATCGACCGCCAGGAGGAACCCCGTGATCGTCGTCGGACTCGTGCTCGCAGCGCTCGCCGCGCTCATCCACGTCTACATCTTCGTGCTCGAGTCCCTCCGGTGGACCTCACCGCGGTCACGCGCCCTGTTCGGCACCACGCCGCAGGAGGCCGAGGCCACGCGGGCGATGGCCTACAACCAGGGGTTCTACAACCTGTTCCTGGCCGTCGCCGTGATCGTCGGGATCATCGCGCTCGCCGCGGGGAGCACCGCCGTCGGCGCGACGCTGGTGTTCACCGGCGCGGGGTCGATGGTCCTCGCCGGCCTCGTGCTGCTCACGTCCGACCGCAGCAAGACCTCGGCCGCCCTCAAGCAGCTCGTGCCGCCGCTGCTCGGGATCCTGGCGCTCGCCGTGGGCCTCGCGCTCTGACCGACGCACCACCCGCACCCGCCACCCGCACACCCGCACCACCCGAGGAGTCTCCCCGCATGTCGCACGCCGTCAGCATCCAGGTCCAGCTCGTCCGTCGCCCCTCCGGCTGGCCCGTGCCGGAGGACTTCCGCACCACCGAGGTCACCTACGGCGACCTCGCGCCCGGCCAGGTCCGCGTCGCGAACGCGTTCGTCTCGGTCGACCCCTACATGCGCGGCCGGATGAACGACGTCAAGAGCTACGCACCCCCGTACGCGCTCGGCGAGACGATGACGGGCGGCGCCGTCGGCCGGGTCGTGGAGACCACCGTCGAGGACCTGCCGGTCGGCACGGTCGTGCTGCACCAGCACGGCTGGCGCGACGTCGCGCAGGAGGACGCCGGCACGTTCCGCGCCGTCGCCGAGGTTGCCGGCGCCCCGCTGTCCCTGCACCTCGGCATCCTGGGGATGACCGGCCTGACGGGCTACGTCGGCCTGACCGCGATCGCACGCATCCAGCCCGGCGACACGGTGTTCGTCTCGGGCGCCGCGGGCGCCGTCGGCACGGCAGCGGGTCAGATCGCACGGCTCCTGGGCGCGAGCCGCGTCGTCGGGTCGGCCGGATCGGCGGAGAAGGTCGCGCTGCTGACCAAGAGGTACGGCTACGACGCCGCGCTGAACTACCGCGACGCGCCCGTCCGCGAGCAGCTGCCCGCGCTGGTGCCGGGTGGCGTCGACGTCTTCTTCGACAACGTCGGCGGCGACCACCTCGAGGCCGCGCTCGACGCCATGAACCCCGGCGGCCGGATCGCCCTGTGCGGCGCGATCGCCGGCTACAACTCCACCGAGCGGACGCCCGGCCCCGACAACCTCAGCAACGCCATCACGCGCGGCCTCACGCTGCAGGGGTTCACCCTCGGCGGCTACGGACACCTCGCCCCCGAGTTCGCCGAGCACATGACCGGCTGGTTCGCCGACGGCCGCATCGCCTACGACGAGACGGTCGTGGACGGGATCGAGAACGCCGTGGACGCGCTGCTCGGGATGATGCGCGGCGAGAACACCGGAAAGATGGTCGTGGCCATCGGTTCCTGACCGGGGGACGCGGGCTGGACGGACCGACGCCTCCCCCGGTTCCGCTGCCACGATGACAGGCATGGGAGAGCAGGCGGAGCGCCTCGCGCGCGGTGAGTGGTACCTCGACGACGACGAGCTGCGGGAGCGTCGCCGCGCGTGCGGCCGGCTCCTGGACACCTTCAACCGCGCCGCGTCCGACGACGACGAGGGCCGCCGTCGCGCCCTGGGCGCCGCGTTCGGCGAGCTGGGTGAGGGCGCCGTCGTCGTCCCGTCCTTCCGCTGCACCTACGGCTCGCACATCCGCCTCGGCGCCCGGGCGTTCGTCAACGCCGGTGCGTTCCTCATGGACGACGCCGCCATCATCATCGGCGCCGACGTGCGGATCGGACCCGGCGCGCAGCTCATGACGGCACAGCACCCCGTCGACGACCACGCGCGCCGCCGGGCGGGCTGGGAGCGCGCGCTGCCCATCACGATCGGCGAGAACGCCTGGCTCGGGGCGTCCGTCACGGTCGCGCCCGGCGTCACGATCGGGCGCAACGCCGTCGTCGGCGCGGGCAGCCTGGTGCTGCACGACGTGCCCGACCACGTGGTGGCGGTCGGCTCCCCCGCCCGCGTCGTGCGGCACACACCGGTCGAGGGCTGACCGCGCGGGACGACGGCACGGGACGGGCGCTGCCTAGACTCGCGCTCGTGCCCCAGTTCACACAGCTGCTCCGACCCTTCGCGGGCAGCGACCCGCTCCACGGCTCCCCGAGCCTGCGCACGCGCCTGGTCAGCCGGACCGAGCGCGAGGCGATCGGCCGCGCGATGCGCGAGTCGCGCCCGATCTCGGCCATCGGCACCTGGGACGTCGTCGCCGACCGGCCGCAGGTCGTCGAGCTGATCGAGGCCTCGCACGACGGTCGGCTGGAGCACCTCGTCCCGATCCGGGTCGCGCGCATGATCGGATCGCCGTACGGGTTCCTGCGCGGCAGCGCCGTCGTGATGGCCGACGACGTCGCACGCCTGCCCGTCTCGGGCATCACCCCGGTCATCGGCGGGGACTCCCACCTGGGCAACTTCGGCTTCTACCGCTCGCCCGAGGGCGAGCTGGTGATCGACATCAACGACTTCGACGAGGCGCACGTCGGCGCCTGGGAGTGGGACCTGGCTCGGCTGACGGCGTCGATCTGGGTCGCCGGGCGCGAGAACTCCCTCGGGGAGGACGCGTGCCGCAGCAGCGTCGAGGCGTGCGTGCGCGCGTACGCGGGCGAGGTGGCGCGGCTGGCACGCATCCCCCTCCTGGCACGCTCCTTCGAGCGGATGGACGTCACCCAGCTGGCCGAGGCCGCGAGCGACCCCGGCCTGCGCACCGCGATCCAGCGGGCGGCGAAATCGGCGCGCAAGCGCACGAGCGACCGGGTGCTGCCGAAGCTGACGAGCGAGAACGAGCTCGGCGAGCGCGAGATCGTCGCCGAGCCGCCGCTGGTCGAGCGGCTGGACCGGCGCGGGGCCGAGGAGGTCGCGCAGGGGCTCGACCACTACCTCACCACCCTGCCCGCGCAGTGGCGCCGCGTGCTGGCCTGGTACCAGCTGTCCGACGTCGCGCACAAGGTGGTCGGCGTCGGCAGCGTGGGGCTGCGCGCCTACGTCGCGCTGCTGGAGGGCACCCATCCCGACGACGTCCTGTTCCTGCAGCTCAAGCAGGCCCGCCGGTCCGTGCTCGCGCGGTACGTGCACGGCGAGCACGCGTGGCACGACCACCAGGGCCAGCGCGTGGTCGAGAGCCAGCAGGCGCTGCAGACCGTCTCCGACCCGCTGCTGGGCTGGACCACGTTCGGCGGCAACCAGTACTACGTCCGCACGTTCCGCAACATGAAGGGGACCGTCCCTCTGGACGGCCTCGACGCCGCAGCGCTCGCCGACTACAGCCACATCGTCGGCACGCTGCTGGCGAAGGGGCACGCGCGCACGTCGGGCGCCTCGATGATCGCCGCCTACCTCGGCGACGACGACGCCCCCGCGCAGGCGTTCGCCGCCTTCGCGCGCGGGTACGCCGACCAGACCGAGGCCGACCACGCCACGCTCGTGGCCGCCGTGCGCGCGGGCCGGCTGCCGGTCGCCGAGGGCTTCGTGGGTTCGGCTTTCCGACCGGGGGACGCTCCCGCCTGAGCCGGAGGGCGCGTCAGATGATGAGCGACTGCCCGCCGTCGATCCACATCTCCGACCCCGTGATGTGGCTCGAGGCGTCCGAGCCGAGGAACCAGATCAGGTCGGCGACCTGGTCGGCCGATCCGGACTCGTTGCCCGTCAGGGGGATCTCGCCCTCGGGGTAGGTGGCCTTCACGCCGAGCTCGTCGATGTCGCGGTGCTCGGTGTTGTCGCTGATCTCCGTGTCGATGGCGCCGGGGCAGATCACGTTGACCCGCACCTTCGCCGAGGCGAGCTCGACGGCGATCATCTTCGCGAACGCGACCTGGCCGGCCTTGCTGGAGGCGTAGGCCGAGGCCCCGGTGTTGCTGAACGTCCGCGTGCCGTTGATCGAGGACACGATCACGACGGCGCCGCCGCGCACCTTGAGCAGGGGGACGGCGTACTTCACCGTGTGGAACGTGCCGGTGAGGTTGGTGGCGATCGTGCTCGCCCACTCGTCGGGCTCGAGGTCCTCCAGCGCGGCCCAGACCCCGTTCACGCCGGCGGAGGCGACGACGACGTCGATCCGCCCCAGCTCGGACTCGACGCGTGCGATCGCCTCGCGCACCGACTCGGCCTTCTCCGCCTCGACGCCGAGCGGCAGCGCCCAGCCGCCGGCCTCACGCACCTCCTCGGCCGTGCTCTCGGCGGTCGCGAGCGAGTGGCCGACGACGACGACCCGCAGGCCCTCCTTCGCGAGCCGCAGCGCGGCGGCGCGGCCGATCCCGGAGCCGGCACCGGTGACGAACGCGACGCGGGAGTCGCCGTCGGGCGCGGAGGTGGTGGACGTGGTCGAGCTCGGGGCGCTGTCGTTGCTCACGGTCGTCTCCTCGGGGTCAGGGAGCCAGCGGTGCTGGTCGGGTGGTCGGCGCGGCGCTCGGGACGCCGCCTCTCGACCGTAACCCCGCGACGGCCCCGCACCGCGGGTCGGGCTTCTGCGCTGGTCGACCCTGACGGACGCCTGGCCCCCTGTCCTTCGTCAGCTGGATGCGCTGATCGGGACGAGGCAGTCGACCTCGCCCTCGCGGCGGTAGTACTCGATGTGGGGTCTCGTCGGATCGTGATCTGCATGGGCGAAGAGCACCTCGAAGGCCGGGGCGATGTCTCCGTACACGGCAGGAGCGGACCCTCGCAGGCGGAGGCGGAGATAACGGCCTCCGGGGATGACCGTCTCATCGTGACCACGAGGGTTGTCGTGGTCACGGTCCAGGCGGCTGGTGGACATCCGGTAGACGCCGTCGGCGCCGTAGAAGAGACCCATCATCGTGCGTCCTCGCAGGGAGTCGAAGGAGCCTTCGAAGTCTGGCCAGGCGCTCTGGATGGTGGCGATGTCCAGCCGCACGTCGCGACTGAGGGCGGGAGTGTCCGCCAGCGTGACGACGTTCATACGACCGAGCTCGTGGTTCGTCGGGTAGGTGCTCATGCCCCGTGCCTACCGGATCTTCGGCCAGCTCTTCAACGCGCCGACGAGCCGCTGACGGGTGTCCGGGTGGGGTGGAGCCGATCGGTCAGGGACATGTGCACCTGGTAGCGGTCCCCGCGGTACCAGGAGGTCACGTGCTCGACCGCCCGGCCGTCGCCGGTCGCCGAGGTCCTCCGGAAGACCAGCAGCGGCGCTCCGGCGTCGACCCCGAGGGGTTCGGCGAGTGCGACGTCGGCCGCCTCCGCCCACGCCGTCTGCTCGGCCCGCTCGATCCGGACGCCGTAGGCCTCGCCCAGCAACGCGTAGAGCGAACCCGTCAGGTCCTGATCGCCGAGATCGGGCAGCACCGCGGGCGAGTACCACGCCACCTCCAGCGCCATCGGCACTCCCCCGGCCAGCCGCAGGCGCTCGACCCGCCACGCCGGTGCGCCGCTATCGAGCGCGAGCGCAGTCCGGACCTCCGCCGTCGAGCGCTCGAGCCGCGCCGACCGCAGGATCGTCGACGGCTGCAGGCCGCGGCGACGCATGTCCTGCGTGAACGAGGCGAGGTGCAGCGTCGACTGGACGCGCGGCCCCGCCACGAACGTTCCCCTGCCGTGGACCCGGTAGAGCACCTGCTCCTCGACGAGCCGCCCGATCGCCTCGCGCACCGTGGCCCTGCTGACCCCGTGGGCCGCCATCAGCTCGCGCTCCGAGGGGATCGCGGCGTGGGCCTGCCAGGTCGAGCCCACCTGCTCGAGGAGGAGCGCACGCAACCGCGCGTGCTTGAGGACGCGACCGTCCGTCGCCGCCGTGCCGCTCATCGTCATCCGTCCTCCGTGCGTTGACAGGCCCCGACCCGAACCCCCACCATCAACTGGTACGGACCAGTTGTCCACCGCGCGCGCGGTCATCGTCACACTCCTGGAGGAGGACCTCGTGGAGGTCATCATCGTCGAGCGCCCGCAGGACGCGGCCCCGATCGTCGCCGACGCCTGCACCAGCCTGCTGAGCGCGAAGCCGGCCGCCGTGCTCGGGCTGGCGACGGGGTCGACCCCCCTGCCCGTGTACGCCGAGCTCGTCCGCCGACACCGCGAGGAGGGGCTGACCTTCGCCGCGGCCCGCGCGTTCCTGCTCGACGAGTACGTCGGCCTCGCCGCCGATCACCCCGAGCGCTACCGCGCGGTCATCGAGCGCGACTTCACCGGCCACGTCGATCTCGACCCGGCCGCCGTCGTCGGCCCCGACGGCCTCGCGGAGGACCTGGCCGCCGCCGGGCCGGCCTACGACGACGCGATCCGCGCGGCCGGGGGGATCGATCTGCAGATCCTCGGCATCGGCGTCGACGGCCACCTCGCGTTCAACATGCCGATGAGCAGCCTCGCGAGCCGCACCCGCCTGAAGACGCTCACGCCGCGCACGCGGGAGGACAACGCCCGCTTCTTCGACGGCGACCTCGATCGCGTACCGACGCACTGCCTCACGCAGGGCCTCGGCACGATCATGGAGAGCCGGCACGCCGTCGTGCTCGGCTTCGGCCGGGCCAAGGCGCAGGCGGTGCGCGAGTGCGTGGAGGGCGCGATCTCGGCGCACTGGCCCGCCTCGGTCCTCCAGCTGCACCCGCACGCCACCGTGGTCGTCGACGCCGAGGCCGCGAGCCAGCTCGCGTTCGCCGACTACTACCGCACGACCTACGCGGGCAAGCCGGACTGGCAGGGGATCTGATGCTCGTCCGAGCGGCGAGCGCCCTCGTCGACGGCGCCCTCACCGGGCCCGTCCTGGTGAGCGTCGAGGGCGGGCGGATCCGCGCCGTCGACAGCGATCCCCTCGCGGTGGCGGCCGCCCCGTCGCGCCACCTCCACGCCGATCTCACGAGCGGGGTGCTGACACCCGGGCTCCTGGACCTGCAGGTGAACGGTTCGTTCGGCGCCGACTTCGCCGACGCGACGCCGCAGGAGTGGGCCACGGCGCTGGACGGTCTCGCGGCCCACGGCGTGACCGGCATCGAGCCGACCGTCATCACCGCCCCGCTCGCGGACCTGCACGGCGCGTTCGACCGCATCCTGGCGGCGCGCGAGTCGCTGGCCGCCGGCGCCGACCACCCGGTCGCCCGCATCCTCGGGGCGCACCTCGAGGGGCCGTTCCTCTCGCCGGAGCGCCGCGGCACCCACCGCACGGAGTGGATGCTGCCGCCGTCGCCCGAGCACCTCGACACCCTCCTGGCCCACCCCGCGACGCGGGAGGTGCTGCTCACCGTCACGCTCGCCCCCGAGCTGCCGGGCGCGATCGAGGCGATCCGCCGGCTCGTCGGCGACGGCCTCATCGCCTCCGTCGGGCACTCGGACGCGAGCGCCGCCCAGGTCCACGCCGCGGCCGACGCCGGGGCGACGATGGTCACCCACCTCTTCAACGCCCAGCGCCCCCTGGGCCATCGCGAACCGGGCGTCGTGGGCGCCGCGCTCGCCGACGACCGACTCCACCTCGGCACGATCCTCGACGGGCAGCACGTGCTCGGCAGCGTGGTCGGGATCGTCATGGCGGCCGCACCCGGGCGCGTGGTGGGCGTGACCGACGCGATCGTGACGGCGGGTCTGCCACCGGGGACGTGGCTCACCTTCGGCGGCGCCGAGGTGGCCGGGGACGAGACCGGGCTGGGTCGCCGTCGCGACGGCACCATCGCCGGCGCCGGCATCCTGCTGGACGAGGGCGTGCGCCGCACGATCGCGGCCGGTGTCGCCCCCGCCGTCGTGCTGGCGAGCTGCACCGAGGTGGCCGCGCGCTCGATCGGGCGCGACGACGTCGGACACCTGCGGCCCGGCGCGCACGCCGACCTCGTGTGGTGGGACGAGAGCTGGCTGCCGCAGCGGGTCTGGGTGGCGGGCACGGAGCGGCTCGTCCCTACCCGGTGATGCGCCGCGCAGCAGCTCGAACGCTACCCAGGTAAGCCTTACCTTGGTCTAGGGTGGGCGCGTCCGGCACCGGACGCTCACCCCGTCGACCCGAGGAACGCCATGGCCCGCCACACCCGTCTCGTGAAGCCCGCGCAGCAGGGCCTGGTCCACCTCACGGTGCTGCGCACGCGGCGCCTGTCGCCGCACTGGATGCGCGTCACGCTCGGCGGGGCGGAGGTCGACTCGTTCACCCCGATGGGCTACGACCAGTGGTTCCGCCTCTTCCTCCCGGTCGGCGGCGAGGAGGGTCTGGACCGGCTGCCCGCCAAGGCCAACCAGATGATCGGCTACCTTCGCTACCTGCGCATCCCCGACGGCGTGCGCCCCGTGATGCGCAACTACACCGTGCGTGCGCACCGCCCGGCGTCGGGGACGAACGGTGCGGAGATCGACGTCGACCTCGTGCTCCACGGCACGCCGCATGACGGTACGGCGGGACCCGCGTCGAGCTGGGCGCAGACGTGCGCGGCCGGCGAGAGCGTCGTCATCATCGACGAGGGGCTGGGGTTCAATCCGGCGCACGGGACGGCGTCGGTGCTGCTCGTCGGTGACGAGACGGCGCTGCCCGCCGTCGCCGGGATCTGCGCCTCGCTGCCACCGGACGCGACCGGTACCGCGCTGGTGGAGGTCCCCTCGCTCGAGGACGCGCAGGAGATCGCCCGGCCCGACGGCGTCGGGCTCCGGTGGATCGTGCGTGATGCCTCCGTCAAGCCCGGAACCCTGGCGCTGGCCGCGCTGCGGGACCTCCCCGCCGCCGAGATCGATGGCGACCGCGTGCACGCGTGGATCGCCGGCGAGCAGGCGCTCGCGACCGACGGCCGCCGCCACCTCGTCAACGACCGAGGTGTGGCGAAGGACCGGGTGAGCTTCACCGGGTACTGGAAATGCGGGTGACGGAGCCGCACGCGGTGCGCCACACTGCAGCGCGTGACGATCATCGACGCGCAGGGCCGACCCGAACCCCCGCTGTGCGCGGGTGAGGCGGACACGCTGGTGGGGTTCCTGGAGTTCCACCGGGCCACGCTCGAGTGGAAGACATCAGGTCTCGACGCCGCGGGACTGGCCGCCACGACCGCCGCCTCGGCCCTGACGCTCGGCGGGCTGCTCAAGCACCTCGCCTACGTCGAGGACGTCTGGTTCTCCTACCGGTTCCTGGGCGAGCCACCGAGCGAGCCCTGGGCGTCGGCCGACTGGGAGTCCGACCCCGACTGGGAGCTGACGTCGGCCGCCGCCGACTCGCCGGAGGCGCTCCGCACCCTGTGGCAGGAGGCCGTGGGCCGCTCGCGCGCGATCACCGCCGCGGCGCTCGCCGAGGGTGACCTCGACGCCGTCGAGAAGCGGTCCGGGGGCGAGGACGGCCGGGTCAACCTGCGGTGGATCCTGATCCACATGGTCGAGGAGTACTGCCGGCACAACGGCCACGCCGACCTGCTGCGCGAGGCGGTCGACGGGCTGCGCGGGGAGTAGCGGCCCCGGCGCGGCCTCGCGGTCGCCGTGCCGGATCAGTCGTTGGCCTCCTGCGCGACCTGGACGTCGATGTTGAAGTTCGTGCCGTCGACGTCGGACAGCGTCACCGTGGTGTCGTACTCGTCGCCGGTGGTCGGGTCGGTGAGCTCGCAGTCCACGACCTCGCCGTCCACGAGGTCGACCTGGTCGTCGCCGCAGTCGATGTCCGGGCGCTGCCCGACCTGCTCCTCGAGCGCGCCCTCCGCCTCCTCGGCGATCTGTTCGGCACCGACGGTGCGGTTCGCCGAGGCGGTGACGCTGCACGCTCCGAGGACGAGGATGCCGAGGACGGCGGCCGTGGCCGTGATGGTTCGCTTCACAGTTGTCTCCCTAGGAACGTTTCGGTCACGCTAGCGGAGCCCCGTGCGGCACAGGGGGACGGATGTGGGGCAGGGATCGGATGTGGTTCACGGACCGGTGACTTCGCGGCGCGTCGTCGGTCCTCCTGACGACACGCACCCGCCGACGTCCAGGAGGACACCATGGCCGCGATCGTCTCCACCCTCTTCGTCTCCCTCGACGGCGTCGCCGAGATCGACCCCGCGTGGCACCTGCCGTACTTCGACGAGGCCATGGGCGCCGCCGTCGGCGCCGACTACGAGGGTGTCGACGTTCTGCTCCTCGGCCGCGTGACCTATGAAAGCTTCGCCGGTGCGTGGCCGGACCGCGAGGCCGCCGGGGGCGAGGACGCCGCGTTCGCCGGGCAGCTCGGCGACCTGCGCAAGCTGGTCGCCACCCGCCGCGAGCCCGGCGCCGATCTCGGCTGGCGGAACGTCGCCGCCACCGACGACGTCGTCGCCGCGGTCAGCGAGCTGCGGGCCGACGAGACGATCGGCAAGGTCCTGGTGGCCGGCTCGATCTCGGTGGTGCAGCAGCTCCTCGCGGCGGGCGTGCTGGACGAGCTGCGACTCCTGGTGCACCCCGTCGTCGCGGGTCGCGGCGAGCAGCTGTTCGCGCGCTCGGACGCGCCCCTCCCGCTGCGTCTGGTCAGCTCGCAGGTCTTCCCGACCGGTGTCACGCAGCTCGTCTACTCCCCCGCGCCCTCCCCCGGCGCGGCCGGCTACGAGGACGCCGCGGAGAACCTTCCGTCCTGAGCCGACCCTCCCGCGGCGGTGACGACGTCGCCCCGCGCCAGATCCGCCCGCGTCACCCCGGACAGGACCAGGCCGACCAGGTCACCGGCCGACGCCGTCGTCCGCTGCTCGCGGAACGCCTCGATGCCGTCGACCCTGACGTGGGCCAGGAGGTGACCTTCGCGCAGCAGCGCGACCGTCTGGCCGGTGCGGACCTCACCCCGCGCCACTCGCCCGGTCACGACGGTGCCGCGGCCCGTGATCGTGAAGACGTCCTCGATCTGGAGGGTGAAGGACGAGCCGGCGCCCGCGTCGTCGTCGATCACGGCGTCGGTGACGGCGTCGGTCACGGCATCGGTCACGGCATCCACCGGCGAGGGCGCCACCGCGCCTCGACGCTGCGCCAGCCTCGTCGTCACGGCGACGGAGTGCGCGCCGGTCAGGAGCGCGGCGCCGACCACGACCCAGATGCCGGTCTCGGACGAGGGCAGCTCCAGGACGATGCCCACCAGGACCGCGACGACCAGCACGCACCCGTTGATCAGTGCCATCCGGACGAGTGCGCGCGATCGAGAACGGGCGTCGTCGTCGGCGCTCGGCACGGGACGAGCGCCGGGGACCGGGATCTGGTGCGGGATCCTGGGCCGGCCGTCGGGGTAGAAGCTCATGACACGAGACGGTAGCGGCGCGGCGCCGTCGGCGGTCGAGTCGAGCGACGTCGGAGGCGGACCGTACGGCCGCCCGACGCCCCCTCCAAGGACGTCCTGGTGGGTGAGACCCCTGTCTCGCGCATCGGAAGATGTGCCGTGGGGCCTTGCATCTGCGCCGCGGATTTGTTGCCGTGGAGTCAGTCGGTGGAACGTCCACCCACGAGAGGAGACGCGCATGCTGACCCTGACCGAGAACGCCCAGACCGCCGTGAACGAGATTGCCGAGCACGCCGACCTGCCCACCGGCGGCGGCCTGCGCATCGCCCCGTCCACCACCCAGCCCGGTGGCCTCGACCTCGGGCTCGCGGCCGAGCCGGTGCCCGGTGACCAGGTCATCGAGACCGGTGCCGTCCCCGTCTTCGTCGAGCCGCAGGCGTCCGAGGCACTGGCGACGCTGACGCTCGACACCGCGCCGGCCACGCCCGACCAGCCCGGCCCTGCCTTCCAGCTGACGCCGCAGGCGCCGCAGGACTGACAGCACCACGACGCCCCGGGAGCCACGGCTCCCGGGGCGTCGTCGTGCTCGGACCGCGGCCTGTCCGCCACCTAGGCTGGACGGGTGATGTCACGACTGCGCCGCACCCTCGCCCGGACGTTCTGGCGCGTGAGCCGGTGGACGCTCCGCTCGCACCCCCAGCCCGACGTTCCCCGCATCCTCATCGGGGCGCCCCACACCTCGAACTGGGACTTCGTGCTCATGCTGGCGATCGCGTGGGAGGCCGAGATCCCGCTGCGCTGGCTCGGGAAGACATCGCTCTTCGCCGGCCCGGCCGGCCCTCTGATGCGGGCTCTCGGCGGGATCCCCGTCGACCGATCCGATCCCAGCAGGGTGGTCGCGGAGGTCCTGCACGAGCAGCGGACCACGGGCGCCTTCTCCCTCGTCGTGACCCCCGAGGGCACGCGGGGCGGTGCCGAGCACTGGAAGTCCGGCTTCTACCGGATCGCGCGCGAGGCTGACCTTCCGGTCACCCTGGGCTACGTCGACCGGACCACGATGACCACGGGACTCGGCCCGACCCTGACCCTGACCGGCGACGTGCGTGCCGACATGGACGAGGTGCGCGCGTTCTACGCCGACAAGTCCGGCTTCACCCCGAGCCGCCGCATCGAGCCACGGCTGCGGTCCGAGGATTCCGACGCCGAGTAGCGCGCGGACGGCGCGACGAGCGCGTCAGTCCTCGAGCGACAGCTGGAGCAGGTAGGTGCCCAGGCGCTGACCGAGCTTCTCCCCGATCGCCCGCAGGTGACCCACCTGCTCGAACCCGACCTTGCGGTGCAGCGCGAACGAGCCCTCGGCGCCCGCGTCCGAGACGACGGCGATCGCCTGCCGCGCGCCGCGCGCGCGAGCCTCGTCGAGAACGGTCGTCAGCAGCGCGGTGCCGGTGCCGCGCCCGGTGGCTGCGGCGTCGAGGTAGATCGTCTCCTCGACCGTGAGGTCGTAGGCGGGCCGGGCTCGCCAGAAGGTGACGTACGCGAAGCCGATGACGGTGCCGTCGTCGTCCTGCGCGACCAGGAAAGGCCAGCCTCGCCGCTCGATGTCGGCGGCCTTGACGCCCCAGTCCTCCACGGTCATGGGGACGGTCTCGAACGTGGCCGTGGAGTCCGTGACGTAGTGCGCGTAGATCCGAGCCACGGCCTCCAGATCGGGCGGGCTCAGGGGTCGGACGTGTGCACTCACGCCCACGAGGGTACGCCGGGGGCCCAGCCGCGCCCGGCCTACTACCCTTGTCCGGTGGCCATTCTTCCCATCGTCATCACCGGCGACCCCGTCCTGCACCGTCCCGCCTCCCCCGTCACGGAGGTGACGGACGACGTCCGCCGCCTCGTCGCGGACATGTACGAGACCATGGACGAGGCCCCGGGGGTCGGCCTCGCGGCGCCGCAGGTCGGCGTCGGGCTGCGGATCTTCGTCTACTCCTACGAGGACGACGAGGGCGAGCCCTGGCGCGGCGTCGTGATCAACCCGGAGCTGTGGATCACTCCCCCCGTCCCCGGTGACCCCGACGAGGACGAGGAGGTCGAGGGCTGCCTCTCGGTCCCCGGCGAGCGGTTCGCGCTGCGCCGGTCCGAGCGCGCGATCGTCACCGGGAACGACCTCGAGGGCGCACCGGTGCGCCTGGCGGTCGACGGCTGGCGCGCCCGCATCCTCCAGCACGAGTTCGACCACCTCGACGGGACGCTCTACGTCGACCGTCTCACCCACCCCGACGACCGCGACGAGCTCGAGGAGATCGTCGCCGAGCAGGGCTGGGGCAAGCCCGGTCTCTCGTGGCTCCCGGGCCGCGACAACCTCGAGGGCTGAGCGCGCGGCGTCGGCCGACCTAGGCGGGCAGCGCCAGCAGCTCGCGCTCCCGCTCGTCCGTGAGGCCCGACGCCGGAGCCTCGCCCCGCGCGTCGTGGAACGCCAGGGCGGCGCTGAAGGTCTCGGCCAGGGGCCGCAGCACGAGCCCCGCGGCGGTCGCGGCGGCGTTGCTGCGCGCGGGGAAGCCGGTCCACCCCGGATCGTCCAACCACAGCGGGAGCGACCCGGGTCCCGCCCACGGCGCGACGTCGTGCGCGCGCAACCAGTCGTCGTCGCGCGTCACGAGCGTGCGGTCCGAGCCGTCCGCCCCCGCCGCCAGACGGGCCGCGACCAGCGCCTGCGCGAACGGCACCGCATCGCCGACGGCGTTGAACACACCGCCGATCCCGTGCTCGGCGACGTGCACGATCCAGATCGCGAGGTCGCGGACGTCGATGAGCTGCACGCCCAGCCCGGGGGCGAGCGGGACGAGCACGCGACCGCCGGGGTCGGACGGGTGGGCGAACCGCCACGGCCAGTAGCCGGAGCGACCGGAGGCGTCGCCGTCGCCCCCGATCAGTCCGGCCCGCACGATGGTGGCCGCCTCGTGCCCGAACCGCTCGAGCACGATCTCCTCGCACGCGACCTTCGCGGGGCCGTACTCGCTCATCGAACTCATCGCGTCGCCGTCGAGGCGCGGCAGGAGCGGGCCGTCCTCGGTGAGCCCGGACGTGGCGGTGTCGGCGTAGACGCTGCCGGTGGAGACGAACGCGTAGTGGTCCGCGCGCAGCTCCCGCGCGGATCGCCGCACCTGCCCCGGCGCCACCGACACGTCCACGACGGCGTCCCACGGCTCGTCGCGCACGCCGGCCAGTCCGTCGTCGGCATCGCGGTCGCCGCGCACCCACCGGGCGCCGTCGGGCACGTCACCGCTCTCGCCGCGCGTGAGGCACACGACGTCGTGGCCCGCCGCGAGCGCCGCCGTCACCACCGCGCGGCCGAGGAAGACCGAACCGCCGAGCACGAGGAGTCTCATGCGTCGAACCTAGGCGACCGGGCCGAGGGCGTCGTCGGCGGCCGCCGTCGTCGCGCGGCGGCGTTCGACGACGAGCACGGCGGAGCTCGCGACGGCGATCGTCGCGAGCACCGCGGTCAGCCGCAGCCCGCCGGCCGAGAGCAGGTCGAGCAGCAGCGCCGTGAGCATCTGCCCGCTGATGACGGTGAGCGTGAGGACGAACGTCCCGAGGTGTCGCACGGCCCACGCGGCCGCGATCGTGATGACGGCGCCCAGCGGTCCGCCCGCGTAGAGCCACCACTGGGGCGGGAACGTGACGCCGTCGAGGCCTCCGGCGCTCCCCGCGACGGCGAGGATCACCGTGATCCCGACCGTCCCGCCCGCGGACGAGGTCAGCCCCGCCAGGACCGGGTCCGCGGTCGCCGCGACGACGCGTCCGTTGCCGGCCTGCTGGATGCACAGCACCGCGCCGGCCACGAACAGCGCGACGCCGACGGCCACCCCCTGCGCCACCGTGACGTCTCCGCCCGAGGAACCGAGGACGGCGATGCCGAGCCCCACGAGCGCGACGAGCCCCGCGAGCAGTCGCCGCCCGGACAGGCGGATCGCGGCGGGGACGCCGACCCCGCGGGCGTCGAGCGCGAGACCGGCCAGCGTCTGGCCCGCGACCGCGCAGACCGAGGCGATCGCGACGCCGACCAGCGGGATGCCGCCGGCCATCGCGAGCACGATCGGGATCCCGCACAGCCCGACGGCGAACCACCACCACCGCGCGCGTCGCCTGATCAGGCCGGCGACGACCCGCGTGCGGCGTCGCGCGAGGACGACCAGCGCCGTCGCGGCGAGCGTGCCGACGTAGGAGAGCCAGCCGGCCACCAGCACACCCGCGCCCGCCGTCGCGAGATCGCCGTTGACCCGGCCCTGCAACGCGATGACGGCACCGCTCGCCGCCGCCCCGATCGCCGCGAGCACGACGAGGGACGGGGCGCGGGAGGTCACGCCTTCAGTATGGGCGGCGCCGGGTCGGCGCCTACCGACACCCGCGGCAGGAACAGCTGCACGAGCGGACCGATCGCGAGCGCGTACGCGACCGTGCCCACGCCCACGCTCCCGCCGAGGAGCCAACCCAGCCCGAGGACGCTCACCTCGAGCAGGGTGCGGACGACGCGGACCGAGCGACCGGTCCTCGCCGCGATCGCGACCCACAGCCCGTCGCGCGGCCCGTTCCCGAGCCGGGTTCCGACGTAGAGCGCCCCGGCGAGACCGTTCAGGACGATGCCGGCCGCGAGCAGACCGATCTGGAGGACGAGCGCGTCCGGACGCGGGACGATCGCGAGTCCGAGGTCGGCGGTGAGACCGATGACGACGACGTTCGCGATCGTGCCGACGCCGACGCGCTGCCGCAGCGGGATCCACGCCAGCAGCACGACGAGGCCGACCAGGATCACGACGGTCCCGAACGTCAGCCCGGTCCGCTGCGCGACTCCCTCGTGCAGCACGTCCCACGGGTTCAGCCCCAGTCCGGCCTGCACCATGAGGGATATCGAGAATCCGTAGAGGGCGAGGCCGCCGAGGAGCTGCGGCAGGCGCCGCCCCATCCCGGGCTCGCGGAGCTGGTCGATCGGGTGGCGCAGGAGGACGCCGACAGTCGTGGTCACGGCACCAGTCTGCGCGACGATTGGCCTGGGAATCGATAGCCAATTCTGCAACAGTGGCTCCATGCCTCCCTCCGTCACCGCGTCCCGACTGGCCGCCCTCGTGCTCGCCCACCTGGACGGCGCGGCGCTCGAGCGTCCCGCCTACGTCTCGCTCGCCGCCGCGGTGCGCGTGCTCGCGGTCGACGGCCGTCTCGGGGCGCACGTCCGTCTCCCGAGCGAGCGCGAGCTGGCGACGGCGCTGGGGCTGTCCCGCACGACGGTCACACGCGCCTACGCACGCCTAGTGGAGGACGGGTGGGCGACCGCGCAGCAGGGGGCCGGCACCTTCCTGCGCATCCCCGGCGACGTCGGTCACGCGGCCTCGCCGCTCGTCCCGATCGAGGGCGTGGGCGGGATCGACGTCGACCTGACGGCGGCGGCCGTGTCATGCGCCCCGGGCCTCGCGGCGCTGATCGAGCGATCCATGGCCGACCTCCCGGCGCTCCTGCTGGGCAAGGGGTACCAGCCGGTCGGTCTCCTCGCGCTGCGCGAGGCGGTCGCCGCCTGGTACGAGCGGCGAGGTCTGCCGACGTCGCCCGACCAGATCGTGGTGACGTCGGGCGCGATGGCGGCGATCGCCGTCGTGCTGCGCGCCCGGGTGCGGCGCGGCGAGCGCGTGGCGGTGGAGACGCCGACGTACGCGTCGGTGCGGTCGGCGATCCGTGGGGCGGGGGCCGGCGTCGTGCCGCTGCCCGCGGGTGTGGACGACGACGGGCTGCCCTCGGTGTGGGACGTCGGGGCGGCCCGGGCGGCGGTGCGGGCGAGCGGGGCCCGCCTGGCCTACCTCATCCCGGAGTTCCACAACCCGACGGGCGAGCTGATGACCGCTCCGGTACGGGCGGACCTGGCCGCCGCGCTGCGCGACGAGGGTGCGGTCGCGCTCGTGGACGAGTCGCTCGCCGACCTGCGGTTCGACCCCGTCGACATGCCCGCGCCGTTCGGCACCCACGCTCCCGACGCGTTCTCCGTCGGCAGCGTCTCCAAGCCGCTGTGGGGCGGCGTCCGGGTCGGGTGGGTGCGATGCCCGACGGCGGAGGTCGCCTCCGTGCGGGCGGCCCGCCTCACGCTGGACATCGGCGCCTCGACGCTGGACCAGCTCGTCGCGACGGAGTTCCTCCGCGCGCCCGCGGAGCTGCTCGGGCGACGCCTGGACAGGCTGCGCACGATGCGCGAGGCATGGCTGGGAGCGCTGGCGGACGTGGCGCCGTCGTGGGAGGTGCGGCGACCCGCCGGCGGGCTGGCGCTGTGGGTCGGGCTGCCGGCGCGCGTGGCACCCGAGCTGCGCGCCGCCGCGGCGCTGCGCGGTGTGGCGATCGCGGTGGGGCCGCAGTTCACCGCGGACGGCAGCGCCCGCAACCGGCTGCGGATACCGCTCACGGCCGAGCTCGCGGACGTTCCGGCCGTGGCCCGGACGCTGGTCGCGGCGTACGACGACGTCGCACCCGACGGCGGGGTGGGGTCGCAGTCGAGGTCGGGCTCGGGGTCGGGGTCGGGGTCGGACAGTCGAACTCGTTCCGACGGTCGGAAGGTCTCGTCGGAGAGCGAGTCGCCCTACCCGCTGATCGCCTGACCACGGTCCGGTCGGGCCCACCAGGTCACGCCGAACCGCCTCGCCCGGCCCGATTCCTGCCCTCGTCCCGGCGTGTCGCAAGCGTCCCGGGCGTGGCGCGCCGCCTCGTCGAACGGATCGTCGATCGTTCGTGTCCTTCGGAAGGACACGAACGATCGCAGAAGTTCGAGGCCGGCCGAGCGGCGACGTCGGTCGGCCGCCGCACGCGAGCCGCGCCGCGCAGCCACACGCGCGCGTAGGAACGGGCGCGGTGGGTCAGGGCTCGAGTCCGGGCCGGAGGTCGGAGAGGTTCCCGGCGAGACGCTCCAGCAGGGCGATCAGCTGAGCCCGCTCACCCGGCGCGAACCCGTCGGTCGCGCGCACCACGGCGCGTCGGGCGCCCGCCGATCCCCGCACGGCTGCCCGAACGCCGCTGTCGGTCGGCAGGTACACGCGGAGCCGACCGTCGAGGTAGGCCTGCTCCCGCGTCACGAGCCGTTGCTCGAGCAGCCTGCCGAGGACCTCGGAGGCCGTCGGCCGGGCCACGCCGAGGTGACGCGCGATCTCCCCGGGCTCGATCGATCGCTCGCGCACCACCTCGTGCAGCGCCAACCACTGCGGCCCGGTCAGCCCGGCGAGAAGGAGCTCGTCGTTGAGCTGCGTCGTGAACAGCCGGGCGGCGCGCGCCAGCGCGAGCACGAGGGTGCCGTCGAGGGAGGCGACCGTCGGCACGTCGGACCTGCCGGACACCAGATCCGACTCCTCGCCCCACCGCTCCGCGGCCATGCCACCACCCCCTCGACGCGCCAGGATGCCGAATGGGAGCCGGCACGCGTGCGTCGTCCACAGGAACGACGACGCCGCGCCACCCGAGGGTGGCGCGGCGTCGTGCGAGCACCGTCGCGCAAGGTGCCGGATGGCTGGATCAGGCGGAGACGCACTCCATCGTCGCCGTGCCCGTGATCTCCTCGACCTGGTCGGCCGTCTCCTGGTCGCGCTGCTCGTCGCGGCCCTCGGCCAGGGTCGCGAGCGTCTCGTCGTCGAGGTCGGACGCCTCGAGCTTCTCGGCGATGCAGGTGATGGCCTCCGGCGTGAAGAGCTCGCCCGCCTCGCCCATCTCCGCCTCCTCGATGATCTGCTGGAACCCGTCGGCGAGCTCCTCGACGGTGGGGCGCTCGGCGGCGCCGCCGCACGCGGTCAGCGCGAGCGCCAGGGCGGGAACGAGCAGGAGCGAGCGGGCGGCGCGGCGCGCAGGCGTGGTGGCAGACATGGTGGGACTCCCTCGGAGGCGATGAGCTGGGGTGCGACCGACGCGGGGTCAGGTCCGCGCGGCGGTTCCCAGGTTAGGCGGGACCTCGCTCGGGGTGAGGAACCAGTTTGTGCCACTCACGCCAGCGCGGCGCCGTCGCCATCGTCGTCGCCGCCGCGCACCGCCCGCGCCAACCCGTGCAGCGCGATGCCGACCAGCACCCCCAGCGAGATCGCCACCATCGTGGCACCCGAGGTCAGGATCGTGCCCATGCCGTCGGTCGCCGTCCCGTCGAGCGTCTGCGTGACGCCGATCAGGCCGAGGGCCCCGGGCACCAGCACCCAGAACCCCGGGAGGAACGACACCAGCGCGGGCGGCCCGTTCCGCTCTCCCGCGGCGTACAGCGCGAGCGGCGTCATCACGGCCGCCCCGACGAGCGCGGACATCACGCCGCCGAACACGAGGCCGCCGAGCACCTGGCCGGCGTAGGCCACCACGACGACCGCCAGCACCCAGGGCATCGAGGACAGACGCACGCAGTGGTAGAGCGCCACGCCGACCACGAAGACCACCACACCGAGCCACGGGCCGAGCGGTCCGAACGCCTGCCCCGGCGTCTCGGCGATCACCGACGCCCGCACCCCGACCAGCCCGGCGGCACCGGAGATGCCTAGCGCGAGCAGCACGAGCTGCATCGCACCGGCGGCCAGTCGCGCCGATCCGGCGATCATCTGGCGCGTGGCAAGGTCGATCACCGCAGTCGTCAGCAGAGCCCCCGGCAGGAACATCACGAGCGGCGGCACGAGCGAGGACAGCAGGTCGATGGGCGCCCCCACCCGCACCAGCCCGAACACCACGGCCGACACCGTGAACGCGCTCGCGAGCACCAGCAGCGCCTGCAGGTAACCGCTCGTGCGCGCCGTCGCGAGCTGGACGACGGCGACCAGCGCCCCGAGCGAGCCGGCGACCAGCAGGTCGGGGAGGTTCGCGCCGAGGATGAGCGCGATCCCCAGGCTGTAGGTGACGTAGCCGCCGAGCTGCACGATCGTGCGGTAGGGCGCCGGCGCCGTGACCGCGCGACGCAGCTGGGTCAGGCCCTCGGTGGGGCCGACGAGACCGCGCCGCGAGCGCTCCGCGATCTGCAGCACGTCCTCGATCTGGTCCAGCCGGTAGGACCGCACCCCGGCGGACGCGGCGGCCGTCTGGGACTGCTCCGACCCCGGCACGGTCACGAGGATCGCGGTCGGCAGCGCGATCACCTGCGTTCCGGGGTAGCCGTTGACCCGCCCGATCTCCTCCAGCGTCCGCGTCACCTCGGCGACCGGGCTCGCGGAGTCGATCAGCGCCTCCCCCAGCGCGATCAGGTAGCGGGTCAGGCCGGCGGCGTCGGGCACGACGGCGTCGCGCGCCGTCGCGATCCCGTGCGCCGGCGTCGCATCGGTCGAGGAGGCGGCGCCGCCCGCGGCGGTGACAGCCGCGACGGCCGCGGGACCCGCCGCAGTCAGACCGGCGGTGGCCTGCGCCGTCGCCCCGGCCGCGGCGGCCCGGTCGCTCGCGGGCGGGACCAGCGGGTCGGACGTCGTTGACCCGCCGTCGGGGTCGAGGACGCCGAGGGTGTCGGGGATCGCGGCGGCGAGCGACGGAAGCACGACCGTGTCGTGCTCGTCGGGCGACGGGGATCCGCCGTCGGGCGCGACCGGGTCGGCAGCGGGTCGGGGCTCGGACTCGAGCTCGGACTGGGTGTACGTCCGGCGACGTACCAGCGCCAGAACGAGCGCGGCGAGCGCGAGCACCGCGATGGCAACGGCGACCATCACTCCCGGGATGGCGGACTGCTCCGCTGCGGGCGGGGTGTTCCAGATGATCGTCGTGGTCTCGGTGCCGGTCGGCTCGGGCGATCCGGGGGTGCCGGTCGTTCCCGTCGTCTCCGTGCCGTCGGTGGTCGACGGCTCGGTCGTCTCCGTCTGATCGGTCGTCCCGGTTCCGGGGTCGGTCGACGTCCCGTCGTCGGTCCCCGAGGGATCGGTCCCGGTCCCCGAACCCTCGGTGCCGGTCGTCGTGTCCGTCCCGGGTGAGGTCGTGCCCGGCGACGTCGTCCCGGGGGTGGTACCGGGGCTCGTGGTCCCGGGCGAAGTCGTTCCCGGGCCGGTGGTGCCGGGGGTCGAGGGCCCGCTCGTCGTGGGTTCGGTCGTGGTCGGGACTGGAGTCGTGGTGCCGGGCGCCGTCGTGCCGGGCGCCGGCGCCGCCCACAGCTCGCCCGTCTCGCGCGAAGCAGCCTCGCCGCTCGTCGTCACCGCCGATGCACCCACGTCTCGAGGGTAACGACCCTGTCCCGCGCGGACGGAGCGCCGACGAGCAGCCCGCGCCACGCCGAGAGGTGTGACTCCCGTCTCCCAGGTCACGAATTGATAACATCTCCCCGAACCCACGACGGTGTGGGTCAGCCGACGTCGCGGAGGAGGTCTCGATGGCGATCGTTCCAGGTGCGCGGCATCCCGCCG
The DNA here is from genome assembly GCF_004786095.1 of Serinibacter arcticus. Classification (GTDB taxonomy): domain Bacteria; phylum Actinomycetota; class Actinomycetes; order Actinomycetales; family Beutenbergiaceae; genus Litorihabitans; species Litorihabitans arcticus. Next base: position 885,777 of record NZ_RHPJ01000001.1, read on the forward strand.
CACCGCTGCCCCGACCCCGCGTGGACCCCGCGTCCGGGGACCGGACCGTCGCCCGCCCCCTCGCACGCCCTGTCCCCCACCACGGACGCAACGCGCGAAGCCCGTGGCACTGGCTGTGGGGCGCGGTGGCCCTGGCCATCGGCCTCTTCATCGCCGCGGCCGGCTGGATCGCGTGGATCGCGGGCCCGATCATCACGGTCGCGGCCCTCGTCAGCCTCGTCACCCGCCGCCGGTGGTCCCACCCGGCGCTGTGGATCGGGCTGGGACTGACGCTCGGCGTCGTGCTGCACGTCGTGCTCGGGATCGTCCACGACTCCGGCGGGGCGACGGCGTCGCTCCTGCCCTGACTAGACTTTTCGCGTGGCCGACCCGACGCACCGCAAACGACTCGACAAGGCCGCCGAGGCCATCGCGTCGATGACGGACCCCCTCGACCGGCTCGACGCCGCACGCGCGGCCCGGGAGCAGTTCGAGCGGCTCGAGCTCGAGCAGGTGCGCACGCTCCGCGAGCACGGCACGACGTGGAGCCGGATCGGCGCGCTGTACGGGCTCACCAAGCAGGGCGCGCAGCAGCGGTTCCGCAGCCGCCTCAAGGACTGAGACAGCCCGAGCCGACCTGACCGCTCGGCGCGCCTGCCTGCGGCAGACTCGAGCCATGACCACCCGCGACTTCCGCAACGCCTACCGGCACGGCTTCGCGCGCGTCGCCGCCGTCACGACGCCGATCGTGCTGGCCGACCCCGTCGCGAACGCGGCCGCCGTGGTCGAGCAGGCCCGCGCGCTGGACGCCGACGCCGTCGCCGTCGCCGTCTTCCCCGAGCTCGGCCTGACCGGCTACTCGGTGGACGACCTGGTGCTGGCGGACACGCTGCTGGACTCGGTCGAGCACGCCGTCGGATCGATCGTGACCGCGAGCGCGGACCTGCTGCCGGTGCTGGTCGTCGGGGCGCCGCTGCGGAAGGGCTCACGGATCTACAACTGCGCCGTCGTGATCCACCGCGGGCGCGTCCTCGGCGTCGTGCCGAAGTCCGCCCTGCCGAACTACCGCGAGTTCTACGAGCGGCGCTGGTACGCGCCGGGCGACGACCAGCGCGGGCAGAGCCTCATCCTGCGCCACCTGCCCGACGCCGGAGCGGTCCCGTTCGGTCCGGACCTGCTGTTCCGCGCCGTCGACCACCCCGACCTGGTGATCTTCGCCGAGGTCTGCGAGGACTACTGGGTGCCGATCCCGCCGTCGGCCGAGGCGTCGCTGGCCGGGGCCACCGTGCTGCTCAACCTGTCCGGCTCGCCCATCACGATCGGCCGGGCCGACGACCGGCACCTGCTCTCGCGCTCGTCCAGCGCGCGGGGCGTCGCGGCCTACGCCTACGCCGCCGCCGGCGTCGGGGAGTCCACGAACGACGTCTCGTGGGACGGCCAGACGATGATCTACGAGAACGGCACCCTGCTGGCGCAGACCGAGCGGTTCCCGCACGTGGCGCAGGCCTCGATCGCGGACGTCGACGTCGCCTCCCTCGCCTCGGAGCGGCTGCGCCAGGGCTCGTTCGACGACAACCGGCGCACGCACGCCGAGCGTGTCGGGCAGTTCCGCACGATCGACTTCACGCTCGACGCACCGACGGGCGACGTAGGGCTGCGCCGCGCCGTCGACCGCTTCCCGTTCGTGCCCGACGACGTCGCGCGCCTCGCGCAGGACTGCTACGAGGCGTTCAACATCCAGGTCTCCGGGCTGGAGCAGCGGATGCGGGCGATCGGGCTGCCGAAGCTCGTGATCGGCGTCTCGGGCGGGCTCGACTCCACGCACGCGCTGCTCGTGTGCGCCCAGGCGGTCGATCGGCTCGGGCTGCCGCGCGAGCACATCCTGGCGTTCACGATGCCGGGATTCGCGACGTCGGACCACACGCGGTCGAACGCCTGGAAGCTCGGGCGCTCGCTCGGGGTGACGTTCGAGGAGATCGACATCAGGCCGGCGGCGACCGAGCTGCTGACCGGGCTCGGACACGCCTTCTCCCGCGGCGAGCCCGTCTACGACGTGACGTTCGAGAACGTCCAGGCCGGCATCCGTACGGACTTCCTGTTCCGGCTCGCGAACCAGCGCGGCGGGATCGTGGTCGGCACCGGGGACCTGTCGGAGCTGGCGCTCGGGTGGTGCACCTACGGTGTCGGCGACCAGATGTCGCACTACGCCGTGAACCCGGGCGTACCGAAGACGCTGATGCAGCACCTCATCCGGTGGACCATCTCGACCGAGCAGTTCGACGGCGAGACCGACGCCGTGCTGCAGTCCGTGCTCGACACCGAGATCTCCCCCGAGCTGGTGCCGGCGGGGCAGGACGGCGCGGTGCAGTCCACCGAGTCGACGATCGGCCCGTACGCGCTCCACGACTTCACGCTGTTCCACACGCTGCGGAAGATGTCGGCGCCGTCGAAGATCGCGTTCCTCGCCGAGCACGCGTGGGCTGATCCTGCGGCGGGGCTGTGGCCCGAGGGGTTCCCGGAGGAGGGGCGGCCGTCCTACGACCTCGCCGAGATCCGGCGCTGGCTGGACGTGTTCCTGCGCCGCTACTTCGCCAACCAGTTCAAGCGGACCGCCATACCGAACGGGCCGAAGGTCGCCTCCGGAGGGTCGCTCTCGCCGCGCGGGGACTGGCGGATGCCGTCGGACGCGCGGGCCACGACGTGGTTGGCCGAGCTGCACGGGGCGCTGGATCCGGTGCTGGGGGCGGTCGAGAAGCAGTGACGCCGGCCGGCGGACTCGACCCGGAGATTCTGCTCGCGGGGCCACGCGGCCGCCGCGTGCTGGGCGAGCTCGTCAGCGTCCGGGCCGTCCGAGGTTGGCACGCCTCGCAGCCGGCACAGGCGGGCGTCAGCCTGGTCATGATCGGCTTCCCGCCGGGCACCAGCAAGGCGGAGAAGGCTGCCGCGACTGCCCAGGCCCGAACGCCGCGCGCCCACGAGGACCTCGCGGCCGACGTCGCCGCTCTCGCCCGTGTGGGCGGGGGCGTGCCGCCCAACCGGGCCGCGCTCGTCAGCGCCGTGCACGCTTCCGTCAGCGCGAACATGCCGTGGCAGCAGCCCGACGGCGACGACGTGCTGCTGGCCGACCCGCTGATCACGCAGTCGCTGCGACCCGTGGCCGACCGCGTGGCCGCCTCGCCAACGGCCGGCTCCTGGACGCGCCCGCTCGACCTCGCGCGGCAGCGACTCAATCTGAACCCTGGATGGGCCGACGCACCCCCCGTCATGCAGGACGTGGACGTCGCCAGGGGGCTCACAGGCCTCACGGCGTGGGCGCAGCAGTGGCGCGAGAGCACCGAGCGCTCGGAGCGCAGGGCGCAGACCGACCGGCCGACCGACGTCGCGGCGCCGACGGGCGGCGACTGGTGGTCCACGCCGCAAGCCTGGGTCGAACCTGAGGCGCCCGGCCCCCGGCACGCACCGACCACCACCCCGCCCCTGCCCGGCCTCGACCATCCACTCGGCGGCACCGAGATGGTCTGGCAGGAGGACGAGGGCGGCTGGGAGGACACGCTGCTCGTCCCGGTCGCTCCGATCCGCCCTCCGCGCGTGTTCGAGGTCACGGGACCGTCGGCGTGGGCCGACCTGGTGCGTCGCTTCCCGCTGGAGGTGACGGCGTCGCGTCGCCACGACTGGTACCGCCACACCGGGCGCGACGGCGCGTGGGCGATCCCCGACTGGCTCGCGGTGCGGGAGGAGTACGACGCCGTGCACGTGACCGTGGCCGGCTACCTCGCCACCGCGGGACTCGCCGTCGAGGTGGGTGACGGCGTCGCGAGCGTGTTGGCCGGTTGGTCGCCCGACTCCGCGGCGTGGCTCACGGACATCCTCGTCGAGAGCGGGCCGCGCGAACGCTGGCGGCGGGACTCCGCGCTGCCCGGCGAGCTCGAGTACGGGTGGCGGCGGGCCTGAGTCGGTCTGCGCGAGGTGAGGCCGAGATGGCGGCCGCTGTGAGCGGTCGGCCGACATCAGACAGGCGCCGGCGTCGGCGTGTCGGCGCGGCTCGCCGGTCCCCGCCGACGGGATGGCCGGGCGCGCCGCTCACAGCGGCGGCGGTCGTGTCGTCGGCGGGAATCCGCTGGCCCTCACCTCCTCCGAGCAGCGACCATGGCGGGGTGCCCACGCCTCTGCTGCGCCCCTGGCGAGCCGATGACGCCGCAGCGCTGCGCTCCGCCGTCGCAACGACCCCCGACCTGATGACGCAGCTGCCCGTCGCCGCGCTCGCGACCGAGGTTGCCTGCGCGGCCTTCATCGCCGAGCACCTCGCGCCGTCGGACGACGGCGGGCGGAACCTCGCGATCGTCCTCGACGGCATCGCGGTCGGGAACGTGGGGCTGAGCGCCGTCGACCGCCGCCACGGGACCGCGTGGGCCTTCTACTGGGTCGGGACGTCAGTGCGCGGCCGGGGGCTCGCCGCGCGTGCGCTCGTCGCTCTGTCCGCCCGTGCGCTCGATCCCGACGGCGAGGACCTGTTCCGGCTCGAGCTCGGGCACCGGGTCAACAACCCGGCCTCGTGCGCGGTGGCGACCCGTGCCGGATTCGTGGCCGAGGGCGTCGAGCGGGCGAAGCTCGCCTACGGGGGCGAGCGGTTCGACGTCGAGACGCACGCCCGACTGCGGACCGACCCTGCGCCGTCGACCCCGCCGCTGGAGGTCGCGCCGGGCACCTGGTGATCGGGAGCACGGGAAGCTCCTCGCAAACGCCCCAAAGTGCCTCGCGGATCAGCGGGTCGGGAGGCGCAGCGTGGCGCGGAGGCCGCCGGCCGGAGAGGTGGCGAGCATGACGTCGCCGCCCTGCTCGCGCGCCAGCTCGCGGGCGATCGCGAGGCCGAGCCCCGAACCGCCGGCATCGCGTTCGCGCGCCTCGTCGAGCCGGACGAACCGCTCGAACACCCGCTCGCGCTCGGACTCGCGGATGCCGGCGCCGTCGTCGTCGACCGTCACCGCGCCGTCGGCCACCGTCACCGCCACGGTCGCGCGCGCGTGCCGCGCGGCGTTGGCGAGCAGGTTGCGCAGCACGCGCGTCGTCGCGACGGCGTCGCCCAGGGCGGCGCCGTCGCCGACCACGTCGACCTCGCCACCGACCTCCGTGACGGCCGCCGCGACCACCTGCCCCAGCGCCAGCGCCTCGCGCGCCAGCGGCCGCGACCCCAGCCGCGCCAGCAGCAGCAGGTCCTCCACGAGCACCTGCATGCGCGCGACGTCGGAGCGCAGGTCGGTCACGAGCTCCTCGCGCGGGTAGGAGTCGGGATGCGTCGCGGCGACCTCGAGCGCCGTGCCGAGCGAGGCGAGAGGCGAGCGCAGCTCGTGCGCGGCGTCGGCCACGAACGCGCGCTGCCGCTCGGCCGCCCCGCGCGCGGAGTCCGCCGCGGCCCGGGCGGACGCGACCGCACCGTCGAGCCGGTCCAGCATCGCGTTCAGCGTGGTCGCGAGCGCCGCCAGCTCCCCCGACCGCGGTACCGGCAGCGATCCGGGACCGCCCGCCGCGACGACGTCGTCCGCCGCCACGCGCAGCTCCTCGACCGGCCGGAGCGCGCGACCGAGCACGAGCCACACGACCGCCCCGAGCCCGAGCACGAGCACCGGCACGACGGCGGCGAGCGACAGCCCGAGCGCACGCACCGTGGCCGAGACGTCGCCGAGCGGGACGGCGGCGACGACCAGCACGCGGGTCGGGGCAGCGGCCCCCGAGCCGTCGGCGTCGCCCGCCCCGCCCGCCTCGCCGGGCAGCGTCGCGAGCAGCGCCGCCACCCGCGCCTGACCGGCGTAGGAGCTCCTCGCCGTCACGACGATCGGATCCCGCGGATCGGCGTCGCCCGAGCTGCCGTCCGCACCCGCGCCGGACAGCTTCTCGAGCTCCGCCCGCACGTCGGCCGACACCACCGGCAGCGTGAGCGAGGCGTTGGACGACGTCGCGACCACGCCGCCGTCGAGCGCGAGCAGCTGGACCACCTCACCCGGCTGGGCGACGCCGAGCGCGTCGGGCAGCCGATCGGTGCGCACCAGGTCCGCCACGGTGGCCACGCGGGCGGTCGCGGCGTCGTCGAGCGCCTCGATCCGTCCCCGTTCCAGCAGCTGCACGAGCAGCACGGCGCCGACCGTCAGCGCGATCGCGAGGACCCCTGCCGTCAGCAGCGTCAGGCGCAGCCGGAGGGTCGAGCGCATCAGCCCACCGCCCGGTAGCCGGCGCCCCGGACGGTCACGATCGCCGCGCGCCCGACCTTGCGCCGCACGTAGCCGACGTACTGCTCCACCACGTTGACGTCCTCGCCCTCGCCGTCCCAGACGTGGTCGAGCAGCTCGACCTTGCCGACGACGCGCTCGTGGTGCCGCATCAGGTACTCCAGCAGCGCGAGCTCGCGCACCGTGAGGTCGACCGCGAGCCCGCCCGCGCGCACCTGCCGCGTGCTCGGGTCGAGCTCCAGCGCCCCGACGGCGAGCACCGCCGGCCGCGGCGTCGCGGGACGCCGCACCATCGCGCGGATGCGCGCCACCAGCACCACGAACGAGAACGGTTTGGTCAGGTAGTCGTCGGCGCCGACGTCGAGACCGTCCGCGACGTCGTGCTCGCCGTCCTTGGCCGACAGCAGCAGCACGGGGGTCCACACGTCCTCGGCCCGGAGCGCGGTGACGACGTCGTACCCGTTGCGTCCCGGCAGCATGATGTCGAGCACGATCGCGTCGTAGTCGCCCCACCGCGCACGCTCGTAGCCGGCGGTCCCGTCGTGCTCGAGGTCGACCGCGAACCCCTCGGCCACGAGCCCGCGCTGGATCGAGCGCGCGAGGGTGCGCTCGTCGTCGACCACCAGGATGCGCATGTCCGCAAGCATCGCACCGGGAGATCGCGCGACCCGCTCCCGAGGGGCCGCGAGCACGGTGCGATCTCTCAGCGTTTCCTCAGCCGGCGGGGCGCACAGTGGACACCATGAAGAACAAGCGTCTGCGCTGGGCCGTCCCCGCCGCCACCGCCGTGGCCGTGGGCACCGCCTTCGCGATCCCCGCCCTCGCCACCGCCTCGGCCGACGAGCTGCCCGAGACCACGCCGGCCGACCTGCTGGCCGCCGTGGCCCAGGCCGAGCCGACCGCCATGTCCGGCACCGCCGTCTACACCGCGCGCCTCGGCCTGCCCGAGCTCCCCGCCGAGATGACCGGCGGCGCCGATCCCCTCAACCTGCTGTCGGGCTCCTCCACGATCCGCGTCTGGACCGACGGCGCGGAGCGCTCGCGCGTCTCGCTGCTGGGCACGACGTCGGAGTACTCCGCCGTCGTCGACGGCCCCGAGGCGTGGACCTACTCCTCGGCCAAGAACGCCGTGGTGCACGTCAGCCTCGACGACGCCGCCACCGCCCAGCTCGACGCCGCGAAGGCCGATGCCCAGGCACGGGCCGACGCCGTCGACCCCGCCTCCATCCCGACGCCGGAGGCGCTCGCCGAGCAGGTTCTCGCGTTCGCCAGCATGACCTCCGAGGTCACCCTCGACGACAACGTCGTGGTCGCCGGGCGCGACGCCTACCAGCTCGAGATCACCCCGCTCACGGACGACACGCTCGTGGACAGGATCGTCGTGGCGTTCGACGGCGAGACCTACGTCCCGCTGTCCTACCAGGCGTGGAGCAGCATGGACACGAGCGCCCCCGCGCTCGAGGTCGCGTTCACCGACGTCAGCATGGACGCCCCCAGCGACGCCGCGCTCGCCTTCTCCACGCCCGACGGCGCGACCGTCGAGGAGAAGGTCGTCACCGGTGAGGACCTCGCCGCCGCCACCGCACCTGCCGAGGGCACCGAGGGTGACGTCCCGGTCCTCCCCGAGGACTTCGACCCCAGCACCCTCGACCCCAGCGCCCTGACGCCGGGTGCGGGCTTCCTGCCCGAGGGCACGAGCATCAGCGGCTTCGGCTGGGCCACCGTGGTGGAGCAGTCCGGCGTCGACGTCGCGGGTCTGCTCTCGGGTGACGTGGATGCTGACGCCGCGGACCTCCCCGCCTCCCCGTGGGCCGGCCGTCCGGCCGAGGACCTCGCCGAGGAGTTCCGCGGCAGCGCCGCGGACGGCGGGTTCTCGCTCGACGCGACCGCGCTGTACGACCAGCTCACCACCCCCGTCGAGGGCGGGCGTCTGTTCACCAGCGCCCTGCTGAGCGCGCTGGTCACCGACGACGGCCGCGTGTTCGTGGGCTCCGTGCCCACCGACACGCTGCTCGCCGCCGCCGGGCTGGCGTGAGCTCGACGCTCACCGAGCGTGATCACGACGGCGTCCCCACCACCGGTGGGGACGCCGTCGTGCGCACGCGCGGGCTGACCAAGAAGTTCCGCAGCGGCCAGGTCGCCGTCGACGGCATCGACCTCGAGGTGCCGCGCGGCGCCGTCTACGGCTTTCTCGGACCCAACGGGTCGGGCAAGACGACGACGATCCGCATGCTGCTCGGCCTCGTCCAGCCCACCTCGGGCGAGGCGCTGGTCCTGGGCGGCGCGATGCCGCGTTCCGCCGTCGCCGTCCTGCCACGGGTGGGCGCCCTCGTGGAGGGGCCGGCGTTCCAGCCCTACCTCACGGGCCGGCGCAACCTCGACCGGCTCGACGCCGTCGACATGACCGCCGACCCCCGCACCTCGAAGGCACGCATCGGTGCGGCGCTGGAGCGCGTCGGGCTGTCGGCCGCAGCGGCCAAGCCGTACCGCAACTACTCGCTCGGGATGAAGCAGCGGCTCGGCCTCGCGGCCGCGCTGCTGCGGCCCCGCGACCTGCTGATCCTCGACGAGCCGACCAACGGCCTCGACCCGCAGGGCACGCGCGAGGTGCGCCACCTCATCCGCGAGCTGGCCGAGGACGGCGCGAGCGTGCTCGTGTCCTCGCACCTGCTGGCCGAGATCGACCAGGTGTGCACGCACGTCGGTGTCATGAGCCGCGGCAAGCTTCTCGTCCAGGGCGAGCGCGACGTCGTCACGTCCGGTGGGCGGCAGTCGGGCGAGCGGGTCGTGATCACCACGCTGCGCGATCACGTCGACGGCGCGCGCCGGGTTCTCGCGCGGCTGGCCGGCGTCGATCCGTCCTCCGCCTCCGAGGCGGCATCGGTGGAGGACGCCGACCACCTCGGCGACGGCGCCGTCACGGTGACTGCGACGCTGGGAGGCGCGTCGCTGTCGGACGTGGCGCCCGCGCTCGTCGCTGCCGACGTCCTGGTGCTCGGGATCGGCACCGACCGCCCGAGCCTGGAGGACGTGTTCGTGGAGCTGACCGGAGAGGGATTCGATGTCGCACGCTGAGGCCACGGCCGCACCCGACGCCGCGGAGGCGCCGACGTCGCGCACGACCGCCGCCGGGCCCGAGGTGCGCGAGGCGTCCGAGGCGTCCGAGGCGCCCACCCGCCGTCGGGGCGCGTTCGGCCGCCTGCTGCGCAGCGAGCTGGGCCTCGTGCTCGGCCGGCGCCGCAACCAGCTCCTGCTGGCGCTGCTCGCGTCCGTGCCGATCCTGCTCGGGATCGTGCTGGCGATCGTCAGCGACAGCGCGTACGCGGGTCAGGGACCCGGGTTCATCGACCGGATCGGCGGGAACGGGCTGTTCCTCGTCGTCACGTCCCTGTTCCTGTGCACGCCGTTCCTGCTGCCGCTCGTGACCTCGATCGCCGCGGGTGACGCGATCGCCGGTGAGGCCGGTGGTGGCACGCTGCGCTACCTGCTGACCGTGCCGGTGCGGCGCGGCACGCTGCTCGTGGCGAAGGCCCTCGCGGCGATGACGTTCATGCTCGTGGCGGTCGCGCTCGTGACGGCCGCGGCGCTGCTGGCGGGTGGTCTGCTGTTCGGGTTCGACGACCTCACGCTGCTGTCCGGGCAGACGATCCCGCTGACCGACGGTGTGCTCCGCATGCTCGGAGTCGCGGGGTACGTCGCGATGTCGCTGACCGGGCTGGTCGCGGTGGGGCTGTTCTTCTCGACCCTCGCCGAGGTGCCGGTCGGCGTGATGGCGGCGACCGTCGTCGTCGCGATCGTCTCGACGGTGCTCGACTCGCTGCCCCAGCTGTCCGCGATCCACCCCTTCCTGCTGACGCACCACTGGTTCGACTTCGCGGAGTTCCTGCGGTTCGAGGTCTCGTGGTCGCTGCTCGGTCAGGGCCTGGCCCTGCAGGCGGCATGGGTCGCGATCTTCGGCAGCCTCGCGTGGGCACGCTTCACGACGGCGGACATCACCTCCTGACGCGGGCCACCCGCCCCGCCCCTTCCCCTCCCCCGAGGTAGACCCGTTCGAGGCGACACCGACCCCGCCAGGGTCTGTGTCGCCTCGAACGGGTCTACCTCGCGGTGGGGGTGGGGTGGGCCCGACCGCCGTGTCCGATCACCGCTAGTCCCGACGGCGGGGCGGGGGCACACTGGACGCATGCACCTGCCCGTCGACGCCGAGGCCGCCCACCGCGCGGTCGCCGGCCGCGACCCCCGCTTCGACGGCCGGCTGTACCTCGGCGTCGTCACGACCGGCATCTACTGCCGGCCCTCGTGCCCGGCCCGCACGCCGCTCCCCCACCACTGCCAGTACTTCCCGACGGCGGCCGCCGCCGTCGCCGCCGGCTTCCGTGCGTGCCGCCGCTGCCGCCCCGACGCCCTGCCCGGCACCCGGCACTGGGACGTGCGCGGCGACCTCGTCGCCCGCGCGGTGCGCCTCATCGCCGACGGTGCGCTCGAGGACGGCGGCGTCGCGGGACTCGCCCGCCGACTGGCCGTCAGCGAGCGTCACCTGCACCGCATGCTCCTCGCGGAGGTCGGCGCCTCGGCGCAGCAGCTCGGGCGCACGCGCCGCGCGCACGCCGCCCGCACCCTGATCGAGCAGACGGCGATGTCGCTGACCGACGTCGCCTTCGCCGCCGGGTTCGGCTCGATCCGCCAGTTCAACGACGTCATGCTCGCCGAGTTCGGCGCGGCACCCCGCGTCTTCCGGCGGCCGGCGGCCAGCACGACGGCGACGACGACGCAGCCCTCGTCGGACCGGCGCACTCCCGACGGCCAGGTGGCCACGGGGGCGCCGTCGATCGCGCTGCGCCTGGCCTACCGCGGCCCGATCGCGCTCGCACCGCTGCGCCCCACGCTCGCCGCCCACGCGATCGGCGGCGTCGAACGCATCGACGCGGGCGGGGGGCACACGCGCGTCGTCGACGCACCGACCGGACCCGCCGTGGTGCACCTCGAGCTCGATCCGAGCGCCGACGTCGTCACCGCGCCCCTCGCGGCGACGTTCCGCCTGACCACGCTGACCGACCTCATGCCCGTGATGACGCGCGTGCGCCGCTGGCTCGACCTCGACGCCGATCCCGCCCTCGTGGCCGAGCACCTCGGTGCCGACCCGCTGCTCGGTCCGCTCGTCGAGGCCCGGCCGGGCCTGCGTGTGCTCGGCTCGCTCGACGGCCCCGAGGTCGCCGTGTGCGCGGTGCTCGGGCAGCAGGTGTCGGTGGCCGTGGCGCGGGTGTTCCAGTCGCGCATCGCGGCGACGTTCGGGACCCCGATCGCGCCGGCCGACGTCGACGGCGCCGTGCACGCCGCCGACCACCCCGGCTCGAGCGACGGCGAGGTCGCCCTGCGCACCTTCCCCCGCCCCGAGGTCCTGGCGGCCGCCGGCCCCGAGGCCATCCGCGACGCCGCCAACCTCACCCAGGCGCGCGCCCGCACCGTCCACACCCTGGCGACGGCGATCGCCGACGGTCTGCGCCTCGACCCCGGCGTCGACCCGGCCACCACGCGCGAGCGTCTCCTCGCCCTGCGCGGCATCGGACCGTGGACCGCCGACTACGTCAACCTGCGCGCGCTGCGCGACCCCGACGCGTTCCTGCCGGGCGACCTCGTGCTGCGCAAGTCCCTCGCGCGGTACACGGGCACGCCGCTGAAGCAGTTCACCCCCGCCGCGGCGGAGGCTCTCTCCCAGGCGTGGCGCCCGTGGCGCTCCTACGCCCTCCAGCATCTCTGGACCCAGGAGGTCTACGCATGACCAGCACGAGCACGCCCGACACCACGCAGCCGCTGGTCCTCGCGACCTACCCCACGCCCGCGGGCGAGGCGCACGCCGTCATCACCCCGGAGGACGGCGTCGTCCGACTCTTCGGCTGGCTCGACCACGAGGAGAACCTGCCGCGGCTCGGGGCGGCGCTGCACCGGCGCGGCATCGCCAGGGGCGAGGGTCCGGCCTCGGTGCGCGACGCCGTCGCGCGCTACACCGTCGGCGACCTCGACGCCCTCGGGGAGATCGCCGTCCAGCAGCCGGGCGGGGAGTTCTTCACCGCCGCGTGGGAGGCGATGCGGCAGGTGCGCCCCGGCCACCCGGTCACCTACACGCAGCTCGCGACGGCGGCCGGTCGTCCCGCCGCCGTGCGCGCCGCCGCGAGCGCCTGCGCGCGCAACCTCGTCGCGCTCGTCGTGCCGTGCCACCGGATCGTGCGGACCGACGGCGGCCTCGGCGGCTTCTACTACGGTCTCGAGGTCAAGCGAGCGCTGCAGGAGCACGAGGCGCGCGCCGCCGCCTGAGCCCGCCGGGGGTCGCCGGGGCTCGCCGGCCCCGACCGCGAGAGCGACCCGTACGCCGCGAGGGCGACGCCCCAGGCGTCGTCCTCGCGACCGACGGGTCGCTCTCGCGGGTCCGGGACGTGGCTAGCGGGCTGCGAGGTGCAGCAGCACCGTGTGCTCGGGGTGCTGGTTCGGGGCCTGGAGGCCGACCGTGGCCAGGGCGCGACCCGTGAGCGTGACCCCGTCGGTCCACCACGCGGGGACCTCGCGGCCCGTGCGCGGACCGGGCACGTCACCGGGGGCGAGCGGCGTCACGCGGTAGCGCAGCGCCGGGTCGAGGCCGGGCAGACACACGCGACCGGGCGGGTGGGTCACGCCGGTCGTGAGCTGCACGACGGCGAAGATCGCCTTTCGCGCATCGCTCGCCACCACGCCGTGCACCCGCAGCGCGGGGTCGGGGTCGTCGCTGCGGATGCTCACGCCGTGGTGCAGCAGGTCGCGGTGCTGCTTGTAGGCCGCGATCCACGTGGCGAGCTCGGCGAGGTCGTCCTCGCTCGCGGCCGTGAGGTCCCACTCCACGCCGAGGTGGCCGAACATCGCCGTCGCGGCGCGGAAGCTGAGGTCGTGGCGGCGTCCGGTCGTGTGCGAGTGCGGGGAGGCGATGTGCGAGCCCATCATCTCGGGCGGGACCATGAGGCCGGTGCCGGCCTCGATCGTCTGGCGCTCGAGCGGGTCGATGCAGTCCGAGGTCCAGATGCGGTCGGTCAGCTCGAGGATCCCGAGGTCGGCACGTCCGCCGCCGCCGGAGCAGCTCTCGAACTCGACGTCGGGGTGGGCCTCGCGCAGCGCGGCGAGCAGCCGGTAGGTGGCGAGCGTCTGCTCGTGCACCCCGGCGCCGCCCGTGGCCTGCCGACCGGCGTCGAACAGGTCGCGGTTGTGGTCCCACTTCACGAAGCCGATGCGGTGCGCGGCGAGGATCGCGTGCACGCGGTCGTAGATGTACTGCCACGCGTCCGGGTTGGACAGGTCGAGCACCTGCTGGTTGCGGGCGCGGCGCGGCAGGCGCGAGGGCACCCGGAGGATCCACTCGGGGTGGGCGCGGGCGACGTCGGAGTCCTCGTTGACCATCTCGGGCTCGAACCAGAGCCCGAACTCGAGACCCAGGCCGGTGACGTGGTCGACGATCGGGTCGAGACCGTCGGGCCAGACGCCCTCGTCGACGTACCAGTCGCCGAGACCGGCGGTGTCGTCGCGACGGTGGCGGAACCACCCGTCGTCGAGCACGTAGCGCTCGAGACCGACCTGCGCCGCCTTGTCGGCGAGCGCTGTGAGGCGGTCGAGGTCGTGGTCGAAGTACACGGCCTCCCACACGTTGATCAGCGACCTGCGCGGCGTGGTCGGGTGCGTCGGACGCGAGCGCAGGTAGCCGTGGAACCGGGCCGAGAGCTCGTCCATGCCCTCGCCGAAGGAGGCGAGCAGCCACGGGCTCGTGTAGGTCTCGCCCTCGGCGAGCCTGACCTCGCCGGCGAGAAGCAGCTCGCCGCCGCCGATGACGCGCTGGCCGCTCGGCATCTCCTGCTCGGCGAACGTGCGGGTGTTGCCGGACCAGGCCACGTGCACGCCCCAGACCTCGCCGGTGCGGTAGCCGAAGCCGGGTGCGCCGGCCAGCATGAGGAGCGTGCCGTCGTGGCTGCGACCCCGGCGGATCTCGCGCAGGTGCGTGCCGGCGACGACCGTGTGCCGCTGCGGGCTGCGCTCGCGCAGGTGCCGGCCGGTGAAGTCGAGGATCTCGCCGGCCTCGCGCGGGAGCGGCAGCACGGCGTCGAGCGTGGCGAGGTCGAACGCGCCGACGCCCGTGTTGGTGAGCGCCGTGCGGGTGCGCACGAGGCCGTGCGCGGTCAGCTCGAGCGTCCAGGTCAGGCTCAGCCCGGCTGCCCGGTCGGCCGCCTCGACGACGACGGTGCCCGCCAGCGGTGCACCGTTGGAGTCGACTCCCTCGCCGGTGACGGTGAGGCCCGTCCGGGCGAACGCGGTGGAGAAGTCGGCGCCGGCGCGGTGGCCGGTGATGCCGGGCGTCGCGAGCCAGCCCGCGGACTGCTCGGGGAGCACCGAGAGGTCGTAGGGCAGGTCGGCCGTCCCGGACACGGTGGGCATGACGCTCGCCCGCTCGATCTCCGCGGCGGCGGCCGCATCGACGTCGCCGAGGTCGGCGCCCCAGTGCAGCACGCGGGGCAGGGCTTCCCCCGTGGCCAGGAGCAGGCTGGTGCCCGCGGCTCGCAGGTGGGTGTACGTCGTCGTCATGGTGACCTCACTGTCGCTTTACTTGCACGACGCAACTTACGTGCTTTGATTGGTCCACACAACCAACGGGGGTCACGGTGCTCGAGGCGAGGAACCCGGCGCGCCCGGCGTGGACGGCGGCGACCGGCACGGCGCTGCGCGTCGCGCAGGAGGTCCTGCTGCACGGGCCGCTCTCCCGCGCCGAGCTCGCGCGCCGCTTCGACCTGACCCCGGGCACCCTCACGCGCATCACGAAGGCCCTGATGGACGAGGGTGTGCTCACCGATGCCGGAGCGGCCGGCGCGGCGTCGGCGGCCGGCGCCTCCGCCGTCGTCGACGAGGCCAGGCTCGGGCGCCCCTCGCAACCCCTCGACGTCGTGGGCGACGGACTCGAGTTCGTCGGCGTCAAGGTGACCGGTGACCACGCCTACGCGGTGCGGACGACCGTGCGCGCCGAGGTGCTGCGCAGCGCCGACGCCGACCTGCCGTCGGCCGATCCGGCCGCGGTGAGCGACGTCGTCGCCGACCTCGTGACGAGGCTCGGCGACGGCGCCGCGCGCGTCGGGGTGAGCGTCGGCGGACACGTCACCGCGACCGCCGTGCGCCACGGCCCGTTCCTCGACTGGAACGAGGTGCCGTTCGGCGCGCTGCTGGCCGAGCGCCTCGGCCGCGCCCCGGTGCTCAGCAACGACGTCGTCGCCATCACGGAGGCGACGCACTGGTTCGGCGAGGCGCGCGGGCGCGACCGGTTCGCGCTGGTGACGATCGGCGCGGGCACGGGGCTGGGCCTCGTCACGCACGGCCGCATCGTGATGGACGACGACGTCGGGCTGGGACTGGTCGGCCACCTCCCCCTGGACCCCTTCGGACCCGTGTGCCACCTCGGCCACCGCGGTTGCGCGGACGCGGTGCTGACGACCTCGGCGCTGACGACTGCCGCGTCCGTCGCCCTGGGCCGCGCGCTGACCCACGGCGAGGTCCTCGCGCTCGCGGGGGCCGGCGATCCCGCGGCCCGCCGCGTGGTCGAGGACGCTGCCCGCGTGCTCGGAAAGCTCGTCGCCCTCGTCGCGAACATCACCATGCCGCAGCTCGTGGTGATCGGCGGCGAGGGGGCGCCACTGATGGACGTGGCCGGACAGGTGGTGCGCGACGCCGTCGCCGCCGACCGCGACCCGCGCGCGGCAACCGTGGCGATCACGGTGCAGGAGGGCGGCCTCGCCGCCTGGGCGCGCGGCGCGGCCGTCATCGCGATCCAGGACTTCGTCGGCGCCCGCTGACCCAGCGCCCACCCCACCCCACCCCACCCGCCGAGCAAGCCTCAGGGGTCGTTATCGCGCTGATAACGACCCCTGAGGCTTGCTCGCGGGGAGGGCGGGCTGCTCAGTCCCGCGGTTCCGGGGGCGACGGCGGCGCCTCCGCCGGGGCGGGGGTCGCCAGCAGCGCCGCTGCGCCGGCCGCACCGGAGGCCGCCTCCGCCTCGCGCTCGGCCGCCTCGGCCTCCTGCGCCGCCTCGCGCTCGGCCGGCTCGCGCTGCGCGTCGCGGGCCGCCGCTGCCGCGACGGCGACGGGAGCGACGGCGTGGTCGCCCGTCAGCCAGCGCAGCCACGTCGTGCGCGGATCGCCCTCGAGGACCACCGCGCGCACCAGCAGCGTGAGCGGGATCGCCAGGATCGCGCCCAGCGGGCCGATCACGAAGGTCCAGAACAGCACGGAGAAGAAGCTGAGCGTCAGACTCAGGCTGACGGCGTCGCTGACGAACTTGGGCTGGACCAGCACCTGCAGCACCACGTTCGCCACGCAGTAGACCGCGATCACCGCGAGCATCAGCGGCCACCCGCCGACCATCAGCGCGAGCACCGCCGGCGGCACGAGGCCGAGCACGAACCCGATGTTCGGGATGAAGTTGGTGACGAAGGACAGCACGGCCCACACCGCCGCGGCCGGCACGCCCAGCATCCACAGCGCGACGCCGTCGATCACCGCGACGGCGGCACCGAAGGTCGCGTTGACCGTGAAGTAGCGGCGCACCGCGCCGTTGTAGTCGCGGAACCGCGCGACCGTGGCGGCGCGCTCGAGACCGTAGGTGCGCTCGGCACCGGTGTAGCGGGCGCCGTCGACGGCCATGAAGATCACGTAGGCGAGCACGAGGAAGAACCCCGTCAGCACGCCCAGCAGGGCCCCGCCCAGCGGCGACGCCCACGAGACGATCGACGACGGCTCGAGCAGGTTCGAGATCGCGTCGGCGATCTGCGACCCGAACCCGAGACCCTCGACCCACGTCAGCAGCCCCTGCGCGGAGTCCTGCAGCTCGTCGGAGTACTCCACGACGAGGTCGACGAACTCCAGGCCCGCCCACGTCAGCAGCAGCGCGAGCACCGCGAGGATCACGTAGGCCACCAGGACGACGGCGGTCGTCCCCGCCCACCTGGGCCAACCACGCCGGTCGAACGGGTGCCGCACGGGGTGGCAGATGATCACGATCACCGCGCCCAGCAGCAGCGGGCCGAGGAACTCGCGGCCGAGGTGCAGTCCCACCAGGGCGACGACGGCGGCCGCGAAGCCGACGAGGATCGTCACCATCGAGGCGGGGGCGGGGGGCGAGGGCGTCACCGACGTCGGTGCGGAGCGGAGCGCGGGGGCGGTCGTCGGAACCGGGGCGGATTCCGGAAGAGGTGCGGGTGCCACGCGGTCAGGCTAGCCGCAACCCGCGGGCCGGCGTCGGTGCCGCGGCACCCGGACGGGATCAGTACCCGAGGAAGACGTCCGTCCGGATCCTGCGCACGCCCGCCGCCCTGGCGGCGTCGGTGACGGCGGCGACGGCGATCGGCGAGCCCGACACCATCACCTCGCGCTCGGCGAGGTCCGGCACGGCGGCGGCCAGCACGTCGGGCGTGAGGGCAGCGCCCTCGACCACGCGCCAGCCGGCCGGGACGGCGTCGCGCGAGACGCCCGGCGGGACGACGAGCACGAGCTGGACGCCCGCGGGCAGCTGCGCGCGCGCGGGCATCGAGCCGGACACCCCGCCACCGGGGATCTGCGGCGCGGCGGCCGTGACGACGTCGAGGACGTCCGCCACGTCCTTCACGGCGTGCACGAGGACCACGTCTAGCGCCTCGAGCGAACCGCGCGCCACGGCGTCGAGCTGCGACAGGAACGGCGTGACGCCGATACCGGCACCGACGAGCGCGAGGCGCGCCTCGCGCTCGGGCAGCAGGAAGTCGCCGCCGACGGAGGTGACGGCGAGCGTCGACCCCGGCTCGAGCGTCGCGAGGGCCGCCTTGACCGGGCTGGGCGTCGCGCCCGGGGTGGCGGCGACGCGCGTGACCAGGCGGACCTGGCCGCCGGCGGGGTCCGAGGCCACGCTGAGCACGCGACGGCGACCGCGGACGTCGCGCATCCCGGCCTGCGGGACGTCGATCTCCACGTACTGGCCGGGACGGACGCGCAGCGGGGCCGACGGCGTGAAGGTGAGGTCGAGGAGGTCGCCGCTGCGGCGTGCGCCGTCGAGCCGCAGCACGACCCGGTGGCGCATGCCGAACACGAACGCGACGACGTTGCCGACGGCGAGCGCCAGCTCCGGGGTGACCAGCGGCGCGTGCACGTACAGGGGCAGCACGGACACGACGGCCACGAGCACGCCGACCAGCAGCCGCTGCCAGCGGCGCGGGGGCGTGGTGAGCGGCTCGCTCAGCATGAACGCGGCGAGGAACAGGATCGGGCTGGAGCCGACCGCGAACGTCACGGCCTGCCCGAGCGCCAGCCCCGAGGAGGTGTAGCCGAGGATCGTCAGCGCGACGGCGGGGACGACGAAGCTCAGCGCGTACAGCAGGCGTCGCGTGCGCCACAGGACGAGCAGCCCGGTGACCAGCACGACGGGCAGCAGCGCCTGGCTGCCGACCCACCAGATGCTCGCGCCGAACCCCGTCAGGCCGATGACGAGCAGACCGGCGACCGCGGGGTTGAGGACGTGGCGCCCGCGCCACGCGAGCACGTACTTCGAGACGCCCGCCGCGAGACCGGCCACGGCCAGCACGAGCAGGTCCTGCCCGTACCCGGGCCACAGCACGAGCGCGAGGATCAGGCCCGTGATGACCGACGACGGCGCGTGCGGCGCCGACCGCGTGAGCAGACCGCCCAGCACGGTGCCGGCGAACGTCGCGGCGACGCCGACCACGAGGCTCAGCGCGATCGCACCGGGCGGGTAGGTCAGCCGGCCGACGGCCGCGAGCACGATCGCGACCAGGGCGATCACCACGAGCGACACCGTCGCGAGCAGATACATCGAGATGCGGCCGAGGATGCCGTCCAGGCGGGCGAGGGGGCGGCGCAGCGTGCTCATGCGAACACCTCTCCGTAGGCGAGCGGGGCGGGGCGGACGTCGGCGCCCTGCGCGTCGGCCGGGCCGGGCAGTCCGGCCGAGCGCAGCGGTCCGCGCGCGGGCATCACGACGACGGCGTGCACGCCGTCGAGCGCCGTGAGCACCTGCTCGGGCGGCAGGAAGAACGCCGCGGTGGAGGCGGCGTCGGCGAGCATGGCCGTCCGCGCGACGGCCCAGGTCGCGACGACGTCGCCGACCGGCCGACCGGTGCGGGCGTCGATCACGTGGTGCAGGCCCTCGGCCCACGCTCGGCGGTTGGTCGCCGAGGCGGCGATGGCGGCGTCGCGCAGGCCCACCACACCGACGGCGCGCGAGGTGTCGAAGGGGTGCTCGAGCGCGACGCGCAGGGGCGCATCGCCGTCCGGACCGGGGCCGAGGTGGCGCATGTCGCCGCCCGCGTCGACCGTGAACGCCTTCTGACCGGCGCGCACGAGGATGTCGGCGACGAGGTCGACCAGGCGGCCCTTGCCGACGGCACCGACGTCGAGCACGGTGCCGCGGCGGACGGTGAGCAGCGCCGTCGTCCCCTGGAAGATGCCCTCCCAGGTGGGGACGGGGGCGGGGGCGCCGGGCAGCGGGGTCAGCCGGTAGCTCGCGTCGTAGCCGAGGTGCTCGAGCGCCGCGCCGACGAGGGGGTTCACCGCACCGTCGGTCGCCGTGTACAGGCGTGAGTAGAGGCGGAGCATCGCCTCGCCGTCGTGACCGACGGGGATCGTGCCGCCCTCCCGGCCGAGCGCCGTGACGAGCGAGTCCTGCCGGAAGCGGGACCACATGTAGTCGAACTCCGCGACGGCCGCCTGGATGCGTGCCTCGACGCTCAGCGGGAGCGTCTGCGGGGTGTCGATCCTCCAGTGCGTGCCGATGCCCTCGAAGAGCATGCGGCCAGCGGGTGGAGCAAGGTCAGGCACCTGCCTCGCCCTTGATGGTCTCCACGGCCTCGTTGAAACCACCCGAGGTGAGCGAGGAGCCGGCGACCTTGTCGACCTCGAGGTCGTCGAGGGCGACCCCGACGACGACGTCCGCGATGCCGTCGACGAACTCGCCCTGGTAGCGCACCGAGTTGGGGTTCTCGGCGTTGGAGACGACCTCGACCGCCGAGACCACGTCGGACGTCAGGGTGAGGGTGACCTCGATGCT
Source organism: Serinibacter arcticus (assembly GCF_004786095.1). Lineage (GTDB taxonomy): Bacteria > Actinomycetota > Actinomycetes > Actinomycetales > Beutenbergiaceae > Litorihabitans > Litorihabitans arcticus. Next base: position 906,063 of record NZ_RHPJ01000001.1, read on the forward strand.
CTCCGGGCCGCCCGGGGAGACGTAGGAGCCGGTGGCCGAGTAGGTGCCGTCGGCGTAGGTGCCGCCGGTCGACCCGTCGGCGGACGCGCCCTCCGAGGCATCCTCGGACGTCGACTCCGACGCCTGGTCGGAGGGCGTCGGCGAGGCGGTGGCCGACTCGGAGGCCGACCCGTTCTCGACTGCGTCGGTGGCCTCTCCCGTGCCGCACGCGGCGAGGGCTCCGACAGCGGCGAGCGAGGCTGCGACGGTCACGGCACGGCGCGCTGCGAGGGTCATGGGTCCTCCGGGGTCGATTGACGGATCAACTACGTGACTGAGTGTTCCTCATCCACGTGAACGAGTGTGTAACACGGCCCTGTGAGTTTGCTGGGTGAGACGTGAGCGTGAGGTCAGGACGGGCGGCCGGAGCGGCAGGGCAGGATGGGGCTGTGGAAGCGATCGGAGTGACGCGCGCACCGAGGCTCCGCGCGCCCCTGAGGTACCGCGTCGGGGTCGCCGTCGCGCTGGGCCTGGGACTTCTCGCGGGCTGCGCCAACCCGGCGCCGTGGCCGCCCGACGCCTCGCCCGAGCCGCCGCCGACCTCCACCACCACCGCCCCGCAGCCGACGCCCGCCCCGGCCCCGTCAGCCCCGTCGATCCCGTCCGCCGAACCGGTCGAGAGCCTCGCGCCGGTCGACCCCGCGCCCGCCGAGCCGTCGACGACCGCTCCCCCGGCCTCACCGACCCCCGCCCCGCCGGCGCCCGTCCCCGACGTCGCCGCGGGCCTGCGCTCCGCCGTCGACGCGCTCAACGCGGCCAGGGCCGACGCCGGAGCCGGCGCCCTCGCGCGGCACGACGGGCTGACGGCGCTCGCCCAGACCCAGGCCGACCACTACGGCCGGGGCGGTACGGAGTGGGACGGCGACCTCGGCGCGCAGCTCGCGGCGGCCGGCTTCGCCACCGGTTCGGCGCTGGCCCGCAACGGCGGGGGCGTGGGCGACATCGGCGGTGCGGTGACCGCGTGGCTGGCCGACGGCGACGCCCGCGCCACGCTGACCGACCCCGGCGTCAGCGCCGTCGGCCTCGCGCAGGCGACCCTGCCCGACGGCCGACCCATGGTCGTGGTGGTGGTCGGCTACCGCGCGGACGACGGTTCGATCCCGGCCGCGTCGCAGGGTGCCGCCGAGGCGCTCGGGCTGACCAACGCCGAACGGGCCGCCTTCGGGCTGCCCGCCCTGACGATCAGCGAGGACCTGAACCGCGCCGCCCAGGGGCAGGCGGACCACCAGGCCTCGATCCTGACGATGACGCACGACGGCAACGGGGGCCTCGGCGCCCGGCTCGGCGCCGTCGGGTACCGCGCCGGGGCCGAGAACGTGGCGGCCGGGCAGCGCTCGGTCGGCGAGGTCGTGCAGGGCTGGATCGACTCCCCCGGGCACCACGCCAACATCGTCAACCCCGACCTGACCGAGGTCGGCTTCGCCGTCGCGTTCGGCGCGGACGGTCGCTCGTACTGGGCCCAGGTGTTCGGGACGCGCTGAGCGGGCGCGCGGACCTCAGCCGGGCAGCACGAGGACCGGCACCGGCGAGTGCCGCACGATCTTCGCGGCGCTGGAGCCGAGGAAGACGCGACGCACGACGTCGCCCCCGTGCGAGCCGACCGCCAGGAGGTCGCCGCTCTCCCAGGCCACGGCGTCGACGGCCGCGCGCCAGTCCGGTCCCACCGCGAGCGTGACGTCGGCGGTCGGGTCGAGCCCGGCGGCCGCGGCCGCGCGCCCGAGCGCCCCCAGGGCGCGCTCGCTCCAGGCGGCCACGACGTCGTCCTCGGCGTCGAGCCCCACCTCGGGCGGGAACATGCTGCCCGCGAACCGTCCGAACGTCACGGCCGAGACACCGAGGTCACCCGCGCGGGCGAACGAGGCCACCTCGCCCAGCAGCCGCGCGTCGTCGGCCTCCGACCACGCGGCCACGACGCGACGCAGCGGCGCCGGACGGTAGCCGCGCGGGGCCACGACCACGGGCACGGTGCTGGAGTGGGCGATGCGGTTCGCCGTCGCCCCGAGCGTGATCTGACCGAGCGCACCGTCCCGGCCCGATCCGAGGACGACCACGCACGGCGTGAAGCGCGCGACGGCGTCGAGGATCGCACCGGCGATCGAGCGGGCCTCGACGTGGTGCGTGCGCACCGCGACGTCCGGCGCGAGCGCCGCGAGCTCGACGACTCCGTGGCGCGTGGCCTCGTCGGCGCTCTCGGCGGCCCACTGCCGGAACTCACCGTCGACGTTGCCGGGCGCCGCGTGCCACGTCCGTACCGCGACGTGGACCAGCTCGACGTCCTCGCCGCGCGCCTGCGCGAGGGCCGCCCCGAGGGTCAGCGCGGAGCGTCCGCCCTTGTCGGGCGCGTAGGCGATGAGGACGGTCACCGCTCCTCCCCGTGCACGGCGTCCGCGCGGACCTTGCCGTTCGCGTCGAGAAGACCGTTGAGCCGCGAGTGCTTCCGGCCCCACAGGAAGTAGAACGCCAGCACGACCGAGAGCCACGCGAGGAACCACAGGTAGGTGGTCCAGTGCAGGCCCGTGAGGATGTAGCCGCAGGCGAGGATCGACAGCACCGGCACGACCGGGTAGCCCGGCACCCGGAAGCCGCGGGGCAGGTCCGGGCGCGTGCGCCGCAGCACGATCACGCCGACGCTCACGACGATGAACGCGATCAGCGTGCCGATCGAGACGAGGTCCCACAGCGAGTCGAGCGGGACGAAGCCGGCGAGCAGTCCGACGACGATCGCCACGATGATCGTGTTGTTCACGGGGGTGCGGGTGCGCGGGTTCACCGCCGAGAACGTCTTCGGCAGGAGCCCGTCGCGACCGATCGCGAACAGGATGCGGGTCTGGCCGTACATCGTGACCAGCGTGACCGAGAAGATCGAGATGACGGCGCCAGCGGCCAGGATCGTGCCGGGCCAGGCCGAGCCCGTGACCAGCTCGAGGATCCGGGAGAGGCCGGCGTCCTGCTGCTCGGGGTCGGAGAACGCCGTCCACGGCTGCGTGCCGAGCGCTGCGATCGCGACGACGAGATAGACCACGACGACGATGCCGAGCGCGGACAGGATCGCGATCGGGAGCGCCTTCTGGGGGTTCTTGACCTCGTCCCCGGCGGTCGAGACGGCGTCGAGCCCGATGAACGTGAAGAAGATGGCGCCCGCCGCCAGCGTGATGCCCCCGGCGCCGTTCGGCATGAAGTCGGAGAAGTTGTCGGCCTGGAACGCCGTGAACGCGATCGCCGCGAAGAACAGCAGCACCGCGAGCTTGATGATGACCATGACCGCGTTGGCCTTCGCCGACTCGCTCGCGCCCCGGATCAGCAGGAACGCGCACATCGCGACCAGGATCACGGCGGGCAGGTTGATGACCCCGGCGGTCTCGGCGAACGGTCCGGCCTTGATGACGTCGGGGATCCCCCAGCCGGTGAGGTTCTCGATCAGGAGGCTGAGGTAGTCGCTCCAGCCGACCGACACGGCCGCCGTCGAGACGCCGTACTCCAGGAGCAGACAGGCGGCGACCCCCATCGCGACCACCTCGCCGAGGGTCGCGTAGGCGTAGGAGTACGTGGATCCGGAGACGGGGACGGTCGAGGCCATCTCGGCGTAGCAGAGGGCGGACAGGCCGGCTGCGAGGCCCGCGAGCAGGAACGCGACGATCACGGCCGGGCCGGCGTCGGGCACCGCCTCGTGCATGACGAAGAAGACGCCGGTGCCGACGGTGGCGCCGACGCCGAACATCGTCAGCTGGAACGTCGAGATGTTCCGCGCGAGGCCGTCCTCCGAGGTGGAGGGCGGGGTGATCGGCTTGCGCCGGAACAGCTGCTGCGTCATGGACATGGCGTTCCCCTGATCGGAGCCGTGGAGGCGACGGACTGTCGTCTGGGACGCATTGTGGACCCCAAGTGTGTCGGGTGGATGTCGGCGCACCGATGACTTCTCCCGGCGACGCCGGTCCACCCGGTGTCGTGCGCAGCAGCGGCGGCGGTCCGCACCAGGAGGTCCTCATGTCGATGTTCACCACGTGCCTGTGGTTCCGGGGAGAGGCGTCCGAGGCCGCCGAGTTCTGGGTCTCGGTCTTTCCGAACTCCCGCGTGACGCACACCGAGCACTACCCGAACAACTCGGGGGACCTGTCGGGCACCGTGATCACCGTGGCGTTCGAGCTCGACGGGCAGGCCTTCCTCGGTCTCAACGGGCGCGCCGACCTCCCCTTCACCGAGGCGGTCTCCCTCCAGGTCCCCTGCGCCGACCAGGCCGAAATCGACCACTACTGGGACGCGCTGCTGGCCGGCGGCGGCCAGGAGTCGCGGTGCGGCTGGCTCACGGACCGGTTCGGCTTCTCCTGGCAGATCGTGCCGTCAGAGCCGATCTTCCGCGGCGAGGACGGCCCGGAGGCGAACGCCCGCGTCAACACCGCGCTGATGCAGATGGGCAGGCTCGACCTCGCCGCGCTGGAGGCCGCGCGCCGCGGTGCATGACGGATGTCACCGCCGTCGGGGGCCACACCTCACGCGCGGCGGTGAGGGAGTGCCCTGACGGGGACGCCGGCGATCCGGTGGACTGGAGTCATGGCCGGGACACCGATCCCGGCGACCGACCCAGGAGGACCCACCATGGCCAACCCGCTCACCGACCTCATCGTCAACTTCCAGGAGCTCGTCGCCGACGTGCCCACCGCGGTCCAGCCGCTGATCGTCGCCCTCGCCGGCGCCGTGCCGTTCGTGGAGGGCGAGGGCGCGGCGGCCATCGGGATCGTCGGTGGGATCCACCCGGTCGTCGCCGCTCTGGCCGGCGCCGCCGGCAACTTCCTGTGCGTCGCGCTGCTCGTGCTGCTCGGCTCGCGGGTCCGCTCGGCCGTGACCGGTCGGGGCGAGGGTGCGCGGCCGACCGCACGCCGCGAGAAGTTCCAGAAGGCGTTCACGCGCTACGGGGTCCCGGGCGTGAGCCTGCTCGGGCCGCTGCTGCTGCCGACGCACTTCACCGCCGTGATGCTCGTCGGGGCGGGCGTGCCCAAGGGACGCGTGCTCCTGTGGCAGGGCGTCGCGATCGTCGCGTGGACGACCGTCGTCACGCTCATCATCACCGGGGTGATCCGGGGCGCGGGAGCCTGAGGACCCACCACGTCGGGCCCGGCCTGCTCAGTCGAGATGGGCGGGCAGCCCGAGCGCCGCGAAGATCTCGGCCCCCAGGAAGACGGTCTCCTCGGCCACCACGCCGTCGCGCACCACGAGCGCGTGGACGCCCCAGGGGACGTGACCGCCGTCGGGATCCCGCCGGTACTGCGCGAACCCGGGGCCGCCGTTGACCTCGACCGGCAGCACGCGCGAACCCTCGCACTCGTGGCCGGGGCCGACGAGCCACGCGAGGACGTCCGCGCGACCGGCGAGGTAGAGCCGGAACGGAGGCATCGACATCACCGCGTCCTCGGCCAGCATGGTCGCGAGCGCCGTCATGTCGTAGCGCTCGAACGCGGCCACGTACCGCGCGACCACGTCTTCCTCGACCTCGCGCGTCCCGTTCGGCCTGGCACCCCTGGACCCGTCCCGCACGGCCGCCATCGTCTCGCGCGCCCGCTGCAGCTGGCTGTTGGCGGCGGCCACCGAGATCTCGAGGAGCTGCGCCACCTCGGCGGCACGCCACGCGAGCACGTCGCGCAGCACCAGGACGGCACGCTGCGAGGCGGGGAGGTGCTGCAGCGCCGCGACGAACGCGAGACGCACCGAGTCCCGGCTGACGACGACGTCGGCCGGGTCACCGATCATCGAGTCGAGCACCGGCTCGACGAACGTGCTGGCGGGCAGGGGCTCCCCGAGCGACGCGACGACCGGCGGGGAGGCCTGGGACTCGAGGTCGACGGGGAGCGCGCGGCGCTTGCGCGCGGAGATCTCGTCGAGGCAGACGTTCGTGAGGATCCGGTACATCCAGGTGCGCACGCTGCTGCGACCGTCGAACTTCTCGGCGCTGCGCCACGCGCGGACCATGGCGTTCTGCACCGCGTCCTCGGCGTCGTGCGGCGAACCGAGCATGCGGTAGGCGAACCCCCGCAGCTCACCGCGCAGGCGCTCCGCCTGCTCGAGCACGCCCTCGACGGGCGCCTCGACGCCGGGGGTGGTCGCCGTCGTCGTCGTCGGGGCCTGCGTCTCGATCGCCATGGGTTCTGGATACCACCGGCCACCGACAACGCGCCAGGGGCCGCGTGCGATCCGGCGCGACGCCGTCGGGCTCCCCCGGTGCCTCGGCGATCCGGCTCAGTGGCCCCGCAGGCGCTCGATCTCGCGGCGCTCACGCTTCGTGGGGCGGCCGGCGCCGCGGTCGCGGATCGCGATGGGGGCGACGAGCTCGCGCGGCGGGGGCGGTGGGGAGTGGTCGAGGTAGCAGCGCACGGCCACGGGGGCGCCGACGCGCTTGACGATCGGATCCATCACCTCCAGGATCCGGATCCGGTCGCCGACCCTGGCGGTGACGGTGGAGCCGACGCCCACGGTCGTGGCGGGCTTGGCGCGGTCGCCGTCGACCTCCACGTGTCCACCGCGGCACGCGGCAGCGGAGGCCGAGCGCGACTTGTACATCCGGACGGCCCAGAGCCAGCTGTCGACGCGTGCGGCGGAGGGCATCTCGCCACGGTAGCAAGCCCGCGGCGGTCCACCCCGGGTGGAGGTCTCGTGATGCGGACGGAATGCGGCGGTCGGTTCGGAGCGTTCACCCGAGGCGCACAGTAGATCCGACACCCCGATCCCTCGGGTGTTCGTCATGCCAGAAGGAAGGTCGCCCCGTGTCGTCCCAGCAAGCCCCCGAGCAGCGCCAGCAGACCGAACCCGCCCGCCGGAGGCTGAGGCTCCCGTCGTTCGGGGCCCAGATCGTCATCGCGCTGGTGCTCGGCGTCGCCCTCGGCTTCGTCGCCCGCGAGATGGGGCCGATCGACGACGAGACGCCCAACTGGCTCACGGACGTCCTCGCGACCGTCGGAAGCTCCTTCATCAACCTGCTGCGCGCCGTCGTTCCGCCGCTGGTGTTCCTCGCGATCGTCGCCTCCATCGCGAACCTGCGCCAGGTCAAGAACGCGGCGCGGCTCGCGGGCCAGACGCTGCTGTGGTTCGCGATCACCGCGCTGATCTCGGTCGGTATCGGCATCGTCCTCGGGCTCGTGCTGCAGCCGGGTACGAGCACCAGCATCAGCGCCGACCCCACCTACGAGCCCGGTCGCAGCGGTTCGTGGACCGACTTCCTCGTCGGGCTGCTGCCGACGAACGTCCTCGGCCTGGAGGGTTCGGTGGGCTCCGACGGGAGCTCGGTGGGCTTCAGCTTCAACGTGCTGCAGATCGTCGTGATCTCGATCGTGGTCGGCCTCGCGGCGCTCAAGGTCGGCAAGCAGGCCGAGCCGTTCCTGACCTTCGCGGGTTCGGCCCTCGCCGTCGTGCAGAAGGTGCTGTGGTGGATCATCCGCCTCGCGCCGCTCGGCACGATCGGCCTCATCGGACGCGCCATCGCGACCTACGGCTGGGACCTGATCCCGACGCTCGGCATGTTCACCGTCGCGATCTACGCCGGCCTCGCCCTCGTGCTGTTCGTGCTCTACCCGATCCTGCTGCGGACCAACGGCCTGTCGATCGTGCAGTTCTTCCGCGGCGCCTGGCCCGCGATCCAGCTCGCGTTCGTCTCGCGCTCCTCTATCGGCACCCTGCCCCTGACGCAGCGGGTCACCGAGCGCAACCTCGGCGTGCCCCAGGGCTACGCGTCGTTCGCGGTGCCGCTCGCCGCGACGACCAAGATGGACGGCTGCGCCGCCATCTACCCCGCCGTCGCGGCGATCTTCGTCGCCCAGTTCTACGGCATCCAGCTCTCGATCACGGACTACCTGCTCATCGCGTTCGTCTCGGTGGTCGGCAGCGCCGCGACGGCGGGACTCACCGGCGCGATCGTCATGCTGACGCTGACGCTCTCGACGCTCGGTCTGCCGCTCGAGGGCGTGGGCCTGCTGCTCGCGGTCGACGCCATCCTGGACATGGGCCGGACCGCGGTGAACGTGGCCGGGCAGGCGCTCGTGCCGACGCTGGTGGCCAAGCGCGAGGGCATCCTGGACCAGGAGCAGTACGACTCGGCGTCGGCCGAGGACCTGTTCACGGACGAGCCGGAGCGCGAGCTCGTGGCGGCCGGGGACGGCGCCGCGCGCGCCTGACCCGGGGGCAGCCGCTGCTGACCCGCTGACGGCCGACCCACCGACCGCCGAGTTCGGGCTCCTGCTCCGAGTTCGGGGCAGTCTCCGCCGAGTTCGGGGTTTAGCGCTCAGTTCGGGGCCCCTGGCCCCGAACTCGGCACAAAGCCCCGAACTCGGCGTCCGTGCAGTGACAGCCTGTCCCCATCACCCACGAGAAGCAGCAACGCGGTAGATCAACGGCGTCAGGCGCCGCCGATCTGCCGCGTTGCTGCGTTCCAGCCCCCAGCCTCACGGCACGTCAGGACCGAGTCAGGATCCGGTCACGGGGTTGACCCCGACCGCGCCGATGTGGAAACGTCTCCATCACCGGGCGCTGTAATCGTTTCCAGGAAGCGCCCACCGTCGTGACGAGGAGGTCACATGGCTCACCGGGCAACCCTGACCCAGGTCGCGCAGCGCGCCGGCGTCTCCATCGCCTCCGCCTCCCGCGCCCTGAACGGCCTCGTCGCGAGCCCCGCCACCGTGGACAAGGTCCGCCGCGCCGCCGACGACCTCGGCTACGTTCCCGACGCCTCCGCCCGGGCCCTGAAGATGGGCGCGACCGGGCAGATCACCTTCGCCGTCGACGACATCGGCAACCCCGTCTACGTCGAGATGATGACCGGCGTCCAGGAGGTCGTGGCCGCCAGCGGCTTCCGCCTCCAGGTCACGGCCACGGGCGGCACGCGCGACGTCGCGGACGTCCTGGACCTCCTGCGCAGCATGCGTCGCGGCTACGCCGACGGGCTGGTCCTGTCACCGCTGCGCGTCACCGCCGAGCTCGTCGCCGAGATCGCCGCGACCCCGATCCCGGTGGTCGTCATCGGCCGGCTCCCCGACGGCGCCGGCGTCGACACCGTCATGACCGACTCGGCACGCGGCGTGGCGCTCGCCGTCGAGCACCTCCACGCGCAGGGGCGACGCCGGATCGCCTTCCTCAACGGCCCGGGCGACACCACGCCCGGTGCGGCCAGGCGTCGCGGGTTCGACGACGCCGTCGCGCACCTGGACGTCGTCGCCTCCACCCACGAGGCTGCCGACTTCACCATGGCGGCGGGTCGCGAGGCCGCCCACCGCATCCTCACGGCCGCCGGACGACCCGTCGACGCGATCGTCGCCGCCAACGACCTCCTCGCCATCGGCGCCCTCCACGCCGCGCACGACCTCGGGCTCGACGTCCCCGGCCGGCTGGCCGTGACCGGCGTCGACGACACCTCGCTCGCCGAGATCGTCCACCCCCCGCTGACCTCGGTCAGCCTCGACTCCCGCCGACGCGGGCAGCTCGCCGCCGAGCTGCTGACGCGTCGGATCGAGGACCCCACCCGCGCCCCGCAGGTGCTCAGCGTCCCCCCGCTGCTGCACGTGCGCGGCTCCAGCGCCCCCACCCCGCAGGCAGGTAACCGATGACGACCCTGACCCCCACCCGCCCGCCGGGAGACCCCGGCGGCCCCGGCACGCCGGGAAGCCCCGAGACGCCCGGCGGTGTTCCGCGCCGGCCCCGTCGCGGCACCGCGTCGCGCGCGCAGCGCACCGAGGCCGCCGCGCTGGTCATCCCCGCGACGCTCCCGATCCTCGTGTTCTCGGTGATCCCGCTGGTCACCGGCATCTACCTCGGCTTCACGAACTCGACGCTGCGCCGCAACTCCACCAGCGAGTTCACCGGCCTGGAGAACTACTCCCGGCTGCTGGGCGACACGTTCTTCTGGGAGTCCTTCCGCATCGGTCTGATCTGGGCGGTGAGCGTGGCGCTGCTGACGCTCGTCGCGGCACTCGGCCTCGCGCTCCTGCTCAACGCCGACCTCAAGTTCAAGGGCATCACGCGCGTGCTGGCGCTGATCCCGTGGGCGATGCCGCCCGTCGTCGTCGCCATCGTGTGGCGCCTGATCTACTCCCCCACCGCCGGACCGCTGAACGCGGGGCTGGAGGCCGTCGGTCTCGAGGGCGTCAACTGGCTCGGGGACTTCTCCACGGCGCTGCCGGCGGTCATCGTCGTCGCGGTCTGGAGCGGCATCCCGCAGTCCACGGTGCTCCTCCTGGCCGGCATGCAGCAGATCCCGATCGAGCAGCACGAGGCCGCGGCCGTCGACGGCGCCTCCAGCCTCCGCCGGTTCTGGCACATCACGCTGCCCGCGCTGCGCCCCGTGATCTTCGCGATCACGTCGCTCGACTTCATCTGGAGCTTCAACTCCTTCGGCCTCGTCTACGTCCTCACCGAGGGCGGTCCGGGCGGCAAGACCATGCTGCCGATGCTGTTCACCTACCTCGAGGCGTTCACGAACCGCAACACCGGGTACGCCGCGGCGATGGGCAACGTCATGGTGCTCGCCGTCGTCCTGGTGCTCTCGGGCTACCTGTTCGTCCAGCTCCGCCGCGGGAAGGCGGTCCAGTCGTGATCACGCGCAACCCGCTCGCCCGCGCCGGGCAGTACGTGGCCCTGGCGGCCTACCTGGTCTTCCTCGGCTTCCCGCTGCTGTGGCTGCTGTCGACGTCGCTGAAGTCCTCCGGCGAGATCAACTCCCTCGCCGTCAACCTCATCCCCGAGCAGTTCGCGTGGGGCAACTACCCGCAGGCCCTCGACCGGCAGAACCTCATCCGCTCGGCCGGCAACTCGCTGCTCGTCTCCGTCGTCACCATGGTCGTGACCACGCTGGTCTCGATGCCCGCCGCCTACGCGCTGGCACGGTTCCGCGGCAAGCTCCGCGCCGCCGGTACCGCGTGGATCCTGGTCAGCCAGGTGTTCCCCGCGATCCTGCTGATCATCCCGCTCTTCATCGTGCTGCGGACGCTGCAGCTGAACGACACGATGTTCGGCCTGATCCTCGTCTACGTCACCTTCACGCTCCCCTTCACGCTCTGGATGCTGCAGGGCTACGTCGCCGCGATCCCGCGCGACCTCGAGGAGGCCGGGTCGATGGACGGCGCGACGCGCTTCACGGTGCTGCGCCTCATCGTCTTCCCGCTCCTGGTCCCCGGGCTCGTGGCGACGGCGATGTTCACCTTCGTCGCCGCGTGGAACGAGTTCTTCCTCGCCCTGGTGCTCATCCAGTCGCCCGAGCTGTACACGCTCCCGCTCACGCTGCGCACGTTCATCGGCCTCGAGGGCCAGACGCAGCTCGGACCGCTCGCGGCCGGGGCCGTGCTGGCCACGATCCCGTCGCTCGTCATCTTCGGCCTCCTGCAGCGCCGCCTCACGAGCGGTTCGCTCGCAGGCGCCGTCAAGGGCTGACTCCCCCCTCGCTCACCACCCACCACCCGAAAGGTCCCACCATGATCAGGAACCGAGGCGCCGCCGTCGTCGCCGGCGCGTTCGCGCTCACCCTCGCCCTCTCCGCGTGCCAGCAGGGCAGCAGCACCTCCGGTGAGGGAGGGGGCGGTGACGGCGGGTCCTCCGCCGCCGACGGCGACGCCGTCACGCTCACCTTCCAGTCGCTCGCCGGCCAGGAGGCGACCATCGCGGAGACGCAGCGGCTCGTGGACGAGTGGAACACCGCCAACCCGGACGTCCAGGTCGAGATCGTCCCGGCCGCGTGGGACGGCGTCTACGACAAGCTCGTCACGCAGTTCAACGGCGGCTCAGCGCCCGACGTCATCCACTTCGAGGCCGCGGGCATCCGCCCGTTCGCCGTGGACGGCTACCTCGCCGACCTCACCGACTACATCTCCGAGGACCTGCGCAGCGGCATCAGCGACGGCGTCTGGGAGTCCGTCACGGTCGACGACGCGATCGTGGCCTACCCCACGATGATGCAGTCCTACATGGTCTTCGCGAACACCGACCTGCTCGAGGCCGCCGGCGTCGAGGTCCCCACGGGCGACACGATGACCTGGGACCAGCTGCGCGAGATCGCCCGGGCCACCACGCGTGACGGCGTGTACGGCCTCGGCTGGGGCCTGAAGAGCCCGACCGCGACCGTGATGTCGCTCGGGCTCGGCAACGACGGCACGTTCTTCTCCGGCGAGGGCACCGACGTCGAGATCGAGGTCGGCGACGCCGAGCTCGCCGTGCCGCTCGCGATCAACGAGATGGCGACCACGGACGCCTCCATCCAGCCCGTCTCGCTCACGCAGTCCGGTTCGGAGGTCCTGCCCTCGTTCTACGGCGGCCAGGTCGCGATGACCGTGCAGGGCTCGTTCCAGGCCACGAACATCGCGGCCGACGCCCCCGAGGGCTTCAACTGGACCGTCCTGCCGCCGCTCGAGGGCTCCGCGAGCTCCGCGCAGTCGGCGAACCCGCAGACGTTCTCGGTCAACGTCGACTCCGAGCACGTCGAGGAGTCCGCGGCGTTCATCGAGTACCTCATGGAGCCGGAGAACCTGGCCGCGCTGAACTACGCCGACGCGCTCATCCCGACGTCGGAGCAGGCCCGCGAGGCTCTCGCCGGTCTGACCGCCGACCAGCCCGGCTGGGACCAGATCCTCGCCTCGGGCGAGAACCTCACCGCCCCCGCGTTCCTCAAGGTCGACCTCTACCAGCAGTGGAACGAGACCGTCGCGACGCCGGCGCTGCAGCGGTACCTCGCCGGGGAGATCGACCTCGAGGCGCTCCGCTCGGAGATGACCGACGGCTGGAGCCAGGTCAACCGCGGCTGACGGCCGCACCACCAGCACGGCCCCGGGGGGCGCGACCCATGCGCGCCCCGGGGCGACCCCACCAACCACGGGACGCAGCGACATGACACAGCAGACGACCACCGCACCTGACCAGACCGACGCCGCCCCCGCGGCCGAGACCACCCCCGGCCACCTCGCCGACCGGGTCGCCGGCGTGCTGGCGGGTGCCGCCGTCGGGGACGCGCTGGGTGGCGCGACCGAGGGTTGGACGCCGGAGCAGATCGCGCAGCGCCACGGCGGCGAGGTCACCGGGATCGTGCCGCCGTACTACCCGGACTGGCGCACGGCCAGGCCGATCGCGCCGTACCACAAGGGCGACGGGCACGTCACCGACGACACCCTCATGACGCACGCGCTGGTCGAGGTCTACGCGCACCGTCGCGGCCACCTGGACGCGTACGCCGTCGCCGAGGACCTCGTGCCGCTGATGATCGGCGAACCCCGCTGGGTGCCCGAGCTCGAGCAGGAGGCCCTCATCCTGCAGCGCGTCTTCCTGGCGGAGAAGTGGATCGTGGCGCGCCTGCACTACGGGCACGTCGACCCGCGCGAGGCCGGTGTGGGCAACATCGTCAACTGCGGCGCGACCATGTACATGGCGCCCGTCGGGCTCGTGAACGCCGGGGACCCCGCCGCCGCCTACCGCGAGGCGATCGACGTCACCGGCGCCCACCAGGTCTCCTACGGTCGCGAGGCCGCCGGGGTGTTCGCCGCCACGGTGGCCGCCGCCGTCGCCCCGGGTGCGGACGTCGCCTCCGTCATGGCCGCCGCGACCTCGCTCGCCAAGGACGGCACCGCGGCCGCGATCGGCGCCGTCACGACGGCGGTGACCGACCTGCTGGCGCGGACGCCGTCGCCCACGACCGCGCAGGTGCGCGAGACGATCCGCGACGCCGTCGCGCCCTACGACACGGTCGGGCCCGAGTACCGCAAGCCCGCGATGGACGCCCGCCTGCCCTCGCGCACCAAAGCGATCGAGGAGCTGCCCGCGGCGCTCGGCTTCGTCCTGGCGCACGACGGCGACACGCGCGCCGCCGTGCTCGGCGCCGTCAACTACGGCCGCGACGCCGACTCGATCGCCACCATGGCGGGCGCGATCTGCGGCGGGCTGAACGGCCTGGACTCGGTCCCGGCCGACTGGCGCCGCGACGTCGCGACGGCGAGCCGGATCGACCTGGACGCCGTCGCCGACGTGATGACCGCCGTCGTGCGCGACGTCCTGGCCGACGACGCCGAGGCCGCCCGCACCCGCGCGGCCGCCGCCACGGCGCTGCTGGCGGACTGAGCCGACGAGAAGTACCTCGCGAACGCCCGAAACCACCTCGCGAACCACAGGAGATCATCACCGTGCGACTGACCTGGGCCCAGCCCGAGGACCTGCTGCCCCACGAGCTGGTGGCGCTCGCCGAGCAGGGTGCCGACCGCGCCGTGCTCGACGACGTCGCCACCCGCTGGGTGGCGGCCGGTGGCTCGCCCGTCCCGCCCCGGAGCGGCGCGGGCGACGTGCCGGCGACGACGGCGGTGCGCGCCCTGGCGCGCCGCCTGCTGGCCGAGCTCGCGCACGCCACCCCGCGCAGCGCCGAGGAGCCGGACGGCTGGGAGGCGATCGAGGCGCTGCTGCCGGCGGCGGCTCCCGCGCCCGGCCCCTCGAACGTCCTCGACGTGCCGTCGCTGGCGCGCTACACCGGCGCCTGGACGGGCCGCGCCGTCGGCTGCGTGCTGGGCAAACCGGTCGAGAAGATCCCGCGCGAGGGGATCGAGGCGATCCTGCGGGCGGGGGGTCGCTGGCCGCTGAGCGACTACTTCTCGGCGGTCGGGCTCCCCGACGACGTCGCGCGGGCGTGGCCGTGGAACCGCCGCAGCGCGCCGACGTCGCTCGCCGAGAACGTCGACGGCGCCCCCGAGGACGACGACCTCAACTTCCCGATCCTCGCGCTGCACCTGCTGCACACCCACGGCGCCGGCCTGAGCACCGACCAGGTCGCGCAAGGCTGGCTCGACAACCTGCCGGGCGGCCGCGTCTTCACCGCCGAGCGCGCCGCCTACCGCAACCTCCTGGACGGCCGCGAGGCGCCCGAGACCGCCACGCACCTCAACCCGTTCCGCGAGTGGATCGGCGCGCTGATCCGCACGGACGCGTACGGCTGGGTCCACCCCGGCGACGTCCGCTCCGCCGCCCGGCTCGCGTGGACGGACGCCCGGCTGAGCCACACCCGCAACGGTCTGTACGGGGCGATGTGGGCCGCCGCCCTGTGCTCGGCGGCCGTCGCGCTGCCGGATCCGCAGGCCCGCGACGACGGCGGCACCGGCGCCGTCCTCGACCTCGCCGACACCGTGGTCCCGCCGCGCAGCCGCCTCGCCGGGGCGATCGCGCTCGGCCGCGAGCTCGCCGCCTCCGGCCGCCCGCAGGCCGAGGTGCTCGTCACGCTGCACGCCGAGCTCGGCCACCTGCACTGGGTCCACACGCTCAACAACGCCGCGCTGATCGCGTACGCCGTGGCCGCCTCGCGCGGCGACGTCGCCGCGGGGGTCACCGCCGCCGTCCTCGGCGGCTGGGACACCGACTCGGCCGGCGCGACCGTCGGATCGGTGCTCGGCGGTCTCGGGGCGCCGATCGGAGCGGCCTGGACCGGCCCGATCGACGGCCGGATCGCCACGTCGATGCCGGGTGGGGCGCAGCGGCGCATCGAGGACCTTGCCGCCCGGACGCGCGAGCTGGCGGTCGCGTTCCGCTCGCCGACGGCGACGGCGACGGCGACGGCGACGGGGGCCGGCGCATGAGCGTCACCGTGGTCGGCAGCGCCAACCTCGACACGACCCTGCGCGTCGTGCGCATCCCCGGGCCCGGCGAGACCGTCATGGCCTCCTCGATCGCCCGCAGCCCCGGCGGCAAGGGCGCCAACCAGGCCGTGGGAGCGGCGCGCTCCGGCGGCGCGGACGTCCGGTTCGTCGCCGCGCTCGGACGTGACGCCGACGGCGACGCCCTGCTCGCCTCCCTCACCGGGGCGGGCGTCGGCACGGACGCGGTGCGCCGCCTCGCGGACGCGCCGAGCGGTTCGGCCCTCATCACCGTCGGCGACGACGGCGAGAACTCGATCGTCGTCGTCGCGGGGGCGAACGCCGCGCTGACGGACCTCGACGAGAACGAGCTCGCCGCGGTGGCAGCGGCCGACGTGGTGCTCGCGTGCCTCGAGATCCCGATGGTGACCGTGGTTCGCGCGGCCCGCGAGGCCGCACGCTTCGTGCTCAACGCGGCGCCCTCCACGCCGCTGCCCGAGGACCTGTGGCCGCACGTCGACGTGCTCGTGGTCAACGAGCACGAGGCGCGCGACCTCACCGGTGCCGCCGACCTGGCCGACGCCGTCGACCGCCTGGCCGGACGCGTGCGAGCACTCGTGGTGACGCTGGGCGCGCGCGGCGCCGTCGTCGTGTCCGACGGCGTGCGCACGAGCGTGCCGAGCACCCCGGTGACCGCGGTGGACACGACCGGCGCGGGCGACTGCTTCTGCGGCGTGCTCGCGGCGCGGCTCGCGGCCGGGGACGACCTCGTGACGGCGACGCGGTGGGGCAGCGCCGCGGGTGCGCTCGCGGTGCAGCGCCCCGGCGCGGCCGACGCGACGCCGACGCACGCCGAGGTCGCCGCGGCGCTCACCTCCGCCGCGTCCGCCTCCGCCCCCGCCACCTCTGCCGAGAGCGACCCGTCCGTGCCGGGAGCGACCTCCGCGGGGTCGTCCTCGGCGCGGGAAGGTCGCTCCCACGGGGAGGGGGCGCGATGAGCGGCGGGTTCGATCCGCTCGTCCCCCGCGAGATCGATCGCTGGAGCGAGGTCCCGCTGGACGTCGACCTGCGCGACGGCGAGGTCGCCGTCGCCCTGGAGGACGCCAAGATCCTCGCCCCGCCCACCGATCCCGCCCGCTGGCCCGCGTGGCGCGAGGCCCTCGGGACCTGGCGCGACGGCGTGCTGGCACGCCACCCCGACCTCGGCGCGCGGTACGCCCGACCCGAGGCGGCGTGGGCGTCGCGGTGCTTCGCCGTCGCCCAGGTGTGGCTGTGGGACGAGCTGTTCTTCGACGCCGACGCCCAGGCCTTCGCACCCGCGCGGTTCCTGGCGGACGCGCGCGAGCGGCTCGGCGGGCTCGACGGCGTCGTGCTCTGGCACGCCTACCCGGTCATCGGCATCGACGACCGCAACCAGTGGGACTTCTACGACGTCCCCGGCCTGGCGGAGGCGGCGGCCGAGCTGCGCGCGGCGGGGGTCGCGGTCTTCGTCGACTACAACCCGTGGGATACCGGCACGCGCCGCTCGCCGGGCACCGACGCGCAGGAGCTCGCGGCCACGATCCGCCGCCTGGGCGCCGACGGCGTCTTCCTCGACACGCTGCGCAAGGCCGACCCCGAGCTCGTCGCGACCCTGGAGGCCGCCCGCCCCGGGATCGCGCTCGAGGGTGAGTCCAAGCTCGCCACGGAGCGGATCGCCGACCACGCGACGTCGTGGGCGCAGTGGTTCGCCGACTCCCCGGTCCCCGGGGTGCTGCGCGCGCACTGGCTGGAGCGCCGCCACCTGCAGCACCACGTGCGGCGCTGGAACCGCGACCACGCGGAGGAGCTGACCTCGGCGTGGCTCAACGGCGTCGGGGTGATGGTCTGGGAGGTCGTGTTCGGCGTCTGGGTGGGGTGGAACGCGCGCGACGCCGCCACGCTGCGCCGCATGCTCCCGGTCCAGCGCGCGCTCGCGGACGTGCTGCACGAGGGACGGTGGACCCCGCTCGCCGATCTCGGCCCCGACGCCCCCGGCGAGGGTCTCTTCGCGTCGCTGTACGAGCGCGAGGACCTGCGCCTGTGGACGATCGCGAGCCGGTCCGACGTCGACCGCGTGCTCACGCTGCCCGCCGACGCTCCGGGAGCGTGGGTGGCGCTGCACGACGGCGTGACGCTCACCCGCGAGGTCGACGGCGGGTCCCTTAACCCCGAAGGGTCCGGGGCGGCCGCCCCGGGGCTCGAGGTGCGCGTCCCCGCGCGCTCGATCGCCGCCGTCGTGCACCTGCCGCCGGGGAGCGAGCGCGACCTCGCGCCGCTGCTCGCCGAGCTCGCCGAGCCGCCGGCGGGCTCTCCCGAGCCCGCGTTCCCGCACCGACGCGCGCACCGGATCGGCGTCGCCCGGACCACCGGTGCGCCTTCGGCGCCGCACGTCGTGGTCGACGCCGGGGAGCACGTGCTCACGGTGCGCCACCGGCAGCGCGAGACCGGGATGTACGACGGCGCCCCGTACGTGGAGGAGTGGAAGCCGCTGCCGCCGCGCCTGCACGACTCCCGCACGCTCGAGCGCACGTGCACGCTGACGGCGCCGGTCGCCGTCGCCGCCCGCGAGGTGAGCGAGGCGGAGTTCGACGCGTTCGTCGCGGCGACCGGGTACGCCCCGGCCGTCGCGCACCGGTTCCGCGGCGAGCGCCGCGGGGACGACGCCCCGGTCACGGGGGTCAACCTCGCGGACGCGCGCGCCTACGCCGCCTGGCGGGGCGGGCGGCTGCCGACCGAGGACGAGTGGCAGCTCGCCGCCGTCCTGCCCGGCTTCGAGCGCCGCGCGCCCGCCGTCTGGAGCTGGACCGAGAGCGAGCACACCGACGGCCGCACCCGGTTCGTGATGCTCAAGGGCGGCAGCGACCACGTCAGCGAGGGCTCGGACTGGTACACCGACGGCGGGGTCCGCCCGCCGGAGTTCGCGCTGAAGCTCCTGCTGCCGGGGCTCGGGGTCGAACGGTCGCCGAGCATCGGGTTCCGCGTCTGCTGGGACCTGCCCGACGACGGAAGGAGCGCCTCGTGAGCGTGCCCGCAGACGACCGGGGCGCCCTCCACGGCCTCCGCGTCATCGACGCCTCGACGCTGTTCGCCGGCCCGATGGCCGCCATGCACCTGGGCGACATGGGCGCCGAGGTCATCAAGGTCGAGCACCCGCGCCGGCCCGACCCCTCGCGCGGCCACGGCCCCTCGCGCGACGGTCACAACCTGTGGTGGGCGACGCTCGGGCGCAACAAGCGGACCGTGCAGCTCGACCTGTCCTCCCCCGACGGCGCCGAGGCGTTCCGGCGGCTCGCCGCGAGCGCCGACGTCGTCATCGAGAACTTCCGGCCCGACACGCTGGAGCGCTGGGGACTCGGGTACGACGCGCTGAGCGCCGACAACCCCGGCCTCGTGCTGGCCCGCGTCACGGGTTTCGGGCAGATCGGGCCGTACCGCCGTCGGCCGGGATTCGGCACGCTGGCCGAGGCGATGAGCGGCTTCGCGGCCATGACCGGCGAGGCGGACGGGCCGCCGACCCTGCCGCCGTTCGGGCTGGCCGACGGCGTCGCCTCGCTCGCGACCGCGTACGCCGTGATGGTCGCGCTGCACTCGCGCGAGCGCTCGGGCCTCGGCCAGGTCGTCGACCTCGCGATCGTCGAGCCGATCCTGGCGCTGCTCGGGCCGCAGATCTCGCGGTGGCAGCAGCTCGGCACGGTCCAGGCCCGCACCGGCAACCGCTCCTCCAACAACGCCCCGCGCAACACCTACGCGACCGCGGACGGCTCGTGGGTGGCGGTGTCGACGTCGGCCCAGTCGATCGCGGAACGCGTGATGACGCTCGTGGGGCGCCCGGACCTGGCGCAGGAGCCGTGGTTCGCCTCCGGGGCGACCCGCGCCGAGCACGCGGACGAGCTGGACGACGCCGTGGGGTCCTGGATCGCGGCCCGGCCGCGCGCCGAGGTCATCGCCGCGTTCGAGGCCGCGCAGGCCGCGATCGCCCCGATCTACGACGCCTCGGACATCGCCGCCGATCCGCAGCTCGCGGCGCTCGGCACGATCCGCACCCTGCCGGATCCGAACCTCGGCGACATCGCGATGCAGGGACCGCTGTTCCGGCTCTCGCGGGACGCCGGGGTGATCGCCCACACGGGGCGCGCCCCCGGGGCCGACACCGACGCGGTGCTGGGTGAGCTCGGCTACTCGGCGCAGGAGATCGCCGAGCTGCGCGGGGCGGGGGTCGTGTGAGCACGCCGGCCGCCCCGACGCTCCCGCCGACCAGCGGGCTGTACGTTCCCGGGAGCCGGCCCGACCGGTTCGACAAGGCCCTCGCGACCGGCGCCGACCTGCTGATCCTCGACCTCGAGGACGCCGTCGCCCCGGAGTCGAAGGACGCGGCCCGCGAGGCCGTCGTGGCCTGGGTCGGGCGGTTCTTCGGGACGGGCGACGGCGGGCGGCCCGTGCTGCAGGTGCGAGTGAACGCCGTCGGGACGCCGTGGCACGACGCCGACCTGGCGGCGCTCGCGTCCCTGCCGGCGGCGGCCGGGGCGGTCGAGGTGCGGCTGCCGAAGGTCGAGGGGACGGACGGGCTGGACGACGTCGTCGCCGCGGCCGGGCCCCGCCCCGTGACAGCGATCCTGGAGACGGCGCGCGGTGTCGAGGCGGCCGTCGCCGTCGCGGCCCACCCCGCCGTGACGCGCCTCGCGCTCGGGGAGTCCGACCTGCGCAGCGACCTGGGAACGGGCACCGGTCCGGACGCCGAGGCGCCGATCACGTACGCGCGGGTGCGCCTGCTGTTCGCGGCGCGCGCGGCCGGCCTCGACGCACCGATGCTGTCCGCCTACCCCGCCATCCGCGACCTCGACGGGCTGCTCGCCGACACCGTGCGCGGCCGGGCGCTCGGGGCGAGCGGCCGCGTCGCGATCCACCCCTCCCAGCTGCCCGTGATCGCGCGGGCGTTCGCACCGAGCCGGGACGAGGTGGCGTGGGCGCGCGCCGTCGTCGTCGCGCTCGAGACGTCAGGCGGGGCCGTGACCCGGCTGCCCGACGGCGCGATGGTCGACCCCGCCATGCGTGGCCGCGCCACTCGCATCCTCACCCGCACCCCACCCCGCTAGCGCCCGCCCCCTTGGCTGCCCACCCCGCACGACCGACGAAGGAGTCCTCGTGTTCCACCACCACCCGCTCGCCCGCCCCCTCGCCCGTTCCCTCGCCCTCGGCGCCGCTGCCCTGATCGCCGGGACGACGCTCGCCGTCGTCCCGGCCGGGTCTTCCCCGGCCGCCGCGGCCCCGCCCGCCGGCACGCTCACGACGACGAGCGCGCCGTCCGCCGCCGTCGGCACGATCGAGTCCACGGTCTACCTGCCGCCGGGCTACGACGCCGCGGCGGATCCCGGCGATCCGGCCACCACCCGGTACCCGACCCTCTACCTGCTGCACGGCCGCGGCGACACCATGGCCGCGTGGACGCAGGTCGCCCCGCAGCTGGACGCCCTCATCGACGAGGGCGCGATCCCGCCGATGATCGTGGTGATGCCGGACGCGCCGTGGTCGGAGCGCGGCAGCTACTACGTGGACTCGCTGGCCGACGGCGGGGCCGCCGTCGAGACCGCCTTCACCACCGACCTCGTCGACCACGTGGACACGACCTACGCGACGGTCGACGACCGCGGTGCGCGCGCCGTCGGCGGCTACTCGATGGGGGGTGCGGGCGCGCTGCGCTACGCCACCGCGCACCAGGACCTCTTCTCGGCCGGCCTCGTGCTGAGCCCCGCCGTCTACGTGCCCCTCCCGCCCGCGGACTCCTCGGCGCGCGAGTTCGGCGCGTACGGCGTCGGGCAGGCGCTCTTCGACGACGCGCGCTACACCGAGCTCGCCTACCCGAGCACGTTCGCGGCGCTCGACCCTGCGCTGCCGGTGCGCCTGTTCATCGCGGTCGGCGACGACGAGTGGGTCAACCCGCTGCCGGAGGATGCCCTGCACGACCTCGACCAGGAGGCGGCGACCCTCTACAACGCCGCCAAGCGCGTGCCCGGCGTGAGCTCCGAGCTGCGCGTGTACGACGGCGGGCACGACTGGGGCGTCTGGGCGCGCGGCTTCGAGGAGGGCATGCGCGACCTCGGGCCGCGGCTGCGGACCTCCACGCCCCCCGCCTTCCCCGGGACCCAGACCGGGTCCGACGGCGAGGACTTTGCGGGCGGCGTGCTCGCGGCGGCCGACGGCGGCACGATCACCGCGACGAACCTCGCCGGGTCGACCGCGGAGCACACCGGCGCCGGCGGGCTCGACGCCGTCGTGCAGCGCCGCGGGGCGGACGGCGCCCTCGCGTGGACGACGGCGATCGCCGGCCCCGCCAACGACCGGGCCTACGGCGTGGTGGACGACGGCGACGGCGGCGCGCTCGTGGGCGGCTACTCGCGCGCCGCGACCGACGACATGGTGCTCACGCGGGTCTCCGGTGCGGGTGAGCGGCTGTGGACGACGACGGCCGGCGACCCCGCGGCGGCCGACCGCGCCTACGCGGTCGCGGCCGACGGCGCCGGCGGCGCCCTCCTGGCGGGCTACACCTCCGGCTCCCTGCCCGGCAGCACCACGGCCGGTGACAAGGACGCGGCGCTCGTGCACGTGGGCGCGGGCGGGGAGGTGCTCTGGGCGGCGCAGCTCGGCGGCCCGGGTGAGGACAAGGCCTACGCGGTCACGACGGCGACCGACGGCACCGTGGTCGTCGCCGGCAGCACCACGGGCGCGATGCCCGGCGGCACCGCGGCCGGCGGGCTGGACGCGTGGGTGGCGGGGTACTCGCCGTCGGGCGCGCTGCTGTGGCTCCACCAGATCGGCACGGGGGCGGCCGACCAGCTGCAGGCGCTCGTGACGACGCCCGACGGCGTGGTCGCCGCCGGGTACACGGGGGGTGTGCTGCCCGGGGCGGCGAGCTCCGGCGGCGTCGACGCGATGGCGATCGCGCTCGGGACCGACGGCACCGTGCGCTGGCAGCGGCAGCTCGGCACCGCCGGCGACGACCGGGGTGCGGCGCTCGTGCCCGGGGACGACCCGGCGTCGGGCGGTGTGACGCTCGTGGCGCACACCGACGGCGCGTGGGGCGTCCCGGCGGGCGGGGTCGACGTCGTCGTGCTGCCCCTGGACGCGGACGGGACGCCGGGCGAGGTGCGCCAGCTCGGCTCGGCGCAGCGCGACGGCGCCGACCTCTACGACGAGGCGAACCTGTTCGCGGCGGCGGGCACCGGCCCCGACGGGAGCGCCGGGGTGTGGGTGCAGGGCGTGACCTTCGGTGCGGTCGACGGCGCCGCGAACGCGGGGGCGAGCGACGTGTTCCTGACGTTCGTCTCCCTGGCCGACGGCGCGACGCAGACGCCCACGACCGAGCCGCCGGCCACCGAGCCGCCGACCGAGACCGGCACCGGCGGCGCGCTGCCGCCGGGAGCGGGCGGCGGCGCTGGCGGTGCGGGTGGCGGCAGTGGCGCGGGCGGCGCGGGCGCCGGCAGCGCCCTCGGCGCGACCGGCAGCGACGCGGCCCGACTGCTGGCCGCCGCCGCGGCGCTGACGCTGGCCGGGGGCGGACTGGTGCTCCGCCGTCGTCGGACCCGGGGCCTGCGCCTGACCGCCGGCTGACCCTCTCGAGCGCTGTGGGGTGGATCGGCGGGGCTGGACGCCGCCGATCCACCCCGCAGGCCGGTGCGGGCCGCGGGATGGCGGAAGTCCCCTCGGCGAGGGGCGGCAACCCTCTCGGCGTCAGAGGGCGACGGTGCGGTGGCCCAGGTCGCTCGGGGGTTCGACGATCGTCGCGATGATCGGGGCGCCGGCACGGACCGGGGCGTCGCTCCCACCGCTGCCGGCAGCGCCGGCCGCGTCGCCGTCGCGCGCGAGCTCCTGCACCTCGGAGTGGATGCGCTGCATCGTGGCGTCGAGCGTCGCCGCCTCGGTGGCCGCGGCCGCGAGCGCCGCGGTCAGGTGCGGCGGGATCTCGCGGTCGTACTTGTAGTAGATCTTGTGCTCGAGGCTGGCCCAGAAGTCCATCGCGATCGTTCGGAGCTGGACCTCGACCACCACCTGCTCGATCCGGTCGGAGAGGTAGACGGGCACCGACAGGATCAGGTGCAGGCTCTTGTAGCCGTTCGCCTTGGGCTCGGCGATGTAGTCCTTCTCCTGGAGCAGCGTGACGTCCCGCTGGCCGATCAGCAGATCGCGCATCCGATAGATGTCCGTGACGAAGCTGCAGGTGATGCGCACCCCGGCGATGTCGGTGAGGGAGTCGCGGACGGCGTCGGGCCGCAGCGGGATGCCGCGCCGGTTCGCCTTGGCGAGGATCGACTCGAAGGACTTCATGCGCGAGCCGATGTGCTCGATCGGCGTGTAGTCGTGGATGTGCCGGAACTCCTCGCGCAGGATCGTGACCTTCGTCATCATCTCGTCGAGACCGAACCGGTAGGTCATCAGCAACCGCCGGAAGCCGAGCGCGATCTCCCGCAGCTCGGCGGCATCGGTGTCGGAGGCGCCCTCGCCGTCGATCTGCCGGAACATCTGCGCGAGGTGGTCCAGCGAGACCGCGGGGGCACCCGGCTCGATCGGTTCGGTCATCTCCCCACCGTACGTGCCACCCCCTGCCACCCCCGCCCCACCCCCGCCCCACCCTGCTGTCGCGAGAAAGCCCCCGGGGTCGTCGTCGCGCTCACAACGACCCCGGAGGCGTTCGCGGCGGGGTGACGGGTGTCAGTCGGCCATCGTGATCGACGGGTCGATGAACTCGTTCGTGTAGAGGTCCTCGGGGTCGACGGCGGCGTCCGCGGCCAGCGACCCCGTCTCCTGCAGGACCGGGACGAACGTGGCGACCGTCTCGGCCACGCGGTCGCCGTCGATCTGACCGAAGACGCCGGAGGCCGGGTCGTCCGAGACCAGACCGTCCTCGACCTGCGCCGCGACGGAGAACGCCCCCACGCCGTCGGTGTAGGTCCAGGAGGTCTGGTACTGCTCCACGAGGTCCACGATCAGCGCGTTGGTGCGCTCGGGGTCCGCGAGGAAGTCCAGCTGCGAGCGCTGCAGGATCGGGACGAGCCGCGCCAGGCAGTCGGCCTGCTCCGTGACGTCGGCCGCGCGGACCGTGATCGGCTCGGGGTAGATCGAGTACCCGAGCTCGTGCAGGTACTGGAACGCGACCGGCTTGTCCCACTGCGGGATCTCGTTCTCGTACACGAAGGGCTCGTTCGTGCCAAAACCCTGCTGCACGATCGAGGGGTCGGTGACGAACCGCTGCGGCGTGCCCTCGTAGGACGTGTCGATCTGGTCCATGCTCACGATGCCCTGACCGGCCAGCAGCGAGGGGATGAGCTCGCCGCCCGTGACGATCGTGGCGCCGGTGGCGGCGACGTCGGCGATGGTGGTCGCGTCGGGGTAGGTGGCCGGGTCCCACATGTAGATCTGCGGCGACAGCGTGAGCTGGCTCGCGAGCGCGACGACGGGGCGGCCGTCGGCGTCAGCCCCGATCGCCTGGTCGGTGTTGACGGCGCCGATCAGGATGTCGGTGTCGAGGTACATCAGGTCGCTGACGCGCTGGAAACCGACGTTCGGGCCACCGGAGCGGACCTCGATCTGCACACCGGTGTCGGTGCCCTGGGCCACGAGCGTGCCGCGCACGGCCTTGATGTCGTTGTCGACCTCGTAGTCGGAGCCCACGAGCTCGTACATCCCGCCGTGCTCGGCCTGGGGCTGCCAGTCCTGCTGCATCACGACGGTGGCGGGGCAGACCTCCGCCAGGTCGAGGGCGGAGCCGGGCTCGGCCGCCTCAGCCGTCTCGTCGAGAGGAGCCCCGGCGTCACCCCCCTGACCGGAGCCGTCGCCGGCGGCGGCGTCCCCACCCCCGCTGCACGCGCCGAGGGCGAGGACGAGCGCGACGGCGATCGTCAGGGCGGGTGCGGCCGCGCGCGTGCGCGGGGCACCGGTGCGCGACCGACGTGAGGGGACGGGTCGGAGCAGGGTGGGTCGGGTCATGGTGGATCCGTTTCGGGCTCTGGGGAACCAGCCGGTGGTTCCTGGCGATTTCAGCGGCGGCGTCAGACTACCGCCGCGTTCCGCGACCGGCGGCCGGGCCTACCCTGGTGCCGTGACGATCCTCTCGATCCAGTCCTCGGTGGCCTACGGCCACGTCGGCAACTCCGCGGCGGTCTTCCCGCTGCAGCGCATCGGCGTGGAGGTGCTGCCCGTCTTCACCGTGCACTTCTCCAACCACACGGGCTACGGCGCGTGGCGCGGTCCGCTGCTGTCGCCCGAGGACGTGCGCGAGGTCGTCACCGGCATCGAGGAGCGCGGCGCGCTCGCCCAGGTCGACGTCGTCCTGTCCGGCTACCAGGGTGGCGAGGGCATCGGCGACGTGATCCTCGACGCCGTCGCGCGCGTGAAGGCCGCGAACCCCGCCGCGATCTACGCGTGCGACCCCGTGATGGGCAACGCGACGTCGGGCTGCTTCGTCGCCCCCGCGATCCCCGAGCTGCTGCGCGAGCGCGTGGTCCCGGCCGCCGACCTCATCACGCCGAACCAGTTCGAGCTCGGCTTCCTCACCGGCACGGATCCCGACACGCTGGAGTCCACGCTCGCCTCGGTCGAGGCCGTGCGAGCGATGGGACCCTCCACCGTGCTCGTCACGAGCGTCGCGCAGCCCGACCGCCCCGAGGGCACGATCGAGATGCTCGCGGTGACGCCCGAGGGTGCGTGGATCGTGCAGACGCCGCTGCTGCCGTTCAAGGCGAACGGGTCGGGCGACGTGACGGCCGCGCTCTTCACCGCCCACTACCGCCGCACCGGCGACGCCGCCGACGCGCTCGCGCGCACGACGTCCTCGGTGTTCGACCTGCTGCAGACCACCTACGACTCCGGCGAGCGCGAGCTCCAGCTCGTGGCGGCCCAGGAGTTCTACGCGCACCCGCGCATGCAGTTCGAGGTCACGCAGGTCCGCTGACGCAGGCCCTCAGCGCCCGTACCAGCGTCCCACCACGAACCGGTCCAGGGCCGCGAACACCGAGAACACCAGCACGCCGAACAGCGCGGTCAGCCCGACGGCGGTCAGCAGCGCCTCCATGTTCAGCCGGAGCGTGTAGACGCGCAGCAGGCCGCCGATCCCGACCTCGCCCTGCTGGAAGAAGAAGTCCCCGACGATCGCGCCGATCACGCTGAGCCCTGCCGCCGTCCGCAGCCCGGTGAAGATCGACGGGACGGCGGCCGGTGCCTGCAGCTTCACCAGCCGCTGCCAGCGCGAGGCGCGCGCGAGCGTGAACAGGTCGTGCGAGGCCGGGCTGGGCGCCGCCGTCAGGCCGAAGAAGGTGTTGGAGATGAGCGGGAAGATCGCGATGATGACCGCGACCACGACGCGTGCGGGGATCCCGTAGCCGAACCAGATCCCGATCAGCGGCGTCAGCGCGAGGATCGGGATCGTCTGCAGGATGACGGCGTAGGGGTACAGGATCCGCTCGACCCACCGCGACTGCGCCATCAGCACGGCCCACACCAGCCCGACGACGACGGCGATCGCCAGCCCCACCAGCGCCACCAGGGTGGTGCGTCCCAGGGCGGCGAGCATCGGCGTCATGATCGTGGGGTTGCCGAGCGTGCCGAGCACCTGGGTCGGCGGCGGCAGCAGGAACCGCCGCTCCGGGGTGAGGACCACGAGGCTCACGAACGTCCACACGAGGCCGATCCCGAGCAGCGCCGCTACCACCGAGGTCGCCTGTGTGAGCCAGCCGGGGAGGCTGCGCGACGCCGTCGGGCCGGTCACGAGGCCTCCTCCAGCAGCGCCGACACCCGGCCGGCGACGGCGGCGAACTCGGCGCTGTAGCGCAGCTCGGGCGGTCGCGGGTGCGGCCACGGCACGGCCACCTCGGCGGCGATCCGCCCCTGCCCCATGACGAGCACGCGGTCGGACAGGTAGACGGCCTCGTTGACCGAGTGCGTGATGAACAGCGCGCCGAACTCCGCGCGCGCGAACAGGTCCTGGAGCAGCGTCTGCAGGCTGAGACGGGTGATCTCGTCGAGCGCGCCGAACGGCTCGTCGAACAGCGCCAGGTCCGGCTGCGCCACGAGCGCCCGCGCGATCGAGACGCGCATCCGCATCCCGCCGGACAGCTGGCGCGGGTGCTTCGCCGCGGCATCGGCGAGGCCCACGGCGTCGAGCACCTCGAGGGCCCGCGTGCGCCGCTCCGCGCGCGGCACGTGCCGGAGCTCGCCGACGAGCTCGACGTTGCGCAGGGCCGTGCGCCACTCCAGCAGGGTCGGGTCCTGGAAGACGAACGACGTGGTGTCGGCGGTGACGGTGAGCTCGCCCTCGCTCGGGGCGATGAGCCCGGCCGCCAGGCGCAGGATCGTGGTCTTGCCGCAGCCCGAGGGCCCCACCAGGGTCACGAGCTCACCGGGGGCGACGGTCAGGTCGATGCCGGTGAGCGCCGTCGTCCCGTCCTCGAACGTCTTGGACACGCCGGTCAGGCGCAGCGTGCCGGGGGATTCTGGCGTCACGCCGCAAGCCTAGGCGCGGCCGGTCTTGCGGACGGGTCCGTCCGGCTCGGGGACGTCCCCCAGCGCCCCCTCGGCCAACGCGCTGCGG
This sequence comes from Serinibacter arcticus, assembly GCF_004786095.1. Classification (GTDB taxonomy): domain Bacteria; phylum Actinomycetota; class Actinomycetes; order Actinomycetales; family Beutenbergiaceae; genus Litorihabitans; species Litorihabitans arcticus. Next base: position 934,260 of record NZ_RHPJ01000001.1, read on the forward strand.
TGGGCCTCGAGCACGATGCCGCGCACCGCCTCCTCCGCAGCCGCGCCGTCGCGGTCCAGGAGCGCCCCGGCCGCGATCTCGTGCAGGTCGAGGGCCTCGGCCACGGGTTCGGACGGCGAGAGGCCGAGCCGTGTGCGGCCCGCGAGCACCTCGCCGATCACGTCCCCCAGGGTGCCCGCGAACATCTCGTTCCCGCTGGAGCGCAGGATGAGCGTGTGGAACTCGATGTCCACGGCGAGGTACTCGGGGCTCTCGCCGAGACCGGCGCTCCCGAGCTCGCGGAGCCGGGCCGCGAGGGCCGCGAGGCGGTCGCGCTCGTCGTCGTCCGCATGCGTGGCGGCCAGCCGCGCCGCGACGGGCTCGATCGCCACGCGCAGCTCCATCAGCGCGCCGAGCTCGCGCTGACGCGCGGGTCCGGCGAGGTTCCAGGTGATGAGGCGGACGTCGAGCGCGTTCCACTCGCTGCGCGGCCGCACGGTCAGCCCGACCCGGCGGCGAGGCGCCACCATGCGCATGGACTCCAGCACGCGCACCGCCTCGCGCACGACGGAGCGGGAGACCTCGTAGCGCTCCTCGAGCCCGGCGATCGTCAGCACCGTCGCGGGCCGGATCTCGCCCCAGGCGATGGATCGCCCGAGGTCGTCGAGCACACCGGTGTGCAGCACGCGATCTCCTTCGGTGACGTCGGGGCCTCATCGTAGGTCGGGGCCGCCAAAGATCTGCCTATTGTAAAAGTCATACTTTTCTGCCAGAGTCCTCGCGACCCCCTCGGCGGGTCTGGTCACGCACCGCCACGAGTGCCACGCTCGGGGCCACGCCTGCACCGCCGCACCACGATCAACGGAGATCCTCATGGACGACTGGACCCAGACACTGGGCGCTGGGCCCCTGCTGCTCATCGCGGCAGGAGCGATCGCGCTGATCCTCTTCCTCGTCATCAGGCTGAAGGTGCACGCCTTCCTGACGCTGATCATCGTGTCGCTGCTGACCGCCGTCGCCACCGGCGTGCCGCTCGAGGCGATCGTCAGCGAGCTCACCGGCGGCTTCGGCGGCACCCTCGGCAGCGTCGCGCTCCTGGTCGGACTCGGCGCGATGCTGGGGAAGCTGGTGGAGCACTCCGGCGGCGCCAAGGTGCTGTCCGACGCCCTCATCAACCTCTTCGGCGAGAAGCGCGCCGTGCTCGCGCTGGGTGTCGCGAGCCTCATCTTCGGCTTCCCGATCTTCTTCGACGCCGGCCTCGTGATCATGCTGCCGGTCATCTTCGCCGTCGCCCGGCGCATGGGCGGCACCAACGTGCTGCTGTACGGGATCCCCGCCGCGGCTGCGTTCTCGGTCATGCACGTCTTCGTGCCCCCGCACCCCGGGCCGGTCTCCGCCTCCGAGTTCTACGGCGCCAACCTCGGCCTCGTCCTGCTGCTCGGCCTCGTGATCGCGATCCCGACCTGGTACCTCACCGGTTACCTGTGGGGGCGCTTCGTCGGCTCCCGGCTGCAGCTCCCGGTCCCCACGCTGTTCGGCCAGCTCGACAACGACCAGCCCACGCACCCGCCCCGGGTCGGCACGGTCCTGACCGTCATCCTGCTGCCGCTCGTCCTGATCTTCCTCAACACGGGCCTGTCGACGCTCTCAACCGCCGGCGTCGTGGACGGCGACGCGACCTGGGTCAAGGCGCTCGTCATGATCGGCAGCTCCCCCGTCGCGCTGCTCATCTCGGTTCTCGTGGCGAGCATCGCGCTCGGCACGCGCCGCGGCGAGAACGGCACCGCGCTGGAGAAGATCCTCGACTCCGCGCTCGGCCCCGTCGCCTCCGTCATCCTCATCACCGGCGCCGGCGGCATGTTCGGCGGGATCCTGCGCGCGTCGGGCATCGGTGACGCGCTGGCCGACGCGCTCGGCGACATCGGCCTCCCGGTCATCGTGGCCGCCTACGTCGTCGCCCTCATCCTGCGCCTCGCGCAGGGCTCGGCGACCGTCGCGCTCGTCACCGCCGCCGGTCTGATGGCCCCGGCCGTGGCCGCCGGCGACTTCTCCCCGCTGCAGATCGCCTGCATCACGCTCGCGACGGCGGCCGGCTCGGTCTTCGCCGGGCACGTCAACGACTCGGGCTTCTGGCTCGTCGGACGACTCATGGGCATGAGCGTCAAGCAGACGCTGCAGACGTGGACCATCCAGCAGGCCCTGGAGTCCGTGTTCGCCTTCGCGCTCATCGGTGCCCTGTTCCTCGTCGTCTAGCACGTCAGCCAGCACCCGGAAGGATCCTCATGACCTCCCCGACATCCCCCACCTCCCTGTTCGACCTCACCGACCGGCTCGCCCTGGTCACCGGCTCCTCGCGCGGCCTCGGTCTCGCGATGGCCGGCGGGCTGGCTGATGCCGGCGCCCGCGTCATCCTGCACGGCCGCAACACCGAGCGTCTGGCGGCCGCGGCCGTCGCGATCGGCGAGCGGACGGGCCGCACCCCGGCCACCGTGACGTTCGACGTGACGGATCCGGCCGCCGTCGCCGAGGCCGCCGCGGCGCTGCTGGAGCAGCACGGCACGCCCGACGTCCTCGTGAACAACGCGGGCATCCAGCGCCGGGCACCGTTCGCCGAGTTCCCGGTCGCCGACTGGGACGCCGTCATCGCCGCGAACCTCTCCAGCGCGTTCTACGTCTCGCGCCACCTCGTGCCGGCGATGGTCGAGCGCGGCTCTGGCAAGGTCGTCAACATCGCCTCGGTGCAGTCGCTCCTGGCGCGTCAGACCATCGCGCCGTACTCGGCCTCCAAGGGCGGGCTGGCCGCGCTGACCAAGGGCATGGCGGCCGACCTCGCCCGTCACGGCATCCAGGTCAACGCCATCTCGCCCGGCTACTTCGCCACCGAGATGAACCAGGCGCTCGTCGCCGACGAGGAGTTCACGGCCTGGGTCACGCAGCGCACGCCGGCGCAGCGGTGGGGTCGGGTCGAGGAGCTGATCGGCACGCTCGTCTACCTCGCCGGGGACGCCTCGTCGTTCGTCTCGGGACAGAACATCTTCGTCGACGGCGGCATGACGGCGGTGGTGTGAGGTGCGCGCCGTCGTCATCGAGCAGGCCCGTCACGTCGAGGTCCGCGACCTCCCCGACCCGCGGCCCGGTCCCGACCAGGTGCTGCTGCGCGTCGCCTACGTGGGCATCTGCGGGTCGGACCTGAACTACTACCACCGGGGCGCCACGGGCGAGTACGCGCTGCGCGAGCCGCTCGTGCCCGGCCACGAGCTCTCGGCCACGGTCGAGCTCGACCCCACCGGCGCGCTGGCTCCCGGCACGCCCGTCACGGTGCACCCGGCCCGGTTCGGCGAGCCGGTGCCGGGTCTCGCCGACGCCCCGCACCTGTGGCCCGGCGGCTCCTACCTGGGCAGCGCGGCCACCTGGCCCCACACGCAGGGGGCCGCGTGCGAGCTCCTCGTGGTCGAGCGGTCCATGGTGCGGGTCCTGCCGCCCGGCCTGACGCTGCGTCTGGCCGCGCTCGCCGAGCCGCTCGCGGTGGCGCTGCACGGCATCGCGCTGGGCGGCGGGGTCGTCGGACGGCGCGTGCTCGTGTCGGGCGCCGGCCCGATCGGGCTGCTCGCCGTCGCGGCGTGCGTCGCCCAGGGGGCGAGCGAGGTGGTCGCGAGCGACGTGCTCGCCGCACCGCTGCAGCGCGCCCGTGCGCTCGGGGCGGCCGCGACCGTCAACCTCACCGAGGAGGAGGTCCCCGCGTCGTCGTTCGACGTGGTCCTGGAGTGCTCCGGGGCCGCGGCCGCCGTGACCACGGCGGTCAGCGCCGCACGCCGCCGCGGCACCGTGGTCCAGCTCGGCATGCTCGCGGGCGAGCCCCGACCGATCAACCTCGCCCCGATGCTCGCCAAGGAGCTGACGATGGTGGGCACGTTCCGGTTCGCCGACGAGATCGACGACGCCGTGGCCGTGCTCGCCGCCCACCCGGGGCTCGAGTTCGTCATCACCCACGAGTTCGGGATCGACGACGACGCGGTGCTCGCCGAGGCGTTCACCACGGCGCGCGACGGCGACGCGTCCGGCAAGGTCCTGCTGCGGCTGGCAGGATCGAGCCGTGGCTAGCCAGCAGGCCGACCTCGTCCTCGGCGTCGACATCGGCACCACCGCCACAAAGGTGGTGGCGTTCACGGTCGACGGCGTGCCGGCGGGCTCCGCCTCCCGGCCCTACCCGCTGCACACGCCTCACCCGGGCTACGCCGAGCAGGACCCGCACGAGATCCTGCGGGCCGTGGTCGCCGCGACCGCCGAGGTGGTGGCCGAGGTCGGACCCGAGCGGGTCGCCGGTCTCGCGTTCAGCTCCGCGATGCACACGCTGCTGGGCCTGTCGCCGACGGGCGAGGTGCTGACGCCGTCGACGTCGTGGGGCGACACGCGCTCCGACGTCCAGGCCGAGCGGATCCGCGCCTCGGCGGGCGGGCTCGGGCTGCACCGCCGCACGGGCACACCCGTCCACCCGATGTCACCGCTCGTGCGGCTGGTGTGGTTCCACGACCAGGAGCCCAAGCTGTGCGAGCGCGTGGGCCACTGGTGCGGCATCAAGGAGTTCGTCCTCCTCAACCTGACGGGTGCGCTCGTCATGGACCACTCGATCGCCTCGGCCACCGGGCTGCTGAACCTGGTGGACCTCGCGTGGGACGGCGAGGCGCTCGCGCTGGCCGGGGTGCTCCCCGAGCAGCTGCCCGAGCTCGTGCCGACCACCCACGTCCTGGAGCTGGTTGCGCAGGGCGCGATCGACCTCGGGCTGCCGACCGGCACGCCGGTGATCGTCGGCGCCGGCGACGGACCGCTCGCCAACCTCGGCGTCGGTGCCGTCGAGCCCGGCATGGTCGCGGCGTCGCTCGGCACCTCGGGGGCCCTGCGCGTGGTGGTGGACCGGCCCGTGGTCGACCCGCTGGGACGCGTGTTCTGCTACGCGCTCACCGAGGACCTGTGGGTCGTCGGCGGCGCGATCAACAACGGCGGGGTCGTCATGCGGTGGGCGCTCGAGGCGCTCGCACCCGACCTCGGGCCCGACGGCGAGGACGCCCTCCTCGAGCTCGCGGCCAGCGCGCCGGTCGGCTCCGGCGGGCTGCTGATGATGCCGTACCTGCTCTCGGAGCGAGCACCGCGCTGGACCTCGCTCCCGCACGGCGCGTACGTCGGCCTGACGCGGGCCCACGGTCGCGAGCACCTCGTGCGGGCCAGCCTCGAGGGGGTCTGCCTGCAGCTCTCGCTCGTGCTCGAGTCGATGCGCGGCGCGGGGCTCGAGATCACCTCGATCCGGGCGACCGGCGGCGTGATGCGCTCGGACCTGTGGCGCCAGATGCTCGCCGACGCGCTGGACTTCCCGATCGACCTGACCCACGGTCAGGAGGGGTCGGGCTACGGCGCCGCGGTGCTCGGCATGCTCGCCCTGGGGATGATCGACTCGATCGAGACGGCGACGGCGGGGGCCGAGGTCACCGCCACGGTGCGCCCGCAGGCCCCGAGCGCCTCGGTCTACCGGCAGCTGCGGCCCGTCTACTCGGGGCTCCTGGACGCGCTCGCGCCGACGTTCTCCGCCCTCAAGCGGCTCGAGCCCGCGCTCCCCCTCGAGCGCGAGACCCTGCCGTAGCTCGCCGTGCACGGGCGGGTGGCGGACGCCGGACACCGGTCACCGTCGCGCCGCCCGCACGGCACGATGGGGCGGTGAACCCGCCCGGCACCCCGCAGCAGCCCGGACTCGCGCGCCGGGGCGGCAGCGGCGTCGGGGCGGTCATGGTGCTCGGCAGCTGTCTGTCGCTGCAGGTCGGGGCCGCGTTCGCCGCCCAGCTGTTCCCCGCCCTCGGGCCCGGCGGCACGACGTTCCTCCGCCTCGGCATCGCTGCCCTGGTGCTGCTGGTGGTGCTGCGGCCGCGGGTACGGGCCTGGAACCGCTCGCAGTGGCTCGCGATCCTCGGCCTCGGGCTGGCGCTGGCAGGGATGAACAGCGCGTTCTACGCCTCGATCGCCCGCATCCCGCTCGGCATCGCGGTCACCGTCGAGTTCCTCGGTCCGCTCGTCCTCGCCGCCGCCCTCACCCGCCGGGCCCGCGACGGGATCTGGGTGCTGGTGGCGGCGGCGGGCGTGGCCACGCTCGGGCTGGGGCACGGCGCGGAGGGCGGGGACGGGGGCACCCCGGGCGGGCTGGACCCGCTCGGCGTGCTGCTCGCGCTGATCGCCGCGGCGTTCTGGGCCGCCTACATCCTGGCCAACGCCCGGGTCAGCGCGCGCGTGCCGGGGATGGGCGGACTCGCCGTCGCCATGCTCGTGGCCACGGTCGCGGTCGCGCCGTTCGGCGAGGGAGCGGCCGCCGTCGTCGCCGAACCGCAGCTGCTGCTGATGGCGGCCGGGACAGCCCTCCTCGCCTCCGTCATCCCGTACTCACTGGAGCTCGCAGCGCTCCGCCGGCTGCCGGCGCGCGCCTTCAGCATCCTGCTCAGTCTCGAGCCGGCGGTGGCGTGTCTCGCCGGTCTCCTGCTGCTGTCGCAGACCCTGACCTGGGTGCAGGCCCTCGCCGTCGCCGTGGTGGTCGGGGCCAGCGTGGGATCGACGCTGTCGGCGCGGTCGCGCCCCGTCCCGCCCGTCCCCCTCCCGCCGGGATGACGGGGGCGAGGGAGAGGGATGACCGGCACGGGAATCATGCGCGGGGACGAAGGCGGGCACTCCCAGGATGTCGCGACCCCGTCACCCGCGATCCCCCATCGCTCGTCGTTCGGTGCGGCTCGCTCCCCGCACGGGGGAGGCCGAGGAAGGCCGCGACCTCGGGGGTCGCGGGCGCCGCCCGGAGCGCGTCCGGCTTCGCCACCCGGACCAGCCGGCCCTCGAGCATCACGCCCACGCGGTCGGCCACCGTGAACGCCTCGTCGTGGTCGTGCGTCACGTACAGCGCGGTCGTGCCGGCCGTCCGCAGCACGGCACCGAGCTCGCCGACCAGGTCCTCGCGCAGCCGCCGGTCCAGGGAGGACAGCGGTTCGTCCAGCAGGAGCAGCCGCGGCGACGGCGCGAGCGACCGCGCGAGCGCGACCCGCTGCGCCTGCCCGCCCGACAGCGTGGTGACCGCGCGCCGCTCGTAGCCGGCCAGCCCCACGAGCTCGAGCATCGCGGTCACGCGCTCGTCGCGCACCGGACGAGGGGCACCCCACCGCGTCCCGCGCAGCCCGTAGGCGACGTTCCGCCCGACGTCGCGGTGCGGGAACAGCTGCCCGTCCTGGAACATCAGCCCGAACCCGCGCCGGTGCGTCGGCACCGCGGTCAGCGGCTCCTCGCCCCACGCCACCGACCCCGCGCTCAGCGGTTCGAGCCCGGCGATCGCGCGCAGCAGGCTCGACTTGCCGCAGCCGGACGGGCCGAGCAGCGCCAGCACCTCCCCGCCGGCGACGTCGAGGTCCACGCCGTCGACGGCGGTGGTCACCGCGGCGTCGCGACCGCCCTGCGCGCCCGAGCCGTAGCGCACGACGGCGCCGCGCACCCGGAGACCATCCCTCACCTCAGCCATCTCACACCTCCCCCGATCCGAGCGGCCGCAACCGCTCCGCCGTCGTCATCACCGCACCGACCATCACCGCCAGGACCACCGACGCCGCGAGCGCCATGCCGTAGTTCCCGTCCCCCGGCCGACCGAGCAGCCGGAAGATCACCACCGGCAGCGTCGGTCGGTCCGGCCGCGACAGGAACGACGTCGCCCCGAACTCCCCCAGCGAGACCGCGAACGCGAACCCCACCGCGAGCCCGAGCGAGCGCAGCACGAGCGGCCCGTCGACGGTCAGCAGCACGCGTCCGGCCCCGGCACCGAGCGTCGCGGCGGCCTGCCGCAGCCGCGGGTCGATCGCGCGCAGCACGGGCAGCACCGCCCGCACCACGAGCGGGATCGCGACCATCGCCTGGGCGATCGGCACGAGCACGAGCGAGCTGCGCAGGTCCAGCGGCGGCCGGTCGAGCGCGATGAGGAAACCGAACCCGACCGTCACGGCCGAGACGCCGAGCGGCAGCATCACGACGGCGTCGAGCGCCCCGAGCGCGCGCCGTCCCGTGCGCGACGCGGGCCGCCGCGAGAGCACCAGCGCGAGCGTCATGCCGATGACGACCGCGATGACCGTGGCGTCGACGGCGATGCGCAGCGAGTTCGCGGTCGCCTCCCACACGCTCACGGTCAGCGCGCGGTCGCCCGTGGTGGCGAGGTTCGCGTAGTGCCGCAGGGTCCACGCGCCGTCGTGGCGCAGCGAGCGCACGAGCATCGTCGCGAGCGGCAGCGCGACGAGGGCGACGACGGCCGCCGTCACCGCCGCCGCTCCCACGTCCAGGGGTGAGGCCGCCTGCCCGTCGCGACGCACCAGCCGGAGCGGCGCCGTCGCGCGCGAGGACTCGACCAGCGCGAGCGCGCGCTCCCGACCGCGCCGGGCGCGACCCGAGACGACGAGCGCCAGCCCGACGACGACGAGCTGCACGACGCTCAGCACCGAGGCCGTGCGCAGGTCGAGGAACTGCGTGGTCTGCAGCCAGATCTCGACCTCGACGGTGGCGTAGCGGGACCCGCCGAGCACGAGGACGAGGGCGAACGCCGTCGCGCAGAACAGGAAGACCAGGGCGGCCGCCGACGCGATCGCGGGGACGAGCGCGGGCAGTGTGACCGTCAGCGCGGCGCGCAGCGGTGACGCGCCGAGCGCGCGCGCCGCCTGCTCGGTGCGGGGGTCCAGGCGCTCCCAGACGGTGCCCACCATGCGCACCACGAGCCCGTAGTTGAAGAACACGAGCGCGGCGACGATCGCCGGGAACGTCCGGTCCAGGCCGAGGAACCCCAGCGGTCCCGACGGCGCCAGGAGCGCCCGGAACGCGACCCCCACCACCACGCTGGGGAGCACGAACGGCACCGCGACGAGCGCGCGCACCACCCGGCGACCCGGGAACGTGCGCCGGTAGAGGACGTACGCGCCGGGGACGCCGAGCACGACGGCGATCACGGTGCCGAGCGCGGCCTGGCTCAGCGTGTGCCAGACGACCCGCCACGTGCGCGGGGCACCGAGCACCTCGGCGAAACCGCCGAGGTCGAGCGCGCCGTCGGTGACGAAGCCGCGCCCGACCAGGGTCGCGACGGGGTAGGCGAAGAACAGGCCGAGAAACGCGAGCGGCATCATGACGGCCAGCCCCCAGGCGACCCCGCGCCCCACCCCACCCGTTCGCGAGGCACTTTCGGGCGCTCGCGAGGCACTTTCCGTGGCCCGGCTCATCCGGCACGCCCGGAAAACACCTCGGGAACGCCCAGAAGTACCTCGGAGACGCCCGAAAGTGCCTCGCGAAGGGTCACGGGAGGACCGCGGCCGTCCAGGTGTCGATCCAGTCGCTCCGGTTGGCGGCGATCTCGTCGGCGGGGACCTCGTGCGGCGCCGTCGCGAGCGGCGCGAACTCGGCCCAGTCGTCCGGGAGCGCGACGGAGCTGTCGATCGGGTAGACGTACATCTGGCCCGGGACGTCGGCCTGGACCTCCGGCGATAGCAGGAAGTCGACGAACGCCTGCGCACCCTCGGGGTTTGCGGCGCCCTCGAGCACCCCGGCGTACTCGACCTGCCGGAAGCAGGTGTCCAGGAGCGCGGCGGTGGTGGGCACGCCGTCGTCGCCGACCGACGCGGGCGGCGAGGACGCGTAGGACAGGACGATCGGGCGATCGCCCTCGCCCTCGGCGCCGGAGAAGTCGACGTAGTAGGCGTCGGACCAGCCGTCGACCACGAGCACGTCGTTGTCCCGCAGCTGCTCCCAGTAGCCGACCCAGCCGTCCTCCCCCTGCGCGCTGATCGTCGCGAGCAGGAACGCCAGACCGGGCGAGGACGTCGCCGGGTTCGTCACGACCGTCAGGCCCGCGTACTCGGGCTGCACGAGGTCGTCGAACGAGGCGGGCGGCTCCTGACCGTTCTCCTCGAACCACGCCAGGTCGACGTTGAGGCACACGTCGGACAGATCGACGGGCGTCAGCGCGTCACCCAGCAGGTAAGGCTCGGCGCTCGCCGGCAGCCCGGGCGAGGTGTACGGCGCGAGAACGCCCTCGTCGATCGCGCGCGACGCGAACGTGTTGTCGATGCCGTAGACGACGTCACCCAGCGGCGAGGACTTCGTCAGCACCAGCTGGTTGACCAGGGCTCCGGCGTCGCCGGGCGCGACCTGCGTGACCGCGATGCCGGTCTCGTCCGTGAACGCTGCCAGGACGTCCTCGCTGAGCGCGAAGGAGTCGTGGGTGACGAGGGTGATGGACGACGCCGGGGCCGACGTCGCGCCGTCGTCGGAGGTCTCCGAGGCGTTCTGGTCCGAGGCGCTGGGCGACGGCGCGGGGCCGCCCCCGAGCGAGCAGCCCGCGAGGGCGAGGGCGGCGAGGGCGCCGGTGGCGGCGAGCGCCGCGGAGCGAGCCGTGCGCCGTCGCGCGCGGGCGGTGGGGTGGGTCATGCGGTGGTCCTCCCAGACGTGCGTGGGAGGGCCCGGCGCGCGGGTGCGCACCGGGGAGAGGATTCCCGACTTCCTTCGCCGGTGCTGACCGGAGCAGGTTCGAGGGTCTGCGGCTGTGCCGCACTCTCAGCGCGTGGGTGCGCTCCCCTGTCGTTCGGGAGGATTCTACGCCGAGGCCTCAGAGATCGCGTCGATCAGGACCTCGACCGACTCCCCGCTCGCCTCGATGCCCGCGTCGAACGCGCGGAACACGTCGAGGCCGTACTCGAACATCGAGTCGACGAATCCGTCGGCGAACGTGCCGAGCGCCGATCGTCAAGGTCCACCTCGATCCCCGGGCCGGTCATCGTCCCGCCCCGGCCCGGCGCACGCTGTCGGCAAGTGGTCCGCTCCCGCCGTACAGGCCCAGCGTCTCCACCACGAGGAGGTCGGTGCGGGGCTTGCGGCTCCACGGGCCGGCGGTCCGTCGCGCGATCACGGCGCCCGCCCGGCGCGGCCGCAGCAGCAGCCTGTCCGCCATGGGCGTGACGAGGTCGACGTCGGCGAGCGCAACCTCCGCACGGCCGCCGCGGTCGACGTCGACCACCCTCGTCGGCGTCACGTACACGCCACCCGGCGTCAGCCGTCCGGCCGCGGCCATGACCGGACCCCCGAGCACCAGCACCGCCCACGGGACCAGGAGCACGAGCCACCCAGGCGCGCCGCGCAGCAGCGCCAGCACGATCATCACCAGCGCCCACACGCCCATCAGGGCGAGCGCGGCGTGCGCCAAGACCTGGGCGGGGCCGGACGAGCGCGGGTGCAGCACGGCGTCCTCGCCGTCGATCCGATCCGCACGGGGCACGAGCACCAGATCACCGGCGGCACGCTCGGCCTGCCGGGCGCCGACGGTGCGCGAGACCCACGCCAGCAGCCCGGTGACGCCGAACGTCGCCAGCAGGGACCCGAGCGCGACGGTCGCCGTCGTCCCCCTGGCCGCGACGGCGGCACCGATGGCGACGGCGACGGCGCTGCCCCCCAGCCCCAGGACGGTGAGCAGGGGCGAGGGTCGGGTGAGGTTGCTCAATCGAACCAGCCGCCCACGGTGTCGGCCACGCCGCCCGCGAAGTCGCCGATCGCCTCACCGGTGTCCGCGAGCGCGTCGACGCCGGAGCTGAGGGCCTCGCCCACGTCCGGGCCGTTCTCGAAGAACGAGTCGATGGCGCCGTCGGCGAAGATCGAGACGCCGGCTCCGACGACGGCGCCGACCGCGGCACCGATGGCCGTCCCCGGTCCGGGCACGATCGAGCCGACGAGCGCGCCGACGCCCGCCCCGGCGGCCACACCCGCCAGCAGCCCACCGCCCTGGGAGACGGCGATCTGCTCCACGCTCTCGCCCTCCTGCCAGTCGTTGTAGACGCCGAGGCCGAAGCCGACCGGCCCGAGGATCCGGCCCGCCACCCGGAAGATGCGGGAGACCCGGCCGGGGGCGAGGTCGGCCGCCTGCGTGCGCAGGTCGGCGGCCTCGTCGATCAGCCCCTGGGCGGCGAGCCGGTCCGCCTCGATCCGATTGCGGTCCAGCCAGCCCGGCAGCCAGCTGATGCGCCGGTAGCGTCGGTCCCAGAAGCCGCTGTTGTTCGCGATGTCGTCGAGCTGGGTCTGGCCCATCGCGAACAGCTCGTCCGCCCGCGTCAGGAGCGCCGAGCGCTGGTTGGCGATGGTGACCGCCTCGGCGGCGATGATGCCCTCGCCGAGGAGGTCGCCGATCGTGACCACCCAGGACGCGTGCGCGCCGGGGGTGATGTCGCCCTCGAGCTTGTCGCACGCCGTGCGGTAGGCCCGGTCCACGCGGTCGGCCTCCGCTCGGACCGACACGAACGTGCGCACCTTCTCGACCTGCGCCTCGTAGGCGGCGTAGTCCTGCGAGAAGCTGTCCTGCTGAGCCTGGGTCGGGTCCTGCACCAGGGACGGGTCCGGGAGCATCGGCCCCGGGTCCACGACGACGAAACCCGTCACGGTCAGCCCGGCCCCTCGCGCGTCCTCGCGCGCCGCAGCCATGTCCTCCTGGCAGCGTCGCAGGCTGGAGGCGAAGTCCTCCAGGTCGCCCGCGAGCGTGGTGACGGCCGACTTCAGGTCGTCGGTCGTCCGGATCGCCCGCGTAGCGACGGTGTGGAAGTTGTCCCCCGCCGTCGTGTTCCAGCTGGAGCTCGCCGTCGAACGGGCGGCGGTGAGGCTGTCGGCCGCGGCCTCGACGCCGTTCGCGAGGGCGTCGCGCAGCCAGGTGGCCGTGCCCTCGATCGACGAGGGGCTGCCGGTGATCTCGGTGTCGACGTCGGCCATCAGTCCTCCATCGCCTGGTTGATCTGCTCGAGCGTCGCCGAGGACTCGGCGTCGGCCCGCTGGTAGTACAGCCGCGACTGCGCGACGTTCTCCGACGCGGCGGAGAGCGAGGAGGCCACGTTGCCGGTGCTGGTGGCGAGCTGACCGAGCAGCGAGGTGATGCCCGGCGAGACGAGTCCGGCGTCAGGTCCGTCAGGGAACCGCAGCCCCTCCAGCGCCGTGGCGGCCTCACCCAGGCCGGTGGCGATGGTGTCGAGGTCGTCGAGGTCGACGTCGATGTCAGGCACGGTCGGCGTCCCGCGCTTCCTCGTCGATCTCCTGCAGTCCGGGGCTGACGTCCACGAACAGCAGGTCGTAGGGCGCGGCCTCGTACGCGCGCTGCAGCGAGGCGACGTCGAGCACCACCCACGGGGAGCCCTCGAGGTAGTAACGGTCGAGGCGGTCGATCGCCGAGTAGGTGTAGAGCGCGGTGCGGCCGTCCTCGACCGTGTGCATCACCAGGCGGCGCGCGGCCCGGTCCTCCTCGTCCGTGGTGGGGACGTAGACGAGCGGCGGCATCGGCGGCCGGGTGGCGACGGGAGTGGCGGCGAGAGTGGTCACGGCGCTGTCCTTCCGGGACGGTGGGTTCGACGAGGAACGGATCGACGGGGATCAACCTATGTCCCGGGGGCGCGCCGGACGATGGGTAGCGGTGCCCACGCACCGGGGCTCCTAGAATCGCCGGGTGACCGTACTCGTCGTCGCGGCCGCGATCCTCGACGATCTCGCCGCCCCCACCCGCCTCCTCGCCGCCCGTCGCAGCGCGCCCAAGACCCTCGCGGGGTCGTGGGAGTTCGCCGGGGGCAAGGTCGAGCCCGGTGAGGACCCCCTGGGGGCCCTCGTGCGCGAGCTCCGCGAGGAGCTCGGGGTCGAGATCACCTTCGGCCAGCTCGTCCCCGGCCCGAACGGCGACCTGTCCTGGCCGATCCACCAGGGCCACGTGATGCTCGTGTGGACCGCGGCGATCACGGCCGGCCCGCCGGCCCCGCTGCAGGACCACGACGAGCTGCGCTGGCTCGAGCCGACCGACCTGCACTCGGTCCCGTGGCTCCCGGCGGACGTGCCGATCGTCGACGCCGTCGAACGTCTCGTCTTCGGCGGCTAGGGGTGACGCGCGCCCCGCGGAGCCCCGCGCCGTAGGCTGGACCCCGTGATCGAGCTCAAGACGCCCACCGAGGTCCAGCAGATGCGCCCCGCCGGCGTCTTCGTCGCCAGCGTGCTGAGCGCGCTGAAGGAGAAGGCCGTCGTCGGCGTGAACCTCCTCGAGCTCGACGCCCTGGCGCACGAGATGATCCGCGACGCCGGCGCCTCCTCCTGCTACATCGACTACCACCCGAGCTTCGGTGCCTCGCCGTTCGGCAAGGTGCTGTGCACGAGCGTCAACGACGCCGTGCTCCACGGGCTCCCCCACGACTACGTGCTCCAGGACGGCGACCTGCTCTCGGTCGACTTCGCCGCCGAGCTGAACGGCTGGGTCACCGACTCGGCGCTGTCGGTCGTCGTCGGCACGCCGCGCGCCGAGGACCTGCGCGTCATCGAGGCCACCGAGGTCGCCCTCAAGGCCGGTATCGAAGCCGCTGTCGTCGGCAACAAGCTCGGCGACATCTCCTGGGCGATCGGCGAGGTCGCCCACCAGTACGGCTACCCGGTCAACCTCGACTTCGGCGGTCACGGCGTCGGCCGCACCATGCACGGCGAGCCCCACATCGCCAACGACGGCCGCGCCGGCCGCGGCCTGAAGATCAAGCCCGGCCTCGTCATCGCCATCGAGCCGTGGTTCCTCATCGCGACCGACGAGATCGAGACCGACCCCGACGGCTGGACCCTGCGGTCGGTCGACGGCTCCCGCGGCGCCCACAGCGAGCACACCGTGGCGGTCACGCCCGACGGCCCGCTGATCCTCACCGCACGCGCCTGATCGCACGCGCCGTCGCACGCGCCTGATCCCGGGCGGGCCGGACGCCGTCTCGTCGGCTACCGTTCAGAAGCGCTCCCACTCCGCTCGGGAGGCGCTGTCCGTACGCGTCGAGGCCGCCGGGAGTCGTCAGTGCACATCGCTCTGCTGACGCACTACTACCCGCCCGAGGTCGGAGCGCCGCAGCGCCGCTGGAACGCCTTCGCCCGACGGTTCCGCGCGAGCGGCCACCGCCTGACGGTCATCGCCCCGCCCCCGCACTACCCGGTGGGCACGTTCGAGGCCGCCGATGCCGCCCATCGCGCCGGTGCCCGCACCGTCGGGGAGTGGGGCGAGCGCATCGCCCGCGTCCGGTTCCGGGAGCACGGCCCCGGTCTCCCCGGCCGCGTCGCCGACCAGACGGTGACCGCCGCGGACACCCTCGCCACCGGCCTGCGCCTGTTCACGCGACCCGGGCACCGGCCCGACGTCGTCGTCGCCACCGCACCCGGACTGCCGACCATCCCGGCCGGGATGGCCCTGGGGGCCGCGCTGTGCCGACCGACCGTCGTGGAGATGCGCGACGCGTGGCCCGACCTCATCGCCCCGAGCGGGATGTTCGGACCCGACGACGGCCGCCACCCGCTGACCCGGCAGGTCGCACGCCGCGCGCACGAGGTCGTCACGCACCTGCAGCGCTCGACCGCCGCGGTCGTCACGACGACGGAGTCGTTCGCCGGCGTGCTGCGCGAACGCGGGGTGGAGCGCACGCACGTCATCCGCAACGGCTCCTCCGTCCACCTCCTCCCCGTCCTCGAGCCGCCGCCACTGGACCGCCCGGGTCTCCGGGTGCTCTACCTCGGCACGATCGGTCGGAGCCAGGGCCTGGCGACGGCGGTCGTCGCCGCCGCGCTCGCGCGGGACCGCGGCCTGGGTGTCACCCTCCGGCTCGTCGGCTCCGGCGCCGACGACGCCGCGCTCCGCGACCTCGCCGCGCGGCTCGGTGCACCGGTCGAGTTCGTCGGCCGGGTGCCGCACTCGGGCGTCGGCGAGCACTACGCCTGGGCCGACACGGCGCTCGTGACGCTGCGCGACTGGGCGCCGTTCGACTGGACGGTGCCCTCCAAGCTGTACGAGATCCTCGCGGTGCGGCGCCACGTCTCCGCCGCCGTGCGCGGCGAGACCGCCACGGTGGTCGAGGCGGCGCGCGGGGGCGACGTCGTCCCACCCGAGAGCCCGAACGACCTCGTCGACCTGTGGCGCGGACTCGCCGCCGACCGCCGCCGCCTCGACCCGGGGCACGAGGCGCGTGCGTGGGTGGTCCGGAACGCCGACGACGACCTGCTCGCCGCGCGGTACCTGGACGTGCTGCACGGGGTGGTGGGGCGGTGAGCGCACGGTTCGAGCGGCTCGCGACGCCCGCGCGGAGCGTGGTGCTCGCGGTGGGTGTCGCGACCCGGATGGCGAGAGAGGATCCCGCGCTGCTCGTGATCCAGGCCGCGCGCCGCGCTCCAGCGTCCTGGCGGGCCCCGGCGGCGCGCGCCGTCGCTGCCCGATCTCGCAGCGGGAGCTCGCGCGACGTCGTCGGACGGTGGCTCGCCGGGCACGACGCGGACGCGCGCCGAGGTGTCTCGCACCTGCTGGGTCGCGGACGCGTCTCCTCCCTCGTCGCCGAGATCGCGGTGCTCCTCGACGTGCCGCTCACGGGCGACGACATCGCGAGCGCCACCTGGGCCCGTGCTCTCCGGCGCCGCGGTGACCTGAGCGGCGCGGTCGCGGCGGCGGGGTCGACAGGCCGCCTCGCAGGCCGCCTCAGCTCCGAGCTCTCGACGCTCCAAGCCGGGTACGACCTGCCCGGGCGCGCGTCCGAGCGACGGCGGGCTCGACCGAGGCGCAGCTCGACCGACGTCCCGACCGTGCTGCACCTGCTGACCAACTCGCTGCCCACGACCACGAGCGGCTACGCCGTCCGCAGCCACGCGGTGCTCCGCGCCCAGGCCGCGGCCGGTCTCCAGGTGGCCGCCGCCACCCGCCTCGGCTATCCCGTGACCGTGGGCCGACCCGTCGTGCGGGGCTCCGACCTCGTCGACGGAGTCCGCTACCACCGTCTCGTTCCGTGGCGACTCGCGGCGGACCCGGCTGCGCGCCTCGTTCAGCACCGTGACGCCGCGCGCGCGCTCGCTGCGCAGCTGCGGCCGGACGTGCTGCACACGACGACGGACCACCTCAACGCCGTGGTGGCGAGAAGCCTGGCGCGCGAGCTCGGGATTCCCTGGGTGTACGAGGTGCGCGGCGTCCTCGAGGACACGTGGGTCGCCTCCTTCCCGACCGAGCAGCGAGCCGCCGTGCGAGCGAGCGAGCGCTACGGACTCCTGCGCGCCCGGGAGACCGAGCTGGCACGGGCCGCCGATCGCGTGGTGGTGCTGGGCTCGAGCGTCGCGGACGCGCTCGTGGCTCGCGGCGTGGACCGCGGTCGAATCGTCCTGGCGCCGAACGCGGTGGACGCACAGCTGCTCACCCGCGCTGTCGAGCCCGCGGCTGCACGGGCGGCCCTGGGTCTCCCGCGCGAGGGCTTCTGGGTCGGGACCGTGAGCAGCCTCGTCGGCTACGAGGGGTTGGCGACGCTCATCGAAGCCGTCGCCCTCGAGCGGGCCGCGGGCCGGGACGTCCGTGCCGCGCTCGTGGGGGACGGCGTCAGCCGTCCCGAGCTGGAGCGTCTCGTGGCCGACCGTGGGCTGGGAGAGGTGGTGCTCCTCCCCGGACGTGTGCCGCCCGCGGAGGCCACGGGCTGGTACGAGGCGCTCGACGTCGTCGCGGTCCCCCGATTGGACACCGCCGTGACCCGGACCGTGGTCCCCCTCAAGCCGATGGCGGCGATGGCGCTGGGACGCCCCGTCGTCGCGAGCGACCTGCCGGCGCTCGCCGAGATCGTGGGTCGACCAGGGGCCGGCCTGCTGACCGAGCCTGAGAGCGCGCGTTCGCTGGCGGACGCGCTCGCGCTCCTCGCGTCCGATCCCGCCCTGCGCGCGTCGCTGGGCGCGGCGGGCCGCGCCTTCGCCTCGAATCGGACGTGGGCCGCCATCGGCCGGGGCTACCGCACGATGTACGAGGCGGTCGCATGAGCAGGCGGTCGGCGAGGAGCGAGGACCCGACGAGGGACGGGCCCGTGACGGGAGCACCGCGCGTCTACCGCGCGCGGACCGTCGTCGAGGTCGACGCGGGCGGTCTCCTGCACGTGCTGGGCCGTCCCCCTCTCGGTGAGTACCTGCGGCGGCTGTGGCAGCGGCGCCACTTCATCGTGGCGGACTCCCGCGCCCGGGTGCAGACGGACAGCCGCGCCAATCTCCTCGGTTCGCTGTGGCTCGTGCTGAACCCGCTCCTGAGCGGTGCGGTCTACTTCGTCATCTTCGGTCTGGTGATGAGTGGTAGCCGGGGCATCGAGAACTTCCTGGGATACCTCGTCGTCGGCGTCTTCCTGTTCCAGTACACGATCCAGTGCCTCAACCAGGGTTCGAGGTCGATCAGCGGGGGCCGCCAGCTGATCCGCGCCTTCAGCTTCCCGCGTGCGGCGCTCCCGGTGGCGGTGGTGATGCGGGAGACGCTGCGCTTCCTGCCGGCGCTGGCGACGATGCTCGTCCTCGTGCTGGCGATCCCGTTCGTCGTCCCCCTGATGGATCCGGGCGGGGAGACCATCGCCCTCCGTATCGGTTGGCCGTGGCTCCTGCTGCCCGCCGTGCTCCTGCTGCAGCTGGTCCTCAACACCGGACTCGCGCTCATCGCGGCCCGGGTGACGGCCAGGATTCCGGACCTGACTCAGATCATCAGCATCCTCGCCCGGTTCTGGCTCTACGGTTCGGCCGTGTTCTTCTCCGTCGACCGGTTCGCCGAGTACCCGGCGCTGTCGGCGATCATGCAGGTCAACCCCATGTTCCTCGTCATCGACATCGCGCGGGACCTGCTCCTCTACGGCGTGCTGCCGTCGTGGGGGGCATGGGCCCTCCTGGCGGCGTGGTCGACCGGCCTCCTCGTTCTGGGAACGCTCGTCTTCTGGCAGGCCGAGGAGACCTATGCCGCGCCGTGATGCCGGGAGCCACCCTGCTGGCGGCACGGATGCCCCCGTCCACGTGGTCGTCGACAACGTCCACGTGCGATACACCACGCCCTCGTCCGCCGCGACGGCGCGGGCTCAGGTCTCCCTGCCGCGTCGAGCTCTGCACCGCCTGGTGGGCAGCTCCCCCAGCGTGCTCGTGCGTGCACTCGCCGGCGTCTCGCTCGTGGTGCACGCGGGCGAGGCCGTCGGCGTCGTCGGCCTGAACGGATCGGGGAAGAGCACGCTCCTCCGCGTCGTTGCCGGGCTCGAGCGTCCAGCACGAGGAACGGTGCTCGCCTCCTCCGTGCCGCTCCTGCTCGGGGTGAACGCGGCGATGCTCACCGAGCTCTCCGGCCGGGAGAACGTCCGGCTGGGCTGCCTGGCCATGGGGATGTCGCCCGCCGAGGCGACGGCCGCACTTCCCGACGTCGTCGAGCTCGCCGGCATCGGGGCCGCGATCGACCACCCGATGCGCACGTACTCCACCGGCATGGGCGCCCGGCTCCGTTTCGCGATCGCCGCTGCGTCGAATCCGGAGGTGCTGCTCATCGACGAGGCCCTCGGTGCCGGTGATGCAGCGTTCAAGGAGCGCTCGCAGGATCGGATGTCCGCCCTGCGGGGCAACGCCGGGTGCGTCCTCCTCGTGTCCCACGCCGCGCAGACGATCGAGGAGACGTGCACGCGCGCCGTCTGGCTGCACCAGGGTCGGGTGGTGCTCGACGGCGAGGCCGAAGACGTGGCGCGGCGGTACCGCTGGTTCGCGTGGCAGCTCGCGCAGGGTGAGGAGGCGAAGGCCGCCGGACTCCTCGAGGAGGCCTACCGGGACGGGACCGACACCGACGTGCGCCTCGATCTGCGCGGCACGGCGCAGCACCAGGTGCGACGCCGGGGTGGGCGATGACGACCGGCGGCGTCCGCACTCTCGTGGTCGGCAGCTGCGTCTCGCGGGACACCTTCTCCCACCTCCCGACGGACGGGTTCAGCCTGGTGGGCTACGTCGCGCGGCAGTCCCTGATCTCGGCGTTCTCGCCGCCGGTCGTGCTGCTCGATGCACCCGCGCTGACGTCGCCTTTCCAGCAGCAGATGGTCTCGGCCGACTTCGCCTCGGGCCTGCCGGACGTGCTGCGGCGCACCGCCGGACGTGTCGACCTCGTGCTCTGGGATCTCACGGACGAGCGACTCGGCGTCTGGGTCCTGCCGGACGACACCGCGGTGACTCGCACCGTGGACCTGATCGCCGCCGGGGCGGACCTCGACGTCGCGGCCGCCGGCGTGCTCGTCGAGCTGGGAACGGCGGCCCACCGGGCGATGTGGACCGAGGCGGCGCACGCGTTCGTGCGCCTGGTGCGGGAGCACCACCCCGGGGCGGCTCTCGTCGCGCTCGCGCCGCCCTGGGCCGGTGTCAACGAGTCCGGCGACGAGGGCCCCTCGAGCTTCGGGCTCGTCGCGGCCGACGCCAACCGACGACTCGCCCTCTACTACGACACCGTCGCAGACCTCGGGGTGGACCTCATCGGGCGTGACCTCGACGTCACCACCACGCCCTCGCACCCGTGGGGTGAGGCCCCGTTCCACTACTCCCCGCACGTCTACGCCGACCTCGTCGCGCGCATCCGTGCCCTCCGGCCCCACGCTCCGGGAGATCCAGACGCACGTGCCTGACCCAGCCAGAGGCGTACGACAACCTCAGGAATGACGCAGGAACATCGCCGTTCAGGCTGACATCACACGGACGCGAGTTAGTAGAACCTCGTTCTTTCGTCAGTATTAACATTCCTCGCTTTTGTGCCTCGAAATGCCTGCAAACTGATCGCGGGGAAGCGCTGTCGCACCCCTTTCGAGAACAGGATGCGGACATGAGCAGACCCCGAGTGATGACCGTCTACGGGACGCGCCCCGAGGCCATCAAGGTGGCTCCGGTGGTCACTGCACTGGCTGCCTCCGACGCTCTCGACGGCATCACCGTCGTCACCGGCCAGCACCGGGAGATGCTCGACCAGGTCAACGCGGTCTTCGGCATCAGGCCGGAGCACGACCTCGACGTCATGAGCCACGGCCAGTCCCTCTCGCAGATCTTCACCCGGGTGATGGCGAGGCTCGACGACGTCCTGACGGTCGAGCAGCCTGACGCGGTGCTCGTCCAGGGCGACACGACGACGTCGACGGCGGCCGCGATGGCGGCCTTCAACCGCCGCATCCCCGTCGTCCACCTCGAGGCCGGCCTGCGCTCCGGGGATCTCACCTCCCCCTTCCCCGAGGAGGCGAACCGGCGCCTCACGACGCAGATCACCGACCTCCACCTCGCACCGACCGCCATGAGCCGTGACAATCTGCTCCGGGAGGGCGTTCGCCCCGAGACGGTCGTCGTCACCGGAAACACCGTGATCGACGCCCTCCTCGACGTCGTCGACCGCCCTGCGCTGTTCCAGGATCCCGCCGTCGCCGCCGTGGCGGCCAGGGGTGGCGCGCTGCTCCTGGTCACCACCCACCGGCGCGAGAACTGGGGCCTTCCGATGAGGAACATCGGGGCAGCTCTCGGCGCTCTCGCCGACGCATTCCCGTGGCTGACCGTCGTCCTCCCCGCTCACCGAAACCCGCTGGTCCGGGACGCCGTGCTGCCCGCGGTGCGCGGGCGGAGCAACGTCGTCATCACCGAGCCCCTGTGCTACTCGGACTTCGTCCACCTCACGGCGCGGGCGACGGTGGTGCTGACCGACTCCGGCGGCGTCCAGGAGGAGGCCCCCAGCCTGGGCAAGCCGGTTCTCGTCATGCGCGACAACACCGAGCGCCCCGAGGCGGTCGACGCCGGCACGGTGAGGCTCGTCGGCACGGACGCGCGGCGCATCGTGGGCGAGGTGAGCCACCTCCTCACGGACACCAACGCCTACGGGCGGATGGCTCGCGCCGTCAACCCCTACGGTGACGGGCGTGCCGCCGCGCGGAGCGTGGCCGCACTCGCGGAGCTGCTCGGCGTCGGGTCCCGCATCGACGAGTTCAGAGCGGCTCCCGTGCTGGCGGCCCTTCCCTCGCTCGCCGTCTGAGGACGGCCGCGCACCTCGCCGACGGGGCGCACGGCCGACTTCACGAGGTCCGGGTCAGGGCGCCGAGGAGCTCCGCGGGTCGGCGCGGACCTCGCGCCAGAGACCGCGCGTGTCGACGACGGCGGGCGCGTGCGCCCGGGAGTCGAGCAGCTGCGGAACGACGGTCCGGAATCCCGCGTGGTCCACCAGGAGGAGCACGAGGTCGGCGTCGGCCAGCGCCGACTCGAGCGGGCGCAGGGCCACGTTCTGCCGTGCCTCGAGCTCGCTCGGCAGCTCGTCCACGTGCGGCTCCACGACGTCGATCAGTCCACCGGGGATGCGGTCGGAGAGCATGCCCACGATCTCGCGCGCCGGCGACTCGCGCAGGTCGTCGATGTCGGCCTTGAACGCCAGACCGAGTGCCGCGATCCGCGGGGAGGTCAGGTGGTCGGACGCGGCGAGCACCTTCTCCACGACCTGGGCGGGTCGCGCATCGTTGATCTCGCGCGCCGTGCGGATGAGGCGAGCCTCCTCCGGAGCGGCGGACACGATGAACCAGGGGTCGACGGCGATGCAGTGCCCACCGACCCCGGGACCGGGCTGCAGGATGTTGACCCTGGGGTGACGGTTCGCGAGCTCGATCAGCTCCCACACGTCGACGCCGACCCGCTCGCAGATGCTGGCCAGCTCGTTGGCGAAGGCGATGTTCACGTCCCGGAAGGCGTTCTCGGCGAGCTTCGCGAGCTCCGCCGTCGGCGCGTCCGTCAGAGGGATCTCGGCCTGGCAGAACGTCTCGTACAGGTCCCTGGCGCGCTCGGCCGCACCCAGGGTGAGTCCGCCGACGATCCGGTCGTTGGTGACCAGCTCGACCATGATGCGGCCGGGGAGGACCCGCTCGGGGCAGTGAGCGAACTCGACGACGGGCCTCCCCCCGGAGCCGTCCCAGCTCAGGTCCGGCCGGGCGGCGAGGAGGCGGTCGGCGAGGTGCTGCGTCGTCCCGGGCGGTGACGTCGACTCGAGGATCACCAGCTCCCCGCCGCCGAGCCTCGGTGCGATGGCGTCGGCCGCGGCGTCGATGTATGTGAGGTCGACGCGGTAGTCCTCCGCGAACGGGGTGGGCACGGCCACGATGTAGACGTCGGCCTCGGGCATGTCGAGCGAGGCCGTCAGCCGCCCCCGTGACACGGCGCCAGCGACCGAGGTCTCGAGGTCAGGCTCGACGAAGGGGACCTCGCCGCGGTTCACCGCCTCGACGGTGCGGGCGTTGACGTCGACGCCGATGACCCTCGCACCGTGGGAGGCGAGGATCGCCGCCGTCGGCAGGCCGATGTAGCCGAGGCCGACGACGGCGACGGTCGGCGCGTCGACGGGAGCGGCGGCCGGCGTGTGAGCGAAGGGGATCGGGTCGGTCATGTCTCTCCTAGGCGAGGGCGTGCGGAAGCGGAGGGCCGACGACCTGGACCTGGCTCGACGCCAGGATCTCCATGTCGGAGGCGTTCCAGGTGTGTGCGGTCGCCCCGCGCACCTGGACGAAGTTGAAGCGATCGGCCGAGTAGATGTGGCACCCCGCGGCGGTCACCGCCCGCAGGAATCCGGTGTCCTCACCGCGGGTCAGCTCGGCGAACGGGATGTCGCGGACCAGGTCCGTACCGGCGACGATGCTCGGTCCGGTGACCAGGTCGGTGAAGTGGTGCTCCCGGTCAGCGTGCCGCAGAGCGGTCAGACCCGACGTGACCAGATGGACGTAGTGCGCTTGCTTCCCCACGACGTCGGCGCCGCTGTAGCCGAGAGCGTTGACCTGATCCAGCAGGTACTGGGGGCCGTAGAGGTCGTCGTCGTCGATCTTGGCAACCACGGCCCCGTCCGCGACCTCGACCAGTCGGTTGAGGCAGGTTCCGAGCGCCACGGACCGATCGGCGGACAGCACGACGACGTCGTCGAGGCCGTGGTCTCGCGCCCTTCTCCGCAGGTCCGCCTCGTCCAGGTCCCAGCCGTGCGCGAGCAGAGCCAGCTGGACCTCGACCCCGACCTGGGAACCGAGCGTCTCGAGGACCAGATCCACACGCTCGGGTCTGATCGTCGAGACGAGGGCTGTGACGCGGGGAGTGCGAGCCTCGCGCAGGTGCTCCGTCAGGCCCACGCGCCGGAGTATCTCGTCCACACGGTGGCTCGCGGTGTGGCCGGCCCAGATCCGGCGCTGGGCTCGATGCACGGTCCGGTCGCGCAGCTCAGAGCTACCGAGGAGGGCCCGGAGGGCATCCTCGGCTTCTGGTTGTTCCGAAACCTGCACGACGCCGTCCTCGCCGAGAACTGCATCGATCGCCGGACTGGGCGTGCTGACGACCGGAGTACCGCAAGCAGTGATCTCGACGATCCTGCGCGCGCACATCGTGGGTGATAGCGCGACGGTGTTGACGTTGAGGAACACCTTGTAGGCGCGATAGGCAGACAGCATCTGCGGGTAGGACAGCGTCCCCACGACGTGCTGAGCCATGGGCGCTGGAAACTGGTACCGAGGATCGCCCTTGGGCTGACGGGAGTAGATGTCCAAGGTGGAACCCGTCCGCTCGGACACTCGCACGGCCGCGCCCAGGAGCATGTCCATCTGCGTGGCTCTTCCGGGGTGCCGATGAGTGAAGTACATACCTCCGAACGCCATGTCGCCGAGCACAGCGTCGCCCTCCGAACGAACGGGATTGTGGAGCGCGGGTTGCGCTGAGAAAGGAAGTACTCCGACGCGATCGTGTCCCAGGGCCGAGCGATAGTCCTCGAGGGTGGACGAGTCGGTCGTCAGCACGTGGTCGAACAACCGGGCTGCGTCGAGGAAGTCCTCGTGGTGGACCGGGTCCTCCTTGTTCCAGAACACGGTGGGGATCCCGCGCGACTGGCAGTGGGTCACCAGATCTTTCAGCGGCTGCCCCGGACCGCCCGGCCCCGTCAGCTGGTACTTCCACGAAGCGCCGTTGCCTGCCCAGGCTGACTCCACGAACAGAAGATCGACGTCCGCAGTCTCGAGCTCCTTACGCCAACGTTTCATCGTCAGCGGAACCTGCACCCACTCGAAGTCGAAGCTGGCCGCCGAGAACTCATCCAGGATGACCGCGACCCGGAGAGCCCGGCGGCGCGTATTCGTCGTGAACCGCTCCGGGTCATAGGCGACGAGCCCTCGAGCACCCTGACGTCTCGACACGAGCTGATGGTCGATGGCTCGCCGCCGACGAAGGTGGGTACCCAGCCCGCCGAAGCCACCGTGTCGGAGGTGCCAGAGCGCGCGCCGCGCCGCGCGGATCCGGATCCGCGCGGCCATTCTTCTGCTCCCGGTCACGATCACGCTCCCCGTCGCGCAGAGTACGAGCTACCGACGGACAGTACTCGAGCTACGCGGCAACGACCGCGCCCGCTACATATCGAGGGACCAGCCACGCCTAGTCGACCACTGCCGGCAGCGTGTCGAACTGGCCCGGTTCGGACATCACGTAATCCATGACCGTGTCGGAGCGCACCGACTCCATGAGCTCGCCCAGAGCGGGTCGGTCGAGCTCGACGATGCTCTGACCATCCGCGCTCCGGGCGGTACCCAAGGTCGGCACGGTCATGAACAAGATGTCGTTGGATCCCACGTCGGTCGCCAATCCGCGCAGGTCATTGACAACGGCAGCGTCCAGACCATCATCCGCCGCTACGGACCGGGTCACCGTGTCCAGAAATCGCTGCGCCGTCAACGGGTTCCCCATCGTCCCGTCGTTCCGCATCTTGGCCACGATCGCGCGGACCCAGGCCTGCTGCCGCTGCATCCGGTCGAAGTCTCCCCGGGGGAGGCTCGCACGGTCGCGTACGAAGCTCAGCGCCTGCTCACCCGTGAGGAGCTGCTGGTTACCCGCTGGAACGAGGTCGTTGCCGACGACGAGGTCCTCCTTCAGACTCACACGTACGCCGCCCAGCGCGTCCGTGATCGTTTTGAAGGACTCGAAGTCTGTGACCACGAAATGGTCGATCAAGACGCCCGTCAGCTGCTCGACGGTCGCGATCGTCAAGGACGGGCCCCCGTACGAGAATGCAGCATTGATCTTCGCCTGACCGTGACCGGGAACGTCGACCCAGGAGTCACGGGGGATCGACATCACCACCACGCTTCGCCTGTCCGACGGTACGTGCACAAGCATCACCGTGTCGGTCCGTTGTGCCCCGGACTCCCACTGCGACGGATCACCGGCAGAGATGCGGCTGTCGGTGCCGAGGACCAAGACGTTCATGGCGTCCGCCGCACCACCCTCGTCAGCGTCGACAGACCCTCCCGCTGACGGTCGACCTTCCAGACCGGCGAAAGGATCACCCAGAGATTCGATGTTGCTCGCGAGCGACCGCTGCATCCACCAGATGCCTCCGAACGCACAGGCGACAAGGCCGAGGATCAGGACGAGCGAGACCACGAGCGGCCGCGCCACTGCGCGGCGCCCGCTTGTGGATGACGACACGAGGACACCTTTCCCATGGACCCGGTGAAACAGAGATCACAACCGCTCCACCAGGCTCGGCGCGGTCCTCGATCCGCGGCCCTGTTGTCCTGGGCCGCAGCGCTCGGCGACATCACCAATTGTGCTCGCCAGAGGTCACGAGCAGCGCGTAGTTTCCTCAGGACTTCCCACGATTGCAGCGTGGAGGACCACCCCTCGCTCAGAACAGGGGTTCGAGCAGGGTCGCCACCTCGTCCGGCTCGCCAGACCGCGATCGGAGCGCCAGGTAGGCGTCGCGAGCCGCTCCGTCGCGCCCGTCCAGGCGGACCTGTCCGTTGTGAAGATGGCCCATGAGGCGGGTCTGGAAGTCGGACGGCCTCTCGATGCGTTGATCCAACGCTGCAAGATTTCGTGAAAACCCGTCGGTCGACTGCAGCGCCCGCTCAAGCGCTTCGACGTCGAGAGCGACGTCGGCATCGGCCGTCCTGATGCGTCGAGTCGTGAAGTTCAAAGTTTCGTAGCTCAGCGACTTGGCCGACTTGATGTGTGCGTAGACCCCGCTACCACCCCTGTGTCTCGTGAGCGCCCAGAACTTGGTGCGCACCGGATCCTCCATGAGCAGCACCGAGTGGAGGGCCGACCCTTCGAGCCCGACCACGATCTCGGCTGACGTCATCTCGTCGAGTTGCTCGCGCACCGAGAGCTCCTCGGGACGCACGATGGTGAATCCATGGTCAGCGAAGAGACGGTCCAACGTGTGGTCACCGTCGTTCTCGATGGATCCGCGGCCATCTCCGAGGCCTGACCGCGAGAGGAAGACCTTCCTACCGGCCACCTGAGGGCGACTCGGGTGACGACCTACGGCCTTCGCGAACTCGGGGAGCACGAACTCGCCGATGCAGGCCCCGGGAAGAGGAACGATCAGCTCGTCGATCGCCGTGGGCTCCGTCACGAAGAGCTGCTCGTTCCGCAGACCGATGAGGTCGAGGACCTCCTTCTGGAACGATGCGAGTCGTCCTGCATGCCAGAGCACGGGTATGTCTGGATGCTCGAGGGCGTACCACGCACGGGCCAGACCCTGGGTCAGGAAGTGCCCCCAGGAAGGTCGCGGGATCCCGAGGTAGATGGCGACGGGGAGACGCCTGGTCGCAGACGGACGCTCTGGCAGGTGCTGATACTGCTGCCTGCCGAGCACCCAGTCCGACGCCTCGAGCACCGGTCCGTCGTGGTCCCACACACCGATGAAGCCATGGGAGGCGAGACCCTGAGCTCGCTTCCTCTTCAGAACGTTTCGACTCACGACCACGTTCGAGCGTCTCGTGTGGGCGAGACCGCTCTCATGCTCCTCGAACGTCGCAGGGAGCTGACCGAGCAGCGCCGGCGGGGTGAGCTTCATGCGATTCCCCAGGCGGCCACCTGGCCGCCCATCGATGTCCTCGAAGATCTCCAGCTGGTGGGTCGGACCGTCAGAGCGCTCGAGGACGAAGGTCGTTGAGCCGCCCGGCGCTATCGACCGGCGATGCAGAACGTCACCACTGACCGCATCGCGGAGGTGTACGTGGCAGTGGTCCCGAACACCCCACTCGCCGGGACTGACCGTCCTGGTGTGCAGATCGCCCAGGAGCCCCAGGCTGAGGGTACGGCGCAGGTCGTGCCATTTCGATTCCGCGCCACGACGCTGAAGTTTCAAGGAGTACCGACGCAGTGGCTGGATCGCCTCGAGGGCGATACGGTGCGTGCCCCCTGGCTTGATCACGGTCAGATCGACGTAGGCCCGATGTTCCTTGTCATAGAGGGCGGCTCGCGTCTCCTCGCTGATGCCTGCGAGAGACGGGCACACCACGATCTCCGCCCTGTCACGATCGACAAGAAAATAGGTCTCCTCAGACACCGGTTCGCCTTCCCGAGCCGGTCGAACCGAGGCTCGCGTAGACCCTGGTATAAGCACTGGCATTGGATTCCCAGGACCGTTCTCGGCGCACCCACGCCCTGCCGCGCTCGGCCATCAGCCGACGTTCCGACGGGGCGTTCGCCATGTTCGAGAGCTCTGCGGCGAGGGCCGACACGTCGTCGGGACGGAACAGACGCACGGAACCACAGTCCTCGGCGATCTCCCGGAGGGCGTCCAAGTCCGACATCAGCAGCGCGCACCCCGCCGCGAGTGCCTCGAATGGTTTCAACGGGGTGACGAGGCGGCAGACCTCGATATCCCGCCGCGGAACCACGAAGATGTCGATCAAGCCGTAGTAGTCGACGATTCTGTCGTGGGGCACTCGACCCGTGATCGACACGTTGGTCAAGCCATGCGTCTCTACCTGGGTGCGCAGCTGGTCGAGTACGGGCCCGTCACCAACGATCATCAGCCAGAGAGGAACGTCGCTGGAACGAGTCGCGACCGCGAAGGCTTCGACGAGGACGTCCAGGCCTTCGTACTCCACGACCGACGTCACCGAGCCGATGACCACGGCACCTCTCGGGATTCCCAGCTCCTCGGCCAGGTCCTCTCGGAAGTGGGCTGCCTCGAAACGACTCGCATCCACAGCGTTCGGAACGATGGTGACGTTGCTCCCATCCAGTCCCGCTGCCACGATCCGACTTTGCATGGTGCGTGCCAGCGTCACAGTGGCGTTCGAGCGTTCCCGTGCGTCCGCCTCTCGCTGGCGCCGCCAGCTGTAGGCCTCAGGTATGCCGTAGGTGGTCAATGTGCGGTCGACGTCCACCCATCCGTGCGTGACGGCAGTCCTCGACAACCAGGTCTCCTCCCAGAACCCCCTCGTCTCGTAGACGACAGGGATGCCTGTCGCATCCGAGACCGCGCCGGCAATCAGGACGTTGTAGAAGTCCGAGTGGGCATGAATCGTCTCCGGGCGAACCGACAGAGCGGTCTTGAGGAGGGCCTCGGCGTTCGACTGCAACCACGTCCGGTGGCCGGAGGCGAACACGGAGTCTCCTGCTGGGCGGTGATAGACGACCCCGTCCAAGTCGTCCTGCGCCGAGACCTCGCTCTCGACGACGCCGAGCTGCACGAACACGTGCGCCTCGTGGCCGGCCGATACTTGGGCGCGGGCGGTGCTGTGCGTCCGAAGGGTGTAGCCCGACTGGGTGTCCGGGATTGCTCGGCCGACGACGTGAAGAACCCGTCCACTGATGGGAGCTTTGACGTCGCGCCTGGTCAGGACGGGCGAGAACGCTCCGCACATCACGTCGATCTCGGCCTGCCTCAGGTCGAGCTGGACGACATCGCGTTCTTGTCCGGTCGCTGCGGCTGAGCGGAAGTAACGCATCGATCGCACCAGGTATCCCCGAGCACGCAGACCCCGTGCCAGAGTTCGTCGAGTTCCGAGCGGTAGGTGGTCCACGAGACCATATCGCTGCGCGACTTCGTCCGCGTCCAGCAGCTGTGCGTCCTCAGTCAGAGCGCGCACCGCGATCGTCGCCATCCGTTCGTCGAGAAGCAGAGGCACCTCGTCGAGCGGGCCGCCCGTACCGCAAACCCGGAGATCCAGCAGCGCCGTCGACACAGCGGAACGCCGCTCGAGATCCGCCACGGCACCACGCGCCACCTCGACGTCGGCGCCGCGTTCGGTGGAGTTTGGACCCGAGGCCAGCCGACTGGCCTCCTGACTCTCGATGGCCTGCAACCGTCGCTCGACGATCGTGAGTCGTCGACGGAGCTCACGTAGGCCGAGCAGGAGGACAGCCGCGGTGAGCGTCGACAGCGTCAGCGCTGCGACGACGCTCCGGGACACGTTCCCGGACCACACCGTCGTCAGCGTCGCGAGTGCCGCCGCGGACACCAGGACGGCACCGACGATCAACACGTGCCTCACGCTCACACGCGACATCCTGGTCCTTCCACCCGTGCGCCCACTCAGCGCGCCGAGCCAAGTCTGAAGGAAGTCTCGAACACATGGTGACGCGAGAAGACGGAGCGCGAGACGTTCCAACACGGCTCCAGCTCGAAGTCACGGTGCGAGCGCCAACCCAGCAGCGGCGTGTGGCGTCCTCGCTGCGCGTCCCACTGGCCGCCGCCGTCGACCGCGTCGACAACCAGGGATCCCCCGTCGCGCCCGAATCGCAGGGAGTTGTGATCGGAGTCGTTCAGCGTCAGCCCGCCTGCCATGTTCCACCAGGTGGTGAAGGTGTGCGGTTCACCGTCGAGCGACTCGACCTCGTCCCGGATGTCGAGCCCAAGCCCGGGGGCGAGTCGGACGACTCGGTGATGCCGCCAGTGCCCG
The DNA here is from genome assembly GCF_004786095.1 of Serinibacter arcticus. Classification (GTDB taxonomy): domain Bacteria; phylum Actinomycetota; class Actinomycetes; order Actinomycetales; family Beutenbergiaceae; genus Litorihabitans; species Litorihabitans arcticus. The sequence goes on from NZ_RHPJ01000001.1 coordinate 964,760, forward strand.
TGGTCGACCTCGCCCTCGACCACGAAGACACCTGCCTCGTGACGACCGCTCACGACTGCGGCACCGTATGGTTTGCGATCACGTCGATCGTGATCGCGTCCGTCCGCGGACACTGTGCTGTGCGCAGGCGTGCTCTCGACGTACTGCCGCTCTGGCCTGCTGTAGAAGAAGCCCAGGGCGCGGTCGGGATGGTCCTCCGGAAGAGGGTCCAGATAGCCGAATCGCCCGCTGTCGATCAATATCTCAGCCCCGCCGTCGAACCAGGTCACGGCGAGGTCGTCTGCGTGCTTGTGGGTCCGCGAGTGGAACGCTGCCATCAGGGTGAGGTAGGAGCTGTTCGCCAGCTCCTCACCTGTGGTCGGCCGAGGAGCGCGCACTATTGCGTAACCCGATTCCGGCAGGACCAGCATCTCCTCCGTCGGCGGCGCGCCCGACTTGCCCCTGCTCACGATGAACGAGGTCGCCGGATCACGGCTCGACCGCGTCCGGCTGGCAACGAGACGGGCCATCGAATCACCGATCTGCTCTATTTCGCCGTCGGGCCGAATGAACCATCCCGTGACGTGCGCGGACCGCTCGATCAGGGCGAGGATGCTCTCGTCCTCGATGAGTCCGTCCTCCGCGGCATCGACGAACGAGTCGACGAGCATGCGGTGATAGTCCGGCGAGTGCTCACGATGCCCGCCGTCCTTCGCGAACTGCTGGTCCACAACCTGGCGAAGCCGCTGCTGGCCCTGCTGGAGGACATCGCTCATCCCTGGCAGCTCGATCAGCCGCCGGGCAAATGCCAGCTGGCCGATCGCCGTGTAGAAACCGTGATTCGTCGCCGGGTTGAAGGCGCCAGGCGCAAGGAACGCGCGTTGATGAGCGACTACCGCACGGTGAAGAGCATCGATCTCCGGCTGGGTCCTTCGAGAGTCGGACAAGGCGTGCTCGAAGAGGTAGGCCAGCAGTGGTGCTCGCAGGGCGAGCGCCATGTCGTACCAGACCATCGATGTTCCTTCGCGACGATCGACCGCGGTTGCGCACCAGTCGAGCGCCCTCTCGTGGCACCAGTCGAGGAGCTCGGTACCCGGTCGGACGCTGTCCTCCCGTAGGACGGGGCCCATGAACTTCCAGGCCTGGTAACGGAAGTCCTGCGAGCGATTCCCACTGCAGGCCCACCAGTCCATCGGGAGCGCCATCGAGACAGGGTGAAGTCCGTTCCACCTCCATCCGTCGCTCAGCAGTTCCGCGACGGCCTCAGGCTTGTCGAGGGTCACGTGGCCCTCGAGTGGTCGTCGCAGGGTCTCGGCCCGTCGCGTCAGTGCGACTCTCGACGTCGAGTCGGCCCGAACGTCGACGAGCGACCGCAGTCCCTGAGGAACAGCACCGAGACTCTCGAGCACCTGGGCGTAGGTGCCGATGGGGTCCTTGTCCACCGTCGTCGAAGGAACACCACTTTCACCAAGCTCTCTCTCCACCTCTGAGCGGACCGACGAGCTCGCCGAGCTCACCACCACGTGCGACACGGCGTTCCGTGCGCTGCGCTCACGACGGCGGCGAAGGAGGAAGCGGTCTGGCAGTCCCTGGCTCGAGAGCGCCAGCTCCTCCGGAGACGGCCAGCCGAGGGGCTCACCCGTGCGGCGATACCAGGATGCGTCCCAGTCGCCACTGACGTCGTAGACAACGGGAAGATCGAACGCATCGCCGGAGCTGAGGGCCGGGAGCACGTTCAGGAAGTCGGAGCCTGCGACCAGCACGGCTGGTCTGACCTTGCGTACGACCGTCGCCAGCTTCTGGCTGTACCTGTGCAGCCAGTCCTCCAAGGACGCCTCGCCTCGCACCGGGCCGGGAAGCCGGTGGTAGACGACCCCGTCGACGTTCTCGGATCGATAGGCGTCCTGAGTCGCGCGGTAACCGAGTTCGGTGACGATCTCGGCACGGAGCCCCATCTCGGCCAGCCCCACCGCGACGGCGTGGAGGTGCCGCGCATAGTTCGTGTCGACGTCGGGAAGCGAGCGACCCATGACCAGCAGGACCGAGCCGGAGACGGGGCCGCGCCAGCCGTCGCGCGAGACGACCTCCGTGCTGCTCCCTCCTTCCAGTACGGCGATCTCGCTCGCTAGGGTCGATACCCTGCGGCGCGCCCCAGTGGTCGGCGCGACTGCATTGACACGCTCCGCAACTTCCAACGCGCGACGGAGGTAGCCCTGGGAGCGCAGCTCCCGGCAGAGCAGGTCGAGCGTAGTCAGCGACGGCGCGGCCGCGCGCCCCAGGTGCGCCAGAAGCTGATGGAGAGGAACCGCGCGTCGGCTCGCTAGAAGATCGGCGGCGACACCTTCGAGGAGCCGGTCGCTGATCTGCGGTCGGACCTCCTCAGGCCGCACATCCGCTCCGTTCCCCTCGGGCTCGTTCGGGAGAAGGTGCGCCGAGTCGGCCCGCACCGAGGGAGTCTGAGTCATCGTCACCTCACCATGTCGCTGAACACCATTTCATCGGCAGGCGCAGGCCGAGGGCGGGCAGTTGAGTCAACCGCCCGCCCTCAGCCTGCGCCACGTGGGACGCTACGGCACCTTGACGATCTCGATCGCCGACACCTTCGGCTGGTCGACGGTGGACGTGAACGTCATGTTCAGCGTGCCGTCGGTCACCGCGATGGTGTTCGTCGTGATCAGGGCCGTCATCGGTGCCACCCGGGCGTTGATGTCCAGGTTGGCGATCTCCACGGGTCCGCCCTCGAGGTTGACGGAGAACACGCGCTTGCCCGTGCCACCCGCTCCCCCGCCGGTCGCACCGTGGTAGATCTCGGCGAAGTGCAGCTTGACCTCGTACGTGCCGGACGAGCTGACCGGCACGTTGTAGGAGAAGGTGCCCGGACCCGTCGTCGCCGAACGCTCGGTGCGGTAGAGCGCATCGTTCGTCGTGCCGAGGATGTCCGTGATGGCGTTGTTGGCGTACGTCTTGCCTCCGGAGAAGAAGGCGTCCGCCTGCCACGTCACCCCACCCAGGGTCAGCGCCGGGCCACCGGCGTTGATCCGGATGGGCGCCGCGACGATCGCGCCGGTGTTGATCGCCGCGACCGCCGAGGCGGTCGCGTTGCCCGACGCGTCCACGGCCACCACGCGGTAGTGCGTGGTCGCTGCGGCAGCCGCTCCGTTGTCACGGAACGTCGTGCCCGTCAGGAGCGCACCACCGAGGTTGGTCCACGGCCCGGTGGCCGAGGTGCCGCGCTCGATGCGGTACCCGATCAGGTCGGCGTCGGTGGACGCCGCCCAGGTCAGGTCGACGCCGGTGGCGTTCGCGACCCCCGTGGGTGCCGCGGGCGCCGTCGGCGCGGTCGTGTCCGAGGACGCGACCGGGAGGACGTTCGTGACGAGGTAGACGTTGTCTTGGAAGTCGCAGTTCGTCGGCCCGGTCCCGCACTGCGCGGGCGAGTTGATGTAGTCGTGCCCGGCGAACCAGGAACCCGGAACCACCTTGCCTGCGGCGTCCTTGACGGGCCACATCTTGACGGCCATCCACTGCGTCTGCGTGGTCGACTGACCCGCCACCGTGATCCCGAAGTTGCCCGTCGGGTTGGTCGAGATCGCGGTCTTGGTGCCGTCGCTCTTCAGCGGGTAGATCGCCTGGCCGTAGGGCCCTGCGTGCGTGGCGGAGGCTCCGTTGATGTTGAAGTTCTCCGTCTGGCCGCAGCAGCCGTGGAACGCGGCGAGCTGGACCGCCTGGACCGGCTTGGTGTTGTCCAGACGCTTCCACTGGAAGGACCGGACCTCGTCGCCGTTCAGCGGTGCACCTGGGATCTCCGACCCGTTGCCGATGCTCGTGGCCGAGGCCGGGACACCGGACGTGGTCGTCGAGCCGTAGAGCTGGAAGATGTGCTCCAGCGACAGCTCGCTGCCACCCTCGGGCGCCGTCATGTAGCCGCCGCGCAGCTGGACCACGCGGTTGGCCGCAGCCGGGTCGCTCGTGGCCATGGTCAGCGTGCCGGTGCGCACACCTCGCCCGCCGTTCGTGGCCACGAACTTGACGGTCAGCGGGACGGAGGCGCCCGGGGCGATCAGGAGCGGGAGCGTCGGCGCGCCGACGATCTCGAACTGACCGGTGGCGCCACCGAGGTCCAGCGACGTGATGCGCAGGTCCTTGGTCCCCGTGTTGCCTACGGTGAGCGTCACGGTGTCGTTGAACTTGAGCGACTGGTGCGTCTCGGCGGTGCCCAGGCTGTTGACCCGGTGCATCACCAGGACGTCCTCGTACAGACCGGGGATCGGCGTGCCGTCGCCCTGACGGACGACCTGCCCGTTGGTCAGCTTGACCGTGCCCCCGATGTTGAGGACCTCGAGGGTGAGCGTGCGGGTGGAGGTGCGGCCCGCGGAGTCCGTGGCCGTGACCACGACCTGGTGCGTGCCGACCGCGGCGACCGTGAACGGTGCCGTGTAGGGCGTCGCCGCGCCGCCGTCGAGCGTGTAGCTCAACGAGGCGAGCGTGGCGTCCGAGGCCACCGACGCCGACAGGTCGACCGTGGCCGCCCCGCCGTTGTAGGTGCCCGCGACCGCGGTGCCGTTGACCCGTGCGGTGATGCTCGGGGCGGTGAGCGCGGTGCCGGAGATCCGGACCCAGTTCAGCTTGGTGTTGACGCCGGTCGGCGTCAGCGTGAGCCGTCCGTCGGTCACCTGGACGGTGGCCGACCCGGTGCCGAACGGTGCAGCGCCGGTCGGGGTGTAGTTGGTCACGAGGGCGACGCCCTCGGCCGAGACGCCGTGCACCGAGTCGGTGAAGCCGGCGTCGCCGACCGAGACCTCCACGGTGTAGGTGCCGTTGGCCAGCGCGCGCTCCCACGTGCCCACGGTGCCGCCGGAGATCGGCTCACCGCTCGTCGTCGTCGCCTGCATCAGGATCAGGCCCTGACGCGGCTGGTCGTTGGTCGGGTAGGTGATGCCCGCCGCGGCCGCGGTGCGCAGACGCGTCATCGCGGAGCGGTCGGTGGGCGTCCCCGCCACCAGCCAGCCGGAGCCGGACGTCGCGTTGTACGCGGCGCCGGTGTCGGCCGTCCAGCCCGCCGGCACCGGGGCGCCGGTGGGACGGAAGCTGTAGCTGAGAGACGTCGTCGGCGTGGTGGGCGCGAGGCCCTCACCCTTGATCGAGACCCAGTTCAGCTTGGTGTTGGTGCCGCCGTTGCGGATCGTGACCCGTCCGTCCGTGACCGTCACCGTGCGCACCCCGATCTGCTGGGGCGTCGTGGCGGTCGGGACGAACGAGGTGATGACCGGCTGTCCCTCGACGCGGACGCCGTGCGTGGAGTCCAGGAAGTTCGCGTCACCGACCGAGACCGCGACCTCGTAGGTGCCGTTCGGCACCGCGTACTCCCAGAAGCCGTTGGTGTAGGTCGGCTGCGTGGCGTTGTCGAGGAAGGCGAAGCCCTGCTGCTGCGCGGCGGTCGGGAACGCGATGCCCCCGGTGGGCGCCGTGCGGTAGCGCGTGGCGTCGGGCCGGGCGATCGGCTGCGAGGTGGCCTCGTTCAGCCAGCCGTAGCCGCGGTCGACGGCGAACGCGCCGCCGGTCTCCGCCGTCCAGCCCTGGGGCACCGGGGTGCCGGTGGGCTGGAACGTCATCTTGACCTGCGCACCGTCGGACGGGTCGTCGCCGCCCGGGTCGACCACGCCGACCGGAACCACGTCGACGAAGCCGATCTTGGTGTTGACGCCGCCGACCGGGTCGATGGTCAGGTGGCCGTCGGTGACGGTCACCGTGCCCGTGGAGACCTTGTGGCGGGTGTTGGAGCCCGCCGCACCGGACGGCGTGAACGCCGTCAGGATCGTCGTGCCCTCGGCCCGGATCAGGTGCGACTCGGTGTCGGTGCCGACGGTGGGGTCACCCACGCCGACCGTGACCTCGTAGGTGCCGTTGGGCACCTGGAGCTCCCAGTAGGCGTTGACGTTCGTGCCGTTGAAGGTGCCGGCGACGTTCGTCGGCTGCATGTGCATGAAGCTGTCGAGTCGCGCGTCCGCCTGGGCGGAGTTGCGGTCACGTCCGTTGCCGGGCGTGGTGCCGCCGACCGAGATGTCCAGGTCGTCCTCGGTCGTCTGACCCTTCCAGCCATAGGTGAGACCGGTGCCCTGGTCGGAGCCCGTCTTCGGCCCGAAGGCCTGACCGAAGTCCCGCAGGTAGCCGGCCACGAGACCGCCGGCCGCCGTCGTGAAGTCGACCTTGATCGCCGAACCGCCCGAACCGGTGTCCGTCTTCGGCTTGATGCCGGAGACGACGAACAGGTAGTCCTGGTAGTCACCGTTCGAGGCGTCCTCGAACGCGACGACGTAGGTGTTGGCGATGAGCACGCCGCTGCGGTTCTTCGCCGGGTAGATCCGCGCGCGGTGGGCGTTGGCGGCCGGCGTGTTCAGCCGGTCCTCCGTGAACCCGTAGCGGTTGAAGACGCCGGAGAAGTAGTAGAAGCCGAACTCGTTCGCCCCGGGGTCGAAGCTCATGGTGCTGCCCGCGGTGACCGGGGGCAGGAGCGACTGGTAGCCGCCACCGACGGTGTTCGTGCCGTTGATCGCGCCGAGCTGGCGGCGGTCGGCGGCCGTGCCGTCGCCCGTGTACCAGCCGAACGGGATGTTCTCCGGCGGCGCGTAGTGCGCCAGCGGCTTCCACGAGACGGGGCCGGTGCCGGAGCGGACGAACAGCGGCTCGAGCACCTCCTCGCCGATCGCGGCCGGGTTCATCCCGACCTCGAGGTTCGTCCAGCCGATGTTGATCTCGTAGCCCAGCGTGCCGAGCACGGAGTTCAGGGGCGGCTCGTTGCCACCCTCGATGCCGTTGGTCGACAGGCCGTAGAGACCGAGGTTGATCGTGGTCTTGCCGCCCACCAGGGTCAGTCGCGCGGAGCGCTCACCGATGGTGGTGCCGGGGGTGAACCGGACCTGGACCGTGGCCGAGGCGCCGGCCGCGAGGGTGGTCGGGAGGGAACCGACGACGGTGAACTCCGCCGCGTTCGTGCCCGTGATCGACCCCGTCAGCGCAACGGACTCGGTCGAGGAGTTCGTGATCGTGAACGACTCGACGTCGGTCTTCTGAGCGGCGCTGGCGTTGCCGGCGTTCGACTTGGCCGCCGAGAGGACGAGCTCGTCCTTGGAGACCTTGACCGTCGCCGCCTGCTGGCTGGCCGGGACCCGCAGCAGGTACAGCTTCTGGGCCGAGCCGGCGCGGTCGTACTGGTTGATGTAGAGGTTGCCGTTACGCGTGTCCTCGACGACCTCCAGCGGGTCGTTGAAGCCGCCGACGCCCTGCATCGTCGTGTTCGGGACGCCGGTCAGACCGACCTCCGTCTGCGCGCCGAGCACCTTGCCGGTGGCGGGGTCGACCTGCATGAAGATCAGGTCGTTGTTGTTGGAGAAGCGGACGACGACGAGGGCCTTCGCGAGCTGACCGCCGAACGTGGAGCTCTGGTACTCGAGCGCGCCGTTCGGGGACTTGTTGAACTCGAAGTCGTACGCGACGCCCTTGTAGTTCGACTCGGGCAGGACCGTCGGCAGGTACTTGGTCTGGTTGCCGGCGGCGCCACCGCCCCACTTCGGGGGGTTGGCCGGGTCGTTGCCCTCGTGCAGGACCCACTCGCAGCGCGTCGGGTTCGGGTGGCCGTAGTAGCCGCCCTCGACGACGTCGTAGAGGTGGTCGCGCTGGGTGGGCACGTTGGACGTGGGCGGCACCGAGCGCGGCGTGTACGTCGCGTCCCTGGCGTCGCGCGCCCGGCAGGCCGCCGTGACGTCCTGACCGTTGACCGAGGCGAACCCGGGGATACCGGCCGCGGCCTGACGCGTGTAGGTGTTCGTCGCGGCGTTGTAGGTGACGCCGGGGGTGTTGCCGCCGGCCGCCGTACCGTTCGTCGGCACGTAGATGTGGCCGTTGGAGTGGTAGACGAGGTCGTAGGCGTTGCGAATGCCGGTCGCGTAGATCTTGAGCGGGGCGTCCGTGGCGTAGGGGTCGTAGGTCCCACCCTGCGCCGTCTTGACCGAGAGCGGGTTGTCACCCTCGGCGTCGGTCACGGCCGCGCGGACGCGGGCGTGGTCGGGGTCGAAGTGGAGCAGCGCCGCGGTGAGCAGCTGCTCGCCGCGCTGGCCCCACGTGCCGTCGAGGTCACCGCCGGCCTGGTTGGAGCCCTGGAGGACGTAGATGTCGCCGCCCGGGCCGTAGATCATCGAGTTGGTCAGGTGGTCGGACTGTGACCGGGGCATCTCGGTGAAGACCTGCTTGCGGTTCTGCAGGTTGGCACCGGTCAGCTGGCTGATGCCGCTGGCCCACTGGTTCTGCTCGTTGGAGACGTTCGGCGAGGTGTTGGTGACCCACAGCTTCAGGTCGCCCGCCGTCGAGCTCTGGTCGAACAGGAGACCGATCATGGCGATCCCGGCGTAGCCGAGGTTCTCCATGTTCGTGAGCGTGCCGTCGGTGTTGACGGTGAAGCGGAACAGACCCTGACCGATGGTCGAGCCGTACAGCTTGCCGTCGGGACCGAAGACGAACGACGCCCAGTACTTGCCGTCACCGATGGGCAGCTCGACCTTCTCGAACGCGATGTTCGTGAGGGGCTTGAACTCGCTGCTGCCCGGGTCGACGACGCCGGCACCCGTGGTGAACACGGACTCGAAGGGCACCCAGGCGTTGCCGAGGCGGTCCTTGACGCCGTTGCTCACCGTGAACCGGTACGCGGTGCGCGGGGCAAGGGGCTCGGCCGGCGCGAAGTTGATCGTGTCGTTGCCGCCGGAGGTGTTGACCGAGCCCGCGACGGCGGAGCCGTCGGAGACGCGGAACAACTGGACGTTGCCGGGCATCGTGGCGTCGTCGACGCCGAAGCCGGCGTACGGCACCTTGATGGTGGCGGCGACGCCGCCGTTGGTGTCGGCGTCGAGCGACCGGTTCTCCGGGAACACGGTCCAGATGTGCGGGCTCGTGTACTCGATCGCCTTCACATCGACGTAGGCGATCTTGGTGTTGAAGCCGCTCTTGGGGTCGAGCGTCAGACGCCCGTCCCAGACGCCCACGGTGACCGTGGTGGTGCGGAACTCGGCCGCGGCGGTGGCCTGGTAGGCGTTGATGCCGACCGCGCCCTCGACGTTGACCGTGTGCTGGGAGTCGTACGTCGTCGCGCCCATCTGGTCGCCGACCGCCACGGTGACCTCGTAGAGGCCCTCCGGAACGGCGAGCTCCCACGTGCCCTCGGTCTTGACACCGTTGGTGCCGTTGCCGTTGTCGACGTCCCCGTACTGCATGTGCAGCATCGAGTCCAGACGCTCGTCGATGCCGGGACGGTTGCGGTCGCGTCCGTTGGTCAGGAGCGCGAGGTCCTTGCCCTCCTCGTCGACCCAGCCGTAGGTCAGGCCGGTGCCCTGGTTCGCGCTGCTGCGCGCGCCGTAGGCCTGGCCCCAGTCCGCGACGTAGCCGCCGGCCGGCACCGCGTTGGCGGCCGTGAAGTCGACCTTGATGTTCGTGGTGTTGGGGACGCGGGGACGGGAGAGCGCCTCGTTGGAGCCGGTCGAGACGTTGCCCGCTCCGTCGACGGCGACGACCGAGTAGAAGTAGGTCGTGCCGTTGGTGACGGTCCGGTCGACGTACGTCGTGCCGGCCACGAGACCCGTGCCCGAGATGACGATGCCATTGGCGGCAGCGCCGGGCTCGAGCGAGCGCTTGACCCGGTAGCCGACGGTGTCGGTGGAGGCGCTGGCCGCCCAGGTCAGCGTGACGGAGGTGTCACCGGGGACCTGGGTGAGCGTGGCGGGTGCGTCCGGGGCCGTCGTGTCGGGCACGAAGGTCCAGCCGCCCTGCACCTCGTTGGACTTCGCCGACTGGTTGCCGGCGGCGTCCACGGCCGTGACCACGTAGAAGTACGTGGTGTTGGCGACGGCGGTGGTGTCGGAGAACGTGCGCGTGGTGAGCAGCGCGCTGTTGAGCGGGGTGCCGAGCGGCGCCCCGGCCGACGTCGCCCGGTACACGCGGTACCCGACGGTGTCGGTGGAGGTGCTGGCGGCCCACGCGAGGGCGACCGAGGAGTCGGCCGCCGTGGCGGTCAGCGCGGTCGGAGCGGCGGGGGGCGTGGTGTCGCCACCCTGGCGAGCCCAGTCGAGCTTCAGCTTCGCAGCCGACTTGCCCTGGTAGTACTCGACCGCGAGCGTGTGCGGTCCGTTGCCGAGCTGCACGGTCGCCGTGCGCGGCTCCCGGCCGTTCGAGGCGAACCACGCGTCGATCACGAGAGTGCCGTCCACACGCAGGCGCATGCCGTCGTCGTGGAGCGCGGTGAAGGTGTAGCTGCCGGCGCCCTCGTCGATGGTCCGCGTGAAGCGGGCCGAGTACTCGGCGGCGGGGATGCCGTTGCCGGGTGCGACACCAGAGGCGTGCGCGAAGTCGAGCGCCGTGGTGCAGGTCTCCGCGATCGAGGTGCCCGCGAAGGCTCGCCCCGCGAAGTACGTGCCGGTCCACTTTGTGGGAGCGCAGGTGGCAGGCGGCTGGCCGGCCACGTACGTCATGTCGACCTTGAGTCGCGCCGCGGACTTGCCCTGGTAGTACTCGACGACGACCTGGTGAGGGCCTGCAGCGAGGTCCACCGACGCGGTCTTCAGCTCCCGACCGTTCGATGCGACCCAGGCGTCGATCACGAGGGACCCGTCCACGTACAGACGCATGCCGTCGTCGTGAAGCGCCGTGAAGGTGTAGGTACCGGCACCGCGGTCGACCGTGGTCGTGAATCGAGCGGAGTACTCGGAGGTGGGCACACCGTTGCCCAGCGTGCCACCCGAGACGTGACCCTGATCAATGGCCGAAAGGCAGTCCTCGGCGATGGCGACACCGGCGAGATTGCGGCCGGAGAAGTACTCGGTGGTCCACTTGGTGGGGGCGCAGGTGGCAGGCGGCTGGCCGGCCACGTACGTCATGTCGACCTTGAGTCGCGCCGCAGACTTGCCCTGGTAGTACTCGACGACGACCTGGTGAGGGCCGGCAGCGAGGTCCACCGATGCGGTCTTCAGCTCCCGACCGTTCGATGCCACCCAGGCGTTGATGACGAGCGAGCCGTCGACGTACAGACGCATGCCGTCGTCGTGCACGGCCGTGAAGGTGTACGTGCCGGCGCCGCGGTCCACGGTGCTGGTGAAGCGCGCCGAGTACTCGGCGGCGGGGACGCCGTTGCCCAGAGCAACGCCGGAGACGTGTCCCTGGTCGATGGCGGTGACGCAGTCCTGCGCGATCGGCACGCCGGCGAGGGCGCGACCAGCGAAGTACTGCACCGACCAGCTGGTCGTCGCACACACCTCCGGACCGCCGCCGGGCACCGTGACGGAGACGGTGTTCGAGGCGACCGAGCGACCGGTCGTGCCGGCCGCGACGAGCGCGTACCGGTAGGTGGTGCCGGCGGCCACGGTGGCGTCGGTGTAGCTCGTGCCGGTCAGGCCGGACGCGAGCGGGAGGCCCGTGGTGGAGACGACGAGTGACGTCGAGCGGTACAGGTCGTACGTCGTCGCACCCTGGACGCCGGCCCACGTGAGGGCGGCGGAGGACCCGGAGAGCGTGCCGGACAGCACGGGCGCCGCGGGGGCGACCGGGGCGGCCGGGACGACGGCGGAGGCCTCGTTCGAGGCGCCGGAGACGAGCCCGGTGCTCCCGACCGCGACGACCGCGTAGTGGTAGGTCGTGCCCGCGGCGACACCGGTGTCGGAGAAGGCCGAGGCCGTCAGCGGCGTGGCGTTCAGCGGGGCACCGGTGACCGCGACCGGGGAGGTGGTGGAACGGAACACGTTCCACGTGACGTCGGGCGCGGTGGCCCACGTGAGGCTGACCGAGGCGTTGTTGGCGCCGAGCGCGGCGGCCAGGTCGGTCGGGGCACCCGGGGCGACCGGCGCCGCGGGGACCTGGAGCGTGGCCTCGGCCGAGGCCGGGGAGGCTCCGCCGACGTTCTTGGCGACGACGACGTAGTGGTAGGTGCTGCCGGCGCTCAGGCCGGTGTCGGTGAAGGTGGGCGACGTGAGCCCGGCGACCAGGGGCTGGCCGGTGGTGGCGACGGGAGAGGTGCCTGATCGGAAGACCACGTACTCCTCGGCGCCGTCGACGGCGGACCACGCGAGCGTGGCCGAGGTCTTGTCGGCGCCGAGCGTGGCGGTGACGCCCTGCGGGGCGGTGGGCGCCTCGACGGCGTCGGCGACGAGGTAGACCTCGAGGAACGACAGCTTCGTGTTGATGCCGCCGGCCTCGACGGTCAGCTGACCGTCGGTGACCTCGACGGTCGCGACGCCCTGCTCGAACTGCGGCCCGGAGGTCGCGGACGGCTTGAAGTCGGTGATGACGCTCTGGCCCTCGACCTTGATGGTGTGCGTGCTGTTGTAGTTGCCCTGGGAGCTGTCCCCGACGGCCGCGACGACGGCGTACGTGCCGTTCGGGACGTCGTGGACGTAGGTCCCGCGCTCACCGTTCACACCGGTCGTGCCGGGAGGGGTCGCCTCGCCGTACGCCATGTGGATGATCGACAGCAGGCGGGAGTCGCTCGGCTGACCGGCGTCGGCGGTGCGGACGCGGGTGTTGATCGAGAAGTCGAACGGGGTGGCGTCGTCCGCCGTCACCCAGCCCGACTCGGCCGCTGCCGTGTAGGCAGCTCCGGAGTCCTTCGTGTAGCCGGTCGCCGCTGCTGCGGCGGCCGTGGTGAAGTCGATCTTCGCGATCGGCTCGCCCTCGGGGGCGGGCGTGGTGCCGGCGACCGTCGCGGCGGGCGAGACGTTGCCCGAGCTGTCGACGGCGACGACAGCGTAGTTCCAGACCTGGCCGACGAACGTGTCGTTGTCGGTGAACGTGGTGCCGACCAGCGGCGTCGCGCCTCCGAGGCCGTTGCCCGTCGTGGCGACCGGCGTCGTGGCCGAGCGGAAGACGCGGTAGCCGACGACGTCGGTGTCCGCCGGGGCGACCCACGCGAGCGGGGTGCTGTCGGTGGCCGCAGCGGCCGTCAGGTTGGTGACGGCGGCGGGCGGCGTGGTGTCGAGCTGCTGCACGGCGAAGCGCTCGAACGGCAGGACGATCGGGGCGGTCTCGGCCATGTTCCGCTTCGTGCCGAAGATGCCGCCGACCCCGGTCGAGCCGGCCGTCTTCACGTTGCCCGTGAGGAGCGCGCCGTCGACGAAGTTGCGCGGCAGGGGGATCGTGCCGATGTTGACGGGCGCGCCCGTGCCGATCTGGTAGGAGCCCGTGGCCGAGTTGGCGGTGCCGTCGATGTCGAGCTGCAGCGTCACCGGCGTCGTGCCCGTGATGGTGGTCCTGGTCGTGTTGAAGAGCTTCTGCGTGGTGGTGTTGCCGGCGTCGGTGTTCGCGACGCCGTTGACCTCGGTGATGAGCTGGATCTGGCGAGCGGTCGCGTCCGGGGCGGCCACGACGAACTTGACGTAGTTGTCGTCGGTCGGGCCGAACCACAGGCCCCCCTGGGCCGAGCTGGTGGCGGCGTCGGGCATGGCGAAGGTGGTCGTGAGACGGACCTTCTTGCCGACGGTGTCGAGCGGGACGCCGAGGGTGTTGTCCTGCTTGTTCTTGGTGGTGTCGTTGCCCGACGTGCCGAAGACGCCGAACGCGATGCCCTTGGACGTCGTCAGGTTCAGGCGACCGCCGGCGACGCCGAGGTTCTGGGGCAGGTACGCGCTGCGCTGCGTCGCGTCGGTGGCGTTGATCTTGCTCGAGGCCGGCTGCACGATGCTGAAACCGGTGGGGATGTCGCCGGCGCCGTTGAGGCCACCGTCGGTGCCGGTGAACTCCAGGGCGACGTCGTTGTCGGGAGCCACCTCCGACGGGGTGAGGGGGGAGTAGGGGGCGGAGGCCCACGTGGTCGGGTCGGCCGGGACGTCAGCGATGGGGATCGCGGCGGCGGGGACCGCCGACAGCACCATCGTCGTCGTCACAGCGGCCGCCGCGAGCGCGGCGACCGCGCGCGTGCGCCGTCGACTCGCTCGCGTGAGGCCGGAGAAGGGATCGGGTAAGACAGGTCGACGCATCGGAGGTCCTCTCGAGAACGGGGTCTCAGGCACAGGATGCGGACGCGCTTCGGTGAAGCCGTGAACGTCGTTGTCGGAGCGAATTCCCACGCACCTGGTACCTGCTCGAAAAGTAGGCGACGATTCCTACCTCAACAAGGCGCGGAAACTTCGTGAGACGTGAGGTATGCGGACCTCAGGACCGTGGAATCGGTGCCATCGCTGGCTTTCCCCGGGTTTCCGCTGCTCGCGGCCCACCCAGGGTTCTCCCATAAATATGGTGGCGCTAACAGTCCTAACCGACCCACTGCGCAATTCCTGAGCATTTCCTAAATAAAACGGGCCGTGCGCCACCCCGCGCAAGGAACGCCGCATTCCCACTGACGCATAGGGAGAACATAGATTCTCGTTGCAAAATTTCGACCATCAGAGAACCAGCGTTGTCGCGCGGTTTGACATCCACTGGATCGCCCGTGCGCCTGTGTGGGCAGGCCGGGTGCGACGTGAGCCGAGTCACCACTAGGGTCGAGGCACCGCGGGCGCTGATGCTCGCATCTCCTGGGGGAAACCATGATCGACTCACGCCTGCGCGCGCTGTCCACCGCCACCCTGGCGGCCGTCGCGATCGCCCTGACCGGACCGGCCGTCGCGAGCGCCGCACCCGGCGCCGCCGCACCGAGCAGCCCGGTCTCGTCGGAGGTCGTCACCGACGACCTTCCGGCGGCCGACGCGAACGACGCCGACGCCGACGCCGACGCCGGGCAGCCTGCCGCGCCGTCGCCGTCGCCGTCGCCGGTGCCCACCGAGGACGTGGACGACGAGCTGCCGGCGGAAAGCGCCGACCCGATCATCGACGGCGGCACGGACGAGGAGCCGTTCGAGCCGATCGATGGCGAGGTCGAGGCGGCGCCGACCGCCCCCGAGGAGTCGGAGGTCGCCACCGACGCCGTGCTCATCGCCGCCGAGGAGTTCTACCGCGATCTGACCATCCCGATCGACGGCGTCGCGGACTTCGGTCCGGCCTCGGCGTTCTCCCCCATCACGCAGGGTGTCGATCCGGAACGTGTGACCTACTTCTTCTACGCCTCGGGCGCGGGAGAGCTCGTCCAGTCCGGCGAGCTCAAGACGCCGGAGGGCGTCTGGTCCGTCGATCCGGTCACGACCGTCGTCACGTTCACCCCGCTCCCGGGTTACGCCGGAAACGTGCCCGCCCTGGGTGTCACCGCCAGTGTCGTCACGATGGACGGGGGGAGTCGCGCTCACGGCAACCTCTTCGTCGAGATCGACGACGTCGAGCTGACCGCTCGCGACGGCCTCGACCGCGTGCCGGTGGGCTGGACGGCCTTCTTCGCCCCGCTGGTCACGCTCGTCACGCCCGGCCAGTCCGAGGTCCTCGGTGTCGAGCTCGTCGATCCGATCGACGGCCCGACCATGGCCGACAGCGTCGAGGTCCCCGGCGAGGGCACCTGGCGCATCGACGACGCGACCGGTCACATCACGTTCGAGCCCCTGCCCGGGTTCGCCGGCCCGGTCACCCCGCTCGGCTACGTCGCGTGGGACGCCAACGGCAACAACGCGCGGGCACTCCTGCGGGTCGAGCTGCTCGTGCGCCCGACCGCCTCGGACGCGTCAGCCACGGTCACCGCGGGCTCCCCGGCCGTCTTCGACCTGGACGCGATCACCGCTGCGGGGACGGCGCCCACGACCGAGTGGGCCCTGGTCTCCCCCGCCACCGGCGCCGCGGTGCGCGACCTGACCGTCACGGTGCCCGGCGAGGGTCTGTGGTACCTCGATCTCGCCAACCGCGACATCTCCTTCTTCGCGGAGGAGGGCTTCACCGGGACGACGACGCCGTTCGAGTACGTCGTGCGGGACGCGGACGCCCTCTCCAACAGCGGCACGCTCACCGTGACCGTCCTCCCGGCGGCCGCCGTCGCCCCGCACCCGACCTCGCCCGCCACAGGTCACCGCCCGCACGGCGCGCTCGCGGCGACGGGCGCAGACGGCGCGGCCGTGGCCGGTGGCGCCGCGACCGGACTGGTGCTGGTGGGTGGGACTCTCCTGGCCCTCCGACGGCGGGGCGCCCGGGGCAGCTCGGCCCCCGTCACGAACGGCGAGCTCGGCTAGGCGAGGCCGCCCCCGACGACGGCTGCCCGGTCACCCGACCGGGCGGCCGTCGTCGTTCTCGATGGTCAGACCAGTCGCCACACGTGGTCGGCCGCACCGGCGGTGGCCGCGATCTGGCGCGCGTTCAGCTCGTCGCTCCCCAGCGACCGCTCCCTCGCCTCGCGCGGTGAGCGCCCGAACGACTCGTGGCGGGCGACCAGCCGCGCCCGTCTCAGGTCCTCCGGCGGTGCCACGAACCACACCTCGTCCAGCAGGCCGGCGACGTCGCGCCACGCGCCGTCGCCGCGCAGCAGGTAGTTGCCCTCCGTGATCACGAGCGGCACGTCCGGCCGTACGGGGACGGCCGAACCGACCGGCTCCTCCAGGTCACGCCGGAACAGCGGGGCGAGCACCACCCCCGCGAGGGAGGGATCCACGTCCTGGCCGCCCCGCGCGCGCGGGGCGCGCAGGCGCCGCAGCAGGGCCACGTAGCCCTCGGCATCGAACGTGTCGGCGGCGCCCTTGCGTCCCTCGCGACCGAGCGCGACCAGCACCTCCTGCGCGAGGTGGAAGCCGTCCATCGGGACGACGACGGCGAGGTCCGGCCCGAGCACCTGGGCCAGGCGCTCCGCGAGGAACGACTTCCCCGCGCCCGGGGCGCCCACGAGGCCGAGGATGCGCCGCTCCCCCATCGCGGCGAGCTCGCCTGCGCGCTCGGCGAGCGCCTCGATCGTGACGGGCACGGGCACGGGCACCGGCACCGGCGAGGCCCCGGCACTGCTCACGCAGGACCCCCACCGTCGCTTGCGAGGCCGGCCGCCCACGCGCGCGGGCCCGCGTGCTGCACCCGCAACGTGGCGACCCGCACGCCGAGCGCGACCGCCTCGTCGACGTCGGCCCCGTGCGCGACGGCGTACGCGTAGGCGCCGTGGAAGGCGTCGCCCGCGCCCAGCGTGTCCACCGCGACGACGTCGGGCACCCCCACCGTCCCCGTGCGGCCACCCTCCCACCAGAGCACGGGGGCGCCACCCCGCGTGACGACGACCGTCCCCGCCCCGAGTCGCCGCAGCGCAGCCGCGGACGCGACCACGTCCACCGTCCCGGGCGCCCGCGCGTCGGCCGAGCAGACGACCGCGTCGACGAGCGGCACGAGCTCCTCCATCACCGGCTTCCAGCGCCCGAGGTCGAGCACCACGGGCACGCCGGCGCCCCGGGCGGCCGAGCCGACCGCCACCGCGAGGCGCGGGTGGTGGCCGTCGACCAGGACGACGTCGGCGGCCTCGAGGAGCGCCCCGAGCCCGGCGTCGGACGGTGCGGCGGCCGTGCTCGCGACGGCGTCGGAACCGACGACGCTGCGCTGCCCCGTCGTCGCGGCGACCACGATGGTGGACACGGGCGGGGCGCCGACGTCGTCGGGCGAGGCGTCCACGACCCGCACGCGCTGCTGCTCGAGCTCGGCGCGCACGAGGGCGGCGGCGGGACTCCGCCCGAGCGCGGTGAGCAGGGTGGCCTCGCCGCCGAGGGCGGCGAACGCCACCGCCGCGTTGGCCGCGGGGCCGCCCGCGGAGAGGTGGGTCGCCGTCGCGGTGACCTTCTCGTCCGGACCAGGGGGGACCTCGACGTGCTGCGCGACATCGAGGGTGGCCAGGCCGACGAACAGGCCGCGTGCTGCAGTCATCACCCCATCCTGCCGCGCGGCGGTCAGCGCCCGCGCGCGCCGGCCCGGGGCGGCCCCGACGTCACGTGCGAGCTGCGCACGTCCTCGACCTCCTGCGCCGACAGCTCCATCAGGTCCACGCCCACCTTCAGCGAGGACCCCTTGCCCTCGGTGAACACGATCCCGCGCAGCGGCGAGACGTCCCGGTAGTCCCGGCCCCAGCCGAGCACCACGTAGCGGTTGTCGATGAACTGGTCGTTGGTCGGGTCCACGTGCAGCCAGCCGCCGCCGGGCACCCAGACCGACGCCCACGCGTGCGACGCGTCGACGCCGCGCAGCTTCGGCCGCCCGGGCGGCGGGTTCGTCTCGATGTAGCCCGAGACGTAGCGCGCCGCGAGCCCCATCGAGCGCACGCACGCGATCAGCAGGTGCGCGAAGTCCTGGCAGACGCCCTGCCGCTTCTCGAGCAGCTCGGGCAGGCGGGTGTGGATCGTCGTCGAGCCCGACTTGTACTCGAGCTCGGAGTTGATGCGCGAGCACAGGTCGGCGACCACGTGCGCCAGCGGCGTCCCCGGCCCGAACGACGGCGCGGCGAACGCCCGCACCTCCTCGGTCAGGTCGATCATCTGGGACGCGAGCATCGCCTCGGAGACCGCGATGACGGCGTTGCCGTTGACGCCGTGGCCGCTGTCGCCACCCCGCCCCGGCGCTCCGAGCGTGTGCGTCACCTCGGCCGCCTGGCTCCACGAGATCATCGGCATCCGGTCGACCTGCGCCTGCTTGCGCGTCACCGTCAGGACGGACTCGGCGAGCACCTCCAGCTCGGAGTGCTCCGTGTCGACCTTGAAGTAGCTGGACCGGTTGCCGTGGAAGTCGCGGTGCTCACCGGTCTGCGCCGCGGTCGGGGAGATGTGCAGCGCCGAGGTGTGCACCTGCTGCCCCCCGCCCTCGCGCGGCAGCATGACGGCGCGCCCGTACGAGCTCGTCACCACGCCCGGGTAGGTGTAGGTCGTGCGGTGGGCGAGCCGGTAGTGCCGCGCACCCGTCCTGTCCTCCTTCTGCCTGCTGCTCACGTGAGCTCCCCGTTCTCCTCGAGCGCTCCGCGGGACGACGGCGTCGCGAACGTCCCTGAGGCGTCCAGCCACGGCACCGGCACCGGGTGGGTGAAGTGCACGCGCGCGATCTCGTCGCCGAGCTCGCGCAGTCGCCAGCTCATCGACTCCAGCGTGGTCACGAGCGTCGTGCGGTGGCCGTCGGCGTCGGGCGTCGCGATCGTCGCGAGGTCGAGCTCGTCGAGGAGGTCCACGACGTCGCTCAGCAGCTCGTCACGCGTCCGCGTGCCGCGCGCGGGCGCGGGCACCTGGTCCAGCGACGCGGCCAGCTCGCGCAGCTGGAACCGCAGCGAGCGCGGGTTGTGCTCGTCGAGCAGCAGCAGCGCGAGCATCGACTCCACGCGCGGCTGGCTCTGGTAGCGCCGGCGGTAGGTGATGGCGCTCTCGTGCGCGATCAGTACCGACTCGATCACGAGCGAGTCGTCGGCCCGGCCGTGCACGGTGTGCAGGCTGGCCACCAGCACGTCGACCAGCTGCTGCGACCGCTCCAGGCGCCGTCCGGCGTCCATGAGGCACCAGCCGACGTCGCGCTCCATCGACTCCGCCAGGATGCCGGCGATGGCCAGCAGTCCCTCGATCAGGCGCGCGGCGACGGGACCGACGTCGGCGACGGCGTCGGGATCGCGGTCCTGCCGGCGACGCTCGGCGGACAGCGCCCGCTCGAGCGCCGACAGCGCCGCCCAGGTGTCGGAGGAGAGCTGGTCGCGGACGGACGACGCCGAGCGCGCCATCCGCGCCAGCGCGTGCGCGACCGTGCCGGGCTGGCGCGCGTCGAGCACGAGGCGCGCCGGTTCGCCGTCGCCGACGACGTCGATCAGCACCTGCCGCAGCACCGCCAGGACGACCGGCTCGTCGGACCCCGGCCGGAGCGGGAAGCCCGACGTCGTCGTGACCGAGTAGTCGCTGAGGCGGTCGCCGACGGCGCGCACGAGGCGCGTCGTGCCCTCGGCGCGCTCGGTGTAGCGGCCGAACCAGAACAGGTCCTCGGCCGATCCGGGCGAGATCGAGGTGGGCAGGCTGACCGGGCCGGGCCCGGCGTCGTCCGTCGCCCACGGGTCGCTGTAGGCGTGCGGCAGCGACGACAGGACCCAGACGTCCTTGGCGGCGTCGTTCGGGCCGGGTTCGACGACGTCGGAGCCCGCCGCCGCGATCCGCGCCACTCCCCCGGACATCACCTCGTAGCCGTCGGCGCCGGAGACGGCGAAGGTCCGCAGCTGCGTGGGCC
Source organism: Serinibacter arcticus (assembly GCF_004786095.1). GTDB lineage: Bacteria > Actinomycetota > Actinomycetes > Actinomycetales > Beutenbergiaceae > Litorihabitans > Litorihabitans arcticus. Next base: position 984,821 of record NZ_RHPJ01000001.1, read on the forward strand.
GCGCCTCGAGCAGGCCGCCGTTGACGGCCGGCGTCGTGGAGGCCTCCACGCGCTCCTGACCGACCCACAGGTAGGGCTCGGTCGCGATGCGCACCGCCAGGTCGGCGCGCTCGGCGATGGTCAGCTCCCAGCCGCGCAGCACGGGCGCGCCGGGCGCCGTCGAGCGGATCACGAGCCGGTCGAGGTTGGCGATGACGTGCGAGCACATCGACCGCTCGCCGCACCAGTACGTGACGGTCGAGGGGATGATCAGCTCCTCGCCGAGGATGCTGCGCGCCAGGCGGGGCAGATAGGTCAGCAGACCCGGGTTGTCGATGACGCCGCTGCCGAGCGGGTTGACGATCGTGACGCCGCCGTTGCGGGCGACCTCGACGAGGCCGGGGACGCCGAGGCGCGAGTCACCGCGCAGGTCGAGCGGGTCGCAGTACTCGGCGTCCACGTGGCGCAGGAGCACGTCGACCGGCTCGAGCTTGCCGAGGGCGCGCATCCAGAGCCGGCCGTCCTCGACGACGAGGTCCTCCCCCTCGACCAGCGGGTAGCCCAGCATCGTGGCGAGGTAGGCCTGGTCGAACGCGGCGGGCGAGTAGGGGCCGGGGGTCAGCAGCGCCGCGCGCGGGGTCGTTCCGGCTCCGGCGGGGGCGGCGTCGCGCACGGCGCGGCGCATCGCCTGGAAGAAGGGCCCGATGCGGCGGATGCGCGCGTGCCGGTAGAGCCCCGACAGCACCTCGGCGACGATCCGGCGGTCCTGCATCGCGAACCCCATGCCCGACGGCGTCTGCGCGCGGTCCGCGAGCACCTGCCAGCTGCCGTCGGCGTTGCGGGCGAGGTCGGTCCCGACCATGAAGAGCTGGTGCACGCCGGGGTTGCGGATGTCGTTGACGGCGCGCACGAACCCGGGGTGGCCGAGAACGAGCGCGGGCGGGAGCAGGCCGCTGGTGAGCAGCTCGGCGTCGCCGTAGACGTCGGTGAGGATGTGGTCCAGGAGGAGGGCGCGCTGGCGCAGGCCGGCCTCGACGTGCGCCCACTGCGCCTCGTCGAACAGCACCGGGAGCGGGTCGAGCAGCCAGGGCCGCTCCTCGTTCCCGGCGCCCTGGCGGACACCGTTGTTGGCGAGCAGCTCGACGACGTCGTGGGAGCGGGCGGCGAGCGCCGCGCCGTCGTGGAGGTCGACGAGGTCGGCCATCTGCGCCCAGGCCTCGCGGGCGGCTCCCGTGGACTGCAGCATCTCGTCGTGCCCGGGGCCGGCGGCCCGGTAGCCGGCGAGCAGGTCAGTCATCGGTTCTCGTCACAGAAGTCTCTTGTCTTCGTCAAGTCGGCGTTCTCGGCGTCGTCTCCGGTAGCGCGGCGACTTGGTCAGGATATTACCGAGGGGCACCGACGTCACGGTTGGACCGGGGTGAGTCCCGACGTGCGGTCACCTCCCCGGCCGGGGGTGACGCGTGTCGGTGGTCGATGCTCTGATGGGGCCACCGACGAGCGGCACCGGCCGCTCCCCAGGGAAGGACGGCGATCATGACCTCACCGGACGAGCGCGGCCCCCGCACGGGTGCCACCGGACGCACGATCGTCGTCCTCGACGAGCGCGAGGGATCGGCGCCCGACGTGCTGGGCCGGCTGGGGGTGTCCTGCGTCAGCGCGCGCGACGTGCGGCGCGGTGGCGCGGGTGACGGCTCGGTCGGCACCGCAGGCATCGGCGACCCGGTGCCCCCGGGCTCCGCCGTCGTGCTGGACGCCCTGGGTATCGCGATCCTCGCGGACGCGCCGCCCGTGGTCGCGGAGGCCGCGGCCGACCCGGGCGCGAGGGGTGTCGTGACGGCGGAGCCCGAGGTCTGGGTGCACACGTTCCCCGCGACGCCGGCACCCGCCCCGGGCACGACGTTCGCCGACACCGCGCTCGCGACCTGGGGCCTGATCGCCACCGGGGTCGCGACGGACGAGGGCCGGGGCTCGACGGCGTTCGACGGCGCCGGCGTGCTCGTCGCCGTCCTGGACACCGGGATCGACGAGAGGCATCCGGACCTCGCCGGGCGCGTCCGGCTCGCGCGCTCCTTCGTGGCGGGCGAGGCGGTGCAGGACGGCAACGGGCACGGCACGCACGTCGCCGGCACGATCGGCGGACCCGCCTCGCCGGTCGGCGGACAGCGGCGCTACGGCGTCGCGCCCGGGTGCGACCTGCTGATCGGGAAGGTGCTCGGCGACGCGGGCAGCGGCACGTCGGGCGGCGTGCTCGAGGGGATGAACTGGGCGATCGAGCAGGGGGCGCACGTCATCTCGATGTCGCTCGGCTCGGCGGTCGCCGAGGGCGAGGGGCCCCTGCGGTACTACGAGGCAGCCGCCCGCGCCGCGCTGCGCGCCGGGACGCTCATCATCGCGGCGGCCGGGAACGACGGGGACCAACCGGTGGGGTCGCCCGCCAACTGCCCCTCCGTGCTGGCCGTCGCCGCGCTCGACCACCAGCTGGTGCGCGCCGAGTTCTCCTGCATCGCGATCAACGGTGACGGCGGCGAGCTCAACCTCGCGGCCCCCGGCGTCGGCATCTACTCCGCGTTCCCGCTCGCCCAGGACTCCTACGCGACGCTCGACGGCACGAGCATGGCCACCCCGCACGTCTCCGGTCTCGCAGCACTGGCCGTCCAGGCGGCGGGGGTCCGGGGTCAGGACCTGTGGAACCACCTCGTCGCGCACGCCCGCCCGCTGACGCAGGGCGAGAATCTCGTGGGTCGGGGGCTGGCGGTGGTGCCCCTCGTGTCTGCATGATGGAGCGCACGTCCCGGTCGCGCCGTCGGGACGAGGCGACAGGAAGGCCCCGCCATGCGGACGAATCGCGAGTCGATACCGGACTCGGTGTCGGAGCTGGACGCTCTGGACCACGCGGGCGAGCCTGTGCAGCACCCCCGTCCGGAGGCCGAGGCGCCGGCGAACGGGGATCGCGCGACGGTGATCGTGACGGTCGACGGCGATCTGCCGCAGGTGCTGCCCGCGCTGCGCGAGGCCGGCCTGCACGTCGAGCGGACGCTCACCGCCCTGTCGATCGTGGTCGGAACCGTGGACATCGACGGCGAACGGGCCGTCGCCTCGCTGCGGGGGGTGCACGTGGAGCGCGAGCAGACCGTGCGGACGACCGTCGCGCGCGGGGTCGAGCCGGGGGCGTCACCCCGCTGAGGACCCGCGGTCAGGCGCCGAGCGCGGCTCGCGCGGCCGCCACCGGCTCCTCGACCCCGCCGCTCGACGACAGCGTGACCCCGTCCTCCTCCGGGGTCAGCGGCTCCAGCGCCGCGAGCTGGGAGTCCAGCAGCGCGACCGGCGTGAAGTGCTCCGCGCGGTGGGCCACGCGGGAGCGCAGGCGCGCGTCGTCGACGTCGAGGTGGACGAACGCGACGCCGCCGGGGGCGGTGCTCAGCACGTCCCGGTCGGCGAGGAGGAGGGCCGAGCACGCGATCACGGAGCTGACAGTGCCACCGTCGGTCGCCGTCGACCGGTCCGCCGTCCACGCCATCACCACGATGTGTGCCGCTGTCATGCGTTGCATCCTCGCGCGTCGGCCGGACTCAGCCGTCCACGACCCAGGCGCGCCCGTCCCAGCGGGGCACGTCCCCCTCGGCGTCGAGGCGGGACGCGGCGGTGACCTCGTCGGCGCGACCCTGCTCGGCGAGCCGGCGTCCCGAGCCGCTGGCGGCCACCATGTGCACGACGGCGCGGCGCAGCCCGACGAACGCCTCGCACGCGACCGCGGCCTCGGGCGAGGTGTGGTCGGTGCCGCGCTCCGACAGGGCGGCGACCACGGCGCCCGCGCCGAGGAGGTCCTCGGCGGCGAGGCGTCCGCCGTCGCCGGCCGCGACGATCGCGACCGAGGTCCGATCGGCGCGCTCGTGCTGGATCGTGAGGCACGCCGTCGCGACGGCCGAAGCGTTGACCAGGCCGCCGCGCAGGACGACGCCGCCCGGGGCGGCGGCCACCGCGGCGTCGACCAGCGCGTCGTCGAGGTCACCGAGGACGTCCACGAGCACGACGACGTGGGCCGGGGCGAGCCGGGCCAGGCCCTCGACGCCCCACTCCAGCCGGACCTGGTAGCCGGACTGGTCGAAGGCGCTCACGAGCGGCGACCGGCGTCGGGCCGGGTCACGACGCGTGGACCGGGGTGGGGAACGCGTCCTCGACGATCGCGTCCTCGACGTCGGCGTCGGCCACCAGGACCGGCTCCGCCGTCGGGCCGCCGCGCTGCGAGCGCCGCTCGACCGCGAGGCTCGCGAGCGCCAGCAGCAGACCGGCGATCGCCAGCCCGACGCCGACCCACGACGGTGCGACGAACCCGAGGCCCGCGGAGATGACGGCGGCGCCGAGCGCGGCCCCCATCGAGTTGCCGATGTTCAGCGCGGAGTGGTTGAGGGCGGCGGCGAGGGTCTGGGACTCCCCGGCGACGTCCATGAGGCGGGTCTGGATCGCCGGCGAGATCGCCGAGGCGAGCGCTCCCACGAGGAACAGGAAGAGGAACAGGGTCACGGGGGTGCTCGCGGTGAGCGCCAGGCCCGCCATCGCGAGGATGAAGACCGGGAACATGCGCAGGACGGCGCGCAGGGACCCACGGTCGGCCAGCACGCCGCCGACGAAGTTGCCCACCGTCATGCCCACGCCGACGCACACCAGCGCCCACGGGACGACGCTCTCGGCGAGCCCCGCCACGTCGGTGAGGAGCGGGGCGACGTAGGTGTAGACCGCGAAGAATCCGCCGAAGCCGATCGAGCCGATCCCCAGCGCGAACCAGACCTGGCCGCGCCGCAGGGCGCTGAGCTCGCGGCGGATGGTGGCGTCGGCGTCGCCCTGCTGCTCCGGGACGAGGAGCGCGACGGCGAGCGTGGCCGCGGCGAAGATCGCGGTCACCGCGAGGTAGGCCACGCGCCAGCCGGACTGCTGCCCGAGCGCGGTGATGAGCGGCACGCCGATGACGTTGGCGACCGTGAGGCCGGAGAGCACGAGCGCGACGCCCTGGCCGCGCTTGCCCGGACCCATCAGCTGCGCGGCCACGAGGGCCGCGATGCCGAAGTAGGCGCCGTGCGGGAGCGCGGCGATGAAGCGGGCGACGACGGCGAGCTCGAACGTCGGCGCGACCGCGGACAGGATCGTGCCGATCGTGAACGCCGCCGTGAAGATGACCAGGAGCCGGCGGCGCGGGAAGCGTGCGACGGCGGCCGCGATCGTCGGGGCGCCGACGACGACGCCGAGCGCGTACGCGGAGATGAGGGTGCCCGACTGCGCGATCGCCTGCTCCGAGCTCGCGGCCCAGACCTGCGGCAGGAGGTCCTGTGCGATCTGGGGCAGGAGACCCATGGCGACGAACTCCGTCGCGCCGATGCCGAAACCGCCGAGCGCGAGCGCCAGGAGCGCCGTGCGGGTGCGGAGCGGAGACAGGGTGGGGACGGGTGTGCTCGGGCTGCTCGTGCTGCTCGCTCTCATGCGGCTGCCTTCCTCGTGCGGTGCGTGCGATCCGCTCGACGGTGAGCCGGTGGTGCGTGCGGCGCCGACGGCGTCGCGCTGCCGATCGTAACGATTCGATCGCTGATTGCCAACCTCCGTCGAGAATGCTCCACAGGTCGTTCTGAGAGCCAGAACGACCCCTGGGGCTTGCTCGGCGGGGTCGGGGTGGGGGCGGGGGCGGGGCTCGGCGGGGTCGGGGCGGGGGGCTGGCAGCGCGGCCGCCTAGGATCGCCGGGTGCCCGCCGCCTCCACCATGCCCGCCCCGCTGCGGACGGCTATCGACGCCGAGCTCGCGGGGCTGACGTCCGGGCGGACCGAGGTGAGCGCCCGCCGGCTCTCGGCCCGCTACCTCGCCGACCGGCCCGCCGACGCCCCCATCGTCGCGACGGACGACGACGTCGCCGCCTACCTCACCACCCGCATGCCGGCCACGTTCGCGGCCGTGTCGTTCGCGCTCGACCAGGTGCGCGACGTCGTGCCGGACCTCGCGCCGCGCACGCTCCTCGACCTCGGCAGCGGCACCGGGGCCGCCACCTGGGCCGCGTGGGACACGTTCGAGGACCTCGAGCGGGCCGACCTCGTCGACTACTCCACACCCATGCTGACCGCCGCCCGCCGGATGCTCGCGGCCTCCGACCTCGCGGTCACGACGTCGCTGGGCGACGCCGGAGCCGCCTCGCGGCGAACCGCCGCCTCCCCCGACGCCCCCGGCACCGAGGCCGGCTCCACGCACGACCTCGCCGTCGCCGCGTTCGTGCTGTCGGAGCTGACGACGGCGCAGCGCACCGCCGTCGTCGAGCGCCTGACGACGGCGGCGGCGCAGTGCGTGCTCGTCGTCGAACCCGGCACCCCGGCCGGCTACGGGCGCATCCTGACGGTCCGCGCCGAGCTGATCGCGGCGGGGTGGCGCATCGTCGCCCCGTGCCCGCACGAGCACGTCTGCCCGCTCGCGCAAGGTACCGGCGCCGGATCCGACACGACGGACTGGTGCCACGCCGCCGTCCGGCTCGAGCGGACCGCCGCCCACCGCCGCGCGAAGGGCGGGGAGCGCTCGTTCGAGGACGAGAAGCTCGCCTACGTCGCGGCGGTGCCTCCTCCGCGATCGTCGGCCGACGACGCCGACCCGGCCCTCGACCTCCCGGCCGCGCGCGTCCTCCGCCACCCGCAGACGCGCCCCGGCCACATCCGGCTCGAGCTGTGCACGAGCGACGGCGCGCACGAGAGCACCACGGTGACCAAGCGCGACAAGGACGCGTTCCGCGCCGCGCGCAAAATCGAGTGGGGTCAGGCGTGGCGACCGTGACCGGACTGCTCGCGCGCGTGCCGTGGGCCGACCAGGCGTGGTGGGTGGCGATCCTGGAGCGCAGCAGCAACGGCCTCCCCCGCGAGGGTGGCTGGACCAGCTACGTCCCCCTGGCCGACGAGACCTTCCTGACCTCGCGCCTGCCGGGCTGGCAGGTCTGGGTCCCGCTCGCCGCCGGCCTGCTCCTCACCCTCGTGCCGCCGCTGTGGCTGCGCGTCCGCGTCGTCGTCACGCTCGCCCACGAGCTCGGCCACGCCGCGGCGGGCATCCTCGTCGGTCGGCGGTTCACGGGCTTCGTCGTGCGCTCGGACATGTCCGGCCACGCCGTGACCGTCGGGAAGCCCCGCGGCGCTGGCCTCGCCTGGACCACCTGGTCGGGCTACCCCGCCCCGGCACTTCTCGCCGTCGGACTGGTCGCCGCCGCGCTCGGCGGCTGGGCGCCGCTGGTGCTCGGCGCCGTCGCGCTGATCTGCCTCGTCTGCCTGGTGTTCGTTCGGTCGTGGGCGACGGCGGGGGTCACCCTCGCCGTCGGCCTGACCGCGGGAGCCCTGTGGTGGTGGCGCTCCGACGAACGCTCCAGCACCGTGCTGCTCGTCGTCGCCGCCGTGCTCCTGGTCGGCGCGTGGCGCCACGTCGCGGCGGTCGCGCGCGCCCCGCGCCGGTCCGACCCCGCCGAGCTCGGGCGCCTGACGCCGCTGCCCGGCTGGTTCTGGGTCGGCACCCACGTCCTGGTCATCGCCGCCGCCACGGGCGCGATCGGCTGGCTCCTGGTGCGCGCAGCGACCTAGGAGATCAGCCTCGCGCGAAGAACGCCGCCAGCACGTCGTCGTCCTCGTACCCCAGGCTCATTCCGGCGATCTCGACCGCCGTGAACAGCGCGACCGCCTGCCCCTCGGTGAGGTCGATCGTCGCGGGGTCGACGTCGAGCTCCACCGCGTACGTCGTCTCGTGACCGTAGGAGCGCGTCCGCGCCTCGACCAGCCGCAGCCGCGACGGCGGCACGCGCAGCCCCATCTCCTCCTCGAGCTCGCGCACGGCGCAGTCGAGCGGGCTCTCGCCGTCCTCCCGCATCCCGCCGGGGATGCACCACGTGTTCGGGTAGGGGATCTCCGGCTTGTCGTCGCGCAGCTGCAGCAGCACCCGGCCGTCGGCGGCCTGGACGATCACCTGGACGCCCGCGGGCGTCGACGAGCTGCTGGTCACAACCACCTCCTCCACCTCCCACGCCACGGTCGACACCAAGCTACGGCGCCTTGAGGAACGTGACCTCCTTCAGCACCTGCATCCACACTGTCCAGACCCACGCGACCTGCCCGACCGCGAGCCCCGCCACGAGCAGCCCCGTCCAGGCGCGCGCGGCCCAGCCGGGCCGCGGCACCAGCGCGACGAGCACGATCGCAAGCGGGAACGCCAGGAGCAGGAACCGCAGCTGGCTGGAGATGAGGTCGCCGACGGCGGCCAGGTAGAGGATGTAGGCCGCGCACCAGACCCACAGCTCGACGCCGATCCGGCGGGCGGGGTGGGACCGCGAGAACACCGCGAGCGCCAGCAGACCCAGCACGAGCGCCACGGCCACGACCGTCAGCCCGACCCCGAGGGGCGAGAACGACTCCACGCGCGCCCAGCCCGCGAACACCCCGACGCCGCGGTCCGGACGCCACGCCCCCTGGGTCAGGACGTAGGCGTCGACCCGGCCGGTCGCGGCGCCCGCGATCAGCGGCCAGATCCCGCCGGACAGGCCGGCCACGCCGAGCAGGGCGACGCCGAGCACGCGCTCCCGCCGCGCGAACGGCTCGCGCCCGACGCGCGCGTCCCGCCAACGCACCAGGAGGTGCACCGCGACCACGACGGCCATCGGGAGCGCGACGGCGCGCGTGAACCCGAGCGCGGCGACGGCGAGCATCGCCCACGCGTAGCGCCGCCGCACGACCAGGAGCAGCGACGTCGCCACGAGCAGGAGCGCGAGCGACTCCGTGTAGGCGACCTGGAGCACGACGGCGGAGGGGAAGAACGCGAGGACGGCGACGGTGGCCAGGGGCAGACCGGGCCGGGCGGCGACGGCGTCCGGGGCCGCGACGACCACCAGGCGGTGCACCACCAGCAGCGCGATCGCTCCGAGGGCGAGCGAGACCAGGGGTGCCACGACGATCCAGGTGCCACCGGTCGCCGTCGTGATCGCCTTGACGATGCCCGGGTAGAGCGGGAAGAAGGCCCACTCGTTGATGACGACGACGCCGTCGCGCACCGGGAGCGCGTCGGGGTAGCCGCCGGCCCAGATCCGCTCGTACCACCAGCCGTCCCACCAGCGGCCGACGAAGACGCCGTACGGCGGCCGCCCCGCCGGCTCGGGCCACCAGCCCTCGAAGGACTCGCCCTGGTGCGTGCGGGCGATCAGGAGCGCGCCGGTGGCGAGCACGCGGGAGAGGACGTAGACGGTCAGCACGTGCCACACCCAGGGGGCGACGGCGAGGCGGCGACGTCCCGCGCGGGCGACCGGCTCGGCGGCGCGGCCGGGAGGTCGGGGCGAGGCGTCGGCGTCGCGCGTCGTCGTCACGATCGCCACCGTAGCCGCGCGGGAGACCCCCGGCACGCGGCGAGCCGCCGACCGGATCGGTCGGCGGCTCGTCGTCGCTGCGTGACGTGCGGCTCAGGCGGGGTCGGTCCGGCCGCCCTCGTCCTCCTGGCGCTGCACCGGTGCCTCGCCGGTCGTCGGATCGCCGACGGCGGGATCGGCGTCGCTCACCGAGAAGCTGCGCTCGTCCTCGCCCTGCCCCGCCGACTCGTCGAGGCGCGAGTTCAGGTGGGGCTCGGTCTCGGTGTCGCGGCGGTCGATCTCGCCGGCGGAGTACGTGGGCTCGCCTACGGGTTCGGTCATGGTGCTCTCCTCGGTGTCGTCGTGCTGGTCGGTCGGTGGCTGCGGGTCGGGCGGGGCCGTCACGCGGGGTTCGGGCTCGCGCCGTGCGTCTCGTCGGTCTCGGCGCCGGCCTCGGCGCCGGAGCGCGGGTTGAGCATGTCCGGATCACCGTCGGGGTCGCCCCCGCTCGATGCGCCCTCCGCGCCGGCGGCACCGCCGGTGCGGGGGTTGAGCATGTCGGGATCCGCGTCGGGGTCGGGTTCGGTCACGTCGTCGCGTCCGTCCGTCGGCTCACTCATGGTGCACTCCCTCGTCGAGGTGGATGTCCTGCTCGTCCATCGTGCGTCGCGACCGGCGCGGGGACAAGGACGGCGTCGCGACACCCGCGATCACGCCGTCCGCGGCGATCGGTGCGAGAGTGGAGCGGACGATCAGGCAGGCAGCGAGCGAAGGACGCAGCACATGGGCGAGCAGGGCGTGTACTCCAAGCCGGGTGAGGCGTTCGAGCGCGACACCCGCTACATCACGACCCGGGTGACCCGGGACGGCGAGGAGGGCTACGCCGTCGAGGCGGGGCGCTACCGACTGGTGGCGGCCCGGGCGTGCCCGTGGGCGAACCGCACGCTGATCGTGCGGCGGCTGCTCGGGCTCGAGGACGCGATCTCGGTCGGCCTGCCGGGTCCGACGCACGACGAGCTGTCCTGGACGTTCGACCTCGACCCCGACGGCAAGGACCCCGTGCTGGGGATCCACCACCTGCGCGACGCGTTCCTGGCGCGCGATCCGGAGTACCCGCGCGGGATCACGGTGCCGGCGCTCGTGGACGTGCCCTCCGGCGCCGTGGCGACCAACGACTTCGCCCAGATCACGCTCGACCTCTCCACCGAGTGGAGCGACCTCCACCGCGACGGCGCGCCCGACCTGCTGCCGGCGGAGCACCGCGAGGAGCTGGAGCAGGTGATGCGCCGCATCTACACCGAGGTCAACAACGGGGTCTACCGGTGCGGCTTCGCCGGCTCGCAGAGCTCCTACGAGGACGCCTACGAGCGGCTGTGGACGGCGCTGGACTGGCTCGAGGAGCGGCTGACCACGCGGCGCTACCTCGTGGGCGACACGATCACCGAGGCGGACGTGCGGCTGTTCACCACGCTGGTGCGCTTCGACCCGGTCTACCACGGGCACTTCAAGTGCAACCGCAACCTGCTGCGCGAGATGCCCGCGCTGTGGGGCTACGCGCGCGACCTGTTCCAGACGCCGGGGTTCGGCGACACCGTCGACTTCGCGCAGATCAAGTCGCACTACTACGAGGTCCACCGCGACCTGAACCCGGCCGGCATCGTGCCGGTCGGGCCCTCGCTCGAGGGCTGGGTCTCGGCGCACGGCCGCGAGGCGCTCGGTGGCCGGCCGTTCGGTGACGGCACGCCGCCGGGGCCGGTGCGCGACGGCGAGCGGGTCGACCCGGAGCACACGCCGCTGCGCTGACCGGCTCGCGTCAGTCGGGGTAGCCGAGGGCGAGCGGCAGGATCACGCCGTCGACCACCCGCTCCAGGAGGTCGGGCGTGACCGGCTCGCCCGAGAACGCCTTGGCGTAGAAGATCACGGCCGGCCCGACGGCGGCGATCAGGTCGAGGTCCCGTCCGGCGGGCACCTCCCCGCGCGCCTGGGCGCGTTCGAGCAGCCCGCGCAGCACGGCGACGCGGTCGCGCGCGAGCCGCTGGTGCAGCTGGTCGGCGATCTCCGGGTGCTCGCGCGCGGGTCCGAGCAGATCCGTCGCCGTGTCCTCGCGCGCCCGGTGGATCAGCCCGGGCAGCGTCATCAGGTCACCGCGCAGGGAGCCGGTGTCCGGCACGTCCTCGATCGTGAGCGCCGGGATCGCGGCGGTCATCGCGTCGACGGCGAGGTGCACCTTCGACGCCCAGCGCCGGTAGACGGTGGCCTTGCCGACGCCGGCCCGCTCGGCGACGTCGTCCATCGTCACCGCGTCGAAGCCTCGCTCCACCATGAGCTGGCGCGCGGCGTCGACGATCTGCGCGTCCTTGGCGGCGTCGCGCCGCCGTCCGGGTCGTCGCGACGGTGCGGCGTCCGCACGTGCGGTGGTCGACATCGGGTCTCCTCACGTCACCCCCATTGTGCGGTGCGCCACGTTCGCGGGACAAATCCGAGACCAGGCGTTCCGATACCGCGAGTTCTGCAATAGCGTGGCGCCACGTCACCGTCGCACCCAGGAGCCCCCATGTCTGCAGCACCCGCGATCCCGGACGTCACCTCCCCGACCGGAACCCCGTCCCGCCGCCGCTGGCTCGTTCTGGCCACGGTCGCCCTCGCCCAGCTGATGGTCGTCCTGGACGCCACCATCGTGAACATCGCCCTGCCGACGGCGCAGGCGGACCTCGGCTTCAGCGACAACGACCGCCAGTGGGTCGTCACCGCCTACGCCCTCGCGTTCGGCAGCCTGCTGCTGCTGGGCGGCAAGCTCAGCGACATCCTCGGCCGACGCCGGATGTTCCTCATCGGCCTCGTCGGCTTCGCCGTCGCCTCCGCGCTCGGCGGCCTGGCCGACACGTTCGGCCTGCTCATCGGCGCCCGCGCGCTCCAGGGCGCGTTCGGTGCGATCCTCGCCCCGGCCGCGCTGTCGGTCCTGACGACCACGTTCACCGTGCCGCGGGAGCGCGCCCGCGCGTTCGGCGTCTTCGGCGCGATCGCCGGCATGGGCGGGGCCATCGGACTCCTGCTCGGCGGCTTCCTCACCGAGACCCTGAACTGGCGCTGGAACCTCTACGTGAACGTGCCGATCGCCGTCCTCGCCTTCGTCGGCGGTCTCGTGCTGCTCGAGCGGGTGCAGGCGCGCGGCGCCCAGCGGCTCGACCTGGTCGGGGTCGCCCTCGGCTCGCTCGGGCTGTTCTCGCTCGTGTTCGGCTTCTCCCAGGCCGAGCCGCGCGGCTGGGACGATCCGCTGACGTGGGGGCCGCTGGCGCTGAGCGTCGTGCTGCTCGTGAGCTTCGCGCTGCGGCAGCGGCGCGTCGCCAACCCCGTCCTCCCGCTCGCGATCGTGCTCGACCGGGACCGCGGCGCGGCCTTCCTCGGGATCCTGGTCGCCGGCTCGGGCATGTTCGGGGCGTTCCTGTTCGTCACCTACTACCTGCAGGCCGTTCTCGGGTACAGCCCGATGCAGACCGGCGCCGCGTTCATGCCGATGATCGTGACCCTGATCATCACGGCGCAGCTGCAGACCAACCTGCTCGTGCCGCGCCTCGGACCCAAGCTGCTCGTCCCGATCGGGATGGTCTTCGGGGGCGCCGGGATGCTCAGCTTCACGCTGCTGGACGCGACCAGCTCCTACGGCCACCTGCTGCCCGGGTTCGTGCTGCTCGGACTGGGGATGGGCTCGATCATGCCGGCGTCGTTCCAGATCGCGACCCTCGGCGTCACGCCCGACCAGGCGGGCGCCGCCTCGGCCGCGGTCTCCACGAGCCAGCAGGTCGGCGGCGCGATCGGCACCGCCGTCCTGAACACGCTCGCCACGACGGCGACCGCCGCCTACCTCGTCGGCCGCGACGCCGCCGACCCCCAGGTCGGGCTGGACGCCTCGCTGCACGGCTTCACGACCGCCTACCTCTGGTCGGCGGGCATCTTCGTCCTCGGGTTCGTCCTGACGTCCCTGCTCTACCGACGCCGCGGCGAGCGCCTCGCGCGAGCCGCGGCCTCCGCCGTCGGCCCGCAGGACGCCTCGACGGGGCCGGTGCTCGCGCACTAGCGCGTCCCGACCGGCCCGGGAACGGCCGAAGGCCGGCCCCCCGCGGGGGACCGGCCTTCGTGCTGAGCGGATGACGGGAATCGAACCCGCGCTATCAGCTTGGGAAGCTGAAGTTCTACCATTGAACTACATCCGCGTGAAGCCGAACCGTGTCAGATCGCAGCTCACTCAGCGCGGCAACGGTGACGAGTCTAGCGGCTCCGTCCGCCGACGCGAACCGCCCCCACCTCGCCGAGAGCGACCCGCGCGCGCCGGGGACGACCCGAGACGGATCGTCCCCGCGACGCACGGGTCGCTCTCGCGGGATCAGAGGGTCGCGGCGATCCGCACGGTCGAGCCCGCGGGGGCGTAGGGGACGGTGCGACCCTCGATCGCGACGCCGTCGACCACCAGCGCGGCCCGCGAACCCCGCCGGCCCGAGTTGGTCACCTCGATCTCGTAGGTCGCACCGCGCAGCACGCGCCGCACCGTGAAGGAGGGCACGTCCGGTCCGATCTGCGGGTCGACCACGAGCCCGTCGAACCCCGGCCGCACCCCGAGCAGGTGCTGCGAGACCGCGACGAAGTTCCACGCGGCGGTCCCCGTCAACCACGAGTTCTTCGCCTCGCCGGCGCGCGAGGCCTCCTTGCCCGCGATCATCTGCGCGTACACGTACGGCTCCAGCTTGTGCACCTCGCTGATCTCCTCGCGGTAGGCGGGCGCGATGCGCCGGTAGTGGTCGAACGCGAGGTCGCCCCGCCCGACCACGGTCTCCGCGATCACCACCCACGGGTTGTTGTGGCAGAAGATCCCGCCGTTCTCCTTGTACCCGGGCGGGTAGGTGGAGACCTCGCCGAGCTCGACCCGGTAGGTCGTGTAGGCCGGGTGCTGCAGCACCAGGCCGTGCGGCGTGCCGAGATGCTCCGCGACGGCGTCGAGCGCGCGCACGGCCGGCGACGTCGCGGCCGAGACGCCGTCCTCCCCCGGTTCGACGCCGACTCCCGCCATCACCGCGAAGCCCTGCGGCTCGATCCAGATCTTCCCCTCGGGCGACGCGTCGGTCCCCACGGGGTTGCCGAAGTAGTCGTAGGCCCGCAGGAACCACTCCCCGTCCCAGCCGGCCGTCAGAAGCGTGCGACGCATGTCGGCGACGAACGTCCGGGCGTCGGCGGCGACGTCGTCGAGCCCGCGCAGCTCCGCGAGCCCCGCGAACTCCTCGCCGTAGAGCACGAGCTGCGCGGCGATGAACGTCGACTCCGCCTGGCCGTCCGTCCGGTTCTCGGTGGTCTGGAACGACTCCCCCGGCTGCGTCGAGAAGGCGTTGAGGTTGAGGCAGTCGTTCCAGTCGGCGCGACCGATCAGCGGCAGCCCGTGCGGTCCGAGGTGCGTGCGCGTGAAGGTCAGCGACCGCACGAGGTGCTCCCACAGCGGGACCTCCGAACCGGGCTCGTTGTCGAACGGCACCGGCTCGTCCAGGATCGCGACGTCGCCGGTCTCCTTCACGTAGCCCGCGACGCCGGCGATGAGCCACAACGGGTCGTCGTTGAAGCCGGAGCCGACGTCATCGTTCCCGCGCTTCGTCAGCGGCTGGTACTGGTGGTAGGCGCTGCCGTCCGGCAGCTGCGTGGAGGCGATGTCGATGATCCGCTCGCGTGCCCGCTCCGGCACGAGGTGGACGAACCCGAGCAGGTCCTGGTTGGAGTCGCGGAACCCCATCCCGCGTCCGATCCCGGTCTCGAAGAACGACGCCGAGCGCGACATGTTGAACGTGACCATGCACTGGTACTGGTTCCAGACGTTGACCATCCGGTCGAGCTTCGGATCGGTCGAGGTGACGGAGTAGCTCGAGAGCAGGTCGGCCCAGTACTCGCGCAGCCGCTCGAGCGCGGCGTCGACGTGCGCGGGCGTCGCGAACCGCTCCAGCAACGCGTGCGCACCTTCCTTGTTGATCACCTGGTGGGCGTCGTCGGCCCACTTGTGCGTCTCGTCGTTCTCCTCGTAGCCCAGCACGTACACGAGCGCGTGGGACTCCCCCGGCGCGAGCTCGAGCTCGTGGGCGTGCGACGCGATCGGGTACCAGCCCGAGGCGACCGAGTTCTGCGCGACGCCGGCGCGCGGCACGGCGGCCTCGGCGAGCGAGGCGTACGGCCCGCCGAGGAACGTGTCGCGGTCGGTGTCGAAGCCGACGCCGGGCTCGTTCACGCCCGAGACGGCGTAGTGGTTGCGGCGCTCGCGGTACTCGGTGCGGTGGTAGATCGCCGAGCCGCCCGACGGCGTCGCCTCCTCCACCTCGACCTCGCCGATCGAGAGGTTGCGCTGGTAGTTGGTCTGGTCGTCCGAGGCGTTCCAGAGGCAGAACTCCAGGTAGCTGAAGAGCTTGACCGACTTAGCCGCGTCGGAGGTGTTGGTCACGACGACCTTGCTGACCTCGGCGTTCTCGCCCAGCGGCACGAGGAACGTCGTCGCCACGCGCAGCCCGCCGCGCTCGCCCGTGATGGTGGAGTACCCGAGGCCGTGCCGCGTCTCGAAGTGGTCGAGGTCGGCCTTGACCGGCAGCCACGACGGCGTCCAGACGTCGCCGCCGTCGTTGACGTAGAGGTAGCGACCCCCGGCGTCGGTGGGGACGTTGTTGTAGCGGTAGCGCGTGAGGCGACGCATCTTCGCGTCGCGGTAGAAGGAGTAGCCGCCCGCCTGGTGGGAGAGCAGCGAGAAGAACTGCTCGGAGCCCAGGTAGTTGATCCACGGGTACGGCGTGTGCGGCGTGGTGATGACGTACTCGCGCGCGGCGTCGTCGAAGTGACCGAACTGCATGGGACTGACCTCTCTCGGTGGGCGGCGGGCGCCGTTCCCACCGGCGGCCGTGCCGGTGTGGAAGCGCTCCCACGGCAGCCTACCGGTCGGGTGCGCGACCGGCCGCCGCCCGCCCGGTGGCGAGCCGGTAGCGTGGGCGCGTGCTGCTCTCCGACCGTGACATCGCCGCCGAGCTCGAGTCCGGACGCGTCCGGCTGGACCCGTTCGACCCCGCGATGATCCAGCCCAGCTCGGTCGACGTGCGCCTCGACCGGTTCTTCCGGCTCTTCGACAACCACAAGTACCCGGTCATCGACCCCGCCCAGGACCAGAGCGACCTCACGCGCCTGGTCGAGGTCGCCCCCGACGAGGCCTTCGTGCTGCACCCGGGCGAGTTCGTCCTCGGTGCCACGCACGAGCTCGTGACGCTGCCCGACGACGTCGCGGCCCGCCTGGAGGGCAAGTCCTCCCTCGGCCGCCTCGGACTGCTGACCCACTCCACCGCGGGCTTCATCGACCCCGGCTTCACGGGCCACGTGACGCTCGAGCTCTCCAACGTCGCGACGCTGCCCATCACCCTGTGGCCGGGCATGAAGATCGGCCAGCTCTGCTTCTTCCGCCTCTCCAGCCCCGCCCTGCACCCGTACGGCAGCGGCGCGAGCGGCTCGCGCTACCAGGGTCAGCGCGGCCCGACGGCGTCCCGCTCGCACCTCGGCTTCCACCGCACGCACGTGGAGTAGCGGTGGTCGGCGACCACGACGAGACCGACCCGGCCCAGCCCCACCTCCCCCGCCTGGCCCCCGCCGTCGCGGCGCACCACCACCTGCTCCTGCTCGCGGCGGACGTCGAACCGGACGAGGTCGAGGCGCTCGTGGTCTCGCTCGTCGTCGGCGCCCGCTGGACCACGCCCGCCTCCGGCACGCTGCCCGGCGTGCTGGACCTGCTGCCCGACGCCGACCGCCACTCGCGCGCGACGCTCACCGGCCCGTGGGGGGCGGCGGCCACGCGTGGACCGCTGGGCCTGCCGGACTGGGTCGAGACGATCTTCGTGATCGACGTCGACGCCGAGCGATCCGGCCCCGCGCCGACCCTCGCCGGGGGTTACGGACCGCTCCTGGACGCGTTCGGCCCCGAGCACCCCGAGGGCCTGGAGCGCCAGGTGCTCGACGTCGCGCACGCGTGCGCCCGACGGCTCGCGGGTGCCCTGCGCGTGACGACCGGCGTGCTGGTCGAACCGGACCCGGGCTCCGCCGTCGACCTGGCCGTGCACGCCCCCACCTGGCTCGAGCCCGACACGCTCGCCCACGTGCTCGAGGCGGCCCTGCCCGGGCTGGTCCTCCTGCCCGGCGCCGACGCCGTCGCGCACCACGGCCACCACCTGGACGGCTACGGCGCCACCTGGCACCACCGGGGGGCGGACGAGCTCGCCGAGGGCGCCGACCACGTCGTCGTCGAGGTCGAGGCCGTCGAGGTCCTCCCGCCCGCGCTGCGGACGGCCGCGTGGACCAGCGCCGGGGTCCTCACCTACGCGCTGCGCTGGATCGACGGCGATCGCACACCCACCTCGCGGGGCGGGCTGCGCCGTCGCGACGACGCGAGGGCCTCGATCGAACGCGCGGCGGTCGCGCTGCACGGCGCCGTGGGCGGGGAGATCCTCGACGAGGACGGCTTCCTGGTCGCGCCGGACCAGCTGGCCGACCACGCGCGCTGAGGTCCGCGCCACTCATCGCCCGTCGCCAGTCGCCGCGCCGAGATCGGCACTACGGCAGCTCGACGCGCTGCATCGCGTCGAAACCTGACGTGATGATGCCGCCGTCGACGATCGCCACGACGTCGGAGTCCGTGGCCAGCCCGCCGACGACGGAGCCGTCCGCGAGGTCCAGGACCGTCCACCGGCGTCGGTCGACCTCGACCAGCACGCGGCGGTCGGTCACGACGACGTTCGAGTACTGCCGCGAGGGCAGCTCCACCGACCACGTCACCCCGAGCGTCACCGGGTCCAGGAGGGAGACCGTCGCGACGGTCGTCTCGTCGTAGTCCTCGCGATCCTCCTCGACGATCGCGACCGGCGATCCCACGGGGCCGTCGACGCGCGGGGAGCCCTCGATCTCCGGCAGCACGGGGCCCGTCCGTCCGGTGCGGGCGTCGACGAGGCGGTTGTCCACCCGGTAGTCCTCCTCGAGCGAGACGTAGTCGCTCGCCAGTGTCACCGGTGCGCGTCGCAGGTATCCCAGCCCGAGGGAGAGGTCCTCGTCCGACCACAGCAGCTCGCCCGAGGCGGTGCGCCCCTCGGCCTCGCGTGTGCCCTCGTTGTCGCAGGTGAACACGTCACCGACGACCGAACCCGCCCAGCAGGCGGTCGCCAGGGTCACCCCGGTGGCGTCCATCGAGACGACGGCCTGGGAACCGGACAGGAGCGCGCCGTCGCCGACCGGGGCGAGGACGGCGCTGTAGAGGAGCTCCCAGCCCTCGTCGCGCTGCTGCAGGAGCTGCTCGCGGACCGAGCCGGGCAGGTCGGCCGACGGCACGGTCCACCGCGGTGCGCCGTCGGGGCCGTACCACCGCAGCGCGGTCGAGCCGACCTCGGGGTCCACGGCGTCGAGCGTGACCACACCGTCCGCCGTCACGGCGATCAGCTCGATCGGTGCCGAGACCGGCCAGCGGCGCACCTCCTCTCCCGTGGCCACGTTCAGCGTGACGATGACGGGCGAGGAGTCGTCGACGCCGGAGCACGCCACGAGGTCGCTGCCGCGCCCGAGCGCACCGGGAACGGCGGCACACCTCGGACGCTCCAGCGTCAGGAGGTCGCGCGCGGCGCCGTCGACCAGATCGACCACCCGGATCTTCGCGGGTCCGTCCTCGTCGTTCGGGTCGGCGGAGAACCGTCCCAGGAGCCGGTCGCCGACGGCGATGGCGCTGCCGAGGCCCGTGGCCAACGCGCTCGCCCCGGAGAGGTCGTCGCGCATCAGGCGGGCGTCGCGATCGAGACCGTAGGTCCACAGGACGCTGCTCGTGTCCGGCTCGACCGGCACCGTGGTGGACTGCGGGTCGCTGCCCGCGCCGTCACCCGTCGCGTTGACACCGACGACGACCGCCACGGTCACGACGGCAGCCGCCGTCCCGGCCAGACGCCACGGGGTCCAGCCGGTCCGCGTCGGGGGCGCGGTCGCCGGTGTCGAGGACGAACCCTGGCGCGGGTTGCTGCCCGACCCGCGCGCCGCCGTCGGCGTGCGCCGCTTGGCCTTCTTGCGCGGCTTCCGCGCCGGGCGCGGGGGCGTCGTCGGGGCCTTCGCCCCCGCGCTCGCCGCGGCGGGCTGCGGGTCCCGCGAGATCGCGCCCGACGCCGAGGGCGGGGTCCCGTAGGCGGACGGACCCGTCGGGCCGCGCCAACCCCGCTGGCGCACGGGCGGCGGCGGGGGCGTGGCGGGCTGCGTCGGTGGGGGCGGCGGAGTCGCGCCACCCGGGGGATCGGCGGGATCAGCGGGATCCGTCGCGGCGGGATCACCCGGGTCGCGCTGCTGCGGATCGGTCAGGAACGACCCGAACCCGCCCGTGAAGTCGTAGGACGGCGGGAGCTCGACGTCGTCATCCGGGTCCGGCATCCACCGAGCCTAGTTCGACAGCCCCGCGGTCACCCGGCGGTCACGGCAGCTCGACGCGACGGAGCTCCCGGTAGTCCTCGATCAGGACCCCGCCGTCGACCACCGCGACGACCCTGCCCTCGTCCTCCAGACCGCCGACGACGGAGCCGGTGGTGGCGTCCAGCACCGTCCAGCGGCCGTAGTCGACCTCGACCAGCACCCGCTCCCCCGCGACGAGCACGGTGGGGTACTGCCTGGACTCGAGCTCGGTCGTCCACGCCGCGTCGAGCGTGGCGGGATCCATCGTCGTCAGGGTCACGACGGTCGGGTCGTCGTAGTCGTCCTGCTCCTCCTCCTGGTAGAGGACGGGGTGCTCGGGCGACCCGGCGAGCTGCAGGTAGTCCTCGCCGAGCTCCAGCGCCGCGCCCTGCCGCCCGGTGGCCGGGTCGACGAGTCCGTACGCGCGCGACGGCGAGAGGTAGTCCACGTAGAGGAGCGCCGGGGAGCGCTCGTACAGGCCGGTCCGCAGCGAGACGTCGTCGAGGGACCACAGCGTCTCGCCCGACGCCGAGACCCCCTCGATCATCGAGGTCTCCGCGTCCTCGCACACGTAGCTCTCGGCCAGGACCATCCCCGACCAGCACTGGCGCGTGCGCAGGACGCCCGTCTCGTCCACCGCGACCAGGGAGCTGGCCGACGTGAGGAGAGCGCCGTCGCCGAGTGCGACCAGGTCGGTGGAGTACCCCAGCTCGTACCCGTCGTCGTTGTCGTAGACGATGTCCTCGCGCAGCTCCGCGGGCAGGTCCGCCAGCGGCTCGCTCCAGCGTCGGTCGCCGTCGGCGGTGTACCAGCGGATCACGCCGTCCCCCGTGGCGGGGTCGATCGCGTCGAGCGTGACGACGCCGGACGAGGTCGCCGCGACGAGCGCGACGGGCTCGGGAATCTCGAACCGGCGGACCTCCTCGCCGCTCGCGACGTCGAAGGTGACGAGCACCTGCTCGTCGTCGAGGCCGCCGCCGCACGTCAGCAGGCTCGGCTCGGCGCCGCCGGGCTCCGGCACGACGGCGCAGCGCGGCCTGTCCATCCGGGCGAGGTCGACGGGGGTGCCGTCTCCCAGCGAGTACGCCCGCACGGCCGTCGGCTCCGCCTCGTCGTAGGGGTCGCCCGAGAACCGGCCGACCACCGTGTCGCCGATCACGACCATGCTGCCGTTCGGGTCGCCGTAGACGCGGGAACCGTTCAGCGCGTCGTCGTGCAGCCGCTCGTCGAGCTGCGCCGACCAGAGCTGGTCGGTCGAGTCCGGCTCGGTCTGCACGGGGCTGGTGGAGGAGGAGTCGTCGGACGAGCCCCCGACCGACCCCAGCACGGCACCGACGACAGCGACCACCACGACGGCCACGACCACGCCGACGACCGCGAAGCCCGCGCGTCCCGACGACGGCTTGGCCGAGCCGGGGGTCGGGGCGAAGGGTGAGGTCGACGACGGCGAGGAGTACGCCGAGGAGTAGGGCGTGCGGACGGTCGGGGGCTGGGACGGGGGCGCCCCAGGAGCCGTGCCGTAGGACGCCGGGCCGTAGCCCGTCTGGCCGTAGCCGGTCTGCCCGTAGCCCGGCTGGCCGTAGCCGCTCTGCCCGGACGGCGGCGTCGGCGGCGGCACGGGCGACCCCGGCTGCACGGCGGGCGCGGCCGGCGGCACGGGATCGGCGGGAGCGGCGGGGGCGGGGGCGGGGGCGGCACCGGGCTGCTCGTCGAAACCCGTCAGACCGCCGGAGAAGTCGTAGGTGGGCGGGAGCTCGACGTCGTCATCCGGATCTGGCACGGCACGAGACTACGACCGCGCGCACCGCCCGCGGGGGAACGACTCAGCGCTCCAGCGCCGCCGCGACGTGCCCCGCGACCAGCGGATCGGCCAGGTAGTACTCGATCGCGTGCCGACCGTCGTCGGGGTTGACCACGCCCGCCTCCTCGTCCACCGTCCCGACGGGGAGCAGTGTGCCGTCGACCCCGCCGGCCGTGACGGCGTCGCGCGGGTCCCGGACGTTGACCCAGGAGCCGACCGCGGCGGGCAGCCGACGCGTCTCCAGCCGGTCCAGCGCGCGGATCACCGGCGGCCACCCGAGCGGGGCGCCCATCGTGAGCAGGAGCGGGACGTCCCAGGAGCGTGCCGCGGGGTGGGAGCGCAGCACGCGGTAGGCGATGAGGGCCCCGAGCGAGTGCCCGAGCACGATCACCGGGCCGCTCGCGGGCGCGGCATGCGCGACGCCGTCGTCGATCATCTGGCGCAACCGCGCATCGGTGAGGTAGCCGAAGCACTCGCGCGCCACGAACGCGACGGTGGCACCGGACATGCCGGGCACGTAGGCGTCGACGGCGGCGAGCACCGTGCGCACGCGGCCCCAGTCCCCCTCGCGTGCGCCGGCGTCGGCGGGGTCCGTGACCCGGTCGAGCTGCTCCGGCGTGAAGGCGAGCTCCGCGGCGACGGCGCGCACCACCTCCGCCACGAACTCCCGCTCGTCGCGCGGCAGGTCCCCGCGCAGCGAGACCCGCTCGGCCTCGGCGCGCGCGACACCGCCGACCAGGTGGGAGAGGTTGCCGCCGTACCAGGGCAGGCGCACGTCCTCGTCGGCGAACGGGACCTCGAGACCGGCGGCCTCGAACCCGCCCCGCAGCGCCACGAGCCACTGCTCCTTCATCTCGACCGGACCGAACAGCGGGCGGCTCCGCCCGTGCACCAGCAGGATCCCGACCATCGCTCCGCTCCTTCGCGCCCGACTCTTGGTCGATCCATGGTGCCACGGCCGATCCGCTTTGGCCTCCCTTTGGGCTGGCTTTGAGGTCCGCCAGGTAGAGTAGGGAACTGCTCCCCGCCGCCTTCGACAAGACGGGACCGCGATGCTCCAGATCCTCCTGCTGCACGTCGCGGCAGCCGTGATCGCCCCCGTCCTGCTCAACCGCTTCGGCCGGCGCATGTTCGCCGTCCTCGGCCTGGCTCCCGCGAGCGCCGCCGTCTGGGCGCTCACCAAGACCGGCGAGGTCATGGCGGGCAACCAGGTCGTGGAGACCTACACGTGGGTGCCCGAGCTGGACCTGTCGATCACGTTCCGCCTCGACACCCTCTCCTGGTTCATGGTGCTGATCGTGGGCACCGTGGGCGCACTCGTGCTGGCCTACTGCGCCTGGTACTTCGCTGCCGCGGCGAGCGGCAAGGGCCGCTTCGGCGGCGTCTTCGTCGCGTTCGCCGGCGCGATGCTCGGCCTCGTGGCCACCGACTCCACGCTCATGCTCTACCTGTTCTGGGAGCTGACCACGGTCTTCTCCTACCTGCTCATCGGCCACTACAGCGACCGCAAGGTCTCGCGCAGAGCGGCCATGCAGGCGATCATCGTGACGACCTTCGGCGGCCTGGTGATGCTGGGCGGCATCATCGTGCTCGGCCAGGTCGACGGCGGGTCGTACTCGCTGCACGAGCTGGTCACCGCCACCCCGGAGATGACGACGCTGACGTCCGTCGCGATCATCTGCGTGCTCGTCGGCGCCGTCAGCAAGTCGGCCCTCATCCCGTTCCACTTCTGGCTCCCGGCCGCGATGGCCGCGCCGACGCCGGTCAGCGCCTACCTGCACGCCGCCGCCATGGTGAAGGCGGGCGTCTACCTCGTCGCGCGCCTGGCGCCCGGCTTCTCGACCTGGGCCTCCTGGGAGTGGCCGCTGCTGGTGCTGGCGAGCGGCACGATGCTCATCGGCGGCTACCGAGCGATGCGCCAGTGGGACCTCAAGCTCGTGCTCGCCTACGGCACCGTCAGCCAGCTCGGCCTCCTGATCATGCTCGTCGGCCAGAGCGACCGCGCCGTCGCGCTCGCCGGCGTCGCGATGATCGGCAGCCACGCGATGTTCAAGGCGACGCTGTTCCTCACGGTCGGCATCGTCGACGCCGCGGCCGGCACGCGCGACATCCACCAGCTCTCCAACCTCAGGCGCTCGATGCCGTTCCTCTCGGTCGTCGCGGCGCTCGCGATCGCCTCGATGATCGGGATCGCACCGCTCGCGGGCTACGTCGCCAAGGAGGCGGCGCTCGAGGGGCTCGTGCACGACGGCAGCCCGCGCAGCATCGCGCTCCTGGTGGTCCTGGTGCTGGGGTCGATCCTCACCGTGGCCTACGGCCTGCGGTTCTGGTGGGGCGCGTTCGCGGCCAAGGACGGCCTCGAGGACACGCCCACCGACCGCGAGGCCTGGCAGATGTTCATCTCGCCGACGGTCCTCGCCGTCGCCGGGCTCGCCGCCGGGCTCGTGCCCGCGCTCGGTGAGCGCCTGCTGGCGCCGTACGCCGCCACCTACCCCGAGGGCGAGGAGGGTCACCTCACGCTGTGGGGTGGGTTCGGCCTGCCGCTGCTGCTGACCGTGATCATCCTCGTCGGCGGAGCCGCGCTCTTCTGGTGGCGCGGCCGGGACTCCGGGCTGCAGCGCCGCGAGAGCTTCGCGTTCGACGCCGAGGACCTCTACCGCCGCTTCATGCGCCGCCTCGACCGCGGCGCCGGCTTCACCACGTCGCTCACCCAGCGCGGTTCGCTGCCGTTCTACCTGGCCGTCATCCTGCTCGTCGCCGTGCTGGCCGCGTCGACCGCGATGCTGACGTCCGAGAACACGTTCGGCCCCGTGCGGCTGTGGGACTCCCCCGCCCAGCTCGCCGTCGGCATCGTCATCGTGGTCGGTGCCGTCGGCGCCGCCCGCGCCCGCCGCCGCCTCAAGGCGATCCTGCTGATGGGCATCTCCGGCTACGGCATCGCGCTCATGTACGAGCTGCACGGCGCTCCCGACCTCGCGGTCACGCAGGTGCTGGTCGAGACCGTCACGCTGCTCGTCTTCGTGCTCGTGCTGCGCCGCCTGCCGGCCTACTTCTCCAACCGCCCCCTCGCCGACAGCCGGTGGCTGCGGGCCGCGCTCGGCGCCGCCGTCGGCGCGACCGTGAGCCTGCTCGCGCTGATCGCGGCGAACTCGCGCACCGCGACCCCGGTCTCGGTGAACTTCCCGCAGGAGGCCTACGACTACGGCTACGGCCGCAACATCGTCAACGTCACCCTGGTCGACATCCGCGCGTGGGACACGATGGGCGAGATCTCGGTCCTCCTCGTGGCCGCCACCGGCGTCGCGTCGCTCGTCTTCCTCCGCGTGCGCACGGCCAGGGTCGAGCGCGCGTCCGACCTGCAGGGCAAGAAGCTCGGCGGCATCTGGACCGACGGCGCGGCCGGTGACGACAACCTCGTCCGCCTGCAGGTGCGCGGCGTCGCCGGGCCCGACGGCGCGGCGACCTCCTCCGGGTCCGTGACGTCCACGGCGTCCACGGCGTCGGGCGACGGCGCTGCCTCCGGCGACGCCACCGCCGACCAGCCGGGGGCGCTCGAGCGCTGGACGGACTCCGCCGTCGGCGCGATGCGCAACCAGCGCTGGCTCTCGGCCGGCGCGACGCTCGCACCGCAGCGCCGCTCGGTGATCCTCGAGATCGCCACGCGACTGCTGTTCCACACGATGGTCGTGTTCTCGCTGTTCCTGCTGTTCTCGGGCCACAACGCACCCGGCGGCGGGTTCGCCGGCGGCCTCATCGCGGGCATCGCGCTCGTGCTGCGCTACCTCGCCGGCGGCCGGTACGAGCTGGGCGAGGCCGCGCCGGTCAACGCGGGCCTCCTGCTGGGCTCCGGCCTGTTCCTCTCGGCCGGTGCCGGCGTCGTCCCGATGTTCTTCGGCGGCACGGTGCTGGAGTCCGCGGTCATCGAGTTCACCGCGGGCCCGCTGGGCGAGATCAAGTTCGTCACCACGCTGTTCTTCGACATCGGCGTCTACCTGGTCGTCATCGGGCTGGTGCTGGACGTGCTGCGCACGCTCGGCGCCGAGATCGACCGCCAGGGCGAGGCCGAGGGCTACGTCGCCCGCGAGATCGCGCACGACGAGGCCGATCTGGACGACTCCGGCAGCGTGCTCGCCGGGGCGGGCTACGAGCTCGAGGACCCGCGCGAACCGGAACCGAGGGCCGACGGCAGCACGACCACCGGCAGCAGCTCCACCGAGACCGAGCAGGGAGGACCGCGATGATCGTCTCCGACAACACCCCGAGCATGGTCCTCGTCGTGGTCATGGGCGCCCTGATCGCCACGGGCGTCTACCTGCTCCTGGAGCGCAGCCTCACGCGCGTGCTCATCGGCGTCGCCCTCGTCGGCAACGGCGTCAACCTGCTCATCCTCATCGCGGGTGGCGCCGCCGGCGCCCCGCCGCTGATCGGGTCGAGCGACGAGGCGATGAGCGACCCGCTGCCCCAGGCGCTGGTCCTCACCGCGATCGTCATCACGCTCGGGTTCACCGCGTTCATCCTCGCGATGGCCTACCGGTCCTGGCAGCTGCACGGCCACGACGAGGTGCAGGACGACGTCGAGGACCGCCGCATCGCGCGTCGCGCCGAGCAGGGCGAGCTGGACACGCGTTCCGACGAGGCGACCGCGAACGCGGCCCTCGAGGCCGCCCAGGTCCGTGACGAGACCGAGGACGTGCCCGACGCGACCTCGAAGGAGGGCCACCGATGAGCTGGCTCGTCCCCCTCCCCGTCGTCGTCCCGCTGATCTGCGCCGGGCTCGCCCTGACACAGGCGCGCCGGCCCCGCGTCCAGGCGGTCATCTCCCTGGCCGCGCTGTCCGTCGTCCTGACCGTCGCCGTCGTGCTCCTCTTCCAGGCCGACGCCGGACCGCTGGTGGTCAACGTCGGCGGCTGGGCCGCCCCGGTCGGGATCGCCCTCGTGGTGGACCGGCTCGCCGCGCTGATGCTGGTGGTCTCGAGCATCGTGCTGCTCGGCGTCCTCGCCTACTCGGTGGGCCAGCGCGCCTCCGACGTGGAGAGCTCCGACGACGAGCAGACCCCCGTCTCGGTCTTCCACCCGACCTACCTGGTCCTCGCGGCGGGCGTCGCCAACGCGTTCGTCTCGGGCGACCTGTTCAACATCTACGTCGCGTTCGAGATCGTGCTGGGCGCGAGCTTCGTGCTCATCACGCTCGGCGCCACGAGCGACCGGATCCGCGCCGGCACGATCTACGTGATCGTCTCGCTGCTCTCCTCGGTCCTGTTCCTCATCGCGATCGCGCTCATCTACGCCGCAACCGGCACGCTCAACCTCGCGCAGCTCGGTCAGCGCCTGCCGGAGCTGCCGGAGGGCACGCAGCTCGCGCTCCAGGTCATGCTGCTGCTCGGGTTCGCCATCAAGGCGGCGATCTTCCCGCTCTCGGCCTGGCTGCCCGACTCCTACCCGACGGCGCCCGCACCCGTCACCGCCGTCTTCGCCGGGCTGCTGACCAAGGTCGGCGTGTACGCGATCATCCGCACCCAGACGCTGCTGTTCCCGAACGGCGCGCTGGACGACGTGCTGCTGGTGATCGCCCTGCTCACCATGGTGGTCGGCATCCTCGGCGCGGTCGCGCAGGACGACCTGAAACGTCTGCTGTCGTTCACGCTCGTGAGCCACATCGGCTACATGATCTTCGGCATCGCGGTCGCCTCGCAGGTCGGGATGGCGGCGACGATCTTCTACGTCGCCCACCACATCACCGTGCAGACCGCGCTGTTCCTCGTGACGGGTCTGATCGAGCAGCGGGGTGGGACGACGTCGCTGGCGAAGCTGGGTGGTCTGGCGAAGCTCGCCCCGGCGCTCGCGATCATCTTCTTCGTCCCCGCGATGAACCTCGCCGGCATCCCGCCGCTGTCGGGCTTCCTGGGCAAGGTCGGCCTGCTGCAGGCGGGCATCGACCTCGGGACGCCGCTGGGCTACGCCGTCGTGATCGCCGGTCTGGCGACCTCGCTGCTGACGCTCTACGCGATCATCAAGGCCTGGAACAAGGCGTTCTGGCAGACCGCCCCCAGCGAGCTGCCGAAGGTCCGCACGCCGCGCAGCATGTTCGGCCCCGCCGCCGCCCTGGTCGTGGCCAGCTGCGCGATCACGTTCCTCGCCGGGCCGCTGTACCGCTACGCCGACGACGCCGCGACCGATCTGCGCGCGCGCTCGCCGTACATCGACGCCGTCCTGGTGGACGGCGTGCGGGGCGACGGCCAGTCGACCGAGGCCGAACCGACCGACGACGCCACGACGACGGCACCCGAGCCCGGAGGTGAGGACGAGTGAGCCCGAGCGATCCCACCGGCGCGAGCGCCGGTCCCCTGGCACCCGCCCGCACGGTCCCCGGCAGCACGCGCCGCGGCCGGCCCTCGATCCCGGCCGTCGCGTGGTTGACCCTGGTCTGGATCCTCCTGTGGGGCGACCTAACCTGGGCCAACCTCCTCGGCGGCCTGGTCGCCGCCTACGTCGTGGCCGCCCTCCTGCCGCTGCCTCGCGTGCCCTTCGCGGGCCGACCCTCGCTGCTCGGCTTCCTGCGGCTGATGGGGCGCCTGGGCCTCGACATCGTCGTCGCCAGCGTCGAGGTGACCGGGATCGCGCTGCGGTTCAACCGCGAACCGCGCAGCGGTGTGATCCGGGTGCAGCTGCGGTCGCGCTCCGACCTGTACCTCACCCTCACGGCCGACTTCTGCTCGCTCGTGCCGGGTTCGATCATCGTGGAGGCGCACCGTGCCACCAGCACCCTGTACGTGCACGTGCTCGACCTCGGGGGCGACGGGGCCGTCGAACGGGCGCGCCACGAGGTCCTCGAGCAGGAGGCGCGCGTGATGTATGCGCTCGCGTCCGACGACGAGATCGCCCGAGCCGGGCTGCCCGCCCGCCGGCTGGGTGGCGCACCGCGCGGGGCCGTGGCCGCCGCGCCGCTGCCCGCCGACGCGATGGCCGCCGCCGTGCAGGCCGAGACGTCCCACGCCGACGGGGGGCCGCGATGAGCCTCGGTGTCGTGATCGCCTGCGGTGTGATGGTCGGCATCGGTGCCGTGTGCGCCGTGGTCCGCGCCGAGCGCGGGCCGAGCATGCTCGACCGCGTGGTCGCCGTCGACGTCGTCGTGGCGACCGTGCTGGCCGCCGTCGCGATCGTCTCGGCGTGGACGCTGCGCTCGGACCTGGTGCCCGTGCTCGTCGTGCTCGCCCTGGTCGGGTTCATCGGCTCGGTGACGGTGGCTCGGTTCGCGGCGGCCGACAAGGACGACGACAAGCGCATCCTCACCCGCGAGGAGGCCGCCGCCGAGCGCGAGGCCCGCCGTCGCGCCGAGCTCGAGGAGTCCGACGGGGGTGGGACGTCATGATCGCCGACGGCAGCGTGCTGGACACGGTCGCGCACGTCGTGGCCGCCGTCATGCTCCTGGCCGGGTCGTTCCTAGCGATGGTCGCGGGCATCGGCATCGCCCGGTTCCCGGACCTGCTCGCCCGGATGCACGCGGCGACCAAGCCGCAGGTGCTCGGGCTGGCGCTGCTCATGGGTGGCCTCGCGCTGGAGATCCGCACCGGCGTCGTCATCTGGACGCTCGTGCTGGTGGTGGCGCTGCAGCTGATCACCGCGCCGGTCTCGGCGCACATGGTGGGGCGGGCGGGCTACCGCACGTCGCAGGTGCGCAGCGACCTGCTGGTCGTGGACGAGCTGACCGACGACCTGGCGGTTATCGAGCGGATGGCCGACCGCGAGGGCGCGGCAGGGCGGCAGATGCCGGCGCCGTCGTCCTCGACGGGGCCGTCAGCGGGTGCGGGCGACGACCTCGTCCAGGGCCCGGAGGATCAGGCCGGTGCGTCGGCCAAGGCCGAGGCCGTGGAGGAGGAGGTCCTGGCGACCCGGGACCCCCAGCCCCACGACGGCGCGCACGAGGACACGCACGAGCCGCCGTCGGGCCGGAGCTGAGCAGGGCTCAGACGACCTCGTCCACGCGCTTGGAGATGGCGCGCGTGACGGCCTTGGTGGTCCCGGCGCGGGCCAGGGCGGCGAGCGCACCCGAGATCGCGGCGAAGACGACGATCTCGCGGACCGAGGCGTCCTCACCCTTCGAGGGCGGCTGGTGACCGGTGGCCTTGCGCCAGAGCAGGTCGAGGGCCTTCGTGGCCACGAAGCCCGCGGCCATGACCGACAGGGTCGTGATGATCTTCTGGTTGGTCGCGCTGTTCATGACGGGCTGCCCTTCTAGACGACGGTTCTCCCCCGAGCCTAGGCCGTTGGTCCCTTCCGTCGGTGTCCTTCGCCACATTATGACGACCATGCGAATCCCGTCATATACGTGAGAGACTGGGGTCATGCCGAAGATCATCGGGGCGACGCTGGCCGAGCATCGGGAGCAGGTGCGCCTGCGACTCTTCGCCGCGCTCTCCGCCCTGATGGAGCGCGAGGGTTTCGACGCGATCACGCTGGCCGACATCGCCGGCGAGGCGGGGGTCGGCCGCACGGCGGTCTACAACCACTTCCCCGACAAGGAGTCGCTCCTGCTCGGGTTCATCGAGAACGAGACGACGTCCTACATCGCCGCCCTCGAGCAGTCCCTGACGGGCATCGAGGACCCGGTCGAGCAGCTGCGGACCTACGTGCAGCAGCAGATCCGTCTCAAGCGCGTCTACCACCTGGCGCCAGGGCCGGACCTGCGCACGGTCGTCTCGCGCAGCACCATGCTCCGGCTGCGTGAGCACATCCTGCAGATCGAGGCGCCGCTGCGCCGCATCCTCATCCAGGGCATCGGAACGGGGCGCTTCCCCCGGCAGGACCTCGACGCCGTCGTCCCCCTCGTCAACTCGTGCCTCAACGCGCGCCACGTGCCCGAGGACGGGCCGCGCCGCGACCGCGCGATCGAGGAGACCGTCGCGTTCGTGATGCGCGCGGTCGGGGTGGACCCGACGGTCGCGGTGCGCCGCACCGCCTGATCCGCGCCGCCTGATCCGCACCGCCTGATCCGGCCCGCGCCCGTGTGCCCGCGCCCCCCGCGAGCTTCGCCTCACCGGGCCCGACCCGACCAGGCCGCCTTCCTCCGAACTCGTTCGTGTCCTTCGGAAGGACACGAACGAGTTCGCTGCGAGGACCGGTGGTCGACCCGCGAGCGCCGGTGAGGGCCCCGCGTCGGGAGCGCGGCAGCTCGTCGGATCAGCGCGTCGCGCGGCGGATCGCCGAGACACCCACCGCGAGCCCGACGGCGAGCGTGCCCGCCGCGGCCAGGAAGCCCCACAGCACGTCGATCGTCAGCTGGCCGGAGAACAGCGCCCGCTCACCGTTCACCAGGTAGGTGATCGGGTTGAAGCGCGAGGCGACCTGCATCCACCCCGGCCCGCTCTCCAGCGGCAGCATCATGCCCGCCAGCAGCAGGAGGGGGAACGTGACGGACTGCTGCACGGTCCAGAACAGCCACTCGCGATTCTTCGACGCCAGCCCGAGCGCGTAGGACAGCGATCCGAGGCCGATGCCGAACAGACCGAGCATCACCAGCCCGAGCAGCACGCCCAGCGGGTGGATCGTGAAGCCGAACGGAACGGCGGCGACCGTGAGGACGAACGCCTGCAGGACCAGCGGCACGAACTCCTTCAGCGCCCGGCCCACGATGATCGAGGCGCGGGACAGCGGCGACGCGAGGATCCGCTCGTAGCTGCCCATCTGCATCTCGAACAGCAGGTTCGAGCCGGTCATGCCCGTGCCGAACAGCGCGATCATCACGAGCAGCCCCGGCAGGAACCACTGGATCGTGGACTGACCGGCGGCATCGGCCCCCGGCCCCGCCATCGCCCCGCCGACGAGACCGGACAGCAGCGGTGCGAACAGCACCAGGAAGACGATGGGCTGACCCAGGGCGAACACCTGCGAGAACGGGTCGCGCAGCGTCAGGCGCAGCTCGCGCCAGGCCACGGCCCAGGTGTCGTGGGCGAACCGGGCGACCGGGTTGGTCGGCAGCGACGAACTCGCGCGCGAGCCCCCCGTGCCCGGCGCCTGCACCCGTCCGGTGCTCGACGCCACGTCCGCGGCGCTCATGCCGCACCTCCCGTTCCGCCACCGGGACCTCCGGCGGCTGCCGCCATCGCCGCGACCGCCGCGGCGTCGTCACCGGACTCGGACTCCTCGCGGAGCGAGCGGCCGGTCAGGTTGAGGAACACGTCGTCGAGCGTCGCCTCGGCGATCGACGCCGTCGCGGGACGCAGCGCGGCCCCCTCGAGCGCGTGCAGCAGCGCGGGCAGCACGGCCGGACCGTCGTCGAGCTCGAGCCGGAGGCCGCTGTCGCGCCCCTCGCCCGCCGCCACCAGGTGCCCGTCGAACCGCGAGTCCCGCCGGAGCAGGTCGCGTGCGCGGTCCGCCTCGTCATCGCTCGCCCACGTGAGCGTGACGACGTCGGAGGCGTGCGTGTGGCGCAGGGCCGCCGGGGTGTCGTCGGCGATGATCGAACCCTGGTCGATGACGACGACGCGCTCGGCCATCCGGTCGGCCTCCTCGAGGTAGTGCGTGGTGAGCACCAGCGTCATTCCGAACTCGTGCCGCATCCGCTGCACGTGCTCCCAGAGGTTGGCGCGGCTGGCCGGATCCATCCCGGTGCTCGGCTCGTCCAGGAACAGCAGCGGCGGCCGGTTCAGCAGGCCCATCGCCACGTCGAGCCGGCGCCGCTGGCCGCCCGAGAGGGTGTTGACCGTGCGCTTCTCGAGCCCGACCAGGTCGAGCGCCGCGAGCAGGTCGCTCGCCCGTCGCCGTCCCTCGGCCGCCGGGACGCCGTAGAACTGCGCCTGGCTGGCGAGCTCGTCGGCGACGCGGAAGTAGTGGCCGGCGCTGTTGCCCTGGCCGATGTAGCCGATGGCCTGACGCACCCGGTCGGGGTGCGCGACGACGTCGTGCCCCGCGACCGTGGCCGACCCGAACGTCGGGGCGAGCAGCCCGGTGAGCATCTTCAGGGTGGTGGACTTGCCCGCGCCGTTCGGCCCGAGGATGGCGACGAGCTCGCCGTCCGCGACCGACAGGTCGATGCCGCGGACGGCCTCGACCACGCTCGCCTTCTTCGTGAAGGTCCTCGTGAGACCCGTGGTGGTGATCATCTGTCTCCGTACGCCGTACCAGAAAGGGTGACGGCGATGACTGTACGCTGTACGGGAAGAGAGCGGAACCCCCCGTCTCCCGTTCGAGGACAGCGCGCGAGAGGTGCCGGATGACGACCGAGCCGACGCCGGAGCACCGCCGTCGGCTCGAGCTCCTGTGGCTGCCGCCCGAGACAAGCGCGCGCGGTCGACGGCCACGGTTCTCGCGCGAGGACGTCGTGGCAGCCGGGCTCGCGGTCGCCGCCGCCGAGGGTCTCGCGGGCGTGACGATGCGCCGCGTCGCGACCGAGCTCGGCACCGGTGCCATGAGCCTGTACACCTACGTGCCCGGCCGCGACGAGCTCCTCGACCTCATGATCGACGCCGCCTACGCCGGCCTGGACCTGCCGGGGGCGTCCGACCTGTCGGAAGGGGCCGGGAACGGCTGGCGCGCTCCGCTCCTGCACTACGCCGAGTCGCTGATGCTCATGTACGCCGCCCATCCGTGGCTCCTGGACCTCAACCAGTGGCGGCTGCCGCTGGCACCCCACGTGCTCGACGCCGAGGAGGCCGGGCTGCGGATCCTCGCGTCCACCCCGCTGGATCCCGAGCAGGTCGTCGCCATCCGCGACCTGCTGGAGACGTTCGTGCACGGCCTCGCGCGCGAGCTCTCGCAGGAGCGGCGCGACGGCGATGCGACGGGCCTCGGCCACGAGGACTACTGGAGCCAGCAGAGCCACTTCTGGGAGACGCACTTCGACCCGGAGCGGTACCCGACGATGACCCGGATGTGGCTGGCCGGCGCGTTCGAGGCGGACCGCTCGAGCACCGAGACCGCGCTGGCCCCGATCCTCGACGCCGTCGAGCGGGCGATCGCGGCGGTCGCACCGCCGCCGCCCTCCTAGCGTCCGCGGCACGACCCCGGCCCCGGGGTGGGGGTCAGTCGGGGACGCTGCCGCCCAGGAGCTGCGGGCCGGGGAGGGCCGTGGACCCGCCGGCGATCGGCGGGACACCGGTGCGTCCGGCCGGGGCCTTCTCCCCCGCCGTGACGTCGAACGGCAGCGCGTTGCCGTCGATCGGAGCCGGGCAGGTGCCGTGGTCGGAGAACGCGTAGGGGTAGCTCACCGCCCGGTTCAGGTCGAGCACTCCGGTGCCGGAGGCCGGGTCGCCGTCGATACCCACGGTGCGCCAGGCAGAGCTGGTCACGCCCGACGTCGCATCGCGGAAGGAGACCGACCACGCATGCCGCCGGCCGGTGGCCACCAGGCGGTGCTCGACGCCGTCGCGCACCAGCACGACCTCGCCGACGGCGGTCGCGCGCTGGGTGAGGCCCGGCGCCGCTGCGTCGACCACGACCGTGCGCGGCTCGTCGTACGGCTCGAGCCTCACGGGGACGCGCCAGGCGTCGTCGAACGCCCACGTCGGCACCCCGGCGAAACCGGTCCGTGCCGGCGCCTGCGGGTCGCGCAGCCGCAGCGCGTAGTACCCACCGCGGCGCAGCACCTCGATCCGCAGGTCGCCCACCAGGGCGAACGCCGTCGCCCCGGCCTCCGCGACCTCGCGCGTGACCTCACCGTCCAGCGCGTCGGTCGCGCCGCCGTCGCCGTCCAGCAGCACCAGGCCCTCCGCCGCCGCCGCGGCGACGTGCAGCACGCCGCCGGACACCCACCAGCGACCCGGCAGGTCGGCCACGGCCGTCGGCACGTCGGCCACGACCCACGCCAGCCCGACGACGCTCAACCAGTCGTACGGACGGCGCAGCGCGTCCTCCCGCTCGCGGCGGAACTCCCGCCACTCCCCGGCCAGGTCCTCGGTGGTCGGTCGCTCGCCGTTCTCGATCGCGTTCACGCTCATCGATCCTTCCAGACGTCGTACGCGCTCCAGAGGACCCCGCCGGCCTCGTCCAGGGTGATCCCGTGCACCCCGGCGCTGGCCGCGACGTTGTCCTGCGGCACGTAGACCGGCAGGGAGTAGGCGTTCTCGGCGATGTGCTGCTGAGCCTGGGCGTACAGGTCGGTGCGCGCGGCGACGTCGTTCGTCGCGGCGGCCCGGAGCAGCAGGTCGTCGAGCGCGGCGTCGTCGAAGTGGCCGCGGTCGATCTGACCGCCCTGGGTGTAGAGGTAGATCAGCGGCTGGCCCGAGTCGGCGTCGCCGCGCGAGTTGTCGAACACCTGGTAGTCGTTCGAGTCCGCCTTCTCGGTCGCGGTACCGACGTCGACCGGGAGGAACTGGAAGTCGATCCCCACGTTCTCCTTGAGGCTGGCGGCGATGGCCTGGCCGAGCAGCTCGCGGTTGTCGCGCAGGTACGGCGAGGCGGCGTAGTCCTGGACGGTCAGACGTGCGCCGTCCTTCGTGCGGAACCCGTCGGCGTCGCGCTCGGTCCAGCCGGCCTCGTCGAGCAGGTCGTTCGCCGCGTCGACGTCGGTCTCGAAGGCCGGGGCGATGCTCTCGTCGATGAACGGCGAGACCGGGCTGACCGGCGACCACGCGCGGTCGACCTCGCCGTGGTGCACGCCCTGGAGCACGGCGTCGAGGTCGACGCCCTTGATGAAGGCCTGCCGCACGCGGACGTCGTCGAACGGGGGCTGCGAGACGTTGAAGTAGTAGCCGTAGGCGAGCCCGTTGTTCTGCACGCGGTCATAGGTGAAGTCGGGGCTGTCGTCGAACAGGGGAACGTCGATGGACTGGACGCCGTCGATCGCGTCGACCTGGCCCGAGGTCAGGGCACCGGTGCGCGTCGACGCCTCGCCGAGGAAGCGGAAGGTGACGGAGTCGAGGTGCGCGGCCGCGTCGTGCTCCGCGGCCTCGGGGGCCCAGTCGTAGTCCGGACGCTGCGTCAGGACGACGTCCTGCCCGGCCGTGTACGACTCGAGCACGAACGGACCGGTGCCGGCCACGTCGGTCCCCCCGGCGGCCAGGTTGGCGGCGGAGGTGATCGACGTCGGGGAGATCGGGGCGCCGTTGAGCGAGGCGAGGAAGTCGAGCAGGAACGCGTCGGGCTGGCTCAGCGTGAAGACCACCGTGCGATCGTCGGGCGCCTGGACGTCGGTGACGTTGCGCAGCGAGAAGGCCGCCTGGCCCGAGTAGCCCTCGACCTGCAGCTGCGCGATGTTCGCGAGCACCGCGGCCGAGTCGAGCGCGTCGCCGTCGGAGAACGTGACCCCCTCGCGCAGGACGAGGGTCAGCCGGGTCTCGGCGTCGTCGTAGGTGAACGACTCCGCGAGCCACGGGTCGTAGGAGCCGTCGGCGTTCTTGTAGAGGTAGGAGTCGAACACGTTGCGCAGCAGCACCTTGGCCTTGTTCTGGCTGTTCGCCTGAGCGTTCAGCGTCAGCGGCTCGGTCTCCAGCGCCCAGGTGAGGTCGCCGCCGGCGACCGGGGTGCCGGCGTCGGCCTGTGTCGAGGCGTCGTCACCGGCCGAACCGGCCGAACCGACGGAGTCGCCCGAACCGCAGGCGGAGAGACCGAGCGCGACGACGGCGAGCACGGCGGGGACGGCGGCGCGCCGTCGGCGTGGGATGGGGCGGGACATGGTTCTCCTCGGGGCGGTCGGGGTGGGAGGGGCAAGGGGACAGGGGCGGGAACGACAAAGGGGGGCAGGACGTCAGACGGCGGCGCGTTCGCGCAGGTCGGGCAGCGCCTGCAGGAGGCGCTGCGTGTAGGGGTGGCTCGGATGGTGGAAGACCTGCTCGACGTCGCCGTGCTCCACGACCTCGCCGTCCTTCATCACCACGATCCGGTCGGCGAGGTGGTGGACCACGCCCAGGTCGTGGGAGATGAACAGGATCGCGAGACCGCGGGACGCGGCGAGGTCGAGCAGCAGGTCCAGGACCTGCGCCTGGATGCTGACGTCGAGCGCGGAGACGGGCTCGTCGGCCACGATCACGGCGGGGTCGGCGGCGAGTGCGCGGGCGATCGCGACGCGCTGCCGCTGACCGCCCGACAGGGTGCGGGGGTGCCGGGTGGCGAACGCCGCGTCGAGCCCGACGGCCGCGAGCAGCTCGGCCACGCGTTCGCGCCGACCGGCGCGCGAGGTCCCTCCGACCGAGCGGAGCGGTTCGGCGACGACCTCCGCCACGGTGTAGCGCGGGTCGAACGAGGACAGCGGGTCCTGCGCGACGAGCTGGACGTCCAGGCGCCCCTCGGGGCGGGTCACCTCGCCGGAGTCGGCCGGCACGAGCCCGAGCAGCACGCGCGCCAGAGTCGACTTGCCCGATCCGGACTCCCCCACGACGCCGAGCACCTCGCCCTCGCGCAGCTCGACGTCGACCCCGGCCAGCGCGTGGCGCGTGCCGCCACCCGGCGTGGGGTAGGTCCGCACCAGGTCGCGACCGGCCAGGACGACGCGCTCACCGGGCGTGCGCTCCGCCGTCGGCGTCGCCTCGGTGCTGCTGAGGCGGACGCCGCGCGAGGCGGCGGACGGTACGGCCGCCAGCAGCCGGCGGGTGTAGTCGTGCTGCGGGTCGCCGAGCACCTGCTCGACGGGGCCGTGCTCGAGCACGCGGCCGTCGCGCATCACGAGGATCCGGCTGGCCACGGCGGCCACGACGGCGAGGTCGTGCGAGATCAGCAGCAGCGCCGTGCCGTCGGACCGCAGCTGCGCGAGCAGCTCGAGGATCTGGGCCTGCACGGTGACGTCGAGCGCGGTGGTGGGCTCGTCGGCCACGAGCAGCGCCGGCTGCGACGCGAGCGCGGAGGCGATGAGCGCGCGCTGGCGCAGCCCCCCCGAGAGCTCGTGCGGGTAGGAGTCGACGCGGTCGGCGGGGTCGGGGATGCCGACCTGGGCGAGCAGCTCGATCGCGCGGGCCCGCCGTCGGCCGCGCGCCAGCAGCCCCGGCAGGGTGCGACGCAGGGACTCGCCGACCTCGGCCCCGACCCGGCGCAGCGGGTCGAGGCTGACGAGCGCGTCCTGCAGCACCAGGCCGACGGACGTGCCGCGGATGCGGCGCCAGCCGCGGTCGGACAGGCGACGGGCGTCGGCACCGTCGATCGTCAGCTCCTCCGCCTGCACGTGGGCGGCGTCGCCCGCGAGCCCGACGAGGGTGCGCGCCGTGACCGACTTCCCCGACCCCGACTCCCCCACGATCGCGACGATCTCGCCGCGGTGGATCATCAGGTCGAGGCCGTCGACGGCGGGTCGCGCCGCGCCGTCGAACGTCACGGTCAGGCCGCGCACCGTGACCAGGGGCTCCGTCGTCGCGGTCGTGCGCGCGCTCATGCGGCGCTCCGCTCGAGGTGGCGCTGGAACGCGCGTCCGAGCACGGTGGCGGACACCACGGTGATCACGACGGCGACGCCCGGGAACACCGCGCCCCACCAGGCCACGCGCAGGTAGTTGCGGTTCTCGGCGAGCATCGCGCCCCACTCCGGCGCGGGCGGCTGCGGTCCGAGGCCGAGGAAGCTGAGGCCGGCCGCGCCGATGATCGCGCTCCCGAGACCGATGGTGGCGAGCACCGGGACGACGCCGAGCGCGTTCGGCAGCACGTGGCGCAGGGCGAGCCGCGCGCCGCCCAGCCCGAACGTCCTGGCCTGCTCGACGTAGCCGGACGTCCGCACGAGCTGCGTCTGCGAGCGCACCACGCGGGCGAACCGCGGGATGCCGGCGACGCCGATCGCGAGAACGAGGTTGCCGAGCCCGGGGCCGGTGAACGCGATCAGGACCAGCGCGAGCAGGATCTCGGGGAAGGAGGCGAGCACGTCGACCGCGCGGGCAACCACGGTGTCGAGCACGCGGTTGCCGCTGCCCGCCAGCAGGCCGAGGAGGATGCCGCCGACGGCCGCGAGCGCCGTCGCGGCGACCCCGATGACGAGCGAGTAGCGCGCGCCGTGGACGATGCGGGCGAGCACGTCGCGCCCCAGCGAGTCCGTGCCGGCGAGGTGCTGGGCGCTCGGCGGCGCCAGGGCCGCCAGCGGGTCGGCGGCGAGCGGGTCGAGGCGGATCAGCGCCGTCGGGGCGAGCGCCGCGACGAGGACGACGGCGAGCACCAGCGCGGCCACGAGGCCGCCCCAGCCCAGCACCGGGACGCGAGGGCGACGGCGGCGGGCGCCCGCCGAGGGGCGACCGGCGGCGGTCGCCTCGGTCACCTCCTCGGTGCCGGCGGCGGCGTCGGAGTCGTGGCTGCGGGGTGCGCCGTGGGCGCGGACGAGGGTGGTCATCGGGTACCGCCTCGGGTCAGGGAGCCGGCGGGCTCGGGGTGCAGGGAGGGGGCGAGGAGGGGGTCGGCCGCGAGGCCGGGGGCGACGGCGGGCGTCCCCGGCACGGTCCGGCGGGCGGCGCCGCTGCGCAGCCGCGGGTCGATCAGGAGCGCGAGCAGGTCGACGATCGTGGACACCGCGACGAACGTGGCCGCGGCCACGAGCGCGACGCCGAGGACCACGGGGAGGTCCTTGCCGTAGACGGCGTCGACCGTGATCCCGCCCAGGCCGGGCCGGCCGAAGACCTGCTCGACGATCACGGTGCCGCCGAGCAGGGACCCGACCACGATCCCGGCGATCTGCAGCCCCGGAAGGCTCGCGTGCCGCAGCCCGTGCCGGGTCCGCACCGCGATCGGGGAGACCCCGCGGGAACGGGCGGTGAGCGCGAACGGCTCGGCGCCGGCCCGGTCGAGACCCTCGCGCAGCACCTGCGAGAGCAGCCCCGTGATCGGCAGGGCGAGCGCGAGCGCGGGCAGCGCCGACGACCGCCAGCCGCTGCCGCCCGAGACCGGGAACCAGCCGAGCTGGAAGGAGAGCACCGCGAGCAGCACGATCCCGATCCAGAACGCGGGGATCGCCAGGAGCACCAGCTCCAGGCCGGAGGCGAGACGACGCACGACGCCGGCCCGACCCGAGGTGAGCAGCGCCAGCGTCACCGCCAGCACCACGGCGATCGCGAACGCGGTGAACGTCAGCGCGACGGTGGCGCCGAGCTGCTCGCCGATCACGTCGGAAACGGGCAGGCGCAGCAGGTAGGAGGTGCCGAGGTCCCCCCGCAAGAGGCCCCCGAGGTAGAGGGCGTACTGCGCCAGGAGGGGACGGTCCAACCCCCACAGCGCCACGATCTCCGCGCGCAGCTGGGCGTTCTCGCGGTCCTCGCCGAGGATCAGGTCGACCGTCTGACCTGGTGCGGCGTAGACGGCCAGGAACGTCACCGTGACGGCCGCGAGCAGCACGACGGCGGCGGTGCCGAGTCGGGCGAGCACGAGTCGGAGCACGTCGTTCTCCTTCCGGGTGGGGGCCTCGGGCCGCGACGAACCACGCTGCCGCGACGGCGAGAGGGGGATTGGGCGGTGACGCTACGGACGGCGAGGGTGGCCGCCGACGACCACCGCGAACGTCTCGCCGGTTGGGACGACGATCCGCGACGGCGCCGCTACGGCCGCGGATCGAACGATCCCGCGACCACCTGGTGAGACGGATCAGAAGGCCCCCAGCCCCGCGTCAGCGCCTGGTTAGCGTCCGATCAATCCCCCGGGTCGGTCGTACGACCGACCCGTCACAGCCCCCCCGGAGGTTCCCGATGTCCCAGCGACCCCTCGTCGTCGCCGTCGAGCTCGACGGCCACGGCTCCCACCCGGCCGCCTGGCGCGCCAGCGCCGAGAGGCCGGGCGCGGTGTTCGACCCGGCCGTCCTGCGGCGCACCGCGCTCGCGGCGGAGAACGGCGGATTCGCCTTCGTCACGTTCGACGACGCCCTGACCACGACCCAGGCCACCGCGTCGCCGGGGAGCGTCGCCGGTCGGCTCGACGCCGTCGTGCGGTCCGCCTTCCTCGCCCCGCTGACGGCCCGCGTCGGTCTCGCCCCGCGGGTCGACCCGCGGGGCGTCGAGCCGTTCCACCTCGCCGCGCAGCTCGCCTCGCTCGACATCGCCTCGCTCGGTCGCGGCGCCTGGGTCGTGGGTGACGCCGACCAGCCCCACCTGGCCGACGCCGTCGACCGCGTGGTCCCCGAGTCCGCCGTCGACCGTCGCCGCGAGGTGGCGGACGTCGTCGCCGCGGTGCGCCGGCTGTGGGACTCGTGGGAGGACGACGCCGTGATCAAGGACGTCAGCACGGGTCGGTACATCGACCGCGACCGCGTCCACGACGTCGAGGTCTCGACGCCGACCTTCTCGATCACCGGGGCGAGCATCACGCCGAGACCGCCGCAGGGCCAGCTGGTCGTCGTCGCGCCCGACACGGTGCTCGACCCGGCCGCCGCTGACGTCACGCTCGTGGGCGGCGCCGACGTGGCCGCCGTCGTCGCCCGCGCGCAGGCCGCCCGCGCCGCCGGTGCCACGCGCGTGCTCGCCGAGATCGAGGTCCTCCTCGACGCCGACGTCGCCACCGGCGAGCGCCTCGCCGCGCTGGACGCCCACGCCTCGTGGGCCGCCAGCGACGCGCTGCGGTTCATCGGCTCCGCCCCGGGCCTGCTCGCGCTGCTGGAGCAGCTGACCGACGCGGTCGACGGC
Source organism: Serinibacter arcticus (assembly GCF_004786095.1). Taxonomy (GTDB): domain Bacteria; phylum Actinomycetota; class Actinomycetes; order Actinomycetales; family Beutenbergiaceae; genus Litorihabitans; species Litorihabitans arcticus. Next base: position 1,025,898 of record NZ_RHPJ01000001.1, read on the forward strand.
GTGCGCCTGCACCCCGCCGTCCTGAGCGCCGACCTGCCGGTCCTGACCCGGTCGGTGCTGCCGCGCCTCGTGGCCGCCGGTCTCGTGCGCCTCCCGCGCGCCGGGGACACCCTGCGCGACACCCTCGACCTCCCCCGCCCCGCCTCCGTCTTCACCCGGAAGGACGCCGCATGAGCGCCGACCGCACCAACCCGCCCCTCCGCCCCACGGCCCAGGTCCACTTCGGGATCTTCTTCCAGGGCGTCAACCACCACACCGTCTGGTCGGACCCCCGCGCGGGTTCCCAGACCGACTTCCTCTCGTTCCGCCGGCTGATCGAGACGGCGGAGCGCGGGCTGTTCGACGCGTTCTTCCTCGGCGAGGGCCTGCGGCTGCGCGAGACCAACGGGCGCCTGCACGACCTCGACGTCGTCGGCCGCCCTGACGCCGTCACGCAGCTGGCCGCGCTCGCGGCCGTGACGCGACACATCGGTCTGGTCGCCACGCAGAACACGACGTACAACGACCCCGCCGACCTGGCCCGCCGGCTCGCGAGCCTCGACGTGCTCTCCGGCGGCCGCGCCGCGTGGAACGTCGTCACCACCGACAACGCCTGGACGGGCGCGAACTTCCGGCGCGGCGGCCACCTCGACCACGCCGACCGCTACCACCGCGCGGCGGACTTCCTCACCGCGGCCCGCGCCGTGTGGGACTCCTTCGCGGACGACGCCGTCGCCCCCGCCGCCGACGCGGCCGGGGACGCGTGGGCGCGGCCGGGCGGCATCGCCCCGGTCGCCGTCGACGGCCGCACCCTCAGCAGCCACGTCACCCCGACCGTCCCGCGCAGCCGCCAGGGCCACCCGGTCATCTTCCAGGCCGGCGACTCCCCCACCGGCCGGACGTTCGCGGCCGAGAACGCCGACGTGATCTTCTCCGCGCACGGCAGCGACCTGGACGACGCGCTCGCGTTCGCGCGCGACATCCGCCGTCGGACCGTGGCCGCCGGCCGCCCCGCCGACGACGTCAAGATCTTCCCGGGCACCTCCTTCGTGCTGGGCGCGACCGAGGCCGAGGCGCGCGAGAAGGCGCAGTGGCTCGTGCACGAGCAGATCTCGCACGCCACCGCGCTGTCGGTCATCAGCCACATCTGGGGCGAGGACCTCAGCCACCTCGACGCCGACGGCCCGCTCCCCGACCACGACCCCGACGTGCCCGAGCTCTCCAGCACGCGGGGGTCGGGCGCCGGACGGAGCGATGCGATCACGCTCGCGCGCAACCTCCGCGCCCGCGCCGACGAGCGTGGTCTGTCGATCCGCGAGGCGGTGATCGCGGCCGACCGCCGCCAGGGCTTCGTCGGGACGCCGGACGCCGTCGCCGACACGCTGGTGGAGTTCGTCCGCAGCGGCGCCGTGGACGGGTTCAACATCTCGCCGTGGCTCGTGCCGGACGGTTTGGACGACGTCGTCGACCTGCTCGTGCCCGCGCTCCAGGAGCGCGGCGCGTACCGCACGGCCTACGAGGGCACGACGCTGCGCGAGCACCTGGGGCTGCGGGAACCGCTGACGCGGCGCGGCCGGCAGCAGGGCGCGCGACCCGACGCACGTCTCGACGCGGCGGCGGTCGGCGCATGAGCGTCGTCGTGCTGTCCGGGAACCCGCGCGCGGGTTCGCGCACGAGCGCGGTCGCGCTGGAGCTGGCCACGGCGCTCGCCGGGGTCGACGGGGTCGGGGGCGCCGGAGGCGACACGTCCGTGACCGCCGTCGAGCTCGCCGACATCGCCGACGAGGTCCTGATCGGTGGTCCTCGCACGACGGCGGCGCGCGAGGTCGTGCGCGGCGCCGACCTGCTCGTCGTCGCGACCCCGGTCTACAAGGGTGCGTACACGGGCCTGCTCAAGGCGTTCCTCGACACCTGGTCCAAGGGCGAGCTCGGGGGCGTCCCGACGGCGGCGCTCGTCATCGCGGGCAAGGACGGTCACCTGCACGCGGGGGAGATCCACCTGCGGCCGGTGCTGCTCGAGATCGGCGCGCACCTGCCGGCCCCCGTGCTGGCGCTCCCGCAGCGCCTGGTCGGCGAGCACCAGGAGGTGCTCGCGGCCTGGGTCGAGCGCTACGGCGATGCACTGCGGACGCCCGCGGTGGTGCGCTCGTGAGCGCGCTCGGCGCCGCTGCTCGCGTCCCGCTCTCGGTGCTCGAGCTCAGCCCCGTGGCCGAGGGCCGGACCGCCGCCGACGCCCTGGCCGAGTCCCTCGAGCTCGTCGCCGTGGCCGAGCGGGCCGGCTACCTCCGGCTGTGGTTCGCCGAGCACCACCTCAACCCCGGCGTGGTGTCCACCTCGCCCGCCGTGCTGACGGCGCTGGCCGCCGAGCGCACGGAGCGGATCCGGCTCGGGTCGGGCGCCGTGCTGCTCGGCCACAGCTCGCCCGGGCTCGCCGTGGAGCAGTTCGCGACCATCGCCCAGCTGCACCCGGGGCGGATCGACCTCGGCCTGGGACGGGCGAACGTCCCGCCGCCCGCCGCGCGCGGCTCGGAGGGGACGCGTGCCCCCGCGGCACCGGCGCCCGCCCCCGCCCCCGCCCCCGTCGAGGATCGCGTCGTGGACGGCCTCCTCGTCCCGGCACCGCCGCCCTTCACCTTCACCGACCCGGCCTTCCTCACGCGCTTCGTGCGGCGGATCGACGTCATCGGCACCCGCCGGGAGATCCCGGACTACCTGACCGAGCTCACGCTCGCGCTCGAGCTGCTGGGCGAGGGCCACCCGGTCCCCGACGGGACGAACGCGCCCGACGTCGTGGCCAGCGGCGTCGCGGCCGGGGCCGACCTGCAGCTGTGGGCGCTCGCGAGCAGCCCCGGTGAGAGCGCTCGCGCCGCGGGCGCGCTCGGCCTGCCGCTCGCCGCGAACTACCACGTCAGTCCGTCCGGCGTGCTGGAGACCGTTGCGGCCTACCGCGAGGCGTTCCGTCCCGGTGTGCTCGCCGAGCCGTGGGTCGCCGTCTCCGCCGACGTCCTGGTCGCCGCGACCGACGCCCGCGCCGAGACCCTCGCGCGCGGCTTCGCGCGCTGGGTGCTCGGGATCCGCTCGGCCACCGGCGCCATCCCCTACCCCGCGCCCGAGCATCCGGAACCCGCGCTCGACGAGCGCGAGCGTGCCCTGGTCGCCGATCGCGTGCGCACCCGGTTCGTGGGCGACCCGCGTCGCGTCGTGGACGGGCTCGAACGCCTCGTCGCCGCGACGGGGGCGGACGAGGTCATCGTCACCACCATCGCGCACGACGCCGAGGCGCGCCTGGAGTCCTTCCGCCTCCTCGCGCGGGCGTGGGGGACGCCGGCGAGCGACGACGAGGGCGCCGACGTCTCGAGCGCCGGCGCCGACCTCGCCGCCGAGCAGATCGTGCCGCCGGCAGCCCGCGAACCCGTCGCCGCCCGATGACGTCGGCCCCCGCCCCGAGCCGCGCCTACCTCGACGCGCTGGACGAGCGCACCCGCCGCCTCTCGGCCACGTTCGCACCGTTGACGTCCCCGCACGCGGGCGCTCCGTCGACGGCGATCGCGGACGTGCGCGCCGCGCTCGACGCGCACGGACCGGATCTGCTGGCGCTGGCCGCGACCGTGCACGACCTGGCCGAGGAGGCGTTCGCCGAGACCGGGTCGGCCGCCGCCGTCGCCGATCTCCTGCGCCACCACGGTCACGAGGTGGAGGTCGGCGTCGGCGGTCTCCCGACGGCCGTGCGCGCCCGCGCCGGTCGCGCACCGCGGGACGGCGGCACCGGCACCATCGCGGTGCTGGCGGAGTACGACGCGCTGCCCGTCATCGGCCACGCGTGCGGCCACCAGATCATCGCGGCGGCCGCCGTCGGCGCGTTCCTCGCGCTCGCCGAGAACCCCGAGGACCTGCCCGGCGAGGTCGTCCTCCTGGGCACGCCCGCCGAGGAGGGCGGCAGCGGCAAGGAGCTGCTCGCCCGCGAGGGCGTGCTGGCCGGCCTGGACGCGGCGATCATGGTGCACCCGTTCTCGCACGACGTCGTCGACCACCCCTTCCTGGGGCGCCGCCAGCTCGTGGCGACCTATCGCGGCGTGGCCGCGCACGCCGCGGTGCAACCGTTCATGGGTCGCAACGCGCTCGACGCCGTCGCGCTGAACTACCAGGCCGTCGCGTTCCTGCGGCAGCACCTGCCGCCGAGCGACCGCGTGCACGGCGTGGTCCGCGAGGGCGGGCAGCGGCCCTCGATCGTGCCGGAGCGGGCGCAGGTGGAGTACTACGTGCGCTCGGCCCGCGCCGACACGCTGCTCGACCTCTCGCGCCGGCTGGAGGACGTCGCGCGCGGCGTCGCCCTGGCGACCGGGACCGACGTCGAGCTGGCGTGGGACCCGCAGCCCGCCACGCTCCCGCTGCGCACGAACGACGCGCTCGTGCGGCGCTGGTCGCTGCACCAGCAGGCGCAGGGCCGGCTGCCGCTCGCCGGCGGCGTGGTGCCGGAGATCCTCGCCGGGTCGACCGACTTCGGGAACGTCAGCGCACGCGTGCCGAGCATCCACCCGATGATCGCCGTGGGCGACGCGGCGCTGCACACGCGCGAGTTCGAGGCGCTGGCGGCCTCCACGAGCGGCGACCTCGCGGTGCTCGACGGCGCCGCGGGCCTCGCGCTCACGGCCCTGGACTGGCTGCACGACGCCGACCTGCGCGCCGCCGTCGTGGCCGACTTCGAGGCCGGTGGCGGGGTCGAGGACGTCGAGGGGTACTTTGCCGGATGAGCAACCACCCCGAGCAGTCCGACGCCGCGTCCACCGCCCCCGTGATCCATGCCGTCCACGAGAACCCCGCGTGGTTCGGACCCTTCGCCGCGGCGTTCGAGGCGCGCGGCCTGCCCCACCGCGAGTGGCTGCTGACCGACGGCGGCACGCTCGACCTCGACGAGGAGCCGCCCCCCGGAGTGTTCTGGTCGCGGTTCTCCGCGTCGTCCCACACGCGCGGCCACCACTTCTCCAAGGAGCGCACGCGCGCGGTGCTGGCGTGGGCCGACGCCGGCGGTCGCCGCGTGGTCAACGGGCGCTCCGCCCTGGAGGCCGAGGTCAGCAAGGTGGTGCAGCTCAGCGCGCTGCGCCGCCGCGGGATCGACGTGCCCCGCACGCGCGTGGTGGTCGGGACCGCGCACCTGCTGGACGCCGCGCGCACCTTCCAGGCCACGATCGGCGGCGCTGACTTCCTCACGAAGCACAACCAGGGCGGCAAGGGGCTGGGCGTGGCGCGCTACTCGAGCGCCGACGAGCTGGCCGCGGTCCTGACCGACGGCGGCCTCGAGGAGCCGGTCGACGGCGTCGTCCTGCTCCAGGAGTACGCGGCACCGGCCGACGGCTCGATCACGCGCGTGGAGCTCGTGGGCGGTGAGCTGGTCTACGCGGTGCGCGCCGACACGGTGCACGGCGGCTTCCAGCTCTGCCCCGCCGACGCGTGCGCGCTCGACCCCGAGACGGGGCGGCCGCTGCTGCCGCCCGGCGCGAGCCTGCCGCCCGAGCCAGGGACGTCGCTGTTCTCGCTGCGCGAGGACTTCGGGTCGGCGCCCTGGGAGGTCGACCTGGTGGGGCGCTACCGCACCGTGCTCGCCGACCTCGGCATCGAGATCGCCGGCATCGAGTTCCTGCAGGCCGAGGACGGTCGGGTCCTGACCTACGACGTCAACACGAACACCAACTACAACGCCGAGGTCGAGGCGGTGGCACCGCGCAGCGGTCCCGGCGCGATCGCCGACCACCTCGGCGCCCTGCTGCACGAGTCCCGCTGACCGGCACACCGGTCAGCTCGCCCCCGAAGGAGTCCCGCCGTGAAGTTCCAGGTCCTCGACATCGTCTTCAACCCGCCGAACCCCGTCACGGGTGAGACCCTGCCGGCCGACGTCCGCCTCGAGCGCGTGGTGGAGAACGCGGTGCTGGCGGAGGAGCTCGGCCTCGACGCGTACTCCGTGGGCGAGCGGCACGCGGGGCCGGTGCTCTCCTCCTCGCCGACCGTGATCCTCGGCGCGATCGCGCAGGCGACCTCGAGCATCCTCCTCAACACCGGCGTGACGGTCCTGTCGCTGCTCGACCCCGTCCGGGTGGCGGAGGACCTCGCGACGATCGACCAGCTGAGCAGGGGGCGGCTGGAGATCACGATCGGCAAGGGCAACGAGGTCGCGCAGTACCCGCTGTTCGGCAAGGACCTGGCGCGCCAGTACGACTACCTCGTGGAGAACTACGAGCTGCTGCGCCGGCTGCTGGGCGAGGAGGACGTCACGTGGTCGGGCGAGTTCCGCGCGCCGCTGGACGGCGTCACCACGCTCCCGCGCCCCTACGACGGCCCGTTCCGGATCTGGCACGGGAGCGCGACGTCGTCGGTGGCGGTCGAGCTCGCCGCACGCTGGGGCGACCCGGTCTTCACGGCGAACGCGCTGCAACCGCGCGAGAACTACCTGGTCCACCTGGACCGCTACCGGCAGGAGTACGCGCGCCACGGTCACGATCCGGCGTACGCCTACGTCGGCTCGGGGTCCGGCGGGCTGTTCCTCGGGCGGACCACCGAGGAGGCCGTGGCGGCCTACCGCCCGCTGTACGAGGGACAGGTCGCGCAGTCCGACGCGCGCGGGCACCGGGATGCGCTCGGCAAGGGCACGTCGTTCCGCACGCTCGACGAGGCGGTGGAGCGCGGACCGGCGCTCGTGGGCTCGAGCGAGCGCGTGGCGGAGAAGATCCTGGACTACCACGCGACCTTCGGGCACGACGTCCAGTCGATCTCGCTGAACCCGGCCCTGGAGCACGCGGAGCAGCAGGACGTCCTGCGGAAGTTCGCGCAGGAGGTCGTCCCGCTGGTCCGCGCCGAGGTGAGCACCACCCTGTGGGGGCCGGACGACGCGCGCCGCCCGGCGTTCCTCCGCGAGCGCGAGCCCGCCCTGACCTGAGGTTCGTCCCCACCACCCCCGCCGAGAACGTCCTGGCCCGCGTTCCGAGTGATCAGAACGCGAGCCAGGACGTTCTCGGCCGGGTGTGCGGGGCCTCAGGCAGCGGCCGGGTGTGCGGGGCCTCAGGCAGCGGCCGGGTGGAGCGGGGCCAGGTCCGTGAAGAGGGTGGCGTTGAGGTCGAAGGCGACCTTGGCCTCCGCCACGACGGCGTCGATCCCCGCGGGCGTGAGCGGTGCGGCGTCGAGCAGCGCGCGGTAGGAGTCCTTGAACGGCTTGGGCTTGGGGATCTCCTCGAACGCGTAGAACGTCAGCTCCTCCGGCGTCATGCCGTAGTGCCGCTGCAGCAGGCGCGCGATGATCTGGCCGCCGGAGAGGTCCCCGAGGTAGCGCGTGTAGTGGTGCGCGAGGAACTCCTCGGCGCGCGTGATGCTCGCGAGCCGCTCGACGTAGGCCGCCGTGGCCGGGAGGAGGACGGCGCGCGCACGCCAGCCGGGCCCGCGCAGCAGCTCGAGGTCGGCCTCGAGGCTCGGCACGCGCAGGAGCGCAGCCATCACGAACGGGCCGGCGACGGCGTCGTGGGCCAACCGCACCCCGGTCGCCTCGAGCGCGGTGTAGATGGCGTGGTGCTGCGTGGCGAGGTCGACGTAGGCGGCCCTGCCGAGCGATCCGCCCATGAGCTGCGTGACGAAACCGCGGGTCTCCGCGTGCTCGTGCTGCGGGCGCGTGGCGGTCCGGAGCTGCTCCGAGAGCGGAGCGGTCAGCGGGGACTCCGACGGGAGGACGGGCGCGACGGGCGCGAGGGTCTCGGTCATGGGGTGCCGCTTCCTTGATATGACAGATTGTCATGACAGTCTGTCACGACCTACGAGATAAGGAAAGCCTTACCTGCCATCGACGGTCAAGGGGTGTCTCAGACCTCGATCGGCGGGGCCGGGTCCGGGTCCGAGGCGCGACGACGCCGCGCCGCCACGATCGCCGCCGTCGCAGCCCCGATCCCGGCCGCGGCGGCGGAGCCCGCCACGGCCCACGGAGCGGCCGACGAACCTCCGCCGCCGGCGTCCGCCTCGGCCGACCCCACCGACTCCTCCTCGGCGGCCTCGACCGCCGCGGTGGTCGACGGCTCCGCCGCGACCGGCTCCTCGGTCTCGGACGGCTCAGGGGTCTCCGTGGGCGCCGGCTCGGGCACCGCCGTCTCCACCGGAGCCACAGCCTCCGCCACCGGTGCGAACGAGATCGGCGTGAACGTCTCGTTGTTGGCGTTGACCACGCCGTGCGCACCGAACGTGATGACGCCGCACGTCTCCACGCGGCAGTCGATGTCGCGCGGGTTGGCCCCTGCGGCGTCGGTCACCGAGAGCACGGGCCCGGGGATCACGAGCTCCGTGGCCCACGTGCCGTCGAGCGCGAGCTCCGACCCGTTCGCCTCCGAGGCGGTGGTGGACCCGGGGAACGTCACGAACTTCTGGTAGCCGGAGTTCTCGGCGGCCTGGGCGTCGGGCTGGTAGGCGTAGCCGACACCGAAGGCGCCGCCCGCGCTCGGCTGCCACGCACCGTCGGCGACCCATCCGAACAGCACGTAGATCCCGCCGAACCCGCCGTCGATCGACTGGAAGCCCGAGCCCGAGAGCGAGAGCGTCGTCTCGCCGTCGGGCGACGCCGCGGCCCCGCCCGAGGGGCCGACGACCGCGACGCTCGCGCCCGTCGGGCCGTTCTGGGGCGCGGGCGCCGCGACGGCGGCGCCCCCTCCGGCCGCGAGGCCGAGGGCCGCCAGCGCGAGGGCGCCCGCACCCGCCAGGAGCGTGGCGGTCCGGGTGCGGGGCGGGGTGGCGGTGATCATGGCGACGTCTCCTGGTCGGTCGGGATGGGGCTCACGGGGGAGGGAACGGCGTCGTGGACGCCGGTCGCGGGACGACGGCGGGGCGCCCGCACGGGCAGCACCACCGGCCCCGGGTAGTCGGGGTGGTGGATGACGTCGACGGGGTGCTCGTAGACCTCGGTCAGCAGCGCCGACGTCAGCACGTCGTGCGGCGGCCCCTCGGCCCGGATCCGCCCCTCGCGCAGCAGCACGACGCGGTCGGCGAACGCGCCGACCAGGCTCAGGTCGTGCAGCACCACGACGACGGCGGCGCCCTCCTCGACGAGGCGGCTCACCTCGACCAGCAGCGCCTCCTGGTGGCGGATGTCGAGCGCGGCCGTCGGCTCGTCGAGCAGCAGCACCCGCGTGCGCTGCGCGATCGCGCGCGCGAACGAGGTGCGCGCCTTCTCCCCGCCCGAGAGCGAGGGGAACCGGCGTCCGGCCAGGGGCGCGACGTCGGCGCGCTCCATCGCGTCGGTCACGACGGCATCGTCGTCCTCCTCGGCCGCCGTTCCCCGCCAGGGTGCGCGCCCCATCGCCACCACCTCCACGGCGGTGAACGCGAAGCTGAGCTGGGACTCCTGGACCTGCACGGCGCGGACGCGGGCCAGCTCACGCACCGGGGTGCGCGCCAGCGCGTCCCCCAGCACCTCCACGCCGCCGGCCACGGGATCGAGATCGCCGGCCAGGACCGACAGCAGGGTCGACTTGCCGGCCCCGTTCGGGCCCACGAGGGCCACGAGCTCGCCCGCACGGACGTCCAGGGAGACGTCGTCGAGGATGAGGGAGCCGCCGAGCACCACGCGGACGGCGCGGGCCGCCATCAGGGGTGCGTCCGCGTGGGAGGCGGCCGCGAGGGGCGCCGTCACGACCAGCCCCCCGCCCCGCGGCGCGTGCGGCGCAGCAGCCAGAAGAAGAACGGACCGCCGACGATCGCCGTCAGCATGCCGATCGGCAGGTCGGCGTACGGGACCACCGTGCGGGCCACGAGGTCGGCGGCGAGCAGCACGACCGCGCCGCCCAGCACCGAGGCCGGGACGAGCACGCGGTGCGCGGGACCGACGAGCATCCGGATGACGTGCGGCACCACGAGACCGACGAACGCGATGATCCCGGCGAACGCGACCGCGGCGCTGGTCGTGACCGCCACCAGCACGATCACGCCGATGCGGAGCCGCTCGACGTCGACGCCGACGTGGCGCGCCGACCGCTCCCCGAGGGCGAGCAGGTCGAGCCGCCGGGCCACGAGCGCGGCTCCCGCGATCCCGACGAGGATGAGCGGCGCGGCGACGCCGACCTGCACCCACCGCGTGCCGTTCAGGGACCCGAGCTGCCAGAACACGATCTCCTCGCGCGCCTGGGTGTCGCCGAGGAACGTCATGAACGCGATCACGGCGCCGGCGACGGCGTTGACCGCCACCCCGGTCAGCACGAGGGTGACCACCTCGGTGCGGCCGTTCTGGCGCGCGGTGAGGTAGGCCAGGACGGTGGCGAGCAGGCCGCCGACGAACGCGGCCAGGGCCACGCCCCACTCCCCCATCGCCGTCCAGCCGAGCACGATCACGAGGCACGCGCCGGCCGCGGCGCCCGAGGAGACGCCGACCACACCGGGTTCCGCCAGGGGGTTCCCGAACACGCCCTGCATGAGCACGCCGCCGACGGCGAGGCCCGCGCCGACCAGGAGGCCGAGGGTCACGCGCGGGAACCTCACGGTCCACAGGGCGCTCTCGCCGTTCGGGTGCGTCACGGGCAGGCCCGTCTCGATGCCGACCTTGCGCAGCACCGAGGACAGCACCTCGAGAGGCGGGATGCGCAGCTGGCCCACGCCCGCCGAGACGACCACGAGCACCACGACGGCGACCGCCAGCCCGCCGATGAGCAGCGCGACCCGGCCGTTCGACGTCCGCGCGGGCAGGCTCACGACGCCGTCCCGGACGCGGCGGGGGCCGCGGCGTCGGGCGCGTAGATCGCGACGGCGAGCGCCTCCAGGACGTCCGCGGTCATCGGACCGAAGCTGAGGATCTGGGAGTCGGACATGTCCACGATGCGCCGGTTCTCCCCGGCGGGGGTCTGGGCGATCGCGGGCTGGGCCTCGAGCAGACCGTCGACGCCGCCGGCGGACTCGAGCCCCTTGGTCATCACGAGGAGCAGGTCGGGCTGCATCGAGATGAGCCCCTCGTCCGTGACCGGCCGCATCCCCGTCCACCCGATATCGGTCGCGATGTCGCGGCCGCCGAGCGCGTCGATGAGCGCCCCGGTGCCGGACTCGCCGCCGAACAGGTAGTAGATGCCGGAGCCCCCGCGCACGTACAGGAACGCGATGCGCAGCCGGTCCTCGCCCTCGGGGGCGACGGCGGCGATCTCGTCGGTGATGGCGGCGATCTCGGCGTCGGTGCGCTCGGCCAGCAGCCGGCCGGCCTCGCTCACCCCGAGGGCGTCGGCGACGTCCTGGATGAGCTCACCCGTGGTCTCGAGGCTGCGGCCCGAGTCGAGGACGACGACCGGGATGCCCGACTCCCGCATCTGCAGGACCACGTCCCACGGCCCCAGCGAGCTGTCGGTGAGGATCACGCTCGGGTCGAGGGCGAGGATCGCCTCGGCGCTGAGCTCGTGCCCGTTCGCCGTCACGAGCGGGAGGTCGGCGACCTCGGGGAACGTCGAGGAGGTGTCGCGTCCCACGAGGTTGTCGGCGAGGCCGAGCTCGGCGACGGTGCGCGCCGTCGTGCCGTAGATGTCCAGGGCGAGGATGCGGCTGACGTCGGTGACCTCGACCTCGGTGCCCTGCGCGTCGGTGACGGTCGCGGGCAGCTGCGGCTGCGGGTCCTGCTGGATCGGGTCGACGGCGGCGTCCACGACGGCGGCCGTGGCCGGGCCGACGTGGTCGTGGGGGTCGGCGAGCACCTGCTCGCTCACGTCGGCGAGCCGGGCCCCGGGGGCGACGTCGGAGGTCGCACCGCTCGTGGCGCCCGCGCAGGCACCGAGCACGAACGCTGCAAGGACGCCGATCGTGGGCAGGACGACGTGAGCGCCGGTCAGGCGGACGGGATGAGGCACACAGGGCACCCTACATTAGGTAAGGCAAGCCTCAATGCGATATAAGTGAGGCACCCGTGACCGAATTCGGAGGCGGGCCTTCCCCCTGATCACCCCTGTCGCACGTCGGAGGCTGACGCCCGTGTCCACTGACCCATCCCTCGCCGCACCGCGGCGCCGAACCCTCGCGAGCGTGCTCGCCGCGGCCCTGGTGGCCGCCGTCGCGCTGGTCGGCGGCGCGCTGCCCGCCGCCGCCGTCACGGCCGAGGTCTCCGGCGCCACCCTCACCTGGGGCGTGAAGCAGAGCTTCCGCAGCTACATCACGAGCCCCATCGCCCAGGGTTCGGTGACGACGACCGGCAACGCCTCGGGCACCGGCCCGTTCACCTGGAGCTCGGGCACCGGCACGGCGGACAGCGCCTCCACCGACGCCGACGCTCGCTTCACCGGCGGCGTCCTGTTCTCCGGCCACGGCGGCCAGCTCGACGTGCGCCTGACCAACCCGCGCGTCGTCGTCGACGGCACGGCGGGCACGCTGTACGTGGACTCCTCCTCCAAGGCGCTGGACGGCACCGTCTCCGACCGCACGGGCGTCGCCTTCGCGACCCTCGCCGTCCCCGCGCCGACCAACGACGGCCAGACCCTCACCTTCACCGGCGCCGGAGCGACCCTGACCGCCGACGGCGCCGCCGCCTTCGCGGGCTTCTACGAGGCCGGCACGGTCCTCGACCCGCTGGACCTCACGCTGCCGTACACGGTCCCCGCGACGGCCACGAGCACCTCACTGACGTCGTCGGCCAACCCGAGCACCCTCGGCCAGGAGGTCACGCTGACCGCGACCGTCTCCCCCGCGGCCGCCACGGGCACCGTGACGTTCACCGACGGTGCGACGACGCTCGGCACCTCCCCGGTCTCCGGCGGCACCGCCACGCTCGCGACGAACGCGCTGAGCGCGGGCAACCACGCCGTCACGGCCGCATTCGCCCCCGCCGACGACTCCCACCTCGCCTCCACCTCCTCGACGCTGACCCAGGTCGTCGAGGCCGCCGCACCGATCAGCACGACGACGGCGCTCCAGGCCTCCCCGAGCACCGTCACCGCCGGCGCGAGCGTGACCCTGACCGCCACGGTCGACCCGGCCGACGCGGCCGGCACCGTCACGTTCCTCGAGGGCTCGACCGTCCTCGGCACCGGTGAGGTCGCCGCGGGTCGCGCGACGACGTCGACCTCGGGCCTCGCCGTCGGCACGCGGACGCTGCGCGCCGAGTTCGCACCGGCCGGCCCGACGCACGCCGCGTCGACGTCCGCCGACGTGACCGTGGTGGTCTCCGCCGTCGTCGTCACGCCCGTCTTCACGCCCGAGATCGAGGTCTTCCTCGCCGACGGCACGACGCCGTACACCGGCCAGGCCGTCTACGACGGCGACTCCCTCGTGGTGAAGGGCTCCGGCTTCGACCCCGCCGGCAACGTCGGCGGCCGCGGCGCCCCCATCCCCGCCACCCTGCCGCAGGGCAGCTACGTGGTCCTGGGCGCCTTCGCGCCGACGTGGAAGCCGTCCGCCGGCGCGACCGGCGCCTCACGCAAGGTCATCTCCCAGAAGTGGGCGCTGGCCGAGTCCATCCTGAACCAGGTCCCGGCCAACTTCCAGGCCGCCATCCGCGGCCAGTGGGTCGACATCAGCGACGACGGCGAGTTCACCGCCACCCTGGCCGTCACCGCCCCCACCGCCACCCCCGCCGCCCCCGCGGACGCCGTCTTCGGCGTCTACACCTACGGCGCGGGCGGCGTGACCAACGCCTCCCAGGAGCTGTCGGCGGTCGTGGACTACCGGGGCGAGCGTCCGGCCGAGCCGGTCGCCGACCCGGCGATCACGATCAGCCCGGCCGGCGACCTCGACCCCGCCGTCGAGAACGTCCTGACGGTCACGGGCACCGGCTACGTCGGCCCCGGCGCCGTCAACGGCGCCTACGTCCTGGTCGGTGAGACCTCGGTCTGGTCCGGCGACGGCCCCCTCCCGAGCGCCGGCTGGCTGACCCAGGGCTGGGTCCGAGGGACCCAGATCGTCGACGGCGGCTTCACCACCACCGTCACGGTGCCGGCCGGCACCCTGGACCCGACGAAGAGCTACCAGGTCGCGACGTCGGCGGCCCACGGCCTCGCCTTCACGGACCGCACGCTGGACGCCTTCGCGCCGATCACGGTCGAGGCACCGGTCGTCACCCCCGAGCCGGAGCCCGAGCCCGAGCCGGCCCCGGTCGTCTCGGTCCCGAGCGGCGAGATCCGCCAGGGTTCGACCGTCACCTTCACCGGCACCGGCTTCGGCGCGGGCGAGGTCGTCTCCGGCGTCGTCACCTCCGACCCCGTCGACCTCGGGAGCCGGACCGCCGACGCGGCCGGCACCGTCGCGTTCACGTGGGCCGTCCCGACGGACTTCACCACCGGGACGCACACCGTGACGCTGACGGGCGCCTCCGGTGCCTCGGACGCGCAGACGTTCGACGTCCTCGCGGCCGCCGTCACCCCGCCCGGCACCGATCCGGTCGTCCCGACGCCGGGCGCGCAGTGCCAGGCGATCACGGCCGGCACGTTCAGCTGGGGTGTGAAGGAGAGCTTCCGCAGCTACGTCACCGGCCCGATCGCGAGCGGCACCATCTCCACGGACGCCGGGGTCACCGCCGGCGGCGGTCAGTTCGCCTGGAGCGGCGGCGCGGGCACGTTCTCGCCCGACCAGCTCGCGGGCGAGGCCGCGTTCACCGGCCAGGTCGCGTTCGCCGGGCACTCCGGCCAGCTCGCCCTGACCCTGAGCAACCCGCGCGTGCAGATCGTCTCGGCGACCGCCGGGACGCTCCTCGTGGACGTCTCCAGCAGGGCGCTGACCTCCGGCGTCGTGACCGAGACCGCGGCGGTGCCGTTCGCCGCGCTCGACCTCTCGGGTGCCACCATCGGTGCGACGTCGATCACCGCGACCGGTGCACCGGCCGTCCTCACGCTCGCCGGCGCCGAGAACTTCGCCGGGTTCTACCCGGCCGGCACGGCGCTCGACGCCGTGACGTTCTCCCTCCCCCTGGGCGCGAGCGTCGACTGCGCGCCGCCCACCACGCCCGGCGTCGACGGCGGAGGCACGGGCGCCGGCCCGATCCTCACGCCGATCGGCACCGGCGGTGGCGCGGGCAACGGAACCGGTAACGGCAGCGGCACGGGCGGTTCGGGCACGGGCGGCTCCGGCTCCGGCTCCGGCTCCGGCACGCCCGCCGCCGGCGAGACCTGCGTCGCGCAGGGCGTCGGGGGCGGCACCCTGAGCTGGGGCGTCAAGGCCAGCTTCCGCACCTACGTCACCGGCCCGATCGCGAACGGCAGCATCTCGACCTCCGGCGTGAGCCAGTCGGGCGGCGCGTTCGTGTGGGGCGGCGGCAGCGGCGCCTTCAACGAGGCCGACGGGAAGGGCCGGGTCTCCTACTCCGGCACGCTGTCCTTCGCGGGGCACGGCGGTCAGCTCGACCTGAAGATCAGCAACCCGCGGGTCCAGGTGACCGGCAGCGGTGCGGCCACGCTCGTCGCGGACATCACGTCCAAGGGCCTCAACGCCCCCGACGTCGCGAAGAACGGCGTGGTCATCGCGACCCTCGCCCTCCCCGCCTCGTCCACGAGCAACGGCGCGATCGCCTGGAGCGGCGCCCCGGCCACGCTGACGGCGGCCGGCGCCGAGGCGTTCGGCGGCTTCTACCAGGCGGGCACCGCGATGGACCCCGTGTCCTTCACGTTCCCGCTCGGTGGCGATGTCGAGTGCACGTCCTCGACGGGCACGCTGGCGGCCACGGGCGCCGACGGCGCGACCTCCGCGGCGCTGGCGGCCCTCGGCCTCCTGCTCCTGGGCGCCGCGCTGGTCGCGGCACGCCGTCGGAGCACGACCGCCTGATCCGACCAGCACGACGACGGCCGCTCCCCCCGGGGGGCGGCCGTTCGCCGTCCCCCACTTCGCGAGGCACTTTGGGGCGTCCGCGAGGCACTTTCGGGCGTTCGCGAGGTACTTTCGGGCGTTCGCGAGGCATGTCCGGGGCGTGCGGGAGACTTCTCGCATGAGCACCGGCACGCCCGCGACCCTGGCCCTCGAGGCGGCGGGGGTGCCCTTCACGGCGCACACCTACGACCACGACCCGCGCGCGACGTCGTTCGGCCTCGAGGCGTCCGAGAAGCTCGGCATCGCGGCGGAGCGCGTGTTCAAGACGCTGATGGTCGACGTCGACGGCGAGCTGGTCGTCGCCGTCGTCCCGGTCTCGGGCCGCCTCGACCTCAAGGAGGTGGCGCGCGCCGTCGGCGGCAAGCGCGCGACGATGGCCGATCCCGCCGTGGCCCAGCGTCGGACCGGCTACGTGCTCGGCGGCATCTCGCCCCTGGGCCAGAAGCTGCGGCACCGCACGGTGCTCGACTCCTCGGCGATCCTCCAGGAGACCGTGCTCGTGTCCGGCGGTCGGCGGGGCTTCGACGTCGAGCTCGCGCCCGACGCCCTGCTGGGCGTGTGCGGCGGAGACTACGCGGACATCGCGACGGCGGTCTGAGACGTGGGCGCAACGAACTTCCTCGTCGAGGGCGTGTCGGGAACGGGCAAGACGGCTGTCTGCCGGGAGCTCCAGCGACGCGGGATCCACGCCGTGAACGGCGACCGCGACCTCGCCTACCAGGGCGACCCGCACACCGGCGCCGCCACCGCGACCCACGATCACGAGCACCACATCTGGGACCTCGCAAGGGCGCGGGCCCTGATCGCGGACCGCAGTCACCCGGCGACCTACCTGTGCGGTGGAGCGCGAAACGTCGCGCAGCTCGTCGCCGAGCTCGACGCCGTCCTCATTCTCGAGGTCGACAAAGAGACTCTCGTGCGGCGCCTCGACGAACGGCCGCGCGACGAGTGGGGGCACGACCCCGAGGAGCGGGAGCTCGTCCTGCGACTGCACAGGACCCGGGAGGACGTCCCGCGCACGGGGATCGTCGTAGATGCGACACCGCCCCTGACCGAGGTCGTCGACACCATCCTGCGCCTCAGCCGCGCGATCACGCCTCGGTAGCACCGCCGGCGTCGCTCGGGTCAGCGCCCGGTCCGGCGGTCCGGCGGTCCGGCGGTCCGGCGGTCCGGCACCGCCCCACCCCTGGCCGTTCCTTCACCCCGGGCCTACCCTGACGGGCATGAGCGACGACGACGTCACCGTGCTTCCCTGGCTCCTGGACACCGACCCCGCCCTGCGGTGGCAGGTCGAGCGGGACGTCGCGCTCGCGCCGGAGGCGACCTGGCGCGCGACCCGCGCCCGCGTCGCCACCGAGGGCTTCGGCGCCCGGCTGCTCGCGCTCCAGGACGAGGACGGCTCGTGGGCCGGCGGGGCGCACTTCCCCACCCGCCGGGACGAGCGCGCGCTGCGCGTCGAGGGCGAGGACGACGCGCAGCCGTGGACGGCGACCTCGTGGAGCCTGACGGCGCTGCGCGAGTGGGGCCTGGAGGCCTCCGCCCTGGAGGGTACGGCCGAGAAGATCCGGGCGAACCTGCGGTGGGAGTACGAGGACCGCGCGTTCTGGGACGGCGAGGTCGACGCGTGCATCAATGCCAGCACGCTCGCCAACGGGGTGTGGCTCGGCGCCGACGTCTCCGCGCTCGTCGCCTGGTTCCCCGAGCACCAGCTGGAGGACGGCGGCTGGAACTGCGAGTGGGTCGAGGGCTCCACGCGGTCCTCGTTCCACTCCACGCTCAACGCGCTGCGCGGCATCCTGTGGTGGGAGACGGCGACCGGCCGGCAGGACCTTCGCCGCACCCGGCTGCGCGGCGAGGAGTACCTGCTGCGCCGCCGGCTGACGGTGAACCACACGACCGGCGAGCTCGTCGGTCCGTGGGTCGAGCACCTGGCCTACCCCTCGCGCTGGATCTACTCCTCGCTGCACGCGCTGGACTACTTCCGCGCCGCCTCGCTGCACGACCGCATCTCCCCCGACCCCCGCCTCGCCGACGCGATCACGCTCCTGCGCGACTCCCGCGGCGCCGATGGGCGCTGGTCCTCCAACGCGCGCTACACCGGCGAGCGCTGGTTCGAGGTCGACGTCGCCAAGGGCGAGCCCTCGCCCTGGCTGACGTTCCTCGCCACCCGCGTGCTGGAGTGGTGGGACCTGCCGGACCACCAGGAGGAGCGCTGAGCCGTACCGCGAGGGAGGTCGCGTAGCGTCGCCCCGTGAGCATCCTCGACGGCGCCCCGACCGACTCCGCGCGCCGCCCCCGTCGTCGCGGTCGCGGTCTTCTCGCGCTCCTCGTCGTGCTCGTGATCCTCGCCGGGCTGGCGGTCGTGGCCGACCGCGTGATCGTGGGCCAGGTCGAGCAGGGCGTGACCGACTCCATCGAGAGCTCGATCGACGCCGACGCCGTGACCACCTCGATCGAGGGCTTCCCGTTCCTCACCCAGATCATCGGCGGGGAGATCCGGCGGATCGACCTCGCGGCGGCGTCCGCCGTGCTGGAGGACGTCCCTTTCACCGACGTCGACGCCGTCGTCACGGACCTCCCGTTCGACCTGGGCACGCGTGCCCTCGGCAACGCCGGGACCGTCACCGCCTCCGGCACGCTCTCGACGGCGGCCCTGCAGACCCTCCTGGAGCGCGAGCTCACCGACCTGCCGGACGTGACGCTCGCCGCGCGCGAGGGGACCGTCGTCGCCAGCACCGACCTCATCGGCGGGCTGACCCTCGACGTGACGCTCCTGCCGCGGGCCGCGGACGGTCAGATCGCCGTGGACGTCGGCACGCTCACCGTGGCCGGCTTCGACGTCCCGATCACCGACCTGCCCGCCGGGCTCGCCGCTCGGCTGACCGACCTGCGCATCGACGTCCCCGGCCTGCCGCCGGGCCTGGAGATCTCGGAGCTGAACGTGGTCGACGCCGGTGTCCGCGTCACGGTCGCGGGCACCGACGTCGATCTCACGGCGGTCGGCTGAGCCTCAGCCGAGCCGGCTCACTGCCCGGTCAGCCCAGCACCTCGGGCAGGTCGCGCGCCTCGCCGAGCACGTGCTCCGCGAGGAACGTCTCGACCACCTCGTACCAGACCTTCGCGTGCTGCGGCGTGAGGATCCAGTGGTTCTCGTCCGGGAAGTACAGGAACCGGTGAACGGTCGACCCATCCTCCGCGGCCGGTAGACCCGACGACGAGAGCAGCTCGGTCCACAGCCGCAGGCCCTCGCCGATCGGTACCCGGTAGTCCTTGTCACCGTGGATGACGAGCATCGGCGTGCGGATGTCACCGACGAACCGGTGCGGCGAGTTCTCCAGGCCCATCTCCGGCGTCATCTCGCGCGCCCAGTAGTAGGCGGCGTCCGTCGTCGGCCCGAACTGGTCCAGCGCCCACAGGCTCGCGTGCGTCACGACGGCGTCGAACCGGTCCGTGTGCCCGGCCACCCAGTTGGCCATGTAGCCGCCGAAGGACCCGCCCATCGCGGCCGTGCGCGTCTCGTCGATCTCCGGCCGCTGCTCGACGGCGTCCGTCGCCGCCATCAGGTCGGTGTACGGCGCGTCACCCCAGGCGCCCCAGCCGCGCTGCACGAACTCCTGGCCGTAGCCGGTGGACAGGGCCGGGTCCGGAAGCAGCACCGCGTAGCCGCGGGCGACCATGATCCACGGGTTCCAGCGCCAGCTCCACGCGTTCCACGACCCCAGCGGACCGCCGTGGATCCACAGCAGCAGCGGCGCAGGATTCTCCTCGGAGGCACCCTCCGGCAGCGCGAGGTAGGACCGCACGGTGTGCGTGCTCCCGTCGGCGTCCGTGACCGTCGTGGCGACGTCCTCGAGACGGCCCGGCAGCGCCGGACGCTCGGCCGGACCGCGCAGCGCGCGGACGCGCTCGTCGGGGGCGACGCCGTCGCCCAGGTCGATCCGCACGACCTCGGCCGGGTAGGCGTAGGAGCTGCGGGTCGCGAACGCGTGCGTGCCGTCGGGGGCCACGACGACGGATCCGTACGCCCCGTCCGTCGTCAGCCGCTCGGGCTGGTCCGCACCCTCGAGCGCGACGCGGAAGATCGGCGAGTGGCCCTGCTCGTCGGCCGTCACCAGCAGACCGGAGGAGTCCGGCAGCCAGGTCAGCGACGCCGGCCAGCGGTCCCACGCCTCGGCGAGCCGGCGCGCGGCCCCGCCGGCGGCGGGGACGATCCACGCAGTCCTGCGCGGCGCCTCCTCCGGCGAGGAGATCGAGCTGGCGACGTAGGCGACAGACGCGCCGTCCGGGCTGACGACCGGGTCCTCGAGGTCGGCGTCCTCCTCCGTCACGAGCACGGAGCGCTCGCCCGTGGCGACGTCGATGCGCACCAGGTGGCTGCGGATCGCGGACCCCGCGGAGGTGTGCCACGTCGCGACGACGAACGCCCCGTCGTCGCTGATCGCGGAGGACGAGCCGAGCAGCGCCTTGCCGGCGTCGGGCGTGAGGTCGCGGGTGCCGCGCTCGTCGTCGGGGCCCTGGTCCGCCGGCGTGACCTCGACGTCGGCCGTCCCGTCCTCCGCGTCGTCGTTCTCGTCGGTCTTCTCCGGGGCGAGCGGGGCACCCTCGACGGCGAACAGCCGAGGCGCGTCCGGCCCGAGGTCGTGGTCCCAGTACCGCACCGGGTAGCCGGTGTGCAGGATGGCGGAGACCTTGTTCTTCGAACGGGCCTTGCGCAGCCGGCGCTCGCTCGCCTCGTCGGTCGCGCCGGGCAGCGTGTCGGCCACGACGACGACGGTGTCGGCGGCGCGCGCCGGAAGCACGCCCGAGATGCCGCCGGGGCGGCGCACGAGCGCGTGCGCCTCGCCGCCACCCGCGGGCAGCCGCCAGACGCAGGGCTTGGCGTCGTCGTCCTCGCCCGCGCGTGTGGCCACGAACAGCAGGTCGCCGGCGGCGGTGAAGGCGGGACCACCCTCACCCTTGGCGCCGCGCGTCAACCGGCGGGCCGGGGCCTCACCGTCCGGGTCGACCTCCCACAGGGAGGTGCTCCAGCGCGTGGCGTCCGCGTTCAGTGCGGACTGCGCGGCGACGAGCCGGCGGCCGTCCGGGGACAGGGCGAGCGCGCCGGTGCGCGGCAGGGCGAGGTAGTCGTCGAGATCGTCGAACCGTGTCTGGGAGGTGGTGTGCGTCACCACTCTGGTCTATCACGCAGGGCCGACGCCGGGTCGAGACGAGGAGGGCGGGCCGGCAGGTCGCGGCGGCCGCTACGAGGCTCACGGAATCTAGGTCGGGACGACCGTGTCTCTCGCGCATTGCCGATAACCTATATTATGTCAAACCGCGTCAAACGACCTCTCTTCGGCCCGACGCCGGTGTCTTGTCACCCATGTGCTGCCCCCGACGCCGCCGCCCATCGGTCAGGGCTGGGCGGCGGCGCCCCTCTGCAATTTCAGGCGACGGCGCCGGTTCTCCATCCGCTGATCAGTTCCGAGGTCTGGTGAGAATGTTTGGCCGCCCGGAGACGTGGTGGCTGATGATGGTTCAGACACCTGCGGGCTTTACTCACGGCGCCGGCGCGGCCGACGCCCCGAGCTTCACCGCCAGCTCCATGCTGCGCAGGCGAGCCGGGGAGAAGTCGTAGGGCATGCTCCGGATGACCTCCGCCGTGCTCCTAACGCGGGAGCCCTCCGCCGGGGCAGGGCCAGGCGCCTCGATGTCCTCGGGCGGATGCCGCTCGTCCCAGGCGTCGAAGATGGCGTTGTCCTCCTCCAGCTGACCGGACTCTTCGATCGCGCGCATCAGCGCGTTCTCGAAGGCGTGCCGCTCGGCCGCGACCTGTGCCACCCGGGGGTCGTCGATGGCGACCGTGTCGTCGAGCGCCTCCTCGGCGGCGTCGACGCGGTCGGACTCGGCGCGCAGCTCGGGATCGTGAGCGAGAACGAGGAAGCGACCCGCCTGCACGACGGCGCCGAGCGGACCGAAGATTCGTTCGGTGACCAGCAGGGTGTCCAGGTCGTCCTGGCGCAGCGAACCCTCGGGCACGCCCTCAAGGCGGCCGGAGACGAGATCGTTGAACAATCCCAGCCGACTGCCGAGGTTCCGCATGCGCCGCACCGAGGCGCGCTTCCGCTGCAGCTCGGCCTCCTGGGCGGCGAGGGCGTCCTCCAGCCGTACGAGGACACCCTCGACCTCGTGCTCTCCGCCGCCACCGCCCGGTGCAGCGCCGGCGAACGCATCGCGAATGTCGTCGAGTGCAATCCCGGCGTCCGCCATGCGTCGGATCCAGAGCAGGCGAATGATCTCCGCGTAGCCGTACCGGCGGCGGCCATCGCCGCCCCGCTCGCGCTCCGGGAGCAGGCCGACCTGGTGGTAGTGGCGGATCGCCCGGGGAGTGACGCCAACGAAAGCCGCGGCGTCGCCGATCAGGACCTGACGGGGCGGGGTCGGGAAAGGGGGCATGACTGACCTCTCAGAGCGGAACGGGACGTGCTTCGAGAAGACCACATGACGCTGCGGCAGGTGCAACGTGCACCGGCGGTGGGGCCATCGCTGCCTGGATGAGACGCTCAGGCGCGCGCTGGAGTCGGGCCCTGCGCGACCTCCGAACGACCAGCATTCCCCCACCTCGTGCCGCCATCTCTCTGCAGCGATGGACGACTGGGCAGGCGGCGGGTACCCGATCAGGCTCTGCCTGGAGGGCAAACGAGACCTGTCTGCTGACTGACGCTCCCCGGTCTCAGTCGATCAGGGTCAACCCAACTAGGGCTGCGAGCTCGGTGGAATCGCGGGTCTGGTCGTACTGGCGTAGCGCCTGGATGTAGGCGACCTTGTCGACTGCCCAATCGAAGACCGCGGGTAGGTCGTCGTCATCGCGGGCTGCGAGCAGGACGAGGTCGGCCAGGAGTCTGGTGGAACGCCCGTTGCCGTCCACAAACGGGTGGATACGTACGGCTTCTGCGTGGACTGCCATGGCCAGCTCGCGTGCGGTCCATGGGGTGTGCTGCCACCGCCACGCGAGGTTGCCCAGCGATGCGTGAAGTTCGATGGCTACCTGCTCCGGTGCGACGCCGATCGAGACCTCTCGCGTCCGCAAAGCCCCCGCCCACGTCCAGACGTTTTCGTACAGGCGGGCGTGCAGATCCCTCAGCGTCGCGGTGGTGAGCAGCTCTTCTACCGGCAGGTCTCCGTTACCCGCGGCCGGGGCGAGTGCGGCGCGGACCTCTTCTTCGTAGGCCTGCTCGATCTCGTACACGGCCGCCTTCGTGACCGGCTCCCCGAGCATATTCCGCACTGACGGCAGCAACGCGTCGAGCTCGTCAAAGCCCAAGGGCGTCTCGCCGTAGCCAGGCCCGAGTGTCACGCGCCGGGCGTCTTCGGCCTGACCGTGGTCTCGGTACGGGCCGGGTTGAGCTTGACGTAGCGTCCCGTGATCGCCGATCGCGGGCCCGCGACGATGCGGTTCTCAAGCGTCGCCGATGCTCTCGTCGACCGCTCGGCCGTCGAGGCTGCACCCCGAACCGTGACCTGGTATCTCTTGGCCATATCGTCCTCCTCTTGCTCGAACCGAGCCTAGCTGTCCTGGTCAAGAAGGTTGCTGGAGCGCGCGTTGCGGGTGCGCGACAACGTCAGACCAGTGCGTGCAGCAGCCTGCTGCACGAACTCACACCTCCGCCGGAGGTCCTACCGGGACGGCTCCACTTTGGCCGAGACGCTCGCGCGTGCTGTGCGGGCTGCTCCGCGGGCGGCCTTCCCGCGCACAGTCCGGACGGCGTCCGTGGCGGGCCTGGCTTGGCCGACATCGGCTCGTAGGACGCCGGCGGCTACCTCTTTGTCGACGCCTGACTGCTCGAGCTGGTCGGCGCGTTGCTGACGGCGTTCAGCGCTGTCGTAAGTGGCCTCGGCCTGAGCCTCCAGTCGCTCGGGCTCCGTCGCCGCCGCCGTCACCGTGGAAATCCTCTCGTGTGCCTGGTCGGCTCGGTCGGCTCGTGCAACGATCCGGTTGGCCTCGAGCTGCTCCCGCTGGGCGCTATTGCGTTCCTCGGAGGATTGGTAGCGGTCCGCGCTGGCTTGCTGCAGAAGCCCGTCGACCTGGCGGCCGTTGCTGTCGGTGCCGACGTCGGCGCCGTAGCGGGTCTTGACCTCTTCGCGCATCCGGTCGATCGCACGGGCGGCGGCCGGGTCCTCGCGCCAGGTGTGGGCGAGCTGCCAGGTCGCGACGACGTCCTCGCGGCTGGCCTTGTCCCACCACTGCGGGTCGCGCACGACGTCCAACTGGGCAACGGAGGCCTGCTGCTCGGCGCCGAAGCGCGTTTCGAGCTGTGCGCGTTCGCCGTCGGCGCGGGTCGTGTCCCGGCGGTGTGACTCCTCGCGCATCCGGGCGATCGTCTCTCCCGCGCGCGCCGCGGCGGTGAGTGCGACGTGCATGGTTTGGTCGAACGTCTCATCGACGCCGTCTGTCTCGCTCATGGTGCCCCCACTATCTATCGGCGCCGCCGTCAACTGGCAGGGCACCCCCGACCGCAACACCGACTACGCGACCAGCCTCGCCGCGGCCCTCGCAGACCCGCTCGAGCAGAGCCGAGCCACCGGCGCCCTCGTCATCGGATACGGCCCGGACGGGCCCGGCCGCGCCTACTCCCTCGCGCAGGAGCTGGACACCTACCTACCCGTGGCTCAGGTCATGACCGTCGACCTCAACCACCAGGCCGTGAGCATCTTGGACGAAGGCCGCTGGAGCGACCCCGAGCCCGTGGCCGATGCGACCGATTTCGCACTGCGGCTCGACCGCGTCGCCCCGGCCGCCGACCGTGACGCGATGATCCAGCGCTACGCGCCCCTGCCGCAGCCGACCTACTCCGTAGCGACCCCGGCGCAGCGGGCGGCCATCCAGGACACGCTGCCCTCGCAGCGAGTGGCCATGGTTGTGGAGCGCCTCGACGCGATCGCGGCGCCACGATCCGACGTCGGCCCCGGACCCCGCGCCGCGGCCGCGCACGCGATCGTCTCCGACAAGACCGTCCGCGACGGCGTCATCACGCAGAGCGTGGACCGGACCGACCGAACCGAAGCACTGCTCCAGCTCTACCGGGGCGCACCACAGGCCTACCGCGGCGACCTCGCCACCGTCGCCGGCGTCACCGACTACCTCACCAACCAAGGCTCAGCCTCAGCCACCGCGATCCTCGAGCACGCCGACCGCACCGGCCCCAACGCCGGCCTGGCCGAACTCACCCGGACAGCGATCGACGCCGGCGTACCGCCGGAGCGGATGAAGACCGACCCCGCCCGCATCCAAGCCGCCGTCGAACGCGCAGACGAGAACCACCGCGCCCAGCAGCGCCGCGCAGCGGGCTCTCCCACCAACCCGCGTGCGGCGGTCCAGCAGCCGCCCACGGGCACCGACGGTCCCCGCCGGCCACGGCCGGCAGCCGACACGGGCCCGGGCGTCTCTCGGTGATCTGAGTGCCCCCTGTCCACCTGTGGACGGCACGAGCTACATCCTCCGGGCTCGTCCCGACCACAGGGGGACAGCGGGACCCCACCTGACCACCCGCACACCGCTCGCGCTCTCACCCCGGCAACACCGGCCGACGGCTGCGTAAGCGCGACCCGTGCACGGCCTGGATGGTCTGTAGGTCCCCTCCCCCGCTGCCCGATCATCCCGCCCCAGACACCGCCATCAAGGGCGCTACGCGTCACACTGAGGCAGCTACGCCGCCCCCTCTGACAACGACGCCTGAGGCGAGGGAATCGGCAGTTATCGGGACGAAGGGGCAAAAAGGCTCGCGCTACGGCAAGCCGGCTCCCGGCGCGCTCGGACCTGAGCATGGAGCTGTGGACGATCGCTCTACGACCTCAACATCTCCGCGGAGCGAATATATATTCTTTATGGACTAGAAACGCAGGCCGGGTTACGCTCGCCCCGTCAGGACTCGTAGGGATCGGTGAAGCTCCCCCAGCTTTGCTGTGACCGGCCTGTCTTGAGTCTCCTGCGAAAGTAGACGAGACAGGCGTGGTCGGGCCGAATGCAAGTCGGCCCGACCACGCCACAAACGCTAGCGGCATCGATGCCGCTGGCAGAGCAATGACCTCTGTCTGCACATGGACGTGCACAGAGCCAACTGGAGGGAAGCTCGCCCGTGTCACTCTCATCCAAGGCAATCCGTCGTAGCGTTGCCGCGCTCGGCGTGGCGGCCATCGCACTGCCCCTGGCATGCGCCTCGGCAACCGCCGCACCGGTGGTCCCGCCGGCCGTGGCCGCGAACGCCGCCATCGACGTCAACACCGACGCCCCGCGCACGATCATCACCACCGACCCCGAGCTCGATGACCTCAACTCGATGCTCCGGGTCCTGCTCTACAGCAACGAGATCGACATCGTCGGCCTGGTCTACTCCGCCAGCCAGCACCACTGGATGGGCGACCCGGCCACCGGCCTGGCTCCCAAGCGCTGGCCCGAGATCAGCCCCGACACGATCTACCACATCGACCAGGCCATCAACGCCTACGAGAAGGTCCAGAGCAACCTCCGCGTCCACGACGCGCGCTACCCCACCGCCGAGTCGCTGCGCGACATGACGTACTGGGGCAACGTCAAGAACATCGGCGAGATGGCCGAGGACACCGACGGCTCGAACTTCATCAAGGAGATCCTGCTCGACGACGAGCCCGGCCAGGTCTTCCTCCAGGCCTGGGGCGGACCCAACACCATCGCCCGGGCCCTGAAGTCCATCGAGGACGAGTACAAGGGCACCCCGCAGTGGGACGCCATCTACGACAAGATCGTGGCCAAGACGGTCATCACGAGCTGGGGCCAGCAGGACACCACGTTCCGCGACTACATCAAGCCGAACTGGCCCGACATTCACAACCGTGAGGTCTCCACCTCGGTCTGGGGCTACGGCTCGCGTGGGGTCGTCCTGCCCGAGCACGCTGTTTACCACACCCCCGAGTGGACCGCGGCGAACGTCTCCACGGTCGGCCCCATGGGCGCGGAGTACCGCGTCTGGGGCGACGGCAAGCAGATGGCCGCCGGCTTCGACTCCGAGGACTACTTCGCCCTGTCGGGGTACACCGCCGACGAGCTCCGCGCCATGGGCTACGGCGTCTGGACTCCTCCGCAGGCCAAGGGCGGCTGGATCTCCGAGGGCGACTCCTCCAACTTCGCCCTCCTCATGGACAACGGCCTGACCAGCTGGGCCCACCCCTCCTGGGGCGGCTGGGGCGGCCGCCAGGCACCGAACGCCTCCGGCGACCCCCTGCAGTGGGCCAACCGCGGTGTGCGTGACATCGGCCCCGACGGCCAGCCCCGCAACGACTACGCCGCCGCGCGCTGGTTCGAGGACTTCCAGCTCGACTACGCAGCCCGCATGCAGTGGACCGTCACCGACGACTACGACGACGCCAACCACCAGCCCGACCTCACCGTCACCCAGGGCCTGGACCACACCGTCCGCGCCGGCCAGTCCGTGACGCTGTCAGGAACGGCCACCGACCCCGACGGTGACGACGTCGCGCTGAAGTGGTGGGACTACGCCGAGGCAGGCAGCTACCCTGGCGCCGCCGTGATCGCCCCCCAGACCGGCAGCTCGGCCACCCTCGAGGTGCCCGCCGACGCCGTCCCCGGCGAGACGATCCACCTCATCCTCGAGGGGACCGACAACGGCTCACCGGCGCTGACTCACTACCAGCGCGTCGTCCTGACCGTCGGCGAGCCCTTCACCGACGTCACCTGGGACAACCAGTTCTACAACGAGATCTCCTGGCTCTCGGCCGCGAACATCTCCACCGGCTGGGACAACGGTGACGGGACCCGCTCCTACCGCCCCCTGGCAAACATCAACCGTGACGCCATGGCCGCCTTCCTCTACCGCGAGGCCGGATCGCCCACCTACGTCGCACCCCGCGTCTCACCCTTCACCGACGTGAACACCGACAACCAGTTCTACAAGGAGATCTCCTGGCTCTCCACCCAGGGCATCACCACCGGCTGGGACAACGGTGACGGCACTTACTCCTTCCGCCCCCTGGAGCCCATCGCTCGCGACGCCATGGCCGCCTTCCTCTACCGCGAGGCGGGTAACCCGGCCTTCGAAGCGCCAGCAGCCTCACCGTTCGAGGACGTCACCCCGGCCACACAGTTCTACAAGGAGATCACCTGGATGCACGGCACAGGTATCGCCACCGGCTGGGAGGGCAACGACGGCCGGGACTACTACCGCCCGCTCGCCCCCGTCGCCCGTGACGCCATGGCCGCCTTCCTCTACCGCGCCACCAACCCCGCCTGACCTAGCACCTCCCTCGGCAATGGCAGCACGGCACCCCACCACCAGGTGGGGTGCCGTGCTGCTGACAGAAAGAACTCGCTATGACCAACTCAACCGATCCTGTCCTGATCACGAGGTGGCAACAGCAGCCCATCCGCGAGCAGATGCACCAACGATGGATCTACAAGGTCGCCAAGATGTACTACGTCGACCTCATGACCCAGAGCGAGATCGCGACACGCCTGCACATCACCCCAATCCGGGTTTCAAGGCTCATACAGGAGGGCAACGCGAGGAAGGCCGCCATGACCACCGTCACCCCGATCTACCCCGCCAGCGCACCCACGTCAGACCACCGGAGGCGTCCCCACCGCCTGCGCGCCCAACGCCAATCCGTTTCTCACACCTGACCCGGCGCCGTCCGCGTACGCCAGTCTTCCCACCTGACCAGCGCGGACCCGATGCAGCAGACACCAGACCTAGGCCGGCGGGCGATAGCCGATGGTCATTCGTGCATCACGTGGCTCGGAGGCCCTGGTGCCTCGGCGCTTGATGGGCTGGACCATCCCCACGGGGAGTCGGTTGCGGACGTAGGTTCGGTCCTTGTGTCTGGAGATGGTCGGTCGGATGTTCGACGGCGTTGGGACAGGGTGGGTCGTCCTTGGTGTGCGCATCAGTGGGTGGAGCGGCACCGCCGCGATGGCGTATCGACGCAGCAGTTGACCTGTCGGATGCGCGGAGCCACCTGGTGCCTGGGCGTTCCCGCGCCGATTCCTCGCGGGGGCCGGTGAGAACGACCGGGCAGGGAGGGGCCGGGCGCGAATGCTGAGGCTGATGCTGGGGCTACAGGGGACCAAGGAGTGAGAAGGCGGGAACACGGCTCCTCAGATGCCTCCTATCCCCGAGCTCATGACAACCATCGGGGACATCGGGACCTCCACTGATCTCGACCTCCCGCTGAGACGTCGCCCGTGTAACGGTCACGAGGGCCTGGGTCTCTCCTTGTCAGGTCGAGTGACCCACCAGACCAGCGAGAAGGCGACAACGGCGGTTGCGGCCCCGAGGCCGGCGCCGACGGCGGCACTGGCGAGCACATGCTCGACTCCCGAGGCAAGACCGTCTCGGACCACCACAACGGCAACTGCGCCAAGAATGGCGGCCGCGAGGCCAACAATCGCCGCACGCCGAGTCAGCCGTCGTCCCCCTCTGCTCGCGGGGAACCACTGCCCACGTCTACGCCACGAATAGACAGCAATCGCAGCCAGGCCAACAGCCGTGCTGAGGTGCTGCAGGAGCCGGGCCCAAGTGAGGGATCCGGCCGCGTGCTCGTTGAGGAACGCGACGTTCTGGACGACCCATCCCTCGCTGTGGGTGAAGGAGTCCCAGACCACGTGCGTCACCACGCCGACGATCAGCGACAGCACCATCCAGCCCCACCACGCTGGGACGCGAGCAGGCCTTCTCGGGGTCGGCCCCGTCAGCGCGATCAGCCACCTGAACGGTCGCACGCACGCGGTGATCGCCAGGTAGAGCAGCAGTGCCGTCGGTAGCGAGATCGTCGCCGCATCGGGCCAGTCGTGCGTCGTGGTGGCGTTCATGAACGGCTCCCACCACGACTGCGCGCTCACCGGTACCTGCAGGCCGCGCAAGAAGTAGGGAACGTCCGGCGCAAGCGCACCCGCGACCAGGGCCGCGGGCACCAGCGGTCCCCTCAGCAGAGGCAGCACCGCAGCAGGGTGGGCGAACGTCAGGGGCATGCAGACACCTCGAGAAGATGGAGGGGGGCCTCGCAGACCCCAGCGGGAGCCCTCCGCGACACCCGGGGCCGATTGATGCTAGACCTGCAGGACCGCGCCCGCGCTGCGCGCCGGGGACGAAGCACCGGCCTTGCCGAGCGCAAGATCAGCGTCCGCGCCGGTAGGCGCTGCCGTCGCACGAGTGCACAGCATCGTCGTCGAACAACAGCTGCAGGTTGTAGGCGGCACAGTCGACGAACGTCCCGATGCTGATCCAGGTCCTGGACCGCCGCAGGACACCCTTCGACACTCCGTCCGACCCGATGCCGGCACGGTGGGCGACCCAGGCGATGTCGTCCGCCTCGGAGCTCAGGTACCGCATCACGGCCTCGTTGTCGCGGTGCTGCCCGTCGTACCCGCGAGCGATGGTCGCCCGAACGAGCCGGAGCACGGGCATGAGCCGCTTCCCCGGAGCCACGCTCAACCCTCCCGCCTGGTAGAGCAGACGACGGGTCCCGCTGCGGCGCATTGCCGGTACGAGCTCGCGGACGAACTCCGTGTTGACGAGCCGTGCGCGCTGGGCGACGACGTCCCCCAGCATCACCACGACACCATCCACGCCGGCGAGGAGGGCGTCGAGATCGAGGGGCTCCGTGACGGAGCCCTGCACGACCTCGAGCGCGTCGTGCTCGATCGCCAGCTTGCCCGGTGTTCGGGCCACCGCTCGGACGCGGTGACCGACGTCGAGCGCGAGCCGTGTGAAGTGTCGTCCGGTCTGGCCGGTCGCACCGAACACCAGGAGGGTCTGAGATGGGGTCATGCCCCCAATGTAGGCAGCGCCTACTTAGTAGTCAATGCCTAGATCGAGGGTAGGCTGGCCTCGTGACCGAGCGTCCCTTCCACCACGGCAGCCTGCGTACCGCGCTCCTCGACGAGGCGATCCTGGTGCTGCGCGAGTCCGGGGTCCAGGGCCTGTCCCTGCGGGACCTCGCGCGGCGGGCTGGAGTGAGCCACGGAGCACCGAGAAGCCACTTCGTCGACCGACAGGCACTGCTGGACGCCCTGGCCGAGACGGGGTTCCGGCGCCTGACCTCCCACGTCGAGCTCGCACTGGCCGGTCAGGACGATGTTCGCCAGCGCTTCCTCCGGGTCGCACGCGCGTACGTCAACTTCGCGATCGACGACGCGGCCCTGATGGATCTGATGTTCCCGGCAACGCCTGCACCGCGACCGAGCGCGGTCGCTGATGCTGCGCACGACCTGTTCGCGACCCTCGACAACGCGATGGGTCCGCGCCACTCCGCCACGGACGAGGTGGCCCGCGAGAGCTTCGAGATGCTCTTCGCCGCCACGATGCAAGGGATCGCGACCCTGGTCGCATCCAACCGGATCGACCGGGCTCGCGGAGACCGCCTCGTCGACGAGGCGATGGAGATGATGCTCGGTTCGGCGCTGGCGACCAGAACCGTCGCCCCAGGCTGACACCCCGCGTCGACGTCAGCACGGTCCGGCGGCCGCGACGGGCGCCTCCGACCGCCTGACCTTTATGTGTCAACGGTCTCGACCTTCTCACCACAACGACCATCGGCGGCCCCAAGCTGATCTACACGACGGGGTCCACCAGCACACAGGACAGCCCGCAACCGAGGAGCGATAGTCGATCCCTATCCGTGCGCGTTCGGGCTTGGGCGAGCTGAGCTCCAAGGTGCCCCCTGTCCACCTGTGGACGGCACGAGCTACATCCTCCCGGGCTCGTCCCGACCACAGGGGACAGCGGGACCCCACCTGACCGCCCGCATACCGCTCGCGCCCTCACTCTCGCGACCTCGGCCAGCGGCTACATAAGCGCGACCGGTGCACGGCCTGGATGGTCCTGGGGTCCCCCTCCCCCGCTGCCCGATCATTTCGACCCAGCCACCGCCGCCAAGGGCGCTACGCGCACACGTGAGACGGCTACGCCGTCCCTCTGACAACGACGTCTGAGGCGAAGGGATCGGCAACTACCAGGCAAGGGGCAGACCGGCTCGAACTGCGCGACGCGACGCGCGGACGCGCACTCCACGCGCGTGGTTCGCCGGCGGACCGGACGACGTTCGAGATGCGGTCCCGAGCGGATCGGCGGGAGCCAGCGACACGTCCTTGCCAGCGGATCTCTCGCGATACTGGGAACGAGAGAGCGACCCAGGGGGCGTCATTCCGGCACAGGGGTCAAGGCGAAGGAATCGCAATCGCTCGAGCTGGTACGGGGACCCCAAGGATGAGCTCTGACCGTAGGGACGCAACTCGCGGAAGATCTGACAGCTGGAAGTCGTAGAGGATGTTGAAGCCGGCAGAATCACTGGTCATGACGCGCAAGACGTACTCGGGTCGTCCGCTGAGGCGGAGAACCTCGATCACCTCTGGTAGAAGGCTAGCCGCCTGTTCGAACTCCTCGAACCTGTCGACAGGCCCAGGCGCCAAAGCTACGAAGACGAGTGCGTGGAAAGTGAGCCCGACGCGCTCGGGATCGATAATGGCTCGGTAGCCAGCGATGTATCCCGCGTCCTCGAGGCGACGCAGCCTCCGGTGACACGTTGACAGGGTGGCCTTGGTGAGAGCCGCGAGGCCGGCAAGGGTGATGCGAGGGTTGCTCTGAACGGCGTTCAGGATTGCGGTGTCTACCTCGTCCATTGTGAGGTTACCTCCGGATGCGGGACCTAGCTTCTTAAGTCCCGCGGTTGGTTGAGCAATTACTCACGCAACGCGAACGCTGCCTGATGTCCTACGTTCGTAACGGGCTAGATTTTGGATGGGTAGGTTCGTAGCCGGGGTGGCTACGGATGGGTGCCACCCCGCGTTGGGCAACTGCTACACCGCTGCGGTGAGGCGCGGCGGGCGTGCCCCGATGAACGGCGATAGTACGAGCGCCACAGGGTGCGCCTCGAATCGCACCTTCGGGGTCGTCGGTCACCCCGAGGCCTGGAGGGCAGGCAAGAGCACGGCCCGGAGCGGGGCATCCACCGGTAGAGCTGCGGCACGCAGTCGACCGCTGGGGCACGGGCCGGTAGGCGGTGGCGCTGCACGGCCTCATTCAGAGAGGAGACGTGAGGGCAAGAAGAGAGTGGTCGCCAGGGCTTCACCCAGACACGGTAACAATTTTTGTTGCCTGCATTCCTGGAATTCCCAGAATCCCCCTCAGGTCTGGGAAATATTTCCGCTCAACGAGGTGGCAACGGAAACTTTTTTGCAACCAGCGCGCTGGCGCCCCGCTGCCTGTATCCTTGCCGCGTCCGGGGGCGGCTAAAGCGTCAAACTTCCGGAAAGCTACCGCCCACGCAATATCCGCGTGGGTGGCACGACTATCTGTGAGGTGTCCATGCAACCGTCGCTTTCCTCGGTGAAGGGTCAGGGTTTCCTGGCTTCAACCGCTCGAGGTTCGGCAGTACTCGCCATTGTCGCTCTAGTTGCGGCTATGTTTACCGCGTTTAGCGTTCTCCTACCCGTCCCTGCGGCGCAGGCGGCGCCGATCTGCGCACCCGGCAACATCACCGTAAATACCGGGTCTGCGACGCCGCAACTGATCCAGTACTCAGCGACGGGCTCGGTCGAATCAAGCGTGGCGGTCCCCCGTTCCTATACTGATATCGCCTACTCTAGCGACGGCCTCACTCTCTACGGCATCCTCCCTGGCGTACCATTTCTCTACACCATCGACCCAGCGACCGGCGTCGAAACTGCTAGGATCGCCATTACGGGAATGCCAGCAAGCGGCTACTTCCAGAACGCGCTGAGCGCACTGCCCGACGGCTCACTCCTCACTGGTGCAGCGCCCAACGGTCAGGCCACCTCACAGCAGATCTTCCGCATCGACCCGACCACAGGTGTTGCGACGCTGTTTGCAGCTTCGTTCCCCACCGGTTTCGGATCCGCTGGAGACTTCCTCACCCTCGCCGACGGCGACATCCTTGCCGTCGGCAACGGGCCAGGCGGCAACGCACTGTTCCGCATCGCCCCAGATGCCACGGTGACTCAGGTGGGTACCATCCCCGAGTCCTACGGCGCGGCGCAGAGCGGCGGTCGCATCTACCTGGCCGGCGCCAATGGCGACATCTACGAGATCGCGAGCGTTCCGACCGCTGCCTCCACCGCACCCGTCGCGACGACAACGATCGCCTCGACTGGCCTGCCCTTCTTCGGTGCCACATCGCAGCAGGACAGTGGCCTGTGCTCGGAACTGAACGTCACCAAGACTTCAAACCCCCCGGCCGGAACGCTGCTGACGTTCGGGCAGAGCGTCGAGTACACCCTCACCTTCTCCAATGCCAACGGGACCGCCCCCGCTGAGGTCGACCAGACCGACGATCTCTCGGGCGTCCTCGATGACGCGACCATCTCTTCGGCCCCTGCCGTTACCTCGGGAAGCCAGCTGACGCTCGATCCGATCGTCGATGACGCCTTCCGCATCAGTGGCGTCATCCCTGCAGGTGGTCAGTCGACGGTCACGTACACCGTCACCGTCGACAGCCCCGCCACCGGGGACCTCGCTCTCGGCAATTACGTCATTCCCACCGGAACCACGCCTCCCGCGACCTGCGAGGAGGGGAATGCGGCCTGCACCACGCACCCGATCGCCTCCCCAGCACTGACGATCCTCAAGACCGTCGATCCGGCCAACCAGGACTCCTACGGGGTCGGCCAGCAGGTGACCTACTCCTTCCTGGTCACCAACACCGGCAACGTCACCCTGAGCGACGTCGTCGTCAACGAGACCGACTTCAACGGCTCGGGCAACCTCAGCCCCGTGACCCCGGCCTCTGTCGCGACCCTGGCCCCCAGCCAGTCCACGACCTTCACCGCGACCTACACCCTCACCCAGGCCGATGTCGACCGTGGTAACACCACCAACACCGCCACCGCCACCGGCACCCCGCCCGCCGGCCCACCCGTGGACTCCCCGCCTTCAACCGTCAACCTCCCCTCACCCCCCACCCCGGCACTGACCGTGGTCAAGACCTCTGACACCGAACTCATCACCACCGCCGGTCAGGAGATCACCTACACCTTCGTGGTCACCAACACCGGCAACGTCACGATCACCGACGCCGCCCCGGTCGAGGTCGACTTCTCCGGAACCGGCGACCTGGGACCGATCACCCCAGCATCGGTGGACGTGCTCCTTCCGACGCAGCAGGCAGTGTTCACGGCGACCTACACCGTGACGCAGGCCGACGTGGACGCCGGCGAGGTCACCAACACCGCCACCGCCACCGGCACCCCCCCGCCGGGCACCGAACTGCCCCCGGTCCCGCCCTCCGACGTCACCATCCCCAGCGACCCCAC
>NZ_RHPJ01000002.1 GCF_004786095.1 Serinibacter arcticus
AGAACTGCGTGGCCGGGGTGATGTCCGTGAAGGGCGAGGTCGTCGGAGCGGTGAACTCCGGCTCCTCGGCCATCCGGTACAGGAACGCGGCCATCGCGTCACGGTTGATCGGCTCCAGCGGGCGGAACGAGGAGG
The DNA here is from genome assembly GCF_004786095.1 of Serinibacter arcticus. Classification (GTDB taxonomy): domain Bacteria; phylum Actinomycetota; class Actinomycetes; order Actinomycetales; family Beutenbergiaceae; genus Litorihabitans; species Litorihabitans arcticus. The sequence continues at coordinate 136 of NZ_RHPJ01000002.1, forward strand.
TTCCGTCGCCGTTGGCCCAACCGGTGGAGATCTCCTCGGCGTGCAGCCAGGCGATCTCCTTGTAGAACTGGTTGTCCGTGCTCACGTCGCTGAACGGGGAGACCGTCGGCGGGGTGAACTCGGGCGAGTTGGCCTGGCGGTAGAGGAACGCCGCCATGGCGTCACGGGCGATCGGGGTCAGGGGGCGGTACTCGCGTCCGTCCTCGGTCTCCCAACCGGTGGAGATGCCGTTCTCGAACAACCACGAGATGTCCTCGAAGAACAGGGTCCCGATCGGAACGTCGGTGAACGGCACCGGCGTGGGGTCTCCTGCCTCGATGCCCGTGAGGTACTCGAAGCCCTCGGCCGCGAAGGAGTCGTCGGCCGGGGAGCCGTCGTACTCCATCACGTAGAGCTCGACCCCGACCTCCTGCGCCTTGGCCAGGATGGCCTCGAGCTCCACGTCGCCGTCACCGAGGTTGGTGAAGACCGGACGCGGCTGCTCCTCGGTGCCACCGAGGTTGGTGGCGTCCTTGACGTGCAGCAGGTCGATCCGCTCACCGTGCTCGGCGAGCAGGTCCACGACGTCGACGCCCGCGTGGGCGGCCCAGGCGATGTCCACCTGGAACGTCACGAGCTCGGGGTCGGTCTCCATGACGAGGATCTCCCACGCCGACCGGGTCTCTCCCTCGTGCTCGTACGTCGTGGTGAACTCGCCGTCGTGGTTGTGACCGAAGAACTTTCCGGTCCCGTTCGCCACCGACAGCGCGCCCAGACGATCCATCGTGTCGGCCGTGGCCAGCACGTCCTCGTACGACGTGATCCCCGGGGCCGCGAACCCGCCGGACCCGACGTACCGCTGGCCCAGCGTCTTGACGTAGGCCAGGGTGTCGGCGAACGTCGCCTCCTCCACGCTGTAGTGCGAGGTGGGGATCGCGAACCCGTAGGAGTCGGCCAGCGCCCGGAAGTCGGCCGCGGCATAGCCCCGCAGCGTCCCGCCGAAGGGCTCGATGTTCTCGAACCCGATCGTGGACAGGCGGTCCATGACCGGCACGAGGCCGTCCTGACCCACCCAGTTCACCAGCGAGTACATGCCCATGGAGACCTGCTCCGCGGGGATGTGCACCGGATCGGTGCCGCCCTCGACCTCGACGACCGAGAACGTGATCTGACCGGCCTCGCCCACGACGCCGTCGGCGTCGGTGGCGCGGAAGTCGACCGTGTAGTCGCCCTCCTCGGTGATGTCGGTCGGGCCGGTGTAGTCGGCCCAGTCGCCACCGTTGATCGAGTACTCGACGGACTCCGCGCCCTCGTCCGCGTCGAGCACGAGGCTCGCCGGGGCGTCGTAGGCGGAGAAGTCGGCGCAGGCGATCGGTAGACCCGGCAGGACGTTCTCGTGGATCATCACCGAGAGCGGCTCCTGGCGGGCGATCCACTCGGCGCTGCCCGAGCCCGAGGCGTTCCCGTCCGCGTCGGCCACCAGGTTGCCCCGGGGGTCGGCGGGGTCGGAGGACACCCAGATCTCGTTCGGCGGCGCGGAACTGCCGGACGGGTCGTGCTTGTAGTGCCCGCCCATGGTCGAGCAGGTGCCCGCGTGGAGGTGCGAGGCCTGGCTCGAGTCGGGCTCGAGGCCCGTGGCGTCGACCGTGACGGTCGTGCCGGTGGCCGACTTCACGAGCGTCGCGGTGCCACCGATGTCATCGGCGGCTGCGGCCATCTCGTGCGAGCCGTGGTCCATGTCCTCGTGCGAGTGCGGACCCATCACGGCGTGGGAGGTGCCGAGGACGTTGCCGTCGACGGCGGGACCCTCGGGCTCGCCGCCACCGGCCGGGAGGCCGGTGATGTACTCGAAGCCCTCGGTGGCGAAGGACTCGCCGTCCTCGGCACGGTCGTACTCCACGGTGTAGAGCTCGACGCCGACCTCCTCCGCCTTGGCCAGGATGGCCTCCAGCGGAACGTCACCCTCACCGAGGTTGACGAAGGTCGGACCGTCGGCGGCACCGAGGTCGATCGCGTCCTTGACGTGGAGCAGCTCGACGCGGTCGCCGTGCTCCTCCAGCAGCGCCACGACGTCGACGCCCGCGTGCGCGGCCCAGGCGACGTCGAGCTGGAACGTGACGTTCTCCGCCTCGGTCCTCTCGACGAGCAGCTCCCACGCGGACAGCTCCTCCTCGGCGTGGTCCCCGGCCGGGTAGGTGGTCGTGAACTCGCTGCCGTGGTTGTGGCCGAAGAACTTGCCGACCCCGGCCTCGACCGACCGTGCCCCGAGACGGTCCATCGTCTCGGCGGTCGCGAGGGTCTCGGTCAGGGTGCCGATGCCCGGCTCGGCGAACCCGCCGGACCCGACCCAGCTCTGTCCGAGGGTCTCGACGTACGCGAGCGTGTCGTCGAAGGTGTCCTCGTCGGTGTTGTAGTGCGACGTGAGGACGCTCAGACCCAGACCGTCGGTCAGCGTCCGGAAGTCCTCGGCGGCGTACGGCTCGAGGTTCGCGCCGTACGGCTCGACGTTCTCGTAGCCGATCTCCGCGAGACGCTCGAGCACCGGCTCGAGGCCGACGTCCTCGGTCCACGGACCGAGCGAGTACATGCCCATCGCGACCTTCTCGACGGGGATGTGGACGGGCTCGGGCTCGGGGGTGACCACCTCGGTCACACCCGGACCGTCGAAGTTCAGCGTGTCGAGCTGCAGACCGGCGGAACCGGTCACGTGGAGCGTGCCGGTGCCGGTCGGGAAGGCGATGGCCTCGCCGTCGGCGCCGGTGAAGTCGGTGTCGCTCCAGGCGTCACCGGTGACCGTCGCGGTGGCGAAGGGCTCGGCGTCGGCCGCGTCGAAACGGAGCTCGACCGTGCCCGAACCCTGAGCGCGTGCGGAGACGCCCTCGATGCCCGTGAAGTTGACCGGCGTGTAGGCGAGGTGCCCACCCTCGGCGAAGACGATCTTCGCCCCGGCGTTGGCGGTGCCGTCGCTCTGACGCTCACCGTTCTCGATGACGTTCGCGTGCTCGGCCTCCTGGTTGAACACGTTCAGGACGGTCGAGAGCGTGGTGGTGGCGGGGTCGACGCCCTGCGCGCCACCGTCGGTGTAGGTGGCCACCACGACGCCGTACAGCTTCTCGGTGTCACCGTGCTCGACGGCGTCGGCCGGGGTGTCGTACACGCCCTCGCACTGGCGCGACTGCGTCACGAGCGGGTGCGCGTGCGTGTCGTGCCCGAGACCGAAGATCCAGCGCATGCGGTCGCACACGATCTGGTCGCCGTCCTCCGCGTCGGTCGCGGTGTACCGGTACGGCACGTCGTCGCCCCACGCGAAGAATCCGCCGTCGGCGGGGTACTCGAGCGTGAGCACGGGCGCCTCGTTGCCCACGGTCACGGTGACCGTGGTCGCCGTGGACTTGCCCTGCGGGTCGGTGACGCGCAGCGTCGTGACGAACGCGCCGACCTCGTCGAACGTGTACTCGGCGGAGACACCCTCGGCGTCGAACTCGCCGTCGCGGTCGAAGTCCCACTCGTAGGTGAGCTCCTCGCCCTCGGGGTCGGAGGAGCCGGAGCCGTCGAAGGTGACGGTCACGGGTGCCTCGCTGGCCGACGGCGGGTCCGCCGTCGCGACCGCGATCGGAGACTTGTTCTCCGGCGCGAACTCGATGCGGTACAGGCCCGCCTCCGGGTTCTGCGTGAAGAAGCCCTTGCCGTAGTCGAGCACGTACATCGCCCCGTCAGGGCCGATCTCCATGTCGATCGGACCTGACCAGCTCGGCTGCTCGTTGGTCTCGAGCGCCTCGTTGGGCATGAAGTTCTCGATCTCGACGACCTCGCCGTCCCAGTTCGGGCCGGCCTCGGTGTCGAGGCCCTCCATGCTGATGGCCGCGACGTAGTCCTGGGAGAACTCGTACATGAACGCCTTGCCGTCCCAGTACTCCGGGAGCTGGCCCGGGTTCTCGATGGTCTCGTCGTAGCGGAAGACCGGACCACCCATGGGGCCCTGGCCGCCGTTGGGCGAGAACTCGACGAGCTCGTCGAACGGCTGGTCGCCGGGGTTGTCGCCGTAGTACAGCTGCGGCGCCGTCGCCGGCGGGAGGACCTCGAGACCGGTGTTCCAGCGCGAGTCGTTGATCGCACCGGTCTCGCAGTCGAAGAACTCGCCCGGCGTCGCCGTCGCGAAGTCCCAGTTGTTGTAGTTCGCGTTCGGGCCGTGGCAGTACGGCCAGCCGCCGTTCAGCGCCTTGGTCGTCGACTGCCACTCCACGTAGCCCATCGGGCCGCGCGCCTCGATCGGGTCACCCGCGTCGGGCCCGTAGTCCGCCCACGTCACGGCGCCCGACTCGGGGTCGACCGCCATGCGGAACGGGTTGCGCAGACCGCCGACGTAGATCTCGGGCCGCGTCAGCTCGGTGCCCTCCTCCCAGAGGTTGCCCTCGGGGATCGTGTAGGAACCGTCCTCGGCCACCGTGACGCGCAGGATCGCTCCGCGCAGGTCGTTGGAGTTGCCGGCGCCGCGACGGGCGTCGAGCCCGGGGTTCATGCCGGGGGCGTCGTTGTTGGGCGCGAAACCGTTGGCTCCGGGGGTGCCGGCCGGGGTGTTGTCACCGGTCGTCACCAGGACGTTGCCGTCCAGGTCGAAGTCGATGTCGCCGCCGACGTGGCAGCACTGGCCGCGCTCGACGCCGACCTTGAGGATGACCTGCTCGGAGGCCATGTCGAGGGTGCGGGCCTCGAAGTCCCACTTCACGCGGGTGAGCTGGTTGTAGCCCCTCCACTGGTCCCAGTAGGTGGCCTCGTCCTCGCCCGCGGGCAGGACGGTGGGCGCGGAGCCCTCTGGCGTGCTCTCGGGGTAGTTCTCACCCTCGGCGTTGACCATCGTGGCGGGTGCGTAGAACAGGTACACCCAGCCGTTGTTCTCGAAGTCCGGGTCGAGCGCGAGGTTCTGCAGCCCGTCCTCGGAGTTGTTGTAGACGGGGACGTCCGTGATCACGTTGGTGACACCGGTGGCCGGGTCCGTGTGACGGATGATGCCGTCTCGTGCGGTGTGCAGGACCGTGAGGTCCGGCATCACCTTCAGCCCGATGGGCTCGCCGGTGTCCCCCGTGAGGAGCACACGCTCGTAGTTGGACCAGTCGAGGGCTTCCTCGTCGGTCACGTCGGCAGCGGCGACGGCTGGTGCCGCCCCGGGTGCGTCGCCGGGTGCGGCGAATGCGGCTTGCGGCAGGAGCAGCGCTCCCGCGGCGACAGCGACGACCGCTGTCCGCAGGGTGGATCTCATCACAGTGCACTTCCTTCATCGTCGAACGTTGTGCGACGTGGTGGCCCCGGTCAGGTGGGCCCCACGGCGTAATCAGTTCGTGCGTCCTCCTCTCGTTCTGCCCCCTGCACGGTCCCGACCGCTCAGCGGGTCGAGAAGGCGGCGTCGAACGCGGCGTCCGACGGGTCGAAGGCGTGGGACCGCACGAACTCGAGGGCCTGGGGCGCGCCGATCAGGCGGTCCATCCCGGCGTCCTCCCACTCCACCGAGAGCGGGCCCTGGTAGCCGATCGTGTTGAGCATCCGGAACGCGTCCTCCCACGGGACGTCACCGCGTCCGGTGGAGATGAAGTCCCAGCCGCGGCGCGGGTCGGCCCACGGCAGGTGCGAGCCCAGCCGGCCGTTGCGGCCGTTGCTCAGGCGCTTCTTCGTGTCCTTGCAGTGGACGTGGTAGATGCGGTCCTTGAAGTCCCACAGGAACGACACGGGGTCGATGTCCTGCCAGACCATGTGCGAGGGGTCCCAGTTCAGGCCGAAGGACTCGCGGTGGCCGATCGCCTCGAGCGTGCGCTGCGTGGTCCAGAAGTCGTAGGCGATCTCGCTGGGGTGCGGTTCGAGCGCGAACCGCACGCCGACCTCCTCGAAGACGTCGAGGATCGGGTTCCAGCGGTCGGCGAAGTCCTGGTAACCGGCCTCGATCAGCTCGTCGGAGACGGGCGGGAACATCGCGACGTACTTCCAGATGGCCGAACCGGTGAAGCCGGTGACGGTCTTCACGCCGAGCCGGGCTGCGGCACGCGCCGTCATCTTCAGCTCCTCGGCCGCGCGCTGACGCACGCCCTCGGCCTCGCCGTCGCCCCAGATGCGGTCGGGCAGGATGTCGCGGTGGCGCTGGTCGATCGGGTCGTCGCAGACCGCCTGGCCCTTGAGGTGGTTGGAGATCGTCCACGCCTTGAGGCCGTTGCGCTCGAGGATCGCGAGCCGGTCGGCGACGTAGTCGTCGTCCTCGGCCGCGCGCCAGACGTCGAGGTGGTCGCCCCACGAGGCGATCTCGAGACCGTCGAAGCCCCACTCGCCCGCGAGTCGCGCCACCTCCTCGAACGGCAGGTCGGCCCACTGGCCGGTGAACAGGGTGACGGGTCGGGCCATGGTCGTCTTCCTTCCGGTTGCCCGCCGTCGGGCGCGTCGTTCGTCTGGCCCGACGGCGGGGTCGTCCGTTGATGTCGTACGTGCGGACCTGCTGGTGGTGCGGCTGGTGGTCGTGCGTCGCGTGCGGGGGCGCGTCAGCGCGCCAGCGCCACGCTGCCCTCGAGGACCTTCGTCCAGGCACGGTCGCCCGAGGCGCTCGTCTCGACGGCCTCCAGCACGCGCTGGACACCGAGGGCCTGGCCGAACGTCGGGGTGGGGTCCTCGCCGTCGTGGATGGCACGGACGAGGTCGACGACCTGGTGGGTGAAGCCGTGCTCGTAACCGAGCCCGTGGCCGGGGGGCCACCACGCCGAGACGTAGGGGTGCTCCGGCTCGGTGACGACGATGCGGCGGAAGCCGTTGACGTGGCTGTCGTCGCCCAGGTCGAGGAAGTGCAGGACGTTGAGGTCCTCGAAGTCGAAGCTGAGGGATCCGCGCGAGCCGTTGATCTCGAGGCGGATGGCGTTCTTGCGACCCGTCGCGAAGCGCGTGGCCTCGAAGGTCGCGAGGCCGCCGCCCGAGAGGTCGCCGAGGAAGACCGCGGCGTCGTCGACCGTGACGGGACCGCGCTCCGTCCCGGCCGTGCCCGTGAAGCCGCCCGAGGCGGTCTGCACCGGGCGCTCGGTGACGAAGGTGCGCAGGGCGCCGGAGACGCTCGTCACGCGCTCGTCGCTGATGAACTGCACCAGGTCGACGATGTGCGAGCCGATGTCGCCCAGCGCGCCGGAACCCGCGAGCTTCTTGTCCAGGCGCCAGGACAGCGGCGCCTCGGGATCGACCAGCCAGTCCTGGAGGTACTGGGCGCGCACGTGGCGGATGGTGCCGATGCGGCCCTCGGCCACGAGCTGGCGGGCGAGCTGGATGGCGGGCACGCGGCGGTAGGTGAACCCGACCATGGAGCGCACGCCCCGGGCGGCGGCTGCCTCGGCCGCGGCGGTCATGCGCTCGGCCTCGTCGATCGTGTTGGCGAGCGGCTTCTCGCACAGGACGTGCTTGCCGGCCTCGAGGGCGGCGATGGCGATCTCGGCGTGCGTGTGGCCGGGGGTGCAGATGTCGACGACGTCGACGTCGTCCCTCTCGAGCACCTCGCGCCAGTCGCTGGACGCGGACTCCCAGCCGAGCTTGTCGGCGGCGGCCTGGCTGCTGGACGCGTCACGGCCGCAGACGACGCTCATGCGCGGGGCCAGCGGGAGGTCGAACACGCGGGGGGCGGTGCGCCAGGCCTGCGAGTGGACGGCACCCATGAAGGCGTGGCCGATGAGGGCGACGCCGATCTCGGGCTTGTGCGGGTCGGTCATGTCTGAGTCCTTCCACCGGGGTGGGGGCACCGCGGGGCCGGGAGACGTGCTCCCGGCACCCGCGGCGCCCCCGCCGCGGTCATCGCTGGTGGATCAGGACTCGAACGCGGTCGGCAGGTACTGCTCGACGTTGTCCTGCGTGACCACGGGGGCGAACAGCTGGATCTCGCGCGGAACCTCGAACTGCACGAGGTCGCTCATGCCCTTCTGCTGGGCGAGCAGACGGGCGAGACGGACGCCGTCGGCGGCCTGCGTGGACGGGTAGACGACCGTCGCCTGCACGACCGAGTCGCCCGACTGGATCTCGCGCATCATGTTCGCGGAGCCGGCGCCGCCGACCATGAAGAACTCGCTGCGGCCGGCGTTCTCGATGGCGGCCAGGACGCCGACGCCCTGGTCGTCGTCGTGGTTCCAGATCGCGTCGATCTGGGGAGCGGCCTGGAGCAGGCCGGCCGTGACCGACTCGCCGCCGGCGACCGTGAAGTCGGCCGCGACGCGGTTGGAGACCTCGAGGCCGCAGTCACCGAGCGCCTCGGCGAAGCCGGCGCTGCGGTCCTGCGTCAGGGGCAGGGAGTCGATGCCGGCGATCTCGGCGACGACGGCGTCGGACTGGCCCTCGAGCTGCTCGCAGATGTACTGGCCGGCGGAGACGCCCATGCCGTAGTTGTCGCCGAGCACCGTGGTGCGGGCGGCGAACGGGCTGGAGAACTCGCGGTCGACGTTGACGACCGGGATGCCGGCCTCCATCGCCTCGGTGGCGACGGCCGTCAGGGCGGCGCCGTCGAACGGGAGAACCACGATGGCGTCGACGCCGTCGTTGATGAACTGCTGGATCTGGGCGATCTGGGCGTTGACGTCGTCGGTGCCCTCGGAGAGGCGGAACTCGACGTCCTCGTAGCGGTCGGCCTCGTTCTGCGCGCCCTGCGTGATGGCGCCGATCCAGCCGTGGCCGGCGGCGGGGCCGGAGAAGCCGATCGTGACGGTCTCGCCGACCTCGTCGTTCGCGCCGCCACCGGCGGTGGACTCACCCGAGGCGCCCGGGGCGGCCTCGGTCTCGGGGGCGGGCGGCTCGTTGCCGGTGCAGGCGGTCAGGACGAGAGCGGTGGCGGCGAGGGCGCCGACGGCCATCAGGCGACGACGGGGGGTGGTGCTGAACATGCGTTCCTCCTTGAATGCAACGGGTGTGTGGCGGGAGCCACGGGTGGTGCTTGTGGAGCGGGAGATCGGACGGGGGTGGAGCTGATCGGGATGAGGGCGACGCCGGGGCGCCGCTACCTCCGCTTGACGGTCGCGAAGCGCTGCTGCAGCAGGACGGCGGCAACGATGATCGCGCCCTTGGCCACGGCCTGGACCGAGGAGTCGAGGTTGTTCTGCGTGAACACGTTGGTGAGGATCTGGAAGACCAGGACCCCGAGCACGGTGCCGACGATCGTTCCGCGGCCACCGACCAGGAGCGTGCCGCCGATGACGACGGCCGCGATGGCGTCCAGCTCGTAGAGCGACCCGGTGCTGGAGGAGCCGGCCGTGGTGCGCGCCAGGATCATCGTGGCGGCGATGCCGACGCACAGACCGGCGAGCGTGAAGACCCACATCGTGTGGCGCTTGACGTTGATGCCGGCCAGACGGGCGGCCTCGGGGTTGCCGCCGACAGCGATGGTGCGGCGTCCGAACGTGGTGCGGTTGAAGAGGAACCAGCCGATCACGGCCACGACCGCGAACATCCAGACGATCATCGGGATGCCGAGGATGTCGCCGCGGAAGAAGTCGAGGAAGCCGCGATCGGTGATGACCTGGGTCTGGCGACCGGAGATGATCTCGGCGAGACCGCGGGCCGCGACGAGCATCGCGAGCGTCGCGATGAACGAGACCACCCGGCCGTAGGCGACGAGCAGACCGTTGATCAGACCCGCCGCACCACCGACGGCGAGCGCCGTGAGGACCATGACGATCCAGTGGAACTCGCCCGCCAGGTTCTGGGTGGCCCAGGTCGTCGCCCAGATGGTGGCGAGACCCATCACGGAACCGACCGACAGGTCGATGCCGCCGGACGTGATGACGAACGTGACGCCGATGCTGATGACGCCGATGACCGCGGCCTGCTCGAGGATGACCAGGAAGTTCGGAACGCTCAGGAAGCGGTCACCGGCCGTGACGGTTCCGACGATGATCAGCGCGACGAGCGCGACGACGAGGCCGATCATCTGCCCGAGGCCGAGGCCTCCGCCGAGCTTGGCCTTGCGTGCCGGGGTGGCCTCCCCCTGGTTCGCGTCCACCGAGACCTGATCGGCCCCGGTCGCGGTCGTTGTACCCGAACTGCTGCTCACGCGTGTGCTCCTTCCATGACGAGGTCGAGCACCTTGTGCTCGTCGATCTCGGTTGCGGGACCGGTGTGGACCACGCGGCCGTCGGCGACGACCATGACGCGGTCGGCGAGGCCGAGGACTTCCTCGATCTCGCTCGAGACGAGCACGACCGCGGTCCCGCGGCGCGTGAGCTCTCGGATCAGTGCGTAGATCTCCGCGCGCGCGCCGACGTCGACGCCGCGCGTCGGCTCGTCGAGCAGCAGCACGTCGCAGCCGTGCACGAGCCAGCGGGCGAGCATCGCCTTCTGCTGGTTGCCGCCGGACAGCGTGCGGATGTTGCGCTCGACGTCGGGCGGCGCGAGCTGCAGCGCGGTCGCCTGCTCCTTGGCCGCCGCGCGCTCGGCGCGCTCGTCGAGCACGCCGAGCTTCGCGAAGCGCGCGAAGGTCGAGAGCGTGATGTTGCGGTAGATGGGCTGGTCCAGGAGCAGGCCCTGGCTCTTGCGCTCCTCGGGGGCCAGGCCGATGCCCTTGTTCACGGCGTCGATGACGGATCCGCGGCGCAGCGCCTTGCCGTTGACCTTGACCGTGCCGGCGGTGGCGCGGCGCGCCCCGTACAGGGTCTCGATGATCTCGGAGCGACCGGCGCCGACCAGGCCTGCGAGGCCGACGACCTCGCCCGGGCGGACGGAGAACGTCACGGGCTCGAACGTGCCGGCGAGAGCGAGGCCATCGACCTCGAGCACGGGCGTCTCCGACTGCGGTCCGACGGCGTCGCCGCCGAAGTTCGTGACGACGTCGCGGCCGGTCATCAGGGAGATGAGCTTCGCGGTCGGCGTGTCGGCGACGGCGAGGGACGTAGCGACCGTGCGGCCGTCCTTGAGGACCGTGATGCGGTCGCCGATCTGGCGGATCTCCTCCAGGCGGTGGGAGATGTAGACGATGGCGACGCCCGCGTCGCGCAGCGTGTTGACCACGCGGAAGAGCTGGTTGACCTCCTCCTGGTCCAGCACGGCGGAGGGCTCGTCCATGATGATCAGCTGCGCGTCGTGCGAGAGCGCGCGGGCCATCTGGACGACCTGCTTGCCGGCGGCCGAGAGCGAGCCGACGAGGCGACCCGGTCGGATCTCGGAGTGGCCGAGACGCGCGAGCAGCTCCTTGGCGCGACGGTTGGCCTCGCTGCGCTTGAGCACGCCACCCGTGGCCAGCTCGTTGCCCAGGAAGATGTTCTCCGCGACACTCAGGCCGTCGACGACGTCGAGCTCCTGGAAGATCGTGGCAATACCCATCTTCAGGGCGGCCGCCGTCGAGGTGAGCTTGACGACCTCGCCCTTCCAGCGGATCTCCCCCTCGGTGGGCTGGTGCGCACCGGCGAGCGTCTTGATCAGCGTCGACTTGCCCGCACCGTTCTGACCGAGGAGGCAGTGGACCTCACCGGGCAGGACGTGCAGGTCGACACCGTCGAGTGCCCGAACTCCGGGGAACACCTTGACGATTCCGTTCATGTCCAGCAGCTCCGCTGGCGGGTCCTCTGTGACCATACGGCGACACTAACGAGCACTTCCGACGGCTGTCAACGTAAGTAGGTAACGTTCCTGTCTCAACCCGTGATGCCCCGGGCATCGCATGGACGGCCGCGGCCCGCGCTCCCTACAGTCGCGGGCACGGCCGGGGGTCGGCGGCACGGGCGCCCTGACCTCGAGACACGAAAAAGGCGTAGATCCCCGTTCTTGTGTTGATCTGCGCCATAAGATGACCACGCGGGCCACCCCCGTGGACCGACGAGAGGCTGGCCGATGAGCACCGACACCACCGAGAGAATGCGGATCGTCACGCGCTCGGCAGGAGCGGGAGAGCTCTTCCAGCTGTTCCGCGACGGTCGCCCCCGCACCCGGACCGAGCTCGCCACCACCACCGGCCACGCGCGCTCGACGATCACCTCCCGCCTCGAGGCGCTGCTCTCGAGCGGTCTCATCGCGCCCGTCGGCGAGGCCAGCTCGACCGGGGGTCGCCCCTCGACCTCGTTCGCCTTCAACCCGTCCTCGCGCGTGGTGCTCGCCGTCGACCTCGGAGCGACGCACGCCCGCCTCGGGCTGACCGACCTCGCCGGGCGCGTCCTCGCCGGCAGCGAGCACGCGATCAACATCTCCGACGGTCCCGACGCCGTGCTCTCCTGGGTGGCCGAGATCGGCCGCGACCTGCTCGACGAGGCGGGCCGCGACCTCGCCGACCTGATGTGCATCGGGGCGGGCCTGCCCGGACCGGTCGAGCACTCCACCGGCCACCCGATCAACCCGCCGATCATGCCCGGCTGGGACGGCGTGGACGTGCCAGGGATCCTGACGGGGCACCTCGGCGTCCCCGCGTTCGTCGACAACGACGTCAACCTCATGGCCCTGGGCGAGCACCGGCACGCCTGGCCCGAGAAGACCGACCTGCTGTTCGTCAAGGTCGCCACGGGCATCGGCGCCGGACTCATCCTGGATGGTCAGCTGCGCCGCGGCGCCCAGGGCGCGGCGGGCGACATCGGACACATCAGCCCGGACAACGAGCTGACCACGCCGTGCCGCTGCGGCAACATCGGCTGCCTCGAGGCCGTCGCCGGCGGGGGCGCGCTCGCCGCCGAGCTGCGCGAGCAGGGGGTCGACGCCACGACGAGCTCCGACGTCGTGGCCCTCGCACGGTCCGGCAACCTCCCCGCTCGACACGCGGTCCGGTCCGCCGGCCGGCTGATCGGGACCGTGCTCGCGAGCTGCGTGAGCATGGTCAACCCCTCGCTCATCGTGGTCGGGGGTGTGCTGGCCGAGTCCGGCGACCACCTCATCGCCGGGATCCGCGAGGTCGTCTACCAGCGCTCGCTGCCGCTGGCCACGCAGCACCTGCGGATCGTCACGTCTCGTACCGGCGCCGCGGCCGGCATCCTCGGGGCGAGCATGCTCGCCGTCGACGAGATGCTCTCGGTCGAGGCCGTGGACGCGCTCGCGGGCTGACCGCCCGCCTGACCGCCTGCCTGACGGGCGGATCGCGCGACCGGCTGACCGGCCGAACCGGCGGGAACGACCTCTCCCGAGAACGTCCTCCGTCGCGTTCCGGCGGCCGTTACCGCGACCCACGACGTTCTCGACGTTCGTTCCGGGGTCCCCACCCGTCCGTGGAGGTCGGCATCCCAAGGTTGCGATCGTTCGTGTCCTTCGGAAGGACACGAACGATCGCAGAAAGTTGACCGCCCGCCGCGGCTCGCATGCCGGCGATCGAAACCGCGAGGCAGGACGTTCTCGGTGGGCGGGTCAGCGAGGCGGGGCGGGGTGGTGGGGGGTGGTGCGGGGTGGTGGGGGCGGGTCAGCGAGGCGGGGCGACCCCCGCCAGCTCGAGGATGAGGTCGCGGACCTCCGTCGCGGCGAGCCGGTCGCGGGCGACCGACGCGTCGTCGCACAGCAGGACCGGCGCGAACTCCGGGTCCTCCGGCAGCCGGCCGTGGCTCCCCCGCACGGGCGAGGGGTCCAGCGGGACGACCTGCATCGAGTACCGCAGCCCCGCCTTCTTGCGGATCAGCGTCGACGCCGCGCGCGCCTTGACCCACCTGTCCTTCGGGTCGAAGAACAGCTCGGCCGGGTCGTAGCCCGGCTTCTTGTGGATCTCGACGGCGCGCGCGAAGTCCGGCGCGTCGGCGTCGTCGAGCCAGTAGTAGTAGGTGAACCACGCCTGCGGCTCGCTGACGACGACGAGGTCGCCCGCGCGGTCGTGGTCCAGCCCGGCCTCGGCCTTCCCGGCGTCGTCGAGCACCTGCTCGACCCCCGGCAACGCGCGCAGCAGCTCCGCCACCTGCGGCAGGTCGGCGGGGTCGTGCACGTACACGTGCGCGATCTGGTGGTCGGCGACGGCGAACGCCCGCGACGTCCACGGGTCCAGCAGCTCGCCGGTCGCGTTGTGGTGCACGTGCAGCAGGCCCGCGCGGCGCAGCGCCCGGTTGATGTCGACCGGCTGCGAGACCGGCGTGATCCCGTACTCGCTCAGCACCACCACGCGTGCGCCGAGCGCGCGGGCGTCGTCGAGCAGCGGGGCGAGCTCGCGGTCCAGCTCCTGCGCCGCGCGCACCCCCTGCGGGCTCTCGGGGCCGAACCGCTGGTGGTCGTAGTCCAGGTGCGGGACGTAGGCCAGCGTCAGGTCGTGGTCGGGCAGCACCTCACGGGTCGCGGCGATGATCCAGCGCGAGGAGGCGATGCTCGCCGTCGGACCCCAGTAGGTGAAGAGCGGGAACTTTCCGATCTTCACCTCGAGCTCGTCGTGCAGCTCGGGCGGCCACGACCAGAAGTCCGGATCCTTGGCACCGTCCGCGTGGTAGACGGGACGGGGCGTGATCGTGGAGTCCGCCGTCGACCCCATCGCGTACCACCAGCACACGTTCGCCACGCGGTAGTCGGGGCGCGAGCGCCGGATCGTCTCCCACACCTTCTCGCCCGCGACGAGCCGGTGGTGCTGACGCCACAGCAGCACCTCGCCGAGGTCGCGGAAGAACCAGCCGTTCCCGACGGCGCCGTGCTCGCTCGGCAGCGTGCCCGTCAGGAACGTCGACTGCACCGAGCACGTGACGGCCGGCAGCACGGTGCCCAGCTCGGCCTGGAAGCCGGCCGCGCCGATCGAGCGCAGGTGCGGCATGTGCTTGAGCGCGTTCGGCGTGAGCCCGACAACGTCGAGCACCAGGATCTTGTCGGCGGACGTGCCGCCGTGGTCGTTGCTCATGCGTTCTCCCGTTCCAGGCCGAGGGTCGCCAGGTGGTCGGCGGCCCAGGTGAGCTCGGCGGCGATGCCCGCCACGAGCTCGGCGTCGGTCGTCGGACGCTGCGCGCTCGGCAGCACGCCCCACGTGTAGCTCTCGACCTCGAGGTGGTCCACGACGGGCTCGTCCCCGCCCAGCAGCACCGCGAGCGACTCGCGCAGCTCCGGCGTCGTGCTCCGCAGACCGGGAGCCTGTGCCTCGGCATGAAGCGGCACGTGGAAGTGGATGCGCCAGGGGTCGGCGCCCGAGTCGGAGTCGCACCCCGCGAGCGCCTCCGGCAGGTCGTCGAACCCGCGCCCGAGCGCGGCCGCCCCACCGGGCACCCGCACCTGGTGCAGGAACCGGTCCTCGGCGAACTCCCCCAGGGCCTCCCGGGAGGCCGGGTCCGCGGGGTCGGCCACGTGCAGCGCGGCCGAGACCTGAGCCTTCACGACCGAGATCCCCGCACCGGAGAGCAGGTCGACGGCGTCGCGCGCCGTCGCGAACCCCGTCGCCAGGTGGGCGAGGTCGAGGCACACGCCGAGGCGGTCGCGATCGAGCCCCTCGAGCGCGACGACGGCCTGCTCCACCGTCTCCACGACACACCCCGGCTCGGGCTCGAGCCCCACCTGGATGCTGCGCCCGGTCTCGCGCTCGATCGCGGCGAGCTCGTCGGTCAGGGTCGCAAGGTTCTCGCGCGCGGCGGCGGCGCGCGCGTCGTCCCACGGCTCGCGCCACGCGAGCGGGAGCGTCGAGATCGAGCCGCGCGCGACGTCGTCGGGCAGCAGGCGCGCGAGCACCCACGCGGCGTCGACCGTGTAGGCGAGACGCTCCGCCGTCGTCCAGTCAGGGTGGTAGACGGCGTGCTTGACGACGGGCGCCTGGAACGCGCCGTACGGGAACGCGTTGACGGTGACGACCTCGCCGCCGGCGCGGCGCAGCCCGTCGCGCAGACGCGCCAGCGCGTCAGGATCGCGGCGCAGGGTGTGGACGGCGTCGGCCGAGAGCCAGGTCCCGATGCTGAGCGACGGCGTGCCGACGGCCTCGCGCACGGGACGCGCGTACGTCTCGAGCTGGGCGACGATCCCGTCGACCTCGTGCGCGGCGTGGACGTTGGTGCAGTAGCCGAGGTGGATCGTGCGGCCGCCGGGGTGGCGCAGCCGCATCAGTCGATCGCCTCGCCGCGGGCGAGGGAGTTGCCGGCGAAGTCTGCGGCAGGTGCCGAGGCGTTCTCGTCCGGCAGGACCAGCCGCCCGCTCCGCCCGTAGAACTCCACGGGGTTGCGCCACAGCACGCGGTCGACGTCGTCCTCGGTGAACCCGGCCGCGAGCATCGCCCGCCCCGTGTAGAGCGTGGTGAGCGGGTCGCTGTGACCCCAGTCGGCGGCCGAGTTGACCATCACGCGCTCGAGCCCGACGCGCTGCAGGATCGTGACCATCCGGTCCGGCGACATCTTGGTGTCCGGGTAGATGGAGAACGCGGCCCACGACCCGGAGTCCAGCACCATGTCGACCGTGCGCTCGTTGAGGTGGTCGACCACGACGTCGGCGGCGTCGAGCCCCGACTGCGCGACGATCTCGAGCGTGCGGCGCGTGCCGGCCTCCTTGTCGCGGTGCGGTGTGTGGACCATCGCGGGCAGCTCGTGCTCGCCGGCCAGCTCGAGCTGGCGCACGAACGCGAACTCCTCCTCGGGCGTCATCGAGTCGAAGCCCGTCTCGCCGACGGCGACCACGCCGTCCTTGGCGAGGTAGCGCGGCAGCTTCTCGAGCACGCCGATGCAGCGCGGGTCGTTCGCCTCCTTCGGGTTCAGCCCGATCGTGGCGTGGTGCGCGATGCCGAACCGCGAGGCCCGGAACCGCTCCCAGCCGAGGAGGCCGTCGAAGTAGTCGAGGAAGGAGTCCACGGACGTGCGCGGCTGGCCGAGCCAGAACGCGGGCTCGGTCACGGCGCGGACCCCGGCGTCGTACATGGCGCGGTAGTCGTCCGTGGTCCGGGACGTCATGTGGATGTGGGGGTCGAAGATGCGCACGGTCAGTCCTTCGTGTCTGTGGCTGCGGTGTCTGCGGGTGCGCCGGCGTCGGCGCCGATCAGTCGGCGCGTGTCGGCCGTGACCTCGCGGCCGGCGGCCTCGCGCTCGGCGGCCAGGGCGGCGGCCATGCGCACCAGCTCGTCGTCGCGACGGCGCTCCAGCCCGTCGACCGCTGCGAGCGGCACGCCCGTGAACAGGCACTTCAGCACCGCGTGGCGCCACTCGCCGTCCGGGAGGTGCTCGCTCGCGTACGGCCCGACGGCGGCCGCAACCAGCCGCGTGTCGTTGGCGCGCAGGGCGTCGCGCACCATGTCCAGGGCCGCCGCTGGGACGCTGTCGAGGTCGAGGTCGCGCAGCGCACGCAGCACGGCTCGACGCTCGTCGGCGTCGCCGTGGTGGTAGAGGTCGGCGAGGACCTCGACCGCCGCGGCCGGAGCGCCCGCCACCGGGCGCCAGGCCAGGAGCAGCTCGCGCCGCCCGAGGTCCTCCAGGCGGGGGTGCAGCAGGTCGTCGGGATCGCCGGCGGCATCGTGGTCGGAGGCGGGGCCGCGCCCCAGCGTCCGCGCGGCGGCGGCGAACAGCACGGGCAGCGCGCCCGGGTCGGTGCGCACCCTCTCCTGCTGCTGCGCGAGGCGCTGGGTGTCGAGCCCCGTGTCGAGACCTGCGTTCGGCTGGGTCATGCGATCGTCCTCCCTGACGTCACTGCGGATTCGCGCGGGCCACCGAGCGCCACCCCGGCCGTGGCCGCGGCGGCGCGCACGGCGGCCAGCGAGCTGGTGGCCACGCGGGGCGCGGCGTGGTTGTGGCGGGCGAGCTCGACGCTCATCAGCCCGGCGTAGCCGACCGCGGCGAGCTCGCGCAGCAGCGGCGGGAGGTCGACCTCGCCGTCGCCGAGCTCGAGGTGCTCGTGCACCCCGCGGCGCATGTCGTCGACCTGCACGTGCGCCACGAGCGGACCGTACGTGCGCACGACGGCGACCGCGTCCTCCTCGTTGCACGTGAGGTGGCCGAGGTCGAGCGTCATGCGCAGGTGATCGGGTCGGCCGGTGCGCGCGAACAGCTCGTCCACGTCGGCGGCACGCTCGAGGAACATGCCGGGCTCCGGCTCGACGGCGAGCGTCACGCCCGCGCGCTCCGCGGCGTCGAGCACCGGGTCGAGCGTGGTGAGGACACGGTCCCAGGCGACGTCGTCGGACACGCCCTCGGGCAGGATCCCCGACCACAGGTGCACCACGGGGGCGCCCAGGTCGACAGCGACGTCGACGGCGCGCAGCAGCAGATCGGTGCGCCGCTCCCGGCCGTCGTCGGAGACCAGCGTGGGGTGGTGCTTGTGGCGCGGGTCGAGCAGGAAGCGCGCACCGGTCTCGATGACGACGGCGAGCTCGCACTCCGCGAGCAGTCGCGCCACGTGCGCGGTGCGCGCCACCACGTCGTCGGCGAACGGGTCGAGGTGGGCGTGGTCGAGCGTGAGGGCGACACCGCCGTAGCCGAGGTCGGCGAGGAGGCGGAGGGCGTCGTCGAGCCGGTGATCGGTGAGGCCGTTGGTGCCGTACGCGGGGATCATCGCCGGTCGGCGTTCAGGTCGGTGCTCAGGTCGGTGCTCAGATCGGCGTTCACGACGGGGCTCAGATCGGCGTTCACGACGGGGCTCACGTCGTCGCGATCCGGCGGGCGAGCCTCTGCATGACCGGGGCGAGGCCGACGAGCGCGAGACCCGCGAGCGGGGTCGCGGCGGCGGCGAGCTGCGCGGCCTGGAGCGGGAGGAGGCCCTTGATGCCGCGGCGCGTGGCGTCCAGCACGGTGCCGGCGTCGGGCGACGTGGCCGCGGCGGCCTGCGCCCGGCCGACCGTGACGCCGTAGAGCGCGGCGAGCCCCGCCGTCGCGACGGCGTCGCGCCAGTGCGCACGACGCTCGCCCACGAGCGTGCCGACGACGGTCGCGGTGGCCACGCTCGCCGTCGTGGCGACGGCGGACCAGCCCGTGACCGGGTCGGAGCCGTTGACCTCACCGCGCGCCAGGGCCGTGACGGCGACCGTGTGGGCGCCGGTCGCGAACGCGGCCGGGAGGGCGGCGCGGTGGCCGCACGCGCCGAGCATGACGTCGAGCCCGCGGGCCGCCCCCATGACGAGGGGGCCGACCGGGGTCGGCTTGGCGAGCAGGTCGTAGGACCACGCGGCCGCGGCGACGGCGACCGCGACACCGAACCCGCGGCGCCCGAGACCGGTGGCCAGCAGGAGGCCGGCCCCCGTGAGTCCACCCGCGAGCGCGAGCGCGTAGCGCGGGGTGATGCGACCGGACGGGAGGGGTCGCTCGGGGCGTTCGACGGCGTCGAGCTCGCGGTCGGAGTAGTCGTTCAGCGCCATCCCGGCGAGGTAGAAGCACGCCGCCGCGGCGGGGGCGAAGGCGGTGCGGGCACCCGCGGGCCAGCCGGCGGCCGCGGCCCCGGCGAGCGAGTCACCGGGGACGGAGATGACGGCGGGCAGCCGGACGAGCTCGGCGAGATCGGCGAACGAGGGCGTCACGGGGTCGGCTGCGTGGCGGGTGCGGCCGACGCCGCGGCCGACGCCGTGCTGCGCGCGGGCAGCTCGCCGATCCAGTCCACGAGGCTGTGCCACTGCTCGTCGAGCGCGTGCGAGCGTCCGGCGAGCGGCTCCTTGAAGAAGAACCCGAGCGCCGACAGCGGACCGGACTGGCCGGCGTCGTGCGCGCGGTCGAGGAGCCGGACGAGGTCGAGGACCAGCGGGGCCGCGAGCGCCGAGTCGGCGCCCTGCCACGTGAACTGCATGGTCATCCGGGTGCCGAGGAAGCCCGAGAAGGAGATGTGGTCCCACGCGGTCTTCCAGTCGCCCTGGTCGGCGACGTAGTCGATGCGCACCGGACCCTCGACGGGGTAGCCGAGGATCGTGGAGACCGTGAGGCCCTTGGTGGTGGTCTTGCTCTTGGCGGCCTCGGGGTCGCTGAGGGTCTCGCCGTCGCCGCCGCCGAGGATGTTCATGGCGGTCCAGCTGTTCACGCGGAGCGCGCGGCGGCCGAACAGCGGCGCGAGCGCGGACTTCACCAGGGTCTCGCCGGTCTTGCCATCGCGGCCCGCCCACGGGATGCCGAGCTCGCGGGCGAGCGCGTCGAGCGCGCCGCACGCGGGGCCCGTGCTGGGGGTGAACGCGGCGAGCGGGAAGCCGGCCCGGAAGGCGGCGTAGGCGTAGAGCGAGCTGATCGGGAGGGGCGAGCCTCCGCCGTCGAGCTCGGCCTCGAGCGTGGCGAGATCGTCCAGCGCGGGCGACGGCACGACGGGCGGCTCGGTGCTGGAGACGTCGACGACGACGACGCGGTTCAGACCGTTCTCGTCGCGGAAGGCCGTCAGGTCGCGCACGAGCTGCTCGATGCCGGCGCGCTGCGGGACACCGGCGGCGACGCCGGGACGGATGCGCGCCTCGACCTCGGCGAGCTCGGCGGCCAGCTGGTCGGGCAGGCCGTAGGGGATGACGCCGCTGCGCGCGAGGTTCGCGGCCTGCTCGGCGACGGTGTGCTGCGCGACGTCGTGGCCGCCGATCACGAGATCGGTGAGGGGGACGAGGTCGGCCGCGGCGACGTCGGGCAGCTCGGAGACGAGGCCGTCGGTCGGGGCGAGGCCGCGCTGGATCGCGAGCAGCCCCACGGTCGCGGTGGCCGCGACGGAGCCGCGGGCGCCGATGAACCAGATTCCCGTGCGGGCGCGCACGTGCGATCCTGGGGTGGCGGCGGGGCCTGCGGTGTCCGGAGCGGCGTCCGTGGCGAGGGACGACGGCGTCGAGGACTCAACGTTGAGCATGGCTCCACGGTACTCGGCTTTCGTTGCCGGTCAAGCAAACGTAGTGAGTGTTCCGTCAGACTTTCGTTCGCGATCGCCACATGGACTGGCGCGGCTGCCGAGAACGTCCTGGCTCGCGTTCTGGTTGCCCGTTCCGCGAGCCATGACGTTCTCGGCGTCCGGCCTCGACCGCGTCAGCGCGCGAGCGCCTCCGCGAACGTCCGGGGAGCGCGGCCGAGCGCCTCCTGGACCCCCGTGTCGAGGTGGGCGTTGTCGCCGCGTCGGATCGCGGTGAACAGGCTCACGAGCTGCTCCACGAGGGCGGGCGGCAGCTCCGCACCGGCCGCTTCGGCCCACGCTGCGGTGTCCGCCGCGACGAACGCCAGGTCGCGCGACGTCGCTGCCCCCACCAGCGCGATCGCCTGCTCGAAGGTCAGGAGCTCGGGACCCGAGAGCTCGTAGGTCCGGCCGTCGTGCCGTGCCGACAGGAGCGCGTCGACCGCCACGGCCGCGATGTCGGCCGCGTCGATGAAGGGTTCGGCACCGTCGCCCACCGGGAGGGTGAGCGATCCGCCCGCGAGCTCGGGCACGAACATCCCCTCGGTGAAGTTCTGCACGAACCACGAGGGTCGCAGCACGACGGCGGGGATGCCCGCCGCGGCGACGGCCTCCTCGAACGCCGGGACGATGCTCTCGCCGCCCTGCTCGGGGTGGCGCGCGGAGAGGAGCACGAGGCGCTCGACCCCCGCCTTCTCGACGACGTCGGCGAACGGCCCGAGGTCGACGATCGTCTCGGGCGGCACGACGAACGCGGCGCCGACTCCCGCGAATGCCGCGGGCCAGGTGCTCGCGTCCTCCCAGTCGAGGCGGACGGGCGTGGACCGGGACGCGGGCCGGACGGTGCGGCCGGCGGCGGTGAGGCCGGCGACGACGCGTCGGCCCACCTTCCCACCGGCGCCGGTGACGAGGACGGGACGGGTCTGCTGTGTGGTGGTCATGCATCCATCCTGGGTAGCGTCGGCAAGATGAACCATGGGTGTCCGTCGCGCATCCATGTGCGTTCGTCTACCGTGGTGGGCATGGACGCCGTCGACGATGCTCTCGCTCACCTCCGGGTGACCGGCTCGATGGTCGGTCGGACCCTGGTCGACCCGCCCTGGGGTCTGGCCGTCGACTCCGCGTACCCGTGCGTCCTGGCGGCCGCGACCCAGGGGACCATGTGGGTCACCTACGGCGACGCCGCGCCGTTCCTCGTCGAGGAGGGCGGGGTCGTGATCGTCGCGGGCGGCGCCGTGCTCCGCCTCGGCGATCGACCGAACTCCCCGGTCGACGTCGTGATCAACGACCGCGACGCGTGCTTCGACCCCGCCACGGGGGCGGACCTGTCGCAGTCGTGCTCCCTCGGCGGGCGAACCTTCGGCGATCCCGACGGTTCCGTCTCGGTCCTGGTCGGCGCCTACCACTCGACCAGCGAGACGTACGCGATGTTCAACCAGGACCTCCCCGACGTCGTGGTGCTGCCCCCGAACGACGACGTCACCCCCGTCCTCGGGGTGATCGCCGCCGAGGCCACGCGGAACCGTCCCGGCCAGCAGGTCGCCGTCGACCGCCTCATGGAGCTCCTCGCGATCGCGACGATCCGTCGCTGGCTCGGCGAGAACCCGGACGCCGTCGGCTGGCCGACGGCGCTGGAGGACCCGGTCGTGGGGCCGGCGCTGCAGGCGATCCGCGAGGACCCGGCGCAACCGTGGACGGTCGCCTCGCTCGCCGCCGAGGCCGCGGTGTCACGCGCCGCGTTCGCGCGCGCCTTCACGGCTCGGGTCGGGGTCCCGCCCCTGACGCACCTGCGGCGGTGGCGGATGGCCGTCGCCACGGACCTGATGCGGGCGGAGCCGCACCTGTCGCTGGCGGAGGTGGCGGCGCGCGTGGGCTACGGCGACCAGTTCGGTTTCTCGACCGCGTACCGCCGGGTCCGGGGCGTCGCGCCGTCGACGGCCCGCCGCCGCGCGGCCTGACCGCAGCCTCCCGGCGAGAACGTCCCCGCTAGCGTTCTGAGCCCTCCTGCCGCGACCCAGGACGTTCTCGGCAGTGCCCGAGGGCTCCGGAAACCGGGAACGGGCTCGCACCCGACCGCCACCCTGCGCGAGGATCCACGCATGACACGGACGTCACCGATCGGGGGTCGGCAGGCCTCCCCCGACACCCCCACCCGCACGGAGGAGGCCCTGGAGCTCCGAGCCGATCCCGACGACATCGCCCACCTCGTGTGCTGCCGCGACGACGAGTGGCGGCTCGGGTTCTGCGGTGCCCCGGGCGAGTATCTGAACTTCGCGGCCGAGACGGTCTGCACGATGTGCGTCGAGGTCGCCGAGCAGCGCCTGCCCGGCTGCTTCGACAACGACCCGATGCGCTGTCCCAACGACCACCTGCCGTGCCCGGACCTCACCGACGTCTACCTCCGGGCGATGGATCTGACCGACGGCGGAACCTCGTGACCAGCACGGCCGGGCCCACCGACCTGAAGAAGCAGCTCCCGAGCTGCACCGCGCGGCGCGGCCGCTTCGACGTCCTCACGGTGCCGCCCCTGACCTACCTGATGATCGACGGCCACGGCGACCCCAACACCGCCCCCGCCTACGCCGACGTCCTCGCCACGCTCTACCCGGTCGCGTACACGTTGAAGCTCCTCAGTCGCGACGAGCTCGCGCGCGACCACGTCGTCATGCCGCTCGAGGCCCTGTGGTGGTCCGACGACATGGCGTCCTTCACGAGCGCGCGCGACAAGTCGACCTGGAGCTGGACCGCCATGATCCTCACCCCGGAGTGGATCACCGGCGGGCACGTCGCGACGGCGGTCGCCGCCGTCCGACAGAAGCGGGGCGACGACGGCGCACCGGCCCTCGACCGCCTCCGTCACGAGACCCTCGACGAGGGCCTCGTCGTCCAGACCCTCCACGTCGGCCCCGACGACGACGAGGGCCCGGTCCTCGCCGAGATGCACGGTGAAGTGATCCCCGCGCGAAGCCTCGAGATGACACGAGCAGATCACGACGGCGATCGAGGAGGAGCGCACGTTGCGATCCGACCTGGCCGCCGGCCGCATCTCCCACGAGCAGGAGCACGCGCGCATCGCCGAGCTCGAGCGGCAGCTCGACCAGCTGTGGGACCTGCTGCGCCGACGGGACGCCGAGCGATCGATCGGCCACGACCCGTCCGGCGTCCGCCCGCGACCCGAAGGCGTCGTCGAGGGTTACATCGGTTAGATCCTGCGACAGCCGGTTGAACGGCGTGACTCCCCCGGCGGCGTGCGGTTCCATCGACCCGTGACCACCACCCTGGCGACGCCGCGCCCCGACGACCTGGCCGCCGTCGTCGTGACCCTCGCGACCTGGCAGCGCGACGGCCTGCCCGTCCAGCTCCACCCGGGTGACCTCGGCTGGGCCTGGCAGGTCGGAGCCGCAGCCCTCGCGCCGCGCGTCCGCACGTGGCACGACGGCGGTGGCCACCTCGCCGCCGTCGGCTTCCTCGACGGCGACGGCCTCGTGCGTCTCGGACTCGACCCCGAGCGGGACGACGACGAGGCGCTCGCCTCCGCCGTCGCGGCCGACCTCGCGGACCCGGGCCGCGGTGTTCTGCCCGACGCCGCGGCCGCGGTCGAGGCGCGACTGGGCGCGGCGCTCCACGCTCGCCTGGTCACCCGAGGCTGGGTCGACGACGAGCCGTGGACGCCCCTGGTCCTCGACCTCGCCGCAGCCGCCGCAGCCGCCGAGGCACCGAGCTCGATCCGTGTCGAGGTCGTCGGTCCTGAGCTCGTCGACGCGTGCGTCGCCGTCCACACGTCGGGTTTCGAGCGCTCACGCTTCACGGCGCAGCGGTGGCGCACGACGGCGGCCGGCCCGGCCTTCGCCGACGCCCGCTGCCTGCTCGCGCACGACGAGGCGGGTGACGCCGTCGCCACGGCGATCGTGTGGAGCGCCGGGGCGGGGCGCCCGGGTCTGATCGAGCCCCTCTCGGTCTCGCGCGACCACCGCGGGCGCGGTCACGGCCGCGCCCTCACGGTCGCGGCGGCCGCGCACCTGCGCGAGCTGGGCGCGTCGAGCATGATCGTGGCGACGCCGAGCGCGAACGTCGGCGCGGTGGCGACCTATCGCTCGGCCGGGATGCGCGAGCTGCCCCAGGTGCGCGACCTGCGGCGCCCGGTCTGACGGCGAGCTCACCCCCGCGATCGCTCTCGTCTGCGTGGCGGTGGAGGATTGTCGCCATGGCGGACGTGCGCACGACCTCCGACGACGAGTGGGTGGTCGGCGGTCATCGCTGGACGGTGACCGAACGCGCGGACGAGTCGCGCTGCTACGACATTGCGTGGGTGTCGGGGCCGGATCCGAGCTACGGCTTCACCCTGGCGTCGTCCACCCGTACACCGATCGACGACGCTGTCATCAGGAGGGAGATCGTCCACGTCCTCGGCGGTGTCGATCCCGAGACCGGACACCTCTCCCGAGTCCGCGACGTCAGCTCGTGACCAGGCCGAGGCACACGGCGCCGCCGACCAGGATCAGGGCGCCCGAGAAGAGCAGAGAGGGCCTCCCCGACGACAGACGTCGCGCCAACCACAGGAACGCCACCAGCAGAGCCGCCGGAATCATCAGCATCATCAGCGCGAACGGGACCGCCTCCACCCACGACCACCACGGGCCGTCGTTCAGCGTCAGCCCGAGGACGGCCATGAGCAGCGCCCACAGCACGATGGGCACGTTCACGACGATGGCGACCACGAGGGCGTACCACCCGGCCGTGAGTGCGGCCGGGCGTCGGTGGACGAGGGTGTGGACCTGCGGGGCATCGAGGTCGGTCACCTCGCCATTGAACCAGCCCGATGCGTCCGACCGAGCGTCGGCGCCCTCCTCCGGAGCAACCCCGCGTGGGCCGCCGCTACCGGGCGTCACCACCCTGGGCGACGCGGTAGGTCACCGTGAGGTGGCCGGTGTCGTACCGCTCGACGTCCTCGAGGCGCAACGCCCTGGCCCCGAGGTTCGGCGGTACGAAGGTGCGGCCTGCTCCGAGCAGCACCGGGACGATCCTCAGCCTCAGCTCGTCGACCAGGCCGGCGCCCAGCAGCGCCTCGGACAGTCGGAGGCTTCCCCAGACCACGGTGGAGGCGTAGCGCTCGCGCATCGCGGTGGCCGCGGCCACCGCGCCACCACGGAGCACCTCCGCCTGACCGGCCCCCCACGGGGCGTGCTCGAGGGTCCGCGACACGACGTGCTTCGGCAGGGCTGCCATCGGGCCGGCGGTGGCGTCGACGGCGGGATCCGCCGTCGGCCAGTACGACGCGAAGAGCTCGTAGGTGCTCCGGCCCAGCAGGATCGCGTCGACGGTGCCGAGCCACCGCAGCTGGGGGCTGTCGGCGTCCGACTCGTCGCCGAAGGGCACGACCTCGGTGAAGCCCAGTCCGCCGTCCGCACCGGCCGCGAATCCGTCGGCCGAGACGATCTGCTCGACGGTGAGGATGCCCACCAGCGGACGCCCGCCCGCCAGACCGCGTCGCGGTCGGCGTCGAGTACTCGGGTGAGGGTGACGTGGTGCTCGGACATGGTGGTGCTCCCTGGTCGAGGGCGCTGCGTCGTCACGTGCGCACGGCGAGCGCGATGGCGGTGCCGGTGGGCGTGCGGGTCAGTCGACGCGGTGCGCGACGCGGTCGCACAGGGTGATCCACTCTCCTTCGGGTCGGAACTCCCAGTGGTGGGTCTGGGTACGTCCCTCGTCGCTGAACCGGATGGTGGCTCGCTCCTGGGCACCGGTGAAGGTCCAGGTGTCGCCGTCGCAGGTGAGCAGGTACTCGCGGTTGTAGCCGTGGTTCTCGATGCTCCACGAGAAGTACGTCCCGCGCTCCTGGTCCCAGCCGAGGAAGCTCATGGTGTCGAAGGGGCCGTTGGCGCGCTCGTCCTGGACGACGAACCGGTCGCCGGAGTGCCAACGCGCCGTGTGGACGCTCCGCCACGGCGATCCCTCGAGATCCGTTCCGTAGGCCGTGCCCTCGGCGGCCCAGTCCCCGACGAAGACAGCCAGCCGCTCGTGCTCGTTCTCGTCAGCCACGGGGTGCCCCGTTCGTCGGCGCGTACGTCAGAACGACGTTGGCCGAGTCCGCCCACGTGCGAACACCGAGCAGGTCGAGGTCGAGGCCCCCGAGACCCTCGAACGCCCGGTGGTCGCCGGCGACGACGCGCGGGCCGACCATGACGTGCAGCTCGTCGACGAGCCCGTGGCGCAGCAGGTCCGTCCACAGGGTGAGCCCGCCGAACAGCAGCACGTCCCCGGGCTCCTCGGAGCTGCGGAGGCTCGCGATCGCGCGGTGGGCGTCGCCGCGCCGCACGATCGTGGTCTGCGCCTCGAACGCCGTGACGTCCGCCGACGTGATGCTGTCGGAGATCACGATGATGGGAAGACCTGCGGCGTAGCGCGAGGCGATGTACGCGTCGTCGGGCGAGCCCTCCGGATCGCCCACCCGTGCGGGCCAGTACTGCAGCATCCCGCGATAACCCGTCCCGCCGAACAGCAGACGACCCGCGGCCCTGACGCGCTCCACGTTGTAGGCGCTGAAGGCCGCGTCCATCGGCACGGCCGACACGTCGCCGCCCGGCCCGTCCGCACAGCCGTCGATGCTGAGCATCGTGCTCACGATGACCTTGCTCATCACGTGACACCTCTCGATCGGTGCGCCCGACGGGCGGGTGCGTCGAAGATAACAGACCGGACCGGTCCGGTCTATAGTTCAGGCGTGCAGGAGAAGAGCCCACGAGGTCGACACCGCGAGGCGGCGGAGAACGACATCCGGATCCTCGAGGCCGCGCGGGCCGTCTTCACCGACGATCCCGATGCACCGATCTCGGCCGTGGGCGCCAGGGCAGGAGTCGGCAAGTCGGCCCTCTACCGCCGGTACGCGAGCAAGGAGGTCCTGCTCCAGGCCGTCGGCGAGGAGGTCACCGAGACGTACGTCTCTCGCATCGAGCGCAGCCACCTGGACCTCGACGACGGCGTCGCCCCGCGGATCGTCCTGGCCGGCTTCCTCGCCGACGCCGCCTCCACGGGTACCCACACGATGGCGCTCGCCATCTCGGGACGCTTCGATCCCTCCCCCCGCGACCGCCGCCGTTCCGCCGAGGGGTGGGAGGCAGGGGAACGCCTCGTGTCACGCCTGCAGGACGCCGGCGCCCTCCGCGCCGAGGTCGACTGGCTGGACCTCAACAAGCTGCTCGAGACCATCGGGGGCCTCCGAGCTCCCGACGGGGAACGAGCCCACCAGCTCCGGCGGCGGTACGCCGCCCTCATCACCGCCGGTCTCGCGCCCGCGTCCGAGCCACTCCCCGGCACCCCGGCCGGGCCCGCGGACTTCGGACGGACCACCTCGGCCTGACGATCGGCGAAGCCGTCTCCCCCTACCCCGCCGGCTTCTCGGCCACGAGGAACAGGAAGCAAAGGAACGCGCTCCGCTCCCCGCTCGCGATGCGCGCCGGCATCAGCTCGGCGGGCGTGTCCGGCGACGGCGCCGGCTCGTCCAGCACCCGCAGCACCAGTCCGGAGTCGGCCACCGCCCGGACGACCTCCCGCAGCGGCCGGTGCCAGAAGGTCAGGGTGGTGCTGCGGCCGTTGAGCTCGACCTCCTCGCCGTACTCGCGGGTCGCGAAGTAGTCCTCCGTGGGTTCGTTGAACGGACGCACGAACGGGTGGTTGACGCTCGCCACCAGTCGGCCGCCCGGCCTCAGCACGCGCCGGATCTCCGCGAGCGGCGCCTCCCAGTCCTGCAGGTAGTGCAGGACGAGCGACGCGACGACGTCGTCGAAGCTCTCGTCCTCGTAGGGCAGCGGCTCGGCCAGGTCGTGCACGGTCAGGGGCACCGCCCCGCCCAGGCGACGTCGCGCGAGCTCGATCATCGCGGGACTGCCGTCGAAGCCGGACACGTCGGCGCCCCGGGCGACGAGCTCGGCCGCCAGCGGCCCCGACCCGCACCCCGCGTCGAGGATCCGCCGGCCCTCCACGTCACCGAGCAGGTCCAGCACGGCGGGCCGCTCGTAGTGCGCGTTGAGCAGGCTGCCGGCGTTCTCCTCGTCGTAGTCGGTCGCGAAACCGTCGTAGTCGTCGGCGCTCATCCCTGTTCCCTCCGTCGCGTGCGTCCCGCCAACCTAGGTCAGCCGGCGGCAGCGCCGACGCCCCGCCCCTCGACCACGCCTCTCCCCGGTGGCAGGATGCCCGCCACCACGATCACCGGATCGCGCCCGACGGCGGAAGGCACCCCATGGCCGAGGCACCCCTGCGCGTCGTTCCTCTGGGGCCGGACACCTGGGACGCGTTCGACGCCCTCGTCGAGGCGAACGGCGGCATCTTCGGCGGCTGCTGGTGCATCGGTTTCCACCCCGAGACGGGAACGCCGGGTCTGAACCATCGAGACGCCAAGCGCGAGCGCGTCATGACCGACCGGGCACACGCCGCCCTCGTCCTGGACGCGACCGGCGGCGCCGTCGGGTGGGCCCAGTTCGGCGGCCCGGCCGAGCTGACGCGCATCAAGCACCGCCGCGCCTACGAGGCGGAGCCTCCGCCGTCGCCCGACTGGCGCCTGACCTGCGTGTTCGTCGGGAAGGGGCACCGCGGACAGGGTGTGGCGCGCGCCGCCGTCGAGGGCGCCGTCGACCTGATCGCCGCGGCCGGAGGTGGCAGCGTCGAGGCCATCGCCGAGACGACGGCGGGGCGCACCACCGTCGGCCGCTTCCTGTTCTCCAGCACCGTGGAGCTGCTCGAGTCCGTCGGATTCGCCCGCCTGCGCCAGGTCGGCAAGCACGCGTGGATCGTCACGGCGAGCATCGCCCCGGCCGCACCGAACGGGGTACCGGCGGTACCGGGAACGATCGCCCCCTCCCCCGCAGCTCCGACGAAGAGTTGACTGCTCGCCGGTACCGGTCACGACCGCAGGGAGCACCGATGGATCTCACCCGTTCTGAACTCCGGCAGGCCCGCGCCCGGCGGGAGCGCTGATGGACGCGCTCGAGCTCGTCGTCGTCCTCGGTGCCGCGATCGTCGTCGGGGAGATGATCGGTCGCCGCGTGCGGCTGCCCACGCCCATCTTGCTGCTCGCGCTCGGCGCCCTGCTCGGGTTCGCCCCGGCGCTCCGTGCCGTCCACCTCCCCTCCGACCTGGTGCTGCTCGTCTTCCTTCCGGCGCTGCTCTACCGGGAGGCGATCGTCTCCTCGATGCGCGAGATCCGCCGCAGCCTGCGCGGCGTCGTCCTCGTCAGCACGCTGCTCGTGGTGCTGAGTGCTGCCGCCGTCGCCGCGCTCGCGCACGCGTTCGGCATGGCCTGGGGCCCGGCATGGGTCCTCGGTGCGGCCCTCGCCCCGACCGACGCGACCGCAGTCGGCGCCATGGCGCGACTCCTCCCCCGACGCATGATGGGAGTGCTGCGGTCCGAGAGCCTCGTCAACGACGGCACCGCCCTGGTCCTCTACGGCGTCGCGGTCGGGGTGACGGTCGGCGAGGAGACGCTGACGGCCGGTCACCTGTCCTGGCTCGTGGTGCTCTCCTACGGGGGCGGCATCCTGGCGGGGCTGCTGGTGGCCCTGGTCGGCCAGCAGGCGCGGCGCCGGATCAGCGACGTGCTGCTCGCGAACACCGTGACGCTCGTGACGCCGTTCGCGGCGTTTCTCCTCGCGGAGACCGTCGAGGCGTCGGGTGTGCTCGCCGTCGTCGTCGCGGGCCTGGTGCTCGGCCGGCGCGCCCCGCGGGAGATCGACGCGGCCACGCGCCGTGTCGCCGAACCCTTCTGGTCCCTCGGTGCCTTCGTGCTGAACGGGGCGCTGTTCGTGCTGGTCGGCATCGAGGTGCAGTCGGTGGTGCGCGCGCTGCCGAGCGACGCCCTCGCGCGCGCGGTCGGTCTCGCCGTCGCCGTCTGGATCACGATCCTGCTCGTGCGCGCCGCGTTCCTCTACGCCTCCGCCTACCTCATCCGAGCACTCGACCGACGGCCCTCCCAGCTCGCCCGCCGCGTCTCCAACCGCTCCCGCATCGTCAGCACCGCCGCCGGGTTCCGGGGTGCGGTGTCGCTCGCCGCGGCGCTCGGCGTGCCGACCACCGTCTCGTCCGGAGAGGCCTTCCCCGACCGTGACCTGGTGGTTTTCGTGACCGCCGTCGTCGTCGTGCTGACGCTCGTGGCGCAGGGACTGGCGCTTCCCGCCGTCGTGCGGTGGGCGCGCTTCGCCGCGGACGACAGCGCCGAGCGCGAGCGTGAGCTCGCCTCGCGCGTGGCCACCCGCGAGGCCCTCGACGCGCTGCCGGCTCTCGCCGCCGAGCTCGGGGTGGACGACGACGAGGTCGCCCTCGTGCGCGAGCGGTTCGAGCAGAACCTGCGCCTGCGTGGCGGGAACGCCTCACCGCAGGAGATCTCCGCCCGCGAGCGCAGCGTGGCGCTGACCCTCGCGCTGCTCGGGCACAAGCGCGCCACGATCGTGCGGCTGCGCGACGAGCAGGAGATCGACGACGCCGTGATGCGCGAGCTGCAGGCGCGAATCGACGTCGAGGAGCTCGCCCTCTCGGAAGGAGACCTCACGCTCGACTGAGCGGCCCCAGCACCGACAGCAGGGCCAGCTTCTCGTGGCTCTTCGACCCCGGCGCCGCGGTCAGCACCAGCAGCGTGTGGCCGTGCACCGGATCGACCATCAGCTGGCAGTCGAGGTCCATCTCGCCGACCTCCGGGTGCAGCAACCGCTTGTGGCGGGCGTGCGTGACGCGCACCTCGTGATCGCGCCAGAGCTCGGCGAACTCGGGGCTCGCGGCCAGGAGCGCCTCGGTCAACGCGGCCGCCCGGGACCGGGGGCCCTGCCTGGCCAGGACGGCGCGCGCGTCGGCGGCGAAGGCCCGCGAGAGTGCGGCGTGGTCCTCCTCCGGGTAGACCTCCCGCGTGCGCGGATCGGTGAACCAGCGGTGGACGATGCTGCGGGCGTGCCCGGTGAAGCGCGTCTCGTCACCGAACAGGGCGCGCGCCGCCGGGGTCTGCACGAGCGTCTCGCCGAGATCGGTCATGACCTGCGCGGGCGTGTCCGCGAGCCGGTCGAGGATGCGCATCGTGCCGGGGGCGACGTGGTCGGCGTGGGACGTCCGCACCGGCGGGTGGTGCCCCGCGAGCCGGAACAGGTGGTCGCGCTCGTCGAGGTTCAGGCGCAGCCCGCGCGCGATCGCGGCCAGCATCTGCTCGGACGGCTGCGGTCCGCGGCGCTGCTCGAGCCGCCCGTAGTAGTCCACCGACATGTCGCACAGCGCCGCGACCTCCTCGCGCCGCAGGCCGAGCGTCCGACGGCGCGGTCCCCGGCCGAGTCCGACGTCCTCCGGCTGCAGCGCCTCGCGGCGGCGTCGGAGGAAGTCGGCGAGCTGGTCCCGGTCCATGCCGCCACTCTGCTGCCCCGGGCGGCGCCGGAACAAGGGAGCGCCGATCCCTGGCTGAGCGCCGCGGCCCGCCCCCGCCGCCGGCGGCGCGCCGCGCTCAGGCAGGAAGGTCGACACCGGTCAGCTCCCGTGTGACGTCCCAGATCCGCCGCGCGTCAGCCTCGCTCGTCAGCCGGGAGTACACGGCCTGCTCGGCGGGCGGGCCGCCGATGTGACCGAGGCCGCGCGGGCCGTAGAGGCGGCCGCCGCGGGCGTCGGGGCTCGTGGCCGCGAGCACGGCGGGCAGCGCGGCGGACTGCGGGGTCCCCGCGATGCCGAGGCGCGCCAGCACCCGGATCACCTTGACCTCCGTCGAGTCGCCCGTCCGCCCGATCTCGGGCTGGGACGCGAGGAGATTCGTGGGCGAGACGCCGGGGTGGGACAGGTTGCTGCGCAGCCCCCACCCGCCGGCCTCGCTGCGCCGCTGCAGCTCCATCGCGAACAGACCGAAGGCGATCTTCGAGGAGCTGTACGCCTGGAACGGGTCATAGCTGCGCTCCCAGCTGAGGTCGTCCCAGTGCACCGCGTTGCGGTTCGCGGCGATGCTGACCTGGGAGGTCACGTGCGCGCGCCCCTCCCGCAGCAGGGGCAGCAGCCGCCCGACGAGCGCCGCGTGCCCGAGGTGGTTGGTCGCGAGCTGCAGCTCGAACCCGTCGGCGCTCGCCTTGCGCGCGGGCGGCGTCATCAGGCCGGCGTTGCCGATGAGCACGTGCAGCGGCTCGCCCTCGCGCAGCAGGTCGTCCGCGAGCGCCTGCACGGAGCCGAGCGAGGACAGGTCGAGCGTGCGTACGTCGAGGCGGGCGCCGGGGACCGCCGCGGCGATCCGGTCGGCGGCCGCGCGGCCCTTGGTGGCGTTCCGCACCGGCAGGACCACGGTCGCGCCCGCCCGGGCGAGACGCGCGGCGATGTGGACGCCCATGCCGTCGCTCGCCCCGGTGACGAGGGCGCGGCGACCGGTGAGGTCGGGGACGGTGATGTCGTGGTGACGAGGCATCGTCAGCTCCAGATCTGAGGGGCAGCGGGCATCTCCCGCGGTGGGCCGTGACCCGATCCTGACGGTTTCCCGCCACGGTGTTCAGGGCCCCGTCATCCAGGGATCGCCGGTCCCTGGCTCGCGCGAGGTCGCGCGAGGTCGCGCGCGACGACGGAGCGGCCGACCCGTCCTGGGCGCACGCCCCGAGCCGACGTATCGTCCGAGTCGAGAGCGCGATCGAGGGAGAACCGTCATGACGTCGTCCGTACCCGCACGCGAGCCGGGCGAGCGTGCCGCGCCCCGTCGCGCCCTCGTGTCCGGCGCCAGCATCGCGGGACTGGCTACCGCCTTCTGGCTCGAGCGCATCGGCTGGCGCGTCGACGTCGTCGAGCGCGCCGCGGAGTTCCGCGAGGGCGGGCAGAACGTGGACGTGCGCGGGGCGGCGCGCGCCGTCGTCGACCGCATGGGGCTGAGGGAGCGGGTCCGCGACCTCACGACGACCGAGGAGGGCACTCGCTTCGTCGACGGTGAGGGCGGGACGGTCGGGGAGTTCCCCGCGCGCGAGGGCCACGACGGCCCCACGGCCGAGCTCGAGATCCTGCGGGGCGACCTCGCGGGCGCCGTCCGCGACAGCCTCGGCGACGCCGTCACCCTGCGGTTCGGCGACACGGTCGCGGCCGTCGACGACGCCGCAGCACCTGCCCCGGTGCACGTCACCTTCGCCTCCGGCCGCGAGGGCGACTACGACCTCGTGGTGGTCGCCGAGGGAGTGCGGTCCGCCACGCGCGACCTCGTCCTCCCGGCCGAGGAGATCCACCGCGACCCGCTCGACCTGGCGATCGTCTACGGCACGATCCCGCGCACCGACGACGACGACCGGTGGTGGCGCTGGTACACCGCGACCGACCAGCGGCAGGTGACGCTGCGGCCCGACAACGTCGGCACCATCCGGGCCACGCTGGCGTGGCTGACCGATCGCAGCGACCTCGCCGCGGCCCCGCGGGCGCAGCGGGACCGGGTGCTGCGGGAGGTGTTCGCCGGCGCCGGCTGGCAGACCGAGCGCGTCCTGGCGGGCCTGAGCACGTCCGAGGACGTCTACCTCGACCACCTGACGCAGATCCGGCTCGACCACTGGTCGCGCGGGCGCGTCGTCGTGGTGGGCGACGCCGCCTGGTGCGTGACGCCGGTCGGCGGCGGCGGGTCGTCGCTGGCGCTGCTCGGCGGCTACGTGCTGGCGGCGAGCCTCAGCACCGCGGCCGATCTGGCCACCGGGCTGCGCGAGTTCGAGGCGTGGCTGCGGCCCGTCGTCGAGGACACGCAGAAGCTGCCGCCCGGGGTGCCGCGCCTGGTCTATCCGCGCTCGGCGCTCGGCGTCGGCGTGCTGCGCGCCGGGGTGCGCCTCGCGAGCTCCGCGCCGGTACGCCGGATCGCCGGGCGGATCCTGGGATCCGCGGGCGAGAGCGAGCGGGAGCTGCCGGCGATCACCCTCGCGAGGAGCTGACACCGGTGGCGACGCCCCGGCGGGGGCGGGGGTGCGCCGTCAGCCGATCGTGCCGGTCCCCGGGATCTCGTCCGTGATCGCGTAGCGCAGGTGCACGGTGCCCGACGGCGCGGTCTCGGCCGGGGCGAGCAGGCGCAGGTTCGCGGGCACCACTCCGCCGTCGAACACCTTCCTGCCCTGGCCCAGGACGATCGGGTGCAGCCACAGGTCGAGGCGGTCGGCGAGCCGCTCGGCCAGCAGCGTCCGGACCAGGTCCAGGCTCCCGACGACCTTGACGTCCTCGTGGCGCTCCTTGATCTCGCGGACGGCGGCAGGGAGGTCCGCGCCGAGCTGCTGCGCGCCGGCCCACGTGAGGTCGAGCGTCGAGCGCGAGGCCACGTACTTCGGGATCGCGTTGAACAGGTCGGCGATCGACCCGCTCTGCTGCGGCCAGTACGCGGCGAAGATGTCGTAGGTGCGCCGGCCCAGGAGCAGCGCGTCGGTGCCCTCGTACGCCACCGCGATCTGCTCCCCGGTCACGGGGCCGATCAGCGGCGCCTGCCAGCCGCCGAACTCGAAGCCCTCGGGGTCCTCGTCGGGACCCCCGGGCGACTGGCCCACGAGGTCGAGGGTGGCGAACAGCTCGAGGTGGACGAGTCCCATGGTGCACTCTCGCGGTCGGCGTTGCTGGTACGGGGTGGACCGCCGTCACGACCCGAACTCGGCGAGTGGGACGTGACACGTGCCGGCACAGGTCGTCGCCCGCCTACTCGTCCCGCAACGCCAGGACCGTCGTCAGGCTGACGGCGTGCCCGGCGTCGCGCCGGTCGACCTCGCGGAAGCCGAGGCGCGCCAGCACCCGGCGCGAGGGCTCGTTCCAGTCCCAGACCGTCGCCCACAGCCGCGGGTACCCCTGTGTGCGGGCGAGGCCGACGACGGCGGACGCGCACTCGGCGCCGAGACCTCGCCCGTGGAAGGCCCGGAGGAGCTCGAAGGCCAGCTCGGGTTCCGCCTCCCCGCCCGGTCCCTGCGTCGAGAGTCCGCAGTACCCGAGCGTCCGGGAGGTCTCCCGGAGCACGACGGTCAGCAGTGCGGGCGCCGCCGGGTCCGTCTCGTGGGTGGCGCTGGCGTCTCTCAGTCTCGCGGAGAGGTCGGCCACCGTGGGTCGGCCGTGCTCGTCCGGACGCCGGTGCGCGGGCACGCGCGGATCACGCTCACGCCACAGCCGGTGGTGCACCTCGGCGTCCTCCGCCGCCATCGGACGCAGCACGAGTCGCGGGGTCTCGAGCACGGGGGCGTGGGCGGTGCCGCCCGTCATCAGGCGCCGAGCGCCCTGATCAGCTCGTTCACCCCGAGCACGACGAAGATCACGGCCACCGACCCGAGCGCGATGTTGAGGAACCAGCCGTTGCGCCACTCCTTCGGGACGTATGTGGAGTTCAGCAGGAGGAGCAGCGTGATCGCCAGGAACGGCATGAACAGTGCGCCGAGCACGCCGTAGGCGATGATCAGCGAGATCGGCCGGCCGAGCAGGAGGAGCAGCATCGGCGGGATTGTCAGCCACAGGATGTAGCCGCGGTAGTAGGTGCCGCCGAGCTTGCGGCGCTTGTCGTCGTCGGGCAGGCCACGGACCTCGCCGAGGAAGTCGGCGAACATCAGCGAGACGCCGTTCCAGACGCCGAGGATCGAGGAGAACGACGACGCCCAGAACCCGATGAGGAAGAAGTACGTCATGAAGGTGCCGTACCGCTCGCCCAGGACGTCGGCCAGACTGATCAGACCGGCGTCGCCGTCGGCCAGGGTGATCTGGGCGGAGTAGAGCAGCTCCGCGCCGACGATCAGCATCGCGACGACGAAGATCCCCGACATCACGTAGGCCATCGCGTTGTCGATCCGCATGACCTTCATCCAGCGCGGCGTCGTCCAGCCCTTCTCGCGGAGCCAGTAGCCGTAGGCCGCCAGGGTGATCGTGCCGCCGACGCCGCCCGCGATGCCGAGCGTGTAGACGAGCGCGCCGTCGGGGATGCGCGGCACGAGACCGCCGACGATGTCGCCGAGGTTCGGCGTCGTGACGATGGCAGCCCCGACCACGGTGATGAACATGAGGCCGACGAAGAACGCGATGATGTACTCGAACGCCTTGTACCGCCCGAACCACACGATGACCGCGCCGAGCAGGCCGGAGACCATCGCGAACGCCCAGATCGGTATCCCCGGCGCGAGCGCGTTCAGCGGGAGCGCGGTGGAGGACATGGCGGCCGCGCCGTACACGAAGCCCCACAGGATGATGTACGGGCCGAAGTAGACCGTGGTCCAGATGCCCAGCCGGCGCCAGCCCTGGAAGATCGTCAGGCCGGTGGCGAGCGTGAAGCGGCCGGCGCCCTCGACCAGCGCGATCTTGATGATCACACCGGCGACCGCGGCCCACAGCAGCGCGTAGCCGTAGCGGCTGCCGGCCACCAGCGTGGCGATGAGGTCACCGGCGCCGATGCCGGTCGCGGCCACCACGAGCCCGGGTCCGATGATCCGCCACCGCGGCGGTCCGGCCGTGGCGTCCTCGACGTCGCTGTCCCTCACCTGTGAAGTCATCCAGGCACGGTAGCCGACGGCGTCGGGCGGCGACGGGGCGGGGGCATGACGTCGCCGCCCTGCCCGTGCCCGGCAACAACTGTCGGGACGGTGTATGGTGCGGTGTATGCTCCGCACCAACATCTACCTCGAGGCGCGCCAGACCGAGGCGCTCGACGAGCTGGCTCGGGCCGCTGGCGTGACTCGGGCCGAGATGATCCGCCGCGTCGTGGACCGCGCGCTGGCGGGCGCCTCCGGTGCCGAGGAGTCCGCGCTCGCCGCCATCGACCTGTCGTTCGGAGCGGTGACGGCGGTCGAGGTCGCCGAGCGCGGCCCGGACGAGCGTGCCGCCCACCTCGCCGCGCTCTGGGGACGCGACGCGTGACCCTCGTCGACTCCGACGTGCTGATCGCCCACCTGCGTGGCGTGCCGTCGGCGCGCGACTGGCTCACCGGGGCGAGGTCACGGGGCCCGCTGGCGATCAGCGCGGTGACCGTGGCCGAGATCACGGGCGGCGTGCGCCACGGTGAGGAGCGGGCCGTGAACACCCTGCTCGGCGCGCTGACGACGCAACCTGTCAGCGACGCGATCGCGCGCAGAGCCGGAGCCCTGCGCCGTGAGTTCGGACGGAGCCACTCGGGAATCGGGCTCGGCGACTACCTCATCGCCGCCACGGCCGTCGAGCTCGGGCACGAGCTCGCCACGCTGAACGTGCGCCACTTCCCGATGTTCCCGGGCCTCGCCGCGCCGTTCGACCTCCCTCGCCGGGGAGCGTGACGTCCGCGGCCCGAGCTCCGAGAATCCTGAACGCGGCAGAGCCGCGTCGGCTCAGGACCGCCAGAACGCCTCGGCCACCCGGCTCAGGCCGAGCAGGTCGCTCGTCCCGGCCAGCTCGCGCGCGGAGTGCATCGACAGGATCGGGATGCCGACGTCGACCGTCCTGATCCCCAGCCGCGTCGCCGAGATCGGGCCGATCGTGGACCCGCAGGGCACGCCGTTGTGCGACACGAACTCCTGCACCGCCACCCCGGCGCGCTCCGACCAGCCGCGCCAGGCGGCCTCGCCCGCGCCGTCGGTGGCGTAGCGCTGGTTGGCGTTGATCTTGAGGATCGGGCCGGAGCCGAGCACGGGCTGGACCACGGGGTCGTGGCGGCCGACGTAGTTCGGGTGCACCGAGTGCCCGACGTCGCTGGAGACGAGCCAGGAGTCCGCGAGCGCCCGCAGGTGCTCCTCGGGGGTGGCGCCGAGCGCCGTCGCGATCCGCCCCAGCACGTCGCCCAGGAGCGGGCCGGCGGCGCCGCTGCGCGTGGCGGAACCGACCTCCTCGTGGTCGAAGACCGCCAGCACGGGGATGTGCGGGAGGCGCTCCACGCCGGCGCCGGCGCCGTCGCCCTCCGAGGAGGAGGCCGCCAGCCGCTCGAACGCGCGCAGCCCCGCGTGCACCGACGCCAGGTCGTCCAGCCGCCCCGCCGCGAGGAACGCGTCGTCGGCCCCGAACACCGCACCGCGCGCCGAGTCGGCGAGCACCAGGTCGTAGCCGCGCACGTCCGCCCGGGCCACACCCACGTGCGACGCGACCTCGGCGAGCAGGTCCGCCGTCGCCGGCTGGCCGAGTCCCCACACGGGCTGGGTCTGCGTCTGCTTGTCGAGCGCGAGACCGTCGTTGACGTTCCGGTCGAGGTGGATGGCGAGCTGCGGCAGCCGCAGGAGCGGCGGCGTCGCGACGAGGTGGTGCGCGCCGTCGGCCGTGATCAGGCGCCCGGCGAGCAGCAGCTCACGGTCGAGCCACGAGTTCAGGAGCGGTCCGCCGTAGATCTCCACGGCGGCCTGCAGCCAGCCGCGCGTGCCCGTCGTCGGCTGGGGCTTGAGCCGGAACCCCGGGGAGTCGCTGTGGGCGCCGAGCACGTGGAAGCCGGTCGTCGCGGACGCGGCGAGAGGAACCGCCCAGGCCAGGACCGCGCCGTCGCGAACGACGACGTAGCGTCCGCCGGGCACGACGTCCCACGCCGCGGTCTCCACCAGGCGCGTGAAACCGGCCGAGACCAGGCGCGCGGCCACGGTCTCGGCCGCGTGCAGGCTCGAGGGCGAGGCTGCGACGAGGTCGATCAGGTCCTCGGCGTGCGTGCGGACGGTGCGGGCGTCGGCCAGGTTCTCGGAGGAGCTCACACCTCGATCGTAGGCACGCACCCGCCTAGGCTCGGGTCATGAGCGCTCCCGCGAACGCCCCGTCCTCCTCCCCCCTCCTCGTCCTGGTCGCCAACGCCGGCGACGGCAGCATCAGCACGTTCCGGCTCTCCGACGGCGCCCTGGAGCGCCTCGCCGTCGCCGAGGGCCTGACCGGCTGCTCGGCGTTCGCGGTCGACGCCGAGCGCGACCTCGTGCACGCGGCCGTCAAGGGTGCCGGCGAGGGCGAGAACGCCGGTCTGCTCACGCTGTCGCTCGACCGCGCCACGGGCGTCCTCACCCCGCGCTCGCGCCTGGACCTGCCCGACGGCAACCTCAACTACGTCGCGCTCACCCGGGGCGGCACCGGCCTCCTGGCCGCGTCCTACGGCGGCGGCTACGGCTTCACGGCGCGCGTGGCGGACGGTGAGGTCTCCGAGCCGGTCTCGCGGATCGCGTTCGCGAACCTGCACTCGGTGCTCGCGAGCGGTGACGGCGCGCACGCCTACTTCGTCTCGCTCGGCGACGACCTGATCGCGCAGTACGCGATCGGCGACGACATGGCGCTGCACGCCCTCAGCCCCGAGACGGTCGCCGCGCCGACCGACAGCGGCCCGCGCCACCTCGTGCTGTCCGACGACGGCTCGGCGGTCCTGGTCCTGACCGAGTTCACCGCGCAGGTGCTGCGCTACGCGCGCGACAGTGCGACCGGCAGGCTCGAGCTGACCGGGTCCGCGCCCGCGGCCGACCCCTCCGCCGGGCTCGGCCCGAGCAGGCTCGGCCTCGACCCGAAGGAGAACCACGTCATCTGGGCGGCTGACCTCCGGTGGGGCGCTCCCGCGCCGTCGGGCGACGGCGCGCGCCACCTCTGGGCGTCCGAGCGCGCGGCGAGCACGCTCGGCGCGGTCACGGTGGCGGCCGACGGCGCCCTCACGTCTCCGGAGCACTTCACGACGACGGAGCCGCAGCCGCGCGGTTTCGACCTCAGCCCCGACGGCGCCCACCTCGTCGCCGCGGGCGAGCGCTCGACGACGGTCTCGCTCTACGCCGTCGACGGCGATCGGCTCGAGCTGCTGCAGCAGGCCGAGACGGGCGCCGGCGCGAACTGGGTCCGCTTCGTCTGAGGGATCTCTCGCCGGTCCGCCCGTCCGGCGGAACGACGACGGCGCCCCCGCCCCCGAGGGGACGAGGGCGCCGTCGCGACGGACTCACTCGGTCTCGAGGTCGTCCTTCAGGTCGCGGTCGTAGTTGGTCTGCAGGCTCGCCTGCAGGGTCTCCAGCGTGCCGGCGACGTCGGCGTCCTGCGTCAGGATCGCCTGCAGGCTCTTCGCGATCTCCAGGTCACCGCCCGGGAGGAAGACGCGCGCGAAGTCCTGGCTGCGCGTGCGCTCCAGCTGCTCCACGGCGACCTCGAACTGCGGCGCCTCGGCGTAGACGGCCGACATGTCGGCATCCTTCTGCACGGGCAGGTAGCCGGTGCCGGCGGAGAAGAACGCTGTGTTCTCCGCGTTGGTCAGGTAGGCGGCGAACATCGCTGCCGCGAGCTGGCGCTCCGGCTCGGACGCCGAGGCCACGGCGACGCCGGCGCCACCGGTGGGGACGACGCCGTCGGACGTCTCCGGTCCGCCCGGCAGGAAGCCGGTGCCGACCTCGAACGTGGCGGAGTCCAGGATGCCGGAGAGCGAGCCGGTGGAGGCGATGACCTGCGAGACGGAGCCCGAGGAGAACGCCGTGGCCGGGTCGCCCGAGGCGACCTCGGCCCAGCCGTCGTCGACCGACGCCTGCGCGAACTCGAGAGCCGCGACGGTGTTCTCGTCCGAGACGGTGGCGAGGTCCCAGTCCTCGCTCCAGCCGCCGCCGAAGCCCCACACGAGGTTCGACATCGTCCACGCCGGGTACTGGTCCTCGGCCGGGTAGCCGAACGGGGTGGCGGCGGGGACGGCCGTGGCGATCGCGGCGGAGAACTCCTTGGCCTCCTCCCACGTCTCGGGGGCGCGGTCCTCGAGACCGGCGGCGGCGTAGTGGTCCTTGTTGTAGTAGAACAGCGGCGTCGAGCGGGCGTACGGCACCGCGTAGTGGTCGTCCTCGTACAGGTAGTCGCCCAGCAGCGTGTCCTGGTAGGTGCTGGTGTCGACGTCGGCCGCCTCGAGCACGTCGTCGAGCGGGAGGATCGACCCGTTGAGGTAGGCGGGGAACCAGGTCGCGTCGGAGAGCACGACGAGGTCGCCGACGTCGCCGGAGGTCTGCGCCGTCTGGAACTTCTGCGCCACCTCCTCGTAGTTCGCGCCGGCGGTGACGAGCTCGACCGAGATGCCGGTCTCCTCCTCGAAGCCCGCGATGAGCTCCTTCTCCAGCTCGATCGACCCCCCGGGGTGGTTGGACCAGAACGTGATCTCGGTGGCCGGCTCGACGCCGGAGAAGTCGACCGCCTCGGCGGCGGAGTCGGCCGAGCCGCTGGAGCCGGTGGCGGGGCCGCACGCGGCGAGGACAGCCACGGTGGCGGCGGCGAGCGCCGCGGTGAGGATCGGACGGGCGTTGCTGGACACGGTCGGTGCCTTTCGTCGGGTCTGTCTCGGAGGATCTGTCGTGCGGGAGGGTGGGATCGGGGGGCGCTACTTCACGGCGCCCTGCGTGAGGCCCGCGACGATGTGGCGCTGCAGGAGCGCGAACACCAGCAGCACGGGCACGATCACGAGCACGGCGCCGGCCATGAGCACGCCGTACGCGCCGGTCTGGCTCTCGATGGAGCGCAGGAGGTTGAGGCCGACGGGGAGCGTCATGTTCTCGGGGCTGTCGATGATGACCAGCGGCCACAGGAAGTTGTTCCACTCGTTGACCACGGTCACGAGGGCGACGGTCACGATCGCGGGCAGGCTGACGGGCGCGACGATCGACCACAGCCGACGCCAGTGCCCGGCGCCGTCGAGCTCGGCCGCCTCCACCAGCTCCAGCGGGAGCGCCCGGAACTGCTGGCGCAGGAGGAACGTGCCGAACGCCGTCCCCAGACCGGGCAGGACGATCCCCCACAGGGTGTCGCGGCCGCCGAGCGCCGAGATGGTCAGGTAGTTGGGCAGCATCGCCGCCTCGGGCGGGACCATCAGCGCCACGAGGATGCCGAGGAAGATCGCGTTGCGGCCCGGCACCCGCACGAAGACGAGCGCGTAGGCGGTGGTGATCGCCAGCAGGACCTTGATCCCGGCGCCCACCGCC
Organism: Serinibacter arcticus; assembly: GCF_004786095.1. GTDB lineage: Bacteria > Actinomycetota > Actinomycetes > Actinomycetales > Beutenbergiaceae > Litorihabitans > Litorihabitans arcticus. The sequence continues at coordinate 42,567 of NZ_RHPJ01000002.1, forward strand.
GTGACCACCACGCTGTTGAGGAAGACGCGGGCGAGCGGCACGCGGTCCGCCACCAGGGCGTAGTTGGCCGAGGTCGGGTCCTGCGGCCAGAGCGTCGGGTCGGGCGTGACGATCTCCGACGCGGGCTTGAACGAGGCGATCAGCATCCACACGAGCGGCGCCGCGATGATCAGGACGGCGATCACCAGTGGGAGGTAGCCGCCCACCAGGGTCGCCACGACGTTCTCCCGCCGGAAGGCCCTGCGCCACTCGGGTTGGGTCGGGGCGGGAGCGGGGCCGGTGGTGCTGGGGGTACCGGGGGCGCCGTCGGCGTCACGCGACGTGGCCGCGGACGTGGTGCGGGTGACGGTGCTCATCGGTAGTGGACCTTCCGCTCGACGTAGCGGAGCTGGACGGCCGTGACCACGAACAGCACCACGAAGAGGACGACGGCGAGGGCCGCGGAGTAGCCCGCGCGCTGGTAGGCGCCGAAGGACTGCAGGAAGATCTCGAAGATGATCGTGTTCGTGCCGTTGCCCGTCGGCGTCATGATCCGCAGGATGTCGAACGCCTGCATCGAGGACAGGATGCAGGTCACCGACAGGAAGAAGACCGTCGGGCCGAGCAGGGGAAGCTTGACCGAGAAGAGCTGGCGCACCGGGCCGGCGCCGTCGAGCTGCGCGGCCTCGAGCAGGTCCTTCGGGATCGACTGCAGGCCCGCGAGGTAGACCACGGCGCAGTAGCCGAGGTTCTTCCAGACGTAGACGACGATGACCATCACCAGGGCGAGGGTCGGGTCGATGAACCAGTTGGGCGAGCTCTGACCGAGCGCCCGCAGCACGTGCCCGAGCAGCCCGATACGCGGGTCGAAGATGAACAGCCAGATCAGTCCGACGCCGACGCCGGAGAGCACGTACGGGGCGAACACCGCCGTCCGGGCGAACGTCTTGCCGGGCAGGTTCCGGTCGAGCACGAGCGCGACCAGCAGGCCCAGCACCATCGACCCGACGACGGTGGCGAGCGTGAAGATCAGCGTCACGCGCCACACGTCGAACCCGCGCGACGACGTGAACAGCTCGACGTAGTTCGCCAGGCCCACCACGTCGGCCGTCCGCGCCCCGAGTCGCCAGTCGAGCAACGAGTAGTACACGTTCGAGGCCAGCGGGAAGTAGATGAACGCCAGGATCAGCGCGATGTTCGGCCCGGCGAGCAGGACGAAGGTGAGGTGTCGGCGCGAGGTGGCGCTCCGGCGTCGTCGTCGCCGATCGGGGTCCGCGACCCTCGGCGCTGGTCGCGCTGGTGCCACTGGTGTCACTGCCATGAACGAGCACTCCGACCCGGATCCGCCGCGGCGGCCCTCGGACGAGGGCGACCACGCCGAGGCTAGGGAGGCCGGATGAACTGCTCGGGGCGCGCCGTCGACCTGCGCGCGAACCCCGGGCGGGCGACGGATGACCGGGAGGTGTCGGGACCGCGCGGCGGGCGCCGAGGGGCCGAGCGAGGGGTGTACTGCTGGTGCCTCCCTCGCGGGCGCGGACGTCCGTAGCGTGGGGGAGGACCGAGGAGAGGAACCCATGCAGCTCGCCGACTTTCTTGCGCACGTCGACGGCGGAGCCCCCATCGAGGGCGGCTCCGCGGCGCACGCGTTCATGCACGCCGCCTCCCAGGAGGCGCTGCAGATCGTCGCCGAGCTGAACGGCGCCTATCGAACGCCGGACGAGGTGCGGGCGCTGCTGTCCCGGCTGACCGGCCGTGAGGTCGACGCGTCGGTCACCCTCTTCCCGCCGTTCTCGAGCGAGTTCGGCAAGAACCTGACCCTCGGCCGCGACGTCTTCATCAACCAGGGCTGCCGGTTCCAGGACACGGGCGGCATCACGATCGGTGACGGCACCCTCGTGGGCCACGGCACCACCCTCACGACGCTGAACCACGCGCTCGATCCGGCGCGCCGCGCCGACATGGTCCCCGCGCCCGTGCGGATCGGGCGCCGGGTCTGGCTGGGCGCGTCCGTCACCGTGGTCCCGGGCGTCACGATCGGTGACGGCGCGGTCGTCGGGGCCGGCGCCGTCGTGACGAAGGACGTACCCGCCGATGCGATCGTCGCGGGCGTGCCCGCCAGGGTGATCCGGACGACGGGGTTCGACTCCACTTCATCGTGAGCGCGGCCCCCCGTCGTACGTTGGAGATCTCTCCCCGTCCCCCGACCTGACCTCTCCCTGCCCTGCCCTCCCCCATTCGTCCCCTCTCGACCACCACCCAGGAGAACCATGCGCACCGTCAACGCCTATGCCGCCCCGTCCGCCACGGAGCCGCTGATCAAGACCACCATCGAGCGTCGCGACGTCGGCACCCACGACGTCCTGATCGACATCGCCTACGCCGGCATCTGCCACTCCGACATCCACACCGTCCGCGGTGAGTGGGGCGAGATCGCCTACCCGCTCGTCGTCGGCCACGAGATCGTCGGGCGCGTCACCGAGGTCGGCGACGGCGTCAGCAAGCACGCCGTGGGTGACCTCGTCGGCGTCGGCTGCATGGTCAACTCCTGCAAGGAGTGCGAGCAGTGCCTCGCCGACCAGGAGCAGTACTGCCTCAAGGGCAACGTCGGCACCTACGGCGCGAAGGACCCGGCCGACGGCACGGTCACGCAGGGCGGCTACTCGCAGGCCGTCGTCGTGAACGAGGACTTCGTCCTGCGCGTGCCCGAGAGCCTCGACGTCGAGAAGGTCGCCCCGCTGCTGTGCGCGGGCATCACGACGTACTCGCCGCTGCACCACTGGAAGGCGGGCCCCGGCACGCGCGTGGCCGTCGTCGGCATGGGCGGGCTGGGCCACATGGCCGTCAAGATCGCCCACGCGATGGGCGCCGAGGTCACCGTGCTCTCGCAGACCCTGTCCAAGAAGGAGGACGGCCTGCGCCTCGGCGCCGACCACTACTACGCCACCAGCGACCCCGAGACGTTCGAGACGCTGGCGAGCTCGTTCGACCTCATCATCAACACGGTCTCGGCCTCGATCGACATGGGCGCGCACCTGAACCTGCTCGCCGTGGACGGCACGTTCGTCAACGTCGGTGCGCCGTCGGAGCCGCTGCCCGTGCCGGCGTTCGCGCTCATCCCCAAGCGCATCAGCTGGGCCGGTTCGGCCATCGGCGGCATCCGGGAGACGCAGGAGATGCTCGACTTCTGCGCCGAGCACGGCATCGTGCCGGAGACCGAGCTGATCTCGGCCGACCAGATCAACGAGGCGTACGAGCGCGTGCTGAAGTCCGACGTGCGGTACCGCTTCGTGATCGACGCCGCGACGCTCGCCTGAGTCGCGCGTGAGAACGGCCGGCCCCGAGGGGCCGGCCGTTCTGCCGTCTGCGGACCTCCTCCTAGCCCTTGACCGACCCGGAGGTCAGGCCACGGACGAAGAACCGCTGGAGCAGCACGAACACCAGGATCGGCACGATCATCGAGATGAACGCGCCGGCCGTGACGATCTCCGCGCCCTGCCCCTGGGTGCCGAGCATCTGCTGCACCCGCACGACCACCGTCGTGTTGGACGGCAGCAGGAACAGCTTGGCGATGAGCAGGTCGTTCCACACCCAGAGGAACTGCAGGGTGGCGAACGCCGCGATCGCCGGGATCGACATGGGCGCGACCAGCAGCCAGAACGTCTGGTAGTGGCTGGCTCCGTCGATCTTGGCCGACTCGACCACCGAGAACGGCAGCGTGCTCATGTAGTTGCGCAGCGTGTAGAGGCACAGCGGCATCCCGAAGCCCGTGTGCAGCAGCCACACCGCCACGAACTGGCCCGAGATGCCGACGCCGTTCGGGCCGAGCAGGTTGAGCATCGGCGACAGCGCCACCTGGATCGGCACCACCATCACCCCGACGATGATGACGAACAGCGTCTCCTTCGCCGGGAAGTTCATGAACGCGAAGGCGTAGGCGCCGAACGCCGCGAACATGATCGGCAGGATCGTGGCCGGGACGGACACCACGAGCGTGTTCAGGAGCGACGCGCCCATGTCCTGGCCCTGCAGGACCCCGGTGTAGTTGTCGAGCGTCCACCCCTGGTTCAGCGGATCGGTGAACACGTTCCACCAACCGACCGAGGCCTGGGCGTCCCTGCTGCGGAGCGTGCTCAGGAAGAGCGCGAGGCTGGGCAGGACCCAGAGGGCGGCGAGCACCGTCGCCACGATGATGGACGTCCAGCTCCGTCGTCGTCCGTCCTTCATGAAGCCGGGCTGGCGGTTGCTGGTGCGCTCCGCCGGCGCGCTCGTGACAGCGGCGCTCATCGGCCCTGCTCCTTCCGGAAGGTACGGACCTGGTAGACGAGGATCGGCAGGACCAGGAGGAGCAGGACGACGACGATCGCCGCCGCGCGACCGGCGTTGCCCGCCGTGAAGAGCTCCTGGAAGAACATCAGCGCGATCACGTTCGAGTCGCTCTGACCGTTCGTGAGGACGTAGATGATGTCGAAGACCTTCAGGACGAGGATCACGACGGTGATGTAGACGGTCAGGATGGTCCCCCTGATCTGGGGCACGATCACCTGGAGGAACACCTGGCGCTCGTTCGCGCCGTCCAGCCGGGCGGCCTCGAGCGTGTCCTCCGGAACGCCCTTGATCGCACCCGAGAGCAGGATCATCGCGAAGCCGGCCTGCATCCAGATGAGGATCACCATCATGAGCAGGGAGTTCAGGCGCCCCTGGTCCATCCGCAGCCAGTCGTTGGACGTGCCGAGGATGGCGTTCAGCGCACCGAGGTTGGGGTTCGGGTTGTAGATCAGCTCGCGCCAGATCGTCGACGCCGCCACGAACGAGATCGCCATGGGCAGGAAGATCAGGCTCTTGGCGAACTTCTCACCGCTCGCCGAGAGCCGGTCCGTGAACAGCGCGACGAACAGGCCCACCGCGACCGTGAGGACGGGCACGATGATCAGCCACAGCGCGTTGTTCGTCAGGGCGACCCAGAACGAGCCGTCGGTGAAGATCGACCGGAAGTTGTCCAGTCCCACGTACGCGGTGCTGTCCCGGTTTGCGAACGCGTAGTTGATCGTCTGGACGGCGGGGTAGAGCAGCATGAGCGAGATGAGCCCGAACGCCGGGATGAGGAAGGCGTAGGGGATCAGTCCCTGGGACAGGCGCTGCGGGAGCGACTCGATGAAGACGTTGACGAAGTAGAACAGCAGGGCTGCCCCACCCAGACCGGCGACGACCCCGACCAGCGCCATCAGCACCCGGCTGTTGCCGTACCAGCCGGGGTAGTAGGCGAGGGACAGGAAGATGTTCACGGCCAGCCACGCCACGACGGCCAGTCCCACCAGACCCACCATCAGCCGCAGCGGCCGGGCGGGCGCCCCGCCCCTGCGGACCGGACCCCTGGCGGGCGCCGTCGGTTCCGTGGTGGTCGCGCTCGCCGCGGTCACGACGCCTCTTCGTCGTCGGCGTCGGGCCAGCTGTTCTCGATGTCGGTCGTCACCTGCTCGGCGGTCTTGGCACCGCTGACCCACTCCGTCATCGCGGTCCAGAACGAGCCGCCGCCAACGGCGTTGGGCATGAGGTCGGAACCGTCGTACCGGAACACGTCGGCCTCGGCGACGATCTCGGCCGTGCGCCGCGTGACGTCGTCGGGGTACTGGCTGACGTCGAACGTCGTGTGCGGGGAGAGCCAGCCACCCGCCTCGGCCCAGGGTCCGCCGAACTCCGGCGAGGTCAGGAACTGCATGACCGCGATGGCGTCCTCGTCGTTGCCGTTCATCAGCGCGGCGAGGTCACCGCCGCCCAGGATGGGCTGACCGGTGTAGTCGCCCTCGGCCGCCGGCGGGAACGCGAAGATCCCGACCTCGGCGTCGAGATCGGCCTGCACGTCGTCCGGGAAGAACCCCGTGACGAAGTTGCCCTGACGCTCCATCAGGCACTGCGGCGGTTCCTGGAAGGCCGGGAGCATGGCCTCCCCGAAGGGCACGGACAGGACGGCGTTGCGGCCCCCCAGGACGTTCTCGGGAACGTCGAGCAGCTCGCCGTAGGCGTCGAACGCCGCGATCACGCGCTCGTCGTTGAAGGGGATCTGGTGGGAGGTCCACTGGTCGTACACGTCGGGGCCCCACAGGCGGAGCATGTACTCCTCGATCCAGTCGGTCCCGACCCAGCCGGTCGCCTGGTCCGACTCCCAACCCATGCACCAGGCCGCCGTGCCGCTGTCGCGGATCTGCGTCGCGACGTCGGCCAGCTCGGTCAGGTTGGCGGGCTCCGTGTCGTACCCGCCGGCCTCGTAGGCCGCGAGCGGATACCAGACAAGGGACTTCACCGCCATCCGCATGGGGGCGCCCCAGGTGCGGCCGCCCTGCGACGCCGCCTCCAGGAACCCCGACACCAGGGTGGTGTCGAGCGCGTCGTAGTCGAGGTAGGTGTCGATCGGCTGGATGAACCCGTCGTCGGCCAGACCCAGGAGGCCGCCCGGCTGCGGGAAGATCGCGATGTCCGGCTGCTGCCCCGAACCGGTGCGGAGCTGGATCGTGTTGGTGAAGTCCTGGTCGGACGTGTACTGCACGTCGATGCCGCTGGAGGTCTCGAACTCGGTCAGCGAGGCCTCGAAGGCCTCCTGCTCCTGGCCTCCGAAGGCACCCAGGATCGTGACGACGCCGTCGCCGTCGGCCTCGGCGTTGTCAGCGAGGATGCCGCCACCCTCGCTGGACGACCCACCGCCCTGGTTGGGGTTCTGCAGACATCCGGACAGCAGCATCGATCCCGCCGCGGCCGTGCACAACAGCGCTGTCGCGCGCCTTCTTGCCACCTGCATGTGGACTCCTTCGTCTCACCGCGACGTCCCGCCCCGGATTCGGCCACTAGACACCCGCGGCGGCCCGGAGGGCAAGGACTTCGTGGCCGTCGCGCCTTTCGTGACGCAACCGAGATGAAGGAGCCGGCAGGAGTCAGGCGACCAGCGCGATGAAGAAGTCCCAGAACTGCACCACTGCCAGGGCGGCGATCAGCAGGAACCAGGCGGCGAGGACGGGCGCCTGGTAGGCCTGCAGCCAGCGACCGGCGCGTGCCCAGCCCGACGACGCGTCGCGCGGCAGGAGACGCAGGTTGCGCTGCGTGACCATCACGAACAGCGGGATCGTCACGGCCCAGACCGCCATGCAGTAGGGGCACAGCGCGCCGAGCTGGTACAGGCTCGTGTAGATCAGGAAGTGAACGAACACGAGGGCGAGGATCACGCCCACCTGGAGGCCCGCCCAGTACCAGCGGGCCAGCCGAGCCCCGCCGAGGAGCGCCGCGCCGGCGGCGACGACCACGGGGAAGGCCATCACGCCGATGAGCGGGTTGGGGAACCCGAACAGCGCTCCCTGGGCCGAGCTCATCGCCTCGGTGCACGAGACGAGGGCGTTGAACGAGCAGCTCGGCACGTGGTTGGGGTCGACCAGGACGGCGATCCGCTCGAGCATCAGCGCGAACGACGCCACGAGGCCGATGCTCGCGAGCACCACGACGGCGATCGCGAACCGGCGCGGGGTGGCGCCGTGCGCCCACGCCTGGGAGTGCTCGAGGTCGGCGGGGCTGTCGGGGGTGGCGGACTCCGCCGTCGCCGTCGTCATCTGCTTCTCCTCGGGGAACACGGGGGTGGCTCCCGTCGTCGGGAACGTGACGCGAACGGTAGCCGCACGCCCTGGGAGGGCTCCCAGGTTAGCGCGCGGCGTGCTCGGTGGGTCGAGCCTCAGCCGGCCGTGACGGCGTCGATGGTGACGGTCTCGGCGGGGGCCCCGTCGGGCGCGCCGCCGGCCGCACCCGCGGCCGCGATGGTCTGCACGACCTCGAGACCCGCGGGGTCGATCTGACCGAAGACCGTGTACGCGGGGGCGAGCTGCGTGTCCTCGTAGACGAGGAAGAACTGCGACCCGTTGGTGTCGGCGCCCGCGTTGGCCATCGCCAGCGTGCCGGCCGGGTACGTCTCGCTGCCGGTGAGCTCGTCGGCGTAGGAGTAGCCGGGGCCGCCGGTGCCGGTCGCCGTCGGGTCGCCGCACTGGAGCACGAAGATGCCCTGCGTCGTGAGCCGGTGGCACTCGGTGTCGTCGAAGTAGCCCTGGTCGGCCAGCGAGAGGAAGCTGCCGACGGTGCAGGGCGCGGCGTCGGCGTCGAGCACGACGGGGATGTCACCGGCATCGGTGCTGATGGTGGCCGCGACGGTGCCGGTCTCCTCGGGCTCGGCCGGCGGGGCGTCGACGTCGCGCGCCGCGTTGCCGTCGGGGACGTACTCGCACGTGCCGGCCTCGGCGGGCGTCGTCGGGGTGGTGTCGTCCGGGGCGGAGGCGTTCGAGCAGCCGGTGAGCGCCGTCAGGGCGGCGGTGGCGAGGGCGGCGGTGAGGAGTCGGCGGGAGCGCATGCCGTCGACGATATCCGGCCACCCCCGGACGACGCTCGCCGTCGACACGTCTGGCGCACGCCGTGCGCTCGCCCGGCCGGGCTCACGTCCCGCAGAAGGTCGTGTACGCCCCGAAGTCGGCCGGGGCGGGGGACGCGTAGCGCTCGAGACCCGGGCGCTCGTCGTAGGGAGCGGCGACGACCTCGAGGAGGCGGTCGAGCGGGCCGAGGTCGCCGTCCGTGGCGGCCGCGAGCGCCTCCTCGACGAGGTGGTTGCGCGGGAGGTAGATCGGGTTGACCCTGTCCATCAGCCCGGCGTCGGGGGCCAGGGCGAGCCAGCGCTCGGCCCACGCGTCGAACCCTGCTCCGTCGACGACCAGGGCCCGCGCCGGCGCGCCGTCGCCCCGGGCGGCGGTCGCGAGCGCGCGGAAGAACGACGTGTGGTCGACGCGGCTGGACCGCAGCTGGGTCAGGAGGTCGTCCGCCAGGGGGCCGAGGACGCCGTCGTCGACGGCGTCGCCCAGGCCGAGCTTGGCGCGCATGCCGGCCGACCAGGCGGCCCCGTACCGGGGGCGGAAGTCGCCGAGCGCCTCCGTGGCGAGCGCGACCGCCTGCTCCTGGTCGTCGTGGATCAGGGGGAGGAGCGCCTCGGCGAGCCTGGCGAGGTTCCACTCCGCGGCCACCGGCTGGTTGCCGTAGGAGTAGCGCCCACGCTCGTCGATGGAGCTGTAGACGGTCGCCGGGTCGAACGCCTCCATGAACGCGCACGGTCCGTAGTCGATCGTCTCGCCCGAGATCGTCATGTTGTCCGTGTTCATGACCCCGTGCACGAAGCCCACGAGCATCCACCGCGCGACGAGCGCGGCCTGGGCGGCGACGACCGCTCGCAGCAGCGCGAGGGCGGGGTTGGCGTCCTCGGCGGCCGCGGGGTGGTGGCGGTCGATCGCGTGGTCGGCCAGGCGCCGCAGCAGGTCGACGTCGCCGGTGGCGCGCGCGTACTGGAAGCTGCCCACCCGCAGGTGGCTGCTCGCCACCCGGGCCAGCACGGCGCCGGACAGCGCCGTCTCGCGCTGCACGGGTCGGCCCGTCGCGACGACCGCGAGCGAGCGGGTGGTCGGGATGCCGAGGGCGTGCATCGCCCGGCTGACGACGACCTCGCGAAGCATCGGCCCGACGGCGGCGAGCCCGTCCCCTCCCCGGGCGAACGGCGTGCGGCCCGAGCCCTTGAGGTGCAGGTCCCGCCGTCGGCCGTCGAGATCGACGATCTCACCGAGCAGGAGGGCGCGGCCGTCGCCCAGGCGCGGGGAGTAGCCGCCGAACTGGTGCCCGGCGTAGGCCTGCGCGACGGGGGTGGCGCCATCAGGGACGAGGTCGCCCACCAGGAGGCGGACGCCGTCGGGGCTCCGGAACCAGGCGGGGTCGAGGCCGAGCTCGGCGGCCAGCGCGTCGTCGAGCACGAGGAGCTGCGGCTCGGGCGCGGGCTCGGCCTGCCACGGGACGGCCAGCTCGGGCAGCTCCCGGGCGAAGGTGCCGTCCAGGACGATCGGCGGTGTCGGTGCGGCGCTCACCTCATCGAGGGTACGTCCGTCGACGACGACGGACAGCCTCCGTCGCGGACCCGGACGGCCGGCTCCCCGAGCTGGTCGTCGGTGCCGGATCAGCCTGCTCGCGCCTCGTGGATCGGCGAGCTCGAGGTCTCACCGTTCAGCTCGAGGTAGAGCTCGCGCTCGGTGACCGAGACGCTCATCGCGTTGCGCCGTCCGACGCGGAGGGCGGCGGCCTCGACGAATCCGGGATCGAAGCTGTGGAGCTCGACGTCCTGGGCACGGTGGATCTTCTTCCCTGCCCACGGGGCGGCGACCTTGGCGGGGTCGCGGTGGGTGTAGACGGCGGTGCGGTCGGCAAGCTTGCTCGCCTTGTGGAGCCGATCGGCGTCGGGAGCGCCCACCTCGATCCAGGCGGTCACCAGGCCCGTGGGGTCCCGCACGAGCACGGCCGGCTCGTTCGTGGCGGAGACGCCGTCGGTGAAGGCGATCCCCTCGGTGTACTCCAGGCAGTAGGCGAGCACGCGCGTCAGGAGGTAGGCGCCGGTCTCGGACGGGTGCCTCGCCAGACGCAGCGAGAGCTCGTCGTAGACCCCGCGATCGACGTCCGACAGCGCGATGTCGAAGGTGTGCACGCTCGCGCCGATGGCCATGAGCCGCGAGCCTACGCTGCTGACCACGGGTGATTCCGCGCATGATGGAGGGCATGCCACTGCGTCGAGGTCATCCACAGCGTCTCGAACCCGGACCCGGGCAGGAGTCCGTCTGGGACTACCCGCGCCCCCCGTTGCTGGAGCGCTCGACCAAGCGTGTCGAGATTCGTTCCGGCGACGTCCTGCTCGCCGGCACCGGCGGCGCCTACCGGGTGCTGGAGACCAGCCACCCCCCGACCTGGTACCTCCCGGCTGACTCCTTCGCGCCCGGCGTGCTCGCCCCGGCCGGCGGACGAGGTTCGGTCTGCGAGTGGAAGGGCGCCGCGGTCTACTGGGACGTCGTGCTCCCCGAGGGGCGCGTCCTGCCGAGCGAGGGATGGAACTACCCGCGTCCCACGTCGGCCTTCGTGCCGATCACCGGCCACGTCGCCGTGTACGCGCGCACCCTGGAGTGCTTCGTCGACGGCGAACGGGTCCGCCCCCAGCCCGGCGGCTTCTACGGCGGTTGGGTGACGGACGACGTCGTCGGGCCCTACAAGGGTGGCTCCGGGTCCATGGGGTGGTGAGCCGCCCCTACCAGGCCCCGCCGCCCCCGGTCTCCGGTGCCATGTCCACGAACCGCGCGTAGTGACCCTGGAACGCCACGACGATCGTGTCGGTGGGGCCGTTGCGGTGCTTGGCGACGATGAAGTCCGCCTCGCCCTTGCGCGGCGTCTCCCGGTCGTAGGCCTCGTCGCGGTGCAGCAGGACGACCATGTCGGCGTCCTGCTCGATCGAGCCCGACTCACGAAGGTCGGAGACCTGCGGCCGCTTGTCCGTCCGCTGCTCGGCGCCACGGTTCAGCTGCGACACCGCGATCACCGGGACCTCAAGCTCCTTCGCGAGCAGCTTGATCGCCCGCGAGAACTCCGAGACCTCCTGCTGACGCGACTCCACGCGCTTGCCCGAGCTCATCAGCTGGAGGTAGTCGATGACCACGAGCTTGAGGTTGTGACGCTGCTTGAGCCGGCGGCACTTCGCGCGGATCTCCATCAGCGACATGTTCGGTGAGTCGTCGATGAACACCGGCGCGTCCGAGATCGCGCTCACCGTCGAGGCGAGCTTCTGCCAGTCCCTGTCGTCCATCGGTCCCTGACGCAGCCGCTGCAGCGGCACCTGGGCCTCGGCCGAGATCATCCTCATGACGATCTCGCTCGCACTCATCTCCAGGGAGAAGATCGCGGCGGCCTGCCCGTGCTTGATCGCGGCGGACCGCACGATGTCCAGGGCCATCGTCGACTTGCCCATCGCGGGTCGCGCGGCCAGCACGATCATCTGGCCCGGGTGCAGGCCGTTGGTCAGCTTGTCGAACTCGGCGAAGCCGGTCGGGACGCCCACGAGGTTGCCGTCGCGCGAGACGGCGTGCTCGATCTCCGTGACCGTGCCGTCGATGATGTCGCGGATCGGCTTGTAGTCCTCGCTGGTGCGGCGCTCGGAGACGGCGTAGATCTCGCTCTGCGCCGAGTTCACCAGGTCCTCGACGTCGCCGCCGTCCTGCGCGTACCCGAGCTGGACGATGCGCGTCCCGGCCTCGACGAGCTTGCGCAGCACAGCGCGCTCGCGCACGATCCCGGCGTAGAAGCCCGCGTTCGCCGCGGTCGGCACCGAGGAGATCAGCGTGTGCAGGTAGCCGTGACCGCCGACACGGCTCAGCTCGCCGCGCTTGGTCAGCTCGTCGGCGACGGCGACGACATCGGTCGGCTGGCCCCGCCCGTAGAGGTCGACCACGGCCTCGTAGACCATCTCGTGCGCCGGGCGGTAGAAGTCCTGGGACCGGATGACCTCGATGACGTCGGCGACGGCGTCCTTGCTGAGCATCATGCCGCCCAGCACGCTCTGCTCGGCACGCTCGTCCTGCGGCGGCGTCCGCTCGTTCAGCGCGCTCATGGTCCGCATGTCGATGTCGTCGGTGGTGGTCACCCGTGGTCCTCTCCCTCGTGCTGGAGCGAGTCCACACCCGGGCACCGACATCCGGCAGGCAGACCCGGGACGGCGTGGGGCGCGGTGGGCAGGACGGCACCCACTCTCGCTCAGCGGCCTCACCGTACGTCGCGCCGCGCGCGGATAACGCCCGCGGACGACGTCGGATCGAGTTGACACGCGAGCCGATCTAGGCGGGTTGTGGACAGCCTGTGGACCGGCTGGGGACAACCCCGGGGGGCACATGTGGACGACACTCCGCCGTCATCCCCACAGGTGTGGACAACCTGTGGAAACTCGGGTGGAAACCCCGGCATAGCAACGATTTCTCCTGTGGGGACAGCAGTGGGGACACCGCGCCCGAAAGTCGCCGTCACGACACGCCGACGCCCCGTGTCAGTCCCCCGTGACACGCTGACGTCGTGCGACGCGACCTCGACCGACGAATCCTCGCGCTCGCCGTCCCCGCCCTCGGGGCGCTCGTGGCCGAACCGCTGTTCGTGCTCGTCGACTCCGCGATGGTCGGGCACCTCGGGACCGCCGAGCTCGCGGGCCTGACCCTGGCCTCCACGCTCCTGGTCACGGCCGTCGGCCTGTTCGTGTTCCTCGCCTACGCCACGACGGCGAGCGTCGGTCGCCTCCTCGGCGCCGGTCAGGAGCGGCGCGCCATCGCCTCGGGCGTCGACGGGATGTGGCTGGCACTCGTGGTGGGCGTGATCGTCGCCGCCGCCGGCATCCTCGCCGCACCCTGGGCGATCACCTCGCTCGGCGGCACCGGTGAGGTCCATGCGCACGGCGTCACCTACCTCCGCACGAGCCTGCCCGGGCTCCCCGGCATGCTCGTGGTCCTGGCGGCCACCGGCGTCCTGCGCGGCATGCTCGACACGCGCACACCGCTCGTCGTCGCCGGTGTGGGCGCGCTCGCGAACGCCGCGATCAACGCCCTGTTCATCTACGGCTTCGGCTGGGGCATCGGCGGTTCCGGCGCGGGCACCGCCGTCGTCCAGCTCGCCATGGGCGGCGTCCTGGCCTGGCGCGTGGCCCGCGGCGCGCGCGCCCGCGGCGTCCCGCTCACGCCCTCGCTCGGCGGCCTCGGCCAGGGGCTGCGCGACGGCGCCCCCCTCTTCCTGCGCACCCTCACCCTGCGCGCCGCCATCCTCGTCACCGTCGCCACGGCCGCCACCCTCGGCGACGTCCCGCTCGCCGCGCACCAGGTCGTGAACTCGCTGTGGGGCTTCGCCGCCTTCGCGCTCGACGCGCTCGCCATCGCCGCGCAGGCCCTCGTCGGGCGCGCGCTCGGGGCCGCCGACGCCGGACAGGCGCGTGCCGTCCTGCGCCGCACGCTCCAGTGGGGCGCCGGGGCGGGGGCCGCGCTCGGCGTCGTGCTGGCCGTCCTCGCCGTCCCCCTCTCGACCGTCTTCAGCGGCGACGGCGACGTGCGGCGAGCCGCGACCGCCGGGATCCTCGTGATCGCCGTCGCCATGCCGCTCGCCGGCCTCGTGTTCGTGCTCGACGGCGTCCTCATCGGCGCAGGCGACGGACGCTTCCTCGCGTGGGCCGGCGTCGTCAGCCTCGTGGCCTACCTGCCGTTCGTGCTGCTGGTGCGGGCCGTGGCTCCCCGCGCGGCCGACGGCACGGGCAGCGATGCGGTCGCCGTCGTGTGGCTGTGGGTGGCGTTCGCCGTCGTGTTCATGATCGCCCGCGGGCTGGCCACGTACCTGCGCTCGCGCGGGCAGCGGTGGCTGGTGCTCGGCGCGCGCTGACAGCGCGCGCTGGCGCGAGGCGGGCTGACGCCGTCGCCCGCCGATCCCCCCGCGGGATGACCCGACGTCGCGACCGCGGGTCGATCCCGTGTGGACGACCCCGACCGTAGCGTCGAGGGCATGAGCCAGACTCCCCCCGTGCCCAGCACCGTTCCCACCCCCACGACCCGCACGCCCGCCGGGGTTCCCGGCCCGCCCCCCGCCTCCAGCCACCCCGACCCCGCCGCCGCGGCCGCCGTCCGCGGCGTCGGTCTGCGCAAGACCTACGGTCGGGGCGACGCCCAGGTCCACGCGCTCGACGGCGTCGACGTCGCCTTCGGCCGCGGCCAGTTCACCGCGATCATGGGCGCCTCGGGCTCCGGCAAGTCGACGCTGCTCCACCTCCTCGCCGGCCTCGACTCCGCGACCGCCGGCCAGGTCCACCTCGGCGACACCGAGCTGACCTCGCTCGACGACAACGCGCTGACCGAGCTGCGGCGCAAGCGCGTCGGCTTCGTCTTCCAGTCCTTCAACCTGCTGCCGATGTTCACGGCCGAGCAGAACATCCTGCTGCCGCTCGAGCTCGCGGGCAGCAAGGTCACCCCGGACGTGCGGGCCTGGTTCGACCGCCTCGTCACCACGCTCGGGCTGCGCGACCGCCTCACCCACCGCCCCAGCGAGCTGTCCGGCGGCCAGCAGCAGCGCGTCGCGATCGCGCGCGCCCTGCTCACGCGGCCCGACGTCGTCTTCGCCGACGAGCCCACGGGCAACCTCGACTCCCGCAGCGGCGCCGAGGTGCTGGAGTTCCTGCGCACGTCGGTGCGCGAGCTGGGCCAGACCGTCGTCATGGTCACGCACGACGCGCAGGCCGCCGCCTACGCCGACCGCGCCGTGCTGGTCGCCGACGGTCGCATCGCCGGCGACGTCGCCGACCCCACCCCCGAGGTCGTCCAGGCCGAGCTCGACCGCCTGCGCACGGCGTCGCTCGCCTCCCCCGCCTCCACGCCCGCGCGCGGCGTCGCCGCCGGCTCGACCCCCGCCGTCGAGGCCCGCTGATGTGGCGTCTCACGTGGGCGCAGATGCGCCGCAACGTCGGCAAGCTCATCGCCGTCGGGATCGCGATCGCGCTCGGCACCGGCTTCATCACGGCCACGTTCGTCACGACGAACGCCGTCGAGGACACCGCCCTGGCTGCTGCCCGGTCCTCGGTCGGTGACCCCGACCTCGTCGTCAGCTCCAGCGCCTACGCGCTCGAGGACTCCGACCGCGACGCGCTCGCGGCGATCGACGGCGTCGCCGCGGTGCAGGTCGCGGCCAACGTGTTCCGCGAGATCGCCACGCCGCAAGGCCAGGAGGTGCTGGTGCTGAACGCACCGGCCACCGACCCGCGGCTCGGCACCACCACGCTGCTCGAGGGCCGCGAGCCCGAGGCTGCCGGTGAGATCGCGTTGCCGACGTCGACCGCCGACCGCCTCGGGGTGGCGCTCGGTGACTCCGTCGACCTGGTCTCGACCGTGTACTCCGACGACGCGTCCGCCGAACCGACTCGCACCGTCGAGCAGGTCACCCTGGTGGGCCTGCTGTCCGACGGGACCGGCTTCGGGTTCGGCCTGCCGTCCGCGCTCGCCGCACCCGCCGACCTCGAGGGCTGGCGCGCCGACGACGGCAACTCCACCTACTCCCTCCTCACCCTCACGACCGACGACGGCGCCGACGTCGCCGCGGTGGGCGACGCCGTCACGGCCGCGGTCGCGAGCACCGACAGCACGACCGTCATCACCGGTGAGCAGTACGCCCGCGACGTGGCGGCCAGCTTCACCGACGGCATCCAGATCTTCCGGGCGCTCATCCTCGCGTTCGCGGCCGTCGCGATGGCCGTGGCGGGCATCGTCATCGCCAACACCTTCACGGTCCTGGTCGCGCAGCGCACCCGCACGCTCGCGCTGCTGCGCTGCGTCGGCGCCACGAAGACCCAGATCAGGCGATCTGTGCGGCTCGAGGCGCTCGTGCTCGGCGTCGTCGCGTCCGTGGCGGGCATCCTGATCGGACTCGGCCTCGGCCAGCTCGCGCTGTCGATCATCCACGCGAGGGTCGAGGGCGTCCCCGCGCCGACGACCGTCCCGGTCGACCTCGCCACGATCCTCGTTCCGCTCCTCTCGGGCGTCGTCGTCACGGTGGTCGCGGCGGGCGGCGCGGCACGTCTGGCGACGTCGGTCGCTCCCCTCGCCGCGATGCGTCCGGTCGATGCCGTCGTCAGCGAGCGCAGCCGGCGTCTCCGCCCGATCCTCGGGTGGATCCTCACCGGTGGCGGCCTCGCGCTGATGGTCGGCGCCCTGGTCATGTCCCGCGTCGAGGGGACCTTCGAGGTGGCCCTGGCGGTCGGCGTGCTGGGCGGACTGATCTCGATCGTCGGCGTCGTGATGGCCGCCATCACGATCGTGCCGGCGCTGGCCGGGCTGCTGGGGCGCGGCGTCGCCCGCCTCGGTGGCGCCCCTCTCACGCTGGCCGCGACGAACTCGGTCCGCAACCCGCGGCGCACGACGTCGACCGCGACGGCGCTGATCGTCGGCGTCGCGCTCGTCACCATGATGTCGACGGGTGCCGCGATGGCGCGCGAGCAGCTCGAGAGCGAGCTCGACGCGCAGTTCGCGATCGACGTGGCGGTGGGCGGCGAGAACCTGTCCCCCGCGACGATCGACGCGATCACGGCGGTCGACGGCGTGCAGGACACCGTGCTGCTGCGCACCGCTCAGATCGACGTCGAGACGGCGAGCTTCGCCACGACGGCGACCGTGTACGTCGCCGACCCCGCCACGATCGGCTCGGTCCTGGCGACCGCGCCGGCCGACTGGGACCCGTCGACCGTGCTGGCCGACGGCTACCTCATCAGCCAGGACGGCCCGGTGACGCTCGGCACGGTCGGTGAGGGCGAGGAGTTCGACGGCGTGCTGGTCGAGGGTCTGCCCGACTACTCGATCATGGTGACCGAGCAGGTGGCCGACGAGCTGGAGCTCGTCGGGTCCCAGGAGTCGCTGTGGATCGCGCTGGCCGACGACGCCGACCCGGTCGACGCCGCCGACGCGATCCGCGACGCCGTGAGCGACACCACCGCCGGGACCGACGCTGCGGCGCCGCAGGTCGGGGGCGGTGCGATCGAGAAGGCGGGCTTCACGCAGGTGCTGGACACGCTGCTCGCCGTGGTCGTCGGGCTGCTGGGCGTGGCCGTGGTGATCGCCCTCATCGGGGTGGCGAACACGCTCTCGCTGTCCGTGGTGGAGCGACGCCGCGAGAACGCGCTGCTGCGGGCGCTGGGTCTGACGCGACGTCAGCTGCGCGCGACACTCGCCGTCGAGGGTGTGCTGCTGGCCGCCGTCGGAGCGATCGTCGGGCTGGTGCTGGGCCTGGTGTACGGCTGGATCGGCGGCCTGCTGCTGCTCGGCCCGACCACCGGCATGACGGTCGGCAGCCTGTCGGTCCCGTGGAATGCGGTGCTCGCGGTGCTGGCCGTGGCGGTGGCCGCCGGGGTGCTCGCCTCGGTGCTGCCGGCCCGCGGCGCGGTCCGGGTCCCGCCGGTGGCGGCCCTCGCCGCCGAGTAGACCGACCCTCTCCGCCGCACCCCCCGCCGAGAACGGTTGGTGGGGCTGCAGCAGCGTGTTCAGGCCTCATCGAGCGTTCTCGATCAGACAGGATCTGCAGTGCAGCTGTCGGGGGTTGGACTCGGCCCCGTCAGGCCGTGGCCGAGTGACCGGCGGGGAGTCCCATGGCGACACGAAGAGCCGCTCGAATGACCCCGGGTACGTATCCTTCCCGGCGAAGATCGTCCGCGGTGAACCGCAGGATCATGACTCGCCCGGTGCCGACCAGCGCGTTCTGGCGATGCCGATCAGCCAGCAGGGCCTCCGCCCGCTCGTGCACGGATCGACCGTCGATCTCGACGATGAGCCATCGACCATCGGGCATCCTCCAGCCCAGGTCGCCACGCGCGAGGAGTCTTCCGGCGTCGTCGTGGACGGCAACCTGCAGCTCGGGAGGAGGCAGTCCGGCGTCGTGGCACTGCAACCGGGCCCAGGTCTCGAGCTGGGACTCGGCGAGCCCGTTCGCCTCGTGACCCCACTCCTTCAGCCGGCGGGCTCCCCTACGTCCCCGCGACAGACTCAGCAGCTCGTCGACGCTGGCGAGGCAACCGGTGTGGAGAGCCCAGTCGAGCATCGCGACGAGGTGCAGCCGATCCAGGTGCGGCAACGACTGGATCAGCGCCTCCGGCACGCTCGGCACCCGACGACCACCGACGATCTCCGTCCTGCCCACGGCGTGCTGCGCGCTCCCACGCGCGTCGGTTCCCGTGCGACGCACGGCCTTGGCGTCGAAGCGGTGGGGAAGCCCCCAGCAACCGCGCAGGGCGAGGGATCCGAGTCCGACGGCGACAGCCCCGGGACCCGCCCGAAGCAGCGCGCGCTCGACGTCGCGGAGCCGACGCACCTGCGGATCGGAGCCGACGTCGGGTGTGGTGTCGAGCACGACCTCGTCCACCCGGACCCAGCCCGACGCGATCCGGCGGGCGACTCCACGGTGGTCGAGTCCATGGTTGCGGCACTGCGCCACGGTGAGGAACCCACGCTGCGCGCTCGCCAGCCGGGCGAGCTCGGGGTTGAGGGGAGTGAGTCGTCGCACCACCGCAGTCCATCGGATCGAGGATCGTGCCGACACCCCGAGGGGTCCCAGCGCGACTCGCCGCGACTGCGACGACGGCTGGGGACAGTTCACGCGCCGCCAACCGCGCCAGGATGCCGGACCCAGAACGGTGGGTGCGGCTGAACGCGGCCCTCCCGGCCGCACCTGCCGTTCTCGATGCCGCGGCGCCGCGGTGAGAACGGTGGGGGCGGCTCGAAGCGGACCCTTGAGCCGCACCTGCCGTTCTCGGCGGGATGGGGGTGGGGGTGGGGGTGGGGGTGGGGGATGCGGAACGGCCCGGGTCCGTGAGGACCCGGGCCGTTCCGTCGATCAGCGCGCCGGCCGCGTGGCCGACCTCCGCGACGCTCACACGTCGGAGGCGACGACCTCCACGGTCAGCTTCGCGGTGACCTCGTCGTGCAGGTGCACGACGACCTGGTGCTTGCCCAGGGTCTTGATGTGACCCTTGGCCTCGATCTTGCGACGGTCGACCGACGGGCCACCGGCGGCCTTGACGGCGTCCGCGATGTCCTTGGTGGTGACCGCACCGAAGAGACGGCCGCCGGCGCCGGAGCGCGCGGGGACCGAGAACGTCTTCGACTCGAGCGAGTCGCGGACGGAGGACGCGGCCTCGACCGTGGCGTGCGCACGCTTGGCGCGCGCGGCACGGATGGCCTCGACCTCCTTGGCGGCACCCTTGGACCAGCCGGTGGCCAGACCGCGGGGAACGAGGAAGTTACGGGCGTACCCGTCCTTGACCTCGACGATGTCGCCGGGGGCACCGAGACCGGTGACCTCGTGCGTGAGGATCAGCTTTGCCATGGTTCTACCCTTCTCAGCGAGCGGAGCTCGAGTAGGGGAGCAGAGCCATCTCGCGGGCGTTCTTCACGGCCCGGGCGATCTTGCGCTGGTCCTGCACGGAGACACCGGTCACGCGACGGGCGCGGATCTTGCCGCGGTCCGAGATGAACTTGCGCAGCAGGACGGTGTCCTTGTAGTCGACCGCACCCTCGAGCTTGACGCTCTTGAGCGGGCTGACCTTCTTCTTCGGCTTGCGAAGGACAGGCTTCGCCATGAGTTTTCTCCTTCAGTGATCGCCGGCGGCCGCGCGGGCCGCCAGGCGGTGATGTCTAGAACGGGGGCTCGTCCGGGTAGGAGCTGGAGCCACCCGAGGCCCACGGGTCGTCGGTGCTCGAGCTGCTGCTCGCGCCGCCCCGGGAACCTCCCGACTGCTCGCCGTAGCCGCTGCCACCGCCGCTGCTGCTTCCCCCACCGGAGAAGCCGCCACCGCCGTTGCCGCCGCCTCCGCCACCGCTGAAGCCACCGCCGCCGCCACCGCGCTGCGAGCGCGTGACCTTGGCCGAGGCGTAGCGGAGCGAAGGGCCGACCTCGTCGACCTGCAGCTCGACGACGGTGCGCTTCTCACCCTCGCGGGTCTCGTAGGAGCGCTGGACCAGACGACCCGTGACCACCACGCGGGTTCCCTTGGTGAGGGACTCCGCCACGTTCTCCGCGGCCTCGCGCCAGATCGAGCAGCGCATGAACAGCGTGTCGCTGTCCTTCCACTCGTTGGTCTGGCGGTCGAACGTGCGGGGCGTGGACGCGACGGTGAAGTTCGCGACTGCCGCGCCGCTGGGCGTGAAGCGCAGCTCGGGGTCAGCCGTGAGGTTGCCGATCACGGTGATGACGGTCTCGCCTGCCATGGATGCTCCTGGAGGTGTGAAGAGTCAGACGTGCGGGTGGACGAGGCTCAGTGAGCGTCGGGACGCAGCAGCTTGGTGCGCAGGATGGCCTCGTTGAGGCCGAGCTGGCGGTCGAGCTCCTGGGCGAGGGCCGGCGTCGCCGTCATGTTGACGACGGCGTAGATGCCTTCGGCCTTCTTGGAGATCTCGAACGCCAGGCGGCGCTTGCCCCAGATGTCGACCTTGTCGACGGAGCCACCACCAGTCGTGATCACGGAAAGGAACTTGTCGAGCGACGGAGCGACGGTGCGCTCGTCAACCTCGGGGTCGAGGATCAACATCAACTCGTACTGACGCATGTAGATACCCACCTCCTCTGGTCTGGGCGGTCACGGACTTTCCGTGACAGGAGGGTGATGCGTTCGTCCGTGCACGGACACCCCGGGTCGGGGTGGAAGCACGCGGACGTCCGATCTTAGCAGTGCGGACGGCCCCTCGGCGCCCTCGCAAGCGCCTGTGGACGCCCGTCGACGCCTGGCACGACGCCGATCACGACACCGCTCAGGACGTCGGCGAGGGCGCCGGCGTCGGGACGGGAGCCGGCTGCTGCGTCGGGGCCGGCGTCGGGGTCGGCGCGGGGGTCGGCGACGGCGTGGGTGCCGGCGTCGTCGGCTCCTGCGTCGGCTCCTCGGTCGGCTCCTGCGTCGGCTCCTCGGTCGGCTCCTGCGTCGGCTCGGGGCCGGTCGAGATCACGAGGGTCACGCTCGACCCGACGGCGGCCTGACCGGAGCCCGGCTCGCTGCGGATCACGAGACCGGCGGCGACGTCGTCGGACGACTCCTGCGACGTCGTCACGGCGAAGCCCGCGGCCTCGAGCGCGGCGCGCGCATCGCCCTCGCTCAGTCCGGCCACGGCCGGGAGGTCGACCTGCTCGGGCGTCGTCTCGGTCGGGGTCGGCGTCGCCGTCGGACGGGTGGGGGCGCTCCGCGCCGGGAAGTCGAGGACCTCCATGCCCTCCGTGGCCTTCGTCATGTAGCTCGTCCACAGATCCGTCGGCACGGTGCCGCCCGCGACCACGCTGTAGCCGCCGAACGGCGTGATCGGGTCCTCCGTCCCGTCCGGACCCGTCTGGTACATCGCGACGACGGTCGCCAGCTGCGGCACGTACCCCGCGAACGAGACGCCCTTGTAGTCGTTGGACGAGCCTGTCTTGCCGGCGGCGGGGCGGCCGAGCTCGCTCGCCGTCTCCCCCGACCCGCGCTCGACCACCTGGGTCATGGCGTACGTGGCGTCCGCGGCGACCTGCTCGGAGATGACGCGCTCGCCCGTCGTCGGTCCCTGGTGGACGATCACGCCGTCCTGCAGCACCCGGTCGATGACGTGCGTGGGGTGCTTCTCGCCCTGCGCCGCGAACGTCGCGAACACGGTGGCCATGTCGACGGCGTGCGGCGAGGCGTTGCCGAGCACGTTGGAGATGACCGGCACGAGGCCGGTGGTGTCGGCCGGCAGCCCGAGCCGCACCGCCGTGTCGATGAGGGTCTGACCCACCTGCCCGTCCTCGCTGATGTCGCGGTTGAGCTGGACGTAGGTGGAGTTGACCGAGTCGGCCGTCGCCTCGACCAGGTCGATGCGCCCGCGGTCGCGGCGGTCGTAGTTGTTGACGGTGTAGACCTGACCGTCCGCCTCCACGTCCATGCCCGTGTAGCTCTCGTAGGTCTCGTCGAGCGAGATGCCCTGCTCGAGAGCCGCGACCAGCGCGAACGGCTTGAAGGTCGAACCGCCCTGGTAGACCGCCTGCGTCGCGCGGTTGAGCGACTCCGTGAGGTAGTCGCGCCCGCCGTACAGCGCCTTGATCCCACCGGTCGCCGGATCGATCGAGACCAGCGTCGCGCGCAGCCCCTCGGCGTGGTCGTCGGGCAGGTCGCCCTCGATGGTCTCGACGGCGGCGGCCTGCATCCCGACGTCGAACGTCGTTACCACCTGCAGCCCGAGACGGTTCAGCTCGTCCTCGCTGTAGACCGGGTTCTCGCCGCCGGTGAGCTCGGCCACCGCCATCTGCAGCAGGTAGCCGTTCGTGCCGGCGTAGGTGTCGGGGCGGGCGTTCTCCACGACGGCGGGGAACGTCTGCGCGGCGCGCTCGTCGGCCGTGATCATGCCGTCGGCCAGCATGAAGTCGAGCGTGCGGTTCCACCGCAGCTCGGCCTGGTCGGGCGAGACGGCCGGGTCCCACGCGCTCGGTGCCGGGATGACACCCGCGAGCATCGCGGACTCCGACAGGGTCAGGTCGGCGGCACCCTTGCCGAAGTACGCCTGCGCGGCGGCCTCGACGCCGTACGCACCGCGGCCGTAGTAGATCGTGTTCATGTAGGCGTCGAGGATCTGCGACTTGTCGAGCTCCTGCTCCACCTTGACCGCCAGGATCGCCTCGCGGAACTTGCCGACGTAGTCGGTCGTGCGCCCCAGGTAGTAGTTCTCGACGTACTGCTGCGTGAGGGTGGAAGCGCCCTGCCGGTCGCCGCCGCGCAGGTTGTTCCACAGCGCGCGGGCGATGCCGATCGGGTCGATGCCCGAGTTGGAGTAGAAGCGCCGGTCCTCGGAGGCGACGACTGCGTCGCCCACGTAGGCGGGCAGCGCGGTCG
Source organism: Serinibacter arcticus (assembly GCF_004786095.1). Taxonomy (GTDB): domain Bacteria; phylum Actinomycetota; class Actinomycetes; order Actinomycetales; family Beutenbergiaceae; genus Litorihabitans; species Litorihabitans arcticus. Next base: position 65,788 of record NZ_RHPJ01000002.1, read on the forward strand.
TGTCGACGATGGTTCGGTTGACCTCGGCGATCTCGCCGATCGGCGTCGTGCCGTCGGAGAAGTAGATCGTCGAGCCCTCGGCGACGGCGAGCTCGTCGGCGGCCGGGACGTCCGTCGTCGCGTAGGCGACGGCGAGCAGGCCGACGACGACGCCGACCCCGGTCGCGAAGGTCGCCAGCAGCACGCGCCAGCTCGGGAGCCAGCGGCGCACCGGGCCGAGCCCGGCGCGAGGGTAGTTCCACCCCTTCTTGCGGACGGGCTTGCGACGGCGCGACGACGTGCCGCTCGAGCCGGAGGCCTTCGGACGGGTCGACGACGAACGCGTCGAGCTGCTGACGGGCTTCCTGGACGGGGGCTTGCTGGCTGCCACGGGGCGCGCCTCCTGATTGCACGGGGTCCGCGGGACGGGCGTGAGGTCGCGGACGTCCCAGTATGGCGACGGGCCGCGGCGGCCCGCAGGCCCCGGCGGCCCGGTTCACGACATCGGCACATTCCCTTCGCGGGGGTCGCGGCGACGGCGTGACCCGCGTCACGCCGTCGGCGGATCTCACGGCGGTTCGTTGACTTGCCACTCTGCTCGATGTATCAATGCGATACATCGAATCGCACTGTCGATCCGACACGTCGTCCACCGAGGACGACCGAGGAGCCGGAGGAGGAGGAGCCGCCATGCGCAAGCGCAGCGACGTGCTCGACCTCGCCATCCTCGGCCGTCTGGCCAGCGGTCCGCTGCACGGCTACGAGCTGCGCAAGCGCCTCGCCGCCACGCTCGGGATGTTCCGCTCGCTGTCGTTCGGCTCGCTGTACCCGCGGTTGCGGGCGCTGGAGGCGCTCGGCTGGATCACCTCCGCGCACACGGCCGAGCTCCCGCACGCGCTCGCGAGCAAGCGGTCGCGCGTGAGCTACGAGCTGACCGCGGCCGGCAAGGAGCACCTGGCGCAGACGCTCACCGCGAGCGATCCGGCCGCGTGGGACGACGACGTGTTCGACGTCCGGTTCTCGATGTTCACGGACACGGACCCCCAGACACGGCTGTGGATCCTCGAGGGCCGACGCACCCGGGTGCTCGAGCGCCGCGAGGCCACGCGCACCGCTGCGGTGAAGAACCGCGAGCGCCGCGACAGCTACACCGCCGAGCTCCAGCGCCACGGCCTGGAGCTCCTGGACAAGGAGGTGGGCTGGCTCGAGGGACTCATCGCCGTCGAGCGTGCCGCCACCGCGTCCCCGCCCGCTGCACCACCTGCGTCACCCGCACCGACCACCGCGCGGCCCCCGGCCGCGGCGGACCCCCCGGCGTGATCGTTCACCCCGGATCCACCCCCCAGAAGGAGAACCCATGAGTTCCATCCGCGTCGCGATCGCCGGCGTCGGGAACTGCGCGAGCTCGCTCGTGCAGGGCGTCGAGTACTACAAGGACGCCGACCCGAGCAGCAAGGTGCCCGGCCTCATGCACGTGCAGTTCGGCGAGTACCACGTGGGTGACCTCGAGTTCGTCGCCGCGTTCGACGTCGACGCGAAGAAGGTCGGCCAGGACCTCTCGGCCGCCATCGTCGCCAGCGAGAACAACACGATCAAGATCGCCGACGTGCCGCCCACCGGCGTGCAGGTCCAGCGTGGTCCGACCCTGGACGGCCTCGGCAAGTACTACCGCGAGACCATCGAGGAGTCCACGGACGAGCCTGTCGACGTCGTCGCCGTGCTGCGCGAGACCAAGGCCGACGTGCTCGTCTGCTACCTCCCCGTCGGGTCCGAGGACGCCGCGAAGCACTACGCGCAGGCCGCGATCGACGCCGGTGTCGGCTTCGTCAACGCGCTGCCCGTCTTCATCGCCGGCACGCCCGAGTGGGCCGACAAGTTCACGGCGGCCGGTGTGCCGATCGTCGGTGACGACATCAAGTCCCAGGTCGGCGCGACCATCACGCACCGCGTGCTCGCCCGCCTGTTCGAGGACCGCGGCGTCATCCTGGACCGCACGTACCAGCTGAACGTCGGCGGCAACATGGACTTCAAGAACATGCTCGAGCGCGACCGCCTCGAGTCGAAGAAGATCTCCAAGACCCAGGCCGTCACGTCGAACCTGACGCAGGCCTCCTTCGCCGGCAAGACCGAGGACCGCAACGTCCACATCGGCCCGTCGGACTACGTCGCGTGGCTCGACGACCGCAAGTGGGCCTACGTCCGCATGGAGGGTCGCGCGTTCGGCGACGCCCCCATCAACATGGAGTACAAGCTCGAGGTCTGGGACTCGCCGAACTCGGCCGGTGTCATCATCGACGCCGTGCGCGCCGCGAAGATCGCCATGGACCGCAAGGTCGGTGGCCCGATCACCTCGGCGTCCGCGTACTTCATGAAGTCCCCGCCGGAGCAGATCGAGGACACCGCGGCGCGTCAGCGCCTCGAGGCCTTCATCGCCGGCGAGGTCGAGCGCTGAGCACCTGATCGGCTGATCGCTTCCGAACGGCCCGGCTCCCCTCGGGGGGCCGGGCCGTTCGTGCGCCCGGCGACGGCGCCCCGGGGCGGCGCGGCCGTCCGGCCGGGTCCCGGGCGCGCGCGTGGTCGGAGCCGCTCGCTGTGCACGCGTGGTCGCCTCGGGCCGCGGTGGCGGCCACCGGTGCACAGGGGAGCGCGCCGACGACCACCCGTGCACAGCGAGCAGCGCGACAGGTCGGAGGACCGGCGCTCCGGCCCGCCGACCTCACCCGGCGTCGGCCTCGGCGCCCCGCGCCGCCCACCACGCCCGCAGCTCCGCCTCGGCGCGCTCCGCGCCCAGCGGCCCCTCCTCCATCCGCAGCCCCAGGAGGTGCTTGTACGCCGCCCCCACCTCGCGCCCCGGCGGGATCCCGAGGATCGCCATGATCTGCGAACCGTCCAGGTCGGGCCGGATCGCGTCGATCTCCTCCTGATCACGCAGCTCCGCGATCCGCTGCTCCAGGTCGTCGTAGGCGTGCGAGAGCCGGTCGGCCTTGGCGCGGTTGCGCGTGGTGCAGTCGGCGCGCGTGAGCCGGTGCAGCCGCTCGAGGAGCGGACCGGCGTCGGTCACGTAGCGGCGCACCGCCGAATCGGTCCAGCCGGCCTCGCCGTAGCCGTGGAACCGCAGGTGCAGCGCGATCAGGTCGCAGACCGCGACCGTCGTCGCCTTGTCGAACTTCAGCGCCTTCATCCGGCGCCGCGCGAGCTTGGCGCCCACGATCTCGTGGTGGTGGAAGGAGACGCGTCCGCCGGGCTCGTTGCGGCGCGTGTCCGGCTTGCCGACGTCGTGCAGGAGCGCCGCGAGCCGCAGCACCAGGTCGGGCCCGGGCACGGGTCCGTCCGGCCCCGACTCCAGCGCGATCGCCTGGTCGAGGACCGTGAGGGAGTGGGAGTAGACGTCCTTGTGCCGGTGGTGCTCGTCGATCTCGAGCCGCATCGCGGGGACCTCCGGCAGCACGACATCGGCCACCCCCGTCTCCACGAGCAGCTCGATCCCGCGCCGCGGCGCCGCCGCCACCATCGTCTTGACCAGCTCGGCCTGCACCCGCTCGGCCGAGACGATCGCGAGGCGCGGCGCGTACTCCGTCATCGCGGCCATCACGCCCGGGTCGACGTCGAGCCCCAGCTGCGCGGCGAAGCGCGCCGCGCGCAGGATGCGCAGCGGGTCGTCGTCGAAGGACTGCTGCGGCGAGGCCGGGGTGTTCAGCACGCCCGCGGCCAGGTCGGTGAGGCCGTGGAACGGGTCGACGAACGTCAGGTCCGGCAGCCGCACCGCCATCGCGTTGACCCGGAAGTCCCGCCGGGACAGGTCGCCCTCGAGGTCGCTGCCGAACGCCACGACCGGCTTGCGCGAGCCGACGTCGTACTCCTCGGTGCGGTAGGTCGTGATCTCCACGACGACGTCGCCCCGCCGAGCCGCGATCGTCCCGAACTCCCGCCCCACGTCCCACGTCGCATCGCCCCACGCCGTCAGGATCGCGTGCGTCTCGTCGGGTCGCGCGCTGGTCGCGAAGTCCAGGTCGGCGCTGCGACGGCCGAGGAACGCGTCACGCACCGGACCCCCGACGAGGGCGAGCTCGTGGCCGGCGTCGGCGAACATCGAACCGAGCGGATCGGTCTCGGCGGCGATCGTGGACAGCACGGACAGGGCGGTGCGCATGAGGGACGCCGGGGTGGTGTCGGAGGAGGGGAGAGCCTGCATGGTCCCCAGGTTCCCACGTCCCCTGTCTTAGGGTGGTGGGCATGTCCACCCCGTCGCCGGCGCCTCGTACGCCGGGCCGGCCGGCTCCGCCGCCCGCCCGCGTGCTGCGCGTCAGCGCCGGACTCCCGGTCGTGGACGAGACCTCCGCGGGGGGTCTGGTGGTCAACGTCGTGGACGGCGTCGCCCTCTGCGCGGTCATCGCGCGGCGCAACCGCGCGGGTCGCCTGGAGTGGTGCCTCCCCAAGGGGCACCTCGAGGGTGTCGAGACCGCCGAGCAGGCCGCGGTCCGCGAGGTCGCCGAGGAGACCGGCATCGTCAGCCAGGTCGTGCGCCACCTCGCCACCATCGACTACTGGTTCGCCGGTCACGACCGCCGCGTCCACAAGGTCGTGCACCACTACCTGCTGGCCGCGCTCGGCGGCGAGCTCACGACCGAGAACGATCCCGACCACGAGGCCGAGGCCGTCGCGTGGGTCGCGCTCGACGAGCTCGCCTCCCGCCTCGCCTACCCCAACGAGCGCCGCATCGTCTCCATGGCGCGGGACGTGCTCGTCGGAGGGTCGTGAGCGTCACCGGGGCCGCCCGCTGGTCACGACCCGCCACCACCGCGTCGGCCCTGCTCGCAGCGCTGGCGCTCGTCGTGGGCCCGAGCGCCCTCGCGCTGCCCGACGGCGGAGCGCCCGCCGCGAGCGCCGCACCCTCACCCGCCGCGCCGTCGCCGAGCGCCACGACGCAGCCGCAGGTGGTCGAGGCGGCCGTGACGCTGGAGCTGACCGACCTCGCCCCGGCGTACGCGCTCCCCGGCGACACCCTCGTCCTGACCGGCACCCTGACGAACACCACGGACGAGGACTTCACCGACCCGACGCTCCGGATCGACGTGCAGCAGTCCGTCCCCACCTCGCGCATCCCGATGGAGCGCTGGTTCGACCCCGCCACCGGCCCGCGCGGCCGCACGGTGGTGACCGCCGACTACGGCGTGACCGTGCCCCCCGGCGGCACCGCGCCGTTCTCCTTCTCCGTCCCGGTCGCCGACCTCGGGTTCCCGATCCGCTTCGACAACTGGGGTGCGCGCGGCCTGCAGGTGTCGCTCACCGGTGACGGCGAGACCGCCACGGCCCGCACCATGGGCGTCTTCCACCCCGGCGAGCCCGTCACCGAACCCAACCTCGGGCTGAGCCTGCTGCTGCCGCTCACGCCGAGCGCCGAGGAGTGGACGACGGCGATCCAGACCGGCGTGGGCGTCGACGAGGTCGCGGGAGACCGAATCCGGGAGGTCGTGGCCGCGGCCGGCCCTGACGCGTCCTGGGCCCTCGACCCCGCGCTGCTCGAGCCGACGGGCGCGACCGAGGAGACCGACCCCGCCGCTGCTCAGGACGGGGCTGGTCCAGCGGATCCCGCGGATCAGGCCGACGGCGCCGACCCGGCCGACCCCACAGACCCCGCAGACCCGGCCGATCCGGCGGACCCGGCCGACCCCGCCACCTCCCTTCAGGACGACCTCGTCGCCGCCGCCGGCGGCCGCTCGGTCATCGCGCTCCCGCGCGCCGACGCCGACATCCCGGCCCTCGCTGGCGCGGGCGTCGACGGGCGCACCCTCCTCACCGACGCCCGCACCTCCTCCCTCGAGGTGTTCGCGGCCTCGGGGCTCCAGGTCGCCACGACGACGGCGTGGCCCGCCGCCCCGGGCGTCAGCCAGGAGTCCCTGGCGCTCGCGGCCAGGGCGGGCTACACCGCCGTCGTGCTCGACGACGTGGCGGACGCCGACGAGTCCCTCACCGCGACGCCGTCGGCCAGGGTCGACGTGATGGGCGAGGCCGCGACCCTGACCGCGCTGGTCTCCGAGCCGCGGCTCTCCGACGCCGTCGCCGGCGAGGCACCCGAGGGTGCGGGAACCATGACCGAGGAGCTCGCCAGCCGGCAGTACGCGCTCGCGCTGAGCGCCGTCATGACGCGCGAGTCGCAGGAGGCGCGCACCCTGCTGGTCACGACCGACCGCGAGGTCGTGGGCGACGCCGGCACCGGCGTCGACGTCGCCGCCCTCGGTTCCCGCGTGACGACCCTGCTGGATGCGCCGTGGGTGACCCCCGTGGGCCTCGCCGACGCCATGACCGGCGCTCCCGACGGCGCCTCGCGCAGCGCGGTGCCCCTCACGGACGACGTCACCACCGGGACCTTCCTGAGCGCCACCGAGGCCGTCCTGGCGGGACACGCCGAGTCCGCCGACCTGCGCAGCGCGCTCGAGCGGCCCGATGCGCTCGACGCCGTCGACGACGTGCTCGACACCGCGATCTCGAGCGCGTGGCGGCTGGACGGGACGAGCCCGTCCGTGGCGACGTCGGCGGCGGCCGACGCGCTCGAGCCCTACTCCACGGCCGTCACGATCGACGTCCCCGCCAGCCTGGTCGACCTCCTCGCGGAGTCCAGCGCCGTCCCGCTGACGCTGACCAACACCCTGGCGCAGCGCGTGACCGTCGACGTCCGCGTCGTGCCCGAGCAGCCGGCGCTGCGCGTCGAGGACGTCGACCCCGTGACGATCGAGCCGGGCGACTCCGTGCGCGTCCCGGTCCCGATGGTCGCGGTCGCCAACGGCCGCACGCGCGTGGACGTCACGGTCGCGAGCCCCGACGGCGCCGTCATCGGCGCGGTCAAGACGTTCGACCTCCGCGTCCGCGCCGAGTGGGAGACCGTCGGCACCGGCATCGTGGCAGCGGCCCTCGGGCTGCTGCTCGTGGTCGGGCTCGTGCGCACGTTCCGCCGCGGCCGCCGCAACCGGGACGGTCACGTCCCCGGCGCCGAGCCCGACGGCGAGGCACCCGAGACACCCGAGGCACCCGAGGGACCGGACGGACCCGACTCACCCGAGGGACCGGACGCACCGGACGCCCCGGAACCAGCCACCGAAGCACCAGCACCCCCGACGAAGGCGACGACATGACGGCCGGCAAGCAGCGCGGACTGGCGGGCGCCGCCGCCGTGATGTTCTCGGGGACGTTCGTCTCCCGGGGACTCGGCTTCGTGCGGAACGCGATCCTCGTCGTCGCACTCGCGAGCGTGGGTGGCGCGAGCACCGCCTTCACGGTCGCCAACTCGCTCCCGAACGCGATCTACATGCTGCTCGCGGGCGGTGTCATCAACGCGATCCTCGTGCCGCAGCTCGTGCGGGCCGCACGCGACGCCGACGGCGGGCGCGACTACACCAACCGCCTCCTCACGGTGGCGGGCGCGGGCCTGATCGTCGTCACGCTGATCCTGACGCTCGGCGCCACCGTGCTGGTGACGGTCTACGGCGCCCAGATGGCCCCCGAGTGGCGGCCGATCGCCTACGCGTTCGCCTACTGGTGCGTGCCCCAGGTCTTCTTCTACGGGCTGTACACGCTGCTTGGCCAGGTGCTGAACGCGCGCAACGTGTTCGGTCCGTACATGTGGGCCCCCGCGGCGAACAACGTCGTGGCCATCGCGGGTCTCGGCGTCTACCTCGCGATCTTCGGCGCCATGCCGCGCGAGCAGCTCGCCGCCGCCGAGTTCGGCACCGACCGCATCATGCTGCTCGCGGGCACGGCGACCCTCGGCGTCGCCGTCCAGGCGTTCGTGCTGATCGTCCCGCTGTGGCGCGCCGGCTTCCGCTACCGCCCGGCCTGGGGTCTGAAGGGTCTCGGCGGTGCGAGCCGGATGGCGACGTGGACGTTCGCCGCGCTCGCGGTCGGGCAGCTCGGGCTCGTGGCCGTCTCGCAGGTCGCCGCCGCGGCCCAGCACGCGGCCGACCAGCGCGGGGGCGTGGAGGGCGCCGTCGCCGGGAACCTCATCTACGCCACGGCGTTCATGATCTTCATGCTGCCGCAGTCGCTCGTGGTCGTCTCGCTGCTGACGGCCGTCTTCACGCGCCTGTCGACCAAGGCCGCGGCCAAGGACGGCGCCGGCGTCCGCGACGACCTGTCCCTCGCGATCCGCACCGTCGGCGTCTTCACCGTGCCCGCCACGGTGCTCCTCATGGTGCTGTCGGTCCCGCTCGCCCGCGTGATCACGCTCGGCGGTCAGGGCGCCGCCGCCGACGAGGCGCTCGGCCGCGTGGTGTGGACCCTGGCGCTCGGCATCCCGGCGCTCGCGATGTGGAGCGCCGTCCAGCGCGCGTACTACGCCTACGAGGACACGAGGTCGCTCTTCTGGATCCAGGTCCCGATGGCCGGGATCGTCGCGGCCGGCACGCTCAGCAGCGTGCTGTGGCTCGGCCCCGAGCTGTGGGTCGCCGCGGCCGGCGCGTGGATCTCGATCTCCTACGCCGTCGGCGCGCTGGTCGGCTACCTCGGGCTGCGCCGTCGCCTCCCCAGCCTCGACGGGTCGCGCGTGCTCCTGACCCACCTGCGACTCGTGATGGCCGCGGTGCCCATGGGCGCCGTCGGGATCGGCGCGATGCTCCTGTGGGGTGCCGACCGCGGCCTCCTCGTCTCGGTCCTCCAGGTGGTCGGGGTGGGTGGCGTCATGGGCGCCCTCTACCTGTGGCTGGCGCAGCGCCTGCGCGTCACCGAGATCGCCTTCGTCACCTCGCGCGTCGCATCCCTGGCGCGGCCGTTGACCGCTCGTCTGCGTACCATGACAGGAGCACGAGGCGAGGCCCCGAGCGAGACGACGGCGACAGGAGAGACCCGGGTGGTGTCCACCGACTCAGTCACCAGCGGCATGCTGCTGGCCGACCGTTTCCTGGTGGGTGAGCAGATCCCGGCCGCCGCCGCCGGGGTGCGCCGCTGGCTCGGTCACGACTCCATCCTCGAGCGCGACGTCGAGGTGCAGTCGGTCTCGGGCGACCACGCCGACGAGATGCTCGACGCCGCCCGCCGCGCCGCCCTCGTCACCGACCCGCGACTGCCGAAGGTGCTGCGCGTCGGCGAGTTCGAGGGCACCGGCTACGTCGTCCTCGAACCCCTGGGCGGCACACCGCTCACCGACGTCCTGGCCCGCGGACCGCTCGCGCCCGACGTCGCCCGCTCCATCACCGGCGAGGTCGCCGGTGCGCTCGAGGCCGCGCGCCGTCGCGGTGTGCACCACACCGCTCTCACGGCGGCGTCCGTCACCCTGACCGGGGCCGGCGCCGTCCGCGTGGCGGGTCTGGGGGTCGACGGCGCAGCCGCCGGTGTCACCCGGAGCGCCGGCGACGCCGCACGCGTCGACGCCGAGGGCCTCGTGGCCCTGCTGCGCGGGATGGTCGGGGCGGACGACCTGCCGGAGCCCGGTGACGGCGGCGACGCCGCACGCACCGAGCTGCTCGAGGCGATCCCGGAGACCGTCCGCACGCCGTCGAACCTCGTGGTCGCGCTCGCTCCGTGGCGACCCGTGCCCGCCGTCGCCGCCCTGCTCGCCGGACCCGACGCCACCGGCGCCGAGGACCTCGACCCCGAGCACACGAACGTCGCCCTGTCGGTCGCCGCGATCGCCGCCCAGGTGCGTCAGCACCAGCGCGACCAGGAGGCGGCCGCCGACGCCTCGGCCGCCGACGTCCCTGACGAGGAGATCGTCCGGGCGCTCGAGGACGGACTGATCGCGGAGGCCACCGCGACCGGTTCCCCCGGCATCCCGACGTGGACCCCGACGGGCGCCGTCACCGGCACCTCGGAGCTCCCGCGCGTCGTCGTCGAGCCCGAGATCGCTGCCGAGGCCGAGGCCGACGCCACCCGCACCCAGGCCTCCGAGCAGTCGGCCGAGGCCGTCGCGGCGAGCGCCGCCGGAGGTGCCGCGCTCGCCGGGGCCGCCGGTTCCGCCGTCGGGGCGGGGGCCGTGGCCGCCGCCGGAGCCGCGGCGGCGTCCGAGGCCGCCTCCGACTCCGGTGCACCCACCGGGGTCGGCCTGGGAGAGAAGGTGCGGGGCTGGCTGCGGCGGCTCGACGCCGTCGTCCCCGCGGAGCGACGGGACGACACGTCCGGCAGCGCGACGGCCGACGACGCCATCGCGCCGGAGCCCGCCGACGAGGCCGCTCCCGGATCGAGCTCCGCCGAGGACGCGGCACTCGCCGCCCCCCCGTTCGTCGCCCCCGACACCTCCACCTGGACCGTGCACCCGCCGGCGAGCCTGGAGGCGGCTCCGGCCTCGTTCGACGACGCCCTGGGTGACCGCGAGCACCTCGCCGGGCTCACCGAGGCCGGACCGTCCACCCGTCACAGCAGCGGCGCCGGCGAGGGCGCGTTCGCGGCGTTCGCGGGCGGGCTGCTGCAGCGCGTCGGCGCGGGCTCCTCGGACAGGCCGACGCCGGAGACCGCGGACACGTCCTCCGCCGCCGTCGAGGCCGAGCACCTGGACGCCGACCACCTCGACACCGGCCGCGCCGACGCCGGCACGCACGTCCTGCCCGCCGCCACCAGCACGCTGCGCGTGACGGAGCGGGTCGAGCCGGACGAGGTGGCCGCGGACGAGGCCCCTGCCACCGCGCAGCCCGTCCCCGCGCAGCCCGCCGTCGAGCGGCCCCCGGTCGTCCGGCAGCCGAAGCCGGAGCGCGCACCCAAGCCGCCGAAGCAGCCCAAGCCCGCGCGCCCCGTGCGCGAGGAGCGCGCGCCGTCGACCGCCGCCCAGGACGCCGACCGCTACGAGGTCCCCGACCGCCGTCCGCCCGGCCGCATCAACGCGACGCCGTTCGTGCTGATCATCGTGCTCGCGGGCGTGGCGTGGGTGCTCTACCTGGCACTCGGATCGCTGCTCGACGCCGCGAGCGGCTTCGGGTCGAGCGACCCCGGGACGCCTGCCCCGAGCACGAGCGAGGCCGCCCGCACCGAGGCCGGCGACGCCGACGTGGTGCCGTCCGACGATCTCGCGGAGGCCGCGACGTCGGACGCCCGAGCCGTCCACCCGGCGGATCTGCCGTCGGGAACAACCACCGCCCCCCAGCAGTTCTAGACCGTGGGCCCGCCGCACACCAGCTGAGCACCCGCTCGCCTGCCGCGGCCCCCTGAGGAGAGATCACATGAGCACCGACGCAGTCGCCCCCGACACGAGCGACGTCCGCGACGTCATCATCATCGGCTCCGGCCCGTCGGGCTACACGGCCGCCGTGTACGCCGCGCGCGCCGATCTGAAGCCGCTGGTCATCGCCGGCAGCGTCACCGCCGGTGGCGCCCTGATGAACACGACAGAGGTCGAGAACTTCCCCGGCTTCCGCGACGGCATCATGGGACCGGACCTCATGGAGAACATGAGCGCCCAGGCCGCGCGGTTCGGCGCCGAGATCCGCTACGACGACGTCGTCTCCGTCGAGCTCGAGGGTGACGTCAAGGTCGTCACGACGGCGGAGGGAGACGTCGAGCGTGCGCGCACCGTCATCCTGACCACCGGCTCCGCCTACAAGGAGCTCGGCCTGCCCGACGAGAAGCGCCTGTCCGGCCGCGGCGTCTCCTGGTGCGCCACGTGCGACGGCTTCTTCTTCCGCAACCAGCACATCATCGTGGTGGGTGGCGGCGACTCCGCCGTCGAGGAGGCCACGTTCCTGACCCGCTTCGCCTCCAAGGTCACGATGGTCGTGCGCCGCGACGAGCTCCGCGCCTCCAAGATCATGCGGGCGCGCGCCGAGGCCGACCCGAAGATCGAGATGGCCTGGTACACCGAGGTCGCCGCGATCCACGGCCAGGACAAGGTCACCGGCGTCACGCTGCGCGACTCCCGCACGGGGCAGGAGCGCGAGCTGGACGCGACCGGCGTCTTCGTGGCCATCGGCCACCTGCCGCGCACCGACCTCGTCGCCGGGCAGGTCGACCTCGACGACTCGGGCTACATCAAGGTCAACCACCCCACCACGGCCACCAACATCCCCGGTGTCTTCGCGGCGGGCGACGCCGTCGACCACACCTACCGCCAGGCGATCACGGCGGCCGGCACGGGCTGCTCCGCCGCCCTGGACGCCGAGCGCTACCTCGCCGCGCAGGACCAGGCCGCCGAGGCCGAGCGCGGCGAGGGCGACCCGATCGGGACCCACGCCGTCGAGGAGACGGCGCCGCTCCCCGCCTGAGTCGCGGACCGGATCGACCTGCCCGATCCACCGCTCCGACCGCCCGTCCGTGGGCGCGCCGCCACCCTGGCGTGCGCATCCCGCGGACGGGCGTAGGCTGGGAACTTCGCGAACCCGCAGCGATGGAGTGAACTGGTGACCACCATCAACGATGTGACCGACGAGACCTTCTCCTCGGAGGTCCTCGACGCCCCCGGAGTCGTCCTCGTGGACTTCTGGGCCCCCTGGTGCCGCCCGTGCACCCAGGTGGAACCCGTGCTGAACGAGCTCGCTGCCGAGCTCGAGGGCCGGGTCCGCGTCGTCAAGGTCAACACGGACGACAACCCGCTCGTGACGCAGCGGTTCGGCATCACGTCCGTTCCCACGCTGATGATCGTCGCCGGTGGCGAGGTCGTCTCCCAGCTCATCGGCGCCCGCCCGAAGGCAGCCATCCGAGAGGCCCTGACCTCCCACGTCGCCGCCTGAGAGCCGACACGTGAGCACCCAGCCGCAGGCGGGGACGCGCCTCGACCCCTGGTACGGCTCCTACTCGCAGCGCACCCACGGGATGCGCGCGTCGGAGATCCGTGCCCTGTTCGCCGTCGCCAACCGCCCCGAGGTCGTCTCGCTGGCGGGAGGCATGCCCAACATCGCCGACCTGCCGATGGCGTCCATCGCCGACGCCGTCGCGGACCTGCTGCGGCGTGACGGCGCCAGGGCGCTGCAGTACGGCTCGGGGCAGGGGGACCCGGTCCTGCGCGGCCAGATCGCCGACGTGATGTCGCTCGAGCACATCAACGCGCACCCCGACGACGTCGTCGTGACCACCGGGTCGCAGCAGGCGCTCGACCTCGTGGCGCGCATCTTCCTCGACCCGGGCGACGTCGTCGTGGCCGAGGCCCCCAGCTACGTCGGTGCGCTCGGCGTCTTTCGTGCCTACGAGGCCGAGGTCGTCCACACGCCGATGGACGCCCACGGCCTCGTGCCCGAGGCGCTCGACGAGGTCCTGACGCAGCTCGCCGCGAGCGGGCGACGCGCGAAGCTCCTCTACACGGTGCCGAACTTCCACAACCCGGGCGGCGTGACGCTCTCGCTCGAGCGTCGACCGCGCGTGATCGAGGTCGCGCGCCGCCACGGCGTCCTCATCCTCGAGGACAACCCCTACGGGCTCCTGGGGTTCGACGGCGAACCCCTGCCCGCGCTGGCCTCGATGGCGCCGGACGACGTCGTCTACCTCGGCTCCTTCTCCAAGACCTTCGCCCCCGGCTACCGCGTGGGCTGGGCGCTCGCACCGCACGCCGTGCGCGAGAAGCTCGTGCTCGCGAGCGAGTCGGCCATCCTGTGCCCCTCGAACGCCGGCCAGCTCGCGATCTCCACCTACCTCAGCCAGTTCGACTGGCGCGGGCAGGTCAAGGAGTACCGCCGCATGTACGCCGAGCGCCGGGACGCGATGGTCGGTGCACTCCAGGAGTACCTGCCGACGTGCTCGTGGACGACGCCGGAGGGCGGGTTCTACGTGTGGCTGAAGCTTCCCGAGGGCCTGGACGCGCGGGAGATGCTGCCGCGCGCCGTCACGTCCCTGGTGGCCTACGTACCGGGCACCGCGTTCTACGCCGACGGGTCGGGTGCGGGCCACCTGCGGCTGTCCTACTGCTACCCGACGCCGGAGCGCATCGTCGAGGGGGTGCGTCGCCTCGCCGGCGTCGTCAACGCCGAGGCCGACCTGGTCGCGATGTTCGGGACCGCACCGTCCCGGACCGACGGCGTCGAGACGCCCGGACCGGCGACGCCGTGACCGTGCGCCAGCCGCTCGAGGTCCTCGTTCTCGCGGGCGGCCTCTCGCACGAGCGCGACGTGTCGCTCCGCTCGGGTCGACGGGTCGCCGACGCCCTGGAGGACGCCGGGGCGAGCGCCACCGTGCACGACGTCGACGGCGATCTCCTGGCCGCGATCGACGCGCGCCGGCCCGACGTCGTGTGGCCGCTCCTGCACGGCTCCACGGGCGAGGACGGCTCGATCCGCGACCTGCTCGAGCTGCTGGGGGTACCGGCGGTCGGCACCGGCGCCGCCGGATCGCGGATCTCGTGGAGCAAGCCCGTCAGCAAGACGATCCTGGCGCGCGCCGGGGTGGCCACACCGGCCTCCGTGACGCTGCCGGAGTCGATCTTCCGGGAGGTGGGTGCGCGGGCCGTGCTGGACCGCGTGGTCGACCGCCTGGGGCTGCCGCTCGTGGTCAAGCCCGCCAAGGGCGGGTCCGCCCTGGGGGTCTCGCTCGTGACCACGGCCGAGGGCCTCCCGAAGGCCATGGTCTCGTGCTTCTCCTACGGCGACGTCGCGCTCATCGAGCGGGCGGTCACGGGCGTCGAGCTCGGTGTCTCGGTGGTCGACCTGGGTGACGGTCCCCGGGCGCTGCCCCCGGTCGAGATCCTCGTCGAGGACGGGCTCTACGACTACGACGCCCGGTACAACGCCGGTCGCACCGAGTTCTTCGTCCCGGCGCGGCTCGGGACCTCGGTGCTCGACGCGGCGCGTCAGGTCGCGGTCACGGCGCACCAGGTGCTCGGGCTGCGTGGGCTCTCCCGCACCGACCTGATCGTCGACGCCGACGGAACACCCTGGTTCCTCGAGGTCAACAGCGCACCCGGCATGACCGAGACGTCGCTCTTCCCGCTGGCGGCCGAGGCCGACGGCCTCGCGCTGCCGGAGCTGTACCGCGGCATCGCCGAGCACGCCGCCCGCACCAGCTGACCGCCCGCATTCGCGAGGCACTTTCGGGCGTTCCCGAGGCACTTTCGGGCGTTCCCGAGGTACTTTCGGGCGTTCCCGAGGTACTTTCGGGCGTCCGCGAGGTACTTCCGGGCGGAACGTCGCCCGACACCCTCCGCCAGACGGGTCAGGCGGTGTCGGACGCGGGGAAAGCCGCCGACTCCTGCGGAGCCAGCGCCTCCATGATGCGGTTGAGGTCCTCGACGTTCGCGAACTCGATCGCGATGCGGCCCTTGCGCTGGCCCAGGGCGATCTTGACCTTGGTGTCCCACCGGTCCGAGAGCCGGCGGCTGAGGTCGTCGAGAGCGGCGGTGTGCTCACCCGCGCGCGGTCGACGGCGCAGCTCCGGTCGCATGGGTTCGTCAGCGTCTCCAAGGGCGACGATCTCCTCCGTGGCACGAACGCTGAGCCCCTCCGCGACGATCCGGTGGGCGAGCCGCTCCATGGCCTCCGGCTCGGTGAGCCCGAGGAGCGCACGAGCGTGCCCGGCAGAGAGCACCCCCGCCGCCACGCGACGCTGGACCGCCGGAGGGAGGCGGAGCAACCGGAGCATGTTCGAGATCTGGGGTCGTGATCGCGCGATGCGCGTGGCCAGCTCCTCGTGCGTGCACCCGAAGTCCTCCAGGAGCTGCTGGTACGCGGCAGCCTCCTCGAGCGGGTTCAGCTGCGCCCGGTGGAGGTTCTCGAGCAGAGCATCGCGAAGGAGGTCGGTGTCGGACGTCTCACGCACGATGGCGGGCACGGTCTCGAGCCCGGCGAGACGGGTGGCGCGCCAACGCCGCTCTCCCATGACGATCTCGAATCCGCTCCCCGAGGGGCGGACCACGATCGGCTGCAGCACGCCGACCTCGCGGATCGAAGCCGCCAGTTCCGCGATGTCGTCCTCGTCGAAGACCTGACGAGGCTGATTCGCGTTCGCAAGCACGTCGTCGATGGGGATCTCAGCGAAGTAGGCGCCGATGGAGGCGCCCACCGGGGCATCGATCGCACGTCCGTTCGAGTTGCTGCTCTGAGATCCGTTATTACTCGTCTGCCAGGTGCTGTCGCCACTATCTCCACGATCGACGCCGCCGCCGCTGGCCCGAGGAGCGGGGCTGGAGTCCGGGAAGAAGACATCGACGGGACGGGACGCCGTCGGTGCCGACGGGATGAGGGCACCGAGCCCCTTGCCGAGTCCTGTCCTGCGCTTCTCGCTCATGCCTGGCCGTCCCGGTTCGTCGTGGTGGTGCTGGAGGGCGCTTCGCGCCGAGTGATCTCCCGAGCAGCTTCCGCGTAGGCAAGTGCGCCGGACGAGGAGGGGTCGTAGCTGATGACGGTCTGGCCGTAGCTCGGTGCCTCGGAGATGCGAACGGAGCGTGGGATCACGGTCCGGAGCGTCTGCTCGGCGAAGTGCTCGCGCACCTCCGAGGCGACCTCGCGCGCCAGGTTCGTCCGGATGTCGCTCATCGTGAGGAGGATCGTGCTCACCGTCAGCGCCGGGTTGAGATGTGCGCGAATGAGCTCGATGTTCTTGAGGAGCTGGCTCAGCCCCTCGAGCGCGTAGTACTCGGTCTGGATGGGGATCAGCACCTCGGCGGCCGCGCTGAAGGCGTTGACCGTGAGCAGACCGAGGCTCGGCGGGCAGTCGATGAACACGTAGTCCACGCGCGGGAGACCTGACCGCGACCGATCGACGAGGTAGGCGCGCAGCGCTTCACGGAGTCGTGTTTCACGTGAATCCACCGTGACGAGCTCGATCTCCGCGCCGGACAGGTCGATCGTCGACGGCACGCACAGGAGGTTGTCGCTGGACGGGGACACCTGAACGACGTCGGCGATCGTGGACCCACCCAGGAGAACGTCATAGGTCGACGGAGTGCCTGATCCGTGCTCGATACCCAGGGCGGTTGACGCGTTCCCCTGAGGATCGTTGTCGATGACGAGGACCGTGAGCCCGGCGCGCGCCATGGCCGCGGCGATGTTGACGGCAGTCGTGGTCTTGCCGACACCACCCTTCTGGTTTGCCACGGTGAAGACTCGTGTCTGTTCCGGCCGGACGAACGACGATCCTGTGATCACCGCGTGGCGCCGCGCATCCGTCGCCACCTGCGCGGCGAGCGGGGTGTCGAGACCCACGTCGGGGATCGAGTCGAGCAGTGCGGTTCGCCTCGCTACATCGTCGAGCGAATCCTCGCGAGCTGGTCGTGCATCGGTCACGTGGGGTGCCCACCCTTCGGTTCTGGTGTTGCTCTAGCGTACGCGGTGTGGGCTTCTCAGCCTTCCGTTTCACGTGAAACACGGGCTGCGGGTTTCATGCCGCGCCGGTGTACAACGGTGTGGATACTTCCCCCGATCGTTGGAATGTCAGCGTTCCTTCTGTGGAGAAAGCGCACACGTCTGTGGAAACAGCCTCGATCGACGGCCTCCGGTCTCGTCCGGATCGATGGACGACGGCGGCGGTGGCCGAGGCACGTTGGTCATGACCAGCGGAAAGCGAGGCAACAAGGTCCAGGCGATCATCGAGCCCCTGTTCGCAGAGGAGCGGGTCGCCGGGCCTTGGTGCCAACGTCGCTCGAGGCACGCAACCAGAGACAAATGCGGGCGGAGTTTGCCGTGGATATGCATGAACGGGCGGTGCCTACCGACGAACAACCCCCGTCAACGAGGGTCCTCACACGGAGCGCGTTTCACGTGAAACAGGAGACCGCACCGGATGAGAAGGGGTTCTCACGGGCCGAGCCGTTTCACGTGAAACCGGGCAAATGGCAACTCCGTCGTTTCACGTGGAACGCGACGTCGTGGCCTCAGCCTCGATCGACGGTCGGAGCCCGCCTTGTTTGCCGATCAGAAGCGATCTTCGTGCTCGAGGGTGCCCACCGATCGGTGAAGAGGCGACCTGCGAGAGAGCCTGTTCTCGGCTGAGGGTCGAAGCGCCGCCGGTCGACTCACCTCTGGCAGGGCCCGGCCCTCTACCGTGAGCCGGACCGCGGACCCCGGACCAACCACGCATGGACGCAGACCTCGCAGACACTTGTGCCTGAGGCCGCCGTCGCCCTTCGCGGTCGTCTCACGCTCGAGCTGGGTCGTTCAGCGGGCTGGTGGGCGATTCGACTCGCGACGTTGTGCTGGTGCCGGGCGTACCAACGCCCCGAGGAGCGTGCGCGTCTCATGTGGTTTCACGTGAAACAGGTCAAGCCGACCGTCAGGCCCTGGGTAGGCGTCGCTTGGCAGCGGTCCATTCATCCGTCCACGGGCCGTCCCCGAGCGCCTGCTGCTGGACGTCTGTGAGTAAGCCCGCTTCCTACACGTGTCGTGATAGTCGAGATGGCTGACGTGGCGCGATGCGAATGACACGCTCCTTTTCCCGTTTCACGTGAAACGCCGAGAGGGACGACGCGCGAACCCGTCTTGCGGCGCGAAGGCCCTGGCTCAACTGCTCCATCACGTCCTCGACCGCAAGACGCCTCTGAACCGACTCGGCAAGGGTCATCCCGACCGTGCGATCACATCGAGGTAGCTGGACGGTCTGTGGCCGCCGCTCTCATCCCATTGATGTTCAACCTAGGAGCGCCCACGCACCCTAGCTGTGACACCTGCCCTCTGCCGCAAGATTTCCCATCGGACAGTCTGGGCGGTCTCCGAGTCGCGCCGATTGATTCGCCGAGTGCGTAGTCCCAGCCGCGGGGACATCAGCCACCGTAGTTTCATGTGGAACGGCGATGGCGTTCAGCAGCGGACGTCACGTTGCGGGCATCGCAGACGCACGGGTACCGGGTTCAGGTCGTAGGCATGTGGACCCCGGGCCCATGCATCGTCGACCGCACGCACCACCCGGCCGCAGCCCGTGTCGCACCTGGCGTCGATCGACGGCCGGGAGCTGACGCGGCTCGGAGCCTCGCCTGGCGCCGCCGTCTCCTTGGTCGCTCCGGTTGACGAACACCTGCAGCAAGCAGGGAAGGGTCTTCCGTCGCTCACTCTGCCGTCGACGTGGTCGACTTGTCGGCAGCTCGATCTGCTGCACCGATCGTCCGTCAAACCTCATCGAGCGGAGGGGCGGATGGGGACCACCGACCGACCCACGGGTCCCTGAGCGCGTGCGTCGATGAGCCGACGTCGCGGCCACGTCGCTCGCGAGCTCCCACCAACGGCAGGTCAGCAGGGCAGCGCGATCAAGCAGGCGGGCTCGGTAGACCGAATCGTCCGGCTCCGAGGTACGACCACCACCGGCCGCAATCGCGCTCGTTTCACGTGGAACGCCTGAGCGACCGCCGTACCGAGGTCAGCCCCGGCGGATCTCCACCACGCGGGTGACGTCTCCATCGCCCAGGACGTCGACCTCGTGGACCACACCGGCACCTGCGTTCGACAGCTTCTTCAGCACGGGCTGCGCCGCTGCCAGCTCGTCGACAGCACGAGCACCCTTCATCGCCACCAGTGCGCCACCGCGTACCACCAGCGGCCAGGTCCACCGCACGAGCTTGTCCAGCGCCGCGACGGCGCGAGCGGTCACCGCGGAGAACTCCAGCTTGCCGTGAAGCTCCTGAGCCTGGTTCTGGTGAACCACCACGTTCTCGAGGGATAAGGTTGTAGCTACAAGTTTCAGCCACTCGACTCGACGTTCCATCGGCTCGACGAGGTGGAACTCCAGGTCGGGCCTCATCGCAGCCAGGACGATGCCCGGGAGACCGGCGCCGGAGCCGACATCAGCGACACGCCCCTGCGCCGGCAGGTAGGGCGCGACCGCAGCCGAGTTCACGATGTGCCGCGTCCAGAGCCGATCGAGCTCACGCGGACCGATCAACCCGCGTTCCTCACCGTGCACGCGCAGGAGGTCGGCGAACGCGACGGCGTCGTCGTATCCGCGACCGAGCGCCTGGCGACTCGCGGCCTCGCCCACCACCAGCGATCCGGTCGGCGTCCCGGTCACCGGCTCGCCGGCGCGCGCCTCGTCGACCGACCCTCCACGTTCACCCACCGACGACCGCCCTCAGGACGCGGCGCGGATGACGACGCGACGGTTCGGCTCCACGCCCTCGGAGTCGGACACGAGACCGGCGGCCGCGACGGCGTCGTGCACGACCTTGCGCTCGAACGGGTTCATCGCGTCGAGCGAGACCGACTCACCCGAGGACGTCACCCGGGAGATCGCCTCGGCTGCCACGGCCTCGAGCTCGCGGCGCTGAGCGGCGCGGTGTCCGGCGACGTCGAGCATCAGCCGACTCCGCTCTCCGGTCCGGGCCTGGACGGCGAGCCGCGTCAGCTCCTGCAGCGCGTCCAGCACCTCGCCCTCGGGACCCACGAGTCGGGTGAGGGCACCCGGGTCCTCGTCCGACACGATCTCCACGGCGGCACGGCCGTGCTCGACACCGATGTCGATGTCACCGTCGAGGTCGGCGATGTCGAGCAGCTCCTCGAGGTAGTCCGCGGCGACCTCGCCCTCCTCCTCGAGGCGGGTCGGGGCGGGCTCGGCCACGGGCTCCTCAGCGGGCGCGACACCTGCGTCGTCGTTGGTCATGTGCTTCCTTCCGGTCACGGCGCTGGGCCGAGGAGCTGTGCGAGGGCGAGGGAGGCCGGACGAGCACCGGCCGTCAACCTACCGCTTCTTCTTGCGCGGACTCTTCGGCGAGATGGTCCCGGGCTTGTCCTCGAGGATCGCGTCCTCGATCGGCGCGTCCTCCACGACGACCGCGTCCTCGATCACGTCGTCCTCGAGTGACGAACCGGGAGCGACGGGTCGGACACCCGACCGCTTGGCGCGGTTCTTGCCGAGCGGCTGCTGACGCTGGCCGCGTGCGACAGCCTCGGCCTCGAGAACCGCCACGCCGCCCTGACCGTTCGTACCGTCCTCGAGCGTCGTGCCCTTGCGAGCCGCCTTGCGCGCCTTCCGCTCGAGCATCGCGCGCTCCGCCTCGGAGCCCGGCGCAGGGTTGTTCCGGATCACGTAGAACTGCTGACCCATCGACCAGAGGTTGGTCGTGGTCCAGTAGATGAGGACACCGATCGGGAAGTTCACGCCCGTGACGGCGAAGATCACCGGGAAGATGTACATCAGCATCTTCTGCTGACGCGCCATCGGGTTGTCGAGCGCCGAGGCGGGCATGTTCTTCATCGTCAGCTGACGCTGCGTGAGGAACTGCGTCGCCGACATGGCGAGGATCAGGATGACGGTGACGATGCGGACCTGCGCCGTCGCGTCGGGCATGAGGAAGAACGAGGAGAGGGGCGCCCCGAAGAGCGTGGAGTTCTCCGCCTCACCGGCGAGGCGGGCGTCCAGCGGTCCGATCGGGGACCGGTCGCCGCTCGCGATCTGCGGCAGCTGGTACAGCACGCGGAAGAGCGCGAAGAAGATCGGCGACTGCGCCAGGATCGGCAGGCACGAGGCGAACGGGTTCGTCCCGGCGCTCCGGTAGATCGCCATCATCTCCTGCTGCATGGCCTGGCGGGAGGCGGGGTCGGTCTTCCCCTTGTACTTCTTCTGCAGCTTCTGGATCTCGGGCTGCACGATCTGCATGCCGCGCGAGGCACGGATCTGCCGCACGAACAGCGGGATCAGGAGGATGCGGATCGCCACCACGAGGACGACGATCGAGAGGATCCACGACCATCCCGAGGGGTCCATGCCGAGTGCGACGAATGCGCTGTGGGCGTGGACCATGATCCAGGCGACCACCCACATGATGGGGCTGAGGATGGTGTCGAACCAGGCCATGGTCGGCGTCTCTCCTGTCGGTGCTGAAAACGGGCTGTCGAGCCGAGGTCGAGCGTACGGCGTCGGCTACCCCCGCAGACAATCGGTGGGGTGGTGCGGTCAGAGGTCGTGCGGTGGAGCTGTCAGTGCTGGTGCGGCGGCATCTCGTCGGACCGATCGATGACGCCGTCGCGCCCCGGCCACCGCTGGCCGCGTCGAGGCGGGAAGTCGACGCCACCGCGAGCCCACGGGTTGCACCGCAGGATGCGGTACGCCCCGAGCGCAGCGCCGGTGAGCGCGCCCCGTTCCCGGATCGCCATCACCGTGTAGGACGAGCAGCTGGGGTAGAAACGACAGCGCGGACCGAGCAGCGGCGAGATCGCCACCTGGTACCCACGCACGAGGAGCAGCAGGAGCCGGGAGGCCGGCGACGGCGGAGCACCGCTCGCGTCGTCGGGCGTCACCCCGTCGGGCGGGCGCACCTGCCGCGTCGACCTGCTCACGTTCCCACCCCCGACCTCGGCCGGGAGCGGCGGACAGCCCGCTCCCACGCGTGGTCCAGCTCGGTGCCGAGCAGCGGGCCGTCGGCCCGAGCGCTCGGCGGGAGCGCCCGGACGACCACCCGGGTACCGGGTCGGACGCCGTCGAGCCGCTCCGCGACGAGGTGACGGAGCCGGCGCTTGACCCGGTTGCGCACCACGGCGTTGCCCACGGCTTTCGAGACGACGAAACCCACCAGGGCGCTGGGCACTGGTGGGTCGTCGGGCTGGAGCAGGTGGACGACGAGGGTGGAGTTCCCACTTCGCACACCACGGCGCATCGTGAGAGAGAAGTCGCTTCCCTCACGCATCCGGTGCGCCGCGCTCAGCACGGGTCAGGCAGAGAGCTCCGTGCGCCCCTTGCGACGACGAGCCGCGAGGATCGCGCGGCCGGCGCGGGTACGCATACGGAGACGGAAGCCGTGCACCTTGGCACGACGCCGGTTGTTCGGCTGAAAAGTCCGCTTGGTCACGGCTGATCTCACATTCGTTCGGGCGGTGGCGCGGTCACAGACATCGCAGGGGCGGCGCCAACCTGAAGCCCCAGACACCGCAGGCACCGGCACGGACACCCGCGGACGGGCAGCATGACGGCGCGCGTTTGCGCGACTGAAGAACGATACGCGCCAGCCCGCCTACGGTCAAAGCGGCCCGGCGTCTGGTAGGTCACGAGCCGGTCCACCGTGTCTGTTCCCACACCGTTGTCCACAGGCTGTGGGCGAACGCTCCGCACAGGACACAATGGGCCGCATGACTGTCTCTGACGACGCACTCTCGGACCTCGACCAGAGCTGGACGCACGTGGTCGAGCGCCTGCGGAACATGCTGCCGCCGTCGCAGCACGCGTTCGTCCGGCTCACCAAGCCGCTCGGCGTGCTCAACGGCACGCTCCTCATCGCCGCACCGAGCGACTTCGCCAAGGAGTTCCTCGAGACCCGCGCCCGCGAGGAGATCACCTCGGCGCTGACGGAGATCCTCGGTGAGCGGCTCTCGCTGGCCGTGACGATCGACCCGTCGCTGCTCGACGCCGACCCGAGCCTCGCCGAGGACGTCGACTACGCCGCGTCGGACGAGCCCGCCCGCTCCCCGAGCCACCGCGACACCTCGCGCCTCGACGACGTCCGGCGCGACGAGCGTCATCGGGATCGCCGCGACAGGGACGACCGGGACAGGGACGACCGGGAGCGCGACGACCGGGACCACCGCGATCGTGACCGTGATCGCGACGAGCCCGCCCACCTGCGCCGCGACGACGACAACCGCGCCTCGCGCCGGGCGGCCGACCGCCGCCAGGGTCTGACCTCGGCCGATCCGAACAGCCCGGGCAACGACTCGGCGCGGCTCAACCAGCTCTACACGTTCGACACGTTCGTCACGGGCTCCAGCAACCGGTTCGCCAACGCCGCGGCGTTCGCCGTGGCCGAGGCACCCGCGAAGGCCTACAACCCGCTGTTCATCTACGGCGACTCCGGCCTCGGCAAGACGCACCTGCTGCACGCGATCGGTCACTACGCGCAGCGCCTCTACCCCGGGGTGCGCGTGCGGTACGTCAACTCCGAGGAGTTCACCAACGACTTCATCAACTCGATCCGCGACGACAAGGCCGAGTCGTTCCAGCGCCGCTACCGCAGCGTCGACGTCCTGCTGATCGACGACATCCAGTTCCTGCAGGGCAAGAAGGAGACGATGGAGGAGTTCTTCCACACCTTCAACTCCCTGCACAACTCCAACAAGCAGGTCGTGATCACCTCCGACGTCGCCCCGAAGTACCTGGACGGGTTCGCGGACCGGATGCGCAGCAGGTTCGAGTGGGGTCTCATCACGGACATCCAGCCGCCGGACCTCGAGACGCGCATCGCGATCCTTCGCAAGAAGGCGGGCCGCGAGCAGCTGTCGGCGCCGGACGACGTGCTCAGCTACATCGGCTCGCGCATCTCGACGAACATCCGCGAGCTCGAGGGCGCTCTCATCCGCGTCACGGCCTTCGCGAACCTCAACGGCCAGCCGGTCGACCTTCCCCTGGCCGAGATGGTCCTCAAGGACCTCATCACCGAGGAGGGTGACGCCGAGATCACGCCGGCGATCATCATGGCGCAGACGTCGACCTACTTCGGGGTGTCGATCGAGGCGCTCTGCAGCGCCGACCGCACGCGGGTGCTCGTGAACGCGCGACAGATCGCGATGTACCTGTGCCGCGAGCTCACCGACCTGTCCCTGCCCAAGATCGGTCAGATCTTCGGGGGCCGCGACCACACCACCGTGATGCACGCCGATCGCAAGATCCGTGAGCTCATGGCGAAGAACCGGTCGACCTTCACGCAGATCACGGAGCTGACCAACCGGATCAAGCAGCAGAACAAGCTCTGATCCGCAACTCTCAAGTGCCACCTGAAGATGTGCACAGGTGTGGACAAGCCTGGGGATCACGGTGGACAGGCATCACAAGTTCGTGGACACGTGACCGTCCGACCGTGGACTCCACGTCGTGTGATTCACCTCCGTCCACGCACACCCCCGCCCCGCCCACAGCGCGTGCACGACGCCGTCCCCATGGCATTTCGGCCCGTGACCAGCAGGAACAGCGGTTGTCCCCAGGATCCACACCCCCTACTACTACGACGACACCTAGATGGATGGATGGGATGTGGACAGCCAAGGCCCGACCTGACCCGTCCGTTCCGCCCCTCAGACGCCGCCTGGGGACGAGCTCCCTCGGTGACGTTCCCGAGGCCCGCGCTCCGTTAGGGTGAGGCCCAGGTCTGAGCCGTCGGAGATCCGCGTCATCGTCGTCCCGGCAGCCACGGACACCCGCTTCGAACCACACGACGCCTGCTCCCAGGCGAGCAAGGAAAGGTGCAAGACGTGAAGTTCACCGTCGAGCGTGACGTGCTGGCCGAGGCCGTCACGTGGACAGCGCGTTCCCTGCCGTCCCGTCCGAGCATCCCCGTCCTGGCCGGCGTCCGGCTCGAGGCCACCAGCACCGGGACCCTGGCGCTGTCGAGCTTCGACTACGAGGTCTCCGCCGTCTCCGAGATCACGGCCGAGGTCACCGAGCCCGGCACCGTGCTCGTCTCGGGTCGTCTCCTGGCCGAGATCTCCCGTTCGCTCCCGTCGCGTCCGGTCGAGATCGTCGTCGAGGGCACGCGCGCGGTCCTGACCTGCGGTTCGAGCCGCTTCACGCTGCTGACGATGCCGCTCGAGGACTACCCCGCCCTCCCGGCTCTCCCGCCGGCGTCGGGCACGATCGACGCCCACGCCTTCGCCGAGGCCGTCTCGCAGGTGACCATCGCCGCGAGCCGCGACGAGACCCTGCCGCTGCTGACGGGCGTGCGCCTCGAGATCGAGGGCGACACGCTCACCCTCCTGGCCACCGACCGGTACCGCCTCGCGATGCGCGAGGTCGCCTGGAACCCCGCCACCCCCGGGCTGTCCGCGACGGCGCTGGTCCGCGCCCGCACGCTGTCCGAGGTCGCGAAGTCGCTCACGAGCGCGGGCGCCCTGAGCATCTCGCTCCCCAGCGGTTCCGGCAGCGAGATCGTGGGCTTCGAGGCCGGCGGTCGCCGCACCACCTCGCTCCTGGTCGACGGCGACTACCCGCCCGTGCGTCGCCTCTTCCCGGAGTCCACCACCTCCCACGCCGTGGTCGCGACCCAGAGCCTCGTCGAGGCCGCGCGTCGCGTCGCCCTCGTGGCCGAGCGCAACACCCCGATCCGGCTGGAGTTCAGCGAGGGCCAGGTCGTCCTTGAGGCGGGCCAGGGCGAGGACGCCCAGGCGTCCGAGGCGATCGAGTCGACGTTCGACGGCGAGACGATCACCACCGCCTACAACCCGGGCTACCTGCTCGACGCGCTCGGCGCCGTCGGCAAGGAGTTCACCCGCATCTCCTTCACCCACGGCACCAAGCCGTCCGTGATCACGGGCCAGACCGCGGTGGACTCCACCGAGGACTCCGGCTTCCGGTACCTGATCCAGCCCATCCGGTTCGCGGGCTGAGCCCCGTCCCCTCGCGGTGCACGTCTCCGACCTCGCGCTGACGGACTTCCGGTCCTACCCGGAGGTCGTGCTCGCGATCCCGGCCGGGATCACCGCGTTCGTGGGCCCCAACGGTCAGGGCAAGACCAACCTGGTGGAGTCGATCGGCTACCTCGGTGCGTTCTCCAGCCACCGGGTGTCGTCGGACGCTCCGCTCGTGCGCCAGGGGTGCGAGCGCGCCGTCATCCGCGCGCGGGTGCAGCGTGGCGACCGCCCCAGCGTCGTCGAGCTGGAGCTGAATGCCGGCCGAGCCAACAAGGCGCGCGTGGATCGCGCGCCCGTGCCACGGATCCGCGACGCCGCAGGGATCGTCCGGTCGGTCGTCTTCGCTCCCGAGGACCTCGCCCTGGTCAAGGGCGATCCCGACGTCCGCCGCCGGTTCCTCGACGACCTGCTCGTGCAGCTCACCCCCCGCCTGGCCTCGGTGCGGTCGGACTACGACCGCGTCCTGAAGCAGCGGACCACGCTGCTCAAGTCCGCCGGCGCCGTGCGGGGCGGCCGGCGCGCCGTCTCGGCCGCGGCCGAGGAGGAGTCCGGGGGAGGGACGTCCGCCGGCGGCGCTCGGTCCGCCGCGCTGCGCACGCTCGACGTCTGGGACGCCCAGCTCGCGGCGACGGGGTCGCAGCTGATCGCCGCGCGCGTCGACCTCGTCCGTCGGCTCCGCCCCCACCTCGCCTCCGCCTACGAGCAGGTCTCCTCGGCGCAGGGCGAGCTCGCGGTCACCTACCGCGCGAGCGTGACGCAGGCGCGACCCGACGACGCGCCGGACGCCCTCGACTCGCCGTCGGCAGCGGCCGACGCCGAGGAGGAGCTCCTGCGACCCGACGTCGTCGAGGCGCGACTGCTCGAGGCGATGTCCCGCCTGCGTCCCAAGGAGCTGGAGCGCGGGGTGTCCCTCGTCGGACCCCACCGCGACGACGCCGACCTCGTGCTCGGCGGCATGCCCGTGAAGGGGTACGCCTCGCACGGCGAGTCGTGGTCGGTGGCCCTCGCGATGCGCCTGGCGAGCTTCGAGCTGCTGCGCGGCGACGACTGGGGCGGTGGTGATCCCGTCCTCATCCTGGACGACGTGTTCGCCGAGCTCGACGGTCGCCGTCGGGCACGGCTCGCGGCCCTGGTGGCCCCCGCGGAGCAGGTGCTGCTGACGTCAGCCGTCGCCGAGGACGTGCCGGCCGAGCTGGACGGGGCGCGGTTCGACGTCATGGCCGGCGAGGTCACCCGTGTCCGCTGACGGTCCCGACCCCCGGCCGGGCGGGCTGGACGCCGTCGTCGGACGGGCCGACTCGGCCACACCCCCCGCGGGCGACGCCGCGTCCGCCGCTCTGGGCCGCGCCCGCGAGGCCGCCAGGGCCAAGGGTCTGCACCCCGGCAGTCCGAAGCCCCGCCGTCGCGGCATGATCCCGGGCACGGGACCGGGATTTCCGGAGCAGCGCAGTCGCGACCCGCAGGCGGTGGGCGACCAGCTCAGCCGTCTGATGGCCGAGCACGGCTGGACGGGTCCGGTCTCGGTGGGTTCGGTGATGGGTCGCTGGCGCGAGATCGTCGGCGACGTCGCCGACCACGCGACGCCCGAGACGTTCACCGACGGGAAGCTCGTGGTGCGAGCCGACTCCACCGCCTGGGCCACGCAGCTCGGACTCCTCGTCCCGCAGTTGCAGCGGCGGATGGACGAGGAGATCGGCGAGGGTGTCATCGCGGAGATCGTGGTACTGGGTCCCGGGGCGCCGTCGTGGATCCGCGGGCTTCGCGTGGCACCGGGGCGCGGGCCGCGCGACACCTACGGCTGACGTTGATCCGCGTCGACCGAGACGCGGCCGCAGACGCCGCAGCACGGTCGGACCTACCCGGGCACGTATCCCTGTCCACAAATGCGCGTCTGAGGCCGCATAGCGTGAGTCTGAGGGGTAGAATCCAGGGTAGGAGTCCGGCAGTCGCCCACCGGCGTGTCTCACAGTGATCGACGACCACCGGTGACGTGTGTCCGGACCTCGCATGCGTCCGCGACCTCACCGGGTCCACCGGCGTGTGCCCCCTGCTGATACGAGGACACGTTGACACAGCCGCAGCAGCCCGACGAGACCACGCCCGCGACGGGTTACGACGCGCAGAACATCACCGTTCTCGAGGGTCTCGAGGCCGTCCGCAAGCGCCCCGGCATGTACATCGGTTCGACCGGTGAGCGCGGCCTGCACCACCTGGTCTACGAGATCGTCGACAACTCCGTCGACGAGGCGCTCGCCGGCTACTGCGACCACATCGAGGTCACGCTGCTGGCCGACGGCGGGGTCCGCGTCGTCGACAACGGCCGCGGCATCCCGGTGGCGATCCACCCGACCGAGGGCAAGCCCACGCTCGAGGTCGTCATGACGATCCTGCACGCCGGCGGCAAGTTCGGCGGCGGCGGCTACGCGGTCTCCGGTGGTCTGCACGGCGTCGGCATGTCCGTGGTGAACGCGCTGTCCCACCGGATGGACTCGGTCGTCAAGCGCGACGGCTACACGTGGTCGCTGAGCTTCGAGAACGGCGGGAAGCCGATCGACGAGATCAAGCGCGGCGAGCCCACGAGCGAGACGGGGACCCAGCAGACGTTCTGGGCCGACCCGAGCATCTTCGAGACCACCACGTACGACTTCGAGACGCTGCGCGCGCGGTTCCAGCAGATGGCGTTCCTGAACAAGGGTCTGCAGATCTCCCTCACGGACGAGCGGCCCACCGGGGCCGACGTCGAGGACGAGGTCGCGGACGCCTCTGACGACGCGGCGGGGGCCCCCGGCGCCCCGAGCAGCGACACCCACCGCACGGTCACCTACCGCTACGACGGCGGTCTGATCGACTACGTCGCGCACCTGAACAGGTCCAAGAAGTCCGACGTGGTGCACGAGGAGATCATCAACTTCGAGGCCGAGGACACCGTGCGCACGATCTCGCTCGAGATCGCGATGCAGTGGACGACGTCGTACACCGACTCGGTCCACACCTACGCCAACACGATCAACACGTCCGAGGGCGGCACGCACGAGGAGGGTTTCCGCGCCGCGCTGACGACGCTGGTCAACCGCTACGCGCGCGACAAGAACATCCTGCGCGAGAAGGACGAGAACCTCACGGGTGAGGACATCCGCGAGGGCCTCACGTGCGTGATCTCGATCAAGCTCGGCGAGCCGCAGTTCGAGGGCCAGACCAAGACGAAGCTCGGCAACACCGAGGCGCGCACCTTCACGCAGAAGGTCGTCTTCGAGCAGCTCGGCGACTGGTTCGACTCCCACCCGGCCGAGGCCAAGGAGATCATCCGCAAGGCGATCCAGGCCTCGCAGGCCCGGATGGCCGCCCGCAAGGCTCGCGAGGCGACCCGCCGCAAGGGTCTCCTCGAGGGTGTCGGCATGCCCGGCAAGCTGCGCGACTGCTCCAGCCGCGACGCCTCGATCTCCGAGGTGTTCATCGTCGAGGGCGACTCGGCCGGCGGTTCCGCGGTCCAGGGCCGCGACCCGGCGACGCAGGCGATCATGCCGATCCGCGGCAAGATCCTGAACGTGGAGAAGGCGCGGCTGGACCGCGCCCTCGGCAACGCGGAGATCCAGGGGCTCATCTCGGCGTTCGGCACAGGCATCGGCGAGGACTTCGACCTCGCCAGGCTGAGGTACCACAAGATCGTGCTGATGGCCGATGCCGACGTCGACGGCCAGCATATCTGCACCCTCCTGCTGACGCTGCTGTTCCGCTACATGAAGCCGCTGGTCGAGCACGGGCACGTGTACCTCGCGGCGCCGCCGCTGTACAAGCTCAAGTGGACGAACGCGCCGCACGGCTACGCCTACTCCGACCG
This sequence comes from Serinibacter arcticus, assembly GCF_004786095.1. GTDB lineage: Bacteria > Actinomycetota > Actinomycetes > Actinomycetales > Beutenbergiaceae > Litorihabitans > Litorihabitans arcticus. Next base: position 95,749 of record NZ_RHPJ01000002.1, read on the forward strand.
CGAGCGCGACGCGCTGCTGCAGGTCGGCCGCGAGGCCGGGCACCGTCTGCCCAAGGACGGCGGCATCCAGCGCTACAAGGGCCTCGGCGAGATGAACTACAGCGAGCTGTGGGAGACGACGATGGACCCCGAGACCCGCATCCTCAAGCAGGTGACGATCGGCGAGGCCGCCATGGCCGACGAGATCTTCTCCATCCTCATGGGCGAGGACGTCGAGTCGCGCCGCTCCTTCATCCAGCGCAACGCGCGGGACGTGAGATTCCTCGACATCTGATCGAGCACCTCGAAGGCCCGCAGACCGGCGCACCGCACGCGCCACGGAGAACAGGACAGACGTGACCCAGCCCCCCAGCGACGACAACGGCAGCATCGGACCCGACGACGGCTCCGCCCTGACGCCCGACGAGATCGGCGCGGTGCTCCACAACCACGGCCGGATCGAGCAGGTCGACCTCCAGCTGGAGATGCAGCGCAGCTACCTCGACTACGCGATGAGCGTCATCGTGGGCCGTGCGCTCCCCGAGGTGCGCGACGGGCTCAAGCCCGTGCACCGCCGCGTGCTCTACGCGATGTACGACGGCGGCTACCGCCCCGAGTCGGCGTTCTCCAAGTGCACCCGCGTCGTGGGTGAGGTCATGGGCAACTACCACCCCCACGGCGACTCCCCGATCTACGACACCCTCGTCCGCCTCGTGCAGCCGTGGACCATGCGCTACCCGCTCGTCGCCGGGCAGGGCAACTTCGGTTCCGCCGGTGACGACTCCGCGGCCGCGCCCCGGTACACGGAGTGCAAGCTCGCACCGCTGGCCATGGAGATGGTCCGCGACATCGACAAGAACACCGTCAACTTCGGTGACAACTACGACGGCCGCACCCGCGAGCCGCTGGTCCTGCCCGCGCGGTTCCCGAACCTGCTGGTCAACGGCAGCGCGGGCATCGCCGTCGGCATGGCCACGAACATCCCCCCGCACAACCTGCGCGAGGTCGCGTCGGGTGCGCAGTGGTTCCTCGAGAATCCGGACGCGTCCAACAACGAGCTCCTGGCCGCGCTCCTCATGCGCATCAAGGGCCCGGACTTCCCCACGGGCGCGACGATCCTCGGTGTCAAGGGCATCGAGGACGCCTACCGCACGGGCCGCGGCTCGATCACGATGCGCGCCGTCGTGGAGGTCGAGGAGCTCCAGAACCGCCAGTGCCTGGTGGTCACCGAGCTGCCGTACCAGGTCAACCCCGACCGCCTCGCGGCCAAGATCGCGGACCTCGTGCGGGACGGCAAGATCTCGGGCATCGCCGACCTGCGCGACGAGACCTCCGGCCGCGCCGGCCAGCGCCTCGTCATCGTGCTCAAGCGCGACGCCGTCGCCAAGGTCGTGCTGAACAACCTCTACAAGCACACGCAGCTGCAGGAGACGTTCGGCGCGAACATGCTGGCGCTCGTCGACGGCGTGCCCCGCACCCTCAGCCTCGACGCGTTCATCCGCCACTGGGTCGACCACCAGATCGAGGTCATCGTCCGGCGCACGCAGTACCTGCTCGACGCCGCCGAGAAGCGCATCCACATCCTGCGCGGTCTGCTCAAGGCGCTCGACGCGCTGGACGAGGTCATCGCGCTCATCCGTCGCTCGCCGTCGGCCGAGGAGGCCCGCGGCGGCCTGATGGACCTGCTCACGATCGACGAGATCCAGGCCACGGCCATCCTCGACATGCAGCTGCGTCGTCTCGCGGCCCTGGAGCGGGCCCGCATCCTGTCGGACTTCCAGGCCATCGAGGCCGAGATCATCGAGTACCACAGCATCCTCGCGAGCCCGGAGCGCCAGCGCCGGATCATCTCGGAGGAGCTCGGCGCGATCGTCGAGAAGTTCGGCGACGAGCGGCGCTCGACGATCCTGCCCTACGGCGGAGACGTGGACGTCGAGGACCTCATCCCGATCGAGGACATCGTCGTGACCATCACGCGCGGCGGCTACGCCAAGCGGACGCGCACGGACGCCTACCGGGCGCAGCGTCGCGGCGGCAAGGGCGTCAAGGGCGCCCAGCTGCGGGGCGACGACGTCGTGAACCACTTCTTCGTCACGACGACGCACGACTGGCTCCTCTTCTTCACCAACCTCGGCCGCGTCTACCGCGCCAAGGGCTACGAGCTGCCCGAGGGCGGCCGTGACGCCAAGGGCCAGCACGTGGCGAACATGCTCGCGTTCCAGCCGGGCGAGGAGATCGCGCAGGTCCTCACGATCAAGAACTACGCCTCGGCGGAGCACCTCGTGCTCGCCACGAAGCGCGGACTCGTGAAGAAGACGCGCCTGACGGAGTACGACTCCACGCGCTCCGGCGGCGTCATCGCGATCAACCTGCGCACCGACGGCGAGGGTGAGATCGACGAGGTCGTGGCGGCCGTCCTGGCCAACTCCGACGACGATCTGCTGCTCGTCTCGCGCGGCGGCCAGTCGATCCGGTTCACGGCGAGCGACGACGCGCTGCGTCCGATGTCGCGTGCCACGTCGGGTGTCACCGGCATGAAGTTCCGCGAGGACGACGAGCTGCTCTCGCTCGACGTCGTGCGCGAGGGCGCCGCGCTGTTCACGGTCACCGACGGCGGCTTCGCCAAGCGGACGCTGCTGTCGGAGTACCGGGTGCAGGGCCGGGGCGGCCTCGGCATCAAGGTGGCCAACGTGGTCGAGTCGCGCGGCCACCTGGTCGGCGCGCTCGTCACGGACGAGCTCGACGAGGTCCTCGTGATCATGGAGCGCGGCAAGGTCGTGCGCTCCGCCGTCGGCGAGGTCAACCTGACAGGCCGCAACACCCAGGGCGTCACGTTCGCCAAGCCCGACAAGAACGACCGGATCATCGCCGTCGCGCTCGGTGAGCGCGCGGCGGAGGTCGCGATCGCCGTCGGAGACGAGTCGGGGGGTGACGGTGAGGATTCCGTGGAGGGTGCCGCCGGCGCCACCCCGGAGGTTCCGTCTGCCGACGCCGATGCCGTAGCGTCGCGGGAGGCCGACCGTGACGAGGACTCCTCGAGCACCGACGAGCCCGACGCCGACGAGCACGAGGATGGGACCAGATGAGTCAGCCGAAGTCGTCCCGCCCCACCGCGGGCTCCGGCAGGACCGGATCCGGCGGTACCGGCACCGGTAGCGGTCAGGGTCCTGTCCGCACCTCCGCCATCAAGACCGTGCGCCAGGGCGGCCCCGCCACGGCGACCGTCGAGAAGGACACCACCTCGGGTGGGCACGACGTCCCGGCGTCGATCCCGCCCCGGGGCGGGACGTCCACCGGTGGTTCGCCGACCTCCGACGCCGGCGCCACGACCGCGTCGTCGACGTCGTCCGCCCCGCGGCCCGTCGCCGGTCCGCGCCGCGTGCGCCTCTCGGTCTCGCGCGTGGACCCGTGGTCGGTCATGAAGCTGGGCTTCCTGCTCTCGGTCGCGCTCGGCATCATGACGGTCGTCGCGGCCGCCGTCGCGTGGCAGGTGCTGGACTCCATGGGCGTGTTCGCCGACCTGCAGTCGCTCGTGACGGACCTCGGCGCCATCGAGCAGTTCGGCCCGATCCTCGAGTACCTGCGCCTGAACAACATCATGTCGATCGCCGTCGTGGTGGCCGTGGTGAACGTGGCCCTGGTGACCGCGCTCGCGACCCTGTTCGCGTTCCTCTACAACATCGTGGCCGCGCTGGTCGGCGGCCTGCACATGACGCTGACGGACGACTGAGTCCCCAGCCACCGTTTTGGTCGGGAGCCCTCTCGTGGGGTAGTCTCGACCGGCGCGTGAGGGAGACGAGAGTCCCCCGGAAGCGCGCCTCGGGCCTATAGCTCAGTTGGTTAGAGCGCTTCACTGATAATGAAGAGGTCCCGCGTTCAAGTCGCGGTAGGCCCACCGAAACACCCTGGAGGATCACGATGAAGAAGCTCCTCGTGCTCGGCGTGATCGCCAGCCTCGGATACCTCGTGTGGCGTGAGATCGCGGCCGAGAAGGCCGAGCGTGACCTCTGGGAGGAGATCACGGATCCGCTCGAGGTGTGACGCTCGTGACTCGCGGTCGCTTCACGGCGTAGCGTGATCCACCACGTAGCGTGATCCACCACCCGGCCGGTCCGCTCGGATCGTCCACGGGGCCTTGGCGCAATTGGTAGCGCACCTGCTTTGCAAGCAGGGGGTTAGGGGTTCGAGTCCCCTAGGCTCCACCAGCTCTTTCGCCGCCAGGACCCCGACCCCTATCGTCGGGCGATGAGTCTGCGCGGATTCGCCACCCTGAACTTCTACGCCGACGACGTCCCGGCCGCGGTCGCCTGGTACACGTCGCTGCTGGGCATCGCGCCCTACTTCGAGCGGAACGGGCCCGACGGCTCGCTCGCCTACGCGGAGTTCCGCGTCGGCGACCTGGAGGCCGAGCTCGGGATCATCTCCTCCGCCTGGCGGCGACCCGACGCCGCCCGCACCCCGGGTGGCGCCGTCATGCACTGGGCGGTCGACGACCTCGAGGCCACGGTCGCCCGACTGCGCGAGCTGGGCGCCACGGAGTGGGAGCCGATCACGCACCGCGGTGAGGGTTTCACGACGGCGTCGGTGCTCGATCCGTTCGGCAACGTGCTGGGTGTCATGACCAACCCGCACTACGTCGAGCGGGTCTCCGGGTCCGCGACGCGCTGACCGGTCTCCGACGCGGCCGGCTCGGCACGCTCGGCGTCCAGCTCCGCGTTGAGGATGCCGCCGAGCAGCACCACGATGCTGCCGAGCCACAGCCACAGCACGCCGGCCAGCACGAGGCTGAGCATCTGGCCCGCGGCCTGCACGACGGCGGCGGCACCGGCGTCGGACGCGACGACGTCGGGCGCCGCGAGCCGCACGTAGAGCATGAAGCCCGACGACACGAGCAGCAGCCCGAGCGACCCGACGACGGCGCCGGGCACGCACTGCCGCCACGTCTGCCGCACGTTCGGGGCGTAGCGGTACAGCAGGGTGAGGAAGGCCAGGCCGATCGCGAACGCCACCGGCCAGCGCAGGGCGTCCCACGAGACGCGGAACGCGTCGCCGAGCCCGAGGTTCTCGGCGATCGTGGCACCGTCACCGAGCAGCGGGCCGACCACGACCAGCAGCGTCACCGTCACCAGGGTGACCAGGGCCCCGAGCGTGAAGAGCAGCCCGAGGGCGAGCTGGGCGACGACGTTGCGTCGGGCCTCGACCCGGTAGGCGTCGTCCAGCGCGCGCACCGCGGCGCGGAACACGCGGCTGGCGAGGAACAGCGTGACGGCCAGGGCCCCGACGGCGAAGCCCGTGCGCTCCTCGCTCAGCAGGCCGTCGACGAGCGGTGCGAGCACGTTGCTCGCGACCTGCTCGGCGAAGATCGAGGTCAGTGCATCGACGATGGCGGTGCGGATCTCGGTCACCTGCGCATCTCCGAGGAGCGGGCGCAGGAACCCCAGGCTCGAGCCGAGCGCCGTCGCGATCGGCACGAGCGAGATCAGCGCGTAGTAGCTCATCTCGGCGGCGAGTCCGGTCACGCGCACGTCGCCCGCCCGCAGCACCGAGCGGGTGCTCAGCGCCACGGGGTTCAACCCGCGAACGCGCGGCCCGAACGTGTCCGCACGGTGCTCGACCCGCTCGCGGATCGTCGGACCCTCCGGACGACGCTCCTGCCAGCGCCGCAGCGGCCGCAGCACGACGTCGACGATCACCCCGCCCACGAGGACGGCGAACGCCCCTGCGGCGGCCGCCGCAGCCACGGCGCCGAGCGTGCGCCCGAGGCTCGGCGGCTGTTCCGCCAGCACCAGGGTCACGACGGCGACCCCCACCGCCACGAGCATCGTCGAGGCGGGCGGCGGCATCCGGTCGTGCACCCACCGGACCCGACGCGCGAGGACGGCGACCACCAGACCGACGACGACGGAGGTGGCGAGCACGGATCTCCTCGGACGGCGGTAAGGCGAACGGGGCGGGCCGCGCCCGGTGGGGCGTGCCCACCCCGTTCGGGTGGTGCGAGCTTCAGCGACTGAGCGCTGCGATCACTCCTGCGTGGTGTCCTCGCGGGAGTCGACCTCGCCCTCGGTGTCGCCGGCACGACGGCGCGCGCGCGGCTTCGGCTTCGGCGTGCCGCCGGCCTCGTCGTCGCCCCACTGGCCCTCGGCGTTGACCGGCTTCTCGGCCCCGTCGGAGCCGGAGTCGACGGCGTCGGTGACCTTGTCCTTGACGTCGGACGCGGCCTCCTTCACGCCCGAGGCGGCCTCGTGCAGCGCCGCCTCCGCCTCCTCGACGACCGAGGTGCCCTCGACGTCCTCGTCGGAGTCGGCGACGGCGTCGACCAGCGCCTCCACCACGGACTCGTCCGAGGCGTCGGGGGCCGAGGCGGCCACGGCGGACGCCGAGGCGCCGTCGTCGTCGCTCGCGACGTCCTCCCAGTACTCCTCCGCCCACGGGTCGTCCAGCGGCTGGGTACGGCGCCACACGAGGTAGCCGGCGGCCGCGGCGGCCGCACCGGCGGCGATCCACCCGATCGTCTTGCCGACGCTCGAGGACGACCTGCCGACCTCGACCTTGCCGGCCTTCTCGGAGACGGCGTGCGCCGCCTTGTCGGTCGCCTTGACCAGCTTGCTGGCCGCGGTGTCGACGCCCTTGGCGGCGACGCTCCCGGCGTTCTCGCTCGCGTCGGCGGCAGCCTTGGCGGCGTCCTGCATCGCCGCGACCACGCGCGGGATGATGACGTCGACCAGCGCGTCGTGCGCGGAGTCGGTGGCGCCCTTGGCCTTCACGGCGGCGACGTCGGTCAGGTCGGACGCCTTGCCGGCGAACTCCTCGACCTTCGGTCCGGCGACCTTGACGCCGGCCTTCCACGCCTGCTCGACCCTGGGGGCGGCCCAGTCCTTGGCGGCCTCGACGTGCGGGGTCGCCCACTCCACGCCGTGCTCCGCGAGCGCCTTCGCCTGCTTGCTCGCCGCGACGACCTGCTCGCGGATCTCGTCGGGCTCGATGTTGACCTTGCGTCCCATGGGTGCTCCCTCGCTCTCCGGGGCGGGTGGCCACGGATCGGTGATGCCAGTCATTCCATACTGCCACCGTCGGCACGGCTGTGCAGCACCCTTGCCGGACACCCGCGCCCGATCGGTGGGACAATGGAGGTATGAACGCTGTCATCCACACGTCCGTCGGCGACATCACCGTCGAGCTGCTCCCCCACCACGCGCCCAAGACCGTGGCGAACTTCGTCGGCCTCGCCGACGGCTCCAAGGAGTGGACCGACCCCGCGACCGGCGCCAAGGCCGACCGTCCGCTCTACGACGGCACGATCTTCCACCGCGTCATCCCCAACTTCATGATCCAGGGCGGCGACCCGCTCGGCTCGGGCCGCGGCGGCCCCGGCTACTCCTTCGACGACGAGATCCACCCGGAGCTGTCCTTCCGCGAGACCTACCTCCTCGCCATGGCCAACGCCGGCAAGATCGCGGGCCGCGGCACCAACGGCTCGCAGTTCTTCATCACGACGGCGCCGACCACCCACCTCCAGGGCAAGCACACGATCTTCGGCAAGGTCACGGACGCGGCCAGCCGCGCCGTCGTCGACACGATCTCCGGCACGCGCACCGGCGCGGGCGACCGTCCGGTCGAGGACGTCGTCATCACCGGCATCGACATCACCGAGTAGCACCCGCACCACGCCGCAGTCCCCCACGTCGCCACGATGCAGAGGATCTCTCGACCATGAGCGGTTTCGGAGGCTACGGCTCGAGCCCCCACCCCGGCCAGGACCCCGTTCCCGGCCAGGGTGGGGGCTCGCCCTCGTTCGGCCAGGGTCAGGGGTACGGGCAGCAGCAGCCGTACGGGCAGTCGTTCGGGCAGCAGCAGCCCGGCTACGGCGCACCCGTGCCGCCGCAGCAGCCGGCGTACGGCGGAGGTGGCGCACCGACGTGTCCGCGACACCCCGACCGCGTCTCCTACGTCTCGTGCCAGCGGTGCGGGCGCCCCGCGTGCCCGGAGTGCCAGCGGTCCGCGACCGTCGGCATCCACTGCGTCGACTGCGCCGGGGCGGCCGCTCGCACGCGCCCCCAGGTGCGGACCGTGCTCGGCGGCGTCGACCGGGGCGGCCCGCCGGTCATCACTTACACGATCATGGCGATCTGCGTCGTGCTCGAGCTGCTGCGCTACCTCGCGCTCCCGCTTTACCAGGAGATCTACACCCAGCTCGTGTTCTGGCCCCCGTTCGCGGCGTCGGAGCCCTACCGGTTCCTGACGTCGACGGTCCTGCACGGCGGGATCATGCACCTCGCGTTCAACATGTACGCGCTGTTCATCGTCGGACGCGACCTCGAGCGCCTGCTCGGCCGCGCGCGCTACCTGACCCTGTACCTGCTCTCCGCCGTCGGCGGATCGGTCGTGTACCTGCTGATCCAGGGTCTCGACGCCGCCCCCGTCGTCGGCGCCTCGGGCGGCGTGTTCGGTCTCTTCGGAGCATTCGCGATCCTGCTGCGTCGGTTCGGCCGGGACCCGCGTCAGATCCTCGTGCTGATCGGCATCAACGCCGTGATCGGCTTCGTCCTGCCGGGCATCGCGTGGCAGGCGCACCTCGGCGGTCTGCTGGTGGGTGCCGGCCTCGCCGCCCTCTACGCCTACGTCCCGCGTGAGCGGGCGTGGCTCCACTGGGCCGGCAGCGGCGCCGTGCTCGCGCTGCTCGCGGGAGTGAGCGCCGCCGTTCTCCTCTGACGCCGCCGTCCGGCTGACCCGCACCTCGGCCGCCACCCGCAGCCAGCTGCTCCGCCGAGAACGGCGGGTGCTGCTCCGCGGCCACCGTCGAGCCGCAAGGGCCGTTCTCGGCGGAGTACCGCAGCGTCGGGAACGGCGGGTGCGGCTCGGGGAGCCCCGTCGAGCCGCGCGGAGCGTTCTCGGCGAGGGATGTCGGACCGTCGTCACCGGCTGTCCGTGAACGACACAGGTGTTGTTCTCCCCAGAGGTATCCACAGGCTGGGGACAGCCGTTCGGCCCAGTGCCATGACCTGCGGCGTCGTGCTCGGATCCGGCAAATGACACCGATGTAGTTCTCCACAGGGTTACCCACACGTGGGGACAACTCAGGGCCGGAACCGTCGTCGGTTCCGGCCCTGAGTGGGGTCGAGCGGGGGTGCTGCGTCGATGCAGCGGGGGTGGTCCGTCCGTCAGCGCCAGCGCATCGTCATGCCGAAGCCGACGAGGATGAAACCGAAGCCGACGGCGAGGTTCCAGCTCCCCAGCGGCGGGATCGGCAGGCGACCCTGGCTGATGTAGGTCACCACGACCCACACGAGGCCGAGGATCAGCAGCGCGATGAAGGTGGGCGCGAACCACGGCGGGTTCGGGCCCTCCTCGCGCGCGACGGGGGCGGGCTTGGGGGTGACCGGCTTCTTGCGGGACCGGGACTCGGGCACAACTACTCCTCGATCGGCGTGAGTGCAACGATCCAGGGTATCGGTCGCGGACCGTAAACTCTTCACCATCGCGTCAGACGGGGGAGGCATCGTGCGTCCAGGCAGCATCCGGACCCGCCTCCTGGGGCGCCCGTCCCTCACCGTCGCGCTCGTCGCCTTCGTCGCGGGCGTCCTGTTCGCCACCAGCGCCACGCTGTTCGCGGGGTTCGACGACGGCCGCCCCCGCGATCTCCGCTCCCTCGTCGCCGAGGAGAGCGAGCGGCTGACGGAGCGCAACGAGACGGTCGCCGAGCTCCGCGCCGAGGTCACCACGCTCCAGGAGAGCTTCGAGGTCGACGTCGCCGAGCCCGACGCGGACGTGCTCCTCGCGGTCGGGCAGGAGGAGGTGAGCGGCGAGGGCGTCGCGGTCACGCTCGCGGACGCCCCGGCGTCGTCCTCCTCCGACAACCCCGACGACCTCGTGGTGCACCAGCAGGACCTCCAGTCCGTGGTCAACGCGCTGTGGGCGGGGGGCGCCGACGCCGTCGCTGTGCAGGGTCAGCGCATCATCGCCACCAGCGCCGTGCGGTGCGTCGGCAACGTCCTCCTCCTGCACGGCCGCACCTACTCCCCGCCCTACGTGATCGAGGCGATCGGCGATCCGGAGTCGTTGACCGACGCCGTCGAGAGCGATCCCGGCGTCCGCCTCTTCCAGCAGTACGTCGACGCCTACGGGCTCGGTTTCTCCCTCACCCAGCAGACCGGCCTCGATCTGGACGCCTACACCGGCACGCGTACGCTCTCCTACGCGACCGCCGCCGAAGGGACACGATGACCACCGCCGAGATCGCCCCTCCCGTGCGGCACCGTCGACGCCGCTCGCGCGGTGGCGCGGGATCCGCGTTCGTCGGGTTCCTCGGGGAGCTCCTCATCACGGCGGGGCTCCTGCTCGGGCTGTTCGTGGCGTGGCAGCTGTGGTGGACCGACGTCGAGGCGGAGCAGCTGCAGACCTCCCTCTCCGAGACGCTCGACGCCGAGCTGCCGGACTCGCCCGCCGTCGTCGCGCCGCCGCAGGTCGACGAGCCCCCGCCCGTCGCCGAGGCGCCGCTGGACGCGACGACGTTCGCCCGCCTGTGGGTGCCGCGCTGGGACAGCGGGGACGACGCCTACCGCCGGACCATCTCCGAGGGCACCGACCGCGCGACCGTGCTGGACGTGCTCGGCATCGGGCACTACACCGACACCGCGATGCCGGGCGACATCGGCAACTTCGCGCTCGCCGGGCATCGACAGAGCCACGGCAAGCCGTTCTACGACATCCCCACGCTCGAGGTCGGCGACGACCTGGTGGTGGAGACGGCGGAGGCCTGGTACGTCTACAAGGTCACGGACAGCCTCATCGTGACGCCCAGCCAGACCGAGGTCATCGCCGCCAACCCCTCCGACCCGTCCGCCGCACCGACGGCGGCGTCGATCACCCTGACCACCTGCCACCCGCTGTTCTCGACGCGGGAGCGCTACATCGTGCACGGCACGCTGGACAGCTGGGTGCCGCGCGACGCCGGCCGTCCGGCCGAGCTCGGAGGAGAGGCCTGATGTACGGAGCGATCTGGCGGGTCCTGCCCGGCCCGACCTGGCTCAAGGCGATCGAGGCGCTGATCCTCGCCCTCGCCGTCGTGGCGGCGCTGTTCCTGTGGGTCTTCCCCGCGGTCGCGCCGCTGCTCCCGTTCGACCAGCAGACGGTGGAGTAGACCGCATGACAGATCTCCCGACCCACGGGGCCGCACCGCGGATCCTCGTCGTCGACAACTACGACAGCTTCGTCTACACGATCGTGGGCTACCTCGAGCAGCTCGGGGCCGAGACGACCGTGGTGCGCAACGACGCTCTCGCCGGCACGCCGGAGGAGCTCGCGGAGTTCGACGGCGTCCTGATCTCGCCCGGACCGGGGACGCCCGCCGGCGCCGGTGCGTCGATGGACGTGATCGCGGCGTGCGCCGTCACCGTCACCCCGATGCTCGGCGTCTGCCTCGGCCACCAGGCGCTCGCGGAGGTCTACGGCGGCGTCGTGACGCACTCGCAGGAGCTCATGCACGGCAAGACCTCCGCCGTTGCGCACGACGACGGCGGCCTGTTCGACGGACTGGCTGCACCCTTCACGGCGACCCGTTACCACTCGCTCGCCGTCGTCACCGAGACGGTGCCGGACGAGCTCGAGGTGACCGCGTGGACCGGCGGCGACGGCACGCCGCGCATCGTGATGGCGCTGTCGCACCGCGAGCTGCCGCTGCACGGCGTGCAGTTCCACCCCGAGTCGGTGCTCACCGAGGGCGGGCACCGGCTGTTCGCGAACTGGCTCGCGATGGTGGGCGACGACGGCGCCGTGGCGCGCAGCGAGGGCATGCGCCCGCTCGCGCCGCTCTGAGGGGCACGGAAAGTACCTCGCGAACGCCCGAAAGTGCCTCGCGAATGAGACAGGATGAACGACGAACGGCCCCGGGCTGGTGCCCGGGGCCGTTCGTCGTGGTGTGCAGAGGCGTCAGCCGCCGCCGTTCCCGTTGCCCGGGTTGCCGGGGTTGCCCGCACCGTTGCCGCGGCCGTTGTTGCCGGGCGTGGTAGGGGACGGGGACGTCGGCGGATCGGTCGGCGACGCGGTCTCGGTCGGCTCCGTCGCGAGCCAGACGGTGACCGTCGACCCGCGGGCGACCGCACCGTTCTCCGGCTCCCAGCGGGTCACGTCGTCGGGCTCCACGTCGCCGTTCGGCTCCTGCTGGAACGCTGCCACGAGGCTGACCTCGGCCAGCGCGGCCTCGGCCTCGGCCCGCGAGAGCCCCTCGAGGTTCGGCACCTCGACCTCGTCGGAGGCGACGTAGACCGTCACGACCGACAGGCGCTGGACCGAACCGGTCGGCTCCCACCGCGTGACCGTGCCGGCGGCGGCGGAGCCAGTCTCGTCGTCGACGAAGGTGGCGGTCAGGCCGACGTCGGCCAGACGCGTGCGGGCATCCTCGCGGTTCGTCCCCGTGAGGTCGGGAACGGCCACGTTGCCGGAGGCGACGTACACGGAGAAGTCGGCATCGGGAGCGGCCTGCTCACCCGCGGCCGGTTCGCTGCGCAGGACCGTGCCCGCGTTCGCCTGTCCCGTGGGGTCGTCCTCCTCCTCGATGGTGACGGCGACGTTCGAGAACCCGGCGTTCGTCAGCTCGGTGCGCGCCTGGGCCGCCGTCAGACCGACCAGGTCCGGCACCTCGAGCGAGTCCGGACCGGAGGAGACCGAGACCGTCACGGTCTGACCGGGCGCGATCGCCGTCCCGGCACCCGGGTTGCTGCTGATGACCTCACCGACCTCGACGTCGGCGCTCGCGGCCTGCTCGCTCGCGAAGACCAGACCGGCGTCCTCGATCGCGGTGCGCGCCTCGGCCTCGGTGCCTCCGACGACGTCGGGCACCGCCACGTTCTCCGGCGTCGTCTCGGTCGGGGTGGGCTCGGGCTCGTTCTCGCGCGCGTTGTTCACCGCGACGGCGACGATCCCGGCCACGAGCAGCACGGCCAGGATCGACAGGATCCAGATCCAGGCGCGGCCCTTGCGCGGCTCCTCCTCCGGCTCGACCGGCGGCAGGTTCGAGGACGTGGTCGCCGTCGGCGGGCCGGACATGACCGTGGTCGCGGCGGCGCGCGCCGCGGGGGTCCCGGTCGCCACGGTGGCAGCGTTGGCGGCCGCGATGACACCGACGGCGGGGGCGCCGACGACGCCGCCGCGCTGCGCCGCCTCGAGGTCGGCCCGGAACTCCTCGGCGCTCTGGTAGCGGACCGTGCGGTCCTTGGCCAGCGCCTTGAGCGTGATGCGGTCGAGCTCGTTCGGCACGTCGGGCGCGAGCGCGCTCGGCGTCGGCGGCTCCTCGCGCACGTGCTGGTAGGCGACGGCGACGGGCGAGTCGCCGATGAACGGCGGACGCCCCGTCAGCAGCTCGAACAGCAGCGCGCCGGTGGAGTAGACGTCGGAGCGCGCGTCCACGACCTCGCCGCGCGCCTGCTCGGGGGAGAGGTACTGCGCGGTGCCGACGACGGCCTGGGTCTGCGTCATGGTCGCGGCGGAGTCGGCCATCGCGCGAGCGATGCCGAAGTCCATCACCTTGACGTCGCCCGCCGTCGTGATCATGACGTTCGCGGGCTTGATGTCGCGGTGCACGATCCCGGCGTGGTGGGAGTACTCCAGCGCCGACAGGACGCCCGAGGTGATCTCCACGGCCTCGTCGAGCGGGAGCGCCGCCCCGTCGCGGATGAGCTCGCGCACGGTGTGGCCCTCGACGTACTCCATGACGATGAAGGGCAGGTGGTGCGGGACGCCGTCGCCACCGGTGTGCGTGTCCTCGCCCGTGTCGTACACCGACACGATCGCGGGGTGGTTCAGCGCCGCGGCCGACTGCGCCTCGCGCCGGAACCGCGCCTGGAACGTGGAGTCCTGCGCGAGGTCGGAGCGGAGCAGCTTGATGGCGACGCGGCGGGACAGCCGGTTGTCACGGCCGATGTGCACCTCGGCCATGCCGCCGCGGCCGATGAGCTCACCGACCTCGTACCGCCCGGCCAGAACCCGGGGAACCTGATCCACCACTAGAGAACCTCTCGACGTGTGAGAAGGACCGATGGGTCCGCCTCGTGCTGCCACCCGCGCCGCGGGAGCTCGGACCGGACCCGTGGGCCCGGCAGGACGGCAGCTGCGGCGAGGGCCGCCGCAGTGCCCAGATTAGCGAGGGTGAGGATCGTCAGCGTGACGAGCGCCGCGACCACCACGATGCCGACGGCGACGATCACCTGTCGGGCGGTGCTGGGGGCGCGACGACGGGAGCGCCGCTCGGGGGCCGGTGCCGGCGCGGGTGCTCCGCCGTCGTGCCGACCCGTGCGACCCGGCGCGTGCTGAGCGCCGCGCGTGGGACGCGGCCAGGCGCCCCGCACGCGCGCGGGGTCCCACGTGCCGGCGGCGAGCTCGGCGAGCAGCTCGCGCGCGCGCTCGGCGACGACGGCGGCGGACGCCGGACGGTCGGCCGGGTCCTTCTCGAGCATCGCCTCGACCAGGCGCGCCAGCGGGGCGTCGACGGTCGTGGGCAGGGGCGGGACGGGCTCGGTGACGTGCGCGAACGCGATGTCGACCTGCGTCGCGCCCGTGAAGGGGCGCCGTCCGGCGAGCGCCTCGTACGCGATGATTCCGAGCGCGTAGACGTCCCCGGCACCGGTCGCGGGCTTGCCCATCGCCTGCTCGGGCGGCAGGTACTGCGCCGTGCCCATGACCATGCCGGCGTCCGTCATCGGGGCCTGGTTCTCGCCGATGGAGATGCCGAAGTCGGTGAGCTTGACCCGGCCCTGCGCGGTCAGCAGCAGGTTGCCCGGCTTGATGTCGCGGTGCACGACGCCGGCGGCGTGCGCGGCCGCGAGCGCGTCGGCGGTCTGGGCGAGGACGTCGAGCAGCGTGCGCGGGCTGAGCGTCCCCTGCCGCCGCAGCACCTGCGACAGCGTCTCGCCCTCGACGAGCTCCATCACGAGGTAGCCGAGGCCTCCGACGACACCGGCGTCGTAGGTGCGCGCGATGCCGGGGTGCTCGAGGTTGCGCGAGTTGCGGGCCTCGGCGGCGATGCGGTCGAGGAAGAGCTTCTCGCCGGCGAACTCCGGACGCATCACCTTGGCCGCGAAGCGCTCGCCGCTGCCGATCTCGGTGGCCGACCAGACCTCGCCCATGCCGCCGATGGCGAGGCGCTCGTCGAGCTCGTAGCGGCCGTCCAGCACGACCCCGCTGCGCGGCGTCATCGCAGACCCGCCTCGAGGACGGCCTTGGCCACGGGGGCGGCGAGCTGCCCGCCGGAGTACTGCTCGCTGTTCGGGTCGGCGCCGTTGACGAGCACGACCGCGACGGCGATCTGCGGGTCGTCAGCGGGAGCGAAGCCGGTGAACCACGCGTGCGGGAAGTCGCGCGAGGTGCCCTCGTTGATGCCGGTCTGCGACGTGCCGGTCTTCCCGGCCACGCGCACGCCGTCGATCTGGGCACGCCATCCTGTGCCGTTCTCGACGACGTTCACCATCATCTCCGTCATCTGGTCGGCGACCTCGGGGCTCACGGCCTCCGAGAGCGTGCTGGGTTCGGTCTCGGCCACGATCGAGAGGTCGGCGGCCCGCTCGGTGGCCTCGAGGTACGGCGTCATGAGCTCGCCGTCGTTCGCGATGCCGGCCGCGACCATGGCGATCTGCATGGGCGTGGTGCGCACGTCGAGCTGGCCGATCGCGGTCTGCCCGAGCTGGGCCTCGCTCTCGATGTCGCCCAGGCGGCTCGGCGTCACCGGCATCGGGACGGACAGCTCCTCGCCCCAGCCGAACGCCTCGGCCTGGTCGCGGATCGCCTGCTCGCCGAGCGTGATCGCGAGCTGCGAGAACGGCGTGTTGCACGACTTCTGCAGCGCGAGCGTGAGCGTGGCGGTCACGCCGTCGTCGCAGGTCTCGCCCGCCGGGTTGGAGATGGTCGAGCTCGAGCCCGGCAGGGTCAGCACGTCGGGCGCCGCCACGCGGGTGTCGGGCGCGTAGTCGCCCGTGGACAGGGCGGCCGCGAGGTCGATGAGCTTGAACGTCGACCCGGGCGCGTAGGTGTCACCGGCGATGGCGCGGTTGACCAGCGGGTCGCCGGGGGCGGCGAGCAGCTCCTGCCACGCCGTGTTGACGGCGGCCGTGTCGTGGCCCGCCAGCAGGTTCGGGTCGTAGCTCGGCGTCGAGACCATCGCGAGGATGGCACCCGTGCTGGGGTCCAGGGCGACGACGGCGCCCTCGCGGTCGCCGAGCGCGTCGAAGGCGGCCTGCTGCACGGCCGGGTCGATCGTCAGCTCGACCGAACCGCCGGACGGCTGGCGGCCCGTGATGAGGTCGCCGAGGCGCTGGCGCCACAGCGACGGCGCCGTGCCGTTGAGGACCGTGTTCGCCGACCGCTCGACGGCGGTCTGCCCGAACACGATCGAGCTGTAACCGGTGACGGGCGCGTAGAGCGGGCCGTTGGCGTAGGTCCGCAGGAAGGCGAAGGGGGTGTCCACCGCGACGGAGGAGGCGATGGGCTCGCCCGCGACCACGATCGGACCGCGCTCGCGGCCCTGCTCGCGGAAGGTCGCGCGCTGGTTGCGGGTGTCGGCGTTGAGGTCGCCGGCCTGGAAGACCTGGATCGACGTGATCGCCAGCATGAGGACGACGAACATGCCCATCACGACGAGGCTGATGCGGCGCAGCGGGGTGTTCACGCGCGAGCCACCCCCTCGCGGGGCGGGAGGGAGACGACGGCGACCGGCGTCGCCTCGACCGAGGCGCCCGGGCGGCGCGCGCCGTCGGACAGCCGCAGCAGCAGCGCCAGGATGATCCAGTTCGCGAGCAGCGAGGAGCCGCCGGCGGCGAGGAACGGCATCGTCAGCCCGGACAGCGGGATGACGCGGGTGGCGCCGCCGACGACCACGAAGCACTGCAGCGCCATCGTGAACGCGAGCCCGCAGGCCAGGAGCTTGCCGAAGCCGTCGCGGATGCCGATGGCGGTGCGCAGCCCGCGCAGCACGAGGATCACGTACAGCATCAGGACCGCGAGGATCCCGACGAGGCCGATCTCCTCGGCGATCGACGGCATGATCATGTCCGCGTTGGCGGAGTAGGTCAGCCAGGGGTAGCCCTCTCCCCAGCCGGTGCCGAACAGGCCGCCGTTGGCCATGCCGAACAGGCCGGAGACGATCTGGCCGGAGCCGCCGGGGTCGCGGTTGTAGATCTCGGGGTCGAGCGCGTGCAGCCAGACGTCGAACCGTGCCTGCACGTAGCCGACGTTCATCGCCACCAGCGCGACCCCGCCGAGGGACAGCAGCCCGCCGATGACGACCCAGCTGAGGCGTTCCGTAGCGACGTAGAGCATGGCGATGAACAGGCCGAACAGCAGGATCGAGGTGCCGAGCTCGCGCTGGCTCAGCAGCACGCCCACGCTGACGGCCCACGCCAGCAGGATGGGGCCGAGGTCGCGCGGGCGGGGCAGCGAGATCCCGAGCACCTTGCGGCCCGCGAGCGTGAGGGTGTCGCGGTGCGTGACGAGGTAGCCGGCGAAGAAGACCGCGAAGCAGATCTTGGCGAGCTCGGCGGGCTGGAGCGTGAACGGACCGACGCCGACCCAGAGCCGCGAACCGTTGATGGTCCGACCGATGCCGGGGAGCATCGGCAGGAGCAGCAGCCCGACGCCGGCGATCAGCGCCGTCCACGTGTAGCGGCGCAGCGTGCGGTGGTCGCGCAGCGCGATCAGGACCACGAGCGCCGCGACGGTGCCGACGACCACCCACATCATCTGCCGCGACGGGTCGACGTCCCACGAGCGCGTCCGCCCCTGCAGCCCGAGGTGCACGCGCGCGATCATCGCCAGGCCGATGCCGTTCAGCGCGATGACGATCGGCAGCATGACCTGGTCGGCGTAGGGCGCCCGCCAGCGCAGCACCAGGTGGACGAGCAGCCCGACGCCGGCGAGCAGCCCGGCGAACATCAGCAGGTCCGACGGCGGTGCGCCGCCCGTGGCCAGCCCGACCTGCAGGTAGGCGTAGACCCCGACCCCGACGGCGGGGACCAGGAGGGCCAGCTCGCGCCAGCGGCTCCGGGACGGGGTGAGCGCCTGGATGGTGGCCATCAGCTCGTCGGGCTCGGGGCGGGGGTGGTGGGCGTGGCCGGGGTGCTGGGGTCGCTCGGGGTGCCGGGCGACGCCGACTCGCTCGGCGCGTCGGTGGCGCCGGCGTCGTCGGTCGGCTCGTCCGCCGTCGTGCGCTGCGCGCGCAGGCTCTCGACGAGCTCCTCGGCGTCGGTGAGCGAACCGCTCTCGGGCGTGATGCCCTGCGCGAGCCGGTCCTGCGCGAACGCCGGCAGCTCGTCCACGCGCAGGTCGGTCGTGTCCTCGACGCTGCTGAGGGTCAGGGGTCCGACGTTCTGCGGGATGCCGCGGTAGATCGCGACGAACTCGCCGGAGGCGGCGACGTAGTGCTGCGTCTGGGTCCAGCGGTACCCGGAGACGCCCGCGGCCACGAGCGCGATGAGCAGCGCCAGCGTGGTGATGATCGCCCCGGTGCGACGACGGCGCGGCTTGGCTCCGCCGTCGTCCTCCGACCCTGTGCCACCGTCGGTGTCGTCGTCGCTCGACCCGACGCCGGTCGCGGCGGCCGAGGTCAGGGCGGCGGCGCGCGCCGCGGCCCCCGAACCACCCTTGGTCGGGCGCTTCCAGTGGGCGGCGGCCGAGCCGACGACCTGCGGGGAGGTGTCGGGGGCGGCGCCGTCGGCCAGCGTGTCGATCTCGACCACGTCGGCCACCACCGCGGTGATGTTGTCCGGGCCACCGGCGCGCAGCGCGAGGTCGACGAGCTGGTCGGCGCACTCGCCGGGGTCGGCGACCTCGGTCAGCGTCTCGACGATGGTGTCGTGGCTGACGAAGGAGGAGACGCCGTCGGAGCAGAGCAGGAACCGCTCGCCCGCGTGCAGCTCGCGCACGGACTCGTCGAGCTCGACGCCGAGGTCGTGGTCGCCGAGCACGCGCAGGATGACCGAGCGGTGCGGGTGGTTCTCGGCCTCCTCGGGCTCGAGCTGGCCCGACTCCACGAGGTGCTGCACGTAGGTGTGGTCGGTCGTGAGACGCGTGACCTCGCCGTCGCGCACGAGGTAGGCGCGCGAGTCGCCGATGTGGATGAGCGCGAGCTTCTTGCCGGTGCGCAGCGCGGCGATCAGCGTGGTCCCGAGCCCGGCCAGCTCGGGGTTGTCCAGCGCGCGCGAACGCAGCTCGCTGTGGGCCTCGACGACGGCGTTGCGCAGCAGCGCGAGCATGTCGCCCGTGTGGGACTCACCGTCCAGCGGCGCGAGGTGGGCGATCGCGATCGAGGACGCGATGTCGCCACCGGCGGGGCCGCCCATGCCGTCGGCGAGCACCAGCAGGTGCGGTCCGGCGTACCCGGAGTCCTGGTTGCTCGAGCGGATGAGGCCGACGTCGGAGCGCGCCGCGTAGCGGAAGGCGAGGGTCACGGGGGCCTACTTCCGCAGCTCGATGACGGTCTGGCCGATCTTCAGCTGCAGCCCCGGATCCATCGGCTCGGGCTCGCCGACGCGGTGGTCGCCGAGCCAGGAGCCGTTGGTGGAGCCGAGGTCCTCGACGAACCAGCGGCCGTCGTGCGGGAAGATCCGCGCGTGCCGGCCGGAGGCGTAGTCGTCGTCGAGCACGAGGGTGCACGAGGGCGCCCGCCCGATCAGGACGGCCGAGGAGTGCAGGTTCAGGGTCGTGCCCGCCAAGGGTCCGGCGAGGACGACGAGCGTCACGGGGCCGGAGCGCTGCGGCGCGGGCGAGGTCCCGCCGTCGTCCAGCGGCGCGTCCGACGGACGACCGAGACGACGGCGACTGCCCGCGCGGGCGCCCACGCGCGTGCCGTAGATGTCGCTGCGCAGCGTGCGCAGGCACGACAGCACCAGCAGCCAGATCAGGACGAGGAAGGACAGCCGCAGGACGGTGAGGACGAGTTCGCTCACGCGTCGGTGCCCTCGCCGGAGTAGAAGAGCAGCCGCGTGCGGCCCATGGTGACGGTGTTGCCGTCCACGAGCGTGGCGGCCGTGATGCGGTTGCCCTCGACGAACGTGCCGTTCGTGGAGCCGAGGTCGGTCACGACGACGCCGCGCGGGGTCCGGCGGATCTCGACGTGCCGCCGCGAGACGCCCGTGTCGTCCACGACGATGTCCGACTCGTTGCCGCGGCCCAGGACCGTGGTCTCGCTGGTGAGGAGGTAGCGCTTGCCGTCGATGTCGATCAGCGGGTGGCGCGGCGGGGCGGGGACCGTGCCGGTCCACGACTGCTGCTGGTCGCCGTGCTGACCGGCGTGCTGGTTGCCCTGCGGGACGCCCTGCTCGCCACCGGCGCGGACGGTGGAGGAGTGGACCCGGAACCGGCCCGTCTCGAGGTCGGGCTTCGCGGAGAAGGTCACGGCGAGCGGCCCGACCAGCGAGAATCCCTGCTCACGGGCGTGCTCGGCGGCGGCGGCGATGATCTCGTCGGCCAGGGCGTCCTCGCCCCACTCCACGACGCGCTCGTGGTCGCTCTCGCCGAGCTCGACGTCGAACGTGTTCGGCACGACGGTGCGGCCGCGCGAGAACGACGCGGCGCGGTCGTCCATGTCCTTGCGGATGGCGCTCGCGATCTCGACCGGCTTGACCTCGGACCGGAAGGCCTTGGCGAAGGCCGAGCTCACGACGCGTTCGACGCCCTTCTCGAACCTGTCGAGAACGCCCATCGTGCACCTCCCCGTTGCTCACCCCCGGGCCGTGGGGCCGAGGTCTGCTGTCTCGTGGTCGTCTGGCGTGTCGCGATGGTTCCCTGGGGAACCGCCTTGCGGGCGCGACGACGTCGCGCGCGTGGGGCTGCCGCTGTTCATCGTAACGGGGGCGGCCCTCGGCGGGACGGGATGCGGTGGCGCGCGTGGGCGGCTGTGGTGCGCAGGGTGTGAAGACGGCGGCGCGTTCGGCCTCCCGTGTTCGGGGTGATAGGCTCGTTCGCGCTGATCCCGTGGGAATCGAAAGGTTGCCTGCAGGGGACGCACCACGCGCAAGTGGCGGAATAGGCAGACGCGCACGGTTCAGGTCCGTGTGTCCGAAAGGACGTGGGGGTTCAACTCCCCCCTTGCGCACAGCGGTCGAAGGCGGGATCCCGGTGTCGGGGTCCCGCCTTCGTCGTCCTCGGGTGTGCGCTGGTCGGCCCCGGGCGGTCAGCCCCGCAGGATCTGGAAGAGGCCCTCGCCGATCACGACCACGGCGATGAGGCCGCCGATGATCAGGAGCGTCCAGGTCTGCTTGTCGCGACGGCGCTTCGCCTCCTCGGCGTGCGCCTGCGCGACGACGGGGGCGGGCGCCGCCTCGGTGGCGCCGGGGTCGCCGGGGTCGCCGGGGTCGGCGGGGCCGGTCGTGAGAGCGGGGGCGTCGTCGTCGATCCACAGCTCCCAGCCCTCCGGCAGGGGTGGGAAGTCCGCGGGCGGCGTCCAGTCCGGCGTGGGCGTCCAGCCGCGCGGCGGCGCGGGCCAGGAGGGCGGCGGGTTGTAGCGGAGGGCCATGTGCCCACGGTAGGTGACGCGTCCGGGTGGGATCGGGGCCGGCTCAGGCGTCGGGGGTGAGGACCAGTCCGTCGATCAGCTGCTCCCACGCGGGCGCGAGGGAGTCCGGCGCGCCGGACATGATCAGGCTGAAGGACCGTGCGCCGTTGTCGGCCAGGAGGGTGTTGGCCTCGACGTCGGGCGGCAGGCCCTCGAGCTGGGCGTTCTCGACGACGAGCACGTCGACGCCGTCGATCACCGACGTGGACACCTCCTCACCCTCGCGGGCGGGGTAGTCGTCCAGCGGGATCGGGGAGCCGAACCCGTCGACCGACAGGATCGCGCGGGGGTCGGCGCGCTCGAGCGTGAGGGGCAGCTCGGAGGGCTGCTCGGCGAAGTCGGCCGGGAGCGTGAGCTCGATGCCCAGCTCCTCGACGGTGTGGGTGGTGGTGGCGCTCGCGCCGTCGCCATCGCTGTCGGTCGGGGCGGTCTCGGCGCTGCCCGAGGCGTCGGGGTCAGGCGCGCTGTCCGCGTCGCACGCCGCGAGGCCCGTCAGCGCGAGGACGAGGGCGACGGCGCCGAGCGCGCGTGGGGTGCGAGGCACCGCTCAGCCCTCCTCGAGCAGGCGCTGGACCCGCTCGACCTTGGCCGTGAGCTGGCCCGTCCGACCCGGGCGGATGTCGGCCTTCATCACGAGGCTGACGCGCGAGCCGTAGGCGGCGACGGCGTCGGTCGCCTCCTTGATGACGGCCAGGCACTCGTCCCACTCGCCCTCGAGCGTGGTGAACATCGACTCGAGGCGGTACGGCAGGCCGGAGGCCTCGACCACGCGCAGGGCCGCGGCGACGGCGGGGGCGACCGACCCGCCGTCGCCCTCCAGCGGGATCTCGCCGGGACCGGACGGGGCGACGGAGAAGGCGATCAGCATGCGCACCACGCTAGTCCGCCGCGACGCCCGGGGAGGCGGGTGGCATCAGTGGCGCTCCCACGTCACCACGAGGCGCCGCAGCAGCCTCACCAGCACGTTCAGCCCGATGCCGAGCGCCGACAGGATGATCAGCAGCGCGAACACCGCCGGCGTCTCCATCCGGCCCTGCGCCTGGAGGATCAGCACGCCGAGCCCCTTCTGGGCGCCGACGAACTCGGCCACGATGGCGCCGATCATCGACGCCGCGACGGCGAGCTCGAGTCCCGAGAAGATCTGCGGCAGCGACGCGGGCACGAGGAGGCGCAGCCGCACCTGCATCGGCGTCGCCCCGTTGACGCGGAACAGGTCGACCTGGTCGCGGTCGACCGAGCGCAGTCCGTGGATGGTGTTCACCAGCACCGGGAAGAACGCCAGCAGCACCACCACGACGACCTTGGAGGAGAGCCCGAAACCGAACCAGATGACGAACAGCGGCGCGATCGCGACCTTGGGGATCGACTCGATCGCCACGACGTAGGGGAAGACGATCCCGTAGAGCGTCGGCAGCTGTGCCAGCGTGATGGCCAGCGCGAGACCGAGCCCGACGCCGATCGCGAGACCCAGCCCGACCTCCGTCATCGTCGCCCCGGCGGCCTCGAGGTACCGCGGGAACGCCGCGGGGTCGAACAGGGCGACCAGCACGTCGCTGAGGACGGGCACGACGTAGGACGGCGTCCCGAGGGCCTGCGGCAGGAGCTGCCAGGCCAGCAGCAGCACCGCCAGGACGCTCGTCGAGCCGACGAGCTGGCGCCGGCGCGGGGTCCAGCCCGTGCGCGCCGGCCGGGCGAGGACCGCGGCGTCGGAGGGGGCGGATGCGTTGCTCGCATCGATCGCGGTCATGCTGCCTTCACCTCGAAGTCTCGTCGGATCCGGGCGCTGAGCGCCGCGAACTCGGGGGTGCCCATCAGCTCGAGCGTGCGCTCGCGGCCGAACGGGATCTCGATCTCCTCCACGATCCGACCGGGGCGGGCGCTCATCACGATCACGCGCTGCGCCAGAAACACCGCCTCGGGGATGGAGTGGGTGATGAGGACCGCGGTCTTGTGAGTCTCGCGCCAGATGCGGTTGACCTCGACGTTCAGCGCGTCCCGGGTCATGGCGTCCAGCGCCCCGAAGGGCTCGTCCATGAGGAGCAGCGACGGGTGGTGCACCAGCGCGCGGCAGATCGCGGCGCGCTGCTGCATCCCGCCGGACAGCTCGTCGGGGCGCTTGTGCGCGAACTCCTCCAGCCCCACCATCCGCAGCAGGTCCATGGCCGCCTCGCGGTCGGCGGCGCTCGCGCGCCGCTTCAGCGTGACGGGGAGCAGCACGTTGGCGAGGATGTCGAGCCACGGCAGGAGCGTGGCCTTCTGGAAGACCATCCCGACGTCGTCGGACGCCTTCCCGCCGAGCTCGCGGTTGCCGAGGATGCCCGTGCCGCCCGTGTGCTGCTCGAGGTTGGCGAGGATCTTCAGCAGGGTCGTCTTGCCGCAGCCGGACGGTCCGACGACGGCGACGAACTCGCCCTCGTCGATCGTCAGCGTGATGCCCTGCAGCGCGACGACGTCGCCCGTGCGCGTGGAGTAGACCTTGCTGAGCCGGTCGAGCTCGACGAGCGCGCTCACAGGTCGATCCCGTACACGTCGCACAGGTTGCGGTGCAGCACCCGCTCGGCCAGCCAGGTGGCCTGCCGCGGTGTCCACAGCCGGTCGGCGACGCCGGAGCCCAGCACGCCGTCGAGCGCGGTCCGCGCGCGCAGGGTCGAGGCGAGGTGCATCTCGGGGGAACCCGTGTCAGTGCCGAACATGACCCTGTTCGCCGGCAGCAGCTCGAGCCACTCCTCCAGCACGCGCGTGACCGTGTGGTGCTGCAGGTACGGCATCCACGAGAAGTCAAGGTGAACGTTGCCGTGCATCTGCGCGAGCGCGGTGAGGTTGGAGGAGTAGGGGAACCCGCCGTGGATGAGGATGATCTGCAGCGTGTTGAGCGCCGGGTCGCCGATGAGGCACTCGAGCAGCAGCGGGTTCGCGGTCGAGATCCGCAGGCCCGGTTCGGTGTGGCCGAAACCGGTGTGGATCTGCACGGGCATGCTCGCCCCGACGGCCCACTCGGCGATGACGAACGCGAGGTGGTCGGCCAGCGCCTTGTGCGCGGCGGGGTCGAGGTCCGCCTCGGCCTCACGGCCGTCGAAGGGCCGGTCGGCGCCGGCGCTCAGCGTCCGCCACGCGTCGCGCGCCGTGGGGACGTCGGTGCGCACGAACTCCAGCGTGCGCACGTAGGCCGAGGCGATCTTGAGCCCGACGAAGCCCTCGCTGCGGCGCCGCTCGAGCGAGGCGATCACGAACTCCGTGTACGCCTCGAGCGTGGTCGGGAGCGCCGTGCCGCTCAGCTCCAGCTGCCGCTGGAGCACCCGGAAGAAGATCCGCCGGAAGCGCGGTGCGTCCGTCCCGCGTCCGGTCCACGCGGGGTGTCCGAACGGGAACAGGTAGGGGTCGATGCGGGCGATGGGCCTGTACCGCTCGTGCGGCCAGGTCTCGGCGTCGATCTCGGGGATGTCCGTGAGCACGCTCGCCGTGCCCGACAGCAGCAGCGCTCGGTCGTACAGGCCGACCGGGTCGTCCAGGCGAGCCTGGCGGCTCACCTCGTCGAGGAGTTCCGGGGCCACCGGGCCGTACAGCGCCTCGCAGCCCTCCTTCAGCGCGACCGCGTGCACCGTCGTGGTCTGGAACTCGCGGCTGGCCGCGACGAGCGCCGGGATGCCGAGCCGCTCGCCGAGGGCGGCCGCGCCGCCGTCGTCGCCCCGCTCGACCAGGCCCATGTACGCCTGGTAGTCCGCGTGCGGGACGTGGCCCTCCACGTGGCCCATCGCGTTCTCGAGCACGTAGTGGTCGACGCCGGAGACGTGCTGCCCCGGCCGGACGTAGCCGGCGTGGGAGTGGTGGTCGATGGCGGGGACGCCCTCGGTCCAGGTCGGAGGGGCCGTCATCACTCGGTCCACCCCGCGGCCTCGGCCACGACGGCCTCGCCGTCGAAGTCGTTGTAGCCCTCGACGAGCAGGTTCTGCACGTGCGCCTGCGCGTCGATCTCGGCCGGGACGATGCCGCTGTCGACGGCGAAGGTCGCCCACGCGGTGACGGCCTCCGGTGCGTAGGCGCCCCACGTGGCGGTGCCCTCGGGGTCGTCGGCGGTGAGGAGCTCGATGCGCCGCTCCAGCGCGGTCAGGTCGGTGGCGAGCTGCTCGTCCTCGGAGACGCCCGCGAGGCGGGTGGCGGGGAAGTCCTCGTACATGATGCGCAGCGCGGCCTCGGGGTTGGTGGCGGTGAAGAGCGTCGCCTTCGCCATCGCTCGGCCGAAGCCCTCCACGACGTCGGGGCTCGCCTCGAGGTAGTCGGGCGAGGTGAAGTAGGTGGTCGAGAAGAGCGAGGCGACCTCCGGCGTCGTGAAGTAGTTGAGCTCGACCCCCGTCGCCTCGAACGCGGCGTACTCGGTGTCCCACAGCGAGAGCGCCTGGACCTGATCGGCCTCGAGCGCCTGCAGCGCGGCCGCACCGGTCCCCACGGCGATGTTGTCGAAGTCCTCACCCTCGGTGAAGCCGACGGAGTCGAGGATGCCGTTCGCGAGGAGCAGGTTGCTGCTGCCGAGGCTGGACTGTCCGATCGAGGCGCCCTCGAGGTCGGACAGGTCCTGGATCGGCCCGTCGGCGAGGGAGACGATCGATCCGGTCTGCTGGCGGATGTAGTTGTAGACGAGCTGCAGGTCGCTGCCGGACTCGATCGCCTGCCACAGCGGCTCGGGCGGCGTGGAGCCGATCTCGAGGGCGCCGGTGTTGATGCCCTGGACGATCGAGGTGGAGTCGGTGGTGTGAACGATCTCGAGGTCGATGCCCTCCTCGTCGAAGTAGCCGAGGTGCTCGGCCACGGCCATCGGGGAGTTGTTGGCGCCCATCTGGGTGGGCAGGCCGAAGCGGACCCTGGTGGGCTCGGCGGAGTCGCCGGCCGATCCGGAAGTGTCGGCGGAGCCGCCCGAGCCGCCCGAGTCGCCGGAGCAGGCGGCGAGGAGGGAGGTGGCGAGCAGGACCGCGACGGCGGCGCTCGTGCGGGAACGAGTGCGGGTGCGGGAACAGGAACGGAACAGGGACAGGGACATGAGGTTCTCCTGGGGGCGATCAGAGGTGTGCGGGATCGACGGCGCACCCCCGGTGGGGGTCGTCGGTGCGGTGGTGCTGCGGGGCTGGGCAGGTGCGGGTCGGCCCCGGGCGGGCCGACGGCGTCAGGCCTCGGTGTCGCGGGACGCGGTGTCGCGTGACCCGGTGTCGCCGGTCTCGGTGTGGCGCTGCCGGAGCCCCGGGACCGAGGGTGGCGTGACCACCCAGACGGCCTCGGCGACGTCGTCGCCGATGTTGACCAGACGGTGGGGGACGCTCGTGCGGTACTCGATGCTGTCGCCGGCGTCGAGGACGGTGGTCTCGCCGTCGACGGTGAACTCCAGGCTGCCGCGGATCACGAGGCAGATCTCCTGGGAGTCGCCGTGGGTGTAGTCGTCGGCGCCCGTGCCCTGGCCGGGCGCGTACTCGGTCACGAGGACCTCGACGTTGCCGACCGGGGGCTGGGTGATGCCGTAGTGGGCGACGTTCCCGTCCGAGAAGAGTCTCGGGCGGTCCTCGCGCCGCAGCACGCGTCCGTGTCGCGGGGTGGGCTGGAACAGCTCCAGCCACGTGACGCCGAAGGACTCGGCGATGGAGCGGATGACGGCGAGGCTGGGGTTGGCCTGGCCGTTCTCGATCTGGCTGATGTAGCCGGCGCTGACCCCCGCGCGGGCCGCGAGGGCCCGCATCGACACGCCGGTCTGCGCCCGCAGGTCGCGCACCCGCTGACCGAGAGCGGCGGTGTCGGTGGTGGTGGTCACGATGTCTCCTTCGGTGAACACGGCGTTTACTGCCGTGGCTCCACCGTAGGGAGGGAGGTGTTTCCTCGGAAGACCTCGGCTGTAACCGTTGTGTTGCCTGACAGTAAACATGTTGCTTACCGACGGCGTCGCTAGCGTGGGCCCATGACGCTCACGCTGACAGCCGACCAGGAGGACCGCGCCGTCGCCGCGCTGCTGGGCTCCGCCCTGGGCGACGCGCTCGGTGCCGGGTACGAGTTCGCCGCCGTTGCGCCCGACCTCGAGCCCGGCATGATCGGCGGCGGCCTGGGGAACTTCGCGCCGGGGGAGTGGACGGACGACACCGCGCAGGCGGTGGCCGTCGCGCGGGGCGCGGTCGCGGGCGACCTGCGGACCGAGCGGGCGCTCGACGTCGTGGCGGCGGGGTTCGCGCGCTGGTTCGCGGAGGGCCCGGCCGACGTCGGGATCCAGACCCGCGCGGTGCTGCAGCTCGCGGGCCCGGACGCCTCCGCGGCCCGGATGCGCGAGGCCGCCGCGGCCGTGCACGCACGCACCGGACGCAGCGCCGGCAACGGGGCGCTGATGCGGACGGCGCCCGTGGCGCTCGCGCACCTGGACGATCCGGAGGCGCTGGTGCAGGCGGCGCTGGCCGTCGCGGCGCTCACGCACGTCGAGGCCGACGCGGGGAGTCCAGCGCGCTGTGGTGCCTGCTGGTCCGGCACGCGGTGCTGGCGGGGGAGACGCCGGTGTTCGACGACGTCGCCGCGTGGGTCCCGCGGGCCGACGTGTGGCGGGCGCGGTTGCGTGAGGCCGAGGAGGCCGCGCCGTCGACCTTCACGACGAACGCCTGGACCGTGGGGGCGCTGCAGGCGGCGTGGTCCGCGGTCGTGCAGACGCCGGTGCCGGTGGCCGCGCCGTCGGACCACCTCGTGGCGTCGCTGACGACGGCCATCAGGATCGGGCACGACACCGACACCGTCGCGGCGATCGCCGGAGCGCTGCTGGGTGCGCGGTGGGGGACGACCGCGCTTCCGGAGCGCTGGCTGGAAATGCTGCACGGGTGGCCGGGAGTGCGCGCGGACGACGTGCGGGCGATGGCGCTGGAGATCGTGCGGGGCTGAGCTTGTGGCGGTGCTCCTCTACACCTGCCGTGAACGGTCCCGATGCTGGTGGCGGGGTGGATCGGCGGTGCTGGGCGCCGCTGATCGACCCCGTTGATGGCTGGGCGGTGGCGATTGAGACCTGACGGCCGTGTTCGGCGGGCGAGAATGTCGATTGTCGTTTAGGTTGTGCTCAGTTCGGGCATGAATCGTCCGAGTTCAGTTCCACGGACCCGGAATGACGAGGACCCTCCATGCCCGACGACCAGCCCTCCGTCACGCCCGCTCCGGGTGCTGACACGAGCCCCTCGCCGGCCTCGCCGCCCGCGCCGCCCGCCGAGTGGGGCGTCACCCGCCCGACCAGCGGGGCGTATGCCCGCGTCAGCGTCGTGCCCCCGCGTCCGGACGACGTCGTGGCCTCCTACGGGACGACCTACGGCGCCGCGGTGCAGCCGCGTTCGGACTTCGAGGACTGGCGTTCGGGTTCGATCGAGCGCGACTCGCTGTTCCCCGAGCTGGTCGCGGCCGGGGCGGCTGCACGCGAGGCCGCCGCGCTCGCCGACGCCCGCCGTGCGCGGAACCGGGCCCGCCGCGGTCCGGTGGCCGCCGGTGTGGCGGCGGGTCTCGTGGCGATCGCGATCGGCGGGGCGCTGGGTGCCGGGGTCTTCGACCTGGGTGGCACCGACGCCGGCCCCGGGCTCGACGCCGTCGCCGCCCCCACGGCGCCGACCGCGGTCGAGGCCCAGGACGCGGCGGCTCTGCCCCCGACGCCGGAGCCCGTCGACCCGACGACGATCGGGCCCGTCGACGAGGCGGGGTGGGCCGCCGTCGCCGCCGACCCGGCCGCGCACGCGGGCGAGCGCTTCAGCCTGTACGCCGAGGTGCTGCAGCTCGACGACGGAGGACCGCGCTCCTTCAGCGCCGCCGTCGGGGCGAACGCGCCGACCACCGCAGGCGAGCTGTCGTCGCAGGTGCACGTCTCGGCGCTCGACGCCGAGCTCGCACAGGTCGCCGAGGGAAGGGTGTTCCGCCTCGTCGTCAAGGTGATGCCGCAGCCGCACGAGGACGGGCGGCCGCACCTCGCCGTGCTCGCGCTCGAGGAGATCGGCGTGGGCGCGGGGGCGGACGGCCGCTAGGCGTCGGTGCGCCGCCGGGTCACGCCGGGACGGTCGGCGCCGCGAGCGTGGCGGTGCCGTCGGCGTGCAGGACCTGGCGGTACGGACCGGTGGTGCGGCGGCCGCGGGCGCTCGCGGCGTCGTCGACGGCGATCCACGCGTCGGCGGTGCTCGCCGGCCGCCGGGGCAGGTGGACGACGGCGGCCGCCTCCGCTGCGCGCAGCATCACCGGGGCGGCGGCGGGCGCGAGGGGTGCTCCGGCGTCGTCCGCCTCCGGGGTGAGGAGCGCGGCGCTGACGGTGATGACGCTCTCGTCGGTCGTGCCGTCGTAGGCGAGCAGGACGTCGTGCGGGAGTGCTGCGCCGTCGACCCCGAGACGCGTGAGCAGACGCGCGACGGCGCCGGGGATCTCCGTCTCGTCGGTGACGGTCTCGGCCACGCCGGTGCGGCGGATCTCTGGCAGGTCGGTGAGCTCGGTCGTGGTCATGGTGGTGGCGTGTCCTTCCTCGACGGCGCGCAGGCGCGAGCGCACCTGCGTCAGGGCCGTGGAGGCCTCGGCGATCCGGGCGGCGAGCTCGGACTCCCGCTCGCGCAGCAGCGTGAGCAGGCGCTCGTGCGTCAGGCCCGCGGCGAGCAGGTCACCGATCGCGTCGAGCCCGAAGCCGCTCGAGCGCAGCGCGACGATCGCGCGGACCCGTCCCGCCTGGGCGGGGGCGTAGCGACGGCGGCCCGTGCGGTCGTCGACCTCGGCGGGGGCGAGCAACCCCAGCTCCTCCCAGTGGCGCAGCATCCGCCGGGACGTCCCCGTGCGCTGCGCCAGCTCCCCGATGCTCTCCACGGTGACCACCTCAGCTCCTGACACGGTGTGAGGGTCAAGCGTGCCCGGAAAACGCCTCGGGAACGCCCGAAAGGACCTCGCGGATCAGGTGGAGTCGCGGACGACCAGGGTGGCAGGCAGCGTCACGGAGCGCACCGGGCCGTCGTCGATCATGCCGAGCAGCGTGTCGACCATCTCGGCGCTGATGTCGTCGAACGGCTGGCGCATCGTCGTCAGTGCGGGATCCAGCGCCTGCGCGAGGCCGGAGTCGTCGAAGCCGGCGAGCGCGACGTCCTCGGGGATCCGCCGCCCGGCCCGTCCCAGCGCGATCATCGCGCCCGCGGCCATCAGGTCGGAGGCGGCGAAGACGGCGTCGACGTCGGGCGCGCGGCGCAGCAGCTCCTCCATGCCGGCCGTGCCCGAGTCCTGGGTCCAGTCCCCGTGCACCACGAGCGAGGCGTCGTAGTCCGCGCCCAGCTCCTCGCGGTAGCCCTCGAGCCGGTAGCGACCACCGGGCGTGTCCAGCGGTCCCGTGATCATCGCGATCCGACGGCGTCCGCGCTCGCGCAGGTGCGCGACCATCGTGTGCGCGCTGTTCGCCTCGGCCACGGAGACGGACGGCACGCGGCCGGCGTAGCCGAGCGGGACGCCGCACGTGACGGTCGGGACGTGCAGGTCCAGCAGCAGCGAGAGCATCGGGTCGCTCTCGTGGGAGGAGATCAGCAGCACGCCGTCGACGTGACCGGCGGCGATGTAGTCGGCCGCGTTGGTCCGCTCGGTGGGGGTGCCGGCCACCAGCACCACGAGCGTCATGGACCGCGTGGTGAGCGCCTCCGCCGCGCCGCGCAGCAGCAGCGGGAAGGTCGGGTCGGCGAAGAGGCGGTCCTGCGGTTCGGTCAGCAGGAAGGCGAGCGAGTTGCTGCGACCCGTGACGAGGGAGCGGGCGTGCTGGTTCGCACGGTAGCCGGTGGTGGCGATCGCCTTCTCGACGGCCTCGCGCGCCGGGGGCGAGACCCAGTGGCCGCCGTTGATGACCCGGGAGACGGTGCCGCGGGAGACGCCGGCGGCCGCCGCCACGTCGCGGATCGTGGGGCGGCGACGGATCGGTGCAGCCACCTCGCTGTTGGTCACACGGGGGACTCTAGCCGTCCCCGGACGGCGGCAGGGCGCGACCGGACGCGCGACCACGGCCGAGAGGACTGTTCACGGTCACAGTTGCATCACGGAGGCGACAGCGGGTAGCGCGGAGCGGCCGGACGTGCTTAACCTGTGCACGGTCACAGGCTGTGACCGTGCACAGTTCGGATGTACCGCACCACCAGCTGCATCAGCGGTGCACGACCCAGTTCGACTCAATGGAGTGTCATGCCGGAACTTCTGTGGCCCGTCAGCGGGTCCATCGCCTACGGGGGCGACTACAACCCCGAGCAGTGGCCCCGCGAGGTCTGGGACGAGGACGTCGCCCTCATGCGCGAGGCCGGTGTCAACCTCGTCAGCGTCGGCATCTTCTCCTGGGCGATGCTCGAGACCGAGGAGGGCGTCTTCGACTTCGCCTGGCTCGACGAGCTGCTCGACCTGCTGCACGCGAACGGCATCGCGGCCGACCTCGGCACCCCGACCGTCTCCCCGCCGGCCTGGTTCTTCGCGACCTACCCCGACGCCCGCGTCATCGACGCCGACGGCGTCGTCAAGGGCTTCGGCTCTCGCGGCATGGCCTCGCACGCCTCACCCGAGTACCGCGAGGCGATCGTCCGCATCGCCGGCGTGCTCGCGGCCCGCTACGCCGACCACCCCGCCGTCGTGATGTGGCACGTCCACAACGAGTACGGCGTGCCGGTGGCCGAGGACTTCTCGCCCCGCGCCGTCGTCGCTTGGCAGACCTGGCTGCAGGAGCGCTACGGCTCGCTCGACGCGCTGAACGCCGCCTGGGGCACCGCCTTCTGGGGCCAGCGGTTCGCCCGCTGGGAGCACGTCGTGGCCCCTGCCGCGACGCCGTCGACGATCAACCCCTCGATGAAGCTCGACTGGGCCCGCTTCACCGACGACGCGCTGCGCGACTGCTTCCGCCTCGAGCGCGACACCATCCGCGCCCGCGCCACGCAGCCGATCACCACGAACTTCATGGCGCACCAGTCCTGGAACACCGACCTGTGGAAGTGGGCCCGCGAGGTCGACATCGTCTCCGACGACCACTACCTGTGGTCGCCCGACCCCGAGGCGCACGTCGCCCTCGCGCTGTCGGCGGACCTCACGCGCTCGGTCGCTCGCGGCCGCCCGTGGATCCTCCTGGAGCACTCGACCTCCGCCGTGAACTGGCAGGGCCGCAACATCGCCAAGCGTCCCGGCGAGATGAGCCGCAACGCGCTCACCCACCTCGGCCGCGGCGCCGACGGCATCATGTTCTTCCAGTGGCGCGCCTCCCGCTCCGGCGCGGAGAAGTTCCACTCCGCGATGCTCCCGCACGCCGGTGTGAACAGCCGCGTCTTCCGCGAGGTCACGGAGCTCGGTGCGCAGCTCGGCCGCCTCGGCGAGGTGCAGGACTCGCGCGTGCAGGCCGACGTCGCCGTCCTCTACGACTGGGAGTCCATGTGGGCCCAGGACCTCGAGTGGCGTCCGTCGGACGCGCTGTCGTTCCGCGAGCGGATGCGCACCTACTACGAGCGCCTGTGGCGTGACGGCGTCCCGGTGGACTTCGCCCACCCGGACGACGACCTCTCGGGCTACCGCCTCGTCGTCGCCCCCGCCTCCTACCTGCTGACGCAGCGCAGCGCCGACAACCTCACGGCGTTCGTCGCTGGCGGCGGCACGCTCCTGGTCTCGGCCTTCGCGGCCGCGGTGGACGAGCACGACACCGTGCACGCGGGCGGCTTCGGCGCTCCGCTGCGCGACGCGCTCGGCCTCGTGGTCGAGGAGTACCGGCCGCTGCGCGAGGGTGACGAGATCACGATCGACGTCGTCGACGGCGACTCGACCACCTCTCTCGTCTCGCGCGACTGGACCGAGGACCTCGCGCTGGCGGGCGCGCAGGCCTGGGCCACCTACTCCGGAGCGCCCGAGGGCGGCCCGGAGACCGGCGGCCCGGCCGTCACGCGGCACGAGCACGGCGAGGGCGTGGGCTGGTACGTCGGCACGACGCTCGACGTCGCGGGCCTCGCGCCCGTGCTCGCCGCGGTCTACGCCGACGCCGGCATCACGCCCGCCACGACGCCCGACGGCGTGGAGGTCATGGTGCGGCACGCCGCCGAGGCGAGCTACGTCGTCGCCGTGAACCACACGCTCGCGGACGCGGCGGTCCCGGCGACGGGCACCGACCTCCTGACCGGCGCGGAGATCGACGGCGAGCTGACGCTCCCGGCGGGAGCGGTCGCCGTCGTGCGCACCACCCCCGCGCTCGACCGCAGCGCCACCACCCCGACCTCGGAGGGGCTCCCCAGCCTCGCCGGTGCGGCCCTCGCGGGCCGCTGACGAGACCAGCACGTTCCAGCACGACCCAGCAGTACCCGCAGAACCCGCAGTACGGCGGCCGCAACGATGTGGCCGCTGACCACGACGACGCCGATCGCGCGTCCTCGGAAAGGAAGTTGCCATGCGCAAGTCCCTCGTCATGATCGCGCCGCTGGCGGTGGCCGTCCTGGCCCTGTCCGCGTGCGGCGGCGGCGACGCCGCCCCGGCGGAGACCGCCACGGGCTCCGCCAGCGAGTCCGCGACCGAGTCGAGCACCGGCGGCGGCGACGCCGCCGGCGCCTCGCTGACCATCTGGTCCGACGCCGAGCGCGAGCAGGCCATCAAGGACGCGGCCGCGGACTTCGAGGCCGACACGGGCGCGACCGTCACCGTCGTGCAGAAGAACTTCGAGGACCTCCGGGCCGACTTCCTGTCCCAGGTCCCCACGGGCGAGGGCCCGGACATCACGATCGGCGCGCACGACTGGCTGGGCGAGTTCGTCGAGTCCGGCGTCGTCGACACGATCGACCTCGGCGACCGTGTGAACGACTTCGAGCCCGTCACGGTCGAGGCGCTCACCTACGACGGCCAGCTCTACGCCCTGCCGTACGCGCAGGAGGCGGTCGGCCTCATCCAGAACACCGCCCTCGTGGGCGAGGAGACCCCCGCCACCTGGGACGAGATGATCCAGATGGCGACCGACGCCGGCTTCGCCGAGCGTCCGTTCATCCTGTACACCGCCGGTGCCGACGGCGACATGTACACGTCCTACGGCTTCCAGACGTCGTTCGGCGCCCCGGTCTTCCAGCAGGACGAGTCCGGCTCCTACCTCGCCGAGGTCGGCCTGGGCGGGCAGGGCGGCCTCGACTTCGCCCAGTTCCTCTACGACAACGGCTCGGCCGGCACGGGGTACTTCACCAACACGGTGGACTACGACATCGGCAACGAGCTCTTCGCCTCGGGCCAGTCGCCGTTCATCGTCCAGGGTCCGTGGACCATCCCGACGTTCCAGGACGCCGGTGTCGACGTCGCGGTCGGGCCGATCCCGTCGGCCGGCCCCGAGACCGCTGCCCCGTTCGTCGGCGTCCAGGGCTTCTACCTGTCCGCGCAGTCCTCGAACGCGCTGCTCGCCAACGAGTTCCTGACGAACTACATGTCCACGGACGAGGCGCAGCAGGCCCTGTACGAGGCCGACCCGCGCATCCCGGCCCTCACGGCCGTCGCCGAGGAGGTCGCGAGCGACCCGGTCATCGCCGGCTTCCTCGAGTCCGCGCAGAACGGCGTCCCGATGCCGAACATCCCCGAGATGGGCGCCGTCTGGGACTTCTGGAACCCCGTCCAGATCGCTCTGATCAACGGTGAGGACCCCGCCACCATCTGGCCCACGATGGTCGGCAACATCGAGACGGCGCTCGCCAACTGATGCACCCCGTCCGGGGCGGGCACGCCCGCACCAGCGCGCGAGCCCGCCCCGGACGCGCCTCTTCGAACCAGGAGTCAGCATGACGATCAATCAGGACGACGCGGTCCGACCCGCCCGCGCCGCCGAGCCGCGTCAGCCGCGCGAGCCGCGCGAGCCGCGCGAGTCGCACGCGCGCAGCTGGAAGGGCCCGGGCGGAGGCTTCCTCGTGAAGCTCCTGCTCATGATGCTCGTGAACGCCATCGGCCTCGCGGCCATCCTCACGGCCTACCGCGCGCAGTCCTGGGTGATCCTCGGCGTCATGGTCGTCCTGCTCCTGGTGGCGGACTGGATCTACTTCTCCAAGCGCGCCGTTCCCATGAAGTACCTCTACCCGGGGCTGATCTTCCTCGCGGTGTTCCAGGTCTTCACACTCTTCTACACGGGCTACGTCGCCTTCACGAACTACGGCACGGGTCACCTCGGGTCGCAGCAGCAGGCCGTGGACGCGGCCATGATCCAGAACGAGCAGCGGGTCGAGGACTCCCCGTCCTACCCGCTCGCGGTCGTGCGTGACGGCGACGAGCTGGGCTTCGCGATCACCGACGCCGACGGCGTGGTGAGCGTGGGCACGCTCGACACACCCCTGGAGGAGGTGGGTGGCGTCGTCGTGAACGAGGGCGGCACCCCCGTGGAGGTGCCGGGCTGGGAGGTCGTGCCCCGCGCCGACCTGTTCAGCGACGCCGACCTGCAGGCCCAGGTCACGAGCCTGCGCGTGCCGGTCTCGGACGACGCCGACGACGGCTCGATCCGCACCCGCGAGGGCTCGACCGGCACGGTCTACCTCTCCACGCTGGAGTGGGACGCCGCCGCCGAGACGCTCACGGACACCGCCACCGGGGTGACCTACTCCCCGGACGGCCGCGGCAGCTTCGTCAGCCCCGACGGCGACCGTCTCGCCGCCGGCTGGTACGTGGGCGTCGGGTTCGAGAACTTCCAGCGCGCGTTCACCGACTCGGCCTACGCCGGACCACTGCTCCAGGTGGCGCTGTGGACGTTCGCGTTCGCGGGGCTCTCGGTGCTGACGGCGTTCGGGCTCGGCCTGCTGTTCGCGCTCATCTACAACGACGAACGGCTCCGCGGTCGCAAGATCATCCGGACCGTGTTCATCCTCCCGTACGCGTTCCCGGCCTTCATGTCGGCGCTGCTGTGGCGAGGGATGCTCAACTCCGAGTTCGGCGTCATCAACGACTGGTTCTTCCTCGGCGCGAACATCGGCTGGCTCAGCGATCCGCTGCTGGCCAAGATCGCCGTGCTGTGGGTCAACCTCTGGCTCAGCTACCCGTACTGGCTGCTGGTCACCACGGGTGCGCTGCAGGCGCTCCCCGGCGACGTGGCCGAGGCCGCCCGCATCGACGGCGCCGGCCGGTGGCGGCAGTTCCGCTCCATCACCCTGCCCCTGCTGATGGTCTCGACGGCGCCGCTCGCGATCGCGTCGTTCGCGTTCAACTTCAACAACTTCACGATCATCTTCATGCTCACCGGCGGTGGTCCCACGTTCCCCGGCGCCTCGGTGCCGCTGGGCTCCACGGACATCCTGATCTCCGCGATCTACCAGATCTCGGGCGTCGCGGGTGGTCGGGCCGACTACGGCCTGGCGAGCGCGCTGTCGATCGTCGTCTTCATCGTCATCGGGGTCGTCTCGGCGCTCGCCTTCCGGCAGACCCGCAAGCTGGAGGAGATCTGACATGACCAGCCCGTCCAGCACCGTCCCCGCGTCCGCCGCCTCGGCCACGCCCACCGCCCCCCGCCGCGGGATGTCCGACGACGAGCGCCGCGCCGGCCGCCGTCGTCGCTGGTGGAAGGAGGTCGGGTGGAAGTACCCGCTCGCCGCGATCATCGTGTTCTACGCGGCCTTCCCCCTGGTCTACGCGCTCTCGGCGGCCCTGAGCAGCCGCGGCTCGCTCGCCGGCTCCAGCTCGCTCTTCTCCGACCTCAGCACGGTCAACTTCGAGGCCCTCAGCGGCACGATGTACTGGACCTGGGTGGTCAACACCCTGGTGGTCTGCGGCGCCTCGGCGATCGGCGCGGTCGCCATGGGCGGCGCGGCCGCCTATGCGTTCTCGCGCTTCCGGTTCCGCGGCCGCCGCGCGTCGCTGACGTCGCTGCTGATCATCCAGATGTTCCCGCAGACCGTCGCCTTCGTGGCGGTGTTCCTGCTGCTCATCGCCCTCGGCGAGGTCGTGCCGGAGCTCGGCGTGAACTCGAAGCTCGCCCTCATCTGCGTCTACCTCGGTGGCGCGCTCGGGGCGAACACGTTCCTCATGTACGGGTACTTCAACACCATCCCGATCGAGATCGACGAGGCGGCCCGGATCGACGGCGCCTCGCACGCCCAGGTGTTCTGGCGCCTCATCATCCCGCTGGTCGTGCCGATCCTCGCGGTCGTCGGGCTGCTGGCGTTCATCTCGGCGTTCGGCGACTTCATCCTCGCCCGCATCGTGCTGACGTCCGAGGACAACTGGACGCTCGCCGTCGGCATGTACCAGTGGGTCTCCAACCAGCTCACCTCGCGGTGGGGCCTGTTCGCGGCCGGGTCGATGATCGCCGCGCTGCCCGTGCTCGCGCTCTTCCTGTCGCTCCAGCGCTACATCGTCGGCGGCCTGTCCGCCGGCTCCGTCAAGGGCTGATCTCCGCGCCCTGATCCCCCGATCCCCGGGCACCCGGGGACTGGCCGCGCCGGCCGGTCCCCGGGAGCTCGGTCCCAGCCGTACCCGAACGACCCCGCACCGTCCCCTGCGGCGCGGGTGATCAACGACGATCCACGAGAGGTTCCCATGCCCAGAAGGACCCAGCTCGCCGTCGCCTCGATGGCGACCGCGGCGCTCGCCGCCGCCGGAATGGCGGTGCCCGCCGCCGCCGCGCCCGCCCCCGCCGCGCCGATCGAGGCCGGCATCACCGTCCCCCAGGTCACCGGGATGGGGGAGGACTGGATCAACGGCGCCGACTTCTCCTCGATCCTGTCGCTCGAGGAGAGCGGCGTGACGTTCCAGGACTTCGAGGGCAACGACGCCGACCTCTTCGAGGTGCTCGCCGACGCCGAGGTGAACTGGGCGCGCATCCGCGTCTGGAACGAGCCGTTCCTCGAGTCCGACCCGACCAAGGGCTACGGCGCGGGCAGCGTCGACGCCGACCGCGCCACCGAGATCGGCGTGCGGGCCACCGAGGCCGGCATGCGCGTGCTGGTCAACTTCCACTACTCCGACTTCTGGGCGCACCCGGGTCAGCAGTACGTGCCCCGCGCGTGGGCCGACACCACGCACGAGGAGCGCATCCAGGCGCTGTACGACTACACGGTCGACACGCTGGAGCAGATGGACGCCGCCGGCGTCGACATCGGCATGGTCCAGATCGGCAACGAGACCACGAGCGGCGAGATCGCCGGCACGCGGGGCTGGGCGCAGACGGCCGACCTGTTCGACGCCGGTTCGCGCGCCGTGCGCGACACGCTCGGCGAGGACGTCAAGGTCGCCGTGCACTTCACCAACCCCGAGCGCGCTGGCCAGTACGCATCCGTCGCGAAGGAGCTCGACACCCGCGGCGTGGACTACGACGTGTTCATGAGCTCGTACTACGCGTTCTGGCACGGCACGCCCGAGAACCTGACGAACGTGCTCTCGCAGATCGCGACCACGTACGACAAGGAGGTGGCGGTCGCCGAGACGTCCTGGGTCAGCACGCTCGAGGACGGCGACGGCACCCCCAACTCCGTGAAGAGCACCAACGGCGCGTACTCCACCAGCGTCCAGGGTCAGGCGCTCGCCGTCCGCGACGTCATGCAGGCCGTGGCGAACGTGCCGGACGGCAAGGGCATCGGCACGTTCTACTGGGAGCCGGCCTGGCTCCCGGTCGGTCCGCCCGAGACGTTCGACGAGAACTTCGCGCTCTGGCAGCGCGACGGCTCCGGCTGGGCGACCACCTACGCGCAGGACTTCTACGACCGAACCGGCCCCGGCTGGTACGAGGGCATGCCCGCGAGCGAGTGGAAGGACGTCTACGGCGGTTCCGGCTGGGACAACCAGGCGCTGTTCGACTTCTCCGGCAAGCCGCTGGAGTCCCTGCGCGTCTACGAGTACGCACGCACCGGGTCGATCGCGCCCCGCGAGGTCGAGTCGGTCGAGTCCCCGCGCGTGAGCGTGCTCGCCGGTGAGGCCGTCGTGCTCCCCACCTCCGTGCAGGTCAGCTACAACGACGGCACGAGCGAGCAGCAGACCGTCGAGTGGTCCGACGAGCTGGCCTGGATCGACGGCGCCGGGACGTACACGGTCCGCGGCACCACGCAGGCCGGGTACGCGGCGACGGCGACCGTCGTCGTCCGCGGTGAGAACCAGGGCACCAACCTCGTGACCAACCCCGGCTTCGAGAGCGGCAACACCGGCTGGACGGTCGGCGGCGCCGGCATCACGGTCGGCGGGACCGAGAACCCGTTCGCGGGCACGCGCTCGGCGAACTTCTACCGCGGCAGCGCCTACTCCTTCTCGATCGAGCAGCGCGTCGAGGGCGTCGCCCCGGGTCGCTACCAGCTCTCCGCCAAGGCGCAGGGTGGGGCGGCCGGCGCGAACGACACCCTGTCGATCTCCGCGCAGTCGGGCATCTCGACCGTCCGGGCGCCGTTCACGCTGCAGGGGTGGCAGGTCTGGCAGACGCCGACCACCGACCCGATCAACGTCGGCGCCGACGGCGTCGTGGTCGTCCGCGCCGAGGGCACGCTCAGCTCCGGTGCGTGGGGCAGCCTCGACGAGTTCTCGCTCGTCGCGGTGCAGGACGAGGTCGAGCTCGACACGACGGCGCTCGAGGGCCTCGTGACGCAGGCGGAGGCGCTCGACCGGGCGACCCTCACGCCGGAGTCGCTCGCCGTCGTCGACGCCGCCCTCGTGCGCGCGTCGTTCGTGCTGGAGTCCGAGACGCCGTCGCAGGCGAGCGTGGACGGCGCGGCCGCGCAGCTCACCGCCGCCCTCGCGGCCGTCGAGCGTCGCGCGTTCACGGACGTGGCCGACGACAACGTCTTCCGCACGGAGATCACGTGGCTCGCGAAGGCCGGGATCTCGACCGGGTGGGTCGACCCCGTCACGGGTGAGGCGGAGTTCCGCCCGCTCGCCCCGATCGCGCGCGACGCCATGGCCGCGTTCCTGTTCCGCCTGCTCGGGGACGACGAGTACACGGCTCCGACCGTGTCGCCGTTCGTCGACGTCGCGACCTCCGACCAGTTCTATCGGGAGATCGCGTGGCTGTCGGAGAAGAGCATCTCGACCGGGTGGGCCACGCCCGCCGGCGCCGAGTTCCGCCCCCTCGCGCCGATCGCCCGTGACGCGATGGCCGCGTTCCTCTACCGCGCGGCCGGTGAGCCCGAGCACGAGCTGCCGGCGGTCTCGCCGTTCGTCGACGTGTCGCTGACGAACCAGTTCGCGCACGAGATCACGTGGATGCTCGAGTCGGGCGTGGCGACGGGCTGGGTCGGCAACGACAACACGTCCGAGTACAAGCCTCTGAACTCGGTGGCGCGCGACGCCATGGCCGCGTTCCTGTTCCGTTTCCACCACGACGTGATGGAGGCGGGGGTCTGACCCTGGTGTGAACCTCGGGTGAGGTGAGCACGACGGCGCCGGGTCGGTCCTTCGGGACCGGCCCGGCGCTGTGCTGTCCGGGGGCGGCGACGCCCGGGCCGGCCGCCGCGCGGGCCAGGTCGTCCTCCCTGAGCGAGCCGTCGACCCGTCGCGGGGCGGCCGTCGGGGCAGGATGGGCGCATGACCGTCATCAGGATCAACGCCATCACCGTCCCCCGCGAGTCCGGCGACGAGCTCGCTCAGCGGTTCGCCGCCCGCGTCGGCGCCATCGACGGCGTCGACGGGTTCGAGGGCTTCGAGCTGCTCAAGCCCACCGATGACCGCGAGGTCTGGCTCGTCCTGACGCGCTGGCGCGACGCCGAGGCGTTCACGGCGTGGACGACGTCGGAGTCGTTCGGCCGCAGCCACCGCCAGGGGTCCTCCGAGGGCGCCGGGGAGGGTGCGGGCGAGGCCCCGAAGCGCCCCGTCGGCACGGCCAGCGAGGTGTGGAGCTACGAGGTGGCCGGCGGGAGCAGCTGACCCGATGAGGTCGCCCGCGGCGTCGCCCGACCCCGAACCGCTCAGCAGCGAGCTGGCGCAGCGCGTCGTCGACACGGTCACGACGCGGATGGACCGCCACGTCAACGTGATGGACGCGCACGGCGTCATCATCGCGTCGTCGGATCCCGAGCGGATCGGCACGCTCCACCACGCCGCCCTGCGCGTGATCGCCGACGGCCGCGCCGTCACGGTGACCGTGCCGGAGGTCGGGTCGAGCGATCGCCCGGGGGTCAACGAGCCGCTGGTCGTGGACGGCAGGCTGGTCGGCGTCGTCGGCGTGACGGGT
The DNA here is from genome assembly GCF_004786095.1 of Serinibacter arcticus. Taxonomy (GTDB): domain Bacteria; phylum Actinomycetota; class Actinomycetes; order Actinomycetales; family Beutenbergiaceae; genus Litorihabitans; species Litorihabitans arcticus. The sequence goes on from NZ_RHPJ01000002.1 coordinate 137,355, forward strand.
GATCCGCGCGAGGTGGGGCAGCTCGCCACCGTCGTCGCGCTCGGCGTGCAGCTCCTCATCACGCAGGAGCGCTCCTACGACGCCGCCACGCGGCGGGCGACGGCGGCACGCGAGCTCATCGCCGCCCTCACGTCGGGCCGGCTCGACGCCGGCGAGACCGCTGCTCTCCTCCGGGTGGCGGGTCTCGGCACCGGTCCGTGGACGCTGAGCGTGTGGGCGGAGGCGGCCTCCGACGGCGCCGCGGCGAGCGCCCCACCGGTGCACGCGTCCCAGCTCGCCGCCGACCTCAGCTCGCGCGAGCACCACCGCGCCGCCGTGATGCACGGCCTGCTCTGGATCCTCACGCGCGCGCCGCACGCACCGAACGTCGACGGCGCCCGCGGCCTGCGCGTGCTGCGCCTGACCGATCCCGGCCAGCTCCTCGCGCGCGCCGTCGACCTGCGCGCGCTCGCCCGGTACCCGCGGCTCCTCCCGGTCGGCGGGCAGGAGGTCGACGACGCCGCAGCCCTCCTCCTGGGGGTCGGTCACCTCCCGCCCGCCTCGCTCGCGCAGCGCGCCGCCACCGTGGTGGGACTGGCGCCGTCGGACGCTGAGACCGTGAGCGCCATGGCCGGGGCGACGACCCTGGCCGCGGCCGCCGCCGCTCTGTTCGTGCACCGCAACACGCTCGTCCAGCGCGTGACGCGCATCCGCGAGCGCACCGGGCTCGACCCGCGGGTGCCGGCCCAGCTGGCGGCGCTGCAGCTCGGGCTGCTGGCGCGCGAGGCGCTCGGCGACGGACCGGGCTGACGCGCCGGCCCGAACGTCAGGGCGGCTGAGAGGGCCGATCGCACACATCCGGCCCGCACGAGGCAGCTATGACTGGGCGCTTCGCCGTAGCCGCGTGACCTGCGCCACGCCTAGCGTCACCATCATGCCCACCGACGAGCAGCCCCGCAGACGTGTTCGCGTCGCCATCGTCCCCGACTCCTTCAAGGGGAGCGTCTCCGCCCTGGAGGTCGCCACCGCCATGGCCCGCGGGGTGCAGTCCGCCTCCCGCGCGCACGCCACCGGCGACCTCGAGATCCGCCTCAGCCCGCTCGCCGACGGCGGCGAGGGCACCCTCGACGCGCTGCTCGATGCCTGGGGCGAGCGGGCACGCACGTGCGCCACGACGGACGCCCTCGGCAGGGCGACGACGGCGCGGTACGGGCTCTCGCCGTCGGGCACGGGCATCGTCGAGGCGGCCGAGGCCAACGGCCTGCCCCAGGTCTCCGACCGCCCGCTCGAGCCGCTCGTGGCGGACACGCGCGGCGTCGGGACGATCGCCGCGAGGCTGCTGGACGAGGGCGCGAGCGAGATCGTGCTGTGCGTCGGCGGATCGGCGACGACCGACGGCGGCACGGGCCTGCTGGCCGCGCTCGGCGCCCGCTTCCTCGACGCGCGCGGCGAGGTGTTGCCGGCCGGCGGCGGCAACCTCGTCAACCTCGCACGCATCGACCTGTCGAGCCTCGACCCCCGGGCTCGCGCGGTGACCTGGCGCGTGGCGTGCGACGTCACCAACCCGCTGTGCGGGCCGCGCGGTGCGGCAGCCGTCTTCGGACCGCAGAAGGGGGCGACGCCGGAGGACGTCACCCTCCTCGACGCGGGGCTGGCGCGGCTGGCCGACGTCGTCGCGGCCGAGGTGGGGATCGCCGTCGACACGCTGCGCGACCGCCCCGGCACGGGCGCCGCGGGTGGGATGCCGCTCCTGCTCACCGCGCTGCTCGGCGCCGAGCTGGTGGCCGGCAGCGACCTCGTCGCCCAGACGCTCGGGCTGGAGACGATCCTCGCCGGCGCCGATCTCGTCCTCACGGGCGAGGGGCGCTTCGACGACCAGTCGCTGCACGGCAAGGTGGTCGACGCCGTCGCCCGCCACGCGCCGTCCGGCGCGCCCGTGGTCGTGATCGCGGGCGAGGTCGCCGTCGACCAGGACGCGATGCGGGAGCACGGCGTCACCGCGGCGCTCGCGACGGCGCGCGGCCCCCGCACGCTGGCCGAGCTCACTGCCACGACCGCCGACGACATCGCCTACGCGGCGGCCACCGTCACCCGACTCCTCGGTCTCTGACCACCGAAACCCCAGGCAAAGGAGCCTTCCCATGCTCGACATCCTCATCCTGATCGCGCTCGTGGCGGGCATCGTGCTCGTCACGGCGCGCTGGAAGGTCAGCCCCGTGCTGGCGCTGCTCGGAGCGGCGCTGCTCGGAGCGTTCGCCTACCGGATCCCGATGGCCGACATCCTGTCGACGATCACGACGGCGTTCGGCGGCACGCTCGGCAACATCGGCCTGGTCATCCTCTTCGGAACGATGATCGGGGTGATCCTCGAGCGGTCGGGTGCGGCCATCGCCATGGCCGACGCGCTCATCAAGCTGATCGGCACCCGCTTCCCGAACCTCACGATGACGGTGATCGGCTACATCGTTTCGATCCCGGTGTTCTGCGACTCCGGCTACGTGATCCTCAACAGCCTGCGCAAGGCGATCACGGTGCGCACCGGCGTCTCCACGCTCGCCACCTCGATCGCGCTGATGACCGGTCTGTACGCCACGCACACCCTCGTGCCGCCGACGCCGGGCCCGCTCGCTGCAGCCTCCGAGCTCGGCGTGGAGAACCTCGGGCTGCTGATCGCGCTCGGCCTCCCGGTCGCGGCCGTCGCGGCGCTCGCGGCGATGCTCTTCGCCAACCGCTTCCTGCACAAGCCGGTCGACCTCGTGCCGACCGAGGACGACGACGAGATCGACAAGTCCTACGAGGAGCTGCGCGCCGCCTACGGCGTGCTCCCGAAGGCGTTCCCCGCGTTCCTGCCGATCCTGCTGCCTCTCGTGCTCATCTGCGGCGCGTCGATCGCGAAGATCCCCAGCCGTCCGATCGGTGAGGGTGTCGCGTTCGAGGTGCTCTCGTTCGTCGGGACGCCGGTCATCGCCCTGATCATCGGCCTGCTCGCCGCCGCCGCTCTGCTGCAGGGCAACGGCAAGCTCGTCTCGTTCAACAGCCAGATCGACGACGCGATCCGCGTCTCCGCGCCCATCCTGCTCATCACCGCGGCCGGTGCCTCGTTCGGCGCCGTGCTCGCGGCGTCGCCTCTCATGGACGTCCTCGGTGGCAGCCTCTCCGGGCTCGGCATCGGCCTGGCGGTGCCGTTCCTCATCGCGGCCGCGCTCAAGACCGCGCAGGGCTCCTCCACGGTCTCGATGGTGACGACGTCGGCGCTGGTGGCCCCGCTGCTCGGCTCGATCGGCCTCGGCACGGAGATGGGTGCGGCGCTCGCGGTGCTGGCGGTCGGCGCCGGCGCGATGGTCGTCTCGCACGCCAACGACTCCTACTTCTGGGTGGTCTCGCGGCTGAGCCGCATCCCGGTGGCGACGGCGTACCGGACGCTGACCGTGGCGACGGCGATCGAGGGCGTCGCGGCGTTCGCGACGATCTGGGTGCTGAGCCTGGTCCTGCTGTGAGGGGCTGAGGTTCGGCCCCGGGCCGGGCCGACGGCCTTGCGGGGTGGATCGGCGGCGCGTGACGCCGCCGATCCACCCCGTTGTTCGCCGGTGGCCCGGGAGCGCCGCGCGCGGCTGGAATGATCTGGACCATGACCCTCCCGCAGGCCGACCAGGTGCCGCCCGAGCACCTTGGCAGGCAGGGCGCCCGGTCGCTGTGGCGCGCCTCGCGCGCCTGGCTCATCGCCCTGGTGCTCGTCGCGCTGGCCGCGACCGGCTTCGGGGTCTGGTTCTCGAGGAGCGTCGCCCCGCACTGGGTGTCGATGGAGCCGTACCAGGGCGAGCTGACCTGGTGCGAGACCACGGACGAGCCCGGCGGCGCGATCTGGTTGGCGAACGCGCAGTACGGCGCGACGGGCGAGGGACCGGTCGTGCTGTCGATGCTGTGGCAGTGGGATCCGGACCCGTCGGGGATCGATCCGGGGGCGTCGCTCGCCATCGAACTCACGGGCGAGGTCGGGCGCTACGTCACCTCGGAGCAGAGCGAGGCCGGCCACGTCTGGCTCCAGATGCCGCTCGACCGCGACGAGCTCCTGAATCCGCCCGGCCGGACCCTCCTGGCCACGCTGGAGATCTCCGGTCAGCCGATCGCCAGCTGCAGGATCCCCGCCGCTGACCTCGTCGGCCGCTGAGCCGTCCGGGTCGGGCCGGCTCCTCAGCGCGGCCGCACCACCGACAGCGGTGAGATCGAGTGGTAGTGCCGGTCGTGGTAGACCAGCGGCTCCCGCTCGCTCGCGGTGACGACCTCGGTCACCTCCACCAGCACCACGGTGCTGCCACCCGCGCCTAGCCGGTGCACGACCGTGCCGCGGCTCCACGTGCCGACGTCGGTCAGTAGCGGCTCACCGCTCGGCAGCTCGCGCCAGGCGTGCTGCGCGAACCGGTTGATGCCGCTCGTGGCGAAGGTTTGGGACAGGTCGCGGTGGCGGGTGTCGAGCAGGTGCACGACGACGGAGCTCGCCTCCCGGACCGCCGGCCAGGACGAGGAGGTGTCGGTGATCGAGAACGCCAGCAGGGGCGGGTCGGCCGAGATCGACACCACCGACGTGGCGGTGAAGCCCACGGGGCCGTGCGCGCCCGCCGTCGTGATGACGGCGACGCCGTTGGGGTGGTGGCGGAACAGCTCGCGGAACGCCGCGGGGGCGATCGGCGCGGGCGTGGTGAGCGGGGTGGTCTGCGTGGTCACGGTGCTCCAGGGGACGGGGTCAGGGTTGTCCCGATCCTGCGGGGGAGCGTGGTGGGCCGACGGCGGTGCGCGCGACGGTCCACGCACTGGGCAACCGTGGGTGGCAGGCGGTCGACGGCGCCGGGACTGCCCCGCACGAGTCTCGCCGTGCGAGACGGGAGTCTCGACGCTGGGCGATCGGACGCCGTCGGGCCAGGCTTCGCTACCGGCGGGGCAGGAGCGGGCGACGGGCTCCGCCGTCGGCCCGTGCGACGAGGAACGCGGCGAGGACGCCGCCGATCGCGCCGAACAGGTGGCCCTGCCAGGAGACCTGGCCCGGGCCGAACGCGGCGCCCGCGATCCCGGTCCAGAACATGCTGCCCCACAGCACCAGCAGCACGAGGCCGAGGGCGATCTGCCAGCCGTCGCGCGTGAACACGCCGCGGACCACGAGGTAGGCGAGCCAGCCGAACACGAGCACCGAGGCGCCGATGGTCACGGAGTTCGACGGAGCGGTGAGCCACACGCCGAGGCCGCTGACGATCCAGACGACGGCGGTGACGCCGACGAACTGCCGCGCGCCGCCGAGCATCACGAGGAAGCCGAGAATCAGCACGAGCACGAGGTTGGCCCACAGGTGCGTCCACGAACCGTGGAGCAGGGGCGCGAACACGATCCCGAGCAGACCGTCGCCGCTGCGCGGGTGGATGCCGAGGTTCCGCGTGAGGGCCGCGCCGGAGAGGGAGTTGAGCACCTGGAGCACGACCATGAGGCCGGCCAGGGCGCCGACGGTCACGGCCGAGGCCTTGAGCGTCGCGGTCGTCAGGGGAGCCCGACGGCGCGCGGCGACCGGGGCGGGCGTCTTGGTGCGGAACAGGTCGCTCATGCACCGAGCCTACGAACTCGGAGCAGGTCCGTGGGGCGCCCGGGTCCTGACCCGGTCTCGTCAGTGCTGCTGCCGCGCGTAGGTCGCGAGCTGCTGGATGTAGGCGGCGCGCTGCATGACGTCGGCCCGCTGGGCGGCGTTCGCGATCGGCACGTGCATGACGTGGCGCCGCCCGCCGGACTCCACCGTGACGATGACGTACCCCTGGACCACCGGCTCCTTCGCCAGGAGGAACAGCAGACCGAGCAGGGCGAACCACGCGGTGATCACCGCCATCACGACGGCCCAGGTCGGGGTCTTCTGGGTGGCGATCGTCTGGTCGACCACCCACACGTCGGCCTCGGTCAGCGACATCGAGCCGGACGGGGTGACGATCTCGGTGTGCGTGACGCGGAGGTCGCCGAGCTGGACGAGGAACGGTGAGGCCACCGGGGGCGGGCCGGGCTGGCCGAAGCCGGGCTGGTACGGGACCGCCTGCGCCTGCGGCCAGTGCGGATCCTGCCAGTTCGGATTCGGTGGGTAGCTCACCCGGCTGACGCTAGCGCCGTGGCCCGGCGGGTGGGGGACGCGGCGGACTCCCTGTGGATGACCGTCCCTCCTGCCCAGGATCGAGGCACCTGTGCATACCTGCACAGGTAGCCTGGTCGTATGGCACTCCTGGAGAAGCGATTGCAGGTGCTGCTCGACGACGAGCGCTTCCGCCGGTTGGAGTCGGAGTCGGCGGTGACGGGGCGATCGGTCGGATCGATCGTCCGCGCGGCCATCGACCTGCACTTCTCCACGGCCGGCGGTGGCGATGCCCGAGCGGCGGCGGCCCGTCGACTTCTCGACGCGACGGCGGTCCCGAGCGCCGGCGTCGAACCGGACTGGGCCGAGTCCAAGGCCGCCGTCGTCGCCGCGGGTGCCGTCACCCTTCCCTCGAAAGACTGACGCGTGACGCGCGTCTTCCTCGACACCGCGGTGCTCGCGCTGGCCGTCGGCGGCGATCACCCGCTGCGCACCGCGTGCCGCAGCTACCTCCACCGCGCGGAACGCGGTGAGCTCGAGGTGCACGTGAGCGTCGAGGCGCTCCAGGAGCTGCTGTTCCACCGGATGAGGAGGGGTGAGCGTGGCGACGCCGTCGCCCTCGTGCGCGACGTCCGCGACCTGTGCCACGTGCACGCCTGCGACGACACCGTCGTCCTGCGCATGCTCGACCTCGTCGGCGAGAGCTCGCTCGGTGGCCGGGACGCCGTCCACGCGGCGACCGCACTGGTCGCCGGCTTCGTCGAGATCGTCACGCCCGACGCCGACTTCGACGGCGTGCCCGGGCTCCGGCGTCGGGCGCCAGGGTCCTGACCTCCCGCGCCACTACTCGCAGCCGACGCCGTCGCGGTCGCGGTCCAGGTGCGTGCCGTAGCCGGGGTCCCCGGTGCGGACCGGGGCCGCACCGGCGGCTCGGGCGGCGTCACAGTTCTTGAAGTAGGTGTTGGAGGGCGCGGGCGCGGCAGGCGCGACGGCGGCGGGGGCCGGTGCGGCGGGTGCCGCGGGGGCGGCCGCCTGGCGCTGCGCGGGCACGGACGCCTCGCGCGTCGTGACGGTCTCCTCGCGGCCGGTGACGTCGACCTCGCGCGTGCCGACCTCGGTCTCCCGCGTCCCGACGGCGGTCTCCCGCGCGGCCAGATCGGCCTCGCGGGTGTCGAGCTCCTCGGTACGGGTGGTCTGGGCGACCTCGAGGTCGGCCGTGGCCTGCGCGGCCTCGGTGTTCTCGGCCGCGACGAGCTCCAGCTCGACGACGCGGCCCTCGGCGGTGTCCCGCTCCTCCTCGGCCGTGACCAGGAGGGCGCTCTGCTCCTCGAGCGCGGTGGTCGTGGAGGTGAGCTCCTCCTGCGTCTCGAGCAGCTCGGGCTTCGACGCGTCGCCACCGACGCTGCCAAACATCAGGCCGAGGATCAGCCCGAGGACGCCGACTCCCGCCGTCGTCGCGTGGCGTCGCGTGCGCGAGGGGGTGCGGGTGGCCGACGCGGCACCGGCCGCCGCCCCGGCCGCGGCTCCGCCGGCTGCGGTGGTCGCCTGGAGCTCGACGGTGTGGTCGGTCCAGTCGGTGCCGTCCCAGTAGCGCTGGGAACCCGAGCCGTCGGGGTACCAACCGGGCGTGACGGAGCTGTTCTGGGGCATGGCGACCGATCCTGTCGAGAGAGGGGTGAAGTTCTCGACGTCGAGCGCTTCCTGCCAACACTGGCAGCGCTCACAGTAGGGCCCGCGAGTCCGCCGCCGAGGCCATTCCGAGGCAATTCCGAAATTGTTATCTAATCGTTTGCGCTCTACAAGCACAGCGGGGCCGGCGGCCCTCGCGGGAACCTGGATGTCGCTGTCATGATCGACCATGCGCTCCCGCCACCTGAGCCGCGTGATCGCGGCGAGCCCCGCCGTCGTGCACGCCGTCGCCTCCGATCCCGACCGCCTCGCGGAGTGGGCCGCCGGCCTGGCGACCGCGGACGTGACGCGCGACGGCGACGACCTCCTCGTCGACTCGCCCATGGGCCGGGTGCGCGTGCGGTTCGTGCCGCGCAACGACCTCGGCGTGATCGACCACGACGTCGTGCTGCCCTCGGGGGAGACCGTAACGAACCCGGTGCGCGTGCTGGCGCACCCCGACGGCGCCGAGATCGTTTTCACGGTGCGCCAGCTCGACCTCACGGACGAAGAGTTCGAGCGCGACTGCGCCGCGGTCGAGGCCGACCTCGAGCGCCTGGCCGGCCTGGTCGAGGGGCGCTGAGCTCGCGGTACGTCGCCAGGCCGTACCCGGCCGCGACGGACGGAGGTCGCGTGCCGGCGTCCTCGGGCGAGCGGGAGAGCTCGCGACCATCCCGGGCATACTGATGCACGGCCGTCGCGACATCAGCGGACCCGTCACCACACCGTGGAAGCTGCACGGGGCCTGGACGTCGAGCGCGAGCTGCACGTCGTCGAGACCGAAGGTCACGGAGGCGAGCCGGAGATGGAACGCACCTGCCAAGCCCTCGATTGTTTTGCGCACTGATGGGACCGGAATGAAGACCAACCCCAAGGGTCCCGCCGACTACGCAGCGTTCGGTCTGCTCCTCGTCGTGATGGCGATCGTGACGTGGATCGTCGTGGGCTGGGTGGCGACCTGGGTCGGCAGCCTCATCTCGCCACTGTTCTCCTGAGCGTGCCGCCACACCTCTCCCGGTGACACCGACCCGACCACGGGCCGATGGCGTTCGCTCCCGGGGTCGGGCAGGTGAGTCACCGCCCGGAAAGTACCTCGCGAACGCCCCAAAGTGCCTCGGGAACGCCCGAAAGTGCCTCGCGAACGCCCCAAAGTGCCTCGCGAATGGTCAGGGGAGGGCGGCGACGAGGCGGGCGGCCTGGGCGCGTGCCTCCGCCAGCAGCGAGGCGTCGGCCGGCCCACGGGGGAAGCCGTCCGGGAGGGTGGCCAGCACCTCGTGCAGCAGCGCCCGACGGCGGGGCGCGCGATCCAGCGGCGCCAGCGTCCGCAGGTGCACGTCCAGCTCGTCGAGCAGCTCGCGCGGGAACACCGCGTCCCAGCGCTCGCGCGCCGCGCCGCGGCCCCACCACGACGGCTCCGGCCGGGAGGCGCCGCGCAGCTCTGCCGTCGCCGCCTCGTCCACGGCACCGCCTGTCACGCGCACGCCGTAGTCGCGCTCTCCCGCCTCGGCCGAGACGAGCTGCGCCAGCACGTCCGCCAGCACGAGAGGGGCCGGGCGCAGGAACGGGTCCCCGTAGCCGCCGGCCCCGGCCGTCCGCAGCGTCACCGTGTCGCCCACCTCGAGGGGCACCGTGTCGACCACGACGAGCCGCTGCTCGTCCGGGCGCCCGCGGTTGATCAGCAGCTCCGTGACCGCGCCGGGCCCGCCACCGGCGGCGCCCCACGGCTGGAACCGCGTGCGCTCGAGGCCGCGCGCCAGCAGCGTGCCCGGCTCCAGCGCCTCGAACTCGAGCTCGAGACCGCTGCCGCCGCGCCACCGCCCCGGTCCGGCGGAGTCCGGTCGCACCGCGTAGCGCAGCACGCGCACGCCGATCGCCGCCTCGACCGTCTCGACCGGGTTGTTGGCGAGGTTGGAGATGCCGCTGTCACGACCGTCGAGCCCGTCGGCGCCGCGGCGACCGCCGGTCCCGCCGACCATCGGTTCGACCACCTGCAGGTTCTTGCCCGGCCCGCTCGCGCGCGGTGCGAACACGACCGGCACCACGAGCCCGCTCGAGGCGGCCGGGAGCACGTCCGGCGCGGCCTGCACCAGGGCGCCGGAGACGACGTCGTTCACGCGCGAGACCGTCGCGTGCCGCACCCCGACCGCCGCCGGTTCGACGGCGTTGAGCACGCTGCCCTCGGGCGCGTGGAACGTCACGACGTCCATCAGCCCGCCGTTCAGCGGGACGTCGGGATCGAGCGTCCCGACCAGCGCGAACAACCGCGTCAGCACCCACGAGTGCGCGCGCCCCTGCGTGACCATGTTCAGCGCGGCCTCGACCTGCGGGTCCGTGCCCGTGAAGTCGAGGTCCAGGTGGCCGTCGGCGACCGTCGCCCGCACCGCGATCCGCAGGGGCAGGTCGCTCACGGCGTCGTTGTCGAGGTAGTCCTCGAACCGGTAGGTGCCGTCGGCCAGCCGGCCCAGCGCGCGGCGGGCGCGCGCCGCCGTCTGCGCCCGCGCGTGCGCGCCGATCTCGTCGAGCCCGCCCGGGTGGTCGGCGACCAGCTCGGCCACGCGGGCGCGCCCGCGGTCCAGCGCTGCGAGCATGGCCTGCAGGTCGCCGTCGTTCTGCTCGGGGGCGCGCGAGTTCGCGCGCAGGAACGCCTCGACGGCGGGCACGCGCCGCCCCGCCTCGACGTACTTCACGGGCGGGATCCGCAGCCCCTCGGCGAACACCGTGTCGTTGCGGACGCTGACGGAGGACGGCACGCGCCCCCCGACGTCGGACACGTGGATGAACGTCCAGCCGTAGCCGACGACCTCCTCGCCCTCGAAGTACGGCGCGATCGCGTGCACGTCGGGCAGGTGGGTCGACAGCGCTCCGGACGTGTACGGGTCGTTCGTCAGGATCACGTCACCGGGCGCCAGCCCCTCGCGCTGGCGCACCACGCGCACGGCCTCGGACACGTCCAGGCCGACGAAGCCCGACACCCCGATCCCCTGCGGGTAGGCGATGAACCGGCCGGAGGAGTCGGCGACGGCGCACGCGAAGTCCGCCGTCTCGCGCACGTACAGGCTGCGGCTGGCGCGCTGCAGCGCCAGGCTCATCTCCTCGGTCGCGGCGACGAGCCGCGTCTGGCCCAGCTCGCGCTCAAGCACCGACAGCACGGGGCACCTCCAGGGGGTCGGTCTCGTTCGAGGGAGCAACGGGGGCGAGCAGCAGGTCGCCGGAGTCGGCCACGCGCACGCTCCAGCCCGGCGGCACGAGCACGCTCGTGTCGCCCTTCTCCACGACGGCGGGTCCCGCCACGGCGGCGCCCGCACCGGGCGCCGCGGGCGCGTCCGCCGCCTCGTCACCGCTCACGACGGCGAGCACCGCCGCGTCGTGCCAGCGCCCGTCCAGGCGCAGCTCGCGCCGCCCGACCTCGGCGAGCACGCGCCCGCCGGAGCGCGTCCGCACCTCGCCCTGGCGCCCGCTGACGGCCACGCGCACGGCCTCGACGAGCACGGGCGCGCCGTCGTCCGCGAAGCCGTGGTACCGCTCGTGCGCCTGCCCGAACGCCGCGCGCAGCGCCGCGGGCTCCGGCAGGGCGACGCCGTCGGCGTCGAGTCGGGCCGTCCCGCCGGTCAGCACCTCGACCGTCAGCGTGGTCGGCTGCCCGTCGTAGCGCGCGTCGACGGCGAGCACGACGTCGCCGTCGGCCCCCGCGCCCTGCTCGTGCCACCACGCCAGGGCCTCGGCGACCACGGCTCCCGCCACCGCGGAGATCTCCGCGATGCCGACCTCGTCGGCCCGCGCGCGCAGCGAGCGCACCAGGTCCCGACGCACGGGCGCGAGGGCCGCGCCGAGCGCGCAGAACGTGGCGGCCGCCGTCGGGACGATGACGCGGCGCACGCCGAGGTCGCGCGCGAGCAGAGCGGAGTGCGTGCCGCCGGCGCCGCCGAACGCGACGAACGTGAACGCGTCCGGCACCTCGCCGTGGCGCGCGAGCACGGTGCGCACGCGCGTGGACATGCCGGCGGTGGCGGTGCGCAGCGCGGCGTCGACGGCGGCGCTCGCGTCCGGCACGTCGTCGTCCAGCGCCTCGGCCAGGACGGTGAGGGCGGCCGTCGCGGCGGGCGCGTCGAGCCGCATCCGGCCCTCGAGGAACGCGCCGTCGGCCAGTGCGCCCGCGTGCACGTAGGCGTCGGTCAGCGAGGGTTCGGTGCCGCCGAGGCCGTAGGCGACCGGGCCGGGATGGGCGCCCACGCTGCGGGGGCCGACGCGCAGCGCCGCGACCTCGCCCGAGGTGTCCACCCACGCGACGGAGCCGCCGCCGGCCCCGATCGCCTCGACGTCGACCACGGGCATCGTCAGGGGGTGGTCGCCGATGGTCGTGCCGGTGGTGACGGCGGGCCGGCCTGCGCCCACGACGCCGATGTCGCTGCTCGTGCCGCCCATGTCGAACGTGACGAGGTCGGTGTCGGGCCACAGCAGCCCGGCGGCCGCGACGCCCGAGGCGGGTCCGGAGAGAACCGTGACGACGGGGCGCGCGATCGCGTCGGCGAACGAGACTGAGCCGCCGTTCGACGTCGAGATGAACAGCGGTGCCGTCAGGCCGATCCCGGCCACGCGCTCGCGCAGCGAGGTCAGGTAGGACGTCATGAGCGGGCGGATCTGGGCGTCGAGCACGGCCAGCGCCGTGCGCTCGTACTCCCCGGCCTCGGGCCACAGCGCCCCGGCCGACGTCACGGGCACGCCGAGGTCGGCGGCGAGCAGGTCGGCGAGCTCGGCCTCGCGCTCGGGCGCCGCGTAGCCGCCGACCAGGCACACCGTGACGGCGTCGGCGGCGGTCGCGACCAGGGCCTCGCGGGCCGCGCGGTAGGCCACGGAGTCGCGCGTGACCGACGCGCCCACGGGGGCGCCGTCGGGCGTGAAGCGCAGGTCGATCTCGACCACCTGGTCGCGGTCGACGACGGGGCGCGGCGGCGTCGCGTGCAGGTCGAACGAGCGCGGCAGCCGGGCGCGGCCGATGTGCACGAGGTCGCGGTGCCCGCGCGAGGTCAGCACCGCCACGCGCGCGACCCGGCGCTGCAGGATCGCGTTCAGCCCGATCGTGGTGCCGTGGGTGATCGAGGCGACGTCGGCCGCCGCGACCCCGAGGCCCAGCAGGTCGCGCAGCCCCTGCTCGACGGCGCGGGCCGGGTCCTGCGGCGTGCTCGCGACCTTGTGCGCCACCAGGTGGGCGAGGTCGTGGGAGCGCCCGTCGCCCGGGACGGCGACCAGGTCGGTGAACGTGCCACCGACGTCGACGCCGATGCGCCACCGTCGGGCGAGAGGCGCGGGCGTCGTTGCCGAGGCGGGCGACGGGGGAGCGGCTGAGCTGGTGATGACGGTCGTCCTAGAGGAATCGGGAGATGCGGACGGTGCGGTCGAGCACCGCGATGACCACGACGGAGGCGAGCAGCATCAGCGTCGAGATCGCGGCGATCGTCGGCTCCATCTGCACCTGCACGGCGGAGTAGATGAGCACCGGCGCGGTGGCCGAGCGGGCGCCGGCGACGAACACCGAGACCGCGACCTCGCCGAGCGAGATGACCGCGGCGAGGAAGCCCGCGGCCACGATCCCGGGGCGCAGCAGCGGCACCGTGACGGTGAGGAACGCGCGCAGGGGCGAGGCGCCGAGCGACTGCGCGGCGCGCACGAGCCGCGGGTCGAGCGACGCTGCGCTGACCGAGATGACGCGGATCGCGAACGGCAGCGTGACCACGAGGTGGGCCAGGATCAGTCCAGCGCTCGAGCCGACGAGCCCGAGACCCTGCATCTGGTGCAGCAGCGCGAGGCCGAGCATCACGCCCGGCACCATGATCGGCGCGAGGAAGAGGAGCGAGAGCGCCTGGCGGCCGGGGAAGCGCCCGGCGCCGACGGCGTAGCCGCCCAGCACGCCGAGCACCACCACGATCGGCACCACCACCAGGAGCAGGCGGCCGGACGCGGCGAGCGCGCCGAGCCACGCGTCGCTGGAGAACACCTCGCCGTACCAACGCAGCGAGAGGCCCGAGGGCGGGAACGCGAAGCTGTTGCGGTCGGCGAACGAGCTGATCGCGACCACGAGCAGCGGCAGCACCAGGAAGACGCAGACGAGCACCACGGGCAGCGCGGCACCGACGCGGCGCAGGCGCGCGCGTGTGTGCGCCCGGCTGCGGGCGCGGCTCTGGTCGGGGCTCGGCGAGGCGGCGCGGGTGGCGACGGCGGTGCTCTCAGGCACGGTTGCTCCGATCGGCGAGGCGGGACAGCGCCGTGACGATCGCGACGACCGTCAGCGTCAGCAGCAGCAGCACGAAGCTCAGCGCCGCGGCGCGCGGCTGGTTGAACGTCACGAGCGCCTCGTTCTGCACACGGAGCCCGGCGAGCGGCTGGTTCGCGCCGCCCACCAGCAGCGGTGTCACGTAGATTCCCATCGTCAGCGAGAACACGATCACCGCTCCGGCCACGAGCCCGGGGGTCGACAGCGGCAGCACGACGCTGCGGAACGTCCGCAGCCCGGAGGCGCCGAGGTCGGCCGAGGCGCGCAGCACGGCGTCGTCGATCGTCTTCAGCGAGGCGGTCAGCGCGATGATCGCGAACGGCAGCAGCACGTGCACGACGGCGAGGAACACCGTCCACGGCGAGCGCAGCAGCGGCAGCGACGTCTCGATGAGGCCGAGCGCCTGCAGCCCGCGGTTGACCGGACCCTCGCCCGACGTCACCACGCGCCACCCGAACGAGCGCACGACCTCCGAGGTCAGCAGCGGCGACAGCGTGATCGTGAAGACGATCGTCTTGCGCCAGCCGGTGGGCGTCCGCGCGAGGTACCAGGCGATCGGGAAGCCCAGCACGAGGCACGTCAGGCTCACCCGGAGGGCCAGCGACAGGCTCTCCAGCAGCGAGTCGTACAGGTACGGCGTGGTGAACACCTGCGCGTACTGCGTCAGGGTGAACCCGTCCAGCGGCAGGTTGAACGCGTCGGTCGGCCGGAACGAGAGCACGAGCAGGCCGGCCAGCGGCACCACGAACGCCAGCACCACGAAGAGCGTGGGCACGACGGCGGCGAGCAGGCCGGTCGTCCGGCCGCCGGCGAGGCGCTGGCGGAGCGTGGTCACGGGGCTCCGGTCCCGGCAAGCGGCAGCACGGCGGCGTCGTCGAAGTGGACGGCGACGGCGGTGCCGACCGGGTGCACCGCCTCGGCGGCCGGGGGCGAGGCGAGCAGCGCGGTGCCGTCCGCCGTCCGCAGCCGGTAGTCGTAGCGCTCGCCGGTGAAGCCGACCGAGACGACGGCGGCGCGCGCCGCCTCGGGGTCGGCCGGCGTCGGGAGCGCGACGCGCAGCGCCTCGGGGCGCACGGCCGCGCGCGTGCCCTCCGCCGCCCGCCCGGTGACGGGCCGCCCCAGGAGGGTGGCTCCGCCGTCGGGCGAGGCGACGACGGGAAGGACGTTGGCCGCGCCGACGAAGTCCGCCACGAACGCGGTGCGCGGCGCGCGGTAGAGCTCCTCCGGCGTGCCGAGCTGCTCGAGGCGGCCGCCGGCCAGGAGCACGACCTTGTCCGACGTCGCCAGCGCCTCCGCCTGGTCGTGCGTCACGAAGACCATCGTGATGCCGACGCGCTGCTGCAGCTCGCGCAGCTCGTGGCGCATGTAGCGGCGCAGCTTGGCGTCGAGGTTGGACAGCGGCTCGTCGAGCAGGAGCACGCGGGGTCGCGTGACCAGGGAGCGCGCGATCGCGACGCGCTGCTGCTGACCGCCGGAGAGCTGGCGCGGGTAGCGCTCGGCGAACTCCTGCAGGCCGACGAGCTCGAGCACCTCCTCCACGCGCTCGGTGCGCTCGGCCTTGCCGACCTTGCGCACGCGCAGCCCGTACTCGAGGTTGCGGCGCACCGTCAGGTGCGGGAACAGCGCGTAGGACTGGAAGACCATGCCGGTCTCGCGCTTGTGCGCGGGGACGTGCGTGACGTCCTCGCCGTCGATGAGGACGCTGCCCGCCATGGGCTCGACGAAGCCGGCCAGGGCCGACAGCAGGGTCGACTTGCCGCACCCGGACGGACCGAGCACCGACACGAACTCCCCGGGCTCCACGGTGAGCTCGTCCAGTGCGAGGACGAGCTCACCGTTGTACCCGAGCCTGAGGTCACGGACCTCGACGCGGCCTGAGGTCATCAGCCGAAGATCTCCTGCCAGCGCGCCTGCAGGTCGCCGAGCTGCGGGGTGATCACGGGGTAGTCGACCCAGACGAAGTCGTCGTAGGCGCCGGGACCGTGCTGGATCTGCGCGGCGAACTCCTCGGAGTAGACGTTGGTGTCGTTCGAGGCGGCGTACCAGGTGCCCTCGGAGAACGTGGGCTGGTACTCCGGGGAGGCGAGGTAGTTGAGGAACTCGTAGGCGAGGTCGGAGCTCTCGGTGCCCTCGGCCACGAAGAACGACGTCAGCGCGCCGACCGAGCCGGACTCGGGGTAGGCGAAGCCGATCGCCTCACCGTTGTTCTGCTGCACGAACGCGCGGCCGTCCCAGTGCGCGGCGGCCCAGGCGTCACCGCCCACGAGCGTGGTCTCCACGGAGGTGCCGTCGGCGGGGAACGCCGAGGCGCAGTCCGCGAGGCCCTCGAGCTGGTCGAACGCGGCGTCGACGTCGGCCGGCTCGCTGATGCTGCCGCCGTTCTCGTTGATGACGCCGGCGAGGAACTCCACCCCGGTGTTGAACGTCAGCGGGGAGATGCCGAGGTGGCCGCACAGGGCCGGGTCCCACAGGTCCGACCAGTCGGTCGGGGCGTCGGTGACGAGGTCGGTGCGGTAGGCGATGCCGGTCGCGCCGACGGTCAGCGGCACGCCGTACTGCGCGCCGTCGATCTCGCTCTGCTCGACCAGGACCGGGTTGAGGTCGGCGAAGTCGGCGATGCGGTCGGTGTCGAGCTCGGCCACGACGCCGCCAGCCACCGCGCTCGGGATCACGTTGGGGGTGAAGGCGACGACGTCGTAGGCGGGCGTGCCGCCGGCCGAGGAGCGCAGGGCGGTCAGCCAGTCGGCGGGGCCGCCGGGGACGAGCTCGACCGTGGCGCCCGTGGCGGCCTCGAAGGGCTCGACGAACGCGGCCTGGAACGACTCGCCCCAGGAGCCGGCGTAGGCGGCGACGGTGAGGGTCTGGCCGGTGAAGTCCGTCTCGCCGGAGCCGGTGTCGGCGCCGCCCTCGGGGGCGGCGGCGTCGTCGGACCCGCCACCGCACGCGGCGAGCGTGAGTGCGAGCGCGGCGGCGACGGCGGCGATCCGCAGCGCCGGGCGGGCGGTGGCGCTCCCGGGGGTGCGCCGGGTCAGGAGGGTGCTCATGCGGGGATCACTTTCGTCGGGCGGGGGCGGGGGAGTCGGGCTGGAGGGCCGAGTGCGGAGGGGCGACGGGCGGGTGGTGGGCCTCGACGTCGCGGCCGAGCTGGAGCACCACGTCGTCGGCGTGCTGGCGCCCGATGATCTGGACGGCGAGCGGGAGACCGCCGTCGTCCAGCCCGGCCGGGACCGAGAGCGCGGGTGAGCCGATCACGCTGGCGACGGTGGTGAAGGCCAGCGTCTGCTCGTAGGTCGGGCAGGCGCGGCCGAGCGGTCCGCCGCTCTGGATGAGCTCGGATCGGACCTCGCCGACGCGGGGCACGCGCGTGGCCGTGGTGGGGGTCAGGAGCACGTCGACGCGGTCGAAGTAGTCCGCGGTGATCTCGCGGGCGAGGGTCTCGAAGCGGTTGACCTCGCGGACGTAGGTGATCGCGTCGATCCCGGCGGCGTGCGCGAGGTGGCGCTGCACGTGCGCGGGCAGGCGCTCGGGCCGGGGCGGCGGGTCGAGCGCGAGCCAGGTCGGGATGATCGTCGTGGGGTAGATGTCCATGACGACCGCGGTCGCATCGCTCGCGTGGATCTCGACGATCTCGTGGCCCGCCGCGCGCAGGCGCTCGGCGAGGTCGAGGACGACGGCGGAGCACGCCTCGTCGACGTCGATCGCCGGGTCGAAGGCCTCGGTCAGGACGCCGATGCGCAGCCGCGGGGTGGGACGCTCGAGCGCGTCGGTGAGGTCGTTGCCGCCGGCGGCGCGGCGGCCGCTGGCGGGGCGCGCGGCCCAGGCGTGCGGATCGCGGCGCGTGAGGTGGTCGTGCACGAGCGCCGCGTCGGCGACCGTCCGCGTGATCGCGCCGGCCGAGGCGCCGCCCGCCCAGCCCTGCAGGCGGGAGGGGACCAGGCCGCGCGTGGGCTTGAGGCCGACGACGCCGCAGAATGCGGCGGGCACGCGGATCGAGCCGCCGCCGTCGCTCGCGATCGCGACGGGCACGAGACCCGCGGCGACCGACGCCGCGCTGCCGCCGCTGGAGCCCCCGGGGGAGTGCTCGAGGTTCCACGGGTTGCGCGTGATGCCCCACCGGTCGCTCTCGCACGACGTCGTCATGCCCAGCTCGGGGGCGGCGGCGCGGCCGACCTGGACCAGGCCGCCGGCCAGGGCCGCGGCGACGGGGAGGTCGGTGGTGGTGGCGGGGGCGTCGTCGTAGGCGAGGGAGGAGCGCGAGTACGGCTGGCCCTCGACGGCGAAGAGGTCCTTGACCGTCGTGGGGACGCCGGCGAGCGGGGGGATCGCGTTGCTGGCGGTGCTGCTGCCGTCGGCCTCGGCGAGCCGGCGGTCGAGCTGGGCGGCGCGCGCGAGGGCGGCCTCGTCGTCGCGCCAGACGATCGAGCGGATCGCGGCGTCGGCGCCGTCGATCGTGGCCAGGGTGTGCTCGACCACGGACACGGCGCTCACCCGGCGGGTGCGCACCTGCTCGGCCAGACCGGCGACCGAGTTATGTAGTGGATGATTTTCGGGCACGCGGGAAATGTACGCTCCGATCCGGAGACGGTCCATGACCGTTGCAGGCGTTCCGCATCGTGGGACCGCCGGAATCGCGTGCGGGCGGGTGGCGCGGCTCGCGGTGTGGCTGGGCGTTGCCGCGCCGCCCGGGGCCCGATATGTTCGCAATGTTATGGCGATCGCGACACTGGACGGCACGGCGACGGACGACGACGAGTCCGCCGCCTCACGCGTGCTCGCGGAGGTGCACGGACTCGCGCCGCGCGAGGTGACGGCCCTGCTCGTGCGCCAGATCGGCGACGGCACGCTCCCGCCCGGCACGCGGCTGCCGACCATCCGCGACGTCGCCCGGGCGGCGGGCGCGAGCACGTCCTCGGTCGCCGCGGTCTGGGCGCGGCTCGGCGAGCGCGGTCTGATCAGCACGCGACGGCGGGGCGGCACCGTGGTCGTCGGCGCGGTCGGCTGGCCGCGGGCCGGGACGCCGCGGGTGTTCACCGGCTGGGGCTCGGTGGACATGTCGAGCGCGCACCCGGCGCCCGAGGACCTGCCCGACCTGCGGCGGGCGTTCCAGCGGAGCCTCGAGGAGCCGCGGACCAACGCGCTGGCGCGCGAGCACATCACCGATCTGCTGCGCGAGACCGTCGCGCCGGCGTGGCCGTTCGTCGCGCAGGAGTGGACGACCGTGTCGGGTTCGGGTGAGGCGACGCTCGTGACGTGCGAGGCGGCGACGCCGCGGGGCGGGCTCGTGGCCGTGCAGGAGCCGGCGACGCCCGGCAACATCGCCAACCTGCGCTCGCTCGGGCTCGAGGTGGTGGCGGTCGCGTCGGACTCCTCGGGGCCGCTGCCGGCGTCGCTGGAGGCGGCGCTCGCGGCGGGCGCGCGCACCTTCCTGTACCAGCCGGCGGGGACGCTGACCGTGGACAGCCGGCTCACGCCGTCGCGCGCGGCCGAGCTCGCCGAGGTTCTCACGAGGGTGGCGCCCGAGGCATGGGTGATCGAGGAGGACGTGCTCGCGACGCGGGATCCGGAGCACTCCGCACCCGCCGCCAGCCTAGGGACGGCGCTGCCGGACCGGGTGGTGCGGCTCGCGTCGTACTGCCGTGCGTTCGGGCTGGACCTGCGGACCACGGTGATCGGCGGCGCTCGCGAGCTGCTCGAACCGATCCGACAGCTGCGCAGCCACGGGATGCAGGCGCAGAGCCGGATCCTGCAGAACTCCCTGGCGCACATGCTGCGCGATCCGGCCGCGCGCGAGTTCGCGGAGTCCGCGGCGCGGGACCACGAGGTGGCGGCGTCGGGGCTGGTGGCGCGGCTGGCGGCGCTCGGGGTGCGGGCGACGGCGTCGCCGGGATCGCTGCTGGTGTGGGTGCCGGCACGGGACGAGGCCCAGGCGCTGGCCGAGCTGGCGGCGCACGGGGTGACGCTCGCGCCGTCGGGCCGGACGTTCGTGGACCCGCCGCGGCCGGCGGTGCTGCGGGTCGGGACGCCGCAGCTCCCGATCGGGGCGCCGCTGGACGAGCTGGCCCGGCTGCTGGCGAGCGCGGCGGCGACGCGGGTGTCCGACGCCTGAGCTCCGGCCGGGCGATTCCCCCGGCCGGCCTCGGTCATCGACTGCTGCGCTGCGCGCGGCGCTCGCACGCACCGACTGGCACGCCTGACTCGGTTGGCGGGCGGTATCCGAGGTAGACGTGCCAGTCGATGGTGAAGCGAGGGTCAGGCCGACTCCTCGCCCTTCGTGTCGATCTCCTCGGCGAACGCGGGCGGCTCGTCGCGGCCGGCCTCCTCGTCGGCGTCGGCGTCCTCCGCCGTCGCCTGGACGATGCCCTGGGCGTGGTGCGTGGGCGCGTAGACCGTGTAGAGGCGGAGCGGCTCGTCACCGGTGTTCTCGACGTCGTGCCAGGTGCCGGCGGGGACCTGGATGCTCCAGCCGTCCGACACGTCCTGCTGGAAGGACAGGTCGTCCTTGTCCGGCCCCATCTTCACGCGGCCCTTCCCGGCGTCGATGCGCAGGAACTGGTCGGTGCCGTGGTGCACCTCGAGGCCGATGGCCTTGCCGGGCTGGATGGCCATGAGCACGACCTGGAGGTGCTTGCCGCTCCACGCGACGCGGCGGTAGTCGCCGTTCTGCACGGTGGCGGCCTCGATGTCGAAGGCGTTCGGGTTCGGTCCGTTGTCGTTGATCTCCATGCGTTCCATCCTGGCCAAGTGGGTGTCGCGGCACCAGGTTCTTGTCGGTCCGCTCCGGACCGGCCGCCTACCGAGCGCCGGCGCTCGCGGCGTCGGTGGCCGTGGCCGTGGCGGTGAGGAAGTCCCCGCTCCACGCGGCCAGCGTGCGCGGATCGGCGTCGGAGCCCACGTAGGCCACCACGTCGCCGAGCGGTGCGACGCACTCGGAGCCCGACGCCGTCGTGCGGCACCCGAGGTAGTCCCACCCGGTGCTGACCTCGGGCTCGACGAGCTCGTCGTAGGAGTCGAGCGGCGCGGTCAGGGAGGACGCCGCCGTCGCCGCGTCGGGGTAGTGCAGGAGGAGGACCCAGGCCAGCCCTTCCAGGTACGCGGCGCAGTCCGTGCCGCCCGTGCCCAGGGCCGGGACGTCGTCGGCGTAGACCAGGCTCTGGAAGCTCTCGTAGGAGAAGTCGTCGATGGCGAACAGCGTCGGGGGCGGGTCCTCGACCACGATGCCCCCGGCCCAGCCGTCGACCATGTCGGCTCCCACGGCCTGCACGAGGCCGTCCGCCGCGGTGCACGTGACGCCGTCGAGCGAGATGAGCGCGCTCCCGTGCACGAGCGTGTGCTCGCCGACGTGCGTCGGGACCTCCAAGCGCTGGACCGGGACCGTCGCGTCGGCATCGGCCCGCGGCCACAGGAGGGTGGCGACGACGGCGACCGCGACCGCCAGGGCGACGGCGGCCACCGTCGCGACGACCGCACGCGGGCGGGTGTGGGTGGCGGCGCTCGTGCGCGACATGGCGGCTCCTGGGGCGGGGTGGATCAGGTGATCAGAGTGGGTCGGGGTGGATGCGGGCCCGGCCGGCCGGTGGCACGTGCGCCACCGACCGGCCGGGCCCGATCGGACCGTCAGGACTCGAGCGGTCCCTGGATCATGCGGCTGAGGAACGCCGCCATCGCGTCGCGGGCGATCGGCGAGAGCGGCTGGAACTGCGCCGTCCCGTCGTTGCCGATCCAGCCGAACGTGATGCCCTGCTCGGCCGCCCACATGATCTCGGTGCGGTACGCCGTCGTGTCCGTGACGTCCTTGAACGGCGAGACCGCGGGAGCCACGTAGCCCTCGGGCGCGCCGATGCGGAACAGGAACGCCGCCATCGCGTCACGGTTGATCGGGCTGAGCGGTCGGAACTCGGCGCCGGCGGGCGTGGCCCACCCGGTCGAGATCTCGTTCTCCGCCAGCCAGGCGATCTCCTTGTAGAACTGGTTGTCCGTCGCGACGTCGACGAACGGGGAGGTCTCGGGGGCGCGGTAGCCCTCGTCGCCGAACTCGCGGAACAGGAACGCCGCCATCGCGTCGCGGTTGATCGAGTCCAGCGGGCGGTACTCGGCGCCGCCGTCGGCCGTGGGCCAGCCCGTGGTGATGCCCCGCTCGAACAGCCAGCGGATCTCCGAGAAGAACAGGCTGTCCGTGGGGACGTCCACGAACGGGGAGGTGACCTCGGGCTCCTCGGCGCCGGCGCGGTGGACGACGACCTCGTCGAAGGAGCTGCGGTCGTCGGTCCGGTAGGAGGCGATGGTCATGACGTCGCCGTCGACCTCGATGTGGGCGAAGCTCGGGACGTACTCCTGCCACGCCTTGGCCACGTAGTTGTACCCGTTCGGGTCGGCGGCGCCGATCGCCTCCGGGGTGCGGATGTCGTAGTACTTCGAGCCGGAGGAGGAGTTGCCGGTCACGTAGACGGTCTGGCCCTCCTCGGGGTGGACCTCGAGCTGGTCGTCCCACGTCTCGACGGGCGTGCGGCCCTCCATGACGCGCGTGCGGGAGTAGGAGTGGTCGTGGCCCATGAGGACGACGTCGACGCCGAGCTCGGAGAGCACGGGGGAGAGGTTGTTGCGCAGGCCCACGATGTTCTGGTTGATGGAGTGGTTGGCCACGCTGAACATCGAGTGGTGCAGCGACGCCACGACCCAGTCAGCGTTCTCGCCCTGCTCGGCCAGGACCTTCTCGACGAAGGCCTCGTGGGTGGCGACGTCCATGACGTTGGAGTTCAGTCCGATGAACAGGACGTTGTCGTAGATGTACCAGTAGTTGCCCTGCGAGCGGGTGTCGACGCCGGAGTTGCCGAAGTCCTTGTCGAGGTTCGGCATGAAGAAGTGGGTCTCGTACGCCGTCGTGCCGACGTCGTGGTTGCCGTTGATCGTCGCGATCGGCATGGTGCGCAGCTGCTCGGGCGCGAGGAAGCCGACGTACTCGTTCTCGGCGCCGGCGCGCTCGACCTGGTCGCCGACGGAGTGGATGAACGCGGCGTCCGGGAACATCTCCTCGGCGACGTCGAGCGTGTTCGTCCAGCCCGCGGTGTCGCGCTCCACGTTGCCCGAGGAGCCGATCTGGGCGTCGCCGATCATGAAGAACTCGAACGCGCCGGTCCCGAACGCGCCGGTCGAGAACTCGTGGACCTCGGACCAGCTGCCCTCGGTGCCGACGCGGTAGACGTAGGACGCGTTCTCGGTGAGCGGGCCCATCGTGGCGTGGTGGTAGAACCGGCCGTCGTGCGTCTGGCCGGTGCGGGCCGACGGCGTGGAGGTGGCGTTCGCCGGGAACGTCACGCCGTCGTAGGCGGACGCCGGCGCCCACTGGACCTCGCCGTCGGCGACGTCGTTGAGGTACCAGGCGACGTTGCGCGTGGTCTCGTCGGAGCCGACGTTGAGGACGACGTCGCTCACCGTGAGCGGCTCGTCGATCGCGACCGTGTCCAGGCTCTCGAAGTTGAAGTAGATGTCGGAGCTGCTCGCGCGGTCCTGGTACAGGGCGATCGCGATCTGGTTCTCGCCCTCGGCGAGCACGTCGCCGGGCACGTTGACGGAGCTGACGATCGGGGCGCTGCGGCTGTCGCCGAGGTACTGCATGTTGCCGAGGGTCGGGTCGAAGGCGTCGTCGAGGAAGCCGCCGACCTTCTCGCCGTTGACCCACACCGCGAGGGCGTCGTCGTGCCGGACGGTCCCGGTCAGCCGCGAGATGTCGGCGAGCTCGGCGGCGTCGAGGTCGATCTCGGCGCGGAAGAAGAAGGTCTCGACGTTCGACGTCGTCCCGGCCTTGTACTGGTTCAGGAGCGTGGTCACGGGCTGACCCGAGACGTCCACCTTCTCGCCGCGCAGCGCGCCGAACGGGCCGTTCTCGAGCGGCCAGGCGGAGTCGTCGTAGTCCGCCAGCGTCCAGGAGAGCAGGTCGCCGTCACCGGCCGGGTCCTGCGCGAGGTCGTGGTAGCGCCACTGGGTCGCTTCCGGGCTGAGGTGCTGGCCCGGTGCCAGGTCGACGGCGGCCGCGGCGGAGTCAGCCGCGCGGTCGTCCGAGATCGGGGTGGGCAGGCTGGTGTCGGCCAGGGCGGGCGTCGAGACGGCCGTCAGGAGGCCTCCGACCAGGGCGACACCGAGCGCGGCGCCGGTGGTTCTACGGATGCGTGATCGCATGATCCCTTTCGTCGGGCGCGCAGGCACCCGGTGATCTGGTGGTGTGGCGGGCCGTCAGGGCGACCCGACCTCCACCCGACCCCGCGCGATCGACCGGTCCGTGGCCGCACGGCGACGCCGTGGTGAACAGTGGTCGCCGGGTTGCGTCGCGGCTGCGATCAGCCGCGGAGCCGCGGTGCCATCCCGGACAGGGGGCTTCGCGACCAGGCGATGCGCTGGGTACAACGTTCATAGAGCAGCGCTTTGCGCCACCGTGGCGGATGTGCGCCAGGTCTCGTTCGTTCGGCATTGTGCGAACGTTGAGTCCCGGTTAGCCTCACTTTCGCTACCCGTTTTCCTGGCAGCTCGAACACGCTCGAATTCGTCGAACGACGATGACGGCGCCGATCTGCTCCCTGCGCAGGTGCAGTGGTGAGATCGCGCGCGTAGCGAGCCCCCTGAATTCGACCGTCAAGGATGACTCATGACCGACAACACCAATTCCTGGCCCCCGCCTCAGCAGGGGTACCCGCAGCAGCCCGGCGAGCAGCAGTACGGCGCCCCGCCGCCCCTGCCCGACTACGGTCACCAGCAGCAGCCCGCCTACTTCGGACAGCCGCCGGCGCCCCAGCAGACGCCGCCCGCCGGCAAGAAGCCCTGGTACGCCCGGCGCTGGGTGTGGGCCGTTGCCGGTTTCGTCCTGGTATGCGGCTTCATCGGCTCGCTGACGGGAGGCGACACCGAGGAGCCCGCACCCGAGGCGTCGCCGTCGGAGACAGCGACCACCGCGGAATCTCCGAGCCCGGAGGCTGCTGAGGTCGTTGCCGCGACCGAGCCCCCTGCCGTCGTCGGATTCTCGCTCGATGTGGCTCGGGAGACCCTGTCGGAGGCCGGCTTCGAGTTCTCGTCGCACGACGTGCGCGAGGGCCGGGTCGTTCTCGCTGAGAGCAACTGGGTCGTGCTCACGCAGGAGCTGCAGGGCGGCACGGTGGTCTTGGGCGTGGAGAAGCACAGCGACCCGGCGGTGACGACGGAGGCGCCCCCGGTCGAGGCGGAGGCGCCTGCTCCTCCTGCCGAGGAGGCGGCAGTGCCCGTCGAGGTTCCGGCCGCGCCGGCTCTGTCGATCGGTCAGCAGAATGCCGTCGACAGCGCCGACAACTACCTGAGCGTCATGGCCTTCTCGCGCGAGGGACTCATCGACCAGCTCGAGTTCGAGGGGTTCTCCTTCGAGGACGCCGCATTTGCCGTCGACTCGATTGCGGCCGACTGGAACGAGCAGGCTGCGAAGTCTGCCAAGAACTACCTCGACCTGATGTCCTTCTCCCGGCAAGGCCTGATCGACCAGCTCGTCTTCGAGGGGTACACCCAGGAGCAGGCGGAATTCGGCGCCGCTGCGGTCGGGTACTAGACATGTCGAACGCATCTCCTGGCTGGTATCCCGTCGACGGCGGGCAGCGCTACTGGGACGGGCAGCAGTGGACCGAGCACTTCCATTCTCAGACCGAGAACTCCCGTACCCAGCAGTGGCAGCCTCAGGCCAAGGTGGAGACCCGGCACCCTCAGGCCGATGCTCCGGGCACGCTGTGGTCCGCCGTTGGTCGTCCGCTCACCCACTTCGCGCCGGGCAAGTACAGATTGACCGAGCACTACCTGTTCTTCGAGAAGGGTGCGCTGCGAACGAACGCGCAGCAGATCCCGGTCCATGAGATCTACGACGTCGACGCTAAGCAGACCGTGACCCAGAAGGCTCGGGGTGTCGGCACGATCACCCTCTTCGTCCAACGGTCGAACGGCCGCGAGGTCGTGAAGATCGAAGACATCGCTGAGTTCCGGGAGGGAGTCAGCGAGCTGAACAGGGTTGCCCACGAGCGTCGGCTGGTGATGCAGACCCGCGCGACGACTCAGACCATCAACTACTCGGGTACCCCTCTGGGTGCTGTTCCTGGCGTCGGCGGTGCCGGTGTCTCCGCACCTGTCTCAGAGCCGCAGCAGGCGCCCGCGCCCGCGGCAGCCGAAGACGTCATCTCGCAGATTCAACGTCTCGGATCACTGCACGAGGCAGGAGTGATCACCGCTGACGAGTTCGCCGCGAAGAAGGCGGAGTTGCTCTCGCGACTGTGACGGTGCACCGGTAGTCCGGCGGGGGTGACGCAGCGGCCCCCGGATCGCCGACGGCGGTCCGGGGGCCGCTGCGTGCGTCCCGGCTACGCTCGCGCGATGGAGGACCCCAGGATCGGCACGGTGCGGCTCCGCACTCCGGCCGCCTTCGGAGACTCCGAGGCGAGCCCGTCTCGCTCGGGGCGAGGGGTTGCCGGCACGTTGTTCCTCGGCGACCGCGCCGACGATCGGTCCGGACTCCTCCTCTGGTTCGTCGACGACGCGGGCCGGCTGCGCTTCGTGGGCGGGTGGGAGGACGTCGCGGGTCACCGGTACCTGAATCGGTGGCGACCCATCCGCATCGGGGAGATCTCCCTGCGTGCGGGGAGCTCCGTGACGTTCGCCGGCTCGCGCGCACCCCTGACTGCCGTCATCGACGGCTACGCCCGGTCCGTCCCCGTCCGGCACTGACCGCTCAGGCCAGCTCGCCCCGGGCGATGCTCGCCCCCGAGTGCGTCGGGTCCCCGTTCACCGGTTCGTCGGAGACGTCGACGACGGCGAACTCCGTCACGTCGAGGTCGGCCGGGAGGTCGAAGGACCCGCTGTCGCCGGTCAGCACGCCGAGGCTGACGAGGCTCGTCAGGTCGGTCGAGATGAGCCAGACCTCGCGGTAGCCCTCGACGGGCACGTCGCCCGGCAGATCCACGCGCAGCACGCGGCCGTCGTCGCGGTCCTCGAGCACCGCGGTGCCGGCCGCGTCCCAGCCGGGCAGCGGGTCGAGCGTCGCGGTGGCGAGCTCGACGCCCGCGGGGTCGGCGCCGCCGTCGGGCAAGATCGCCTGCACCCCGAGCACGACCGCAGCACCCGCGGCCGCCGCACCCACGAGCAGCAGCGGGAGGCGGCGTCGCCGTCGGGACTCGAGCGCGATCGGCTCGGCCGCACGCGCCTGCTCGATCTGCGCCTCGATCCCCTCCCACACCCGCGCGGGCGGTCGCTGCAGCGGCGCGGGCACGCGCACGCCGTCGACGACGTCGGTCAGCGTCGCGACCTCGTCGCGGCACAGGACGCAGATGTCCAGGTGCTCGAGGGTCGCGGGGGAGGCGTCCTCGCCGAGCGCGACGAGGGCGAGATCCTCCGGATCAGAGTGCGGCATCGGACACCTCCCAGGTCTCGCGCAGCCGTAGCAGGCTACGGCGGATGTGGCTCTTGACGGTGCCGAGCGGGATGCCCGTGCGCTCGGCGATCTGGTGGTGGGTGAGGTCCTCGTAGAACGCGAGCGACACGATCGTCCCCTGCGGTTCCCCGAGGGTGGCGATCGCATCCGCGACGACGACGCTGCGCACCACCGCGTCCGACGCGTCCGGGACCGGGGTCTCGGCGGCGTGGGCGGCGACGGCGGCGACCCCGTCGCGGTGCCGGGTCCGGCGCGTGAGGGCGTCGGCGATGGCGTGCCGCGTGATGCCGACGATCCAGGCCGGCAGCGCGCCCCGCGTCGGATCGAAGCGGGACCGCGTGCGCCACGCCTCGACGAACACGTGCTGGGTGAGGTCCTCGGCGTCGGCCTCGTTGCGGAGCGAGCGCAGCGCGAGCGTGTAGACCAGCGGCGACCAGCGGTCGTAGACCTGCCGGACGGCGGCCGTCTCGCCGCTGCGGAAGGCGTGAGCGAGCTCCTCCTCCACCGCCCTCACCTCCGTGCTGCTGCGCGCTCGCCCTCGAGCCGACGTCGTCATCGTCGCCTCAGGCCGGAACGGCGGTGACGACGACGTTCGAACGATAGCTGTTCGCCTCCTCGTCCCACTGGCCGCCGCACGTGATGAGGACGAGGCGGGGGTCGCCGTCGCGCACGAAGTAGGGGGTGAGGTCGAGCGTGGCCTTCTCCAGCACCTCCACGTCGGTGACGACGTAGGCGTGCTCGACGCCGGCGTCGTCGGTCACCGAGACCGCCGCGCCCAGGTCGACGTCCTTGAGGCGGGAGAACGGTCCGCGCGGGGTCTCCTCGGTGCCGGCGTGCGCCAGGATCACGGTCGCGCCGCGGTCGGAGCCGGCGCCCGGTCCGAAGCGGTACCAACCGGCGTCGTTCGCGTCGCCCGGCACCTCGGTCTGGCCGTCCGCGGCGATGCCGACCGGGAGCACGGGCATGTCGAGGTCGAGGTCGTCCAGGCGGACGCCGGTGGGCGGGGTGCCGAGGGCGGCGGGGGCGACGACGCCGGTCGCGTCCACGATCGGGATGTCGGCCGGGGGGGATGGCGCGGCGGGAGCGGGCGCGCCCGCCCCGCCCGAGTCAGCATCGGCGGCGGGGGCGCCGGTCTCGGGCGGGGCGGACGCATCCGGGGAGGGCGACGGCGACGAGGGGGGCGCGCCGTCGCCCTCGTTCGGGGCGCCGCCGCCGCACGCGGCGAGCGCGACGGCGACGGCGACGGTGAGGGACGCGCCGACCGCGCGGGCCACGAGGGCCCGCGCGGACGGTGCTGACGTGCGACGGATCATGCGGCCGAGCGGTCCGAGGCGGTCGTGGTGCGGCTGCGACGCGCCAGGACGAGCGCGCCGCCGGCGAGCACGAGGGCAGCGCCCCCGGCGATGAACCCGGCGGGGACGCCGTCCTCGGGCACGCGGACCTCACCGGTGGGCACGCCGCCGGGGGCGGAGTGGCCGACCTGGATGGTCTGCGTGGCGAGGGCGAGGTTGCCGGCCTCGGCGCTGCCCCACGCGTAGGCGATGGTCAGCTGGCCGTCGACGACGGGCACGTCGGCCGGGCCGATCAGCGGGTCGGTGGTGCCGGCCGCGGCGACGGCGGCCGAGACGGTCCCGGCGGGGAGGTTGAGCGTGGCCTCGTCGGGGTTCTCCAGACCGGAGACGACGGCGGTGCCGCCCGCGAGGACGTCGACGGCCGGGGCCGCGGCCGTGTGGCGGACGGTCAGGCGACCCTCGCCGGCGGCGGTGGCCGAGGTGTCGTTGGTGAACAGGGTGGCGGTGGGGGCGCCGGCCGCGTCGAGGTGCGCGACGGCGGTGTAGTTGGTGCTGGCCGCCAGGGGCAGGTCGATGGGGCCGAGGACGGGGGCGCTGGCGTCGGCGGCGTCCGCGGCGGTGATGGCCACGGAGTAGGTGCCGGCGGGGAGCTCCAGGGGGCCCGCGAGGGTGCCGGGGGTGAAGTCGTCGAGCGTGAGCTCGCCGTTGACGTACACGTCGACCGGGGTGTCCGGCACGGCGTGGAGCACGGAGAGCATGGCGTCGCCGGGGGCGGCGACGGCAGGGGCCGCCGCGGTGGCCGCAAGGATGGCGGCGCCGAGGCCGAGGGTGAGGGGGGTGCGCAGACGCATGGCGGTACTCCTTCGTAACGGCGCCCCGATCAGAGGGCGCTCGGTGTCTGACGTGGAGTACTTCTGTGGCGGGGGTGGGTTTGGATGCAGCGGGATCGTGATGGTTAAAGAACCTTGGCACCCAAGGGGATCGTCCGCGGCAAGGGCGGCAAGGGCGGCAAGGGCGGCAAGGGCGGCAAGGGCGGCAAGGGCGACGGGCGCGCCTGTGCCGAGGTCGAACGGAACAATCACTGCAGCGAGGTAGCGCGACCACCCGCACTGGCCCGTCAAGTTGAGCTCGCGGTGCTCAGCACGGGTGACCATGCGCGCACGGGCAGCACCAAGAACCCCAGTAGGTCAACGGGCTCGGTTGCCCGCGGCTAAGCAGGTTACAAACGAAGGGGGAGCGGAGCGCTCGATCACTCCGCAGACTGATCGTGGGTCGGTTCGAGCGGCAAGGCCGGGCCCCGGAACCGAACCAACATCCGCTCCCCATGTGGTGTGCTTGGCGTTCGCGGCCCGCTAACTCGCACGGCGCGCGGAAAGAGTCCGGTCCCTACGCCAGGATGAAGGCATGACGCGCATCTTCGACAACCTGTCTGATGAGACGAGGCTCGGCCCTCATCTTCGAGCCACGCTTCCGGGCTTCGAGCGGATGGACGTTGCCGTCGGATACTTCAACTTGCGTGGCTGGGCGATGTTCGATGACCTCGTACGGACCAAACTTCAGTCCGCGGGCACTCCGTTGGTACGGATCCTCATCGGCATGGTGCTGCCCACAGCGCAGCAGTCCACGATCGAGGACCTCCAGGCCGGCCTAGACGGGACGACTACACCCGAGGCTGACCGGGCAACGGCCCGGGAGCGCAAGGCGCAGCTACTAGAGCACCTTCGCGAGCAACTCATGCGGGGTGTGCCAACCGCTGCTGACCGCACGACACTGGCTTCGCTCCGTGAGCTCATCGCGACTGGGCGCGTTGAGGTGAAGGTCTTTACCTCCCGTCCGTTGCACGGGAAGGCCTACATCCTCCATCGCAGCGATTTGAACAACCCGATCCTGGGCTTCGTCGGATCTTCGAATCTGACGGCTCCTGGCTTGGTCAGCAACCTCGAGCTCAACGTCGATGTGATGGACGGCGCCGCGGCGAGCGACCTGGATCGGTGGTTCACCACGCTCTGGGATGACCGGTACGCGCTCCCGGTCTCCGCTGACCTCCTGGACCTACTCGAGGAGTCGTGGGCTGCCGCTGCTCCGCGGTCCCCCTACGACGTCTTCTTGAAGGTCTGCTTCGACTTGTCGCGAGATGTGCGCGAGGGCCTGGCTGCCTACTCGGTGCCTGCCGAGGTCTCTGGAAAATTGCTGAAGTTCCAAGCGACGGCCGTACGGACTCTCGCTCGGCGTGTCATGTCTCGACGAGGCACGATGCTTGGTGACGTCGTGGGTCTAGGTAAGACTCTGACCGCGATCTCAGTCGCATTGATGCTGCGTGACGAACACGGTTTCCGCCCCCTGGTGCTGTGCCCGAAGAACCTGGAGTCAATGTGGCGCGAGCACCTCGAGGCATACGGCCTCCACGGCGGTGAGGTAGTCACCTACTCGCGAGCCCACGCCGACCTCAAGTCGCTGCGTGGGCGGTACGGGTTCGTCATAGTGGACGAGTCGCACACCCTCCGCAACGAAGACACGCGCGCCTACGCCGCGGTCAAAGATCACCTTGAAATCAATGACAGTCGGGTGTTGCTCCTTACCGCGACGCCTTTCAATATCCGCTTCGCTGACGTCGCCAATCAGCTAGGCCTGTATATCGGCCCCGACGACGATCTCGGGCTGTCTCCCACCGCGGCCCTGGCACAGGACCCCGACCTCGCGAACCGACCGACAGTCGACGGAAAGATCACGACCCTTGAGGCCTTTCGCCTCTCGGAGTTCGCCGAAGACTGGGCCAGGCTGATGAGCGAGCACCTGGTGCGACGTACTCGGTCGTTCATTCAACGCACGTACGCAGAGACCGACCCCAAGACCGGCCAGCTGTACCTGAGATTCAACGACGGCCGCCGCTTTACCTTTCCCAAACGTGTCCCCCGACCGGTCGAGCACTCCTTCGGCGAGGACGATCCGGCACGCCTCATGGCCTCCGACGCCACCCTGGATGCCATCCGTGCCCTAGACCTACCGCGCTACAACCTGGCTCCCTACCTGGCAGACGACATCGCCTACTCCGACGCGGAGAAGACGTTCGTCGACAACGTCATCTCGTCCGGAGGCCAGGTGGCCGGCTTCGTCCGAACGCTGCTCTACAAGCGCCTGTCCTCGTCGGGGTACTCCTTCCTCCTGTCGGTCCGCAAGCACTTGGCACGCAACGAGCTGTTCACATACGCGATCGAGAACAACCTGCCTCTGCCCACGGGCTCCATCGAGGACGCCCTGATGGGGGACGTGGACCCCTCCGACGCTGACATCGACGGCACCCTTTCTCTCGTCGGGGACGCTGCCGCGAGGTACGCCGCGCTCGAGGCTGCCGCGCCGAAGAAGGTCACGTGGGTCCGTCCGGCTCTGTTCACGTCCGCCCTGGCTGAGGACCTAACCAACGACGGCGCGCTGCTCTCGCGTCTGCTGGAGCAGTTCGGAACCTGGCGTACCGAGACGGATTCGAAGCTCTCAGCGTTGGTGCACTTGCTGACCGACACGCACCCGGACGAGAAGGTGCTCATTTTTACCGAGTACCGGGACACAGCGGAGTACATCGGTCGGGCGCTCGCTGATGCCGGTGTCGCCAGCGTCGGGGTGGCGACTGGCTCCAGCGAGAACCCGACGGCACTGGCCCACCGATTCTCACCGCTCTCGAATGCGCTGCCGGGCGCCGACCCTCTCGACCCTGAGCGCGAACTACGGATCTTGGTCGCTACAGATGTGCTGTCGGAGGGACAGAACCTCCAGGACTCGCACGTCATCGTCAACTTCGACCTCCCGTGGGCGATCATCCGGCTGATTCAGCGTGCTGGGCGGGTCGACCGCATCGGTCAGGAAGCTGACGAGGTCATCCTCTACTCCTTCTTCCACGACTCGGTCGATCAGGTCATCGACCTTCGTCGGCGCATAGCCGAGCGGCTTAAGGCGAACGCGGCGGCGTTCGGCTCGGACGAGCAGTTCTTCGGCACGGCTGACGAGGTGAAGACTCTCACCGACCTATACACCGGCACCCTGGACGAGCCCGAAGACGAAGGTGACGTCGATGCGGCGTCGCTGGCGTACGAGTACTGGCAGAAGGCGACCAAGGAGGACGCGGCGCTGGCCGAGCGCATCCAGCGGCTCCCGGACCTCATCGACGCAACTCGACGCGAGCGCGTGAGCGACGAAGGACCTGGCGTCGCGTGCTTCGTCAGAACGGCCTCCGATCTCGATGGTTTCGGCTGGGCGACACCAGCCGGCGAACTGAAGCTGCTGACTGGCCAGGAGGCCCTACGCCTCTTCGAGGCCACCCCGGATACACCCGCGCTCCCGATCCGCTACGACCACGATCAACTCATCGTCAATTTGGTCCGCGGACCGCTGGCAGCACCCCAAGCCCTGGCCGGCAAGATGCGCGGCGTGCGGCGAACTGTGTGGAACCGCCTCGGCACGACCCTCATGGATCACGACGCAGAGACCTCCGCCGCTCTCGAGGCGTTGTATCAGCACCCACTGACGTCCGAGGCCGAACGCAGGCTCCGGCGAGCGATTCGCCACTCGGCCGATGACACCAATCTCGCCACGCTCGTGGCGCTACTCCACCGAGACGAGCAACTCGTCCTCGCCGGCCGCGGCAACGACCCTGTCCGTATCGTCACCTCCCTCGGAGTAATCCCGTGACCACCACAACGTCTAGCCGAAACGCCGCAGTCCAGACCTTGCTCGACAACGGCGACCTCCGCACGCTCTTCGTCGACGAGCTCGGCTGGTCTAACGCCGACCGCGGACCGGTCACCCTCACCTCCAGCGGCCAGTTCTACTCACTAGCGCCCGTCGCCTCGTACAAGGGCATGCGCATCTGGAGCTGTGGCGCGCTTCCCCCGCGCACCATCCAACGTGACCTGGACGCGCAGCTGGGCAAGGACAACATCGAGCGCCTCATCATCTTCAGCGACAGCAAGCGCCAAGAGTGGCGATGGCCCCGGCGCGGTGAAGCAGCAGGCTCGAACTCGGCCCTGATGAACCACCAGCACACGATCGGCACGCCAAACCCCGAGCTGCTCGAACGCCTCGCCGCGATAACGATCGGGTTCGATGAAGACCCCTCGCTGATCGAGGTTCTCGCGCGCATGCGGTCAGCTTTCAACCGGGAGTCTGAGACTGCCGCCGTGCGCGCCGCACGCCTGATGGGTGACCTCTACACCCAACTCGAGGTCGCAGGCGTCGAAGAAGACAGCGCCACTCTCCTGCTGTCGCGGCTGCTGTTCCTGCTGTTCGCGGACGACACCGGGATGTGGAAGTCCAAGCCCGACCTCTTCGCGAGCTATCTCGAGCTCCACACCTCTGCAGACACGCTGCACGTCGACCTTGGCGCACTGTTCGACGTTCTAGACACAGACGAGAAGGACCGTGGGCACCTGGCACTCGACTCGCCCTACCGGGTCTTCCGTCACGTCAACGGACGACTGTTCGCGGAATCTCTTGCGCTTCCTCCACTCACGGCTCAGTTCCGTCTGACCCTGCTCGAGGCCGCAGAGTTCGACTGGGGCCGGATCTCGCCCGCTGTGTTCGGCTCCATGTTCCAGACCGTAAAGGACAAGGACTCCCGACGGGCGGGTGGCGAGCACTACACGACCGAGCAGAACATCATCAAGACGATCGGCCCACTCTTCCTCGACGAGCTCCACGACCGCTTCGATGCCGCCTACGACGACAAGGCGCAGCTGACCCGTCTGCATAACGACCTGGGGCGCCTGCGGATCCTCGATCCCGCATGCGGCTGTGGCAACTTCCTCATCGTCGCCTACCGCGAACTGCGAGCACTTGAGCTTCAGGTGCTCGCCAGGCGACGGGACCTCGACTCGCAGAGCGGCATCCACACCGGCGGTATCAACAGGTCTCAGATGACCCTCGACGTCTCCAACCTGGTCAAGGTGCGGCTGGACCACTTCTACGGCATCGAGATCGATGAGTGGCCCGCGCGCATTGCCGGTACCGCGATGCTGCTCGTCGACCACCTGGCCAACCAGCTGATGGAAGAGGAGTTCGGTTTGGCTCCCGACCGCCTCCCCGTCAAGATCGTCGCAGAGATTCACCACGAGAACGCGCTCCGCGTCGACTGGGCCACGATCATTGAACCGAGCGACGACGTCATCATTGTCGGGAACCCGCCATTCGTGGGCCGTAAGTACCGCAACACTGAGCAAGCGGCCGACATGAAGTTCGTGTGGGGCAAGGCATACAACGTAAACCTCGACTTCGTGACCTCCTGGTACGCCAAGACCCTCGAGTACTTCGGAGACCACAGAGGGCGCTGGGCGTTCGTCTCGACCAACTCAATCTCCCAGGGGGAGCCCGTTGCGAGCCTATGGGGCCCCATTCTGAAGGCGGGATGGCGCTGCAGGTTCGCGCACCGTTCCTTCAAGTGGACGACGGAGGCAAAGGGCGGCGCCGCAGTCCACGTGAGCATCGTCGGTTTCGACCGCGGGCGCACGACACCGCGGCCGACCCTGTACCGCTACCCGCACGGCCCCGCCGCGGACGCAGTGCCAACGGAAGTGCGCAACATTAACCCGTACCTCATGGACGGCCCCAATGTGCTCATCACCAAGCCGGGACGGCCGCTGAACCCACAGATGCCTGCCGTTGGCCTCGGATCTATGCCGAATGACGGTAAGGGCAACCTGCTCGTCTCGAGAGCGCAACTGGCAGACGTTCAGGCTGACCCGATCGCCGCGAAGTACGTACGGCCGCTCGTCGGGACGGACGAGTTGCTGTATGGCAAGGAGCGCTGGTGCCTGTGGCTCGCCGACGCGGACCCGGTTGACCTCGAGACAAGCCCCGTCCTACGCGCACGCCTCGATGCGTGCGCCAAGGCTCGCAGGGCCTCGAAGAACCCGGACACCGTCGCGATGGCAGACCATCCACACCTCTTCTGGCACATCGCTCAGCCCAGCGCCCCCTACCTGTGCATCCCCGGGGTTGTTTCCGAGGCCCGCTCGTACTTCACTCCTGCGCACTTCGAACCTGACGTCGTGACGTCCAACGCGGCCTTCCTGGCGACCGACCCCGATGGGTTCGCCTTCGCAATCCTGTCCTCATCGCTGTTCATGACGTGGTTGCAGACGTTCACCGGACGGCTTAAGTCCGATCTGCGGTTCTCCCGTACCTTTACCTACGACTCCTTCCCGCTCCCCCACGTCAGTGCTGGTCAGCGTAAAGCGATCGTGACTGCCGGCCACGTCGTGCTGGCGGCACGGGCCGCACACCCCGGCCAGACCCTCGCCCAGTTGTACGGCGCCTACATGCCCGCCGACGTCGCGGACGCCCACGCGGAAGTCGACAGGGCGGTAGACGAAGTGTTCGGCGCAACCCCCACCCTCGGCGAAGAGGGGCGGGCTCTCCTGCTCCTCAAGTCCTACGAAACGCTGATCTCGCAGGCGCCCCGGCGAAACTAGGGAGCAACGGGCGACGGGACACTTAGCCCCACTCGACGTTCGCGAGCCCCGTGTGAACCACGATCCGAGCCAGCAGCTTCGACCAGTATCTGAACTGACGAGACCGATCTCGATGGTGTCGCTCTGACTGGATTAGCTCGAGGATCTTGAGCACGCTCTAATGGCCGTCACGCTGGCGGCCTGCACGCTCGTCGAGGGCGCGCAGACCGCTGGCGTGACACTTTAGGCCGACGCGGAACTGCATTTCGGTCCGCCTGCGGTCGCGTGAATGGGGTGTGTCTGTGTAGGAGTGGCAGTCCCTCGAATAGTGCAGCAAAACCCCCACTGCCCTTTGTTCACTGCCGACGCGGGCGACGCGGCTCAGCAGCTCGAGCCACACAGTTCTCTTAGCAGCGGGCACAAGCGCCTGGCCGATCACGGCTAGCGGCACGCCCAATCGCTGGTCCTCGTCGGAGAACTTGGGAGTCTTCCTGAGGCTGCCATCGCCGCACCACCCACGTCATTAACGACACCTGACATGGCACCGGCGCCGGCCCGACCCGGTTCGTGCGAGCGGTCACGGTCTCGACTGTCCCGAGTGCTGGGCACGGCTAGGGCGGTCACTTCGAGGCGAGTCGGACCCGATTTTAGTGCTATTTTTAGCACTATGCGTCTCTACGGCCCGCGACCAGTTCACGCCAGAACACGGCGGGTTTGCCTTCCCCGTCGTCTTCTGAATGATCTTTCTTTGAGGGCTGGCGACTGCCTGACGGTGACTGTTGCGACCGGTCGACCTGGGGAGCTGTTGCTGATGCCGTCGCCGACCTCCAGTGCGAGCCTCGGCGTGCGGGACCCTGAACGCCCTCGTGCACTCTCGATCCACGGACAGGTCTCCATCCCGAAACGGCTCCTTGACGCCGTAGGGGTCTCCGAGGCAAGTCCAATGGTCTATCTCGTCCAAGAGCGGGGCGGTCGGTCGCTGAGGCTTATTCCTGAGCACACAGCTCGGGCGAAGGTTTGGAAGCGATGAGGGCGTTGCGCTCCTCGGCGCGGGCGGGGACGGTACGCGAGGATGGTCTAGTGCCTAACATCACCCTTGCTCACGAACTCACGTGGAGCCGTCCGGTCGCTGACTTCGGAGAGAGCGACGAGCGTCTGGCAGCGGCGGCGGTCATCAGGGCGTCTTGGCCGGGTGCAGTGCTGCCGGCTGTACGACTTCTCGGCGCGTGGGTTTGGCCGATCGTGGTCTTCACAGGTGCGATGGATCGCATCAGGCAGGGAGTTGGTCCGGAACGACGACTGCTGATACTCAAGGACTGGGAGGACCGCGGGGACGCTTGCGACGTGGATGGGGTCCCGCCCGCACCGTTGCGAATCGCAGGCTTCGTCATCACGACGCGAAGGTGGCGGGCGGCGCTCAGTGACGCAGGAGTGGTCTCGCCGCTGGCCCCTGTACTACTCGTTCGCTCGAGCGAGCCGTCACGCCTACAGCTTCTGGAAGCTGACCTAGCCGGTCTGTGGGTCGCGCATACGGTTGAAGACTGTCACCCAGAGATCCTCGTATCCGGGCAGGGCGCTCCTCTGTCGCGCACCCCGAGAGTGCCGGGAACGCGATTGCTCGAAGAAGGCCTCTTCGCCCATGCCCTAGCCAGTGGTCGCGCTCCGGCCCACGATTTGAAGGAATAACTGACAGAGGTAGTCCTGGTCGTCGGTGGAAGCGCTCGGGCTAGGGCCGCCTGTTCACGTGGCAACCCCCACTTCACTTGTCATCGCTGTACGCGGCACCATCCCGGTCTAAACCGCCCAGCAAGATCAAGTTTCAACCAACGTTCTAGCGGACGCCCGCGCGCACCGGCGCGAGCCGAGCCCAGTACTGCAGGGCGGCCTTCGGCTTCCAGGGTGAGCCGCTGGGATTTGCCAAGTCGAGATGTCGGGTTCGGGCGAGTTCACATAGCGCTGACCAGGTCTTGGCCTGGGAGGAGGTCGTTGTGCTGCCACTGACCAGGTGTCCAATCTCTGCGAGGGCGGCCGTGGAGTGCTGGAAGCTAGCCCGGAACCCTTGGTCGCCTGGCTCGTTACCAATCCAGGTGAGGTCACGGTCATTGCAGAACCAGCAGGAGCAGCGCCAGAGCGGTGCGAGGGGGTCGCGGAAGTAGGCCTGCTCGAAGCGATGCTGGGAGTAGTAGCCAAGGAGCCGCGGTACAACAAGGGAGAGCTTCTCCCCGGCCCCACCTGTGCTGCGCGGGTAGATGTGCCGGAGACCAGAATGGGCACCCACCGCCCCGGCAGCAGCGCCGTGACACAGGGCACCGATGGCCGAGGTGTCGCTACGCAGCAAACTGACGGCGGGGTTGGAGTTCCTGATGACCTGAACCAAGGACTCTGCAACTCCTTCATCGTCGAAGGGATCGGATGGGTGCTCGAGCAGGAGTGCAACCGGGCGCTCGAAGTCATTGACCAGGTCCGTGATCGCGGTGGCTTCATCCCGGAGAAGGCTGGAGGGCATCGGAAGCGCGATGATGGTGCGCTCAGGCAGTGATCTGGTCATGTTGAGGAGGGCGTCGACGTCGCCGAGCGACTCAACGAAGCCAGAGTCCGTCAAAGCCCATGGCAGTCCCAGCGTCTCGAGCTGGTGTACCGCCCACTGCCGCGAGATCCCGTCCGCGACGCGCTTACGGTTTTTCCCGGAGTAGTGGTTTGCATCGATCATGATGCTTGAGGATCGGTGCCGTCTCCGCACGGGTTCGATCGCGCTTCTCGCCTGCTGAAGCATCGTGGTGCAACTGTTGCGGTCAAGTGTGAAGACAACGCCGAGACGGTACTGCTCGACTAGTTTCGCGGCGTCGAGCGTCTCCCTCGCGTGGGCCTGGACGAAGAGGCCACTTTCGAAGCCGTCGAGACCCGCCTCGGGCAGCAGACCGGCGCGCGGCAACGGTCCGTCGGGCCAGACGAGTTCGGACTCCGTCTCCAGCATGGCAAGACCAAGCTCGAGTTCGGGCTGGGTAGAAACCCCGTCAGACATGCCTGGAAGCCCCTTCGTAGTTACCTCAGCTTCAGGGCCATCCTGCGCCCGGCCACTGACAAGGTATCCCTTTACGTCGCAGCAAGAGTAAGTCTATGGTTGCGGTCACCGCAAGGGTTCAAGGAGTGAGGACAGGGGATGGCGTTTCTCGGTGGAGTGAGCGAGGTGGCTCAGAGGTTGGGTGTCAGCCGCCAGAGGTTCGGAGAGGTGAGGTCGCGCAACGACTTTCCCCAGCCGGTCGCGGTGCTCAGCAGCGGGCCGATCTGGGACCTCGGCGAGGTGGACCGCTGGCTCGGCTCGGGGGTGCGTCGTAGCGCAGGCCGGCCCAGCGCTCGTGAGCGAGTCGTTGGAGACCGGTTTGTTCTCGAGGAGCCGGCCCTAGGGGCGGGGGGGTTCGCCGACGTATTCCGGGCCGTCGATCGTAGAAACGGCGAGGTAGTAGCAGTCAAGATTCTTAAGGAGCTTTCATCGGTAGATGACGAGGCGGTTGCCCGCTTTCGACGGGAGCTGCGAATCATGAAGGACGAGCTCGATCATCCTCATGTCGCCAAGGTCATCGATCATGGTGACCTGAGTGGGGCTGACGAGACGTGGTGCGCAATGCCTCTAGCGGTGGGGAGTCTTGCCGACGGGATCGCCAGTATGAGGGGAAATCTTGCAAGCGTGACCGATCTTGCCCGACAGCTCTGTGCCGGCGTCGGTCACGTTCACGAGCGCGGCATACTCCACCGTGACCTCAAGCCGGGCAACGTCCTTCGGAGCCCGGAGGGTCTGTGGCAGGTCAGCGACTTCGGGCTTGCACGTGAAGACGCACGGGTTTCTCAGGCTCTAACGAGCACCCTGGCTCAAGGTATGGGTACGTTCATCTACGCATCGCCCGAGCAGTGGCAGGGACCTAAGCGTGCGGACGTCCGGGACGATATCTACTCGATCGGTAAGATCCTTCAGCATGCCTTGACGGGCGAGCTCCCTCTTGTTGGCGCCGATCAGATCCCCGAGTCCCTACTTCGACCGGTGATCCAGAGAGCGACCGGGCCGCGAGACAACCGCTATGCCGACGTCCTGGCTCTCCTGAGGGCGGTAGAGCAGGCAGCTACCGTCAAGGAGCTGGTCTGGGAAGAGCCCGGCCTGAGATTGGAGCGCCTGCACCCCCGGCTCGCGGCCACCGAGCTCGACGCAGTCGCCGCTGACGAACTTGCGCGATGGCTGTCCACCCTCGACATTGACGCCGAGATCCATGTTGCGGCCAAGGCATTCCTCGGCGCTTCGTCCGTCACGATCGACTACCTGTGGAGCACCAATCCTCAGGCGTTCTACGAGGGATGGCGCCACATCACCGAGTGGTTGAAGTTCGAGGAGCATGACTTCGCGTACTGCGACGTCATCGCTGATGCGGTCAGGGAAGTCATTCAGATCACCGGTAGCAACGACGTCTTAAGAGAGGGTGTGGCAGCACTTGTCCGCGTCGGAACCAAACACAACAGGTGGCACGTCCGCGACGTCCTCGTAGATGTACTCCAGTCCGTGCGTGACCCCGAGCGGGCGCTGGCGGGC
The DNA here is from genome assembly GCF_004786095.1 of Serinibacter arcticus. Lineage (GTDB taxonomy): Bacteria > Actinomycetota > Actinomycetes > Actinomycetales > Beutenbergiaceae > Litorihabitans > Litorihabitans arcticus. The sequence continues at coordinate 178,091 of NZ_RHPJ01000002.1, forward strand.
CTCGAAGGCCTCCAAGAGGTAGGCCCGGACGAAGTTGTGTGGTCGATCTCAGACTTCGCCGCAAGGACGATGCACCCAGTCGTTCGTCAGGGAATCCGAAATATCCGGCGCAGGCTGGCGTCCTAGCTCTGCCTCCAAGATGCGCGTACGAACTCTGGGTGTCACACTTGCCCGTGGTAGTAGGCAAGCAGGGGCGAAGTTCCCGTCCATGCTCGACCCGGTGGGAGGGAATGTGCACGAGGTGTGTCCACGGTCGAGGCCGATGATGAGGCCGAGCTGTGAGTGGCGAGTTCTACTGGCCGGTTACCGCTTGGTTGTTGCTCAGGCGCTGAGTCAGGCGCGGCTCGCGGGTCCGCGACTCCGAACGTCCGGTGCGCCCTTGAGCAGTCAGAGCCTTCGATGACCCTTCCTGACCCGGTCGGACGACAGCACGAGGTCGTCTTCCTGAACTCCGCTCAGCACAACGTCGTCCTTGGCACTGCCGGGACCGGCAAGACGACAATGGCGATCCACCGCGCAGTCCACCTCGCTCATCCTGCGACGGTCAACTGCGGCCCGGTACTGCTAGTGACGTTCAATAAGGCGTTGGTGCGGTACCTGGAACACCTACGCCCCGCTGGTGAAGCCCAAATCACAATTGAGACGTACTCGTCGTTCGCCCGCGGCTATCTCAACGCTCGAGGCCAAATGCCCCGGCGAGACGGAATCGCGCAGAAGGGCCAGCTCAGAGCGCTCATCGAACTGGCGATACAGGAGATCCGGGCCCTGCATCCCGGCAGGGGGGTATTGACGCGGCAAGCAGGTTGGTTCGAGGACGAACTCGGATGGATCTCAGGCATGGGCTTCACCACTATCCAGGAGTACCAAGCTGCTCGACGGATCGGAAGGCAAACTCCACTGAACGCGGGAACCGCTCGAGACCGGGTCTGGCTCGTGCGGGAGGCCTACTTGCGCGCACGCTCCCTGACCGTTGCCCGCTACGACTGGGACGACCTCGCCTCAGCAGTGCGAGCCCAATTGGCCGCGGATCCGAACCCGCGTCGGTACCGCCACATTGTGGTCGATGAGGGACAGGACTTCTCACCTGAGATCATCAGGTCCCTCGCAGAGGCTGTACAGCCTGGTGGCTCGCTGACCTTTTTCGGCGACTACCACCAAGCGATCTACGGACAGGGCATGTCCTGGAGGTCAGCTGGCATCAATCTCGGTGGCAGACCAGTGGAACGGTTCGTCGATAACTACCGCAACACCAAGGCCATCGCCGACCTCGCTATCGCTCTCTCGCGAACCCCCGCGATGGCAGGCGAAGCCGAGGATCTCGTAGTACCGCGGGCCCCCGTCGCGGCTGGCCCTCGACCGGCCCTGGTTCTAGCCGGCAATCGCGCCAGAGAGATCGAACTGGTGCAAAGCCAAGCACTCGGGAACGCTGGAGTTCAATCGGTGGCGATCCTGGCTAGGACATGGAGCCTCGCGGAGGGAGCGGCTTGGGGGCTGCAGTATCGAAGGCTGGACGGCGACAACCTCCGCGCGTGGGACCCCACGCCAGGAGTCTGGGTCGGGCCTTACCACGCCGCGAAGGGCCTGGAGTTCGACTTTGTCATCATGCCGTCGCTTGGTTTCGAGCACCTGCCTCACCCCGACGTCGCTTCAGCGTTCGACCCAGCCGAGGCAGCAGCCCGGGAGGCCCGTCTTCTCTACGTCGCAGTGACCCGAGCCAGGGCCCAGTTGCTCCTGACCTACACCGGCACCCTTACCCCCCTGCTGCCCTTCGCAGGTTCAGGCCTCTGGTTGGAGAGCGAGTACCCGTGACGGACATCGCAACTACCGCTGCAGAGCTCGGGTTCACACGCCTGGTGCATTTCACCTCCGCGCGCAACCTCATACCCATCCTGCGGGACGGCGCCCTCCGCAGCAGTAAAGACCTGGCGGAGAAGGATCCCGTTCAGTATCTGCCGACCGACGAGGAGAGGTTCGACGCCCATCCCGATCATCTCTGCTGCTCTTTCGAGTACCCCAACGCGTACTACAGGGATATCGCCGGCAGAAAGTCAAATCAGACCAACTACCCGAACTGGCTCATCCTGACCCTCTCAAAGAGCCTGGTTTTAAGGACCGGGGCCCTCTTCGCCGGATGCAACGCAGCCAGGAACCGGGGGGCGCACCTGCGGCCAGGAGCGGAAGCGCTAAGCGAGTGCTGGGCAAGTCCTTCGATACCTGGCGGGCGTGTGAGGGGGGCGACCCACCTACCGTCGGTCCCGACCGACCTGCAGTCAGAAGTCCTCATCCCCGGGCCGGTGTCGGTGTCGGAGGTCACTGGCATCATCGTGGAGTCCGAGGCTGTCGCTGGCGAGCACCATGAGATCCTTCGACGCCTCAACCTCAATACTGGCCAGATCCCATGGAAGGTGGCACCGGTGCTCTTCCGAAAGTTCGACCTCACGCGGGCGATTCAGACCGGGCGGCAGCCAGACGAGATGCTGTGGGCTCCCGAGGCGGGAGAGCGTCTGTGACCACCGAGACTCTTGCCGTGTCCTCCGAGCGCGCCGACGGTGTGCTCGTGGCTCTTGCCGTCGGCGACGCACTCGGATGGCCTCAGGAGGACCGGAGCCAGATTGTCGGAGGTCGCGCGGCGCGTGAGGTCGAACCGGCGCCCACGTTTCGGCCCTGGCAGCGCTACGGCGGCACGCGCTTCGCAAACTACATCGATCACGTTGATGCTGGAACGTACAGCGACGATACGCAGCTCGCCCTGGCCGTGGGGCGCGCATGTTTGCGCGGCTCCGACTGGTGGGCCTGGCTCACCGAGGTCGAACTGCCTCAGTGGCCCATCTACCAGCGCGGTGGTGGCGGTGCCGTGCTGCGCGCCTCCCGAGCCTGGGCTGCGGGTAGACCCCCCTGGCAGATCGGAACAACGGCGCGGGAACACGCGCAAGCCGAGTCCTACTTCAAAGCCGGTGGCAATGGAGTCGCGATGCGCATCGCGCCCCACGTCCTCGTCGCCGTTAGTGAAGGGATCAGCTGGGGCCATCTCGCAAGGAGAGTCATCTCGGACGGCCTCACGACACACGCCCACCCGCACGCCATCCTGGGCGCGGTGCTGCACGCGCGCGCGCTCTCCCGGACCCTGACAACGACTGGAACGTTGGAGTACGGCACCCTCCTTGAGGACCTTCTTGGCGATCGGACCTGGACCGATTTCGACGTGATGCATGAGAGCGCGGATCGGCTTCCAGCGGGTTGGCATCACGCAGCCGACACGCTGCCGACCCCGCACCCGCGCGATGAGTGGAACCGTGCCGTTCGCGAGTCCCTTGACTCTCTCACCGTCGCGGACGCCGCGCTGCAGAGAGGGCCAGCCGCTGATGACCGGAAGACCCTCGAGGCCATCGGTTGCTTCGACAGGAGCCGAAGCGGGGCGGGCACGGTCGCTGCGATCGCCGCCGTATACGTCGCAAGCCGGTCGGCCGTCCAACCGACGTCGGGCCTGCTACGAACAGCCTTCCTCAACGGCGCCGACACCGACACGATCGCTTCGATGACTGCTTCACTTCTCGGAGCTCTTCACGGCACGCGCTGGCTCGGTGTGCTCGGGCAACAGGTGCAAGACGCCACCTATATCTCTAACTTGGCCAGGCAGCTCACTCGACCTCTATCGCGAGCCGAACCTGCGCACGGCCGCATCTCAGACTCGGCGATGCGACGCTGGACGAAGGACCTGCATCACCTTCTGATCGACCGTATGCCAGACGGGCGACGGGCCGAAATCGTTCAGATTACCCCTCTTGCCGCAAAGAACGGTGCGGGCGGAGCACGCGTACAGTTGCGCTCGATCGACGGCCAGACGTTCTACGTGGATAAGGTTTCACGCTCCTCGTCACGGGCCGACCTCGAGTTCGAAGCTTCCCCGGCCTTCAGGTCAGCCCAGCGTGGCCGGCGGTCCAACGAGCCGGCCATGGAATTCTCGGACCAACCTATTCGCCAGCCCAGCGCCATAGTTCACGTGGAAACGCGGGTCGCGAATCTGCACAGATCGGCGAATTTCTACGAAGACCTGCTCGGGCTGCGGGTAGGGCGAAGCGAGGGGCACTTCGTCCTGGAGAACGGCTTGCGGTTCGTGCAGTTCCGCTCGACTGCTACCGGTGGTGCACCAACTCGAGGCCTTCTCGTGACCATTGCCCACCCGGACCTCGACGGCCTTGTTCGTCGAGCCAGAGACCACGGAAACGACGCCGTGTGGTCCGAGCGCGGTGACAGCTTGTGGCTCAAAGATCCTGACGGGAACGTCGTCCGAGTGACGACGATGCCCACAGATCTGCGAGTTGACCGCCTAAACCCCTGATGTTGTGTTTTACGAGGTTGGTGACGCGGGGGTGAGGAAGGGGTAGGTCCTGGCAGCAGGATGGAAGTGCGACCAACCGTACTGACTGAGAGAGACCTACCCCTTCATGACTCCCGCTAATGCTGTACTGACCCCTGCCGGTCGGCTTCGTCTCGTCCAGCGGTTCGAGCACCGTCCGATTGCTCATGTCGCGGCCGAGATGGGCATCTCGCGCCAGTGCGCCTCGAAGTGGGTCAGCCGCTACCGCGAGCTGGGCGAGGCCGGCCTGATCGTTTGCTCCAGCGGTCCAGCGCTCCGGCGTTCAGCCCAACTCTGACCCTGACGCAGGTCGTGACGCAGCTCGTGACGCAGGTCGTGATGAATCGCTCTGGGTTTGATGGAGGCGCCTGAGTTTGGGAACGAGGATGGACTTATGCAAAAGGAGAAGAGTGGAGGGAAGTCGACCACGAGGGGGTACTCCGATCAGGAGAATGGCGGCCGCAGTCCGCGTGGTCCGGTCGCTGCGAGCCGAGCTGGGTACTGAGCACGGCACGGTTCACAGGGTCGCGATGCAACTGGGCTACGGGGTGGAGTCGTTTCGGATTTGGGTCAGACAGGCCGACATCGACGAGGGCGTCACGCCGGGGGTGAGCACGGAGGAGGCTGCGCGGGTGAAGGCCCTGGAGCAGGAGAGCCGGGAACTACGCAGAGCGAACGAGATCTCGCGGCGGGCAGCGACTTTCTTCGGGTCGGAGCTCGACCGCCAGCACAAGTGGCCGCGCTCATCGACTCCAACCGCGAAGATCTCGTGGAAGGCTGACGACTGGGGGTCGGGTTCATCTGCACAGTGCTGCAGGTGAACCCGAGCACCTACTACGCCCGACGGAGCCCTCGGCCCGGCAGGTCCGTGACGCTGTCACAGGGCCGACCCTGGTGGGGTATCCAGCTGGCCGCGTGTCCTCCGGAGCAGTCCGAATGACTCCGCGATCGTTCCGTCCGGCGGGCGCCTGCCTCCCATGAGCTCAGAGATGCTGCCTGGGGTGGGGGGAAAGTACTCAGGTCTGAGCCATGTCCGCTGCCCCCTTCCCCTTGACCGGCGAGAGGGCAGGGGCCAGCGGCGGCGGCGTGCGTCCTACCCGATGTGAGACGCGTGCTCGTGCCGGGTATCAATCTTGACGCCACGCCGTGGGATCAGGGCCGCCAGCACCTGCTCAATCGGTGGGGCGGTCCCCGCTTCGGCATACGCCGTGCCGCTGCGCGGCTGGCTCGAACACTTTGACGGTCCTGCTAGTGAGGTCGGCAAACGGGGTGGGAGTATCGGTACTCGCGCGCGATGCCCGAGCCCGTCGACTAGTGCTCGTGGAGCTGGTAGACCGTCAGCTGGAGATCAATGGGGTAAGGCTGGAGGTGGTCGACGTTCGCCGACGGGTACCCAGTCGTTCACGATCTGCCACACCCGTGGAGCGCTGATGCCGAAGCGCTCGGCCACGACGGCCTGGAGCTCCCCACCTTCGACGGCTGCCCTAATCTGCTGGTCGCGCTCGGTGTTGGGGGAGGGGGGCCGCCGACGGGCGTGGGCAAATCTGCACGCGCTAGAGCAGAACCGTGCACGCGACCGCCCCGGTGGACGCTGCCAGGTCGTGCCGCACTCAGGACACACGATCGACACGGGTGGCGGTGGCGGTGGCGGTGGCGGTGCGGGTGGGTTCAAGACTGGTTCGAACGCAAGTAGACGGCGTGCGTGTTTCACGCATTGCTGGCGCCAGAAGCGCTGGTTGGTGCAGCCGATGACGGCGCACTCCCGCCTGTCCCTCATAGGGAGCGAGGGTGGCACGCGAAGGCCCTTGCTGTGAAGGACGCGGCTTCCCACGAGCCAACATCGGCACAGCTCTAACGGCGGTACACCCAGCAGGACTTCAGGCAAGCGCACCTATAGAGCCTTCGACCGCGGTGTCCCCGCCACGTGAATAGACCTTCCGACCCGAGACGCCCGAGCAAATCACCCCTTCACAGCCCGGTAACGCGGCTACGTCACCATCAGCACGTCAGGGGGCTGACCACTCGGAAGGAACCGACGACCCATGCCCTCCTCCCCACCGCGGGCTCGGCGCCGGCGCCGGACTCGCGTTTGTCGCGACGTTCGCGACCTCACCCGCGCTGGCCGTCCCGGCCGGCCGCCACTCCGTCAGCAACGGCGCTGGCACCGAGAGCATCCGTCAGCGCCGGGGCATCTACGCGACCAACGGCTACGGCAGCAACGTCGAACTGCGCCGATTAGATCCCGCATCATTCCGGTTCTCCCACTTCGCGTGTTCGATCCGGCGACGCTAGAGCCGGAGGTCAACGCGGCTTGGAGCCAATTCAAGACCTCGCTGGACTCCCGCCGCCACGGCCTGAACCGCAACTGAGGCCGCCGATCGCGTCGTCAACTAGACCCTTGGACCTCGCTCACTGCTGAACGGTCGCAGGCCCCTCGACCCACCGCCGAGCCCCTACCCCCGCGGGCCGGTAGCCGTAGTGGTCGGCCCCTCCCTCCGCCCCGAGCACCGCGGCCTTGTGGCGCACCACGTCCCGCACCGCGGCCAGCGCCGGCGGGCAGATGTCCAGCGGCTCGCGCTGGGCGGGGTCGGCCAGCACCTCGCGCAGCTTGGTGAAGTACGCCGTCTTCATGTCCGCCGAGATGTTGACCTTCGCCACGCCACGCTTGACGGCCTCCGACACCTCGGAGTCCACGGCGCCAGACCCACCGTGCAGGACCAGCGGGATCCCCACGGTGTCGGTGATCCGCTCGATGAGGTCGAGCTTGAGCTCGGGCACGAACCCGGGCGGGTAGACGCCGTGCGCGGTACCGACGGCGACCGCCAGCATGTCCACGCCCGTGGCGTCCACGAACTCCTTCGCCTGGCCGGGGTCGGCGTAGACGAAGTTCTGCATCTCCTCCAGCGAGCGCGGGTCGCGCGGTCCGATGGTGCCGATCTCGCCCTCGACCGACACCCCCACCAGGTGGGCCATCTCGACGACCGTGCGGGTGACGGCGATGTTCTCCTCGAACGGCAGCAGCGACCCGTCGATCATCACCGAGGTGAAGTCGTGGCGGAGCGCGGCGGCGGCCTGCTCCACGGTCGCGCCGTGGTCCAGCTTGATCGCCACGGGCACGGAGGCCGAGCGGGCCATCGCGAAGACCGACGCGAGGAACTGGTCGCCCACGAACGCCCAGTCGTCGGGGTGGATGAGCAGGATGACGGGCGAGCCGACCTCCTCGCTGGCGGCGAGCACGGCCGTCAGCATCCCGAAGTCGCTGATGTTGTAGGCGGGGACGGCGAACCCGTGCGCGTAGGCGGGGGCCACGACGTCGCTTCCGGTGAACAGCATGAGGTGGTCTCTTCTCTCGAGTGCGGCGGGAGCCGGGTCAGGCCTTGACGGCGCCGGCGGTCATGCCGCTGACGAACTGTCGCTGGAAGAACAGGAACAGGACGAGGACGGGCACGCTTCCGAGCACACTCATCGCCATCATCTCGCTCCACTGGAACGAGTGCTCGCCCATGAGGAGCTGGATCCCCACGGGTACGGTGCGGTTGGACCGGCTCTGCGTGAGGGACAGCGCGAACAGGAACTCGTTCCACGCGACCATGAAGGTGTAGGCGCCGACGGAGACGATGCCGGGGCGCGCGGCCGGGACCAGCACCTGCCACAGCGCGCGGAGCGAGCTGCCGCCGTCGACCTTGACCGCCTCGTCCAGCTCCTTGGGGATGGTGTTGAAGTACCCCGTCATCATGAGGATCGCGTACGGGATCGTGGCGACCATGTACGTGAGGATCAGCGCCCACAGGGTGTCGTAGAGCTTGAGCCAGACCACGAGCCCGAAGTAGGGGATGAGCAGCGTGATCGGCGGGACGGCCTGCACCGAGATGACCACGGTGTTGACCAGACCCTTGAACGGGAACTGGAACCGGCTCAGGGCGTAGCCGGCCATGATCCCGGCGAACAGGGTCAGCGCCACGACCGCCAGGGCCACGGTGTAGCTGTTGGCGAAGAACCGGAGCTTCTCGCCGCTGCTGAGGATGCCGGCGTAGGCGTCCATGGTGAACGTCTCGGGCAGGAACGTCGGCGGGTACTGGAAGATCTCGGTGTTCGGCTTGATCGAGCTCAGCAGCATCCACAGCGCCGGGAAACCGGCGAACAGGGCGCCGAGCGACAGCCCGATCCACAGCCCGACCTTCTGGGCCCTCTGGGACCGGCCGCGCGTCGCGATGGTGGACATGTCAGTCCCTCGCCTTCTGGTGGCGGACGTAGAACAGGGCGACGATCGCCGAGATCAGGAACAGGACGACGCCGCTGGCCGACGCCATCGAGAACTGCCGCTTCGAGAACGCCAGGTTGTACGTGTACGTGGCGACGGTCTCGGTGGCGTTCAGGGGTCCGCCGCCCGTGGCCAGGAAGATGATCGGGAACTGCTGCAGATTCCAGATGAAGTCGAGCATCGCCATCGCCAGGATGATCGGCATCAGCTGCGGGATGGTGATGCTGAAGAACCGGTGGCGCCACCCCGCGCCGTCGATCGCCGCCGCCTCGTACAGGTCGCTCGGGATGCCCTGCAGGCCGGCGAGCAGGCTGATCATGAAGAACGGGTAGCCCGCCCACACGTTGATGAAGATGACGGTGCCGAGCGCGAGGGCGGGGTTGGAGAACCACTCGACCCTCGTGCTGATGAGGTTCAGCGTCTGCAGCACGTAGTTGATGACGCCGTTGGGGTTGAGCAGCAGCTGCCACAGGATCACCACGATCGAGGCGGTGAACACCCACGGCAGGATGAAGACCACGCGGAACAGCGCCGACGCCACCCGCGGCAGCAGCCCGCTGTTCAGCATCATCGCGAACGTGAGGCCCAGCACCAGGTGCAGCACGACGGAGGTGACCGTGAAGATCCCGGTCTGGCCCAGCGCCTTGCGGAAGATCGGGTCGCCCAGCAGCGTGGCGTAGTTGTCCAGGCCCACGAACTCCGGGTCGCGCACCATGATCACGTTCGACAGCGTCGAGTACGCGAACACCATGACCACCGGCACGGCCATCATGACGAGCATCACGAGCAGCGTGGGGGACAGGTAGCCGTAGGCCGTCAGGCCGGACCGCCACCAGCGGCGCGAGCGGGGACCGGTGCGAGATCGCTCCGGGGTCGGCAGGGGGGTGTGAGGTCGTGTTGTCGTCGCTGACATCGCTCTTCCGCTGATTCGGACGGTTGGGGGTGGGGGAGGTCGACGGGTGCCGGCAGGAGGGTGCCGGCACCCGCCGACGGTCTACTCCCCGCCGAGGACGTCGGTCCAGTACGTCTGCAGGGACTCCTGCGTCTCGGGGACGTCCGCCTCACCCTGGAGGAGGCGGACGAGGTTCTCGTTGAGGTTGCGGTTGAGGTCGAGCGCGAGCGGCAGGCCCTCGAGCTCGGTGACGAACTCGCTGGAGGAGTACACGTCGAACGCCTTCTGGTACAGCTCGTCACCGTCCACGAAGCCGGGCACGGAGGCGGCGTTGCCGGGGAAGCCGGTGGCCTCGCCCGCGAGCTCGGAGTTCACGTCCTCGCTCACGAGCCACTGCACGAGCTCCCACGCCTCCTCCTTGTTCTCGCTGTTCTCGGCGATGCCGAGGCCCCAGCTGGCGCCGGCGATGCCCGTGGACTCGCCCTCCTGCGCGGGAACGGAGCCGATGGAGAAGTTCAGGTCGGGGTTGGCCTCGCGGATGCCGGCGATGTGGGCCAGCGAGCCGATCATGAACGCGTTGCGACCGGCGGTGAACTCCTCGACCTTCTGCTGCTCCTGCTGCGTGAACGCACCCGGGGTGACGTAGCCGCCGTCGTACTGACCCTTGAGGAACTCGAGCCACTCGGCGATCTCCGGCGTCTCGAAGTTCGCCTGACGGTCCTCCAGCATCCGGTCGCCGGAGGCCCACAGCCAGGACTGCGAGTCGAAACCGGCCGGGGACTGCACGTTGATCGGCAGCGACCAGGCGTAGACGTTGCTGTCGGGGTCGGTCACGGCGGCGGCCGCCGTGTCGAACTCGTCCCAGGTGGTCGGGAGACCGTCGATCCCGGCCTCCTCGAGCAGGTCGGTGTTGTAGTACATCGGGTAGGCGAAGTTCAGCGCGCGGACCATGTAGGTCACGCCGTCGATCTGGTCGTTGCTGACGAGCTCGGCGGGGTCGAAGCCGGCGTCGTCCATCAGCGCGCTCAGGTCGGTGATCGCGCCCTGGTCCTGGAGGTCGTAGACGCTCGCGCCGTTGATGGCGACGATGTCGGCCAGGGTGCCGGTGGCGGCGGCCGTGGTCTGGAGGTCGACGGTCGCGGAGTAGGGGTTCGAGATCAGGTTGACCTTGATCCCGGGGTGCTCCTCCTCGAAGCGGTCCATGAGGTCGCGCATCACGCCCTCGCCGAGCTCGACCTCCCACCACTGGCTGAAGTCGAGGGTGACGTCCTCGCCGGAACCCGAGCCGGAGCCGGAACCCGAACCGGAGCCCGAGTCGTCGCCGGCCGAGCAGCCGGCGAGCACGAGAGCGACGGCCGCGGCGGCCGTGACGAACGCAGTGGATCTGCGGTGCATCGAAGTTCTCCTCTTTGAGATGGGCGGGCCACCCGGGGAGGGGTGTTCGAAGGATCATTCCGTCGAACGTGGCCAAGAGCGACAGTAGCCGAAGGTATTCGGAAGCGCCAGTCTTTGTTACAGGTTCGATTTACCGCAGTGTCGGGGTTCGCCGACGAGGCCACCGCGCGGTGGCGGAGCGGGGTGCGTCAGGCCAGGAGGAGCTCGACGCCGGAGGCCCGGATGGCGTCCTGCGTGCTGGCGGGCATCGCCTCGTCGCTGACCACGGTGTCGAAGCGCGAGACGTTGACGACCTTGTGCCGGTCGAGCGTGAACCACTTGGAGGAGTCCGCCAGGAGCACGCGGCGGCGCGAGGCCCCGATGAGCGTGCGCTTGGACTCGGCGATGTCGAGCGAGCCCTCCACGACGTCGTGGTCGGCGTCCATCCCGCCGGCGCCGACGAACGCGACGTGCGCGATCTCGCCGTCGAGGCCCTGCTGCCGCGACGAGCCCACGGTCGCCGCGATGTGCGGGACGAGGCGGCCACCGAGGAGCCGCACCTGGATCCCGGCGACCTCCATCAGCGCGAGGCCGACGTTGACCCCGGGCGTGAGGACCACGAGGTCCTGGAAGACCGGAAGGTGGCGGGCCAGGGCGAAGATCGTGGTGCCGGAGTCGAGGATGACCGTGGTGTGGTCGGCCACGAGCGAGGCCGCTGCGGCGCCGATGCGCTGCTTGGCCTCCACGTTCTGGCTCGAGCGGACGTCGAAGCCCATGAGCGGGGTCTCCGACATCGTGACCCCGCCGTGCACGCGCGCGACGCGGCCCTGCTTCTCCAGGACCTCGAAGTCGGTGCGGATCGTGACCTCGGAGACGCGCAGCTCGTCGGCGAGGTCACGGGTGCGAGCCGTGCCCCGCTCGAAGACGGCGGTCATGATGGCCTCACGGCGCTGGGAAGCGTGCACCCTCGGAGGCTACACGGATACGCAAGCGAACGAAGGCCAGACGCAAGTTTTCGCTACGACGTCGCGCCGACCGCCGCGTCCATCTCCCGGCTCGATCGCACCGGCACCCGCGTGCGGCCGGGCATCTCCTCGGCGCCGGACCACCACCCGATGCTCGCCCCGGCGACGGCGGCGCACCCTCGCGTGGCCGCCTCCGGGACGGTGGAGACCTCGATCGCCCTCGGCCCCAGGGCGAGCTTGGCCTCGCGCCAGCGGCGCGAGCGCAACCCGCCGCCGGTGAGCACGGTCGCCCCGGCGGCTCCCGACACCGCCCGCGCGAGCGCCTCGCCCTCGTTGGCCAGCAGCACGTAGGCGTCCATCAGGTCGCCCCACGCGTGAGCATCCCTCGGCCCGACGGCGGAGCGTCCCTCCTGCAGCGCGCCCAGGTCGGCCGCGGTGAGGTCGGGGGTCGCGCTCGGCGGGCCTGCGCCGTCGTCGAGCGCCTGCCGGTCGAGGTCGGCGCCGTCGAGGAAGGTGCGCATCGCGAGCCCCGGGCGCATGCGCTCCCACACCGCCAGCGGCGCGCCCGTCGAGGGCCACAGCTCGAAGGTGAGGTCGGTGTCGCGATCGAGGTGGGCGACGAGCTGCGCGCGCGTGAGCGGGGGGTCGGTCGGGAGCGCGGCGATGATCGCCTCGCCGGTCCCCATGGAGTCGAAGACCTCGCCCACGCGGACGCCGGACCCCACCGCGGCCACGGGATGGTCGTGGCCGGCGATGACGACGCGCGCCCCCGGTGACAGGCCGAGCGATCGCGCGAGCTCACCGTCGGCCGGCGCGCCGAACCCCGGCGGCCGCACGGGTGCGAGCGTGACGTGGCCGAGCCCGGCCGCGACCCAGGCGTCGGAGAGGTACCGGCGCTCCAGCAGGTCGTAGACGCCGCTGGTGGTGGCGAGGCCGGCCTCCTGCCACACCTCGCCCGTGAGCTGGAACGCGAGCGCGCCGCACAGCCCGACGAACGCACCTGGCGGCACGCAGCCCCTGCTCGCGTGCGCGTGGGCCAGCTTCGTCACGGTGGAGGTGGTGCGGAAGTGCCGCGCCGTGAGGTCGCGCAGGTGCGTGGCGCCGAAGCGGTCCTCGAGCGCGGTGGCGACGTCGGCCCCCCGGTCGTCGTACCAGGCCGGGAAGTCGAGCGGGGCGAGGCCGTCCGGGGTGACGACCGTTCCGGTCTCGCCCATGGAGGTGAGCCCGACGGCGGCGACCGGTCCCGCGCGGAGGGCGGCGACGGCGTCGTGCGCCGCCGCGAGGAGGTCCAGGACCGGGAAGTCGTCACCCGCCGCGCCGCGCACGACGGGGGTCTCGCGCGCCTCGAGCGCGACCATCTCCCCAGCCGCGTCGTAGGCCGCAGCCTTGATGCGCGAGCTCCCGAAGTCGACCCCGACCACGACCTGCGATGCCATGCTCGCTCCCTTGCGAATCGGAACCAAAAGAAGACCCAGAGGTTTCGTTCTGTTATCGTAACGGCTCGTGGAGCGCGTTCGCTCCCACCGACACCGCCGTCCGGAACTGAGAGGCCACCACGATGACACTGTGCTCCCTGCGGGAAGTGCTCGACCACGCCCGAGCCGGCGGATACGGGGTGGGCGCGTTCAACGTCACCGACATCGAGCAGGTGGAGGCCGTGCTCGACGCGGCGGCGTCCACGGGCTCGCCCGTCATCGTGCAGACGATCGCCGGGGCCTCCGCCTTCGCCTCGGACGAGCTCTACTGGGACCTGCTGCTGCGCACGGTCGACCACTACCCGCAGGTGCCGGTCGTGGTGCACCTCGACCACGGTCCCGACGCCGAGACGTGCAAGCGGGCCATCGACGCCGGCTTCTCCAGCGTGATGATCGACGGCAGCCTCGACCCCGTCACGCACCAGCCCACGAGCTTCGAGGCGAACGTGGCGGTGACGAAGGAGGTCGTGGCCTACGCCCGCGAGCGCGGTGTCTCGGTCGAGGCCGAGCTCGGCACGATCGGTGGCTCGAAGGACGGCGCGACGCACGCCGAGATCGTCCTGGCCGACCCCGAGGAGGCCGCCCGGTTCGTGGCGGAGACCGACGTCGACGCGCTCGCCGTCGCCATCGGCACCTCGCACGGCGCCTACAAGTTCACGAGCCCGCCCGACGGCACCGTGCTGCGGATGGACCTCATCGAGACGATCGCCGCGCTCATCCCCGACACCCACCTGGTCATGCACGGCTCCTCGTCGCTGCCCGCCGACCTGCGCGAGATCATCAACGCGCACGGTGGCGGCCTGCCCGAGTCCTGGGGCGTGCCCGAGGAGGAGAAGGCCCGCTCCACCAAGCTCGGCGTCACGAAGATCAACCAGGGCATGGACTCCCACATGGCCTACGCCGCCGCGATGCGCGTGGCGCTCGCGGCCGACCCGCTGGCCGCCGACCCAGCGCCCGCCGCACGGGCCGGACGCGCCGCGATGTCCGCGATCATCGCCGAGCGGATGGCGGTGTTCGGCCAGGCCGGCCGTGCCGCGGACTACACCGCGACGCCGGTGCGGGAGCCGGCGGCGCTCAGCCTGGCCTGAACCGGCGGGAGCGGAAGCAGGACGACGGCGACCCTCGAACCCGTCCCCCGCCAGCCACCCCACTCTCGTTAGCCTCGTGTGGTCGTCGTGCAAGGAGAGGTTCTCGATGGTGATCACGATCCCGCCCCCTCCGGTGACCGTGCCGGAGATGGAGGCGACGTCGTCGTGCTCGGCGGTGGGCGACAGCGTGCTGTCCGCGGCCAAGGATGCGCGCGCCGTCGCGGACGCCGCAGGCGACGGCGCGCAGAGCCTGACCTGGGAGGGCATGGCCGCCGAGGCCGCTAACCACGCGATGACGGCGCTGACGAACGGGATCGGGGACGCCGCCTCGGCCCTGTGGGCGGTGGTGCCCGAGCTGGACGCCTACGCCGAGGCGATCACCGACCTCGAGGCGCGGCACGGCGAGCTCGTGACGCTGCGGTCCCAGCTGGTCTCGGACCGCGACGGCCTCGTGTCGGACGTGAACGCGAACGACGACCCAGGGAGCTCGCTCTGGCTGCAGTTGCGGGCGACGGCGCTCACCGTCTCGATCGAGGCGTTCGGCATCTCTGTCCAGGACCTCTCGACCGAGCTGACGGCGGCGGAGGACGCGGTGATCGCCGCCCTCCAGGCCGGGGACACCGCGGCCGAGGCGCGCGAGTTCCGCGCCGCCCGGCCGCCAGAGCTCCAGGACGCCGTCGACGCCCTCGTGGAGTCGGGGGTGCTCCCGGAGGAGATGCGGTTCTCCTCGGCGGCCGAGCTGCAGGCGTGGCTCGAGGCCAACCCCGCGGCAGCAGGCGCCCTGGTGGACGGTGGCGCGCCGATCGTCGGCGACGCCACCACGCTGGAGCAGCTCGTCGCCTCGGGCGCCACGATCGAGGATATCGGCGCGGTCTTCACCGGCATGAGCGGGGAGGAGCTGGCCCTGCTCGCGACCCTCTACCCCTCGCTGATGGGCAACACCAACGGGGTGCCGTTCGACGCCAGGGCGCTCGCCAACCGCGTCACGATCATCGACGCGCTGGCCGACGAGCGCGTCCTGCTGGAGGAGATGGGCGCGCAGCACGAGCACCACCAGAGCGACTGGGACTGGTTCGGGGCGAACAACGACACGCTCGAGGGCCCTCTCGCGGACACCGAGAACCGCATCAGCCTGTACGAGTCGATCCTGAACGGCGACCGCACGATCCTGTTCTTCGAGCCCGCCACGCACGATGCGGACTTCACCCGCACGTACGACGGCGCGATCGCCGAGCTGCACGGGGCGATCAGCGCGGACACCCAGAACGTCGGCGTCCTGGTGCCCGGGACCGGATCGCACCTGGGCAACTTCAACGGCACCGCCGGGCACGCGGACGAGTTCCAGGCCGCGGCGGGTGACGGCACCGCGATGATCTCGTGGATGGGCGGGGACTTCCCCAACGACGTCGCCGCGGCCAACTCGCGGCACAGCGTCGACCTCGGGCCGCGCCTGGCGGACTTCTCCGAGGCGGTGCGCCAGGAGACCGGCCGGGTCGGGGCCGACGGGGCCACCACCACCTACCTGGGCCACTCCTACGGCGGCGCCGTCGTCGGGCTCGCGGAGACCCACGGCCTGGACGCGGACCGCGTCGTGCACGTGGAGTCGGCGGGCACCGGGCACGACGTCTTCTCGCCGTCGGACCTGCCCGCCTCGCAGCAGGACGTGCAGCGCTTCTCGATGACCGCCCCCTACGACCCGATCTCGGCCGCCCAGGGGATCCAGTCCAGCGAGGAGAGCCTCGGCGTCACCGACTACGGCCTGGGTCACGGCGCGGATCCCGACGAGTTCGACGGCGTCGTGCGCCTCCACACCGGCGACTACGCGAACGGCGAGCCGCTGACCGGTCTCCCCGCGCACTCCGACGTGTTCGACAAGGGCTCGGACGCGTGGACGAACATGCTCGGCGTCATCGTCGGCGGTGAGGTGGAGACGTACCGCACCCCGATCACGGACGAGGGCGCCGGCATCGGCGGCATCGACCCCGTCCTCGGTTGGAACGACGACGGCACCACCTACGACGTCGGGGCCGGCTGATGCGGCCGCGCACCCCGATCGCCGTCGTCCTCGTGCTGACCGCCCTGACCGTCCTGACCGCCTGCACCTCGGAGGAACCCGTGCCCGTCGACCCCGCCGTCAGAACCTCGATCGAGGACTCCACCCAGCAGGCCATGACCGCCGTCGCGGAGCAGCTCGGGACCGAGATCAGCGTGCGCCGGCAGGAGTGGCTGACGTGCATGGACGCGCTCGAGGACGGCGACGCCGAGGAGTACGTCTACGGCCTGCGGGTCGAGCTCATCGGGCAGGAGACGTTCGAGGAGGTAGCCGAGCGGCTCCGCAGCCACTTCGAGGCCGCCGGGTGGACCTGGCGCGACACCGACCCCACCCTGAGGATGGTCCGCCTCGGCCAGGGCGGCTACATCGTGGCCGCCTCGATCTTCGTCGACGACGGCTACGCCTCGATCACCGGCGGCGCCGGCTGCATCGGCACGATCGAGGACGTGCCCGAGCAGAACCGGCCGAGCTCGTGAGCTTCGAGGTCACCCCCGCGGAGCTGCAGGGCGCGGCCGGGACGTGGGAGGACTACGGCGAGACCCTCGGTTCCGCCAACGCCCACCTCGGCACCGCGCAGGACTCGACGGCGGCGATGGGTTCCCGGGTGCAGGCGGCCGCCGACGCGTTCCTGACCCAGTGGAAGACGACCGTGGCGGACGCGGCCACCGCGGCGGCGTCGAACTCCGTGGCCCTCTCGGGCGCGGCCGAGGCCTACGACGCGATCGACGCCGAGCAGGGCGCCGAGCTGCAGCGGCTGATGCCCTGGGCGGGCTGACGCATGACCACATCCGATGCCACCCGCTCCCTCGACGTCGAGATCACCGGGCCGTTCGGTATCCGGGGCAGCCTGAACCAGGCCGAGGCGCGGATCGTCGCCGTCGAGGGCCTCACCGTGGCGCACGTCGAGCTCATGGCGACGTCGAAGCGCGGCGCCGCCCTGCTCGACGACGCCATGACCCTCACCCCGGACGGCCTCGAGATCCGGCTCCCCACCATGTCGGAGGCGATCGCCGCGCAGGGGCTCTGGCGCGGACTCGCCTCCGGGGCGTCGTGGGGGCTGCGGGTGGAGGCGCGCGTGCCGGCCGGGAGCTGGCTCGACCTGCGCTCGAAGGTCGCCTCGCTCAAGACGAAGGGGCGGTTCGGCTCGGTCCGCTGGGTCTCCAGCTTCGGCGACGTCAGGCTCGAGCGGACCGAGTTCCTCAGCGCCGACATCGGGATGGGCAACCTCACGATCGGCTGCTGCGACGCGGCGGAGATCACCGGCGGCGCGGGCGACGTCACGATCACCGAGGTCGGCGGCTCGCTCACGGTCGACGGCGGTGCCGGTGACGTGCGGGTGCGGACACTGCGAGGCACCGCCACGATCCGCACGGGGCTCGGGGACGTCACCCTCGGCGAGGTGAGCGCGAGCGGCGGCACTGCGAACGACGACGGTGACCCGGAGGCCGCCGACGTCCGCGTCTCCTGCACCGCCGGCGACGTCAAGATCAAGGAACTAGCGGCCGGGTCGGTCCGACTGAGCACGGCGATGGGCGACGTGACGGTGGGCGTGGCGCGCGGGTCGGACCTCGTGGCCGTCGACCTCCGCTCGGGGTCCGGCAGCGCCCGGTGCAAGGTCCCGGTCGCACCCGATCCCCAGGTGGGCGGACCACCCGACGCCCCGCTCACGTGGGGCACGCCACCGCTCGGCGTGCGCATCCGCGCGACGTCCAGCTCGGGCGACATCACCGTGCGTCACTCGCGCCGGGGCAAGCGCGACCGGGCGTAGCTCTCCATGGTGCGCCGACCCGCGCCGAGCGACGAGGGTGTCGCGCGGGTAGGGCGGGGCGTGACTACCCCGCCCAATCCTCCGTGCCCGTCCGGACCACCGAGCCCGAGCGCGCGGCCTCCGTCATCGCCAGGCTGATCAGGTGGTCCTGGCTCGCCTCGGCGAGCGGGTAGGGCGCGGGGCCGGCACCCGCGACCCACGCCGCGGTCGCGCCGAGCAGGGACGCCACGGCGATCTCGTCGTCGGCCAGACGAGCGCCCTGGAACGGGTTGCGGAACAGGACCTCCCCGTCGAGGCTCAGGTGGTCCAGGTCGAAGCCCTCGAGGTCCTGCTCGATGCCCGCCTGGCGACGCGCGAGGCGTGACTCGACGACGGTGCGCGGTCCGGCGAGCCGGACCACGCGGTCGTCGACCATCTCGCCCCGGCTGCCCCGCACCACGATGCGGTTGGTGCGCAGCGGGTTGTGCCACTGGTTGTCCGTGAAGTCGTACAGCGCGCTGCGTCCCGAGGCGAAGCCGAGCGTCGCCAGGGTGGTCTCCGCGTCGCGCGGCTCGTCGTCGTCCGTCCAGCCCTGGCGGTTCATCACGTCGACGAGCGGCGCGGTGGACACGTGTGCGGAGACCGCCACGTCCTCGAACCCCACCCCGAGCAGCGCTCGGATCACCGCGACCGCGTGGTAGCCGTGCGTCGAGGAGATCTGGACGGATCCCGGCGTGCCGATCAGGCCGCGCCGGACCGCCTCGACGCGGGCCGCGTGGGCCGGCATGAACGGGCTGTGCTCCGCGACCTGGACCAGGCCGGATCCGCCGACGGCCGCCCACAGCTCGCGCAGGGCAGGCACATCAGGAGCCGGCGGGGTCTCCGACAGCACCGGCACGTCGCGTGAGACCAGCTCGCGGATGACGCCCGGCGCCACCTCGTGCGGCACCGACACGACGGCGAAGTCCGGGCGGTCGGCGGCCAATGCCTCGGCCACGGTCCGCCAGGTCGGCACGCCCCAGGCTCGCTCCACCTCGGCGCCCCGCTCGGCGCTGCGGCTGACGACCCCGGTGACGGCGAACCGCTCCGGCAGCTGCCGAGCCACGCGGAGGAAGAACGCGGCACGCCAGCCGCTGCCGACGACGGCGAAGCGGGCCGGGCCGGCCGCCGGCGGTGTGGCGGGAGTGGCTGCTGCGGCGGTCGGCGTCATGGACTGCTCCGTCTGTCGGACACGTGGGGGACACCTCAGTATGAGGACGCGGCACCGCCGTCCCGATCCGACGCGCGGATGCGCGAGAGTGATCTAAACAGCCAATTTCCGTCAGAACCTTGCATCAGGACGCCCCGCCGTAGAAGATGGCGCCATGACACGCATCACGTTTCTGGGCGCCGGTTCGGCCGTCTTCACCCGCCAGCTGCTCGTCGACATCCTTCGTTACGACGACCTCCCCGAGCTCGAGATCGCCCTCCAGGACATCGATGCCGATCGCCTGGAGATCGCTCGCGGCACCGCGGAGCACGTCGCGCAGCGGATGGGCAGGCCCGTCCGGGTGGTGGCCTCGCTCGACCGGCGCGAGATGCTTGAGGGCGCGACCGCCGTCGTCATCATGATCCAGGTCGGCGGCGTCGACGCGACGCGGGTCGACCTCGAGATCCCGGCCCGCCACGGCCTGCGCCAGACGATCGGTGACACGACCGGCATCGGCGGCGTCTTCCGCGGTCTGCGGACCTTCCCCGTCATCTCCGAGATCGCCCGGGACGTGCGCGAGGTCTGCCCCGACGCGTGGATCCTGAACTACACCAACCCCATGACGCTGAACGTGTGGTGGTGGTCCGTCGTGGCTCCGGAGGTCAAGGTCGTCGGGCTGTGCCACTCCGTGCACTGGACCGCGAACGACCTCGCCGAGCTCGTCGGTGTCCCCTTCGAGGAGACGGAGTACTCCGCGGCGGGCGTCAACCACCAGGCGTGGATGACCGAGTGGACGCGCGACGGCGAGAGCCTCTACCCCCTGCTGGAGGCCAAGCTCGCCGAGGACCCCGAGCTGCTGCGCCGGGTGCGCGTGGAGATGTACCGCCGCATCGGCTTCTACCCCACCGAGACGTCGGAGCACTCCTCGGAGTACCTGCCGTGGTTCCTGAGGTCCGACGAGCAGGTGGCGAAGTACCGCCTCGAGCCCCTGGTCTACCTGGGCATCTCCGCGCAGAACGTCGCCGAGGTCGAGGAGGCCCGTCGACGACTGGCCGCCGGCGAGCCGCTCGACCTCCCCGACGAGGGGGCCGCCGAGTACGCGCCGCAGATCATCCACTCGCTGCTGACCGGCACGGAGCGCAAGATCCACGTCAACGTCCCGAACGCGGGCTACATCGACAACCTGCCGCAGGGTGCGGTCGTGGAGGTGCCGGCTCTGGTCGACGGCGACGGGGTGCATCCCAGGAGCGTGGGGGCGATCCCGACGGCCGGGGCGGCGCTGAACCGGACGATGCTGTCGGTCGCGGAGCTGACGGTCCAGGCCGCGCTCACGGGCGACCCGCGTGCCGTGCGGCAGGCCGTCCTGGTGGACGGCAACGCCTCGGCGACCCTCACGCCGGAGCAGATCTGGGCGCTGTGCGACGAGCTGACGGAGGCGCACCGCGCCCTCCTGCCCCGATCCCTCGGTGGCGAGGTCGACCTCGTCCTGCCCTAGGACGTCACGCCGGACGCCCACGGCTGTGGGACCGGCGCGACGAACGAGGACCTCCGACCGGGGGCGTGGCTTGTGACGAGCCCGCTCCCGGCCGGGGGTCCTCGTCGTCCCACGGGTCGGTTCCGGGACCCGACGGCGGCTATTCCCAAGCGATGCGGAAACCCTCTACACTCACTTCATGAGCGAAACACCGGGTTATCGATCAGAAGCGAGCATCGCGCAGGCCTCTGAGTCGGCGGGTGGCCTGCGGGTGGCCGTCATCGGCGTCGGGGCCAGATCGGGGATCGCCCGCCACGTCGCCACCGTCCGCCCCGGCTCGGCGGTGGTGGCTGCCGCCGACATCCACCAGGCCGGACGTGACCGAGCCCGTGCGAACTTCGGGGACATCGCCGTCCACGACGACACCGCTCAGCTGATCGAGGCCGGCGGGTTCGACGTCGCGATCGTGACGACGCCCGACGACACCCACGCCGAGATCGCGATCCAGCTCCTGCGCGCCGGGATGCCCTCCTACGTCGAGAAGCCCCTGGCGATCTCCCTCGAGGACGCCGACGCCGTGCTCACCGCCGCCGCCGAGACGCGGACCCCGCTCTACATCGGGCACAACATGCGGCACTCGGCCTTCGTCAAGGTCATGCGCGACGTCATCGAGCGGGGCGAGATCGGCGAGGTCAAGGCGATCTGGGTGCGCCACTTCGTGGGCAACGGCGGGGACTACTACTTCAAGGACTGGCACGCCGACCGCTCGCGGTCGGGCACGCTCCTCCTCCAGAAGGCCAGCCACGACATCGACATCGTCCACTACCTCGCCCGGGGCTACACCCGCCGCGTCGTGGGCATGGGAGACCTCATGGTCTACGGGGGGGTCACCGATCGCCGGGACCGTGAGGGTGAGCTCATGTCGGACTGGTTCTCCTTCGACAACTGGCCCCCCGCGGCGGCCACCGGCCTGAACCCCGTGGTGGACGTCGAGGACGTCTCGATGATGATGATGACGCTCGGCAACGGCGTGATGGCCAGCTACCAGCAGTGCCACTTCACCCCGGACTACTGGCGCAACTACACCGTCATCGGCACCGAGGGACGGCTGGAGAACTTCGGCGACACCAACGACGCCGTCGTCCGGGTGTGGAACCGCCGGCACGAGTGGCAGGTCGAGGGCGACGTCGAGTACCGGGTCGTGGGGGTCGACAGCGGCCACGAGGACGCGGACGTGGAGTCCATGCGCGAGTTCGTCGACCACGTCGTCGACGGGAAGCCCACGGTCGTCTCACCCCTCGCCGCCCGCGAGGCCGTCGCCGCCGGATCGCTCGCCGCGGTGTCGCTCCGTGACGGCTCGCGACCGATCGACGTCCCCGAGCTCCCCGCCCACGTGGTCGAGCACTTCCTGCGCATGGCAGCCCCGCAGGGCTGATCCCCACCCCTCGCCGGCCGCCGCCCGTGCGCGCCGGCGACGACCTCACGAACGAAGGAACGACAGACATGAGTGTGAAGCTGCTCGAGATGGTCCGGGCCCACAAGTCGGGCACCCCGGTGGGCATCGCCGCCGTGTGCTCGGCGCATCCGCTGGTGCTGCGCGCCGCCATCGCCAAGGCGGCCCAGGACGGCACGCCGGTGCTGATCGAGGCCACGAGCAACCAGGTCGACCAGTTCGGGGGCTACACCGGCATGAAGCCGGCGGACTTCCGCGACCTCTGCCTCACGATCGCCGCCGAGGAGGGCCTGCCGCGGGACCTGCTGATCCTCGGCGGCGACCACCTCGGCCCGAACCGGTGGCAGAAGGAGCCCGCCGAGCAGGCGATGGCGAAGGCGCTCGACCTCGTCGCGGCCTACGTCGCCGCCGGGTACGAGAAGATCCACCTCGACTGCTCGATGGCCTGCGCCGACGACACGACGCCGCTGTCGGACGAGGTCGTGGCGGAGCGGGCGGCACGCATGCTCGCCGTCGCCGAGAAGACTGCGTCCGACGCAGGGCTGGCGCACCGTCCCGTCTACGTCATCGGCACGGAGGTGCCCGTCCCCGGAGGGGCGCACGAGGAGCTCAGCGACCTCGAGGCGACGTCGCCCGACGCCGCCCGCGCCACGGTCGCCGCGCACCGCCGCGCGTTCGAGGCGCACGGGGTGCTCGACGCGTGGGACAGGGTCATCGCGCTGGTCGTCCAGCCCGCCGTGGAGTTCGACCACCTCCGCGTGATCCAGTACGACCGCAGCCGGACCGAGGAGCTGCGCCACGCCCTCGACGACGAGCCCACCATGCTGTTCGAGGCGCACTCGACCGACTACCAGCTCCCCGAGCGGCTCCGCGAGCTGGTCGGCGACCACTGGTTCGTGATCAAGGTCGGTCCGGGCCTGACCTTCAACCTCCGCGAGGGGCTCTTCGCCCTCTCCCACATCGAGGACGAGCTGGTCCCCGCCGAGAGGCGCTCCGACCTGCGGTCCGTCGTGGAGTCCACCATGGTGGCCGACCCCGACCGCTGGAGCTCCTACTACGAGGGCGACGAGGACGCGCAGCGCATCCAGCGCCGCTACTCCTACTCCGACCGGCTGCGCTACTACCTGCCGGACGCGGCCGTCGAGGCCGCTCAGGAGCGGCTGCTCGACAACCTCTCAGCGATCACGATCCCGCTCCCTCTCATCAGCCAGTACCTGCCCGTGCAGTACGACCGGGTGATGTCCGGCGAGCTGAGCAGCGATCCCCGGGCGCTCGTGATGGACCGCGTGACCGATGCCCTTCGTCCCTACGCCTACGCCTGCAACCTCCAGGAGGTCGGAGCATGACCGCTACGTTCACCGAGCTGTTCCGAGCTCTCGACGTCGAGGGGTCCGAGCACACCGCTCGCGAGATCCTCCAGCAGCCGGCCGTGTGGCGCAGGGTCGCCGACGTCATCGGCTCCGCGCGCGCCGAGATCGAGGCGAAGATCGCCCCGCTCGTGCGGCGCCCGGACGTGCGCATCGTCTTCACCGGGGCCGGCTCGTCCGCCTACGTGGGGGACACCATCGCCCCGTCGCTCGCGGAGCACGGTCGACCGGCCGAGGCCGTGGCGACGACGGACATCGTCGCGAACCCGCGGGCCGTGTTCGCCGGTGACCGGCCCACGCTCCTCGTCTCGTTCGCCCGCTCGGGCAACAGCCCGGAGTCGGTCGCCGCGACGGAGCTCGCCGACCAGCTCCTCTCCGAGGCGCACCACCTGATCATCACGTGCAACGCCGAGGGGCGACTCGCCGTCGACCACGCGGGCCGCGAGCGCTCGACCGTCCTGCTGCTCCCGCCCGAGACGCACGACAAGTCCTTCGCGATGACCTCGAGCTTCTCCTCGATGCTGCTCGCCGGGTGGCTGATCACCTCCGACGCGGACGACGCAGACGTGGAGGCGACGTGCGCGCAGGTGGCGACAGCGGGCGACGCGCTCCTCGCGACCCGCGTGAACGAGCTCGAGAAGCTCGCCTTCACCGAGCCGGGGCGCATCGTCTACCTCGGGTCGGGCGCCCTCGCCGGTGCCTCCAACGAGGCGGGCCTGAAGATCCTCGAGCTCACCGCGGGCAAGGTCGTCCCGTGGTCGGACTCCTCGCTCGGCTTCCGGCACGGCCCGAAGGCCGTGCTCGACCCGACGTCGCTCGCGATCCTGCTCGTCTCCGGCGACTCCTACACGCGCCGGTACGACCTCGACATGGCGCGAGAGATGGCGGCGGCCCTCCCGGCCGGGCGCCTCCTGGTGCTCTCGGCCGATCCGGTCGAGGTCGACGGCGCCACGGGCTGGTCCTTCCCGGAGCTGTCCGGTGCGGGAGACGTCCCCGTGGCGCTCCTGGCGGTCATGGTCGCGCAGGTCATCGCGCTGTTCTCCTCCGTCGGCCTCGGCTGCACGCCGGACAACCCCTTCCCCGGCGGCAGCGTCAACCGCGTGGTGGAGGGTGTCGTCATCTATCCCCTGGAGGGCTGAGCCCGTGACGGCGCAGACCCCTCCCCTCACCCTGGTCGCGGACGGCGTCGTGCGGGGGGCCACGGTGACCGGCCCCGCCTGGGTCCAGGTCGCCGCTGGACGCATCGCGGCGGTCGGGGAGGGTCCGGCTCCGGATGCGCTCGGCGAGACGGTACGGGTCGAGGGAGTGCTCGCCCCCGGGTTCGTCGACATCCACCACCACGGCGCCAGGGGTCACGACTACGGCGTGGGGTCGGTCGACGACGCCCTCGCCGTCGTCGAGCACCACCACGGCCGGGGTTCGACCACGCTCGTCGCCTCGCTCGCCACGCTGCCGCTCGACGTGCTGGAGCAGCGGCTCGACATCCTCGGCGGACTGGCTGCGGCCGGCCACCTCGCGGGGATCCACCTCGAGGGTCCCTACCTCGACGCCGGTCACCGGGGGTGTCACGCCCCTGAGCTGCTGCGCCACCCGTCGGTGCCCGAGCTGCGGCGGCTCGTGGCAGCCGCGCGTGGATCGCTGCGCATGGTGACCCTCGCCCCCGAGCTGCCGGGCGCCCAGGACGCCATCCGCTACCTCGTGGGCGAGGGCGTCACGGTCGCCGTCGGCCACACCTCCTGCACCGCGGAGCAGGCCCGGGCGGCCTTCGACGCGGGCGCGACGGTGCTCACCCACGCCTTCAACGGCATGCCGTCCCTGCACCACCGCGAGCCCGGGCCGCTCGGCGCGGCCCTGTTCGACGAGCGCATCACGATCGAGCTCATCCTCGACGGCCACCACGTCGCCCCCGAGCCGGCACGGCTGCTCGCCACCGTGGCGCCGCACCGGCTGGCGCTGATCTCCGACGCCATGGCGGCCACGGGGATGGGCGACGGCGCGTACACGATCGGTGGCACCGCCGTCGTCGTGGCGGACTCCGTCGCACGCGCATCCTCGAACGGCTCGCTCGCCGGCAGCACGATCGCCGTGGCCGACGCCGTCACCGCGGCCGTGCAGGTGCTCGGCATGGACGTGGCCGCCACCGTCGCCTCCGCGTCGACGATTCCGGCCAGGGCGCTCGGCCTGGCGGAGCCGAGGATCGCCACGGGCGAGGTGGCCGACCTCGTCGTCGTCGCCGACGCCCGGGTCACCCGCGTCGTGCGCGGTGGGCGGTTCCTCGCGTGACGGAGCAGCTGCCCGTGGACGGCGGGGCCGCCGTGCTGGCCGTCGTCGCCACGCCCGAGCTGCCGACCCGTGAGCTCCTGGCGGTCGCCAGGGCGGCCGAGGAGTCCGGACTGGGCGAGCTGTGGCTCTGGGAGGACGTCTACCGGCAGTCCGCCGTCGCCCAGGCCGGTGCCGTTCTCGGCGCGACGGAGCGGCTGCGGATCGGCCTCGGCGTGATGCCCGCACCGCTGCGGCACGTGGTGCTCGCGGCGATGGACGTCGCGACCCTCGTGGAGATGTTCCCCGGGCGGCTGACGCCGGGGATCGGGCACGGGGTGCAGAGCTGGATGGAGGAGATCGGCGCGAGGGCCGCCTCGCCGCTCACCCTCCTGCGCGAGTACTCCCAGGCGCTGCGTCCACTCCTGCACGGGGAGGCGGTCACGAGCGACGGCCGCTACGTCCACCTCGGGGATGCCCGGCTCGTCTGGCCCCCCGCCTCGGCGCCGCCCCTCTACGTCGGCGCCCACGGTCCCCGGACACTCCGCCTGGCGGGCGAGGTCGGGGACGGCGTGATCTTCCAGCTGGGGGTGTCTCCCGACGACGCCCGCAGCGCGCTCGTCACGGTGGGCGAGGGGCGTGCCGTGCGAGGTCACGACGGATGGTTCGGCGTGTGCGCCTACGTCGGCGTCGACGCCGACCTGCGCGCCGAGGGAGCCGCCGCGACGGCCGCGCACCTGCAGCGGTGGGTCGACGCCGGCGCGACGACCGTCGCCGTCGTCCCCGTCACCCCGGACGGCGAGCCCGACATGTCCGACGCCGCGGGAACGGCCGCCTGGCTGGGCGCCGAGGTCCGACCGCTGCTGGCCGGAGACTCCCTCCGCTCCTCGAGCACGAGGGACGAACGATCGTGAGAGTGGCTCAGGACCTGGACTTCACCGAGGACCCGGTGGACGTCCCCAACCCCGACCGCGGTCCCTACCGCGGGCGCTGGCAGTGGGTGGAGACCCGCTTCGGCGCGACGCCGGAGGTGGACCACCGGGTGCCGGTCGCGCCGCGGACGCCGACGTTCCACGGCGCGACGCTCGTCGCGCCCGGTGTCGTGGGGGTCGTCGAGGGCGACGACCTCGAACCGACCGAGTTCTTCGACGGGCACGACCGCAGCCCGCTCTACCTCGGGGGCACCGGCGTCAGCGCTGCACCGTCCGTCTCCTTCCTGGGCTTCGACCTGTGCCACTTCTCCTCCAACGCCTTCCTGAGCCGGGCGGACGGACGGGCGTTCGACGCCGAGCTGACCGCCGCGGGCGGCGTGCCCACGCGCGAGATGTTCCTCGGGCGGACCGGAACCACGGCCCCCCTGACCTCCTACGCCCTCGACGTCGTGCGGCGCACGCTCCAACGGGTGCGCGACGGCGCGGGCACCGCGCTGGTGAAGCTCTCCTACGACGGCAACGGCTTCAACTTCGTCGAGGGCGGCGCGGACGAGCACCTCATCTGCGGTCCTGAACCGACGCACGTCACACCGAACAACCCCTCCGCCACGTGCGACGTCCCCGGGCACGAGGACAAGTCCTGGATCGAGCTCCACCTGTGGCAGCTCGCGCCCGTCCTGCACGAGTACGAGGACGTCATCACCTGCGTCAAGACGGGGATGCTCGGACCGTGGGGCGAGCAGCACTCCTCGCCGTGCGCGCAGGACCCCGCCGCCTACGCGAGCCTCCTCGACGCCTACCTCGCCGCGGTGCCCGCGAGCCGCCCCCTCCTCACCCACGTGGGCGGCTACCTGGCCTGGTACAACGCGACCCACGGCACCCGGCACACCTTCCACGACCTCGACCAGCTGCCGGTCCCCGAGCCCGGGAGCCCCGAGTCCAGGTTCGGCCACTTCCACGACAGCTACGCCGCGGGCCACGAGCCCGGCGGCGGGTGGACCGACCACGGGTCGCTGTCCGAGGGCGCCGAGATGCTCGTCGGACCCGGCGCCGAGACGGGGTACGACCGCCACGGTGTCGTGTCCTGGGTGGGGCGGCAGGGAAGCGTCGTGCAGGGCGAGGGCGGCCTGGCGCCGAACGTCTTCTCGCGCCTGCCGGGCGCGATCATCGAGGCGCAGCGCCTCGGCACGACCCTGCTCAACATGCGCCACGGCGCGTACAGCACGTGGAACGACGTCGAGTACACCGAGGAGACGGTGACCGCCCCCGTCACGTTCCCCGGGCGCCACGACGGGGGCGAGCCACCGTTCTCGGGGCGCACCGCACGCGCCGTGTTCGACCCCGTGTACGCGGGACGGACCGGGCTGGAGTTCATGCGCGACCGTCTCGGCTACCGCCTGGTGCTGCGCTCGTCCGAGCTGACCGACGTCGTCGACCCCCGCACGGGTGTCCTCGAGTGCTCCGGCCACGTGCAGAACGTGGGCTTCGGCGGCGTCGTCAACCGCAAGCAGGTGGTGGTCGTGCTGCGGGCCGTCGACGGGTCCGCGTGCGTCACCGCCCCGACGGACCTGGACGTGCGCGACTGGCGCCCGGCTCCCGACGGGGACAACCGGCCGGGCAACACCGACGCCTGGCACGCCTACCGGGTCCCGGTCGGCATGGCGGCGTTCGGCGCGGTCGCGCCGGGCGACTACGACGTCCACCTGCGCATCGCCGACCCGAAGGAGACCACCGCGCACCGCCGCGGCCTCCGGTTCGCGAACCGCGGCACCTGGGTCGCCGAGCTGGGCGCCAACCGCGTCGGACGCGTGACGGTCCGCGCGTGACGGCGGAGACGACGGAGGACGCCTACGGCGGCCGCCGGGCCGTGCGGCGCAACGCGTTCCTGTTCTTCCTGGACGGTGTGACGTTCCAGCCCTCGCTGGCGCTCATCTCGATGGCGGCGGTGGTCCCGCTGCTCCTGGAGCACCTGGGGGCGTCCACGGCGCAGTTCGCGATCGCCACGAGCGTCGTCTCCGTCGGCACGTTCATCTCGCAGCCGTACTTCGTGTCCCTGTGCTCGAGGTCGCGCCGGATGGGGAAGACGTTCGCGCGCGTGCTGCTGCTGCAGCGGTTCCTGTTCCTCGCCTTCGTCCTGGCCATGCCGCTCCTGGCCTCGCACCACGGCCTCATGACCTGGGTCTTCCTGGCGTCCTGGACGATCTTCAACGTGCTGGCCGGGTCGGGCACGCTGTTCAACGTGCCGCTGGTGCTCAAGCTGCTGCCGCCGCGCAAGCGTGCCGGCCTGCGAGGGGTGGGGATGGCGGGCGGGAGCATCATCGCGCTCGCGGCGACGGCGCTGATCCCGATCACGATCGCGCGCATCCCCTTCCCCGGCAGCTACATGGTGCTGTTCGGGATCGGGCTGGTGTTCCTGTTCGCCAACGCGGCGGGGTTCTGGTTCATGGACGAGCGCGACGACGTGGAGCCTCGCGTGCCGATGAAGGTCTCGGAGTACCTCAGGGACGTCCCCGGCACGCTGCGGCACGACGCGACCTTCCGCGCGATGGTGACGTCGTGCGTCTTCCTGGTGGTGGCGAACTCGCTGCTGCCCTTCTACACGCTGCACGCGATCCGGACCTTCGCGGCCGGCGAGGACTACGTGGCGCTGCTCGCGTCGCTGGCGATCGTCACGGGCGTCGCGGTCAACCTCACGTTCGGGTTCATCATCGACCGCCGGGGGCCGGTGGCGCTCTCCCCGATCGCGGCCGTCGCCGCGACCGCCGCCGGGGTGGTGGGGCTGGTCGGTCACTCGCTCGCGGCCCTGTCCGTCGCATGGGTGCTCGCGAACGTCGCCAGCGCCTGCTACATGAAGACCACGATGCTCATGCTCGGCGACGTCAGCCCGAGCGGCAAGGCACCGTCCTACGTCGGCATCCTGTTCTCGATCTCGATGCTCGTCTCCGGCGTCGTGGTCCTCGCCCTGGCACCGCTGCTCGACGCGATCGGGTTCACGGCGCTCTTCGTCATCGTGGGCGGCTGCGGTGCCGTGGCCTGGTTCTGGAACGCGCGCGTGTTCCAGCCGCGGCTGGCGCGCTCCCGTCAGGCTTCGCCGACCCACTGACGCGGCGCGCTCACCCGCCCGCTGCGCGCAGCGCCGGGATCAGCCGGCGGGCGTTGTCCCCGACCACGTCAGCCACGTGCTCGGCCGACAGGTCGAGGGCGGAGATGCGCCAGCGCCCGGTTCCCGGCGGATCCTCGGGTCCGTAGGCGAAGTGCTCGTCGGCGGTGGCCAGGAAGCGGTAGTAGGTCGCGTAGGCCTCGGCGCTGGGGGGTGCGACGTCCGTGCCCAGGAGAAGACGTCCAGGGTGGTCCTCGATGAGCCGCTTGGCCCGGCGGGGCTGACGACCCAGCTCGGCGATGCGCGCGGCGATGTCGCCGTTGAAGTTCGGGTACGTGCGGAGCATCCGGTCGACCCAGTCCAGGTCCTCGGCGACGCAGCCGACGTGGGCCCCGATGAACGTCACGTCGGGGTTGGTCGCGACGGCGGTCTCCAGCGCCTCCAGGAGGCGGGCCATGGTCGGGAACCCCGGACCCAGGAAGTGCCAGTCGGGGTGCTGCAGCAGTTCCTCGACGCGCTCGTTGTGACGGTCCAGCGGGGTGAAGAACGCGGCAGGGTCGGCCGTGTGGACCGTGACGGGGAGGTTGCCCTCCGCCGCGGCCCGCCACATGCCCTCGAGGCGGGGGTCGTCCAGGAGCACGCGTTCGCCCCGTTCGTCCTCGAGGCGCAGCCCGATGTCCTTCCACAGCTTGAGCCCGGTGGCTCCACGGGCGGCGGAGTCGGCGACGGACGCGGCGATCCTGTCGGGCCAGCCGGGCGTCGCGGTCTCGCTCCAGTCGACGCGGCAGAAGGTGGCGAACCGGCCGGGGTGCGCGCGGTCGTAGCGGTCGAGGTTGGTCTCGAGCTCGTCGGTCCAGCACCCGTCGAGGTTGACGATCGTGGCGACGTTGCGCTCGTCCATGACGCCGATGAGCGCCTCGACGTCATCGACCCGCCACTCGCCCGTGTGCCAGCGGCCCAGGTGGTTGTGCGCGTCCACCGCCGGGGTCGAGCAGCGCAGCACCTCGGTCTCGGTCGTCGCGATCATCGGACGCGGCGCGAAGTCGCGCAGGCGGAGGTCGGTGAGATCCGGGGCGGTCATCGTGGACTCCTTCGCGGTGCGACCGGCTCAGGCGAGGACGACGGGACAGCCGGCGGCCCGCAGCTGCGCGACGGACTCGTCGTCCGCCTCGCTGTCCGTGATGACGCCCGCGACGTCGGTGGGCTTGCAGATCAGCGCGAAGGCGGTGCTCGCGAACTTCGTGTGGTCCGCCACGACGTAGGACTGCACCGACTTCTCGAGGATCGCGGCGCTGATCTCGGCCTCCGCCTCGAACTCGGTGAAGAACCCCCGGGCGGGGTTGATGGCGTTGACGCCGAGGAAGAAGACGTCGACGTTGATGAGGGGGAGGGCCGCCTTCGCCAGCGGACCGACCAGCTCGTACGAGCGCGCGATGGCCGCACCGCCCGTGAGGACGACGCGGAGCTCGGGCCGCACGATGAGGTCGTTGGCGATGTTGATCGCGTTGGTGACCACGGTGGTGACCTTCTCGGCGAACTCGGGGTCGGAGGAGGCGCGGACGCCGAGCTCCTGGGCGATCTGCGTCGTCGTCGTCCCCCCGCTGAAGGCGACCGTCTGCCCGGGCTTGACCATCGCCGTCGCGGCGCGGGCGATGGCGAGCTTCTCGTGGGACATCAGGGCCGCGCGATAGCGGAGCGGGAGGTCGCCGGAGATGGGTGCGGCGCGGGCGCCACCACGGGTGCGGATGACGACCATCTGGTGCGCCAGGGCGTCCAGGTCACGGCGCGCCGTGGCGGGGGAGACGCCGAACTGCTCGATGACCTGCTCGACGCTGATCGTCCCCTGCTGAGCCACCCACGAGGCGATGCTCAGGTGTCGGTCCTCGATCTTCATCGCCTGTGAGCCCGTTCGCTGGTCGTTGTTCCTGAAGGATGCACGATGGTGCGCCACGCGCCCGGTTCGCCCTCGATCACGGCGATCGCACCGTTGGGCAGGCTACCCGGATCCTCGCCGGTGAGGTGGCCGACGACGAGCCGCAGGGTGGTTCCGTGCGTGACGAGAACGCCGTCGAGACCGAGGTGCGCCAGGGCGACCGCGTCCAGCCCGCGCAGCGCGCGGTCGAGGACCGCCTCGACGGACTCCCCGCCCGGGTACTCGCGCGTCGGCCACCGCGTCCGCGCCTCCTCGATCAGCATCCCCTCGGCGACGCCGAACCCGCGCTCGCGCAGATCGGCGTGCTGCAGGTCGTGGGGAACCAGGCCGAGGTGCTCGCCCACGATCAGCGCCGTCTGCATCGCGCGCGGCGACGTCGAGGACGTCAGCCAGCTCCACTCCGCGCCCAGCGCCGCACCGAGGCGCCGCAGGTGCTCGGCGGCCTCGCGGGCCTGGGTGCGACCGACCTCGTTGAGGTCGAGGCCCTCCCACCCCTGGTAGCGCCGCTGGATGTTCCAGTCGGTCTGCCCGTGCCGGACCAGCGCGAGTCTCCTCACCCCGTCACCCCCCGCTCGGTCCCCGCTCGGGCCAGGGCCCGGCGGGCCAGGAGCGCCGAACCGAGCAGTCCGGCGTTCTCCCCGGCGCTCGCGCGAGCGAGCGCTGGGGCGGGGACGTAGGTGAGCATCGACCGCAGGCGCTCCTCCAGCGGACCGAACAGGTGCTCGCCGGCCTCGGCGAGACCACCCCCGAGGATGATCACCTCGGGCTGGATCAGGCTGACCACGTGCGAGAGGCCCAGGGCGAGCGCGTCGATCGCCGAGTCCCAGACCACCGAGGCGACCCTGTCGCCCTGGATCATGGCGTGGAGCACCTCGCGCGCACCCGCGACCTCGCGACCCGACATCCGCGAGTAGCGCCGGGCGATCGCGGCCGCCGAGGCGATCGCCTCGAGGCAGCCCTGGTTGCCGCACACGCAGGCCTCACCGCGAGGGACGACGACGGCGTGGCCGATCTCGCCCGCGTACCCGCGGGCGACGACGGGGCGGCCCTCGACGAAGACCGCGGCGGAGATGCCGGTGCCGAGCACGACCACGACGGCGGTCCGGTGCCCCCGGCCGGCCCCCAGCTCCATCTCGGCGGTGCCGGCGGAGCGCACGTCGTGCCCGATCGCGACCGGGAGCGCCGACCGCGACGCGCACAGCGCCGCGAAGTCGACGTCCCGCCAGCCGAGGTTCTCCGAGTACGTGGCGAAACCGGTCTCGTCGTCGACGATGCCCGGGAGGGTGAGGCCGATGGCCTCGGGGGCGGCTCCCGGCGGGGTGAGCCGACGCGAGAGCTCGACGACCGAGTCGAGAACACCCTGCGCGCTCGCGGGCCCGAACGCCGGTGACGGGGTGCGGAGGATCGTGGCGGGCACCCCGTCGGCGTCCAGGTACGCGGCCTTGATCGTGGTCCCGCCGACGTCGAACGCGAG
Organism: Serinibacter arcticus; assembly: GCF_004786095.1. Classification (GTDB taxonomy): domain Bacteria; phylum Actinomycetota; class Actinomycetes; order Actinomycetales; family Beutenbergiaceae; genus Litorihabitans; species Litorihabitans arcticus. The sequence goes on from NZ_RHPJ01000002.1 coordinate 211,484, forward strand.
GACGGGCGCGCCCGGGCCGATCCCGGTGGCGGCGTGGCCGCCGGTCGCGTCGCTCGGGCGGACGGTGGTCTCAGTCATCTGTACCTTCTCTCGGTCGCGTGGTGCCGGACCGGGGCGTCGGCGTACGGCCGTCCGGCAGCGGCGGCACGTCCAGGGGGATGGAGCCGTGGCGCAGGGACTCGGCTCCCAGCGAGCCTACGGCGACGGCCTGCCGTGCGTCGGTCGGTGACCCGATCGTCGGGGTCCCGTGGACGAGGTGGGAGAAGAACTCGGTGAGCATGGTGGTGTCCGCGGACCGGTGCCCGCCCTCCGGCTCGCCGAACGGGTGCTCGACGTGGCCGGTCTCGGACCACCGCAGACGCCGGTTCCAGACGCGGACGACCCCGGACGTGTCGCCGACGTTCTCCAGCCGTCCCTCGGTGCCGATGACGGTGTAGCTGCGCCAGTAGTCGGGGGTGAAGTGGCACTGCTGGTAGCTGGCCATCACGCCGTTGCTCAGCGTCATCATCAGCATCGACATGTCCTCGACGTCGATCACGGGGTTGAGCCCGGTCAGCGAGTGCGGTGGCCAGTGGGCGTGGCTGGACCAGTCCGGTGCGATCTCCCCAGGACGCTCCCGGCGATCCGTGACGTCGCCGTACACCATGAGGTCGCCCATCCCCACGACGCGTGAGGTGTGGGCGCCGGCGAGGTGGTGCACGACGTCGATGTCGTGGCTCGCCTTCTGCGTGAGGAGCGAGCCGCTGCGACGCCGTTCGGCGTGCCAGTCCTTGAAGAAGTAGTCGCCCCCGTTGCCGACGAAGTGACGCACCCAGACGGCCTTGACCTCGCCGATCTCGCCGCGCTCGATGGCACCGCGCATCACCCTGACCACGTTCCAGTGGCGCAGGTTGTGCCCGACGTACACCGGGGTGCCGGTCTCCTGCGCGGCCACCAGGACGGCGTCGGCGTCCTGCGTGGTGGTGGCGAGCGGCTTGTCGACGAAGACCGGGATGCCGGCGCGCAGGAGCTGGATCGCCAGATCGGCGTGGGTGTCGTCCGGCGAGGTGACGATCGCCGCGTCGATGCCGCCGGCGGCGACGAGTCCGGACACCTCCGCGTGCACGGCGGTGTCCGGACCGAAGAGCGTGACGGCCCGCGCGCGCCCGAACGGGTCGGGGTCGACCGCAGCCACGACGGCAGCGCCCGGCCACGCCTCGGGGATCTGCTGACCGAGGCAGGCGCGGTTGCCTGCTCCGATCATCGCGACGCGGAGACCCCGACTCATCGCGGCGCGGCTCCCGAGGTCGCGCGGGAGAGGCGCGGGAGGGTGGTGAGATCGACGGGCACCTCGATCGTCGCGGGACCCTCGTACGTCGTGCCGTCGGGGGCGCTCCAGGAACCGGGGGGCACGTGCATGGTCCGTGCGGTAGCGCCGCGCTCGACGACGGGAGCCACGAGCAGGTCGGGGCCGAGGAAGAAGTGGTCCGTGACGGTCTCGTAGCCCTCCTCGTGATAGCTCATCGGCCGCAGGACGGGTTCTCCCGTCAGGGCGGCGTCGTCCACGAGCGAGAGGATGAGCGGCAGGTGCTCCGTCCGGATCGCGAGGGCATCCTTGACGGCCGCGAGGTGCTGCCCGTCGAGCGCACGTGCGGGGTTGACGGAGAACTGGATCATCGGCGAGAGCGCGGCGATCTGGGCGTAGCGCACGAAGAACTCCTGGTCGGCCGCGTCGCGACCACCCATCGCCCCCACCTCGCCGCCGCCCACCATGTCCGGGCAGACGTAGGGGTGGCCCATGAGTCCCTGGGCGAGCATCTCGGGAACGAGCGACCCGAGGCCGGCGTCGTCCCACGTCGGGGGCTTGTCCCGGAGGCGCTGGCCGAGCGGCTGGCCACCCATGCGCCAGCAGGCGCGGTACTCGTTGTACTCGTAGCGCAGGCCGAGCCGCGCCCAGCGCTCGCTCATGTCGACCGGCTCGCACGGCTGGGCGATGCGGTCGTCGGAGAAGTAGTCGCGCACGTCCCCGGCGTCGAACTTGAACCCGGCGACGCCGATGTCGACCAGGGCGTCGAACTGGTCGGTCAGCCAGGCGACGGCCGTCGGGTTGCTCAGGTCGAGGAGCGCGCTGAAGCCGTTCCACCACCGGCGGATCGCGGTGCGGCCGTCCGCGTTCCGGACGAGCAGACCGTCGCGCTCGCAGTCGCGGAACGCGGCCGAGTCCGGGCTGATGAAGGGAACGACCCACAGCATCACCGGGAAGCCCCAGTCGGCGAGCGTGGAGATCAGGCGCTCGGGGTCGGGGAAGCGCGCCAGGTCGAAGCGCCACGTGCCGAAGTCGGGCGCCCAGTTGTCGTCGATGAACAGCGTGCCGGGCTCGAGCCCGGCGTCCAGGATCCGGCGGGCGTAGGCGAGCACCGACTCCTCGGAGGGGGTCAGCGGGGTCTCGATCCAGGTGTTGTACTGCGGCGAGGCGAACAGGCGCCGCGCGGGGGTCCTCCCGGCCGGCGGGAAGAGCTGCGCCGACGCGGCCCGGTAGCCCTCCCGCAGCGAGGTTCCGCTGCGCAGCACCGTGAGGTCGCGGCCGTCGACGTCGAGCCGCCCGTCCGCGACGGAGAAGGCGAACGGGTGCGGTGAGGAGACGACCCTGCCGCGCGTGGAGACGAGGACCGGGGCCGCCTGGCTGGAGTCCTCGGCGCTGTCCCACTCGGGGTCGTGCTGCGGGACGCCGAGGTCCCGTCGGTGGGTGCTCGTCGCTCCGAACGGCATCTGCACACCGTCCTTGACGGTGCCTCCCCACCAGAACTCCCCGGGCTCGAGCTCGAGGGAGAGCGAGGAGCGGTCGGGGGTGTCGGCGTCGGTCAGGAGCGGGGCAGGGGTGCGATCCACGGTGAGTCGTCTCTCTTCGGGGGAGTGAGGGCGTGCGCGACGGGCGGGGGCGGTGTCGCCCCCGCCCGTCGTCGGAGCTGCGTCGGACGTCGGACGTCGTGTCCGACGGTCGGCGACCGCTGTCAGTCGACCAGTGCCTGGGCGGAGTCGTTGGCGGCGGTCAGGGTGGACTGCACGTCGGCGCCGGCCGCGATCGCCCAGATGGCGTCCTGGATGATCGTGCGGATCTCGGCGTTGCGGGTGAACGACGGGATCTGGTAGGTCTCGCCCGCGGCAGCCATCTCCGCGAACTCGGGCACGTCGGCCCCGGCGGCCGCGTTCGCCGCCACGGCGGCGTCGGTCCCGGCCTGGACGGCGGGGAAGACGACGCCGAACTCACCGTTGGGCTCCTGGCACTCGGGGGAGCCGAGGTAGTTCACCCACTGCGCTGCCGCGTCCTTCTGGTCGGATCCGGACCAGACGACGGCAGCCAGGGAGTTGGTCGCGGCGAAGCGTCCCTCGGGACCCTCGGGCACCTTGGCCCAGGCGAAGTCGATCTCCTGGGTGTCCGCGAGGTAGTTCGACGCGTTCCACGAGCCGGCCAGGGTCGCGCCGGCCATGCCCGCCTCCATGGCCGGGTGCTGCCCGAGGGTCGAGGTCTCGTCGAAGGTCTGCATCACGCCGAGGTCGATCATCTCCTGGTACCACTCGAGCGTCGTGACGAGCTCGGGCGCGTCGAAGTTCAGGCTGCCGTCCTCCGTGAAGAAGTCCCACCCGAGCGCGTGGGCGAGGTTGCCCCAGCCGTTCTGGCCCGTGAAGCCGTCGGCCCACTCGGGGAGCATCCCGTACCGGGTCACGTTCGACCCGTCCCACTCGGGGCTGAGCCCGCTGTTCCCGTTCGCGTCCAGGGCCATGGCCTTGACGAAGTCGGTGAAGGAGTCCTCGCCCGTGCCGTCGAACTCGAGCTGGTTGATGTCCTCCTTGGTGAGACCGGCCTCCGTGGCGGCCGTCTCGTCGTAGACGAGACCCACGATGTCCCAGTCGAGCGGGAGGCCGACGCGGGTGTCGTCGAGGAGGTAGTTCTCGGCCGTGCCGGCGACGTAGGAGTCGAAGTCGATGCCCTCGGTCGCGCCGAGCTCGTCGAGGTCGGCGAGCTGGCCGAGGCTGCTGTACTCGCGGGCGTACTGGACGGTCATCGTGAACGTGTCCGGTCCGGTCGCGGAGGCGAAGTTCGTCGTGAGGTTCTGCCAGTACTGCGCCCAGGCGGTCTGGGTGATGTTGACGGTGATGTCGGGGTTCGCCTCGGTGAAGGCCGTGGCGCACGCCTGGTACATCGGGAGCTGGACGTCGTCCCAGAGCCAGTGCTCGATCGTGACGGCGCCACCCGCCTCTCCGCCGTTGCCGCCGTCGCTCCCCCCGTCGCCGGAGCCGCACGCGCTCAGCACGAGGGCGGTGGCGGCGGACATCGCCACGATCTTGAGTCCGGTCTTCGGTGTCAAACGCATCATTGCCGTTCCTTCCGGTGGATTCCCGAGCCGGCTTCCGCGGGCTCGGACGAGGTGTCGAGCGGTGAGATGGGGCGGGTGCCCGTGGGGCACCCGCGGGAGCGACGGGCTACTTGCCGCCGGAGAAGTTGAGCGACTGGACCAGCTGTCGTCCCAGCAGGACGAGCAGGATGAAGACCGGGATGACGGTGATGGTCGAGGCCGCCATGAGTCCGGTCCAGTCCGGTGAGGTGTTCGGTGACTGCGCCTGGAACCTCTGCAGCGCGACGGTCAGCACCCGCGTCCCGTCGGAGTTCGCGGCCACGAGGGGCCACATGAACTCCTTCCAGATCCCGACGACCGTGATGAGCATCATCGTGGCGACCGGGCCGCGGCTCATGGGGAGCGTCATGCGGAAGAAGCGTCCGAAGACCCCCACGCCGTCGATCGCCGCGGCCTCCTCGACCTCGCGGGGGAGGGAGAGGAAGAACTGCCGGAGGAAGAAGATCGCGAACGGACTCACGAGGATCGCCGGAGCGATGAGCCCCTGGAAGGTGTTGAGCCACCCCAGCGAACGGATCAGGGCGAAGTTCGGCAGCAGCGTGAAGATCCCGGGGATGAGGAGTCCGGAGAGGAAGAGGCCGAACAGGGCGCTGTTCCCGCGGAACCTCAGGCGCGCGAACGAGTAGGCGGCCATGGCGCACGAGAGGGTCTGGACGATCGCGATCGACCCGGCGAAGAACAGCGTGTTCGCCGTGTAGCGGACGAAGTTGAGAGTCGCGCCGGTGCCCCCGGCGGCGACGGACTCCTCGGTCGTGGTGAGGCCGAGCACGCGGGCGAAGTTGATCCACGTCGGGTTGGAGGGCGTCAGCTGGCTCGCGTCCCCGATGAGCTCGGCCGCGGGGGTGAACGCCGTGCGCACCATCCAGTAGAAGGGGAAGACCGAGACGAGCAGCAGCAGGGCGACGGCGGCCCAGGCGACCGCCTTCCCGGGGGTCGTTCTGCGGAGTGCCCGGACGATCGAGGGCAGGCCGCGGGAGCGCGCGGGAGTCTCGGTCAGGGAGTCGTTCGTCGAGGGGACGAGGTCGACGTCGGGCGGAGTGATCATGAGAGGTCCGATCGGTTGGCGCGCATGGCTCGCATCTGGATGGCCGTCAGGGCGCCGAGGATCACGGCGAGGACCAGAGCCATCGCGCTCCCGTAGCCCATGCGGAAGAAGCCGAAGGACGTCTGGTAGATGTAGAAGAAGATCGTCCTGACGGCCGGGATCGGATTGCCGCCGTACCCGATCAGGACGAGGTCGAACACCTGGAACGAGCCGATCGCCGACATCACCACGACGAGTGCGATCACCGGTCGGATCAGCGGCAGCGTGATGCTGAAGAACATGCGGGTCTCGGTCGCGCCGTCGATCGAACCGGCCTCGTACATCTCGGTCGGCACCTGCGTCATCCCGGCGAAGAAGAGCAGCGCGGTGTACCCGAGACCCGACCAGATGCCGATGGCGATGATGATCGGCATCGCCTGGCTGGCGTTGTAGAACGACACCCCCGGGAGCCCGACCGCGGTCAACAGGTGGTTGAGGTAGCCGAGCTGGCCGTCGAGCAGCCAGGCCCAGATCAGTGCGATGGCGACGTTCGGCACGAGCCACGGAAGCAGTAGCAGGGACCGCACCCAGGTCTTGAGGCGCAGACGCTGCATCATGGCCGCGGTCACCAGGGAGAGAAGCGTTCCCAGGACGACGCTGAAGAAGACGAACTGGAACGTCACGAGCAGCGAGTTGCGGGCCACGTCGTCGTTGACGAGCTCGCGGTAGTTGTCCAGGCCGATGAACCCCGGCTCGTTCAGCAGGTTGAAGTCCGTGAGCGAGTACCAGACGCTGCGGAAGCTCGGGAGGATCCAGAACACCACGAAACCCACCATGGCGGGCACGAGCAGCGCGAGCGCCGCCCACCTCTCCCGGTGGTGGATGGGCCTGCGGGTGGGGGTCGGGTCCTGTGTCCCAAGCGGCACGGACGCATCCCTCCTTCGGGTCGCTGAGCTCGACATCGCACACCTTTCGTTGAGTCACCGCGCCGTGTGACGGGGACCACGGTTGCGTGGAAGCGATCATAAGAGCGTCGAGCGATCAGAATCAAGCATCGAAGGGCGGCAGCGATGTAACAGTTGGGGAAACTTGTTGCCACGGCGCTCGTCCACGGCCCAGGTCGGGGCCGGCGACCTGTCGGGGCCGCCGGCCGTCGCGCGACCGGTCGGCGACCGACCGGACCCGCGGTGGAGACGGCGCATGCTTCGGCGCCGCGTCAGGTCGCCGGGGTCGCTCCTGAGGGCCTGCGCGGTGGAGCTGCGGACCCGTCATCGCTGCCGTCGTCGTCGGCCGGCGGCCGTCGCGCCGGACGGACCCCGCCGGTCAGGTGGGAGCTCTCGATCCGCTGCTGAGCCAGGCGGATCGCCCCGCGGGCGACGTGGTCCCCGCCGAGGGTGGAGACGGTCACCGCCGGCATCCGGATGACGCTGCGCCCGAGGGAGGCGGAGAACTCCGGCACCCACAGGTCGGCCCACGGCACGCTTCCGCCACCGAGCACCACGACCTCGGGGTCCAGCATCAGGACCAGGGCCGAGGCCCCCGTCGCGACGGCGCGGGCGTAGCTGCGCACCCGGGTCCTCGCGTCGGCGTCTCCCCGACGCGCAGCCTCGAAGGTGGCGCGGGTGCGGTCGGCGTCGCCGTCACCCTCCTCGCCGGTGAGGATCTCGACGGCTCGGTGCCAGCGGACCTCGGGCAGGCGGCCGATCTCGCCGGCGGCACCCCCGTGGCCCCTGACGAGCCTGCCCTCCACGAGAGCGGCGGCTCCCGTCCGCAGGCCCGCGAGGACGTAGACGACGTCGCGCGCGCCCCGAGCTGCACCCCACCGGTGCTCGGCGAGCAGTCCGAGCTTGACGTCGTTCTCGACCTGCACGGGGCAGGGAAGGGTGCGGCGCAGGTGCCCGACGAGATCGACCTCGGTCCATCCCGGCAGTGGGCTGAACAGCGGGGTGCGGCCGGTCGCGTCGACCGGTCCGGTGACGGCGGCCGCCACCGCCCAGACGGCGTCGGGTGCGCTCCCGTGCGTGTCGAGCACCCCGACGACGAGAGCGTCGAGCGCGGCCAGGCGGGCCGCCGCACCGAGCTCGGGATCGACCGTGACGTGGTCCTCGACGAGCACGTCGCCGGCGAGGTCGGTCAGCAGCGCGGCGATGCGGTGCGCGCCGATGTCGAGGCCCAGCAGCAGGCCCGCTCCGTGGCGGAACCCGTAGCGCTGGGGCGGGCGCCCGCCCTGACCGTCCAGGACCGGCTCGATGACGTCGATCCAGCCCAGAGCGGTGAGCTCACCGATGATCGACGTCACGCTGGGTCGTGACAGGCCGGTGGTGCGGGCGATCTGCGCCGCGGTCAGGGGCCCTGTCGAGCGGATCGCCGCGAGTGTTCGCTCGAGGTTGTACTCGCGCACCTGCATCGTGCCCCGCTGCTCCACATCGCTCCCTCGGCTCGTGCCCCAGCAGTACCACGGCAGCAATCATTCTGGATGACGCATCGCTCAATTGTGTCAAATGGGTTGCATAACGCCTGCTGGCCTGCTGTGATGATCGCGGCGTCAGCGACGGACCGGCGCCCCACCTGTCGGCACCGCCGGGGTTCGTCGTGCGGCACCGCAGCCGCGCTCCCGTGGCGCCGACCCATCTCCAGGAGGACGACGTCGATGACCGTTGACCGCATCTCGAGAGCCCGCAGCGCGCGGGGGGCGGGAGCCGTGGCGCTCGCCGCCGCCGCCGGCCTGCTCGCCACCTCGGCCATCGCCGCCCCGGCCCCCGAGGCGAGCACCCTCACCTACGAGCTGGAGTCGACGCCGGCGCTCGCCGAGAACCCGCTCAAGGGCTTCCTGCCGTTCGCCCCGGAGCCCGGAGAGCCGAACGAGTTCGTCGACCCTGAGTTCCCGCACTCGATGGAGTGGTTCTACCTCCCGGTCGACGCCGTGGTCACGGGTGAGGACACCTACGACTGGTCCGCCGTCGAGAGCCGGCTCGACGCCATCGCGGAGCGTGGCCACCAGTCCGTCTTCCGCTTCTACCTCGACTACCCCACCCAGGACTCCGGCGTGCCCGAGTACCTGCTCGGCGAGGACGGCATCAGCCAGGATCGCGCCTACGACTTCTTCGACAACGACGGCGTGAGCTTCTCGCCCGACTACGACGACCCGCGCGTGATCAGCCTCATGGTCGACTTCATCGCCGCGTTCGGCGAGCGGTACGACGGCGACCCGCGCGTCGGCTACGTGACCGCCGGACTCATCGGCTTCTGGGGCGAGCACCACACCTACCCGATGGAGGGCGAGGTGTCCGAGGAGAACCCGAACGGCGAGACCTGGATGCCCACCCAGGAGACGCAGGACCTGGTCTGGAGCGCGTGGAACGAGGCGCTGGACGACACCTGGCTCCTGGCGCGCTACCCGTCGGCGTCGGTGGACGCGAACGGTTTCGGGCTCCACGACGACTCCTTCGGCTACGCCACCCTTCCCTCGACCGACTGGCACTTCCTCGCCAGGGTCGCCGCCGCGGGCATGGACGACGCCTGGCAGCAGGCCCCGATCGGTGGCGAGCTGTACCCGCCGCTGCAGACGTGCATCTTCTCCGACCCGATCTGCCCCGGCTCCGAGGGTGAGATCGAGGGCGGTCGCGACTTCAACTTCACCGACGCCGTCCCCGCCGCGCACATCAGCTGGATGATGAATCACCAGGCCTGGGCGACCGGGTACACGGGCGAGGACCGGACCCGCGCCATCGAGGGAGGCGCGTCCCTCGGCTACGACCTGACCGCCACGACGGCGACCGTCACCAGCAGCGGTGAGCAGGTCGACGTCACGCTCGAGATCACCAACCGCGGCGTGGCGCCCTTCTACTACGACTGGCCCGCGACGATGGTCGCGCTCGACGCCGAGGGCACGATCCTCGCGCAGGCGTCGGTCGACGCCGACCTTCCCAGCATCCAGCCGGGCGACGTCGCGACCGTCTCGGCGACCCTTGCCGCCGACGGGGAGGACCTCGCCGGCGCGACCGTCGCGTTCGGGGTGCCCAACGTCATGGACGGCGGCCTGCCGCTCCGGTTCGCGAACACGTCCCAGGACCAGGACGTCGACGGCTGGCTCACCGTGGGCGCCGTGCCACCCGCACCGGTCGTGGTCGAGCCCGTGGTGCTCACCCTCGGCGCGACGACGGTGGCGCAGGGCGGCACGCTCGACGTCGCGGCGAGCGGGCTCACCGGTCAGAGCGTGGCGTTCGCCCTGGCGGGGATGACCGAGCCGCTGGCGACGGTCGACGTCGTGGACGGCGCGGCTCGGGCCACGGTGACGATCCCGGCGACCGTGGTGCCGGGACCGCAGACGCTCGAGGTCCGCGACGGCGATCAGGTCCTGGCCTCGGCCGCGTTGACGGTGACGGCGGCGGCGACCACATCGCCGAGCGCGACGGCGGACCCGAGCCCCGCGCCGTCGACGGCGGTCACGGCCTCTCCCGCGAGGTCGGGCGAGCTCGCGAGGACCGGAGCCTCGGTGGGGCAGCTCGTGGGGAGCGCGGCCGGCGCCGCCCTCCTCGGGGGGCTGCTGCTGACGCTGCGGCGGCGGATGTCCACCGACGTGTGATCCGACCGGCTCGGGTCGACCCGAGCTGAGCGCGACGGCGGGCGGCTCCTCACGGAGCCGCCCGCCGTCGTGGTGTCGGACACCCGCAGCGGGACACCCCACGCCCCCGGCCGGTCAGTCCCGCGGCCCCCGCGCCGCCCAGAGCAGCCCCTGCTCGATCACCCGGGAGACCCACGGATCGAGAAGCGTCTCCACCGTGTGCCCCACCGTGCACGCGAACACACGACCCGCGCCCCACTGCCGCGTCCACACCGCCGGCACCGTCACCGGCTCCTGCCACGGCTGTCCCTCGCGCACCGCGTGCGTCGTCGTGGCCAGCACCTCGCAGTGCGCATCCGTCTGCACCCAGTACTGCTCGGACTTCAGCTCCAGCACCGGCGCCACACCTGACAGCACCGGGTGTCCCGAGGACCCCTGCACCACCCGCACCTCGTGCTCGATGAGGTCGTCGGGGTGCGCCACGAACTGCCCGCCCACGAGGTGGTGGTAGTCCGTCGCCCCGCGGAAGGAGTCCAGCAACCCCCCGTGCCACCCCGCCAGTCCGGTTCCGGCCTCCACGGCCCGGCGCAGCCCGGTCAGCTCGTCGGCCAGGATCTCCCCCATCGTCCAGGCCTGGAGCACGAGGTCGGTCCGGTCCATCACGTCCTCGTCGGCGTAGACCTCCAGCCCGTCCTCGATCGTCACCTCGAACCCGGCCTCCCGCAGCCGCGGGATGAACAGGTCCGTCGTCGGGACGGGGTCGTGCCCCTCCCACCCACCACGAACCACCAGCGCGCTTCGTCGCACGTCATGCCTCCTTGCTCAGGATGAGGCCTTCGACGGCCTCCGGTGCCAGGAAATGGTCGATCACGAGAGTCGCGGCGCCGACGATGCCCGCGTTGTTGCCGGCGCGCGCCGTCGTGATCTGCAGCCGCGCCGTGGCCAGCGGCATGCACCGCTGGTAGACGATCTCGCGGATGCCGGCGATCAGCTGGTCACCGGCGAGCGCCAGGTGTCCGCCGACCACGATCCGCGAGGGGTTGAGCAGGTTCACCGCGCTGGCCAGCGCCATGCCGATGTCGCGCCCCGCCTGCCGCACGTGCGAGTTCGCGCGCACGTCGCCCACCCGCACGCGCGCGACGACGTCGTCCGTCGTCACCGGTTCACCCGTCTCCGCGCTCAGGTGCGCCGCGATCGAGCTGAGCGAGGCGACGGCCTCGAGGCAGCCGTAGTTGCCGCAGCGGCACAGCACGTCCTGGTGGCCCGCCAGCGAGAGGTGACCGATGTCGCCCGCCGCGCCCTGCGCGCCGCGCCGGAGCTCGCCGTCCATGAGGATGCCCGCGCCGATGCCGGTGGCCACCTTGACGAAGAGCAGCTCGCGCTCGCCGGGGTAGATGGTGCGCTGCTCGCCGAGGGCGATGATGTTCGCGTCGTTGTCGACGGCGACCGGCACCCCCAGGCGCGCCGACAGCATCTGCGGCACGTCGACGTCGTTCCACCCGGGCATGATCGGCGGGTTCACCGGGCGGCCGGTGGTGTGGTCCACCGGACCCGGCACGCCGATGCCCACGCCCGCGAGGTCGCGGATCGTGCGGCCCACCTGCGCGAGCAGCTTCTCGGCGGTGTCGGCCACCCACTCCAGCACGGCCCGCGGCCCGTCGGTGATCGCCACGAGCTCGTCGAGCTCCGCGAGCAGCTTCCCGGCGAGGTCCGTCAGCCCGACCCGGGCGCGTGTGGCGCCGAGGTCGACGCCGAGCACCACCCGGGCGCTCGGCTCGAACGCGAACGTGGCCGGCGGTCTACCGCCCGTGCTGCTCGCCTCACCGGTCGGTGCGAGCACGCCGATCCGCACCAGCGCGTCGATCCGCGCGGCGACGGTCGAGCGCGAGTGGCCCGTCTCCGCCATCAGCCAGGCGCGCGTGCGCGGGGTGCCGTCGCGAAACAGCTGGAACGTCTCCCCGGCACCCGTGGGGCGCGTCGGGAACTTCCTCAGTCCGTCCATGAGCACAGTGAACTCCCTCGTCGCGCCGTCCGCCGTCTCGCGACGACGCGGCGCGGCCGTCCGGGCTGGATCGCCCGGTCTTCGGTCTTCTGAGGATGAAAGTAGCGGAACTTCTGATTGACGTCGAGCAAAAGTGTGCTTACGGTCAACGGGTGGTCAGTGTTGACCGCGCGTCGCCGCGGGTTCTCCGCAGGTGCCGCCCGTTCACCTGGCTCGGTCAGTCATCGTCCGCCCGCCATCCCCGGAGGTGTTCGCCCGCACCAGCACGAACGCCGCCCTCCCGGTCATGGTCGACCGGAAGCGGCGAGGGAGCGCCGACAGCGCACCCGCCTAACCAGACCGAAGGAGCTCTTGGTGAGAAATCTGCTTGGCAGCAGGTCGCTCGGCCTACGCCGAACGATCGCGGCCGTGGCCGCTGCCACCGTTGCACTACCTCTGTCCTTCGCGGCGATGGCTTCCGCCACCGCCGCGCCCGCGCCCCCGCCCGAACCCGTGGAGGAGGCCGCCGCCGAACCGTTCGACGTCCTCGTCTTCTCCAAGACCGCCGGGTTCCGCCACAGCTCCATCCCCGCCGGCATCGCCGCCATCGAGCAGCTCGGGGAAGAGAACAACTTCGCCGTCGACACGACCGAGGACGGCGCAGCCTTCACGGAGGAGAACCTCGCCAACTACGACGCGGTCATCTTCCTGTCGACCACGGGCGACGTCCTGAACGCCGACCAGCAGGCCGCGTTCGAGACCTACATCGGCAACGGCGGCGGCTACGCGGGCATCCACGCCGCGTCCGACACCGAGTACGACTGGCCCTGGTACGGCGAGCTCGTCGGCGCCTACTTCGCCGGCCACCCCCAGAACCAGACCGCGACCGTCAAGGTCGAGGACCACGACCACGACTCCACCGCGCACCTGCCCGACGAGTGGGAGCGTTTCGACGAGTGGTACAACTTCCGCTCCAACCCGCGTGACACCGTCCACGTGCTCGCCTCGCTCGACGAGACGACCTACCAGGCGGGCGCCTCGGCCATGGGGATCGACCACCCCATCGCGTGGTGCCAGGCCTTCGACGGCGGACGCTCCTGGTACACCGGCGGCGGCCACACGGACGAGTCCTTCTCGGACCCCGACTTCGTGCGCCACCTGCTCGGCGGCATCCAGACCGCCGCGGGCGCGGTCGAGAGCGACTGCACCGCGACGCAGAGCTCGAGCTTCGAGCGCGTCGACCTCGACGACAACACGTCCAACCCGATGGCGCTGAGGGTGGCCGACGACGGCACCGTCTTCTACATCGAGCGCGACGGCCGGGTGCAGCGCATCGACGCCGCCACCACGGTGACCTCCACGGCCCTCACGCTGAACGTGACGCAGAGCAACGAGGACGGACTTCTCGGCATCACGCTGGACCCGGACTTCTCCGACAACGGCTGGATGTACCTCTACTGGTCACCCGCCGACCTCGGCGGCTCCGCACCCCACAACCAGATCTCGCGCTTCACCTACGACGCCGAGAGCCAGACCGTCGATGCCGCGAGCGGCGTCACGCTGCTCGAGGTCAACACGCAGCGCGACACGTGCTGCCACGCCGGCGGCGACATGGTGTTCGACGACGACGGCAACCTGATCCTGGCCACGGGTGACAACACCAACCCGTTCGAGTCGGGCGGCTTCTCGCCCCACGACGAGCGCGCCGGTCGCAAGAACTACGACGCGCAGGGCACCGCGGCCAACACCAACGACCTGCGCGGCAAGGTCATCCGGATCACCCCGCAGGACGACGGCTCCTACACCGTCCCCGAGGGCAACCTGTTCGCCGAGGGCACCGCCCAGACCAGGCCGGAGATCTACGCCATGGGTCTGCGGAACCCGTTCCGCATCGGGATCGACCACGAGAGCGGCAACCTGCTGGTCGCCGACTACGGGCCGGACTCCAGCACGTCCTCGCCCACGCGCGGCCCGGTCGGGACCGTCGAGTGGAACATCGTGTCCGAGCCGGGCTTCTACGGCTGGCCGTACTGCACGGGTGCGAACAACGCCTACATCGACTACAACTTCGCGACCGGTCAGTCCGGCGCGGCGTTCGACTGCGCCGGCGGCGTCGTCAACAACTCCCCGAACAACACCGGCCTGCAGCAGCTTCCCCCCGCCATCGGCGCGGAGATCTACTACAACTCCGGTGGTTCGCCCACGACGCCCGAGATCGGCGGTGGCGGTGCGCCCATGGCGGGCGACACCTACTCCTACGACCCCGAGCTCGTCTCCGACGTGAAGTGGCCGGCCTACTGGGACGGCAAGGCCATGCTCGGTGAGTGGAACAAGGGCACGATGTACTCCGTCCAGCTCAACCGCGAGGACCGGACGGACATCGTCGACGTCAACCGCGTCCTGCCGGGCATCTTCGACCCCTCGGTCGGCTTCAACCGCCCGATGGACTTCGAGTTCGGGCCCGACGGCGCGCTGTACGTCATCGACTGGGGCTCCGGCTTCGGCGGCAACAACGCCAGCTCGGGCATCTTCAAGGTGAACTACGTGCTCGGCGAGGTCTCGCCGATCGCCCGTGCCACCGCGGACGTCACCAGCGGCCTCGCGCCGCTGGAGGTCTCCTTCTCCTCGGAGGGCACGCGCCACCCGAACGGTGACGCGATCACGCTGCAGTGGACGTTCGGCGACGGTTCGGAGCCGAGCACCGAGGCCAACCCGGTGCACGTGTACGAGGAGGAGGGCAGCTACGTCGCCCAGCTCACCGCCACGGACGCCGAGGGCCGCACCGGTATCGCCAACGTCACGATCGTCGTCGGCAACGAGGCACCCACGGTCACCATCACGTTCCCCGAGAACGGTGGCTTCTTCGACTTCGGTGACCAGGTCGCCTACGAGATCGTCGTGGACGACCCGGACGGCGAGGTGAGCTGCGAGAACGTCACCCTGTTCACGTCGCTCGGCCACGACAGCCACGCCCACCCGTTCGAGGAGCTCTCGGGCTGCGAGGGCATCATCCAGACCGCTCGCGACGAGGGCCACGGCATCAGCGAGAACATCTTCTGGGTCGTCGAGGCGAGCTACATCGACGACGGCGGTTCGGTCGGCGTGCCGCTGCGCGCCAGCGACCTGCAGGTCCTGCAGCCCAAGACGCTGCAGGCGGAGTTCTTCACCTCGACCGGGCGTCTGGCCGACTCGACCGCGACCGGGGACCCCGGCGTCGTCATCGAGGCCACGACCGACACCGCCGGTGGCGGTTCCAACATCGGCTACATCGAGGCCGGTGACTGGTGGGCGTTCGACCCGATCAGCCTCGCGTCGATCGACACGATCGCCATGCGCGTCGCGTCGCAGAGCGGCGGTGGGACCGTCTCGCTCCGCTGGAACGACCCCGAGGGGCCGGAGCTGGCGAGCATCGACGTGCCGAGCACGGGTGGGTGGCAGACCTTCGTCACCACGCCCGCCGCACCGGTCGAGATCCCCGAGGGCTCGGGGACGCTCTACTTCGTGGCTCTGGACGGCGGCCTGAACGTCAACTGGGCCGAGTTCAACGGGCGCGGCGTCACGGACAACATCCGTCCCGACGTCGAGCTGACCGTGGACAACGACACGCTGCCGGCTCCGGCGACCGTGAACGCCACGGCCACCGCCTCGGACCCCGACGGCGAGAACGGCGAGCTCACCTACGAGTGGGACGCCGGTCTCGGCGACGGCTTCGCGCCCGGTGGGCCGGAGTTCAGCTACACCTACGAGGAGACGGGCACCTACCGTCTGCAGGTCCGGGTCAGCGACCCGGGCGGCGCGTTCGCCGTGGAGTACGTGACCATCACCGTCACGGCCGACAGCGGTCCGCCGCCGGTCTGCCTCACGGGGCGTTCGGACGACTTCCTCGGTGACGAGCTCGACGACGACCGCTGGACCACCGTGGTGCGCCGCGACCAGAACATCCGGGTCGAGGACAGCGCGCTGGTCATCCCGGCCAGCAAGACCGACATCTACGGCGCGGGCGGCAACGTCAGCAACATCGTGCTGCAGGAGCTGCCGGACGGCGACGCGGTCATCACGACGGAGGTGAGCATCGCGGCCCGCGAGCAGTACCAGCAGGCCGGGCTGATCATCTACGGCGACGACGACAACTACGCCAAGCTGATGATCCAGGGCCGCAGCAGCTCGCCGGACGCGGGTGCACGCATCGTGCAGCTGGCCGTCGAGAACGGTGGCACGGCCACGGAGGTCAACACCAGCGGTCTCGGCACGGCGTTCCCGGACACCGTCCAGCTGCGGCTCACCCTGACCGACGGCGTGCTGTCCGGCGCCTACTCGGCCGACGGTGCGACGTGGATCGAGATGCCGCAGACCCTGCCGCTCGGCGACATCACCGACCCGAAGGTCGGGCTGGCGGCGTTCGCGAACTCCGGTTCGGTCAGCCCCGTCATCGAGGCGGCCTTCGGCTGGTTCCAGATCAGCCCCGACGACACGGCCACGGCCCCGGGTCCGAACGACCTCTTCGACGGTGACGCGCTCGACGCGTGCCGCTGGAGCGTCGTCCGCGAGGACACCGACGGCTACCGCGTCACCGACGGCTGGCTCGAGATCGACACCACCCCGACCGACATCTACGGCGCGGACAACGGCGAGGTTCCCAACATCGTCGTCCAGGCGCAGCCGTCGGAGACGTGGACCGTCGAGACGATCGTGGACGTCACCGAGCTGGACCAGCAGTACCAGCAGGGCGGCCTGATCCTGTACGGCGACGACGACAACTACGTCAAGCTCGACGTCGTCGCCCGCAACGCGGCCGGTGCGGCGCGTGACCTGGGCATCGAGCTGCGCAGCGAGGTCGGCGGCGTCGTCCTCAACCCGCAGCCGGGTGCCGACGGCATCCCCGGCGACGTGTTCCACCTCCGCCTGACGCGGGCCGGCGACACCTTCACGGGTTCCTGGTCCGTCGACGGCGAGACGTGGACGGACCTGTCCGAGGGCGTGTCCAACACGGCCGTGGACTCGGCCCGTGTCGGCGTCTACGTCCTCGGTGCGGCCGCGACCCCGGTCGTTCCCGTCCGGTTCGACCACTTCATCGTGGTCGGTGACGAGGAGCCGCCGGCCGACGCGCCGGTGCTCTCCGAGCTCGCGGCGGGCGGGACGGCGATCACGCTCGTTCCCGGCCAGCTGGACTACGAGGTCGCCGTCACCGGCGCCGCGCTCCCGACCGTGACGGCTGCGACCGCCACGCCCGGGGCCGAGGTTGCGATCGTGCAGGCCACGGACGCCACCGACGGCGTCGCCACGGTGACCGTGACCGGTTCCACCGGTCTCACCACCGTGTACACCGTCACGTTCGTCCGCACGGTGGGCGTCACGGTGAGCCTGCCGGCCACCGTCGTCGCGGGTGCCACCGTGACGGCGACCGTCACGGCCGATCCGGCCGACGCCGAGCTGTCCTACACGTGGACCAGGGACGGCCAGCCCGTCACCGGCGCCACGGGTGCTGAGCTCGTCACGACGGAGGCCGGCACCTACGCGGTGACGGTCACCGCCGCGGCCGACGGCTACACCTCGGGCACGGCGACGGCGCAGGTCACCGTCACCGCCGCCCCGGTCACGCGCTACTTCGTGGACGTGGCGGAGGACAACCTGTTCTTCACCGAGATCACGTGGCTGGCGCAGCGCGGGGTCACGCGGGGCTGGGAGCTGCCTGACGGCACGTTCGAGTTCCGCCCCGTGACACCGGTGGCGCGCGATGCGATGGCGGCGTTCCTCTACCGTCTCGCGGAGGAGCCGGAGTTCACGGCTCCGACGGTCTCGCCGTTCACGGACGTCGCGACGGACAACCAGTTCTACAAGGAGATCGCCTGGCTCCACGCCGAGGGGATCTCCACGGGCTGGGCCAACGGGGACGGGACGTTCTCGTTCCGCCCGCTGGCACCGATCGCCCGTGACGCGATGGCGGCGTTCCTCTACCGCTACGCCGAGGTCGAGGGATACACGGCCCCGGCCGTGTCCGCCTTCGCCGACGTCTCCACGACGAACCAGTTCTTCACGGAGATCTCCTGGCTCCAGGAGACGGGCGTCGCGACCGGCTGGGAGGACGGCAACGACGGCACGAGCGTCTACCGTCCGCTGAGCTCGGTCAACCGTGACGCGATGGCCGCGTTCATGTACCGGCTCGAGAACCTCGGCTAGCCCGGGGTAGTCGCACCCGCCTCCGCCGTCCGGCGGTAGGCACCACCCTCGGCGCGGGACCTGCACTCCGGGTCCCGCGCCGAGGCCCGTCGCTCCACCGGGCGGGCGGGTACCACCGCCCGCCCGCACTCCCCGAACTTCTCGAGAGGCCAGACATGTCCCGACCACGACCCACCACCGCGGCCCGCCTGCGGGCATCGCTGAGCGCCCTGCTGCTGGGGCTCCTGGCGACGGTGGCGCTCGGATCCGTCCCCGCGCAGGCGCACGGAGGCCCGATCTCGATCGGGCTCGGCACCGACGGCGGCGGGGGGATCGACGCCTACCTGACCTACACCCAGGACGGCCACCCGGTCGAGGAGAGCGCGGCCATCACGGTCGTGGCGGTCTCGGAGACCGGCGAGGAGGTCGGTCCGCTCACGCTGCAGTCCTCCACCTCGGGCGTCGGCTGGTACCACTCCGAGGCCGGCGTGCTCGGCGAGGGCCACTGGACGGTCACCGGCACGCTCACGTCGCCGTCCGAGGCGGAGGCCTCGGTGGAGCTCGACGTCGTCGCGCTGCCGGCGCCCACGGCGTCGGAGCCGGCGGAGTCGGAGTCGGCGGCGGAGGGTGACGCGGCGTCCGACGAGACGTCGACCGACGCGGTCACGGCCGACGGCGACACCGAGGTCGAGGACGCCAGCGCGGCGGCCACGCCGGGGGACACCTCCGGCGGCGGCTCGACCGGGCTGATCATCGGCGGTGTGGCGCTGGTCGCGGTCCTGGCCGCGGTCGCCGTCGTCCTGATGCGTCGCCGCAAGGCCACCCATCGCTGACGCCTCACCCACCGGCGGCCCGTCGGCCCGATCTCGGAGACTCCTTCCGAGTGGGCCGGCGGGCCGCCGTCGTTCGACCGGCACGTCTGCCTCGGTCGGCCCTCGGGCATCCGAGGTGGACGTGACGGTCGAGGGGTCCGGCCGCGGACACGTGACAGCCGTGGGAGCGCTTCCGGGGCTAGAGTCGGGACCGCGCCCGCATCGCCCGGGGCGCACCCCGGGTACGGCGTCGTGCCCCAGCAGGAGGAGCACCGGATGGCGCCGTCGGCGGTGCGTGACGGGTCGGCCCCATCCCCATCCGCACCCGTGGTCGTCTGCGAGTCGGTGGTCCGCATCCACCGGCACGGATCCATCGAGGTGCAGGCGCTGCAGGGCCTCGACCTGAGCGTCGAGCGCGGCGAGATGATCGCCGTCGTCGGCCCCTCTGGCGCCGGGAAGTCGACGCTGCTGTCCATCCTCGCCGGCTCCGACGCGCCGTCGGCCGGCCGCGTCCGCGTCGACGGCTGGGACCTCGGCGGCCTGTCGGCGTCGGGCCGCGTGCGCTACCGCCGCGACGTCGTCGGCGTCGTCCGCCAGCAGACCTCGCGCAACCTCGTGGCCCATCTGACGGCCGAGGAGAACGCGGCCATGCCAGCGGCCCTCGCGGGACGCGGGCGCAAGGCGCGCCGCGCGCACGCCGTCGAGCTGCTCGACCGGCTCGGTGTGGGCGACTGCGCCCGGCGCCTGCCGCACGAGATGTCCGGCGGCCAGCAGCAGCGGGTGGCGCTCGCCGTCGCCCTGGCCAACGGACCGCGCGTGCTGCTGGCCGACGAGCCGACCGGCGAGCTGGACACCACCACGGCGCACGAGATCCTCGGCGCGCTGCGGACCGTGAGCCGGGAGGACGGCGTGACCGTCGTCGTCGTCACGCACGACGCGACCGTCAGTGACTCCGTCGAGCGCACGGTCGCGATCCGCGACGGCCGCACCAGCTCCGAGGTGCTGCGCACGTTCTCCGACGACGGCGACGGCGGGTCGAGCGTCGTCGCGCAGGAGTACGCGGTGATGGACCGCGCCGGGCGCGTGCAGGTGCCGCGCGAGTACCGCGACGCGCTCGACCTCACGCGCCGCGTGCGGCTCGCCCTCGAGGCGGACCACGTCTCGATGTGGCCGGACGGCGGGCGATGAGCCGGCACGCACGGCCCGATCCGGTGGTGGTCGTCGAGGACCTGCACCGCTCCTACGGCTCCGGCCCGACCGCCGTGCATGCCCTGCGCGGGGTGTCCTTCACGGCGCAGCGCGGCGAGCTGGTCGCGATCGTGGGCCGCTCGGGCTCGGGCAAGACGTCGCTGCTCAACGTCGTCGCCGGCCTCGAGCAGGCCGACGCCGGTCGCGTGAGCGTGGCAGGGACGGACGTGACCGCGCTCGACGAGGACGGCCGCGACGGCCTCCGGGGCGACGGCGTCTCGATGATCCTGCAGGGGTTCGGCCTCGTTGCCGAGCTGTCGGCGACCGAGAACGTCGGCCTCCCGCTGCGGCTGCAGCGCTGGCCGTCGGCGCGCCGCGAGCAGCGCGTGGCGACCCTCCTGAACCTCGTGGGGCTCGACGGTCACGCCGCCCACCGGCCCGACGAGCTCTCCGGCGGTCAGATGCAGCGCGTCGCCGTCGCCCGCGCGCTCGCCGCCTCGCCCACGCTGCTGGTCGCGGACGAGCCGACCGGCCAGCTCGACACCGACACCGGTCTGGCGGTGATGGCGTTGATCCGCGGCGTGGTCGAGGCCGAGGGCACGACCGCCCTGCTCTCGACCCACGACCCCGTGATGATCGCGCTCGCCGACCGGGTGCTGCACCTGGAGGACGGCCGCCTCACCGGTGCGTGAGCCGGGTCCCGCCGGCCGAGCGCCACGCCCCGTCGCGCTCACCCGCGCCCGCGCGCAGTGGCCGCTGCTCGCCACCGTCACGCTCGCCCTCGTCGTCTCGGGCACGCTCGCGGCGCTGTGCGCGCTCCTCGCGACGGCGGGTGTGGCGGGCGGTCTCGCCGCGCGCTGGCAGACGACCGGTGACGCGGCCGCCGTCTCCGCCTCCGTCCTGATGCGGGACGACGCCGCGGCGTCCGGCCCGGCCGCCCTCGACACCCTCGGTGCTCTCGTGATCGACGCCGCGGGCGACCTCGCCGGGCCGGCCTCCACCTGGGCGGTCTCGCCCCTGTCCTACTTGCCCGGTCGCGATCCGCGCGCCACGTACCTCCTCGACGCCGACACGGCCGCCGACCACGCCGACCTCGACGACGGGCGCTGGCCCTCGCCGGGGTCCGGCGCCGGCGCTGATCCCCTCGAGGTCGCGCTCCTGCGCCCGACGGCGGACGCGCTCGCCGTGACCGTCGGCGACGAGCTCGTGCTCGCCCCGCACACCGGTCGCGAGGCCGACGGCGGCGAGGGGGCGCGCCGCGCAGTCGTCGTCGGGATCGTTGTGCGCGACCTCGACGCGCAGTGGTCGCGGGACCTGCTCGGCGGCGACGGCACGGGCACGGTGCTGGGCCGCGTCGACGCCTTCGGCCCGCTGCTCGTCGCGCCGGGGACGCTGCTCGACGCCGGCGCACCCGTCGTCCGCGGGAGCGTGCGCGTCGTGCCCGACCTCGCGCGCGACCCCGCGCGGGCGGAGGGCACCGCCGACCGGGTGGCCTCGCTGCGGAACCGCGCCGACGAGGTCCTGGCCGAGGCGCTGGGCGAGGACGTGCGCTCCGTGACGGTGCAGTCCGGCGTCGGCGCGGAGGTGCGCGCGGGCCTCGCGGAGCAGGGCGTGACGCGGTCTCTGGTGCTCGCGCTCCTGCTCGTGGTGGTCGGCGTCGCGGCGACGGCGCTCGCCCAGGTGGGCCGGGCCCTCGCGACGCGTCGCCACAGCGAGGGGGAGCTCGCGCGCGCCCGGGGCGCCACGCGCTGGCAGGTCAGCCGCGGCACGGTCGGCGAGGCGCTCGCGGCCGCCGTCCTCGCGGCGGCGCTGGCCACCGCTCTCGGTCCCCTCGCCTACGGGGCGCTGGCCCGCGCGCCCTGGTGGCCGGCGGCGACCGGCGCGGGCGCCGTCGGCGTCGACGCGGTCGTGCTCGTGGCCGTCGCGACCGGGACGCTGGTGCCCGCGGCGGCCGTCGTGCTCGAGGCGTCGCGCGCGGTGGCCGGGTCGCGTGCGGCCCCCTCGCGCCCGGCGCTGCGCGTCGCGGGCGAGGTCCTGCTCGTGGTGCTCGCCGCGGTCGGCGTGGTCCAGCTGCGCGCGCACGCCCCCGGCGTCGGCATCGACCCCCTGCTCGTCCTCGCGCCCGGTGCGGTCCTCGCCGCCCTCGTGGTGGTGGCGCTGCGGGTGGTGCCGCTCCTCGCGCGGGCGGCCGACGGCGTCGTGCACCGCCTGCGCGGTGCCGTGCTGCCGGTGACGGTGTGGCGGATCGCGCGCGGCACCGTCGGCGGGGCCGCCGCGGCGGTGGTCGGGGCGGCGGCCACGCTCGCGTTCGTCGTCCCGGTGGCCGCGACGTGGTCGCAGTCGCGCGTGGACCAGGCGCAGGCCGCGGCGGGCGCCGACCTCGTGATCGCCGACGACGCCGGAGCCGACACCGCCGTGGAGATCGCGGACGCGGTCGGATCCTCGCCCGCCGCCGTCATCGACCGGCCCGTGCAGCTGGGATCACGCCCCGGGTCCTCGCAGCTCGTCGCGATCGACGCCGTCCGCGCCGACGAGGTGGTGCTCGGCAGGCTCGACGACGGGCGGACGTGGTCGCAGGTGATGGAGCCGCTGGCCGGCGATGCGTGGCAGACGACCCCCGAGGTCACCACGCCGCTCGGCGTCACCGTCACGGGCGAGGCGGCCGGCGTCGACGGCTACACGGCCGAGGTCACGCTGACGCTGGTGGTCCAGGCGCCGTCGGGCGAACGCACCCTCGCGACCACCGACCCCGTCCCCCTCGACGGCGCCCCGCACAGCCCCGCCGTCGCGCTCGACGGTCCGCTGCCGAACGGCGCGACCGTGCCCGCGATGCTCCTCGCCGTCGACCTCACGGCGGAGTCCCTCGACGTCCCGTTCCTCGGCGAGGGAGCGACGGCGACCGTCGCCGTCGAGATGGGCGGTGCCCCGGCGACCTCCCCCTGGGTCGCGACGCACCGCGGCGAGACGCAGGGCGTCGGCGCCACTGTCGAGGGCGCCGCGATCGTCGCGACGGCGGACGCGTCCGTCCTGCTGGACCCGCGCGCCCGCGTGCTCCTCACCGCGTTCCCGCCCCCGGCCGACGTGCCCGTGCTGGCCTCGGCCGCCCTCGCGAGCGACCTCGGCCTCGCCGACGGCGACCTGCTCGACCTGCGGATCGGGGCTGCCGCGGTGCCCGCACGCGTCGCGGGCGTCGTCCCGTACGTGCCGGGGCAGCCCGGGGAACCGACCCTGCTGGCCGACCGTTCCGCGATCGCCGACGCGATGCTCGTGGCGGGGGAGAGCGGGCCGGTCGTGGACGACTGGTGGGTCGGGCAGCCGCGCTCCGACGCCGTCGAGCGGCTCGCCGCCGCCGGTCTCGTGCCGTCGGCTCCGCAGCAGGAGCAGGGCGCGTCGGCCGCCGACGCCGCGACGTCCCCCCTCAGCGCGCCCGTGCTGGCTGCGCTCGCCCTGCTCGCGGCGGGCGCCGTCGTGCTGGCGTGGGCCGCCGTCGGCGCCGACGCAACCGCCACCGCCCGCGCGCAGGCGATCGTCGACGCGCGGCTTCGCGCCCTGGGGGCCACGCGAGCTGACGTGCGGCGCATGGCGCTCGCGCGGATCGTCGGCACCACCCTGGCCGCGGTGGTCGCCGGGGCGGTGGCCGGCACGGTCGCCGCGCTCGCCGTCGCCCCGTGGATCGTGGCGGGCGACGGCGGAGCAAGGCAGGTCCCGGACGTGCGGATCGTCGTCCCGGTCCTCGCGACGCTCGGGGCGCTCGCGCTGGTGGCCCTGGGCGCGGGGGTCGTGGGGGCGGCGCTGGGGTCCCGGGCGGGATCGCCGTCCTCGGGCGCCTCCGGGCGGTCGCGACCCTCGACTGCCAGCCTGCTCCGCTCGGGAGACGCGGCATGAGGGGCTCCGTCCTCGCGCTCCTCGCGCGCACCAGCCGCGCGGACTGGCCGCTGCTCGCGCTGAGCGCAATCGTCGTCGCCCTCGTCTGCGTGCTCTCCGTGGTCGTCCCGCGCGTCCAGAGCGACGCCGCGACCGCCTCGGTGCAGGCGGCCGTGGCCGACCCCGACGCCGTCGTCAGCGTCGCCGTGCCGCTGACCGGTGATGACGCCGTGCCGAAACCGCTCGTGGAGACGACGGCCGACACCGTGCGGTACGTGGCGGACAAGGTGGCCGTGGCGCTGCCCGACGCGTACGGGCCGCCGGTCGCGATCCTCCAGAGCAGGCCGATCGCGGCGGGGCGGATCGACGACCGGAACGCCGAGCTGCGCCTGGCCTACCTCGGCGGGGATGCCGCTCCCCGCGTCACCTGGACGCAGGGGCGCTCGCCCCGGGCGACGGCGACGGCGCTCGAGGTCGTCGGCGCGGACGGGGACGCCCCGCCCGTCGAGGTGGGGCTGACGCAGGCGTCGCTGGACGCGATGGGTGCGGCGGTCGGCGACGAGCTCGAGCTCGGCGGGCCGGACGTGCTGCCCGTGCTCGCGCGAATCACCGGTGTGTTCGCGCCGGTGGACGCGGGCGCGGATGCCGAGACGTGGCCGTGGAGCCTGGTCCCGACCCTGCTGGAGCCGCTCGTGGTCGACGGCGGCGACCGGCGCCTCGCCGTCGCCGCGCTGCTGAACGACGAATCCCTGCCCTTCGCGCGCTACGCGCTGGCATCGCAGTCGATCGACGCGCGCTACGTCTCCCGGCCCGACCCCGAGGAGCTCACGCGCGCGTCCGCGGGGCAGCTCGCGGGCGACGTCCGGGCGCTGACGGCCGCTCCCGACGGCGTCGACATCCCCGGCGTCACGTCCACCGTCACGACGCGGGCCGACGTCGTGGTCCAGCGCTCGGTGGACCTCGGCGCCGCCGCGACCGCACGAGCAGCCACGGTGCTGCTGGGGCTGCTCGCCGCGGCGGGTGCGCTCCTGGCGCTCGCGGCGAGCGTGCTCGCGCAGCGACGGGGCGCGACCCTCGCGCTCGCCCGGTCGCGCGGGGCCTCGCGCCTCACGCTCGCGGGTCTGGCGACGGCGGAGGCCGCGGTCGTGGCTCTCGTGGGGGTGGTGGTCGCGGTGGTGGTGACGGTCGCGTTCGCCCGGGGTGGTGAGGGCGCGGGGGGCGCGGCGCTCGCTTCGGCGTGGGCGCCGATCCTCGTCGCGGCCGTGCTGCTGCCCCCGGTCGTCGTCCTGGTCACCGTGGCCGCCGGGGAGACCCCGCCGACCGGTCCCGGCCACGCGCGGTCGCGGCGGGTGCGGCAGGCCGTGCGGGCCGCCGTCGAGGTCGTCGTCGTGGCGCTCGCGGTGCTCGGGGGCGTGACGCTGCGCGCGCGGGGGGACGCGGCGTCGTCCGGTTCCGTGATCGCCGACCTGGTGGTCCTCGGCGCCGCGCCGCTGATCGCCGGCGCGTGCGTGGTGGTGGCGCTGCGCGTGGCGCCGCTGCTGCGGCGCGCGGCGATCGCCGTCGCCCGGCGCGGTCACGGGGCCGTGGCGCTGCTCGCGGCCGTGCGCGGGGGGCCGGGGCCGGTGGCGACGGCGACGATCGTGGTGAGCGTGGCGATGGCGGTGCTGGCCGGTGCCTCGCCGGTGGCCGTCGCGTTCTCCGAGGCGGTGGCCGACGGCGCCCCCGACCCCGTCGCCGCGCCGTTCGCGGACGCGGCGCTGCTCACGCGCACCGGGGTGGTGGCCGCGCTGGTGGGGATCGCCCTGGTGTCGGTGGTGCTCGTCGGCGTCGCCGGCCGCACCCGCCGCGACGCCGACGACGCCCGGGCCCGCGCGCTCGGGATGACGGCGTCGCGCACCACGCGCGTGGCGGTGCTGGCCGCCGCCGTGCCCGTGGCCGTCGCGGCTGCGGTCGGGGTGGCGGCGGGGACGCTCGCGGTGACGCTCGTCGCGCCGGGCGGCGGCGGTGGTGCCGTCGCGCTCGGATGGCTGGCCGTCCCGACCCTGGCCGTGGTGGCGGCGGCGGTCGCCCGGGCGCGGCCCTCCAGGCGCTCGCTCGCCTCCCGCCTGCGCGCCGGCTGACGCCACGTCCGCGAAGGAGACCCGCTCGAGGCGACACCGACCCGTCGTGGGTCGGTGTCGCCTCGAGCGGGTCTACCTCGCGGGGGAGCGGTCTGACCTTGGGTAGGGGCCTTCCGGCGTGCCGATAGCGCGCCGGTGTGGTGGGGTCGGAGCACCGCCCTCGACACGACGGAGATCCGATGACGATCCGCCCCGCCCTCGCCACGTCCGCCGCCACGGTCGCGCTGCTTCTCGGGACCACTTCGGCCGCCTCGGCCGTTCCTGTCGATGCTGCGGGCGCCGACCGTCAGACGGAGATGACCGCCGGTGACACGAGCGGCTCCTCCGCGGTTCCGGACGATCTGCTGCTCTTCGCTTCCGCCGTCGCCGACCTGGATCTGTCACTGGTGTGGGACGAGCCGTCCGGCCACCTCCGGGTGTCGCTGGGCCCCGGGCAGTCCGAGGAGGAGGTGCTGGCCGCGGCGGAGGCGAACGGCGTGGCAGACCGGGTCACCATCGTCCGCGCGGAGTACTCGCTCGAGGACCTCACGTCGTTGGCCTCCGAGCTCGTCAGCTCGGGGCAGGCGCAGTGGGCGGCTCCGGCGCCCGACCTCTCCGGGGTCGACATCGGCGTCGCCGATGCGGAGGCGAGTGCGTTCTCGCAGGAGCAGGCCCCGGGCCCGGAGACGGACGGGATCCCGGTGCGCATCGTCGAGGTCGGGGAGGTGACCGCGATCTCCGACGAGGGAGAAGCGGTCAGCTACGTCGACGGGGAGGGCGAGGCAGCGACCCCGGATCGACCCGGGGTCGAGCCGGCCGTCGCCTGGGGCGTCGGGGCGATCGCCGTCGCGATCCTGGCGGGTGGCGCGGTGATGGTGCGCCGCCTCGGGCGCCCGTAGCTCGGACGCCCGCGGTCAGAACACCGGGCGCGCCGACGCCGCCTCCACGATCGCCGAGCGCAGCACCTCGGGCAGGTCGACCGTCGCGAGCGTCTGCGCGAGGTCGAGCCCGTGCTGCTGCTGCACGGCCGACCACGCCTGCTCCTTCGTCTCGTAGGCGAGCTCCGCGCCGTCGAGCAGGCAAAACGCGTCCTGCACGACGTCGCGCGGGATCGCGCTCGCGCCCCGGACCGTCAGCGTGAGGCCGAGCGCCGGGTCGATCCGGCCGAGCGAGATCCGGAGGGCGGGGGCCAGGAGCTCGGCGGCGTCGTCCGCGACCGGTCCGACGACGTGCGGCTGCGCGGCCCCGTCGCCGCCGGACACCTCGACCGACTCCACCGAGGCGACGCCGACGAGGTCGACCCAGACCTGGCGCGTCCGGCCGGGCTCGCGCCCCGTCGTCGGGACGATCTCGAGCTCGATCGTGGTGCCGCCGTCCGGGCCGCCGTCGCCCGCCGCCGCGAGCCGCTGCCGCAGCACCGTCACCTCCGGCGTGGGCTCCGCTGCGCCGTCGTCCTCCACGAGCGTGGACTCCGCCGTCCCGGGGAAGGCGCGCAGCACGAGCGTCTCGGGGTTGGAGCGCACGTCGGCGAGCGGATCGGCCGCGAGCGGGAGCACCGCCCCTGCCCGGGCCAGCACGGGGTAGCCCTCGAGCGCGCGGTGCAGCCGCACGGTCCGACCGCGCTCGCCGCCGTCGTACCGCGCGCCGGTGAACACGTCGATCCACGACCCGGCCGGCAGCCACGCCGTGGTCGAGGCGACGTGCGCGACGTCGTCCTCCGGCGTCGTGATCGGCGCCAGCAGCAGGTGCTCGGCGACCATCGCCTGGTTCGGCACGGCCAGCGACTCGTCCCACCGCGGGTAGTCGTGGTACATCGGGCGGACGACGGCGACACCGTCGGTGTGCGCCGCCCACGCCGCCGTGTAGAGCGTGGGAACGAGCAGGTGCCGCAGCCGCAGGAAGCGCGTCATCGCGGCCTCGGCGCGCGGGCCGAACGACCACGGCTCCTTGGACGTGAACGGGCTGTTGGAGGAGTGCAGCCGGTTGACGGGCGAGAACACGCCGAGCTGCACCCACCGGACGGAGCGCTCGACGTCGTGCGTCCCCGCGCGGTGACCGCCGACGTCGTGGCTCCACCAGCCGTAGCCGACGTTGGCCGCCGTCGCGGTGAACGCGGGCTGGAAGTCGAGCGAGGCCCACGTGATGATCGTGTCGCCCGAGAAGCCGACCGGGTAGCGGTGGCTGCCGAGGCCGGCGTAGCGCGAGAACGTCAGCGGCCGACGACCGCCGCGCGCGGAGTCGAGGTAGTGGATGTGGTTGAGCATCCACAGCGGGTCGAGACCCGGGATGCGCGTGCTGCCGCCGGACTGCCAGTCCAGCCACCAGAAGTCCACGCCCTGCTCCTCCAGCGGGTGGTGGAGCAGGCGCAGGTAGGCGTCGACGAAGGCGCGCGAGGTCACGTCGAACGCCACGCCCAGGCCGCTCTCGGGGTCGATCCCGACGGCGCGCGCGACCTCCGCGTAGGCGTTCTCGTGGCGGCGGACGCCGTCGGCCGGGTGGACGTTGAGGGTGACGGCGAGGCCACGCTCGTGCAGCGCGCCGAGGAATCGCGCGGGGTCGGGGAAGAGGTCGGCGTTCCAGGTGTAGCCGGTCCAGCCCGTGCCGATCGCGGGGTCGACGTCGGTCACGTGCCAGTCCATGTCGATGACGGCGACCGACAGCGGGACCCGCTCGGCCTCGAACGTGTCCATCAGCTCGAGGTAGCTCTCCTCGGAGTAGCGCCAGAACCGGCTCCACCAGTTGCCGAGCACGTAGCGCGGCACCAGCGGTGCCGGCCCGGTGAGGAGGTGGAAGTCGGTCAGGGCACCGCGGAAGTCGCGGCCGTGCGCGAAGAGGTAGAGGTCGCTCGACGGCGTGGGGTCGGGCCGGCCGGCTGCGGCGCGGACCGCGTGGGGACGCGGCGCGATCCAGCCGTCGTCGGAGAGCAGGACCGAGTCCGAGTCGTCGAGGGTGGCGAACCCGTAGGTCGCCAGGAGGCCGGGCTCGAGCTCGGTGGCGCCGTCGACCTCGTCCAGCGTGCGCGCGGTGCCCCGCAGGTTGGCGCGGAACGGCGGCTGGTCGGGATACTCCTGGCCGAACCGCCAGACCGAGTAGTGCGGGTCGGTCGCGCCGCTGCGCAGGGTGACCGACAGCGTCGAGGCGTGGAACGGGCCGCCCGTGTACTCCAGGTGGAGGTGCTCGGTGAGGATCTCGACGGCGTCGGGGCTGCCCTCGCCGCGGCGCACCTCGAAGGTGGGGACGACGCCGTCGAACGCGCGGTCGACGACGACCTGCGTCCGCTCGTCGACGAACTCCCCGGCGGCGGAGTACTCCAGCCGCAGCAGGCGGGAGGTCAGGACCGTGAAGCGGTAGGTCTCACCGGCGACGACGGCGGTCTCGTTCGCGGGCGCGGGGCGGCCGTCCGACATGGCGAACACAGGGAACTCCTGGGGGTGGGGGGTGGGGTGCGGGAGTGGCTGGTTCCAGTGTTGCCCGGGGCGGGGGTGGGCGCCAGGTGGACGCCGCGTTCGGCGGGCGGGAGATCCGACGAACCCTCGGGCCGGCAGATCTGCACGCAGGGCCGCCCACACGGCTGACCGGGTGTAGCTCCTGGCAACTCGCACGTCTCCGTGATCGGATGGATCATGCCTTCGACGCGACGACGAGTCCCTGCAGCCCTGCTCGCCCTGACCGTGGCCGGCGCCCTCGCGGCGTGCAGCCCGGGGGAGGAGGCTGCGCCGTCGGACACCTCCACGGACCCCAGCGCGACGAGCGCGGAGCCGTCGACGTCGGCACCCGCCTCGCCGTCGCCTTCGCCGAGCGACACCTCCGAGTCCGCCCCGACCGAGTCGGAGTCGGTGGCGCCCACCGAGCCCACCGAGCCGACCGACGAAGCACCCGCACCCGAGGACTTCTCCGACTTCGGCACGACCGACCAGACCTCCGACGGATGGCCCGTGCACGGTCCGGACACCTACCTCACCGAGGTCCGCGCGGCCGCGCACGAGGGCTACGACCGGGTGGTGCTGCAGTTCCGCGGGTCCGAGCCGCCGTCGCACGACGTCCGCTACGTCGACGAGGCGACCGGGGACGGCAGCGGGCTGCCGCTCGACGTCGAGGGAGAGACCTTCCTCTACGTCGGTACGGCCATCGTGCTCAACCCGTACGACGTCGGCGACCCCGAGGACAGCGTCCTGACCGGACCGGGCGACATCGGCGACGCCACGATCAGCGGGCTGTTCGCGGAAGGCCCGTGGGAGG
This sequence comes from Serinibacter arcticus, assembly GCF_004786095.1. Lineage (GTDB taxonomy): Bacteria > Actinomycetota > Actinomycetes > Actinomycetales > Beutenbergiaceae > Litorihabitans > Litorihabitans arcticus. The sequence goes on from NZ_RHPJ01000002.1 coordinate 241,805, forward strand.
GCCACTCGGCGACGTACATCGGGCTCGACCGCACGCGCGACTTCCGCGTCACCACCCTGACGGACCCGGCGCGGATCGTCGTCGACATCCGCCGCTGACGATTCCTGCCGAGAACGGTGGGTGCGGCTCGAAGGACCAGCTCGAGCCGCGAGGAGCGTTCTCGGCGGTGCGAGGCCGGGCCGAGAACGGCGGGTGCGGCTCGACGGGGCGGTTGGGGCAGCGCCGGCCGTTCTCGACGACGGGGGTCGCCCCCCGGGGTGGGTCGCCGGAGATCGGTGACCGCCGCGGCCTCAGGGCTTGGCGGCCGGCTCACCGGGCGCGACGTCGGCGTGGTCCGCCGTCGCCCCGGCCAGCCGGGCGGCGTCCACTGGGGCCGCCGTCGTCTCGGCAGTCTCGCCAGACTCAGCACCCTCGGCCACCGGGTGGCCGGAGTCCGCAGGCTCCGCCGGTCCGCCCTGCGGCACCACGTTCCGGTGCCGACGGCGCGGGTTGCGCGGCTGCAGCCCCCGCAGGCGCTGCGCCAGCACCTCACCGAGCGTGACCCCGGCCGCGAGCCCGAGCCCGATCATCGAGGCCTGCAGCAGCATCCCGACGCCGGAGCCGTCGCCGTCGTCGGACACCAGGTCGAGCATGCCGCGGTAGATCGTCAGACCCGGGAGCAGCGGCACGATGCCGCAGACGGTCGTCACGAGCGCCGGCACCCCGAGCCGCCGGGCGAGGGAGTCGGCGATGAAGCCCAGGACCAGGGCGGCCCCCGCGCTCGCCATCGGGACCCCGAGGCCCAGCGTCGAGAAGCCCCAGAACATCAGGTACGTCACCCCGCCGGCCGTCGCCGCGATCAGCGCCGCGCGCGGCCGGGCGTACGACGCCGTCGCCCACGCCCCAGAGGTCAGGAGCGACGCGAGCACCAGCACCCACACCGGGTACGGGTTCGCCGGGAGATCGACCAGCGTGAGGGAGACCCCGGCGCGGCGCGCGAGGTCGAGCACGCCACCGATGCCGATCACGATGCCGAGGGTCAGCAGGACCACCTGGAACAGCAGCCCGCCGGCGGTGATGGGGAAGCCGTTGATGGCGTCGTCGGCGGCTCCGACCAGGGACATGCCGGCCAGCAGCACCACGATGCTCGAGGCCACCACGAGCGACGGCGGCAGCGTCGTGAACTCGACCGGCAGCCCCGGGATCACCGTGAGCAGCAGCACCGCGACGCCGGTCGCGATAGCCGCCCCGATGATCTGGAGGAAGAACGGCGGCAGCTGCCAGCGCGCGAGGAGCCGCAGCGTCGTGTCGATGAGGGCCGTCGTCACGGCGGCGACCGCGGCGACCAGGAGCCCGCCGCCGAGCAGCACGGCGATCGACGCCGCCATCGCCGCGAGCGCGACCGTCACGAGCGCGCGACGGTAGGAGTGGGGGGCCTTGACGATCTCGTCCAGCGCGGCGTGCCCGTGCTCGAGCCGGACCCGCGCCGTCCGCGACCACTCCTCGATCGACACCCCGCGCAGCGACGGCATCGCGATGATCTCGCGCGCCAGGTCGACCACGCGCGACAGCCGTCCGTAGTCCGTGGCCTGGTCGTGCACCACGCGCAGCACGCTCGTGCCGGTGGAGTCGTCCGCGATGAGGATGGAGGTGAACGTCAGGTCGACCTCGCACCGCACGTCGAACGAGCGGCACACGTCGCGGATCGTCCCGAAGACGTCCGACGCCGAGGCTCCCAGCGAGAGCATCGCCTCGCCCAGCCGCGCGGCCAGCTCCATGGTCTCGCGCACCGCCTGGGCGTCGCGGGAGGCGGGTTCCGCCCGCCGGCCGGTGGGGACGGTGGGGGGTTTGCCGACGGCGTGGGCCGCGAGACGGCGGGCGAGGGACAGCGAGCGCACCGTACGAGCGTAGGCGTGGACGAGGGCGTCCGAGGGCACGTGTACGGAGGTACGCATCACGTCCTCGCCGGTTCCTCCCGGCCGAGGCGGCGAGTGTCCCGAGAGGGTTGAAACACCCGTGAGCATCGTGTTAGGAAAGTTGTGCACGACAGCAGCACCCGACCAGACACCGACGTCCCCGAGGTGGTGGAGAGACGCAGCACCGTTCGCGTACGGCACTCCGGACGAGGTCCGGCGGAGAGCATCTCGACGCTCGACCGCGTCAGCGCCCGCAGCGATCGGATCGACGACAGAAGAGATCACCCACGAGCACGACCCGAGGGAGACATCATGCTGACGAAGAAGCTGGGTACGACCCTGACCGGAACACTGGCCGCAGCGACGCTGGCCTTCGCCATGACGGCGGCCCCCGCGAGTGCGCAGACGGTGCGACCGGCCGACGGAGCGACCGAGTGCGCGGCCGCACCGGCCTCGCCGGCCGCGACGACCGACGACGGCTCCGGCAGCGTCGACATGACGCAGCTCGACGCCACGGCGAGCGGTGAGGCGGTCGCCGGAGCGACCGCGCTGCTCGACGGCGGTGGCCTGACGGTCCACGCAGCGGCCGACGCCGTCGATCGCGAGGGCGCGAAGGCGTACCTCCTCGAGGCCGGCGGGGAGACGTTCACGTCCGTGACCTTCCCGGTCGCCGGGGACCACAGCGCCCTCCTGAGCAACCTGACCGTCGTCACCGATGCCGACGGCGGCATCGTCCAGTACGCCGAGACGCTCGTCGGCTCGAACGCCGGCGGCACCTTCCAGCTCACGACGTACGTGGACGGCACGCTCGTCAACGACGAGGACACCGGCATCGCGTTCGTCGGCGACGAGCAGCTGACCGCCGACGTCGCCGGATCCCCGGGGTCCGACGTCGTGGCCGCCAAGAACACGGGCGCGTGCCTCGCGACGGTCCTCGGAGTGAGCGGCGTGGTCGGCGCCATCATCGCCAAGGTCTGCGTCGGCGCGTGCGCGGTTCCCATGACGCCCGTGACGGGCCCTGTCTGCGCCGCGTGCGTGGGCGGGTTCGCCGTCGTCGGTGGCGCCTCGATCGGTGCCATCGCCAGCTGCTTCTGATCGGAGGCGTGATGCGTACACGATCCACGGGACTCTTCATCCTGATGCTGGCCGTCACGGCGCTCGCCGGCGCCGCGCTGATCCTCCTGGTGCCCGCGCTCACCGACCCGGCGAGCACGGTGCAGGGCTGGGTCCCCGTGACCCTGGGCGCGCTGGTCGTCCTCGGCGGAATCGGCGGTTGGTCCGTCCGGCCCGACCGGGCGCCTCCCACCGAACCGCGGCCCCCGCAGGCCTAACCGGCGTCCGTGCCGGAACCGGACCCCGCTCCCGACCAGGGGGCGGGGTCCGGTGGTGTCCGGGTGTCCGGGTGACCGGGGCCGGCACCCTGCCCGTCCGAGGCCGCTCTCGACGCCCTCTCGAGGACCGTCGCCGGTTAGCGTGGGGTGAGGAGCGCCGTCGCCGGGACGCGCGGGCAGAGGGGGGTGCGGTCGTGCACGACGCCGTCGCCCCCGACCTCTCGCCCGACCCCTCGCTCCACCCCGCGGCCGCCCGACTGGCTCGCCTCCCGCACCTCGACACCCCGCTCGCTGCCACCCTCGACCTGGATCCCCTCCGCCGGCGCCCCGGCTGGCACCGCATCCGCCTGCTGCGCCGCGCGGCCGCGAGCGGTCGGCACGGCGAGCGCTGGCGCCAGGTGGTCGACCGCCGCGCGACCGCGCCGCTCGGCGTCGCGGCCTGGGCCGGCGGCCTCGGCGCCCTGATCTACGTGTTCGCGATCGGGGCCTCGCTGGTCGAGGGCGACCTCTCCGGCGCGGGCATCGGGCTCACCCTCGCCGTCCTGACCGGCCTCCTGCTCGGCTCCATCGCCTGGGCGATCGCCGCGGCGGCGCGACGACGGCGGTGGCGGCCGCACGCCGTCGTCGCCCGGTTCGCCGAGGCGAACGCGCTGCCCTACCGGCTGATGGCCGACGGCGACGCGCTGCCCGCGCTCGTCCGGCGCCCCGCCGACGGGCGCGGCGAGCGACCGGTGCACCTCGACGTCGTCGAGGCCCGGGTGCGCGGCCGCGAGCTGACGACGGGGCGCCGCCTCGTGCGGACGCAGGCGGGGCACCGGCGTTCGTCGCTCACGCTGGTCTGGGTCGCGACCCGGTTCGCCGACGCCGCTGCCGCGCGCACCGCAGCCGACTCCTTCCGGCTCCTCGACTGGCGACGGCAGCAGGAGCCGCGCCACGCCGTCGCGGTGATGGTTGACGACGACTGGCTCGCCCTCGGCGTCGAGACGCGCGACGGCGACCCCGCCGCCCTGGCGGTGCTGATCGCCGGGATCGACGAGGCGCTCGATGCGACCGACGCCGCATGACCGACGCCGCACGACCGACGCCGCACGACCGAGAGGGAGCCGTGAACGCTCAGGAGACCGAACCGCCGACGCAGGACGACCTCGAGGACGCGCCCGACGGCGTCGGCGCCCACCACCTCGACGCACCGCTCGCCCGCACGCTCGTGTTCGAGGCGCTGTCGAAGCGGCCGACAGGTCGGCAGATCGCCGAGGTTCAGCGCCACGCCGCGGCCGGACGGTACGGGCGGGGCTGGCGGCGCGCCGTCGAGTCGCGCTCGCCGCGCCCGTCGTCGATGGCGATGTTCGTCGGCGGGGTCGTCGCCGTCCCCTTCCTGATCGCGGTCGTGGTCGCGGTGGTGCAGGGTGACAGCGAGACGGCCCTGTTCGGCCTCGGCGCCACCGCGGTGGTCACCGTCGTGGCGGGTGGTCTCGGCTACTGGGGTGCGGCCGCGGCGCGACGACGGCGGTGGCGCCGGCACGCGCGCGCCGCCCTGTTCGCCGAGGCGAACGGCCTCCAGCTGCGGCTGTTCGCGCACCAGGACGTGCTGCCGGCCGCGGTGCGGTGGCGGCCGGGCGACGTCCGGCTGCAGTCGCTGCACGCCGACGTGATGAGCGCCAGGGTCGGGGGGCTGCTGCTCATGACCGGGACGCGGACCACCGACGTGCGGCGCGGCGAGTCCACGAGCACGTTCCACCAGCTCTGGGCCGGGCTGCGGCTCGAGGGTGCGCCGGCCGACGACGGCTCCGAGCCGCACTGGGCCGAGCTGCGGGCGTGGTGCACGAGGCAGGTCCGGCGTGACGCCGTCGAGCTGACGATCGGGAACGGCTGGCTCGTGCTCGCGACCGAGGGGTTGCGCGACGACCTCCCCGTGCTCGAGACGCTGATGGCCGGGATCGATCTGGCGCTGGCGCTGATCGAGGAGGGTGCGGCGGGGTCGGGGTCGGACGACGTGCGGGACGCGCCGGTCTGAGCGGGCCGTCTACGCGGGTGCGGGTGGCGCGACGATGAAGCCGTCGATGTCGTCACCCCAGGCGACCAGCGCCGTCGACCCCGTGCCCCAGAGCCAGGCGAGGTGGGCGCAGAAGATGCCGTCGAGCTCGTCCTCGAGCCGCTTGAGGTCGACGGCGCGGGCCGCCCGCGCGTGCGCCTCGACCAGGCGCGGCCAGGGTGGGGCGGCGGCGAGCCCCAGCGCCGGGATCGCCGCGAGGTGGGTCATGAGGGTGGCGAGCGCGGTGCGACGATCGTCCAGGCTGCGGGACGGTCGGGGCTTGTACGGGATGACGCGGTCGAGGCCGAACAGCGCGACCATCGCGGGGTGCGGGTAGGTCTCGACGGCGACGGCCGCGCCCCGGGTGAGGCCGCTCGGGTCGGGGCGCTCCGCCGTCGCGCGCCAGGCGAAACGGTCCGCGAGCGTCGCGGCGCGGGGCGGGTCGAACAGCGGGTTGGCGCGGTTGGAGGGGTAGGTCCCGGCGTCGGCGTGGCGGAACGCCCGGGTGAGCTCGCGCTCGACGGGGCGCGATCCGGCGGGGTTGCGGACGATCAGCGGGGCGTCGATCGCGACGACGGCGAGGTGGTCCAGGTGCGGTGCGAGCCACGCAGCGACGTCGTCGTCCGACCCGACGGTGGACGACTCGAGCAACCGCCCCGCGGCGTCGACGACGGCGATCCCGCTCGCGTTCCGCGCCGACCACGCGAGGTCGAGACCGGCGTACCGGGCGCCGGGGTCGGCGCCGTCGTTCGGCGCGCTCGGCGGGGGAGGAGCCATGGCTCGAACCTACCGAGTCGACGCCGCAGCCCCGGTCGGCGGCAGCACCGCGATGTCTGTCACGTTCGGTCCGGATCCGGCGGCACAAACCGGACGGACCGTGACTGTCACGGGGTGAACCGGACGGGACGTGACAGTCGGCGGTCTCGCCGGCCGGGCGCAGCGGTTGGGGTCATCGAGTGCTGCGCTGTGCACGCGAGGGCCATCGAGTGCTGCGCTGCGCACGGATGACGGCGCTCAACCGTGCGCAGCGCAGCAGTCGTCGGGGGTCGGGCGGTGACTGTCACGTCCGGTCCGGATCCGGTGAGGCGAACCGGACGGAACGTGACAGCCACCAGGCCCGCCGCCCGCGCGACCCCACCGGACCGCCGCCCGAACGGCTCACCGCAGCGCCGCGCCCCACGCCTCCGGCACGTCCGACCCCGCCGGGTACTCCTCCATCGGCACCTCGTCGGCCGCCCACGCGGCCAGCACCTCGTCGCAGATCCGCCAGCACTCCTCGGCGGCGTCGCCGCGGACGGTCAGCATCCCGTTCCCGTCCAGGATCCCGCCGAGCACCTCGCCGTACGGCCGGAGCGACGCCTGGCGCATGTCGGCCCGCATCACGCTCTGCGCCAGGCCGAGCGGGTCGTGGGACGCGTTCGTCGTCACCCGCAGCTCCATCGTGTCCGGGTTCAGCCCGATCACCAGGCGGTCCTTCGGGTCGGGACCGGTCAGCCCCGAGGGCAGGTGACGGACGTCCGCGAACGTCAGCACGACGTGCTTCTGCGTCACGCCGAGCGCCTTGCCCGAGCGCAGCGTGATCGGCACTCCGGCCCACCGCGAGTTCGCCACCTCGAGCGTCACCTGCGCGAGCGTCTCGGTCCCGCGGGCCGGGTCGACGCCGTCCTCGTCCACGTAGGACGGCACCGACCGCTCGGAACGCTCGCCCGAGGCGTCGGCCGTCTCGATCGTTCCCGCCGTGTACCGCGCGCGCCGGCTCGCCGTCGTCGCGTCACCGCCCCACAGCCGCGTCGCGCGCAACGCCGCCGCCTTCGCGTCCCGCAGGTCCCGATCGGTGATCGACGCCGGTGGCTCCATCGTCACGAGCGCCATCACCTGCAGCAGGTGCGACTGGATCATGTCGCGCAGCGCGCCCGCGTGGTCGTAGTAGCCGGCGCGCCCCTCGAGCGCGAGAGCCTCGTCGTAGGCGATCTCGATGCTCTCGACGTGCTCGCCCGTCCACACCGCCTGGAACATCCGGTTGGCGAACCGCAGCGCGATGATGTCGAGCACCGTGGACATCCCGAGGAAGTGGTCCACGCGGTGCACCTGGTCCTCGGGCACGAGCCGCGCGACGAGCGCGTTCAGCGCCCGCGCCCCGGCCTCGTCCTCGCCGAACGGCTTCTCCATCGCCAGGTGCAGCTCGGCCGGCAGGTCGACGTCGAGGAGCGCGCTGCAGACCTTCGCGGTGACCGCGGGCGGGAGCGCGAAGTAGAGGACGACGCGCCGCTCGCCGTCGTGCTCCGCCGCGTCCGTCCCGGGGGCGGGCGCGGCCGCCGCCTCCAGCAGCCGCTGCAGCGAGGCGCTGTCCGTCGCGTCCGTCCTCAGGTACGACGACGCCGCGGCCACCCGCTCGACCGCCTCGTCCCCCGCGCCGCCCTCGGTGAGCGCCGCGCGGACCTCGGCGTCGAAGTCCCCGTCGGGACGCTCGTCGCGGTCAGCGCCGATCACCCGCACCTCGCGGTCGGGCTCCTGCGCCAGGAGCGATCCGATGCCGGGCAGGAGCAGCCGCCGGGTCAGGTCGCCGGAGGCGCCCAGGACGACGAGCGTCGCGGCGCGGTTCGAGCCCGGCTCGTCGGCCGCGGTGGGGGGAGTCACGCTGCTCATGCGGTGGGGGTCCTGTCGGCGAGAGGTCCGGCGTCGGCGGCGTCGGCCCCGGCGTCGAGCGCGGCCTGGGCGGCCTCGATCGCGTCGGCCGCGCGGATGAGACCGAGGTGGGAGAAAGCCTGCGGGAAGTTGCCCATCTGGCGGTCGTCGTCGGTGTCGTACTCCTCGGCGAGCAGGCCGAGGTCGGTGCTCAGTCCCACGAGCCGGTCCATCAGCGCCCGCGCGTCGGTCATCCGGCCGCTGTGCGCGTACTGCTCCACGAGCCAGAAGCAGCAGATGAGGAACGGGTGCTCGTGGCCCTCGAGTCCGTCGGTCCCGTCGGTCCGGTAGCGCAGCAGCAGGTCGCCCTGCATGAGCTCGCGCTCCATCTGCGCGACCGTGGCCAGCATCCGGGGGTCGTCGTAGGGCAGGAAACCCGTCTGGGGGATCTGCAGCAGCGACGCGTCGACCTCGGTGTTGTCGTAGGTCTGGGTGAAGCCACCGGTCTCGGCGCTCACGCCGCGCTCGAGGATCTCCTCGCGCAGCTCGTCGCGCACGCGCGCCCACCGCTCGACCGGCGCGTCCAGCCCGTGCTCGGCGCACGCCCGCACCCCGCGGTCCAGCGCAGCCCAGATCATCACGCGCGAGTGCGTGAAGTAGTGCGGTTCGCCGCGCATCTCCCACAGCCCCTGGTCCTTCTCCTCCAGGCGGTCGACGGCGTAGTCCACCATGCCGCGCTGCAGCGGCCAGGAGAAGTCGTCCTCGGGCACGCCCGCGTCGCGCAGCTGCGCGAGCGCGATCATGACCTCGCCCACGACGTCGGCCTGGAACTGGTCGACGGCGCCGTTCCCGATCCGCACGGGGCGCGAGTCCAGGTGACCGGAGAGGTGGTCGAGCTCGCGCTCGGGCAGCTGCCGCTCGCCCGCGATGCCGTACATGATCTGCAGGTCGCGCGGGTCCCCGGCGACGGCGCGCAGCAGCCAGTCGCGCCAGTGCCGCGCGACCTCGGTCCGGCCGTGCGCGAGCAGCGCCTCGAGCGTGAGGGCGGAGTCCCGCAGCCAGCAGTAGCGGTAGTCCCAGTTCCGCTCGCCACCCGGGTCCTCGGGGAGCGAGGCGGTCGGGGCGGCGACGATGCCGCCGGTGTCGCGGTTCGTCAGCGCGCGCAGCACGAGCAGCGACCGCTTCACGGCCGCCGCCCACGGCCCGGTGACCTCGATCTGGGAGGTCCAGTCCGTCCAGTACTCCCGGGTGGTCTCCAGCGCGTCGTCGATGTCGAGCGGGGCGGGCACGTCCTGGTAGGAGCGTGCCCAGGCCAGGTCCCACGACGCGCTCTCGCCCGCGGTCAGCGTGACGCGGCCGCCGTGGCGGTGGTCGTCGGGCGTCAGCGCGGGGCCGCGCAGCACGTAGGAGTCGGGGCCGGCGATGGCCAGCAGGTAGCCGTCGCCGTCCTTCTCGATGCGCCGGACCCACGGACTCGAGGCGCCGTACTCGGGACGCAGCCGCAGGTCGTTCTCGATGACGACCTCGCCCTCGGTGCAGCGCGCGATCCGCACGAGGTCGGCGCGCTCACCGCCCAGCGGCATGAACTCGGTGATGACGGCGCGCCCCGTCGGCGTGCGCCAGACGCTGCGGAGCACGAACGTGTCGTCCTCGTAGGCGCGCTCCTCGAGCGTGCCGTCCACGGGAGCGAGGCGCCAGCGGCCGTCGTCGGGGGTGCCGAGGATCGCCGTGAACACGGCGTCGGAGTCGAAGCGGGGCAGGCAGAGCCAGTCGATGCTGCCGTCGGCGGACACGAGCGGTCCGGTGCGGAGGTCGGCCAGGAGGGCGTAGTCGCCGATCGCGGAGGTCACCACTCCAGGCAACCACGGCGGGGACGGGGCGTAAACCGAACCGTTCCGCCCTCCGTCAGCCCGCCGGGCACTGCTCCCGCTCGTGGGCGGCGTCGTCGGGGCCGACGAGCAGCCGGTCGCGCACCACGGTCAGCGGCGCGCGGTCGGGCAGCGCGCACACCTCCTCGACCGTCAGGCCTCGGTCGCGAAGGGTGTCGGAGTACTCGATCTGCAGCACGTGCTCGCCGTACACCGCGCGGTAGGTGCCGCACTCGTCGAACACGGCGCACTCCTCCACGACGGCGAAGTCGAATCCCGCGACCTCGCGCGCATCGGCCCCGACGTCGGCCGCGTTCTTCTGCCCGACGGCGAGGCCCGCGTCGTGCGCGACCTCCACGTAGGAGGTCGCAAGGGCGAGCGCGCCGTCGCGGTCGACGCCCTCGAACCTCAGGAACGTGTCGAGGTTGTCGAGCTCGACGGCGTCGAAGCCCGCGTCGGCGCAGTCCCGGATCTGCGGTCCCATCACGGCGAGGATCGCGATGCGCTGCTGGGGCGTCGAGGGGTCGAGCACGGCCTCGTCCGGCCACTCCGGATCCATCACGACGGCACCGCTCGCGTCCCGCAGCAGGGCGCCGCCGTCGCCGTCCTCCCAGTCCGGCAGGGCGCCGGGCTGGGTCTGGAAACCGTTGAGGTAGCAGACGTTGTAGGCGTCCGCGAGCGGCTGGGCGGTGACGTCGCGGGCGACGACGTCGAGGTCGACCGGCTCCCCGTACGCCTCGCCGAGCTGGTAGTCGAAGGCGCCCTCGGTGGGTGGCAGGACGACGTCGGTGCCGCCGTCCGCCGCCGTCGAGCAGCCCGCCAGGAGCCCGCCGAGAGCGGCCGCCAGCAGGGCCGTCGCGACGCCGGGACGGGGGGTTGCGCAGGTGGCCACGTGCGACGGTAACGCCGGTGATCCATTTGTGATGAGATTTCCGACCGTTCAGGAACAGTACGCGGGTAGTTTGGCAGAACCACGCCGACCGGGCCGCCGTCGAACAGGTTTCGCCGCGCGGCCCTCGACCCCCCTCCCTCCATGACACTGACGCCGCCCCCGGCCGGTAGCCCCGGTCGCGAGCCGGTCGGGCCACGTCTGCCCGCCGGCCGCGCGCCTCGGCGCGCCCTGGTGGCGGAGATCGTGGCGGCGACCGGCCTCTGTCTCGTGCGCGGACCCCTCGGTGTCGGCAAGACCGTCCTGGCAGCGATGGCGGCGCAGGAGCTGCGCGCCGCCGGCCGCACGGTGGCGTGGATCGACGTCGTGACGGGCACGCGGCTCGAGGACCTGCGCGAGCGGGTGGCGACGGCGATCGAGGCGGGACCGGCGGACCTCGTGCTGGTGCTCGACGACGTCGATCGCAGCACCGACCCGCGGGTGATCCCCGAGGTGCTCGACGTCGTCGCCCGGCACTCCTGCCTGACGGTGGTCGCGACGGCGCGCCGCGTGACGCCGCTGGAGTCACGGATCGTCAGGGCGAGAACGACGGTGACACAGCTCGGACCCGAGCTCGACCTGATGATCGAGGACATCGCCGACGTGCTCGGCAACGGCGACACGGTCACGGCCGAGCGGCTCCACACGGTCACCGGCGGTCACGCCCTCACCCTCGGCATGCTGCTCGTGGCCCTGGCGGACTCCAACGTGGACCCCGGACTGGCGGCGGCCGGCACGCTCGATCGCCAGGCGCTGCGGTGCGTGCGGGAGATCCTGGACACCGCCGTGAGCAGGGACGTCCAGCACGCTCTCGGGCCCCTCGCGATCCCGCACCGGCTGACCAACCACATCGCCCGGGTCCTCGGCGGCGACGAGGCCGTGACGGTCCTGACCGAGGCCGCCTACCAGGGGCTCGGTTCGTGGACCAGGCGGAGCACCGCGATGCTCTTGGACGACCCGGGTGTGTTCGACCTGGTCGGTGTGTTCCGGCGGACGCTGCGGGCCGACTTCCGGGCCCTGGAGCCGCAGCGCGAGCGCACCCTGGTGCGCCAGGTGGTGGACGCCTCGCTCGCGGAGCGCGGCTACGCCGTCGCCGGCATCGCGGCGATGGAGTCGGGCTCGCCGGCGCTGCTGGACCGCGTGTGCCGCGCCGCGTGGTTCGGGCTCCGCGACGTCGACCTCACGCTCCTGCGCCGCGCGATGCAGACGGTGGAGTCCTGGGACGTGGAGCGCTACCCGACCCTCGCGCTCACGCTCGGACTGATGCTCCACCAGGACCTCGCCCTGCAGCACCGGGCCGACCACTACTTCGACATCGCCGCACGCGGCCTGCAGGTGCTCGCGCCGCGGCAGCTGCACGAGCGCGCCTACCTCGGCACGATCCGCAGCATGGCACTGCGGTTCCAGGGGCGGACGGTGGAGTCGGTCGGGGCGGCGACGGCGGCCCTCGACCTCGTGCGCTCCCTCACGGCACCGGGCGCGAACGGTGGCCGCACCGCGATCGAGGGCCACGGGTTCCTGCTGCGCAACATCGCCACGGCCCTGTTCCTCGCGGGCGAGAACGACCGCGCCGCGGTCCTGCTGCGCGAGGCTCACGCGGAGGACGAGCCAGGGTCGGACTCCGCCCTGCTCTCGGGCTGCCTCCTGGCGCTCGTGACCGCGTGGTCCGGCGACGTCGTCCGGGCGGAGCAGCTCCTGCGCTCGCACCCGGGCACCGAGCACGCAGGCCACGTGCTGGGCACGTACGGCGGTCGCGCGCTGCTGACGACCCGCGCCATCATCGCGGCCGAGCGCAACGACCCGGTCCTGCTCGCCGACGCGCTCGAGCAGCTGCGGACCGTGCCGATGCTCGTGGACGAGTTCGCGGTGCTGCGAACGCTCGCGGCCGCGATGGCGTGCCTGGTCCGCGGCGAGCCGGGGGAGGCGCGCGACGTCGTCGAGGCGTCCCGTCACGGAGCCTCCTACCGCCTGACCTCACCGGTCTGGCGCGCGCGGCTCGACGCCGTCGTGATGTACGCCAACTACGCGCTCGGCGAGCGCGGGAGCGTGGTGCGGCACCTGCGGGAATCGCCGGGCGGGAGCGACCGCTTCGTGCAGCTGGTGCATGCCGCCGTGCTGCTCGCCGCCGGGAACCTGGAGGAGGCGCGCCTGCTGGTCGGAGGACCCGACGACGCCGCCACGGACACGCACGCGAACCTCATGGGGAGCGAGGTGCTGCGCGCCGTCATCGCGCTGCGCGACGGCGACGAGATCGCCGCCAGGAACCGGCTGACCGCCGCCCTGGACGTCAGCGTGGAGGGTACCCAGCGCGCCTGGCTCGCCCTGACGGCGCCCGATCGCGAGGCGCTGATGGCGCTGCTTCCGGCGGCCACGGTGGCCCCGGTCGCCGACGGCATCGCCACGATCCTGCCGCCGGAGCCCATCCGCAGCGCGAAGCTGTCCGACCGCGAGCTCGTGGTGCTGCGCGAGCTCGCGCGGACCTCGGGCACCGCGGCCGTGGCGTCGGCGCTGCAGGTGTCGGTGAACACCGTGAAGTCCCAGATCCGCAGCATCTACCGCAAGCTCGAGGTCGGCGGGCGGGCCGAGGCGCTCGCGCGGGCGCGGGAGAACGGGCTGCTCTGAGGGGCGGGCCTGGTGCTCGGGTCTGGCTTCAGTCCTGGAGGCTGCCGTACCGGACCATCAGCACCGCCGCGGCGGCGATGACGAGGACCGAGATCAGACCGGCGATGGGCGCGGGACCGCTGACGGAGAGGCCGGTCCTCGCCTCGCCGTCCTCGATGGCGACGGCGCCGTCGATCCCGTCGACGCCTTCGGAGACGCCGCTGACGACGCCGACGCCCGGGTAGACCGTGCACTCGGGATCCTCGGCGCTCTCGCCGAACTTCTCGTCGAACATGCTGATCTCGACCCAGGTGACGCAGTACCCCTCGGGGTAGGCCGCCCGGGCGTCGTCGAACAGCAGCGTGGAGGCGCCGATGTGCTGCGCACCGACCGAGCCGTCGTCGGGCAGGAGGTTCACCCCGAAGGCGCGGGGCATGGTGCCGTCGAGGGCCGTGACCCAGTACGTCACGTAGGAGAAGGAGGTGAACGTCGAGTCGGCCGGAAGGGTGATGCCGGACGCGCTGACGTCGTAGCCGCGCGTCGCGACGGACCTGGCCGACGCGCCCGAGCCGAGGAGCACCTGGGACGGATCCGTCTGCTGCGCCTGCGCGCTGACGACTCCCGCCAGACCCATGAGGGTCGTGACGGTGAGGATCAGGAGCGCGCGTCTCACAGGGGTCCCTCCGGTGGTGGTGTGAACGCCACGCTAGGCGGGACCGGTGCCCTCTGGCTGAGGTTCGCGGTCTGTTCGTTCAGGCTCAGGTGCTAGTGATCGCGCGGAAGATCCGATGACGACGGTGCGTCGAACGGAACTCCCCGCGCACGTTTTCACCCTCGCTTTTCACCCTGGGGTGAGGTGGGGGCGGATCGCGCCTCGCCCGGAGTCACCCCGGAGTCACCCTTGGGACGCTCGGTCAGGCCGATGCGGTGGGAACGCTGATATTCGCGAGCCCCCGGCGCGGCTCGCGCGTTAGCGTGACCGCATGCCAGAGCAGCCCCGCCACTCCCAGCACGCCACGACGTCGCTCGACGCCCGGACCGTCCCGCTCGATCCCGCCTCGACCCGCACGCTGGCGGACGCCGGCCTCACCTACCGCGCCGTCGACACGGACGGCGACGACTTCGTCAGCTACGTGCAGGCCGTCAACCGCGGCTTCCTGGGCGAGCGCTCCAAGCCCGAGGCGGTCGAGGCGTGGCGCGAGACGATCGGGGACCGCCGTCCCGTCGGCGTGTTCGACGGCGGCTCGCCCGAGCCGCACCTGCCCGTCGCCACCGTCAACGCGTGGGTGGACGAGCTCACGGTCGACGTCGACCGCCTGCTGCCGATGTGGGCCGTGAGCGCGGTGACCGTGTCCGCGACGCACCGCCGTCGGGGCATCGCGCGGGCCATGCTCGAGGGCGAGCTGCGCGCCGCGGCCGACGCCGGGCTGCCGATCGCCGGTCTCACGGTCTCCGAGGCGACGATCTACGGCCGCTACGGCTTCGCACCGGTCGCGACCGCGACGAGCTGGACCGTCAAGACGCACCGTGCGGGCTGGATCGGGCCGCGGCCCGGCGGGCGGCTGGACCCGATCGAGCGCGAGCTCGCGCAGCAGGACCTGGCGGCGCTGCACGACGTCGTGCGCCGCGGCCGCCCGGGCGAGGTCGCCGCCACGCCGAGCTACTGGCGCTCGACGGCGGGGCTCACGCCCGGCCAGACCGACGGCGGCAAGGTCCGCGCGGTCCGATACACCGACGAGTCGGGGCAGGTGCGGGGCGTGCTCGCCTACCAGCTGGAGAACCGGGACGACGGCGCCGCGACGCTGACCGTGCGCGCGCTCGCGGCCGACGGCCCCGACGCCTATGCCGCGCTGTGGCGGTTCGCGCTCGAGCACGACCTCGTCGACACCGTGCGGGCGACCGAGCGCTCCGCCGACGAGCCGCTGCGGTGGCTGCTCGCCGACCCGCGTGCCGCCGAGGTGACCGAGCGCGACCACCACTGGCTGCGGATCCTCGACGTCGCGCGGTGCCTCGAGTCCCGCACCTACCGGGCGCCGGGGGCGGTGACGTTCGACGTCGTCGATCCGCTGGGGTTCGCCGCCGGGCGCTGGACGCTGACCGTGGCGGAGGGCGGGGCCGGCGTCGTGACGAGGGACGGCGCGGGCGACGGCGAGGGCGCGGTCGTCACGCTCGGCGTCGCCGAGCTGTCGGCCCTGCTGCTGGGCGGCGTCCGCGCCACGACGCTGCGGGCGGCCGGCCGCCTCGCGACCGACGCCGCGACGGCGGCGTGGCTCGACGCGACGTTCGCGCCGGTCGCGGCGCCGCAGCTCAGCCTCTGGTACTGAGCCTCTGGCACTGAGCCGGTGCTCGAGCCGCTGGTGCTGAGCGGCTAGGCGAGCCCGAAGAGGTGGAGCTTCGCGGCCACCTCGAGGTTGCTCGGCTCGACCTGGTGCGAGCCGTCCGGGTAGACGACGACCGGGATGTTCGTGCGGCCCGAGATGCGGTGCGCCTCGGTGGCGGCCTCGGGCTGCGCGACGAGGTCGACGTAGGTGTACGGCACGGCGAGCTGGTCGAGCTGGGCCTTGGTGCGGCGGCAGTCGCCGCACCAGTCCGCGCCGTACACGGTCACCGGCGTGCTGCTCGTGCTGCTGCTGTCGCTGCTCATGCCCCCATCCTCGCCCGACCTACGCTGGGAGCGTGACCCTCACCGCCCCGAGCCGCCCTCGCCGCACGTACGAGACCGGTGTCGTGACGCGGATCCTGCGCGTGCTCGCGCTGCTGGGGTGGCTCGGCGTGACGATCGTCGTGCTGCGCCGCTACCCCGACCTCCCGGCCACGATCCCGACGCACCTCGGGCTGAACGGCGAGCCGGACGCCGTCGGGCCGCGGTGGAGCATCCTGGTGCTGCTCGGGATCTTCTGGCTGATGATCGCGACGCTGACGTGGCTGTCGCGCCGGTCCGCCGTCTTCACCTACCCGATCGAGGTGACGCCGGAGAACGCCCAGCGCGTCTACCGCGAGGGCGAGCGGCAGATGGTGGGGGTGAACCTGACGCTGGTGCCGGTCGGGGCCGGTGTCGCGCTGCTCGTGCTGGGGGAGGACGCCGTCGCCCTCGTCTGGTCCGGCTTGGCACTGATGGTCGCGGTCGTGGTGACCGGGGCCGTCCGCGCGGTGCGGGCCGGGCGCGATCCCGACCATCGCGAAGCGTGACGCCGCCCACACCCCGGGGCTAGCGTGGCGGGTATGACGAAGACGGCCATTCCCGAGACACCGGCGAGCACGTCGGCCAAGATCCTCTACCGCCCGTTCGGCATCGCCTCCTCGATGATCGGTGGCCTCGCCGCCTCCGCGATCTTCAAGCAGGTCTACAAGCGCGCGGTCAAGGGCGACAAGGCGGACGTTCCCGGGCCGCTGCAGTCGGAGTACCTGCTGCGTCAGATCCTCGTGGCGGCCGCGATCCAGGGCGTCATCTACTCCGTGGTGAAGGCGTCGATCGACCGCGCCGGGGCCCGCACGTTCCAGAAGTGGACGGGGGAGTGGCCCGGCAGCTGAGAGCCGCTGGAGCCGACGTCGCACTCCTCCGGCCCTCGTTCCGACCCGGTACCCAGGAACACCAGGGATGATGGGTCGATGAGCGCAGACACCTTCGACCTCTCCCGACTGCGCCGCTTTCCGGACATCGAGGCCCCGAACCTCGTGGCCGTCGACGCCAGCGACCGGCTGATCCTCGACGAGGCGGCCGACCTGATCGCCGCGAGCGAGCCCGGCACCGTCGTCGTGATCAACGACCACCACGGCGCGCTGACCCTCGGCGCCGTCGCGCTGCACGGCGCGCGCGACGTCCGCGTGCACCAGGACATGCTGACCGGCGAGCGCGCGCTCGAGAACAACGCCGCCGACGCCGGACTGGCCGGCACCTACCGTCACCTCTCGCTGGTCCCGGAGCTGGTCGACGGCGCCCGCGTCGTCCTCGTCCAGCTGCCCCGCGGCCTGGACGCGCTCGAGGAGATCGCGCAGCTGATCGCCGCGCACGCGCACCCCGACGTCCGCGTGATCGCGGGCGGTCGCGTCAAGCACATGTCGCGCGGCATGAACGACGTGCTCGGCCGCTCGTTCGCGAACGTCGCCGCCACCCTCGGCCGGCAGAAGTCGCGCGCGCTGGTCGCGTCGGGACCGACGCCGTCGCCGTCGGGTGAGAGCACGTTCCCGAAGCGCAGCGTCGACGACGAGCGCGGGCTGTGGATCGTGGCGCACGGCGCCGCGTTCGCCGGCCCGCAGGTCGACATCGGCTCGCGCTACCTCCTCACCTTCCTGGACCGCATGAGCCCGAGCGCGCGCGACGCGATCGACCTCGGCTGCGGCACGGGCGTCCTGGCCGTCGAGCTCGCCTCCGCGCGGCCGGAGCTGACCGTCACGGCCATCGACGCGTCCGACGCCGCGGTGCGCTCCGCCGTCGAGACCGCCGAGGCGAACCACCTGGCCGAGCGGGTCGAGGTCGTGCGGCAGGACGGGCTGAGCGAGCGGCCGCCCGCCTCGGCCGACCTCATCGTCTGCAACCCGCCGTTCCACGTCGGCGCCACGCTGGCGCCCGACGCCGCGCTGCGGATGATCCGCGGCGCGGCCAAGGTGCTGCGCGACGGCGGCGAGCTGTGGACCGTCTTCAACTCGCGGCTCGCGCACGCCGGCGCGCTGCGCCGCATGGTCGGGCCGACCGAGATCATGGGCGACAACGACACGTTCACGGTGACGCGGACCGTGCGGCCCGCGCGCAAGGGCGCGCGTTGAGCCGCGGACGCGGGACGATCCGGGTCGTCGGAGCCGGGGCGCTGATCGCGCTCGGCCTGACCGGCTGCTCGGCCATCGGCGACGCGGTCTCCGACGCGACCGGCCAGGCGGCGTGCGCCGTCGTCACCCCGATCGCGACCGACGTCGGCGCCCAGGTCCAGGTGGTCGCCGACCAGATCGAGCTCGACCCGAGCGGCGCGATCACCACGCTGACGGCCCTGCAGGAGCGGGTCGACGGCGCCGTGGACGTCACGTCGGGCGACATCGCCTCGGCGCTGGGGACGGTCTCGACCAGGGTCGGGGACCTCATCGCGCAGGCCGAGCAGGTGCGCGACGGCGGGGTCGTCGACCAGGCGACCGTCGACGGCATCGAGACGTCGATCGTGGACGGCCTCACGTCCCTCGCGGGCGACTGCGAGGCCGAGGGCGAGCAGCCCAGCGCCACCCCCTAGGCCCGCCTGCCTCTCGCACCCCTGACCCACCCACCCCTGCCGAGAAGGCGCGTGACTGCTCTACTCGCGCGATAGAGCAGTCACCGGCATGGTCGGCAGCGCGAGCGGGGCGACGGCGGAGCGCCGCGGCCTGGCCATCGCGATCAGCACCCCGCCGACGAGGATCGCACCGCCGACCGTCTCGGCGGCGGTCGGCCGCTGGCCGAGCAGCACCGCCGCGGAGACCATCGCCACGACCGGCGCGAGCAGCACCCACGGCACCACCGACGCGGGGCGGTTGCGGCCGAGCAGCGCGTTCCAGATCGCGTACCCGACGAGCGTGCACAGCCCCGCCGTGTAGAGCGTGGACAGCGCGGGCCGCCAGCCGAAGGCGGCCAGTCCGGCGACGACGGCGTCCGGCCCCTCGACCAGCAGCGACAGCCCGAGCGCCGGGATCGGCACCACGAGCGCGGACCACACGGTGAGGGACAGTCCGCCGACGCCGGTCGCGCGCCGCGAGACGACGTTGCCGACCGCCCACGAGAGCGCGGCGAGCAGGCAGAGCACGACGGCGAGCAGCGGGGCATCGCCACCGCGGCCGACCGCCACGACGGCGAGTCCCGCGGACCCGACGACGACGCCGAGGGCCTGGGCCGCCGTCGGGCGCTCCCGGAGAACGCCGGCCGCGATCAGCACGGTGAAGACGACCTGCGCCTGCAGCAGCAGCGCGGCCAGACCGGGGTGGAGGCCGGCGGCCATGGAGGTGTAGAGCAGGCCGAACTGGCCGAGGGACATGAACAGGCCGACGCCGACGACGGTGCGCCACGACGTCGCGGGCCGCGGCACCACGAGCACGGCGAGCGCGACGACCGTGAAGCGGATCGCGACGAACAGCAGGGGCGGGACGCCGTCCATCCCCCAGTCGATGACGACGAAGTTCACGCCCCAGAGGGTCGCGACGAGGGCGGCGAGGAGCATGTCACGGCGGGTCACGTGCTCACTGGACCACGCCGTGACTGCGTAGCACCAGCGATGATGTCGACGTCTGATTCGGTAGCATCGGTGCATGATCGATCTGGATGCGGTGGTGGCGCTGCGCGCGGTCGCGAGCCACGGGAGCGTCGCGGCGGCCGGCACGTCGCTCGGGTTCACCCCGAGCGCGATCTCGCAGCAGATCAAGCGGCTCGAGCGTGGCGCCGGGGTGGCGCTGCTGGAGCGGGTGGGACGCGGCGTCGTGCTGACGGATGCGGGGCGCCGCCTGGTGGACGCCTCGACCGGGCTGCTCGCGGACCTCGAGCTGATCGAGACGGAGCTGCGGCAGGCGGGCGGCGCCGTCGTCGGCGAGGTGCGGCTGGCGGGGTTCTCGACGGCGGTGCGCGGCCTCGTCGCACCGGTGCTCGGGGCGCTGCGCACCAGCCACCCAGGGGTGCGCGCGCCGCTGCTCGAGGCCGAGCCGTGGGAGAGCGTCGCCCTGGTGGCCTCCGGTCAGCGCGACCTCGGGGTGGTGCACCGGTGGGGCGGGGTGGCGCTCGCGATGCCGGGTCACCTGGTGGCGACGCCGCTGCTCACGGACGTCGCCGACGTCGTGCTGCGGACCGATCACCCGCTCGCCGGGCGCGCGGTGCTGCGGCCCGCGGACCTCGCCGGTGAGGACTGGATCGCGACGCCCGAGGCGACCATCTGCCGGCAGTGGCTGCGGCGCGTGTTCGACGGGATCGGCGGAGCGCCGCGCGTGGTGCACGAGTCGATGGAGTTCGCGGGGCACGTGGAGCTGGTGCGGGCGGGCCTCGGCGTGGCGCTCGTGCCGCGGCTGGGTCGCGGTGAGCTCGGGCCGGACCTCGTCGCCGTCCCGACGGCGGAGCCCGCCTCCACGCGCGACGTCGTCGCGCTGCACCGGCGCAGCCAGGCGGACTCGCCGCCGCTCCGAGCCGTGCTGGACGCCCTGGTCGCGGCGGCCGCCACCCTCTGACCCGCCCGCCCGCCCGCCCCGCCCACGACTTGCCGAGAATGCACCTGACTGCTGTATCCGCGCGATAGAGCAGTCAGGTGCATTCTCGGCGAGGTCGGGGGTGCGATCGTGGGCGCGGGCGAGGCGCGGGGGTCAGTCGAGCAGGGCTCGGATGTCGTCCGCGTCGAGGCGGGACTGGGAGGCGCCGCCCGCACCGGCAACGGCAGCGCCCGCGGCGCCGCCACCCCCGAGGACGCCCGCGACGAGCGCCCGCTTGCTGTCCTGCAGCGCCATCACCTTCTCCTCGATCGTGTCCGCGGCGACCATCCGGTAGACCATCACGGGCCGCGTCTGGCCGATCCGGTGCGCCCGGTCGACCGCCTGCGCCTCGGCGGCCGGGTTCCACCAGGGGTCGGCCAGGATGCAGTAGTCCGCCATCGCGAGGTTGAGCCCGACCCCACCGGCCTTGAGGCTGATGAGGAACACCGGCTGGGTGCCCTCGGCGAAGCCGCGGATGACGGCGGCGCGCTTCGTCGTCGACCCGTCGAGGTAGGCGTAGGGAATGCCCTCGGCGTCCAGCCGCGCCGCGATCTTCGCGAGGTAGCGCGTGAACTGGCTGAAGACCAGCGCGCGGTGCCCCTCGGCGGCCGCCTCGGTCAGCAGCGGCATCAGCACGTCCAGCTTGCTCGACGGCACCCCCGCGTACTCCTCGTCGACCAGCGACGCGTCGATCGCGAGCTGCCGCAGCCGCGTCAGCGCGCTCAGCACCTCCACGCGGTTGCGGTCCATGTCCGAGACCAGCCCGAGCACGCGCTGACGCTCGCGGCCGAGGTGGCGCGCGTAGACCTTCCGGTGCGCCGGATCGAGCGTGACGGACAGGATCTGCTCCTGCTTGGGCGGCAGGTCCGGCGTCACCTCCTCCTTCGTGCGGCGCAGCAGGAACGGCGCGATGCGCGTGCGCAGCCGCTCGAACAGACCGAGCTCGGCCCCGTTCCCGCGCTCGATCGGCGCCGAGTACAGCTCGGTGAACTGCTGCGGCGTCCCGAGGAGACCGGGCGCCGCGATGGCGAACATCGCCCAGAGCTCCGCGAGGTTGTTCTCCATCGGGGTACCGGTGACGACGAACTTCACGTCCGCCGGCAGCGTCTTGGCGAGCGCGAACCCCCGCGAGGTCCGGTTCTTGATGTTCTGCGCCTCGTCGAGCACCAGGCCGGCCGGCACGAGCGCCTCGTACTCGTCGTGCTCGAGCCGGAACAGCGCGTAGCTCGTCACGATGACGTCGGCCTGCGCCGCCAGCTCGGCGATGCTCTCGCGCCGCTTCTTCCCCGTCGCGGTCACGACGGCGACGCGCAGGTCCGGCGCGAACCGCTCCGCCTCCACGGCCCAGTTGGGCACGACCGACGTCGGGGCCACGACGACGAACGGCCGGTGCCGCGCCGTCGCGCCCTCACCCGAACCGGTGCCTGAACCGGCACCCGGCACCGGCGCCGTCAGCGCCCCCGAGTCCTTGGCGTCGAGGATCATCGCGAGCGTCTGCAGCGTCTTGCCGAGCCCCATGTCGTCGGCCAGCACCCCGCCGAGACCGGCGCGTCGCAGCCGCGCGAGCCACTCGTAGCCGGCGCGCTGGTAGGGCCGCAGATCGGCGCGCAGCCCGGCGGGCAGGGGCGGGGCCTCGCCGTCGAGCGACGTCGCGGCGCGCACGCGGTCGAGCCACTCCTGCGCCTGGTGGTCGATGACGCCGAGCGCCTGCAGCTCCTCCCACCACGACAGGTTGAGCCGGCTGACGCGGAGCCCGGTGCGGCGCTGGTCCTGCAGCGCGCGCCCCTCCTCGAGCAGCGCGCGGAGCTGGTCGAGCTCGGGCCGGTCGAGGGAGATGTAGCCGCCGTCCTCCAGGAACAGCGTCTGCTCGCGCCGCGCCAGCGCCGTGATGACGTGACCGACCGGGACGTCGCGGTCGGTCACGCGCAGCCGCACCTCGAGGTCGAACCAGTCGCGGTTCGTGCCGACGACGTCGACGGCGATCTCGGGGTCCCCGAGGTCGCGGAACGTCGGCAGGTCCTCCTCGGGCAGGTCCACCTCGATGCCCTCGACCTGCAGCAGGGCCGGCACGACCTCCTCCACGAGCGCGACGACGGCGTGCCCCGTGACGACCATCTCCTCCAGCGGCAGGCCCTCGCGCGAGAGCAGCGTCGGCAGCGCCGCCATGGCAGCCGCGGCCCGGTGCAGCAGCACGTTCTCCGCGATCCCGTCGCGATCGGGGCGCCGCGGATCGGCCGGCAGCGTGAAGGTGAGCGCGAACGGGTTGTCCGCCTCGCCGTAGCGCCACTCGCACTCGATCGAGGCGCGCGGGCTGGACCCGAGCGCCGTCCACAGCAGCCGGACGCGGACGACGAGCGTCGGCCCCGGCGGCGTCTCCGGCGCGAAGTCACCGGCCGCGTGCCAGGTCTCGCGCTGGATGCGCGGCAGGATCGTGCGCTCGAACAGCGGGCGCTCGCTCGCCGGGACCTGGATCGTGCCGGCCCGGCGCAGGTCGACCCACGCGCGCGTCGCCGGCGCCTGCAGCGGGACGAGCGTGAGGGTGCCGTGCGGGTCGCGGCCGACGAAGCCGTGCGCGGGACGGCCCAGCAGCAGCGTCTCGGTGAGGGTGGAGGGGTGGTCCATCGTGGCGGTGACCTCGAGGTCGGGGCCGCCGTCGTCGGCACGTCCGCCGCCGTCGTCGCCCTCGTCCTCGTCCACCGACGAGACCGTCACCGCCGTCTGCGCCGCGACGTCGGAGAGCACCGCGTCCTCGCCGTCGACCTCCAGGAGCCGGACGCCGGACTCGACGACGTCGCGCAGCACCGGCCACAGCGCGCGGCTCGGCACGGTCTGCAGGCCGAGCCACGTGGGCACGCCGTAGGCGTAGACGTCCGAGGCCTGGTGCAGCCGCACGAGCGCGGCGAGCGCGTCGAGCTGCGCCGGATCGGCGTCGCTGATGCCCGCGCGGGTGACCGCGTGCCACTCGGCGCCGGTCGCGATCCACTGACCGCGCTTGCCCAGGCGCATCGCGCGCGCCTCGAGGGCACCCTCGTGGACGGCGCGGTAGCCGCCGAGCCCGCCGCGCCGGTCCGCGGTGATGGTCGGCGGCGGCGTGAACTGCAGGCTCAGCGCGAGCGGCGACCACTGCTGCGCCGAGGTGTCGGGGAAGATCCCCTCGAGCTGCGAGCGCCACTGGCTGACGACGACGGTGCGCGCCGCCGCGGTCCGCTCCTGCTCCAGCGCCGTGACCAGCAGCGCGACCGTGTGCTTGCAGTCGGTCTGCACGGGGCAGGAGCAGCGGCCGTCGAAGAAGTCGACGGTCCCGTTGCGGGTGAAGCCGTAGTAGGTGGTCGCGGTGTAGACCTGACGGCCGCTGCCGTCGACGGAGCCGACGACGACGCGGGCCTCCGCATCGTGCCGCCGCACCACGGCGCGGTGCTGGCGCGCGTAGGAGATCCCGGCGTCGAACGCGTGCCGGCCGACGAGGCCGACGAGCTCGATGGGGGCGTGCACGGGAACCACCCTAGGCGCGTGGTGCGACACCGGTGCCGCCCGCGGTCGTCCCTGTGGACGAGGTCACGCGCGGGGGCGGCGACACCGCGCCGGACCGGTGGACAACGACCCCCGCGGGCACGTCGCACGAGCGCCGCACGGCGGTGCGAGACTGTCCCCATGCTCGACACGCCCGACTACCTGGTCGACGACGTCGCCTGGGTCCGCGACCTCCTCGGGCGCCGTCCGTGGGCCACGATCGTGGCCGCTCCCGGCGGCGTCCCGGCCGCCACGCACATGCCGGTCCTCCTCGAGGAGCGGACGGCCGACGGCGACGTGCTGACCCTCTCCACCCACCTCGGCATCCCCGACGACGCCACGCTCGGCCTGGTCGACGGCGTCGAGGTCCTGGTCGTCGTCGAGGGCGCCTCGGGCTACATCACGCCGAGCTGGTACGCGTGGGGCCCGGCCGTGCCCACCTGGAACGTCGAGGTCGCCCACCTGACCGCGCGCGTGGAGATCCTCGGCCCGGACGACACCTGGGACGTGCTCGTCGCGACCGTCGCGGCGTTCGAGCAGGCCCGGGCGGAACCGTTCGAGCTCACGACGGCGGGTCCCGGCGGCACCGACGACCTCGTCTACGCGCGCCGCATCGCCCGCGGCGTCACCGGGGTCCGCCTGCACGTCACCTCGTGGCACGCCAAGAACAAGATGTCGCAGGACAAGCCCGCCGAGGTCGTCGCCCGCATCGTCGCGGGCCTGGAGACCGACGGCGACGTGCACGCCGACCCCGCGCTCGCCGTCGCCATGCGCGCCGTCCACCGCGACCTGCCGTGACCGCCCGCACCACCCGACCCGTGCCCGCGCCCGCCACCCTGATCCTGCGCGAGGCACGGCTCGTCGGCTCGACGGAGCCGTTCGACGTGCGGCTGTCCGGCGGGCGGACGACGGCGATCGCCCCCGCCGGCGCGCTCCGCCCCGACCGCGGCGAGGAGGTCGTCGCGCTCGACGGTCGCTGGCTCGTGCCGGGCCTCTGGGACGCCCACGTCCACCTCGTGCAGCAGGCCCTCGCCGAGCGACGGCTCGACGTCAGCGCGGCCTCGTCGGCCCGGGAGGCGGCCGACCTTGTCGCCGCCAGGGTGGCGCTCGAGGACGACGGCGGCGCGCAGCCCTCGAGCGCGACGCTCGTCGGGTTCGGGTTCCGCGACGCCACCTGGCCCGACCTGCCCGAGGTCGCGCTGCTGGACCGCGCCGCGGCGGGACGCGCCGTCGTCCTGGTCAGCGGCGACCTGCACTGCGGCTGGTTCTCCAGCGCGGCTCTGGCGCGGTTCGGCCTGGAGGCCGACGAGTCCGGCCTCGTTCGGGAGGACCTCTTCCTGCCGATCGCGGGCGTTCTCGACGACGCCGACGACGCGCTGCGCGACACCTGGGTGCGCGAGGCGGCTCGCGGGGCCGCGCGCCGCGGCGTCGTCGGCGTCTCCGACTACGAGGCCGAGCACCCGCTGTCCTGGGCCCGGCGGGCGGCCCCCGCCGATGACGGCGCGCTGGTGCTGCGGGTGCGCGCGGGCGTCTGGCCGCAGTTCCTGGACGAGACCATCGCCGCGGGTCGCCGCACGGGGGACGCGCTGCCGGACTCTCCGCGAGACGCCGTCGGGCAGGCCCTGCTCACGGCCGGGCCGCTCAAGGTCATCACCGACGGCTCGCTCAACACGCGGACCGCGTACTGCCACGACCCCTACCCGGGCACGGCCGACCGCGGTGTGCTGACCTACGCCCCCGACGAGCTGCGCGACCTCATGCGCCGCGCCCACGCGGCGGGCATCACGAGCGCGATCCACGCGATCGGCGACGACGCCTGCGGCCTCGCCCTCGACGCGTTCGAGGCCACGGGGGCGCGCGGGAGCGTCGAGCACGCCCAGCTGCTGACGGCGGCCGACGTCCCGAGGTTCGCCGCGCTGGGCGTGGTGGCGAGCGTGCAGCCCGCCCATCTCCTGGACGACCGAGAGGTGGCCGAGGAGCTGTGGCCGGGGCGGACCGACCGTGCCTACGTGCTGGCGTCCCTGCTCGCGTCCGGCGCGCGACTCGCGCTGGGATCGGACGCCCCCGTCGCGCCGCTCGACCCGTGGCTGGCGATCGCCGCCGCCGTCCGTCGCACGGGGGACGAGCGGCCCGCGTGGCACGCGGAGCAGCGGATCGACGCCGCCGCGGCGCTCGCGGCCTCGACCGACGGCCACGGGACGACGCCGAGCGTGGGCGACGTCGCGGACCTCACGATCACCGACGTCGACCCCCTGGCGGCGCACCCCGTGGCGCGGGTGGCCGGGACCCTGGTGGCGGGGGAGTGGATCTACCGCGACGGCGTCTGAGGGCGCGTCCGAGGCTGCGTCCGAGGGCCGAAGCGCAACGCAGAGTTCACCGGACCGCTACACGCGCGTCGCCCGCCTCGCGCCGGGGAGTCCTAGCGTCGTCGCCATGACCACCACGCAGGTCGCACCGACGACGACCACCCTCACCCTGGTCCGCCACGGCCAGACCCACCTCAACGCCCGCCGCGTGATGCAGGGCTCCTGCGACTCGCCGCTGACCCGGACGGGGCGCGCCGGTGTCCTCGTGACGGCGCAGCACCTGTCCACCCAGACCTTCGACGCCGCCTACTCCTCGCCGCAGGGCCGCGCCGTGATGACCGCGGTCGAGATCGTGCGCCACCACCACGAGCTGCCCCTGCGCAGCGTGGAGGGACTGCGCGAGTTCTCCTTCGGCCGCTACGAGCGGCGCCCCGAGCGCGAGCTCGACGAGGTCGAGCCGTGGGCCGCGTTCATCCCGCGCGTCCTGTCCGGCGAGCACCCCGGGCTGCCCGGTGGCGAGTCGGGAGAGTCGTTCATGGGCCGCGTGCGAGCGACGTTCGCGCAGATCGTGGACGCCCACCCGGACGAGCACGTGCTCGTCGTCGGCCACGGCCTGACGCTGGGCGCCTACCTGGCGACCATCGACCCGACGGGGCTCGTGCCGCTCCCGAACGCGTCGGTCTCCACGGTGGAGGTGGTGCGCGAGGCCGGGGTCGACGTCTCGATCTCGCGGATCCTGTCGGTGGCGGTCGACGTCGCCGGTCACGGCTCGCTGTCGGCGCGCCCCGCGCCGGGTCCGGTCGGGGCGGTCGCCGCGGCTCGGGTCGCCGCGCCGCTGCCCGCCGCCTGACGGGACCCGTCCGCCGGCGACACCGCCGCTGTGAGCGGCTGACCCCGTCCGATCTCCGGTCCTCGGACGTGTGATCGGCGTGGTGAGGCCGTGCCGGGGCCGGCGCGGGCTGACCCGCCGCTCACAGCGGCGACCGCGGCCGGTTCGGTGTCGGTGTCGGTGCGACGGCCTACCGTGGCGTCATGACCGCGGGTGAGGGGCGCGACGGCGCACGCGCCCTCACCACGACCGTCACCGTGTCCCGACCGCTCGACCTGCGGCGCACGCTCGGACCGCTGCGTCACGCCGCGAGCGATCCGGCGGCGCGGCTGCTGCCCGACGGCGGCTGGTTCGCGCTCGGGACGCCCCGCGGCGCGGCGACCCTCGCGCTCGCGCGCGTGAGCGGCGGCGTGACGGCGCACGCGTGGGGTCCCGGCGCGGAGTGGGCGATCGCCTCGGTCCCCGACCTCATCGGGCAGGGTGACGACGACGCCGGGTTCGACCCGGGCCCGCACCCGTACGTCGTCGAGCTCGCGGCCCGGTACGCGGGGCTGCGGCTGACCCGGTCGAACCGTGTCTTCGACTCTCTCGTGCCGGCGGTGCTCGAGCAGGAGGTCACCGGGATGGAGGCGCTGCGGGCATGGCGCCTGCTCGTGCTGCGGTTCGGTGCGCCGGCGCCGGCGCCGACCGGACTGACGCCGTCGGAGACGGCGAGCGTGCCGCGGCTGGTCGTGCCGCCGTCGGCCAGGGAGTGGCGCGCGGTGCCGTCGTGGGCCTTCCACGAGGCGGGCATCACGCAGCGGCGCTGGCGCACGGTCGTGCACGCCGCCGAGGTCGCCGGACGGCTCGAGCGGACGCTGCGCCTCGGCCGCGGCGGACCCGAGATCAGCGGCACGCTGATGTCCCTGCCCGGCATCGGGATCTGGACGAGCGCGCTCATCACGCAGACGGCGCACGGCGACGCCGACTCGCCCGCCTACGGGGACGCGCACGTCTCGCGCGCCGTGGTGTGGGCGCTGGCGCGCGAGCTGCTGCCGCCCGCCGAGGCGGACGAGCGGATGGCGGAGCTGCTGCTGCCCTGGGAGGGGCACCGGGAGCGGGTCGTCCGGCTCGTGCTCGCGACCGGAATCGAGGCGCCGCGCCGGGGTCATCGGATGGCGCCGCCGCCGCACCGGTCCTGGTAGCTCGAGTCGGGCGGCGGGGCCAGGGGCGCCAGGGGCGCCGGCCACGTTCGCTGTGCGCGGGTGGTCGCAAGATCGCCTTCGCTGTGCACCGGTGGTCGCCGGAACGACGATGAGGTGACCCGCGGTGCACACCGAACTCCGTGCGGCCGGGCCACCTGGTCGCCGGGCTGCCCGGCCACCTGTCCACACCGCAGGGCCGTGTTCGCTGTGCACGAATGGTCGCCGGGGCAGCTCTCTGTGCACTCGTAGTCGCCCGGACTACTGTGCAGCGGCCATCGGAGCACGGCGAGCGTCTTGCTGATGGCCCGGCCGTGGTCGGCGGGCCGATCGGCGGACCAATCGGCGCGACAGCGGTCGGCTCGATGTCGGTGGTCGATGGGACGCTGGTGGCATGTCGCAGGAAACGTGTTCGTCGGCGTGTCGCACCCCGTGCGGTACGGCTCGTCGGCGCTGCTCCACAGGTTGCCCACAGGGCCCCGCGAGGGCGATCCGCACCGTGCTGCGCATGCCGTCAGGGCTGTCCACAGGGTGGGGAAACCGTCGTCCCCCGCTGTGGGCCGACACGCCGCTCAACACGACATGTGGTGGTGAGGTGCGTCGCCGACCACTAGGTGTAGTGTCTGGATCCCGGGTAGCAGTTCACCCGAGCTCGAACCACAACCGTGTAGTTACACGCGTGGAGCCGTCCGGGTGTCGATGAGGGGAAACACGTGAGCATCACCGTCTTCAGCAAGCCGAACTGCGTGCAGTGCACGGCCACCTACCGTGCGCTCGACAAGCACGGTCTGAGCTACGAGATCGTCGACCTGAGCGTCGACGCCGAGGCGCTCGAGTCCGTCAAGGCGCTCGGCTACCAGCAGGCCCCGGTCGTCCTGGCGAACGGCGACCACTGGGCGGGCTTCCGTCCGGACCGCATCAAGGCGCTCGCCGCCGCGAACGTCGAGTCCGGCGTCGCCGCGACCGCCTGACCTCGCGCCACCAGCGCCACGCACGACCCAGCACCACGCACGACCAGCAGGGAACGAGACGGAGGGGAGCGGCCGATGGGCATCGTCTACTTCTCCTCCGTCTCGGAGAACACGCACCGCTTCGTGGAGAAGCTGGGCCTGCCCGCCCAGCGGATCCCGCTGCGGTCGAAGGACGAACCGCTCGTCGTCACCGACGAGTACGTGCTGATCCTCCCGACGTACGGGGGCGGGACCACCCAGGGTGGTGCCGTGCCCAAGCAGGTGATCCGGTTCCTCAACGACACCCGCAACCGCTCGCTGATCCGCGGCGTCATCGCCGCGGGCAACACGAACTTCGGCGAGGCGTTCTGCCTCGCGGGTGAGATCGTCGCGAAGAAGTGCGACGTTCCCTACCTCTACCGCTTCGAACTCCTCGGCACCGATCAGGACGTCATCCGCGTCCGTGAAGGATTGGCACAGTTTTGGCTACGACGCTCGCAGATCCCGGCCTGACCACCTCGCACCGCTTCGAGGGCATGGACTACCACGCCCTCAACGCGATGCTGAACCTGTACGGCCCGGACGGTCGGCTCCAGCTCGACGCCGACCGCGCGGCCGCGCGGCAGTACTTCCTCCAGCACGTGAACCAGAACACGGTGTTCTTCCACAACCTGGACGAGAAGCTGTCCTACCTGGTCGAGGAGGGCTACTACGAGGGCGAGGTGCTCGCGAAGTACTCGACCGACTTCCTGCACCAGCTGTGGGACGAGGCGTTCGCCTACAAGTTCCGCTTCTCCACGTTCCTCGGGGCGTTCAAGTACTACACGTCGTACACGCTGAAGACGTTCGACGGGAAGCGTTACCTGGAGCGCTTCGAGGACCGCGTCGTCATGGTCGCGCTCACGCTGGCCGACGGCGACGAGACGCTCGCCCGCGAGATGGTCGAGGAGGTCATCACCGGCCGGTTCCAGCCCGCGACCCCGACGTTCCTCAACGCCGGCAAGCAGCAGCGCGGCGAGCTCGTCTCGTGCTTCCTGCTGCGCATCGAGGACAACATGGAGTCCATCGCGCGCGGCATCAACTCCGCGCTGCAGCTCTCCAAGCGCGGCGGCGGCGTCGCCCTCCTGCTGAGCAACATCCGCGAGCACGGCGCGCCGATCAAGAAGATCGAGAACCAGTCCTCGGGCGTCATCCCCGTGATGAAGCTCCTCGAGGACTCCTTCTCCTACGCCAACCAGCTCGGTGCGCGTCAGGGTGCCGGCGCCGTCTACCTCTCGGCGCACCACCCCGACATCCTGCGGTTCCTCGACACCAAGCGCGAGAACGCGGACGAGAAGATCCGCATCAAGACGCTGTCGCTGGGCGTGGTCATCCCCGACATCACGTTCGACCTCGCGAAGAAGAACGAGGACATGTACCTGTTCTCGCCCTACGACGTCGAGCGCGTCTACGGCGTGCCGTTCTCGGAGATCTCCGTGACGGAGAAGTACCACGAGATGGTCGACGACGGCCGGATCCGCAAGACGAAGATCAAGGCCCGCGACTTCTTCCAGCTGCTCGCCGAGATCCAGTTCGAGTCGGGCTACCCCTACATCGTGTTCGAGGACACGGTGAACGCCGCCAACCCGATCGCCGGCCGCGTCACGATGAGCAACCTGTGCTCCGAGATCCTCCAGGTCTCCACGGCCTCGACGTTCAACGACGACCTCAGCTACGACGTCATCGGTCGCGACATCTCGTGCAACCTCGGCTCGCTGAACATCGCCAGGGCGATGGACTCCACCGACTTCGCCAAGACGATCGAGACGTCGATCCGGTCGCTGACCGCCGTCTCGGACCAGACGCAGATCACCTCGGTCCCCTCGGTCCAGGAGGGCAACGACGCGTCGCACTCCATCGGCCTCGGCCAGATGAACCTGCACGGCTTCCTCGCCCGCGAGCGCATCCACTACGGCAGCGAGGAGGGTGTGGACTTCACGAACATCTACTTCTACACCGTCGCGTTCCACGCCATCAGTGCCTCGAACAAGCTCTCGATCGAGCGCGGGACCACGTTCCGCGGCTTCGAGGACTCGCAGTACGCCTCGGGCGAGTACTTCGACAAGTACACGGACAGGGTCTGGGAGCCGGCCACCGACCGCGTGCGTCAGCTGTTCGCCGACGCCGGGATCGCCATCCCGACGCAGGAGGACTGGCGCGGGCTCAAGGCCAGCGTGCAGGCCCACGGCATCTACAACGCCTACCTGCAGGCCGTGCCGCCGACCGGCTCGATCTCCTACATCAACCACTCGACGAGCTCGATCCACCCGATCGTCGCTCCGATCGAGATCCGCAAGGAGGGCAAGATCGGGCGCGTCTACTACCCGGCGCCCTACCTCTCGGACGACAACCTGGAGTTCTACCAGGACGCGTACGAGATCGGCTACGAGAAGATCATCGACACCTACGCCGCCGCCACGCAGCACGTGGACCAGGGGCTGTCGCTGACGCTGTTCTTCAAGGACACCGCCACCACGCGCGACGTCAACAAGGCGCAGATCTACGCGTGGCGCAAGGGCATCAAGACGCTGTACTACATCCGTCTGCGCCAGGCCGCGCTCGAGGGCACCGAGGTCGAGGGCTGCGTCTCCTGCACGCTCTGACCCACCTCCTGCTGACACGCACCGCCGAAGAGGAACGACAGACATGATCGACAAGCTCAAGCTGGTCAGCCGGGTCCACGCCATCAACTGGAACCGGGTCGAGGACGACAAGGACGCGGAGGTCTGGGACCGCCTCGTGGGGAACTTCTGGCTCCCCGAGAAGGTGCCGGTCTCCAACGACATCCCGTCGTGGGGCACGCTGACGCAGGAGGAGAAGCTCCTGACGATGCGCGTCTTCACCGGCCTGACGCTGCTCGACACGATCCAGGGCACGGTCGGCGCCGTCAGCCTCATCCCGGACGCGATCACGCCGCACGAGGAGGCCGTCTACACGAACATCGCGTTCATGGAGTCGGTGCACGCCAAGAGCTACTCCTCGATCTTCTCGACGCTGTGCTCCACCAAGGAGATCGACGAGGCGTTCCGCTGGTCGGAGGAGAACTCCAACCTCCAGCGCAAGGCCGAGATCGTCATGAACTACTACCAGGGTGACGACCCCCTGAAGCGCAAGATCGCCTCCACGCTGCTGGAGTCGTTCCTGTTCTACTCGGGCTTCTACCTGCCGATGTACTGGTCCAGCCGCGCCAAGCTGACGAACACGGCCGACGTGATCCGCCTGATCATCCGTGACGAGGCCGTGCACGGGTACTACATCGGCTACAAGTTCCAGAAGGGCCTGGCCAAGGAGTCGCAGGAGCGCCGCGACGAGCTGCAGGCCTACACGTACGAGCTGCTGATGGAGCTGTACGAGAACGAGGAGCAGTACACCGAGGACCTCTACGACGGCGTCGGCCTGACCGAGGACGTCAAGAGCTTCCTGCGCTACAACGCCAACAAGGCGCTGATGAACCTCGGGTACGACGCGCTCTTCACGAAGGACCAGACCGACGTGAACCCGGCCATCCTGGCCGCGCTGGCGCCGGGTGGCGACGAGAACCACGACTTCTTCTCGGGCTCCGGCTCGTCCTACGTGATCGGCAAGGCCGTCACGACCCAGGACGACGACTGGGACTTCTGACCCGGCAGGATGCACGACGGCGGCGCCTGAGATCGGTCAACCGATCTGGCAGACGCGTCATCGTGCGGCATTGAGAAGAACGTCTCGGGATGGTGAACGACGAGTTGGCTAGAACCTGGGCGGCGCTTGTCTCGTGGGGAGCCGGTCGGTGTGCGCGACTGGCTCCCCCGTGTCGCGAAGGCTCGTGAGACGAGAGCGATGGCGGCCCGACTTCCGTCGAGCAAGGCGCTCCGGACCATGGTGAACGACCAATGTGCCTTCCCAGCGTGCCTCCAGCTCCTCACGCGGGACCAGTAGAGCGTGCAGTCTCTTGTCGTCCCCTAAGGCGTCGGCCTCGGTCGAGAAGTAGCTGAAGAACGTGCGGCGGCTGATTCGAGCCCTGGAGGCGAGACTGCGGAGTGCGGCTGCGACATCCGGACCCGCCGCGGTGGGGAGTCGTGCGGGCCTAGGCTGCAAACGTGGAGCAGTCATCGCATCAGCCACCTGTCCTCGCCGACGTCGCGAGGATCGCCGGTGTCAGCGTCTCGACAGTGTCGCGGACCCTGACCGGCCGTACACCCGTCAGCCCCGACCTTCGGGCCAAGGTGGAGTCCGCCGTCGCGGAGCTGGGTTATCGACCGAACGCAGCCGCGCAGACGCTCGTGAGTGGACGACGTTCAACGATTGCCGTCCTGGCTCGGAACACCCTTCGCTACGGCTACGCCGCCACCCTTCAGGGCGTGGAGGAGGCGGCGCGAGCTGCGGGGTTCACGGTGACGATCGCGGTGGTCGAGTCGGACGCGCCCGCCGACATCGCCGCCGCGGTTGGACTTGTTCTTTCGCAGCCGCTCGCCGGCGCGATAGTGATCGAGTTCGACGCTGTAGGTGTCGCCACGCTTGAAGCCCTGCCAGTGTCCCTCCCTGTCGTGGCCGTGGCCGGTGCGCTTCGGCCGCCCGGCCCGCGACCCCACGTCTTCCTCGACGACGAGAGCGGTGGCCGACTGGCCACGGAGTACCTCCTGGGCCTGGGGCACCGGACGGTTCATCACGTGGCGATCCCATCGACTCGCCCCCGCTCCGGGCGTAGCTGGGGCTGGAGGAAGGCGTTGCGCGCGGCAGGAGTGGACGTGCCCGCCATGATCGCGGCGGGGTACGACCCGTCCTCCGGCTACGAGGCGGGGCGCGCATTGACGCTGCTCGACGACGTCACGGCGGTCCTGTGCGGCAATGACGAGATCGCGATCGGGGTGACCAGGGCACTGCGCGAGGGCGGCCGGCGCGTTCCGGAGGACGTGAGCGTGGTCGGGTTCGACGACCAGCCCTTCGCCGAGATGTGGCTGCCTCCGCTGACCACCGTCGCGCAGGACTTCACCGAGCTCGGTCGTCGCTCGATCGCCCTGCTCACGTCGTGGCTCGACTCAGGTGTGAAGCCGGTCGACTGGGTAGGGCAGCCGTCGCTCGTCGTACGCGAGAGCACCGCTTCGCCCCTCTGAATCGCCCAGCTGCGCCCACGACGGGTTGCTGAGCCCCTCCGTCGACCAAATCTGACCAACGTTTGCAGAAACCAGTCCTCACTGGTTATGGTCTGACCAACGTTTGCAGGGCCGCGGCGTCGCGGTCGTTGACGAGGGAGTCGAGAACTGTGGTGAGCTCACCAGCGCTGGTCCGTGCGGACCTTGTGGGACCCGAGGGGGTTGAGCCACAGATCGTTCGTCTGTCGGCCGCCGGTGAGGAGCTCGTGCTCCTGATCCCGAAGGACGCCATGCCGCGCGTCCTGCACTGGGGAAGCGGCCTCGGTCGTGTCGGTCTCGATGATCTCGAGGCGATGGCCCAGACCTCCGTGGCGCCGCTGGCGACGAACGGCGTCGATGCGGGCGTCCTGGTGGGCGTACTGCCCGAGAGTGGGAGCGGTTGGACGGGGACTCCAGCGATTCAGGGCCACCGTGCGGGTCGGGGCTGGTCACCGCGGCTGCGTCCGGTAGACGTGCAGGTTGACGCCGCTGATGGACAAGGGGGACGCGTACTCGTCGCCGGGATCGACACCGAGGCGGGCCTTGAGGTCACCGTCGAGATCGAGATGCTCAGCTCCGGCCTCGTCAGGCTTCGGTCGTCGCTGACCAATGAGCATCCGAGCGACTACGTGCTCAACGCATTGCTCGTCTCGCTTCCCGTGCCCTCGCGTGCCACGGAGGTTCTCGACCTCGCCGGTCGTTGGGCGAAGGAGCGGGTACCGCAGCGGCGCCCGTTCACGGTGGGGGCGCACGTCCGCGAGGGACGTCACGGCCGCACCGGCGCGGACGCCGCCACCGTCCTGACCGCTGGAGAGGCCGGCTTCGACTTCGAGAGCGGTGAGACGTGGGGTGTCCACGTCGCGTTCAGCGGGAACCACGTCGTCGCCGCCGAGCGGGCGTTCTCCGGCGAGCGGCTCCTGTCGGGGGGAGAGCTCCTGCTCCCCGGCGAGGTGGTGCTGGCCGACGGCGAGACGTATCGCGGGCCGTGGGTCTATGCGCTGCACGGGCATGGTCTGGACACCGCGGCCGCCGTCGTCCACCGCCACCTCCGGTCCCGCCCGCACCACCCCTCGAGTCCTCGCCCTGTCGTGATGAACGTCTGGGAGGCCGTGTACTTCGACCACGACCTCGACACGCTGCTCGGACTCGCTGACCTGGCATCGAGCGTCGGCGTCGAGCGTTTCGTGCTCGATGACGGGTGGTTCGGGGCTCGCCGGGACGACACCGCCGGGCTCGGGGACTGGTGGTTCTCCCCGGAGGTCTGGGGCGACGGTCGTATCGAGAGGCTCGTTTCTCATGTGAAGGGTCTGGGGATGGAGTTCGGGCTGTGGTTCGAGCCCGAGATGGTCAACCCCGACTCCGATCTGGCCAGATCCCACCCCGACTGGCTGCTCCAGGTGCCGGGGCGTCTTCCCGTTGCGGCACGGTCTCAGCAGGTGCTGAACCTGGCGATTGCCGAGGCTTCGGCCCACGTGCGGCAGCAGATCGTCAGCGTCGTCCACGAGATCGGTGTCGACTTCATCAAGTGGGACCACAACCGCGACCTCGTCGACGCAGGCTCGACCGTCACCGGCGCTGCCGGGGTCCACGCCCAGACGCACGCCGCTTACGCCTTGATCGACGAGATCCGGGCGCTCTGCCCTGGCCTCGAGATCGAGTCGTGCTCCTCCGGGGGCGCGCGGGTCGACCTGGAGATCATCGAGCGGACCGACCGCGTCTGGGCCTCTGACTGCATCGACGCGCACGAGCGCCAGACCATCCAGCGGTGGACGGCACAGCTCCTGCCCCCCGAGCTGGTCGGGTCCCACGTCGGGGCAGGTCGCGCCCACACCACGGGGCGGCAGCTCGACCTCGACTTCCGTGCCGCGACCGCGCTGTTCGGCCACTTCGGTATCGAGTGGGACCTTGCCTCCGCCTCCGAGCAGGAGCGCGCGGACCTCGCCGAATGGGTCACGACGTACAAGCGGCACCGACACCTCATCCACACCGGGTCGGTCGTGCGGCGCGACCTGGAGGACGGCGCCGTGATGCTGATCGGGGCCGTGGCACCGGAGCGGTCGGAGGGGCTGTACTCGGTGGCTCAACTCTCGCGCACCGTGACATGGCCGCTGGACCGGGTCAGGCTCCCCGGTCTCGACCCTGCCGCCAGCTACCAGGTGACCGGCGTCCATCCGCGCGGTCCGCGGTCGGAGTTGGAGGACCGCATCTACCCCCGTTGGTGGTGGGAGGGGGTCCGCCTGCCGGGTGCTGTCCTGTCCGAGGTCGGCATTCACCTCCCGGCGCTCGACGTCGACCACGCGTGCCTCGTGCACGTCGAGCGGCAGTCGTGAGCGCCGGCACGGCGGAACGCCGCGACGCGGTGCGACCGGCTCGCCGATCGCGCTACTCGCGCATGGAGTGGCGCAACCTGCCCACCGCGCTGCTCTTCATCGCGCCCGCGTCGATCGGCTACGCAGTGTTCCTGCTGTGGCCCACCCTGCGGGGGATCTACCTCAGCTTCACCGACACCACCGCGTTCAACGCCGGTGAGCTGGTCGGGCTGGAGAACTACCAGCGGATGTTCGCCGACGGGGTGTTCCTGGACTCCTTCCGGGTGACCCTGTACTACGTCCTGCTCAACATCGGACTGCAGACCGTCCTGGCGCTCGTCGTGGCCGTGCTGATGCACCGATTGACGCAGTCGCTCGTGATTCGCGGCCTCCTCCTGACGCCGTACCTCGTCTCGAACGTCGTGGCAGCGATGCTGTTCCTGATGTTGCTGGACTACCAGCTGGGCTTCGTCAACGCCGTGATCGACACCCTCGGTCTGGACCGGCTGATGTTCTTCGGGAGCCAGGACCTGGTGATCCCGACGATCGCGTTCGTCAACGTCTGGCGACACCTCGGCTACACGGCGCTGCTGATCTTCGCCGGACTGCAGACGATCCCTGACAACCTCTACGAAGCCGGTCGGATGGACGGCGCCTCGGAGCTGACGATGTTCCGCCGGTTGACGCTCCCGCTGCTACGGCCCTACCTCGGCCTGGTCCTCATCGTCACGGTGATCGGCTCGTTCCAGGTCTTCGACACCGTTTCGGTCGCCACCCAGGGCGGTCCGGCCAACGCCTCCAACGTCATCCAGTACTACATCTACGAGGTCGCCTTCTCGCGCAGCTACGACTTCGGCTACGCCTCGGCGATGTCGGTCGCACTCCTGGTCGTGCTCGCGGCGGTCTCCATCCTCCAGTTCCGGCTGACCCGGGCCAACACCAACGACATGGCGTGAGGGGAAAACTCATGAATGCCATCACCGTCGACCCCGACCTCCAGGACAACCTCGAGCACCCCGAGCCCGCCACCACCGCACCTTCCGGATCGGGTCCGCGGCCGCGCCGGTTCACCTGGGGCAAGGCCGTGGGCTGGACCGTCATGATCGTCATGATCGTGATCACGCTGGTGCCGTTCTACTGGATGCTGCGCACCGCGCTGTCCTCCAACTCGGCCCTGCCCGGCGGCGCCGCCGACCCGCTGCCCGTGGGCTTCAGCTGGGGTGGCTTCGAGCGCGCACTCGGCCTGGCGACACCGCAGGAGTCACTCGCCGCAGGCGGCTCGGGCGCCGCGATGAATTTCGGCCGCTACCTGGTCAACTCCATCGCTGTGGCCACGATGGTGACGGTCGGACAGGTCCTCTTCTCGGCCCTGGCGGCGTATGCCTTCGCGCGGATGCGCTGGCCCGGACGCGACGTCATCTTCGCCGCCTTCCTCGGCGGACTCATGGTGCCGACCATCTTCACCCTGCTGCCCAACTTCCTCCTGGTGCGTGACCTGGGACTGCTCGACACCCTCCCGGGGATCGCCCTGCCGACCATGCTCATGACGCCGTTCGCGATCTTCTTCATGCGGCAGTTCTTCATGGGGATCAGCACCGAGATCGAAGAGGCGGCGATGCTCGACGGCGCCAGCCGCATCCGCACCTTCTTCAGCATCATCGTGCCGATGGTCTCCTCCGCGGTCGCCACGCTCGGCATCCTCACCTACATCACCTCCTGGAACGACTATCTCTGGCCGCTGCTGGTCAGCCAGACCGACGGCTCTCGCGTACTGACGCTCGCGCTCGGAATCTTCCGCGCTCAGTCACCGCAGTCGGCTCCCGACTGGCCCGGCCTGATGGCCGCCACCTTGCTGGCCGCCCTCCCCGTCCTGGTGCTCTACGCATTCTTCGCCAAGCGGATCGTCAACTCGATCGGTTTCAGCGGCATCAAGTAGCGCACCACCCGAACTGCCCTGACCGACAACCGACGTCGGCCAGCTCAACTCCGCGCATCGAAGCGGATGCAACGAAAGGGAACACGAATGCGAAAGTCACTCAAGACCGCCCTCGCGGGCTCGGTGGTGCTGGTGCTGGCCGCCTGCGGCAGCGGCGGATCGGGCACCGGTGGCGACTCGGCCACCGGCGAGATCTCCTACTGGCTCTGGGACTCCAACCAGGTCCCGGCCTACCAGGCCTGCGCGACAGCCTTCACCGAGGCCAACCCCGAGATCACCGTCAAGATCGAGCAGTTCGGCTGGGAGGACTACTGGACCAAGGTCACCGCCGGCTTCGTGGGCGGATCCGGTCCCGACGTGTTCGTCGACCACCTGTCCAAGTACGGCGAGTTCGCCCAGCAGGGCCAGGTCATCGACCTCGACGAGCTCATCGAGCGGGACAGCGTCGACACCTCCGTCTACGCCGAGGGCCTCCTGGACCCGTGGGTGGGCCCCGAGGGCGGGACCTACGGCATGCCGAAGGACTTCGACACCACCGCCTTCTTCTACAACACCGCCATGCTCGAGGAGGCCGGCATCACGGCCGAGGAGCTGTGGGCCGCCGACTGGAACCCGAGCGACGGCGGCACCTTCGAGGACATCGTGGCCCGACTGACGGTGGACACCAACGGCGTGCGGGGCAACGAGCCCGGCTTCGACCCGTCCTCGATCGCGGTCTACGGGCTCGGCCTCAACCCGCACTACGAGGAGACCGGCCAGATGCAGTGGGCCAACTTCACCGGCACCCTGGACTGGGACTACCTCGAGAGCAACCCGTGGGGCACGCAGTACAACCTCGACGACCCTGAGTTCCAGGAGACCATCGGCTGGTTCTACGGGCTCGCGGACAAGGGCTACGCGCCGGCCTCCGGCGTCTTCTCCGAGGAGACCCTCACCCAGATCGGCTCCGGCCAGGTCGCCATGGGCACCAACGGCTCCTGGGCCACGAACTCC
The DNA here is from genome assembly GCF_004786095.1 of Serinibacter arcticus. GTDB lineage: Bacteria > Actinomycetota > Actinomycetes > Actinomycetales > Beutenbergiaceae > Litorihabitans > Litorihabitans arcticus. Next base: position 281,431 of record NZ_RHPJ01000002.1, read on the forward strand.
TTCCAGGCGCTGGACGGCATCGACGTCGGCATCGCCCCCGGACCCGTGGGCGAGAGCGGAGCCCGCGGCTCGATCTACAACGGCGTGGCCGACTCCATCAATGCCGGCTCGGACAAGCAGGACGCCGCCTGGGAGTGGGTGAAGTTCCTCGGCAGCACCGACTGCCAGGACCTGGTCGCCGAGCAGGCCATCGTCTTCCCCTCCATCCCCTCCTCCTCCGACAAGGCGCTGGCGGCCTTCGAGGCCGCCGGGGTCGACGTGTCGGCCTTCTTCAGCTATCTCGAGGATGACAACCGGACCTTCCTGCCGCCTATCACGCTGCAGGCCGGTGAGGTGAACGCGCTGGCCAAGACTGCGCTGGAGAACATCGCGCTCGGCAACGCCGACCCGTCCTCGCTGACCCAGGTCAACGAGCAGATCAACGCTCTGCTGGCCGACTGACACCACCCGATCGATCCACCGGTGGCGGGCCAGCCGGCCCGCCACCGCCTGACACACGAAGGAGTGTTCGATGCAGGAACGAGACATGACCCGGATGCGCGCAGGCGCGCGCCTGGGTCGAAATCTGATCGCGGCGGTGGCCGCCGCGGCCACTGCCGTCACGGTGGCGGCCATCCCCGCCCAGGCGGCAGATCCCGACGTCGTGACCGTCGACCTCGCGGTCTCGACAGGTGAGGTCAAGGGGGGCGCCTCGGGCATGCTCTACGGCCTGAGCGATGAGGGCGTGCCGACCGACGCGATCATCGCCGGCGCGCTGCCCCGCAACGTCACCCAGAAGGCGCCCTACGGCGAGCAGCACCCCAACGGTGACCCGCTCGAGGTCGAGGACTCCTTCTTCCGCAACGGCGGGGAGTACATCCTCACCAACATCCAGGACTACTACCCCGACTGGCCCTACAACGGCGGACGCCGTCCGGCCGACTTCAACACCTACCTCGAGATGGTCCGCACGGTCACCACCGCGATCGTGGAGGAGTCCGACCACCCCGAGAAGTACATGTTCGTCCCGTTCAACGAGCCCGACGGCGGCAACTGGTACGGCAACTGGGGCGCGATGAAGGACACGTTCCTGGCGGACTGGTCCGCCGCGTACGCCGTCATCAAGGACGTCTACCCCGAGGCCAAGATCGCCGGTCCCGGTGACTCCCGGTGGCAGCCCGCCCGCACGCGCGACTTCCTGACCTACGCCAAGGCCAACGACGTCGTGCCGGACATGTTCACCTGGCACGAGCTCGGCATCAACAACCTCAGCACCTACCGCAACAACTACAACACCTATCGCCAGATGGAGATCGAGATCGGCATCGATCCGCTACCGATCAACATCACCGAGTACGCGATGCGTCGCGACATGTCCGTGCCCGGCCAGATCGTCCAGTGGCTGGCGATGTTCGAGGACACCAAGGTCGACGCCCAGACGGCCTACTGGACCTACGCGGGCAACCTCAACGACAACATGGCCAAGAACAACAGCGCCAACGGCGCCTGGTGGCTCCTGAAGTGGTACGGCGACCTGACCGGTGAGACAGTCGCCCTGACGCCGCCCGAGCTGAACAAGGTCGACTCCCTGCAGGGCATCGCCGCGCTCGATGAGGACGAGCGCCAGGCCACGGTCCTGTTCGGTGGCACGAACAAGGACATCCGCGTCGACGTCGAGAACATCGACCCCGCCGTGTTCGGAACGACGGTCGACGTCCAGGTCAGAGAGGCGGAATGGAGCGGTCAGGAGGGTGAGGCCCTCGCCCCGCCGGTCACCGTCGCCGAGCGTGTCGCCGTCGTCGACGGCGAGCTCCAGGTGGAGGTGCCCGGAGGTGACCGGCTCTCGGCCTACCAGCTCGTGATCACCCCTGCCCTGGCGGAGCAGCCGACCGTGGATGCCACGTGGCGCGCCTCGATCGAGGCCGAGGACACCGTCCTTCGTGACGTCACCGCCTACGACAAGCCCATGAGCAACGACTGGGAGTTCGCGGCCTCCGGCCAGCGCGACGTCGGAGGAACCAACCGTGTGACCTCCTCGCTCACGTGGACACTGGACGTCCCGACGACCGGCACCTACCGCTTCGGATCGGTCGGAGGCGTCAACGGCCCCAACATCGGCCCTGGCCGCCACGCGCTCTTCGTGGACGGCGTCTTCGCCGAGTACGTCGACTACGAGGCAGGTTTCTCCTGGGGCTACCGCAGCCGGGCAGAGGCACTCGTCGACCTCGAGGCCGGCACGCGCTCGCTCTCGCTCCGCACGAGCCAGAACGGCACGAGCCTGCTTCCCGGATCCGACATCTCGCTGGACAAGTTCGACCTCGAGCTGGCTGACGAGCCCGATTCGACCACCTACCCCGCTCACCTCGCACGGATCGACGGCGGCGAGGTCTCCTTCGCCGGAAGCCGCACCGCGGGCTACGTCGGCCTGGATGCCGGCGACAGCGCGACCTTCTACGCCGCGGGCCGCGACACGGGCTACTACGACGTGACGCTGACCTACCGGTCGGAGGAGGCCGCAGCCATCGACCTGCTCGTCAACGGCCGTGCGATCGAGGGCCTCGCGGCCGAGGGCGACGGCACGTGGACCTCCACGGCCACCGTCCACCTCGCCAAGGGCATCAACGAGCTGGCGGTCTCGACGCCCGACACGATCAAGCTGGCATCAGCGACGGTCACCCGCGCGGAGGAGGCCGACGAGGCCGTCTTCTTCACCGAGGCTGAGGACACCTCGAACGTCACCACCACCGGCGCCGTCCGCGCCGAGCAGGTTCCTGCCCCCACCAACGTCTCCGGCACTCAGCTGGGCTGGATCGGTGACGGCCCGGCCAACACCGCCGTGCTGGCCCGACCCGAGGGCTTCGGCGCCGGTCAGTACAACCTCGTGGTGCGCTACGCCAACGCCGAGAAGAACACCGGTCACGACTACAACACCGACGTCATCACGCGCTTCCTGGACATCACCGAGGTCGGCGGTGACGAAGGGACCCGCGGGGCCTTCCGTCACAACTACTCCTGGAAGGGCTTCTGGTCGCACACCGTCGGTGTCGACCTCACCACGGTCGACGGCGGGCTGACGCTCTCCAACGCGACCGGCAGCGCGCCGAACATCGACTGGTTGGAGCTCGCGCCACTCGTCGTGGACGTCAGCAACGACGTCACAGCGAACGTCGACCTTCAGACTCTTGAGGTCGCGACGCCCCCGACGACCACGGGCTACGTGCTCGGCACGCCGCTCGACCTCTCCGGCCTGGTCGTCGAGGCGACCTACACCGACGGCAGCATCGACACCGTGCCGTGGGACGAGCTCACCGTCTCGGGCTACAACCCCGACGTGCTCGGCGAGCAGGTGGTGACCCTCGCGCTGACTGCCGAGAACACCACGCGCGAGGCGACGTTTACCGTCGTCGTGCGCGACCGGTTCGTCGACGTCGCCGATGACAACCAGTTCGCGCTGGAGATCAACTGGCTGGCTGCCCGCGGCATCAGCACCGGATGGACCACCCCGGCCGGCCAAGAGTTCAGGCCGGTCACGCCCATCGCGCGTGACGCGATGGCGGCGTTCATCTATCGTCTCGCGGGCTCGCCGGCCTTCGAGGAGCCTGAGACCTCGCCGTTCGTCGACGTGGCGCCCGGGGACCAGTTCTACCGTGAGATCACCTGGCTGGCCGAGCAGGAGATCACCACAGGATGGTCCACGGCGAGGGGGGCGGAGTTCCGACCGCTCGCGCCGATCGCGCGCGATGCGATGGCCGCCTTCCTCTACCGGTACGCGGACGAGCCTGCTATCACGCTCCCCGAGACGTCGCCGTTCACGGATGTCACGCCGAGCACCCAGTTCTACACAGAGATCGCGTGGATGGGTGAGGCAGGGATCTCCACCGGCTTCCAGGGGAACGACGGGACGGCGCAGTACCAGCCGCTCGGACCCGTCAACCGCGACGCCATGGCCGCGTTCCTGTTCAGGTACCAGGGCTACGAGGACCAGCTGAGCTGATCGAGCACAGCACCAGCGACGACGGGGGTGTCACCGCAAGGTGACGCCCCCGTCGTCCTTGCGTCACCCCTCGCTGGACGCCACCCCCCGAAAGGTGCCCGCCGGAGACATGGCAGCTGCTCGTGTCCAGAGGGCGGCAGCGTGAGGGCAAAAATTGCCAGTTGGCCACCCAGAAGCGCGTGCATCGGGACGGGTGATCTGCTGACGATGGTCCGCCGCACTCGAGCAGCGTCCGGCGCAGACGTTGCCAAGCAGGTTGTCCAAGAACTGGCGCCACCGGTCCCGGAGACGATCTTTGGGGGCGCGGAACCGCAACAAAGGTCAAGGACACTTTGCCTGTCGTCTCACAGCTCACCTCGGGTGGGCGGCGCCGTCGTCGTCGTCCCCGAGTGAGGGGATCTGCCGGTCGCCGGTCGCCGGTCGCCGACACCACGCCGACGGAGCGCGCCCGGGTGGTGGGGTTCGCTGTGCACCGTTGATCGCTGCGGCGGGCTCGAGGCGACCGCTCCCGCACAGCGAACGCCTCAACCGGCCGTTCGGGCACAGCGAGGGCGCGGGACGCTCGCGCACGGTCGTCGCATCGCGCGAGGTCGAGCGGTGTCGGTGCGCCTGCGACCCGCGGCCCGCGCCCTGCGGCTCACGCCGCGCCGGCGACCCAGGCGACGACGCGCTTCTTGTCCGCCGCCGTGATCAGCCGGGCCGGGTAGGCGCGAACCTTCGCCGCCGCCAGGTCCAGCGCGATCCCCGGGCTGGCCAGCTGGAGCGATGCGAGCAGCCGCGGGACGTCCTCGATGCTGGCGGCCACCTCGACCTCACCGGCGATCGACGGATCGCTGTGGTGCTCGTAGGCGGTCGTGGTTCCGGGCCGGGCGATCTCGGTGCCGAGCATCGTCGTCCACCTCGTCGTCCTGGTCATCGAGACCGAGAACGAGGTGCTCCGCCCCGGGAGGTCCCTCACCGACAGCAGGACCCGCAGCTCCCCGGGGACCTCGATCGCGATCTCCCACCGGGCCAGCGGGAGGTCCAGCCCGAGGGACTCCGCCCAGGCGCGCCCCGGCGTCGCGGGCTCCCGGCGCAACCGTTCGCGTGCCGCCTCGGCGAGCTCCTCGGCGGGGGTGGAGCCCGCCAGCAGGGTGGCCACGTGCAGCAGGGACTCGGCCTCGTCGGACGGGAGGTCGGCGACGAGGGGGACGAGAGCGGCGGACGACGCCGCCGCGCGGGTGGCGAGGTCCGCGTCGTCGCTCGACGCGGCGACCAGGAGGACGCAGAGGGCGTACCGATTCTCGACGGGGGAACCGAACAGCGAGGAGTCCGAGTCGTCGTGCGGGGCCTCGAGGTAGACGTCGTGAAGGCCCTGCCCGATGACGTCGACGACGCCGGTCGTGACGATGCGACCCACGCGGGACGCCTCCGCCCTGGTCCCCGGGGCGCGCGCGTAGCTCTCCAGCACGTCGGCCGCCTTGATCAGGGTCTTCCCGTCGGCTCGATCCTCGGCGGCGGCGCGCAGGTGGTCGGCGATGGATCGCATGGCGTCGAGGGTAGCTGGCGGGGTGCGGGTCGCACGCGACCCGGCCTGACCGGCGCCGACCCCGGCCGATCAGGACTGCCCTCGGGCATGACGAAGGGCCGGGCGTTCATCGCCCGGCCCCTCGCCGTCGTGCTGAGAAGGCGCCTACTTGCCGAAGGCGTCCTTGGCGGCGTCCTTGACGTTCTCGCCCGCCGCCTTGCCGTGCGCCTTGGCCTGGTCGGCCTGGCCCTCGGCCTCGAGACGCTCGTTGTTCGTGAGGTTGCCGACGGCCTCCTTGGCCTTGCCGCCCAGCTCCTCGGCCTTGTTGCTGATCTTGTCCCCGATACCCATGAGTTCTCCTTCGTGATGCCGGAAACGGCCCGATCACATGGGCCGACCTCATGAGCGTAGAGCGTGAGCCTTGACAATGGCTGAACGGCGTCTGGACGACGCGCGCGACCCGGCCGATCCCTCGGCCGCGGCCGCCGGCGCGGGACGGACGGCGCCGTCGACGTCCGTCCCCCGGAGCGGCAGGCGACCCGCCTAGCATGAGCCAGCCGGCGGGCACCGCCGCCCGACAGGCACGACAAGGCACGACACGGCACGACACGCGGGCGCACCCGCGCGAGGAGGCTCCCGGTGATCTCGTACGCCGATGTGGACACGCTCGACGACGAACGGCGCGCCCAGGTCGCCCGGCTCTTCGAGCGGGCCGACAGCTTGCACGACCTCCCTGACGACCTCGGCACCGTCGAGGCGTGGGACGAGCTGATCGAGGACTGCGAGCGGGTCGGGTTCCCGCACCTCGTCGCCAGCGCGCGCATCAGCCAGTGCACGATCCTCGTCAAGGGCGGGCTCGCCGCCGAGGCGCTCGAGGTCTTCGTCGCGCTCATGCGCACGATCAGCCGGTACGGCGACCTGATCGCACCGTCGAACGTCGCGCTGCACCTGAACTCCGTCGGGACGACGGCCATGACCCTGGTGGACGACCCGCGCGTCCCGCTGGAGCGGATCACCCGGCTGATCGACCTCGTCGAGCAGGAGATGCGACGGCGAGGCGTGGACGTCACGGGCGCCTACGTCGCTCGCGCGGCGGTGGCCGCGGCCGCGGGCGACGCCGAGGCGACCCTCTCCTGGATCGACCGCTGGCGCGCCGAGAGCGGTGAGGGGTGGCGGGCCGACGACGGCGGCGTCATCCAGATGGAGATCCCCCTCATCGCGCGCTTCGACGTCGACCGGGCGGCGGACACCCTGGAGCAGCGCCTGCGCGCGCTCGGCATCGACCCGTTCGCGTTCGACGCCGGGACACCCGACCGGCTCAGCGACCTGAAGCTCGTGGCACTCCTCGGTTTCCTGCGGGTGCGCCAGGGGCGGCGGGTGGAGGCGACGGTGATCGGCGACGCGCTCGTCGCGGCGGTGGGGGCGGACGTCCTGGCGCGGGAGGCCGTCGCCAGCTACGTGATCCCGGTCCTGGAGGAGCGCCCCGAGCCGGCGGGCGTCGTCGTCGACCACGTGCTGGCCGAGAGCGCCCTCGACGGGACGGACTGGGAGGCGATCGCTGCCGTCGCGCGCCACCGGATCCTCCTCGATCCCGCTGGCGAGGAGGGTGCGCTTCTGCGCGCCCTGGCCCAGGAGGGGGCGCAGCAGCACGACCGCCGCGGCACCACCCGGGTGCACGAGCGCGAGCTCGAGGAGCTGTGGTGGGCCGGGCTGCCCGAGGCGCGGCGCCCCGCCGTCGTGGACGATCCCGAGGTCTGGGGCGATCCCGAGGCGCGCGCCGAGCTCATCCTGGCCGCCGGCTGGTTCGAGCGCACGGGCCTGGTGCGCTCGGACGATCCGCCGATCTCGCTGAAGTACCGCTACCAGGCGCTGCTCGGCGAGACGATGGAGCTGCTCTCGGCGGAGTCGGCGTCCGAGGCCGAGGCGCTCGCCGACCGTCTCCGCACCCGGGCAGGCGAGCTGCGGTGCGCGACGTCGCTCTTCCTCGTGCCGCTGCTGCACGGCCTGCGCGCCGGCCAGGCCGGCGACATCGCGACGCTGGTGGCGAGCTACCGGCGCTCGCAGGAGGAGCTCCTCCGCGGTGCCGCGTGGGTCGTGGACGAGATCCGTGCGATGGGTGAGCGCTTCTTCGCGACCGTGGTCGAGCAGGCGGTCGCCAGTCCCGACGTGTCGTGGGACCAGATCGACCGCCTCATCGGCGACGAGACCGAGGTCCGCGCCGTCACCCGCGCCCCGCTCGCACCGCTCTCCCTGGTGCAGGCCGAGATCGCAGCGCACCGCGGCGACGTCGAGAGGCTGCGGACCGAGCTGGGGGAGCTGGGTGACTGCCTCCTGGACGAGGCGGACCAGCTGGACCGTGAGGCGATCGGGCTCGAGATGGTGCGACTCGTCGCGCGGTACTCCCCGGGGTTCGCGACGTCGGTGGCGGCGCAGGTCCTGCTGGAGGGCGACGCGGAGCAGATCCGCGCCGCGACCACCTGGATGGCCTGGCTGCACCCCGAGGACGAGGCCACGACCGACCGGTTCGCGCAGGTGCTCGCCTCGGTGGACGACGACGTCACGAGCCTCGGCGTCGTGCCCGGCTGGGTCGTGCTCGAGGTCGTGGCCCGGACCGGCCGGGACCCTCGCCCCGTCGTCGACGCCCTCCTGGCGGACGTCGACGGCGGAACGGCCTCCGACCTCGGGCTCCTCGCCGCGTCAGGCGCGGCGCTCCTGGCGACGGCGCCGCAGGATCCGCGAGGCCCCGAGCTGCGCGAGCGGGCGCTGACGATCGCCCGCGGCCTCGACGCTCGCGACGGCGGTACGCGCGCCACCGCGTGGGTCGGGGAGCGCTGGTACCGCGGCGATGCGGCGTTCGTCCCCGGCGCGGCCCGACCGTGAGCGGCGAGGCCTTCCGCGTCGACCTGCGCGGCGTCGTCGACATCCTGTCCCACCACCTCTACTCCAGCCCGCGCGTCTACCTGCGCGAGCTGATCCAGAACGCGCGCGACGCCGTCGTCGCGCGCCAGGACCTCGACGGTCACGATCTCGACGGCCGCGAGCCGCCGCGGATCCTCGTGACCGCCGACGCCGCGACCGGCACCGTGTCCGTCTCCGACGGCGGCATCGGCCTGACCGAGGAGGAGATGCGCGACGTGCTCGCCACGATCGGCGCATCGAGCAAGACCGCGGACCTCACCCGCGCGCGTCGCCGTTTCCTCGGCCAGTTCGGCATCGGCCTGCTCTCGTGCTTCCTCGTCGCGGACCGGATCGAGGTGCGCTCGCGCAGCGCTCGCACGCCCCACGCGCCGACCCTCCTGTGGATCGGCAGCGCGAACGGGACCTTCACCGTCACCGAGGCCGAGACGCCGCTGCCCGGCGCCGGGACACGCGTCACCGTGACGGCGCGCGTCGACGATCAGGAGTGGGTCGAGCCGCACCGTGTGGGGCTGCTCGCGCGTCGGTTCGCCGGCCTCCTGGACGTGCCCGTCGACTTCGCCCCGGGGCCGGAGGAAACCCTCGAGGTCGTCACGTCCTCGACGCCGCCGTGGTCGGGGACCGAGGCCGACGCCGTGGACTGGTCCGCGCGCGAGCTCGGCTTCGCGCCGCTCGCTGCGATGCGGGTCGAGGTGCCGGTGGCCGGCGTCGTGGGTCTCGCGCTGATCGCCGACAGCCCGGGTCGGGTGGGTCACCGTCGCGGCGACCGCGTGTACTCGCGCGGCATGCTCGTCGCCGACGACAACGTGCAGCTCGCCCCCGACTGGGCCTACTTCGCGCGGCTCGTGGTGGAGGCGGGCGACCTGCCGCTGACCGCGTCGCGCGAGGCGCTGCAGGACGGCGTGCTCCTGGCCGACGTCAGGGAGCAGGTCGGTCGTCGGATCCGTGAGGGTGTCGAACGCCTGGCCGAGCGCGACCCCGCGGCGTTCGGGCGGTTCCTGCGCGTGCACTCCACGGGTCTGCTGGCGATGGCCGCGGTGGACCCCGAGATGCTCGACCTCGTCGTGCGTCACTACCCCTGGGAGACCACCGAGGGCCCGATGACGCTCGTGGGCGCCGTCCGGACCCGCGACCGCGTGCGGTACGTGACGTCCGCCGCCGACTTCGCGACGTTCGCGCCCGTCCTGGCGGCGACGGGCGTCCTCGTGATCAACGGCTCCTACGTCTACGGCGCGGAGATCCTCGAGCGCGTCCGGTCCGGACACGGGTCGACGGCGCGGATCCGGCTGTTCGACCGCGGCCGGTTCCTGGAGGATCTGGGGCGGCCGACGGCGGGGGATCCGCTCGTCGCCGCGCTCGAGCGGATCGCCGCACCGGTCCTGGATCGCCTCGGGGTCGACCTCGACGTGCGATCGTTCGTACCGGACACGGTCCCGGTCCTGCTGGCGGGGTCGACGGCCAACGCCGGTGCGGGTGGTGGTGCGTCCGTGCTGGGCGGGGATGCACCGGATGTCGACGGCCCGCCGCCGGAGCCCGACCCGTGGGCCGCGCTGCTGGACGAGCCCGTCCGAGGTCCCGCCCGGCCCAGACTGGTGATGAACGCGGCGAGCGCGGCGGTCCGCGCCCTGGTGGACCTGCCCGACGAGCGCGTGCGCGAGGAGGCGGTGGTCGGACTGCACATCATCGGCCTGCTGATGGCCGGGGAGCGCGTCGACGAGCGGCACGGCGCGATGCTCAGCTCGACGCTCCGCGCGCTCATCGTCGCGGCGGGCAAGAACGCCTGAGGGCGCCTTCACACCCGTCGAGCATGCGCGTGACTGCTGGACGGGCGCGATGGAGCAGTCCTCTGCATTCTCGACCGGGGTCGGTCAGCCGGTGAGGCACTCAGATGATGACGTCAACAGGCGGATGTGCATTCTTCGGGTTAGGGTCTAGTTCGCGGACGTGGTGACGTCACCATCGACTGTCCGCTCCACCCCGTACTCGAGGAAGAGTTCATGACACGGATGTCATCAGGTGCCCACCCCCCGCACCACCCGGTCCAGCCGCGCCCGCCGCACCGTCCCGCGGGGCCGTTCCGCCGGGCGGTCGCCGCGATCGTCGCCCTGCCGGTCGCGCTCGTCGGTCTGACGGCCGCCGGAGCCGCGGCCGACACCGCGCCCGTCCCGATCTCGGCCGAGCTCCCGGCCGCCCCGGCCGCCCCCGCGGACCCGGCCGTCGCCGTCGTCGCCCCGGTCGGAGCCGCCACGGTCGCGGGCGCGACCCCGGCCCTCCCGGCCGAGGTGCAGGTCACGACGGCGTCCGGCGCCACCCGCGCGGCCGCCGTCACCTGGGACACCACCGACCTCGTCTTCGACCGGCACTACGCCACGGTGCCCGTCACGGGCCTCGTCGAGGGCACGCTCGCGACGACCGCGTACGTCGAGGTCGTCCCCGGGGACCTCGCCTACTTCATCGACGCCGGAACCGCCGGCCTCGCCTCGACGTCCTTCGACGCCGTCGCCGCCCTCGAGGACGGACTGCTGAACGAGGCCTCCGACCAGGCGGCGGCCGCCGGCACCTGGGGCTACTCGGCGACCGGCCTCGGCGGTCCCCGCCGTCCCGCGCCCTACGTCGCCACCGACAAGTCGGCCACCGGCCTCTACGGGCTCAACGGCTCCGCGCTGCCCCTGACGTACACGCTCACCGATCTCGAACCCGGCACCTACACGGTGACCGCGGGCGTGAACGAGTGGTGGAGCGGCCCCCGCACGCTCCGCGCCGACGTCTCCGGCGCCGGGCTCGCCGACGGCACCACGGTCGGTGCCCAGGTCACGGTCAACGGCAGCTCGCGCACCGCGATGCTCAGCGGCGCCGTCACCACGACGCAGGACGGTGACGTCACGCTGAACTTCCGCCGGACGGCGGGCACCGAGGCGCCCGTCGTCTCCTGGATCGCCGTCGCCCGCGGGGAGGTCGCCGTCGACACGACGCCGATCGCCGTCGCCGCGCCCACGATCAGCCTGCCCACGGGCGTCTACGAGAGCGCGCAGAGCGTCGAGCTCGCCACCGCGACGCCCGGCGCCGCGATCTGGTTCACCACCGACGGCAGCACCCCCAGCCGCACGAACGGCACGCGCTACATCGAGCCGATCGCCGTCACCGCCGACACCTCCGTCGCTGCGGTGACGGTCCGCAACGGCCTGAGCAGCGCCGTCGTGACGGCGGACTACCGCATCGACGTCGTCCCCGCCGACGGCTACACCGCCCCGCCCATCGGCCGCACCTGGTACGACACGAACGGCGACTCGATCCAGGCCCACGGCGGCGGTTTCCTGCAGCACGAGGGCTGGTTCTACTGGATCGGTGAGAACAAGGCGCACGACCGTGCCGTGCTCAACGCCGTCTCGCTCTACCGCTCCCAGGACCTCCTGAACTGGGAGCACGTGAACGACATCGTCACGACCGAGACCGCGGGCGTCTGCGACACGGGCACCTACACGGGCGAGGAGTGCAAGATCGAGCGGCCCAAGCTGCTCTTCAACGCCGCGACGCAGCAGTTCGTCATGTGGGGCCACTGGGAGACCGCGGACTCCTACGCGGCCTCGAAGGTGATCGTCGCGACCAGCGACACGATCGACGGCGACTACGAGGTCCAGGGCATCTTCCGCCCGGGCGCGGGTGAGGTCACGACCGAGCACGAGGACCCGACGTACGAGGGCACCGACGGCCTGTGGGGCTACGGCTCGCGCGACTTCACCGTGTTCAAGGACCCGGACTCCGACGCCGCGTACCTGTTCAGCACCGAGGACCACGAGAACATGCGGGTCTACCGCCTCACCGACGACTACACCGACGTCGTGCTCGAGAGCTCCTACCGCCTGTTCGCGGGCGGTCACCGCGAGGCCCCCGCCGTCGTCAAGATCGACGGCCGCTACTTCGTCATGACCTCGGGCCAGAGCGGCTGGTACCCCAACCAGACGCGCGTCGCCTCGACGTCGGACCTGTCCGACCCCGACGGCTGGAGCGACCTGTCGCTGGTGGGCAACAACTCCTCCTTCTACAGCCAGCCGACCAACATCATCACGGTCGAGGGCGACGGCGGCGAGCGCTCCTACCTGTACATGGGCGACCGCTGGAACTCCAAGAAGCTCGGCACCTCCACGTACGTGTGGCTGCCGCTCGAGATCGACGGCACCGACGTCAGCCTGACCTACCAGCCGGGCTGGTCCTTCGACCCGACCACGGCCGCGATCGCGACGCCGCGCGTGGACCTGGTCTCGCAGGGACGGCCGGCCACGGCCTCCTCGGAGGTGACGCCGGCGAGTGCCGCGAACGACGGGATCGTCACCAACACGAACCTGTCGGGAGACAGCACGAACTACTGGCAGCCCGACGGCGCCCCGGCGACCTGGCAGGTCGACCTCGGCGAGGCGAGGGACCTGGCCCGCGTCGACCTCTCGTGGCGCTCGTGGAACGGGTCGGAGACGCGCAGCACGTACTCCGTGCACGGATCGCTCGACGGCGTCACGTGGGACCGCATCGCGCAGCGCGAGAGCAACCGGCTCGTCGCGTTCACCACGGACGACCTGACCGGCAGCTACCGCCACGTCCGCGTCGACATCTCCTCCGTGATCAACGACCACAACGGCAACGCGGCCCCCTGGGCCGCGGGACTGGTGGAGGTCCAGGTCTACGCGGAGGCCGGCCCCGAGCCGATCTCGTTCGTGGACGTGGCCGAGGGCGACCAGTTCTTCACGGAGATCTCCTGGCTCGCGCAGGCGGGCATCTCGACCGGTTGGGTGAATGCCGACGGCACACGCGAGTTCCGGCCGGTGCAGCCGATCGCGCGCGATGCGATGGCGGCGTTCCTCTATCGCCAGCAGGGTTCCCCTGACGTCGATCTGCCCGAGGTCTCACCCTTCACCGACGTCGATCCCAGCAACCAGTTCTACGAGGAGATCGTCTGGCTGGCGCAGGAGAAGATCTCCACCGGGTGGGTGCAGGCCGACGGCACGGCGCAGTTCCGACCGTTCGAGCCGATCGCGCGCGACGCGATGGCGGCGTTCCTGCACCGCCTCGCCGGGTCGCCTGAGGTGGACGCGCCGGCCACGTCGCCGTTCACCGACGTCGCCACGAGCGACCAGTTCTACTCCGAGATCTCGTGGCTGGCGCAGCGGGGGATCGCGACGGGCTGGCAGGGCAACGACGGCACGTCCGTCTTCCAGCCGCTGAACCCGGTCAACCGCGACGCGATGGCGGCCTTCCTGCACCGGTACGTGCACCCCGAGGTCGGCTGACGGGAGCCCGACCCCACCCCCGCCGAGAATGCGGGTGGCTGCTGAATCCACGCGGTGGAGCAGTCATCTGCATTCTCGACGGGGGCGGAGGGGTCCAGGAGCGTTCGGTTCCCGTTTCCGCGCCCAGCGAATCCCCAGCGATCGCCAAGGTGTCGCCGCTACGGTCGGGGGATGAGCACGATGTCGTCCCCGGTCAGCAGCACGATCACGCCAGCGGGGGTGACGGTCCGGCGCGGGGGCCTGGTGGACGTCAATGCCGTCGTGCGCCTGCTGCGCTCCAGCAGCCACGACGTCGACATCGACGGCGACGGGCAGCTCGACGGCCCCGTCGACCCCGAGGCGGCACGGTCCGCGGCGCGGATGGCGCTGTCGCACGTCGTCCTCGACCAGGGCGACCTCTGGGTCGCGCACGACGCCGCGGGCGAGCTCCAGGCCCTGTCGGTCTGGATGCCAGGAGCGGTCGACGGCGCGTCCTCCGACCTGCACCGCATCCTCGAGCGCGAGCTGCGGATGCCCGACCCGAGCCAGGCGATCGGCCCGGGCGATCACGTCCGGCCGCAGCTGATGGCCTCGATGGCCGGCGTCATGGACCACGTGCTGCTGCTCCGGCCGCGGCTGGTCCTGTTCGCCGTCACGGTCGCCCCCCAGGCCGACCAGGCGGCTGTCGTCGCGCTCGCGCGCGCCGTCGTCGCCCCCGTGGTTCGCGGCGACGGCGACGTGCTGGCCGTCGCGCTCGACGGCGACCGCGCCCGGCTGCTGCGCGCGGTCGGCTTCGCGGAGGTGGCCCAGGTGCCGCTCGGCGAGCTCAACAACGTCTGGATCGGTCGGGCATGACGACGACTTGACCTCACGCTGGCACTACCCTGACCTGGCGGACCCGTACGGTGCGGGCTGCCAGGAGCAGGTGCGATGAGGTATCCGGGCCGGCGGGGGACGAACCTCCCGCGCATGGGCGACTACAACCAGCTGGTCGTGCTCGACCACATCCGGCGCGCCCGCGAGAGCGTCAGCCGCGTCGAGCTGGCCGCCGTCACCGGCCTGTCGGTGCAGACGATCTCCAACGTCGTGGGCCGGCTCCTGGAGCTCGGCCTCGTCGAGGAGGGCGCCCGCCAGATCGCCGGCCGCGGGAAGCCCCGCACGCTGCTGCACCTGCGACCAGGGGCCGGCTACGCGCTCGGCGCCCACATCGACCCCGTCTCGGTCACCACCGTGCTGCTGGATCTGGCCGGGACGGTGGTGGACCGATCGGTCGTGCCGACGCCGGACGGGTCCGACGCCGTCGTCGAGGCCATCGCCGCCGAGGTGGCCCGGATGCGCACCCTCGTGCCCGACGGCGAGGTGGTCGGCCTCGGCGTCGCCGCCCCAGGGCCCATCGACCCTGAGGCGGGCCGCGTGATCCACCCGCCGCTCATGCCCAGCTGGGGCGACGTCCCGCTCCGTGACCGGATGGCCGACGCCACCGGGCTGCCGACGCTCCTGGAGAAGGACGTCGCGGCCGCGATGGTCGCCGAGCTGTGGCAGCGCAGCACCGACCGCGGCGGCACCACCCTGTTCGTCTACCTCGGGTTCGGCATCGGTTTCGCGTTCGCCAGGGAGGGCGAGGTGCTGTCCGGCAGCTCCCGCAACGCGGGCGAGATCGGCCACCTCATCGTCGACGCCGACGGCCCGGAGTGCTTCTGCGGCCACCGCGGCTGCCTCGGCGTGAGCGTCGCGCTGGACCGCCTCGTGGGGGAGGCGGTCGACGGCGGGGTCGTGCCGGCCGACACCCCGCGGACCACGCCCACCGAGCTCGACGCCGCGATGGCGCGCCTCGCCGCCGCCGCCGAGGACGGGGTGGGCGGCGCCGTCGCCATCCTGGAGCGCGCCGGACGGCGCCTGGCGCGCGGGATCGTCATCGTCACCGACCTCATCGACGCGGACAGCGTGGTGGTCGGCGGCGCGAACTGGGAGCGGCTCGCGCCGTACCTCACGAGCGCCGCACGGCTCGAGTTCGCCGGCCACGCGACCATGCGCGAGCTGCACGGCGTGGGCGTCGACGGGAGCGCCGTCGGACTCTGGGTCGGGGCGGTGGGGGCCGCCAGCCGGGTGCTGGACGCGGCCTTCACCCCGCACGCGTCGCTGCTCGTGGCGCATCCCACCGGATCCTGACGCCGCCCGACGCCGTCCTGTGCCGGCCCTGGTCACGATCGCGTCACGGTTCGTACGGCCACTTGCGCTATTAAATCCAGACGTTAGAGTAAACCCGATCGCTCCTCGGTGAGGAGGAGCGTCCCGTATGCGGCAAAGGAGCACCATGCGCACCACAGCTCGACTCGTCACCTCGGCGGCGGCGCTCGCCCTCGTCCTCACGGCCTGCTCCGGCGGCTCGGAGGACTCGGGCGGGGGCGACGGCGGATCCGGCGACCAGACCATCAAGGTCGCCTACCAGAAGACCGACGCGTTCTTCCAGCTCGACGAGCTCCTCGTGAAGTCCAAGGCCGAGTTCGAGGAGGCCAACCCCGGTTGGACCGTCCAGCTCGAGCCGATCGCCGCTCAGGAGACGGACTACTTCACGAAGCTCGCCCTGATGAACGGTTCGCCCGACACGGCGCCCGACGTCATCTACGAGGACACCTTCCAGGTGCGGCCCGACGCCGCGGCCGGCTTCCTGGCCCCGATGGACGACTACCTGGCCGAGTGGGAGGACTGGGCGCAGTTCCCCGAGGGCATCCGTGCCGCCGGTCTGGGCGACGACGGCAGCACCTACGGCGTCTCGATGGGTACCGACACGCGCGGCGTCTACTACAACAAGGAGATCTTCGCGCAGGCCGGACTGCCGGAGGACTGGCAGCCGGAGACGTGGGACGACTTGCTCGAGGCCGCCCGCACGGTCAAGGCCGAGGTCCCCGACGTCATCCCGATGAACGTCTACGCGTCCAAGGCGCAGGGCGAGGGCACGTCGATGCAGGGCTTCGAGATGCTGCTCTACGGCACCGACGACACCCTCTACGACGCCGACGCCGGCAAGTGGATCGTGGGCTCGCAGGGCTTCGAGGACACGCTGACGTTCCTGCAGACCCTCCAGGACGAGGAGCTGATGCCCGGCCTCGAGGACGCCCTCGACACGAACCTCCCCAACCGCGTCTCGACCGAGCTGCTGCCGGAGGGCCGCCTCGCGATCGCCGTCGACGGCTCGTGGATGCCGGGTGGCTGGATGTCCGGCGACAACGCGTGGCCGGAGTGGGAGGAGACCATGGGCATGACCGCCATGCCGACCCAGAACGGTCAGGAGCCCGGCGCCACCTCGATGTCCGGCGGCTGGCTGCTGAGCATCGGCGCCAACGCCGACGACCCGGAGATGGCCTTCAACTTCATCGCGAACACGCTCAACGAGGAGAACAGCTTCAAGTTCGCCACCGAGAACAGCCAGATCGCGGCGCGCGACGACGTCGCCGCCAACCCGGACTACGTCAGCTTCAACCCGTCGTTCGAGTTCTTCTCCTCGCTCGTCCCGGTCACGAACTTCCGACCGGCGACGCCCGACTACGCGCAGATCTCCAACAACATCCAGGTCGCCGCCGAGTCCGTCATCACCGGACAGGCCACCCCGGAGCAGGCCGCCGAGACCTACGACCAGGCGATCACCCGCGTGGTCGGCGACGAGAACGTCTCCGAGGCGAGCTGACGCCATGGCCACCCTCGCCCTCCCCGGGCGGGACCACCGTGACCCGGGCCGATCGCCCGGGTCACGGCGGGTGGTGCAGTCCCTGCTGAGGACCTCGCCGCTGATTCCCGCCGTCGTCCTGCTCCTGCTGTTCCTCGCGGGGCCCATCGTCTACTCGCTGTACGGATCGCTGACCAACGCCTCGCTCACGGGACCGAAGGCGGCGCAGCCCGACTTCGTGGGGTTCGACAACTACGCGCAGCTGATCGACAACCCGCAGTTCTGGAAGTCCCTCGTCCTGACGCTGGTGTTCGTCATCGCCTCGGCGCTCATCGGCCAGAACCTCCTCGGGATGGCCCTGGCGCTGCTGATGAAGGCGGCTCACGGTCCCATGCGGGCCGTGGTCAGCACGATCGTCGTCGTCTCCTGGGTCCTGCCCGAGATCGTCGCCGCGTTCGCGCTCTACGCGTTCTTCGCCTCCGACGGCACGCTGAACATCATGCTCGGCTGGTTCGGCGTCGAGGGCAGCGCCTGGCTCATCGTGCTGCCGATGCTCGCGGTGATTCTCGCCAACGTCTGGCGCGGCACGGCCTTCTCGATGATGGTCTACTCCGCGGCGCTCAACGACGTGCCGCCCGAGATCACCGAGGCCGCGCAGATCGACGGCGCGTCCGGCTGGCAGCGGTTCTCGCGCATCACCGTGCCGATGATCCGCCGCTCCATCTCCACCAACCTCATGCTCACCACGCTGCAGACGCTCGGCGTCTTCACCCTCATCTGGGTGATGACGGGCGGCGGCCCCGGCGTGGAGAGCTCCACCCTGCCCGTGCTCGCCTACCAGGAGGCGTTCAAGTTCTCCCAGGTCGGCTACGGCACCGCGATCGCCACGGTCACGCTCGTCCTGGGCGGCCTGTTCGCGATCGTCTACATCAAGGCCCTGAAGCCGGAGGTGGACTGATGACCGCGATGACGCCCGAGGCCCCCGACGTCCTCGCCGCGACCGACGGCCGCCCGACGGCGACGCGTGAGGCCCGTCAGCGCAGGAACGGTGCGCTCGCCTCGCCGCGGCAGCGCAACAGCAAGGTCGCCGCATCGCTGATCCTCGTGGTCATCGGCGTCGCGTTCGTCATCCCGCTGGGGTGGATCGTGCTCGCCGCGTTCGACTCGGCCGCGACCGTCTCGGTCAAGCTTCCGACGTCGGTGACGCTGAACAACTTCACCGAGATCATGAACTGGGAGACCACGTTCCGCCCCCTGTGGAACAGCCTGATCATCTCGATGGGGACGGCGATCATCACCGTGCTGTGCTCGGTGCTGGCGGCCTACCCGCTCTCGCGCTACCAGATGCGCTGGCGCAAGCCGTTCATGTACACGGTGCTGTTCGGGACCTGCCTGCCGATCACCGCGATGATGGTCCCGGTCTACGCGCTGTTCGTCGCCTTCGGGCTGCTGGACAACCTCGGAGGCACCGTCCTGTTCCTCGCCGCCACGGCCCTACCGATGGCGATCTGGATGACGAAGAACTTCATGGACTCCATCCCGGTCGCGCTGGAGGAGGCGGCCTGGGTCGACGGCGCGAGCGCGATGACGGCGCTCTGGCGGATCGTCGTGCCGCTCATGCGGCCGGGTATCGCCGTCGTGTTCATCTTCGTGTTCACGCAGGCCTGGGGAAACTTCTTCGTGCCCTTCGTGCTGCTGTTCAGCGAGACGAGCCAGCCCGCCGCCGTCGCCATCTTCGGCTTCTTCGGCACCTACGGGACCATCTCCTACGGCCGGCTCGCCGCGTTCTCGATCCTGTACTCGGTGCCCGTGCTCGCGCTGTACCTGCTGGTGCAGCGGCTCTCGGGCAGCTCGTTCGCGATGGCGGGAGCCGTCAAGGGCTGACGCCCGCCCCACCACCCCCTGCCGAGAATGCCCCTGGCTGCCGCATCCCGGCGATGGAGCAGTCACACGCATTCTCGGCGGGTGCGGTCGGTGTGCCTGGGCGGACCGGCGCCCGGCGGCCCGGCGCCCGGCGCGACACCACCTCCTGCGACTCACCCCCGCACCACTCCTCGTTCGGAAGGACGACCCATGCACGACAACTCCGACCTCACGCTCGCCCGGATCGACCGGTTCGTGACCGAGTGGATCGCCCCTGCCACCTACCGTGACCGCCACCCGCTGGAGGTCACCAGCTGGCGCGTCCCGGACGAGCCCGTCCCGTTCGCGCAGGCGCGCGCCGCGCAGTACGCCCCGCACCCCGTGGGCACGCCGTGGGGCACGCCGTGGAGCACCGTCTGGTTCCACGTGACCGGCGAGGTCCCCGCGGCGTGGCCGCTGCCGGGGACGCGCGTCGAGCTCGACGTCGATCTCGGCTTCATCGCGCAGCAGCCCGGATTCCAGGCGGAGGGCGCCGCGTGGTCGCCCGACGGCGTCCTGCTCAAGGGCATCTCGCCGCGCAACAGCTTCGTCCCGCTGCCGCGCGTGTCCTCCGACGGCGACGCCGACGCCGACGACAGCGGTGCTCGGTTCGCGCCCGTCGACCTCTACATCGAGGGCGCCGCGAACCCCGACGTGCCCGGCAACCAGTGGACCAAGCCCACGCGGCTGGGGGACAAGGCCACCTCGGGCGACACCGAGATCTACGTGCTCAAGCACGTCGACGTCGCGCTGCTCGACGTCGACGTCCACGAGCTCGTGGCCGACGCCGCCACGCTCCGCGGCCTGATCACGACCCTGCCCACGACCTCACCGCGCCGCGCCGAGGTGATCCGGGCGCTCGAGGTGATGTGCGACGTCGTCGATCCCGACGACGTCTCGGGCACCGCCGCCGCCGGCCGCGCGGCGCTCGCGGACGTGCTCGCCGCCCCGGCGACCCGGAGCGCGCACCGCGTGCACGCCGTCGGGCACGCGCACATCGACTCCGCCTGGCTGTGGCCCGTGCGCGAGACGGTGCGCAAGGTCAGCCGGACGGTCGCCAACGTCCTGGCGCTCATGGACGCCGACCCCGACGTGACGTTCGCGTTCTCCTCGGCGCAGCAGTTTGCGTGGCTGCAGGAGTTCTACCCCGAGCTGTTCGAGCGCGTGAAGGCTCGCGTGGCGGAGGGTCGGGTGCTGCCGGTGGGCGGCATGTGGGTCGAGTCCGACACGAACATGGTCGGGTCCGAGGCGCTCGTGCGTCAGTTCGTGCAGGGCAAGCGGTTCTTCATCGACGAGCTCGGCTTCGAGCCCACGAACGTCTGGCTGCCGGACTCCTTCGGCTACACGGGGTCGTTCCCGCAGGTCGCCAAGCTCGCCGGATCGCCGGACTTCCTCACGCAGAAGCTCTCGTGGAACGACACCAACCGCATCCCGCACCACACGTTCTGGTGGGAGGGCATCGACGGTTCGCGCGTCTTCACGCACTTCCCGCCCGTGGACACCTACAACTCCGACCTGAGCGGCCCCGAGCTGGCGCGGGCGTCCGACCAGTTCGCCGAGAAGCGTGCGGCGAACACGTCCCTCGTGCCGTTCGGCTACGGCGACGGCGGCGGCGGGCCCACGCGCGAGATGGTGCAGGCAGCGCACCGGGCCGAGGACCTGGAGGGCTCCTCGCGCGTCGCGCTCTCGACACCGCAGGGGTTCTTCGACGCCGCGCGCGCCGAGTACGCCGACCAGGCGCCGACCTGGGTGGGCGAGCTCTACCTGGAGTACCACCGCGGCACGTACACCTCGCAGTCGCGCACCAAGCGCGGCAACCGTCGCAGCGAGCACCTGCTGCGCGAGGCCGAGCTGTGGGCGACGACGGCGGCCGTCCGCACCGGGGCCGCCTACCCGGCCGCCGCGCTGCAGCGGGCGTGGCGGACCGTGCTGCTGCAGCAGTTCCACGACATCCTCCCCGGCTCCTCGATCGCGTGGGTGCACCGCGAGGCCGAGCGCAACTACGCCGAGGTCGCCGAGATGCTCGAGGGGCTGATCGCGGCGTCGCTGCGCGAGCTCGTCGGCGAGGCTGAGGAGGGGCACCAGGTCGTGCTGAACGCGTCGCCGTTCGCGCGCGGCGGTGTTGCGGCGCTGGGCGGCGGCGCGTCGACGGCCGCGACGCCCGCGACCCGGACCCCCGACGGCGAGGGGTGGGTGCTGGAGAACGGCGGCGTGCGCGTCGCCGTCGACGGTCGCGGCCTGGTCACCTCGGTGCGTCACCTCGCAACCGGCCGGGAGGTGCTGCCGGCGGGCACCGTCGGCAACCTGCTGCAGCTGCACCGCGACATCCCCAACACTTGGGAGGCGTGGGACATCGACGCGCACTACCGCCGCAACGTCACCGACCTGGTGGAGGCTGACGCGGTGGAGCCCGACGGCGACGCCGGGCTGCGCGTGACGCGCTCGTTCTCGGGCAGCCGCGTCGTGCAGGAGCTGCGGCTCGCCGACGGCGACGACCCGACGCTGCACCTGACCACGCACGTCGACTGGCACGAGACGCAGAAGCTGCTCAAGCTCGCCTTCCCGCTCGACGTCCACAGCACGAGCGCGACGTCGGAGATGCAGTTCGGTCACGTCACGCGGCCCACGCACGTCAACACCTCGTGGGACGCGGCGCGGTTCGAGACCGTCGCGCACCGGTGGGTGCACGTGGGCGAGCCGGGCTTCGGCGTCGCCGTCGCCAACGACTCCAGCTACGGGCACGACATCACGCGGACGCGGTCCCACGACGGGGACGGCGACGTCGACGGCGGCACGGTCGGCTCGACCGTGCGGATCACGCTGCTGCGCGCCCCGCTGTTCCCCGACCCGGTCGCCGACCAGGGCGAGCACACGTTCCGCGCGGCGGTGACGTTCGGCGCCGACGTGGCCGAGGCGGTGCGCCAGGGGTACGCGATCAACCTGCCCGAGCGCCGGGTGACCGGCGCGGGGGCGGGCGGTGAGATCGCGCCGCTGGTGCGGGTGGCCGATCCGCAGGTGGTCGTGGAGGCGGTGAAGCTCGCGGAGGACGGGAGCGGCGACGTCGTCGTGCGGCTGTACGAGTCGCTCGGGGCGCGCGCGGCGACGACGATCGCGCTCGACTTCCCGCACGGGGACGTCACGGTGACGGACCTGATCGAGCGACCGTTCGAGGGTGGCGGCGCGGGGGGCGCTGCGCCGGCGTCGACCGACGACGGCGCGGTGGCCCTCACGCTGCGCCCGTTCGAGATCGTGACGCTGCGCGTCGCACGCGGCTGACCGCTCGCGGCGTCGGCGCTCGCCCTCCGGCGCCGCGGCCCGCTACCCGCCCCCCATTCCGCCGAGTTCGGGGTTTGTTGCCGAGTTCGGGCTCACCAGCCCCGAACTCCCCGTCAAACCCCGAACTCGGTGGTGGGGAGGCGGCAGGGGCCCCGAACTCGGCGTCAAACCCCGAACTCGGTGGGAGTGCGGGGCGCGGGGAGGTGGCGGAAGGGCCGAACTGGGTGCGAAAGCCCGAACTCGGCGGCTGTGGCTGGCAGCGGGCGGGCCGTCAGGCGGGTGTCAGGCGGGCGGGGTCGGCGGCGTCAGCAGCGGGGTCAGGGCCGGGAGCGCCCGCGGGTCCGTCTGGAGCACCAGGGTCGTCACGCACGTGGTCTCCCACCGGGCGACCTGCTCCGCGATGTCCGACGGCGTCCCCACCAGGCACACCTCCCGCACCAGCTCCTCCGGCACGGCGGCGGCCGCGCGGTCGCGGTCGCCGGCCGCGTAGTGCGCGGCCACCTCCGCCAGCGCGTCGCCGTAGCCGAGACGCGCCATCGCCTCGCGGTGGAAGTTGGACTCCTGCGACCCCATCCCGCCCGCGTACAGGGCGAGGTGGGGTCGCAGCAGGTCCACGGCCTGCGCGATGCTGCCGGCGACGGCGGTCGGCACCGTCGCGCAGACCTCGAACGTCTCGTCGTGCTCACCGGCAGGACGCCGGTGCTCCGGCCGCGCCGCGAACCCCTGCGCCAGGAGGGCGCGCGCCTCGCCGTCGAGCGCGGGGGAGAGGAAGGCGGGCAGCCAGCCGTCGGCGATCTCGGCGGCGAGCGCGGTGTTGCGCGGACCCTGCGCCGCGAGGTGGATCGGCAGGTCGGCGCGCAGCGGGTGGACGGTGGAGCGCAACGCCTTGCCCTGGCCGGTCGCCCCGGGAACGCCGTCGGGCAGCGGGAGCGGATAGGCCGGACCGGGAGCCGTGACCGGCGCCTCGCGGCGCAGCACGTCGCGGACGATCGCGACGTACTCCCGCGTCCGCGCGAGCGGCTTCGCGTACGGCTGGCCGTACCAGCCCTCGACCACCTGGGGCCCCGAGGCGCCCAGGCCCAGCACGAACCGACCCCCGCTGAGGTGGTCGAGCGTGAGTGCGGCCATCGCCGTGGCGGTCGGGGTGCGCGCGGACATCTGCGCGATACCGGTCGCGAGCCTGATGCGGCTCGTGCGCGCGCCCCACCACGCGAGCGGGGTGAGCGCGTCGGAGCCGTAGGCCTCCGCGGTCCAGACGGAGTCGAAGCCCGCCTCGTCCGCGCGGGCGACGGCGTCGGCCATCCCCGGCGGCGGCCCCGCCGACCAGTACCCCGTGTGCAGTCCGAACCTCATGCCGCTCCCTCGCGTCGTCGCCTCGACCGTACGCCACGGGATCGGGTGCACGACGGAACCGCGGGCTCCCGCACAACGTCGCGAACACTCCTCACGGGGGTGTGCGTGGTGCGCGCGTCGCCTCACGTTCTCGACATCTATCGGTTTGGAACACCGGGAATTTATTAAGGCTTGAAAAAGACTGTGGATAGCCGGTTGCGGGCATTTGAGGCTGGATATTGTGGCGCTGCGCCGGACGAGATCCGGCGGACACGGCGACACGGCAGACGTGATCGCCGAGATACGCCGGTACCTGGGCCGTCGCCCGGATGAGATCGCCGCCCGGCCCACCCGGCCCACCAAGCCCCCCCCCTCATCACCGCAAGCCCCGCAAGGAGCTCCCGTGAGAAGAACGCGCACCACCGCACTGGTCGTCGCGACCGCAGCCCTGGCACTCGTCCCGTCCGTCCTCGACCCCGGGTCGGCGGTGGCCGCCGAGGAGCTCGTGGTCAACGGCGCCCTCGAGACGGGCGAGGGCTGGCCCACCTGTTTCACGGCAGCCGGCTGGGGAAGCGAGGGCGCGTGGTCGCTGGCGCCGGGGCGCGGCGGCGGGCGTGCCGTCACCGTCGCCATCGCCGACCACGTCAGCGGTGATCGCAAGCTGCTGACCTCCGAGGTGGAGGCGTGCGCCCCCGCGGTGGTGGCCGGTGAGAGGTACGACCTCGCGGCCTGGTACACCTCCACCGCCCCGGCCTCGCTCACCGTCTTCCGGCAGTCCGCGCAGGGATGGTCCTACTGGGGCGACCTCGGCGTCCAGCCCGCGAGCGCGGCCTGGCGCCGCGCCGGTGCCACGACGCCGCCGGTGCCCGAGGGGACCCTGCGCCTGGCGTTCGGCCTCTCCCTCGGGGCCACCGGCAGCCTGACCACCGACGACTACTCCGCGGCACGCACGACCGCCGTCGTGCCGGGCGACCCGGGCGACCCCCAGAACCCGGTTCCCCCGATCGGCGTCGCGATCGACAACCCCTGGCTGCTGGCCGGCGGTCGCGAGTGCCTGATGGTCGCGGGCTGGGGCCAGAACGCGGTCGAGCGCACCTACTCCACGGACGTTCCCGACGACGCCCCGGCGGGCGCCCGGTCGTTGGCGCTGAGCATGACCGGCCACGTGTCCGGTGACGTCAAGGCCATCGTGTCCGAGACGGTCGGCTGCGCCCCGGCCGTCGAGGCGGGCGTCCTCTACGAGGCGACGATCCGCTACCGCTCCACGAGCGCCGCCACCACGATGACCGCCTTCAAGCACGACGCCGCCGGCTGGTCCTACTGGACCGACCTGGCGCCGCTCCCCGCGACCACGGGCTGGGAGGGGCGCACCGTCACGCTCCCCGAGATCCCGGCGGGGGTCGACCGGGTCTCCTTCGGTGTCGCGATCGCGGCCGACGGTGAGCTCCTGACGACCGGTCCCGAGCTGGCCCGGGCCGAGGAGGAGCCCGTCCCCGGGGGCGAGGCGGCGCAGCTGGGCCGCTGGGACGTCCAGGCGAGGGAGATGCCGGTGCGAGCGATGCACACCACGCTGCTCTCCGACGGCCGCGTCCTCCTCGTCGCCGGCTCCGGCAACGATCGGAGCCGGTTCGACGCCGGCAGCTTCACGGCCGCCGTGTGGGACCCGACCGAGGACACCTATCTCGAGATCGATGTCCCGTACGACATGTTCTGCTCCGGCCACCTCACCCTCCCCGACGGGAAGGTGCTCATCTCCGGAGGCACCCAGAGCTACCCCGGCGAGGACGACGGGCCGACGACGTTCGACGGGACGGACGCCAGCTACTACTTCGACCCGGCGGACGACACCTTCCACCCGACGTCCGACATGGCGGGTGCGCACTGGTACCCGACGCTGACGAAGCTCGGCAACGGCGACGTGTGGGCAGCCGGCGGCATCGACGAGAAGGCCGAGGGGACCGTCGTCACGGAGATGTTCGACACGGCCGCCATGCGGTGGCTGCCCACCGCGGAGGTCCCGCAGACGTGGAGCTACTGGGGCACCTACCCGCACATGTACCTCATGGACGACGGCATGCTGTTCTACGCCGGCGCCCACACCTTCGGCAACGGGTTGCCGGGCACCGGTGCCTCGCTGTACGACTGGCGCACCGCGCAGATCTGGGACGTGCCCGGTCTGCGCGCCAAGGACCTGCGCGACCAGGCGGCGTCGGTGCTCCTCCCACCCGCGCAGGACCAGCGCGTGCTCATCGTCGGTGGCGGCCACACGGAGGCGAACGCCGCGGGCATCAGCCTGTCCGACGTCATCGACCTGAGCGATCCGGCGCCCGCCTACACCCCGGTCGGCGACCTGCCCGGGCCAGGCAAGACCTACGTCAACCTCGTCAACCTGCCCGACCGGACGGTGCTCGCCGCCAACGGCGCGACCCACAACCGCGCGGGGGAGGTGCGCACCGCGGCCCTCTTCGATCCCGGGACGGACGTGTGGACCCCGGTCGTCCCCGACCCCGTGGGCCGCAGCTACCACTCCACGGCCGTCGTGCTCGCCGACGGGCGGGTGGCCGTGTTCGGCGCCAACCCCGGCAACAACTCCTACGAGATGCGGGTCTCGCTCTACTCCCCGCCCTACCTCTTCGGGGGCGAGCGGCCGACGATCGTCGCGGCACCCGCGTCGGTGACCTACGGCCAGGGCTTCGCGCTCGAGGTCGACGGCGACGTCGCCTCGGCGTCGCTGATGTCCCCGATGTCCTCCACCCACCAGACGGACACGAACGCCCGCCTGGTGGACCTGCCCGTCGCGGGCGAGGACGTGCTGACCGCGCAGGTGCCCGACAACCCCGACCTGCTCCCGCCCGGCCCCTACATGCTCACCGTGCTCGACACGGCGGGGATTCCCTCGGTCGCGCGATGGGTGTGGGTCGCGTGAGCGCGCCGGAGGTCGCGCGGCGCCCGGCACGCCGGACCCGACTGATCGCCGTCGTTCCCCTGCTGGTTCTCCTGGTGGCGCTCGCCCTCGTTCTCGCGGGGCGGGGTGCGGGGCCCCGCGACGCTGCCGCTGCGCCGACGTCGGCGCACGGGGTGCACGTCCAACCCACGAGTGGCGGACCGTCGGGCGAGGCGACGGCGAGCGCGTCCAGCCCGGGCGAGGCGACGGCGAGCGCGTCCAGCCCGGGCGGGGCGGGGGTCCCGGACGTCGCGGACGTGGCGGACGTGGCGGACGGCACGGACGCGGCGGGTGACGCCGGAGCGGGTGCGGCGGACGTCGCCGTCGCCCCTCCCGGCAGCGTCCCGGTGGCCGACCCCGTCACCCCCGCTGACGGCCACGTCCTGGACGCCCCGACCGGCACCGCTCTCGGCCAGGCCGCCGGATCGCCGTCCGCCCCGGTGCGGGTGGGGTCCGAGGCGCTGGGCGAGCCCCGGGCGGCGATCGATCCCGCCGATCTCGTCACCTCCGACACCGCGCTGGGAGGGTGCCACCCCGCCTACGGCGATGCCGGCCAGTGCCTCCCGCTCGTCCCCCCGAGCATGTCCGCCCACACGGCGGACATGCTCGCGGCGGGCGTCCCCCTGGACTCGATGCCCCATCCGTGGACGTGCACCGAGCTCCTCCTGCACTTTCCGGACGGCATCGCCGTCCGCCAGATCTCCCCGCCCGACCTCGTCGACCCGTTCGGTCTCGACGTCGAGGGCGACGGGATGGCCTGCGCCGCCTCCTGACACCCGGCACCACGTGCTCGTCCCCGTCCACCGGACGCGGGCGGGTCTCCTCCCCAACCCCGCATCTCTCGAAGGGCCAGGCCCATGACCGTCATGTCCGTTCTGCTGGTGGCGATCGCGCTGCTCCTCCTCGTGCTCTCGCTGAGCACCCTCGTCCTGGCGACCTACGCCTGGTGGGACCCGGAGGCGAGAGCGACGACCGGGTTCCCGGCGACAGGAGGGGCGGAGGAGCTGAGCTTCTCGATCCTCGTCCCGTGCCGTCACGAGAGCGAGGGGGTGATGCGCGCGACCCTGGCAGCCCTCCTGGCCCAGTCGCACCGGGACGTGGAGGTGATCATCTCCGTCGGGCACGACGACCCCGACACCCGCGCCACCGCCGAGCTGCTGGCGCGCGAGCGTCCCGACCGGGTGCGGGTCAGCGTCGACGGCGCCGCCGTGAAGAGCAAGCCCCGGCAGCTGAACACGGCGCTGCAGATGTGCCGCGGCGACGTCGTGGGCGTCTTCGACGCCGAGTCGCTGGCGGCTCCCGAGCTCGTGCGCGCGGTCGACGACGTCTTCCGCACCACGGGGGCCGACGCCGTCCAGGGCGCGGTCCAGCTCGTCAACCACCGCGACACCTGGTTCTCGCTGCGCAACTGTCTGGAGTACTTCATCTGGTTCTCCTCGCGCCTGCACCTGCAGGAGCGGATGGGTTTCATCCCCCTCGGGGGGACGACCGTGTTCGTGCGTCGCACACTCCTCGTCGAGCTGGGCGGCTGGGACGAGGAGTGCCTTGCGGAGGACTGCGAGCTCGGGGTCCGCCTGTCCTCGCTCGGTCGTCGGATCCGCGTGGCCTACAGCCCCGAGCTCGCCACGCGGGAGGAGACCCCCGGGGACGTGGCCTCCTTCGTCAAGCAGCGCACCCGGTGGGCGCTCGGGTTCTTCCAGGTGTTCCGCAAGGGTGTCTGGCGCCGTCTCCCCACGCGCCGGGCCAGGCTCGCGGCGCGCTGGACTCTCGTGCAGCAGCACCTCGTCGCCGTCACGGGCATCGCCGTCCCCCTCTCCCTCGCGCTCGCGATCGGAGGATCCTTCCCGCTCCCGGTCGCCATGCTCACCTTCCTCCCGCTCGTGGTCACCCTCGCCACCGTGGCGCTCGAGGCCTGCATGCTCCGGGAGCTGGGGCGGGACCACGGTCTCGCGATGGGGGTGCGCGACTACGTCGTCCTGATCCTGACCACCATCCCGTTCCAGCTGCTGCTGGCGTTCGCCACCCTGCGTGCCTACGGACGATTCCGGCGCGGCGACCTGCGCTGGGAGAAGACGGAGCACGCCGGCCGGCACCTCGCTCCCGTGCGGACGCAGGTGGCGGCATGACCGCCGTGGCGACGCCGACGACCGGTCTGCACGGCGACGTCGGCCCGGCCGAGGGCGGCCCGGCCGAGGGCGGCGGCGACGACCGCGCCGGCCTCGGCCCCGTCGATGCCGGCCTGCGCTCCCGGGTCGCCGTGGTCCTCACCCCCGACAGGCTCCTGACGGCCGCCGTGCTCGCGGGCTCCCTCACCGTGGGGCTGTGGAACGTCACCGACGCCGTCGCGTTCCAGGACGACGAGGGCACCTACGCGGCGCAGGCCGCCGCGGCGGCGCAGGGGACGCTCGGCCCGTACACCTACTGGTACGACCACCCCCCGTTCGGCTGGTTCCAGATCGCGGCACTCGCAGCCCTCCCGCGCGCCCTGGGCATCGGTGACGGCTCGGAGCTCGCGGTGACACGGGTCGTGGCCGGCACCCTGTTCGCGGTGACGGCGACGCTCGTGCACCTCGTGCTGCGCCGCCTCGGCGTCGCTGCCGTGATCTCCGTCGCGGCCACGGCACTGCTCGTCGCCTCGCCGCTCGCCCTGACCCTCGGCCGCCAGGTCTTCCTCGACAACGTCGCCACCCCCTGGGTGCTGCTGGCCTTCTGGCTCGCGCTGTCTCCCCGTCGCGCTCTGTGGGCGCACGTCGGCGCCGGCGCGGCCTTCGGGGTCGCGCTGCTGACGAAGCTGACGATCGCGGTGGTCGGACCGGCGCTGCTGGTCGCACTGCTGGCGGGGCGGCGGTGGCGCAACCGCGGGTTCTCGCTCACCGGCGCGCTCACCGCGGGCGCCCTCGTGCTCGCACTGTTCCCGCTGATGGCGCTGCTGCGATCCGAGCTCCTGGCGGGACCCGACCGGGTCTCGCTGCAGCAGGGCCTGGAGTTCCAGCTCGGGTCCCGCACCACCTCGGGGTCGTTCTGGGACGTGAGCTCCGGCCGTCACGCCCTCGTGCTCGGGTGGGTCGACCAGAGTCAGGTGCTCGTGGTGGTGGGCCTGATCGGGGCGCTGCTCTGCCTCCTGGACGCCCGGACTCGCTGGGTCCCGGTGGCGCTGGCCGGCTTCGCGGCCCCCATGCTGCTGGGCCTGGGGTACCTGCCCGGGATGAACGTCGTCGGCGCGCTCTCGTTCCTCGCCGTCGCTGCCGGTGCCGGGGCCCACCGGGTGTGGAGGGCGCTCGCCGTGGGTCTGGACGGCGTCTCCGGGAGACCCCGGCGCGTCGTGACCACGACGATCGCGGTGCTCGCCGTGACAGCGGTCGGGGCTGCCGCCGCCCCGGAGTGGCGGGAGCGGAGCCTCCCCCTCGCCACGGCGGACGCCAACGCCGACTGGCGCGACGCCGTCGCCTGGATCGGGGCCAACGTCCCGGACGACGACGTCGTCGTCGTCCCGTTCTCTGCCTGGAGCGCCGTGCAGGACCAGGGGCGGGGCGGCCCCTGGACCGTCGTCGCGCTGGAGAAGGTCGACCTGGACAGCCAGTTCGACGTCGAGCACGCGCAGGGATGGCGCGAGATCGAGTGGATCCTCGTGGGGCCGACCACGGAACCGAACATCGTCAACCTCGGCCTGACCGAGATGGCGCGGGCCATGGACGGCTCGACGGAGGTCGTCGCGTTCGGGGAGTGGTCGGTCCGCGAGGTCGACACGGGAGACACGACAGACACGACCGACACGACCGACAGGACCGAGGAGCAGCCGTGACCGGCTCGAGTGCCACCATCATCGTCCCCACCTACAACGAGGCTCCCAACATCGTCGAGCTCGTGCGTCGGTTGTCGGCCACGGTCCCCGACGGCTGCGAGATCCTCGTGGTCGACGACTCCACGGACGACACCCCTGACGTCGTCCGTGCGGTGGCTCTCACGAGCACCGTGCCGGTGCGCCTGATCCACCGCGACGAACCCGTCGGAGGTCTCGGCGGCGCGGTCGTCGAGGGACTGCGCGAGGCGTCCCATCGCTGGTGCGTGGTGATGGACGGGGACCTCCAGCACCCGCCCGAGATGGTGCCCGTGCTGCTGGAGACGGGGCGGGGGACCGGCGTGGACGTGGTGGTCGCGTCCCGCCGCATCGCCGGCGGCAGCAGCGACGGTCTCGCCGACGCCCGCCGTCGCGTGGTCTCGAGCGCGGCGATCACGCTGACACGTGCGATGTTCCCGCGCCGGCTGCGGGACTGCACGGACCCCATGACGGGCTTCTTCGCTCTCGACCGGCAGCGCGTCGACCTCGACGCGCTGCAGCCCGAGGGCTTCAAGATCCTGCTGGAGATCCTCGCGCGGCACCGCCTGACGGTGGTCGAGGAGCCGTTCGTCTTCGCGGAGAGGTTCGCCGGAACCTCCAAGGCCACGCTGAGCCAGGGTGTGCGGTTCGTGCGTCAGCTCGCGCGGCTCCGATTCGGCCGGATGCCGATGTTCGCGCTTGTCGGAGTCCTCGGCGCCGTCGCGAATCTCGCGATCATGGCGGGTCTGATCGCGATCGGGGTGCCCTACCTCGCGGGCGCGGCCGTCGCCGCGGTCGCGACGATCCTGGGCAACTTCGTGCTCCAGGAGGTGCTCGTCTTCCCCGACCTGCGGGCCGAGGGCCGATCGCTCGGAAGCCGGTTCGCGGCCTCGTTCCTCTTCAACGTCGGCGAGGCCGCGCTCCGCCTGCCCCTGCCCTGGCTCCTGGTGGAGCACGCGGCGGTGCCGAGCGTGCTCGCGCAGGGAGGGACGCTGGTGGCGGCCTTCCTGGCCCGCTTCGTCTTCCTCGCGCGCGTCGTCTACCGGCCGCGCCGGACCCGCCCGGCCAGCCCGCTGGTCATCGACGCCGTCGGGGCGGAGGTGCCGGAGAGCCTGGGGAGCGACACGGGTCCGGAGACGCGGTAGCCGTTCCCTCTCAGCGCACGTGGGGCGCGATCTCCGCGGCGACGAGCTCGAGGTGGTCGAGATCGGCCAGGTCGAGCACCTGCAGGTAGACCCGGTCCGCGCCCCACTCCCGCAGCTGCGCCAGGCGGTCCAGCGCCTCGGGCACCGTGCCGGCGACGCCGTGCTCGCGCAGCTCGGCCGGCTCCCGCCCGATCGCCGCGGCACGCCGCGTGAACTCGGCCTCGTCCTTCCCGACGGCGAGCACCAGCGCCGCGGACAGCGTCAGCGACGCGGGGTCGCGGCCGACGTCCTCGCACGCGCCGCGCACGACGTCGAACCGCGTCGGGATGTCGGCGATCTCCGGGAAGCTGGTGTTGTACTCGGCGGCGAACCGCGCCGCGAGCGCCGGCGTGCGGCGCGGACCGTTGCCGCCGACGATGACGGGCAGCGGCGTCTGAACCGGCTTCGGCAGCGCGGGCGCGTCCACCAGCGTGTAGTGCTCGCCGTCGTAGGAGTAGGTCTCACCCGCGGGCGTGCCCCACAGCCCGGTGAGGATCTCGAGCTGCTCGGTCAGCAGACCGAAGCGCTGCGCCGGGAACGGGAACCCGTACGCGGCGTGCTCGCGCTCGAACCACCCGGCGCCGAGGCCGAGCTCGACCCGTCCGCCGGACATCGCGTCGACCTGCGCGACCTGGATCGCGAGGAGACCGGGCTGGCGGAACGTCGCCGACGTGACGAGCGTGCCGAGGCGGATCGTGGAGGTCTCGCGGGCGATGCCGCCCAGCGTGATCCAGGAGTCGGTCGGGCCGGGGAGGCCGTCGCCGCCCATCGCGAGGAAGTGGTCGGAGCGGAAGAACGCGTCGTACCCGAGGCGCTCGGCGGCCTGGGCCACGCGGAGCTGGTCTGAGTAGGAGGCGCCCTGCTGGGGCTCGATGAAGATGCGCAGATCCATCCCCCCAGTCTCCCCCGAGGCTGGCTAGTGTCGTCCGACCCACCACGACGAGTCCCGGGAGAACCGATGTCCACCAGCTCCGCACCGCACACCGTCGTCCTGCTGCGGCGGGTGCCCGAGCGGATCGGTGCTGTGCTGGCGCTGTTCTCACCCGATCCGCGCACGGTCCAGGACGTCCCCGGTGATCGCGTGACCACCACGGTCAACGGGCACGCGATCACCGTCGCCCTGACACCGGCGCCGCTGCGCAGCGACCACCTCACCTACGCGCTCGCCCAGTCGCCGACGAAGCAGCTCCTGGCCGACGCCGTCGCCGGCCACGCCGCCCACGTCTCCTTCACCTACGAGGGCGACGACCTGCGCGGCGCGCAACCGACCCTGACCGTGCTGACCGCGTACGTGGCCGACGCCGAGGACGGGCTGGCCGTGTTCGTCCCCGCGACCGACCAGCTCACGACCGATGTGCTCTACGCGGGTGAGGCGGCGAGCACACCGGCCCTGACCTGGTTCAACACGATGGCGGCGCGGCTGGACGCGACGACGTCGATCGCCCACACGATCGGGCTCGCGCGTCTGACGGGTTCGGAGATCCAGCTGCGCAGCACCGCGCTCTCGCCGGGCGAGGCGTTCCGCGACCTGCGCGAGGGGGTCGCGGCGGCGCTGGACGCCGGCGCCGAGCTGCGGGCGGGCGACGGCCTCGCCCTCGGGGGCGTGCACCACGTGCTCACGCCGGGCGCGAGCGTCATCGGGATGGGCGACGTGCTCGACGTCGTCCCCGGCCCGCCGGAGGCCGAGCCGAGGCGTCGGGGCTGGTTCCGCCGCTGAGGTGGACCGTTCGGCTGCGGGACGGGCCGGGCACGGAAGAACCCGCAGGCCGTCGATCTCTCGACTGCCGCACTGGACGACGGTGCGACTCCTGCGGGTTCCGGTGATCGCCGGTATTCACCGACGAGCCCGTCCGTGGGCCCGACTAGCGGGCGACCACCTCACACGTCCTCAGAAAGATCATGTCTGGGACCACCTCCTCTCCGTGTGCCTCGAGGCTACGCCCGGCCCCCGCGGCGCGCCACGACTTTTTCGGGCCGCGTGGCAGGGTGGTGGGAT
Source organism: Serinibacter arcticus (assembly GCF_004786095.1). GTDB lineage: Bacteria > Actinomycetota > Actinomycetes > Actinomycetales > Beutenbergiaceae > Litorihabitans > Litorihabitans arcticus. Next base: position 315,200 of record NZ_RHPJ01000002.1, read on the forward strand.
GACGTCCTCCTCCACCCCCGCGACCACCGCCGCCGCTCCCGTCTCCACCGTCGCCTTCGTCGGCGGCCACGTCGTGCCCGTCGCGGCCGACCCGATCCCCGGCGGCACCGTGGTCGTGACCGACGGCGTGATCACCGCCGTCGGCGGCGCCGACACGGTGGTGCCCGACGGCGCGCGCGTCGTCGACGCCACCGGCTCCTGGGTGCTGCCCGGCTTCGTGGAGTCCCACGGCCACCTCGGCGTGCACGAGGACGGCGAGGGCTGGTCGGGCAACGACACCAACGAGATGACCGACCCCAACGGGGCCCGGTTCCGCGCCCTGGACGGCATCGACGTCGAGGAGCTCGGCTTCCGCGACGCGCTGCGCGGCGGGGTGACGACCGTGGTGATCAAGCCGGGGTCGGGCAACCCGATCGGCGGCCGCACCGTCGCGCTGAAGGCGTGGGGCGGCCGGACGGTCGACGAGCAGATCCTCGCCGAGGCCGTGTCGGTGAAGTCCGCGCTGGGCGAGAACCCCAAGCGCGTCTACGGCGACCGCAAGCAGACCCCCGCCACGCGCCTCGGCGTCGCCGCCGTGCTTCGCGAGGCGTTCGTCGCCGCGCAGAACTACGTCGCCCGACGCGACGCCGCGGAGCAGGAGGGCAAGCCCTTCGACCGCAACCTCACGCACGAGACGCTCGCCGCCGTGCTCGCGGGCGAGCTCGCGTGGGACCAGCACTGCCACCGGCACGACGACATCGCGACGGCGATCCGCCTCGCCGAGGAGTTCGGCTACCGCCTCGTGGTCAACCACGGCACGGAGGCCCACAAGATCGCCGACGTCCTGGCGGAGAAGAACATCCCGGTGATCTTCGGTCCGATGCTCACCTCGCGCTCCAAGGTCGAGCTCCGCGACCGTGCCATCCGCAACCTGGCCCTGGTCGCCGAGGCCGGTGTCACGGTCGCCATCACCACCGACCACCCGGTCGTGCCGATCGAGCAGCTCGTGCTGCAGGCCCAGCTGGCCGTGCGCGAGGGGCTCGACCCGGCCACGGCGCTCGCGGCGCTGACCACCAACCCGGCCGCGATCCTCGGGCTGGACGGGCGGGTGGGTGCCCTGGCCGAGGGTCGTGACGGCGACGTGGTGCTGTGGTCGGGCGACCCGCTCGACCTCGCCTCGCACGTCCGCCAGGTGTTCATCGGCGGCCGCGAGGTGCTGCGCCCCGGGGCCCCGGGGACCGCGCCCGAGGTGGTCGAGCGCTGGGAGCGGTTCGGCCGCACGTCGTGGTCCCCGCTGCGCGGCGAGCCCGCGGCCCTGACCACCACCGGCGCCGTCGGCGAGACCGGGGCGTCGGCGTGACCTTCACCGTCATGACCGTCTGCACCGGCAACATCTGCCGGTCCCCGATGGCGGAGGTGGTGCTGCGGCGCGCGTTCGACGACGCCGGGCTCACCGACGTCGAGGTCCGCTCGACCGCCGTCACCGCCTACGAGGTGGGCAACCCGATCGACACGCGGGCCCGCGACGTCATGGTCGAGGCCGGCTTCGACGTGCCCGACCGCGGCGCCGTCCAGGTCACGCGCGACGACGTCGCCACCACCGACCTCGCCCTGGCGATGACCGGTGAGCACGCCGGTGCGCTGCGCCGGCTCGGGTTCCCGGCCGAGAAGGTCGTGATGTTCCGCGCGTTCGAGGACGAGCGGCTCACCGAACGCCTGCACGAGGCGATCGCGCAGGACACGCCCGATCCCTGGTTCGGCGACCGTGCGGACTTCGTCGAGACGCTCGCCACGATCCAGGCGTGCGCCCCGGCGATCGTCGACTACGTGCGCTCGCGCGCCGGGGGCTGAGCGACCAGCACGCGCTCGTCGGGCTCGGCCTCCTCCTCGGGAGAGAGGTCCCGAGTCCCAGCGACCACGAGGTCGGCCCGTTCCCAGGGCCGGTCGGCGTCGAGGAACGGGTTCTCGTGCGCCATCCACTCGTGCCAGAACGCCGTCGCGGCGGCCTCGTCGCCGTTCGTCCCCGCCGCGACGTCGCGCGCCAGACCGAGACGTTCGGCGGTCGGCCCGTCCGACTGCACCCAGACCACGGCATCGAGGTGCTCGACCAGCGCACGCTGCGCCGCACCGGTGCCCTCGAGCACCAGGAGCGGCGTGGTGCGGGCGACCTCGATCACGCCGTCGCGGCCGTGACGCTCCCACGCGGGCGGGCGGAAGGAGACGTCCTCGCCGGCCCGGTACGGCGCGAGGACGTGCTCGAGCGCGAGATCGGACCAGCCGAACATCGGTTCGTTCCAGGCGAGGTCGTCGGTGGCGATCAGGACCGCAGCGGGGACGGCGGCGGCGATGCGCGCGGCGAGCGTGGACGTGCCGGCACCGCCGCGACCGTCGACGGCGAGCACGCACCGCGTCGCCTGGGCCTCGAGGGCGGGCGCGAGGAGCTGGGCGGCGAGGTCGGTGATCGAGAGCGGCCGCCAGGGGCCGGCGAGCGGTTCGCCCGGCGGCAGGGTCAGGTCGAGGTGCACGTCGCCGCTGTTCTGCTCGGTGCTCATGTGCCCGGTGCTCACGCGTCGGTGCTCGCGATCCCGGTCACGGGCGGCAGAGAGGACCAGGGGAAGAGGATCCAGCGGTCGGTCTCGCGCCAGCGGTAGGTCGGTTCCACGATCGAGGTCGGCTTGGCGTAGACGACGGCGCTGCGCACGTCGGCACCGTGCTGGCGCACCAGGTCGAGCACGAGCAGGAGCGTGCGTCCGGAGTCGGCGACGTCGTCGACCACGAGCACGCGCTTGCCGGTGAGCTCGGCCGGGTCGAGCGCCGGCGGCAGGACGACCGGGTCGGGGAGCGTCTCACCGACACCGCGGTAGAACTCCACGTTCAGCGTGCCCATGGCCTTGGTCTCGAGCGCGTACGCCAGGGCGCCGGCGGGGACCAGGCCGCCGCGCGCGATGGCCACGACGACGTCGGGCTGCCACGCCGAGGCCACGATCGTGCGGGCCAGGTCCCGGATCGCATGTCCGAAGGCCTCCCACTCCAGCACCTCGCGGTCGGGGTGGTCGGCGGGGACGGGGAACCGCTCGGCGTCGCTCATGCCCTCGACGCTACCCGCCGGGCGCCCCCTCGTCCCGGCGCACGGGGCAGGTGGCCAGGTGGTCGTCCACGATGCCGACCGCCTGCATCGCGGCGTAGGCGGTGGTCGGGCCGATGAACCGGAAGCCGAGCCTCTTGAGGTCCTTGGCCAGCGCGGACGACGCCGGAGTGCTGCCCGGCACGTCGGCCGGTGTCGCCGGCACGGTCGGTTCGGCGGGCCGGTAGGTCTCGAGGACGTCCCGCAGCCGCTCGCCCCGCTCGTGCATCGCGACGAGGGCGCGCGCGTCCGCGATCGTGGCGTCGATCTTGGCCCGGTTGCGCACGATGCCGGCGTCGGCCATGAGCCGTACGACGTCGGCGTCGTCGAACGTGGCCACGACGGCCGGGTCGAATCCCGCGAACGCGTCGCGGAACGCGTCGCGCTTGCGCAGGATCGTGATCCACGAGAGCCCGGACTGGAACGCCTCGAGAGCCAGCCGCTCGTACAGCTCCCGCTCGTCCGCGCTGTCCTCGAACGCCACGCCCCACTCGGTGTCGTGGTAGCTCTCGTAGAGCGGATCGCCGTCGCCGAAGCAGCGGGCGGCGAGGTCGGGAGCGGCGTCGGTGCCGTCGATCGCGGTCGGGGAGGTCATGGTCGCGACGCTACCCCCGGCGTGCGACAGCGGCGTGGCGTCGACGGCAGGCCCTGGCCGGCCGCACGCGCGGCGTCGCTGGGGACAGCGGCCGCCGGCGCCGCTCGCCGTCGGTGGCGGTGGCTAGGCTCGAACGGTGCCCTTCCTGACTCCCGTCACCCTGCGTGGTGACCTCGTCGAGCTGCGCCCGCTCGCGACCTCCGACCACGACGCCCTCGTGCACGCCGCCACCGACGGCGACGTCTGGCGCCTGCCGTACACCCGGGTGCCCGGTCCCGAGCAGATGGCGGCGGAGATCGCGCGGCGCCTCGCCCTGGCCGAGCGGGGCGAGATGCTGCCCTTCACCACGGTGCGCCTCGGCGGTCCGGGGGGAGGCCCTGACGGCGAGGCCGTGATCGGGATGACGACGTGCTGCAACGTCGACGCCACCCACCGTCGGCTCGAGATCGGCTACACCTGGAACGCCGTGTCGGCGCAGCGCTCCGGTACGAACACCGAGAGCAAGCTGCTGCTGCTCGGTCACGCGTTCGAGGCGCTCGGGTGCATCGCGGTGGAGCTGCGGACCGACCTGCGCAACGTGCGTTCGCAGGCGGCCATCGAACGCCTCGGTGCGCAGCGCGACGGGGTCCTGCGCCATCACGCGGTGATGCCCGACGGCTACGTGCGCGACACCGTCGTGTACTCGATCACGGCACCGGAGTGGCCCGTGGTGCGGGACGGGCTCCGCGCGCGGCTCGACCGCGCGGCGGCGGGGAGCACGGAGTGACGCGGGCCGCGCGCCGGGCCGGAGCGGCGGGTCCGATCCGTCCCCGCATCGATCAGCTGGAGCTGCCGGAGCTGCGCGACGTCGCCGTCGACGATCCCTCGCTCGCCTCGCAGGACGATCTCGAGGGCGTCCGGCTCGTCGACGGCGAGCACGTCCGCGAGCATCTCGACCTCGCCTCCATCACCCTCGCGGAGTCCGCCGTGGGGCCGCTGCGCGTCGGCACGCTCGACCTGCGCGGGGCGCGGCTGCGCGAGGTCCGGTTCGCGGGCCTCGACGTGCCCGTGGCGACGGCGCAGCGCGGCTCCTGGCGTGACGTCGAGGTCGACGGCGGCAGGTTCGGGTCCGTCGAGGCGTACGAGTGCGACTGGAGCGCCGTCGTGCTCGCCGGGGTGCGACTGAGCTACCTCAACCTCCGGGGCGCGGTGCTGACAGACGTCGTGCTGCGCGACTGCGTGATCGACGAGCTCGACCTCGGTCAGGCACGGCTCCAGCGCGTCGCGCTGGCCGGGAGCCGGATCGGTCGCCTCGACGTCTCACGCGCGACCCTGCAGGCCGTCGACCTGCGCGGCGCGGTGATCGAGCAGATCACCGGCACGCAGCACCTGCGCGGCGCGGTCATCGACGAGGTGCAGCTGGCGGCGCTCGCCCCCACGCTGGCCGCGGGCCTCGGCATCACCGTCCTGCCGGACTGAGGCGGCTACCGGTCCCGCGAGGACAGGACGCAGAACTCGTTCCCGTCGGGATCGGCCAGCACGGTCCAGGAGACGTCGTCGGTCTGACCGACGTCGGCGCGCGTGGCCCCGAGCCGGAGCAACCGCTCGATCTCCGCGTCCCGGTCGTCGCTCGTGTGCGGCGCCAGGTCGAGGTGCAGCCGATTCTTGGTCGCCTTCTCGTGCTCGACCAGCACGAACACCAGGCCGGGCGGCTGGCGGTGGAACGGCAGCTGCTGCGAGAGCTCCGTCGCCCACGGCGGGATGATGACGACCTCGTCGTCCGCGGCGTAGACCTGCTCCCACCCGAGAGCCTCGCCCCACCAGGCGGCGAGCTCACGGGGACGGGTGGTCTCCACCACCACCGAGTACCAGCGCAGTGCCATCGGTCACTCCTTCTGCTCGGAACCGCGATCTCGTGCCGAGACCTCGAGCCGGACGATACGCCGGGGGTGCGACAACGGGGCAGAATGAGGACGTGCCACCGCCCCTGTCCGTCGGAGTCGTGTGCCTGCACACCGATCCCTACGCCTCCCCGGGCCGCGGTGACGTGGGTGGGATGAACGTCGTCGTCCGTCACACCTGTGACGCGCTCGCCCGTGCCGGGCACCGCGTCGAGGTCGTGACGCGGTGGAGCGACCCCGCGACGCCGCGCCACGAGGAGATCGACGGCGTCGTCGTCCGACGCCTGGCGGTCGGACCGACGCGGACCGTGCTCAAGGGCGAGAACGAGGCCTTCATGGCCGAGTTCGGTCGCGAGCTCGCGCTGCTCGGCCCGATGGACCTCCTCCACTCCCACCACTGGTTCTCCGGCATCGCCGCGCTCCCCGTGGCACGCGCGTGGGGCGTGCCGCACCTGCAGTCCTTCCACAGCATCGCGGCGCCCGACCGCACCGACCTGTCCGAGGGTGAGCGGCCCGAGTCCCCGGGCCGCCTCCAGGGCGAGGCCTTCCTCGCGCAGCAGAGCGACGGCGTCATCGCCGTCTCGCGCGCGGAGGCCCTCACGGCGCTCGAGCGGCTGGGGGCCCCGCCCGAGCGACTCAGCGTCGTCTACCCGGGCGTCGACTCGACGCTGTTCCACCCGGCCGCGCGGCCCCTGGTCGGGCGGCCGAGCGTCCTCGTCGCCGCGCGGCTCGAACCGCTCAAGGGCGTGGACCTCGCGGTCCGCGCGCTGGCGCTCCTCGAGCCGGGGGCGCGGCCGGTGCTGCGCATCGCCGGCGGTGCGACGGCGGACGACTCCTTCGGCCCCTCGCTCCTCGCGCTCGCGGCCGAGCTCGGGGTCGCGGACGACGTCGAGCTGCTCGGACCGCAGTCGCGCACCGCGCTCGCGGCGCTGATGCGCGAGTCGACGCTCGTGCTCGTGCCGTCGCACTCGGAGACCTACGGCCTCGTCGCCCTCGAGGCGGCGGCAAGCGGTGTTCCCGTCGTCGCGAGCGCGACCGGCGGTCTCGTCGAGGCGGTGCGCGACGGCGTCACGGGGCTGCTCGTCCCCGGTCGCGAACCACGTGACTGGGCCGCCGCGATCGGGCGGGTGGTCCGTGATCGGGAGCTCCGCGACCGTCTCGGGGCCCAGGGACGGCAGCACGCCGTCACCAGGACCTGGGACGTCGTCGGTGACGTCGTCGCGCGCGCCTACCGCTCGATGCTGCCGAGCGCGAGCGTCGTCCGCTGAGGGCCCGCGCGACCAGGCGGCGTCGCTCGGGAGAGCGGCGCGGCCCGCGTCCGTGAGGGTCGGGTCCCTCCTGCCGTCGTCGCCGTCGTCGCCGTCGTGGCTGACAATGGCGGCATGCGGATCCTCCGGGCACTGGCCGCCGGCCGTGCGCTCGTCCCGGGCTTCGGGTCCGAGGCCTTCCTGGCACCGTGGCCGGACCGTCGCGTCTGGCACCACGAGGACCTCACGCGCGAGGCGGCGGCCGCGCAGGGCTTCGACGACGGCGCCGCGACGGTGCTGGCGTTCCACGCCACCTACGTCGACCACTACCTGCTCAACCCGCTGTGGCTCGCCTCCGGGGGGCCCGCACGCGTGCGCGCCGCCCGTGCGGTGCGCGCGGACCTGGAGACGCTGCACTTCGACGACCTCGACGGACCGGAGGCGGTGCAGCGCGCGTGGCGGCGCTACCTCGGCGGCACGGTCTGCGCGCTGCTGTGGGCGGCTCACGGCGACCTCGGCGTCCCGGGCCAGGGGCCGACGGCGGAGCGGCGCACCGCGCTCGCGCGGCAGGCGGTCGGTCTCGGCCTCCACGCGGTGCAGGACTTCGCGTCCCACTCGACCTGGATCGACGACCCTGCGCGGCGCGGGCGGACGTGGTGGGAGTGGCGTGACGCCGGCGGTGACACGACGGACGTGGTGACGGGCGGGGTCGACGGTCCCGGCGCGGTGCGTCACGGGGACCTCGGGCTGCGGTGGCGCGGGCGCCAGGGGGTCGCGATCCCGTTGCGCGGCCACGTGTCGACGCCGCGCCGACTCACCGGCGCCGGGGCCGGCATCAACCTCGACACCCGCTGGCAGGCACGGGTCGGCGCACGCGGCCGGACGTGGCGCCCGGACGGCGCGCTCGAGCCGGACGAGGCGTTCGACGCCGCCAGGGCGCAGGCGTTGCGCACCTCGGTCACCTGGCTGGCCGAGCTCGCGGCGGTGTGCGAGCGCGCCGGGCTGGCCGACCTCTGGGAGCGGGTGCGCACCGGGACCGGGGGCGGTGGTGGCGCGCGGGCGGTCCGCGCGGCCGGTGCGCGCGAGTTCGAGGACCCGCGACGGCGCGCGCACCAGCTCCTGGCGGCCGGGGCGCCGGGCCGACGCGCTCGTGGGGAGGATCCGCGTGCCGAGAGCCCGCGAACCTTCCCCACGAGCGGGGACGAGGGGAGTGGACGGGGCGAGGACTCCTGGTTCCTCCGCATCGACGCCGACGCCGACGCCCGCCGCGGTCCCGGCCGCGTCACCTCGCGCGTGGTCGGCCCGTACGAGCACCCCCCGACCTCGCTCGGGGAGCCGCGCTCCGGCGTCGTGCGGACCGTCACGGCCTTCCGCGGCGGCGCGTCCGACGCCGAGGTGCGCGGCTACCGGCTCGAGCGGGCGGACGGGGCCGCGACACGGCTCCGGCTCACCGAGACCTGGCGGGCCGTCGTCGATCTGCCCGACCCGAGGGCCTGAGGCGACCTACTCCGGCGAGCCGACCGTCACGACGACCTTGCCGCGCACGTGTCCGGTCTCGACGGCGCGGTGCGCGTCGGCCGCGCGCTCCAGCGGGAAGGTCTCGGCGATCTCGAGGCGGACGACGCCGTCGACCACCAGGCGGGCGAGCTCGCCGAGCTGCTCGGCGTCGGGTCGGACCCAGATGTAGTGCCCGCCCAGCTCTGTCCGTGCGCGGTCGTCGGTGATCGAGGCGATGGTGCCGCCGCGGGCCAGCAGCTCGGGCGCGGTGTCGATGGCCTGCCCGCCGACGAAGTCGAGGATGACGTCGTAACCGTCGGGTGCGGCGTCCTTCGCCTGGGCCACGAGGTCGTCGCCGTAGCTGATCGGCGTCGCGCCGAGCGAGCGCAGGTGGTCGTGGTTGCGCGGGGAGGCGGTGCCCACGACCCGGGCGCCCGCGTGCACGGCGAGCTGGACGGCGATCGAGCCGACGCCGCCGGCCGCGGCGTGCACGAGCACGGTCTGCCCCTCCCGGACACCGGTGCGGCGCACGGACTGCAGCGCGGTCAGGCCGGCCAGGGGAAGCGCGGCCGCCTGCTCGAAGCTGAGCCCGGCGGGCTTGCGGGCCGCGGTCCGGACGGGGACGGCGACGTACTCGGCCAGCGCCCCGCCCACCAGGGTGTCCTTGCGGGCGTAGGCCAGGATCTCGTCGCCCTCCGCGAACTCGGGGGTGTCCAGACCCGGCTTCACGACGACGCCCGCCACGTCCCAGCCCGGGGTGATCGGGAAGTCGCCGTCGATGAGCCCCGCGAGGTAGCCCTCGCGGATCTTGTAGTCGACCGGGTTGATGCCCGAGGCGACGACCTTGACGAGCATGGAGTCGGGGCCGATGTGCGGCTCCGGCTGGTCGGTGAGAGCGAGGATGTCGGCGGAGCCGAACTCGGAGTAGGTGATGGCCTTCATGCCAGGGCCAACGCCTGCGACCGGGCGGATCATTCCCCGGCGTCGCGGCCCTCGGGGCTACGGTGACCGGATGACCTCGGACGCCGTCAGCCCCCGCACGCCGCGCGATCACGACAGCGGGACCCCCACCGACGTCGGTTCCGGCGTCGTTCCCGGCACCGGCGCCGACCCCCAGCGCCCCGGCCGCCGCCGGACCGCGGCCGCGGGAGCGGGCGGCGTGCTCGCGAGCGTCGTCGTCGGACTGGTCGTGATGCTCGGGTTCGGCGGGGACAACCCGCTGGACCAGAGCTGGGACGCCCTCATGGCCTCCGCCCGCGACGGCATGCCCTGGTTCATGCCGGCGGCTCGCGCCCTGGACTGGTTCGGCGGTGGCTGGCGCGGCATCATCGCCGTCCCGGTGCTCGTGATCGTCGCGCTGCTGCTCGCCCACCGGCCGTGGGGTGCGCTGTTCTTCGCCGGTTCGACCGTCCTGGGCGCCGGTCTCGTGCAGCTGCTCAAGTTCGTCGCGGACCGCGACCGCCCGCAGGACATGCTCGTGACGAGCGACGTCGGCTCCTACCCCTCGGGCCACGTCGCCAACGCCGCCGTGATGGCCCTGGTGCTGGCACTGCTGATCGGCCGCGTGTGGTGCTGGGTGCTGGCCGCGCTCTACACCCTGACCATGCTGGTCTCGCGCACCTACGTGAGCGCGCACTGGCTGACCGACACCCTGGGCGGGCTCGCGCTCGCCGTCGGCGTCGTGCTCCTGCTCGCGGCGGCGATGTGGCGGCCGCTCAGCCGGGAGTGGCGCGGTCGCGACGCCGTCAGTGCAGCATGATCGCGTCGCCCGGCTGCGCCGGGGGCCAGCGCTGCTCCGCCGCGACGTCGTAGCCCGAGGCCAGCGCGATCTCGCGGTCGGGGTTGCGTGCGATGTCGTAGACCCAGTTCATGGGCTGGTTGCCGACGGCGGCCGTCGGGTCGAGCACGGCATACGCCGTCGCCCCGGGCCCGTAGGTCAGCTCGGCCCACTCCCAGTCGAGCGTGCGCACGTAGACGTCGCCGACCACGACGCCGAGCGTGACGAGGTCCTGCCCGTCGAGCTCGTCCTCGCCGCGTCGGTGCAGCCGCAGGACCTCCTCGACGGCGCGCAGCACCTCGCGCGGGTCCGACTCGGGGATGAGGCCGAGTCGGGCGTAGCCTCCGGGCGCCACCTCCAGGATCTCCTCGACGACGTCGTCGGTCAGCGTGGTGATGTCGGGCACGGGGTGCTCCTCGTCCTCGGCGATGTGGGCGGTGCTTCGGCCTCCAGCCTCTCAGAGGACGCCGACATCCGTCTCGACGAGCTCGCCGGGCCGTCCGGGAACAACGCCCGCCCGGTCGTGGCTGTACCTCGGGCGTCCGGTCGCTCGACCGGGCCGCACGCAACGGAAGGACGCACCATGGACGCGCTGTACACCGCCGAGGCTCTCGCGACCGGGGCGGGCCGCGCCGGCCACGTCCGCAGCACCGACGGCCGCATCGACCTGGACATGGCACCGCCGGTGGCGCTGGGTGGCAACGGCGAGGGGTCCAACCCCGAGCAGCTGTTCGCGAGCGGCTACGCGGCCTGCTTCCTCTCGGCACTGCAGGGCGTCGCGCGTCAGCGCAAGATCTCGGTGGCCGACTCCTCGGTGGGCGCCTCGGTCTCGATCGGCTCGAACGGCGAGGGCGGCTTCGGCCTGGCCGTGACGCTCGAGGTCGTGCTGCCCGGCGTCGAGCACGACGTCGCGCAGGAGCTCGCCGACGCCGCGCACCAGGTCTGCCCGTACTCCAACGCCACGCGCGGCAACATCGAGGTGACGGTGAACGTCAGCGACGACTGACGGGGCCCGCGTCCCGCGACCCTGCCGTGCCGCTCAGACGGCGGCGCGCACCAGCAGCGCCGTCGCGGCCAGCAGGGACGCGGACGCGGTCAGCAGCTCGAACCGCCGCTGGTCGATGGCGCGCAGCAGCCTGCGGCCGAACCACGCGCCGACCAGCACGACGGGCACCAGCACCAGCGTGAGCTGCAGCGTGGAGGGCGGAAACAGCCCGAGCCCGGCGGAGAACGGCACCTTCGCGGCGTTGACCAGCAGGAAGAACCACGCGTTCGTGCCCACGAACCGCGCCTTGTCGACGCGGGCCGCGAGCAGGTAGGCCGCCATCACGGGGCCGGCCGCGTTCGCGATCATCGTGGCGAAGCCGGCCGCCGCGCCCGCGCCGAGCGTGGCCGCGAGGTGCGGCGACCCGGCGGCGGGCAACCCCGACGACGTGGCCGACGTGGTCGACCCGGCCGCCGGCGCCGGTCGACGGCGCAGCCACAGCTGCACACCGAGCGCGGCGAGGATGCACAGCGCGATGACGATGGTCAGGGTGCGGTCGTCGACGACGTTGATCAGCAGCGCGCCGAGCACGATGCCGGGGAGCACGGACGGCAGCAGCCGCCGGAGCATCGCGAGGTCCGCGCTGCGGCGGTAGAGCGCGACGGCCACGAGGTCGCCGACCAGCAGCAGGATCAGGACGGCGGCCGTGGACTCGCGGGTCGGGATGAACAGCGCGAACCCGGCCACCGACAGGGCCGCGACGCCGCCGATCGACGCCTTGGCGATGCCGACGACGAGCGCGGACAGGCCGAGCACCACCCACCCGATCGGCGGGATCTCGAGTGCCGCCAGTGCTGACACCCCCGGGCCCGGGCGTCAGTCGGCGGTGCGCGCGAGGCGCCGGAAGTGCAGCGCGTGACGTGTGTCGAGCCAGAGCAGGAACGCACCCTGGATCGCGACGGCGGTCCCGTCGGCCACCCGCGTCGAGCGCGGGGCCCGCGACCACCGCGTCAGGGCGAGACCACCGACGACGTAGCCCACGTCGAGCACCGCGTTCACCGCGGTCACGTTCCGCATCCGCCGGGCGCGGGCGATCGCGGCGTCCTCGTCGTCGGGCGGTGACGCGACGCCCCGCCGGCCCGCCAGGGCGATCAGCCCGTCGATCGCGGCCCACGCCAGCGTCTGGCGCCCGAACGCGGTCGCGGCGGGTCGGTGCTGCAGCGCGCCCCACGCCCACACCCCCGCACCGATGCCGCCCGAGACGGCGGCGCCCGCCGACAGCTCGCGCAGCAGCGTCCGTTCCTGGGCGGCGACCGGGGAGATCAGCGAGGTGCTCATGGGACCCCACCCTGGCACGGCTGGTCGCGGGTGCCGCGGAACCGGCCGATCAGCTCGTGGAGCGGCCCTGCCACGTGGTCACGCACGCCTCGTTGCCCTCGGCGTCCGCCAGGACCCAGAACGCGGGGGCCTCGTCCTCTGACAGCAGGCGCCCGCCCGCCGCGAGGGCCGCCTCGAGACGCGCCGGCGCGGCGTCGTGCGGGACCGAGACGTCCACGTGGATGCGGTTGCGCTGCGGACGGGCGGCGTCCATCTGCTGGAACCAGAAGGCGGGGCCGAGGCCGTCGGGGTCCGTCAGCTCGTCGTCCCCGCTGCGGCGGTAGCCGAGCACGGCCTCCCAGAACGGGAGCACCGCGGGGATGTCGAGCGCGTCGATCGCGATCTCGAGCACCTGTCCGCCGGGGGCGGCGGAGCCGAGCCCCGCGGCGTCGGCGAGACCGCTGACGCGGGCGGCCAGCGTGAGGTCGCGCTCGGTCAGGCCGCCGACGTCGTGGCTCACGGTCGTGACCGTCACGGCACCCCACCGCAGCACGAGGTCGGGATGGTGGTCGAGCTCGATCGCGAGGGCGGCGACGTCGGCCGTGAACGCCGCGAGCGCGGCGTAGTCCTTCGACGTGAACGTCGCTCGAAGCGTGCCGAGCACGATGCGCCAGTGCCGGTCGTCGACGGAGGCGCTGACCTCGGCGTGGGGGAGGGGGAGCGAGCGGGAGGCTGCCATGTCCCCAGGGTGGCACCACCCACCGACACCGGCGAGCCGGGTGAGACTGGGGGCATGCGACCCACCCGCGCCGAGCTCGAGGCGTTCCACGACGCCGAGGTCGAGGATCTCCTGCCCCCGCACCTGCGGCTGCTGTTCGTCGGGATCAACCCGAGCCCGTGGACCGCGGCCGTCGGCGCGCACTTCGCCCGACCGGGCAACCGGTTCTACCCGGCGCTCGCGGCGGCCGGGATCCTGCCGCACGTGGTGGACGCGTCGCAGGGGTACGACGACGCCGACAGGGCCCTGATCGAGGACGCGGGCATCGGCGTGAGCAACCTGGTGCGGCGCGCGACGGCGCGCGCGGACGAGCTCTCGGCCGAGGAGCTGCGGGAGGGTGCGGAGCGGCTGGCGCGCGACGTCGCGCGGTGGCGGCCGGCCGTCGTCGCCGTCCTGGGGGTGACGGCCTACCGGCAGGGCTTCGGCCGGCCGCGCGCCGCCGTCGGCAGGCAGGCCGAGGACCTCGCGGGTGCGCAGCTGTGGGTCGTGCCGAACCCGAGCGGGCTCAACGCGCACGAGACGACCGCCAGCCTCGCCGTCGCCTACGCGGCGCCGGCGCGGGCGGCGGGTGTGCTCAGGCCGCGGTGACGACCGAGGAGCGCACCAGCACGCCCGGGCGCACGGTGGCGCCGGGGGCGACGTGGACGTCGTCCTCGAGGCGCGCGTTCGCGCCGACCACGGCGCCGGCGCCGATGCGGACACCGCGACCGAGCTTCACCAGGTCGCCGATGCGGGCGTCGGGACCGACGTGCACGTTCTCGGAGACCTGCACGTCACGACCCAGGTGGGCGTTCTCGTCGATCCAGCCACCGGCCTTGAGGCGGGTGCCACCGCCGATGCGGGCCCCTGCCTCGACGTAGGCGCCCGGCACGACCACGACGTCGTGCGGCACGTCCGCCTTCGGTGAGACCAGACCACCGCCGTTCTCGTGGCGTGCGTAGTGGACGATCTCGCCCCTGTCGTTCTCGAACTCGATGCGACCGCGTCGCCGAACCATCGCGTGCCCTTCCCCGTCTGTACCGCCGTCCTCCCGGTGCGGGAGGGAGGCTCATTGACATAACGCCCCCAGGAGCACGAATGTTCCCGTTCGGTCAGGGGACCCTAAGGAACAGCGCCCCCGCCGTCGACGGATAGTAGCGCCCGCAGGGTGGACCGGGAAACCTCTCACTGGTCGTCCCGCGGACGACGTGCCTACCGTGGGGGCATGACCACCACCACGAGCACGAGCACCTCCGACAGGGCGACCGTTCTGCGGGACCTGCACCGCGCCCCCGAGCTGCTGCAGGTCGTCAACGTCTGGGACGTCGTCAGCACGCGCGCCGTCGCCGGCCTGCCCGGCACGAAGGCGATCGCGACGGCGGGCCACTCGATCGCCGCGACCTTCGGCTACGACGACGGCACGATCCCCTTCGACCTGACGCTCGACCTCCTGGGCCGCATCACGGCCGCCACCGAGCTGCCGGTGTCCGCCGACCTCGACGACGGCTACGAGCAGCCGGGCGAGACCGTCCGCCGCGTGATCGGGGCCGGCGTGGTCGGCGCCAACGTCGAGGACCGCCTGCGCCCGCTCGCCGAGTCGGTCGCGCGCGTCGAGCAGATCGTCGCCGCCGGCGCCGCGGAGGGCGTCGACTTCGTCCTCAACGCCCGCACCGACGCCTTCGTGCGGGGCGGCGACCGCCCGGCGTCGGAGTCCCTGGCCGACGCCGTCGAGCGCGGTCGCGCCTACCTCGAGGCCGGCGCCACGACGATCTTCGTCCCGGGCAACCTGGACGAGGACGTTATCGCCGAGCTGGTCGCGGGCATCGGCCAGAACCGCGTCTCGCTCATCGGCTTCCCCGCCGTCCCGCCGCCCGCGCGCCTGCAGGAGCTCGGCGTCGCCCGCCTGTCCTACGGTCCGCTGACGCAGCGCGTCGCGCTCGGTGCCCTGGTGGACCTGGCGGAGTCGGTCTACGCCGGCGCCGTCCCGCCCGAGGGCATCCGCCCGCTCAACTGACGTGCCGCGCGACGCGCCCGCGTTCCCGGCGGACGGCGAGGTCGGCGAGGCCGACCTCGCCGTCGTCGTGCGCGGTGTGCTCTGCGCCGCCGAACGCCCGTGGAGCACGGTCGTGCTGCGCGGGCGGTGGGCGGGAGGACGGCCGCTCGCAGAGTTGTGGCACGCCGACGAGGTGCACGCCGAGGGGGACGGGTTCGTCGTCGTGCTCGACGGCGGCACCCGCGTCCTGACCGTCGTGCGGCCGCGCGCGGCGCACGTCGTGCACCGGTCGGGCACGGTCTCGGTCGCCATCGGCACGGTGGGGTCGGCGATCCTGACGGACGAGGGCGGGGTGCGATCCGGCTCGTTCCAGACCCGGAAGGGCGTGGCGCGCGACCTCGTGACCGGCGCTCCGGCGTCGTGGCCGCGGGGCGCGCACCCGTGGCGACGACGCGCCGCCGGCGGGCGTCCGCTCCCGGCGGTGGAGCTGGTGGCCGTGATCTGACGGTGCGGGGTGGATCGGCGCTCGACCCTCAGCCGTCGTGGCGGTCGGCGGCCACCCAGGAGGCGGCTCCGGCCACGGCCGCGACGGTCAGGACCGAGGGCCACGCCCCGATCCTCCGCGCGAGCGGGTGCGACAGGCCGAACGCGGCGACGTAGGTGGTGGCGAGCGCCGCCGTCGTACCGGCTCCGTGACGCCACCACTGCTGGCCTGCGACGACGCCACCGGCGAGGAGCACCAGGCCGCCGAGTGCGCGCACCCCCGTGCCACGTGCGACGGCGTAGCCCGCGACGAGGGAGGCGGCCACGAGGGGCGCCGTGGGCAGGACGGTGACGGAACGGCTCATCCCGCCACGGTAGCCCGGGGCCGATCGCCGGGGTCGGGACCCCCGACCCTAGGATCGAAGGACCGGTACGTCCGGCGCGACGAGGAGGCCCCGTGGGAGTCAGCGACGAGCTGTTCCGCAAGAAGTTCCGTGACGAGTACGACAAGCAGGGGCTGGCCCTCGGCCGGTTCAACCTGGCGATCTTCGGCAAGACCGGCGTCGGCAAGTCGACGCTGATCAACGCGATCTTCGGCGAGGAGGTCGCCGCCACCGGTATCGGCCGACCGGTCACGAAGGGTTCGCGACTCTACCTGGACCGGATCGGCGGGCACCTCGGTATTCTCGACACGCAGGGGCTCGAGGTCGGCAAGAACTCCAAGGAGCTCGTCTCCGAGCTCAACGACGTCGTCAAGACCACCCGGGGCAAGCCGCTCGAGGAGCAGCTGCACGTCGCCTGGTACTGCGTGCGCGGCATGGACCGCCGGTTCGAGGACTCCGAGGCCGACTTCATCACGCGGCTGCACGCGCTGGGGCTGCCCGTGATCGTCGTGATGACCCAGGTGCCCGTGCGGGACGGCGTGGTGCACCCGGATGCGCTGGAGCTCGCCCGCCAGATCTCCGACAGGGACCTCCCGATCGTCGACGGACGCGTGTTCCACACCGTGGCGCAGGCGGACCCGTTCACGGGTCAGGGCACCCACGGCCTGCACGACCTCCTCGATGCCACCTTTCGCGTCGCTCCGGCAGGTGCTCAGGCTGCACTCGTCGCCGCGCAGGCGATCGATGCCGCTGCCAAGATTCGCCAGGCCCGGATCACGATCCGCGCGGCGGTAGCGAGCGCGGCCGCCGCGGCCGCCGTCCCGATCCCGTTCGCCGACGCGACGCTGCTCGTGCCGATCCAGCTCGGGATGATGGCCAGGGTCGGACACCTCTTCGGGATCCCGCTGGACCGCGCAGGACTGATGTCGACCCTCGCGACGACGGCCGCCACCCAGGGCGGCCGCGCCGCCGTCACCGGCCTGCTGAAGCTCGTACCGGGGGCGGGCACCATCGCCGGTGGCGTGATCGGGGCGTCCGTCGCCTCGACGTTCACCTACGCGATGGGCGAGGCGTGGCTGACGGTCTGTCAGCGCGCGGCCCGCGGTCAGCTCGACGGCGTCAACGGTCTGCTGGACAACGCCCAGGTCCGCAGCGCGTTCCTCGAGGCGTTCACCAAGGTGATCAAGCTGGACCCCAAGCAGCGCAAGGAGCTCGAGCGAGGCCGCTGATCGACCGGTGACCGACGATCGTCGGCGCGTCCGCGGGCGGCGGTCGGTACCGTGGACGGCATGACACGCACCGACGCCGACGTGGCCGCCCTCGCGCTCGCCACCCTCGACCTGACCGACCTCGGGGACGACACCTCGCTCGAGAACGCCCTCGCCCTCGCCCACCGGGCCGCCGAGCACGGCACCGCCGCCGTGTGCGTGTGGCCGCGCTACGTCGCCGCGTCCGCCGAGGCGCTCGCGGGCACCGGGGTGAAGGTGGCGACGGTCGTCAACTTCCCCTCCGGCGAGGAGGCGGTGGCCCTCGTCGTCGCGACGACGACCCGCGCCATCGCCGACGGAGCCGACGAGATCGACGTCGTGCTGCCCTACCGCGCGTTCCTCGCGGCCGACGTGGCCGCCGCCGAGTCGGTGCTCGACGGCGTGCGCGAGGCCGCCGGTGACGCCGTCGTCAAGGTGATCGTCGAGTCGGGCGAGCTGCAGGCGACCCCCGTGATCGAGGCGGCCGCGCGCCTGGCGATCGACCACGGCGCCCAGTTCGTCAAGACGTCGACGGGCAAGTCGCCCGTCTCCGCGACCCCCGAGGCCGCCGAGGCCATCCTCGGCGTGATCGCCGCGCTGCCGGCGGGCAGCGCCCGCGTGGGGTTCAAGGCCTCGGGCGGGATCCGTTCGGTCGCCGACGCGCGGGTCTACGTCGAGATCGCCGACCGGCTGCTGGGGGAGGACTGGATCTCCGCCGACACGTTCCGGTTCGGCGCCTCCAGCCTGCTCGACGACGTGCTGCGCGTGCTGGACGGCCGCGCCTCGGAGGCTCCGGCGTCGCCCACCGCCTACTGACGGTCCCTCCGGGGTGGGGGACGTCACGCGAAAGTAGTTGACCGACGTCAACGGATCGGGCGTACAGTTGACGTCGGTCAACTATTTCGCTCGGTAAGGATCTCCATGTCGGTCACCCCCTCGGCGGACGCGGTCAGCGCCCCCACCCCCTCCAAGCACCGCGCAGGCGTCCTGCCCGTGATGCTCGCGCTGATGATGTCGATGTTCGTCTCGATGCTGGCGGCGACCGTGGTCAGCACGTCGCTGCCCGTGATCATCGCCGACCTCGGCGGCGACCAGTCGGCGTTCACCTGGGTCGTCACGGCCACGCTGCTGGCCACGACGGTCAGCACGCCGATATGGGGCAAGCTCGCCGACCTGTTCAACCGCAAGCTGCTGCTCCAGCTCGCGCTGTCGCTGTTCGTGGTCGCGACGGCGATCGCCGGCTTCTCCACCACGACCGACATGCTCATCACGATGCGTGTGGTCCAGGGTCTCGGCGCCGGCGGTCTGGCGGCGCTCTCGCAGATCGTGATGGCCGACGTCGTCTCGCCGCGCGAGCGCGGCCGCTACGCCGGGCTGTTCGGCGCGGCGATGGCGCTGGGCACCGTGGGTGGCCCGCTGCTCGGTGGCTTCCTCACCGACGCCCTCGGCTGGCGCTCGAACTTCTACGTGGCGATCCCGTTCGCCGTCGCCGCGCTGATCATGCTGCAGCGCTCGCTCCACCTGCCGCGCATGACGCACTCCACCACGCGCATCGACTACCTCGGCATCGTCCTGATCAGCTCCGGCATCTCGCTGCTGCTGGTCTGGGTCTCGCTCGGCGGCTCGCAGTTCGCGTGGGCCTCGGCGTCCTCGTTCCTCATGGTGGGTGGGGCGCTCGCGATCCTCGTGCTCGCCGTGTGGTGGGAGCTGCGCGCCGCCGACCCGCTGCTGCCGCTGACGATGTTCCGCAACCGCACCTTCACGCTCGCGGTGATCGCCTCGATCGCGACCGGTGTGGCGATGTTCGGCACGTCGGTCTACCTGGCGCAGTACATGCAGCTCGCTCGCGGCGCGACGCCGATGGAGTCGGGTGTCATGACGATCCCGATGATGGGCGGTCTGCTCCTGACGTCCACGATCGTCGGCACCGTGGTCAGCCGCACCGGCATCTGGAAGCGCTACGTGGTGACCGGCTCGATCCTCATGGTCGTCGGTCTGGCGCTGCTGTCGACGCTGCACTACGACACGCCGTTCTGGATCGTCGGCGTCTCGATGGCCACGCTCGGCGCCGGTGTCGGGATGGTGATGCAGAACCTGGTGATCGTGACGCAGAACGCGGTCGAGACGCGGCACCTCGGCGTCGCCACTTCCGCCGTGACCTTCTTCCGCAGCCTGGGCGGCACGATCGGCGTCTCCGCGATGGGCTCGATCCTCGGATCGGTCGTCGCGTCGCAGATCACGACGTCGGTCGGCGCGCTCGCACCCGCCGACCAGGCGACGGCGGCCGAGGTCCTCGGCGGCGGTGAGATCCCGAAGGTGGCCGAGCTGCCCGACGTGCTGCGCGTCGTCGTCGAGTCGGCCTACGGCATCGGCATCGGGCGCGTCTTCCTCGCGGCCCTGCCGCTCGCGATCGTCACCGTCGTCGCGGTGATCCTCCTGCCGAACGTCCCGCTGGGGACGCAGACCGGCGTCGAGAAGCGTGCGGCCGAGGCCGTCCTCGACGAGGACGACGACGCCCAGGTCGCCGTCGTCGTCGGGGCGCAGGACGCGCCGCGCGCCGGGCTCGACAGGGTGACCGCCGCCGACGTGCTCGAGGAGGCGGAGGACCTGACGATCGAGTCGGCCACCGCCGTCGCGGCCATGCCGGCCGTCGGATCGACGCGCGGGGCTGACGGCCCGCGCCGCGGTTCGGGAGAATGACCCCATGACCGACGCGACGCCGGCCCGCACGCCCCTGTCGGGCGACACGCTCGAGCGGCACGACGGCGCCGCCGTCGCCCTCGTGGAGGAGCAGGTCTCCGTGCTCTTCCAGCGGGCGAAGCTGCTGTGGCGCCGCGCGGCCGAGTCGATCCACCCCGACCTGCAGCCGGTCGGCTACCGGATGCTGAACTACCTGGTGCGGCGCGGGTCGATCAACGCGGGGGCGCTCGCGGACTGGCTCGACACGGACAAGAGCGTCGTCAGCCGGCAGGCCAAGGTCCTGACGGAGCTCGGGTTCATCACGATCGAGCCCGATCCGACCGACGGCCGCGGCCGGCTGCTGGTGGCGACGGCGCCCGCGTGCGAGCTCGTCGAGCGCACGCGCGAGTCGATGACGCAGACGCTGTTCGGGGGGCTGGGGGCGCTCGACGCCGACGAGGTCCAGCAGCTCGGCGACATGCTCACGCGGCTGAACGAGGCCGCGCGCCTCTGACGCCCGGCCGTAGGACGGATCACGCCCTCCCACTGACGCTCACCGCGTCAACGGGAGGGCGTCGTCGTTCCGGGCACCGAACCTTCGGTAACGGTTTGGTTAAGCCTTGCAGACTCACGTGTCTTTGTGTTCGGACGCTTGTATCGTCATGCCGACATCACGCTCTACAACAATAGAGGCTGGTTATGCCGGTCGTCTGGCGGGGCGTGTCGGCCCACCACAGAGGTGGGGACGACGAGGGGCAGCGCCACCGCATGACCACGACCGCACCGCGCTCACGCCTGCGCACCGAGCGTCGGCGACGCCGGTGGCGGTCGCTGCTGGTCGCGGTGATGTCGCTCGTGCTGGTGGCCACGGCGGGGCCGGCGCTGGCCCTGCGCTTCACGGACGTGACGTCGACGGGCACCCAGCCGTTCCCCGCTGTGACGACGACGACCGCGAGCGGCACCTCCGTCGCCGCCCCGAACCTCGCCACCTGGTCCAGCGCTCCCGCATCGGCAGCCACGGGCACGGCTGTGTGGCCCTGGACAGGATCGGCGACAGCGGCCCAGTTCGGTGGTGATCTCCCTGCGGCGCCGGTGGCGCGCACCTTCGTCGCCGCCCCGACCGGGTGCACCCTGACCCTGGGCGTCACCGTGTGTCAGAACGCCGGCACCGTCACGCTCAACTTCGGACGTCCTGTCACCGATCCGGACCTCTTCGTCGCGGGTCTGGGGGAGTCCAACCTCCTCGGCGTCCAGTCGTCCGCGCGCCTGAGCATCGTCGGAGCCACCCAGGGCACAGCCGCGACGACGGTCACGTTCTCGAACCTCGTGAGCAACAACGCAGCCACCTCGTCCGGTGTGGCGACAGGAGCGGCGACGCTTCAGCTGACCGATGCCGGCAGACGGCTTGAGTCGACGTCGCTCCGCTCCGGTCCGCAGTGCAACGGCGGGACCTCGATCCTGGTAGACCGCTCGGGTTGTGGGCGCGTCCGGCTCTCGGGGACGTTCACCAGCGTCACGTTCTCCCTGTCCCTGAACGTGAATGCGCCGGTGCTGGGTCTGGGAGTCGCCCCCTCCGACACGTTCCACCTCTACGCCGCCCTGCAGGACCAGCCCGTACCCACGGCCACGTCGGTCACCCAGACCACGGCACCCGGGGTTCCGGTGTCGATACCTCTGACACCTCGGGTCACCGCGGCGCCGGGTCTCACCCTCGGAGCGCCCGTGCTGGTGGCGTCGGCGGGGTGGGACGTGGCCGGGAACGGCGCCTCGGCCACCCTGCCTGGCGCGGGCGCTGCGGCGATGGGGACGAACGGAGTGCTGACGTTCACCCCCGACCCGGGCTTCGTCGGGCTCCTGCCGCCGCTGACCTATCAGGTGCGGGACTCCGCCGAGAGCACCGCCTCGGCCCCGGTCAACCTCTCGGTGACCGGCTCCGGTGCTGCGTTCGCCTGCTCCACGACGGTCTACCAGCTCGCGCCGACGGGGGAGGTGCGCGGTGTCGCGACGAGCGCGGTCGGCAACCAGGCGACCGTGACCTCCGCCCCGGTCCTCCCTCCCCTGGCCGGCACGACCCTGGCCAACGCGCTGGGGATCGGCACCGGGGGTGCGACATTGACCTACCTCGCCACGCGCGACGGGGCCACGGTCGCCACGCGGTACGACGTGGGTTCCGGAACCTACACCCACGTCCCGGTCACGGCTCCCGCATCGCGCGTCGCCGGCGCCGTCAGCCCGGTGACGGGCAACTTCTACTACGGCGGCGTCGCGGCGGGCGCCGCGATCTACATGTTCAACCCCACCTCGGGTCAGAGCTTCCAGGTGGGGACGTCCCCGGGATCGGGCACCGGGAACGGTGACTACGCCTTCACGTCGGCCGGCGATCTGCACATCCTCAGCGACAACGTCGTGACCGTCGTCCGGGCCGCCAACCTGCCGACGAGCGCCGGGACGGCCCCGCTGACCGGCACGGTCGTCTCGAGCGGGTCCTTCCTCGCCGGCAACGGCATCGGGTTCGGCCCCGACGGCTTCATGTACGTCAACAACACGGGTGACGCCGGTGTCAGCTCCACGCTGCAGCGGGTCGACCCGGTCACCGGTGCGCTCGCCGGCACCCTGACCACCCCGAACCGGACGACCCAGTCGACGTTCGCCGGGATCGACCTCGGCAGCTGCGCCCCCACCGCCAGCATCCGGCTCGAGAAGAACGTGACCGCACGGGTGCTCCCCACCGATCAGTTCGCGCTCTCCCTGGGCCTCGACGCCGCGGGCACGGGTGCTCTGACGGCCACCACCACGGGGACGGCGACCGGCGTGCAGTCCGCCGTCGCCGGACCCCGGATCGGGCAGATCGGTCGGACCTACTTCTTCTCCGAGACGGGAGGGGGCACCCCCACGGCCAACCTCGCGTCCTACCGGCCGAGCTGGCGCTGCACCAACGGCGGGACCGGTGCGATCCTCACCACCGGGACAGGTACCTCCGGGTCGTACACGTTCACTGCTGTGAGCCCGCTCACGGTCGTGTGCACCTTCGTCAACGACACCGGCCCGCTCCTGCAGGTCGCCAAGTCCGCGTCATCACCGACCTTCACCCCCGGACAGGCCGCGAGCTACGCCGTCACCGTGACCAACACCGGCCAGTCGGCCACGACGGCGGGGACGCCGATCGTCGTGTCCGACCGCCTGCCCACGGGGGTCACGTTCACCGGCGCGGCCGGCACGGGCTGGTCCTGCACCGGGACGGCCACTCTGACCTGCTCGTACGCGCCCACCCTGGCCGCCGGGGCGTCGACCACGCTGACGCTGAACGTCACGCCCACCACGGCGGCCGTCACCGGGAGCAACACCGTGTCGGTCTCCGGCGGCGGCGACGTCACGTGCCCGACGGCCGGCCGCTGCACCGCGACCGTCACGGTCGCCGTCGCCTCGGCCCCGGGCTCGGGGCGGCCGTTGCAGTGCCACACCCTGTGGGGGGTGGCCCCGGGTGCGACGACGTCGACACCGCCCGGCAACCAGGTCGTCACGCTCGACACCACCACGGGGCTGGCCACGCGCTACACCACGTCCGCCGTGACCGCGACGAGCACCGATGCCGCCAACCTCTCCGCCCTCGCGATCGATCCTCGGTCGGGGCGACTCTTCGCGGTCGACAACGCCACGCTCGCCCTGCGCACCCTCGCCCCCGGAGCCACCACCTGGGCCGGGACGGGCGTCACGGTGCCGGGGACTGCCGGCACCAACGCGATCGCGCGAGCCGCGATGGACGGCGGCGGGTTCCTCTACCTCGGCGGCGCGGCGAGCGGTCCGCTCCTGCGGTACGAGATCGCTCCGACCGGTGCGGTGATCACCGCGACGCCGTCGTCCGTCGCGGTGACGGGCGTCGCGGCGGGGCTGACGAGCGGCGACGTCGCCATCGCCCCGGACGGCACCTTCTACCTGGCCGCGACCCCGACGGCGGGCGGTGCCACCTCCCTCTACCGGCTCACTCCCAGTGCCCCGGCGGGCGCCACGATGAGTACCGCGACCGCGGCCACGGCCGCGCTGGTCCCCACGTCGCAGGCCGTCCCGAACGCGAGCGAGCTCGGCGGCCTCGCCTTCCTGGACGCCGTGCTCCTCGGTAACGGCGCAGCCGCGACGGGCGCGCTCTTCCGGGTGAACCTGACGGCTCCCGGACCCACCGGGACGTGGCCGGCGACCGGGGGGACGACGGCGATCGGCGCTCCCGGCGTCGGGCTGTCCGACCTCGCGGCGTGCGCCGGGACGGCCACGTTCCGCCTCGCCAAGAACGCCACGAACGGCACGGGCACGTTCGCCTTCACGGGGCTGACGAACGTCGCCGACAACGTCGGTACGCCCGTCGCCACGGACACGATCACCACCGCGACGGCGGGCTCCCCGGCGCTCTCCCCGGCCACCCACATCGCGACCCGGCTCGGCACCGCGATCACCGCAGCCGAGACGGTGCCGACCGGGTGGACCGCGACCGAGGCGTCGGGCGTCTGCACCGACGCGAACGCCGCGAGCACCGGCAACCCCGCCACCTTCGGGTCGATCACGGCCGCCGGGGCCCTGAGCGTCCCCGGGGTCAACGTCCGCCCCGGCGCCGCGATCGTCTGCACCGTCACCAACACCCGGCCGCCCGTGCTCGCGACGACGAAGTCGCTGACGCTGGTCAACGGGACCGCCGCCGTCGGGGGCCAGAACGTCGTCCCCGGTGACGTGCTGACCTACACGGTCTCGGTGACGAACACCGGTGGCGGCGCCGGCGCGACGGTCGTGACGGAGACGGTGCCGGCCGGAACCACCTACACCGGCACCGCACCGCAGGGGTGGAGCTGCGCTGCCGGGGCCGCCGCGGGCGCCACGTGCACCCAGTCGATCCCCGTCGCCGCCGGGGCGTCGGTCAGCCGGACCTTCACGGTCACGGTGGGCAGCACGGCGGGCGTCGCCACGCCCCCGACGTCGATCGTCAACACCGTCACCACCTCGGTCGGCGCGTGCACCACGTGCACCGTCACGACGGCGCTCGCCCCGCTTCTCCCCGTCGTCAAGACCGTCGCGACGCAGGGTCGCCCGGCCCAGCCCGCGGGCGCCGTCGTCGCCTACACCCTGACCCTCACGAACGCGGGTGCCTCGCGCGGCTACCTGGACCACGAGGACGTCCTGACCGGCGTGCTGGACGACGCCGTGTGGCCGACCGGCCCCGGTGGCGCCCCCCTCCAGCCGACCGTCGCACCGAGCGGCTCCGTGACCGCCGTGTTCGTGCCCGGAACGCAGCGCATCACCCTCGCGGGCACGATTCCCGCGGGCCAGACCGTGACCGTGACGTACGCGGTGCAGGTCAAGGAGTGGGCGGCGATCGTGGCCGGGAGCTCCGACGCGGTGCTCCGCAACGCGGTCGTCCGCCCGGGCGCCACGCCGCCCGCCGCGTGCGCGGCCGGGTCCACCACCTGCACCACGACGCCGCTGGCGAGCTACGCGCTGACGAAGACCGCCACGCCCGGCCCGACCACCCAGGTGGACCCCGGTGGGACGGTGACCGCGAGCGTGGCCGTCGTCAGCCACCCCCGCAGCACCGGCCCCGTGACCGGCGTCCAGATCGTCGACAACCTCACCGAGGTGCTCGACGACGCCGCGTTCGTGCCCGGATCGGCCGTGCTGACCGTGAGCGGCGTGGCCACGACGCTGCCCGGCCTGGCGCCGACGTTCAGCGCGGTGACGCAGCAGTGGACGCTGACCTCGCCCGCGTTCGACCTGCCGGCCACCGCGACGGCGACCCTCACGTACGCCGTCGCCGTGGGGCCGAACGCGTGGTTCGGGCAGCTGCGGAACGTCGCAGGGGCGACGGGTGGCATCCCGCCGGCGACCTGCCCCGTCGTGACCGGGCCGCAGGCCCCGATCGGCGTCGTCGCCCCCGCGTGCCAGACCGTCCACCAGGTGTCCGGGTTGATCGAGCTGCAGAAGACGGGCCTCGACGGCGCCGGGACGACCGTCCCGATGGCCGGGTCGAGCTTCGCGATCCACGCCGTTCTCCCCGGCCCGGGCGGTCCGATCCTCGGACCGGTCGAGGCCGCCGTCGTCCCGACCGCCGTGCCGGGGCAGACCGGACGGTTCACCGTGCCGCGCATCCCGATCGGGACGCACTACCTGGTGGAGACGGCGGCGCCGGACGGCTACTCGCTCCTCGCGCAGCCGGTGCTGATCGAGGTGACGGCCGGGCGCACCGTGGTCGTCGCCGCCGCCGAGTCGCCCACCGTGACCGTGACGAACCCTGCGTCCCCCGCGTTCCCGCTCGTCACGGTGCGCGACGTGCCGCGGTTCGCCATTCCCGAGGCGGGAGGGACGGGCGTCTCGCCGTTCCGCGCCATCGGCCTGGGCCTGGTCGGAGCCGCTCTCGCGCTCCTGGGCCTCCTCGACCTCCGGCGTCGTGCCGGATCAGCGACCCTCCGCCCCGAGAGGAGGGCCGCCGCGCCGCCCGGGTGATCGACGCCGGGCCGCCCCGGTCGTCCGACGCCGGACGACCGCACCAACCAGCACCGCCAGCACTCCCTCTCTTCCTCGCTCCACCCTGACCAAGGAGTTCGCTCATGACCAGCTCGACCAGGATGCGCACCGGGCGCCTCACCGCCGCCGGCATCGTCGGGGCGGTGATGCTCGCCGTCGGGGTGGGCACCGCTGCCGCCGCACCCGTCATCGACCCCGACGCCACGGGATCCCTCACCGTGCACAAGTTCGAGGCCCCAGCGACCCCGCTCACCGGCCTCCCGAGCGACGGTTCGGAGATCACCGACCCGATCGACGCCGACCCGCTCGCCGGCGCCGAGTTCACCGTCTACGAGGTCACGGGTCTCGACCTCGCCACCAACGACGGTTGGGAGGACGCCGCCGAGCTGCAGGAGTCGTTCAACCCCGCGACCGTGCTGCCCGGCGCCGTGCCCGCCACCGTCGGCGGCTACACGCTGGCGGAGATCGACGACGTCATCACCGACGCCGACGGTGAGGCGCTGTTCGACGACCTCGACATCGCGCTCTACCTCGTGGTCGAGTCGTCGACACCGGCCGGATTCACCCCGGTGCCGTCGTTCATGGTGACCGTGCCGCTCACGCTCGACGACGAGTGGGTGTACGACGTCCACGTCTACCCCAAGAACCCGGGCTTCACGGCCTCCAAGGTCGTGACCGACGTGATCGACCAGGACCTCACGACGGTCGGCGACCAGGTGCTCTACACGATCACCGGCGACATCCCGGCGCAGGGCCTCGACGCCTACCGCGTGGTGGACACGCTCGGCGCGGCGCTGACGTACGTGCCCGACGCGACCCAGTCCGACCTCACGGTCGCCGTGACGGGTTCGACCGCCTCGACGCTCGCTCTCACGACGGGCTACACGGTCACGGTCACCGGGCAGACCATCCAGGTCGACCTCACCGCGGCGGGTCTGACCACCCTCGCGGCGGCGAAGACGGCCGACGCGACGGCGCAGGTCGTCGTCACCCTGATCGTGACGGTCAACGGCGTCGGTGAGATCTCCAACGTCGCATCCGTGTACCCGAGCCAGGCGGCCATCATCAACGGCCTCCCGACCGTCACGCCGGCGGTCGAGTCCAAGTGGGGCAGCGTCACGATCGAGAAGAGCTCGAGCGACGCGTCGATCACCGCCCTGGCCGGCGCGACCTTCGAGGTCTACTACACGACGGCCGCCAGCTGGAACGGCGTGCCCGGCGAGGGTGGGGCCGTGCAGGTGACCGTGGGGACCGAGACCACGTTCCCCACGGCGGCCGACGGCAGCGTGACCGTGGGTCCGCTGCGCTACAGCGACTTCGCGAACGGCATCGAGGTCGTCGCAGGCTCGCCCGAGTTCCGCTACTACTGGCTCCGCGAGGTCGTGGCGCTGGCGGACCACGAGCTGCTCGCCCAGCCGGTCGGCTTCACCATCGAGGACGAGGACGAGACCACGGCGGTACCGACCGACACGGTCTCGGAGATCGTCAACGTGCCCAGCAACGCCGGGTTCGAGCTGCCGTTCACCGGTGGCATGGGGACCGTGTGGTTCACGGTCGCCGGTGTGCTGCTGATCGGTGGCGCGACGCTGCTGCTGGTGCGCCAGCGCCGCTCGCGCGCCTGAGGTGGATCGCCGCCGGCGGGGCGCTCGCGCGTCCCGCCGGCGGCGATCGCCGTCCCGTCCGATCTGTCTGACCTGACCTGACCTGACCCGTCGAGGGAGAGCGTCCCGTGACCACCGCCCCGCCTCCGCCCGTGCGGCCGCGTGCTCGGACGCGCCGGGCGACCCTCGCCGCGGCGTGGCGGGCGAGCCCCGTGCGGATGACGTGGCAGCAGTGGCTGGTGGTCGTGATCGCCGTGGCGGGGGTGGGCGTGCTCGTCTACCCGACGGCGGCGAGCTGGTTCTCCGCCAGGGTCCAGACCGGTCAGGTCGCCAGCTACGCCGAGACCGTCGAGGCGTTGCCGTCGCGCGAGGCGGAGCAGCTCCTCGCGGAGGCGCACGCCTACAACGACTGGCTGCCGCGGGGCCCGCTGCGCGACCCGTTCCGACCGGACGGCGTCGTGGAGCAGACAGCCGTCGGTGACTACGTGGCCGACTACTACGCCAAGCTCGCCGTGCCGGGCGTCGAGCCGATGGCGCGGCTGACGATCCCCGACATCGGGGTCGATCTCCCGGTGCTGCACGGGACCGACCCGGCCGCCCTGACCCAGGGGGTCGGCCACATCTTCGGATCCTCGCTCCCCGTGGGCGGCGAGAGCACCCACGCCGTGCTGACGGCGCACTCCGGCTACGTCAACGCCACCCTCTTCGATGAGCTGCACCGTCTGGTCGTCGGCTCGGAGATCACGATCCACGTGCTCGGCGAGGCCCTCGTCTACCGCGTGGACCAGATCCTGGAGGTGCTCCCGAACGAGTCCGACAGCCTCCAGGTCGTCGAGGGCGAGGACCTGGTCACGCTCATCACCTGCACCCCGATCGGTGTGAACACCCACCGGCTGCTGGTGCGCGGCGAGCGGGTCGACGACCCCGAGGTCGTGGAGCGGGCGGCGGCGGTGACCGCGGCGCCACCGGTCTCGCCGGGGTTCCCGTGGTGGGCGGTCGCGATCCTCGGGACCGGGCTCGCGTCGTACTCGCTGGCCCGACTGGCGACGCCGGCCGGGGCTCAGGCCGGGGACGCCCCACGGCCCGCCCGCAGGCGGGCCCAGATGCCGTAGATCTCGCACCCGAGGCAGAAGTCGAACACGGCGTTGAGGAACGCGGCGACGAAGGCCAAGGCTGCGGCGATCACCAGCGCGTACGGCACGCCGACGAGAGCCAGGACGAGACCCGTCGCGGTGATGACGAAGCCGACGAGCTGCGCGAACGTCGGCGGGCGGGGATCCTCCCGCTCGGCCGGCGGTCCCAGCCGCGGGGCGACGAGGGCGCGGTAGACCGCTCCCTGCCAGGTCCGCTGGATCCCGCCGAACGCCCCCAGCGCGAATCCCGCCACGACGACGCCGCCGAGCACCAGACCCGCGGCGCCGTCGCCCAGGACGATGATCGCCAGCAGCAGCACCGCGGTGAGGGCCGCGCCGAAGCGGGGGCCGCGCGGGTCGATCCCGGCCGGTGTCGCGGGCGATCCGGTGGTCGAGGTGGCGGGGGCCGTGACCGGGGACGGGTCCTGCGGGGACGAGCTGCTCATGCGGATGCTCCTGATCGCTGGTCGGCCTCGCGCAGGACGGCCGTGGCTCGGGTGAGGTCGGGCGTGCCGTTGATGCGCGCGACGAGGATGCCGTCGGGGTCGAAGACGAAGGACGCCGGGGTGCGCCAGACGGACAGCAGCTCGGCGACCTCGGGCCGATGCTCGACGTCGATCTCGACGTGGTGCTCCGGCCCGGCGACCCGCTGCCACAGCCGCGCCGTCGCCCGGCACGGGGAGCAGACGGCTGCCGAGATCTGCACGACCGTCACGCCGGCGCCGCCCGCCCGACCGCGTGCGGCGTCAGGACCCAGCACGTCGCCGAGACGAGGACCGCCCGAACCCACCGCTCGACGCCGACCGTCCCTGGCCCGCAGCAGCAGACCGACGGCGGTCGCGATCGCGAGCACCACGAGGGCGAGCACGACGCGAGGACCGGTGGACTCCAGCACGACCGGGACGATACGCGCGCGCCGAGGACGCGGCGGGACCTGCGCCGTCGTCCCACATCCTGGTCGCTCGCGATCCCACGCGACGCGCGGCCTCAGGCCGAGGTCCGGGCGAGGAGCGCAGCCTCCTCGGCCCGGTAGGCGGGGGTCATCGGGACGTCGCGCCCCTTGTACCGCCACGCCACCAGCGCCGTGACGTCGAACCGGCGCGCGCACTCGCCGCACGACATCGGGTGGGCGGGGCGGCGGTGACGCTGTGCCTCGTGCCCGCGCGGGCAGGTGCCGACCCAGTCGTGTGCGGGCGACGCAGAGGTGTGGAGGGAGACCCGACCCGTGGCACCGATGCGCTGAGCCGTGCGGCGCCACACCTCGTCGTGCGCGTGCTGGGCGCCGACCATGGCGTGGGCGACCTCGTGCAGCACCGTCTCGACGACCTCGGCCTCCGACATCACGGTGACGAGCGGGGCGCTCAGGACGATCGCCCGCCGCTCGTGGCGGCACGCTCCCGCCCGGGTCTTGGCCCTGCTGAACTCGACCTTCCAGGCGTCGAGCCCGTGGCGGTGCAGCAGGGTGACGGTGAGTCGCCGAGCCTCGAACAGATTCATGGCCTGATCCCCTTCTCGAACGCGTGTGCGGTGCGATGGTTCGACTGTAGGAGGGGGGTCTGACATCGGGGCTACGGTGGGGTGATGAGCCAGGACGAGCGCGCCGCCGAGGACCGTGACCGCGACGCCGAGCGGGGCGACGGCGAGCAGGTCGACGAGCGGGTCGACGCCTCCCACGACGCCGAGACCCTCGGCTCGCTCGGCCCCGGGCTGAACCAGAACCTGCTGGGAGCCACGCTGCGCTCGGTCGACTCCGTCGAGGACCTGGGGCAGGACCGCCGCCACGACAGGCTCGCGGCCGGGGTGTCGATCGGGATCTTCGTCGTGCTGGGCATCGCCCTGGCGCTGTTCCTCGCGCTGCGCTGAGGTCGCGCCCGGGCCCTGCCAGGTGCCACGACGAGACCGAGGTGCAAGGATCGGCGGATGACCGACACCGCTGACGCCGTCGCCGTTCCCGGGTCCGAGCCGCCCGTGACCCGCCGCGAGCGCCGTCGCTCCGAGGCCGCGGCCCGCCCCTGGTGGCACACCGCCGTCGTCTACCAGGTCTATCCGCGTAGCTTCTCCGACTCCGACGGTGACGGGATCGGTGACATCCCGGGCATCACGAGCCGGCTCGACCACCTGGCCGAGCTCGGCGTCGACGTCATCTGGCTGTCGCCCGTCTACCGCTCGCCGCACGACGACAACGGCTACGACATCTCCGACTACACCGACGTCGACCCCGCGTTCGGCACGCTCGCCGACCTCGACCACCTCATCGCCGAGGCGGCCGCCCGCGACATCGGCATCGTGATGGACCTCGTGGTCAACCACACCAGCGACGAGCACGAGTGGTTCCGGGACAGCCGCTCCAGTGCCGACAGCGCGAAGCGCGACTGGTACTGGTGGCGCCCGGCGCGCCCCGGCACCACCGCCGGCGAGCCCGGCGCCGAGCCGACCAACTGGGGCTCCTTCTTCTCCGGCAGCGCGTGGCAGCTGGACGAGGCGACCGGTGAGTACTACCTGCACCTGTTCAGTCGCAAGCAGCCGGACCTGAACTGGGAGAACCCCGAGGTGCGCGGCGAGATCTACGCGATGATGCGCTGGTGGCTGCGGCGCGGCATCGCCGGCTTCCGCATGGACGTCATCAACCTCATCTCCAAGCGCCTCGGCGCGGACGGCGTGCCCGGGAGCCTCGCTGACGGCGCCCCGCGCGCGGACGGCTGGGGCAACGGGTTCCCCCAGTACGTCGACGGTCCCCGCATGGACGCGTTCCTCGCCGAGATGCACCAGCA
The DNA here is from genome assembly GCF_004786095.1 of Serinibacter arcticus. GTDB lineage: Bacteria > Actinomycetota > Actinomycetes > Actinomycetales > Beutenbergiaceae > Litorihabitans > Litorihabitans arcticus. Next base: position 347,149 of record NZ_RHPJ01000002.1, read on the forward strand.
GGTCTTCGACGCGTTCCCCGGGACCTACCTCACGGTCGGCGAGACCCCGGGTGTCACCCTCGAGCAGGCCCGCAGCTACACCGACCCCGCGAACCGCGAGGTCGACATGGTGTTCCAGTTCGAGCACATGGGTCTCGACAGCGGGGTCGGCGGCAAGTTCGACCCCAAGCCGCTGCACCTGCCCGACCTCAAGGCCAACCTCGCGCGGTGGCAGGACGGTCTGGCGGAGACGGGGTGGAACGCCCTGTACTGGGACAACCACGACCAGCCGCGCATCGTGAGCCGCTGGGGTGACGACGGCGAGCACCGCGTCGCCAGTGCCAAGACCCTCGCCACCGTGCTCCACCTGCACCGCGGCACCCCCTACGTCTACCAGGGCGAGGAGCTCGGCATGCCGAACGCGGGCTTCACCTCGCTCGCGCAGTACCGCGACCTGGAGAGCCTCAACTACGCAGCCGACGCCGACCGCCTCGGGATCGAGGAGGCCACGCTGCTGCGCGGGCTCGCGGCGCAGAGCCGCGACAACGCGCGTACGCCCGTCCCGTGGGACGCCTCCCCGAACGCCGGCTTCACCACGGGCGAGCCGTGGATCGACATGACGCCCGGCTGGGAGACCGTCAACGCGCAGGCCGCCCGCGCCGACCAGGGTTCGGTCTTCCACCACTACCGGCGCCTGGTCGAGCTGCGGCACGCCGATCCGGTGGTGGTCGACGGCGCCTTCGAGCTCCTCGCGCCGGACCACGAGCAGCTGTGGGCGTTCACGCGCACGACGGCGGACGCGCAGCTCGTCGTCGTCGCGAACCTGTCGGGCGAGGAGCTGGGGTTCGCCATGGCCGAGATCGGGCTCGACGGCGGAGCGCCCCTGAGCGAGGTCGCCGTCGCGTCCCACGCCGAGGCCTCGCGTCCCGACGGCGAGGGCCGACTCGTGCTGCGGCCGTGGGAGAGCGTGGTGTTCCGCCGGGCGGTCTGATCGTCGCGACTCCTGCCACCGCGCGGCGGGCGGGCCTATGCTCGCCGTGTCGTGCGGCTCACCGGAGCCCGGGCGGTGCACAGCCCCGTCCACGTCAGCACGACCCGACACAGGAGGTCCCCGATGGCTCTCGACGACATCATCGCCAAGGCCAAGAACGCTCTGGGCGACGGCAAGGCCGACGGCGCGCTCGACAAGGCGGCCGAGCTCATCAAGGGCAAGACGCCGGACAACGTCGACGGCAAGGTCGACCAGGCCGTCGAGGCCGCCAAGAAGTTCCTCGACAAGAAGTAGGGCGCTCCCGGCGCCGACGCTCCGTCGACCGCGCCCACCGAGCATGCTCCAGGGGTCGTTCTGAGCGTCAGAACGACCCCTGAGGCATGCTCGGCACGGAGTCCGAGGCTAGATCTCCGCGAGCGCCTTGCGGATCCGCTTCGCCGAGACGGGGCCGTCCGTCCCCAGCTGCTGCGCGAACAGCGACACGCGCAGCTCCTCGATCTGCCACCGGACCGCCACTGCGCGAGCCTTGCGCGCCGGCGCCAGGCCCGGGGCGTCCACGACGGCGACCGCGTCGGTCAGCTCCTGCACCTCCCACGCGAGGGTCGCGTCGCGCGCGGGGTTCTCCTGCGCCTTGGTCAGCCGCACGCCGTCGGCCCGCAGGTAGCGCACGAGGTGACGCAGGCGGTCGGGCGGGGTCGCGGCGACGAAGCCCGCGTGCACGAGCGAGGCGGCGTGCTCGCGGATCTGCTGGAGCGTGGCGAGCAGCGCGATCGACGTCGCGCCGCGCACGGCCGCCTCGAGCTCGCGGTGCGCGACCAGCGCCTCGACCACGCGCGCGACGACGCCGTAGACGGTGTCCTCGAGCGCCCCGCGGACGTCGGCGCGGACCGTGCGGTAGGCGACGTCGTCGCGCACCGCACCCAGGTCCACGGCCTGCGTGAGAGCCGAGATCGCAGCCGTCTGCACGTCCCGGACGAGGTCGGCGGTGCTCCGGTACGGCGAGGACGCGAGCGTCAGCGCCTCGCGCCCGGTCCACCGCGAGGTCACGCGCGACTCGCTCAGCGCGAGATCGCGCAGCAGCAGCTCCCGCACCCCGGCCGCGTGCGACGCCGGCGCCAGCTCCGCCTGGGACAGCACCCGGAGCGCCACCCGAGCCGCCTTCTTCCCCGACCCGGCCGCCTCCACCACCAGCGCGGGATACCCGCGCACCTCGAGCCCCCCGACGACGGTCGACACCTCGGACGGAATCACCCGACCGGACAACGACTCCCAGGACGCCACATCCTCGACCTCGACAGCCCCAGCCGACGTCAACCCCCCGGCAGAGGTCACCCCGGACCCCCCACTCCCCACCCCAGGTGAGCCGGCGACGCCACCCGAGGACGGGACGCCGGGACGTGCGTCGGACGATGGCGGGCCTGGCGGGAGCGACGCGTCGCGCGAGGAACGAGCCGACCCGTCGCGGATGGCGGCCGACGCACGTCCCGGCGTCTCGACCTCCCCACCCGAAGAGGCCTCCCGCAGCGCCCGCCGCACAGCCGACTGCACAGCCGCCTGCGACTGCACCGCCAACCGCCGCTGCAGGTACCGCAGGTCGTGCGACTCCTCCAGCACGGCCCCGCGCTCCCCGACGACGCGGAACGTGATCCGCAGGTGCGCCGGCAGCTTGTCGGCGACGTCGGCGAACGCCTCGGGCGGCACGACGACGTCGCGCACCTCGCGCAGCGCGCGGGCGAACGCGCCGTGGAAGGAGGGGGCGCCGTCGGGCGCGGGGGCGGCGTCGGCCCACTCCGGCAGGCGGGCGACGGCGGCGGACGCGGTGTCGGGGGCGGGGACGAGCTGCACGCGCACCGGCTTGGGCAAGGCGCGGATGGTCGCCGTCGCGAGCTCCGGGACGAGGGAGGGCACGAGCCAGTCGAAGCCGTCGGGCCGCACGCGCGGGAGCACGGCGAGGGGGATGTGGACGGTGACGCCGTCGGCGTCCTGACCGGGGGAGAACTGGTAGGTCAGCGGCAGCTCGATGGAACCGGCGCCGCTCGCACCCGAACCCGGCATCGCCTGGGTCCAGGTCTCGGGCAGGCCGGACGTGTCGACGTCGGAGGCGCCGGGCGCCAGGAGGTCGAGGGTGTAGGTGAGGAGGTAGGGCGTGTCGCGGCGCGCGTCCTTCCACCAGGCGTCGAACGTGCGGGACGTGGCGATGTGCTCGGGCAGGCGGTCGTCGAAGAACTCGACCAGGGCCTCGTCGTCGGCCAGGAGGTCGAGCCGCCGGGTGCGCTCGGCGAGCTCGGCGGCCTCGGCCCGCAGCTCGCGGTTGCGGGCGACGAAGCGGTGGTGGCTGCTCCACGCGTCGTCGACGAGCGCGTTCCTGATGAACATCTCGCGGGCCAGCCGGAGGTCGACCTTGGCGTAGGGGACGATGCGGTCGGGCACGAGCGTGACGCCGTAGAGCAGCACCTTCTCGTGGCACATCGCGGCGCCCTGCTTGCTGGACCAGTAGGGCTCGGAGTGGGTGCGCTTGACGGTCTCCCCTGCCAGCTTCTCGGCCCACTCGGGCTGGATGCGGGCGGCGGTGCGCGCGAACAGGCGCGAGGTCTCCACGAGCTCGGCCGCCATCACGAACGCGGGGGGCTTGCGCGCGAGCGCGGAACCGGGGAACGGCACGAACCGGGTGCCGCGCGCGCCGGCGTAGTCGCGCTTGCGATCGTCCCAGCTGCCGATGTGGCTCAGGAGGCCGGCGAGGATCGCCTGGTGCACGCCGTCGGAGTCGACGCGACGGCGTCGCACCACGTTTGCCTCCGGCTCGCCGTCGATCCGCACACGGCGGTCGGCGTGCTCCGGATGGATGCCGACGGCGCCGGCCAGCTGCTTGAGCTGACCGTGGATGTCCTGCCACTCGCGCACGCGCAGGAAGTGCAGGTACTCGGTGCGGCACAGGCGGCGGAAGGCGCTCGAGCCCATGACGCTCTGCTGGTCGCCGAGGTAGTCCCACAGCGTCAGGAGCCCGAGGAAGTCGGACGTGACGTCGGAGAACCGGCGGTGGCTCGCGTCGGCCTGCTCCTGCTTGTCGACGGGTCGCTCGCGCACGTCCTGCACCGACAGCGCGGCCACGATCACCATCACCTCGCTGACGCACCCGACGCGCTGCGCCTCGATGAGCATCCGCCCGAGCCGCGGGTCGATGGGGAGCTGCGCGAGCTGGTGCCCCACGTGCGTCAGCCGCACCTCGCGCGCGGCCGGCTGGGGCTCTCCGAGCGGGTTCTCGTCCACCGCGATCGCGCCGAGCTCGGTGAGCAGGGCGACGCCGTCGCGAATCGCCCGCATCTCCGGCGGCTCCACGAACGGGAAGTCCTCCATGAGCCCGAGACCGAGCTCGGCCATCTGCAGGATGACGCTCGCGAGCGACGTGCGCAGGATCTCCGGCTCGGTGAACTCCGGGCGCCCCGTGTAGTCCGTCTCCGAGTACAGCCGGACGGCGACGCCGTCCGCCACCCGCCCGCAGCGGCCGGAGCGCTGGTTGGCGCTGGCCTGCGAGACGGGTTCGATCGGGAGTCGCTGCACCTTCGTGCGGTTGGAGTAGCGCGAGATGCGCGCCAGGCCCGTGTCCACGACGTAGCGGATGCCCGGCACCGTCAGGCTGGTCTCGGCGACGTTGGTCGAGATGACGACGCGGCGGTAGGGGTGCTGCTCGAACACGCGGTGCTGCTCGGCCGCGCTCAGCCGCGCGTACAGCGGCACGACCTCGACGGCGCCGGGCACCGTGCTGGTGGCGCCCGGGTGGGTGAAACGGGTGCCGAGGCTCTCGCGCAGCGCGTCGGTCGCGTCGCGGATCTCGCGCTCGCCGGAGCAGAACACCAGGATGTCGCCGGGTCCGAGGGCGGCGAGCTCGTCCACGGCGCGGGCGATCGCCGTCGGCTGGTCCAGATCCTCCTGCGCGACGGCGGGGGCGCCCTCGTCGTCGTCCTCGACGCGGTCGGGCGAGAGCGGGCGGTAGCGGATCTCGACAGGGAACGTGCGGCCGGTGACCTCGATGACCGGGGCGGGTTCGGCGTCGGCGGCGCGCGTGTCGGCGACCACGAGGCCGTCCGGACCCTGCGCGAAGTGGCGTGCGAACCGGTCGGAGTCGATGGTCGCCGAGGTGATGACGACCTTGAGGTCGGGCCGCTGCGGCAGCAGCCGTCGCAGGTACCCGAGGATGAAGTCGATGTTGAGGGACCGCTCGTGCGCCTCGTCCACGATGATCGTGTCGTAGCGCGAGAGGGTCGGGTCGCGTTGGATCTCAGCGAGCAGGATGCCGTCCGTCATCACCTTGATCAGCGTGGTCGCGCTGACCTTGTCGGTGAAGCGGACCTGGAACCCCACCACGCTGCCCAGCTCGACGCCGAGCTCCTCCGCCAGGCGGTCGGCGACGGCGCGCGCCGCGATCCGGCGCGGCTGCGTGTGACCGATCGAGCCGGTGATCCCGCGGCCGAGCTCCAGGCAGATCTTGGGGATCTGGGTGGTCTTGCCCGAGCCGGTCTCGCCCGCGATGACGACGACCTGGTGGTCGCGGATCGCGGCGGCGATGTCCTCGCGGCGGGCCGTGACCGGCAGCTGCGGCGGGTAGGTGATCTCGGGCAGCGCGGCCTGGCGGGCCTCGAGCTGCTCGGGGGTCAGCGGGCGGGGGACGGAACGACCACGGCCGCGGCCCTGGCCGCGGCGCTGCTCGCGCGGATCGCGCCGGTCACCGGGCGGACGCCGCTCTCCGGGCTCGCGCTCGCCGCGCCGCTCGGCACCGTTCCGGTTCGCTCCCCGGCGACGGCGCGGCCGGTCCCTGCCCGGGCTCGGGTCGGGGGCGGGCTGGGAGGGTTCGGTGGCGTCGGACATCGCCTTCCATCATCCCAGCCCGGTCGAGGGTATTGCTCCGCGGACCCGCGTCACGGCCGGGTGGACCACGCGGGCGCGAGAGCGCGGGCCTCGAGACCCGCCCCCGGGTGGCGGGCGTGCAGGACCCAGGCCTCGCCGTCGCGCGGGTAGACGCGGAGGGTGTGCGAACCGTCCGCGGCGAAGATCTCCACGATCGTCCCGTCCACGAGGACGGTCGCGGCGGTCCCGACGTCGCCGCTCCAGACCGTGCGCGACGCGTCGGCCGAGACGAGGTGCAGCTCGACCGGGCCGCTCGCGTGCGCCAGCCAGGTCGGGGACGGGGTCGTCAGGACGTCCCCGTCCCCGTGGCGGGTCACGTCGAGGGCGGCGCCGCTCAGCGCCACCACCTCGCGGCACGGCACGAGGCGCGCCACGCCGTCCTCGAGGACGAGCTCGCGCGGGATCGTCAGCAGTCCGGCCCAGCCCCGGGCGGCGATCTCGTCGAGCGAGATGCCGTCGACGCCGTCGGCCCTCGACTCCCACGACCAGCCCGACACCAGCACCCGGTCGTCGGCGACGAGCGCCTGCGGCGCGTAGAAGTCGGGCCCGTGGTCGAGCGGTGCCCCGCCGCCCGCGACGAAGCGCGGCACGCCGTCGGTGACCTCGAGGTCGCCCGTGTAGGCCGTGACGCCCTGGCGGGCGCCCTCGTCCTCCAACCACGAGACGATCAGCACCCAGGTCTCGCCGAGCCGCACGAGCTGCGGGCACTCCCAGACGTCACCGCGGGTCGGGACGCCACCGGGGAGGTCGGCGGCGGCCGCCAGCTCGCCGAGCAGCTCCCACGACGCCGACACCTCGGGCACGGCGTAGACCAGGACCGCTCCACCGCCCGTGGGACGTCCGGCGCCCTGCACGGCGTACCGCCGCCCCTCGACGGTGAGGAGGAAGGGGTCGCGGACGTCGATCCAGCCCTGCGGGTGGGGGGCGACCGAGGTGGTGGCCTGGGTGAACGTGTCGCCGTGGGGACCGCTCCGGCCGGGGGCGATCACCACCCCGGAGTCGTGCGCACCGTCGCGCACGGCGGTGTAGACGAGGGTCGGCACGCCGTCGTCGACGACGGCGACCCCGCTCCACGCACCGCCGGCGTCCACCGTGCCCGCGCGGGGTGCGAGGGCGGCTCCCTCGTCGCGCCAGTGCACGAGGTCGGACGAGCTGGCGTGCCCCCAGTGGATGTTGCCGTGCGTGGTGGCGTCGGGGTTCCACTGGTACATGACGTGCCAGCGGCCGCCCCACAGGCCCATCCCGTTGGGGTCGTTGAGCCAACCCCGGTGCGGGTGGACGTGGAGGAAGGTGTCGTCCGGCACGGGCTGCTCCTCGGGTACGGGTCGGGCGGGTAGGTCGGTGCCCACCATGGTGCCCCCGATCGTCAGGCCGTGTACGCCTGCCAGAGCTCGCGGAAGGGCCCGACCTCCTCGACGAGCACCCACGGCGGGCCGTCCTGCACGATGCGGCCGTGGCTCATCACGAGCACCCGGTCGGCGCGGACGGCCTGATCGAGCCGGTGGGCGATGATGACGGCCGTCCGGTCCGCGACCAGCACGTCCAGCGCGGCGTCGAGCGTCTGCTGCGCCGAGCGCGGGGTGTCGGCCGTCGCCTCGTCGAGGACGACGACGTCGGGCCGCGCCAGCAGCACGCGGGCGAGGGCGACCTGCTGCGCCTGGTCGGCCCGCAGCTGCGTCCCGTCGGCGCCGACGGCGGTCTCGAGCCCCCGCGGCAGATCCGCCACCCAGGTCGCCCCGACCCGGTCCAGCACGGCGTGCAGGCGCGCGTCGTCGGCGTCGGGCTCGACGAGACGCAGGTCGGCCGCCAGCGAACCCGAGAACGTGTGCGACTGCTGGTCCACGAGCACGACGCGCCCCGGCGATCGCCGGTGCAGCTCGTGCGCGAGGACGGCCGCCTCGCCCCGGCCGACGCGGACCGTGCCCGCGCCGGCCTCCAGCGTCCCGGCCACCAGCCGCCCGAGCGTGGACTTGCCCGCCCCGGACGTGCCCACCACCGCGACCGTCTGCCCCGGGGCGATCCGCAGCGTGAGGTCGTGCAGGACGGCGTCGACGTCCCCGCCGTAGGAGAACGAGACGGCGTCGAGGTGCACGGCGTGCGGGCCCGGGCCGAGCGGCGCGACCTCGGCGTCGGTCCCGCCGTCGGACCCACGGTCGTCGCCGTCACGGCGGTCGTCACCGCTGCCGTCGCGCAGCTCCAGCACCCCGGCGAGCCGCGCCAGACCCGCCCCGGCGACCGCGAGGTCGTCGACGTTCCCGAGCAGCAGCATCATCGGCCCGAACAGGCGGTGGAAGAACAGGGCGGCCGCCGTCGCCGCGCCGATCTCGACCGTGCCTGCGCGCACCGAGAGGAACCCGACCACGAGCACGGCGGCGAGGCCGAGGAGCTCGGCGATGTTGAGACCGTTGTAGAACCAGGAGATGGACCGCACGCCGTGCATCTCGATGCCGATCGCGCGGCGCGAGCGGGCGGCGATCTCCTCGAGGTGCTCGTTCTCGCGCCCGAGGGCGACGACCGTCCCCGCGCCCTCGACCGTCTCCAGCACGGCCTCGGCACGTTCGGCCTCCGCCTCGCGCAGGCGGCGGAAGATGCCGGGCACGCGGCGTCGGAAGTAGCGCACCGACCACCACTGCAGCGGCACCGCGGCCAGCGCGGCGACGGCGAAGCGCCAGTCCAGCGCGCCCAGACCCGCGGCCGTGACCACGATCGAGAACAGCGCGGTCACCACGGTGGGCAGGACCTGGCTCGAGGCCTCCCCGACGCTCTCGACGTCGCCGGAGACGCGCGAGACGACGTCGCCGTCGCCCGCCTCCTCCACGCGCTGGACGGGCAGCCGCATCACGGTGTCGACCACCTCCTCGCGCAGCGTCGCGAGCGAGGTCTGGGTGACCGACGCGATGAGCACGCGGCCGACGGCGCCCAGCGCGGCGGCGACGACCCCGGCGACGGCGATCGCCGCGCCCAGGAGCACGAGCGTGCGGGTGGAGCCGCCGTCGGCCACCACCTGGACGATCAGTCCGAGGAGCGCGGGCGCCCCGAGCCCGGCCACGGCGGCCAGCAGCAGCACGACCGTCACGGCCACGAGGCGGGCGCGGTGCGGGCGCAGGAGGCGGGAGACCTCGCGCCAGGTGCGCCGCGCGGTCGCCACGGGCAGGCGCGACCCGGGGACGACGGCGCTCACGCGCGCACCACCGAGGTGCACGCGCGCAGCAGGACGGGGCTGTCGGTGATCAGGAGGACGCCCCGCGGCCGTCCGGTGGGGGAGCGCAGCAGCGTGGGGAGCGCCGCGGCGATCGCGGCCTCCGTGACGGAGTCGACGGCGGTGAGCGGCTCGTGCAGGACGAGGTACGCCTCCTCGCGGTGCAGCGCGCGCGCCAGGGCGATCCGGTCGCGCTGCCCTCCCGAGACGTTCGCGCCCCCGGCCGCGAGGTCGCCGGTCCGCCCGCCGGGCAGGGACGCCACGACGTCGTCGAGCAGCGTCGCCCCGGTGATCCGGGCGTCGAGCGCGTCCGTCTCGCGCGGAGCGGGCGCGGCGACGGCGGCCGCGAGCGTTCCCCGGAAGAGGTGGGCGGCGCGCGGCGGCGCGTGGACGTGCTCGCGCACGGCGGCGCCCAGCGCGGCCAGGTCGGCCCCGCCCAGGTGCGCCTCGCCGGGACGTGCCGTGACCCGGTGCCCGAGCACGTCGCTGACGCGCTGCGCGAGCTCCGGGGTGGTGGCCAGGCCCACCAGCGCGCCCGGTTCGAGCCGGACGACGGCGTCGCCCGCGGCGATCTCGAGGTGGTCGCCGTCCGCGGGCGGGGCGTGGTGCTCGGTCGTACCGACCGCCGACGTCGACGACGCGCCGCTCAGCGCCTCGGCGATGCGCGTCGCGCTCGCCCGCTTCTGAGCCAGCGACGGGCCGAGCATGCCGACGGTCGAGATCGGGTACTGCAGGGTCTGGACCACGCCGACGACGGCGACCAGCGCCCCGATCGAGAGGTCGCCGCGCAGCGTGAGCCACCCGGCCGCGACGCCGACGACGGCGACCAGCAGCCCCGCGAGGACCTCGCTGGCCGCGGTGAACGCGCTCTCGGCGCGTGCGGCGGAGATGCGTGCGGTGCGCAGCTGCGCGCTCGCGGAGCGGTAGCGCCGCGCCCCGGCGGCGGCCGCGCCGAGCCCCGCGATGACGCGCAGCCCCGCGACGAGGTCGGCCGCGAGCGACGCCGCGCCGGCGGCCGACCGCTGCGCCTCGCGGGTGCGCCGCTCGAGCGGGTGGGACAGTCGGTTGAGCACCCAGGCGAGCGGGATGCCGAGCGCGACGGCGAGCGCGAGCGGCGGCGAGATGAGCGTGAGCGTGACGGCGGCCGTGAGGAGCGCGGCGAACGCCGCGACCTGTTCGCCCAGCAGCCAGATGACGCCGGCGACGGCGGCCGCGTCGGACGTGGCGAGGCTGTGGACCGTGCCGGCGCCGGGGGCGGCCGACCCGGGGGAGGCGGGGGCGCCGTCGCGCGCGTCACCCGCCTCGTCTGCCCGAGCCCCGCCGTCGACCACCGTCGCGACGATCCGCTGCCGCAGCTCGTGCTCGGCGGACTGGAAGGCCGCCGTCCCCGTGACGAACCCGGCGCGCCAGGAGAACGTGAGCACGAGGAAGACGGCGGTCAGCACGCCCAGCCACAGCACGAGGCTCCCGACCTCGGAGTCGGTGACCGCGGCGTCGATGACCACGCCGATGACGACGGGGACGAGGATCTCCGCGACCTGGTGACCGGTGAGGCCGAGGGCGGCGACGGTCGCGCCCCGACGTCGACCGCCTCCGGTGAGCACCCCGCGCAGCAGCGTGCGCGCGGTCGGTGGCGGTGTCACCGGGGCAGGGGAGGATCCGGAAGGAGCGGGGGGCACCCCACCAAGGTAACCCTTACCCGGGGACCCTCCGGCCGCCCCTCGGCCCGCGCTACTCGTGCTCGGGGATCTCCCCGGCCTCGCGCTCGGCGAACGCCGGGAACGGCCCGATCCCGGGCTCGTCGGCCCACTCCCGCTCGGCCCACAGGACCGCGTCGGCGCCGGCCGCGGCGAGCGCGGGCATCGAGCGGTGCAGGCGCTGCGCGAGCCACCGCCAGCGCGACCGGAGCAGCTGGCGCCGCGTCGGGGAGCGGCTGCCCTCGGGGCCGAGGGGGCCGTCGTTCGTGCGCGCGTTCGGGAGGAGCCACGCCGTCGCCGCCAGGATCCACACGGCCGAGGCGACCTCGACCTCGGTGCGCCACTCGGCGCGGTCGGTGATGTGCGGGGCGTGGCCGGACAGCGACAGCGTGAAGGCCGCGAGCATCTGCTCGGTGAGGTCCTGGGGCGGGTCGAAGACGCACCAGCAGGTGGCGAACGGCATCGCGGGGTAGGCGGCCACCAGGGCGGCGTGCGCGACGTCGGTGCCCTCGAGGTCGAGGAACGTCCACCCGGTCGAGGTCTGGACAGCGTTGTCGGGGCACGTGTCGCTGGGCCACGCGACCTCGGCCCCGACCATGCCCAGCAGCGCGTCGATGCGGTCGAGGTCCTCGGCGAGCACGGCGACGTCGATGCCGGCCAGGTCCGCCAGCGCCTGGGCGCCCTCGCGGAGCGAGAGCGTCGGGTCGTACACGGGGGCGCCGTCGAGGTCGGCCCTGACGTCGTCGAGCTGGTTCACGGTCTGCCCGACGACGTCGCCCAGCGCCCCGGCCCAGGAGATCGCCGAGGCCCACGCGGTGTCGCGGTCGGAGCCGAGCAGGAGGTCCGCGAGGGTGTCGTCCGTGCCGACGTCGGTCATGACGATCAGGCGCGCGTCGGGGTCGCACTCCAGCAGGCTGGGCGTGCGGGGGAGGTGGCGCAGGCCGGCGCGCTCGCGCCGGTAGCTCGTCTCGGCGGCGTCCCCGAGGAACTGCTTGGCCACGACGGTGCCGCCGTCGGCGAGCGTCACCCGCACCACGATCGAGCGCTGGGATCCCCCCAGCTCGACGACGTCGGTGGGCTCCTCGCGCAGGAGGGTGGCCAGGGCGGTGCGTGCGAGCTCGTCCATGCTCGATCCTGACACGAGATCAGGCGGGAGCGGCCTCCGGCGGTGTCAGCACCGTGCCGAACGCCACCGTGCGCCGCAGGCGGAACCCGAGGCGCAGGTACAGCCCGATCGCGCGGGAGTTCGCGGCCGACGCGTGCATCAGCACGCGGTCGCCGCGCTCGCGGACGTGGTGGGCGACGTCGAGCACCAGTCGTGTCGCCAGCCCCTGTCCTCGCACCTCGACGTCGGTGCAGACCGCGCTGATCTCGGTCCAGCCGGGTGGGTGCAGGCGTTCGCCGGCCATCGCGACCAGCCGGCCCTCGCGACGGAAGCCGACGTAGCGGCCGAGCTCGATCGTGCGGGGCAGGAAGGGGCCGGGCCTGGTGCGCCCGACGAGGGCGAGCATCTCGGGGACGTCGTCCGGCCCGAGCTCGACGGCCTCGGGGTCCGGGCGCGTCAGGAGTGCGGGCGTCTCGACGAGCTGGACACCCTGGACGCGCTCGAGGACCCTCCAGCCCCCGGGGACCTCGATGCCCGGCGGGGGTGCGGCGAACGGGGCGCCGGGGCCGACGAGGTCCTGGATCGCGCGCCACACGCCGGGGTCCTCCCAGGAGGCGACGGCCCCGAAGGGGGAGACGTCGACGGGGTAGCGGCGGGCGAGGTCGCCGCCCTCGGCGAGGTGGCGGTGAGGCCCGGCCAGCGACTGCCAGGGGGCCTGGTCGAGGACGGCCTCGGCGTCGGGCTCGCGAGTGGGCGGCGCCGGCACGTGCGAGAGGGACATGGGGCTCAGCGTGCGCTCGTGCCGTCGCGCGCTCAAGCCGTCACCGGCCGGGGTCGGATGCTGGACCGGTGCCGTCACCTCCATCCCCCGGCGCGCGGGCCGCCCCCTCTACCCTCGGGAGGACCGAGAACGGAGACGACGATGACCACTGCCTCGACCCCGGACCAGGGGAACCCGCCGGACGCCGCCGGGCCGCGGGCGTCCGCACCTGACGTGCCACCGGTCCCGCCCGTGCTGTACCTGCCGCTGCACCGGAGCTCGACCGAGACGGAGCCGCGCGCGGAGATCCGCCGGCTTCGCGACGGGCGCACGGCCCTCCTCGTCTACTCCGCGCTCGACCGGCTCCTCGACCTGTGCGGGCCGAACCAGCGGTGGATCCTCGTGCGCACCCCGGACCTCGCCGAGCTGAAGGCCCGCCAGCCCTTCGACGTCGTCATCACCGACCTCGCGGTGCCGGAGCAGTACCGCTCCGCGGGGGCGATCGCATGACCGGTCTGACGATCGACCCGGAGCAGGCGATCGGGCACGCCGACGACCACGACACCACGGCCACGACGCTGCACACGGCCCTGGACGGGGTTCCGTCCGCGGTCGACGGCGGTGTCGCTGCCCAGGAGGTCGCGCTCATGATCACGCTGGCGGTCGGTGAGGCGGGTGCGCTCGCCGACGCCAACTCGGTGGTCGGAGGGGTGGTCCGCAGCATCGCCCGCTCCACGACCGCGACGGACGAGTCGGCGCAGGAGGCGTTCCAGCCGCTGGTCCAGGGGCTGATGGAACCGTGAGCATCGACACCGACATCCCCGGGGACCCCGATCAGATCCGCGAGGCCGCCGACTGGCTCGACCCGACGGCGAAGGGCGCCGTCGACGACGCCACGGCCGATGTCCACATGAGCTTCCAGGGCAGCTACGGCCACTGGTTCTCGCTCTCGGGGGAGAGCTACCGCAGCACGCTGTCGCTGCTGGTCGAGGCGGGTGACGACGTCGCGTCGCTGTGCGGCGACGTCGCCGAGAAGCTGCGGTCGTACGCCGGGCAGCTGGAGCGCATGGCCGGGCACTTCGCCGACCACCGCGACCGGGCGCGCACCTCCGGGATCCCCGTCAGCGACAAGACCATCAACCCGCCCGTCTCGACCGTGCCCTACTGCCCCGCCGACGAGGACGACCCCCGGTGGGAGGAGTGGGAGGCGCACCTGGAGCGCGTGGAGACGTTCAACGACATCGCCGACGACGTCGGCACGCGCTGGGGCGAGCTCGAGAAGTGGATCGAGGAGAACCTCACCGCGTTCATCATCGGTGTCCCCACCACGCCGGCCAGCGACCTCATCGCGGCCCTCAAGGAGGGCAACGAGTCGCTGCTGACCACCTACGTGGACGGTACGACCCGCCAGTGGGAGCGGAACGTCCTCGACCTGCAGAACCAGTCGACCGACCTGGCGGAGGCGGCGAAGGAGTTCAAGCGCGAGCTCCGCTCGGGCAACCCGGCCGTGAAGGCGGCAGCCGCGGCGGCCAACCCGTCCGGGATGAAGGTCGACGCCGAGGAGCTGGCGGACGCCGCCCGGCGCCTCGGCCGCGCGGGGAAGGTGCTTCCCATCGTCGGCCCGGTGCTCGACGTCGTCCTGGCCGGCAGCGACATCGCGCAGGGCGACTCGCCGAGCTCGGTGGGCATCGAGCTGGTGGGCGGCGTCGCCGGTGGCGCCCTCGCCGTCGGGGCCCTCGCGCTCGCCGGTGTGACGCTCCCGGTCTGGGGGACGGCGGCCGTCGTCGGTGGCGCCGCGCTGGCCGTCGGCTGGGGAGCGAAGTGGGCCTACGAGGAGATCGTTCCGCAGGACGTCCGCGAGGCGATCGACGCCGGCATCCGGGACACGGCGTCCGGTGCGTGGGACGCGACGACCGACTTCGCCGAGGACGCCTGGGACGCGACGTCCGGCGCCGTCGAGGGCGCGTGGAACTGGGCCTTCGGGTGAGCGGTCCTGATGCCCACGTCGCCGGTGCGGCGTTCCCGTCACGGAACGAGCGCCTCGTGGTGCGACCGGCGCGCCCGAGCGGGCGACCCCACGCCTCGACGCGCACCACGGTCGGGCTCGCGGTGGTCGTCCTGGTCCTGACCGCCCTGATGGCCATCGGCGTGGTGGCGCTGCTGGGGGAGGGTTCTCCGGCCGCTGTCGTGCTCGGTCTGGTCCTGGCCGGGATGCTGGCGACCGGTCTCGTCGCAGTCGTGCTCGTGGTGGGTCATCGGCGCCGCGACCGGCTCGAGGTGGTGGTGGGGGAGCGCTCGCTCACGCTGCCCGCACCCCCCGGCCTGCCGTGGATCAACCGGGTGTTCGCGACGCTCGCGACGCTGCTGATCGTGCCCCCGCTGCTCTCCCTCGTGCAGCGCGACCCCGTCGAGCTGCCGATCTTCGCGCGGGCGACGGCGCTGATCATCGGCCTCCTCGCCGTTCCGGCGGCCGTGCGGGCCTGGCGCGGCCGGGCTCGCTACACCTCCCTGACGCTCACGCCCGACGGGCTGCGGGTGGTCGGTGGCCGCGGCTCGAACACGCTGGACTGGGAGGACGTGCTCGGCGTGCGGATCGTCGGCGCCCGCCTCCGGATCGCGGACGTGGACGGCAGCACCGCGATCGATCTGGGCGTTCGCGACCTCGCGAGCGACGCCCGACTCGTCGCCGACGTCGTCGACCTCTACCGACGTCGCCCGGCTCTCCGCCCCGAGATCGGGGCAGGTGCGCTGGCCCGATGGGAGCGCGGCGACCTGACCTGACCCGAGGTCGGTTCGTCGCAGGACCGCGAAATTCGCGCTGCCCGCGCGCGGGTCGGGCACTCTACGATCGTCGGAAATCCAGGGAGGCACCATGTCCACGCACACCGAGACCCGACCGACCGTCCCGCCCGTCGTGTACCTGCCGCTGCGCCGCGGATCCGATCCCGCGATGCCCGAGGTCGAGATCCGGCGGGCGCCCGACGGGCGTGGTGTGCTGCTCGCGTACACCGCGCTCGACCGCCTGCTGGACCTGTGCGGACCGAACCAGCCGTGGGTGCTCGCGCACACCGCCGGGTTGGGTGACATCAAGGAGGTCCAGCACTACGACGCGATCGTGCTGGACGTCGAGGTGCCGCTCGAGGCGCGCCGGGACGGGGCGATCGCGTGAGCGGCGAGGTGGACCTGCTCATCGACCCCGACGAAGCGCTCGGGCACGCCCAGGACCACGTCGAGGCGGCCGACGACCTTCAGGGCGTCCTCAACGGCATCGTCCCCGTCGCGGAGGCGGGGATGGCCGCGACCCTCGTGCAGGCCCTGCTCGAGCGGGTCATGACCGAGTCGCAGGCGATCGTCGACACCCACAGCGTGGTCGGCGGGATCGTGGCGGGAATCGCGCGCGACACGACCCTGACCGATGAGCAGGTCTCCGAGGAGTTCGCGGGGTTCGACGAGGAGCTGCTGGGACTGTGAGCTGCCTCGACCTCAGGATCCCCGGGGACCCCGACCACGTGTCGGTGACCGAGCTCGCCGTGTGGCTCGACTCCACCCTTCAGGCCGCCGTCGGCGACGCGGCCCAGATCTTCGACAGCATTCGCGACTCCAGCACCCACCACTGGCAGTCCTGGTCCGGTGAGAGCTACCGGAACGTTCTCGTGCTGGGCCGCAACGCCGGGTGGGAGGTGGAGCAGATGGTGGCTGACACGGCGGAGAAGCTGCACTCCTACGCCGGTCAGCTCGAACGCCTCCAGGGCCATCTCGACGACCACCGGGACGCGGCCGACGCCGGCGGACTCACGCGCACGGGGACGGTCGTCCAAGCGCCCGTCAACCCGGTGGGCCACGTGCCCGACACCGACGACCCCCGCTACCCCGAGTACAGCGAGCACCTCGACCGGGTCGACCTTTTCAACGGGATCTCCACCGACGTCGGCACCCGACTGGGGGACCTGGAGGTGTGGGTCACCGAGCACCTCGAGGGGTTCCTCGCGGGGCTGGAGCCCTCGGCCGCGGTCCGTCTGCTGGAGGACCTCAGCGCCGACGAGGGCGACGTCGTCGACCTGTACGTCGACGCCGAGGCGGCGCGCTGGCGCATCCAGCTTCCCGAGCTGCAGGCGCAGGCCCTCGACATGCGGACGCGAGCCGATCAGGCGCTCGCGCAGATCCGGGCGCAGAACGATCAGGTGGGCGACGCGATCGACCAGGTGCGCGTGCGTCACCTCGGGCACGGCGGCGTGCGGTTGCAGACGTGGGTGGACGACGCGGCCGAGGTGGTGCGTGCGCTGCCCGTGGTCGGGGCGGGGATCGGGTGGATCCTCACGGCCTCCGGGCTGGCGCAGGGGGACGACGCCGGAGCGACGGCGGTCGAGATCGTCGTCGGCGGAGCGGCGGGGCTCGCCGTCGGGGGTCTGCTCGCCGCCGCGGGTGCCGGTGTCGTGGCGAGCGTCGGGATCCCGGCGCTCGTCGTCGTCGGCGTGGGTGGCGGGGCGGCCTGGATCTACGAGGAGACCGTGCCGCAGCAGGTGCGCGAGGAGATCGACGCCGGCTGGCGCGACTTCGTCGCCGACGGCTGGGAGTGGCTGAACACTCCACTCTGACGGGCCGTACCCCCGCCGCACTCGCTTACGCTCGGAACGTGACCGCCCACACGCACCCGCGTCTGCCCCAGGTCCGCGCCGTCGTCGTGACGGTCTCGGACCGCTCGGCCGCGGGCGAACGGGCCGACCTCTCGGGCCCGGCGGCGCGGGACGGGCTCGTCGCGGCCGGCCTGACCGACGTCGACGTCCGGATCGTGCCCGACGGCGAGGCCTCCGTCCGGGACGCCCTCACCGCCGCGATCGCCGACGGCGCCCGCCTGATCCTCACGCTCGGCGGCACCGGCGTCGGACCGCGCGACCGCACGCCCGAGGCCACCACCGCCCTGCTCGACCTCGACCTGCCGGGGGTCGCCGACGTCGTGCGTGCCCGCGGCCTCGCCGCCACCCCGACCGCCGCCCTCTCGCGCGGCGTCGCCGGGATCGTCGGCCTCGACGCCGGACCGGGCGCCCTCGTGGTGAACCTTCCGGGCTCGCCCAAGGCCGTCGCGGAGTCGTTCGAGGTGCTGCTGCCGCTCGTCGGCCACGTCATCGACCAGCTGGGCGGGGGCGACCACTGATGACCGACACCGCCGGAACCGTCGCGATCGCGCGCGTCACGACCGACGAGCTCGACCTCGCCGAGCACGAGGACGCCGTCGAGCACCCGACCTCGGGCGCCGTCGTGACGTTCGTCGGCCGCATCCGCGACCACGACCCGGGCGCGCAGGGCGAGGTCACCGGGATCGACTACTCCCACCACCCCGACGCCGAGCGCATCCTGGGGGAGCTCGCTGCGCGGGCGGCGGCCGCCGGCCCCGAGGGCGCCCGCATCGCGATCAGCCACCGCGTGGGCACGCTCGCCGTCGGCGACCTGGCGCTCGTGGCGTGCGTGGCGACGTCGCACCGCGGCGACGCCTACGACACCTCCCGCGCGCTGGTCGAGGCGGTCAAGGCCGAGCTCCCCATCTGGAAGCGGCAGCACGAGGTCGACGGCCGCACGCACTGGGTGGGGCTGTGACCGGCGTCCCCGTCTCCATCGGGCGGCGTCCCCCGCAGGAGCGGTGGTCCGGCGTCGTTCCGGCGGGGTCGCCCGGCGCCCTCGGCAACCCGGGTGACCCGCTCGTCGACACGTTCGGCCGCGTCCACCGCGACCTGCGCATCTCGCTGACCGACCGCTGCTCGCTGCGCTGCACGTACTGCATGCCCGAGCAGGGGATGGAGTGGCTGTCGCGGTCGTCGGTGCTGACCACGGACGAGATCGTCCGGATCGCCTCGATCTGCGCCGACGCCGGCATCACGACCTTCCGGCTGACGGGCGGCGAGCCGCTGCTGCGGAAGGATCTGCCCGACGTCGTCGCGCGCCTCGCGGCCCTGCGCGGACCGGAAGGGACGCCCGTCCAGATCGCGATGACGACCAACGGCATCGGGCTCGACCGCGCGCTGCCGGAGCTGATGGCCGCCGGGCTGCAGCGCCTCAACATCAGCCTCGACACGGTGCGCCGCGACCGGTTCGCCGAGCTGACGCGCCGTGACCGGCTCGACGACGTCCTGGCCGGCATCGCCGCGGCGCAGGCGTCAGGGCTGCGGCCGCTGAAGATCAACGCCGTCGCGATGCGCGGGGTGAACGACGACGAGCTGGTCGACCTGGTGGAGTTCGCCGTCGCGCACGACGCGCAGATGCGGTTCATCGAGCAGATGCCGCTCGACGCGGGACACACGTGGGACCGCGCGGAGATGGTCACGCGCGAGGAGATCCTCGACGCGCTCGCCGGGCGCTGGAACCTGACGCCCGTGCCCGGCCGCGGTGGTGCCCCGGCCGAGCGGTGGCGCCTCGGGGAGAGCGAGCACACGGTCGGCGTGATCGCCTCGGTGACCGCCCCGTTCTGCGGCGACTGCGACCGGATGCGGCTGACGGCCGACGGTCAGCTGCGCAACTGCCTGTTCTCGAACGCCGAGTTCGACCTGCTGCCGCTGCTGCGGGGCGACGATCCCGCACGCATCGACGGTGACGTCGACGCCATGCTTCGCGCGGCGATCCACGCGAAGCTCCCCGGTCACGCGATCAACGACCCGGGCTTCCTGCAGCCCGCGCGCGGGATGAACGCGATCGGCGGCTGACGCCCCTCCTGCCTCGTGGCCCGTGGCCCGTGGCCCGTGGCCCGTCAGGAGCCGCCGCTCTCAGCGGCTGGGTCTCGCCGACGGCGGCCAGGTGCGAGCACGTGCCGACCGGTGGCGGCATCGCCGCAGGTCGGAGCTGCGCGGGCGGTGCGGCCTCCGCAGTCAGCCGCTGCGAGCGAGACTCAGCCGCTCACAGCGGCGGCCGGTCCGGTGCGTTCGGACTCAGTCGCCGGCGAGATCGACGACGACCCGGTCGCCGTCTGAGTGGGCCAAGGGCGGAGGGACTGCGTCCGGCGGTCGAACCGCTGCCCTCGGCCTCAGCCGCCGGCGAAGGGCGGCAGCACGTCGACTCCCGCACCCGCCGGGACGGCGGTGGCGGGGTCGTCGGTCCGCACGCCGGCCACCAGGAACGAGCAGCGGCCGAGCACATCGGCCGTTCCCGGTCCCCCGCTCGCCACGAGCGCCGCGACGACGTCGCCGATCGTCGCCGCGCCGGACTGGCCGGGCGGCACGCTCGCCGTCTCGGCGCCGTAGGCCTCGGCCGCGCCGGCGAACAGCCGGACAGCCACCGTGCCGGCGCTCACGCGGTGTCCTCCGAGGTGTTCTCACCGGGCCGTTCGGCCTCCGGCGTCGCGAGCGCGAGGTCCTGCACCTGGCGGGCGAGGCGCGCGAGCTCCTCGCCCACGGGCTGCCCGGCGGGCACGGCGCGCCCGACGGCGATGCCCAGCAGCAGCGTCGTCAGCGGTGCCGCAGGGCGTGCCACGCCGCGCGCCACGTCCCGCGCGACGTCGAGGGACACGGCCACGTCGGTGGTCGGCGCGACGTCCGACCCCAGTCCGTACAGGTCGGCCACCCCGGCGAGCCAGTCGTTCAGGGCCTCGGGCGGCAGGTGCTGCGATCCGGTCATGATGCGTCCTCACGGTGGGATGACGGGGCGTCCATTGTCGCGCGCGCACGCGCCAGGTCGGCAGGTGTGTCGACGTCGAGGCTGGCCCCGCCGACGTCGTCGACCCTGACCAGCCGCAGTCGCCCGACGGCGGCACGCAGCGGCAGGCCGGTCAGCCCGGTCGCGCTCGTGGCCGCGACGGCGGAGACCGCCTCGCGCAGCGCGGCCGTGCGGTAGCGCGCGGCGAGCCACTGCTCGCGGCCGCCGCTGTCCCGCACCACGGTGCCGTCCGCGCCCGCGGGGACCTCGGCGGGCAGCAGCGCCACGAGCGAGGCCGCGCGCGGCAGGTCGCACGCGAGGACCAGCACCTCGGGCGCGTCCCGGTCCGTCAGCAGCGTGAGCCCGGCGCCGAGCGCGGCGAGCGGTCCGCCGAACGGGGGCTCCTCGCGGGTGCGGCGCACGCCGTCGGGCAGAGCGCCCTCGCCCCCGACCACGACGGTGCGCGCCGCGTTGATCCCGGCCGCGGCGACGGCGTCGAGCACCCGCGCGAGCAGCGTGCGGCCGCCGATCTCGAGCGCGGCCTTGTCGACCCCACCGAGGCGGGCGGCCCTGCCTCCGGCCAGCACGATCGCCGCGGTCGGCCCGGTCCGTTCAGGAGCGGTGCCAGTCACCGGACTTCCCGCCGGTCTTGCTCTGCAGCCGGATCTCGCCGATCCAGACGCCCTTGTCGATGGCCTTGACCATGTCCACGAGCGCGAGGGCGGCGACGGACACGGCCGTGAACGCCTCCATCTCCACGCCCGTGCGATCGGCGGTTCGGACGGTCGCGGCGATGGCGACGCCGTCGTCGGTCAGCTCGAGGTCGACGCTCGCGCCGTGCACCCCGATGACGTGGGCGAGCGGCAGCAGCTCGGCGCAGCGCTTGGCCCCGGCGATGCCGGCGATGCGGGCGACGGCGAACGCGTCACCCTTGGGCACGGTGTCATCGCGCAGCGCCTGCAGCACGGCGGGGGAGCAGTGGACGACGCCGGTGGCCGTGGCCGAGCGGACGGTCGGGGTCTTCTCCGTGACGTCGACCATGCGCGCGTGGCCGGCGCCGTCGAGGTGGGTGAACTCGCTCATGCCTCCACCTTCGCAGCGGTGAGCGACTGGTCGGTCCCGATGACGACGGCGTCGACCACGTCCCCGACGTGCACCCGGTCGACCTCGGCCGGCATGATCGCGTAGCCGTTCGCCGCGGCCAGGCTGCCGACGAGGTGCGACTTCGAGCCGCGGGCCGCGACCGGCGTCGCCGTCAGGGTCCCGTCGACGAGCGCGAGGCGGGCCGGGAGGTACTGCGTGCGGCCGGGCGGGGTGCCCCAGTCGGTCGCGGCGCGGGCCCGGGCGACGGGCACGCGCACCTCCTCGGCCACCGCGCCCTGCAGCTGCATCAGGGCGGGCCGCACGAAGACGTGGAACGAGACCCAGGCGCTGACGGGGTTGCCCGGGAGGCCGAACAGCAGCGCGCCGCCGGGCAGCGTGCCGAACGCCTGCGGCTTGCCCGGCTGCATCGCGACGGACGCGAACGCGACGTCGTCGGAGTCGGCGAAGACCTGCTTGACCGGGTCGTAGGCGCCGGCGCTGACGCCGCCCGTGAGGATGACGACGTCGCTGCCGGCCGCGCGCGCGAGCGCCGCCTCGAGGTCGGCCGGTTCGTCGGCCACCTGCTCGACGGCGAGCACCTCACCGCCCGCGCGGCGCACCAGGCCCGCGATCAGGAGCGAGTTGGAGTCGGGGATCTGGCCGCGGCGCAGCTCGCCTCCGGGCGCGACGAGCTCGCTGCCCGTCGCGATCACGCTCACGCGCGGGGCGCGACGTACCGCCACCGTGCCGTGCCCGGCCGAGGACAGCGCGGACAGGACGGCGCCCGTGGCGAGCGTGCCGCCGTCGACCACCAGCGCCCCGACACCCATGTCGTCCCCGATCTCGCGCACGTGGGCGCCGCGCTCCGGCGACCGCAGGATCGTGACGGTCGCGGTGACGTCGGCGAGCGGGTCGAGGCGGTCGGTGTGCTCGAGCTGGACGATCGTGTCGGCGTCGCTCGGGAGCACGGCGCCGGTCATGATACGCGCGCACTCGCCCGGGGCCAGGGCCGGGTCGAGCGGGGAGCCCGCCGGCAGGTCCTCGACCACGCGCAGGGTGACGGGGTCGGTCCCGGCGTGCGCGACGTCGTCGTGCCGCACGGCGTAGCCATCCATCGCGGAGTTGCGCCACAGCGGGATCGGGACGAGCGCGTGCACGGGGTCGGCGACGCGGCGGCCGAACGCGTCGGCGAGCGGGACCTCGTGGGGGTCGAGCACCGGGGTGGCGGCGAGGACGCGCGCGAGCTGGTCGGCGACGGGGGTCATGCTCATCAGGAGGCCTCGGGGATCAGGGTGGCGGGGGTGTGCGCGGAGCGCTGGGTGGCGCGGGCGCGCAGGGTGTCGACGCCGTCGGGGTGGAGCACGCGGGCGTCGCGGCCGACGGCGCTCAGCGAGCGCACGGCGCGACCCGCGCGGATCCCGGCGGAGCAGTACGCGACGAGGGAGGCGGCGTCGTCGATCCCCGTCTCGCGCAGGAGGACCGCGACGTCGTCGGTGCCGGTGCGCGCGGCCTGCTCGAGCACCGAGACCGGGAGGCTCACGGCGCCCGGGAGGTGGTCGAGGGCGAACTCCGAGGGTTCGCGGACGTCCAGAAGGGCGACGGGGCCGGCCAGGGCGAGGTAGGCATCGGCGTCGAGCGTGGTGTCGGCCGCAGCGCCCGCGAGGGGGGGAACGGCCGGGTCGACGACGGAGACGTTCGCCGCCTGGTCGGCGGCCGGGTTGACGGCGGCGGTGCCGGCCGTGGCCGCCGCGGAGACGGCGGAGACGGCGGACGGCGTGGCACCCACCAGCGGGACCTCGTGCACGCGCATGCTCAGCGCGTCGACGACGGCGACCCGGCCGAGCAGCACGTCGCCGGCTCCGACGACGAGCTTGACCGCCTCGGTCGCCATCATCGCCCCGACGATCCCGCACAGGGAGCCGAGCACCCCCGCCTCGGCGCACGAGGGGACGGTGCCGGGGGCGGGCGGCTTCGGGAAGAGGTCGCGCAGGGTGACGGGCGCGATGCCCGCGGGCGGGCGGGACCAGAACACGGAGACCTGCGCGTCGAACCGCAGCACCGAACCCCACACGAGCGGCGTGCCGAGCTCGGCGCACGTGTCGGAGACGACGTAGCGGGTGGCGAACGTGTCGGTGCCGTCGAGCACGAGGTCGGCGTCGGTCAGGAGCGCCGCGGCGTTCTCCGGCGTCAGGCGCTCGCGGCGCTCGTGCACGACGACGTCGGGTGCCAGGTCGCGCAGCCGTCGCGCCGCGGAGGTGGTCTTGGGCTCGCCGACGGCGCCCGCGGAGTGGATGACCTGACGGTGCAGGTTGGTCAGGTCGACGAGGTCGTCGTCGATGATCGTGATCGTGCCGACGCCGGCCGCCGCGAGGTACTGCAGCACCGGGGCGCCGAGGCCGCCGGCACCGATCACCGCGACGTGCGCGGCGGCGAGGCGGCGCTGGCCGATCTCGCCGAGCTCGGGCAGGAGGCTCTGCCGCGCGGTGCGCAGCTGCTCCTCGCCGCGCAGGGGCGGACCGGGGCTGACCAGCGGGGGAAGTCGCACCACCTCAGCCTAACCACCCCACTTCGCGAGGTACTTCTGGGCGTCTCCGAGGTACTTCTGGGCATCGGCGAGGTACTTTTCGTGGCCTCGGCGAGCGGTGAGGCTTCAGGCGCGCCGACGAAAAACACCTCGCGGACGCCCAGAAGTACCTCGCGAACGCCCGAAAAGGCCTCGCGAACGCCCCGAAGTGCCTCGCGAACGGGGGAGGCGGGTGGCTGCCTCGTCGTAGCGCTCCAGGACGAGGGCGGCGAGCGCCTCGTCCGGGGCGAGAGCGTCCGTGACGACGTCGGCGCCCGCGCGCAGCACCACGTCCAGGAAGTAGCCCGGCGCGAGGAGGTAGGAGGCGACGACGACGCGGCCGCCGTCGGGCACCTGCGCCTGTGCGACGGCGTCGCCCACGCGCGGCTGCGCGCCCGCCCCGTAGGACGCGACCACGCCGCGCCCGAGCAGCTGCGCGAGGTCGCGCGCGACGGCGGCGACGGCGTCCGCCGCCTCGGGGTCGCTCGATCCGGCCGCGGCGAGCACGACCTGGTCGCCGGGCTGCAGGTCGTGCGGTGCGAGCCGGTCGGCCAGGAGCTGCGCGAGGGCCGGGTGCGGTCCGAGCGGGGGCGCGGCCACGACGTCGTCCCGCACGCACGCACCCTGGATGTCCTGCTTGACGTGGAAGCCGGTCGACAGCAGCAGCGGCACGATGACCGCCGGGCCGTCGATGCCCGCCACGACGTCGTCGATCCGCGGGTCCTGCACGTCGACGAACGCTTCGCGCACCTCCAGCCCCGGCCGCGCGGCGCGCACCTGGTCCAGCAGGCCGCTGATCGCGGCGCGCCCGGCCACGCTGTCCGTGCCGTGCGAGCAGCCGATCAGCACGGGGCCCGCGGCGTTCAGCGCCGCGTCCGCCGCCGCGACCTCCGCGGCCCTCGCCGCCCTCCTCGTCCGCCTGCTCATGCGCCCTCCTCGTTCGTGACCACGTCAGCCGGATCGACCGCACCCTCGAGCCGGTACCCGCGCTTCACCACGGTCCGGATCACCTGCTTCCCGACGGCGTCGCGCAGCCGCGCGATCGCGACCTCCGCCGCGTGCGGATCGCGCGATCCGCCGGGCAGCGCACCGAGCACCGCGTCGCGGCTGACGACCGTGCCGACGTGGTCGGCCAGCAGGCGCAGCACCGCCAGCCCCGACGGCGTGAGCGCGAGGTCGCGCCCGTCCAGGACGGCCCCGCCGCGACGCAGGTGCAGCGCGCCGGCCGACGTCGCCACCCCCGGCTGTGCCGCGTAGTAGGTCGTGATCGCGCGCACGAACGAGCCGAGCCGGCCGCGGTCGGGGATGAGCGGTTCGAGTCCGGCGGTCCACAGCGGCGCGGCCGTGATGGGGCCGACGGCGGCCCACAGCACGTCGTCGCGGGTGAGCACCGCGTCCAGGATCCCGGCCTCGCGGGCGACGCCGAGCCACGCCGTCGCCGCGGGCGCGGACGTGAAGGTGACGGCGTCGATCTCGCCGTCGGCGACGGCGCGCACGGACTCGAGCACCAGGACCGGGTCCTTCGGCGGCCCCCAGCGGTAGACGACGATGTTGGTCACGCGCGCGCCGGCGTCGCGGAACTCCTCGTCCAGCCCGTCCGCGCCGGCGCCGTGGTGCTGGATGACGATGTCGAGACCGTCGACCCCCTCCTCCAGCAGCAGCTCGGCGACCTCGGTCGACGTCTCCGACTCCGCCACCCAGTCGGCCGTCAGGCCGGCCGCCTGGATCGCACCGCGCGCCTTCGGACCGCGCGCGATGAGCCGGGCGGTGCCGAGCGCGCGCACCAGGTCCTCCGCGAGCCCCGCGGTGTCGGCGGCCTCGATCCAGGCCCGGAAGCCGATGCCGGTCGTCGCCAGGACGACGTCGGGCGGACTCGCGATGACGGCGCGCGTGCGGTCGAGCAGCAGCTCGTCGTCGGCGTGCGGGAGCATGCTGAGCGCGGGGGCGTGCCGCGATATCCCGCCGCGCCTGGCCAGGGCTGCGGCCAGCTCGGTGGCCCGCCGCTCCGCCGTGATCAGCACGACACACCCCGTGAGGACCTGGTCGATGTGGCTGTTCACGAGCCCATTGTCGCGGCAGCGACCCCCCGGCCGCTCGCGGGCACGAGGAGTCCGGGATCGGCCACGTCACCCAGCACGATGACCGCGGGCGCCTTGACCCGGCGCTCGGCGGCCGCGGCCGTCACCGTGGCGAGCGTCGCGTGCGTGACGCGCTGGTTCGGCAGCGTCCCGTTCTCCACGACGGCGACCGGCAGGTCCGCCCGCACGCCGGCGGCCAGGGCGGTGGTCGCCAGGTCGCCGAGCACCCCGACGCCCATGAGCACCACCACGGTGCACGTGGACTCCCGCAGCCCGGTGAGCGCCGCGCCCGAGAACCCGTCCTGCCCGTTCATCACGAGCACGCTGCCGACCACGCCGCGGTGCGTCAGCGGGATGCCGGCGGCGAGCGGCGCCGCGAAGGCGCTGCTGACACCGGGGACCACCGTGACCGGCACCCCGGCCGCCCGGCACGCGAGCACCTCCTCGCCGCCGCGCCCGTAGACGAACGGGTCACCGCCCTTGAGGCGGACGACGGCGCGTCCCAGCCGCGCGTGCTCGACCAGCAGGTCGCCGATCTGGGCCTGCGTGAAGCGGTGGTGGCCTGGCACCTTGCCGACGTCGATGACCTGCACGCTGGCGGGCAGCTCGTCGAGCACGCCGACGGGACCGAGCCGGTCGGTCACGACGACGTCGGCCTGCGCCAGCGCGCGCCGCCCCTCCACGGTCATGAGGCCGAGCTCGCCCGGTCCGCCGCCGACCAGCGTGACGTGGCCGTGGCCCGGTCGGGGGTCGCGACGGCGCCGCAGGTCGACGGCGCCCTCCCGCAGGTGCGCGGCCAGCGCGTCGCGCGCGGCGACGCTCCGGCGCGGATCGGCGGCACCGGTGGAGACGACGCCGAGCACGAGGTCACCCGTCCGGGTGGTGGCGGGGGTGCGGGCCGAACCGGCGGCGGGGCGGCCGCGGCTGCCGGCGTCGATGCAGAAGATCCGGCGCTCCTCCGCCCACGCCACGACCGCGACGTCGGTGACCGAGTCGCCCGTCGCGGTGTGCACGAGCCACGCGCCGTCGAGGTCGCCGGACTCGACCTCCCGCCGGTGCAGCACGACCTCACCGGCCAGGGCGAGGTCGCGCAGCGTCTCGCAGACGTCGGGGGCGACGACGGTCACGGCCGCGCCGTCGGCGAGCAGCGCCTGCACGCGGCGCGCCGCGACCGGCCCGCCGCCCGCGACGAGGACGGCGCGGCCCGTGAGGTCCAGGCCCATCAGCGTGGTCACGAGGCGCTCTCGTCGAGCAGGACCCGGACGACGCCGTCGACCACGGCCACCGGCCAGGTCCGCAGCCCGCCCTCGCCGGGCAGCGGCTCCTTGCCCGCGGCGTCGAGGCAGGCCCCGGTCCGCAGGTCGTAGACCTGCTTGTGCAGCGGCGAGGCGAGCGTGGGGACCTCCTCGCCGTCGACCAGCCGCGTGCCGACCAGGCCGCGCGCCATCACGTTCGCCCCCGTGACGGGGTCGCGGTGCTGGACGGCGAGCACGAGGTCGCCCACCGTGCGGACGAGCGCGATCTGGGTGCGGCGCGGTTCGCCGTCGACCGTCTCGGTCAGCAGCGCCGCGGCCCCGCGCTCCGGCGTCAGGTCGGTCAGGAGGCAGACGTCCTGGTGGCCGACGGCGGTGGCGTCGACGGCGGTGGCGTCGGTCGCGGCCTCGGCCGCCGCGCTCAGCGTGCTCACGAGCGCACCTCCAGGGTGGCGGGGGCGACCAGCACGGCGCCGGCGCGGCGCTCCTCGGCGGTGGCGGGGCGGATCTGGCCGCGCACCGGCACGTACTGCAGGTCGGGGTCGCTCTCGCCCGGCGCGTTCACGAACGGTGCGAACTTGCGGAGCTTCTCGGGATCCTCGAGCGTCGCCTTCCACTCGTCGACGTAGTTCGCCACGTGGGCGTCCATCTCGGCGTCGAGGTCGGCGGCGATCCCGAGGGAGTCCTCGAGCACGACGGCGCGGACGGTCTCCAGCCCACCCTCGAGGTCCTCCATCCACGGCGCGGTGCGCTGCAGGCGGTCGGCGGTGCGCACGTAGTAGAGGAGGAAGCGGTCGATGACGCGGATGAGCGTGTCGGTGTCGAGGTCCTCCGCGAGCAGCTGCGCGTGGCGCGGGGTGAACCCGCCGTTGCCGCCCACGTAGACGTTCCAGCCGTTGTCCGTGGCGATGACGCCGACGTCCTTGCCGCGCGCCTCGGCGCACTCGCGGGCGCAGCCCGAGACACCGAGCTTGATCTTGTGCGGCGAGCGCAGGCCGCGGTAGCGCAGCTCCAGCAACACCGCCAGGGCCACCGAGTCCTGCACGCCGAACCGGCACCACGTCGAGCCGACGCACGACTTCACGGTGCGCAGCGACTTGCCGTAGGCGTGGCCCGACTCGAACCCGGCCTCGATCAGCCTGGCCCAGATCTCGGGCAGCTGCTCCATGCGGGCGCCGAACATGTCCACGCGCTGGCCGCCGGTGATCTTCGTGTAGAGGCCGTAGTCGCGGGCGACCTCGCCGATCGCGATGAGCCCGGCCGGGGTGACCTCGCCGCCCGCCATCCGCGGCACCACCGAGTACGAGCCGTCCTTCTGGATGTTGGCCATGACGTGGTCGTTGGTGTCCTGCAGCGACGCACGCTCGCCCTCCAGGACGTGCGCGGGCGCCGTCGTGGCGAGGATGGAGGCGACGACGGGGCGGCAGATGTCGCAGCCGCGGCTGCCCGTGCGCCCGAACCGCTCCACGATCTCGCTGAACGTGCGCGTGCCCGCGAGGCGGACGGCGTCGTAGAGCTGCGCTCGCGAGAGCGCGAAGTGCTCGCACAGCGCGGTGCTGACGGAGATGCCGAGGCGCTCCAGCTCGGTGCCGACGAGCTTCTTCACCAGCGGGAGGCAGGAGCCGCAGCTCGTCCCGGCCTTCGTGCACGCCTTGACGGCGCCGATGTCGGTGCAGGCGTGCTCGGTGACGGCGGCGCGGACCTCGCCGGCGGAGACGTTGTTGCACGAGCAGACGGTCGCGCTCTCGGGCAGCTCGAGGTCGGGGGCGCCACCGGTGCCCTCGGGGAGCAGGTACGCGGACGGGTCGCCCGGGAGCTCGGCACCGACCATCGGGCGGAGGGAGGCGTAGGCCGACGCATCGCCGACGAACACCCCGCCGAGGAGGGTGCGCGCGTCGTCGGACATCACGAGCTTCTTGTAGACGCCGGCGACCGGGTCCGCCCAGACGATCTCCATCGAGCGCTCGGTGCGCGCGAAGGCGTCCCCGAAGCTGGCGACGTCGACGCCGGAGAGCTTCAGCTTGGTCGCGGTGTCGGCGCCGGGGTAGGTCGCGGCGCCGCCGAGGAGCCGGTCGGCCACGATCTCGGCCATCGCGTAGCCGGGCGCCACGAGGCCGACGCACGACCCCTGGATGCACGCGACCTCGCCGATCGCCCAGACGTGCGGCACCGCCGTCGCGCACGTGTCGTCCACGACGACGCCGCCGCGCTCGCCCACCGTGAGGCCCGCGGCCCGCGCGAGCTCGTCGCGCGGCCGGATGCCGGTCGCGAGGACGACGACGTCGACGTCCAGGCGCGTGCCGTCCGTGAAGTCGAGCCGGCCGACGTGGCCGGTGCGGCGTGAGGGGACCATCGCCTTCGTGGCGGTGCCGACGCGGACGCCGACCTCCATCCCGTTGATGAGGCGCTTGAGCGCCTCGCCACCCCCGAGGTCGATCTGGGCATTCATCAGGTGGCTGCCGAACTGGATGACGGTGGCCTGCGCGCCGAGGGCCCGCAGCGCGCCCGCGGCCTCGAGGCCCAGCAGGCCGCCCCCGATGACGGCGCCGCGCACGGGGCGGTCGTAGGAGGCGCCGCGCCCGGCCTGCTCGCGCTCGGCGACCCAGCCGCGCAGCGCTGCGACGTCGTCGATCGTGCGGTAGACGAAGACACCCGGCAGGTCGGCGCCGGGGATCGGCGGGACGGCGGCCGAGGAGCCGGTGGCGAGCACGAGCTCGTCGTAGGGAGTGACGCGGCCGAGGTCGTCGGTGACCGTGCGGGCGGCGGTGTCGATCGCGGTGACGGGGGTGCCCGTGTGGAGGGTGACGAGCTCGTCGTGCCAGAGCGCGTCGTCGCCGAGCGAGAGCTCCTCGGGGTCGCGCTTGGAGAAGTAGGACGTGAGGGCGACGCGGTCATAGGGGCGACGCGGCTCGTCGGCGTAGACGCTGATGCGCCAGGAACCGGCGGTGTCGCGGGCGCGGAGCGCCTCGACGAGCCGGTGCGCCGTCATGCCGCCGCCGATCACCACGAGGTGACGGGGCTCGGTGTCCTGCGGCATGGGGTCCTCCGGGCCTGCGATCGACGGGCCGAGCGGCTGCTCGGCTCGGTCCCGACGCTAGGGATGCCGTGTCTCGCGCTCGCACCGGGTGCGTTACGGGCGGGGAACATGTGGTGCACAGCGGGCGGCGGCGGCGTGTGAGGTTGCCGCGGTTCCCTGCGCGGTGGCGGGCGGCGGGCCGGCCGCCAGCCCTCTGCCGGGTGGCCGGTGCCCCGACCCGCCCCTCCCTGTGCACCGGTGGTCGCTCGCCCTGCTCGCTGTGCGCTCCTGGCCGTTCACAGGGCCCATGACCGACGATCGGCGCACAGCCGAGGTACGCACGAGGCCGAACGTGCACAGCGAGCGGCGCGGTGCCGAGCGCCGTGCGGACCGGGAGGACTACGGTGCCGCGCATGGGGCGCGGGGGACGGACTCGATCGATGGTGCTGCTGGCGGCGGCGCTCGCTGCGGTGGCGGCGGCGTGCAGCTCGCCGCCCGCGGACGAGCTCCCGGTGCCCGAGCTGCTGGCGCAGACGCCGACCGAGTCGCCGCTCGATGCCGCGTGGACGCGGATCTACGGGGCGAACGGCGTCGATCCGCTCGACTCCGAGCGCGACTTCCTCGACCAGCAGACGATCACCGAGACGTACGTCGCCGAGTGCATGGGCGAGCAGGGCTTCGAGTACATCCCGTTCGTGCCCGCGCGAGAGGCGGAGGTTCCGACAGGGAGCCACGAGCCGCCGGACGCCGCGGAGACGCTGGAGCAGGCGCGGCTCACCGGCTACGGGATCGTCGAGGACAGCCGGGCCGCCGCCGAGCAGGTCGTCGGTGAGCGGCCCAACGACGTTCTCAGGGCGGCGCTGTCCTCGTCCGAACGTGCCGCGTACGACCTGGTGCTCGACGGCTTCGAGCGGGACGTGGACGACCA
The DNA here is from genome assembly GCF_004786095.1 of Serinibacter arcticus. Classification (GTDB taxonomy): domain Bacteria; phylum Actinomycetota; class Actinomycetes; order Actinomycetales; family Beutenbergiaceae; genus Litorihabitans; species Litorihabitans arcticus. The sequence goes on from NZ_RHPJ01000002.1 coordinate 378,320, forward strand.
GCTGGTGTTCGACGAGAGCGGCAACACCGTGACGCTGCCGGGTGCGGGGGAGACCTGCCGGGAGCGGGCCAACGACCACCTGAACGAGGTACGGCCGCCGACCCCGAGCGCTCTGAGCTCCGACCCGGTCTACATCGAGCTGACCGAGGCGTCCGGGGAGGTCACCGATCGCATGTCTGGCGATCGCCGGATGACCGACCTCAACGGTGAGTGGTCGACCTGCATGGCCGACGCCGGCTACTCCGGCCTCGTCGAGCCGTTCGAGGCCTGGGCTCTCGCGAGCGAAGCCTGGTCGGCGTGGATGAACGAGAACGCCGCCCCCGACGGCACCCTCCCTCTCGACGATCCCGAGGTCGCGCGGCTGGAGCAGCGAGAGATCACCATCGCCGTCGACGACGCGACCTGTCAGCTCTCCACCACCTACTCCGACCGGTTCACGGCGATCCGCTACGCCTACGAGCAGCAGGTCGTCGACCTGTACGCCGACGACTTCATCTACCTCGAACAGGCCTGGGCCCGCGGTACCGACGGCTGACTCGCGACCCGTCACGGCCGCCCGAACTGCGACTGTGCGTTCCCTGTGCAACGCTGGCCGGGAGGGACGGTGACGACCGACCGTCCGCGCACACGGGGTCGTGCAGGACAGAGGCGAGGGGGATCGACGTGGACGCGTTCGTGACGTGGGCGACGGTGGCGGCCGGCGTGATGAGCGTCCTGACGATCGTGGCGCTCGTGCTGCGCAGTCGCGCGTGGCGGGGCGCCGAACGTTGGTGGACCTCCTACGGGGTTGCCGCGGTCGTGCTGTGGCTGGGGGTGCTGATCGCGCGGGTCGCGCCCGCCGTCATCGACGAGATGGGTCTGATCTTCCTCGGCGCCATGCTGCTCAACCTGGGCGTACTCGCACTCATCGTGTGGGAGCGGCGCCGATCTGAGAGTCGAGGCGTGAAGTACCGCGGGTCACCGCTCGTCTGGGGGGTCTTCGGGGTGGTCGGCGCGGTGCTCGTTCTCCGCTTCCTGGAGCTGCGCCTGCTCTGATTAGGCCGCCTCAGCGCGAGGCCGACGACGTCGCCCCGTCGCGCGCGGTCTCCGGGTCGGACTCGCGCAGCCACTCGACCACGCCGCCGACGGCGTCGGTGCACCCGCCGCACCCCGTCGTCGCCCTGGTGCACGCCGCGACGTCGGGAACCGAGCGGGCGCCGTCGCGCCACGCCGCCACGACCTGTCCCTTGGTGACGCTGTTGCAGCGGCAGAGCGTGGCGCCGTCGGGCATCCGCAGCGGCGTCTCCGCCTCGACCGCCGCCCCCGCGACCGGCCGCAGCAGCAGCTGCGCGGGGTCGGCGGGCACGAGCGTGCCGCGCGTGTAGGCCGCCACCAGGTCGGAGGCCACCCGTCCGCCGCCCACGCACGTAGCCCCGATCACGCGCCGATCGAGCACGACGACCTCGAGGTGACGGCCGCCGTCGGGATCCTCCAGCGCCACGCGCCGCGACCCCTCCGGCCGGTGCGCCCCGCCGCTCACCCCCATGCTCACGACGTCGATCCCCGCGCCCTTGACGCGCACGACGTCGGCACCCCCGGCGGGGAGCGGGGCGTCATCCGCCGCGTCGGCGACGGCGTCGAGACCGGTCCCGGACTCCAGCGCCGCCCGGCGTCGCTCCAGCACGACGGCGAGCCGCCGCGCCTGCTCCCAGCCCTGCGCCACGAGCCCGGTCGACCCCTGCGGCGGCTGCGCGCAGTCGCCGGCGGCGAACACCCGCGGGTCACCGGGGCTCGCGAGATCCGCGCCCACGACGACGCCGCGGCTCACCGGCAGCCCGGCCGCCCGGGCGAGCTCCACGTCGGGCTGCGTCCCGGCCGCGAGCACCACGAGGTCGGTGAGCACCTGGCTCCCGTCCGCGAGCGTGAGCGAGGTGACGCGACCACCGGTGTGCCCGACGGCGGTCGGCCGCGACCCCGCCCGGACCCGCACCCCGGCGCGCTCCAGCACGCCCGTCGTGGCCGTGCCGGCGCCCGATCCGAGCTGCCGATCCATCACGTGGTCACCGCCGTGCACGATCGTCGTCGCGACGCCGTGCCCGGCCAGCGCCAGCGCGATCTCGACCCCCAGCACGCCGCCGCCGACGACGCAGGCGCGCCGCGCTTCGTGCACCTGCCCGAGGATCCCGACGGCGTCGTCCAGATCGCGCAGCACGTGCACCCCGGCGTCGGGCAGGAGGGGCAGGTCGGCGAGCCCCGACACGTCCGGCACGCGCGCCGCGGCGCCCGTCGCCAGCACGAGGGCGTCGTAGGGGTGGGCGTCCCCGGCGTCGTCGAGCACCACGCGCGCCTCGCGATCGAGGGCGACGGCGCGGCGGCCCGTCAGCATCCGCCCGGCGCCCGCCCCCAGCGACGGCAGCCGAATCGCTGCGGGGGCGTAGCGCCCGGCGACGACCTCCGAGAGCAGCACGCGGTTGTACGGCTCTGCCTGCTCGGCGCCGAGCACGACGACGTCGTCCGTCACCCCCGCGGGCCGGTGGTTGGCCAGCTCGTCAAGCACCCGGTGCCCGACCATCCCGTGCCCCACGACCACGATGCGCATCAGCCGACCGCCCCGACGCCGGCGGCGGTCGCGCCGACACCCAGCTCGTCGAGCAGCGACTCGTCGTCGAGCACGTCCACCGACCCCTCCCACCGCGCGACCTCGACCGCGCACACCTTGAACTCGGGCATGCCGGAGATCGGGTCGGTCGCATCGGTCGTGAGGCGGTTGGCGCTGCCGGCGCCGCTCCAGTGGAAGGGCAGGAAGACGGTGTCGGGTCGCACGTCGGTGGTGAGGTGGGCGCGGGCGACGGCGGTGCCGCGCGGCGTCGTCAGGCGCACCAGGTCCCCGGGTTCGACGTCGAGCAGGTCGGCCAGCAGCGGGTGGATCTCCAGGAGCGGTTCGGGTGCGCTCGCGACGAGCTCCGCGACGCGGCGGGTCTGCGCGCCGGACTGGTAGTGCGCGAGCACCCGGCCCGTCACGAGGTAGGTCGGGGCGCCGGGGTGCACGTCCTCGGTGGGGCCGACGTGCTGGACCGGCACGAGCCGGGCGCGGCCGTCGGGCCAGGGGAAGGCGTCGAGGAACAGTCGCGGCGTGCCCGGGTGCGACGCCGCGCCGTCGGACGCCGCCGGCACGGGCCAGAAGAGGTCGTCCTCGACGTCGAGGCGCGCGTGGGACAGTCCCGAGTAGTCGGCTCGGCCGCCCGCGGAGGCCCTCGCGAGCTCGTCGAACACGACGGCCGGTTCGGTGGGGAACGCGACCGTCGATCCGAGACGCCGAGCGAGGTCGGCGACCACCTCGAGCTCGCTCCGCACGCCGGGCGGCGGGGCGATCGCCCGACGGCGGCGCAGCACCCGGCCCTCGAGCGACGTCATCGTCCCCTCCTCCTCCGCCCACTGCGTGACGGGCAGGACGACGTCGGCCAGCAGCGCCGTCTCCGAGGGCAGGAAGTCGCAGACCACGAGCAGGTCGAGCGCGGCGAGCCGGTCGCGCACACCGCGCGCGGCCGGGGCGCTGACCACGACGTTGCTCCCGTGCACGAGGAGCGCGCGGGGTCCGCCGTCGGTCCCGAGCCGCCGCAGCAGCTCGACGGCGGGGACGCCGGAACGGGGGATCGTCATCGGATCCACACCCCACACCCGCGCGACGTGGGCGCGGGCGGCGTCGTCCTCGATCGAGCGGTAGCCGGGGAGCTGGTCGGACTTCTGCCCGTGCTCGCGCCCGCCCTGGCCGTTGCCCTGGCCGGTGATCGCCCCGTAGCCGGAGCCCACGCGCCCCGGCAGACCGAGCAGCAGGGAGAGGTTGATCGCCGCCGTCACCGTCGCGGTGCCCTGCGAGCTCTGCTCCACGCCGCGGCCGGTCAGCACGTACGCGCCGGACCCGCCGCGCGACGGCGAGGCGGCGGCAAGCAGGTGCGCGAGTCGTCGCAGCGTGGGGACGTCGACGCCGGTGACCAGCTCGGTGCGCTCGGGCCACCACGTGGCGGCGCTGCGGCGGAGCTCCTCGAGCCCGGTGGTGCGCGCGGCGAGGTAGTCGGTATCGGCCAGGCCGTCGGCGAGCACGACGTGCGCGAGACCGAGCAGCAGCGCGAGGTCCGTGCCGGGCACGGGCTGGACGTGCAGGCCCGCGCCGTCGGCGGTGAGCGACGCCGTCGCGCTGCGGCGGGGGTCGACGACGACGAGCCCGCCCCGCGCGCGCACGCCCGCCAGGTGCTGCACCGCGGGGGGCATCGTCTCGGCGAGGTTGGAGCCCAGCAGCAGCACGGCCTGCGCGCCGCCGAGGTCGGCCAGCGGGAAGGGCAGGCCGCGGTCGACGCCGAGCGTGCGGTTGGCGCCGGCCGCGGCGCTGGCCATGCAGAACCGACCGTTGTAGTCGATGAAGCGGGTGCGCAGCACGGTGCGGGCGAACTTCCCGAGCGCGTAGGCCTTCTCGTTCGTCAGGCCGCCGCCGCCGAAGACCGCGATCGTGTCGGGGCCGCTCTCGGCCTGCAGCGCGGCGATCCGGGACGCGACGAGGTCGAGGGCGTCGTCCCAGGTGGCGGCGTGCAGCTCGCCGTCGGTGCCGCGCACGAGCGGGGTGCGCAACCGGTCGGTCGCGGTCAGGACCGACCCGCTGGTCCAGCCCTTCTGGCACATGCCGCCCCGGTTGGTGGGGAACACGCGGGCCGTGACCGCCACGCCGTCGGGCGCATGGGCCGTCAGCGTCTGGGCGCACTGCAGCGCGCAGTACGGGCAGTGGCTCGCCGTCACCCTCACACCACCGTGGCGCCGAAGGCGCTGCCGCGGCGCGCGTACGTCCACCAGGTCACGAGCGCCATGATCGCGTACAGGCCGATGAACGCCACCAGTGCGGCCTGGATGGAGCCGGTCATCGACGTCGACGCGGCGAACGCACGCGGGACGGCGAACCCGCCGATCGCGCCGACGGCGCCCGCGATCCCGATGCAGCCGGCGGCGGCGCGGGCACGCTGGGTCCGCTCGACGTCGTCACTCGCGCCGTGCCGGAAGACGACCGGGATCATGCGGTAGACGGAACCGTTGCCGATGCCCGTGGCGGTGAACAGCACGAGGAACGAGCCGAAGAACAGCCCGAAGTTCTGCTGCCGCAGCGCGAGGACGGCGCCAGCGGCGCCCGCTCCGATGAGGGTGAAGGCCACGATCGTGACGCGTGCCCCGCCGAGACGGTCGGCGACGATCCCGCCCAGCGGGCGCGCCACCGAGCCGACGAGCGCGCCGAGGAACGCGAGCGAGAGCGAGACCTCGGGGAACGTGCTGGCCAGCAGCGTGGGAAACGCGCCGGAGAAGCCGATGAACGAACCGAACGTGCCGATGTAGAGGAAGGAGATGACCCAGGTGTGGCGGTGGCCGGCGGCCTTCGCGTACGCGCGCGGGTCGGAGGAGGCGTCGGCGAGGTTGTCCATGAAGCGCCACGCGAGGATCGCGGCCAGCAGGATGAACGGCACGAACATCAGGCCGGCGCGCTCGAGCTGGACGCCCGCGGCCCCGACGATCACGAGCGGCACCGCGAGCTGCACGACGGCGGTGCCGAGGTTGCCGCCCGCCGCGTTGAGGCCGAGCGCCTTGCCCTTCTCGGCCTGCGGGTAGAAGAAGGAGATGTTCGCCATCGAGGAGGCGAAGTTGCCTCCGCCGAAGCCCGCGAGCGCCGCGATCGCGACCATCACGCCGAACGGCGTCTCGGGCCGTTGGAGCACGACCGCCATCGCGCCCGTGGGGATGAGCAGGAGCAGCGCCGAGACGATCGTCCAGTTGCGACCCCCGAACAGTGCGACCGCGAACGTGTACGGGATGCGCAGCGCCGCTCCCACGAGGCTCGGGATGGCGATGAGCCAGAAGCTCTGGTCGACCGTGAGGGCGAACCCGGCGGCGGAGAGCTGCGGGACGACGATGCTCCAGCTCGCCCAGACGGCGAAGCCCAGGAACTCGGCGAACACGCTCAGCACCAGGTTGCGCTGCGCGACGCGCCGTCCGCCGCCCTCCCACTGCGCGTGGTCCTCGGGATCCCAGCCCTCGATCCAGCGGCCGCGGCGCGTGGTCAGCGCCTGCGAGGTGCGGGTGGGTGCGGGGGCGGGGGTCGCGACGGGGGTGAGGCTCGGGTCGAGCGGGGCCGGAGCGGTCATGCGAGTCTCCTCGTGCCGGGCCTGCGTCAGGGATGCGCAGCGCGGTTGACCCGACCGTAGGAAGGCCGTGTTTCCCGGGACGTGTCCGCTCGTCACGCCCGTGCTGCCTTTTGCGCACAGTCGCGTTTCGGACCCTGTGAGAACCGCGAGGTGCTTCTGGGCGTCTCCGGGGTACTTCTGGGCGTTCGCGAGGTCTTTTCGGGCGTCGGCGAGGTACTTTCCGGTCGGCCGGAGCCGGCTAGACGTCGACTGTCACGTTCGCCCCGGACAGCTAGTCGGCTTCGGGGCCAGGCGTGCCAACGAGCGCGGCCGCGCCGGACGCGCGACCGAGAAGTACCTCGGGAACGCCCAGAAGTACCTCGGAGACGCCCGAAAGGACCTCGCGAACGCCCGAAAGGACCTCGCGACCGTGGTCGAGCGTCGGTCGCAGCACCCTCACTAGGCTGACCCCATGGCCCGCAGCACGCAGCGCCGCCCCGTCACGCGCATCCGGCCGGGCCACGACGTCGTCGTCCGCGCGGACACGCTCGCGGCCGAGGAGCCGCTCGAGATCCGCGTCGGTGGCCGCGAGCTGGCCGTCACGATGCGCACCCCGGGCGGGGACTTCGACCTCGCGGCGGGCTTCCTGCTCTCGGAGGGCGTCGTGGCGCAGGCCGACGACGTCGCCGCCATCACCTACCGCGGCGGCGAGCTCGCCGACGGGTCGAACACCTTCAACGTCGTGGACGTGACGCTCGCGCCCGGCGTCCCGCAGCCCGACCCCGAAGCGAGCCGCGCGTTCTACACGACGTCGTCGTGCGGCATCTGCGGCAAGGCCAGCATCAGCGCCGTCCGGACGGTCTCACGGCACGCCGTGGCGGGCGACGACGTCGTGGTCGACACCGCGTTCGTCTCGGAGCTCCCGGACCGCCTGCGCGAGCAGCAGGCGGTGTTCGCGACCACGGGCGGGCTGCACGCGGCCGCGCTGGTGGATGCGGCATCGGGCGACGTGCTCGTCGTGCGCGAGGACGTGGGTCGGCACAACGCCGTCGACAAGGTCATCGGGTGGGCGCTGCGCGAGGGGCGCGTGCCGCTGACGGGGTGCGTGCTGCAGGTGTCGGGGCGCGTCGGGTTCGAGCTGGTCCAGAAGGCGTCGATGGCGGGGATCCCCGTGCTGTCGGCGGTGTCGGCGCCCTCGTCGCTCGCCGCGGACCTCGCCGAGGAGATCGGGCTGACCCTGATCGGCTTCGTGCGCGGCGGGTCGATGGTCGTCTACACGCGGGCGGACCGGGTGCGGCACGAGCACGGCGCCGACGGCGCGTCGGGCTGAATCACGGCTCAGTGGCGCAGATGCGGCTGAAATGTGGTCAGATAGGCGCATGAGCGCTCGCGATCTGAAGGTGGCCGAGGCCGCCGCCCTGCTCGGCGTCAGCACCGACACCGTCCGCCGCCGCGCGTCCGCGGCGAGGATCGAGGCGTCGGCGACGGCGGGGCACACGACCTACCCGGCCGCCGCCGTCGCGCGGCTCGCGGCGGAGCAGGCCACCGCGGCCGCCTCCGGGCAGGACACCCTCGGCGAGCTCGGACCCGCCTCGGCCCGCAACCGCCTGCGCGGCATCGTTACCCGGGTGCTGCGCGACGGCGTGATGGCGCAGGTCGAGGTTCAGGCCGGGCCCTACCGCCTGGTCTCGCTGATCTCCCGCGAGGCCGCGGACGAGCTCGAGCTCGAGGAGGGCTCGATCGTCGCCGCGACGGTCAAGGCCACCAACGTCGGAATCGAAGGAGTCTCCCGATGAGGCTGGGGCGCTCGGCCGGGGTCGTGCTGACGGCGATGCTGCTCGCGTCGTGCTCGGGTGGGACACCCGACGACGGACCCTCGGACCTCATGGGTTCCGGGACGGTGGCGCCCGCCCCCGACGAGATCACCGGCGACCTGACCGTGTTCGCCGCCGCCTCGTTGCAGGGCGTGTTCGAGGAGCTGGCGACCACGTTCGAGGAGCAGCACCCCGGTGTCACCGTCGCGCTGAACTTCGCGGCCAGCTCCGCGCTGGCCGAGCAGGTCAACGCCGGCGCACCCGTCGACGTGCTGGCGACGGCGAGCGCCAGCACCATGGAGCAGGCCGCGGCCGAGGTGAGCGACCCGGTCACGTTCGCCAGCAACACGCTCGTGATCGTGACCCCGAGCGACAACCCGGGTGTCGTCACCGGCCTGGCCGACTTCGCCGACCCCGATCTCACGCTCGCCGTCTGCGCCGTCGAGGTGCCGTGCGGCGCCGCGGCCGAGAAGGTCTTCACGGCCGCGGGGATCACCCCCGCGGTCGACACCTTCGCGGAGAACGTCACGGCCACCCTCAACCTGGCCGTCTCCGGGGAGGTCGACGCGTCGCTGGTGTACGCCACCGACGCGCTCGGCGCCGGGGACACCGTCTCCACGATCACCTTCCCCGAGTCCGCCGAGGCCGTGAACGACAACCTCATCGCCGCCGCCGCGCAGGCACCCAACGCCGCCGCGGCGCAGGCGTGGCTCGACCTCGTGCTGTCCGACGAGGGCGCCGCCGTCCTGACGGCCGCCGGCTTCGACCTGCCATGAGCCTGCCGTGAGCGACGGGCAGGCGGGCAGGCGGCCGGGGCAGAGCGCCCACGCCGCCCGCCCGCCGCTCGTCCTGCTCGTTCCGGGGCTCGCCGCGCTGGTCTTCCTCGCGCTGCCGCTGGTCGCGCTCCTCGTGCGTGCGCCCTGGTCGGAGCTCGTCGAGATCGTGGCGACGGGCCCGGTCGCCCAGGCGCTCTGGCTCTCGCTGCGCACGGCGACGACCGCGACCCTGGTCAGCCTCGTCCTCGGCGTCCCGCTCGCGTGGCTGCTCGCGCGCGGGCGGCTGCCGGGAGGCGGAGTGATCCGGGCGCTCGTGACGCTGCCGATGGTGCTGCCGCCGGTCGTCGGCGGCGTCGCGCTGCTGAGCCTGCTCGGCCGCCGCGGACTGCTGGGTGAGCATCTGGACGCCTGGTTCGGCCTCACGATCCCGTTCACCACGACGGCGGTCGTCCTGGCGCAGACCTTCGTCTCGCTCCCGTTCCTCGTGCTGTCCGTCGACGGCGCGCTGCGCGGTCTGGACCGCCGGTACGAGGACGTCTCGGCGACCCTGGGTGCCTCGCGCTGGACCACGTTCCGCCGCGTGACGCTGCCGATGATCGCGCCGGCCGTCGGCGCGGGTGCCGTGCTCTGCTTTGCCCGCGCGCTGGGCGAGTTCGGCGCCACGATCACGTTCGCCGGCAACTTCCCCGGCACCACGCGCACGATGCCGATCGCGATCTACCTGGCGATGGAGCAGAGCCCGCAGGCCGCGATCGCGCTGTCGATCGTGCTGGTCGCGATCTCCGCCCTGGTGCTGATCCTGCTGCGGTCGCGGTGGCTGACCGCGCTCGGGAGCACGACGTGAGCGGCGCGACGGCGACCGGCGCGCTCGAGGTGCGCGACGCCGTCGTGCGCCGCGGGGACTTCGAGGTCACCGTCGACCTCTCGGTCGCCCCCGGGGAGGTGCTCGCCCTGACCGGCCCGAACGGGACCGGGAAGTCGAGCGTGCTCGCGGCCCTCGCGGGGTTGCTGCCGCTGCACGGCGGTGCGATCGCGCTCGGCGGGGAGGTGCTCGACGGCGACGCCGCCTGGGTGCCGCCCGAGCGGCGCGGCGTCGGCCTGGTCCCGCAGCAGCACCTGCTGTTCGGCCACCTGAGCGCGGTGGAGAACGTCGCGTTCGGGCTGCGCGCGCGGGGGATGCGCCGTCGCGACGCGCGCTCCGAGGGTCACGCGTGGCTCGAGCGGCTCGGTCTCGCCGATCGCGCCCACCTGCGCGCGGACCGTCTCTCCGGGGGGCAGTCGCAGCGGGTCGCGCTCGCGCGGGCGCTCGCGGCCTCGCCGCGCCTGGTGCTGCTCGACGAACCGTTCGCCGCGCTCGACGTCAGGGTGCGCGACGACGTCCGCGCGCTCGTCGCCGACGCGCTGCGGGAGCTGGCGATCCCCGCCGTCCTGGTGACGCACGACGCCGGAGAGGTCGAGACGCTCGCGACGCGGGAGCTCAGCCTCCGGTAGCGGCGTCGTCGCCCGTCAGTCGCCGTTCATCACCTCGCGCACGCGCGCCGTGTCGTCGCCGTCCCACCCGTCCGGGGCCGCGACGGCGACCCAGCCGTCCAGCGTGAGCGCGTCGTAGTTGTGGCCGTTGCCGTCCGGGACCGACTTGGAGTTGGCGAGGTCGAACGTCAGCTGCCAGAACGTCACGAGCGGCCACCAGTCCATCCGCGGTCCGCGACCGGTCCCGTCGTCCTCCGCGGCCCAGTCCGGCCGCTGCAGCAGCAGCCCTGGCGACCACCACACGATGGGGTCAGAGGCGTGCTGCAGGTAGAGCACGCGCGGGTCCTCCCACGCCGTGGGCGGCGTCGCGATCTGCGACGTGTCGCTCGCGAACCGCACCAGCAGCCCGCTCGCGTAGACGGGGCGCATCTCCGGCGTACCGGGGTCGCGGCGGTCCACCAGCGACTTCCACACCTCGCTCGCGTTCGGCGGCCCGACCCACAGCACACCGTCGGTGTTCGCGCGGATGTCCGCCAGCGACGTGTACGCCTGCTCCGAGCCGAACGCGCCGAGGCTCTCGCCGTAGACGAGCACCTCGGGCCGACCCTCCTGCGGCAGCGCCGCGACCGCCTCCTCGAGCGCTCCGGCCAGCGCCTGCGCCTCGTCCTCGGCCCGCGACCGGTCCACCAGGAAGGACAGCCAGCTCGGCAGGTAGGAGTACTGCGTGGCGACGGCGGCCGTGTCGCCGCCGTGCATCAGCTCGAGCGCCTCGATCGCGTCGCCGTTCACCCAGCCGCTGCCCGTCGTCGTCGCGATCACGATCACCTCGCGCTCGAACGCGCCGGTGCGCTCCAGCTCGTCGACGGCGAGCGCGGCACGGGCGGCGGCGTCGGGCGCGCTGTCGAGCCCGGCGTAGACGCGGATCGGGGTCAGAGCCGCGCCGTCGCCCTGGGACGCCTGCTCGAGCTGCGACGGCGTCGGTCCCGTCGCGACGAACCGGCGCCCCTCGCGCCCGATCGTGTCCCACTCCACCAGCGACTCGGGCGAGCCGGAGCGCTCCGGGATCTCGGGCCGCACCACGCCGGCGTGGTCCTCGGTGTTCGCGAGCGCGAAGGCCGCATCGACGGCGGACGCCGCCCGTGCGAGCAGCACGTCGTTGACGAGGGTCACGACGGCGAGCGTCACCACGACCGCCGCCACGACCGGTGCCACCACCCGCGGCACCTTCAGGCGCCGGTTGAGGAAGGTCGCGATGCGGCGCGCGGTGCGCAGCAGCACCCGGCCGATCAGGATGAAGAGCCCGGCCACGAGGACGAGCACCGGTCCCGCGAGCAGCCAGGCCGGCCAGCCCGGCGCCGGCATCCCCATCGAGGCCGTGACGTCGGCCTGCCAGCCGTGGCTCACCACCAGCACGACCACCGTCATCACGACGACGACGGCCTCCACGGCGCCCCAGACCTGACCGCCGCGGCGCGGGCCGACGCGCGCGGTCACGCGCCCGACGAGCCGGCGCCACGCCGGGACGCGGTTCAGGCACCACGCGAGGACGACGGCGAGGAGGTAGCCCACCGCTGCTGTGACGCCGGAGACGAGGCCCTGGAACAACCACGTCCGGGGGATGAGCGACGGGGTCATGGCCAGCATCGCGAAGATCAGGCCGAGCAGCAGGCCGCCCTCGTGGGGGCGGGTCCAGAATCGCGGGCGGGTCGATCGTTCCTCGTGCCTGCCACCCACCGGATGCTCCTGTCGCCTCGTCCTGCGCCCATGGTCCCGCACGCCGGTCGGACGTGAGGCAACGTCTCACGGCTTATGTCGACCACTGTGAAAAGTCGTGGTACGGACAGCGGAAGCCCTGGACCGCGCCTCGAAAAGATGATTGGGTGTCGACGTTAGTACGCGGCGACGACGGCGGTGACGGCGTCGTCCCGCGCGACCGACGACTCGCCCCGCGCACCACACACCAGGAGCAACGATGCCCTCAGCACGTCCCCCAGCCCTGCGACGGAACGGCCTGCGCCGCACCGTCGGGCTGTTCGCCCTCAGCGCCCTCGTGGGCTCTGCCGCCCTCGCGGGCGGTGCCGTCTCGGCGACGGCGGCCCCGGTCGACCCGGGTGCCCTTCCCCCGCAGGAGCCCGGCGTCACGCTGCGCACCTTCCAGGTGCCGAACGGCATCAGCGCGCTGTGCACCCTGCGCGGCGGCACCACGCCGAACGTCGACAAGCTCATGCCGGTGGTGGACTTCACCACCGACGAGGACTTCGGTCTCGTGGACAACTTCCTCACGCACGTCCGGGCCAACCTGACCGTGGCCGAGGCCGGCAGCTACGGATTCCGCATCACGAGCGACGACGGTTCGCGCGTGACGCTCGACGGCCAGCAGATCCTCGACAACGACGGCTTCCAGGACTCGACCTCCGTCGAGACTGCCGTGACGCTGGAGCCGGGTGCGCACGAGCTCTTCGTCGAGCACTTCGAGGGTGGCTACGGGCAGCGCCTGCTGCTGCAGTGGAAGCCCCCGGGCGCGGCCGACTGGGCCACGATCCCCAGCACCAACCTCAGCACCGACGCCGGTGTGGTCCGCGTGACCGCGCCCGGCACCAAGTACTGCGAGGGCGCAGAGGACACGGCGGGTGACGGCCTGCAGCTCGACTCCGTCAACCCCAACTACACGCTGACCGACCTGCGTCCGGCGGACTTCGAGCCCAAGGTGTCCGGCCTCGCGTTCAACGCCGAGAACCAGCTCCTGGTCACGACCACCGGATCCGTCAGCGCCGGCGGCTGGGTCCCCGACGCCGAGCCGGGCGAGGTCTTCCTCCTGGACGGCGTCATCGACGCGACGGGTCCCGAGGACGTCACGCCCACCAAGGTCGCGACCGACCTGCTCAACCCCATGGGCATCGACGTCATCGACGACCTCATCTACGTCTCGGAGCGTGACCGGCTCACCGAGCTGAGCGACCCCGACGGCGACGGCTTCTACGACGTGCACCGCACGGTGGCGGAGTGGCCCGACGGTGGCAACTTCCACGAGTTCGCGTTCGGCCTGATCCACGACGAGGAGAGCTTCTACGTCAACCTCTCCGTCGCGATCGACAACGGTGGCGCGACCACGAACCCGCAGCCGGCCGAGAACCGCGGCACCACGCTGCGCATCGACCGCGAGACGGGTGAGGTCGAGTACATCGCCGGCGGCCTGCGGACCCCGAACGGCATCGCCTACGGTCCGGACGGCGAGATCTTCGCGATGGACAACCAGGGCGGCTGGCTCCCCAGCTCCAAGCTCGTGCACGTGGAGGAGGGCCGGTTCTTCAACCACTACATGAACCCGGCCGGGCCCTACGACGACGAGCCCGTGACCCCGCCGGCCCTGTGGATCCCGCAGAACGAGATCGGCAACTCCCCGAGCACGCCGATCCTGCTCGACGAGGGCCCGTTCGCCGGCCAGATGGTCTTCGGCGACGTCACCTACGGCGGCCTCCAGCGCGCGTACCTCGAGGAGGTCGACGGCGAGTACCAGGGCGCCGTCTTCCGCCACACGGCGGGCCTCGAGGTCGGCGTCAACCGCGTCATCACCGGTCCCGACGGCGCGCTGTACGTCGGCGGCACGGGCGAGGGCGGCAACTGGGGCGAGTCCGGCAAGCTGGTCTACGGGCTGCAGAAGCTGAGCCCGGTCAACGAGGACACGTTCGACATGGCGTCCGTCGCCGTCGTCGAGGGTGGTTTCGAGATCACCTACACCGAGCCGATCTCGCAGGAGACCGCGGACTCGATCGCGACCGCCTACCGCGCCGAGCAGTGGCGCTACGTGCCCACGGCCGCCTACGGCGGTCCGAAGGTCAACGAGCAGATCCTCAACGTCACCTCGGCGACCGTGTCCGAGGACCGCACCACGGTGACGATCCAGCTCGACGGCCTCGAGCCCGGCAACGTCGTGCACCTGCGCTCCCCGCGCCCGTTCGAGTCCGAGACGGGCCAGGAGCTGTGGAGCACCGAGGCCTGGTACACGCTCAACTCCCTCCCCGGCTACGAGGCCCCGGCCGACCGCGGCTGGTACGAGGCCGAGTTCGGCCAGATCACCGGCACCGCCGGCATCGACACCGAGCACAACGGCTACTCGGGCGACGGCTTCGTGGACGGCTTCAACACCGTCGGCGCCGGCGTCACCTTCCCCGTGACCGTCGAGGAGGCGGGCACCTACCCGATCAACCTCCGCTACGCCAACGGCCCCAACCCCTACCAGGGTGACAAGGACGTCTCGCTCTACGTCAACGGCGAGAAGGTCGGACCGTGGGCGCTGTCCGACACCGGCGCCTGGAACCGCTGGGGCGTCGAGTCCACCGAGGTCGCGCTCCGCGCCGGCGTCAACGCCGTCAAGATCCAGTACGACGAGGGCGACGACGGCAACGTCAACATCGACCTCCTCACGGTCGGTGACGGCAGCGACATCTGCGCCCCGGCCGAGATCGAGGCCGGCTACACCAGCCTCTTCGACGGCACCCTCGCCACGTTCGAGGAGTGGAACATGGCCGGCCCCGGCTCGTTCGGCCGTCAGGCCGACTGCAGCCTGCGCACCAGCGGCGGCCTCGGCCTCCTCTGGCACGACGACGAGCTCGCCGAGTACAGCCTGAAGCTGGACTGGAAGCTCACCAAGGACGACAACGGCGGCGTGTTCGTCGGGTTCCCGGACCCGGGCACCGACCCGTGGGTCGCCGTCAACCAGGGCTACGAGATCCAGATCGACGCCTCGGACGAGGACGACCGCACCACCGGTGCGATCTACACGTTCCAGGGCGCCGACCTCGCCGCGGTCGAGGCCAACCTCAACCCGGTGGGTCAGTGGAACGCCTACGAGATCGTCGTCGAGGGTCAGACCATCAAGGTCTTCCTCAACGGCGCGCTGGTGAACGACTTCACGAGCACCGACCCGGCCCGCGACCTGTCCTCGGGCTTCATCGGCATCCAGAACCACGGCGGCGGCGAGGCGGTCAACTACCGCAACGTGCGCGTCATGGACCTGGCCGAGTGCACCGCCGTCACCCCGGCGGCCGTGACGTTCGCCGACGTGAGCGGCACCGAGGACGACACGTTCACCGTCCCGGCGGTCGAGGGTGTGGAGTACCTCGTCGACGGCGACGTCGTGGCGGCCGGAACCTACCCGGGCGCCGGCACGGTCACCGTGACGGCGCGCGCCACCGAGGGCTTCGTGCTCGTCGGCGGCGTCGACCCGCAGTGGTCCTTCACGTTCGACGACACCGTGAGCAACGTCGTCGTCCCGGCCGAGCAGGTCTCGATCGGCATGTACTCCCTCAAGCCGTGGGTGGAGGAGGTGGGCGTCGAGTCCGTCGTCGACCGCCTCTCCTCGATCGGCCTGCAGAACATCGAGCCGTACGGCGAGACGTTCGGCGACTACACCGCGCTCGAGTTCCGCAACCTCGCCGACGGCCTCGGCCTGGCGATCCCGTCCTCGCACTACAACGTCGCCGAGGACACCTTCGAGGACACGCTGGACTTCGTCTCCACGCTGGGACAGTCCTACGTGGGTTCGGGCGGCTTCCCCGCGCCGGGTCTGGGCGGCTTCGACCGCAAGCCGACCTACGACGAGGTCATCGAGACCGCCGCCGCGATGGACCGTCTCGGCAAGCGCTCCGTCGAGGCGGGGGTGGGCAAGATCTTCGGCCACAACCACTCGTGGGAGTTCACCACCTCGTTCGTCGAGGACGGTGTGACGAAGACGGCCTGGGAGATCCTGGTCGAGAAGACCGACCCCGCCTACGTCACGTTCCAGCTGGACGTGGCCTGGGCCGCGCACGCCGGGGTGGACGTGGTCGACCTGCTCGACCGCTACGACGACCGCGTGGAGCTGCTCCACGTCAAGGACGCCACGGGTCTCACCACCCAGCAGTGGCCGACGTTCGTCAACCTCGGTGAGGGTGACGTGCCGCTGCAGGCGATCCTGGCCAAGGGCCAGGAGATCGGCGTGGACTACTTCGTCATGGAGTACGACCTCGCGCCCGACGGCGAGGACTTCGTCGCCGAGGGCTTCGAGTACCTCACCGGCGTCCCCGCCGGCGAGCCGAACGACCCTGAGCCCACCGAGCCGGTCGTCGTGCCGGTGGACCAGGTCTCGATCGGCATGTTCTCGCTGTTCCCGTGGACGAACCAGGCCGGCGTCGGTCCGGTCCTGGAGCGCATGTCCTCGATCGGCTTCGAGAACGTCGAGCCGTTCGGTGCGAACTTCGCCGGCTACACCGCCCCGGAGTTCCGGGCGCTGACGGACCGCCTCGGTCTGAACGTGCCGACGTCGCACTACAACGTCAAGGAGGACACGTTCGACGAGACCCTGCAGTTCGTCGAGACCCTCGGCCAGCGCTACGTCGGTTCGGGCGGGTTCGCCGACCCCGGCATCTCCTCCTACGAGAACGTGCTGGCGACGGCGGCCACGATGAACCGTCTGGGCGAGCGTTCGGTCGCGGCGGGGGTGGGCAAGTTCTTCGGCCACAACCACGACCGCGAGTTCACGACCACCTACGAGCACGAGGGTGAGGTCCGCTCGGCCTGGGAGATCCTGGTCATGGAGACCAACCCCGAGTGGGTGACGTTCCAGGTGGACGTCGCGTGGGCCACGCACGCCGGCGTCGACGTCCCCGCGCTCCTCGAGGAGCACGGCAGCCGGATCGACCTGCTCCACATCAAGGACGCGGTCAACCTCGGCGGCACGCCCGCCAAGGCCAGCCCGACGTTCGTCAACCTCGGCCAGGGCAGGGTCCCGCTGCAGGCGATCCTCACCGAGGCGCAGGAGCAGGGCGTCGACATCTTCACGATGGAGTACGACCTCGCGGCCGACGGCGAGAGCTTCGCGTCCGAGGGCTTCGAGTACCTCACGGGTCTCGAGGCCGGCGACCCCACGCCCGTGCCCTTCGTGGACGTGCCGGTGCTGACGCAGTTCTTCGAGGAGATCTCGTGGATGTTCGACAACGGCATCTCGACCGGCTGGGAGACCGAGGCGGGCCGCGAGTACCGCCCCGTGACCCCGATCGCTCGTGACGCCATGGCGGCGTTCCTCTACCGCCAGGCGAACAGCCCGGCGTACACGGCCCCGGCGGACTCGCCGTTCTCGGACGTGTCCACGAGCAACCAGTTCTACACGGAGATCTCCTGGCTGCACGAGGAGGGCATCTCCACCGGGTGGGACAACGGCGACGGGACGGTCTCCTACCGTCCGTACGAGCCGATCGGCCGTGACGCGATGGCCGCGTTCCTGTACCGGATGGCGGACTCGCCGTCCTTCACGGGACCGGTGGTCTCGCCGTTCACGGACGTGACGCCGTCGACGCAGTTCTACAAGGAGATCACCTGGCTCGTGAACGAGGGCATCTCCACCGGTTGGGTCGGGAACGACGGGACGGCCGAGTACCGCCCCGTCAGCCCGATCAACCGTGACGCGATGGCCGCGTTCCTCTTCCGCTACGACGACGCCGGGTTCTCCGACGTCGGCGGACAGGGCTGAGCGACCGCCTCCAGCAGTACGCACCACGGGCGCCGCCCCCGGAGGGTCCTTCGACCCACCGGGGGCGGCGTCCCGCGTTCCGACCGCCCTCGACGAGGAGGGGAGAGACCATGAGGTCGATGACGACGACGCCCCCGTCGAGCGCGCCGCGCTCGGTCGCTCCGCGCGTGGTCCGCGGCACCTCCGCCGGCACGGCCGCGACCCTCTTCGCGCTCGCGTTCCACCTGCTGGCCGACGGCGCCGCACCCTCCCCGCTCGCGATCCTCGCGCCGCTCGGGGCGTCGGTCCTCGTCGGCGTGCTCCTGGCCGGGCACCGGCTCTCGCTCGGGCGCCTGGCGCTGACCGTCACGGCCGCCCAGGTGCTGTTCCACGTGCTGTTCGTGCTCGGGGCACCCAGCGCGCCCCGCACTCCCCACGCGCCCCACGCCGGCGGTCCCCACGCCGCACCCGCCGCGCCACTCACCCACCCGATGCCCGCCGGGCACACCGGCCACGTCGACCCCGTCGCGTCCGTCGCCCCCGTCGTCGGGATGGCCGACGCGACGCACACCGCGCACGCCGGGCACGCCCACGGCGACGTCGCGATGATCGCCGCCCACCTCGCGGCCGCCCTCCTGACGCTCGTGCTGCTGCATCGCGGCGAGCGGGCGCTGGAGCGGGTGCGCGCCTGGGCCGATGCCCGGCTGTCCCGGTGGGCCGACCTCCTGACCGGGGCGGTCGCCGTCGCCCCGGAGGGTCGGACCGCCGGCCGCGCGCGCGACCTCGCGCCCCTGCCGTTCGGCTTCCGCCCCGGGGTCTGCCCGGCCGCCGCACCGCGGCGCGGGCCACCGCCGGGTACACCCCGCACCCCGATGACCGCTGTCCCCGCGCGCTCGCGCGCACCCCCTGACGAGAGCTGACCCATGACCACGACCGACGACCGACCGCACACACCTGAACCGCCGGGTGACCCCGCCCCGGCACGTCCCGCCCGCACCCGGGCGCCCTGGCTCGCACCGCTGGGCCGACGGCTGCACTTCTACGCCGGCATCCTCGTCGGCCCGTTCATCCTCATCGCCGCCCTGACCGGCGCGCTGTACGCGCTGACGCCCCAGATCGAACGCGTCGTCTACGCCGACGAGCTCCGAGCCCCCGTCACCGACGGCGCGGTGGCGTTGACGCTGGCCGACCAGGTCGAGGCCGCGCAGGCCTACCTCGGCGACGACGACGTCACCCTGTCGGCCGTCCGCCCCGCCCCGAACCCCGGCGACACGACGCGCATCATGTATCTGCAGGACGGGCTCGCCGAGAGCGAGTCGCGCGCCGTCTTCGTCGATCCCGGCACGGGGGAGATCCGCGGCGACCTGACCGTCTACGGCACCAGCGGTGCCCTCCCGCTGCGCACGTGGATCGACAACCTGCACCGCGGGCTGCACCTCGGCGACGTCGGCCGCCTCTACAGCGAGCTGGCCGCGTCGTGGCTCGGCGTCGTAGTCCTCGCGGGCGTGGGGATCTGGATCGCCCGCTACCGCCGCACCCGGAACCGCCGCGAGATGGTGCGCCCCTCGAACCGGCGACGCGGCCACCGCCGCATCTTCTCCTGGCACGCCTCGACCGGGATCTGGCTCGCGCTCGGCGCGCTGTTCCTCGCCTCGACCGGCATCACGTGGTCGCAGTACGCGGGGGCGAACGTGAGCGAGCTGCGCACCGCGGCGGCCTGGGCGACACCGGCGCTCAGCACCGCGATCGAGGACGACGGCGGTGGCGCCGTCGACCCCGACGACCACGCCAACCACACGCCGGACGAGCACGCCGAGCACACCGGTCACGCCGAGCACACCGGTCACGGCGGCGCGACCCCCGACGAGGAGTCCGCCCAGGCCGCGGTCGACGACCCCGCGATGTTCGACGCCGTGCTCGCGCTCGGCCAGACGGTCAACATCACGACCGGTCTCGTCGAGATCAAGCCGCCGACGGAGGTCGGCAGCGCCTGGACGGTGAACGAGATCCAGCGCTCCTACCCCACGCAGGTCGACGGCGTCGCGATCGACCCCTCGTCGATGACCGTGGTCGACCGCGTCGACTTCGACGAGTACCCGTTCGTGGCCAAGCTGGCGCGGTGGGGCATCGACATCCACCAGGGAACGATGTTCGGTCTGCCCAACCAGATCCTGCTGTTCCTGACGGCGAGCGCGCTCGCTGCCATGGTGGTGATGGGCTACCTCATGTGGTGGAAGCGTCGCCCGACGCGCGGCTTCGGCGCCGCTCCCGAGCCCGAGGCCTGGGCGGCCGCACCGTGGTGGGGCCGGGTGGTCGTGGTGGCGGTCGGCGTCCTCGTGGGGCTGTGGCTGCCGCTGCTCGGGTACACGCTCGCCGCCTTCGTGCTCGTGGACGTCGCGCTCGGCCTGCGACGGCGTCGCCGGAGCACCAGCCACACATAGCGAGCGCGCTCTCGGGACCGATCGGCGGCGCTCCACGCCGCCGATAGGTCTCGCGTGATCCGGCCCGCTCACCCCGATCACCCCGGCCACTCGGATCCGCGATCGTTCGTGTCCTTCCGAAGGACACGAACGATCGCGGATCCACGAGGCCGTGCGCCGAGATGTGAGGGTGCGGTGAGGTCGCCCAGGTGCTGGGCGAGGGTGGGGCGAAGCCGCGCAGGCGTGAGGTGAGGGCTCCGCAAGGGTGCCCGGGCGTGGCGCGTGGCGCGTGATCGTTCGCTGTGCAGCGGTGGTCGCCCCGGGCCAGCGTGGCGGCCAACAGTGCACAGCGAAGTGCTGCCGACGACCAACCGTGCACAGTGAAGGTGGGCCGGCGGCCGCCTGGGGTGGGCCGGCCGTCTGGGCCGGCCGCCCCCCAGGGGCGTTGGGGGCGTTGGGCGTGGGGCGTGCGGGGCGCGCGACCACCAGGGCGTGCGGGGCGCGCGACCACCAGGGCGTGCGGGGAGCGCGAGCACCCACCCGTCAGGCACCCGTGAGGGTTCCGGCGGCGGCCGTATGGATTCCGTCAGGACGGTGAAGCACGCACCCCCGGCGGGTGTGGAGTCGGCACGTACGCCACCCACGCCTGACCGGGAGTCCCTGTGCTCGACCTCGTCTACATCGTCCTCACCCTCGCCGTCGTCGGCCTCGTCGCCCTCGCGGCGAAGGGGGTCGAGAAGCTGTGATCGTCTTCCACGTCGTGGCCGCCGCCCTCGGCGTCGCCGCGCTCGCGCTGCTCCTGCTCGCCCTGATCAAGCCGGAGCGGTTCTGATGGGCGCCGCGCTCCTCCTGGCCCTCGCGCAGGTCGCGGTCCTCGCCGTCGTCCTGATGGCCGTGCACCGCCCCCTCGGCGACCACATGGCCCGCACCTTCACCACCGAGCGCGACCTCGCCGTCGAGCGCGGCCTCTACCGCCTCATCGGCGTCGACCCGCGCGGCGAGCAGACCTGGCGCGCCTACCTGCGCGGCGTGCTCGCGCTGACCGTCGTCGGCATCGGCCTGGTCTACCTGCTGCAGCGCACGCAGGCGATCCTGCCCGACGCCGTCGGGATGCCCGCCGTCGAACCGGGCCTCGCGTTCAACACCGCGGTCTCGTTCGTCACCAACACCAACTGGCAGTCCTACTCCCCGGAGGCGACGATCGGCTACACGGTCCAGCTCCTCGGCCTCGCGGTGCAGAACTTCGTCTCCGCGGCCGTCGGCATCGCCGTCGCGATCGCCCTGGTGCGCGGGTTCGCCCGCCGCCGCACCGGAACCCTCGGCAACGTCTGGGTGGACGTCACGCGCGCCGTCGTCCGCATCCTGCTGCCGCTGTCGGTCGTCGCGGCCCTCGTGCTCGTCGCGGGTGGCGTGGTGCAGAACCTCACCGGGTTCACCGACGTCGCCACCCTCGCGGGCGGCACGCAGCAGATCCCCGGCGGTCCGGTCGCGAGCCAGGAGGCGATCAAGCTGCTGGGGACCAACGGCGGCGGCTTCTACAACGCCAACTCGGCCCACCCGTTCGAGAACCCCTCCGCGTGGATCAGCCTGCTGCAGGTCGCGCTCATGCTCGTGATCCCGTTCAGCCTGCCGCGCACGTTCGGCACGGTGATCGGCGACCGCCGGCAGGGCCGCACGATCCTCGCCGTGATGGCGGGCCTGTTCGTGATCTCCCTCGCGGCGCTCACATGGCTGGAGCTCCGCGGTGCCGGCACCGCGCCGCAGCTCGCCGGCGCCGCGATGGAGGGCAAGGAGCAACGGTTCGGGATCGTCGCCTCGACGCTCTACGCCGCCGCCGGCACCCTGACCTCCACCGGCGCCGTGAACTCGATGCACGACTCCTACACCTCGCTCGGCGGCATGGTCCCGATGGTCAACATGATGCTCGGCGAGATCGCGCCGGGCGGCGTCGGCTCCGGCCTGTACGGGATGCTCGTGCTCGCGATCGTCGCCGTCTTCATGGGCGGCCTCATGGTCGGGCGCACGCCCGAGTACCTCGGCAAGCGGCTCGGACCGCGCGAGATCAAGCTCGCCAGCCTCTACATCCTCGTGACTCCCGTCCTCGTGCTCGCCGGGACCGCGCTGAGCTTCGCGATCCCGGGCGTGCGGGCCGACGTCGAGGCCACGTCGATCGCGAATCCGGGCGTGCACGGCCTCAGCGAGGTCCTCTACGCGTTCACGTCAGCCGCGAACAACAACGGTTCGGCGTTCGCCGGCCTCACGGCCGACACCCCGTGGTTCACCACCGCGCTCGGTGTCGCGATGCTGCTCGGCCGCCTGCTGCCGATCCTCCTGGTGCTCGCCCTCGCCGGGTCCCTCGCGTCGCAGGACACCGTCCCCGCCACGAGCGGCACGCTGCCGACCTCGCGCCCGTTGTTCGCCGGGCTGCTGGGCGGCGTCGCCGTCGTCGTCACCGCCCTCACCTACTTCCCCGTCCTCGCCCTCGGGCCCCTCGCAGAAGGTCTGTGATGTCCCTCCTCCTCACCCGCACCCAGGCGGTCGAAGCCCTGCCGCTCGCCGTGCGCAAGCTCGACCCGCGCGTCATGTGGCACAACCCCGTGATGCTGATCGTCGAGGCCGGCGCCGTGCTGGCCACGGCGCTCGCGATCGCCGAACCGTTCCTCGGCGGTCCCGCCGACTCCGGCGGGTCACCCGTTCCTGCCCCGTTCACCGCGATCATCGCCGTCTGGCTCTGGCTCACGGTCCTGTTCTCCAACCTCGCCGAGGCCGTCGCCGAGGGCCGCGGCAAGGCGCAGGCCGACAGCCTGCGCTCCACGCGCAGCACCACCACGGCGCGCGTCGTGTCGGTCTACGACGCCGCGCACGACCCCGCCGCCACCGCCGCGCCCCTGACCGACCGCGCGTCCTCCGAGCTCGTGGTGGGCGACGTCGTCGTGGTGGTGGCGGGGGAGCTCGTGCCCGGCGACGGCGACATCGTGCACGGCATCGCCTCGGTCGACGAGTCCGCGATCACGGGGGAGTCCGCCCCGGTCGTGCGGGAGTCCGGCGGCGACCGCAGCGCCGTCACCGGCGGCACCCGCGTGCTCAGCGACCGCATCGTCGTGCGCATCACGAGCAAGCCCGGCGAGACGTTCGTCGACCGGATGATCGCGCTGGTCGAGGGCGCCGCGCGCCAGCGCACGCCCAACGAGATCGCGCTCAACATCCTGCTGGCGAGCCTGTCGGTGATCTTCCTGGTGGTCACGCTGACGCTCAACCCCATCGCGTCCTACGCCGCCGCGCCCGTCAGCCTGACGGTCCTGGTCGCGCTCCTCGTGTGCCTCATCCCGACGACGATCGGCGCTCTCCTCTCCGCCATCGGCATCGCCGGGATGGACCGCCTCGTGCAGCGCAACGTGCTGGCGATGTCGGGCCGCGCCGTCGAGGCGGCCGGAGACGTCACGACCCTGCTGCTCGACAAGACGGGCACGATCACCTACGGCAACCGGCAGGCCACCGACGTCGTCCCGCTGCACGGCACCTCCCGCGAGGAGCTGCTGCGCGCCGCGGCGCTCGCGTCCCTGGCCGACCCGACGCCGGAGGGCGCCTCGATCGTCACGCTCGCCGCGGGCGAGGGGCACGCGTTCGGCCCCGACGCCGACGGTTCGACCGCCGACGGCGCCCCGACCCCCGACGGCGAGGTCGTCCCGTTCACCGCGCAGACCCGCATGAGCGGTCTGGACCTGTCGGACGGGACCCGCATCCGCAAGGGCGCCGGCTCCGCCGTCGCCGCGTGGGTGGCCGGCACGGGGACGGACGTGCCGTCCGCCACGGCCGCCGAGCTCGACGGCGCCGTGACCGCGATCTCCGCGAGCGGCGGCACGCCCCTGGTCGTCGCGCAGCAGGACGCCGACGGCGAGTCGCGCGTGCTCGGCGTCGTCCACCTCAAGGACGTGGTCAAGGCCGGCCTGACCGAGCGGTTCGCGCAGCTGCGCGCGATGGGCATCCGGACCGTGATGATCACCGGCGACAACCCGCTCACCGCGGCCGCCATCGCGAAGGAGGCGGGGGTCGACGACTTCCTGGCCGAGGCGACGCCCGAGGACAAGATGGAGCTCATCAAGCGCGAGCAGGCGGGCGGCAACCTCGTCGCGATGACGGGCGACGGCACGAACGACGCGCCCGCGCTGGCGCAGGCCGACGTCGGCGTCGCGATGAACACCGGCACCTCGGCCGCGAAGGAGGCCGGGAACATGATCGACCTGGACTCCGACCCGACCAAGCTGATCGACATCGTGCGGATCGGCAAGCAGCTGCTCATCACGCGCGGCTCGCTGACGACGTTCTCGATCGCCAACGACGTCGCGAAGTACTTCGCGATCATCCCGGCGATGTTCATGGGCGTCTTCCCGGGCCTCGCCACGCTCAACGTGATGCAGCTCAGCTCGCCCGCCTCGGCCGTGCTGTCCGCGGTCGTCTTCAACGCGCTCGTGATCGTCGCGCTCATCCCGCTCGCGCTGCGCGGCGTGACGTACCGCGCGGTGCCCGCCGCGTCGCTGCTCTCGCGCAACCTGCTCGTCTACGGACTCGGCGGCGTGATCGTGCCGTTCGTGGGCATCAAGCTCATCGATCTCGTGGTCAGCGCGCTGCCCGGCTTCTGAGCCCCGCCTCCGCGCGACCGTCCGACATCCGCCCCCCGAAAGGCCCTCCCGTGTCCCGCTCCTCCACCCTTCGCCCCTACGCCGTCGCGCTGCGCGCCATGCTCGTCGCAACGCTCGCGCTGGGCCTGGTCTACCCGCTCCTGATCACGGGCGTCGCCGCCGTGGCGATGCCCGACCGCGCGGCCGGATCGCTCGTCACGGCCGGCGCCGCGGACGAACCAGCGCGCACGGTCGGCTCGAGCCTGATCGGTCAGTCCTTCACGGACCCCGACGGCGTCGCGCTCCCGGGGTACCTGCAGTCCCGCCCGTCCGCCGCCGGCGAGGGGTACGACGGCGGCGCCTCCTCCGGCTCCAACCTCGGCCCCGAGAACACCGATCTGGTGGCCGCCGTCGAGCAGCGTCGGACGGAGGTCGCGCAGCGCGAGGGCGTCGACGTCGCCGACGTGCCGGCCGACGCCGTCACGGCGTCCGCGTCCGGGCTCGACCCGCACATCAGCCCCGCGTACGCGCTGCTCCAGGTGCCGCGGATCGCGCGCGAGCGCGGCCTGCCGGAGAGCGAGGTGGAGTCGCTCATGCGGTCTAGCATCGCCGGGAGGGACCTGGGGTTCCTCGGCGAGGAGCGGGTGAACGTGCTCGCGGTGAACATCGCGCTCGACGAGCTGTCGGTGGGCTGAGGACGTGTGGTGACGGAAGGGACGGGCCGGGTGGGTGCGGTGAGCGGCGCGGGTCGAGGCACGCTGCACGTCCTGCTCGGGGCGGCCCCCGGCGTCGGCAAGACGTGCGCGATGCTCGAGGAGGGCCGCCGCCTGCGCGAGCGGGGCCGGGACGTCGTGGTCGCCGTCGTGGAGACGCACGGTCGCGCCGCCACGGCCGCCGCCGTCGCCGACCTCGAGGTGGTGCCGCGCAGCCGGCGCGAGCACCGCGGGGTCGAGCTCAGCGAGATGGATGTCGAGGCCGTGCTGGCGCGCGCGCCCGACGTCGCGCTGGTCGACGAGCTCGCGCACACCAACGCCCCGGGGTCGGCGGGCGAGAAGCGGTACGACGACGTCGCGCGGCTCCTGGGGGCCGGCATCGACGTCCTGACCACGGTCAACATCCAGCACATCTCCTCGCTGAACGACGTCGTCGAGCAGATCACCGGGGTGCCGCAGCGCGAGACCGTGCCGGACGCGGTGCTGCGCGCCGCGGACCAGGTCGAGCTCGTCGACATCGCGCCGCAGACCCTTCAGGGCCGGCTCGCGCAGGGCCAGGTGTACCCGGCCGAACGGGTCGACGCGGCGCTGTCGAACTACTTCCGGCTGGGCAACCTCACGGCGCTGCGCGAGCTCGCGCTGCTGTGGCTGGCCGACGAGGTCGACTCCTCGCTGCTGACCTACCGCGACGCGCACGCGATCTCCTCGACGTGGCAGGCGCGCGAACGCGTCGTCGTCGCCCTCACCGGCGGACCGGAGGGGGAGACGCTGCTGCGCCGCGGCGCCAGGATCGCCGCACGCTCGGCCGGGGGCGAGCTGCTCGCCGTGCACGCCATCGCGCCGGACGGGCTGCGCGCCGGCCCGCCCGGCGCCCTCGCGCGACAGCGTGCGCTCGCGGAGAGCCTCGGCGGCACCTTCCACCAGGTGGTGGCCGAGAACGTCGCGGGTGCCCTGGTGGACTTCGCGCGCGCGGCGAACGCGACGCAGCTCGTCATCGGGTTGAGCCGGCGCGGCTGGCTGCGCTCGCTGCTCGGCGGGCCGGGCACGGGGCGCGCGATCATCCGCGAGGCCGGCACGATCGACGTCCACATCGTCAACCACGACGCCGCCGGGGGCGCCCTGCGGCTGCCGCGGTTCGCGGGCGGGCTGACGGTCCGACGGCGGCTGCTCGGCCTGGCGCTCTCGCTCGCGGGCGGACCGCTGCTGACGTGGGCGCTGGTGGGCTGGCGGTCGGAGGAGTCGATCATCGGCGACGTCCTGAGCTACCAGCTGCTCGTGATCGTGGTCGCGCTCGTCGGCGGGCTGTGGCCCGCGCTGCTGACCGCCGTGCTCTCGGGGCTGACGCTCGACTACTTCTTCATCGAACCGCTGCACACGGTGAGCATCGCCGAACCGCTGCACGCGCTGGCGCTCGGGCTGTACGTCGTCAACGCGCTGCTCGTCAGCTACGTCGTGGACCAGGCCGCCCGCCGGACCAGGGCCGCCCGCCGGGCCGCCGCGGAGTCAGAGCTGCTCGCCGGCGTGGCCGGGAGCGTGCTGCGCGGCCAGGACGCCCTGGAGGCGATCCTCGGGCGCACGCGCGAGGCGTTCGGGCTGCGCGAGGTGCGCGTGGTGGCCGGGGGCGAGGTGCTCGCCAGCGCCGGAGCGCCCGGCGCCGACATCGCCGATGCGGGACGTGCCGGGGATACCGGGAGCGTGCCGACGGCGACGCTCCCCATCGGTGAGCGCGGCACGCTGGAGGTGGTCGGGCGCGTGCCCTCGCCGTCCGAGCGCCGCCTGCTGGCCGTGATCGCGGCGCAGGTCGACGTCGCGCTGGAGAACACCGACCTCGAGCGGACGGCCAGCTCGCTCGCCCCGCTGGCGGAGCTGGACCGCGTGCGCAGCGCGCTGCTGTCCGCGGTGAGCCACGACCTGCGGCGCCCGCTCGCGGCGGCCGCGACCGCCGTCGGGGCGCTGCGCTCCCCGGACGTGACGTGGTCCGACGTCGACCGCCGCGACCTCCTCGCGACCGCGGACGAGAGCCTCGGCACGCTCACGGCGCTGGTGACCGACCTGCTCGACGTGACGCGGCTGCAGGCCGGCGTGCTCGCCGTCGCGACGGCCCCGACCTACCCCGGCGACGTCATCCTGCCCGCGCTCGACGAGCTCGGCCTCGGTCCCGCCCAGGTCGAGCTCGACCTCGAGTCGCCGGCCGTGCCGCTGCTGGCCGACCCCGGTCTGCTGCAGCGCGTGCTCGTGAACCTGCTGAGCAACGCGGTGCGGCACAGCGCCGGTGCACCGGTGCGGATCGCGACGTCGACGCTCGGCGAGCGCGGACAGATCCGCGTGATCGACCGCGGCCCCGGCATCCCCGCCGACCGGCGCGCCGACGTGTTCGTGCCGTTCCAGCGGCTCGGCGACGACGACAACACGACCGGGCTCGGTCTGGGACTCGCGCTCTCGTCGGGTTTCGTGGAGGGGATGGGTGGCACGCTGGAGGTCGAGGACACCCCGGGAGGCGGCGTGACGATGGTGGTGGGACTCGCCGTCGCGACGCACGAAGCGCTCCCGACCGGCGACGCGGGCGACCCGGGGGAGGACGCCGCGTGAAGATCCTCATCGCCGACGACGACCCCCAGATCCTGCGCGCGCTGCGGATCACGCTGCGGGCGCGGGGCTACGACGTCGTGACCGCCGCCGACGGGACGGGCGCGATCAACGCCGCCGTCGAGGAGAAGCCGGACCTGCTGATGGTCGACCTGGGCATGCCGGGGATGGGCGGTCTCGAGGTGATCGAGGCGGTGCGCGGCTGGTCCAGCGCGCCGATCCTGGTGGTCTCGGGGCGGACGGGGTCGGCCGACAAGGTCGAGGCCCTCGACGCCGGGGCCGACGACTACGTGACCAAACCGTTCGCGATCGACGAGCTGCTGGCGCGCATCCGGGCGCTGACGCGACGCGTCGGGACGGGGGCCGCGGGCGGCGGTGCGTCGGACGAACCGGTGGTGACGTTCGGCGACGTGGTGGTCGACCTCGCGGCGCGCACGGTGCTGCGGGGCGGCGACCCGGTGCGCCTGACGCCGACCGAGTGGCAGTTCCTGGAGCTGCTGGTGCGGAACGAGGGTCGGCTGGTCACGCGGCAGCAGCTGCTCGCGGAGATCTGGGGCAGCGCACACGTGACGGACACGGGCTACCTGCGGCTGTACCTGTCGCAGCTGCGCCGCAAGCTGGAGCCGGACGCCGCCGTGGGCGCGGTGCCGCGGCACCTCATCACCGAACCGGGGATGGGCTACCGCTTCCAGCGCTGAGGCAGTGGCCGGGACGGTGACGCGGCAGGGGACTCGGGCGGCTCAGGCGGCGCGCGGCCCGAACATCGCCACGGACTCCAGCAGGCCGACGCCGTCGCTGACGCGCGCGATCTGCTCGGTCGAGCGGCGCGAGAACAGGATGCGCAGCAGCTCGTAGTCGTCGGCGGCCACGGTCACGACGCCGCTCGGCACCCCGACCTGCCACGTGCTGTCGGCGGTGCGCACCTCGAACCCGCTGACGCTCGGCCGGCTGCCCAGCTGCGCCACGACGCCGGGCAGCAGCAGCTCCCACGTCAACGGATCGGCCCGCGGGAGGTCGAGCGCCTCGCGCAGGTCGGCCTCGTGCACCAGGAGGTCCCACGCGGGGCTCGGCTCGGCCGGGTCGAACGTGTCCACCGGCATCCGGGCGCCGAACTCGCGCAGCTCGTCGGCGAGCTCACCGACGCTCGCGGTGCGCCGCTCGACGACCTGACGGTTGGTCCAGCCCCGACCGGGGGCGCCGTCCATCCGCCCGACGACGGCGTCGTTCGCCGCTCCCGCGACGTGCGCCAGCAGGTCGTGCACCGTCCAGGCGGGTGTGGCGGGGACGCCGCGGCGCGCGGTCCGCTCGTCCACACCCTCCGCCAGCTCGGCGACGCGGGCGACGGCGGCGGCGTAGACGCCGGGGAGATCGAGGGTCATGTCCGGTTCAACGCCCGGGTGCGGTCCCGCGATTCCCGGCACCCGCCGTCGTCAGGACAACCGCTTCTGGAACGCGTCGATCGCGCCGGTGATGCGGGAGACGATGCCGGAGCCGCCCTCGGCCCAGTCCGGGTCCTGCGGCAGCGGGCCCATCGGGTCCGCGGTCGCGGGATCGGAGCCCGGATCCTTGTCGGCGAGCGCCCGACGGATGGACTCCTCGAGCCCGAGCAGCCGGTGGCCGGCGGGCAGGAGCTCGCGGACGAAGTCGTCGTCGGACGCGACCATGTCGTGCTTGAGGCTGTCGATCAGCGCCTCGACCGTGTCGGTCGGGACGTCGGTCAGCCGCGCGGCGATGGCGCCGACGGCGCCCTCGGGGACGAGCGGCAGCGGGATCTGCGGGCGCGGCAGCTCGGTGATGTCCGCGTAGACCGACAGCAGCTCGGGGTAGGGCATCCGGTCGGGGCCGCCGATGTCGAAGGCGCGCGACCCGTCCCAGCTCACGGCACCGACCAGGGCTGCGATGGCGTCGACCACCGCGATCGGCTGGATCTCGGAGTGCATCCAGGTGGGGATCGTCTGGACCGGCAGGCGCTCGGAGATCTGCCGGATGATCTCGAACGAGGTGGATCCGGAGCCCAGCAGGACGGCCGCGCGCAGCGAGACCGTGGGGATGCCGGTGGCGGCGAGCGCCTCCTCGACCTCGAGCCGCGAGCGGATGTGGTCCGACAGGTCCTCGCGGGGGACGTCCGGGACGATGCCGGACAGGTAGACGATGCGGCGGACGCCGGCGTCACGGGCGTACCGGGCCACGCGCTCGGCGGCCTCGCGGTCCTTCGTGACGAAGTCGTCGGCGTCCAGGCCGTGGATCAGGTAGACGACGGTCTCGATCCCGACGACGGCGGCGCGCACCTGCTCGTCGTCACCGACGTCCATGCCGACGTTCTCGGTGCGCTCGCCCCACCACAGCGAGTCCAGCTTCTCTGCGGACGACGCCGAGGCGCGGACCGTGTGGCCCTGCTCCAGCAGCGCCGGCACCAGTCGGCTGCCCACGTACCCCGTCGCACCCGTCACCAGAATCGTCATGGAGCCCACTCCCACCGTCGCGCACCGCGCCGCCAGCAGGATCGTGCCTGACCGCTCCTCGAGTATCACCCTGGGCCGCGAGAAAGCGGCCGGTCGGGTTTCGACCCGGGACCGCCGGGCAGACGTCCCCATCGACCCCGGGAGAGCGGGGCTTGTACGTTCCCCCGGGAACCACTCGCCACGGGAAGGAACGATCGATGACGTCGTCGTCACGAGGAACCCGCGTCGCCGGGTGGATCCTGGTCCCCCTCGGCCTCGTGGCGCTGCTCGGCGCCCTCGCCCTGGTGCTCGGACCGGGCCTCCGCACGGCGGAGCCCGCGCCGTTCGGGCAGTCGATGACCGTGTCGCTCCCGGCGGGTGACGCCGGGGTCTACGTCACGCCGTCGGACGTGTGGAGCCAGATCTCCTGCACCGCCGAGGTCGGCGGCGAGGAGCGGGCGCTGCGCCCGGACATGACGATGCAGGACCTCGTGGTGCCGCAGCGGTGGGAGGCGAGGGGGAACCTGGCGATGGAGCGCGCGGGCACCCTCGAGATCACGTGCGACGGGCCCGTCGACGGTGGGCAGTTCACGGTCGGGCCGGTCGTGTCGTTCTTCACGCTGATCGGGGCCGGGCTGCTCGGCGTCCTCGGCGCGGTGCTGATCGTGGTGGGCGGGGTGCTCCTCGCCGTCGGGCGCCGCCGCGGGACGGGCACTCAGCCGTCGAGCGCCCGCACCTCCTGGTAGCGGCCCTCGCGGTAGGCGAGCGGCAGGGCGCCCGGGTGCGGCAACCCGTGATCGGTGACGGCGAGCGCCACGAGGTGGCTCGACCCCAGCGTCACCCGCTCCAGCACGCGCCCCCGCACCCACTCGCGCGCCCCGTCCACGACCGGTTCGCCACCGGGCAGGCGCGACCACCCGCCGTCGGCGAACCGATCGACACCGCGCGCGGCGAACCGCTCGGCCACCCCGTCCTGGTCCTGGGCGAGGAAGCTGATCGCCACGCTGCCGGCGACGGCGAGCGCGGGCCACGACGACGAGCGCCCCGACACGCAGAACGCCAGGATCGGCGGTGTCGAGGACACCGAGACGACCGAGGACGCCGTGAACCCGACCGGCGCCCCGTCGGCGTCGGTCAGGGCCACGACGCACACGCCGGCGGGGTGGCGGCCGACCACCTCGCGGAAGGTGGCGGTGTCCAGCAGCTCGTCAGCGGGCTCGGTCATGACCCCATCCTGCGCTCACACCACGTCGAACGGGGCGTCCAGCAGCACCTCGTCCCGCGAGCTCGGACCCACGAGCAGCGTGAAGCGGCCGGGCTCGACCCGGCGCACGCCGTCCGCGTCCACGATCGAGCAGGCGGCGACCGGCAGCGCGAGGTCGACGTCCACCGTCTCGCCCGGCTCGATCCACACCTGGTGGTGGGCCTTGAGCTCCTTGCCGGCCCAGGTGACGGAGGCGACGTCGTCGCGCACGTAGACCTGCACGGTCTCGAGCACGCGGCGGGCGCCCGTGTTCGTGACCGTCACGCGTCCCCGCACGACGTCGCCCCGCCCGAGGACCGGCGTGCTGACGCGGAGGTCGGCGTAGGCCACGCTCGAGTAGCTCAGCCCCTCGCCGAACACCCAGGCCGGGTCCTGCGTGAGGTCGGCGTAGCGCGTGCCGTGCTGGCTCGTGATCTGGTTGTAGAACACCGGCTGCTGGCCGACGTGGCGCGGCCACGACAGCGGCAGCCGACCGGTCGGCTCGATCGCGCCGAGCACGAGCTCGGCCACGGCGCGACCGCCCTGCATGCCGGGGTTGGCGGCCCAGACGATCGCGGCGGCCCGCTCGGCCGAGGTCGGCAGCACGTGCGGTTTGCTCGCCAGGACGACCAGCACGAGCGGCGTCCCGGTCTCCTCCGACACCGCGGCGAGCGCGTC
Source organism: Serinibacter arcticus (assembly GCF_004786095.1). Classification (GTDB taxonomy): domain Bacteria; phylum Actinomycetota; class Actinomycetes; order Actinomycetales; family Beutenbergiaceae; genus Litorihabitans; species Litorihabitans arcticus. The sequence goes on from NZ_RHPJ01000002.1 coordinate 410,700, forward strand.
CAGGAGCGCGACCTGGCCGCCGACGAGCTCGAGCGTCGCCGTCGAGCGGCCCTCGCCGACCAGCTCGATGCGGTCGCCGACCACGGCCACCACGACGTCGGCCGCCCGCGCCGCGGCGACGGCCTCGGCGAGGAGCGCCTCGTCGGGCGGGGACGGCAGCACGACCTGCGGGCGCGGCTGACCGTCGGAGAACGTGGTGCCCAGCGGGTCGTCGGCGAGCGTGAGGATGTCGGCCCCGCGCGCGTGCACGATCTCCCAGCCGCCCGGCACCCCGGTGCGGAAGCCGTCGAGGACCGTGGTGGTCAGCTCGCGCGGGTGCCCGTCCATCAGCCACGGGGCCTGCCCGGACGCCCCCGCCCAGTCGCCGAGGATCGTGTGCTCGTCGTCGGCGTTGGGGCCGACGACGGCGATCGTGCGCGCCGTGCCGTCGCCGACCGCCGGAGCGGCGAGCGGCAGCACGCCGTCGTTGCGGAGCAGCACGAGCGAGCGGCGCGCGACCTCGAGGTTGAGGGCGGCGTGCTCGGCGGTCCCGATGAGCGCGGCCTGGGCGGTGGTGTCGGGCCGGCGCGGGTCCTCGAACAGCCCGAGCGCGAACTTCACCTGCAGGATGCGCCCGACGGCGGCGTCGACCGCCTCGATCGGGAGCGTCCCCTTCTCGACCGCCTCCTGCGCGCCGGCGAAGAACTCCGGCGTCGTCATGATCATGTCGTTGCCCGCCAGGACGGCACGGGCGGCGGCGTCGGCGAAGTCGGGGCTGAGCCGCTGGATGCGGACGAGCTGGCCGACGTTGTCCCAGTCCGTCACCAGCATGCCGCCGTAGCCCCACTGCTCGCGCATGACCTCGTTCAGCAGCCAGGTGTTGATCGTGATGGGCACGCCGTCGGTCGACTGGTAGCCGAGCATGAACGTGGCGCAGCCCTCGCGCGCGACCCGCTCGAACGGCGGGGTGTACCAGGAGAGCATCTTGCGGCGCGAGACGTCGGCCTCGCTGGCGTCGCGGCCGCCCTGCGTCTCGCTGTACGCGGCGAAGTGCTTCGCGGTGGCGAGGATCGCGCTCGGGTCGGCCAGGCCGTCGCCCTGGTAGCCGCGGACCATGGCGCTCGCGAGCTCGCCGATGAGGTGCGGATCCTCGCCGAACGTCTCCGAGACGCGGCCCCAGCGCAGGTCGCGCGCGATGCAGAGCACGGGGGAGAAGGTCCAGTGAATGCCCGTGGGGGCGACCTCGACGGCGGTCGCGCGCGCGACGCGCTCCACGAGGGCGGTGTCCCAGGTGGCGGCCATGCCGAGCTGCGTGGGGTAGATCGTCGCACCGCGGAAGAAGGAGTGGCCGTGGATGCAGTCCTCGCCCACCAGCAGCGGGATGCGCAGGCGCGTGGTGGCGACGAGGTCGTGCGCCAGCGCGAGCTGCTCGGGGGAGGCGTGCAGGATCGAGCCGACGGCCACCTCGACGACGATCGGCGTCAGCTCCGCCGTGAGGTCCTCGCCCGGCCCCGCGGGCAGCTGCATCATCTGGCCGATCTTCTCCGGCAGCGTCATGCGGCCGACGAGGTCGGCGACCCGCTGCGGGACCGGGAGTGCGGGGTCGAGGTAGGGAGCGGTGCTGACGGAACGGGGGGCGGGGGCGGCGGGCGTGCTCACGGGAGGTCCTGACGTCGACGGCGGGATCGGCACCACCGTAGCCACGATCCGGCCTCGCGTCGAAGCGGTTCGACGGCGCGCCCTCGTCCGCTCGCCGCCGTCGGGCGTCGGACGGGTGCCACGAGACCGGCCCGGCGGCCCACGTAGGGTTGACGGGTGAGTGAGCAGAGCCAGGTCCGTCTCGACGTCGCGGACCCCGCCGTCCGCTCCCTCGTCGCCCCCGGTGCCCGACTGAAGGAGATCGCCTCGGGCGGGGAGTGGTTCGAGGGCCCCGCGTGGCTCGGCGACACCCTGGTCTGGAGCGACGTCCGCGGGAACCGGCTGCACGCGTGGGACCGCGAGCGCGGCGCGCGCACCTGGATCGAGGAGTCCCACCACCAGAACGGCCACACGGTCGACCGCGAGGGCCGACTCGTCGCCGCGAGCCACGGCGAGCGCGCTGTCGTCCGCCGCGAGCACGACGGCCGCTGGACCACGATCGCCGACTTCACGCCCGACTGGAAGCGGTTCAACTCCCCGAACGACGTCATCGTCTCCTCCGACGGCGCGACCTGGTTCACCGACCCGACCTTCGGCCTGCACCAGAGCGAGGAGGGCTTCGAACCCCCCGCGATGCCGAGCGAGATCGGCGGGTCGCACGTCTTCCGCGCCGGACCGCGCGGACTGCGCGACGGCGTCCGCAACCTCACCGCGCACCTGCCAGCGATGCCGGCCCCGAACGGTCTCGCGCTCAGCCCGGACGAGTCCGTCCTGTACGTCTCGGACTCGAGCGCGAACCACATCCTCGGGTTCCGCGTGCGCCTGAGCCTCGACGGGCCCGAGCTCCACCAGCCGTGGATCGTGCACCGCACGTTCGAGGGCAGCCCCGACGGCATCCGCGTCGACCCCACCGGCCGCCTCTGGTCCTCCAGCGGCGCGGGCGTCGAGATCCTGCGGCCCGGTCTGCCCGGTGAGCGCGCGCGCCACCTCGGCACGATCCTGGTGCCGCAGGTGACGGCGAACCTCGCCTTCTCGCCCGACCTGCGGCGGCTCGCGCTGACCTCGACGTCCTCGGTCTACCTGCTGAAGCTGGGCGACGTCACCGTCTGAGCCATCACGTCCGAGCCGCCCGGCGGGGCCGAGCGACCGGGCGTAGGGTTCGGCCGTGCCCGACCCCGCCCCCGCGCCGCCGCCCGACCTCTCGAGGGCGAGCGCGACCGCCCAGCGCCGCGTCCTCGTCGTGGCGATCCTCGCCTCGTTCGTGTCCTTCCTCGACGGCTCCGTCGTCAACGTCGCCCTGCCCGCCATCTCGCGCGACCTCGTCACCGGACCGCTGGTCGGGCTGTCGCTGCAGCAGTGGGTCGTGGACGCCTACCTCCTCACGCTGGGCGCGCTGATCCTGCTCGCGGGATCGCTGTCGGACGTGCTCGGCCGCCGTCGCGTGCTCGTGTCCGGCCTGATCGGGTTCGCCCTCGCGAGCGTGCTGTGCGCGATCGCCCCGACGGGTCTCCTGCTCGTGCTCGCCCGCGCGCTGCAGGGGGTGGCGGGCGCGCTGCTCGTGCCCTCGTCGCTGGCGATGATCATCGCCGCCTACTCCGGAGCGGCGCAGGCGCGCGCGATCGGCATCTGGACGGCGTGGACGGGCACCGCCTCGATCGCCGGCCCGCTCCTCGGCGGCCTCCTGGTCGACCACGCCACGTGGCGCTGGGTGTTCTGGATCAACGTCCCCGTGCTCGCCGTCACGCTGCTGCTGGTGCGGGGCATCGCACCGGACGCCCCGCCGTCGACCCGCCGTCGCATCGACGTCGTCGGTGCCGTGCTCGCCGTCGTCGGCCTGGCCGGTGCGGTGCTGGCGCTCATCGAGCAGGGCCGACTCGGCTGGACGCACCCCGTGGTGCTCGGCGGGCTGGTGCTCGGCGTCGTCGGGCTGGTGGCCTTCGTCGCGTGGGAGCGGCGGGCGCCTGACCCGATGCTCCCGCTGCGGCTGTTCAGCAGCCGCACCTTCGCGTGGGGCAACCTCGCCACGGCGGCCGTCTACGCCGCGCTGTACGTGGGCGGGCTGCTCGTCACGCTGTTCCTGCAGGAGGTCGCGGGCTGGAGCGCGACGGCGGCCGGGCTCTCCCAGCTCCCGATCACGCTCCTGATGCTCGCGCTGTCGGCCAGGTTCGGCGCGCTCGCGGGGCGGTTCGGACCGCGGCTGTTCATGACCGTGGGCCCGCTCGTGGGCGCCCTCGGCTACCTGCTCATGCTCGGCGCGACCGAGGACGTGCGGTACGCGACGCAGCTGCTGCCCGGCCTGCTGGTGTTCGGCCTCGGTCTGGCGATCACCGTCGCGCCCCTGACCGCCGCCATCCTCGGGGCGGTCCGGCCGTCCGACGCGGGCATCGGGTCCGCGGTGAACAACGCGGTCTCGCGCGTTGCCGGGCTGGTCTCGGTCGCGATGCTCGGCACCGTGGTGGGCGGCGCGCTCACCGTGGACGGGTTCCACCGAGGACTCGTGGTGGTCGCCTCGCTGCTGGTGCTCGGCGGCCTCGTCAGCCTCGTCGGGATCCGCAACCCGAAGGTCTGAGGCTGACTCGCCGGTCACCAGCCTCGGTCGAGCCACTCCTGGCGGTGCTCGGCCTCGGCGCCGATCGTCGTGTCGGGACCGTGACCGGTGTGCACGACGGTCTCGGGCGGCAGCGTCAGCAGGCTGTCGGTGATCGACTGCACGATCTGCGGGAACGAGGAGTACTCCCAGCGCGTGGCGCCCGGACCGCCCTCGAACAGCGTGTCGCCGGTGAACACGGCGCCGAGCGCCGCGGCGACGACGACGCTCGCCCCCGGTGTGTGCCCCGGCGTGTGCCTGACCTCGAGCTCGATGCCGGCGACGTGCACGATCTGGTGCGGGGGCAGCGCCGTCGCGGGGAACGGGACGTCGCCGTGCGCCGCCTCCCAGAGGGGCTCGTCGGCGTGGTGGAGCCACACCGGGCCGCCGGTCAGGCGCGCCAGCTCGGGCGCTCCGCCGATGTGGTCGCGGTGACCGTGCGTGAGCAGGATGCCGACGACGCGGCGGCCGGCGACGGCGTCGGCGATCACCTCGGGCTGGTGCGAGGCGTCGATGACGACGACCTCGGTGTCGTCACCCACGATCCAGACGTTGTTGTCGAGCTCGACCTCGCGGCCGTCGACGGGGTGGGTGCCGTGGGTCAGGACGCGCTGGATGGAAGCCATGCCCCGACCCTACGAGAGGAACTCGCGGGGGCGGGGCACGGCGGGGTACGGGAGGGAACGGCGGGGTACGGCGAGGAAGCCGTGTGGTCAGCCCGTGACGACCACCATCTCGTTCGGCGTCGCGGGCAGCTCCACCGACTTCCAGACCTCACCGGTCTCGTAGTCCACGACGTGCAGCTCGTCCGTGGCCGGCTCGGTGATGTAGGCCATGCCGTCGACGACCTTGATCGCGGGCTGCGGCTGCTGCCACTCCTCGGGGACCTCCCACGCGTCGATCACCGGCGTGCTGCGGACGATCTCGCCCGTGGCCGGGTCGATCACGCGCAGGGCGCCGTCCGTGCCGAGCACCAGCGCGGTGTCGTCGTCACCGCGCGCGAGGTTGCGGAAGGTGTACTGCGAGCCGATGTCGACGATCTGGATCGTCTCCGCCTCGGTGTCGATGAGCGAGACGCTCGTGAGGATCCCCTCGGGGTCGGTCTTGTAGTCGCCGAGCACGACGGCCGAGGTCTCGGTGCCGAACTGGTTGCCGATCCGCCCGTAGGCGTCGGGCGAGGCCACCTTGTGGAAGTGGTCGCCGTGCAGGATCAGCACGCCGTCCTCGCAGCCGAGCACGACGGTCTCCTCGCCGGCCACGGTCTCGCCGTCCGCGTACCACCGGAGCTCCACGTTCGACGACGCCGGCACGGGTGCGTCGACGTGCGCGGTCACGGTGGAGCCCGCCGTGGTCGCCCCCGTCAGGCGGAGACCGGCGGCCGACGGCGTGCTGCCGCCCACGACACCGGCCGGCGCCGTGACGGCGGGCGGGGTGACGTGACCGGCCGCGGTCCCGGTGACCTCGACGTGGAGGTCGCGGCCCACGAGGTCGGCGGTCGGGGTGAAGGTGGCGGAGACGGCGCCGGGGATCGGCACGAGCGTCGAACCCTCGAGGTAGAGCCAGCGGTAGGTCAGTGCGACGGGGACGGGGCCCCACGCCGTCGGCTCGGCCGTGAGCGGTGCGCCGACCTGCGGCGTGCCGTGGACGAACGGGTAGCCGTGCCGGAGCGAGCGGCCCGCGAGGGTCAGGGGGATCGTGATCTCGACCTTGCGGTCCTGCGCCCCGAGCGTGATCGGGGTGGCGCCGGCGGGTTCGGTCGCGCCGTTCCAGCACGCCTGGTGGTAGCGGAGCGTCGGTCGATTCTCGTACGAGTAGTTCACGTCCCGGAAGCAGACGCGGTGGGGGACGTCCCGCGTGGTCCGGAGCAGCGCACGACCCTGGGCGTCGGTGACCGGGGTGTCGCTGCGCGGACCGATCCAGCGGTCGGACGCGGCGTCGTACTCCTCGAAGTAAAGCGAGATGCCCGGCAGCGGTGCCCCGGTGGTGTCGACCGCCGTCGCCAGCACGCCCCGGGCGTAGTCGAGCTCGAACCGCACCTGCGTCGTGCCCGCGGACAGGTCAACCGCCCCGAAGTAGCGCGGATCGCTGGTCGTGCCGTTCCACCACTCCCACGTGAAGACGGCGTCCGCACCGGTGCGCGTGTCGTTCGCACCGACGTGGTAGCGGCCGGGCTGGAGGCCGGCGAGAGTGAATGACCCGTCGGCCGCGACGGAGGCCCGCTGCACGGTCCCGCCGCCCTCCGGGGACACGTGGACCTCGGCGCGGGTGTCGGTGCTGCCGTCCTCGCCGACGACGACGCCGGTCAGCGTCACGGTGGTGTCGGCCCGCGCGGGGGCGGCCGTCAGACCGAGTCCCGTGGCCACCAGGGCGGCGACCAGCGTGGCGGCCGCCCGTCGGGAGCGGGTACCGGCGCGCGATCGGGTGCCGGCGCGGTCTCGTGCTGTGGTCATCGGTGTCCCCCGGACAGGTGAGCGTCAGCTGGCCCCGCGGAGCGGGCAGCCTCGCCATCGTGACCGGCAGCCCCCCGGCACCGGAACCAACGAAATCGCGGACTTCACGGCCAGCAAGGCTCGGCACGGTTCGGCACGGCGGCCGGCATCGATCACCTCTGTAAGTCAGAAACAAACTTGGGGTGACATGAAAACCTTAGAATTGCGCCGTCGTGGGTCACACTCATTTCATGAGCACCCTCGTGACAGCTCACGACGCCGGTCCCGTCCTGGCGTCGCTGCTCCGTGCGAGCGCGGACGGGGACCAGGCGGCGTTCGCCCAGGTCTACGACGCGGCCGGCCCGATGGTCTACGGCACGTGCCTGCGGGTCCTGCGGGATCCCGACCTGGCGGCCGAGGCGCTGCAGGACGTCATGCTCGAGGCCTGGCATTCGGCCGCAGCCTTCGACGCCGACCGCGGATCAGCCGAGGCCTGGCTCGCCACCATGGCCCACCGCCGATCCGTGGACCGGGTCCGCTCGGTCCAGGCCGCGCGAGCGCGCGACGAGCAGGACGCCAACAGCAGCTACGTGCGGGAGGTGGACGAGGTGAGTGACGAGGTGTTCCGTCGCGCTGACGCGGACCGCGTCGCTCACGGCATGGCGGGCCTGACCGACACCCAGCGCGAGTCGATCATCCTGGCCTACTGGGGAGGCCTGACCTACCGCGAGGTCGCGGACCGCCTCGGTGTCGCCCTGCCCACCGTGAAGAGCCGGATCCGTGACGGCCTCATCTGCCTCCGCCTTTGTCTGGGCGTGCGATGACCTGAACACGACGGCCGGGCGTCGCACGTAGCGCACCCGGGAACGGCAGACGACTCGGCCCCCGCATCCGACGAGGATGCGGGGGCCGAGTCGTGCCGGATCAGTCCCTGGCTGCAGCCCGCACGCGGCGGACGACGAGCGTCGCGGCACCGCCGGCGAGGAGCATCGCGGCGAGCGCGATCATGTTCGCGCCTGCATCGAGACCCGTGCTCGGCAGCGAGCCCGACCCACCGGAACCACCCGACCCGCCCGGCGTACCGGGGGCGGGCGTCGGAGCCGGAGTCGGAGCCGGGGTCGGGTCCGGGGTCGGCGCGGGCGTCGGGTCCGGGGTACCGCCGCCCGGAGGCGTCACGACGGCCTCGACCGTGAACGTGCGCCCCTGCGTGGGGGCGGACCGGTCGGCACCGTCGGTGGTGAACTGCGTCGCCGTCGCGATGTACGTCGCGGCGACGAACGTGCCGGACACGCTCCAGGTGCCGTCCTCGCCGACCGTGGCGGTCAGCGTCCGGCCGGGAGCCGGCTCCGGGCCGTCGTCGGTCGGGGGCACGGAGTCGACGGCGCTGACCTCGACGGTCGCGCCGGCGATGCCGGTGCCCGAGAACGTCACCGTGGTCCCGTCCACGACCGGCTGGTCGAGGGTCGGCGCCGCGAGCGGCGCGACCACGGGAGCGAGCTCGAAGAAGATCGTCCGGCCGATCTCGGCCGCGACGCGCTCGCCGTCGGCGTTCTCCTGCTGCGTGAACGTGTTCGCGAAGTCCTGGTCGACCGGCAGGTCGGCGAAGAACGCGTCCACCTGGAACGAGCCGTCCTCCTCGACGACGGCCTCGCCCGCGACGGACAGGCCGCCGCGGCCGTTGAAGAACTCCACGACGATCGTGTTGCCGGGCTGACCGGTGCCGACGAACGGCACCCCGGTACGCGGGTTGGCGATGATGTCGCCCTCCTGCGGGGTGGCGAGGGTGAACTCGGTCACCGGCGCTGGAGCGCTCGGCAGCACGATGTTCACGAACGTCCCACCGGGGCGACCGGCACCCGTCGGGCTCGTGGCCTCGGCCGACACGCGGATCTCGGTCTCGCCGAAGTTCGCGTCGGAGAAGTCGGTCGTGGGGATGACCCAGTCGCCGTCGGCATCGACGGTCGTCGTGCCCGCCACGTAGCTGCCCAGGCGCTGGCCGCCGTAGGTCAGGGTGACGGTGTCGCCGGGGGCGCCCGTCCCGGTGAACGCCGGCGTGAGGGTGTCGACCTGCTCCCCGTTGGTGGGCGAGGTGACGACGAACGGGTTGAGCTCGACCGGTGCGACGGCGAACGTGAAGTTGCGACCGATCTCGCGGGCGACGGACGCGCCCGTCGGCGTGAACTGAGCCGTGAACGTGTTCACGAAGTCCTGTCCGGCGGGGAGGTCGCGGTAGGTGGTGAGGACGTTGAACGTGCCGTCCGCGTTGACCTCGCCCCGACCGGCCTCCGACAGGCCGCCCCGGCCGTTGAAGTACTGCACGACGATGAGGTTGCCCGGGTCGCCGACGCCGAGGAAGTTGACGATGTTCAGCAGGTCGCTGCGCTCCTCGCCCTCGGTGGGCGAGTCGAGACGGAACTGGCCCGCTGCGGGCACGGGCGCGGTGGCGAAGGTGATCGTCACGAACGTCTCGCCGACGGCCGTGCCGTCGGGGGTGCGCTCCGTGACGCGCGTGCGGTTCTCGGTCTCACCGGGGTTGGCCGAGGCGAAGGTCGTCGGACCGGTGCTCCAGTTCCCCGCCTCGTCGACCGTGGCGGTGCCCGCGGTGTAGTTGTCGAGGCCCTGACCGCTGTAGATGACGGTCACGGTGTTGCCGGTGGTGCCGGTGCCCGAGTACACGGGCGACGTCGTGTCGACCGTCGAGCCGTTCGCCGGGCTCTGCACCTGGAAGGGCAGCTCGACCGCGGACGCGGCGGGGGCGACGACCAGGGCGGTGGAACCGAGGAGCGCGAGCGCGGCGAACAGCCCGACGACCCGCGAGCGGAGAGAGCCGCGAAGGCGGCCCTCTCGCGTGGAGACAGAACGATGCATCTGTGAACCCTTCTGGAGCCTTCGCGTCGCTGCGAGCTGGTGCCGGCGCGTACGCGTCCGTCCAGTTCGGAGCAGAACCCCCGACGGATGGGTGCCGGCACGACGACGACGGGCCGCTTCTCCCCGGGATCAGGTGGTGGTCGGGTCCGTCTCCTCCGACGGCGGGGTCGACGGCGCCGTGCTCGACGACCCACCGCCCGGCACCCGGCTCGCCCCGGCGTTCGCGCCCTGCGTGGTGAAGGTCGTGATCGCCTCGCCCTCGGCGGTGATCGTGGCGGGATCGACGAGGTCGCTCGCGCCGTCCGTCAGCACGGCGGACCACTCGGCCACCGCGTCCGCCAGCAGCCCGGAGTCGACGAGCTCCGCCTGCAGGTCGGTGACCGCGTCGTCGTAGAGAGCCGCGAAGCCGTCGTCGGCGAGGAACCTGTCGACCAGGGGGTTGTCCTGCGACATGCCGCCGCCACCCATCCCGCCAGTCATCCCGCCGCCACCCGGCATCGCCCCGTCGGTCGGCAGATCAGTCGGCATCTCGCCCGACGGCGGAGCCATCCGTCCTGCATCACCGTCGGGCCTCCCACCGCCGAGTCCTCCACCACCGCCGCCGACGTTCTGCTGGCCGAACGCCAGGTTGTGGTCCCACGCGACGACGGTGAACCGAGCCTCCTCCGCGTCCCAGTACAGGTAGGAGTTGTTGCCCGGCCCCGAGATGTCGTCAACGTTCCCGATCAGGTCCTCGAAGGCCAGGTAGCGCGCGAGCTGCTCGACGTCGAGCAGCTCGGGCAGCTGCGCCGCGAACTCCTCGTCCGTGCCGTTGTTCGCGAGGTCGAGGAGCTCCACGAGCGGCGCGTAGTCCTCCGCACCTGCCTCGACGTCGAACGCCTCGGCGTAGGCGGCGCCGTCGTCCCCGCGCCACGACCAGTCGCCCTCGGCGTCCGCCTTGTAGAGCACCGAACCTCCCGCGCCGTCGTCGCCGAAGCTCTCCTGGAGCCAGGTGTCGTCCAGGTTCTGCAGCGTCAGCCGCAGCACCTCCGCGCTCCCGTTCACCGAGAACCGGGTCGCGACCGACTGCTCCGTCGCGAGTCCGGCGGCCCCGAGCAGCTCGAGCGCGACGGCCTCGTTCATCGACGTCTCCGAGGAGTTGGCCCGCACGACCAGATCGGAGTAGCCGTCGACCGTCTGGCCATCCACGTACTCGTCCGTCCTGATCCGCCACGGCAGGTCCTGTGCGGGCGTGTCCGTGCCGATGCCGCGCAGCGAGGAGTTGCCCTTGAGCTTGACGCCGACGTTCTCGTAGGTGGTGCCGTCGACCGTCAGGGTGGCGCTGATCCACTCCTTGTCGCCGGAGTCGAGGTAGGTCTGGATCATCGCCGCGAGCGCCGTCTCGTCGACGTCGAGCGAGATGCTGTGGACCTCGCTCGCATCCAGGACGGTGCCGGCGGCGGCCTGCACGGCGGTGGCGGACGCCGTCGAGCCGCCCGCTCCGGCGTCGGCCGCCGTGTCGCTGGCGGAGGCCGTCGAACACCCGGCGAGCACGAGGCCCGCGGCCGCACCGGCGGCGACGATGCGGGGCAGGCGGGAGAGCGCGGGCACGCGCTGGCGGGATGGGCGGCCGGCGGTGTCGGGGTTCGTCATGACCGCCACGCTCCGGTCCGCGCCTTCGGCTGCGCTGCGGGGACCCTGTGGCGAGGCTGTGACCGCGGCGCCCCGTCCACCCCTAGGCTCGCCCCAGACACGAGGAGGACGCCGGTGCCGTACGAACGGTTGGACGCGGACGCGGTGCTGGTCACCGTGGAGCGGCTCGAGGGCCGCATCGCCGCACGCTTCCCCGAGCGGGGTCTGGGTCAGGTGGCGGCGCGGCTGCGCGTCGTGGCGACCGACGTGCGCGACGCGACCCGCGCCTCCGACCCGCTCCGCGTCCTGCGCCTCGCGTGCTGGACCCTCATCGGCCTGCTGGCACTGCTCATCGTCCTCATCGTGGTGCTGGCCGCCGCGGAGCTGCTGCGGCAGAGCAGCCAGGTGCCCGCGCTCCCCGCGCTGGAGTGGCTGCGGGGCCTGGAGACGACGGTGAACGACGCCGTCTTCCTCGGGTTCGCGATCCTCTTCCTCTGGCTGCTGCCCACGCGGGTCGAGCGGCACCGCGTGCTGCGCGTGCTGCACCGGATGCGCTCGCTCGCGCACGTCATCGACATGCACCAGCTCACCAAGGATCCCGAGCGCTTCAACGCCTCGTTCCGACCCACGCGGCGCAGCGTCGAGGTGAACCTGAGCGCGACCGACATGGCGTCCTACCTGGACTACTGCTCCGAGCTGCTGTCCCTGGTGGGCAAGACCGCGGCGCTCTACGCCGAGCACACGACCGATCCGGCCGTGCTGGCCACGATCGCCGACATCGAGGACCTGACGACCGGGATGTCGCGAAAGATCTGGCAGAAGGTCGCCCTCCTGCCGGTCGACGACGGACCGGCCGCGTCGCGCCGTCGGCTCGCCTGAGGTCTCAGCCGCGTCTCAGCCGCGTTCAGCCGCATTCAGCCGCGCTCAGAGAGAAGCACCGCCGTCGTCCCGGCCTCGAGCGCGTCGAAGACGTGCGCCTCGTCGCCGGGGTAGGCGAGGTAGTCCCCGGGGGCGAGCTCGACCGGGGAGTCGGAGGGGCCGACCAGCGCACGCCCCGAGGAGAGCACGACGTGCTCCTGCGTCCCGGCCGCGTGCGGCGCCGACCGGCGCGGTGTTCCCGGTTCGACGGTCACGAGGTAGACGTCGCGCCGCGCCCCGGGCGGGCAGGCCGCGAGCAGCGTGGCGGTGTAGGACGTGGCGTCGCCGGACGGGACGCGCGGCCCCTCCCCCGCACGGATGAGTCGGACGGGCGACGGCGGCGGGTCGACCAGCGCCGAGAACGGCACCCCGAGCGCATCGCTGAGCGCCCAGAGCGTCTCGACGCCGGGATTGCCCTGCGCCTGCTCGAGCGCGGAGAGGGTCGACTTGGCGACGCCGGCGCGCCGCGCGACCTCCGACAGGCTGAGGCCGCTCCGGGCGCGCGCCGCCCGCAGTCCCGTCGCGACGAGCGTGCGGATGTCGGGCTGCGGCGACGGCGGTGGGAGCGTCGGATCCTCGTCCATCTGTTCAGCTTAGCGGACGAATCGTTCGACTTGACGAACGCTCCGTCCGGGGTTCACGATCCTGACCATGTCCTGCGCGTCCTCGATCTGGTCCGACGTCCCGCGCGAGCTGCGCCGCGGCGTGCTGCTGGTGACGCTCGCCGTCGCGCTCGTAGGGATCGCCTACGGGGTGACGGCGTCGGCCGACGGGTTCGCCGTCTGGCAGATCGTGCTGCTGGCCGTGCTGGTGCTGGCGGGCTCGGCCGAGCTGCTGTTCGTCGGGCTCATCGGCGCCGGCGCCAGTCCGTGGTTGGCGCTGGGGGCCTCGCTCCTGCTCAACCTGCGCAACGTCGTCTACGGCATGGCGGCCTCGCCGCTGCTGCTGCGCCGGTGGGAGCGCTGGTGCGGCGCCCACCTCGTCAACGACGAGACGGTCGCGCTCGCCGCCGCGCCGACGGGAGGTCCACCGCGCACCGTGGAGCAGCGACGCGCCACCTTCCTCGTCACCGGGATCGGGGTCGCCCTGGGGTGGCCGGTGGGGGCCGTGATCGGGTCGACGCTCGGCCAGGTCGTGCCGGAGCCCGAGGCCTGGGGGCTGGACGCCGTGCTCCCCGCGCTGCTGGGGGCGCTCGCGGTGCCGGCGATCCGCGGGGGCAGCGCGTTCGCCGTCGCCGTGCTCGCCGGGGTGATCGCGCTGCTCGCGCAGCCGCACGTCCCGCTCGGGCTGGCTCCGGTGCTCGGGCTGGCGGCCGTGGCGGTGCTGCTGGTGGGGCGCCGTGACGGCGGGGCGCGCGGCGGGGCCCGCGAGGTGACGTCGTGACGGAGGTGATGATCGCCGTCGTGCTGCTCGCGATCGGGACCTACGGCACGCGCCGCGCCGGCGTCGCGCTCGGCGGCCACGTGACCGAGGGGCCGCGCGCCCAGCACGCCGAGCGCCTGCTCGACCACGCGATCATCGCGCTGCTGATCGGCGTCACCCTCACCACCGCCGTCTACGACGGCGACGCCCCCGCCGGCTGGGCCCGTCCCCTGGGGGTGGCGTGCGCCCTGACGGCGGCCCGGCTCCACGCACCGCTCGCGGTCAGCGTGCTGCTGGGCGCGGGCGTCACGGCCCTCCTGCGCCACCTGGGTCTGTAGAGGCTCCCCCACCCCCGCCGAGAACGTCCTGGCACGCGGCAACGGCGCCCTCGGCGCGAGCCAGGACATTCTCGGCGGGTGCGGGAGGGACCTAGGCGACCGGGTGGCGGGCGTCGTAGCGCAGGAACGATCGGTTGCGGCCGGCCAGCAGCAGCACGACGGCGATGCACAGCACCCCGCCGCCCACGGCCGCGAACGCCTCACCCCACCACGTCGCGGCGGACCCGAGCACGAGGTCGCCCAGGCGGGGACCACCCGCGACGACCACGATGAAGACGCCCTGGAGTCGGCCGCGCAGGTGGTCCGGCGTCGCCGACTGCAGCACGGTCTGGCGGAAGACCGAGCTGATGGCGTCGGAGATGCCCGAGCCGATGAGGAACAGGCCGCCGATCACCAGGAGCGGCACCAGCACCGAGTCGGGCTCCGTCCGTCCGGCCACCAGCAGCGTGGTGCCGAAGCCGAGCGTGCACGCCCCGAAGGCGCAGATGGCGACGACGATCGCCACCCCCTGCCGCCGCACCCGTCCGAGACCGCCCGAGAACGCGCTCGCGAGCACGCTGCCGACGGCGATCGCGGCGGTGAGCAGGCCCGTCGTCGTCTCGCCGCCGCCGAGGATGACCGCGCCGACGGCGGGGAACAGCACGCGCGGCATCGAGAGCACCATCGCCACGATGTCGAGCAGGAAGGTCATGCGCACGTTGCGGCGCGTGCGCAGGTAGCCCAGCCCCTCCGCCACCGCGGCGAACCCGACGCGACGGCGCTGCGGTGCGGCCGCGACCGGGGTGAGGGCGCCGGCGGAGGAGTCGGCGGGATCGGGCACGTCCGCGTCGGCCTCGACGGCCGCCACCTCGGGCGGCAGGTGCGGCAGCCGGAGCAGCGCGTAGAACGCGAACAGGAACAGCACGAGGTCGAGCGCGTAGGTCAGCGCGTACCCGACCTGGGCGGCCAGCAGCGCCCCGAGCAGCGGTCCGACCATGAGCCCGACGGAGCCCGTGAGCGCCCCGAGCGCGTTGGCGGCGGGCAGCAGCTCCTTCCCGACCAGGCGCGGGATGATCGCCATCCTGGCGGGGACGTACACGGCGGATCCCGCCGACTGCAGCGCGACGAGTCCGTAGAGCACCCCCGGCGAGGCGAGCCCGAGGGCGGCCTGCACGACCAGCCCGGCGGTCGCCGTCACCATCACACCGGCGGCGATCAGCGAGACCGTGCGACGGTCGTAGGCGTCGGCGAGCGCCCCGCCGTACAGGCCAAGCACGACCAGCGGCACGAGGGCGGAGATGCCGAGCAGGCCGACGGCGAAGGTCGAGCTCGTGAGGTGGTAGACCTCGAGGCCGACGGCCACGACGGTGACCTGGGTCCCGATCTGGCTGACGCCGAGGCCCCAGAACATCCGGCGGTACGCCGGCGACTCGCGCAGCGGACGCGTGTCGACGAGGATGCGGGGCACGTGGGTCCACGTTACTCCGCGGGTCTCGCCGGCCGATCCGCCGGGAGCGGGCGCAGCGGGTCGAGGATCAGCGCGGTCGAGGATCAGCGCGGGATCAGGTGCAGGGCTCGATGCCCGGCGGCACGGCGCGCGCCTCGACGTCGTCGTCACCCTCCTCGTAGGCCGCCAGCACCGCCGCGACGTCGTCGGGATCGGTGATCGGCTCGCACGCCCCCGAGCCGTCGGGGTAGAACTCGAAGGCCTCGGGCGCCACCTCGCCGACGTCAGGCAGGTTGAACGTCACCGTGTCCAGCATCGCGCGCATGAACGCCCGGCCCCGGCGCTCCTCGCGCGTGAGTCCGTCCTCGAAGTCCTGGGTGAGCGCGTACGCGGACGCCTCGACGGCGGGGTCGCCGCGGTAGTCGAGCGTGGTCGTGGGGGAGTCGGTGATCATCGGATCGCCGAGGTCGCCGTTCGTCGTGGCCACGACGTCGCCGAGCTCGCGCGCGAGGCTCGCGAGGTCGTCGAGCGCGCAGTCGGGCAGCTGCCCCACCAGGAGTGACGGCGACTCCGGGTGCGGGAGCCAGGCCATGGCGGGGACCACGACGGCGGTCCGCGCGACGAGTGCGGCGGCCGCGGTGGCGGCGGCCTCGCCCGAAGCTCGCCGCTCGAGCGCCCGAGTCCACTCGGTCGCGGTCCTTCCGACGACGGCGACGCGACCGTCGTCGTAGACCACCACCTCCTCGAGGCGGAAGGAGGACTCCACCAGGAGCACGTCCTCCGCCGTCAGCCCCGCGAGCGTGACGCCGTCGACCGCGACGGGGTCACCGCACGCGGCCTCGGGGCCGGACGGTGCACCGCCGCCGCCACCACCGCACGCGGTGAGGAGCGTGGCGGCGAGCACGGCCGCCGTCGTCAGGACCGGCGCGGTGCGACGTGTGCGAAGGAGGAGCCCCATGCCAGGTGAGTGTGCCCGACGACGTCGATCTTGCGCGAGGTCAGGCGACACCCGCCCCGAACAGCAGGCCGAGCGCGTACGTCGCGGCCGCCGCGCCCCAGCCGATCGCGAGCTGCCGCAGCGCGCGCCGCAGCGGCGGGCCGCCGGACAGGATGCCGACGACGGCGCCGGTGACCAGGAGCGCGAGGCCCACGAGCGCGGCCGAGACGAGCACCGCCGTCGTGCCCGCGAGGCCGAACAGGTACGGCAGCACGGGGATGATCGCGCCGGCCGAGAACAGGCCGAAGCTCGTGAGCGCGGCGCCCCACGCGCTGCCGATCTCCTCGAACTCGGCGTGCGTGCGGCGCGGCTGGATCTGGTCGGGGCGGTAGGAGCGGATGGAGCGGATGGCGTGCTCGCTCGCCTCGTCCGGGCTCTCGCCGCGCGCCCGGTAGACCAGCGCGAGCTCGTTCGCCTCGAGGTCGAGGTGGGGGTAGGCGGTCCGGGACTGCGGGTCGGGCGTGGACGCCTCGAGCAATTCGCGCTGGCTGCGGACGGAGACGAACTCGCCCGCCCCCATCGAGAGCGCGCCCGCGAGCAGGCCCGCGAGCCCGGTCGCGAGGACGACGCCGGTGCTCACCCCGGTCGCGCCGATCCCCAGCACCAGGGCGAGGTTGGAGACGAGGCCGTCGTTCATGCCGAACACGGCGGCGCGGAACGAGCCGGAGAGCTGGGCCCGACCGCGCGCGGCGAGCGAGCGGACGACCTCCTCGTGGATGCGCTCGTCGGCGACCATCTGCGGCGTGGCGTCGCGCTCGTCGGCGTACACGCCGCGCGCCTCGGCACGCTGCGCGAGCGCGAGGACGAACACGGAGCCGAAGCGGCGGGCCAGGAACGCGAGCCACCGGGTGCGCAGCGCGCCCCTGCGGGGCTTGCCGACGTCCTCGCCGAGGAGGTCGATCCAGTGCTGCTCGTGGCGCTTCTCGGCCTCGGCGAGCTCGAGCAGGATCGCGCGCTCCTCACCGTCGCGACGACCGGCGAGGTCGCGGTAGACCGCTCCCTCGGCTCGTTCGTCCGCGAGGTAGGCGCGCCAGCGGCGGATGTCTGCGGGGGTGGGCACGACGCATCCTGACGCGCCTCGATCGGCTCGCGCAACGTGTCGGGTGGCCGAATTCTCGGCGTGGGGCGGCCCGCCGGGCCCCGCGACGGCGCGGATGTCGGTGGCGACCCGTAGCCTCGAGAGACAGCCAGACCCAGGGGGTGCGATGTTCCTGCTCGACGACGTGGTGGTCTACTCACCGACCGACATCACCCGGGCCGCGTGCCCCTACGAGCTCCTCTCGCTCCTGGACGAGAAGCTCGGTCGCGTCCCCGTGCTCGTGCCGGCGCCCGACCCGATGCGCGACCGCGCCGCTCGGATGGGAGACGCGCACGAGCTGCGCGTGCTGGAGTCCTACCGGTCCGAGTTCGGGGCGTTCGACGCCGCGGCCCACCGCGGCGTCGCCGAGATCGTGGACGACGGCGAGGGTCGCGAGGCCTTCCGCGCCGGGCTGGTCCCCGCGCGGGACGCGACGCTGGCCGCGATCGACGCCGGCGCGGACGTCGTGTTCCAGGCGACGTTCTTCGACGGGCGCTTCTACGGACGTGCCGACTTCCTGCTGAAGGAGCGACCGACGGCGGGCGCGGGCGCGGCCGGGGCCGGGCTCGTGCTGCGGGGCGGGTCGGACGCCTCCGAGCGGGCCGGGGCGGTGACGGCGTACGCCGTCGTCGACACGAAGCTGACCAACAAGGTGCGGGCGACGGCGCTGCTCCAGATGGCCGCCTACGCAGACCAGCTGCTCGCCGCCGGCGTGCCGGTGGTCGACCGCGTGACGGTGCACCACGGCAACGGTGAGCGCAGCGACCAGCCGCTCGTCGATCTCCTCGAGGTCTACCGGGGCGAGCGCCGGCTGGTCGAGGCGCTGCTCGACGCCCACGTCGCCGCGGACGCGCCCGCGTCCTGGGAGGAGTGGCGCGACCCCGCCGGCGTGCCGAGCCTGCTCGCGGCGCTGCCGCCCGACGTCGCACCGGCACGCCGCGCGTGCGGCCGCTGCGAGTACTGCGCGCGCGAGGTCGCCCGGACGCGCGACGTGCAGCTCGTCCACGGCATCCGCGCCGTCCAGCGGACACGCCTGTACGGCCAGGGTGTCAGGACGGTCGTCGAGCTCGCCGTCCTCGCCCACCCCGTGCCGCGCATGAACCCGGTCATCCAGGAGCGGCTCACCCGGCAGGCACGCCTGCAGGCGGCCCAGCTCGACCGGGTCGCGCGCGCCGAGGCGGCCGGGCTCGTCGTCGGACCGGGGATGCGGCTGACGACCGCCGGCGGCGGTGAGCCCACCGGGGCGGCGGCCGAGGCGGCCTCGTCGATCGGTGACGTCGTCCGGGTCGAGGTCGTGAACTCGGCGCTGCTCCGATCGCTGCCCCAGCCGTCCCCCGGCGACCTCTACTTCGACTTCGAGGGCGACCCGATGTGGAGCACCTCGGGCGGCATGGAGGGCGGTCTCGAGTACCTGTTCGGGCTGATCGAGGAGCCGGAGGCCGGCACAGGGTCGCCGGACGAGACGTACGTCGCGTTCTGGGCCCACGACCGCGCCGAGGAGAAGGTCGCGCTCGTCGACTTCCTCTCCTACGTGCGCCGGCGGCGCGCCCGCTACCCCGATCTGCACATCTACCACTACGCCAACTACGAGCGTGCGGCGCTCGAGAAGCTGGCCGAACGGCACGGCGAGGGCCTCGAGGCGGTGCTGACCCTCGTGCGCGAGGGCGTGCTCGTGGACCTCTTCCCCGTGGTGCGCGGCGGCGTCGCCGTGTCGCAGGCGAGCTACTCCATCAAGAAGCTCGAGCCGCTCTACATGGGTGACGAGCTGCGGGCGGCCGACGGCGTGACCACCGGCGGGGACTCGGTCGCCCAGTACGCGGCGGGCGTGGCGGCGCGCGCCGCGGGCGACGTGGGCGAGTTCGACGCGGTCATGGCCGACATCGCCGACTACAACCGCTACGACTGCGTCTCGACGCGGCGCCTGGTCCGGTGGCTGCGATCGCTCGCGCACGGTCGGCACGCCGCGGACGGGGGTGGGGGGAGCGAGCCCGGCGGTCCGATCGACGGCCGCGCGACCGACGACCTCGCCGTGCGGGCCCTTCCGAGCGCCGTGCGACCCGCCGAGGTCGGCGTCGACACGTTCGCCCCCACTCCCGAGCAACGGCTCGCCGGTCTGCTGCGCGACGCGGCGGGGCCGGCCCCGCGCGAGGACGTCGACGCCGACGCGCTCGGCCTGCTGGCCGCGGCGCTGGACTACCACCGCCGTGAGGACGCCCCCGTCTGGCGCGCGCACTTCGAGCGGCTGACCCACCCGGTCGACTGGTGGGCCGACACCCGGGACGTGCTCGTCGTGGACGACACCCCCGTGGGCTGCGAGGTGCTGGAGGACTGGTCCGGCGGCGGTCGCCACCGTCGCCGCGTCCTGCGCCTCGAGGGACGGCTGGGGGCGGGGAGCACGCCGGAGGGCGTGCGCGAGGCGTTCGCCGTCTACCCGGTCGGCCGGTCGCGCGGGCTCAGGGTCGACCCGGGCGCGGCGTACGCGACCACGAGCCTCACGATGCTCGACGTCAGCGTCTCGCCCGACGGCACACGCGCGGCCTGGACCGTGCGCGAGAGCGCGTCGAGCGAGTTCGCCGACGGTGCCGGGTCCGGGGCGGGTGGCGGCGCGGTGCCGATCGCGGTCGTCCCCGGGCGGCCCCTCATGACCACGTCGATCCACCGTGCGCTCGTCGAGCTCGCGGAGCAGGTCGCGGGCACGCGCCTGGACGAGATCGAGCACCTGGGCGACGCCGTCGCGCCGCTCGCACGGGAGGACGCCGTCGCGCGTCTGCGCTACCTGCGCCTGCCCGGACTCGAGCTGCTGCGCCGCACCCTGCCGCGGCTGCGGGCGGGCGACGGGCTCCCGCCCGTCGTGGACGGGGACTACGTCGCAGCGGTCACGGCCGCGACGGCGTCGCTGGACGCCTCGGTGCTGGGGGTGCAGGGCCCGCCGGGCACGGGCAAGACGTACGTCGGCGCCCGGGTGATCGGTCGGCTCGTGGCCGAGCTCGGGTGGCGGATCGGCGTCGTGGCGCAGTCGCACGCCGTCGTGGAGCACCTGCTCGACCAGGTCGTCGCCGCAGGCCTCCCGGCCGCGCAGGTCGGCAAGACGCCGAAGGACGCGCCCGGGAGGGACGACCGCGAGATCGCACCGCCGCCGTGGACGGCCCTGGCCAAGGACGAGTACTCGGCGTTCCTCGCGGAGCACGAGGCCGACGGTTGCGTCATCGGCGGAACCGTCTGGGACATGACGAACCGCAAGCGGATCGGCGACGGCAAGCTGGACCTCCTCGTCGTCGACGAGGCCGGCCAGTTCTCGCTCGCCAACACCGTGGCGGCCTCCACCGCGGCCCGGCGGGTGCTGCTGCTCGGCGACCCCCAGCAGCTGCCGCAGGTCACGCAGGGCACGCACGACGAACCGGTCGACGCCTCCGCCCTGGCGTGGATCGCGCAGGACGCCGCGACGATGCCGGCCGATCGCGGCTACTTCATCGAGCGGACCTGGCGGCTCCACCCGGACCTGTGCTCGGCGGTCTCCTCCCTCAGCTACGACGGCCGGCTCCTGCCGCAGCCCGGCGTCACGGATCGTCGGCACCTCGACGGCGTCGCGCCCGGGGTGCACGAGGTTCTCGTGCCGCACCGCGGCAACTCCTCGGCGAGCCCCGAGGAGGCGGCGGTCGTGGTCGACCTCGTCCGCTCGCTGCTCGGCCGCGCGTGGCGGGCCGGCACCACGCCCGACGTGATCGACCCTCCCGAGCCGCTGCAGCCACGCGGCGTCCTCGTGGTCGCGGCCTACAACGCCCAGGTCACTCTCGTGCGCGCGGCGCTCGACGACGTCGGGCTGGCCCAGGTCCGCGTGGGAACCGTGGACAAGTTCCAGGGCCAGGAGGCCGCGGTGGCGATCGTGACGCTCGCGGCGTCCTCCGCCAGGGACGCACCGCGCGGGGCCGAGTTCCTCATCAACCGCAACCGTCTCAACGTCGCGATCTCGCGGGCGCAGTGGGCGGCGTACCTCGTCCACTCCCCGGGTCTGGACGACACGCTCCCGCACGGTGGCCAGGCGCTCGCCGATCTGGGCGCCTTCCGGCGGCTGACCACGGCGGCCCACCCCAGCCCGCCGCTCCCGCTCCCCTAGCCCGCGACTGGTCGCTTCACCGCGCCTCACCCGCGGCGCGCCGGTCCGGTCCGAGGTCTGGGTCCCGGTCCCGGTCGCGGTCCCGGTCGCGGTCGCGGTCCCGAACGTGACGCGGACCGTCGCACCCTCGCCACTGCTGCACCGGGCGCGCCGTCGCCCGTGACCGTCACCGTTCGACGGCAACCGCCGGTGGCTGGCACGTTCCTGCCGGTTCGGGTCATTCAACCGGATGAGGAGTGACAGCCACCGGACCGATCCGGACCAGGGGTGACAGCCGCCGGACGAACGAGAGCCCCGGCGTCGTCGGAGGGACGACGCCGGGGCTCTCGGGACAGCGGCCCCGCGAGGGCTCAGCCCTTGACGGACCCGGCCAGCAGACCGCGGACGAAGAACCGCTGCAGCGCGATGAACACCACGATCGGGACGATCATCGAGATGAACGCACCCGCCGTCAGCAGGTGCCACTGGCCGCGGGCCGACGCTGGCGATCACGCCCACGCTCGCCGGGAAGGCGATCGGGGTCCGCGCCCGCATCTACGACTTCACGTTCGGCCAGCCCAGCAGCTACGAGAACGAGCTGACGCTCTTCACGCAGCTCCCGGGCATCCTCACCCCCGGTGCGGTCACCGTGACGGGGACCCCCGCGGCGGGGCAGACCCTGACGGCGACGCCGGGGACCTGGGGGCCGGGCGCCGTCGCCCTCACCTACCAGTGGACGCGCAACGGCACCGCGATCCCCGGCGCCACCCGCGCCACCTACACCGCGGTGGCGGCCGACGGCGGAGCGCAGCTCGCCGTCGCCGTCACCGGGACGCGGGACCGGTACGCCCCGGTGACCGTGCGGTCCGCGGCGGTGGCCGTGCCGGCGACCGTCGTGGCCGGGACGCCCACGATCCAGGGTCTCGCGCAGCCCGGCTCGACCCTCACCGTGAAGCCCGGGACGTGGGGTCCGGCCGGCGTCACGCTGACCTACCAGTGGTACCGCAACGGCGTCGCCGTGCGCTCGGCCACCGGCACGACCCTGGCCCTGACCACGAAGGACCCCGGCGTCGGCATCACGGTGGCCGTGACGGGATCCCTGCCCGGGAAGGCCCCGGTCACGGTGGAGTCGCGACGGGTCATCGTCTCGGACGGTTCAGTCCTCCCGTATCCCGGGAGGCCCGGGCCCTCCCTCACCTGAGGCGCGGGGCGAGCGCCCCTCGATCACGGTCCGCGGGAAGGCCATCGCCCTGCCGCGGACCGTGATCGGCGATGATGGCGGCCGTGCCTCCCACCGCCCCGACCTCGACGCAGCGCCCGTGGTGGCACGCGCTGACCGACCTGGTCCACGGCCGGATCGCGACGACGGCGTCGGGTCTGGAGCGGGCGCTCTCGCTCCTCGTCGTGGGCATCCGTCTCGGCACCCTGCTCCAGATGGCGCCCTCGCTCGCGCCCGGCGTGGCGGTCTCGCAGCGGCCCGGCCTCTACCTCGCGAGCTGGATCGCCGCGGCCGCCGCGGCCGTCGTGATCAGCGTGCTCGCGCTGGTGCGCCAGGGACCGCTGGGCCGTGCAGTCTTCGCAGCGGACGTGGTCCTCGCCGTCGTGCTGCTCCTGCTGGGTGGACTGTGCGTCCCGACGGATCAGCGCATCGGCACCTGGATCGGCTTCCAGCCCGGGAACGCCCTGGGCGCGCTCCTGAGCGGCGCGCTCGTGCGCGGCCTCGGTCTGTGGGTGGCGGGTCTCGCGGTGGTGGTCGTGGCGGACGTGGCCTTCCGCTGGGCGCAGGCGTCGTCGGACAACGCCAGCACCGTGATCGGCAATGTCCTGACCTACGTCGTGCTGGTCTCGGTGAGCAGGGTGGTCACCACCTACATGCGCAGGGTCGCGGCCGACGGCGACGCCGCCCGTGCCGAGGCGGCCGCGCTGGCGCGCCGCGACGAGGAGCGGCGCGCCCAGGTCGCCCTGCACAACGGGGCCGCGATCATGCGGCTCCTCGCCGACCCCGATCTGGACGACGGCGTCCGGCGGGCGGTCCGGCAGGAGGCGGAGCGCGAGGCGCGGCGGATGCGCAGCTACCTCCTCGGCCGCCGGCCCGACCTCGACGGCGACGACGGCGACGAGCGGGGCCTCGTCGCCCTGGTCCTCGCGACCACGGCCCGCTTCTCCGACCTTCCGCTGCACGCGGCCCTCGACCTGGCCGAGGGCGTCCGGGTGGACGGCGCCGTCGGGGCCGCCCTCGACCACGCGCTGGCGGCGCTGCTGCTGAACGTCCGCGACCACTCCGGTGCCTCGACGGTGGTCGTCCACGCCGACGCGGAGGCGACGCCGGACGGCACGCGGTGGACCGTCACGGTGCACGACGACGGCCGCGGGTTCGACACCGATCGCGCGCGGTGGGGCGTCGGCCTGCGCGAGGTCGTGCACGCGCAGCTCACCGAGCTGGGGGTCGACGTCGAGATCACGTCACGACCCGGACACGGCAGCACGGCCGTGCTCACCGGCGCCGGCGCCCGGGTGGAGTCCGCTCGTGCCGTCTGAGCGACCCCGCGTCGCCGTCGTCGACGACGCGACGGTCATCCGCGAGTCCTTCGCCGTGCTGATGCCGCAGATCGATGTCGTCGGCACGTTCCCGACCGTCGAGCAGCTGCTCGACCGCCGCCCGGCCGCCGACGTCGTCGTCCTCGACCTGCACCTGGCCAACTCCGCGCAGCCCGACTCGCGGCAGGGGGTCGCGGCGGTGCGCGCCGCGGTCGGGGCGGGGTACCGGGTCTGCGCCTACAGCCAGGAGGAGCGGCGCTTCGTTCTCGCTGCCACCCTGGCCGCCGGCGCTCGCGGCGTGGTGTCCAAGGCCGAACCGCTGGCCGTCGCGCAGGAGGCGATCACCGCCGTCGCGGCGGGGGAGGTGGTGATCCCGCAGGGACTCGTCGGCCTGGTGGAGGTGCTGGTCCGGCGCAACAGCCTGACGATCCTGTCCGAGCGGCAGCGCCAGGTCCTCGCGGGTCGCGCCCGCGGCCTCACCTACGCCGAGATGGGGGCGCAGCTGTACCTGTCCGAGTCCACGCTGCGCGGGTACTGGGCGGCCGTCACCGAGAGCGTCTCGGCCCACCTGCAGCACGCGACCCCCGCGGACATCGAGCACGCGCTGGGTCTGGGCCCCGGCGACCTGCTGGAGCACTGGCCCGCCCCGGAGGACGCCGTCGGACCGGACGCCGCGGCGCCGCCACGGTGGTGGCAGCTCGCGAGCGGGGGACGACGGCGGTCGTCACCGCGGGGCGGTCACCAGTAGTTCAGGGTGACGGTGCGGATGCTCCCGCCGCGGCAGGTGACCGAGGTGCTCGGCAGCGCGTTTTCGTGGGGTTCGGGCGGCCGCGAACCTATCAGCCCGCCTCCAGCACCGCCATCGCCGCGTTGTGGCCGCCGATACCGCTCACGGCGCCGCCCCGCACCGCCCCGGACCCGCACAGCAGGATGCGCGGGTGCCGCGTCGCGACGCCCCAGCGCTGCGCCGGCGAGAGCCCGCGGTGGCCGGCCCCGCCGTCGTCCTCGCGCCACGGCCACGACAGGTCACCGTGGAAGATGTTGCCGCCCGGCATGCCGACCGATGCCTCGATGTCGCGCGTCGTGCGCACCTCCAGGCACGGCCGCCCCTGCGCGTCCCGCGCGAGCACGTCGGCGAGCGGTTCGGCCAGCACGGAGTCCAGCGAGGCCACCACCGCCGTCTCCAGCCGCGCGCGCAGCGCGTCGTTCCCGACGGCGTCGACCAGCCGGTCCGGCACGTGCAGCCCGAAGACCGTCAGCGTCTGGGTCTCGCCCGCCGCGAGCTCCGGCCCCAGGATCGAGCGGTCGCTGAGGGTGTGGCAGTAGATCTCGCACGGCAGCGGCGACGGCACCTCGCCCCCGACCGCCTGGGCGAACGCCGTCGCGATCTGGGTCGCGAGCTCGTTGACGTGGAACGTCCCGGAGAACGCCGCGACCGGGTCCACCTCGGTGTCGCGCAGCCGCGGCAGGCGCGTGAGCAGCAGGTTGACCTTGACCTGGGCGCCCTCGACCCGTCCGGCCCCGAGCGCGGGCCGGGGCGCGGCGGGCAGCCCGATCCCGGCGTCGAGCAGCGCGTCGAGCACGGCGGGAGCGACGCCGCTGAGCACCACCTCGCCCCGCACCTGCCGCGTGCGCCCGTCGAGGACGTAGGTGACGTCGCCGTCGGGCGTCACGGCCGTGACCCTGGCGGAGGTGACGAGCTGCGCGCCGGCGTCGCGCGCGGCCGCGGCGAGCGCCCCCGAGACGGCGCCCATCCCGCCGACGGGGACGTCCCAGTCCCCGGTCCCGCCGCCGATCACGTGGTAGAGGTAGCAGCGGTTGGCCGCGAGCGAGTCGTCGTGCAGATCCGCGAACGTGCCGATCAGGGCGTCGGTGGCGACGACGCCGCGCACCAGGTCCGAGGCGAAGCGCCGCTCGACCGCCTCACCGATGGGGCGCTCGACGACGTCGCGCCACACCTGGGACGCGGCCTCCCCGCGACCGGCACCCGCCTCGGCGACGACCGCGGCCCGCACCTCGGCGCGCGTCGGGAGCGGCCGCGTCAGGGTCGGGAACACGGCCCGCGCGAGCAGCGCCGTCGCGTCGTACCAGGCCGACCACGCCTCGACGTCGTCGCCCGCCCCGACCCGGGCGAAGGCACGGGCGCGCGCGTCGTCGTCCGCCTCGTTGTCCACGAGCAACCCGCGCGAGGGATCGTGCGGATCCGGGGTGTAGGAGGAGTAGCGGCGTCGGACCAGCGAGATGTCGAGCCCGAGGTCGTCGACGATCTGCCGCGGCAGCAGGCTGACGAGGTAGGAGTAGCGCGACAGCCGGGCGTCGACACCGTCGAACGCCAGCGCGGAGACGGCCGCCCCGCCGACGTGGTCGTCGGCCTCGAGCAGGAGCACGCGGCGTCCGGCACGCGCGAGGTAGGCCGCGGCCGTGAGGGCGTTGTGGCCACCGCCGACGATGACGACGTCGGTCGAGTCCGGGAGGGGCGCGGCGGTCACGACCGGCGCCGGTCGCCGTCGCGGTCCTCACCCTTGTCGCCGCGCAGGTGCTCGGTGACGACACCGGTGATCGGGATGAGGAGGAACGCCAGCCACGCGGGCGGCCCGCCCACGTTCATCAGCACGAAGAACAGGATCAGCGCCGCGAACGGCGACAGCGACGTGGCCAGCTTCGCATTGCGTCGCGACAGTCCGCGGTGCTCCCGGGGAGGGACGACGGCGGCCGCGCGGTAGGCGTCGTCCGCGGCGGTCCCGTAGGCGCCCGGTCCCGAGACGGCGTAGGGCGACGCGCTGGGGATGGCCGTCGGGTCGGGGACGAGGGCGCCACCCGGCGGTGCGGCGGGCGGCGGGGTGAGCCCGTCGCGCGGCTCGTCCGGCGGTCGGTCCTGCCAGGGTCGGTCGTCCGGCTGTCCGCTCATGCGACCACCCTGCCGCATCGGCCCGACGGCGTCACCTGCGCCGAGCGCTCGGTCAGTCGCGGAACGACCCGCGCCGCAGGACCCGGGAGATCACGCCGATGCCGATGATGAACGCGAACGGCAGCCAGAACGCGCCGACACCGTTCCCGCGCAGCACGAAGAACAGCACGATCGCGACGAGCGGCAGCAACGAGGTGATGAGGCGGGCGCGGTTGCCCGGCCGACGGCGTCCCCCCGCGTCCCCGACCGCGTACGGCCGGTGCTCGGGCGGTGGGCTGCCGTAGCCGGACGGGTCCCCGTAGCCCGGCGCGGCGCCGTAGCCGGGGGCGGCCCCGGGGACGGGGGCGTCGTACGGCGCCGGCGAGTACCCCGCGGGGGGTACGTCGGACGGCGGCGGCGTCCCGTAGTCGGGCACCGACCCGTCGGCCCCGTCGACGGGTGGCTCGTCCTGCGAAGGTCGGCTCACACCGTCACCCTGTCACGGTGCACGCCGCTGCCGTGCCCGCCCAGGCGGTTGCCGATCCACGCCACGAACAGCGACGCGGCGAAGAACGCCACCGCCACGCTCAGGGCCCCGACCACGACCGTGCCGTAGCCCGACGGCCGCGGGTCGAGGAACGGGTAGGGGTACCAGTCCACGATCGGTCCGCGCACCAGCGAGTAGGCGAGGTAGGCGAGCGGCACGATCATCCACAGCAGCACGTGGCGGATCGTCAGCCGTGTCCTCGGCGGTGCGAGCAACCAGTCGAGCACCACGAGGATCGGCACGACCACGTGCAGCGCGAGGTTGGCGAACGCCGTGGTCTGCACGTCGACCCCGCGCAGCATCAGGTTGTAGACGATGCCCGTGAGCATGAGGAAGGTCACCGCGGCGCCCCGCAACCCGTCGGGGATCGGTCGCACGATCGCGGCGGCCATCACGAGGGCGCCGAACACGTTCGAGAGGATCGTGAAGTAGGAGTAGTGGTTGGCCGCCTGGAACGTCTCGCCCGCGGCGCTGATCAGCTCGATCTCGGCCGCCACGACGAGCACGACGACGAGGGCGCGCACCACCAGGCTGGCGATGCGCCGAGGGCCGGTGGCACCGGCGGGGCGGGCGGGGGCGGCCGCGGTCACGACGAGGTCCTCATGCCGCCCAACGTAGAGCAGCAGCCCGGCACCCGCCTCTCGAGGCGGGAACCGGGCTGCTGCAGGGGTGCGGCGGGTGCCGCGCGAGATCAGCGGCTGGCGCTGAGCACGTAGAGCGCGGCGGCGGCCGCGGACTCCGGGGTCAGGCGCTGCGTCGAGCGCACGGCGGTCTGACCGCCGGACGGCTCGCCGACGAGGTCGCCGTCGGTGACGACCTCGACGCCCCACGAGCGCGGGGCGTCGGCGGCACGGCCACGGCCGGCGTCGATGACGAGGAAGAGACGACGGCCGTCGTCGAGGAACGCGATGGGAAGGGGCCGGCGCAGCACGCGCTCGGCGTCGGGCATGGTGCCCGCGAGGACGTGCGCGACGGCGTCGCCCACCGCGAGCGCGGCGGTCTCGGTCTCGTTGCGGCCGGCGCCCGGGGTGGCGGTGCGCTCGGTGAATCGGTGATCGGTGAAGTGAATCGTGGACATGGGTACTCCTGGTGCTACATGACTGTGGCCCGCTCGTTCGGTGGGCGTGCGGCGCGCAGGATCTCCAGGCGCGCGGTGCGCTGCCGTGATCTCGCGGTGCCGGCTGCGGGGATTTTCACCGCGTCAGAGCCGTAGTGCGAACGGGTGAGGGGCGCTGGGGCCTCTCGGGAAGGTGGTGCCGACGCGTCAGTTCGCCTGCTCCTGAGTTCGGGACGTCGCCGTCCGAACCAGATCCACCGTACGTGACAACCACGATCCCGTCCATCTCATTCCCCACGGGTGTGGATCCGGGGTGCGCGGGGCGCTGGTTAGGCTCGATCGGTGACGACCTCCAGCGAGCGGACCGACCGCACCGACGACTGGGAGCGGCTCTGCTCGCTGCTCGAACCCGACCCCGAGGTGTGGCGCAGCGTGCAGCGGACGCTCGACGCCAGCTCCCTCGACACCGACCCCTGGGCCGCCCTCCTCGACGCCCTGGACGAGTCCGGCGCCATCGCCTGCCTCGACACGGGCGACACCGGGGACCTGCTCGTCGACGCCGTGACCGCGCTGCCGCGGATCGCGCGCGCCGAGCTCGCCACGGGTCGCGACGTCGACCTCCGCGCCGTCGTCGACGTCGACGACCTGACCGCGGCGATCGCGGCCGCGCGCGACGTGCTGGCCGCCGTCGGGCTCGACCTGCTCGCCCTGGACGAGGGCGACGGCGACGAGGAGTGCCTGCCCCTGGTCGCCGTCGCGCGGGACGACGTCGCCGAGATCACGGCGCTGGTCGGCTCGCTCGGCCGGCGGCTCCTGCCGCTGGCCTGAGTCGGAGTCGGAGTCGGAGTCGGAGTCGGAGTCTGAGCCGGAGCCCACGGCCGGCGTCGGCTGCGGTCAGCCGCGCTCGTCCGCGGGCGCGTCGGACGGGACCGAGGCGGGGGAGACGGGCTCCGCCGTCGTCCCGCGCCAGCGCGCCACGCTCCGCATGAGGTGGTAGATCCCGAGCGCCGCGGCGGTACCGATCGCGATGCCCTCGAACGTCAGGGAGCCGACGGCCCACGTGAAGTTGGCGATGCCGGCGATGAGGGCGACCGCCGCCGTCGTCAGGTTGACGGGGTCGGAGAAGTCGACCTTGTTCTGGATCCAGATGCGGGCGCCGAGCACGCCGATCATCCCGTACAGCACCGTGCCGGCGCCGCCGATGACCCCGGAGGGGATCGTGGCGATGAGCGCGCCGAACTTGGGGGAGAGCGAGAGCAGCAGCGCGGTCGCGGCCGCGACGTAGTAGGCGGCCGTGGAGTACACGCGCGTCGCGGCCATCACGCCGATGTTCTCGGCGTAGGTGGTCGTGCCCGAACCGCCGCCGAAGCCGGCGAGCGTGGTGGCCACGCCGTCGGCGAACAGCGCGCGGCCGGTGACCGGGTCGAGGTTCTCGCCGGTCATCGCGGCGACCGACTTCACGTGGCCGATGTTCTCGGCGATCAGCACGAGCACGACCGGGATGAAGAGACCGAGCACGGAGACGCTGAACGTCGGGGTGGTGAAGTCGGGCAGGCCGATCCACCCGGCGTCGGCGACGGCGTCGAACGTCACCTCGCCGCGGATCGCCGCGACGGCGTAGCCCACGAGCACGCCGACGAGGATCGACAGCCGGCCGAGGATGCCGCGGAACAGGACGGTCACCAGGACGATCGCCAGGATCGTGACCACGGCCGTGACCGGCGCGAGCTGCACGTTGTTCCACGCGGCGGGCGCGAGGTTGAAGCCGATGAGCGCCACGATCGTGCCCGTCACCACGGGCGGCATCACGAGGTCGATCCAGCGGTGCCCCGCCCGGTTGACGATCAGGCCGACGACGGCGAGCGTCACCCCCGCGACGACCACGCCGCCCAGGGCGCTCGCCATCCCGCCGGCCTCGTTCGCCGCCGCGATCGGCGCGATGAACGCGAACGACGAGCCGAGGTAGCTCGGCACCCGTCCGCGCGTGATCAGCAGGAACAGGAACGTGCCGACGCCGGAGAAGAACAGCGTGGTGGCGGGCGGCAGGCCCGTGATGATCGGCACGAGGAAGGTCGCGCCGAACATCGCCACGACGTGCTGCATGCCGATGCCGATGGTCCGCGGCCAGGTCAGGCGCTCCCCGGGGGAGACGACGGTGCCGGGGGCGACCGTGCGGCCGTCGCCGTGCAGGGTCCAGGAGAAGGGCGAGGCGGGCATGGGCCGTCCAGGGGAAGTCGTGGCTGAGTGACCGGCAGGTCGTGGACACCCTAGTGACCGGGGTGGGGCCACGTCCGTCGTGTCCGTCGTGCCCGCCGCTAGGGTCGAACCATGACCGCTCCCACGGATCCCACCACCACGCCGGCCTGGGCGGAGCTCACCGCCCTGCACGGCTCGTTCACCCCGGACCTGCGCGGCTGGTTCGACGGCGACCCCGGTCGCGTCGAGCGCCTCACGCGCACCGTCGGCGACCTGCACGTCGACCTCTCCAAGAACCTCGTGACCGACGAGATCCTCGCCTCGCTGGTGCACCTGGCGGAGGACACCGGCGTCGTCGAGCGCTACGCCGCGATGCTCGCGGGCGAGCACATCAACACCACCGAGGACCGCGCCGTCCTGCACACCGCGCTGCGCCGCCCGGCGGAGGCGTCGCCGTCGCTCGAGGTCGACGGCCAGGACGTCGACGCCGACGTGCAGGAGGTGCTCGGCCGGCTGTCGGAGTTCGCGGACCGCGTGCGCAGCGGTGACTGGCTCGGCGTCACGGGCAAGAAGGTCGCCACCGTGGTCAACATCGGGATCGGCGGCTCCGACCTCGGCCCGGTCATGGTCTACGAGGCGCTCAAGCCCTTCGCGCAGGCGGGTCTGACCGCGCGGTTCGTCTCGAACATCGACCCGACCGACCTCGCGGAGAAGGTCGCCGACCTCGACCCCGAGACCACGCTCTTCATCGTCGCCTCCAAGACGTTCACGACGCTCGAGACCCTCACGAACGCGCGGCTCGCCCGCGACTGGCTCTGGGAGAACCTCGCCCAGGCGGGCGCGATCGGGGACGACGACGCGGCCCGGACCGACGCCGTCGCCCACCACTTCGTGGCGGTCTCCACGGCGCTGGACAAGGTCGAGGCGTTCGGCATCGACCCCACCAACGCGTTCGGCTTCTGGGACTGGGTCGGCGGCCGCTACTCCGTGGACTCCGCGATCGGGCTGTCGCTCGCGATCACGTTCGGCCCCGACGCGTTCGGTGAGCTCCTGGAGGGCTTCCACACCGTCGACGAGCACGTGCGCACCACGCCGCTGGAGCAGAACGTCCCCGTCCTGATGGGCCTGCTGAACGTCTGGTACACCAACTTCCTCGGCGCGCAGACGCACGCGGTGCTGCCGTACGCGCAGCAGCTGAGCCGCTTCCCGGCCTACCTGCAGCAGCTCACGATGGAGTCCAACGGCAAGTCGGTGCGCTGGGACGGCACGCCGGTGACGACCGACACGGGCGAGATCTTCTGGGGCGAGCCGGGCACGAACGGGCAGCACGCGTTCTACCAGCTCATCCACCAGGGCACACGGCTGATCCCGGCGGACTTCATCGCCGTCGCCAACCCCGCCTACCCGCTGACCGACGGCGGCCGGGACGTGCACGGCCTCTTCCTGGCCAACTTCCTCGCGCAGACCAAGGCGCTCGCGTTCGGGAAGACGGCCGCCGAGGTCGAGGCCGAGGGCACGACGGGCGCGCTGGTCGCGGCCCGCACGTTCAGCGGCAACAAGCCGACGACGTCGATCTTCGCCCCGGCGCTCACCCCGTCGGTGCTCGGTCAGCTGATCGCGCTCTACGAGCACATCACGTTCACGCAGGGGATCGTCTGGGGCATCAACTCCTTCGACCAGTGGGGCGTGGAGCTCGGCAAGCAGCTCGCGCTTCAGATCGCGCCCGCGATCGAGGGCGACGACGAGGCGCTCGCCGCGCAGGACGCCTCCACCCGCGCGCTGGTCGCCTACTACCGGGAGCACCGCGGCTGACGCCCGGCCCTGCGGGGCCGGCCGGACGTCCGACGGCGGGGCGCACCTGCGGGTGCGCCCCGCCGTCGTGCGCCCGGGGCAGATGTGACGGGACGGTGCGCGAACGCCCCGGGATGTCGCCGAAGCGCGCGTTCCACTCCGTGAGCGGCGGTGAACGGACGACGAACTCCCGGTGACCTGGATCACTCCGGCCGGGTTATGGTCGTTCCGTCATGTGAGACGGACGACGACGTCGTCCCACGTGCGAAACCGGGCTCGCGTTCACCCGGGAGTTACCTGACCGACGTCGCGATGTCGTACGGCCGACCTAACGTGAGTTCGTTCCGGAAGTGTCTAGAGAGGTGATGTCATGCGTTTGTGGGTTCGTCCCGCCGCAGTAGCAGGTGCTGCTGCCATTGCAATGACAGGGGTGGTGATCGCGCCGGGGACAGCTGTGGCAGCTGTCAGCGCGACCGCCCCCGTCGTGATCAACGAGGTCTACGGAGGAGGTGGGAACTCCGGAGCCCCGTACACGAACGACTTCGTCGAGCTGCGCAACACGAGCGCCGCCGCCGTGAGCGTGGACGGCTGGTCGGTCCAGTACGCCTCCGCCGCCGGAACGGGCTGGAACGGTCGGATCAACCTCACCGGCTCGATCCCCGCCGGTGGGCTCTACCTGGTGGCCGGCGCGTCCGGTGGTGCGAACGGCGCCCCCCTCCCCGAGGCGCCGGCCTCGGGCGGCGTGAACATGTCCGCCACGAACGGCAACGTCGCGCTGGTCAGCTCGACGAGCGCGCTGAGCTGCGCCGCTGCCGCGTGCGCGGCCGACGCCGCCGTCGTCGACCTGGTCGGATTCGGCACGGGTGCCGCGTTCGCCGGCGCCGCCGCTCCGGCAGGAAGCAACACGACCTCGATCGCGCGTGACGAGGACGGCACCAACACGGCCAACAACGCGGCCGACTTCACGGTCGGCGCACCGACACCCGCCGCCGGTTCCACCACGCCCCCCGAGGAGGAGACGCCCGAGCCCGGTGAGGTCCTGCCGATCGCCCAGGTGCGCGCCCTGACCTCCGGCACCGTCACCACGCGCGGCGTCGTGACCGCGGCCTACCCGGTCGGCGGCTTCAGCGGGTACGTCATCCAGACCCCCGGCACGGGCGGCGACAACGCGGGTCGCACCGTGTCGGACGCGATCTTCGTCTACTCGGCCGCCACCGTCGGTCAGGTCGAGATCGGCGACCACGTCCAGGTCACCGGCACCGTGGGTGAGTTCTTCGGTCTCAAGCAGATCTCCGTCGCCAGCAACGGCGCCCAGGTGCTGACCGACGAGGCCGCCCCGGTCGTCCCCGCCGCCGTCGAGCTGCCGGCCGTCGCGGACCGCGAGGCCTACGAGTCGATGCTCATCGCCCCTCAGGGCGACTTCACGATCTCCAACACGTACTCGACCAACCAGTACGGCGAGCTCGGTCTGGCGACCGGCACGACGCCGCTGGTGCAGCCGACGCAGGTCGGCCGCCCGGGCAGCCCGGAGGCGGCCGCGGCCGCCGCCGACAACGCCGCCCGCGCGATCGTCCTCGACGACGGCGCCACGACGAACTTCTTCAACAACCGCACCCAGACGCCGCCGTACATCTCCACGACGGAGCCGGTCATCGTCGGCGCGGCCGTCGAGTTCACCGACCCGGTGATCCTCGACTGGCGCAACGACGCGTGGAAGCTCAACCCCGTCAGCCAGGTCACCCCGGCCGACACCACCGCCTACCCGGCGACGTTCGAGAACACGCGCACCGAGGGCCCGGACACGGTCGCCATCGGTGACGCCGACCTCGCGATCGCGTCGTTCAACGTGCTGAACTACTTCACCACGCTCGGTGCGAACACCCCCGGCTGCACGTCGTACAAGGACCGCGACGGCAACCCCGTCACGGTCAACAGCGGCTGCGACCCGCGCGGTGCCTGGGGCGCCGCGGACCTCGAGCGTCAGCAGGGCAAGCTGGTCGACGCGATCAACGCCGTCGACGCCAGCGTCGTCGGCCTGATGGAGATCGAGAACTCGGCCCGTCTCGGCGAGACGGCCGACGAGGCCACCGCCACGCTCGTGGCCGCGCTCAACGCGGACGCCGGCTCGGCCAAGTGGGACTACGTCCCGTCCTCGGCCGACCTGCCCGCCGCGTCCGGTCAGGACGTCATCACGAACGCGATCATCTTCCAGCCGGCCGAGGTCGTCGAGGAGGGCGCCGCGCGTGCGCTGGGCAACCAGAGCGCGTCCGGTCAGCCGTTCCAGAACGCCCGCGAGCCCATCGCGCAGGAGTTCGTCCCGGCCGACGGCGGCGAGAGCATTTTCGTCGTCGTCAACCACTTCAAGTCCAAGGGTTCGGCGGGTCCGCTCCCGGGCGACGCCGACGCCGGTGACGGCCAGAGCGCGTCGAACGCCTCGCGCGTGGCCCAGGCCACGGCGCTGCGCGACTGGCTGCCGACCGTGACCGA
The DNA here is from genome assembly GCF_004786095.1 of Serinibacter arcticus. Classification (GTDB taxonomy): domain Bacteria; phylum Actinomycetota; class Actinomycetes; order Actinomycetales; family Beutenbergiaceae; genus Litorihabitans; species Litorihabitans arcticus. The sequence goes on from NZ_RHPJ01000002.1 coordinate 445,527, forward strand.
GCAGGGCGACGCCGTCGCGCTGCTGGGTGACTTCAACTCCTACGGCCTGGAGGACCCGCTCCAGGTCCTGTACAGCGACGGCTTCACGAACGTCGAGACCGCGTTCGACGGCGTCGGCTACTCCTACAGCTTCTCCGGCCTGTCCGGGTCGCTCGACCACGTGCTCCTCAACGAGGTCGCGCTCGAGCGCGCCACCGGTGCGGACATCTGGAACATCAACTCCGGCGAGTCCATCGCGCTGGAGTACAGCCGCTACCTCAACCACGGGACCGACTTCTTCGCCGAGGGCCCGTACCGCTCCTCCGACCACGACCCCGTCATCGTCGGCCTCACGGCCGGTGACGACGTCGTCGTCCCCGAGGGCCCCGTCGACCTGTCGCTGCTGAACATCAACGACTTCCACGGCCGCATCGACGCCAACACGGTGAAGTTCGCCGGGACTGTCGAGCAGCAGCGCAAGGAGATCGAGGACGCCGACGGCGGCGCGCTCTTCCTGTCCGCCGGCGACAACATCGGTGCCTCGCTGTTCGCCTCGGCGATCGCCGGGGACCAGCCCACCATCGACGTGCTGAACGCGCTCGAGCTGGCCGCCTCGGCGGTCGGCAACCACGAGTTCGACCAGGGTTACGACGACCTGGTCGACCGCGTCGTCGACGGTGGCGAGAACGCCGAGTTCGCCTACCTGGGTGCCAACGTGCGCCTGGCCGACGGCTCGCCGGCGCTGCCGGAGTACTCCATCCACGAGGTCAACGGCGTGAACGTCGCCGTCATCGGCGTCGTCACCGAGGAGACCCCCACCCTGGTCTCGCCCGACGGCATCACCGAGCTGACCTTCACCGACCCGGTCGAGGCGGTCAACCGCGTGGCCACCCAGCTCACCGACGGCGACCTCACCAACGGTGAGGCCGACGTCATCGTGGCCGAGTACCACGAGGGCGCCGGCGCCGGTCTCGTCGAGGGCTCGACCCTCGAGGAGGAGGTCGCCGACGGCGGCGCGTTCGCGGACATCGTCACGAAGACGAGTCCCGCGGTCGACGTCATCTTCACCGGTCACACGCACAAGCAGTACGCGTGGGACGCCCCCGTCACGGGTGAGGCGGGCAAGACCCGTCCGATCCTGCAGACCGGCAACTACGGCGAGTTCCTCGGCCGCATCGATCTCACCTACGACACCGACACGGATGAGGTCACGGCCTACACGGCTCGCAACGTCGCCCGCAGCACGACGGCGGACGCCGAGCTCGTGGCCGCGTTCCCGCGCGTCGCCGAGGTCAAGACGATCGTCGACGCCGCGCTCGCGAACGCGAACGCGGTCGGTTCGGTGGCCGTCGGTTCGGTCACGGCGGACATCACGTCCGCGTTCGGCGGCGGTTCCTACGTGGACGGTGTCTGGACGGGTGGCACGCGTGACAACCGCGCGGCCGAGTCCGCGCTGGGCAACCTGGTGGCCGACTCGCTCGTCAGCTCGCTGTCCTCCCCGGACCGCGGCGCGGCGACGATCGGTGTGGTCAACCCCGGCGGTCTGCGGGCCGAGCTGCTCAAGGGCGACGACAGCCTCATCACCTACGCCGAGGCCAACGCGGTCCTGCCGTTCGTGAACAACCTGTCCACCACGACGCTGACGGGTGCGCAGTTCAAGACGCTGCTCGAGCAGCAGTGGCAGACGAACGCCGACGGCACGATCCCGTCGCGTCCGTACCTCCAGCTCGGCCTGTCGGAGAACGTGTCGTACACGTTCGACGCCACGCAGACGCTGAACAACCGGATCACGTCCATCACCATCGACGGCGCGCCGATCGACCTGGCGGCCGAGTACCGCATCGGGACGTTCTCGTTCCTCGTGGCCGGTGGCGACAACTTCCGGATCTTCACGCAGGGCAAGGACACGCGCGACTCGGGTCTCATCGACCGCGACGCGTGGATCAGCTTCCTGGGTGACAGCTCGCCGATCTCGCCCGACTTCGCCCGCCGCGCGGTGCAGGTTCCGGCGATCGCGCCGGTCAAGGCGGGAACGGACCTGACGGTCCCCGTCGGCCAGCTCAACCTGACGTCGCTCGGTTCGCCCGAGAACACGACGGTGACGGCGACGCTCGGCGACGTCGAGCTGGGCTCCTTCCCGGTGGCGACCGGGTCGACCACGATCACCGCGCAGGTGCCCCGCACCCTCGCGGCCGGCGTGTACGACCTCGTCGTGACGGCGGCGCCCTCGGGCACGACCGTCCAGGTGCCGGTGACCGTCACGGCCGGCGACCCCTCGCCGTTCGCGGACGTGCCGTTCGAGCTGCAGTTCTCCGAGGACATCCTGTGGGCCTTCGAGAACGGCATCACGACGGGCTGGCCCGAGGCGGACGGTTCGGTCACCTACCGCCCGCTCGAGGACATCAACCGCGACGCGATGGCGGCGTTCCTCTACCGCCTCGCCAAGCCCGTGGACTACACGGCGCCGACGACCTCGCCGTTCTCGGACGTCGACACGAGCAACCAGTTCTACACGGAGATCGCGTGGCTCTACGACGCGAAGATCTCCACGGGCTGGGTGCAGGCGGACGGGACGCGTCAGTTCCGACCGCTCGAGCCGATCAACCGAGACGCGATGGCGGCGTTCATCTACCGCCTCGCGAAGGAGCCGACGTGGGAGGCCCCCGCGACGTCGCCGTTCACGGACGTCGTGCCCGGCACACAGTTCTACGCGGAGATCACGTGGCTGGCCGACCAGGGCATCACGACCGGATGGGTCGGCAACGACGGGACGCGTCAGTTCCAGCCGCTGTCCCCGATCCACCGTGACGCGATGGCCGCGTTCCTCCACCGCTACAGCAAGCTCGACCTGGGCTGAGCGTTGAGCGCGTGAGCGCCTAGCACCACGCACGTCCAGCAGCCCCGTCCCTCATCCGAGGGGCGGGGCTGCTGCGTGCCCGCCCACGCCTCCGCCCCGGCGCCCGGTGCCCGCACCGGCCGCGCCCGCCGTCCCGCCCGCCCCGCCCACCCCTCAGCCCCCGCCGAGAACGTCCTGGCTCGGGTTCCGGGGCGCCGTCGCGCGACCTCGGACGTTCTCGGCGGGGTGTTCCGAGTCCAGTCGCAGCCGCGCCGGGTCGGGGCCCCGAGTTCGGGCTTTCGTGTCGAGTTCGGGGTTCTCCATCGAGTTCGGGGACGCGAATCCGCGAGTTCGGGGTTTGTCGCCGAGTTCGGATGGCTGGGCCCCGAACTCGGCGCGAACCCCCGAACTCGGCAGCTGGGCCGGGTGGCGGTCGGTGAGTCGGCGAGGCGGTGAGTCGGCGAGGCGGCGAGTCGGCGACTCGACGAGGCGGCGACTCGACGAGGCGGCGCCCAGTGGGGAGACCCACCGGGCGCCGTCATCGTCTGCGGCGTGGGCGCCCCCGATCAGGCGGTAAGGAGCGCGGCGTCGATCAGGGTCTCGGCCGCGGCGCGGGCGTGGATGGCGGCGTCGGGAAGCCCGCTGATCGCCGCCGTCGTCTGGGCGCCCTCGGCGAGCAGCGCGAGCTGGGCCGCCAGCACCGGCGAGGCGCCCATCTCGGCGACGAGCGCTCCGACGTAGTGCTGAAAGGCCAGCTTCTGCTCGCGTGCCGCGGCCGCGACCTCGGACGACACCGCCCCGAGCTCGCCGAACGCGTTGATGAAGCCGCAGCCCCGGAAGTCGTCGGTCCGGAACCAGGCGTCGAGGAAGTCGTACACGGCCAAGAGCTTCGCGCGCGGTCCCTCCGCGGACGCCGCGGCGGCCGCGATGCCGGAGTCCCAGATCGCGCCGCGGTGGTGCAGCACCTCGATGAGGAGCGCGTCCTTGGAGGCGAACTGCGCGTAGAGCCGCTTGAGCGGGACGCCGGACTCCGCCCGCACGGCGTCCATCCCCACGGCCTGGATGCCGCGTCGGTAGAAGAGCCGATCGGCTGCCTGCACGATGCGGTCGTGGTCGCTCGCGGTGGTGGTCATGCGTCGGTCCTCCTGTCGGCGATCAACGGGCTTGCGCTGAGAACGTTCGTTCTCTAGTGTAGACCCATCGCGGAGAACGACCGTTCTCGCGTCGCCGGAAGGAAGGCACGATCATGGGACTCATCACCGTCGGCCAGGAGAACTCCACCCCGATCGAGCTCTACTACGAGGACCACGGCACCGGCCAGGCCGTCGTGCTGATCCACGGCTACCCGCTCGACGGGTCGTCCTGGGAGCGTCAGGCGCGCGAGTTGCGCAGCGCCGGCTACCGCGTGATCACCTACGACCGTCGCGGGTTCGGGCAGTCCTCCAAGGTCGAGACCGGCTACGACTACGACACCTTCGCGACGGACCTGAACGCGCTGCTGACCGAGCTCGACCTGACCGACGTCATCCTCGTCGGCTTCTCGATGGGGACGGGTGAGCTCGCCCGCTACGCGAAGCTCTTCGGCACCGATCGCGTCGCGAAGTTCGCGTTCCTCGGCTCCCTCGAGCCCGGCATGCTCGCCAACGGCGTGCCGCAGGAGGTCTTCGACGACATCGACGCCAACGCCCGCAAGGACCGGTTCGCGTGGTTCACGTCGTTCTTCCAGAACTTCTACAACCTGGACGACACCCTCGGCTCCCGCATCTCGCAGGAGGCCGTCGACGCCAGCTGGGCCACCGCCACGCGCAGCGCGCCGGTAGCGGCCTACGCCGTCGTGCCGACCTGGGTCGAGGACTTCACGGCCGACGTCGAGGCGGTCCGCGCCAGCGGCAAGCCCTCGCTCATCGCGCACGGCACCGCCGACCAGATCCTCCCGATCGACGCCACGGGTCGCCCGTTCCACGAGGCCTTCCCCGAGGCCGAGTACCACGAGATCGACGGCGCGCCCCACGGGATGCTGTGGACGCACGCCGATGAGGTGAACGCGATCCTCCTCCCGTTCGTGCAGAGGTAGCGCGCGGAGGTCGATCCCCCGCCGGCACCCGCAGCAGCGAGGGTGCCGGCCCCCAGACCAGCGGCGCCCGGTGGCTCGTCCCTCCGGGCGCCGTTGCCGTACCCGGGTAAGGGGAGGTCGGGTTACCGTGGTCGGGACGATCGAGTCGCACGCCGTCGTGCCTCTCGAGCCCCCTCGAGAGGACGACGCCGATGACCGCCGCCCGACCCCGACCGACCGGTGATCGCCGGTGCCGCCGCGGCCGCGGACTCGCCGTCGTCGCTGTGGCGGCGCTCGCCGCCACCACCGCCCTCTTGGCTGTTCCGGCGAGCGCCGAGCCCGAGGCCTGGGGTGACGGCTGGACCGTGGAGCGCGTCGGTGAGGCGTACGAGGTGACGGTCGAGCTCGACGGTCCGCTCGAGATCCGCGCGGCCGCACCGGCGGTCATGGTCGACGGCGAGGAGGTGGGCGTCGCCGTCGTCTCCGAGGACGGCGCGACCCTCACGACGGTGACGGACGACCCGGCCGTCCTACAGGCCGCCGACATCGAGGCCGGGTGGTCCGGTGAGGGCGGCCTGACGACCGATGCTGCTCGTGCCTCGGTGGTGCGCGATCCCGACGCGGCCACGCAGGCCCGACCGTTCGCCGAGGTGGATCCCGATCGGATGACCTACGACATCGCGACGTTGGACTACGACCTCGGGCCGCAGGTCCCGCTCCGAGGCATCCCCGGTCGGATGGGTGAGCTTGCCGCCCAGGTCACCTACCCCGTCAATGCCGCCGGACGGCGGCCAGTCGTGATGATCGCGCACGGCCGAGGTCCCATCTGCACCACCGCCGACAGCGGGGTCGCCGTCGAGACGCAGTCGTACCCGTGCGCCCTCGACGAGGCGGAGGTCGCGGCGCAGACGGGGTTCGCGTCGCTCGCCACGGATCTCGCTGAGGACGGCTACGTCGTCGTCGCGATGCGGACCAACGCCGTCGCGGCGTGGGACGCCTCCGTTCCCGACCGCGGGGCGGCGGCTCGCGCCGGTCAGATCCTCGCCCACCTCGATCTGCTCGCGCGGGTGGAGGCGGGAACGGCGGAGGGCGGTGCGCCGGTCGTGCTGCGGGGGAAGGTCGATCTTTCCGACATCGGACTCCTCGGCCACTCGCGCGGAGGCGAGGCGGTCGTCCGGGCGACGCAGCTCGCGGCGATCGAGGGGCGCTCGGGTATCCGGTCGGTGATGCTGCTGGCGCCGACCGACATGGGGCGGCTCACGCTGCCCGACGTGCCGACCTACACGATGCTGCCCTACTGCGACGGCGATCTGGTCACGCTCCAGGGGCAGCACTACTACGAGGACTCGCGCTACGCGTTCGACGATGACGTGCTCCGGGCGACGAGCCTCGTGATGGGCGCCAACCACAACTACTTCAACTCCGCCCTACCGGGGGGCGAGCTCCCCGACCCGATCCGCGATGACCTGCCTCTACCTTGGGTGGGAGATGACTGGGACCGACAGATCGCGGCGAAGGCACCCGTCGACCCCGCCTGCTCGCGCGACGGCGACGGCGACGGCGACGTGGTCGGGTCGGAGAGGCTGACCGCCCAGGAGCAGGTCGACGTCCGGGACCGGTTCGCGTCCGCGTGGTTCCGGCTCACACTGGGCGCGGAGGCCGGGTTGCTCGACCTGTTCGACGGTTCGGACCACGTCCCGCAGGAGCTGCTGGCGTCGGGCGTCGAGGTGACCACGGTTGCGACGATGCCGAGGAGCGCGAGGGTCGACCTGGCTCCGATGACGGCGGCGTCGTCCGCCGTCGCACCGATCGGCGGTGCAACGGCGCGGATCTGCGCCTCGCTCCCGGGGACTCCGGCCGCGGCGTCGCTGCCCGCCTGTGCCGACGTGCCGCCCAGCCGGGCGCCGCACTGGGCGCCGACCCTCAACGTGCTGTCGACACCTGCGGGTCGGATGCTCGACTTGCGCTGGACCTCGACGGGCGGGGGTATTCGGATCAGGTTGCCGCAACCTGTTGACGCCCGGGCCTACGAGGCCCTCTCGTTCCGTGCGGCCCTTGCCCCGGACAGCACGAGCGTCCCGCGTATGCGCGTCATCGTCTCGGATACCGCGGGGAACGAGGCCGTCCTCGCGGACGCCTCGCTGGACGCGGCCCTGCAGCCGCTACCCGGTCGAGCGGCGCCGATGGCCAAGACGCTGCTGCGGACGGTCCGGCTCCCGGTCGACCTGCCGCCCGGATCGGCGGTCGATCTCAGTCGGATCGCGGAGGTCCGCCTCGAGGGAACGAGCTCCACGGGCGCGGTGCTCGTCTCCGACGTCGCCCTCTCGACTCCGGATGTCGGAGGTCCGAACGGGCAGGCCCTGCCGCAGCTCCGGCTCCAGGAGCTCGAAGTCAGGGAGGGGAATGGTCCTGGCATCGCGCTCGTCCCGGTCCGACTCGCCTCCCCAGCGCCCGTCCCGGTGACGGCCTCGGTCGAGACCGTGACCGAGCGAGGCCCCGACGCGCAACCTGCCGTGCGCACCGTGACCTTCGAACCGGGCCAGACCTGTGCCGTTCTGGCGGTGGCGCTCGTCGGTGATCGCTTGGAGTCGCCAGCCGCGCGACGAGCCGTGGTCGTCAGCGCGGCAGAGGTCGAGGGAGCGGTCGGGGCGGTGCCCTGGACCCTGCTCACCGTCCTCGAGGACGACGGCGCGCCAGCGACACGGACGAGGCCCGCAATCCCGCCGCTCCCCCCCGAGACGGCGATCCGCACCGACCCGTGCGGGCGCACCTCGGGTGAGCTGTTCCGGGACGTCCCGACCGGGATGCTGTTCCACGAGTCGATGGCGTGGCTCGCCGTGACCGGCGTGACGACGGGCTGGAGCACGCCCTCGGGTCCGGAGTACCGGCCGCTCACCCCGGTCGCTCGCGATGCCATGGCAGCGTTCCTCTACCGCTTCGCCGGGTCGCCCGCCTACACCCCGCCGTCCACGAGCCCGTTCGTCGACGTCGCGACGACCAACGTCTACTACAAGGAGATCGCCTGGCTCAGGGAACGCGGGATCTCCACCGGCTGGGAGACGGCCGCCGGTCGAGAGTTCCGCCCGTACGAGGCGGTGGCGCGTGACGCGATGGCCGCCTTCCTGTACCGGTTCGCCGGCAGCCCCACCTTCCAGGCGCCGACGGCCTCACCGTTCGCTGATGTGCTCACCGACCAGCAGCACTTCAAGGAGATGGCGTGGGTCTCCTCGGCCGGGGTCTCGACGGGGTGGGAGGAGAACGGGCGCCGCGAGTACCGCGCGTCCCTGCCGGTCGCCCGCGACGCCATGGCCGCGTTCCTGGAGCGCCTCACGCGCATCCCCTGACGGTGGGCGGGGGCGCAGCGCCACGCCGGACCCGTTCGACTGTGAACGTTTCCAGCGTGAGACACGAATCCCGCAGATCGAAACACGGACGTTCCACGAGGGAAACCGCCGGTCCTCATCGGCGGGGGATGGTGACGATGCCACCGCGCGCGGAGCACGCGCGCTCGGCACCGCCCGCGGCCCCGACGCCGCTCACCCTCCTGAAGGAGTTCCCCGCATGAGACAGACCCCCGCACGCCGTCGATCACTGGGCTGGGGTGCCGCGATCGCCGCGGCCGCGCTCGTCGTGACGCCCGTGGCCGCGCACGCGGAGCCCGACGGCGGCGCCCCCGTCGTCGTCGAGGGCGACGGCTGGCAGGTCGAGCAGGTCAGCGGCCTCTACGAGGTCACCGTCGAGCTGGACGAGCAGCTCGAGATCCGCAGCGCCGCCCCCGCCGTGTTCGTGGACGGCGTCGAGGTCGGCAGCGCCGTGGAGTCCGCCGACGGCCTCAGCCTCACCGCCGTGACCGCCGATGCGAGCGTGCTGGACGCCGCGAGCGTCGAGGCCGGCTGGTCCGGTCAGCCGCTCGAGGACACCTCCTCCGCGCAGCACCAGGCCGCGCAGCCGCCGTCGCAGCAGCGCTCCACCGGCCCGCAGAGCACCGGCCCCGACGACGCCGCCGACACCACGGACGTCACCGCCGCCGCCCGCGAGGTCCTCGAGGCCGACCCGACGGCGGACGGCGCGTTCACCGTCGCCCGCGCCGACTACGACCTGGGCGACCAGGCCGTCGACCTGCAGGACATCGGCGGCATCAAGGGCGAGATGCGCGCCGCCGTCTACTACCCGGTCGAGGCCGAGGGCGAGCGCCCCGTCGTCGTCTTCCTGCACGGCCGCCACAGCTCGTGCGCCAACCCGACGCCGGCCACCCCGATCCCCAACCCGGCGCGCTACCCCTGCGCCCCGGGCCTCGTCGACATCCCGAGCTACCTCGGCTACGACGCCCCGGCGGAGACCCTGGCCTCGAACGGCTACGTCGTCGTCTCGGTCGCGGCCAACGCGATCAACTCCAACGACAACCAGCTCGCGCCCGACTACGGCGCCACGGCGCGCGGTGGACTGGTGCTGAGCCACCTCGACCTGCTCGCGCAGGCCAACACCGGCGCCGCCGCCGGCCTCTCGAGCGAGCTGACCGGCCGCCTCGACCTGGACCACGTGGGTCTGATGGGCCACTCCCGCGGGGGCGACGGCGTCGTCCGCGCCGCCCTGATGAACGACGCGCTCGAGCAGCCGTACGGCATCGAGTCGGTGCTGCCGCTGGCGCCCGTCGACTTCGGCCGCCTCAGCCTCCCGAACGTCCCCACCTACACGCTGCTGCCGTACTGCGACGGCGACGTCGTCAACCTGCAGGGTCAGCACTTCTACGAGGACTCGCGCCAGGCGTTCGACGACGGCGTGCTCCGCACCACCGGCCTCGTGATGGGCGCGAACCACAACTTCTTCAACACCAACTGGACCCCCGGCCTGTACCCGTACGCGGTGTCCGACGACTGGGCCGCGCAGGACCGCCAGCAGGTCAACCCGGTCTGCGGGCAGAGCGCCGAGTCGCGCCTCGCGCCCGCCGAGCAGTACAACCTGGGCGACGCCTACGTCTCCGGCTGGTTCATGCTGACGATGGGCGGGCAGGACGAGTTCCTCCCGATGTTCGACGGTTCCGGCGCGGTGCCGGCCGCCGTCGGCGACGCCGAGGTCCACACGGTCGCCGCCCAGGCCGGCGCGAGCCAGCTCGACGTCGCCCCGCTGATGGCGCCCTCCACGCGCGTCACCGTCCAGGGCGCCGCGACGGCGACCTACTGCGCCTCGCTCGACGGGCGTCCGTTCCCGCAGCAGACCCCGGCGTGCGCGCAGCAGGCCAACGTGACCAGCTCGCAGGCGCCGCACTGGACCCCGATGCGGTTCGCGCCGTCGGCCCCGGCCGGGCAGATGCTCGACCTGCGGTGGACCGCGGCGGGCGGCGGCGTGCGCATCGCGCTCCCGTCCGACCAGCGTGACGTCTCGGGCTTCGAGAACCTGTCCTTCCGCGCCGCCCCCGGCCAGCTCACCACCGGCGCCCAGGACCTCACGGTCTCGGTGCTCGACGGTCAGGGCCGCACCGCGACGTTCACCGCCTCGCAGGTCAGCGACGCGCTCGCGCCGCTGCCCGGCACGGCCACCCCGCTGAAGAAGACCTACCTGCGCACCGTCACGCACCCCGTCGCCGACCTGGTCGGCATCGACCTGACGGACGTCCGCCAGATCCGCCTGGGCGGCGTGGGCGACGCCGGAGCGGCCTACGTCTCCGACGTCGCGTTCTCGACGCCGGACGTCGGCTCCGTGGCCGAGCTCGGCCTGCCGAGCCTCACCGTGGGCGACGCGTACGTCAACGAGGGCAACGGCCCCGGCGAGGCGCTCGTCGGCGTCACGCTCTCGGCGCCGAGCGAGACGCCCGTCACCGCCTACGTCGAGGCCATCGGCGGCGCGGGCACGGTCGGCGCGCAGCGCCTGGCCTCGTCCGTCACGTTCGCACCGGGCCAGACCTGCCTCGCGTTCGCCGTCCCGCTCGAGGGCGACCGCCGCCCCTCGCTCGTGGCGACGACGTCGATCGCCGTCACCGCGGCGACCGTCACGAACGCCGTCACGGCCGACGCCTTCGGGCTCCTGACCGTGCGCGAGGACGACGCCGTGGTGCTCGCCGACGGCACGGTCGGCGAGATGGCGCCCGACCCCGGCCCGCAGACCGACCCGTGCGCCCCGCGTGCGGACCGCGTCTTCACGGACGTCGCGGCGAACAACCAGTTCGTCGACGAGATCAGCTGGCTCGTGGCCACGAAGATCACCACCGGCTGGGACACGCCCACCGGCAAGGAGTTCCGTCCGCTCGCCCCCGTGGCGCGCGACGCCATGGCCGCGTTCCTGTTCCGCTACGCCGGTTCGCCCGCGGACTACGTGCCCCTGGCGACCTCGCCGTTCGTGGACGTGACGACGGACAACCAGTTCTACACGGAGATCTCCTGGCTGTACGAGCAGGAGATCAGCACCGGGTGGACGACGCCCGCGGGGCAGGAGTTCCGCCCGCTCGCACCGGTCAACCGCGACGCGATGGCGGCGTTCCTCTACCGCTTCGCCGACTCGCCCGCCGTCGAGCTGCCGACGACGTCGCCGTTCTCCGACGTCGCCACGGACAACCAGTTCTTCACCGAGATCGCCTGGCTGGCGCAGTCCGGCATCTCGACCGGGTGGCCGCAGGCCGACGGCACCGTGAAGTTCGAGCCGGTCGTCACGGTCAAGCGCGACGCGATGGCGGCGTTCCTGTTCCGCTACAGCCAGCTCGGCTGACGGATCGCTCGCTGAACCGGCGCTGACAGCACGAAGGCCGGGCCCCCTCGCGGGGGTCCGGCCTTCGTGCTTCTCGTGCGTGGTGCGGTGCTCGCCAGGAGCGAGCGGGCGGGCTCAGCCCTCGACGGCGGCGGCCTTCTCGGCGGCCTCGCGCGTGGCGATGTCCGAGCGGACCGCGTCCATGTCGAGCTCGTTGACCTTGGTCAGGAGCTCCTCGAACGCGGCCGGGGGCAGCGCGCCGGAGGACCGGTGCACGAGGATCTGGTCGCGGAAGACCATGAGCGTCGGGATGGAGGAGATGCCGGCCTGGCCGGCGAGCTCCTGCTCGGCGTCGGTGTCGACCTTGCCGAACACGATGCCCTCGTGCTTCTCCGACGCGGCCGAGTAGGTGGGGGCGAACTGCTTGCACGGGCCGCACCAGTCTGCCCAGAAGTCGACGACGACCGTGCCGTTGCCGGTGATGGTCTCGCCGAACGTGCTGGCCGTGAGGTCGATCGTGCTCATGTCGCGCACTCCTTGAGGTCGGTGGTGGTTCTCCTACTCGACAACGCTCGCCGCAACGGCTTCATTCCGATCAGCGGCCGCGCTGCGACGCCCCCGCAGCGCCATCGTCACGATCGTCACGACGACGGCGATCGCGCCCGCCCCGATCGTCACGAGGAACCCCTGGTGGGAGCCGTGCGCGTCGATCATCGGCCCGGCGATCGCCGAACCGCCGGCCACGCCGACGCCGAGCGCCGTACCGATCCACGTCAGGCCCTCGGTCAGCCGCTCGTGCGGCACGATCGCCTGCACCAGGGCGTTGCCGGTGATCAGCGTCGGTGCGATCGCGAGGCCGACCACCAGCATGACGCCGGCCAGGATCCACAGCGTGCTCGCGAAGAAGAACAGCGTGACGCCGACGGCGAGCGCGACCGTGCCGATCGCGAACCGCCGCCACAGCGAGCTGCGCCACGTGCGGGCGCCGTAGAACAGGCCGCCGACGAGGGAGCCGCCGGCGAAGCACGCCAGGATCACGCCCGACAGGCCCTTGCTCCCGGCCTCCTCGGCGAACGCGACGGTCGAGACGTCGGTGGCGCCGAAGATGGCGCCCATGCAGATGAACACGACGATGAGCACGATCATCGCGGGGGAGCGCAGCAGCGACGGGCCGTGCCCGCCCTCGCGCCGACCGCTGGGCGCCGGTTCGGTGCTGCGCTGCGCGAGGAAGGCGTAGCCACCGATCACGGCGGCGACGACGGCGACGGCGATCCCCGCCGTCGGGTGGACCGTGGTGGCCAGGATCGTCGCGAGCACGGGCCCGACGACGAACACGACCTCGTCCAGCACGGACTCCAGCGAGTACGCGGTGTGCAGCTCGGTCGGGTTGGCCACGACGGCGTTCCACCGCGTGCGCACCAGCGACCCGATGCTGCCCATGGTCGCGCCGACGATCGCGGCGAGCACGAACAGCACGAGCGTGGGTGACAGGCGCGTGGCCGCGATCGCGAGGAGCACCAGGGTGCCCATGGAGATCGCGATCGCCGGCCGCATCACGCGCGCCTGGCCGTAGGTGTCGATCAGCTTGGCGATCTGCGGCGCCGCGATCGCCTGCGCGACGACGAACACCGCCGCCACCTGGCCCGCCAGACCGTAGGACCCGTAGAGCTGGGAGTCCGAGACCATCAGCACGATCCCGATGCCGACCATCGAGATCGGCAGCCGCGCGAACAGGGCCGCGGAGGAGAACTGCCACGCGCCGGGCTTGCTCAGGATCTGCTTGTACGGGTTCGCCACGGGGGAGATTCTCGCACCGTCTACGTGGTCGGTTAGCCGATCGCGTCGGCGACGACGGCGCGCGCCGCGTCCTGCACCTGGACCAGGTGGTCGGCCGAGACGAAGGACTCGGCGTAGATCTTGTAGACGTCCTCCGTACCGGACGGGCGGGCGGCGAACCAGGCGTTCGCCGTCGTGACCTTGAGGCCGCCGATCGCGGCGCCGTTGCCCGGCGCGGTGACGAGGCGACCGGTGATCTCCTCGCCCGCGAGCGTGGTGGCGGTGACGGCGTCGGCCGAGAGGTCCTTCAGCTTGGCCTTCTCCTCGCGCGTGGCGACGGCGTCGACCCGCGCGTACCAGGACTCGCCGTGCTTCTCGACGAGCTTGGCGTGCGCGGCCGAGGGCGACTCGCCCGTCGTCGCGATGATCTCCGAGGCGAGCAGGTCGAGGATGAACCCGTCCTTGTCGGTGGTCCAGACGGAGCCGTTGCGACGCAGGAAGGACGCGCCGGCGCTCTCCTCGCCGCCGAAGCCCATCGAGGTGTCGAGCAGGCCCTCGGCGAAGTACTTGAAGCCGACCGGCGTCTCGACCAGTGGGCGGCCGAGGTCCGCGGCGACCTTGTCGATGAGCGAGGAGGAGACGAGCGTCTTGCCGACGCCCGAGCGCTCCGACCAGCCGGTCCGCGTGCGGAACAGGTAGTCGATGGCGACGGCGAGGAAGTGGTTGGGGTTCATCAGCCCGCCGTCGGGCGTCACGACGCCGTGCCGGTCGGCGTCGCCGTCGTTGCCGGTGGCGATGTCGTACTTTCCGGCATTCGCACCATCGGGCGCCATCAGCTCGCGCAGCGAGGCCATCGCGTACGGCGAGGAGCAGTCCATGCGGATCTTGCCGTCCCAGTCCAGCGTCATGAACGAGAACTGCGGGTCGGGCTCGGGGTGGATCACGGTGAGGTCGAGGCCGTAGCGCTCGCCGATCTCGGCCCAGTAGTCGACGGCGGCGCCGCCCAGGGTGTCGGCGGCGATGCGGACGCCGGCCGCGCGGATCGCCTCGAGGTCGATGATCGAGTCGAGGTCGTCGACGTAGGTGCTCATGTAGTCGTGCCTGGCGACGAGCTCGTGCGTGATCGCGCGCTCGTACGGGATCCGCTCGATCGAGGCGAGGCCGGCGCGGACCAGCTCGTTGGCGCGGCGCGCGATCCAGCCGGTGACGTCGCCGCCGGCCGGGCCGCCGTCGGTCCCGTTGTACTTGATGCCGCCGTCCGTGGGCGGGTTGTGCGACGGCGTGATGACGATGCCGTCGGCGATGCCGGGGCCGGCGGTGCGGACACCCTCGGACGTGGCCGCCCCGTTGTGCAGCAGGATCGAGTGCGAGACGGCGGGGGTCGGCGTGGAGGAGTCGCGCGCGTCGACACGCACCTGGACGCCCGCCGCGACGAGGACCTCGATGACCGTGCGCTGCGCCGGCTCGGACAGCGCGTGGGTGTCGCGGCCGACGTAGAGCGGTCCGTCGATGCCCTGCGCGCGGCGGAACTCCACGACGGCGGCGGCGATGGCCGCGACGTGGGTCTCCGTGAACGAGCCGTTCAGGCTCGTGCCGCGGTGGCCGGAGGTGCCGAACACCACCTGCTGGACCGGGTCCTCGGGGTTCGGGACGAGGTCGTGGTACGCGCCGATCAGCGCGTCGACGTCGATGAGGTCCTCGGAGGTTGCGAGCTGGCCGGCGCGGGGATGCATGGCTCGATCCTGCCAGGTGGGGTGCTCGGTTGGACAGCGAACCGGGCGGAACGGCCCGCAGCAACTAGGCTCGTGACCCATGGCCAAGAAGAACCGTCGCACCGACCGCCCGGGTGCCCGCCCCGCCGACTCCACGCGCCCCGGCGCGAAGCCCGCGAGCAACCCGCCCGCCCCGCCGAAGGTGAAGCGTCAGGTCGCGCCGTTCGTGGCCCGCCCGTTCGAGGGCCTGCCGAACGAGGCCGACTGGGTCGCGATGCGCGAGGTCGTCCCTGCCGCGTCCGCCCAGGTCCGCACCACCGCCGAGCACGGCGCGCGCGAGGTCACCATCGTCAGCCTCCTGCCCGACCTGCTGCCCGCGCTGCACCGCGAGGACGGCGTCGTCCTGGTGGCGCTGCAGACCGTCGGCTCCAGCGGTGACGCGAGCCGCGACGTCGCCGACGCCCTCCTCCAGGCGCTCGAGCTCGAGCCCGGCGCCGGACTCGGCTCGGTCGACCTGCCCGAGCCCGGCCCGCGGCTGCAGGACGTGCTCGACCTGACCGTCCCGTTCGAGGTCACGGTCCACGACACGTTCGACTACTGGGTGACCGAGTCGGAGAAGTCCGAGAAGGACGTCACCGACGCGCTCGAGAGCGCGAACGAGATGATCGTCCCGACCGTCGCCGTCGACGTGCCCGCGGGCCTCGGCTCCGCGTACTGGTGCCGCATGAACGGCAAGGAGTTCCTGCGCTGGTCGGTGCCCGGCTCGGAGGAGGAGACGCTCGACGCGCTCGCCCGCCTCCAGGCCGCGCGCACGTCATCGCTCGACGACGACGCCCGCCTCATCGGCGCGTTCCGCACCTGCGGCGTCCTCGTCCCGGTGTGGGAGCTGGCCCGCGGGACCGAGGCCGACGAGCTGGCCCCGTCCGTCGCGGCGCTCGGCTCACGGCTGCAGGACGCGATCGACACCACCGACCCGCTGACCTCCGACCAGCGCCGTGCGCGCGCCGGCCTCGTGTCGCGACAGGTCAACCTCCGATAAAGAGAAGCGCTGGGTAGGGTAAGCATCGTGGACGTAGACACCGGTTCGAACCGCGATCCGCTGCGCGTCGTCCGGGCCCGGGGTGTCAGTGCCCGGGTGACGGGCGACGGCGGGGCGGCCCCCGCCCGGAGCCAGCGCGTCGCCGCGATCATCCCCGCGAAGGACGAGTCCGAGCGCATCGCCGCGACGATCCGCTCCGCCCGTTCGATCCCCAACGTCGACCTCGTCCTCGTGGTCGACGACGGCAGCGAGGACGACACCCAGCACGTCGCGCGCGCCGCGGGAGCCGTCGTCGTGCGCCACTCCCACAACCGGGGCAAGGCCTCGGCGATGGAGACGGGCGCCGCCGTCGCCGCGATGCGCGACGCCGCCGACCAGCCGCCGCGCCTGCTGCTGTTCATCGACGCCGACCTCGCCGACACGGCCGTCAACACCGCCCCCCTGGTGCCGCCGGTGCTGGCCGGGAAGGCCGACCTCGCCGTCGCCGTCCTGCCGCCGCAGGCCGGGGCCGGCGGTCACGGCATCGTGCTCGGGCTGGCGCGCAAGGCGATCCAGGGCGTGTCCGGCTGGACGCCGAAGGCGCCGCTGTCGGGTCAGCGCTGCATCACGCGCGAGGCCTTCGAGGCCGCGACGCCGCTCGCGCGCGGCTGGGGCGTGGAGACCGGCATGACGCTGGACCTGCTGGAGCAGGGCTTCGGCGTCGTGGAGGTGCCGTGCGACCTGCGGCACCGCGCGAGCGGGTCCGACCTGCGCGGCTACCTGCACCGCGCCGCGCAGTACCGCGACATCGCATACGCGATCGCGGTGCGCCGCGTGCGGCGCTACCCGGCCGAGCGCCCCTGACCCTGACCGTCGGTGGGAGCTGCGGCGCCGCCGGCCGCTGCCGTCTCGGCCCCCTCGACCAGCAGCTCCTCGTCGTCGTCCGCCTCGCCCGGCGGGAGCGACAGCATCCAGCTCGCGCAGGCCGCCAGCAGCAGCGGCACCGCGACGGCGACGCCGTAGGCGGGGATCGCGATCCCCGAGTCGTTCACGGCGAACCCGATCCCCAGCACGACCGCCAGCGCCACGAGCCCCGGCCGCAGCATCGGCGCCACGGTCCCCATCTGCGAGATCGGGGCGCCCGAGCTGAGCCACGAGAAGCGTCCGCCGCCGGGTGACGTGATCGCCGTCTTGAGCGGTCTGGCCAGCACGAACACCACGAGCGCGACGCCCGTGATCGCCAGGATCGTCAGCGGGCGGTTGTTCGCGAGGATGCGCAGGTTCGCCTCGAGCTTGCGCAGGACGACCTCCCAGGCTCCGCCGTCGAGCAGCGTCTCGACGAACCGGCCCAGGTGCGAGCGCTCGCTCGGCGGGCGCAGGTAGTCGACGGCGGCGAACGCGAGCGTGGCCACCACGGCCCCGCCGAGCACGCCCACCACGCGCAGCCACGTGATGCGGATGCCCGCGGCCATCAGCGCGAGCAGCGCGAACGCGGGCACGATCGCGGGCGGGCCGCCGAAGTCGGCGCCGATGGAGGGGGCGCCGTCGACGTACGCGGCCACGATCCCGATCGCGCCGATGATCCCGGCCGCCAGCCACCGCCGCCCGCGCCTGACGAGCGGGTTGGTGAGGGCGACCGCCAGGAGTACGCACGCCGTCGCGAACAGCGCGAACGCCGTGTTGTTGAAGCCGTAGAAGCGACCGGCGACGAGCACGGGCACGCCCATCACGGCGGAGAGCTGGAGCGTCGCGCCGGTCGCGATGTCCGCGAGCAGCACGACGGCGGTCAGCCCCGCCACGATGCCCAGCGGGGTGAGGATCTGGTGCCGCCACGGCTTGGCGAGCGCGACGATCGTCACGAGCGCCACGATGCCGAGCGTGACACCGGCGAGCCCGAGCGCCGGGGACCCGGCGCGCCACCACGGCACGAGGTTGGCCAGGTAGGTCGAGACCGGGATCGAGGCCATCGCGATGGCGACCACGCGCAGCGCGCGCAGCACGTGCGGCCGGACCTGGGACAGGGGGACGCCGCGCCCCTCGAGCTTGAGCCAGCGGGCGACGGCGGCGCCCGTGCGGGTCGCGGCGGGGCGCGTCAGGCCGAGCGCGACGCCGGCGTAGAGGGCGACGTTGAGGATCACGACGAGCAGGTAGAACGGCGCGACGATCGGGCGCATCGCCTGCGCGTGCAGCTCGGCGTCGACGAGGGCGGCGAGGCGGGCGTCGGCGGCGTCCGTGGACGCCTCACCGGGGATGACCCGCGGCGGTGAGCCGACGACGGCGGCCTGGCCGCCCGGCGTCGCGAGCGTCTCGATGCCGCTCCGGTCCAGGAACGCCGGCAGCAGGTCCGTGCTCTGCACGTAGCCGGGCTGGCGCGTGGAGGAGGTGGTCAGGGTGCCGTTCGCGAACGGCTCGCCGCCGGGGGTGAAGGCGGGGCCGGTCGCGGCGAGGACGTGCATCGTGGGGCCGCGGCCGGCGTCGGCCAGCGAGGCGACGACGACGGTCGGCTCGGAGTGGCCGGAGACGGGGGTGGCGGAGGCGACGCCGTCGAGCGCCGCGCCGACCATCGCCTCGACCTGGGCGACCTGCTGCGCGCGGTGCAGCGCGGGGTCGGGGGCCTGGACCGGGGCGGGGGGTGCGCTGGGCTCGGCGAGGACCTCGGCCCCGGCGCCGGTACCGGCTCCCTCGGCCGCCTGCGCGGCCTGCGAGGCCTGGGTCGCGGCCTCGGTCTCGGCGGGGTCGGGCACGCGCGCGGTGTAGTCGCGGATCTCACCGGCGTCGACGACGACGACGCCACCAAAGTTCCGGCTGACCTCGTCGCTCACGAGGGTGGTCAGAGCGCTGGGTTCCGCGGGCCGCGGGTGCACGGTGGCGCCGATCGACCCGTCCGGGAGGGCGAGCGCGATCGCGGCGCCGGGGCCGATCGCCGTCGCGGGGACCTCGGCCTGGCGCAGCTCGTCGCCCCACAGGCCGAGCTTCGTGCCGAAGGACGACGCCGACGCCGCCTCGACGTAGTCGGCCCAGCCGGGCACGGCGGTGGCGCTCGCCTCGGACGTGCCGGCCTCGAGCAGCGGGCGGCAGGTCAGGCCGGAGGTGTCGGTCGTGCGGTCCTCGAGCGCGAGGTCAGCGGCGCGGGCGCCGGAGCTCAGGGCGAGCCAGCCGTCGACGGGGCACGTGCTCGAGCGGACGGAGCGGACCACGAGGTTGCCGACGGCGGCGCCCCGGCTGAGCTCCCAGAGCGCGGGGGTGGCCTCGGCGTCGACGTCGTCCCAGGTCAGGCCCGTGACGCCGATGACGACGAGCGGGCCGGGGTGGGTGCCCTCGTCATCCGCGTCGGTTGACGGCGTGGAGGTGGCGTCGGGGGAGGCAGGAGCCGCAGAAGCAGCGCCCGGAACCAGCAGCGACAGCAGGAGTGCGAGCGCGATCGTCAGCGCGACGACGAGGGGAACCGCCGCTCGGGTCGGCGTCGAACGCGCCGGGGGCGCGGCTGTCTGGGGGTTGAGCAGAGGCACCGTGCCAGGGTAGGCGAGCGCTACTGTCGCACGGCCGGGGTTCCCGGGCGGTTGCGTTGCGAGGGCGAGGAGATGCTGTGGAGAACGCCGTGGGTGCCACCGTGGGTGTCGAGCGCTACTCGTTCCTCGGTCCGGCCGGCACGTTCACCGAGGCCGCGCTGCTCCAGGTCGCGCCCGACGCGTCGCACCTGCCGATGCCCGACGTCATCACCGCGCTCGACGCCGTGCGCCGCGGGGACGCGGACCGCGCCGTCGTCCCGATCGAGAACTCGGTCGAGGGCGGTGTGTCCGCGACGCTCGACGCGCTGACCTCGGGCGATCCGCTCGTGGTGGTCGGCGAGGCGCTGGTCGAGATCTCGTTCGTGCTCGTCGCGGCCCCCGGCACGCGCCTGGCGGACGTCCGTCACGTCGCGACGCACCCGCACGCCTGGGCGCAGTGCCGCGGCACGCTGGCGCGCCTGATCCCCGGTGTGCAGCACGTCCCGGCGACGTCGACGGCGGCCGGTGCCGCGCTGCTGGCGGAGCACGTCGCCGACGGTGGGGACGACGACAGCACCGGATCGGGGGAGCTCGGCTTCGAGGCCGCGCTGGTGGCGGCGCACTCCGCCGCGTCCTACGGGCTGGAGGTGCTGGCCGAGGGCGTCGAGGACAACCGCGGCGCGGTGACGCGGTTCGTGGTGGTGGCTCGCCCCGGCGTCGTGCCGCCGCGCACCGGCGCCGACAAGACGACGCTGCTCGTCCACCTCCCGCACAACGACGCCGGCTCGCTGCTGACGATGCTCGAGCAGTTCGCGGCGCGCGGCGTGAACCTCTCGCGCATCGAGTCCCGGCCGATCGGCGACGCCCTGGGGCGCTACGCGTTCTCGATCGACGCCGAGGGCCACCTCGCCGACGAGCGCGTGACCGCGACGCTGCAGGGGCTCCACCGCGTGTGCCCGTTCGTGCTGTTCCTCGGGTCCTACCCGCGGGCCGATCGCGCGACGACGGCGGTCGCCGTCGGGACGTCGGACGAGTCGTTCGTCGCGGCGCAGACGTGGGTCGAGGGGCTGCGGCGCGGGCTGTCCTAGCGGCGGACGCGGACCCGCAGGCCGTCGGGCTGGACGCGCACCTTGAGCGCGATGGCGTCGCCGACGAGGTCGCCGTCGACCTGGACGGCGTGGGGCTCGTCGAGGCGGACCGCGATCTCGCGGGCTCGCCAGAACTCGATGCGGCTGGGGTTGTAGGCGTTGCGCGAGCGCCAGCCGAGGCCCTGGAGCATGACGCGGCCGAGCAGCGAGGCCCAGCCGATGAGGCCGCCGCGCGTGTCGATCGCGGCGACGTCGAGGTAGCCGTCGTCGATCTCCGCGTCGGGCAGCAGCACGATGCCCGCGGGCAGCCGGCCGCAGTTCGCGAACAGCAGCGTGCGGACGCGCTGCTGGTGCCAGTCGCCGGTGCCCAGGCGCAGGGCCAGCCGCGTGCGGCGTGCGTGCAGGTGGCGGACGCCGACGATGAAGTAGGCGACCCACCCGACGCGGCGCTTCAGCTCGTCGTCGGCCCCGGCGACCATCGCGGCGTCGAACCCGAGCCCGGCCATCACGAGGAAGACGTGCTCGCGGGGCGGTGCCGGCGTGCCCGTGAGGTCGACGTCGGGGGCCTCGTCGGCGTCGTCCGGCTCGCGGGGAGGGGGGACGGTGCGCAGCCAGCCGAGGTCCATCGCCATGTCGCGGCCCGAGAGCGCGGTGCGGACCTGCTGCTGCAGGTTGTCCACGGGGATGTCGAGGTTGCGGGCCAGCAGGTTGCCGGTGCCCGACGGGATCAGCGCCATCGGCACGATCGAGCCCGCGAGGGCCTCCGCCACCGCACGCACGGTCCCGTCACCGCCGGCGACGACGACGACGCTCGCCCCCGCAGCCATGGCCGCCTGCGCCTGGCCGACGCCGGGGTCCTCGACCGTGGTGCGGTAGATGAGGGGTTCGGGCAGGCCGAGCTCGTGCGCCGTGAGGCGGGCGTAGCTCTCCAGCGCGTCGACGTCGGCGACCTTGACCGGGTTGATCACGAACGCGGCGGGGCCCTCGGGGGCGGGTGGTGCGGCGTCGTGGGCAGGGCTCGGCGCGACGGTGGTGCGAGGCGCGCGCATCGCGGGGGTCGCTCGGGACGCGCGAAGCTCCCGGTAGCCGACGACGGCGACGCCGAGGGCGATCACGGCGATCGAGAGGGCGATGATCCCGATCACCAGTGCTGCAGTGGCTGTCACCTCTCCACGGTAGTCGCGCCGCAGGTCAGGTCGGGTCCCGGGCTCGTCCGGGGACGGGACGGGGACGGGGACGGCGCTGGCGCGTCAGTCTGCCCCCCGCCCCCCGCCCGCCCGCTTGCTCACCGGCTGGCCCGAATCGACCACCGGTCCTTCTTCGAAAGTCGTTCGTGTCCTTCCGAAGGACACGAACGACCTCGAAAGAAGGAAGCCGGGTCGGCCGGGCCCGCCCGCCCACCCACCCGCGCGGACCCCCGCCGCACCCTCACCACCCCAGCCCGTAACCTTGCGGGGTGATCGACATCAAGGCCCTGCGCGACGATCCCGACGTCGGACGACACAGCCAGCGCGCCCGCGGCGCCGACGAGACCCTGGTCGACAGGATCCTCGCCGCCGACGCCGAGCAGCGCTCCCTGCTCACCGCGTTCGAGACGTTGCGCGCCGAGCAGAAGGCGATCTCCAAGTCGGTCGGCAAGGCCTCGCCGGAGGACCGCCCCGCCGTCCTGGCGCAGGCGAAGGCGCTCGCGGACGGCGTCAAGGAGGCGGAGGCCGCGGCCGACGCTGCTCGCACCGAGCTGGACGCGCTCCTGTGGCAGATGCCGAACATCGTCGTCGACGGCGTCCCCGAGGGCGGCGAGGACGACTACGTCGTGCTGCGCCACGAGGGCACGATCCGCGACTTCGACGCCGAGGGCTTCGCCCCGCGCGACCACCTCGAGATCGGCGAGGGTCTCGGCGGCATCGACATGGCGCGTGGCGCCAAGGTGTCGGGCTCGCGATTCCACTACCTCGTCGGCCTCGGTGCGCGCCTGCAGCTGGCGCTGCTGAACGCCGCGATGGACCGCGCCATCGCGCACGGCTTCCTGCCCGTCATCACGCCCACGCTGGTCAAGCCCGAGATCATGGCCGGCACCGGCTTCCTCGGCGCGCACGCCGACGAGATCTACCACCTGCCCGTCGACGACCTCTACCTCGTCGGCACGTCCGAGGTGGCACTGGCGGGCTATCACTCGGGCGAGATCGTCGACCTCGAGGCGGGCCCCCTGCGCTACGCCGGCTGGTCCTCGTGCTTCCGCCGCGAGGCGGGCGCCGGCGGCAAGGACAACCGCGGCATCGTGCGCGTGCACCAGTTCGACAAGATCGAGATGTTCGTCTACACCACGCAGGAGGAGGCCGCCGCCGAGCACGAGCGGCTCCTGGCGTGGGAGGAGGAGATGCTCCAGATCGCCGGGCTGCCCTACCGCGTCATCGACACGGCCGCGGGCGACCTCGGCTCGTCGGCCGCGCGCAAGTTCGACTGCGAGGCGTGGGTCCCGAGCCAGGGCACCTACCGCGAGATGACGTCGACGTCGAACTGCACCACGTTCCAGGCCCGGCGCCTCGGCGTCCGTCAGCGCACGCAGGACGGTTCGACCCGCCCCGTCGCCACGCTCAACGGCACGCTCGCCACCACGCGCTGGATCGTCGCGATCCTCGAGAACCACCAGCGCGAGGACGGTTCGGTCGAGGTGCCCGAGGGCCTGCGCGGCTACCTCGGCGGGCTCGCGGAGCTGCGCGCGTGAGCGCCGCGGAGTACGAGGCGGACAGCGCGGGGGAGTTCGACCCCACCGAGAACCTGGGACTGGACGCGCCCGCCGGGGTCGAGCCTCCGCCGTCGTTCCACCCCGACCTCACCGCGGCCGCCGGCATCACCGCCGGACCCGACACCCTCGTCACGCTCGACATCGACGGCACGCTCCTCGGCCACGACGGCACGCTCAGCGTCGCGGTGCGCGACGCCGTCGCCGCCCTGCGCGCGAGCGGCACCCACGTCGTGCTCGCGACGGGCCGAGGCACCCCCGCGGTGCTGCCGGTCGCGCGCGAGCTCGGCCTGACCCACGGCTGGGCCGTGTGCTCCAACGGTGCCGTCACGATCCGTCTCGATGCGGACCTCGAGGACGGGTACGAGTTCGTCGACGTCGTCACGTTCGACCCCGCCCCGGCCGTCAGCCTGCTGCTGGCCGAGGCGCCGGACGTGCTCGTCGCCGTCGAGGACCTCGGACGCGGCTTCAAGGTCAACCGGCCGTTCCCGGTCGGCGAGCTCGGCGACCCGGTCGAGGTCGTGACGCTCGAGGAGCTGCTCGCGGCGCCCGTCGCGCGCGTCACGCTGCGCGCGCCGGGACGGTCGTCGCAGGAGTTCGTCGACCTCGTCGGGCGCGCGGGCATGCGCGGCGTGACGTACGCCGTCGGCTGGACCGCGTGGCTCGACATCACGCCCGACGGTGTCTCCAAGGCCTCCGCGCTCGAGCGGATCCGGGAGCGCGTCGGCGTCGAGTCGTCACGCACGCTGGCGGCCGGCGACGGCCAGAACGACCGCGAGATGCTCGGCTGGGCGGCGCTCGGCGTCGCGATGGGCAACGCCGACGACGGCACGATCGCGTGCGCCGACGCCGTCACCGGGCGCATCGAGCACGACGGCGTCGTGGCGGTGCTCCGCTCCGTGCTGGGCTGAGGGCACGCCCCGGAAGGGGTGCACAGGGCGGGCGCCGGGTGGAAGAGTGGGGCCGTGACTCACGACGACGTCCTCACCGCCATCTCCGCCCCCCTCGTCTGGCTCGGGACGCCCGCGCACGCGCGCTGGCTCGAGCAGCACACGGACGACCTGATCGCGTTCGCGTCCGGCAGCAACATCGAGGCGGGCTTCGGCTACCTCGACGACGACGGCCAGGTCCGCGGGGGTGACGACGCCGAGCAGGGTGAAGCAGAGCTGTGGATCACCTGCCGGATGATCCACTCCTACAGCCTCGGGGTCCTGCTCGGCCGCCCGGGCTGCGCGGTCCTCGTGGACCACGGGCTCGCCTCGCTCGCCGAGACGTTCGCCGACACCACGAACGGCGGCTGGTACTCCAAGGTCACCCCGGACGGCCCGACGGCGAGCATCAAGGAGGCCTACGCGCACGCGTTCGTGCTCCTGGCGACGTCCTCGGCGACGCTGGCCGGCCGCCCCGGCGCACCGGAGCTGCTGGCGCAGGCCCAGGAGGTCCACCTCTCGCGCTTCTGGAACGAGGACGAGGGGATGGCCGTCGAGTCCTGGAACGACGACTTCACCGAGTGCGAGGACTACCGCGGGGTCAACGCGAACATGCACACGGTCGAGGCCTACCTCGCGGTGGCCGACGCGACCGGCGACGCCGCCTGGCGCGACCGCGCGCTCCGCATCCTGCAGCGCGTGACGGGGTACGCGAAGGACTTCTCCTGGCGCATCCCGGAGCACTTCACGACGTCGTGGGAGCCGCTGCCGGACTACAACACCGACGAGCGCGCGCACCCGTTCCGCCCGTTCGGCGCGACGGTCGGGCACTGGTTCGAGTGGGCGCGGCTCGCGCTGCACGCGCGCGCCGCGGTGCTCGCGCACGGCGGGAACGAGGGCGAGACGGCCTACCTGCTGGACTCCGCCGTCGCCCTGTTCGAGGCGGGGGTGCGCGAGGGCTGGGCGGTCGACGGCGCCGACGGATTCGTCTACACCGTGGACTTCTCGGGCAAGCCAGTCGTGCGTGACCGGATGCACTGGGTCGTGACCGAGGCGCTGGCCGCCGCGGCGGCGCTGTGGCGCGCGACGGGCGAGGCGTCCTACTCGACCTGGTACCAGGAGTGGTGGGACTACGCGCAGCTGACGATGCTCGACGGCTCGGGGTCCTGGGTGCACCAGCTCGACGCCGACAACCACCCGGCGGACTCCGTCTGGCCCGGCAAGCCGGACATCTACCACGCGATCCAGGCCAGCCTCATCCCGCGCCTGCCGCTCTACCCGGCGCTGGCGAGCGCCCTGAAGGCAGGCCTGCTGGACAGCTAGCGGCCCCCTGCTGCTGCCCCCGGGCCGCTGCCCCCGCCCCGCCCGGCGGTCCCGCCCGGCCCGCCGAGAACGTCCCAGCTCGCGCTATCCGACCGGATGCCGCGACCTGGGACGTTCTGAGCGGCTGCCCCAACCACCGCGGGTTGCCGAGAACGTCCTGGGTCGCGTTCTGGGTCCCCGTTCCGCGGGCCAGGACGTTCTGGGCAGACGGCACCGAGCGGCGGACCGTCGGCGGTCAGACCGACGTCAGCACCCGACGGATCTGGTTCGGGACGTAGCCCGGTCGGCGCAGGTCCTCGGCGGTGAAGCGCAGCAGGACGATGCGGCCGTCGGCGACGATCAGGTTCTGGCGGAGGCGGTCTCGGTACAGGGCGGTCGGACTGGCGTGGACGTCGGCGCCGTCGATCTCGACGACCAGCCACCGCCCGTCCGGCAGCCGCCAGGCGAGATCCCCGCGCAGAAGCGAGCCGCCCGCGCGGATCTCGAGCTGGAGGGTCGTGGGCGGGATCCCCGCGTCGACGCACTGGAGCCGAGCCCACGTCTCCAGGAACGATTCCGCGCGGCCGTCCGACAGTGCGAGACAGGTCCGCAGACGGGCCGCACCTCGTCGTCCCGTCGCGAGCGTCGCGACGTCGTCGCTCGACGACAGCTGGCCGGTGGTCAGGGCTGCATCGACGACGGCGACGAGGTGCAACCGCCCGAGCTGCGGCGCGGCCTGCACGATGGCCGAGGGCACGGACGCTGCGAGGAGACCGCCCTCGACCTCGACCACCGGAAAGCGATCGTGCTGGGCGTGCGAGCCGTGGCGGCGGTGCTGCCCGTCGGCCCGGACCGCCCGTGCGTCGATCCGTGAGGGGAGGCCGTGGTTGCGGTGCAGGACGAGGGCGGCTGCACCCACGGCGACAGCGCCGTCGCCGCACCGCACGAGGGCGAGGTGCACGGCCCGCAGGCGCGCCTCCGCGATCGTCCGAGGCAGCAGCGGCTCGAGATCGATGACACCGGGAAGCGGTCGGGCCCAGACGCCGGCGTCGAGCCGACGGCGCCTCGCATCGACGAGCACACCGGCGGCGGTGCACTCCGCCGTCGTGACGTATCCGCTTCGGCGACGCGCGAGACGGACGAGCTGGGCGGGCGGTGGGGTGAGAGGGCGCATGGCGGGAGGCTGCCGTGCGGAGTCGTGACCCGCGACACCCGTCGGACCGAACAATGGTGTCGACCGCCGGTGGCTGGGCTGGGGACAGTCCGGCGCCGTCGAGAACGCCGGAAGTCGCGCCAACCGGTGGGTTGGCGCGACTTCGGACGTTCTCGGCGAAGGGGGAAGGCCGGGGACGGGCTAGCTCACCGGAGCCAGCGGTGCTTCTGAACGACCGGCTGGTTGCCCCACCACTTGCCCAGGCCCCAGGTGTCGCCCGCGAGGGTGACTGCCGCGATGAGGAGGAGGCACGCCTCGACCCAGTGCGAGTCCATGATCGGGTTGGTGGTGCCGTCCATCAGAACGGGCCACTCGGCGAGGTACATGAAGATCATCAGGATGGTGCCGGCGACGGCCGCGATCCGGAGGCCTGCCCCGGCGATCATCGCGACGCCGATGCCCAGCAGGCCGAGCATGAACAGGATGTCGCCGAACGGGTTCATGAAGATCTCGAAGATCCCCTTGAAGGGGGAGGTTCCTTCTTCACCGGTCACGCCACCCAGGAATCCCTGGGCGGGGGTGCCGCCGTTGATCCAGGCGCGCTCCGACGGTGTGGAGAATCCCAGGCCGAAGGTCTTGTCGAGGAACGGCCAGAGGAAGAAGAAGCCGATCACGATCCGGGAGAAGGCCAGCACCCGGCGAGCCAGGGGCTTGGTGACGACGTCCTCCTGCTTCTCAACGCGAGTGGCGGTGGCGGCCGAGCGTTGCGCGGTGGCGGTCATGATCTTCGATCCCTTCAAGGTCTGGATCACGGTGTGTGATCCGGTACCTCAAGAGTCCCGCGAAAGGGACCCCGAACACAGGGGGCTGAAGTCCCAGGTTCTCTCGCCGTCGAGGAACTGTTCAGGGTGCGTCACGGGCGCACGAGAAAGGTGAGGCGGTCGACGCCGTCGGGAATCTCCAGCGCCTCGATCCCGCCCGCCGCCTCGACCTCGGAGGGGGAGCGCGCGACGAAGACGCTCAGCTCGAAGCCGGCCCCGCCGTCGGGCCGCTGCGACGCGACCTCGCGCACGCGCTCCACCCGCTCGGCAAGCACGGCCCCGGTCGCGCCCGTGATGTTGGCGCCGTCGGCGATGCGCGCGGCGAGCTCGAGGGTCACGGCCGTCTGGGCGCCGACCACGATCGGCGGCCGAGGCCCGGTCACGATGCCGGTCAGGCCGTGCGTCGCGACCGAGCCGACGGCGTCGTCCCCGCGCCAGAACGCGTGCAGCGCCGCGACGTGCTCCTCCAGCAGCGCTCGACGGCGGGCGGCCGGCTCCGGCGTCCGGCCGAGGGCCACGTCCTCGCGCGCGAACGGCGAGCCGGGCCCGGCACCCGCGCCGATCCCGGCGACCACGCGGCCCGGAGCGAGCGAGGTCAGCGTGTCCAGCGCGAGCGCGAGCTGCGCGGGGTGGCGGTTGTGGATGTTGGCCACGAGCGTGCCGATCCGCAGGCGCGTCGTGCGGGCAGCGATGGCGCCGAGCACCGCGAACGGGTCGCGGGAGGCGCCGACGCCCGGCGCGCCCAGGGATGCGAGCGAACTGACGTGGTCGAACACCCACACGCCGTCGAAGCCCTCGTCCTCGGCGCGGACGGCGGCGTCGAGCAGCGCGCGGGCGTCGCCCCCGAACGGGGACAGGACGAGGTCGCGCCTGATGGCGGCACTCACGGGATCAGCACCACGCTGCCGACGGCGTGCCCGTCGCGCAGCATCGCGTGCGCCTGCTCGGCGTCGGCGAGCGGGAGGGTCGCGTGCACGAGCGGGCGGATGCGCCCGGCGGTGACGTGGGGGAGGAGGTGACGGGCGACGTCGGCCACCACCGCCGCCTTCTCGGCCGCCGGACGCGCGCGCAGCGTGGTGCCGTGGATGCTGGCGCGGCGCTGCATCAGGGCCAGGACGTCCAGCTCACCGCGCGCGCCCTGCTGCGTGCCGATGACGACGAGACGGCCGCCGGTCGCGAGCCGCCGGACGTTCTCGGTCAGCGCTCCGCCGCCGAGGACGTCGAGCACGACGTCGACGCCGCGCCCGTCGGTCGCGTCCAGCACGTCCTGGGTCACGCCGGCGGCGTCGCGCTCGCGGTGGTCGATGACGACGGCGGCGCCCAGCTCGCGCACGACGTCGAGCTTGGAGGTGCTCGCCGTCGCGATGACGCGGGCGCCGAGCGCTGCCGCGACCTGCACCGCGACGGACCCGACGCCGCCCGCGCCGCCGAGGATGAGGACCGTCTCGCCCGCGGTCAGGCCGCCGACCGGGTGGTCGCCGACGCCGACGAGGTTGGACCAGACCGTGGCGAGGGCCTCGGGGAGGGCGGCGGCCTGCGCGTCGGTGAGGTCGCCGTCGGGGCCGGGCGGGATCGGCAGCAGCTGGCCCGCGGGGACGAGGACGTGCGTGGCGTACCCGCCGCCGGCCAGGAGCGCGGCGACGCGATCGCCGTCGTGCCACCCGGTGACGCCCTCACCGACGGCCGCGACCGTGCCGGCGACCTCGAGCCCGGGGTGGGCGGGCGCGCCGGGCGGCGGCGGGTAGTGGCCGGCGACCTGCATGAGGTCGGCTCGGTTGACCCCCGCGGCGCCGACGGCGACCAGGACCTCGCCCGGTCCGGGCGACGGCGTGGGGACGGTGGCGGGGCGCAGGGCGCCGTCGCGGATCTCGAGGATCTCCATGCTCGCGAACGTATCAGCGGGGCCCGACAGGGCAGGTTTCCGAGGCAGGCGTAGCCTCGGGGCATGCCTCTTCACGCTGAGTACGCGCCGAGCACGTCCGACTGGGCCCGCGAGCAGGCCGAGCTGATCGAGAGCTCGGGCGGCACGGAGGGCACCGAGATGCGTGGGATGAAGGTGATCCTCCTGACGACGCTCGGGGCCAAGTCCGGCAAGCTGCGCAAGACGGTCCTGATGCGCGTGGAGCACGACGGCGCGTACGCCGTGGTCGCGTCGCTCGGCGGGGCGCCGCAGCACCCGCAGTGGTACTTCAACATCCTCGCGCAGCCGGTGGTCGAGCTGCAGGACGGGACCGACCGCCGCGACTACCTCGCGCGCGAGGTCACCGGTGAGGAGAAGGCGGCGTGGTGGGAGCGGTCAGTGGCCGCATACCCGGACTACGCCGACTACCAGGAGAAGACCGAGCGGGAGATCCCGGTCTTCGTGCTCGAGCCCACCGAGCCGACCGACGTGTACGCGGACGGTCACGACGGCGGAGCGTCGCATCAGGGCTGATCCCGGCTGGCACAATGGTCCGGGCTCCGGAGCCGCTGCGGCGGGCCGGTGCCGGGAGAGGTGACAGAGCGGCCGAATGTGACGGTCTTGAAAACCGTTGTTGTGCAAGCAACCAGGGGTTCGAATCCCCTCCTCTCCGCCGTACGGTCGGCAGCGGCCCGCGGGCTTCAGTCGAGGCTGCCCTGGTACTCCTCGAAGGAGAGGATCTGATCGGGAAAAGGGGCGTCGATCGTCACGGGCGCGTTGAAGTTGCGCATGCGGATGTCCGCGGACGTCGTGCCGATGGTGACCGCCGAGCGGATAGGTCGTCCCTCGGCGTCGAGGTAGATCTTGTACTTGATCTCCTCCGGCAAGATCGTTCCCGGTTCGACCTCGCCTGCAGGGAGCTTGGTGGGATCGACCATGACCGTGTACCTCTCAGCCGGGACGCCTTCTTCGTGCACCGTCCCCTCCAGCACCACGCTCGTGATCGCCTGCGAGAAGTTGCGCATGTCGCCGATGGGGTCGTACGGCTCGGTGAGGCCCGTCGCCTCGACCCATTTGTGCTGGCTCCGCTCGCCCATGTTCATGTAGAAGACGCCGTCGAGCGCGATGGCCTGGATTGTGACCTCCGACCCGTCGGGAGCAGGCATGGTGAGGGCCGCAGCGATCGGGCTCCGGGTGTAGTCGATGACGCCGGTGAAGATCGAGGGGTACCCGGAGTCCCAGAGCAGCATCTCGTACTCCGCCGTCTGCACGGTGGCGAGCCCCTGCTCGAACTGGGCGAAGAAGGCCTCGCTGTCGTCCTCGAACACCGGGGCCGGGTCGTCCTGCCCTGCGATGTCCTCGGACTCCTCTGCGGGGGACGTGCTGTCCTGCGTGTCGGGTTCAGCCTCGGTCGACGCCGGTGGGCTGACCTCGGAGGCCTCCGGTGCCGCGACGTCCTCGCCCCTGGTCCCGCAACCCGAGAACACGAGTGCGGCGGCGCAGACGCCCGCGAGGAGAGAAGGGGCAACGGGACGTCGCCGGTGCCGTGAGGTGGCCATGACGCCGAACCTCTCTCTGCTCGCCGCCTTGCGTCTCACGGTCGTACGACGATCTGGTCGCGCTCCACGGTGTTGCGACGTGGCCCGAGATCAGCGACCACCTTGGAACTCCTCGAACGAGATGATCTGGTCCGCCGGGGGAGCCTCGATCGTCACCGGCTCGTTGAAGTTCGTCAGGCGCGTGATGACCGACCCGCCCATGATCTCGATGTCCATGCCGGCGGGCCGGCCCTCGCCGTCGAGGTAGATCTCGTACGTGACCGTCTCGGGCAGCATCGTCCCGGGCTCGAGAGTTCCGGCCGGCATGAGCGACGGTTCCACCGTGACGGTGTAGTGCTCGGCCGGAACACCGTCGAGGTCGACCGGTCCGTTGTGCACCACCTCGGTGATGGCCTGCGAGAAGTCACGCATCTCGCCGATCGGGTCAGACGCCTCGGTGAAGCCGGTCGCCTCGACCCACATGTTCTGCGACATCTCGCCCATGTTCAGGTACATCACGCCGTCGACCATGACGGTCTCCATCGTGATCGCCGGGTCCTCCGGGCTGGGCATCGTCATCGTCATCGCGATGGGGTCGCGCAGGTAGTCCATGGTCCCGGACATCTCGGTGACGCTGCCGTTCGGGTCGTTCAGCACCATTGACATCACCGCGGTCTCGACGGCGTCGATCCCGCGAGTGAACTCCTCGATGAACTGGGCGGCGTCAGCGCTCGTATCGGCGCCGGTCATGGGCTCGTCGGTGACATTGCTTGCGTCGGACGTGTCGGCTCCGGTGCTCGAGTCCGACGGCGACTCCTGCGCCACATCGCTGGAGGACTCGGACGACGCCGGAGTTTCCTCGGCACCGCAGGCGGTGAGGCCGAGGAGGAGGGTGGACGTCGCGAGGACGACGGGCAGGACGCGACGCTGTGAGTGAGCCATGAGCGAGACAATAGTGGTCGCGCGGCGGCGATGAATGCGCTTCCAGGCAACATTTCGGACACGACTTACGTCTGGCGAGGCGGGGTGATCCTCAGGATGGGGGCAACGCCGCCGAGATGTCGCACGAAGTCACACAGCTCGGCAGCGGTGCAGCACCTCGGGATTCGCCGTGAATTCGGTCGCTACGGGGTCTTCTCGGTGGTCAGGTTCACCGGTCGATCCGTGACGGCGACGTCGATGGTGCTGCCGAGCGCGTAATCGAATGCGCCATTCTGGGTGGGGCCCTGCCAGGTGATCGTCCAGGCGCTGGTGGCCGTGAGCGTGTACGTCCCGGATGCCGTCCAGCAGTGGCCGCAGTCGGGATCGTCCTGGAGCGACATCGACGACGGTGCGCTGGCGACCTGGTCGCGGGTGCAGGTCAGTGTGGTGCCGTCGCCAGTGTCGTAGGTGACCGAGTCCAGGGTGGCATTCAGGGTGATGGTGAGACCGTCCTGCGTGACGGTGCTGGTGAGCGGACCGATCGCCGGGGCTCCGCCGGTGGCCCAGAAGTAGGCCGGGGCTCCGATGAGGACGTTGGGCTCGTTGAGATTCGGCTGCGGCGCCATGGCGATGGTGACGGGGTCGAGGTCGAGCTGGGCTAGAGCGCGGCGGGCTGCGGCTCCCTCGTCGATGACGACGACCGGGGCGGCGGGAGCCCAGTACTGCGTCTGCGTGGGGCAGTCGGGGATCGTGTCGCCGAAGTTCGTGACACACGGGTAGGGAGTGCAAATGACGATGACTCCCGCGGTCTGGCCCACCCAGATCGGGTTAGCAAAATCAGGTTGTGGAGCAGCAGGCTGGACGTAGCACGAGCCCTGCCAGGACCCGGCGGTACTGGCGCACGGGACCTCCTGGCTTCCGAAGCGGCAGACCTGCGGGCCCTCGGCAGGTTCTTCAATCGGCTGCGGAGAAACGCCGCCACCCCCGCCACCCCCGCTACCGCCCCCAATTAGGGAACAGCTCACTTCAATGGTGCCTCCCATCCCGTCGCTGATAGTGCAGGTCCCCGGAGGCGCACCGACCGCCGGCGCGGGAGCGGTTAGGACTGATGTGAGTGCCAGTAGCAGAGCTGCCGCGCCGCCGCGGATAGACCACCTCATGTGCAGGCGCGATCCGTCATCGACTCGAGTTCCGCGAAGGCCCAACGTCCGTCCTCTTGACGCTGCAGTATGGCTGCCCAGGTGAATCGATCAAGGTTCGACGGTGGTATCACTGCCCCATCGCGGTCGTAGGTCGTGGTCTCCGTGTAGTCGCCGCAGTATTCGAGGTGGACTCTCTCGTATCCGGGCTGGTCAGGATTGGCGGTGTACTCGAGCACGGCGAAGCCAGAAATCTTCGTGGCACCATCACTACGTCTGCCCTGGTCGGCTGCGGCTTGGAAAGCGACGCTGTTCAAGTTCGCGACATCTGGCGAGGCCCAATACCCGATCAACTTGTCGGTCCAGGTGCTGTAACCGCCCCGCGCCACCTCGTCCACAGCCGCGTAGTAGTCGACCACCGTCTGCTTCGCCGCCGCGATGTTCTCCTCCTCGGGAGTCAGCGTCGGCGTCTCGGTCGGGCTAGGGCTCGGCGTCTCGGTGGTCGTCCCTGTCGACGGGTCCTCGACGATCCGCGTCGTCGTCTCCTCGGGCGCCGGTTCCGGATCCGGGGAGCACGCCGCCAACCCGAGCCCCAGCGCGACCACCGCGACCGCGGCGCAGGCACGCGCCGCCGTCGTCCGCTGATCCTGCGCCCGACCCACCATCGCCCCCGACCCCTCTGTCGACCCCGATGCGAGCCGACACTAGGGCACCCCGATCCGCACGGCTAGGCGCGACAGCAGATCTGTGGAGAACGGCCCCGACCTCGCCACGGTCGGGGGTTGTTTGCCGGATGGACACATGGGTGCCTTACGGTTGTCGAAACGCTTCCCAGCCCCGAAAGAGGCCCCTCACGTGAGTGTCGTCGCCGAGCACGCCATCGTCTCCATCCAGGTCGCCGACTTCGCGATGGCGGATCCCGGCGGGAAGGCGACGATCGTCGGATCGGGCATCTCCGTGCTGACCCACACGTCGGGCAAGGAGTCCACGACGCGCTTCAGCGTCGTCGTCGAGATCGAGGTCCCCTACGACCTCCTCCCGCAGGACTTCCCGATCGAGATCGCCCTCGTCGACAACGCGGGCGGCCTCGTGGCCCCCGGCGGCGGCCAGCCGCTCCGCATCGCGCAGCTCGCGAGCGTCGAGCGCCCGCAGCGCACCGCCGGCCTCGCCTA
The DNA here is from genome assembly GCF_004786095.1 of Serinibacter arcticus. Classification (GTDB taxonomy): domain Bacteria; phylum Actinomycetota; class Actinomycetes; order Actinomycetales; family Beutenbergiaceae; genus Litorihabitans; species Litorihabitans arcticus. The sequence continues at coordinate 479,773 of NZ_RHPJ01000002.1, forward strand.
TCCGCGCGAGGCCCTCCGCGGCCGCACCCGCATGGTCGTCGACTTCGCGCAGGGCCTCCCGATCCCCGCCGAGGCCGCCTACGCCTGGCGCGTGATGGTCGACGGCGACGAGACCCGCGCCTGGACCTACCCCTTCGCCGTCGCCACCTCGGGCGCTGCTTCGGGCGGCGGCCCCGTCATCGGCTGACCCCGCACTAGCCCCACGACGACAACGTCACAGGTCGCGGTATCCATTTGGATACCGCGACCTCTGGTGTTCTCGGGGTGGTCAGCGACGCCGCAGTCCCGGGCTGAGCGCCGCGGCCAGCAGGGCGAGCCCCGCCAGCACCGCGGTCGCCGCGGGCGCGACGGCCGACGCCGTCGTCAGCGCCACCACAACGCCCACCACGGCCAACCCGATCAGCACCAGCCCCAGCCGGGCGAACACCGGCACCGCGAACGCCCGCGCGAACGGCAGGAAGTGCGCCCCGACGCACAGGACCACCCACACCACGACGAGCTCCGCGCGCCCGCTCGCATCCAGCACGCGCGCCCCGGCGATGATCGCCAGCACCATCACGGTCACGCTGATCCCGTACGTCCGGATCTGACGCCGCGACGGCGGATCCTCGGCCACCGTCCCGCCCCGCCTCAGCACCACGAGGATCACGACGGCGACGAACGCCGCCACCCCGAGCACCCGCGCGGCCCACGCCACGCCTCCCGGCAGCCCGCCGGCGTTGACCAGCACGAACAGCAGACCGCCCACCGCCCCGATCAGGGACCCCACCCGCTCGCTGCGCCTCATCGCCCGATCGTGGCACGGGTGCCCGCGAATCGCCGGCCGCGGCACCGAGAAAGCCCCAGGGGTCGTTATCGCGGTGATAGTGACCCCTGAGGCTTGCTCGGCGGAGGTAGTCAGGGGCGGGCGCCCCCGCCCGCCGGCGGCTGGCCGCCACCGCCGGGGCCGCCTCCCATGCCGCCGCCGCCCCCGCCGCCCATCCCACCGGCCGCAGCTTCACCGGCCGTCACGGTGACGGACGTGCCGCCGTCGACCGTCACGGTGTAGCTCTCACCGGACGTCACCGCCGAGGACGAGTACACGACCGACGCCGTCTGCTTCGTCGCGGTGAACGTCGCCACCTCCTCACCCGAGGCGGACGTCACCACCACGCTCGAGCCCGCCGCCGCGCTCACCGACGCCGAGATCCACCCCTGAGCTGAGGAGGACGGCGACATCGCCATCCCCGCCGACCCCAGCGCCACGACGGTGCCGCCCGAGACGTCGAACGCGCCGTCGACGTCGAGCGCCCCGTTGCCGTCGTTCGTCGGCCCGTTCACGACCACGTCGCCGCCCGTCACGGTGAAGGCGCCGTTCGCGTCGATCCCGTCGCCGTCGGAGTTCACGAGCACCGATCCGGCGGACACCAAGATCCACGGCTCGGCCACGACGTCGGACGCCGCGTTGATCCCGTCGTCGGACGAGGTCACGTCAACCGCAGCCCCGGCCAGCGTCACGGTCGCGCCCTCGATCCCCTCGGTCGACTCCGTGACCGTCACCGTGCCGCCGCCGAGCACGACCTCGGCCTCGCCCTTCACGCCGTCGTCGACGGCGGAGACCGTCACCTCACCGCCGCCCACGAGCGTGTCGGTCTGGGCCACGACGCCGTCGTCGCCCGCCGTCACGTCGACCGTGCCGTCGAGGACAGCGATGTAGCCGGCCGTGCCGTCCTCGGTGTCGTCGGACTTGAGCCCGTCGCCACCGGAGGTCATCGTCAGCGTTCCGCCGAGGACCACGAGGTAGTCCTTGCCGCGCACGCTGTCGTCGACCGCGGTCACGGTGATGTTGCCGCCCGCGATGACGAGGCCGTCCTTGGACGTGATGCCGTCGTAGGAGCTGCTCGTGACGGTGAGCGCGCCGGTGCCGGCGATCGTCAGGTCGGCGGTGGAGAAGAGGGCGGCGTTGGGCTCGTCCGTGCCGTCGGCGTAGACGTAGGTCTCGGCGTCGGTCAGCGCGTTCGTCGAACCGTCGGCCAGCACGACGACGACGCTCCCCGCGTCCGTCACCTGCAGCGGCGAGGTGGTGGAGGAGGTGAGGGTCGCGCCGTCGAGCACGATCCGGACCACGCCGTCGTCGGCCGAATCGACCACGATCGCGCCGTCGGTCAGCTCGCCCGAGACCACATAGGTCCCGGAGGCGGTGATGGTGACGGTGCCGCCGTCGACCGTGACGCCCTCGCCGTCCACGGAGGCCGTGTCGCCCTCGAGCGTGATGGCGACGGCGGAGGCCGCGTCGTAGGACGCGTCACCCTCCTCGTAGGCCAGGTTGGCGGCCAGGGCGTCGTCCACGCTCGTGCTGCCGGTCGTGGCGGTGGCGGCCGCGGTGGCCGTGTCCGTCGTCGCCTCCCCGGAGTCCGCGGATGACGACGAGGACGACGACGCCGAAGCCTCGTCCGTCCCGGTCGCCGTCGCGCTGTCGGTGCTGCACGCGACGAGGGCGCCGAGGCCGAGCCCGGCGGCGAGCAGCCCGGCGGTGGTCCTGCGCAGGGCGGTGGGACGGAAGCGGCGGGGCGTGGTGGAGGGACGCATAGGAGAACTCCTTCAGAGGGTGGTGGTCGAGGGGGTGGTGGTCGCGGCGAGGCCCTGGAGGTCGCGCACGACGCGGTGCCAGCGGTTGTGGTGCAGCGGCTCGTCGCTGGTGAGCGCGAGCCCGCAGGTGTACTTGGACAGGCGGGTGGGGCGGACGCCGTCGCGCCACAGGAGGCGGTCGAGCTCGCACGGACGGCCGGTCGTCTTGGTCTCGACGATCGCGTGGCCCGGGAGGGTGAGGGTCCGGCCGGTCAGGGTGGAGCGCCACGTGAGGGCGGTGTCGACCGTGACCCGGCTGCCGCTGGCGGGCAGGTAGTAGGTGGTGCGGTCGTAGGTGACCTCGAGGACCGGGGTGAGCGGGCCGATCTCGTGCCCGGTGCGCAGCCGCACGGTGGTGGGGGCGAAGCGCTGGTGCTCCCCGCGCGAGGCGAGGCTGAGGTCGAGCCGGTCCTTGACCGTCTCGCCGCGGGCCGAGCGCGTCTTGACCTCGAGGAAGGTCAGACCGGAGTCGAGGTAGCTGCGGTTGCGGACCTTGAACCGGCTGGCCCGCGCGTGGGCCGCGAGGCGGTAGGCGGTGAGGTCGGCCGTGTCGAGGTAGGTGGAGCTGTAGGCGTGGGTGGTGAGGCCGCCGATGGTCAGGAGGCGCAGGTCGGGGTCGGCGTGGTCGACGAGGTCGAGCCGCGACGTCGGGATCAGGTACTTGCGGTCGGTCCGCGTCAGGAGCGGCGCGGTGGCCACGAGCTCCTCCAGAGTGATCGCCCTCGCGTGCGGGGCGACGGCGGTGGTCGCGCTCATCGCGTCGCCGCCGAGGTCGCGGGGTCGAGGGACGACGCCGGAGCCCGGGTGGGGGAGTCCAGCGCATCGAGGGCGGTGGCGCGGGGCGCCGTGGCCGGCGTCGGCGTCGGCGTCCCGTGGGCGCTCGCGGCCAGGATGCTCGCGCGGGGGAAGCGGCCGGAGCCGGGGCGGAGGCGGTAGCGCACGTCGACCCAGGTGGAGTCGTTGACGAGGTCGAGGCGCTGGACGTGGACGGCGCGGACGTCGGCGCCCAGCATCGCCTCGAGGTGGTCCCGGAGCTCGTTCTCGTCGCTGATGGCGCGGTCGAGCACGATGGTCTGGCTGCGCGAGGAGGGCAGGAGGCGCGGGTGGTCGGCGACGTAGATGACGCCGACGACGAGCGCCATCCCCGCGGCGGCGAGCCAGACCGGGCTGGGGGCGAGGCCGCCGAGGAGGCCGATCGCGAGCGACGCGAAGTAGTAGGCGACCTCGCGCTGGCTCAGCTCGTCCGAGCGCAGGCGGATGATCGAGAGGACACCAAGGAGCCCGAGCCCGAGGCCCGCGCCGACGGCGGAGCTTGCCAGCGTGGCCGACACCGTGAAGACCCCGATGTTGATGCCGAGGTAGGCGACCACGAGATCGCGACGGTGGTGGCGCGGGTGGTACAGGCCGAACACGAGAACGGCGATGGCGGCGAGGTCGGCTGCCAGCAGGGTGAGGGTGGTGCTGATCGTCATGGGGGCTCCTTCGGTGAGGAGTCCCATTCAGGTGGGGCGCGCTGTGTGGTTGCTGTGCGGCGGCACAGGGGTGGCTGCGAGATGGGGGTGGGACGACGGCGGGTGGCTGGGCCCGCTGTGGGGGGCTGGAGGTTGCGTGTGCGGACCGGTGCGATAGGCGGCGTGCTCGCTTTGGTGGGACGGGGTCCGGCAGGGTAGCCTCGTTCGAGCTGATCGGCCCCGGCTGCGTCCCGCCAGACGCGCCGGAGCCGTTCGGTCTTGGAGACGTCGCATAGCCAGGTCTAGTGCGCGGCCCTGCTAAGGCCGTGAAGGGGCAACTCTTCCGTGGGTTCAAATCCCACCGTCTCCGCAATAGTGGTTCGGCACGATCAGACCTAGTAGATCAATCTGACAAACCGCCACCTTGCAAAAGCACTCGAGCCAGGAGACCGGTGGATAGCAGTTTCACTTTCGTCGATCTCTTCGCAGGCGTGGGCGGGTTTCACGCTGCGTTATCCGGGCTGGGTGGACGATGTGTGTATGTCGCTGAAAAGGACCGTCACGCGAGAGACGTCTACACAAAGGCGTGGATACCTGAGGGCGACCTAGGTGTACATGTTACCGAGGACATCAACGACGACGTTCCACTTGACGCGGGCCACTCGATCCAAGATCTGCTCGAGCGGGCTAACGCTGGAAAGATCGCACTTGCGAATATCCCAGAAGACTTTGACGTCCTGACTGCGGGCTTCCCTTGCCAGGCCTTCAGCAAGTCGGGCAAGCAAGAAGGAATTCTGGACGCGGTCAGAGGAACGCTCTTCCACAATATTCTCGTGATCGTCGCGATGAGGCGGCCCAAAATCGTCTTCCTCGAGAATGTCAAGAATCTGGTCGGCCCTCTGCATCGCGAGACGACCTTCGCAACAATCGTAAGATCCTTGTCCGATCTCGGGTACGCCGTCAATCCGGAGCCCACAATTTTCTCGCCACACCAAATCCCGCCGGAGCAGGGTGGGGGACCGCAAAATCGCGAGCGCGTCTACATCCTTGCAGTTCGACGGGACCTGACGCCCACGACATCCCCGTTCGATCGACCCAAGAACTCCACGTGGTCACCCGAAACCTGGGCGATCGCTACCACGCCCCTTGTTGATCTAGACGGAATCCCAGCCGTTGTGACTCGCGAATGGATCGACTCCATTCGACCAAACGACGAGACTCTCGCAGAGTCGGCCGAAAATCTTGTAGCACGCTATCTGGGCTCGCAAACTGAGTATCGCTTATCCGGGAGCGACACGTGGTTCGATGCGTATCAGCTTCTAATCGCGAACGTCGTATCGACTCGCAAGAGGTCTATCCGAGGGGCATGGTTCCCAGGGCACCCAATTTGGTTCGACGTGGCGGACAAGAAGTGGCTCGCTCGAGAAAGAGCGGACGCTGCAAAGCACCGACATGGTGGCGAGCACGTTCGAGAGTGGAAGGATCAGTTCCTCGACCGATCGTTGGCTTTCGTCGAAAACTATGCCGCCCAACTTGTAGGACCGGAGAGCGGTGACACGCTCAGAACAATCCTGAACCTACCCAACAATGCTTGGCGTAAACTCGAGTGGCAGGCGAAGGACGCGCGCTCGTTAGACGCTTGTCTCATACAGCTTCGCCCGTCCGGCGTGCGCGTCAAGAAGGCGAACTATGCGCCGGCATTAGTCGCCATCAATCAAGCCCCCATCCTTGGAAGCGAACGCCGTCGGATTACGCCGTACGAAGCGGGGCGTCTGCAAGGCTTCCCTGATCGCGTTTACGAGGCAATGCTGAAGACCGGCCAGCCAACCGGACAGTCGTACAAGCAGTTCGGTAACGCGGTGCATGTTGGAACCGTGCGATTCGCCTTCGTCCATTTTGTCTGTCATCACTTTGAAGACACCCAGGCGGATAGACTGGGCGGTCTCGGACGCCTGATTGAACGGTGCAAAGAGATCCGATCTAGGTGGGAGGGAGTTGCCGCGCCACCAGCAAGGTCGACCGAGATCAGCGCGCACGCCGCGCTTGCAGAACGGGAGTAGAGCAGCGCCGCCCGTAGAGGCGACGATGTAGGTGGCTGCACCATCGGCGCTGAGGGAGCCGACGAGATGACACACCGACTGAGGTGCACGCCGGCCGCGCGACGATGCACTTCAGTGAGTAGTCTGTGCAGGTAGGGCTCAGCGAGGAGTCACGGCACCACTACCACATGCGAGGGTCGTTGAAATACGAAGAGGCGCCTCCGGGCCCCGAACTTATGGAGTCGATGCGTGCCGTCGGCTATGACCTCGAGACCGCGGTCGCAGACATCGTCGACAACTCAATCGCAGCTCGTGCGACAGCGGTCAATATCGCTTTCAGCTCTGCCGGGAACCGCTGGATCTCCATCACCGATGATGGAGTGGGCATGGCGTACGCGGAACTTCGCGAATCGATGCGGCTGGCTACGAAGAGCCCGACCACGGATCGGTCGGGATCGGACCTAGGTCGGTTTGGCCTCGGGCTGAAGACGGCCTCGCTCTCCCAGTGCCGACGCTTGACGGTGATCTCTCGCCGCGATGCGAAAGTGTCAGCCATGCGCTGGGACCTCGACCATCTTGCGAGCACACGAAGCTGGGAACTTCTATCGTTGGACGAACAGGAAGTGGCCAGAACTACAGAGGTCGCTCCCCTTCAATCCGACGGAACTGTCGTCCTCTGGCAGAACACGGATCTGCTTGATTCGACAGAGGGTCCCACACAGGCTTCGCTAGACGCGGCAATCAGGCGGGTAGAACAGCATCTCTCCCTTGTCTTCCACCGATTTATAGACGGTGAGGGCGGGCCAGCGGTCAGAATCTCGATCAATGGCCGTCCAATCCGAGCTACAGATCCTTTCATGAAACACAGCCGGGCGACTCAGAGTTCACCCAAGGAGACCATCAGGATCGAAGGTGAAGTCGTCACTGTCCAGGCCTACACGCTCCCGCACGTATCGAAAGTCTCGGCGAAAGACCGAGCAACTGCTCACGTCTACCGGGATCTGAAGGATAGTCAGGGATTCTACGTTTACCGCGCTCGCCGCCTTATCGTTTGGGGAACTTGGTTTAGACTGGCGGCGAGAACTGAGATGGGTAAACTCGCTCGCGTTCAGGTTGATGTTCCAAACACCCTCGATCATCTATGGACGCTTGATATCAAGAAGTCTAGGTCGACCCCGCCCCCAGTGATTAGAGATCGTCTCCGTAAACTTCAAGACCGGATTGTTCAGCCGAGTCGCCGGACCCAGGCCTATCGTGGCAGGAGCGAGCGCTCAAACGAAGTTCCCGTATGGACGGTTCTTTCCGACAGGGACGGCTTCAGATATGAAGTTAACCGGTCTCACCCGCAGGTCGAGGCGATTGAGCACGACACAACGCTCGAAGGAGTTGAGCAGATCCTGCGGCTCGTAGAGGACAACTTTCCTATCCACGATGTTCATCTTCGTTTAACCAATGACGAGATTCCCACAAGCCGGGACGAGGCGTCGGACGTTGTCGCGGTCGACAACCTGTCGGCCGTTTGGGCGGCCTACAGCGCGAGAGGATCAACGATCGAAGATTTGATCGCCGTCATGCAGGTCGTCGAGCCGTACAGTCGGATCCCAAATCTGAGTGACCTTATGAAGGAGCGTCTCCAATGAATTCTGACTCTCAGGAGCGCGTGACGCGACTCGTCACAGTATCGACGGCTCACTTTGCTGGCAGGGAGATCGAGGAGGACAGTCTCGACCAGACGCTAGCACTGTTCGGACAGTTGTACACATGTTCGCCTGAGGAGATTCAGCAGGCTAAACAACTACTCATGGACAGGCTATCCGTCAAGATGGACGCCGGCGTGGCCGTAGTAGCGCCTGCTTTCAGGCCTTGGCTACAAGAAGCCATGGCTGGGACCACGCTCGAGCGGTGGCTGGCGTACAAGCAGATGCTTTCTCAGGAGGGCCTGCCGACGAACGTCCTGCGAACTATGGACAAACAGACGGACAGGATCGTTGAACTACTCGGGGACCCTCGAGCAATTGGTAACTGGCAGCGCCGTGGACTGATCATCGGTGACGTGCAGTCTGGAAAAACTGCGACCTATCTCGGAATCCTAAACAAGGCCGCCGACCTTGGTTACAAGTTGATCATTGTTCTAGCCGGTAACACTGAGTCCTTGCGTCGACAGACGCAGCTTCGGGTTGACGAGGGGTTCATCGGGCGAGATTCGCGCGTCACTGGGGCTCGCCTGACATCTGCCGCAAAGACGTCGTACGTCGGAATCGGTACCATCGATAAGTCGATCGCAACTGCTACGGGGTTGACGACGCAACTACGTGATTTTGGCAAGAAGAATCAGCAGGTCTTGAACCTGCAAGTCGGTGCGAGCACGGTAAATCCTCACATTCTTGTCGTCAAGAAGAACAAGGCGGTTCTTAACGCTGTTCAGGATTGGCTCCGCTCTCAAGCCGCAACGGGCAAGTCCCTCGATCTGCCGCTGCTGCTTCTGGACGATGAATCAGATTACGCGTCGGTCAACACGAGCGGCGAGGATGACCCGACTGCCATTAACAAGGCAATCAGGTCAATCCTCGAACGATCCAGCCGAGCTTCGTATCTAGCTTTTACCGCGACGCCATTCGCTAATATCTTCATCGATGAGTCCGTCGAGGACGACCTCTTTCCGCGCGATTACATCTACGCGCTGGAGGCCCCCTCCAACTACGTTGGGCCCGAGAGTACCTTCGGCGGGGGTTCCCTCAGTGAACCGCTTGACCCAGTAGGGGCTGCAGCCACGTTCCCCTTCGGCCACAAGTCTCAACTTCAAGTCGATAACCTTCCGGAATCGCTCCACGACGCCACACGTTCGTTCCTTATCGCCTGCGCTATCCGCGACATTCGCGGCGATCGAGGGCCGCGCTCGATGCTTGTAAACGTTAGCCGATTCGTAAACGTCCAGCAACAGGTGCATCGGCTTTTGCAGTCCTACTTTGCGGATCTCTTAAACGCGATCGAATTCCACTCAGAATCGTTTGCTCACGGCTCATTCAACGAACTGTTGAGTCTTGTCAGATCGACCTTCGAACAGCATTACGCCTGGGTTGGAGAACCCTGGGAAGACGTGCTCTCGGCACTGTCTGGTGCCGCAAGAGACGTTTCAGTGACTCTGCATAATTCGAAAGTAGATCGCGCTATCAGTGAGGGAGATCCTTGGGAAATGCCTCGCAGCGTGATCGCTGTGGGCGGAGATGTCTTGAGTCGGGGGCTCACGCTTTCCGGTCTGACGGTTAGCTATTTCTACCGAAAGGCTGCGGCTGCCGACACGCTCATGCAGATGGCGCGGTGGTTCGGATACCGCGACGGGTATCACGATCTCTGTAGGCTCTGGATCGATCCGGTAGTAGCGGCGGACTTTATGCATGTAGACAGTTCGATTCGTGAATTGAGGGCTGAACTTCGGGTTATGCACGCACTCAACTTGACGCCCCGAGATTTCGGAATCGCGGTCAGGGACCATCCTGACGCGCTACTGATCACAGCTCGAAACAAGATGAAGGCAACGAGTACCGAGACCAAGACCGTATCGTTGGTTGGGCGGTCGCTGGAGTCCGTCAAGTTGAGTTCCGACCTGTCGAGTCAGCAGGCAAACATCGATCTTCTCGACACGCTGGTCGCGGAAACCGGTGTGGGAATCCTCGATGAGAACGCGAATCGACACCTTGGCGTCGTCGGAGCCGGGGTGGTGGGCGAGTTCGTCGAAAAGTTCCAGACCCATGGCTCTGAGATAAGTCTGAGTTCTTCACTTGCTGCTCACGTCCGCGCTCAATCGGATCCTGCGATGCGCCAGTGGGACGTAGTCGTCATGTCAGGCAAGGGCGCGGAGATCGAAATCGGTCAAGCCAGTTTGAAGATGACAAGGCGCAAAGTTGTCACAGACGACACGGGCCTCCTTCGGGTATCTGACAAGGGCCGCATCGCCAGCAACTTGGATGTTGCGCGAACTTTGTTAACGCCCGACCAGCGCCATCAGTTTGCGTTGGCGAATCCGGATGTCGACCCGTCTAGGGTGCCTGAGAGTCGGTATTTCGGCCTACTTCGTCGGCCTGCGATCATGATTTATCCCATCGAACCAACGTTTCCCTCTACCCCCGGACCATCTGTACTCGCCCCGCTTGTATCGTACAAACTCGTATTCCCCGGAGATTCTACGAAGGGGAACCATAGTGCAAACTCGGTCCGCTACGTTTTAAACACCGTGGCTATCAAGGCCCAGGTCTTTCTGCAAGAGTTGATACTGACTGACGATGACGACAGCATCGGAGTGGACGATGAGGTCTGATTTTGTACTCCGCTGGGCGGAAATGCGCGGGCGCAGTGAGGTGGGGTACCGAGAGCTCGACCCGCATCACCCATTTCGGCGGTTCTTTGGGATGACGTCGGACGGCCGTATATCTATTGCCTTTTTGAGTCGGCGACGTCCTCCGGAACTCGAGCTCTCGGATCTAGTCGAAGTGCGTTCCGGGTTCCGTCAAAAGGACGAAACGTGGCTACTTGAGTTGGTTCTACTGAATGAGGGGTCGATCTCAGTATTTTCGCGACTGGCTGTGGATCTATTTGCCCGAACAGAGGATGCTCCGGACGATTCAATGGGATTCTCTCGCCTGGTGGAGGCCGTGGCAGATTGGCGCCGCTTGCTATCTGTTCCGCAGAAGGTTCGGCTTGGTGAGCAGGCATACCGTGGCCTTTGCGCGGAGTTGCACTTTCTCTACTTTGGCGCGTACTCCAGGACTGGGTTGATGCGGACAGCTGTCGACAGTTGGGTAGGTCCGCTCGGGGCACCTCAAGACTTCGAGTTCAACGATGGAAATGTTGAGGTCAAGTCCGTGCGGCCGCTGGGAGCCGCAATCACAATCAGTTCAGCGGCGCAACTTTCGACGGAGTGGTCCGAGTTGTTGCTTGTAGTTCATCGTGTCGAAGGCCCGCTCGAGTATTCTGCCGAAGGTATTTCCGCCGCAACTTTAGTTGAGTCTGTTCGTTCGGTGTTGATGTCCGAGGGGGGCGGTGCGGAAAACCTTCTCTCTCGCCTGGACCGCCTTGGCGTCGATATTTCAGATAAGTACTACACCAGTCCTGTGAGGTTCTTGAGCGAGACGGTTTACCGAGTGGACGAAGATTTCCCCCGAATCACGGTGGCCGATGTTCCGGCTGGGGTTGAGAGGGTCTCGTACCAGTTGAACTTATCTTCAATTGCGTCTTATATTGTGGCGAGTTCGGAGGGTTCGAAAGCATGAGTGTGGACGAGTATCGCCGTGAGTTGCTCGATGATGCCGCTGCCTTAGCAGAAGCTGAGGGCGAGTACTTCAAGGCCGCGCTCATGCAAATCCTCGCGGGGCAACTCTCTGAGGCCGGAGAATTTGTGGACCCGCGGGTGGTTAACTTTGTCGCGAGCGACGCCGGCGGTCGCGAGGTGGCGGTTGACGCCTTCGATCTTGGGGACGACGACGACTCGGTAGCGCTAGCGATCCTGGTGACGACTGAGGAACTGGGGTCGGGCACCATGGCGACGGCTGCTGCTCGTTACGCCTTTCGAAGCCTCGAAGCATTCCTCAGGGATTCAGTCAGTGGCGTGTTCGAGAAGGATCGCGAGCCGAGCGAGATGGCGTTTCAGTTTAGTCGGGAGGTGCGAGAGCGTGCAGGGCGAACTACGAGATACCGGTTGTATCTTTTTACGGACGCGACACTCGGCTCGCGCGTTCGGAGTTTCGATTCGTCCGAACTGAACGGAATCCCGCTGGACTATCATGTTTGGGACGCAAGCCGGCTAAATGATCTGGCGGAGTCGAAACTCGATCATGAGGCGTTGGAGATTGATCTTGCGCAACACATCCAAGGTGGTCTTCGCGTACTGGCGGTCGGAGACCCCGGACAGGAAATAAGTACCTTCCTGGCCGCGGTTCCGGGCGCTCTTCTGGCGGATCTGTACGGTCAATATGGTAGTCGCTTACTGGAGGGTAATGTCCGGTCGTACCTAAGTGGTGTCGGTAAGACGAACAAGGGTATCCGAGAGACAGCTACAGTCTCACCTCAGTTTTTCCTCCCGTATAACAATGGCATCTCGGCGACGGCGGCCTCCGTTACCCTCGACGAGGCCACGGGTAATCTTGTCCGCCTCATCGATCTGCAGATCGTCAACGGTGGTCAGACCACAGCCACTTTGTTCTACACGAGGCGTGACTCGAAGGTCCCCGTTGACCTCGGCGACGTCTTCGTGCAGATGAAGTTGATTGTTGTGCCGCCTCAGGTGGCGCTTGAGATGGTTCCGAAGATCTCGCGTTTCGCGAACACGCAGAATAGGGTGAGCGAGGCCGATTTCTTCGCGAATCACCCTTACCACGTTCGTCTTGAGGAGATGTCGCGTCGCGTCTCCGCCCCGGCATCGGCGGGCTCAACCGTGCAGACTCGTTGGTTCTATGAGAGGGCGCGGGGTCAATACAAGAGCGAGCGTGGGATGAAGATGGGTGTCGAGCAAAGGGCTTTCGATTCGAAGTTCCCTCGTCGGCAAATACTTACCAAAACTGATGTTGCGCGCTACGAGATGTCGTGGCGGATGCATCCCCATCTTGTGAGTAAGGGTGCTCAGATTAATTTTGCTGAGTTTGCGAGAGTGGTCGACAGCGAGTGGGTCCGTGATTCCGATGCCTTCAACGAGGCCTATTTTCGCGACGTGGTGGCGCGGTCTATCCTCTATAATCAGATTAGAGCTAGGGTTGCCCGGTCGAGTTGGTACGAAAGTGGTTACTTGGCGAATATCACGACCTATGCAATGGCGAAGCTCGTACGCGAGGTGAATCGGCACAGTCCTGGAAATGTCGTCGATCTAGGCCAGATATGGCGGTCGCAGGCAGTCTCGAGTGTGGTCCTAGACGAGGCCGAGCGTTTGGCTGAGTGCGCGCTGTCCCACTTGACGTCGGCTACGCGTATTGTGACAAATGTGACCGAATGGGCGAAGCGTCCTGCCTGTTGGCAGTCGTTCGAAGCTGTTCCCGTTGATCTCAGTACGGAGTTTCTCGGATCCTTGGTCGCCACGGAGTCGCTGCGCGATCAGAGGTCGGCGGCCAAATCGGCGAGGAAGATAGACAACACGATTGACATTCAGGCTCGCGCGCTAAAGGTGCCCGCGGAGTCCTGGGCTAGCCTGCGCGACTTCGGTGTGAAATACAGTGTTTCAACTGAGAAAGATCGTAGCATTCTCGCTATCGTTTTGCGGGGCGGTCTTCCGTCAGTGGCGCAGGCTAAGGTGCTTTTCGCGCTGGTGGAACGTGCGAGGAGGATTGGCTTCACTGAGATTGAGGATCGTTGAGTTTTGGGGATATAGTATTTCTTCGATTTCCCTCGATTTGTCCTACTTGGTCTTGGACGGGTTCACCCAGTGTCGTGGCTGGAGAGCGTGGCGCGCCGTCCAGCCCTGGCGCTTACCCGGCGCCAGGGCTGGACTGCTCCCATGCCGTCACCCGCAGCGTCGCCCTCCTCGTTGTCCGCCGCGACCCGGATACGGGTCCGCTCCTGCTTCTCGGTTACTGGGGCGGCCGGTTCTGGGCGCGCAAGGACGCGGGATCGTGGTCCATCCCCAATGGCGAGGACGCCGAGGACGAGCCGGCCGAGGCCGCCGCGCGTCGGGAGCTCGCCGAGCAGACCGGTTACGCCTACCCGCCCGACGTCGAGCTGGGCGACCTCGGCGAGTTCACCCAGTCCCGCAAGACCGTTCGGGTCTTCCTCGGCGTCGAGGAGCCCGACCTCCCAACCACCTGGGGCTTCGCCGACTTCCGCAGCAACACCTTCGAGGTGGAGTAGCCGCCGCGGTCGGGCGACGTGCGCGAATTTCCCGAGCTGGAACGCGTCGGTTGGTCTCGACCCAGGTCGCGCGCACCCTCCTGGTGAAGGGTCAGGTTCCAGCGATCGAGGCCGCCGTCGCACACCTGGGTGAGGAGACGAGCGACCCCGCGGTCGCCCGGTTCCATCCTCCGGCGCGATTGTGGTACCTCAGGCCTGCCATGAACGCAGCAGCACTGTTGCCGCGCGCGATCCACCCCGCAGTTCCGTCGTCCGGGAGCACCGACCCCCAAACCGAGGAGAGAACGTGACCGAACCGCTCGCCGTCGTCGTCCGCAACGACACCCTCCACCTCGGGCCCGTGCGCGTCCACTTCCGGCGGACCGTGCGGATCCCCGAGAAGGGCCTCCATCACCTGCCGCCTAGCCTCGATCGTTCCCGCTCCGCCGGGTGCAGGACTAACCCGACACTGCGGCCGCTGACGGGTTCGCCCACAGCGGCGTGATGCTTCCGATCCGTCAGCGCGGGGCGATGTGGCTCGATCTCGGCGGCGAGGAACCAGCGGCGCTGCAGACCGCGATCGGCAAGGTGTGCGCCGTCAGCGGCGCGATCTGGTCCGAGACGCTCACCGCCGACCCGCAGAGCTACGTGTCCCTCCCGCGGCAGCCCTGGCTCGACGGCGTCAACTCGGGCGAGGGGTCCGTGCGCCAGTTTGTCGCGACCCGGCTCGGGCTCGGCGCCACGGTCGAGGGCCAGGTCACCGGCAAGGAGACGGTCGGCGGCTTCCAGTTGCGCGCTGTGGGCCTCGCCGCCGAGGCCTGGAAGGCGCAGAAGGCGGCGTCCCCGCAGATCCGTGGGGCGGCAGGCGTTCACGTGATGGCCGATGTCTCATTCGGCTCGGGGGTCGGCGCCGGCCGCACGATGCGCCAGAAGATCTACCGCGACTCCCGTCCCCTCGACGACTACGACCCGGGGCGTTCCGCCCGCGTGTTCGTTCACCTCTGCTCCGCCGAGCAGTGGACGGCGATCACAGGGGAGGCGCCCCCGCCGTCGCACAACGACCGCGAGACGTACGTCCACCTCAACCTGCCGTTGTTCGACTACTTCGACGACGGCGAGGACATCGCCCCGAGCGACATTCTCGCCACCGTCAAGACGGTCGGCGACGTGCTGGAACTAGACGAGCCCGCCTTCACCCCCACAAAGCCGGCGACCGTGGTCGTGCTGAAGGACAAGGGAGGGGACTCCGTCGCACCGGGGGAGTGGTGCGTCGGGTGCGCCCCGCCTCTTGCCATCCGGCGCCCGGCCTCGGAAGGGTGAACCGATGAGACGCTCCGCTCTGACCCTCGGTGCCGTGCTCCTCGCGGGTTCGCTCGTCGCCTGCACGCCCTCGTCCGACGGCGACGACGCCGCTCCGGGCGAGTCCGCGACGCCGTCGACCAGCGAGACCGAGTCCCCCTCCGAGGAGGCGACCAGCGCCAGCCCGACGGCCACCACCGCCACCGAGACCGAGCCGCCGCCGTCGGAGCCCGCCGTCGACATCCCCGCCCAGGTGCTGCCCGAAACGACCCTCGACGCCGAGCTCCTCGGCACGGCCGACCAGCCGCGCAAGGAGGCCACCGGCATCACGGCCTGGCGCCTCCCCGAGGACTGCCGGCCGCCGACCCCGGACGCCCTCGACATGTGGACCGTCACCCAGGGCTCGGGCGAGTTCGAGGAGCCCGTCGGGATCCAACAGGTCGCTGTATTCGCGGACGCCGGTGCGGCTACGGCCGCAGCCGACGCCCTCCTCGCGTCGATGGAGAGCTGCACGGCGACCGAGGGCGCGGCGACGCGCTACGTCGTCGAGGGGGTCGACATCGGAGCCCAGGGCCACGGCCTGGTGACCGACTACTACGGCGCGTCCGCCACCGGCGACCTCGCCGCCGCGATCGGCGACTACGTCGCGCAGACGCGCCGCGGCACGGCCGTCACCCTCGTGGGCTATCAGGGCGGCGAGAGCCAGGTCCAGTCGGCGGGCCAGAGCACCCGACTGCTCCTCGCCACGGCGTGGGAGCGCCTGTGCGTCTACGACAGCGAGGGGTGCTGAGCGCCGTCGTCGACGCGGTCAGCCCCCGGACGACGCCGAGTACTCGGCGTCGGTGACGTGGTCGCCCCACCGGGCGCTCTCCTCGCCGTCCGGCGTCTCCCACAGCGCGAGGTGGGTCATGAAGCTGTCGGGCGCAGCGCCGTGCCAGTGCTCCTCACCGGGAGGGCTGTAGACGGTCTGGCCGGCCGAGACCTCGACGATCTCGCCGCCGCGCGCCTGGACCAGGGCCGTGCCCTCCACGATGCGGAGCGTCTGGCCCAGCGGGTGGGAGTGCCACGCGGTGCGCGCCCCGGGGGAGAAGCGGACGAGGCCGGCGCTGAGGCGCTGCCCCTCGTCCTGCGGGGAGACGACCGGGTCGAGCCAGACGTCGCCGGTGAACCACTCGGGCGGGTTCTTCACGGTCGGGCTGGTGGGGAGGATCCTCATGGTGCTGCCTCTCGGGTGGGGGTGGATGGTTCAGGCGGGCGCGACGACGACCGTGAACGGGCCGGTCATCGCCTCGATCGCGGCGACGTCGTCGAACGTGCCGAGGCGGGCGATGCCCGTGTAGTACCCGACGTCGCCGTAGTACAGGACGAGATCGCCGCTCGGCGCGTAGAACCCGATGTCGGCGATCTCGGGGTCGTCGCCGGGCGGCATGCCCGCCATCGGCAGCGGCGTCTCGAGCCGGGCGATCTTCTCCACGGCGTTGAAGTCGTCGAAGGCCAAGGTCAGGGGCAGCTGCTGCGCCAGCGCCCGGGCGGCGGGGGAGTCGTTCAGCGTGGCGGTGATGCGCTGCTCACCGATCGTCAGCGTGACGGCGGTTCCGGTCGGCTCGGGCACGGTCTCTCCTGACTCCGGGGTGGGCGGGGTGGTCTGGGCCGGGGCGCTCGGCGGCGGGCTCGGCAACGCGGTCGGGCCGGGGGACGACAGCACGGTCGGGGACGACGAAGGCGCGGCCGGCGCTTCGCCGTCGCCCGCGGTGCACGCCCCCAGGGCGAGCAGTCCGGTCAGCAGCGTGAACGCCGAGCACCGCACGCTCGCGCGGCGGCCGTCGACACGGATGGTCACGCCGGCTCCCTCCTGCTCGCGCCGGACGGCGGGAGCACGTCCCAGTGAAGACCTGTCCCACGCGCGCGGGGAGTCCCTGCGGGAACGTGTACCGACAGGGCATCCCTCACCGCCCGGGGCACCCCTACCGTGAGGTCATGGACAACCGAGCCGAGGTGCGCGAGTTCCTCATGACGCGTCGGGCCCGCCTGACGCCCGCCGACGTCGGCCTGCCCGCCGGCGGGAACCGGCGCGTGCCCGGCCTGCGCCGGGCCGAGGTCGCCACGCTCGCCGACGTCAGCGTGGAGTACTACGCCAAGCTCGAGCGCGGCGACGTCGCGGGCGCCTCCGCCTCCGTGCTGGAGTCGCTCTCGCGGGCCCTCCAGCTCGACGAGACCGAGCGCCGTCACCTGCACCACCTGGCGCGCGCCGCCGACGGCATCCCCGCCTCCGGTCGCGCCCGACGCCGGGCGACGGCGCAGCAGCCCGCGCGCCAGGGGCTGCAGCGCACGCTCGACGCGATCACCGGCGGACCCGCGTTCGTGCGCGACCGTCGGCAGAACCTCATCGCCACCAACGCGCTCGGCACCGCGTTCTACTCGCCCGTGATCGGCGACGGCGGGCGCGTGCCCAACCTCGCCCGGTTCCAGTTCCTGGACCCCGCCTCGCGCGACTTCTACCCCGACTGGGAGCTGTTCGCCGCGATGTGCGTGGGCATCATGCGCGCCGAGGCCGGCCGCGACCCCCACGACCGCGCGCTGCAGGACCTCGTGGGCGAGCTCACCACGCGCAGCGAGACGTTCAGCCGGCTCTGGTCGGCGCACGACGTGCGCACCCACGGCGCCGGGACCAAGCGCTTCCACCACCCGGTGGTCGGCGAGCTGGTCCTGAGCTACGAGGAGCTGTCGGTCGCGGCCGAGGACGGGCTGGCCCTGCTCGTCTACACGGCCGAGCCGGGATCGCCGTCGGCCGAGCGCCTGCAGATCCTCGCGAGCTGGGCGAGCGACGCCGGCGTCCGCTCCGCCGTCCACGACCGATCGGGGCCGTGACGCGCCCCGAAGCTAGGATCGACCAGGTGGGACGAGCTTTCGTCCCCGCTCGGAGAAGAGGACGTCATCGTGTCTGACACCAGTGCCACGCAGGCAGAAGAGAACACCCGTGCGACCGGCACCGCGCGGGTGAAGCGCGGCATGGCGGACATGCTCAAGGGCGGCGTGATCATGGACGTCGTGACGGCCGAGCAGGCCCGGATCGCCGAGGACGCCGGCGCCGTCGCCGTCATGGCTCTGGAGCGCGTGCCCGCCGACATACGCGCCGAGGGCGGCGTCTCGCGCATGAGCGACCCGGACATGATCGACGAGATCATCGCGACCGTCTCGATCCCCGTGATGGCCAAGGCGCGCATCGGCCACTTCGTCGAGGCGCAGGTGCTGCAGAGCCTCGGCGTCGACTACATCGACGAGTCCGAGGTGCTGACCCCGGCCGACTACGCCCACCACATCGACAAGTGGGCCTTCACCGCCCCGTTCGTCTGCGGCGCGACCAACCTGGGCGAGGCCCTGCGTCGCATCACCGAGGGCGCGGCCATGATCCGCTCCAAGGGTGAGGCCGGCACCGGCGACGTCTCCAACGCCACCACCCACATGCGCACGATCCGGGGCGAGATCCGCCGCCTCTCCTCCCTGCCCGAGGACGAGCTGTTCCTCGCCGCGAAGGAGCTGCAGGCGCCGTACGAGCTCGTGGCCGAGGTCGCCCGCACCGGCGCGCTGCCCGTCGTCCTGTTCACCGCCGGCGGCATCGCCACCCCGGCCGACGCCGCCATGATGATGCAGCTCGGCGCGCAGGGCGTGTTCGTGGGCTCCGGCATCTTCAAGTCCGGCAACCCCGCCCAGCGCGCCAAGGCGATCGTCGAGGCGACGACGTTCTTCGACGACCCGGACGTCATCGCGCGGGTCTCCCGCGGCCTGGGCGAGGCGATGGTGGGCCTGAACGTGGACGAGATCCCGGTCGCGCACCGCCTGGCCGAGCGCGGCTGGTGACGTCAGGTCGAGCGGTGAGGTCGTGACGACGGCGGCGCCCACGGTCGGCGTGCTCTCGCTGCAGGGCGACGTCGCCGAGCACGTCCGGATGCTCGAGCACCTCGGGGCCAGGACCGTGCGGGTCCGGCGCCCCGAGGAGCTGGCCCGGGTCGACGCGCTCGTCCTGCCCGGGGGCGAGTCGACCACCATCGAGAAGCTGCTGCGCGCGTTCGACCTCGTCGAACCGCTGCAGGACGCGCTCCGCGCCGGGCTCCCGACCCTGGGCACGTGCGCCGGCATGATCCTGCTGGCCGACGAGATCCTCGACGCCGCCCCCGGCCAGCGCGGCGTCGGCGGCATCGACATGGTCGTGCGCCGCAACGCCTTCGGGCGGCAGGTCGACTCCTTCGAGATGAGCCTCGCGGCCCCCGGGCTTCTTCCCGACGTGGACAGTGACGACGCGGACCGCCCGCTCCGGGCCGTCTTCATCCGCGCGCCGTGGGCCGAGAGCGTCGGTGACGGGGTCGAGGTGCTGGCGACCGTCGCGGTCGACGACGGCGGCGACCACGGCGAGGCCGTCGAGCGGATCGTGGCCGTCCGCCAGGGCTCGCTCATCGCGACCGCGTTCCACCCGGAGACCACCTCCGAGCCGTTCGTGCACCGGCTCCTGCTGAACAGCCTGAGCTGACGGGCGACGCAGCGCTGCCCCCGACCCGCGGGATGCGGGTCGGGGGCAGCGCCGTCTCCGGTGGAGCTCGTGCCTGCTAGTCGACCGAGGCGAACCCGGCCTCGACGTAGCGGTACAGGAACGCCGCCATCGCGTCACGGTTGATCGGGTTCACGGGGCGGTAGATCGCCGTCCCGTCGTTCCCGAGCCATCCGGTGGCGATCTCCTCGGAGACCAGCCAGGTGATCTCCTTGTAGAACTGGTTGCTCGGAGCCACGTCCGTGAACGGCGACACCGACGGAACCGTGAACGACGGGGACTCCGCCATCCGGTACAGGAACGCCGCCATCGCGTCACGGCCGATCGGCTCGAGCGGTCGGAACGAGACCGTCCCGTCACCGTTGTCCCACCCGGTCGAGATGCCCTCCTCGGCCAACCAAGCGATCTCCTTGTAGAACTGGTTGCTCGTGTCCACGTCCGAGAACGGCGACACGGTCGGGGCCCGGTAGTCGTCGTCGCCCGCGAGGCGGAACAGGAACGCCGCCATCGCGTCGCGCGCGATCGGGGTCACGGGGCGGAACTCGAACGTCCCGTCACCGCGGTCCCACCCGGTCGAGATCTCGTTCTCGGCCAGCCAGGTGATCTCCCGCTCGAACTGCGTCCCCGCGGGCACGTCGACGAACGCCCGAGGCTGCGGTTCGACCGGGCCGGTGTCCGCCCGCAGCGGCGACACCGAGATGCGGTCGATGATCGGCGCCTCGACCGCGCGGAGGTTGAACCCGAGCGGCCACGTGTCGGACGCGAACGTCTCACCGTTCCAGTTCGGCAGCTCCTGGGCCGAGATCGTGATGGTGTTCGCGCCCTCCTCCAGGTCGAGCACGACGGTCCGCTCCCAGAAGTTGTTGCGGTGGAACGTCGGCACGAACATCTCGCGCTGGATCTCGCCGTCGTTGACCCGGATGTCCGCGTGCCGCCCCATGGGGTTGGGGTTGTAGTGCGTGGCGGGCACCTGCTCGGGGTTGGAGAAGCGGAACACGACCGCGTGGGTGCCGTCCTGCGTCGCCTCGACGTCGAACGTCAGGGTGTTGCCGTTGCCCTGCTCGCCACCGATGCCGCTGACGGCCTTGCCACCCTCGGCGAGCGACAGGTCCACGACGGCGGCGCTCCCGCCGACGCGCGCGTCCTCGGCCTGGTACTGCGTCACGCCGATGGCGTCGCGACCGGGGGAGACCACGAGCCGGTCCAGCGTGAGGCCGCTGCCCGTGCCCGTCACCACGATCTTGTTCACGCCGCCGTCGAGGTGCGCGGCGACCTCCTGGGCCTGCGCGAGGTCGAGGACCTCGCGGCCGTTGACCCAGAGCTGACCCTGACCCTCGCCGTGGAGCTGCGCGGTCAGCGTCGCCTCGGCGTTCTCGGCGCCGTAGACCCAGAACGTCGCCGAGTCCTCGGCGTCCAGGCGCACGGTGCCGGCACCGGAGACGTCGTCGGCAGACGCGCCGGTCGGGAGGTCGTACTGCGCCTGACCCCCGTCGAGCGAGGCGTGCTCGGCCTCGTACACGACGTTCTCGGCGTTCTCGGACGCGAGCTCCAGCGTGATCCGGTCGACGATCGCGTCACCCACGGTGGCGTTCTCGCCGTCCAGACTGCGGGCGGCCAGCCGGATGGTGTGGGTGCCGGCGGTCAGGTCGACCGCGGTGGACGTGGAGTCCCACACGACCCACTTGTAGCTCAGGGGCAGGTGGATCTCCCGCTCCTGCGCGCCGTCGACGCTCACGAAGATGTTCGTCGGACCCTGCTCCGCCACGCGGGCGAAGGTGTTGAGCGAGCTGGAGAAGACCGACAGGTCGTAGGTGCCGTCGGCGGGCACCTCGACGTCGAAGTCGAGCGTGACGTCGGAGTCGGTCCGCAGCCCGCCGACGTTTAAGCCACCGGACGTGAAGTAGCCCGAGACGTTCGTCTCGCTGCCCTCGGGGCCGTTGACCTGGTAGCCCGCGCCGGCGCCGCGCGCGTCCTCGGCCTCGTAGCTCGCCTCCCACTCCAGGGGGTCGGCGGCGGTGGTCTCGCCGACACCGGCCGGGGTCAGGACGATCTCGTAGGCCGAGGACTCCGTCAGCTCCGGGAGCTGGGCGCCCCCGAAGTCGAGCGTGACCGTGCCGTCGGTGACGTCGGCGGTGAACTCGCCGAGGTGCCGGGGCTGGGCGGAGTCGCCGAGCTGGCCGGTCCACGGGATCTCCCGCACGGTCGCGCGGACCTGCGAGCCGAACACGTCCTCGGGGATGTTGACGACGTCGACCGGGGCCGTGCCCTCCGCGCCACCGAGGATGACCTTCGCGAGGGCGTTCTCGGGGTCCAGCGTCGCCAGGCCCTGCAGCGAGTAGTTCTCACCGGGCGACGGCGGGGTGACCTCGACGGTGTGCCCGCTCATCTGGGAGTAGGCGTTGTAGAGCCACCACTGCCCGTTGCCACGGTTGCTCTGCACGGCGGAGTCGGACAGGTTGCCGTTGAGGTTCCAGAACGCGATCATCGCGTCGACCTTGGTGTCCTCGATCGCGGAGATCCACTGGATCATCTGGCCGGGGACGGAGGTGTGGTAGTTGAACGCGTACTCGTTGATGTTGATGGGCAGCTCGGTGCCCTCCCGGTCGGTGCCCTCGAAGACGCCGGCCTCCCAGCCGCGGAAGCGCTCGACGGAGGTGCGGATCTGCTGCGGGTCGGACAGCTCGTGCCACGTGATGATGTCCGGCACGGTGTCCGAGGCGACCGCGTGCTCGAGGAAGCCCTCGACCTGGCTGTACAGGACGCTGGTCCCGGGGCCGGCGATGCGCATGTCCGGGTAGCGCGCCTTGATCGTGCGGTAGGTCTCGTCCCAGTGCTGGAAGTAGTCCGTGGGGTCGTCGAGCCAGCTGGTGCCGTCGTAGCTCCACGGCCCGGTGCCGTGGGTGTTGCCCTCGGGCTCGTTGAAGGGCTCGATGACCAGGTTCTCGAGCTGCTCGGCCGGCACGGTGGCGATGAGGTCGAGCTGCTCCTCCAGGGTCTCCTTGAAGTCGTCGTAGCGCTCCTCGGGGGTGGTGCCCGGCCACTCGTACGGGAACCCGCGGTAGTAGTCCACGATGCGCATGTAGACGTCGCCGCCGGTGCTCTGCGACAGCTGCTCGAGGACCTCGAGGCCGTCCGAACCGGGGTGCTGCGCACCGTCCTGGGCCTTGGTCGCGATGCTGCGCACGCCCATGCCCTCGATGAGGTTGTCCGTCGGCATGCCGTCGGCGTACAGGCCGTACAGCAGGCCGGAGGCGCCGCCGACGAACTCGCCGGTGTCGGTGCCGAGGTCGACCCTGAGCTCGCCCCGGTGCACGGTGACCTCGGCGGTCACCGGCGTGCCGGACGCGTCGCCGTCGACCGTGAAGGTGCCCGACTCCTCCAGGAGCGCCGGGTCGACGGCCTCCCACGTGACGGGGACGTCGCGGTTGTACCCGTCGGTGAACTCACCCGGCAGGTGGCTGGGGAGGGTCGGCGGGGTACCGATGGCGGTGCGGACCTCGGGGGAGGTGTCGGCCAGGGCGACCAGCGTGGGCAGCTCGCCGCCGACGAGCGCGGCCACCTGCTCGGCATCGAGCGCCTCGTGGAAGATCTGGACGTCGTCGAGCGAGCCCTTGAAGCGCGGGTCGTTGTAGAACGACCGGCCCAGGTAGCCGGCGCTCGTGGCCGTCTGGGTCAGGAGCTCGCCGGCGCCGATCGCCGTGCTCGCGGAGGAGACCTCGACGCCGTCAAGGTAGGTGACGACCTCGTCGGCCGAGGTGTCCAGCGTCGTCGTCAGCGTCACCCAGCGCTCGCCGGGGAGCGCGGCCGATCCCGTGACCTGGGCCTCCCCGCCGCCACCGCCGGTGGTGACCGAGGTGCGCAGCTGGCTGCTGCCGGAGGAGGGGGTCGTGAACAGGTAGCGCGTGGTGTCGCTGCCGAGCCCGTACAGCCACTGCCAGCTCCCGCCGTCGCCGTCCCAGCTCACGCGGGTGGAGACGGTGAGGTCGGTGGCGCCCTCCAGGGCGCCCCGCGGGACGGTGACGTAGCCGCCGTCGGCGCCGCCGGGGAGGCGGAGCGCCTGGCCGTCGTCGGACGCGACCACCGACGTCGACCCGGAGATCGTGCCGTCGAGGTCGTTGCCGGAGCTGTCGGGGACGGTGGAGCCGTCGATGTCGTCCATCGAGTAGTGCAGGTGCGCCTGGGGCGGCGCCTCCGGCACGGGTGCCGCGTGGGCTGCCCCGGCCATCCCGGCCACCCCGGTCAGCGCGAGCGCTGAGGCGAGGGTGAACGAGGTGGTGCGGGCGCCACGCCTGGGGCGTGATCCGGTCATGATTTCTGGCCTTTCGGTCGACACACGCGGTCCGCGTGCGCTCGGACGTCCTTGTTCGAGCAGCCACCTCGTCGGCGGCACTGCCGTGCTCCTCTCCTCGCGGGGGTGGTCCCGCCGTCGTCGTGGCGGGGTCAGGTGGACGGTCGGACGGGGAGGAAGACGCGCATCGCGGTGGGTCCCCGTTCGGCCCACTGGTGGTAGGGGGTGAGGCGGATCCAGTCGGCCGGGCCGGAGGCCGACCGGGGCGACGACGACAGGTACGGCATCGCCGGCCCGTCGCCGCTCTCGTCGCGGCGGTCGGGCTGGGTCAGGCGGACCTCGACGTCGCCGCCGTCCGCGCCGCGACGGACCCCCGCGACGGCGTCGACCTGGACCCGGTCCAGGTCGAGGTGCGGCGGCAGCTCCACCGACTCCAGGCAGTGCACGAGGGGTCCGACCTCGACCGCGACGGTGCCGCGCACGGCGTCGATCCGCGGGTCCGGCCAGGTCAGGCGCGGGTCGAGGGGCAGCGTGAGCGTGACCGTCGCCCCCGCGGCCATCGTCTCCAGCGCCACGGCCAGCCCGGGTTCGACGCGGTGCGTCGCCGTGCCGTCGCGCCCGAGCGTGGCGGTCCCGCACCACTGCGGCACCCGGAGGCGCAGCGCCCCCGCCGCCGGCGGTGCCTCCAGGACCGTGACGGTGATCGTGGGCGCGTCGGGGTAGTCGGTCTCGACCCGCAGCCGGAGCACGCCCTGCTCGAGATCGACGTCGATCTCTCCCGCCGCGTACTGCAGCAGCGTCACGCCGTCGGGTTCGAGGCCGACGGCGTAGGTCTGCCAGGAGGCGAGCGTGCGGGCCACGTTGGTGGGGCAGCAGGAGACGTCGAACCACGGCGCCCGCACCCCGCCCTCGGCGCGCGGGTTCTCGGCGTCGGCCTCGACGTCGGAGCCGGCCGTGCGCTGGTGCAGGGGGTTGGAGTAGAAGAACGCCCGCCCGTCCGAGCGCGGTGAGACGGCGACGACGTTGAACAGCACCCGCTCGATCAGCTCCGCGTAGCGGACGTCGCCGGTCTGCAGGTAGAGCCGCCAGGACACCATGACGGCGCCGACGCCGGCGCAGGTCTCGCAGTAGGCGCGGTCGGCGGGCAGCTCGAAGTCCTCGCCGAAGCCCTCGTCCTGGTGGCGCGAACCCATCCCGCCGGTCAGGTAGGTGCGGCGGCCGACGACGGCGTCCCACTGGCGCGCGACCGCGTCCAGCAGGTCGCCGTCCCCCCGCTCGGCGGCGACGTCGACCGCGCCGGCGGCGAGGTAGAGCGCCCGCACGGCGTGGCCGGACCACGTCCCGGCCTCGCGCACCGGGACGTCGTCCTGGAAGTAGGCGGGGCTCAGCAGCGGGATCGGGCGCAGCGTCCCGTGCCCCCGCCGCTCCACGAACAGCGCGGCCTGGTCGACGTAGCGCGGCTCGCCGAGCGCCCGCCCGAGCTCCGCCAGGGCCGTCTCGATCTCGGGGTGGCCGCACAGCCCGGCCCGCCCCTGCGGTCCGAACTCCTCGCAGACCTGGTCGGCGGCCCGTCGCGCGGCCCCGACCAGCGCGTCCTCACCGCGCGTGCGCACCCGGGCGACCGCGGCCTGCAGCAGATGACCCGTGCAGTAGAGCTCGTGGCCCTGCTCCAGGTCGCCGTAGCGCGGCAGCTGCCCGACGTGCCCGAACCGCGTGTTGAGGTAGCCGTCCTCGTCCTGCGCGGCGATCACCCGCGTGACGAGGTCGTCGTAGCGCTCCTCGAGCTCGGGGGTCGGGGCGTGGCCGAGCTGCCAGGCGATCGCCTCGAGCAGCTTGTAGACCTCGGAGTCGGCGAACTGCCAGCCGCGCGGCGTGCGGTCGGAGGTCGTGGCGTGCGCGACGGCGTCGAAGTTCGCGAGCCAGCCCAGGCGCTCCATCCACGCGTGGCAGTGCTCGATCGAGGCCGCGGCGTTGACCTGCTGGCGGCGGCCCCAGAAGCCGCCGGCCAGGGTGTACTCGCCGACCCCGAGGCCGCGGCGCGGCCCCGGTGGGTCGACCGGCCGTGCCGCGGCCCCGGTCCGGGGCGCGGTGGAGGTGGTGGAGGCGGAGGTCATGAAGGCTCGTCTCAATCCTTGACGGCGCCGGCCGTGACACCGGCGGCGACGTAGCGCTGCGCGAGGATCAGGAGGACGGCGGCGGGAACGGAGGCCACCACGGCGGTGGCCATGATCGCGTTCCACTGGGTCGTGTTGTTGCCGATGTAGTTGAAGATGCCGAGGGTGATCGGGATGAGGTCGCCGTTGCGGTTCAGCGTCGAGGCGAAGATGAAGTCCGACCAGGCCCACAGGAAGGCGAAGAGCGCCACGGTGATCGTGGAGTTGCGGCTCAGCGGGAGCACGATGGCCGTGAAGGCCCGCCACGCGCCGGCGCCGTCGACCCTGGCGGCCTGCAGCATCTCGCGGGGGAGTCCCGCCATGAAGGCGGTGTAGAGCAGGACGGCGAACGGCACCGCGATCGTGGAGTTGGCGACGATCAGGCCGGGGATGGTGTTGAGCAGCCCGAGCCGCACGTAGATCGCGTAGAACCCCATGGCCATCACGACGGCGGGGATCATCTGCGCCACGAGCAGCAGGAACGTCAGCGTGGTGCGCCCGCGCAGCCGCAGCAGGCCGAGGGAGTACCCGGCCGGCGCCGCGATGAGCACCGTCAGCACGACGCAGCCGAAGCCGATCATCAGCGACGTCCCGAGGGCGGGCAGCTGCTGCTGGAGCACCGCCTCGTAGCCGTCCAGGGTGAGGTTCACCGGGAAGAGGTTTGGGGGGTTGCGGCGCAGGTCGCTCGTCTGCGTCAGCGAGACGTTCACCATCCAGTAGACGGGGAACAGCATGAGGGCGGTGAAGACGAGTCCGAGGACGGTCTTCCACCAGGGTCGCTTGGCGGTCATGACTCGTCCTGTCGTCGCTGGAACCGCAGGTGGAGGAAGCCGAAGACGAGCGCGATGACGATCAGCAGGTTGCCGACGGCGGCCGCGGGGGAGAAGTCGGGGCGCCCCGTGCCGAAGGCCTCGCGGTAGGACCAGACGGCGAGCGTGACCGAGGAGTTCGCCGGTCCGCCGGTCGTCATGATCCAGATGACGTCGACGACCTTGAGCGTGTAGATCAGCCCGAGGAGCAGCGTGATGGCCGACACCGGCCGCAGCAGCGGGAGCGTGATGCTCGCGAAGGTGCGCGCCGGCCCCGCGCCGTCGAGCGAGGCCGCCTCGTAGATGTCGCCGGGGATGTTCTGCAGCCCGGCGTACAGGATGACCAGGTTGAACGGGATCCCGAGCCAGATGTTGGCGATGATCACGGCGGTCAGGGAGTAGTCGGGGGACGTGAGCCAGTTAATGCCGTCGCCGCCGAACGCGCGCAGGACGGAGTTGATCAGCCCGTTGTCGCTGTTCATCATCCACGACCAGGTCGAGGCCGAGACGATCAGCGGCAGCAGCCACGGCACGAGGAACATCGCCCGCAGCGTGTTCGAGAGCCGGAAGCTGCCGCGGAAGAAGACCGCCAGCGCCAGGCCGACCGTGTACTGCACGGCGATCGAGACGAGCGTGAAGATCACGGTGTTCGTCAGCGCCGTGACGAAGATGGGCGAGGCGAAGACGTCGGCGTAGTTGGCGAACCCGACGAAGTCGGCGTCGCCCTGGACGAAGGCCCGCACGTTGTAGTCGTGGACGCTCAGGTCGATGTTGCGCCACAGGGGGTAGGCGTAGAAGAACCCGAGGTACGCCAGGAGCGGTGCGGCGAAGCCGAGCGCGGTCCACTGCGTGGCGCTGACCCGCGGGCGCCGGCGGGGGCCGGGCGGGGGTGCGGCACCGCGCAGCGGCGACAGTGCGCTCGCCGTGGGCTGGGTGGTGGTCATGGTCTCTCCAGACGACCCGGGGGCCGGCGCCACCCGGGGGAGCGGGTGGCGCCGACGGTCGATCGGTGGTCGGGTGCCGACCAGCCTGGTCAGGCCGGTCGGGTGGTCGGGCCGGTCGGGCCCGTCGGGCCGGTCAGTCGATGGCGGGCGCCGCGGCCTGGGCGGCCTCGAGGGCCTCCTGGGGCGTCGAGGCGCCGGAGATCGCGCTCTGGACGGCGGTCCACAGCTGCTCGGAGATCTCGGGGTAGGCCACGCCCAGCCCGTTGCTCGTGCGCCCCTGGGCGGTGCGGACGGCGTCGACCCAGGTCTCCAGCTCCGGCAGCTCGGTCAGGAGCTGGTCCTGACCCTCCTCGGTGGGCGGCACGTAGTAGGCGAACGTCGTCGCCGTCTCCACGAAGCCCTCGGGCGTCGTCATGCACTCGACGATCTGGCGCGTGACGTCGTAGCGGGCCTCGTCGTCCTGCACGGGGGCCACGATAAACTCGCCGCCGGTCGGGGCGGGGGCGTTCCCGCCGTCGCGCGCCGGGAGGGCGATGACACCGGTCTCGAAGTCGGCCTCGGCCGCGCTGTTGACCTGCCACGTGCCGTTCTCGGCGAACGCGAACTCACCCGTGAGGAACTCCTCCCAGACGGTGTTCTGGGAGTTGTTGATGACGGACTGCGGCGCGTACCCGGCGTCGATCCAGTCGACCCAGAGCTGCAGCGCCTCGATCGCCTCGGGGGAGTCGAGCTGGCTCAGGTCGGCCCCCGCACCCCAGAACCAGGGCAGGAACTGGAAGGAGCCCTCCTCGGTGCCGATGCCGGCGAACGTGATGCCGCGCGATCCGGCGGCGTCGACCTGCTCGAGCGCGGTGGTCAGGGACGCCCAGTCGGTGATCGAGGCGGGGTCGACGCCGGCCGCCGCGAGGATGTCGGCGTTGTAGTACAGGGCGAGGGTGTTGGCGCCGATCGGGATGCCGTACGCGTCGCCGTCGAGCTCGCCCGCGGCCAGGAGGTTGGGGTCGATGTCGCCCGTGTCGAGACCGAACTCGTCCACGGTGGTCAGCATCCCGGTCTCCGCGAGGGTGGAGACGGCCGGGTTGTCGATGAGGATGACGTCCGGCGAGGTCCCCTCCTGGGCGGAGAGCAGGGCCTGGTTGGTCAGCGCCGTCGTGTCGTAGGCCGTGCGGTTGATGGTGACGCCCGCCTCGGTCCCGCACGCCTGGACGCGCTGGTCCCAGTCCGAGCCGGCCTCGTGCTGGGGGTACGGGTCCCACCAGGTGTAGGAGTCGCTCGAGCCGCCCCCGCTCGTCGGGTCGGCGGAGTCGTCGCCGCCTCCGGAGCAGGCGGCCACGACGACCAGTGCTGCGCACGCGACTGCCGCGGCGGCCGAGCGGCTGCGGCGGTGGGGGTTCATGTGCCTCATGTGTTCCTCCTTGAACAGGTCCGACGGGTGTCGGTGGGTGGTGGGGTCTGCTGGATGCGGGTGCGGGTGGGAGACCCGAGAGGGTTCGCGGGTCTGACGTGGTGCTGTGGGGTGCGGGGCGACGACCGAGGGGGTGACCGATCGGCCGGGAGAGGGTCAGGGGGTGTCGAGACCCTCCGGGGACGACGGCGCGACGAGCGACGGCGGCGGGGCGCCGGTGCTGCCGAGATCGACGAGATCGGGTGCGACGAATCGCACGACGTGCGGCTCGCCCGGGCGCGTGCGCCCCTCGATCCGGCGGACCAGCTGACGCACCGCCATCCGCCCGAGCAGGTCGGGTGCGCTCTCGACGTGCGAGAACGGCAGCGAGAAGGTCCGCGCGAACTCGCTGGAGTAGCGCCCGATGACCGAGTAGTCGCGGGGCGCCTCGAGGTGGCGGGCGTGGAGCGTGGAGGGAAGTGCGGCCGCCACGGCCTCGTTGTTGAGGAGGAGTCCCGTGGCCATCGGGTGGGCGTCCAGGATCTCGCCGAGCTGCTGCGCGATCTGGGGCTGACCGGCTGCACCGAAGTACGTGTGGATCTCGATCCCGGCGAAGGCGGCCGCCTCCACCGCGGCGTTCTGCAGGCGCCACACGTAGGCCCCGCCGCGCTCCACCACGTGCTCGGGCTGCGAGATCAGGATCAGCTCGCGGTGCCCGAGGTTGACGAGGTGCTCGACCATCACGCGGCCGGCCTCCTCGAAGTCGAGGTCGAACACGTCGACGCCGTCGACGTCGGCGGGGAGGCCGACGAGCGATCCCGGCTTGCCGCAGTCGCGCAGGATGGGGAGGCGGTCGTCGTCCTCCGCCACGTTCAGGAGCACGACGCCGTCGACCATGCCCGAGTCGGTCAGGCGCGACAGGGCGTTGGTCCCGTCGGCCTCCGTCACCAGCAGGATGTCGTAGCCGAGCTCTCTGGCGGTGTTGGAGACCCCGAGGATGTACTGCATCA
The DNA here is from genome assembly GCF_004786095.1 of Serinibacter arcticus. Lineage (GTDB taxonomy): Bacteria > Actinomycetota > Actinomycetes > Actinomycetales > Beutenbergiaceae > Litorihabitans > Litorihabitans arcticus. The sequence continues at coordinate 510,106 of NZ_RHPJ01000002.1, forward strand.
TCGCCGGCGCGAACTCGTCCGGCAGGAACTGCGCCAGCAGGCCGATGACCCGCGTCTGCGAGGTGGCCAGCGCGCGGGCACCCGCGTTCGGCGTGTAGCCCAGCTCGTCCACGGCACGCAGGACGCGTGTGCGGACGGACTCCGAGATCGTGCGCTTGCCGGACAGTGCGTACGACGCCGTGCTCCGGGATACCCCGGCAACCCTGGCGACGTCGCCGATGGTGATGGCCATGTGGTGTGCCTCCTTGCGAACCGGTTCGAAAGTAACGCGTCGGCGTCGGGGATGCAAGCCCCCGCGGAGAGTCGATGAGAGCGTTCACGAATGGCGGAGTTCCGCTACGAACGTCGATGCGTGTGAGGTACGGCATTCGAATCGGTTCGACAGTTGGTCGGGCACCTGGGCGGACGGCTCCCCTCAGTCGTGGGCGGACCCGTCGGGTGCCGGGCGTGTCAGAAGCCGAGCAGGCGGGACGCCGCGCGGCGCCCGATCACGCGCCGCACGACGGCGATCACCGCGAGGCTGAGCGCCACCGCCACCACGAGCTCGCCCACCTGCAGCACCGGCAGCACCGCGAACTCCCCGTCCGCGGGCGGCAGCCCCAGCACCTGCCACGCGAGCACGAACCACAGCAGGTGGACGTAGAAGATGCCGTAGGAGTCGCGGCCGAGGCGGTCGAGGCCGAGCCAGCGATCGCCGTCGTCGTTGCCCGGCGCGGCGAGAGACGCGCGCGACCGCCGCCGCTCGTGCAGTGCCAGCAGCAGTGCGATCACCGCGAGCGAGGTCAGCGTCGAGGTGACGGTGAGCTGGCCGGCGGCGAATCCGACGTCGACCCCCGCGGCAACGAGGACGTAGGCCTCGACCACGCTCGCGACCACGGCCACCGCCGTCGCGAGGACCGCCCCCCGCACGCCGAGAGCGGGCGGCGTGCCGTACCGCCGCGCCCACAGCCCGGCCCAGTAGAAGACGAACCATGCGGCGAACCAGGTGTTGGCGAAGGGTGGCGGGACGCCGTCGGGCAGCGTCTGGGCGTACAGCACCACCAGGTAGGCGGGCGTCACGGCCCACGGCAGCCACCGCCACCGCGTCTCGAGCACCCGCAGCAGGAGCGGCGTGAGCGCCACGAGCTGCAGCAGCGCGACGATGAAGTACAGGTGCTTGGCCGAGGCGCCGAGCGCGACGTCTCGCACGAGGTGGCCGAGGGCCCGGTCGCCGTCGATCCACGCCATCAGCAGGGTGTAGCCCACCGACCAGACCAGGAACGGGACACCGAGCCGCACGGCGCGCGACCGCAGCCAGGGACCGGCCCGTCCCGTGACCTTGGACGCGGAGACGAAGTAGCCGGCCAGGAACACGAACACCGCGACGGCGAAGTTGATCAGCTGGCGCTGGATCAGCCAGTAGTCGACGTTCCAGGCGTACGGGCCGCCGTCGTAAGGGATGCCGACCCGCGTGTGCGTCCACACGACGGCGAGGATGCAGATCCCGCGGACGGCGTCCCAGAACGTGTCGCGGCCCGGCGTCGACGGCGGCGTCTCCGACGCCGGGCGAGGCGGCGTCGGAGGGCGCGTCGTCGTCACGTCACGAGCCTAGGTCGACGGCGGTCGACGGTGCCCATCGGACGTGGCTGGAGGCTCGGACCCGGCGGGTCGCGGCCCGGCGTCGGGATCGAGGTGGGCCGGGCGGGCGAGGCGGTGGAGCCCGGTCGTTGCAAGAAGTTGCAACGGGTTTCGGTTTGCCGTCGTTCCGCGGTTGCGGAGACGCGCGAGGCTACGGCTCGGATCCGCTGCGACGCCGCCCCGCTCCCGGCCTTGTTTTTGCGCACTCTTCACGCGTAAGGTGAAAACGCTTGCGCAAGCATTGCCGCTTGCTTACCGCCCACCCGAACCTCCCCACGAACGATCCTGGGGTGCCCGGGTGCGCGACTTCCGTCGTCGCCCGAAGGAGAACCGATGAGACGTGCAGGACACAGACGTGGGGTCGGGGCGCTGCTCGCCCTGACCCTCGCCGCGACCGGGGTGTCAGTGATGACCGCCGCCGCGACGGCAGCGCCGGGTACGCCCGACGCCACCACCAGCCAGGCCGACGCCACCCAGGCCGCCGTCGAGCCCGACGCCCTGGCCCGCGCCGCGGAGGAGGTCGCCCCGACCGCCGCGGACGAGTGCATCCCCAACCCGTACGGGACCCGGGACATCTTCCTGCGCGGCGCGATGAACGGCTGGGGCACCTCGCCCTCCTACCGCTTCGTCTACAACTGCGACCGCTTCGAGCTCCTCTTCGAGGCCACCGGCAGCCTGGACTTCAAGGTCGCCGACGGCAGCTGGAGCGGCGACACCGACTTCGGCCGCCCCGCCGGCGCCGGCCAGCCCGTCGCCGGGACGCCCTTCACGCTCGCCGCCGCGGGCAGCAACCTCAACTTCGAGTTCACGGGCCAGCACCTGGCCACGCTCGACGTCTCCGAGTCGGCCACCGCCCCGACGCTGCGGTTCGACACCTGCTCCGCGAGCCCGCTCGGTGCCGCCGAGGTGAACGTCATCGGTGACCTCGGGGGCCAGGCCTCCAGCGCGCCGTTCCTCTGGGCGTGCAACGCCTACTTCCAGAACCTCGACGTCGAGGGCACGCACTCCTTCAAGGTCGGCGACCCCGCCTCCGCCTCGAGCGTCTTCGGCTCGGGGAGCGGCGCCGTCGTCGTCCAGCCGGACGAGCCCGTCGCCCTGACCTCCGCCGCGCAGAACCCCCAGACCGCGGACCTCACCTTCGACTTCACCGGTGAGCACACCGCGAAGCTCGACTTCGCGGGCGACGGCGGCGCGCCGCGCCTCACGATCGGCGCGCGCTCCTTCGTGAACCCGGGCGTCCCGGTCGTGGTGACGAACCCGATCGCCCGCAGCGTCTCCTTCGACTCGCGCGACGAGGCCGACAAGGCACCGTTCGGCGCCGTGACGGCGGGCTCCGCCGTCGACTTCTCGCTCGAGGCCCTGCCCGGGGTCACGAGCGCGACGCTCGTGGTCGAGGACCGCGTCTTCGAGGGCAACGCCGACGTGCTCGACTACGTCGACACCGTGCGCACCCCGATGGTCCGCTCCGACGCCGGTGACGGCACCGACCGCTGGAGCGCCACCCACACGTTCGACCCGATCAGCGTGTACGGGTACTACTTCGAGCTCGAGATCGCCGGGCGCGACTACGTCTACCAGAACAACGACAGCGCGGTGTACTGGACGACCGAGCGCGGCACCTTCGGCCAGGGCGAGATCGGCTTCGCGCCGAGCACGCCCGACCAGATCCGCCGCTACCGCCAGACCGTCTACGACGCGAGCTTCAGCGTTCCCGAGTGGGCCAAGGACGGCGTCTACTACTACGTCTTCCCCGAGCGGTTCCGCGACGGCGACAGCACGAACAACCCCAGCGCCGAGGACACCTACCTCGGCGGCCCCGTCGAGCTCCACGAGAACTGGAACGACCGCCCCTCCATCCCGGGCAGCGGCGACGGCTTCGACAACACCTGGAACAACGACTTCTTCGGTGGCGACCTCGCCGGCGTCACCGAGAAGCTCGACTACATGGAGGAGCTCGGCGCCACGATCCTCTACATGACGCCCGTCCTCGAGGCCGGCTCTAACCACAAGTACGACACGGCCGACTACGACCAGATCGACAACGCCTTCGGCACCAACGAGGACTACGAGCTCCTCACGCAGGAGGCAGAGAAGCGCGGCATCCGCGTGATCATGGACGCCTCCTTCAACCACAGCGGCAGCGACAGCCGCTACTTCGACCGCTACGAGCGCTACGACGACCTCGGCGCGTTCGAGGGCGGCACCGTGCAGCCCGACTCCCCGTGGGCGGACCTGTACGAGTTCGAGGGCAACACCTACCAGGGCTGGGGCGGCGACTCCATGCCGGAGCTCGCCGAGTCCGACGCCTGGAAGGACCTCTCCTTCCGCGACGACGACTCCATCACCGACACGTGGCTGGACCGCGGCGCCTCCGGGTGGCGCATGGACGTGGCCCCGTGGGTGAGCGACGACTTCTGGCGCGAGTGGCGCACGAACGTCAAGGCCAACGACCCCGAGGCGCTGACCATCGCGGAGACCTGGTTCGACTCCTCGAAGTTCTTCCTCGGTGACACCTTCGACACCACGATGAACTACATCTTCCGCAACTCCGTCATCGACTACGCCGCCGGTGGGGACGCGCAGGAGATCTACCAGAACATCGAGCTCATGCGGGAGTCCTACCCCGAGGAGTCCTTCTACGCGCTGATGAACCTGCTCTCCACACACGACGAGGTGCGCGCCCTGAACGAGTTCGGCTACACCAGCGACTCGTCCACCCCGGAGGAGATCGAGATCGCCAAGCAGCGCCTGCGCCTGGCGGTGTTCTTCCAGATGACCTTCCCGGGCAGCCCGGCGGTCTACTACGGCGACGAGGTCGGCGTCACCGGCGGCGCGGACCCCCAGAACCGCCGCACCTACCCCTGGGCGGACGAGGGCGGCAGCCCGGACGAGTCCCTCCTGGCCGACTACACCGAGCTCATCGCGATGCGTCACGACAACGACGTGCTCCGCCGGGGCAGCATCGACGCCCCGATCTACCTGGACGAGGAGCTCATCGTCCTCGCGCGTGAGTACGACGGCGTCCTGGCCGTCACCGCCTACAACAACGGCACCGAGGACCGCGAGGTCACGGTCGACATCCCCGCGGAGTTCGCAGGCCTGACGTTCGCCGACGCCCTGACGGGCGAGGAGACGACCGCGGGCGGCACCACCCTGACGATCAGCGCGCCCGCCGTGTTCGGCACCGCGCTCATCAGCCAGGGCGACGCCGAGCCGCAGCCGGCGCCGTTCGTGGACGTCCCGTTCGGCACGCAGTTCTTCGAGGACATCCAGTGGCTGTTCGACAACGAGATCTCGACCGGCTGGGAGACCGAGGAGGGCCGCGAGTTCCGCCCCGTGACCCCGATCGCCCGTGACGCGATGGCGGCGTTCCTGTACCGCCAGGCGAACTCGCCCGAGTTCACCGCGCCGACGGTCTCGCCGTTCTCGGACGTGAGCACGAGCAACCAGTTCTACAAGGAGATCGCCTGGCTGGCGGATCAGGAGATCTCCACCGGCTGGGCGAACGGCGACGGGACGTACTCCTACCGTCCGCTCGAGCCGATCGGGCGTGACGCGATGGCGGCGTTCCTGTACCGGATGGCCGAGGAGCCGGAGTTCACCGCTCCGACGACCTCGCCGTTCACGGACATGACCCCGGCGACGCAGTTCTACTCCGAGGTCACGTGGCTGGTGTCGGAGGAGATCGCGACCGGCTGGCTCGGCAACGACGGGACGGCGATCTACCGCCCGACCACGCCGATCAACCGTGACGCGATGGCCGCGTTCCTGCACCGGTTCGACGATGCCGGGTTCTCGAACGTGGGGGCGTCGGTCAGCTGACCGGTCCCACCTCCAGCACCTGCACCGCCTGCACCACAGCGCCGCCCCCGGCGGGTCATCGGACCCGCCGGGGGCGGCGTCGTTCGTCGGGGTTCGTCAGGGGGTGGTGGACTGGTTCCGTGCCCACCGCCCGCAGCGCCGCGCTCCTCGTGGCCCGGCCCGACGCCGTCGCCGGACCGCTGCTCCTGATCGGCCACATGGGCGGTCCGTTCTGGGCGCGCAAGGACGCCGGCGCCTGGTCGATCCCCAAGGGCGAGCACGCCTCGGACGAGCCGGCCGAGGCGGCCGCCCGTCGCGAGCTCGCGGAGGAGACCGGGTACGTCTGGCCGGTTGCGGCGCCGCTGGTGGATCTGGGGGAGTTCCGGCAGTCCCGGAAGGTCGTGCGGGTGTTCCTGGGTGTCGAGCCCGCGACGCCCGACGGCGGAACCGCGGCCCCGTGGGACCTGGACGCGTTCACCTGCAACACGTTCGACGTCGAGTGGCCGCCCCGCTCCGGCGTCGTGCGGACGTTCCCGGAGCTGGACAGGGTCGGCTGGGTCAGCACCCAGATCGCCCGGACGCTGCTCGTGGCGGGGCAGATCCCGGCGGTGGACGCCGCCGTCGGGCGCCTCGGCGGGGAGTCGCGGGACCCGGAGGCGGCGCGCTACCGCGCTCTGTAGCGGAGGGCCTGTCCCTTCGGCCGGTGTGCCCGTCCCTTCGGACGGTCTCACGTCGATCGCGGCCGTCGGCGTCGGCGGCATGACGCCACTCCGTCCGGCGCGCCCCGCGCTCAGACCGTCCGAAGGGACAGCGACACCGGCCGACGGGACGGGGTGGCGGACGACCGGCAGGCGCCGCTCGACGGGACGGCCCGTTCCCGGCCGAGGCAGAGTGGAGGCATGCCCGACGTCACCCGCGCCACCACGTTCGCCCTCGCCGTCGAGAAGGCGGTCGACCCGACGACCGTCCGCGAGGTGACCCACGAGGCGTTCAACGACGACGCCACCAGCGGCGGGTTCGCGTTCCACTACGACCACGTGATGCTGATCTGCGGGGTCGCCGGCGGGCGCGCGTGGTCGGTCGACCCGGGTACGGACGAGGGGCGGCGCGAGGCGGTCGAGGCGTTCTGGCGCGTCGCCCGACGGCGCAGCGAACGACTCACCCGCACCGTCGACCCCGCGACGCTCCCCGCCACGACGCGGGCCGCCGTCGCCGCCCTCGTCTCCGGCGCTCGCAGCGTCGGTGACCTGGAACCGCGCCCGCTGGAGAGCGACGACGAGCGCGCCCGCGCCGACTACCTGCTCATCCTGCTGCGCCGGTACGCCTCGGCCGCGTCCAACGCCTCCAACGCCTCCAACCAGCCCCCGATCGAGGCCGACGCCCTCCGCGTCGTCGCTCGCCACCAGGTCTTCGTCCGCGGCACCGACCACCGCGCGCACCCGTGCCCGCTGTGCGGCACCCCCGCCGTCGGCGGCCCGCGCTACCCCCGCGCCGTCTGCGACGACTGCCGCGACAGGATCCGCTGCGCCCACGACCGCCCGATCGGGGGCGAGAACATCGACCTCGGCGGTGGTTTCGTCGCCCGCCACACCGACGACGGCACCGCCTGCGACACCACCACCGCCGACCACCGCGCACGGGTCGACGACCGCCCCGTCCGCATCGACGAGGCCCACATGGGCGGCGTCGTCATCGAGGCGCTCCTGCCGCCCGAGGTCGAGCTGATCCGGGGCGACATCACCCGGCAGGAGGTCGACGCCGTCGTGAACGCCGCGAACTCGGGCATGCGCGGCGGCGGGGGAGTCGACGGCGCGATCCACCGCGCCGGCGGCCCGGCCGTCCTGGCCGACTGCCTCGCCCGGTTCCCGCGCGGCCTCGCCGTCGGGGACGCCGGCTGGACGACGGCGGGCGACCTCCCGGCGTCGCGCGTGATCCACACGGTCGGCCCGAACCACGCGGCCGGGCAGCGCGACCGTGCGCTCCTGGTCTCCTGCTACCGCCGCAGCCTCGAGGTCGCCGACGAGCTCCGGGCCGGCACCGTCGCGTTCCCGCTCGTCAGCGCCGGGATCTACGGCTGGCCGCTGCAGGATGCGGCGGACGCCGCCGTCGAGACCCTCGCGAGCACGCCGAGCGGCGTGCGCCTGGCGCGGATCGTGGCGTTCTCCGACGAGGCGTACGACGCCGTCGCCCGCGCTCTCGGGGCCCGCGGGACGGACTAGCTGCTCAGGCGGTACCGCTGGCGGGCGCGCTTCTTCTTCGGCGGCTTGCTCCACTGCCACCACGTGTAGTGGTAGTCGCCCTGCTCGACGGAGTAGGTCGCGCCGCACGCGGTGCACCGGCACTCGTACGTCATGCTCCACCCGGGTTCCGAGGTGCTGAGGATCTCCGCCTTGCCGGCCGCCACCAGCTTCGTGGGCTCGTAGAACAGCCAGCCGTGCCAGGTCGTGCACTCGCACTCGCCCGCCGCGGCGGCCTGGAGCACCCGGACGGCCTGCACGACGTGGTTCGCGTTCGAGTGCAGCGCGCCGCCGTAGTCGAGGTCGTCGGTCGCACGGTCGATCCGCACGGCGTGCGGCGCCAGCTCCTCGACGGTCGCGCGCTCGGCCCGGATCACCGCGTGCGAACCGCTCAGCGCGCGGCTCGCGTCGCCCGAGACGAGGTCGGCGAGGATGTCGGCGGCGGTGGGGGAGTCGGTCATCGGGTGATTGTCGCAGCGGCGCGTGCGACACCTCGACCACCCGCGCGGCACGACGGCGGAGGTCGCGGCCCCTTGCGCCGCGCGACGAGGTGCGGTGAGGCTGGGGCATGAGACGCACCGGAGCCGCCCTCGCCGCCGCCCTGCTCGTCACCGCGCTCGCCGCCTGCTCGCCCGGGGGTGAGACCGCCCCGCCCGCCAGCTCCGAGCCCGCCCCCGAGACGTCCACCAGCTCCGAGCCGGCGACGCAGCCGACGGAGTCGGAGACCGAGGGGACGGACGACGGCGAGGTCACCGCCATCCCCACCGAGGCCCTGCCGGAGACCCTCCTGCCCGCCGACCTCCTCGGCACGCCGGACCAGCCGCGCGAGGAGGCCCAGGGCGTGGCGCCCTGGCTGCTGCCCGAGACGTGCGAGCAGGTCACGCCGGACGCCGTCGACATGTGGACCGTGACGCAGGGGAGCGGTGAGGCCGAGGAGCCCGTCGGCGTCCACCAGGTCGCGGTGTTCCTCGACGCCGATGCCGCCGTCGCCGGGGCCGACGCCCTGGTCGCGGCGTTCGCCAGCTGCGCACCGTCCGAAGGGGCACCGACGATCTACGCCGTCGAGCCGCTCGACATCGGCGCGCAGGGCACCGGCCTCGCGACGGACTACAACGGCGTCTCCGCCGGCGGCGACCTCGACACCGCGCTGGGCAGCTACCTCGCCGAGACGCGCCGCGGCACCGCCGTCACGCTCACGGGGTTCCAGGGCGGGGAGGCGCAGGTCGGAACGTCGCGGGCCGACACCACGGCGCTGCTCGCCGGCGCGTGGGAGCGGCTGTGCGCCTACGACAGCGAGGGCTGCTGACCGGCCAGCACCGGGCAGAGTAGGCGCATGCACCGAACGCCCGGACCGGCCCCCGCCCGCCCCTCGGCACCGACGGCGAGCTGCTGATGCCGGGATGGCTGCTCCGGGTGGTCCGCTTCTCTCGAGCCATCTGGGTCAGGGCCGGCCTGTTCACGCTGGCCGGTGTGGTGCTCGCGCTCCTCGCCCCGGTGGTCGGCCGGTACGCCCCCGCGTCCGCGACGCTCGACCTCGGCCAGGACGCCGTCGCGACGATCCTGCAGATCATCGCCACCGCGATGCTCACGGTCACGACGTTCTCGGTCACCGCGATGGTCTCCTCGCTGACCGGGGCGGCCGGCACGACCACGCCGCGCGCGGTCACGCTGCTGGCCGAGGACCGGACGACGCAGACCGCGCTGGCCACGTTCCTGGGTGCCTTCGCCTTCGCGATCGTCGGCATCGTCGCGCTCGCCACGCAGTACTACGACGAGACGGCGCGCATCGTGCTGTTCGTCGGGACGCTGGTGGTGATCGTCGTCGTGGTGGTCACGCTCCTGCGCTGGATCGCGCACCTCGTGCGCTTCGGCCGTCACTCCGACGTGCTCGACCGCGTCGAGGAGCGGGCCTGCGCCGTCGTGACGCAGTATCGGCGTCAGCCCCGCTCCGGTGGCGCCGCCGAGGTGCCCGTCCCGGCCGGCGCCGTCGCCGTGACGGCCGGGTCGGCGGGCTTCGTCACGCACGTCGACGTCGGACGCCTGCAGAGGTGGGCCGGGGACGGGGGCCACCGCGTGCACGTCCGGTCCCTTCCCGGCGCTCTGATCGGTTCCGCGAGCGTCATCGCCCACGTGGTGACCGACGAGCCGGGCGACGGATCCGAGGACGTCGCGCGCGCCGTCCGGGCGGCCTTCGCCGTCGAGCGCCACCGCACCTACGAGCAGGACCCGCGCCTCGGCGTCGTCGCCCTCGGGGAGGTCGCCAGCCGGGCGCTGTCGCCCGCCACGAACGATCCGGGCAGCGCGATCGACGCGCTCGCGAGCCTGCACCGGGTGCTGGAGAGCTATCTCGGCGAGGCGACCGACGCCGAGATGCGGGCGGCCGCCGTCGAGCACGACCGGGTGCACGTGCCCGTGGTGACGCTCGACCAGCTGCTGGACGACGCGTTCGTGCCGATCGGACGCGACGGCGCCGCGCTGGTGGAGGTGATGGTGTGGTTGCAGCACGTCATCGAGATGCTCCTGCGCCTGGCGCAGGGGCCGGACGCGCAGGCGCTCCGCGACCTCTCCCTCGACGCCGAGGAGCGTGCGGTCGCGGCCACGACCAGCGAGCGGGACGTGGCCAAGGTGCGGCGCGCGGCCCGCGCCGCCCGCGCCGCCCGCGCGGAGCCGTCCTGAGCGGTGGGCCGTGCTGAGCGGTCGGCCGTGTCGGCTGCTTCCTGCGTGACCTCCGACCGGCTCCCCGCGACCGGGGAGCGGTGCCCATCGACGCCGTCGCACGGCCGCGGCAGCCTCGAGGGATGACCACGACACGACGCAGGATCGCCACCGCCCTCATCGCCGTCGCCACCCTCGGGGGTGTCGGCCTCTCCACCGCGGCACCGGCCGCGGCCGCCACCAGCTACCGGACCGCCGTCGGCGGCCCCTGGGACTCGTTCGCGAACTGTCGGAACTGGCTCGCCATCCAGGCGCAGTCCTACCCCGGCTCCTACGGGCTCTGCGCGAACACCACCTACCAGGGCATCTCGGGCATCTTCTCCGTCATCAACTACCCGCTGCGGTCCAAGAACTAGCGCGACCGGCCTGCGGCGGTCAGCGCGGCGGCGGGGCCGTGCTCCCGCGGACCACGAGCGTCGTCGGGAGGCGGACGTGCGTCGGGGGCTCGGGCTCCCCGGGTGCGTCCGCGCCGCCGCGGCTCCCCGCCGCCAACCGGGCCAGCAGCAGCTCGACCGCCGTCGACCCCATCTGCTGGATCTCCTGGCGCACGGTGGTGAGCGGCGGCGTCGTCGCGCCGGCCTCGGGCACGTCGTCGAACCCGACCACGGAGAGGTCCTCGGGAACCCGCACGCCGAGGCGTCGCGCGGTGTCGAGGATGCCCATGGCCGAGAGGTCGTTGGCCGCGAAGATCGCCGTGGGCGGCTCCGGCAGCGCGAGCATCGAGCGCGTGGGGGCGTCGGCGCCGTCGCGCTGGTACTCGGCCACGCGCACGAGCGAGGGGTCGACGACGACACCCGCCTCCGCCAGCGCCTGCCGGTACCCGGCCTCGCGCAGCCGCGAGGACTCCAGGTCCGGGCGGCCGGCGAGGAACCCGATGCGGGTGTGACCGAGCTCGAGCAGGTGCCTCGTGGCCACCAGCGCCCCGCCGAGGTTGTCGGAGTCGACGGTGGGCAGGTCGGCCGGCCCGGTGTGGGGGTCGACGGCCGCGACGGGGATGTCCTCGTCGGCGAGCGAGACGGTGGGGGTGACGAGCACCGCGCCGTCGATCAGCGTGCCGCTCAGACGTGAGAGGTAGCGCCGCTCCCAGCCCGGCCCGCCCGCCCCGCCGGTGTAGGCGAGAAGCGCGTACTCGGTCCCCGCGACGGCGGCGCCGGCACCCTTGAGGATCTCGGTGCTGAACGGCTCGAACTCGGCCACGAGGACGCCGATCACGTAGGTGCGGTGCGAGCGCAGGCTGCGCGCCACGATGCTCTGCTCGTAGCCGAGCCGCTGCACGACCTCCTGCACGCGGGCCACGGTGCGCACGGCGATGCCGTCGCGACCGTTGATCACCTTCGAGACGGTCGCCACCGACACACCCGCCTGCTGCGCGACGTCGGTGATCGTGACCCTTCGTGCCATGGGCTCACGGTACACGTGTCGAAAACGTTATCGATAACGATTGACACGACGGTGGGACCGGTGCCAGAGTCCTCAATCAGCAGGTCCGGTCGACGTCGATCGGAGGGGGCCGGCGGTGAGCACAGGAGCGCACCGACGCCGTGGCACGACCGGCCCGGGGAACGAACCCGGGCGCACCGCCACCCTCGGGCGAGGGCGGCGGACATCCGAAGCACTCGACGAAGAGGACTGATCGATGATGGCGACGAAGACGAGCAGGACGACGGCGGTCGCGGCCGCGGCGCTGATGGTGCTCGCGGGTCTCACCGCGTGCGGTGGCGACAGCGGGAGCGGAACCGGCAGCGAGGGTGGCGACACCGCCATGACCTTCTGGCACAACTCGACCACGGGTGACGGCAAGGCCTACTGGGAGGCCACGGTCGCGGCCTTCGAGGAGGAGAACCCCGGCGTCACGATCTCGATCCAGTCCATCCAGAACGAGGACATGGACGGCAAGCTCCAGACGGCGCTCAACTCCGGCGACGCGCCGGACATCTTCATGGCGCGCGGCGGCGGCAAGCTGGCCGACGTCGTCGACGCCGGCCAGGCGCTCGACCTCACCGACGTCGTGACCGACGAGACCCGCGCGGCCCTGGGCGAGGCGGCGTTCAACGCCTTCACGCTCGAGGACAAGGTCTACGGCATGCCGCTGTCGGTGCTGCCCGGCGGGATCTACTACAGCAAGGACCTCTTCGAGCAGGCCGGCATCACCGGGACGCCGACGACGATGGCGGAGCTCACCGACGCCGTCGCCAAGCTCAGGGCGGCCGACATCGAGCCGATCGCGCTCGGTGCCAAGGACGCGTGGCCCGCCGCGCACTGGTACTACTTCTTCGCGCTGCGGGAGTGCTCGCCCGAGACGATGGCCGAGGCCGCCACGAGCAAGGACTTCTCGGCGGACTGCTGGACCGCCGCGGGCGACGACCTCGCCGAGTTCTCCGCCGAGGAGCCGTTCAACAACGGGTTCCTCACCACCTCCGCGCAGCAGGGCGCCGGCTCGTCGGCCGGTCTGCTCGCCAACCACCAGGCGGCCATGGAGCTCATGGGCGCGTGGCAGCCCGGCGTCGTGGCGGACCTGACGCCCGAGGGCGAGCCGCTCGACGACCTCGGCTGGTTCCCCTTCCCCGCCGTCGACGGCGGTGAGGGCGAGGCCGGCGCGATGATGGGCGGCGTCGACGGGTTCTCGTGCTCCGCGCAGGCCCCGGCCGCGTGCGGCGACTTCCTCAACTTCGTGGCGGGCAAGACCTACCAGGAGGGCTACGCCGAGGCGTTCCAGACGCTCCCGGCCAACCAGGAGGCCCAGGGCGTCGTCACCGACCCCGCCCTCCTCGAGGTGCTCGCGGCCTACAACGAGGCGCCGTACGTGAGCCTCTGGCTCGACACGATGTACGGCGCGAACGTCGGCAACGCTCTCAACACCGGCGTCGTCAACCTGCTCGCCGGTGGCGGCAGCGCCGACGACATCGTCGCCGCCGTCGCGACCGCCGCCTCCCGGGAGTAGCGGCCGCCATGTCGGAGTCCACGAGCGCCGGCGCCGTCGCGACGGCACCCCCCGCTCCCCGACCCGGGTCCGGTCCGGGCCGTGCCGGCCCGCCCGGCCGGCCCGGCTCCGGCCGGACCCGGTCCGGCCGGCGGCCCACCACCTGGCGCACGCGCGCGGAGATCGGACTGCTGGCAGGCCCGGCGATCGTGGTCTTCCTCGCGTTCGTGATCGTGCCCGTCCTGATGGCGGCCTACTACGGGTTCTTCAGCTGGAAGGGGTTCGGGGCCCCGAGCGACGTCGTCGGCCTCGGGAACTACCTCGCGATCTGGCGGGACGCGACGTTCCACGACGCGCTGCGCCACAACGGCGTCATCGTCGTGATGTCGCTGCTGCTCCAGGGTCCGGCCGCCATCGCGCTCGCGCTGCTGCTCAACCGGCGCATCCGCGGCCGCTCCGCCATCCGCGTGCTGATCTTCGTGCCGTACGTGATCTCCGAGGTGATCGTCGGCACCGGCTGGAGCCTGCTGCTGCAGACCAGCGGCGCGGTCAACGACCTGCTGGGCAAGATCGGGCTCGAGGGCTGGGCCGTGGACTGGCTGTCGGACCCGTCGATCGCGATCTGGTCGCTCATGCTCATCATCACGTGGAAGTACGTCGGGTTCGCGGTGATCCTGTTCCTCGCCGGGCTGCAGTCCATCCCCGAGGAGCTGCACGAGGCGGCCGCCATCGACGGCGCGTCCTACTGGCAGATCCAGCGCAGCATCACGCTGCCGCTGCTCGGCCCGACCATCCGCATCTGGGCCTTCCTGTCGATCATCGGCGCGCTGCAGCTGTTCGACCTCGTGTACATCGTGTGGGGCCAGTACGTCGCCGCGACGGCGGGGACCTCCACCATGGCGACCTACATGGTGGTCAACGGGCGCAACGCCGGGAACCACGGCTTCGGCAACGCCGTCGCCGTCGTGCTCTTCCTGATCTCGCTCGTGATCGCCCTGACGTACCAGCGGTTCGTGCTCCGCCGCGACACCGAGGGCGCGCTGACCGAGAGGAAGAAGTGATGTCGGCCTCCGCCGTCCAGACCGCTCCCACCGCCGCGCGACCCGTCCGTCCGGACGGCCCGAGGCGACGACGCAACCTCGCCTTCGAGCGCGTCAACCCGATGGTCTACGTGGTCGCGTGGCTGCTCGTGGGCCTGTGCATCGCGCCCGTCGCCTACATCGTGCTCGGCGGGCTGCGCACCAACTCCCAGATCACGGCCGACCCCTCGGGGCTGCCGACCACGTGGGAGTTCGGCAACTACGTCGAGGTCCTGACGAGCTCGCTCTTCTGGCAGCAGTTCGGCAACTCGCTGGTCATCGGGCTGGCGACCACGCTGGGCGTCGTGGTCCTCGGGGTGATGGCGAGCTTCGTGCTCGCGCGCTACGAGTTCTCCGGCAGGGCGGCGATGTACTCGCTGTTCGCCGCCGGCCTGATGTTCCCGATGACGGTGGCCATCACACCGCTCTACATCATGATCAGGGGCCTCGGCCTGATGAACAGCGTGCCCGGCATCGTGCTGCCGCAGATCGCGTTCGCGCTGCCGACCACGATCATCATCCTGGTCCCGTTCCTGCGGGCGATCCCCAAGGAGCTGGAGGAGGCCGCGGCGATCGACGGCGCGAGCCGGCTCGGGTTCTTCATCCGGATGGTGGTGCCGCTGTCGGTGCCCGGCGTCGTGACCGTCGGCATCCTCGCGTTCGTGGCGAGCTGGAACTCCTACATGCTGCCGCTGTTCGTGCTCAACGACGAGAGCTCGTACACCCTGCCCCTGGGCGTGCAGTCCTTCGCCTCGCAGTACTCGGTCGACACCGCCCGCGTGCTCGCCTTCACGTCCCTGTCGATGATCCCGGCGCTGATCTTCTTCTCGCTCTTCGAGAAGCGCATCGTCGGTGGTCTGACGGGAGCCGTGAAGGGCTGATGGCCGTCGTCACCCCCACCTCGAAGGAGTCCGTCCCCGTGCCCGAGGACCTCAGCACCACCCAGACCTCCCCGCGCGTGCGCGACCTCCTGGCGCGCATGACGCTGGAGGAGAAGCTCGCGCAGCTCGTCGGCTACTGGATCGACCAGAGCGGCACCGTCGCCCCGATGCAGTCCGAGATGGCGGCGGGCCAGGCGCCGAGCGAGGAGCTGCCGACCCTCACGCGCGACGGCATCGGGCACTACACGCGCGTCTACGGCACGCGTCCGGTCGACCCCGCCGAACGTGCCGCGTGGCTGTGGGCCGAGCAGCGACGTCTCGTGCGCAGCACCCGCCTCGGCATCCCCGCCCTCGTGCACGAGGAGTGCCTCACCGGCCTGGCCGCGTGGCGCGCCGCCACGTTCCCGACGCCGCTGGCCTGGGGTGCGTCGTTCGACCCCGAGCTCGTGGCCGAGATGGCGCGGGCGATCGGCGACTCCATGCGCGCGCTCGGCATCCACCAGGGGCTCGCGCCCGTGCTCGACGTCGTCGGCGATCCCCGGTGGGGCCGCGTGGACGAGTGCATCGGCGAGGACCCCTACCTCGTCGGCACGGTCGGCACCGCCTACGTCCGCGGCCTGCAGGAGGCGGGGGTGCACGCCACGCTCAAGCACTTCGTCGGCTACTCCGCCTCGGCCGCCGGGCGCAACCACGCGCCCGTCAGTGCCGGGCCGCGCGAGATCGCGGACGTCTACCTGCCGCCGTTCGAGATGGCGGTGCGCGACGGCGGCGCCAGGTCCGTCATGAACGCCTACGTCGCGCTCGACGGCGTCCCGCTCGCCGCCGACCCGACCTACCTCACGGGCGTTCTGCGGGAGGCGTGGGGGTTCGACGGCGTCGTGGTGGCCGACTACTTCGCCGTCGCCTTCCTGGAGGTGATGCACGGCGTCGCGGCCGACCGGGGCGAGGCCGCGGCGCTGGCGCTCGCGGCGGGCATCGACGTCGAGCTCCCGACCGGCGACGCCTACCTCGCGCCGCTGGCCGAGCGCGTCAGGGCCGGCCTCCTGGACGAGGCGCTCGTGGACCGCGCCGTGCTGCGCGCGCTGTCGCAGAAGGAGGAGCTCGGGCTGCTCGAGCCCGGGGCGTTCGACGACGAGCCGCCCACCGACGTCGACCTCGACCCGCCCGGTCACCGGGCGATCGCGCGACGGCTCGCGCAGTCCTCGCTGGTGCTGCTGAGCAACGACGGCGTGCTGCCGCTCGCGCTGCCCGGCGGTCCCGGCCCCCGCGTGGCGGTCCTCGGGCCGAACGCCGACCGCACCGAGGCCCTGATGGGCTGCTACTCCTTCGCCAACCACGTGCTCGCGCACCACCCGGGCGTCGAGCTCGGGTTCGAGGCGCCCAGCGTGCTCGCCTCGCTCCGCTCCGCCCTGGTGGACCGGGCCGAGGTCGTGCACGAGCAGGGGTGCGACGTCGAGGGCGCCGACACGTCCGGGATCGCGGCAGCGGTCCAGGCGGCGCGGGGCGCCGACGTGGCCGTCGTGGTCGTGGGCGACCAGGCGGGACTGTTCGGGCGGGGCACGGTGGGTGAGGGCAACGACGTCGAGTCGCTCGAGCTGCCGGGGGTGCAGCGCGCACTCGTGGAGGCCGTCGTCGCGACCGGCACCCCGACCGTGCTCGTGCTGCTCACCGGTCGCCCGTACGCGATCGGGTGGGCGCTCGACGGCGAGGCGTCGGATCCGCGGCCCGGCGCCGTCCTCCAGGCGTTCTTCCCGGGCGAGGCCGGGGGCGAGGCGATCGCGGACGTGCTCACCGGCGTCGTCGCCCCCTCCGGGCGACTGCCCGTGTCGCTGCCGCGCGCCGCGGGGGCGCAGCCCTACCGCTACCTCCAGCCGACCCTCGGCGGCCACTCCGACGTCACCTCGGCCGACCCGACGCCGGTGCGCCCGTTCGGGTTCGGCCTCGGGTACACGACCTTCGACTACGCCGACCTCACCGCCCCCGCCGAGGCGGCTGCGGGGGCGGTCGTCGAGGTCGGCGTCACGGTGCGCAACACGGGGGAGGTGGCGGGGACCGACGTCGTGCAGCTGTACGGGCGAGACGTCGTCGGCTCGATCGCCCGACCCGTGGCGCAGCTGCTCGGGTACGCGCGCGTGACGCTCGAGCCCGGCGAGGCGCGCCGCGTGGTGATGACCGTCCCGACGGCGCGGTTCGCGTTCAGCGACGCGCGCCTGCGGCGCGTGGTCGAACCGGGGGAGACCGAGCTGTGGGTCGGGTCGCACGCGAGCGCCTCCGCCCGCCCGGCCGACGTCGCGGACACCACCGGTGGTGTCATCACCAACACGCGGACCAGCGCGCGCTCGGAGGTCCCGGGCACGGCGACGCCGCGGCACCGGCTGCTCCTGACCGGCGAGGTCCACGAGGTCTCGGCGCAGGACGCCCGGGTCGTGACCGTCCGGATCGGGGACGCGGCCGAGGTGGCGGTCCCCGCGACGTGAGGGCGAGCAACCCGATCCTGCCCGGCACCTACCCCGACCCGTCGATCTGCCGGGTCGGGGAGTGGTTCTACCTGGTGTCCTCCACGTTCGAGCACCTGCCGGGGCTGCCGGTGCACCGCAGCCGCGACCTCCTGGCGTGGGAGCCGATCGGCCACGTGGTGGACCGGCCCGGGATGCTGGACTACGCCGGCATCCCGTCGTCCGGCGGGCTGTACGCACCCACGATCCGCCACCGCGACGGCGTGTTCTGGGTGGTGTGCACGCTCGTGACCCGGGGGGCGCCCGGTCGTGGTGGCACGTTCGTCGTGACCGCCACCGACCCGGCGGGACCCTGGTCGGAGCCGTCCTGGCTCGACGTCGACGGCATCGACCCCTCGATCCTCGTGGCGAGCGACGGCCGGTTGTGGGCGCACGGCACCCGCCTCGCCCCCGACCCCGCGTGGGAGGAGCAGACGGAGGTCTGGCTGCGGGAGCTGGACCCGGAGGCGCGGCGGCTCGTCGGACCGGAGTCGGTGATCTGGACCGGTGCCCTTCTCGGCGCGGTCTGGGCCGAGGGGCCTCACCTGTACGAGATCGACGGGACCTTCCTGCTGCTGGCCGCCGAGGGCGGCACGGACCTGCACCACGCCGTCTGCGTCGCGCGGGCCGACGACGTCCGCGGGCCCTACGTCGGCCATCGCGCCAATCCGGTGCTGACGCACCGCCACCTGGGTCGGGGCGCGGCGGTCGTCGGGGTCGGTCACGCCGACCTCGTGCAGGCCGTGGACGGTTCGTGGTGGGCGGTGCTGCTGGCCATGCGTCCCTACGGCGGCTACCACTACCCGCTCGGGCGGGAGACCTTCCTCGTGCCCGTGGCGTGGGAGGACGGGTGGCCGCTGTTCGCGCCGGGAACGGGGCGGGTGCCCGACGTCGTCGACGTGCCGTTCGCGACCGGTGCGGCACCGGGGGTGACGCAGGGCTTCGCCCGCGGACCGGTGCCTCCGGGCGATCCGCGGTGGAACGGGGTGCGGGCGCTGCCGACGGAGGTGGGGCGCGTCGTCGGTGCGTCCTGGGTGCTGCCGGTGCGGCCGGCGACGCTCGCCGACGTGGCCGTGCCGTCGTTCCTCGGGGTGCGCCAGCAGCACCGCGACCTCGACCTGATCCTGCGGCTGCGCGCCGACCTCGCCGCGGGGGAGGAGGTCGGGCTCGCGGTGCGGCAGTCGGAGAACGATCACGCGGTGCTCGCGGTGGGTCGCGGCGCGGTCTCCGGGCCGTGGGTCGCCCGTGTCGTGCACCGCCGCTCCGGCGTCGAGCACGCCACGGCATCCGTGGTGCTCGAGGGTGGGGGTGACGACGTCGTGCTCCGCCTCCGGGCTCGCGGTCTCGACCTGGCGTTCACCGCGGCGGTCGGTGACCG
Source organism: Serinibacter arcticus (assembly GCF_004786095.1). Lineage (GTDB taxonomy): Bacteria > Actinomycetota > Actinomycetes > Actinomycetales > Beutenbergiaceae > Litorihabitans > Litorihabitans arcticus. The sequence goes on from NZ_RHPJ01000002.1 coordinate 529,229, forward strand.
GTCCGCCGTCGAGATCGGCACGGTCGACGTCCGCACGCTCGACAGCGTGAGCGCGGGCGGCTTCCTGGGGCTGTGGCTCGGTGCGCTCGCCACGAGCCACGGACGCGACAGCTCGTCGGTGGTGAGGGTCGATTCCCTGGAGTACGTGCCGGTGGTGGGGCCGTCGGCCGCAGCGGGCTGACCTCCGTCGCCGCGGTCCGGATCCCCCGGGCGCGTCCGTCGAGGGAAGGCGGCACAGTAGGGCCGTGGAAGAACCCCGCGCCGAGGCGCCCGCCGTCGAGCGGTTCGTCTCCGACCGGCCCGTCTCCGACCGGCCCGTCTCCGCCGAGCTCGCCCGCGATCTGGCCGAGCGCCGTGCCGCCGACCCCGCCACGGTGGCGCGCGTGTGGCACCACGGGTTCGCCGCCGACGCGGTCTCCGGCGGGCACGCGTGCACCTACGACGACCGGCTGCTGATCCTCGACGCCACCGGCGCCGTCACGGTCGTCGCCGATCCGGGGACCCGCGAGACGCGGCTCGCCGTCGTCCAGGAGCACTGGGAGGCGGCGCAGGCGGCCTCGCTCCCCGCCCGGCTCGCTGCCCTCGACGAGACGTCGCGCCTCGCCGTCGCCTGCCGCGCCGCCGGCGTTCGCACCGTGCTGGAGCTGCCGGCCGACCCGTCCTCGGGTGTCCGCCGGGGCACCTCCCTCACGGAGGACGAGCGGATCGCCGTCGACTCGTGCCTCGCCTACCTCCGCTTCCACTCCGGTGCGCGCACGGCGCTCGACGCCGTCCGGGCGCTCGAGGGTCAGGCGAGGCGCGGCCACCGGACCGCGCTCGCGATCCACGCGTGCGGGTCGTGCGGGTATCCGGCGCTCGGCGAGGGTCCGTGGGGCCGCACGGTGTGCGAGGTCTGCGCCGAGCGGACGATCTGCGCGCACGATCGCGCCGTCCGCGTTCTCGCGCGGCGGTCCGACTCCCTCGCAGCCGGGCACGCCGACGACGGCACCGCGTGCGAGGTGACGGCGACGACCCGCACGGCCCGCGTCGGCGACGTCGCCGTGACGCTGTCCACGTACGAGGGAGACGTCGTGGTCGAGGTCGCCGAGGCCTGAGCCGGCGATGTCGCTGTGCAGGGTCGGCCGGTTCCCGGCTGTCCGGGCGGCCACGGGTGCACAGCGAGCGGGGGTGGCGGCCACGGGTGCACAGCGAGCGCGCCGGGGGCCCGCGCCGTGACGCCCGACGCCTTGATGAGAGGGCTCTCACAGACTCCTCATAGTCTTCTCCTGAATGTTCGGCACCGTTCACGTCATGTCCACCAGACGCGCCCCCGCCATCGCCGCCATCGCCACCGCGGACCCGTCCCACCGTCCCCGCGTCGCGCTGTACTCCCACGACGCGCAGGGGCTCGGGCACATCCGCCGCAACCTGGCGATCGCCGAGAGCCTGGCGCCGCTCGGGGTCGACGTCCTGCTTCTGACGGGGGCGCCCGAGGCCGCCTCGGCGCGCCGGCCGGCCGGCGTCGACCTCGTCGCCGTCCCGGCGCTCGCGAAGGACGCCGAGGGCGACTACGCCGCGCGCCACCTCGGCATGGGGCTCGAGGACACGCTGCGGATCCGCGCCGAGGTGCTGCGGGCCGCCGTCGCCTCCTTCCGGCCCGACCTGCTGATCGTCGACAAGCACCCCCGCGGGTTCCGCCGTGAGATGGAGCCCGCGCTGCGCGAGGCGCGCGCCCACGGCGCCCGCACCGTGCTCGGCCTGCGTGACGTGCTGGACACGCCCGACGTCGCGCGCCGGGAGTGGCGGCGCGACGACGGCGACGCCGCGCTCGCCGAGCACTACGACGAGACCTGGGTCTACGGCGACCGGCGCGTGCACGACGTCGCCGAGGTCCTCGGGCTGACCGGCACCGTGCGTGCGACCGGCTACCTGGCCCACGGCCGCGTGCCGGCGCTCGGGCACGGTGTCCCGCCGAGCGGCGCACCGGCCACGCCGTACGTGCTGTGCGTGCTCGGCGGCGGGTCCGACGGTGCCGAGCTCGCCGAGGCCTTCACCCGCGCGTCGATGCCCGCCGGCCACACCGGCGTCCTCATCACCGGCCCCCACCTGCCCGAGCACCTGCGCCGGGCCGCGAAGTCCCGCGCCGCCCGGCGCAGCGACCTGCGCGTGCACACCTGGCGCGAGGACCTCGTGCGCTGGTACGCGGGGGCCGCGGCCGTCGTCGCGATGGGTGGTTACAACACCGTGTGCGAGGTGCTCGCGACCGACCGGCCGCTGCTCGTCGTGCCCCGCACCACCCCCCGCGCGGAGCAGCTCGTGCGTGCCGAGGCCATGGCGGCGCTCGGCGCGCTCGAGGTGCGCCGACCCGAGGACCTCACCCCGACCGTCCTGGCGGCGGACCTGCACCGCATCGTCGCCGGACCGCCGCCGCGCCGCCGCGGCATCGACCTCGACGGGCTCGCCCGGATCCCCGACCTCGTCGCCACGCTGCTGCACTCCGCGACGCCCGCGACCTCCGTGGTCACCGTGGCGCCGACGACCCTCGCGATGCCGGAGGCCCTCAGTGCGTGACGCGACCGCGAACCCGGCGACGACCCCGCACGCGTCCACCCCGACCCGCATCGGCTACGTCCTGAAGATGTACCCGCGGTTCTCCGAGACGTTCGTGGTGACCGAGATCCTGGCGCGCGAGGCGCTCGGTGCCGACATCGAGATCTTCTCGCTGCGCGCCCCGGTCGACCCCCGGTTCCACGACTCCCTCGCCCGCGTGCAGGCGCCGGTGCGCTACGTGCCGCGCGTCCGCCGGGCCGAGGACCTGTGGTCCGCGCTCGCCGCTGCCCGCGCGGAGCTCGGCCCGCTCCCCGACGCCCTCGTGCGGCAGCTGCTGGCGGTCCACGCCGAGGACGCCGCGCAGGCGCTGGCGGTCGCCGTCGCCGCCCGCCGCAGCGGCGTGACCCACCTGCACGCGCACTTCGCGTCGCTCGCCACCACGGTGGCCCGGCTGGCCGCCCTCGCCGCCGGCCTCACCTACTCCTTCACCGCGCACGCCAAGGACCTCTTCCACGAGCAGGTCGACGACGGCGACGTCGCGCGCAAGGCCGCCGACGCCCACCACGTGGTCACCATCAGCGAGTACAACGCGCGCCACCTCCGCGCGATCGGCGTCGAGCAGGACCGCATCCGCCTCGTCTACAACGGGCTCGACCTGGACGCGTTCCGGCCGCGGCCCGACCTGCCGCCGGCCGCCACGGAGGCGCGCGACGGCGATCGCGAGCTCCACGTCGTCGGCGTGGGCCGGCTGGTGGAGAAGAAGGGCTTCGCGCACCTGCTCGACGCCGTCGCGCTCCTGCGCCGCGGCCACGGCGTGGCCGCGCGGCTGACGCTCGTGGGCGGTGGCGAGCTCGACGTCGCGCTGCGGGCCAGGGCAGCCGAGCTCGGCCTGACCGACGTGGTCACCTTCACCGGCCCGCTGCCGCAGCCGCGCGTGCGCGAGGTCGTCGCCGCCGCCGACGTGCTGGCCGCGCCGTGCGTGGTCGGCGCCGACGGCAACGCCGACGGCCTGCCCACCGTGGTGCTCGAGGCCATGGCGCTCGGCACGCCGTGCGTCACCACCGCCGTCACCGGGCTGGGGGAGGCGGTCGTGCACGAGCGCACCGGCCTCGTCGTGGCCGAGCGCGACGCGGCCGGGCTGGCCGCCGCGCTCGACCGGCTGCGCGCCGACCCGGCCCTCGCGCGATCCCTGGCCCGCGCGGCCCGCCGCCTGGTCGAGGAGCGCTTCGACGCCCGCCACCAGGCGGCGCAGCTGCAGTCCCACCTCCCGTCCGCCCCGCTCCTGGAAGAGGCCGTCGCATGAGCGCCACCGGATCCACCACCGCCGTCGCAGATCTCACCGACTCCGCCGACGTCACGGCCGAGCTCACCGCCCGGTTGGACGGCGCCCGCGTCGCCTACGTCTGCGCCGACCCCGGCATCGGCGTCTTCGGCACCAAGGGCGCCTCGGTCCACGTGCAGGAGGTGGTGCGCGTGCTGCGCGCGGCCGGCGCCGACGTCCGGCTGCACGCCGCCCGCACCGGCGGCGACGCCCCCGCCGACCTGGCCGACGTCCCCGTGCACGCCCTCCCGACGCGCCCCCGCGCCGCCACCGCCGAGCGCGACGCCACGGCCGAGCGCGACGCCACGGCCGAGCGCGAGGCCTGGCTGGTCGCGCAGGACGACGTGATCGCCGACGCGGTCGAGGCCGCCGACCTCGCCACGACCGACCTGCTCTACGAGCGCTACTCGCTCTTCTCCGCCGCCGCCCTCGAGCGCGCCCGCGCCGCGGGGGTCGCCACGGTGCTGGAGGTCAACGCGCCGCTGGTCGACGAGCAGGCCGCCCACCGCGGGCTCGTGCACGAGCGCGAGGCGTGGGACGTCCTGCGGCGCGCGGTCGCGGCGGCCGACGTCGTCACGTGCGTCTCCGAGCCCGTCGCGCGCTGGGTGCGCGAGCACGTGCCGGGCGCGCGCACCGTCGTCGCCGCGAACGGCGTCAACACGGACCGCATCCGGCCGCGCGAGGACGGCGGGGCAGAGGGGGCAGAGGGCGACGTCGCGCCCGGGGCGATCCCCACCATCGGCTTCGTCGGCACGCTCAAGCCGTGGCACGGCGTCGAGATCCTGCTCGAGGCCGCGGCGCCCCTGGTGCGCGACGGCGTCGCGCGCCTCCTGATCGTCGGTGACGGCCCGCAGGCGGCCGCGCTCGATGCGCGGATCACCGCGCTGGGCCTGTCCGACGGCGTCGAGCGCACGGGCGCGACCGATCCGGGCGACGTGCCGGCGCTGCTGCGCCGCACCGACGTCGCCGTGGCGCCCTACCCGGCGGGCGCCGAGGAGTACTTCTCGCCGCTCAAGGTCTACGAGTACCTCGCGGCGGGCCTCCCGGTCGTGGCGAGCGCCGTCGGCCAGATCCCGGCCGTGGTGCGCGACGGCGTGACGGGCGTCCTGGTGGCGCCCTCCGACGTCGACGCGCTGCGGGACGCGCTCGAGCTGCTGTGCGCGCACGCCCCCACCCGCGCACGGATGGGCCGGGCCGCGCGGGCCGACGCCGTCGCCCGGCACGGGTGGGACAGGACCGTGGCGACGGCGATCGCCGCGCTGCCCACCACACCCGCCACGCCGGCCCTCACCGCTCGCGCGACCCCCTCCCGTCCGACGGCGGTCCCCGCGTGAGCGCGTCACCCACCGGTCAGCTCGCCGGCGCGCTGCCCGGCCTGCGCCGGACGCTCGGTCACGTCAGGCCGCACCTGCGCCCGCAGCGCCGCCTCGTCGTCGGCGGCTTCGCGGCGCTGTTCGCGGAGGTCGCGTTCCGGCTCCTGGAGCCGTGGCCGCTGAAGATCGTGCTCGACGCCGTGATCGCGGCCGGCGCCGTCGCGGCGGTCACGAACGTGGCGCCGTCGGGCGACTCGACCGCCGATGTGCTGCGCGTGGTGCTGCTCGCGTCGCTGGCCGTCGTCGCGCTCGCGGGGCTGCGCGCGCTCGCGGCGTACGCGATGACCGTCTGCTTCTCGCTCGCGGGCAGTCGCGCCATGACCGGCGTGCGCGCCACGCTGTTCGACCACCTGCAGCGCCTCTCGCTCCGGTTCCACCGGGGCTCGCGCTCGGGCGACCTGCTCAACCGCCTGGTGGGCGACGTCGGTCGCGTCCAGGAGGTCGCCGTCACCGCCGGGCTGCCGCTGCTCGGCAACGTCGTGACGCTGGTCGGGATGCTCGTGGTGATGCTCGTGCTGGACGCGACCCTCGCGCTCGTGGTCGTCGTCGCGCTGGCGCTGTTCGCCGTCGGCGTCACACGGCAGGGGCCGCGCATCACGCGCGCCGCCCGCCGCCAGCGCAGCCGCGAGGGCGACCTCGCCGGCGCCGCGAACGAGACGCTCGGCGCGATGGTGCTCGTGCAGGCGTACGGGCTGCGCGACGTGCTGTCGAGCCGGTTCGCCTCGTCCAACGACGGCGCGCTGCGCGACGGCGTCAAGGCCTCCAGGATGTCGGCGGCGCTCGAGCGCGGGACCGATGTGCTCGTCGGCCTCGCGGCCGGCGCCGTGCTCCTCATCGGCGCGCGCCAGGTGATCGCCGGCTCCCTCACGCCGGGTGAGCTGACCGTGTTCGTGTCCTACCTCAAGAGCGCGTTCAAGCCCATGCGCGACCTGGCGAAGTACACGGGCCGGATCGCGAAGGCCGCGGCCTCGGGGGAGCGCATCAGCGACCTGCTCGACACCGAGATCGACGTGCGCGACTCCTCGTGGGCGCGCGAGCCGCGCCGCGTGCGGGGCGCCGTCACGCTCGAGGGCGTCTCGACCTCCTACGGCGACGGCCGGTACGCGCTGCGCGACGTCAGCGTGCACGTGCCCGCGGGGCGGCGCGTCGGGCTGCTCGGGCCGTCCGGTGCCGGCAAGTCCACGCTCGTCTCGCTCCTGCCCCGGCTGCAGGACCCCGTGTCGGGCTGCGTGCGGCTGGACGGCATCGACCTGCGCGACCTCACTCTGGACGGCGTGCGCGAGCAGGTCGCCATCGTGCTGCAGGACTCCGTCCTGTTCGCCACGACCGTCGCCGAGAACATCTCCTACGGGCGCCCGGACGCCACGCGCGAGGAGATCGAGCGGGCGGCACGCGACGCCGGCGCGCACGACTTCGTCGTCGCGATGCCGCAGGGCTACGAGACGGTCGTGGGCGAGCGCGGCGGCACGCTGTCCGGCGGGCAGCGGCAGCGCATCGCCGTCGCCCGCGCCATGCTGCGCGACGCCCCCGTGGTCGTGCTCGACGAGGCGACCACCGGCCTGGACCGCGCCACCGCCGACGGTGTGCGCGAGGCGCTGCTGCGCCTCACCGCCGGGCGGACCACGTTCGTCATCACGCACGACCCCGACGACGTGCGCACGTGCGACCTCGTGCTGTGGATCGAGGACGGGCGGATCGCCGACCGCGGCACGCCCGAGGAGATCCTGGCGCGGCACGCCGCGCCGGCGGGCGGGGGTGGAGCATGATCGCCCTCGGTCTCCCGACGGATGATGCGCGGGTCCCGACCCTGGCGATGCTGCTCGACGACGCGGCCACCACGCAGTGGCTCCGCGAGCACGGCGGGGCCGCGATGAGCGGCGCGACGGCGCGTGTCCGGTACCTGCGACACAAGCCGGGCACGTCGGTCCAGGCGTGGGTCGAGATCGCGAGGGGCGACGACGGCGCAGGTGCTCGCGAGATGAGCCACGCCGTCGTCCTCGGCACCGCCGCGCACGGCGAGCCCAAGCGGGCCAAGCTCGCCCGCACGGCGTCGCGTCGCGACACCTGGTCGGTCGGGGACGGGAGCGGCACCGCGGGGACCGTCGCGGTCGGGCACGCCGCCGACCGGCCGCTCCTCGCCCTCGCACCGCTGCTGCGCGAGGGCGCCACGACGCTGCGGCACAACCCCGGCCGGCGCTGGGTCGGCCGGGCCGCCTCGGGCGAGCTGCTGAAGGTCAGCGCGCCGGGGCGCGAGGCGACGGCGGTGCGCGCCGCCGCGCTGCTGGCCGAGCACGGCGTCCCCACACCGCGCGTGCTCCAGCACGGGGACGGGCTGCTGCGGCTGGAGTACCGGGCCGGTCGCACGCTGGAGACGACGATCGACGGCGGGGGTGCACCGTCCTCGGACGTCCTGGTCGCGTTCGGTCACCTCGTCGCGGCCCTGCACGCGGTGCCGTCGCCGACGGCCGCGGGGCCCGACCGGGTGACGTCGCACGGCGACCTCTCGCCCGACCAGGTGCTGCTTCAGCCCGACGGCGCCCTCGCCCTCCTCGACCTCGACCGCGTCACGTGCGCACCGCCCGCGGCCGACCTCGGCAGCGTGCTCGGCGACGTGCTGGCCCGGCTGAGCACCGTCGCCGCCCCCGGCACCGAGGCCGACGCCGTCGCGCACCGCGCGTGGACCCTCCTGCTCCCGGTGCTGGAGGGGTACCGCGCCGCGGGCGGCGTGGTGGCGGACGAGGACGTCGTCGCGGCCGGTGCCCTCTCGCTGCGCGGCCGTGCGGCCGAGCCGTGGCGCCGCCGCGAGCACGACGCCGCGGGCCAGGTGCGACGCCGTCGAGACCTCGCGCGGTTGCTCCCGACCCTCCTCGCCGCGCCCCGCAGGTCCGGGCGGAGCGGCTCGGCCCCCGTCGCGCGACGCCCGTCGGCCCCGCCCGACCGGGTGGTCGTCGACGGCGTCGAGCACACGGTGCTGCGCGGCTGGCCGCGCGGGCTGGACCGTGCGCTGCTCGAGCTCGGTGCCCCCGACGGGTCCCGGCGCGGCGCCGAGGCCGCCCTCGGCGGCGCCGACGGCGGGGACGCTCGGGTGCTCGTGCACCCGCGCGGCGCCGATCCGCGACTGCCCGCGTTCGCGGACCGCCTGGCGCGCGGCGAGAGCGTCGTCGTGCACCGGCCGGGTCGGCGCGCGGTGCTGCGCGCCGAGGGTCCCGGGGCGCCCTACGTCAAGGTCACGCGGCGCGGGCGGGCCGCCGTCGCCGCCCGACGCCACCGCGCCCTCGCCGGGGTCCTCGGGGAGAGCGCTCGCACGGCCGAGGTGCTGTGGTCGAGCGAGGACGCGCTGGCGACCGCGCCGCTGCCCGGGGTCACGCTCCTGGACCTCGGGCAGGACGCGGACGTCCCGACGGCGGCGCTCGCGGCGGCGTGGTCCGGCGTCGGGCGCGTGCTGCGGACCCTGCGCGCGCGCGACGTCGAGGAGAGCGCCGACCTCGCGGCCGTCGCGACCCACGACGCCGAGGCCGAGGCCGCCACGACGCTCGCGTGGCTGGACCCGGCCCTGGCCTGGGGGCTGCTGCCCGCCGTCGACCCCGGGGAGGTGCGCGACGCGCTCGCGCCGCTCGTGGAGGGGGCCCGCGACGGGGCGGCCGAACCTGGCACGCTGCTGCACCGCGATCTGCACGACCAGCAGGTGCTCGTGGCGCCGGACGGCTCGCTGGGTCTGCTCGACCTCGACACGGTCGCCCGGGGCGAGAGCGCGCTGGACCTGGCGAACCTGCTCGCGCACCTGGACCTGCGCCAGCGCCAGGGTCTGCTGACGCCCGAGCGGCGCCGTCGCGCGGAGGAGGCCCTGCTGGCGGGCGCCGCGCCGGGGCCGAGGACGCTCGCGCGCACCCCCGCGCACCTCACCGTCGCGCGCCTGCGCCTGGCGGGCGTCTACGCGCTGCGACCGCGCTGGCGCGCGCTCGCCGGCGAGCTGCTGCTCGACACCCTGCGGTGAGGGCGGTCGGGGCGGACGCGGCCAGGACGACGGCGGCCCGGCCGGCTACTGCGTGTAGACGTCGTAGTGGTTGCCGACGGTGCCGCGGTCGTAGACCTTGCCCTGGAAGCCGAAGGGCGTGTCGATGATCGTGCCCTTCGGGGAGCTGTTGGCGAGAACGATGTAGCCGTCAGCGTCGGCGACGTAGCCGTCGGCGTTGATGTGCCGGCCGGGGATCGCGAGGCCGCCGCCCGGCAGCACGCTCTGCGAGTAGTAGGTGAAGCGGTAGCCGCCCCAGCTCACGGCGCCGGCACTCATGAGCTCGCGCAGCGTGAACAGCCTGGCCGACGTCGGGGCCTCGCTCGTGCCGACCTCGACGATCTCCGTCACGGCCGCGGTGAGCTCCGTGGTCAGCACGGTCGTGCGGGCCACCTCGGCCCCGTCCAGCAGCGTGACCTCGCTCGTGGTGCGGGCCGTGCCCTCGGCGCCCTCCTGCACCACGCGGGTCTCGCCGAGCGGCAGCTCGTCGGTCTCGCGCCGCTCGGTCGGGTAGGGCGAGGTGACGTCCTCGGTGCGGTACTCGATCGCCCCGCGACCGATCGTGACCTCGGCGTCGGCCTGCGGCGCGGCCGCCAGATCGGCCGAGACGACGTCGTCCCACCCCAGCACGATCCCGGCCTCGGCCAGTGCGTCGGCCAGGGTGCTCGCCGTCGTCGGGACCTCGAGGCTCTTCCCGTCCACGACGACGGCGAAGCTCACCCCGAGCGTGTCGCTCAGCGCCGCACGGGCGTCGCCGCGGGACGCGGGGGTGACGTGGACGAGGTCGCCGGGTTCGAGCGCGGCGTTCAGGAGCGGGATGTCGGCGCTCCGGACGCGCGCGACGTCGGCGTCGGCCGCGACCGCCTCGCTGCCGGTCAGCTCGTGCACCACGACGGCCCCGGTGGCGGTCACGAGGACGGCGAGCACGCCGACGCCGGCGACGGCCTTGACGGCGCGGCGGGGTCTGGACGGCACGGTCATGGGGGTCCTCGATTCCACGGGCAACCTGCCGACGGTAACGGAGCGGTCACGATGCTAGCGAGGACCAGTGACCGCTGACACCCGCCAGTCGGGGAGGCTCAGTCCCGGAAGAACGGGATCGCGGGGACCCGGAACACCCGCCCCGCGCCCGCCCGCAGTCCGCCCACGATGCTGACCACGACGTGGACCAGGCTGAGCGCGAACCAGAGCGTGATGACCGTGCCGAGCGGGAAGAAGCCCTGGACCCCGGAGTCGCGCGCGAGCGTGAACAGCAGCACGAAGTGCCCCACGACCAGCAGGACGGTCAGCAGCGCGTAGGTCAGACCCCAGTTCGCCGCGTTCCGCCCGTTCTCGGCGTTCGGTCCACCGCGACGGCGCTGTCCGCGACCCACCGACGCCATCACGATGCCCGAGACCAGCGCCGAGAGGAACGGGATAGGGACGAGCGCGAGCAGACCGATCAGCCACGGGGTGCCCGTCGGCGCGGGTGGCGGCACGGCGTACCCGGGCTGCGGGGGAGCGCCGTAGGTCTGGGGGAGAGCGCCGTAGGTCTGGGGGAGAGCGGGGTAGGGCTGGGGGTGGGCGCCGGAGGGCTGCGGCGTCGGCGGCATCGGGGCCGGCTGCGGGGCCGGCGTCGGTGCGGGAGGTGCGGGAGGTGCAGGAGGCGCGGCCGCAGGTGCGGGCGCGGCGTCGACGGGGCCGGGCTGGAAGTACAGCACCGACGGCCAGGCGCCGGCGCCGGTCGCCTGGGCGAGGTCCTTGGACGTGGTGCCGGGCGCCGTCTCGATCCACCACTCGGTGCGGGCGACCTCCGCGAGCTCGCGCTCGAACGCCTGCGCGAGCTCGGCGTCGCCGACCTCGCCGTCGGCGCCGGGCAGCGCGGCGATCTCGAGGATCTCGCCGACCTCGAGCAGCAGGTGGCGACCGCGGCGCTGCGGGTCGTGCAGCGCGACCAGCGCCGCGCGCGACCACTCGCGCACCTCCTCGGTCTGCGGCAGCGCGTCGAGGTAGCGCTCGAGGGCTGCGACGCCGGCGTCGTAGTCGCCGAGGACGGCCTGGACCGGCGGGTCCCAGATGGTCGAGGGGACCGCGCGCGGCGCCGGCGACAGCAGCACCCGGTAGGCGTCGGGGACCGCCCACTTCCACTCCGCCAGGGCGCGGGGTCGCACGGTCGTGCCCTCGCCGGGAACCTCGTCGACGACGTACAGGTAGCTGCGGTTGGCCATGCGCACGAGCCTGCCAGGTCGCTCACGGTGGTGAAGAAGCGGTCCACCGCGCGCCGTCGGACCTCCCTAGGGTGGTTCGCGTGACCAGCGCGCAGATCTCGCCCCGGACCACCGCCGAACCGACGAGCCTGACCACCCGCAGCCTCGCGCCCGACCTCGCCCGCGGCGCGATGCTGCTGCTCATCGCCCTCGCGAACATCCCCTGGTACCTCTGGGGCGCCGAGCAGCGCGACCTGTCGCAGCACCCGGTCGACGGCTCGACGCTCGACCGCGCGGTGCAGACGGTGATGCTGATCGCCGTCGACGCGCGCTCCTACCCGATGTTCGCGGCCCTGTTCGGGTACGGCATCTGGCAGCTGTACTCGCGCCAGGCCGCCGCTGGGACGCCGCACCGGGAGGCGCGGGCGCTGCTGCGCCGTCGGCACTGGTGGATGGTGGCGTTCGGCGGTGTGCACGCGCTGCTGCTGTGGGCGGGCGACATCGTCGGCGCGTACGGACTCGTCGGGCTGGTCCTCGTGGCGCTGTTCATCGACCGGGCCGACCGGACGCTGCGGACGTGGGCGATCGTGCTGACCTCCGTGCTGCTCGCCGCGGGCGTCCTGGCGCTGATCAGCGCGGCCCTCCTGGCCGCTGCCGGCGCTGACCTCGGAGCGTCGGGCCAGGTGGGCGTCGACACCGGGGTCGCAGAGCCGAGCTACCTCGCCTCGGTGCTCGATCGGGTCGTGACCTGGGCGGTCGGTGCGCCGGCGCAGGCGTTCCTCACGGGCACGATCCCGACGGCGGTGCTCGTCGGCATCCTCGCTGCGCGCCATCGCCTGCTCGAGGAGCCCGAGCGACACCTGCCGCTGCTGCGCCGCACGGCGGTCGTCGGCATCGCCGTCGGCTGGCTCGGGGGCGCCGTCACGGCCGCGCAGCACCTCGATCTGTGGGGGATCCCCGCCGCGCTGGACTGGGGCTTCCTGTTCCTCCAGACCTCGACGGGCCTGCTCGGCGGGCTCGGCTACGTCGCGCTGTTCGGACTGCTCGCCGCGCGGCTGCGGCGCCGGGAGCGCGGTCCGGGCCGCGTGGCGTGGGCGCTCCAGGCGGTCGGGAAGCGATCGCTCACGAGCTACCTCGCCCAGTCGGTGCTGATGGCACCGCTGCTGGCCGCGTGGGGGTTCGGACTCGGGGCCGAGCTGTCCTCGGCCACCGCGGCGCTGGTGGCGGTCGGCGTGTGGCTGCTGACCGTCGGCCTCGCCTGCTGGCTCGAGTCCGCGGGTCGACGAGGTCCCGCCGAGCGAGCTCTCCGACGGCTCGCCTACCGACGCTAGCGGGCCGTCGAGGCGCCGACGACCGACCGGGAGAACGCCGTCGCGACCTGCGGTGTCACGACGATCGTGGCGGTGTGGCGGATGCACGAGGTGGGAGCGATCCGAAGTTGTCACTTCTGTCTCCCGTGGGGCAGAGTTGTCTCTACTTCCGCGCTCGTGACCTGTGGCGTCGGCACGTCAGGGCACCTCGGTCGCCCTCAACGGAAGAGGGCTCTCGTGTCCCGTCTCTCCCCCCAGGCATCCCCCGCGATCCCCGACGTCGGCCGCGGCTGCGCCCGGCACCCCCGCCTCCTCCCTGCCGAGCCCCGCTCGGTCGCCCTCCCGGCCCCGCCCACCGGACCGCGCGCGGCGTAGCGCGACGTGCACCCGACGACACCGTCGAGTTCAGTCATGGAGGAAGACCTGATGGCGACGCCATCCCCCGCTCCCGTGCGTCCGGGCCGGTTCGGCGACCCGATGGCCCAGCTCGCCGCGCAGCTGGACGACCTCGCCACGCTCGACGAGACCGTCACCCTCGTGGTGCGGGCCGCCGTCGAGCTGCTCCCCGGCTGCGACGCCGCGAGCATCACTGTGCTCCGTCCGTCCGGTCGGCAGGAGTCGTTCGCGGCCTCGTCGGACCTGGCCGCCGGGGCTGATCGGCTGCAGCACGAGCTCGAGCAGGGTCCGTCCGTCGACCTCGCCGAGGGTGGCGCCGTCACGATCCTCGAGGTGCCCGACCTCGCCGAGGAGACCCGCTGGCCGCGGTGGGTCCCGAGGGTGCGGGCGGAGATCGGCGTCGCCTCCGTGCTCAGCGTGCCGCTGCTGAGCACCCGCAACGTCCGCGGCGCGCTCAACCTGTATGCGACGGCGCCGCACGCGTTCGACCGCCGCGCCGTCGAGATCGCCGCGGCCCTCGGCGTGCACGCGGGCATCGCCGTGCGCACCGCGCTGCTCGAGCACGACCTCGCCGAGGCGATCCCGAGCGCACGCCTGGTCGGTCAGGCGCAGGGACTGCTGATGGAGCGGTTCTCGATGGACCCGTCCGCGGCGTTCGCGGTGCTGCGGAGGATGTCGCAGACGACGAACGTCAAGGTCATCGAGATCGCGCGGCGGCTCGTCGAGCAGCGCACCGAGGAGGCCTCGTCGGCGGGCTCGGCGGCCTCGGGCTCCGGCGCGACGGCGCCCGCCGCCACCCCGCGCCATCCGACCGGGTCCGCGACCGGGACCGCGACCGGGGGAACGGGACCCGCCTCCTAGAGGAGCTGCGTCCCGAGCAGGGTCCCGACGGCGAACGTCAGCCCCAGGGCCAGCCCGCCGCCGAGCACCACGCGCACGACGGCGCGACGGACCGGCGCGCGACCGAGCCGCGCGCCGATCCCACCGGTCAGCGCGAGCGCGAGCAGCGTGGCGGCAACCGTCGCCGGGACGCGGGCGGGTCCGGCCACCAGCGCGACGGTGAGGAACGGCAGCAGCGCACCGATCACGAACGCCACGGCCGAGGCGCCGCCGGCGTGCCAGGGGTTGACGATCTCGTCGTCCTGCAGCTCGGCCCGGCTGGCCAGCTGGGAGTCGCGCGCCGAGGAGACCGAGACGTACTCGCCGAGCGCCATCGACAGCGTCCCGCCCACCAGGGCGGCGAGACCGGCGGTCACGACGGCCACCGTCGACGTCGTGGCTCCGGCGACACCGACGACGACGGCGGCGACCGAGACGATCCCGTCGTTGGCGCCGAGCACACCGGCCCGCAGCCAGTTCAGGTGCGCGGCGGTGGGCGCCGCCGGGGTGGTCGGCGCGGCCGGGGTCGTGGGGGAGGGGCGCGTGAGGCGCGGGGAGGGGAGCGGGAGCGTGGCCATGGGCCAACGACACACCCGTTCCGGACATTTCGCCAGCAAGGCAAGAATGCCCTTCCCCCGAGGCAGGAATTCCTCAGGAAAGGGAGCCTGGCCTTACTCCGGATCGTCCTGCGGTGCGCGGGACGAGGGTCGACGACGGCGCCGCGGCCGCGCCGTCGTCCCGTCCCACCAGTGCGCCACGACCGGCAGTGCGACGTCCTGACCTGCGGCGATGCGACCGAGGGCGAGCCGACGCAGGCCGAGCAGCGACAGCAGCATGGCGCACGTGGAGAACGTCGATATCAGCACGAGCGACCCCAGTGCCCAGCGATAGTCGGCCAGCACGGGGGTGCCGTGGTGGGAGAGCGTGTCGAGAATGACACCGAACACCACGGCGCCGACCATGGCCGCGGCGAAACCGCCGATGTTGACCAGTCCGGTCGCCGTCGAGATGCGGTGCGGCGGGTTGTAGTCGCGGGCGAGGTGGAAGCCGACCTGGGACGCTGGTCCACCGGCCGAGAGCACGAGGAACGCGAGGGTCACGGCCCACGTCGGCGGCCCCTCGCCCGGCCAGACGGCGAGCGACGTCAGCGCGAGCAGTCCGAGCAGGCAGATGACGATCGCCAGCGGCATCCGCCACCCGGGTCGGCGGCCGGCCAGCGGTCCGACGAGGAAGCTGAAGCCGAGCGTCCCGATCACGAACAGCGACAGCATCGCCGCGGCCCGGTCGGGCGTGTAGCCGAGACCCTCGGTGAGGAACGGGAAGCCCCACACCATGGCCAGGACGGTGCCGCTGGCCATCGTGGCCTGGTGCGTCCAGAAGCCCACCTGCGTGCCCTTGCCCAGCGCCGTGCCGCGCCAGGACGCACGCACGTCGTCCAGGACCCCGCCCCAGCCCCGCCGCGGCTGGACCTCCTCGCGGTCGGCGACCTCGGCCTCGTGCGCGGCGGCGCTCTTGTACGGCGCGGCCACGGCCGGACGCAGCAGCAGCACTGCGTAGACGAGCGAGGTCGCTCCCGTGACGAGGAACGTGCGGGTCCAGCCGAACTCGCCGAGCGCCCAGACCAGCGGCACGGTCGCGGCGAGGTTGCCGGCCATCCCGAACAGCCCGGAGAACATCGTCAGGACGGCGTAGCGCCGGCGCGGGAACCACTCGGCCGCGAGCCGCAGGCACGAGAGGTAGACGGCGGAGTCGCCCAGCCCCAGCAGGGCTCGCGCCCCGAGCGCGACCGGGTAGCTGGTCGCGAACGCGAAGGTGACCTGCGCCGTCCCCATGATCAGCGTGGCCACGAGCAGCACGCGACGCGGGCCGAGCCGGTCGATCGCGAGCCCGGCGGGGACCTGCATCGCGGCGTAGATCGCGAGCTGGACCATGACGAAGGCGCCGAGCTGGGCCGAGGAGATCCCGAGACGAGCGACGGCGTCGGGTCCGGCGACGCCGAGCGAGGAGCGGTGCAGCACGGCGAGGAAGTAGACCAGGCAGCCGGTCAGCCAGACCACCCACGGGTTGCGCCGCGCGGCGGCGTCCAGGGTGGTCACGAGGGAGGTCACGGGATCCCATTGTCCACCCGATCGAGTCGATTCCGCTCCGGCGGGCAGACGAACGCCCCGCCGCGCTGGTGCGCGACGGGGCGTTCGGTGAGGCGGTCGATCAGTTCCAGACGACCGTCTTCGGCTCGACCGAGAAGTCGACCGTCGGAGCGCCGAGGCTCGGGCCGAACAGCACGTCGCCGCGCGCGGTCTGGCCGTCCACGGAGAAGTCGGCGGACATGGTGACCCCACCGATGAAGTCGCCGCGGACGAAGAACGGGTTGTCGTAGTTCGGCTCGGGGTTGAGGCCGCCGATGCGGAGCTCCGCGTCGCCCGTGAGGGTGCGGGTGACCGACCCGTCGACCACGACCGAGCCGTCGCTCAGCGTGCCGGGGATGGCGAGGCCGCACCCGGCGTCGAGCGTGGTGGTCGCCAGGCAGGCGTCGACGGCGGCGCGCACCGTGTCGTGGAAGACCTGCTTGGCCTCGTCGGTCAGGTCGACCTCCAGGCCCGAGAACGAACCGGACTCGTACGGCGCGGTCACGACGGTGTCGACGGTGCCCGCGACGACGAAGTTCGGCGTCGTCGTCGCGAGCTGGTAGCTCCCGATGAAGGCGTCGTAGCTGCCGTCGGGCTCGACCGCGACCCCGTTGACCGTGACGTCGAGCCCGGAGACGGTGCTCGGCACGTAGACGCTGCCGCCGGGGGCGTACATCGCGTAGTTGCCGTCGCCGTCACCGGAGACGCTGAAGGACTCCGAGACGGGCGTACCGCCGATCGAGTAGCTGGCCTCGACGTCGCCGCCGTAGGCCATGTCCTCGGTGGGCGCGGTCACGACGATGTCGGTGATCGGGGCGATCGCGTTCGACGCGGCGAGCACCTCGTCGGTCAGCAGGGTCTCGTCGATGGGCTCGACCGGGTCGACGAAGGCGAGCGCGGCCGCGGCGTCGCCCTCGGCGATCGCCGTGAGGAAGCCCTCGACGACGGCCTCCGGTGCGAGAGCGTCGGCGGTGGCGGACTCGGTGCCCGAGCCGTCGGTGCCCGTGGTCGGGTCCTCGGCGGAGTCACCGCCGCCGCGCGTGGCGAGGAAGACGACCAGGACGATGACGGCGACGGCGGCGACGACGATGCCGATGATCAGGCCGACGGGCGTCTTCTTCTTCGGCGGGGTGGGGCCACCGGGGCCGTAGGGGGGCTGACCCGTCGGGCCGCCGTACTGCTGGCCGCCGTGCTGCTGACCGCCGTAGCCTGGCTGGGCGGCGTACTGCTGCGTGGCCTGCGGATTCTGCTGACCGCCCCAGGGCTGGCCCTGCTGGGCCGGCTGGCCCTGCTGACCCGCCCACTGCTCACCGGCGTGCTCACCGCCCCACTGCTGGCCCTGCTCACCCTGCTGGCCGGCCTGCTGACCCTGGCCGGCGGACGTCGCGCCCCAGCCGTCGTAGGCGGCACCGGGCTGCTGGGGCTGCTGGGGCTGCCCCTGCGGGGCGGGCGGCTGCTGCGAGGCGCTGGGGCCGCCCCACGGGTCGCCGTCGGGGTTCTTGCCGTTCGGCGTCGTGCCGTCGTTGCTCATGTCTCGTCCCTGGTCAGAAGTGTGGCTCCGAGGTTATCGGTCGCCACCCGCCCGGCGGGGGATCGACCCGGCCCGTCGGAGGGTCACGCCTCCTGCGCGACCATCCGGCGCGCGACCGGTGTGCTCGCGGCCGCGCCGAGCAGCACGAGCCCGCCCGCGGCCAGCACGCTGAGCACGTACTGCACGAGGACCTGGGGCTGGGCGAACGTGCTCAGCCCGAGGAGCGGGGCGATGATGACGAGCATGGAGACGGCCGCCGTCCCGGCCGCGGCGAGCAGGGGGATGAGCGTCTCGCGGAACCGCGCGGCGTCGAGCACACGGGTGTCGGTGCCGGCCAGCACGAGGTTGCGGTACGCCTGCCGCTGGTCGATCACCCGACCCGCCTGCATCACGCCCGTGGAGACGCCGGCCACGATGCCGGCGATCGCCAGGGTCAGCAGCCCGCCCGTGCCGATGTCGCGCACGAGGACCTCCTGCTCGCCGCCCCCGCCGTCGGCGCCGAACAGGCTGGCGACGGCCGTGATCCCGGCGATGAACGTCGCCAGGGCGACGCCGCCGACGCTGCGCCACGCTCCGCGCGGATCATCGACGATGCGCCGGCCGGCGAGCAGCGTGGCGGGTCGCCTGGCACCGCGCGCGGTGAGTCGTCCGACCAGGCCGAGCACGAACGGTCCGACGACGTTGAGCGTCGCCATTCCCGCCGCCACCATCGCCATGAGGACGACCAGCATGATCGTCCCCGCGCCGCCGCTGAGCGCGGCGTTCGCGACGACGACGCCGACGACCGCGACCACGAGCGCCGCCAGCCGGATCACCCGCAGCCCGGGCGGGGTGGTGCGTGCAGCCACTCCGAGCGGGGTGATGGCCACGCGGCCCAGGCTCGAGACGGCGGAGGCGAGCGCGATGACGACGACGGCGCCGATCGCCGCGAGCAGGCCCGGCAGGCCGACCCACAGCTCGGCCACGTCGAAGGTCCGGTCCTGGAAGGACAGCCGAGCCACCAGCGGCAGCAGCGCGCCGTAGCCCGCGACGCCGACGACGGCGCCCAGCACGGCCTGCACGCCGGCGTCGAGCACGGTCAGCGCGGCGACCTGACCGGTGGTGGCGCCGGCGAGGCGGAGCGCGGCGAGCCTGGCGTCGCGGCGCGCGACGGCGAGCCGGGCGGCCGCGCCGCCGAGCGTGGAGAGGGGCACGAGCAGGAGCAGCGTCGCGAAGCCGGCGAGGAAGACGTACGTGCCGTCGTCGTCGCTCGCGCCGGGGGCGAGCGCGCGCTGCACGAACGCCGCGAGGCCGCCGACGACGACGAGCGCGATCGCCGTCGTCACGGCGAACGCGATCACGGCCAGCACGCCGGTCAGGCCGGCCGGGTCGGAGCGTCCGCTGCTGCGGCGGCGGAGCAGGAACCACAGGCGCAGCGTGGTCACGACGTCGCCCCCGCCTGCTGGAGCTCGCGCACGATGCGGCCGTCGCGCATCTCGACGATGCGACCGCACCAGCGGGCGACCTCCGTGTCGTGCGTGACGACGACGAGCGCGGCGCCCTGGGCGCGCGCCGCCGTGGTCAGCGCCTTCATGACCTCCCAGCCGGTGGTGCGGTCCAGGGCGCCGGTGGGCTCGTCGGCGAAGATGACGCCGGGGCTGCCGACCAGGGCCCGGGCGATGGCGACGCGCTGCGCCTGACCGCCGGAGAGCTCGCCGGGGCGGCGCTCCTCCGTGCCGGCCAGGCCCAGGTGCCCCAGCCACTGCCGGGCGCGAGCCGTCGCCTCGGCGCGGCCGACGCCGTCGAGCAGGAGCGGGAGGGCGGCGTTCTCCTGCGCGGGAAGCTCGGGGAGGAGCTGGCCGGACTGGAAGACGAATCCGAAGTCGCGGCGGCGCAGCGCGGTGCGCTCGCGATCGCTCAGGTCGGTCAGCGAGCGGCCGTCCCACCGGACGACGCCCGCCGTCGGGGCGAGCACGCCCGCGAGGAGGTGCAGGAGCGTGGTCTTGCCGGAGCCGGACGGGCCCATGATGGCGACGGACTCGCCGGGACCGACGGTCAGGTCGACGCCGGCGAGGGCGTGCGTGGCGGTGGTCGGGCTGCCGTAGGTCTTGGTCAGCGCGACGGCTTCGAGGGTGCGGGAGGGGGTCATGGTTCGAGCCTCGTCCGCCCCGGTCGGCGGCGCGTCGGGCCGCGGACGCCCCCGGGAGCCCACACGTGGACCCGCGGTGGGGCGGCCGGGTCATCCCGGGGTGGGACGGAGTCGAACCTTCACGCCGGTGCAGGGGGTGCGTACCGTGGAAGTTTCAGACGTCCGACCCCATCGAGGAGGTCCACCGTGTCCAGCACACCCCCCGTTCCCCCGCCTGCCATCCCCGACGACGGCGCGCGGGCCTCGGCCGCCGAGGAGATCGAGGCGGAGGTCGACGTCGTCAGCAGGATCAACGACCCGGCGCACGACGACGTGTTCGAGCACCTGCGCCGCAAGCCGGACCCCGGCACCGACGCCTGATCGGCGCGAGTCGAG
This sequence comes from Serinibacter arcticus, assembly GCF_004786095.1. GTDB lineage: Bacteria > Actinomycetota > Actinomycetes > Actinomycetales > Beutenbergiaceae > Litorihabitans > Litorihabitans arcticus. The sequence goes on from NZ_RHPJ01000002.1 coordinate 549,395, forward strand.
GTCGCGTCAGCCCTTCGCGGCGAAGGTCGCGGTGTAGTAGGTCTGGACGTCGACCTCGGCCGAGTCGACCTCGGCGACGAGGCGGGCTCGCCCGACCATGTGCTCGGCGAACTTGAGCGACAGGTCGTTGAAACGCGAGACGTCGTAGCCGACCGTGACGCCGTTGCTGGTGAGGAGATCGAACATCACGTCGATCATGTCCGCGAAGGCGCTCGTCCCACGCACCGTCGGATGGGCGAGGGTGTAGCCCACGTACCAGAGCGCACCGCGATCGTGAGCGTCCGTGTAGCGACTGCGATAGAAGTCGGGACTGATCCAGGCGACGGCGTCGAGGTCGGTCGCGATGGTCGTCATCGCCACCGCGTTCCCATCGGCGTCCCACGCGAGGAGCTTCATGATCCGGGGGTCGGTCATCTCCTCGGCGAACTCGTCGGGAGAGAGCAGGTGCCTTGCGGCTGCACGCGTCGCCAGAGGAGTGAACGCCGCCTCGTAGACGGGCCACCACGCGGCGACGCCGACGTCGTCGAGCTCGCGCTCGATCGTCACGCGGGTCGGGGCGGTCACGCCCAACCCTGCGACGTGTAGGTCGCCACCACGAGGGCGCAGACGGGCTCGGTCTCGCACACGGCGCTCGTCACGAGGCGGCCGGCCGGGTGGTAGCCGCCCCCGCGCCCGGCGATCAGGTCGTCCAGGCTGGCGTGCAGATCACGCTCGACCTGCTCGCGGGCCGGACCCTCGTGCTCGACGAAGAGGCCTGCTCCGGACCCGTCGTCGGCCAGGGCCCAGGCGACCCCGGCCCACGCCTCGTGCAGCGGGAGCTCGGCGTGCGCCTCGGCGTAGACGCAGTACAGGAGGTCCCCGTGCCCGCCGACGAGCTGCTCGTCACCCGTCACGGTCTGGACCTTCGCGCCCGGCGGGATGACCGAGCTCAGGCGGACCAGGTTGAAGTCGGCCACCCCTGCGCCACGCAGGGCAGCGTCGAACGCGGACAGCGGCGTTCGGCCGGATCCCGCACCGGCGCTGACACGGATGTGGGGGGTGGGCGAGCCAGATGAGGGCAGGTGGTTCGTCACGCAACGATTTTAGGGGTAAGTCGTGACTTTTTTCACCCCAAACGCACAAGAAACCCACATATCGGGCGCAGCAGCGTCAATCGAGCTGTGGTGACACCGGGATCTCGGCGCTCGGGAGCGTGAACAGGAACGTCGACCCCACGCCGGGGGTCGACTCCGCCCAGATGCGGCCACCGTGCCGCGAGACGATGTTGCGGGAGATCGCCAGCCCGAGGCCGGTGCCGCCCTTCTCGCGGGCGTCGGAGGAGTCCACCTGCTCGAACCGACCGAAGATCGACTCGAGCCGGTCGAGCGGGATGCCGCGGCCCGTGTCGCGGACCGCGACCTCGAGGAAGACCCCCGTCGGGCGGGCGCCGACCGTGACGCGGCCGCCGCGCTCGGTGAACTTCACCGCGTTGCCGATGAGGTTGACCAGCGTCTGCACGATGCGGTCGACGTCGGCCGTGACGATCCCGGGGACGTCCTCGACCTCGATGGTGATGTCGGCCTGGGTGGCCAGGGCCTCGGTCTGCTCGACGGCGGAGCGCACCACCTTCTCCAGCGGCACGTCGATCAGCTCCAGCGGGTCGGCGCCCGATCCGAGCCGCTCGACCTCGAGGATGTCGTTGATCAGCCGGGTGAGGCGGTCCACGCTGTCGCCCGCGATGCCGAGCAGACGCCGGGCCTCGGGGGCGATGTCCCCGGTGGCGCCGCCCGCGACGAGGCCGATCGCGCCCTTGATGGACGTGAGCGGGGTGCGGAGCTCGTGGCTGATCACGGAGATGAACTCGCTCTTCATGCGGTCGATCTCGCGGCGCTGCGTGACGTCGCGGAAGACGACCACGGCGCCGGTCACGCGCCCGTCGTCCACCACGGGGCTCGCCGTCACCTCGACGGGGATGAGTGCCCCGTCGGCCCGGCGGTAGAGGTCCTCCTCGGAGTTCACCGTGACGCCCTGGTCGATCGCCTCGTGGATGTAGCAGCCCGCGTAGGGGAAGGGCGTGCCGTCGTCCTGCACGGCGTGCAGCTGGTCGTGCGCGTGGAGCCCGACGAGGTTCTCCGGGCGAAGTCCGAGCGAGCGCGCGCCCGCGGGGTTGACGAACGTGATGACGCCCTCGCGATCCACGCCGTAGATGCCCTCACCGACCGAGGTCAGCGTGAGCTGCGTGGTCCGGGTGAGGTCGGCCAGCTCCTCGGTGCGCTCCTCGACGCGCACCTCCAGGTCCCGACGAAGCCGCTCGTTGGCCACGACGAGGGAGATCTGTCGGACGGCGACGGCCGTGATCACCATGAACCACAGCGCGATGGCCAGGCCCGAGATGACGGCGAGGCTGCCCTGGATCTGCACGACGGCGGCGGCGATGAAGAGGCAGAAGGTCACGACCGTCCCCGCCACCGGCGACCCCTCGCGCTCCTCCGTCGCGTCTCCCCGCCCGGTGACCGCTGTGCCCGATCCGGCGGGGTGGCAGGCCGCAACGCCGATGAGCGCGTATCCGAGCACCCAACCGAGGTCGACGACGGAGCCGAACTGAAAGCCGCCGGACGACTCGCCGACGGCGTAGGAGATGTCGGCGACGGCGTAGATGACGAAGCTCATCCCCACGAGTACGAGGGGGATGCGATCGGGCCCGACGCTCCTCATGATGAGGAGCACCGCGAACGTCGCGAGAACGGCGTCCATGACGGGGAGCGCGATCGAGACGAGCCGGGCCACGTCCCAGGCGGACTCCTCGTTCGTGATGTCGGGGAAGACGATGAGGGCCGACACGAAGAGGACGGAGCCGCCCACCACGATGCCGTCGAGCAGGGTTCGCACCAGCTGCGGGCGGTCGAGCGCCTGGTTGGGGAACGACACCATGGCGGCAACGCCGACGACGAGGGCGAGCAGGAGACCGATCTCCGACAGGCTGTCGTTTCCGATGAGGGCGGAGAGGACGTTCGCGCTCAGTCCGATGAGCCCGGCGACTCCGAGCAGCAGCCAGGCGCGACGGCGACGACCCCTGCTCCGGCTCGACCGCCGGAAGCACAGCACCGCCGTCGTCAGCGCTGTGACCATGATCGCGACGGGCGATGCGAGCGCGTTGAAGTCGGCGTCGGAACCGAAGGCGAAGAGCAGGGCGAGCGCGAGCACCCACACGACGGTGATCGTGGTCGCGACTGTCAGCGGACCCTTCAGAGTCTGTGTGGTTCTCACCCGATTGAGCGTAGTGTCCCCGCTGCCGTTCCGGACCCCCGCCCGCATCCTCGTCTTGACAGGGGGGACGCACTAGCGTGGGGCTTCACACCAGAGCGCGTGGGGGTCTCCCCGGGCACCCGCGCGCGCAGCTTCGTGGAGGAAGCCATGACCGTCCCCCAGGGACACGTCCTCGTCGTCGACGACGACGACTCGATCCGCGAGGTCGCGACGCTCGCGCTCGAGTTGGTCGGTGGCTGGAAGGTCTCCTCGGCCGGCAGCGGGAAGGAGGCCCTCGCCGTCGCCAGGGAAGCGCAGCCCGACGCCGTCCTGCTGGACGTCATGATGCCCGGGATGGACGGTCTCACCACCCTGGCGCACCTGCGCGAGGACCCGGCGACCGCCGCGATCCCGGTCATCCTCATGACGGCGAAGGCCGCGACCGGCGAGGAGCCGGAGTGGCAGGGGCTCGACATCGCCGGCGTGATCGCGAAGCCCTTCGACCCGATGTCGTTGACCACCCGCGTGCGCGAGCTGCTCGACGGGCAGGCCGCGCAGGCGTGAGCTGCACTACCGTGGTCGGGTGAGCGCGCTCGGGCCCGAAGGCGATGCCGTGATGGCGATGATTGCCGCCCGCGCGCTCGACCGGAACCGTGAGCGCGCCGCCCGACTGCTGGTGCTGCTCGAGGAGGATCTCGACGCCGCCGCGCCGGACACCGGCGCACCGACGCCCGCCACCCGTGCGACCGCCCGCGACGAGGCCGTGACGCTCGCTCACCAGATCGCGGGTTCGGCCGGCACGTTCGGGTACGACGCCGCCTCCGACGACGCGAGAACGGCCATGGACCTGCTGGCCGACGGAGCGGAGGCCGGCGAGGTCGCGCCGTTCGCCGCGAGCGTCAGGTCGCTCCTGGACGGACCGCCCGCCTGACTCGACCCCGGAGCGGCGGTCAGCTCCGGAAGGCCGTCGCGAGTGCGACGGGCAGCGACGTCACGGTCAGGCGGATCGTGCTCGCCTCGGCCGTCAGGCGCATGGCGAACACGGTGCGATGGGCGTCGAGGCGCAGGATCGGTTCGTGCGACAGCACGGCTCCGCACCACCCCTGACGCGTCAGCCGCTGGACCAGCAGATCGATCGTCGCCTCGTCCGGGACGTGTCCCGTCACGGCGATCCGGTAGGTCGGTACGGGCGTCTCGCCGGTCGAACCGGCCTCCCACCGAGTTGCACCCCAGGTGCTCGTCATCCCGATCAGGTGGCACAGCGCATCGCCGGCGTGGTGGACCGTGTCGAGCTCGCCCTGGCGTGCGGCGCTGACCTCGGCGGACGCGGGCGGGGGCATGACGGCGCGGGGGGCGATCGTCATGGGGCGTTGGCCTCCTCGGATCGGAGCGGGAGGTGGGGCTCATGATGCCGAGACGATGGTCGAACGTCCGACTCGCCCGCACAGGGCGTCTCGTTCCGTCGTTCGCCGGGGGCTCTCGCCCCGCGGTCGACCATCCTCCCGGCCCTCCGCCAGGTGCGGGCAGCGATGCCGACCTGGGAGCTGGTGGGTGCCGTCGTCGCTAGGTGCCGGGCGGCGGCGGCGGGTTCCTGTCCTCGTCCGTCGTGGCGTCGGACGCCGGGGACTCCTCGGCCGGTGCACCCTTCAGTCGAACGGTGGGCTCGGCGGGCTGGGTCCCGACCGGGACCGGAGTGACGTCGTCGTCCTTCTCCGTGCTGGTCATCTCGGCTCGTTCCCTACCGGTCCTGCTGTCCGCGGCGGCCTCGGTCTCGAGCCGGACGTCTGTCCAGTGTGACCCTCGCCCGACGAAAAGTCACGATCCGGTCTCGACGGGAGCGGGTCCCGTCGCGAGCAGGTCCTCGCGGAGGTACTCCGCGTACCCGCCGGTGGTTCGACCCACGAGCCGACCGGAGGTGAGGACGTCGCACAGGGCGGAGGCGACGACGCGAGCGCCGGCCCGCCGCGCCCGCTCCACCAGATCGACGTCCTCGTGGAGACCGAGGGGGGCCACGCCGCCGACGGCGGCGTCGATGCTGGCCCGGAGGCCGAGGTTGGCGCCGTGCACGTGCCCGTTCGGGACGGCCGTCCGGGTGCGTCGCCAGGCGAGCAGGCGCCCGGGATCGAGGTCGCCGGGGTCGGGACGCACGGTCCCGACGACGACGTCGGCACCCGCCTCCGCGGCGCGCACGTGCTCGAGGAGCCAGTCGGGCGGCACCTGGCTGTCGGCGTCGGTGTGCGCGATCCACGCGTCCGCGCCCCACTCCGGCCCCGCGAGGGTCGCGGCGCGGACCACGCCCCTGGCGCGCGCCGCCCCGACGTTGCCGACACCGGTGACGAGCACGGCGTCCGCGCGGCCGTCGACCACCGACGACGAGTCGTCCCGGCAGTCGTCGAGCACCAGCACGACGACGCAGCGCACGTCGGGCCGCGCGGCGGCCAGGGCGGAGCGTGCCGCATCCAGCGCGTCGAGGCAGGCGGGGAGCAGGCGTTCCTCGTCCCGGGCCGGGACGACGACGGCGACGAACGTGACGCGATCCGCCTGATCGGACCCGAGAGCGGCAGCCGTGCTCACAGCAGCCCCGTCCGGCCGGCCACCGACCGGCCGTCGAGCGAGAGCACGACGAGCGAGACGTCCTCGTCGCGGTAGGTCGCGATCTCCACGGCGCCGCGCGACGCCACCAGCGCGGAGACCAGCTCGCGCTGGACGTCGTCACCGCTCGCCGCGTAGCCGTCGACCGGGTGCCGCCAGTGGCAGCCGACGACGACGGCGCCCTCGGCCAGCGTCGGGGCGATCCGCGCGAGGAACGTCCGCAGGGTCGGCGCGGAGAAGTAGTACAGCACCTCCGACAGCACCACGAGGTCGAACGGGCCGGGCGGCACGTCGCGCGTGACGTCGGCGACCTCGAGCCGCAGCCCCGGCCGCTCGCCCACCCGGGTGCGGGCGCGGGCGATCGCCTCGGCGGCGACGTCGACGGCGAGCAGGTCGTCGCAGCGCTCCGACAGGTCGGCCGTCAGCACCCCGATCGAGCACCCGACCTCGAACGCGCGGGCGAACCGCCGCTCGGGCAGGACGGCGAGGGTGAGCGCGCGCTTGCGCTCCTCGTACCAGCGGCTGGTGAAGCCCCACGGGTCCTCGCGCCGCTCGTAGGTGGCGTCGAAGAACTCGGCCGTGACGTCGGTGGGGTCGGCGCTCTCGTCGCCGCCCCGCTCGGGCTCCGTCACCACGTAGGTGTCCGCGCCCCGCCCGGTCACGCGTCGCAGGTCGTGCGGCACGACGGCGGACGGGCCGGCGACCTGCGACGGGTAGGCGTCCAGCGCGCGGGCCCGTCGCGCGGCCGACTCACCGCTCACGGTGAGTCGACGCATCGACGGCCACGGGACCTCCGGCGTCGTCGGGTCCGCCCAGTGCCACAGCCAGATCGGGTACTCCCAGAGCGGCAGGCCGTGGCTGCGGGCGAGGTCGGCGGCGATCTCGCCGAGCACGCGGTGGTCGCGGTGGCCGTCACCGCGCCACGGCGCGACGACCAGCCGCACGGGATCATCGCCGTCGGCCCGTTCGCGCACGAGGTCCGCCAGCCGCGCCGCGACCTCGGCGCGCGCCTCGCGCAGCCCGCCGTCGGCCACGTCCAGGGTGTGCAGCTCGGCCGCCGGGGTGAGCTCGCCGAGCGCGCCGCGCAGCTCCGCCGCCCGCGCCGCCACCGAGGCGGCACCGGCGCCGCCGTCGGTCGCGACCAGGACCGTGGCCGCCCGCCCGCGCAGGTCGAGCTCGGCGAGCAGGCCACCGGCGCCCAGCGTCTCGTCGTCGGGGTGGGCCGCGAGCACGAGCACGCCGCGACCCGGCAGGCCGAGGGTCGGGAGGGCGGCGAGACGGGGGTTCGCCAGCCAGGTGCCGGCCGGTGTGCCGGGTTCACGGGCGTCGAACGTCACCACGGGTCCACCTCCGCGGCGACGAGGGCCGAGCCCAGCGAGGCCGCCTCGCGCACGGGGTGGTGCTGGCGCAGGTAGACGCCGAGGTCGGCCACGCGCTTGGCGTGGGACTCCTCCCGGGTCAGCGGCGCGGGTCCGAGCGCGTGCGCGGTCAGTCGCAGCGCGTCCTCGGCGACGGCGGCCACGCCGGCGCGCACACGCTTGGCGAGCAGCCGACCCGCACCGGGGGCGAGGGCGGGGGAACCGGCGGCGTCGTGGTCGACGGCCTCGGCGCCCTCGCGCAGCGTGCGCCTCGCCTCGGCCAGCCGCACGTCGAGCGTGCCGAGGGCCTCGGCGAGCCGGTCGCGGTGCGTGCTCGGGTCGGGGGCGGAGCGCGCGGCCTCGTGCAGCCGCCGCGCCAGGCCGACGGCGCCGCCGTACCAGCAGGCCGCGACGCCGATGCCGCCCCACCAGAAGCCGGGACGCGCCAAGTACCAGCCGGGTGCGCCGACGGCGACGGCCCGCGCACCCGAGAACGTCACGGGCGTGGAGGGGATCTCGGCGAGGCCGCGCGAGACCCAGCCGCCGGCCTCGACGGCCACGCCCGGCCCGCGGAGGTCGACGGCGAACAGGCCCCGCTCGCCGTCGGGCAGGTGCGCGGTGACGAGCGCGCCCTCGAGGACGGCCGCGAGCGAGCACCAGGGCTTGGTGCCCGTCAGGTGCCACGCGCCGTCGGCGTCCGACGGCGCGGCGAGAAGTGTGACGTCCGGCGCCTCGGCGGCGAACACGCCCCAGGTGCTCGACGGCGTGAGGTCGCCGGGGAGGGCCGGCCGAGCGGCGGCGCTGCCGGCTCCGGCCTGCGCGAGGATCGAGCGGGCGTCCAGCACCGGTTCGAGGGCGCGCGCGACGGCGAGATCGGCCGCCGCGACGGTCGCCAGCAGCTCCCACAGCGCGAGCGTCGCGCCCCCGCCGACCCGGTGCTCCGGACCCGTCCAGGTCCGGGTTGCCTCGAGCGCACCCGCCACGTCCAGGGGCGGAAGGGCGAGAGTCGGGCGCTCCACCGGGCCGGACCACGACGGTCCGAGGTGCACGCGAGGGGGTGCTGGTCTGCTCACGGGGCGGGCTCCTGCCGACGTCGGGGGTGACCGACGCGCTGCTGCCCGATCGAACCGTCCCTCGAGTCTGCGCGATCTCGGGTCGTCGGGGAAGGATGGCGTCCCGCGCCGCGCTCCACGGTCGCGAGCAGGCATGATCGACGTGACGACCATCGCCTGACCCAGGAGTGTCATGACCGAGCTGACCCGGGACCGCCCTGTCCCCACCGTCCTTTTCGTCTGCGTGCGCAACGCCGGCAAGTCCCAGATGGCGGCCGCTCTGATGCGGCAGCACGCGGGCGACCGCGTCGAGGTCCGCTCGGCCGGGACCGATCCGGGCGCCGACGTCAACGCGCAGGCCGCCGCCGTCGTCGAGCAGGTCGGCGCGACCTTCCGCGGGGAGTACCCCAAGGCGCTGCTGGGCGCCGACCTCGCCGAGGCCGACCGCGTCGTGGTGCTCGGATCGGAGGCGATGGCGGACGACCTGCTCGCCGCGGCCGCCGCGAGCGGCGCCGTCGCGCAGTGGGACGTGGACGAGCCGTCCGAGCGCGGCATCGAGGGTCTTGACCGCCTCGTCCTGATTCGCGACGACATCGACGCCCGCGTGCGGGATCTGCTGGCCGAGCTGGTGGATCAGACCGCCTGAGTCGCGGGGCGGGGGCTCTACCCCTCGGACGGCGCGTTCGTCGTCGTCGACGCCTCCGACGAGGACTCCGCCGTCGCCACGAGCGAGGCGAGCATCCGCAGCTTCTCCGCGGTCGCGGTACCGGGGGCGGCGGTGTAGACCGCCATGGTGAGGTCGGGGGCCTGGGCGACGGTGATGGTGTCGTAGGACAGCTCGAGCAGGCCGACCTCGGGGTGGTTGATGCGCTTGGTCCCGCCGGTGTGCAGGTGGACGTCGTGGTGCGCCCACCGCGTGCGGAACTCGACGCTGCGCGTCGCGAGCTCCCCGACGAGGGCGGTCAGCGCCGCGTCGTAGGGGTTGCGACCCGCGAGCGAGCGCAGCACACCGACCGTGTCGTCCGCGATCCGCTCCCAGTCGGCCCAGAACTTCCGCGCGGCCGGATCGAGGAAGGTGAACCTGGCGTTGTTGACGCGCCCGTCGCCGGCCTCGTACGCCGGGGCGTAGAGCGCGCGGCCGAGCGCGTTGGCGGCGAGGACGTCGAACCGGTCGTCGCGCACGATCGCCGGCGCCCCCGTCATCGCGTCGAGCACCAGCTGGACGCTCGCGGGGACGGCGACGGCCCGGGGTCGACGTCGTCGCATCGGTCGACCCGTGGCCGTCCGGGCGAGGTCGCGCAGGTGTCCGCGCTCGGCGTCGTCGAGCTGGAGGGCGACGGCGACGGCGTCGAGCACCTGCTCGGAGACGCCCGCGAGGTTCCCCCGCTCCATGCGGACGTAGTAGTCGTTGCTGACGCCGGCCAGCATCGCGACCTCCTCGCGCCGCAGGCCCGCGACCCGGCGGTTCCCGCCGTAGAGGGTCAGGCCCGCCTGCTCCGGCGTGATCCGCGCGCGGCGCGTGGCGAGGAAGTCCCGCACCTCGGAGCGGTTGTCGGCGGCCATGCTCCCAACCTACGACCGCGGCCGACGGCGAGGGAGGTACTGGCGGTACCAGGGACGAGGGGGCACTCCCGCGGACGGGCGGGCGTGGTCAGACTGGGGTCCACGTCCTCGGCCAGTCCCCGTCCCCGTCACAAGGAGAGTCCCGTGCACACCCGCATCCTCGGTACCGGCACCGCTTCGCTGGAGGTCGGCGCCGTCGGTCTCGGCGCCATGGGCATGTCCATGAGCTACGGCCCCAACCCCGGCTCCCGCGAGGAGATGATCGGGGTGCTCCGCGGCGCCATCGACCTCGGCGTCACGCTCGTCGACACGGCGGAGGTCTACGGCCCGTACCTGAACGAGGAGCTCGTGGGCGAGGCGCTCGCGCCCGTGCGCGACCGGGTCGTCATCGCGACCAAGTTCGGCTGGGACATCCAGCCCGACGGCAGCTTCCCCGGCACGAACAGCAGGCCCGACCAGATCCGTCGCGTCGCCGACGCCTCCCTCACGCGCCTGCGCACCGACGTCATCGACCTCTTCTACCAGCACCGGGTCGACCCCGACGTGCCGATCGAGGACGTCGCGGGGACCGTGGGCGAGCTGGTCGCCGCGGGCAAGGTGCGAGCGTTCGGGCTCTCGGAGGCGGGCGCCGCGACGATCCGCCGGGCGCACGCCGTGCACCCCGTCACCGCCGTGCAGTCGGAGTACTCGCTGTGGACGCGGGACCCCGAGGCCGAGGTGCTGCCCGTGTGCGCCGAGCTGGGGATCGGGTTCGTCCCGTTCAGTCCGCTCGGGAAGGGGTTCCTCACCGGGACCGTCTCGACGGCGACGGAGTTCGCCGAGGGCGACATCCGCCGTCGCGTCCCGCGGTTCGAGGCGGAGAACCTCGCCGCGAACGAGGCGCTGCTGACACGGGTGCGCGAGCTCGCCGACGCTCGCCGAGCGAGCCCCGGACAGATCGCGCTCGCCTGGTTGCTGGCGCAGCAGCCGTGGGTCGTGCCCATCCCGGGGACCCGGCGCCTCGAGCGCGTCCGCGAGAACGCGGGCGCGACCGCCGTCGCGCTGAGCGCCGACGACCTCGCGGCGCTGGACGCGCTGGCGACGGAGGTCGGGGTGGCGGGCAACCGCTACGACGCGGCCGGCATGGGCCTGGTCGGGCGGTAGCCGGAGCCACCCCGCGACCGCCGAGCAAGCCTCACGGGTCGTTCTGAGGCCCGGAACGACCCGTGAGGCTTGCTCGACAGGTGTGACGGGGTCCGGCCGCGGGCGGACCCTGGCCCCGGCGGTCGTCAGGGGTGACGATGGGGGTCCGCACCCGCGGCGCACCGCGCCGGGACAAGGAGTCATCCGCATGAAGGCAGTCATCGCAGGCACCGTCGTCGCCGAGGCGGCGACCGAGGACCTCGTGAAGATCGAGGGCAACTGGTACTTCCCGCCCGCCAGCCTCACCGAGGGCGCGTTCCACGAGAGCCCCACGGCCTACCACTGCCCGTGGAAGGGCGACGCGCAGTACTTCGACGTCGGGGTGGGGGACGACGTCGTCAAGGACGGCGGCTGGTCCTACCCGCAGCCGATCCCGTCCTCGTTCGAGCGCGTGGGTACCGACTACAGCGGCTACGTGGCGTTCGACCGGGCGTCGGTCACGATCTCCGAGTAGGACCGGCCAGAGCGATCCTCCCCGGCCCCGACCGGGAGGATCGCCGGGGTGGGGTCACCCCGCCGGGGCGACGCCCGAGTGCCACGTCAGTCGCCGCATGACGTTCAATGGAGGCCCGGGACGTCGCGCGATCGCGCGCGTCCCGCACCGTCGCCGTCCGGGCGGCGCCCCGACGGAGGAACTGATCGTGACCACGCCTGCTCGCCGCCGCCGCCCCACCTCCGCGGACGGGCCGCGCTCCGGCGTCGGCCGTCTGTGGTCCGACGGCGTGGGCACGGTCGGCACGCGCGCCGTGCAGTGGCTCGCGATCCTCGCGCTGGTGGCCGGGTTCGGTCTGCTGGTGACGCAGCTGACCCTGGTGGTCATCCCGGTGCTCATCGCGCTGGTGCTCGCCTCGGCGATCTCCCCGCTCGTGCGGTGGCTGCGCGACAAGGGCTGGCCCTCGATACTGGCCACCTGGACCTCGCTGCTGGGTCTGCTCGCGCTGCTGTCCGCGATCGTGTGGGGCGTCGTGGAGACCGTCGCGCGCCAGTGGGGCGACCTCGTGGACTCCGCCGTCGACGGGGTCCAGGCGCTGCAGGACCAGCTCGCGGGGCTGCCGTTCGAGATCTCGGACGCGCAGATCGACGAGGTCCAGTCCACGCTGACGGGCCTGCTGTCCTCCGACGGGTTCTCCTCGGGCGTCGTGGCGGGCGTCTCCGCCACCGCGAACTTCGTCACCGGCCTCGTGCTCGTGATCGTGGTGCTGTTCTTCTTCCTGAAGGACGGCCCCCGCATCTGGGAGTTCCTGCTGCGCCCGTTCGAGGGCGAGTCGTACGAGCGCGGACGCCGCGTCGGCGGCAAGACGGTCCAGACGCTCGGCGGCTACGTGCGCGGGACGGCGATCGTGGCCGCGGTCGACGCGATCGGCATCGGCATCGGTCTCGCGATCCTCGGCGTGCCGCTCGCCCTCCCGCTCGCGGTGCTGACGTTCCTGCTGGCGTTCATCCCGCTGGTCGGCGCCACGCTGGCCGGCACGCTCGCGGCCCTCGTCGCGCTGGTGACCGACGGCCTCGGCTCGGCGGTCATCGTGATCATCATCGTGGTCGGCGTGAACCAGCTCGAGGGCAACCTGCTCCAGCCCGTCATCATGGCGCGCTCGCTGCGTCTGCACCCGCTGGTCATCCTCGTGGCGCTGACGGCGGGCACCGTGACCGCGGGCATCACCGGCGCCGTGCTCGCGGTGCCGATCGCCGCGGCGATCTGGGGCGCCGTCACGGTGTGGGACGGGCCCTCGACCCCTGCCAGGTTCGCGCGGCAGAAGCGTGAGGAGCGCGTCCACGTGGGTCACCACGACGACGAGGACGAGCACGACGGCGACGACGCCGCCGAGCCTGTCGCCGACGAGGACGTCACCGACGCGGTGGCCCCCACGGACGCGACGGACGAGACCGGGTCGGCTCGTCGCGCGACCTGACGCGCCGCCGTGCAAGGTGGCCCCCGCCGTCGACACATCCGGGGAGTGACCATCGTCGGCCCCGACCACCCCTCCCTCCCGTGAGCGGCAGCGTCCTGCTGACCGTCACGGTCGCGGCGACGGCGGCGCTCGCCGTCGCGGCGCTGGTGGCGGCCTACCTCCTGCAGCGGGACTCCGGACGTCCGTCGCACGGGCTCAGCCCCCGTGCTCGCCCCCACGCGGGCCGTGGGCGCGGTGCGCCTTCACGCGGCAGTTCGTGGAGCAGTAGACACGATCGCGACGACCCGCCACCGCGCACCCGCACACAGGACACGTCCGACCGCCCGGGACCGCGGCCTCGCTGAGCTCCTGCAACCAGCGCCGGACAAGCCGCGCGTCGGACTCCGACGCGCGAGCCGCGTCGAGGAGGATGGCGAGGTCGCCCGTGTCGCGCAGGTGGGTGAGCTGCTCGGGTGTGAACAGACGGGACGCGGCGCCGGGGGAGTACCGGTCGCCGTCGTGCGACACGGACGACACCCACGCGCGGGCCCGCTCCAGCGCGGCCTCCTCGTCGGGGTCCATGTCCGAATGATGGACCTCGCGAGGCCCCGGCACCAGGGTGAGGACGGCGGAGGGCGGGCCACGGGCGCCCCGTCGTCGCAGGACCGCAGCCACCGCCGTCGAACGGGAGTCGCAGCAACGGTCGTGACGTGCGGCATCGGTCCCTGACAAGATCATTCACATCGCGCCGCTCCCGTCCTAGGCTTCGTGAGGAGAGACCCGACGCACCCCTGGCGTCCCGCTCTTGCGCAGAGTGCCTCGCCCGCACGTCGAACGGAGCGCCCCATGTCCTTCCCGTCCTTCTCGCGCCGCAGCTTCCTCATCGGCACCGGTGTCGTGGCCGTGCCGGTGGTGCTGGCCGGCTGCGGGTTCACGCAGCAGTCCAGCCCCGAGGGGCGGCAGGGCACCCTGACGTTCACCACGTGGGGCACCGACGCCGAGCTCGCCGGGTTCCGCTCGGCCATCACCGCGTTCGAGGCCGCCAACGAGGGCAGCACGATCGAGCTGAACGCGGTGCCCTACGAGCAGATGTTCACGAACATCGACGCCCAGCTCCAGGCGGGCAACCCGCCCGACGTCTTCCGCGTGCCGTACTACACGTTCGGTGCCTACGCCGGCCGGGAGCAGCTGCTCGACCTCGGCCCGCTCCTGTCGGCCGAGCGCCAGGAGCAGTTCACGCCGCAGGCGTGGGCTGCCGTGCAGAGCGCCGGGAGCACCTACGGCCTCCCGCACCACACCGACACCTCGGCGATCCTGATCAACCGCGACCTGTTCGCGGCGGCGGGCATCACCGAGATCCCCGAGTCGATCGAGGACGCCTGGACGTGGGAGGAGCTCGCCGAGATCGGCGACCGGCTCAAGGCGGGTCTGCCCGCCGGCACGAGCCCGTGGGCCTACAACTGGCAGGGCAACGGCGTCACGCGGTGGCTCAGCCTGCTGTTCCAGTCCGACGGCGCGTTCCTCGACACCGACCAGGTCACGCCGCTGATCGACTCCGACGCCGGACGCGAGGCCGTCGAGTTCGCTGCGTCGTTCTTCTCGCAGGGCTACGTGCCGGCCAACAACACCATCGCCTCGGCGAGCTACGCGGCCGAGTCGTGGTTCTCCCAGTCGGTGGCGATGGTGTGGTCCGGCGCGTTCCAGATCCCCGACGCCGAGACCACCGCGAGCTTCGACTGGACCGCCACCTACGCACCCCGCAACGTGCGCGGGGGCGGCGACTTCGGCGGCAACGCGCTCGTGGCGACGGCGCAGACGCAGCAGCCGGAGCTGGCCGCGGCGTTCCTGGAGTTCGTCACGGACGCCGATCCGATGCGCGACTTCTGCCGCGGCGCCTCCCTGCTGCCCACGCGGGCGGACCTGCTCAACGACGACCTCGAGTTCGACGTGCGCAGCGAGCTCGCTCCGATCTTCGCCGCGCAGGCGGGTGTCGTGCAGCCGCAGGACGTGGCGCAGGTCGCCAGCCCCTCCATGTCGGCGATCATCCCGGTGCTCAAGGAGCAGCTCGACCTCGCCTTCGCCGGCAGCCAGGACGCGGCCACCACCGTCGCGAACCTGCAGAGCGGCATCGCGGCCGCCACCGGTGCCTAGCCCGACGCCGGAGTTCGCGTCGCGGCCCGCGGGCGACGTGCGGCGCGAGGACGGGCGATCGGGTGCCGCGCGCGGTCGCGCCGGCGCCCGTCCCCGGCGGCCCGGCAGCCGCCGCGAGGCCCTCGCGGCCTACGGCTTCATCGCCCCGAACTACGTGCTGCTGCTGGTCTTCGTGCTGATCCCGCTGGCAGGCGCCCTCGTGGTGAGCCTGCAGCGGACCGACGGCTTCGGGGCGGGGGAGTTCGCGGGGCTGCAGAACTACGCGCGCCTGTGGTCGGACCCGCTGTTCTGGCGGGCGCTCGGCAACACCGTGCTGTTCACGCTCATCGTGACGCCGGTGTCGATGGCGTTCGGGCTCGTCGCGGCCACGCTCCTGAACACGGCCCTCCCGGCCCGGCCGCTCTTCCGCTCGATCCTCATCCTCCCGATGGCCGTCTCCGGCGTCGCGACGGCGTTGATCGGCGTCCTGGTCTTCGACCAGAACTCCGGCGTGCTCAACAAGCTGCTCGGAGCGTTCGGCCTGCCGGCCGTCACGTGGCAGTCCGACGCCGGCCCGGCGTTCCTCTCGATCGTGCTCGTGACGGTCTGGTGGCGCACCGGGTTCAACATGCTCATCTACCTGGCGGGGCTGCAGGGCATCGGTCCCGACCTGCACGAGGCGGCGCGGCTGGACGGGGCGAACACGCTGCAGCGGTTCCGTCACGTGACCGTGCCGCTGCTCGGTCCCACGACGTTCTTCCTGACCGTCCTCAACGTCATCTACTCCTTCCAGGTGTTCGACATCGTGTTCGTGCTGACCGGGGGAGGTCCCGCGGGCGCGACCTCGGTCCTCGTGACCTACGCCTACGAGACGGGCTTCGTGACGCGCGACCAGGGCTACGCCGCCGCGATCGGGATGATCCTGTTCCTGTTCGCCCTCCTCTTCGCCGCCGCGCAGTGGCGCGCGAGCCGGACCAGGGACGTGGTCGAGTGAGGGCGCGACGCGGGATCCTCGCGCGCGCCGCCGTCATCGCGGTCGTGGGCCTGGTGACCATCTCGCCGCTGTACTGGATGGTGGCGGTCGCGTTCTCCACGCGCGCCGAGCTGCTCGGCGGGCGCGAGCTGCGGCTGTGGCCGCGCGAGGTGACGCTGGGGAACTTCGACCGGGTCTTCGCCTCGTTCCCCGTGGCGACCTGGTTCAGCAACTCGGTGGCGATCTCGCTCGTGGTGATGATCGTGTCCGTCACCACGAGCCTGCTCGCGGGCTACGCCTTCTCGCAGCTGCGCTTCCCCGGATCGACGGCGCTGTTCTTCGTGGCGCTGGCCACGCTCGTGCTGCCCGTGCAGGTCATTATGGTGGCGCTGTTCCGGATCGTGACGGGAATGGGTCTGTACGGCACCTACTGGGCCGTGATCCTGCCGACAACGGCCTCCGCCTTCGGGCTCTTCCTCGCACGGCAGTTCATGCTCGGCATCCCGCGCGAGCTGATCGAGGCCGCCCGCCTGGACGGCGCCGGGCACCTCGCGACGTTCCTGCGGATCGTGCTCCCGCTGTCGAGGCCGCTCATCGCGGTCCTGGCGTTCATGAGCCTGCTGTCGTCCTGGAACGACTTCGCGTGGCCGCTCATCGCGCTGAAGGAGAACCGGCTGTTCACGCTGCCGATCGGGCTGCTGTACCTGCAGGGCCAGTCGGGCAGCGACTACGGCGCCACGATGGCCTTCGCACTCATCAACATCGTGCCGATCGCGGTGGTCTTCCTGCTGTTCCAGCGGTACTTCATCGCTGGCTTCGCCCGCAGCGGCATCAAGTAGCCCCTCCGCCCGGCGCCGAGCGCTGCGCCGAGCGGCCGTGCCGAGCGCTGCGCCGAGCAAGCCTCAGGGGTCGTTATCGAAGCGATAACGACCCCTGAGGCTTGTTCGCCGCGAGACGGCGGGAGGAGGAGGGTGACCGGCAGTCCCTAGCGGGCGGAGCGGAACTCCGCCGTCAGCGGGCACTGGAACGGGTCGCGCGCGGCGAGGCCCATCTGGTTGAGGTACCGGATGACGATGCCGTAGGACCCCAGCAGCGTGGCCTCGGTGTACGGGACCTTCCGCGACTCGCAGAACTCCTTGACCATCGGCTGGATCTTGCGGAGGTTGGGGCGCGGCATGCTCGGGAAGAGGTGGTGCTCGACCTGGTAGTTCAGACCGCCCATGAAGAAGTTGACGAGTCGGCCGCCGGTGACGTTGCGGCTCATCAGGACCTGGCGGCGCAGGAAGTCGATGCGGGAGTCCGGCGGGACGATCGGCATGCCCTTGTGGTTGGGGGCGAACACCGCGCCCATGTACAGGCCGAACAGCCCGAGCTGCACGCCCAGGAACGCGAAAGCCATCCCCACCGGGAGCAGCCAGAACACGAAGCCGAGATAGGCGCCCAGACGCACCACGACGAAGGCGATCTCGACCGGGCGACGCTTCACGGGCGCGCGCCCGAAGATCGTCTTGATGCCCGAGATGTGCAGGTTGATGCCCTCGAGCAGCAGGAGCGGGAAGAACAGCCAGCCCTGACGCTGGGCGAACCAGCCCTGCAGGCCCGTGCGGGGCGCGGGGAGGTCCTCGGTGTGGAAGACCAGCACGCCGGTCTTGATGTCGGGGTCGGCGGCCACCTGGTTGGGCTTGGCGTGGTGGCGCGAGTGCTTGTGCTGCCACCAGCCGTAGCTCATGCCGGCGTACAGGTTGGCGACCACCAGGCTCGCCCAGTCGTTCCACTTGCCGGACTTGAAGATCTGGCGGTGCGCCGCGTCGTGGCCCAGGAACATCACCTGACCGAGGATGACGGCGAGCACCGCGGCGATCGCGAGCTGCCACCACGAGTCGCCGATCGCGACCATGGCCGCGACGGTGCCGGCCAGCAGCACCGTCAGGACCCCGAACCGGGTCCAGTAGTACCCGTAGCGCCGCTCCAGCAGACCGGTCTCCTGCACGCTCCGGCTGAGGTCGGTGAAGTCGTTCACCTGACGCTGCCGCGGTGATCGCGGCGTTGCGGAGTCGTCGAGCGCGGTGGTGGTGCCGACGGGCGGCTGAACAGTCGTCATCGGGGAGCTTTCCTTCGGGGGGTCGTACCGGACCGGGCGGTGGTGCGGACGGGCTACGGGCGGCGGTCGCGCTTGACGCGACGGCGGAGCTGGCCGATGCGCAGGGCGCCGACCAGGAGGACCACGATCCCGACGCCGAGACCCGAGATCAGGCAGACGACCGCGAGCGGGGCCGAGCCGGTCGCACCCAGGAAGGTGACCTCGACCATCTCGGTGTTCTGGATGAGGAAGATCACCAGGGCGATCAGGAGGAGGAAGCTGACGCCGATCCCGACCCACAGCGACGCCGTGCGGGTGCGGATCGACTGCTGCTCACGCGTCTGCGCCGGCGTCTGCGGAGGCTTGGTGGCCGTCGTCGCCGATCCGCCGGGCGGGCGGCCCTTCGTCGCGGGCGACGGCGGAGCGCTCGTGGGGCGGGACGTCGCCGCAGGTGAGGAGGGTGCGGAGCCGGGAGCCGGCGCACGCGTGGGAGAGCCCGCAGGGGCGGGGGTCGCCGGTGTCAGAGGGGGCTCGGCGTCGTGGTGCGTGGACATGCACCCTCCTTCGGCGGTTAGGGACGGTCACCGTGCGGCGACCGTGAGGCTCGGGTCAACCCCGAACCTACGCCACCGTAGGGTAGCGGTACAGCCTGGGTATCGCGCGCCGCGCGGACGTCTCACCGGCTGGTCGCACCGCCGCTCACGCGAGCGCGCGAACCTTCTCGAGGAGCGGACCGGCGGCCTCGTCGAGGAAGCGCTGCTGCGCGGCGTCACCGATCTGGACGAGCGCGACGTCGGTGAACCCTGCCTCGAGGAACGGGCGCACGCTCTCGGCGAGCTCGTCGAGGTCGGGGCCGCACGCGATCGTCCCCGCGACGTCCTCCGGGCGGACGAACTGCGTCGCCCCGGCGAAGCCCGCCGGTGTGGGGAGATCGGCGTTGACGCTCCACCCGCCCGCGAACCACCGGAACTGCTCGTGGGCGCGCTCGATCGCGACGGTGCGGTCGGGGTCCCAGCTGATCGGCACCTGGCCGATCTTTCGCGAGGTGCCGTCGGTGTGGTGGGCGTCCCAGCTCGCGAGGAGGTCGGCGTCCGGGTCGGTGGCCACCAGGTGGTCGCCGAGCGGGGCGAACCGTTCGATCGACGCGTCCCCCGACACCGCCAGGGCGATCGGCACCCCGCCCTCGGGCGCGTCCCAGATGCGGGCCGAGTCGACCCGGAAGTACTCGCCCTCGTAGGTGACGAGCTCACCCGTGTGGAGCTCGCGGATGATCTCGACGGCCTCCTCGAGCATGTCCTGCCGGACGTGGACCGAGGGCCAGCCCTCGCCGACGACGTGCTCGTTGAGGCTCTCGCCCGAACCGAGCCCGAGGGTGAAGCGCCCGTCGCTCAGGAGCTGCAGCGTCGCGGCCTTCTGGGCGACGACGGCGGGGTGGTACCGGATGGTCGGGCACGTCACGTAGGTCATGAGCTCGACGCGCGAGGTCACCTGCGACACGGCCCCGAGGACGCTCCAGGCGTACGGCGCGTGGCCCTGGCTCGTGAGCCACGGGGAGTAGTGGTCGCTGGACACCTCGAAGTCGAAGCCGACCTGCTCGGCCGCGGCCGCGTAGCGGACCAGCTCGCGCGGGCCGCTCTGCTCGGTCATGAGGGTGTATCCGATCCGTGCGGACATCGTCGGCTCCTTCGTCGCTGGGGTGCTTCCCTCCAGCCTCGGGTCGGCCGGGGCCGAAGTCCAGGACGGCGTGGCGGGACCCGGCCCGGGCTACCGGCGGCTGCGGCGCTGCGCCGCCTCGTACCGGCGCCGCACCTCGGCCGAGATCCGGCCCCGCGGCTGCACCTCGATGCCGTTCTCCGCCGCCCACGCGCGGATCGCCTGCGTGTCGGAGGGCTGGCTGCTGCGCGCCACCTCCTGGCGGATGCCGCCGACCCGGCGGGCCGCCTCGATGAACGGCGTCATGGCTTCGTCGAACGCCTCGGCGTTCGTGTCGTCCAGGTCCACGGTGTAGGCCACGCCGCGGTAGTTGAACTGCACCGTCGTCACGTTCTCGGTGCTGCCGCTGATGTCGTCCACCAGGTCGGTCACGGTCTTCTGCGCCACGTTGGTCTCCGGGCCTCAGATGGTAGGGAGCCCCGCCGGCGGTCGAGGATCCGCGTGCGAGGTGCCCGGGGTGCTCCCGAGTTCCCGATCGGTCTCGTCGCGGGGGAACGAACGGATCGTCGAGCAGACCGAAGTTTAGTCGACGGATCTGGGAGAGCGCAGTGGAAGCGATTCCACCTGGGCGTCGATGAGTGGTGCCAGCATCGTGGCGATGGCCGCCGCGGCTCGCTCGGGACTCCCGTCGGCGATCGCGGCGACCAGCTCGGCGTGGTCCGCCGCGTGCGGATCGGCGTCGGCGTCGACGTCGTCCACCAGCACGTCCTCGTAGAGCGGGACGAGGCCGTCGTACAGGTCGACCAGCAGCGCGTTGTGCGTCGCCGCGACGACGGCACGGTGCAGCGCGACGTCCGCGGCGATCCGCGCGGCCCGGTCGGGGGCGTCCCACGTGTGCGTCCGCACCTCGAGCGCGGCGCGCAGCGCGGCGACGTCGTCCTCGTCCCGGCGACGCGCCGCGATCGCGGAGGCGGCGCCGTCGATCGCGTTGCGCAGCTCGAGGCCGTCGCGTCGGTCGACCCTGGTCGCCCGCCGGGCGAGCGACGTCGCCAGCTCGGACCTGGCGATGACGAACGTGCCGCGGCCCTGCTCGCGGCGGACGAGACCGGCCTGGACCAGGGACTGGATGGCCTCGCGGACGGTGTTGCGCCCCGCGCCGACCCACGCCATGAGGTCGGCCTCGACGGGGATCCGCGCGCCGACCGGCCACGCGCCGTCGGCGATGGCCTCGTGGAAGCGTGCCGTGACCGCGTCCGTCACGTTCCGTCCCCTGGGCACGACGGCGCCCGGGGGGTTAGGCTCGGCGCGATTCATCCCATCATCCTATCTCTTGGATCTCATGTGAACGTGCGAGTGCGCGCCGGAGCGCTTCCCCTCCTCGCCGTCGTCCTGACGGCTCTCAACCTCCGCACCGCGGTGACGGGCTTCACCCCGTTGCTGGAGCTGATCGGCGCCGATCTCGGCTTCGGCCCGTCGCTGTACGGCGTCCTGGGCACGATCGTGACGGCCAGCTTCGCCGTGTTCGGGCTGCTTGCGGCGTCCGTCGCGCGACGAGTCGGTCTCGAGCGGACGATCGCGATCGCCGTCGCCCTCACGACCGCCGGCATCGTGCTCCGGGCGCTCTCCCCGTCGACGGCGATGCTCGTGATCTCCACGGTCATCGCCTTCACCGGGGTCGGGGCTTCGAACGTCCTGGTGATCCCGCTGGTGAAGAAGTACTTCTCCGCGCACCTCAAGGCGGTCAGCTCGCTCTACATCGCGCTGCTGCAGGTCGGCCAGTTCGTGGCACCCCTGCTGGCCCTGCCGGTCGCGCTCGCGGTGGGCTGGCGGTGGGCGATCGGGATGTGGGCGGTGCTGACCGCCGTCGCCGTCGTGCTGTGGATCGCGCTCGCCGCCCGGGCACGAAGGGCCGAGCGCCGCTCCCTCGTCGCCGACGCTTCCGCCACCCTGGACGCCCCGGTGGACGGCAGCCCGTTCACGTCGCCGTTCGCACCCCCGCCCGCCCCCGCCCGACTCGTCGGCGCCTGGCGCACCCCGCTGCTGTGGTCGCTCGTCCTGATGATGGGGATCACGAGCCTGAACGTGCACGCCGTGTTCACGTGGCTCCCCGCGATCCTGGTCGACGCAGGCGCCGACCCCGCCTCCGGCGGCGCGCTGCTCGCGCTGTTCTCGGTGCTCGGCCTGCCGGCGGCGTTCGTGGTGCCCCCGCTCGCGATCCGGCTGCGGAACCCGTTCGTGATCGTCGCGGTCTGCACCGTGCTGATGGTCGGTGGCTACGCCGGCCTGCTGCTCTCGCCCGGGGCGGGCGCGGTGGTGTGGGTGGTGCTGCTGGGGCTCGGCGTGAGCACCTTCCCGCTGTGCCTCACCCTGGTCAACGCACGCACCAGCACGACGGCGGGGTCCACCGTCCTCTCGGGAGCGATGCAGGGCGTGGGCTACGCGATCGCGTGCCTCGGTCCGTTCGGCACGGGCGCCCTGTACGCCGCCACCGGCGCCTGGACCGGCTCGTTCATCGTCCTGTTCGCGAGCCTCGCGGTGATGCTGGTGGCCGGCTGGATCGCCTGCCGGCCCGCGACGCTCGAGGAGCAGGTCGGCGGGCTCGCCGTGTCAGCGGGCGCGGCCGGGGCCGGCGTCCGCTGAGCCGACGACGCGCTCGAACAGCGCCTCGTACGCCTCGACCATCCGGTCGTGGGAGAACCGGTCGACGGCGTCGGCCCGGCACCGGGCGCGGTCCAGCAGCGCCGCCTGCTCCACGGCGGCGACCGCCTGGTCGACGTCGTCGACCAGGAAGCCGTTGACCCCCGGCCGGACGAGCTCGGGCATCGACCCGCGCGGGTGAGCCACGACGGGTGTGCCCGCCATCATCGACTCGGCCACGGAGAGCCCGAACGGCTCCTCGAAGTCGATCAGGTGCAGCATGGCGACGGCGCCTCCCAGCAGGTGGTCACGCTCGGCCGGCCCGACCGGCCCGACGTAGGTGACGTGCTCCCCGTCGAGGTGGGGCTCCACGCTCGAGCGGAAGTAGTCCCGGTCGTGGATCACGCCGGCGATCACCAGCGGACGTCCGGCCCGCCGCGCCACCTCGACGGCCAGCGCCGTCCCCTTGTCCGGATGGATCCGGCCGAGGAACAGCAGGTGGCCGCCGTCGCCCCCGCCGAGCGAGATCGTCCCGGGATCGATCCCGTGGTGGATGGTCGCGGCGTAGGTGAGGTCGGGGTGGCGCGAGGCGTCGCTGATCGAGACGTAGTGCGTGACGTCGTCGTAGGCGCGGTAGACCGGCAGGATCTTCTCGGAGGAGAAGCCGTGCACCGTGGTGACCACCGGCGTCGCGACGAGGCGGCTGAAGGCGAGCGGCAGGAAGTCGAACTGGTTGGAGATGACGTCGAACCGGTCGGCGCGCTCGAACACGGAGGCGAGGTGCAGCGCCTCGTCCACCTTCGCGTCCCGGCTCGGGTCCTCCTCGTACCCTGCGGCGGCGGTCGCGTGCAGCCGGGCGGTCGTCAGCGAGTCGGCCGTGGCGAACAGGGTCACCTCGTGCCCCCGCGCCACCAGACCCTCGGTCAACGTGGCGGCCACCTGCTCCCACGGGCCGTAGCCGCGCGGTGGCACCCGGTGCGCGATCGAGGCGATGACGGCGATCCTCACGGCGACCTCCTCGGTCGGCCCGACCCTACGCCCCCGCCGCGGCGCGGGTGCTATGTTGCGACTTCGGGCAGCTCCACCGCCCACGCCAGCTACGCCCCTCCGGTCGGGTGACTCGGGATGCGGCCCCCACCGTGAACGGCAGCACGTCAGCTGCGTCACGTCACGACGAGAGCGGCCCGCGTGAGCACCAGCTTCGGCTTCGTCTCCACCTACCCCGACACCCCGTGCGGGATCGCCACGTACTCCCGCTCGCTGAGCGAGCACCTCGAGGCGCTCGGGGTCGAGGTCGGGGTCGTGCGCCTCGTCGAGCGCCCCACCCGTCTCGAGCGGCCCGTGATCCACGCCTGGGAGACCGAGGGGCCCCCCTCCGACGTCGCGCGGCAGGCCGAGCGCGCGGCCCGGGCGCTGGACCCCTACGACGTCGTGCTGCTGCAGCACGAGTACGGCATCTTCGGCGGGGACGACGGCGAGGACGTGCTCCAGCTCGTCCGGCGGCTGCGCCTGCCGCTGGTGACCGTGGCCCACACCGTGCTGTCCGCACCGACGCCCCACCAGCGCAAGGTGCTCGACGCCGTCGTGGCCGCCTCCGACGCGGTGGTGACGATGACTCGCACGGCGCACGACCGTCTCGTGCGGGACTGGGGCGTGCCGCCCGAGAAGGTGCACGTGATCGCCCACGGCGCCCCGGCGAGCTTCGCCGCCCCGAGGTCGGAGCCCGCGGGCGGTGAGCCGACGATCCTGACCTGGGGCCTGCTGTCGCCGGGCAAGGGCATCGAGTGGGCCATCATGGCGATGGCCGACCTGCGGGAGCGGGGTGTCCGGGCGCGCTACCGCGTCGTGGGTCAGACCCACCCGCGGGTCCTGGAGCACCACGGCGACGTCTACCGGCACTCGCTCGAGCAGCTGGTGCACGACCTCGGCCTCCCCGACGTGGTCGAGTTCGATCCGCGCTACCTGGACGCCGAGGAGCTGGGCGCCGTCGTGGCGGCGGCCGACGTCGTGCTGCTGCCCTACGACTCCCTGGAGCAGGTCACCTCCGGGGTGCTCGTGGAGGCGGTCGCCGCGGGCAAGCCGGTGGTCGCCACGCGCTTCCCGCACGCGGTGGAGCTGCTCGAGGGCGGGGTCGGTGGTCTCGTCCCGCGGCGGAACCCGGCCGCGGCGGCCGACGCACTGCAGCGCGTCCTGTCCGAGCACGAGGTCGCGGGTTCGATGGCGGCGAGCGCGCGCGAGCTGTCCGCCTCGCTGCTGTGGCCGGTGGTGGCCACCCAGCACCTGGCGCTCGCACGATCCGTGGCGGCCGGGTCGAGCCGTGGCGGCCCCGTGTCCGCCCGCGACCCCCGGCTGGAGTGGGTGCCGTGAGCCGGGCGGTGGTGCTCGACCACCTCGCCGCGCTCAGCACGCCGATCGGACTCTACGAGCACGCCCTGCTCACCAGCCCGCGGATCGAGCACGGGATGTGCGTGGACGACGTCGCGCGGGCCCTCGTGGTGACCTCGCGCATCGTGGCGCCCGACGCCCGCACGAGCGAGCTGACCGCGGTCTACCTCGACTTCCTGCTGGGCGCCCAGGTGCCCGACGGCCGCTCGCACAACCGACGCGACCCCGCGGGGGCGTGGCTGGACGAGCCCGGCACGCAGGACCACTGGGGCCGCTCGCTGTGGGCGCTCGCGACCGCGGCCACGCACGTCACCGATCCCGCCGTCGCCGGCGCGGCCCTGCGCGGCGCCACGGTGGCGCTCGCGGCCCGTTCGGTGCACCTGCGGGCCACGGCCTACGCCGTGCTGGGCGCGGCGGCGGTGCTGAGCGCGGACGAGGGGGACGTCGCGGCGCGGGTGTTCCTCACCGCCTCCCGCCCCGTGCTCCCGGCCCGCTCGACGGGCTCGTGGCCGTGGCCGGAGCCCCGGCTCTCCTACGCCAACCCCGTCGTGCCCGAGGCGATGATCGCGCTCGGTCGCGTGCTCGGTGATCCCGAGCTGGTGGGACGCGGGCTCGTCCTGCTCCGGTGGCTCGTGGATCTGCAGACGGCGCGCGGCCACCTCTCCGTGGTTCCCGTCGGCGGTCACGGACCCGGCGAGACCCTGCCCGCGTTCGACCAGCAGCCCATCGAGGTCGCGGCCCTGGCCGAGGCGGCCGCCACGGCGTGGCGCGCCACGCACGGGCGCGAGTGGCTCGGCGTGCTGGAGATCGCCGTCGCCTGGTTCGAGGGGGAGAACGACAGCGCGACCCCGCTGCGCGAGGTCGGTACCGGCGGTGGCCGGGACGGCCTGGAACGGCACGGCGCGAACGAGAACCAGGGAGCCGAGTCCACCCTGGCCTGGCTCGCCACGGTCCAGCTGTGGCTCGACGCGTCCGGCACGGTGCAGGCACCCTCGCCGTGACCACCGCCGACCCCCCGTGGGTGAGACGGACCGCCCACCACCTGGTGCCCGACCCCGCGCGGGTGACCACCGCGGTCTTCCTCCCGGGACAGGAGCTGAGGTCGGGGGCCTCGCGGTCGTCCGGGGTGCTCGAGCGGGTGTGCGCGCTGGAGCCCGCCGAGGTCGACGCGGCCCTGGTCGACCTGAGGGAGAGGTTCGCCCATCGGCACGCCGATCTCGAGCGGATCTGGCTGGCGAGCTTCGCGCTCGTCGAGCACCGCCTGCCGCGGTCGCGCGTGAGCGACGAGCAGCGTCGGCTCCTGATCGGGGCCACCTTCACCCAGGAGGTCTCCCTCGAGGGGGCGGCGCTGTGCAACCCCTCGATCGTGGCGCACCCCGACCAGGGCGGCCTTCCGCCCGGTTCGCTGCGGCTGGTGCTCTCGCTGCGCGCCGTGGGGGAGGGGCACCGCTCGAGCATCGAGCTGCGCACGGCCACGATCGACGCGGCCGACGACCTCGTCATCGACCCGGTGGAGGGCGCTCCCGTGCGGGCCCTCACCCGCCACGGGCCCTACGAGCGCACCGCGTTCGAGCACCACCTCGCCGACGTCGGAGGAGCGCGCGCGAGCGCCGACTTCGTGCTCTCCCAGCTGGGCCTCACCTTCTCCAGGGCCGACCTCGACGCCGCGCTGGTCCGGCTGCGCCGTCAGCTGCTGACCCGGGGCGAGTCGGTGCGGGAGATCGCGATCCTGGAGGACGTGGCCGCGCGCTGCTACACCTCCTCGTTCGCGGCTGCGAGCACCCTGGACCAGCGGGTCCTGGTCGCGGAGCACGACTTCGAGCGGCAGGGGCTCGAGGACCTGCGGCTGACCCCGCTCCGCACGCTCGCCGGTGAGCGGACCTTCGCCGGCACGTACACGGCGTTCGACGGACGGAGCGCGCGCGGACAGCTCCTGCGCACGAAGGACTTCCGCACCTTCAGCTCCGCCCCGCTCGTGGGGCCGGGGGCGCGCGACAAGGGGCTCGCGCTCTTCCCGCGACCGATCGGCGGTCGGTACGCCGCGCTCTCGCGAGCGGACCGGGAGACGAACTCGCTCACCTGGTCCACCGACCTCATCCACTGGACCGAACCGATCGCGCTGCAGCACCCCGGTCGGCGCTGGGACCTCGTGCAGCTCGGCAACTGCGGCTCGCCGCTGGAGACCGAGCGTGGCTGGCTGGTGCTCACCCACGGGGTGGGCCCGATGCGGACGTACGGGATCGGGGCCCTGCTGCTGGATCGGGACGATCCGACCCGAGTCCTCGGAAGCCTGCCGTACCCGCTCCTGACGCCGGCCGCGTCCGAGCGCTCCGGCTACGTGCCCAACGTCGTCTACTCGTGCGGCTCCCTGCTGCACGGACGCACGCTCGTGCTGCCCTACGGCTGCAGCGACACCAGCACGAGGATCGCCACGGTCGACCTCGACTCCCTGCTCGACGCGCTCGCGGGGCACCCGTCGCCCATCGGCGGTGAGACCCGATGACCGGCGACGCCACCGCTGCCGACGGCGGGGCCGACGTCACCGCGGACGAGGTGCAGCTCAAGCCCTGGGGGAACGAGCGCATCTTCGCCGACGGCGCCCACGGTTACGTCGGCAAGATCATCACCGTGGACGGTGGGCAGTCGCTGAGCCTCCAGGTGCACGCGGCCAAGGACGAGACCATGCACGTCCTGCACGGCAGCGGCAGGCTCGAGCACGGACCGGACGCCGACCACCTCGCCGTGCTCCTGCTCGCTCCGGGCGACACCGTGCACCTCGCTCCCGGTACGGTCCACCGCTGCACGGCCGTCACCCCGCTCGTGCTCGTGGAGACCTCGACGGCGGCACCCGGGTGGCGCGAGGACATCACCCGGCTGGCCGACTCCTACGGACGTGCCGGCACGACGGCGCCGTGACACCCGGTCCTCGGGTCACCCGGTGGCGCCGCACGGTTCCGGTGCGCGTCCGGGAACGCAGAAGCCCCGCCGGCCTGGGGCCGACGGGGCTTCCGCGTCGCTGTCTCAACGAGCGCGCCCGGAGGGACTCGAACCCCCAACCTTCTGATCCGTAGTCAGATGCTCTATCCATTGAGCTACGGGCGCGTGGCCCTGAGGCCGGGAAAGAGCATAACCCGCAGCCGACCCAAAGGCGAAATCGACGGCGGCGGTCCTGGATGACCGCGCCACGGCCGCCCGGCTCGTCCGTCCCACCCGGCCGGAGCCGGGGGCGTCAGGACTCGCGCTGCGGGTGGAGGCCCTCGCCGATCTCCTCCACGAGCTTGTCGTTGAACGCGGGAAGGTCCTTCGGCGTCCGGCTGGACACGAGGCCCTGGTCGCACACGACCTCCTCGTCCACCCAGGTCGCGCCCGCGTTGACGAGGTCGGTGCGCAGGCTGGGGTACGAGGTCATCGTGCGGCCCTTCACCACGTCGGCGTCCGTGAGGATCCAGCCGCCGTGGCAGATGACGCCGACCGGCTTGGCCGCCGTGACCAGCGCGCGCACCAGGTCGACGGCGGAGGTGTCCATGCGGATCTTGTCGCCGTTGACGACACCGCCCGGGAGCACCAGGGCGTCGTAGTCGTCGGCCCTCGCCTCGGCCGTCGTGAGGTCGACGGTGGCCTCGCCGCCGTTCTTGCCCGTGATCGTGCCGGACTCGGTCGAGACGAGGACGGCGGTCGCGCCGTGGTCGGTGACGGCCTTCCAGGGCTCGAACAGCTCCGAGTCCTCGAAGCCGTTCGTGGCGACGAAGGCGACGCGCTTGCCGGTGAGGTGGGACATGGTGGTTCTCCTTCGGATGCGAGGGGTGGCAGGGGAGGGCGGGGTCTAGAAGACGGCCTTGCCCCCGGTGACACCGAGCACGGTGCCGCTGACGTAGGAGGCCTCGTCGCTGGCGAGGTAGACGAAGGCGGAGGCGACCTCGACGGGCTGACCCGGGCGGCCGAGCGGGGTGTCGGAGCCGAAGCCGTCGACCTTGTCCTCGTCGAACGTCGCCGCGATGAGCGGCGTCCAGATGGGGCCGGGAGCCACGGCGTTGACGCGGATGCCGCGCGGGCCGAGCTCGGCCGCCAGGTTCACCACGAGGTTGTTCAGCGCCGCCTTGGTGGCGGCGTAGTCCAGGAGCGGACCGGACGGCTGATAGGCCTGGATCGAGGTCGTCACGATGACGTTCGAGCCCGGGGCCAGGTGTGGTGAGGCCGCCTTGATGAGCCAGAACGTCGCGAAGACGTTGGTCTCGAAGACCTGGCGCAGCTGCTCGTCGGCGAACTCCTCGATGCCTCCGGGCTGCGCCATCTGGTAGGCCGCGTTGGAGACGAGGACGTCGATCCCGCCGAGGGCCTCGACGGTCGCGGCGACGAGGTCGACGTTCGCCTGCTCCGTGCGCTGGTCGGTGGGGACCAGGACGCACGTGCGACCGATCTTCTCCACGGCGGCACGCGTCGCCTCGGCGTCGCCCTGCTCCTGCGGCAGGTAGGCGATGGCGACGTCGGCGCCCTCGTGGGCGAACACCAGCGCGACGGCGCGGCCGATGCCGGAGTCGCCGCCGGTGATCAGCGCGCGCTTGCCGGTCAGGCGGTCGCGGCCCGTCCAGCCGAGCTCGCCGTGGTCGGGAGCGGGCGTCAGGTCGAGGAACGAACCCGGCCAGTCCTGCGTCTGTCCCGGCACGTGCTCGGGGCGACCGGTGGTGCCGGACGTGTCGGTCGTGGTCGGCTGCTGGGGGTCCTGGGACATGGTGTCCTCCGTGGCGCTGCTCGCGCCCGTCGTGGTGGTGACGCGATGGCGTTGGCCGAGGCGGTGCGCAGCCACGGGGTCGAGCGGTGCCCGACCCCGCGGTGCGGGGGGCTGGCGGACTACTTGAACGCGTCCTTGACGCTGTCCTTGGCGTTGCCGGCCGCGTCCTTGAGCTTCTCGGCGGCGCCCTGGGCGCCCCCCTTCGTCTCGTCCGCGCGACCCTCGGCCTCGAGGCGGTCGTTGCCGGTGGCCTCGCCGGTGGCCTTCTTGATCTTGCCGCCGGCCTCGGTGGTCTTGGCGTCGAACTTGTCGTCGAGTCCCATGGTGGTCCTCCTTCGATCGGGTCCTCCCACGGTAGGCACGACGCGCGAGGAAAGACCAGGATCGTCCGTCCAGGAACAGACCGGCCCGACCCGAGAGCACGATGTCAGTCGCGTGCGCCGTCGGGGCGCTGGAGCGGGATGCCGACGATCGTCGGCGGTTTGGCCGCCACCGTGTCGCGCGGGACGTCGACGTCCCGCGGGCGGGGGAGCGGCCCCACCCAGACGCGCCACACGCCGTCGTCCCGGAAGACCTCCCCGTTCACCAGGAGCCGCGCCCGGCCGGCGGCGGCCGCCTGCGCCGCCAGCGACACCGCCGGGCCGGGCGGGACGATCCCGACGTTGCGGTTGTGCCACGCGAGGACGACGACGCCGCTGCCCTCGGCGTGCACCGTCAGCTCAGCGGGCAGCCGCTGCGCCGCGCCGGGAGCCCGTCCCGTCCCGGCGGACGTCTCGAGCGCGGCCTGGTGCGCGAGCGCCTCGAGCGCGACGAAGCCCTCGGCGACCTCGACGGTGCGCGACCCGCGTCGCAGCCAGCCCACGCCCCCGCCCCTCAACCGGCGGTGCCGGCGGGCAGCGCGGACTCGACGGCGGGCCACACGGCCTCGGCGAGCGCGGCCTGACCCAGCACCGAGGGGTGGAAGTGGTCGAACGTCGACAGCCAGGCGGTGGTCACGGGGACGGCCGCGACGGCGCCGTCGTCGGTCCGGCAGCCGGGGTGCTCGGCGCACGTGGCGACCGCGACGGCCTGGAGCTCGGTGAGTCGTTCGTCGGCGGCCGCCCGGGCGGCCGCGTCCCCGCCCAGCACGGTGCTGCACAGGCCCGTGCCCCAGACCTGCGCGGCCTCGGGGTCGCCGCTCGCGACGTCCCAGACGGACGTGACGTGCGGGATGCTCGCGACGACGACGCCGGCGTCGGGCGCGATCGAGGCGACGTGGTCCAGCAGCGCCCCGAGCGCGACGCCGTAGTCGGCCGCGGTCGTCATGCTCGCGGGGCTGTCCTCGCAGACGTCGTTGGCCCCCAGCAGCACGGTGACGACGTCGACGTCGGCCGCCCCCGGGGCGCCCGGCTCGGCGAACGCCGCGTCGACGAGCTCGACGCCCTCGGCCATCCGGGCACCCTCGACGGCCGCCTCGACCGTCGTGACGGCGTAGCCGGCCCCGCCGAGCCTGGTGCCGATCGAGTCGACCTCGGGGTCGGTGCCCACGGCCCACGAGACGGCCTGGCAGCCGACGACCGTGGCGCAGGACGCGAAGCCGGTCGTGAGGGAGTCGCCGACGGCGAGCAGCACGAGCGGCTCGCCGGTCGGGGCCGGTGCCGGGGTGCTCGTGGTGCTCGGCGCTGCGTCGGTGGCGGCCGGCGAGGAGGCGGGAGGGGTCTCCGTGTCGGAGCCGGGTGAGCACGCGGCGAGCGCCGCGAGCAGCACCAGCACGGCGGGGAGGGCGAGCGCCGTGCGCGAGGGCACCGGGGCAGGGGTGGGGCGAGGGGTCACACCGGTCACGGTAGCCGCGCGCACGCGGTTCGGCGCGGGGTGACCGCGGACTGCCGGTGACGATGGTGGAGCGACGGTCCCTGGCCTGCGGACGGCGGCGTCCGGCCTCTCCGGGGAGAAAAGGGCTGGCCCGTCGGCAGGGGGCGGTCGACGGGCCAGCTGAGTTCGAGCCTACCGCCAGGGCGGAGGGATCGGCAGGTCGAGCCCCGCCCGTGTGACCGGTCCCACACCGCGCATCGAATCGTTACCATCAGGGCACCATGTCCCAGCCACCACTCGCCCCCGGCCGCGATCCGGCCGCGCCCGGAGCCGTCCCGGATCTCCCCAGGACACCCGCGTCGGGGAGCGACGAGGTCGGCCCCGACCTCGCGGTGCTGCTCGCCCGCGCGGCGCGCTCCTGGTGGACCTGGGGGGTGGTGGCGGCGCTGCTCGCGATCGTGCTGGGCACCTGGGCCGGGGGCGGTCTCGAGGAGGTCCCCGAGGAGGGGTTGCCGCAGGTCCCGGCGGACGCCCGGATCGCGCTCGGCCCCTACGACGTCGCCATCCAGGGCTGGTCGATCTCCCGCGAGTACGACGCCGACATGCTGGAGATCGTCGACGCGGACGCGTGGGTCGTCGTCGCGGCGGACCTCACGGGCGCCCCGCCCCGGTCCACCACGTACAAGTCCGACTCCGTGACGGTGAGCAGCCTGGAGACGACGGCCTACCCCCGGATCGTCGATCCGGTGAGCGGCGACTACGTCGGCTACCTCCACCCGGGCGTCACCACCTCGGTCCTGATCCTGCTCCCGGTCGCCAAGGCCGACGCCGCCACGCTCGACGCCCTGACCACGCTCCCGGCGCTGCTGACGTCGTACACCTACACGCGGCACGTCCTGTCCGGCGAGGAGACCTGGCTGCGCCCGCAGGCGCGCGCCACGGTCCAGGTGCCGCGCGACGACACCGTCGTGCCCGCCGTCGAGGACGACGCGTGAGCCGCCGCCGCTACACGCCCGGCGCCGTCGGGACCGGCGTCGCGCTGCTCGGGGTGGTTCTCCTCGCCGGGGTGCAGGAGGCGAACCGCGAGGTGATCCCGACCGTGGCGACGACGATCCGCGGCACCGCGGGCGAGGAGGTGACCGCGGGCGGCACGGTCGTGGAGGTGGGCGAGGCGTGGTCGACCACGGTCGTGGAGCAGACCGACGACATCACCGACGAGGTCGAGCGCGCGGAGACCCCCGTCAGCTGGCTCGTCGTGCGGGTCTCGTGGTCGGGGCAGCGCGAGCCCTCGGCCGTCCCGCAGTACGCGTGGCGCGACGCCGACGGCGTGGAGTACTCCCCGAGCGACCGCTACGGCTTCCGCTACCAGGAGGCCCAGCCGGGCGAGTGGTGGCACGAGGACGTCCTGTTCGAGGTGCCGGTCGCCGCGGCCACGGCCGGCACGCTGCGGCTGCTGCCCGAGGGGCGCGACTGGGCCCTGCCGATGGAGGTCGGCGAGATCACGGTGCCCGACGTCGTCGCCGTCGACGAGGTCGTGCTCCTGCCGACCGAACCCGGGAGGGGCTGACCGTGCCCGCACGCACCCCGTTCGCCCGCATCCCGACCACCCGCGCTGTGGCCGCCGGAGCCGTCTCGGTGCTGGCGATCGCCGGCATGTTCGTGTCCGTCGGCTGGCGCTCGGCGGACACCTGGGCCAGCACCCATCCCGTCGACGCCGCCCCCGTCCGGGACGACGGCGCCGCCACCGTCCGGGGCGTCACGCTCACCTATCGAGGCATCGAGCCGGTCGAGCGGCTGACGGGCAGCTACGGCGACCCCGCGATCGCGCCGGAGGGCTGGACGATCTGGGTGGCGTCCTTCGACGTCACGGGCGCCGACGAGGACACGATGTTCGGCGTGGAGACGAGCGTCGTCGCCTCCGACGGCGCGATCTACACCCGCTCGGACGTCATCGGCTACGACGGCGAACCCGAGGCCGGCTGGTTGGGCGGCCTGTTCCTGGACGAGAGCGGCCCGCGGATCGACGCCGTCCTCCTGCCCGAGGGCGTCGAGCCCGAGCGCGTCCGCGTCGTCCCCACCGACGTCCAGCGGGACTACTGGTCCTTCGACGCCTGAGTCGGGCGGAGCACGCTCGGCATGCCGAGTCGCCGCATGGTCACCTCGGTCCCCGCCGCGACCAGCGCCAGGGTGAGCACCTGCACCGCGATGAGCCCGACGGCGGCGACCAGCGGGTAGATCGCCGTCCAGTCGGTCGCGGCGACGGTGGGCAGCACGAGGTCCGCCAGCCACCAGACGGCGTAGTCGGCCTGTGCCAGGATCGTGAACAGCACGCAGAACACCCCGATGGGCAGCCAGCCGCGCACGAGCACCAGGCCGACGGCGCCGCCGAGCGGACCCCACCGGCTCGTCGGGCGCACGAGCGAGGACCACGACCGCTGCAGCCGCGCGACGTCGGTGAGCTGGTCGGAGGCGCGCGCGATCTTCACGCGGCTCCCGAGCGACGCGGTGGTCTCCGCGGCGCGCAGCGCCACGACGGAGGACGCGCCGCGGCGCGTGCCGTAGAGGATGGTGCCGAGGGCGAGCCACGCCGTCGGGACCACGATGCCGGCGATCACGATGCTGCCGGCGACGCCGAGGAAGCGGCCGCCCGCCCCGACGAGTCCGGTCACGTCGGGCCAGCGGAGCGAGGCCCAGGCGTCGCTCACGGCGTGCACCGCGAGTCTGCTGTCCCACCAGTCGCCCAGCGCGTTCCCGACGGCCACGACGAGCGTG
The DNA here is from genome assembly GCF_004786095.1 of Serinibacter arcticus. Lineage (GTDB taxonomy): Bacteria > Actinomycetota > Actinomycetes > Actinomycetales > Beutenbergiaceae > Litorihabitans > Litorihabitans arcticus. Next base: position 583,406 of record NZ_RHPJ01000002.1, read on the forward strand.
ATGGACAGCGCCACCCACACGAGCTCGGAGTAGGAGACCAGGACGCGCAGCACGCCGATGCCGAGCCCGCGGCCGCGTCCGGGGGCGTGGGTGCCCTCATCCTCGCGCCGCTCGCGCCGCTCCAGCACGCTCGCGCCGATGCTGCGCACGATGAGCGCCGTGACGATGATCGCGGCGATGGAGAACGAGATCGTCAGCGGGATGCGGGCGCTCGAGTCCTCCTCGGCGAAGATCGCCTCCATGGTCGTCTCGTAGTAGTAGCTGCGCGTGTCCTCCGTGAGCTGCCCGTTCTGCTCGTAGAGCACCAGGAACAGCAGCAGGGCGCTTGCGAACGTGGACAGGGCCGCGGCGGCGCTGCGGCGCGTGGAGTCGGTCAGGCGACCCATCAGCACGAGCATCCCCACCGCGGTCACGAACGCCGCGCCCGGGATGAGGGCGAAGACGAGCACCCCGCCGATCGCGCTCGTGCGGGAGACGATCACGGCCAGCGACTGGATCCAGTACGCGGCCGCGGCCCCGACCGAGGCGATCCCGATGAGCACGAGCCAGTACCGGCCCAGGAGGCGGGCCGTGAGCACGAGGAGGTCGCGCGCCTCGCGCCCGATCGCGCGGACGGCCACGGCCGCCGTGATCGGGGGCGCGGGTGCGGCGACGGGTGCCTCCGGCCGCGGCGGGACGATCACGCGGGAGGTCCGAGCCGTCGCTGGATCCAGTCGGTGACGGCCGCCTCGTAGTCGGCCCGCGGCCGGTCGGCGGACAGCGCCAGGTCGTGCAGACCGCCGGGCACGGTGTGGAGCGTGACGTCGTCGCCGATCCGCGCGACGGCGTCCCACATGTGCCGCACGTCGAGCAGGATGTCGCTCGTGCGGACCTGGGAGGGTGCGACGGCGGTGCCCCCCGCGCCGCCGGACCGGCTCGAGGTGCACATCAGCACGGGCACCCGCACGTCGAGGCCGGTGGCCACGCGGCGCTGCGCGCGCCGGATGGCGCTGAGCCAGGACGCCCGCACGGGGAACCCCTCGATCGGCTTCCACCCGAGATCGAAGTCCCACGACCCACCGGTGCTGGCGTGGATCGAGGTGCCGTAGGCGCCCGAGAGGCGGGAGATCACGGCCCCGGGGTCGCGCCACGCGGCGACCGCGGCGACCGTGCCGCTGAACGTGCGGCGCAGCGGGGTGTCGTTGATGTCGTACCAGGGGCTGTTGAGCACCACGGCCTGCAGCGCGCGGGGGTGGTGGTGCGCGAACAGGGTGGCGACGAGGCCGCCGGTGGAGTGGCCCAGCAGCACGACCTCGCGGTGACCCTCCGCGCGCACGATCGCGAGCGCCGCGAGGATCTCCTCGTCGTACTCGGCGAGGTCGCGCACGAGGCCGGGGACCTGACCCTCGCGCAGGGAGCGCCCGTAGCGGCGCAGGTCGAGCGCGTAGAGGTCGACGCCGCCGGCCGCGAGCGTGCGGGCGTGCTCGGCCTGGAAGAAGTAGTCGGAGAACCCGTGGAGGTACAGGATCGCGCGCTGGCGGGTCGGCTCGCCGAGCCGGACCAGGGTGGCGACGGCGCCGTCGCCGTCGTCGTCGAGCTCGATGGTCCGGGAGACGAAGTCGCCGCCCAGCACGTCCGGCCCCCACGCCGTCGTCACCTCATGCATGCCGCGAAGCGTAACCCGCGCGTCCGTGCGGCACGGGACGGGGCCGGGCGGGGTCGTCGGCGCCCGGCGGCCATCGGCCGGTCGACTCCCGTTCACCACGCTGCGGCACAATGCGGGCGTGACCGCCCCCCTCCCCGACGCGCCCGACCCGACCGGCGCACCGGACCCGCTCGGCGCGCTCGGCGAGCTCGGCCTGCTCGACCGCACCGCCGAGGCGCCCGCCCCCCGCACCCTCCTGGACGTGCTGGACGCCACGGCTGCCGCGCACCCCGACGCCCCGGCGATCGAGGACGAGTCGGGTCACCTCACCTACACCGAGCTCCTGGCCACCGTGGACGATCTCGCGTCGGCCCTGCGCTCGGCCGGCGTGGTGACGGGCGACAGGGTCGGGGTCCGGCTGCCGTCGGGCGGCCGGGAGCTGTACGTCGCGATCCTGGCGATCCTCGCTGCGGGGGCCGCCTACGTCCCGGTCGACGCGGACGACCCGCCCGAGCGCGCGACGCTCGTGCTGGGTGAGGCGGACGTCCACGGCGTGCTCGACGGCGTCGGCACCTACCGGCGGCTGCGCGGCGGCGAGGAGGTGGTCGAGCTCGCGGGCCTGCTGGGCGACGGCGACCGCGACGGCGACCGCGACGACGACCGCGACGGCGGTGCACCCGGACCCGCCCGGGACCGCCCCACCCCCGACCACGACGCCTGGATCATCTTCACGTCAGGTTCGACCGGCACCCCCAAGGGCGTGGCCGTCACCCACCGCAGCGCCGCCGCGTTCGTCGACGCCGAGGCGGACCTCTTCCTCCGGGGCGCCCCGCTCGCGCCGGGCGACCGCGTGCTGGCGGGGCTCTCGGTCGCGTTCGACGCGAGCTGCGAGGAGATGTGGCTCGCCTGGCGCCACGGCGCCTGCCTGGTGCCGGCGCCGCGGGCCCTGGTCCGCTCCGGTGAGGACCTCGGACCGTGGCTGCAGCGCCGCGGCGTCACCGCCGTCTCCACCGTGCCGACGCTCGCGTCGCTCTGGCCGGCGCAGGCGCTGGAGTCCGTCCGCCTGCTGATCTTCGGCGGCGAGGCCTGTCCGCCGGAGCTTGGCCGCCGGCTCGCCGGTCCCGACCGCGAGGTCTGGAACACCTACGGGCCCACCGAGGCGACCGTCGTGGCGTGCGGCGCCCCGCTCGGTGGGGACGGTCCGGTGCGGATCGGACTGCCGCTGGCCGGCTGGGCGCTCGCCGTCGTGGACGCCGAGGGCCGGCTCGTGCCGGAGGGCGGCCAGGGCGAGCTGGTGATCGGCGGCGTCGGGCTCGCGCGCTACCTCGACGCGGCCAAGGACGCCGAGAAGTACGCCCCGATGCCGACGCTCGGCTGGGACCGCGCCTACCGCTCGGGCGACCTCGTGCGGTTCGAGCGCGAGGGCCTGATCTTCCTCGGGCGCGCCGACGACCAGGTCAAGGTCGGCGGCCGCCGCATCGAGCTCGGCGAGGTCGACACCGCGCTCCAGGCGCTCGCGGGGGTGACGGCCGCGGCCGCGGCCGTGCGCCGCACGGAGGCCGGCACGCCCCTGCTCGTCGGCTACCTGACGGTGACGCCCGAGTTCCAGCGGCAGGAGGCGCGCGCGGCCCTGGCCGAGAGCCTGCCCGCCGCGCTCGTCCCGCTGCTCGCCGTCGTGGACGACCTCCCCACGCGCACGTCCGGCAAGGTCGACCGCGACGCGCTGCCCTGGCCGCTCCCGGGTGCGGGCGGCGTCGGTGGCGTCGGTGGTGCGGGCGACGGCGGTGCACCTCTCGATCTCCCGCCCGCCCAGGCGTGGCTCGCCGAGCAGTGGCGCGCGGTCCTGGGCATCGCCGTCACGGGTGCCGACGACGACTTCTTCGACCTCGGCGGGGGCTCGCTCGCGGCCGCCCAGCTCGTCTCCCGCATCCGCGTGCGCCGCCCGGAGGTCACGGTCGCCGACCTCTACGACCGGCCCCGGCTCGCGGCGATGGCCGACCTGCTCGGCGACCTCGGCGACGGCAGCGGCGTCGATCCCGACGCCGACGCGACGTTCTCGCGCCCCTCGCCCACGCCCCGCAGCACGCAGGTGTGGCAGACGCTGACGGCGGTCCCGCTCTACATCCTCACCGGCGCGCGCTGGCTCGTGTACGTGCTCACGGCGGGCAACCTGCTGCACCTGGCGGCCGGGACCGGCGCGTTCCCGAGCGACGCGTTCGCGTTCCTGCCGCGGACGTCCTGGTGGGCGATCGCCGTCGGGCTCGCGCTGCTGGTGGCGCCCTGGGGGCGGATGGCGATCGCGGCGCTCGCGGCGCGGATCCTGCTCGCGGGCGTCCGTCCCGGTGACTACCGGCGCGGCGGCGCCGTCCACCTGCGGCTCTGGCTCGCGGAGGCGATCGCGCACCAGATCGACGCCGTCAGCCTCGCCGGCGCCCCGTGGATCGTCGTCTACGCGCGGGCGCTCGGCGCGCGGATCGGGCGCGACGTCGACCTCCACACGCTGCCGCCCGTCACCGGGATGCTCGTGATCGGCGACGGCGCCGCGATCGAGCCGGAGGTCGACCTCGCCGGGTACTGGCTCGACGGCGACCTCGTGCGCATCGGTGGCATCGAGATCGGGGAGCACGCGACCGTCGGTGCCCGCAGCACCCTGGCGCCCGGCACCCGCATCGGGGCGGGGGCCACGGTGACGCCCGGCAGTGCGGTGTTCGGCAAGGTCGGCGCGGGACGCACCTGGAGCGGATCGCCCGCCGTGCGCGTGCCGAACGCGACCGGCGACTGGCCGCAGGACCCGCCGGCCTCCGACCGCCGCTGGCTCCTGGCCTACGGCCTGGCCTCGACCGGGCTGTCCCTGCTGCCCGTGCTGGCGTTCGTCGTCGGGGGGCTGCTCCTCGCCGTCGGGCTGCGCGACGCCTCCACCTACGGCGAGGCGGCGCTCGCGGCGCTGGCGTGGATCGCACCCGTGAGCCTGCTGACCTTCGTGACGTACGCCGTCGGCGTGGTCGTCGCGGTGCGGCTGCTGTCGATCGGGCTGACGGAGGGCGACCACCCCGTGCTCTCGCGCGTCGCGTGGCAGGCGTGGACGGTCGAGCGGATGCTCGACACCGCTCGCACGCTGCTGTTCCCGCTCTACGCGAGCCTGATCACGCCGGTCTGGCTGCGGCTGCTGGGGGCGCGCGTGGGTCGCGACGTCGAGGCCTCCACCGTCCTGCTCCTGCCGTCCATGACGACGATTGACGACGGCGCGTTCCTTGCCGACGACACGATGGTCGCGTCCTACGAGCTGCGGCAGGGCTGGATGCGGATCGCGCGCGCCCGCATCGGTGCGCGCGCGTTCCTCGGCAACTCCGGCATGGCGAGCGCCGGTCACAAGGTGCCGAAGGACTCGCTCGTCGCTGTGCTCTCGATCGCGCCCGCCAAGGCCAAGGCGGGCAGCTCGTGGCTGGGGTCGCCGCCGGTGCGGCTGCGCCGCGTCCCGAACACGGGCGACGACCGGCTGACCTACCACCCGGACACGCGCCTGCGCGTGGCGCGCGCGTTCTGGGAGCTGTGCCGGATCGTGCCCGTGATCCTGACCTACGGGCTCGGCGTGACGGTCATGCTCGTGCTCGCGTGGCTCACCACCGAGATCGGCCTGGGCGCGGCCCTGCTGCTGTCCGGCGTCGTGCTCGTGACGGCGGCCGTGGTCGCCGCCGTGGTCAGCACCGTCGCGAAGTGGCTCATCGTCGGCCCGATCCGCGCGGGGGAGCACCCGCTGTGGTCCTCGTTCGTGTGGCGCACCGAGGTGTCGGACACGTTCGTGGAGATGCTCGCGGCGCCGTGGTTCGCGCAGGCCGCCGCCGGCACGCCGGCGCTCGCGCTGTGGCTGCGCTCGCTCGGCGCGCGCATCGGCCGGGGCGTGTGGTGCGACTCCTACTGGCTGCCGGAGCCGGACCTCGTCCGGCTGGGGGACGGCGCCGTGGTCAACCGCGGCTGCGTGGTGCAGACGCACCTGTTCCACGACCGCGTGATGAGCATCGACACGGTCACGCTCGGGGAGGGGGCGACCCTCGGGCCGCACAGCGTGATCCTGCCCGCAGCGACCATCGGCGACAACGCCACGGTGGGACCGGCGTCGCTCGTGATGCGCGGCGAGACCGTCCCCGTCGGCAGCCGCTGGAGCGGCAACCCGATCGGACCGTGGCGATCCGTCCGCGTCCGTGCCTACGCTGATACCAGGGACGCCCGCGCCGAGCACTGAGCGCACCGGAGGCGGCCCCACGAGCGACGAGTTCCCGGCAGCGTCCGAGAAGGATTCCGGTGGATGTGAGGGAGCACGGTTGAGACTGCGAGCCACGCCCGGTGTCGGTGACGCCTACGCGCCCACGAGCGGCGACGACGGCTACGACGTCGAGCTCTACGACCTCGAGCTCGACTACCGCGTGCGCACGAACCGGCTCTCCGGCGTCGCGACCATCGCGCTCGTGACCGCGCACGACGTGTCCGTGCTCGCGTTCGACCTCGTCCACCTCCGGGTCTCGGCGGTGCGCGTGGACGGTCACCGCGCCGTCTTCGCGCAGCGCGACCCCAAGCTGCGCGTCACGCTCCCGCACCCGGTGCCCGCCGGCACGCACGTCACGGTCGAGGTGGAGTACGCGGGCTCACCGGTCCCGCGCCGCTCCCGCTGGGGCCGGATCGGCTGGGAGGAGCTGGCCGACGGCGCGATCGTCGCCTCGCAGCCCACCGGCGCGCCCACGTGGTTCCCGTGCAACGACCACCCCGGTCGCAAGGCGCGGATGCGCATCGCCGTCACGACCGAGAAGGACTACCACGTCGTGGCCACCGGTTCGCCGGCGGGCCAGACCACGCGCGGTGCGCTGCGCACGTGGCGGTTCCTGCAGGAGACGCCGACCGCGACCTACCTCGCCGCGGTGCAGGTGGGGCGCTACTCCGCGCACGAGCGGACCCTGGCGGGCGTCCCGGTCGCGCTGCACCACCCGCGTGCGCTGCACCGCCGCGTCCAGCACGACTTCGCCGGTCTCGAGGCGATGCTGACGCTGTTCAACGAGTCCTTCGGCCCGTACCCGCTCGAGCGCTACGACGTCGTCGTGACCCCCGACGTGCTGGAGATCCCGATCGAGGCGCAGGGCATGGCGACCTTCGGGAGCAACCACGTCGACGGCGTGGGCGGATCCGAGCGGCTCATCGCGCACGAGCTCGCGCACCAGTGGTTCGGCAACAGCGTGGGCGTCGCCTCGTGGCAGCACATCTGGCTGAACGAGGGCTTCGCCTGCTACTCCGAGTGGCTGTGGTCGGAGGCGTCGGGGCACGAGACCGCCGACGCGATGGCGCGCTACCACCACGCGGCGCTGCTCGCGCTGCCGCAGGACCTCGAGCTCGGTGACCCCGGTCCCGCCGACATGTTCGACGACCGGGTCTACAAGCGCGGCGCGCTGCTCGTGCACGCGCTGCGCCTCACGCTGGGGGACGAGACGTTCTTTCGCGCACTGCGGGCGTGGACGGCGTCGAAGCGGCACGGCGTCGCGACGACGGAGCACCTTCTCGCGCACCTCGAGGCCTGCACCGAGCGCGACCTGGGGGCGCTGTTCGACGACTGGCTGGTGGCCACGGCGCTGCCGCTGCTGCCGCCCGCGTCGCTCTAGCCGGCGATCGCACGCAGGACGGCCAGCGCGACGGCGTGGCCGGTGACGTCGGGCTCGGCGGGGTCGAGCTCGGTGAGATCGACGTCCGTGACGTCGACCTGGCGGGGCAGGGCGTCGACCAGGGCCGCCAGCGCAGCGGGGGAGGTCTCCCCACGGTTGGCGCCGACGCCGGTGCCGTCGGCCTTCAGCGCGGCCTCGTAGCGGGTCCAGGCTCGGGTCGCCGCGGGGTCCGTGGGCCCGAGCGGCTCGACGTCGACCCCGACCCCGCAGCCCGCCGACGACGGCAGGACCGCCGCGATCACCAGCCCGCCCGCGTGCGCGATGCTCGCGTGCAGATCGCCCGGCGGCAGCTCGGGTCGGCCGTGCGGCCCGCCGCAGGTGCCGCACCGCGCGAGGACGACGACCGGCTCCCGGGCCGGGAGCCCCCGCTCCCGGCGGACCAGCGTGCGGAGCAGGTGGCGGCCGAGGAGCAGCTCGTCGGCGGCGAGGTCCGGGAGTCCCCGCCACCGCTCGCGCTCTTCGTCCGACAGATCGCGGGCGGCGTCGCGCCGAATTCCGTCGAGGTCCGCGGGGGTCGCGACGGCGAGGCGCGCCTCGCCCGTTCGCCCACACCTGATCACGGGTGCACCGTAGCCGCTCACCGCTGCGGCTGCGCGGTTTACGGTACGCGCACGTGCGTAAAAGAATGCAAGGTGAGGCGGGCCTGAATACAGGCAAGGCGTGCCTTGGTAAGCATTCCCTGAATTGTCCTGGAAAGTGGCGCATTCACGTTGTCGACGATATTGTGGAGACATCAATTCGTCCCCAGGAGGAACCATGTCGACTCTCGCCGAGATGCCCCAGGTCGTGGAGTGCGCCGTCGCCGGCTGCTCCTACAACCACGACGGCTGCCACGCCTTCGCCGTCACCGTCGACAACGACGCCGACTGCGCCACCTTCATCGACATCGGCACGCGGGGCGGCCTCGATCGCGTCGTCGCCCAGGTCGGCGCCTGCCAGCGCAGCACGTGCCAGTTCAACGCCAACCTCGAGTGCACCGCCACGGCCGTCCGCATCGGCCCGGGTGGCGACGGCACGGCGAACTGCCTCACCTTCGTCGAGGCCTGAGCGCGCAGCGGCACCCTGCAGCACCCAGCGCCCGCCGGTATCGCCGGCGGGCGCTGCTGCGTCTTCGGACGGGTCCCGCCCAGATCCCCCGAGGGATGCGTCTCGACGGGTGAGACGATTGCGAGGGCCCGGGACCGGCCGCTGCGCGGGTCCTACGGTGGTCACACCCGAGCGGCGACACCCCGTCGCCGCCGGTCAGCGGAGAGGAGCAGGCGATGACGATCACGTCGCACCAGCCGCACCTCCTCCCCGCTCGCGGGTGTCGGTCGACCTGTATGCACAGGCCCGACTCCGCCGTCGCTGACTGACGAGCGTCGCGAGAGTCGGGCTTCCCCGCCCCTGCAGACTCTCGACCGGAGCTCCCCGTGACCACCACCCTCCTCGCTCGCCCCGCCCGTCCGGTCGGCACCGTCCGCCTGTCGCCCAGCGATGACGCCCGGCGCGGCGACGCGGCGCCCGCCCCCGTCGCGCTGCATCGCCCTTCAGCGACCGCCGCCGCCGATCCCGTTCCCGGTACCGCGCCGGACCTCGAGCTGTCCGCCGACCTTCCCCTGCACGTCCTCGTGACGCAGGCGCAGCGCGCCGAGCGGGCGGGCCGCGCCGTGCTGTGGCTCACGGGCCCGGACGCGGCCGCCGTCGCCTCGCGCCTGCTGCGCCTGACCCGCGCGCTGGCGATCGGCGCCGAGCTCGACCTCGCCCAGGGCGCGCACGGTGCGGCGCTCGACGCCGTCGCGCTGGCCCAGATCGGCGGCGACCGCGCCCACGTCCTCGTCCGGCAGGCCAGGCACCTGCGCGAGCTCGCCCGCGAGCTCGGTCTCCGTCCGCGCGCCCGGGTCACCCGCTTCGGCGGCGACGCGTTCGCGGCCGTCCTTCCGCCGTCGGGCCACCAGGAGGTCAGGGTGACGGCCGTCGTCACGCACCAGGGCGACCTGGTCGACGCGCTGCCCGTGGCGCGCACCGTGCGGGTGGTCGCACCCGCCGGCGTCGACGCGCACGTGCTCGTCCGGCGCGCCCGCGCCGCGGGGGAGGGGTGGCCGGAGGTCGCCGTGCACGTCGCGGTCCCCGCCGGGCAGCGGCTCGCCGCCTGGCCGCACGCCGACGGCGTCGTGATCGTCACCGACGAGCGAGCTGCCCTGCGGACAGCCGCCGCCTGACCGCCCTCGCCCCCGCACGCCATCGGTGCGCCGAGAACCCCTACCGGTGCGCCGAGGATGCGGGCGACTGCCTACCCCGCGAAGGGAGCAGTCACCTGCATGCTCGGGGGCCACGGAGGAGTCGGGGAGCGGCATCATGGGGGCATGAGCGAGCAGCGCAGCCTCCGGTGGGGCGTCCTCGGCCCCGGCCGCATCGCGGCGAACGTGGCCAAAGACTTCGGGAACGTCGCGCGGGGCGAGATCGTCGCCGTCGGATCGCGCGATCTGGATCGGGCCGCCGCGTTCGCCGCCGAGCACGCGCCCGCCGCCCGCGCCCACGGCTCCTACGCCGAGCTCCTGGCCGACGACGGCGTCGACGCCGTCTACATCGCCACCCCGCACGCGCAGCACGCCCGGCACGCGAGCGCGGCGATCGCCGCCGGCAAGGCGGTGCTGGTGGAGAAGTCCTTCACCGCCACCTACGACGCGGCCGAGCTGGTCGTGAACGCCGCGCGCGAGGCCGGCACGTTCGCGATGGAGGCCATGTGGACGAGGTTCCAGCCCGCCGTCGTCCGCCTGCGCGAGGTGATCGCCGACGGCGCGATCGGCGAGGTCAGGGCCGTCACCGCCGACCTGGGCGTGCGCCGCCCGTACGACCCAGCCGACCGGCTGTTCGACCTGGCGCTGGGCGGTGGGGCGCTGCTCGACCTCGGCGTCTACGTCGTCTCGTTCGCGCAGATGGTCCTCGGCCACCCCCGGTCGGTCTCGGCGCTCGGGTCGCTCGCGCCGAGCGGGGTCGATGCGGAGGCGGGGCTGCTCGTCGACTTCGGCCACGGCCGGACCGCCACGCTGCAGACCTCGTTCCGCTCGCCGTCGCCCGGCAACGCCCGCATCTACGGCACCGACGGCTGGATCGACGTCCCGCCGCGCTTTCACCACCCCGACCGCTTCGTGCTGCACCGCGCCGGCCACGACCCCGTCACGGAGGTCCACCCGCCCCGCGGCGCCGGCTACGCGCACGAGTTCGACGAGGTGGCGGACTGCATCGAGGGGAACCGGACCGAGTCCGCCGTGATGTCGCTGGCGGACACGCTGGTGGTGCAGCGCGTGCTGCAGGACGCGGCCGACCAGCTCGGCGTCGCGCTCCGCGACGAGCCGGTCGACCCGATCGACCCGCTCACGAAGGCCCACCGATGACCCTGCCCCTGGCCGCACCGCTGGCCCCGATGCTCGCGAAGAGCGTCCCGACCGTGCCGGGCCCGGACGTCGCCGGCGGCCCGTTCGCGTACGAGCCGAAGTGGGACGGTTTCCGAGCGATCGTCCTGGTGGACGACGGCGAGGTGGAGATCCTCTCGCGCAGCGGCAAGTCGATGACGCGCTACTTCCCCGACGTCGTCGAGGCCGCCCGCGCCGAGCTGCCCGCCCGCGTGGTGGTCGACGGCGAGATCGTCCTCGCGCGCGGATCGCGCCTCGACTTCGAGCTGCTCGGGCAGCGCATCCACCCCGCGGACTCCCGCGTCCGGATGCTGGCCGAGCACGCCCCCGCCAACCTCGTGGTGTTCGACGTGCTGGCGCTGGGCGACGACGTCGTGATGGACCGTTCGCTCGCCGAGCGGATCGAGGTGCTCGACGGCCTCGGCCTCGTCGGCCCGCGCGTCCACGCCACGCCGCGCACGCTGGACGCCGCCCTCGCCCGCGAGTGGCTCGGGGTGTTCGAGGGCGCGGGGCTCGACGGCGTGATGGCGAAGCCGCTGGGCGCCCCGTACGCCCCCGGCAAGCGCACGATGCTGAAGATCAAGCACGCCCGCACGGCCGACGTCGTGCTCGCCGGCTACCGCGAGCACAAGGCCTCCACGCCCGAGGAGCCACTGGTCGGCTCGCTCCTGCTTGGTCTGTACGACGACGGCGGGGCGCTCCAGTTCGTCGGCGTCTCGGCGTCGTTCCCGATGGCCCGCCGCGCCGAGCTCGTCGCGGAGCTGGCCCCGCTCGTCGTCGACACCGCCGACCGGGAGGCCGCCGAGACTCATCCGTGGGCGACGTGGTCCGACCCCGCCGACGCCGGCAAGCGGCAGCCGGGGGCGCAGTCGCGCTGGTCGGCCGGCAAGGACCTGAGCTTCACGCCGCTGCGCCCCGAGCGCGTGCTCGAGGTCGGGTACGACCACATGGAGGGCAGCCGGTTCAGGCACACCACGCAGCTCAAGCGGTGGCGCCCGGACCGCGAACCGCTCTCGTGCACCTACGAGCAGCTCGAGGAGCCGGTCGGCTACGACCTGTCGGAGCTGCTGCCGGGGGCGCCCGCCGCGCCGGAGTCGTTCACCGGATCGTTGGACTCGTGACGCGGGTCGCGACGTCGGCCGCCGAGCTGGCGGAGCTCGACGAGTCGGGTCTCGCGCTCTGCTGGGAGGGACTGCCGGAGGGCGAGGAGGCCTCGTTCCTCGGCGCGCTCGCCGGGATGCTGGAGAAGCCCGAGCTGCGTGAGGCGGAGGTGGTGATCGTGCCGGGCGCGCTGATGAACGCCACGTACGGCCTCACGGGTGAGAACGCCTACCCGGACGGCCTGCGCATCGCCACCGTCACGGTGCCGCAGGACGTCCGCGCGCTCGTGCCCGTGCTGTCGCCGCGTGGTCTGCGGTTCTTCGACAACCTGGTGACGAACAACGCGCGCGAGCAGCATCGGCTCGACGGCGGGGGCGCGCCTGCCTGAGGTCGCCCGAGGTCGCTCGGGCGACCGCGCTCAGGCGTGCAGCGACGCCTTGAGCTGCGTCAGCAGCCACTCCACCTCGTCGTGCGTGATGACCAGCGGCGGCGCTAGCCGGAGCGTCCGGGTGTGCGTGTCCTTGGCCAGCACGCCCCGCTCCATCAGGCGCAGCGCGACGTCGCGCGCCGTGCCGACCGCCGGATCGATGTCGACGCCGGCCCACAGCCCGCGGCCGCGCACCGCCGTCACGCCCGAGCCTACGAGCCCGCGCAGGCCCGCGTGCAGCCGCGCGCCGAGCACGCGCGAGCGCTCCTGGTACTCGCCCGTGCGCAGGAGGCGGACGACCGCCGTCGCGACCGCCGCGGCCAGCGGGTTCCCCCCGAACGTCGACCCGTGCGTGCCGGGTGTCAGCACGCCCAGGACGTCGGCGTTGCCGACCACGGCCGAGACGGGCACGATCCCGCCGCCGAGCGCCTTGCCGAGCAGGTAGAGGTCGGGTTCGACGCCGTCGTGATCGATCGCGAAGGTGTCGCCCGTGCGGCCGAGGCCGGACTGGATCTCGTCGGCGATCAGCAGCACGCCGCGCTCGGCGGTGAGGGCGCGGACGCGCGTGAAGTAGTCCGGCGGCGGCACGACGACGCCGGCCTCGCCCTGGATCGACTCCAGCAGCACCGCGGCCGTGGAGTCGGTGAGCGCCGCGGCGAGGGCGTCGGCATCGCCGTAGGGGACCGTGACGAAGCCGGGGGTGAAGGGGCCGTAGCCGTCGCGGGCGACGGGGTCGTCGGAGAAGCTGACGATCGTCGTCGTGCGGCCGTGGAAGTTGCCGCTCGCGACGACGATCTCCGGCGTGGAGATGCCCCGCACCTCGTGCGCGTGCTTGCGCGCCACCTTGATCGCGGTCTCGACGGCCTCGGCGCCGGTGTTCATCGGCACGACCATGTCCTTGCCGGCGAGCGCAGCGAGCTCCGTGACGAACTCGGCCATCCGGTCGTGGTGGAAGGCCCGGGAGGTGAGCGTGAGCCGGTCGAGCTGCGCGTGCGCGGCCTCGAGGAGGTCGGGGTGGCCGTGCCCGAAGTTCACGGCGGAGTAGGCGGCGAGACAGTCGAGGTAGCGGCGGCCGTCGACGTCCGTGACCCAGGCGCCGTCGCCGCGCGCGATGACGACGTCGAGCGGGTGGTAGTTGTGCGCGGCGTGGGCGTCGATCGCGGCGATCTGCTCGGCCGCGGGGGAGCCGGCGGAGACGGCGGGGGTCTCGGTGGGCGTGTCGGTCGGGGTGTCGACGGTCATCGTCGTCCTCCTAGCTCGTGGTGGGTGCGGGGCGCAGCTCGAGCGTGCAGCACTTGATGCCGCCGCCGCCCTTGAGGAGCTCGGACAGGTCGACCGGCACCGGGTGGTAGCCGGCCGCCTCGAGCGCCGCGATGAAGTCGCTCGCCTGCGAGGCGACGACGACGTTGTGGCCGTCGGACACGGCGTTCAGCCCGAACACCTTGGCGTCCTCGAGGCTGACGTGGATCGCACCGGGGTAGAGCTCCTGCAGGCGGGCCTGGCTCGCGGGCGAGAAGGCCTGCGGCAGGTAGGCGACGTTGTCGTCGTCGAGCACGGCCAGGGCGGTGTCGATGTGGTAGAACCGCGGGTCCACCAGCTCGACCGTGACGACCTCGAGGCCCGTGACCTCGGCGAGCTCGGCGTGGGAGGCGAGGTCGGACCGGAAGCCCGTGCCGGCGATCATCCGGCGTCCCACGGTCAGGAAGTCGCCCTCGCCCTCGTTGATCGCGACGGCGTCGGTCACGGCGATCCCGTCGGCCCGCAGCCAGTCGGCGTACAGCTGGGCCTCGGCGCGGCGCTGCTCGTAGTGGAAGCTGACCGCGAGGGCCTTGCCGTCCACGACCGTGGCGCCGTTGGCGGCGAACACCATGTCGGGCAGGCCGGGGGCGCCCTCGATGACCTCGACGTCGTGCCCGAGACCGAGGTAGGTGGCCCGCAGGTTCTCCCACTGCGAGGTCACGAGCGCGTGGTCCACCGGGACCTCGGGGTGCATCCAGGGGTTGATCGTGTAGACGACGTCGAAGTAGGTCGGCCGGCACATCAGGTAGCGGCGCTTCACGGCGGTGCGTGCGGGCGCCTGCGGGCGTGCGGGCGTGGCTGCGACGTCGGTGGTCATGTGTCTCCTCGGGGCGGTCGCTGGTTCGCCTCTACGGTCGCACCTCGTGGTCGGTGCGGCAATCGTCGTGGCTTGCGTGTCGGCGCAACGGATCGACGCGCGAGCGGTTGTCGACGGTGATCCGTTGTGCGGTCCCGGCTAGGGTGGCGGGATGGACTCCCTCGACCAGCAGATCCTCGCCGAGCTGACCGTCGACGGGCGCGCGACCTATGCGACGATCGGCGGCGTCGTCGGGCTGTCGGCCCCGGCCGTGAAGCGGCGCGTGGACCGTCTGCTCGACGACGGCGTGATCGGCCACTTCACCGCCGTCGTGGATCCGACGGCCCTCGGGTGGGGGATCGAGGCGCTGATCGACGTCTACTGCCAGGGCCGGATCGCGCCGGGGGACCTGCGCGCCGCGTGGGAGCCGATCCCCGAGGTGGTGCAGGCGAGCACCGTGGCGGGGGGCGCCGACGCGGTGCTGCGGGTGCGGGCGCGCGACGTCGCCCACCTGGAGGAGACGCTGGAGCGGATTCGCGAGTCGGCCGCGATCGAGCGGACGGAGTCGACCATCGTGCTGTCGCGGCTGATCGAGCGCGGCTGACCGAGCGCGGCTGATCGAGCGCGAGCGGGCAGCGCGACGGCGCCCGTCCGAGCGGGGCTCGGGCCGGGCGCCGTCGGTGGTGCATGCGGCTGACGCGGTGCGTCAGATGCTGTAGCCGCTCTGGCTGGTGCCGTGGTTGCTGTCCGTGGCGGCGGGGTCGATCGGGTCGACGGCCACGACGGGCTCGGCCGACGTGGCAGCAGCCTCGGTCGGCTTCTCGGGGCCGCGGACGACGCCGACCGTCACCGAGGTGACGAGCGCGGCGATCGCGCCGACGGCGACGAGCACGGGCGCGAACACGGCGGCGACGGCCGTGACGGCCAGGCCGGCGTTCAGAGGGAGCTCGAGGAGGGTGCGGCCGTCGTCGTTGGTGATGGTGATGCGGCGGACGTTGCCCTCGTTGATGAGCTCGCGGACCTTGGCGAGGAGGTTCTCGCCCGAGACCTTGAACTCCTCGGTCCGGGTGCGGCCCTCGGCGGCGGGCTGCTCGGCGTTCGGCTGGGCAGGCTGCTCGGCGTGGGGCTCGGACGTGTGGTGGTCGGTGCCGTACTCGTGCGTCATCTCTGATCTCCGTCTCCTCGACGCGACCCCCGCGCCGATCTGGGTTCCATCCTGCGCCCGCGGGTCCGGCCGTGGGTATCCGGATTCCCCCCGACCCGACCCTGGTCTTCCGGGGTCGGGGTCCACCCGGAGGGTGACGCGGGCGGGAACGCCCCCGTGACGCTCCGGGAGGTCCCCGGTGGTGCCCGGGGTCGTCCGGTTGTGCGCGCGTTCTGTCGCCTCCTTGCGGCCGAAGCGACGGAACGTGCGCCCAGACGTCCGCAGAAGGGGATGGCCCCTGGAGGGGGTTGGCGCGGACGACCGCCGGGTCGCCCGCCACCCTCGGTGTGCACGGATGGTCGAGATCATCCTTCGCTGTGCACCGGTGGTCGCCTCGGCGGCGGGGCCGTGGCCATCGCTGCACAGCGGGCGTCGGCTGCCGGGCGCCGGGCCCTGCCGGCCAACCGCGAACCGCCGGCCGCCGGGCCCGGCCGGTCAGTCCTTCTTCGCGCGGCTCGGCTGCACCCGCAGCGGCTCGCCCGGCATCTTCGGGTACTCGGGCGGGTAGGGCGCCTCGCCCAGACCGTGGTCGCGCTCGTCGCGGTCGGCCCACTCCAGCAGCGTCTCCAGACCGCCCACGGTGCCGTCCGCGATGCCCGCGGCCGAGGTGTTGGCACCGGCGAACAGGTCACCGACCTCGGCGAACCTGGCCGGCATGGTCCGCACGGTGAAGTCGTCGGGGGTCACCTCGGCGACCTCCTCCCAGCGCAGCGGTGCCGAGACCGTCGCGCGGGCGTTCGCCCGGATCGAGTATGCCGATGCGATGGTGCGGTCGCGCGCCATCTGGTTGTAGTCGATGAAGACCTTCTCCCCGCGCTCCTCCTTCCACCACTTCGTGGTGACAGCGCCGGGTGCCCGCCGCTCGATCTCGCGGGCGAGCGCGATCGTCGCCCGGCGTGCGGGGATGAACTCCCACTCCGCCCGGATCGGCGCGAACAGGTGCAGGCCGCGGCCGCCCGACGTCTTGGGGAAGAGCGTCAGCCCGGCCTCGGCCGCGACCTCGCGCACGAGCGGTGCGATCGCGGCGGCGTCGGAGTAGTCGGTCCCGGGCTGGGGATCGAGGTCGACGCGCAGCTGGTCGGGGCGGTCCACCCCACCGCGAGTCACCGGTCCGCCCGCGCCGTCCACCGTCTCCTCACCACGCCGCACCGGCCACGGGTGGAACGTCAGCGTGTTCTGCTGCACCGCCCACACGACCACCGCGAGCTCCGTGGGGCAGACCTCGTCCGCCCAGCGGCCGCTCGGGAACGCGATGCGCACGCTCTCGACCCACGCGGGCGCACCCTTCGGCACGCGCTTGGAGTAGAAGCCGTCGCCCTGGACGCCGGTCCGCGTCGTCAGCGCCATGCCCTCGCGGAAGCCGCCGGGCCACCGTTCGAGCGCGGTCGGGCGCTCCGCGAGTGCGCCGAGGATCCCGTCCCCGACCGCGATCACGTACTCCGCCACCTCGAGCTTCGTGATCCCGGAGGCGAAGACCTCCCTGGTGGGGGAGCTCAGGCGCACCTGGCGCCCGCGGACATCGAGCTGGAGCGCATCCGACGCTGGCATGCTCGTCACCCTAGTCTGGCCCGGTGACACGGGCACGGGTGGGTCAGGACGCGGTGGCGGTCGTCGTCGGCGGCGGCGTGATGGGCGCGGCGACGGCGTGGCGGCTCGCCCGCGACGGGCACGACGTGCTGCTCCTGGAGCGGTTCGCACCCGGTCACCACGAGGGGGCCTCGCACGGCGAGACCCGCAACTTCAACACCGCCTACGCCTCGACGCACTACCTCGACCTCGTGCAGCGCGCCCGCGCGCTGTGGGACGAGCTCGCGCGCGAGAGCGGTCAGGTGCTGCTCGACGACGTCGGCCTCGTCAACCACGGTGGCGGCGAGCGCCGCTGGGGCGCCACGCACGACGCGCTCCGTGCCCGCGGGCTCGCGGCCGAGTGGCTGAGCGCGCGGGCGGCGCACGACCGGTGGCCGGCGCTGCGGTTCGCCGGCGGCACGTCCACCGGACGCGACGTCCTGTGGGTGCCCTCCGGCGCACGCGTCCGGGCCGCCGTCGCCTGGCGCGCGATGCTCGACGGCGTCGAGCGCCACGGCGGGCGGGTGCGGCACGGCGTGCGGGTGCGCGCCGTCGTCCCGCTCGACGGCGGGGGTGTCCGGCTGGAGCTCGACGGCGAGACGTCCGACGGCGGCACGGACGCCACGATCCTCGCCCGCACCGTGGTCGTCACGGCCGGCGCGTGGACGACCTCGCTGGTCGGCGCCGTCGTGCCGCTGCCCGAGCTCGTGGTGACGCAGGAGCAGCCCGCCCACTTCGCCCTGGCCACGACGGGCGCGGGCGACGTCGCGCGCGTCGACGCGATGCCCGGCTTCAACCACGCGCCCGACCCCGAGCGCCCGCTGGACCGCTACTTCAGGTCGGACGTCTACGGCATGGCCACGCCCGGCGAGGGCATCAAGGCGGGGTGGCACGGCGTCGGCCCGGTGGCCGACCCCGATGCGCGGACCTACCGGCCCGAACCGGACCAGCTCGCCGACCTGCGCCGGTACGCGCGGGAGTGGCTGCCCGGCGTCGACGCCGACGCCGCGGTCCCGATCAGCTGCACCTACACCTCCACGGCGAGCACCGACTTCGTCCTCGACCGGCACGGCGACGTCGTGGTCGGGGCCGGGTTCTCGGGGCACGGCTACAAGTTCGCGCCCGCCGTGGGGGAGGCGCTCGCGGCTCTCGCGACGGGCGACGGCGTCGCCTCCGCCCGGGCCGCCCTCCCGTTCCGGTTCGGCCCCGGCAGGGCCGTGGCGACCGGGACGCCCACCGGCTTCGGCACCTGAGCGAGGCGCCTCACGCCTCGAAGTCGGCCGACAGCGCGACGGCGAGCTCGATGTCCTGCGGCTGCAGCTCGAGGGTGGCGCCGCCGTCGTCGAACGCGCTGGCCCGCATCGCCCGGAGGCGCGGTTCGCCGCCCCCGATCGGTGCGCCGGGTCCGGGTCGCAGCCCGTCCTCCCAGAGGGAGGTCAGGCGCGGGGTCGGCAGTCCGAGCGCGGCGGTGTAGGCCGCGGCACGTGCGACGGCGTCGCGCGCCGCACGGGCCCGCAGGTCGTCGACGACCGTGGCCCGCGTCGCCTCGGTCAGGCTCCAGGAGATGCGGTCGAGGGTGACGTCCTCGCGCCCGGCGACGTCCAGGCACCACGCGCCCAGCGCGGCGAAGTCGCGGAACCGCACCTGCACCCTGGCCTGGGCGCGGAACCGACGGATCCGCTTCTGGCCGCCCGAGCGACCGCCGTCGACCCACTCGTCGTAGGTGCCGGTGGTGACGTCGGCCGCCTCCCACGCGGTCGCGGCGCCCGAGGCGACCGCCTCCTTGGCCTCGGCCACGAGCTCGGCGTGGCGTGCGACAGCGCGGCCGACGACGTCGGTCCGCTCGGCTCCGCTGGCCTCGACGCGGACGGCGGCGGTGCCCCGCTCGGCGGGGACGCGCGCTGAGGCGTCCCCGGTGACGGCGATCTGGACCATGACGACCTCCGGGTGGTGACGGGTGAGCGGGGCTCCAGCATCGCACCGGCGCGCGGGCGACGCCGCAGGAGCGCCTTGATGAAGAGTTAACCTGGGTTAAGTTCTGCTCAGCGCGGGTCCATCGCGATCAAGCGCGAGATTGCCCGACCGCGTCAGCCCCTTTTATGTTTCTGACCATATTCGACGGCCGCGGGGGCCGCTCGGGTACGAGTGAGGCCGGAGAGGTGGACGGCGCGCGATCGAGCCGGGGGCGCATGCACGCCCTGCTCCGAGGGGGCCGATCGCGCGCGTCGCCTCTCCGGTCCTTCTCCCGTCCCGTCAGGGGCGGCGCGGTGCGGCGCGCGCGAACCGCTCGGAGAGGGTGACGAGCGCGTCGGCGAGCTCGGGCGGACCGAGCACCTCCAGGGCGGCGTCGAAACGCCCCAGCTCCGCGGCGAGCGCGATCCAGGACCACGAGCCGGAGCGCAGGTGCGTCCGCTCCGGGGTCATCTCGCGCGCTGCGCCGTCCGCGACGAACGGCAGCACGCGCCGCAGCGGAAGGTCCAGGACCACCTCGCCCCAGCACGGCCACGAGTCCGTCACCTGCCCGCCCTCGCTCGGTGCGCCCCGGAACCGGGCGCCGACCCACGCGCCGACGTCACCGCCGGGGATCTCGCGAGGGCCGAAGCGTGGTCCGGTCGGGGACCTCGGGGTGAGACGGTCGAGACGGAGCGTGTGCCAGTCCCGGCGGTCCAGGTCCCACGCCACCAGGTACCAGCGGCCCTCGTGGGTGACGACGTGGTGGGGCTCCACCCGCCGGGGCGGTGGTGGCGCGGCGCCCGGGTCGCCGCTGCCGGCCCGGTCGCCTTCGGGCGAGTCGTAGTCCAGCCGCAGCACTTCGCGCGCCCGCACGGCGGCGCTCACCGCGGTCAGCGCGTCGGGGTCGACGGCGGGGGCGCCGTCGCGGCGGGGGAGCGGCGTCACCTCGACGGCGTCGATCCGGTGGCGCAGCCGGGCCGGCATCAACTGGCGGACGGCGCGCATGGCGCGCGCGGCGTCGTCGCCGATCTCGACACCGCTCACCGCGGCCATCCGCAGCGCGACGGCGACGGCGACCGCCTGCTCGTCGTCGAACAGCAGGGGTGGGAGGTCGGCCCCGGCCTCGAGGCGGTAGCCGCCGTCGGGCCCCATGAGCGGTGTGACGCGGTAGCCCAGGGTGCGGAGCCGGTCGACGTCGCGGCGCACCGTCCGGTCGCTGACCGCGAGCCGCCGGGCCAGCTCCGGCCCCGCCCAGTCGCGTCGGGTCTGGAGCAGCGACAGCAGCAGGAGCGTGCGGGAGGAGGGTGCCGACATGAGGCTCACAGTGCTCGGGGTGCAGGACAGGAACTGACCGCTACTGCCGACACGGTAGTCACGTCAGCACCGCACCGCACCGCCCCTCCCGGGGCGCACCACGAGGAGATCCCATGAGCCTGAACGTCACCCCCCACCTGAACTTCCGCGGCGACGCCCGCGCTGCGCTCGAGCACTACCGCGACGCGTTCGGCGGCGACCTCGTCGTCTCGACCCACGGTGAGGCCGGCCCCGTCGCCGACCCGGGCGACGCCGACCTCGTGATCTGGGGCCAGGTCACCGCGCCGAGCGGTTTCCGGGTCATGGCCTTCGACGTGCCCGCGGCACGCCCGTTCGCTCGCGGCGAGCAGTCGTTCTTCGTCTCGGTCCGGGCCGACGACGCCGACGAGCTCACCACCGCGTGGTCGACGCTGGTCGAGGGCGGGACGGTGCTGGTGGACCTCGCGCCGTCGCCGTGGTCACCGCTGTACGGCATGGCCGTGGACCGGTTCGGCGTCACGTGGGTGCTGGACGTCGCCGTCGATCAGCGCGTCAGGTGGTCAGGCTGCTCAGGCCTCCCCGTGGTGGTACCGGAAGAGGAACGCGGCCATCGCGTCGCGGTTGACCGGATTCAGCGGACGGTAGAGGGACGTGCCGTCGTTCCCGGTCCAGCCGGTCGTGATGCCCTCCTCGAACAACCAGGTGATCTCCGCGTAGAACTGGGTGGCGGGGGTCAGGTCGCTGAACGGGGAGGTGGTGGGCGCCGTGTGCGTCGGTGAGCCGTCGAGGCGGTAGAGGAACGCCGCCATGGCGTCACGCGCGATCGGCTCGAGCGGACGGAACTGCGCCGTGCCGTCGGCCTGCACCCAGCCGGTGGTGACCTTCTGCTCGGCGAGCCAGGTGATCTCCTTGTAGAACTGGTTGCTCGGGTCGACGTCGGTGAACGGCGAGACCGCGGGCGCCTGGAAGTCCGGGGAACCCTGCTGACGATAGAGGAACGCCGCCATCGCATCGCGCGCGATCGGCTGCACCGGCCGGAACTCGCGGGTCCCGTCGGCATTCACCCAGCCCGTGGAGATCCCGGCGCTCGCGAGCCAGCTGATCTCGTCGTAGAACAGGTCTCCCACCGTCACGTCCACGAACGAGATCGGCTCCGGGCCGGGGGTGTCGGTGACGTCGAGCACGAACGGGGCGATGCCGATCCAGTCGACGTCGGGGGCCACGGCGTAGCCCTCGAGGACGATCTGGTCCTGCTGTCCCGTGCGCTCGTCGATGACGAGCGTCTCGCGCGTGTTGCCGAACGTGACCGCACCGGCGTCGGTGGCCAGGTCGAGCGGCATCACGGCCTCCCAGAAGTTCGTGGCGGTGTAGGTGTAGCGGAACGTCGAACGCCCCGCCAGCCCGTCGCTGCCCTCCTCGGTGGCCTGCAGCCCGAGGTCGACGACCTGCGGGTTGTAGTCGTGCGTGCCCTCGATGTCGTCGTTGGAGAAGTGCACGACGACGTTGTAGGAGCCCGCACGGTCGAAGCCGTCGCCGCGCGGCAGGGTCATGGTGCCCTCGTTCGCGGCGACCGCGTCGGTGATGCCGAGACCGGTGACGTAGCCGGAGCCGCTGCCGTTGGTGAGCTGGTCACCGAACCCGGTGACCGCGGCCGTCCCGTCCAGCGCGAGGTCCTCGGCCTGGACCCGGACGATCGCTGCGTCACCCTCGACGGCCCGCGTGCTGCGGACCGAGGAGACGGTCGCGCCACCGGTGCTGCGCAGCTCGATCTCCGAGATGCCCTCCGGCAGGTGAACTCGCACGCGGGTCTCCTCGCCGGTCAGCGTCGTGGCGACGCGCCCGTCCACGGTGATCTCGACGTCCGTCCCCGTCCACCCGAGGTCGAGGTCGTGGTAGCCCGACTCGAACGCGGAGACGTAGAGGTCGGCGCGCTCGCCGGCGACCAGCGTCGCCGCCGCGCCCGTCAGGGCGGCCCCGTCGAACAGGCGGAACGTCGTGGCCGGGTGGAGCGCGGTCTGACCGTTCACGTCGTCGCCGAGGCGGACGAGCTCGAACCGGTCGAGGGTGACCCCGCCCTCGAGGGCGGCCCCGGGCAGTGCCGTCGTCCCGTCCTGGCTCGTGCGGAGGCTGAGGGTGTGCTCACCGGCCGCCAGCGACAGCTCGACCGAGGTGGTGCCCCGGGCGACCGAGCGGACGTTGCTCGGTCGGACGGCGTTGGCGCCGTACTGCACGACGTCGGCGAACGCGTCGTCCACGAACACGGCGTGCTGCGCCTGGCGGCCCGGGGTGGCACCCAGGATCGTGAACCGGTACAGCCCGGCCTCCTCGACCGTGACGTCCCAGTCGGCACGCGAGGTCGCTGCGTCGAAGCCCTCGACGTCACGTTCGCCCGAGGCGCGGTAGCCACCCGGCTGACGGACGCGGGCGTCGGTGAGGTCGAGGTTCTCGACCTCGGCCACCACGCGCGGGTGCGCCGGGAGCTCGTCGCCGACGACCCGGTCGGTCGCCGGGGTGACGATGACCTGGTACGCGCTCGAGGCGTTGGTGGACGGGATGCGGACCGTGGCGGAACCGCCGGTGACCGCGAGGGCGTCGTAGGCCGCGACGAGCGGCGGGGTGTCCGCCACGCCGTCGGTCCCGTTGACGAGGTTCTCGCGGATCTCGACGTCGACCGCCGTGCCGAACACGTCGGCGGGCAGGTTGCGCAGCACGAGCGAGCCGTCGCGGTCGGCGGCGATCCCGGCGACGACGACCTGGGCGCGGGCGTTGTCGGTGTCGACGGCGGCGATCGCCTTCTCCTGGTTCGTCGTCACGCGGACCGTCTGCGAACCGGTGAGGTCGGCGTACCACTTGAAGAGCCACCAGCCACCGTTCGCGGCGTTCACCTTGGCCTGGTTGTCCGACATGGTGCCGGACGCGGTCCAGTAGGCGGTCTGGGCGTCGATCTTGGCGGCCTCCATGCTGGCGAACCAGCGCAGGAGGTTCGCGGGCGAGCTCATGTCGGTGCTCGCGCCCCACTCGGTGATGTTGATCTCCGGGATCTCCTCCTGGGTGAGGCCGAGGTCGCGGGCGTACTGCTGGAAGAGCCCGACCCTCGTGGGCATCCACTGGTAGCCGCCGAGCTCGTGCCAGACGTAGACGTCGGGCACCGTGTCGGTCTCGATGGCCATCTCGAGGAACGCCTTGATGTTGCCCTCGCCCCGCCACCCGGCGTCACCGGGTCCCGCGATGCGCGGCCGCTCGAGACCGTTCCGGGCGTAGACGTCGGTGATGACGTTCCACGCAGCGACCCAGTCCGTCGCGCCGTCGGGCGTGAAGCTGCCGGGCTGGCCGCCCTGGTGCATGAACAGGTCGTAGTCGTTGCCGCGGCTGAGCCACTGCAGGTCGACCTCGTTGAACGGGATGTAGACGTAGTCCTCGGCGCGCTCGGAGGTGGAGGCGATCTCCTCGGTCACGATCTCGAGGACCTCGAGGTAGTCCCAGACGCCGTTGCCGCCGGCGGCGCGCTCACCCGTGAGGAGGCCGTCGCCGTCGCGCTCGTAGGTCCAGTCGTCACCGGGGCGGATGCCGCGGTTGTACGGCCAGTCGGGGTAGTAGTCCTGCGTGTAGACGTACAGGTCCTCGCCGTACTTGTCGAAGAAGGTGTCCTCGATCTGGAAGGCGTCGCCGCCCGGGTGCTGCGTGCCGAACGGCGGCTTCTGCGACACGTTGGTCATGCCGGAGCCGTTGACGAGCGCCTGCGTCGGTGAGGCCTCGTCGCCCAGGCCGTACAGGGTGCCCGTGGCGCCGCCGCGGAAGTCCCCGGTGACCTGACCGAAGTCGGCGACGACCTCCTCGGTAGCGCGGTCGGTGACCGTGACGGTGGTGGTGAGGGCCTCGTCGCGACCGGCGATGCTGCCGGTCGCGGTGAACGTCCGTCCGCCGGTGGCGTAGTTGCTCGGCGGCACGAACTCCCAGGTGATGGCGACCTCGCTGGTCAGCCCGCTCTCGCGGGTGACCTCGACCGTCGCGGGCAGCGCAGGGGCGACCCCCGCCGGCGTCGAGACGTCCCACTGCGTCCGTGCGACCGAGACGATCGGACCGACCTCGTCGAGGAAGAGCTGGCCGACCTGCTCACCGCTGAGCGCGGAGGTGTGGATCGCGAAGTCGTCGAGCTCGCCGCCGAAGAGCGCGGCCCACTGGCTGGCCCACGGCACGCGACCGATGAGACCGGACCGGGTGCTGCCGGAGGCGGCGAGCTTCTCGAAGTCGAGGTCCACCGACTGCCGGCTGACGAGCTCGCCGTTGATGTAGTACCAGAGCGAGTCGCCGTCGGCGACGGAGGCGATGTGCGTCCAGGTGTTCGCCGAGAGCGGGGCCTGGTTGACGGCCTTCACCTCGCTGCCGGAGTTCGCGGCAGCCTTGGACTGACCGCCCTCGTCGGGCACGTGGTAGAGGCCCCAGTTGTCGGCCGGCAGCGCATCGCTGCCGACGATGTAGGTCCACGGCAGCTGGCCCGCGTTCCGGCCGTCCCACTTCACCCAGGTCGAGACCGTCATCGCGTCGACGTCCTCGAAGAGGCCGGGCGGGATGTCCAGGTGGGGTGTGGTGCTGACCGACTGGCCCTGGGGGCCGCCGGGGAAGAGGCCGGTCGCGCCGTCGTCGCCGAACGGGCTGGTGCCGCGCGGCAGCGTCGAGCCGCCGCGCACCCTGGCGTCGAACGCGTTGCCGAGCGTGCCCTCGTTGGCGACGGTGGCGGCGCCGGGGGCGTCGTCGAACGTGTAGAGGATCGCCGGCGCGGGGACGGGCTCGACGGCGGGCGCGGCCGAGGCCGCGGTCGCGGTGAGGGCGAGAGGTGCGGCGGTGAGGGACGCCAGGAGGAGCGTCAGTGATCGTCGGACGGGTGCTGGTCGTGCGGTCATCGGTGTCTCTCCGTTGAGGTGGTGTCGATGGGGCGAGGGCACAACGGGGCAGGGGTCGGCGAGCCTCCTCGGGCTTGACGGGTGGGTGCGGACGCGACTACTTCACGGCGCCCGAGGTGATGCCGGAGATGATCTTGCGCTGGGCCACGATGAAGACGACCAGCAGCGGCAGGCTCATCAGCACGACGTAGGTGAAGATCAGGTGCCAGTTGTTGAGGTAGAGACCGGCGCTGGCGACCTGGAAGAGGTTGAGCGGCAGCGTGTCCAACCGACCGCCGACCACGAAGAACGCGTAGAACACGTCGTTCCAGATGTACAGGCAGATGAGGATGGTCGCGGTCGCGATGGTCGGGACGAGCAGCGGCAGGATGATCGTCCCGAAGACGCGGACGGGCGAGGCGCCGTCGACCCGCGCCGCCTCCTCCAGCTCGTGGGGGATCGTCCGCACGAAGCCGGTCACGAAGAAGATGACGGTCGAGAGGTACATCCCGGTGTAGACGCCGATCATGCCGATCGCGGTACCGGCCAGGCCGAGCTGCCGCAGGAGCAGCACGATGGTGACGACCGCGGGCGGGAGCACGATCCCCGAGATCGCGAGCGCGTACAGCACGGCGACCGCGCGCCCGGAGCGACGGGCCAGGACCCAGGACGCCAGGGACCCCAGGGTCAGGACGGCCAGGACCGCCGGGACCATGATCAGGAGGCTGCCGAGGAACGCCGAGGGCAGGCGGCCCTGCTCCCACACGGCTGCGACGTTCTCCCACAGCTGCCATCGCGACGGCAGCGTGAGGTCGGGGTTCAGCGCCTCGGCCTGGGTCTTGCCTGCCGTGACGACGGCGATCCACAGCGGCGGCGCGATGACGAGCACGACGGCGAGGATCGCCACGAACGGCTGCAGCCGGCGCCACGGTCCGTGGTGGTCGTTGAGCCCGCGGCGCGTGGTCGGCGTGCCACCGGTCGGGGCGGGGGTGCGAGCGGTCGTGGTCACAGCACGTCCTCCCTCTTGCGCAGGGTCCGGATGACGGGGAAGGCCAGGACCATGACGACCAGGAAGAGCACCAGGCTCATGGTCGTGGCCTGGGCGAAGAGGCCCTGCCCGAAGGTCCGGAAGATGAAGATGTTGAGGAGCTCGGTGGTGCGGGCGGGGCCGCCGCCGGTGGTGGCCTGGACGATGTCGAAACCGTTCATCGAGCCGAGGAGCGCCGTCGCGACGTTGAACGTCACGGCCGGAGCCAGGAGCGGGAACCGGATGTCCCGGAAGGTGCGCCAGGCGGAGGAGCCGTCGAGCCGGGCCGCCTCGAGCACGTCCTCGCTGATCGTCTTCAGACCGGCCAGGTAGATCAGCATCGACAGGCCCATCCACTTCCACGCGTGGATGACGGCGACGACGACGAGCGTCCAGGTCGTCGAACCGAGCCACGGGATCGAGATCGTCGTGCCGAACACGGCGGACAGGACGCCGTTGAGGGCGCCGTCGGGCTTGAGGAACGCCTGGAAGATGTAACCCACGGCGAGTGCGGACATGACGACCGGGACGAAGAACATCACGCGGGCGAACCGGTTGACGCGGGTGTCGCGCTCGAGGAGGAGCGCGAGCAGGAGCCCGAAGACGTTCTGGAACACGGCCACGAGAACGGCGTAGACGATCGTGATGCGGAGCGAGGCGAGCAGCGTTCCCGAGGAGATCAGGTCGGCGAAGTTCTGCGTGCCGACGAAGGCGATCTCGCTCTTGAAGCTCGACCAGTCCGTGAGCGCGTAGATGAAGTTGAACAGCGTCGGGAGGAAGAAGAAGACGGCGAGCACCGCGAACGCCGGGACGAGGAACCACAGGGGGTGGTTGCCCCGGGCGCGGCGGGATCCTCCCGCTCCGGGTCGCCGCGTCGGCCGCGCCGTCGCGGACGGAGGGATCACGGGTCGTTCCTGGACGCTCGCACTCATCGCTGCTCCTTCTGGCGGGTGCTGGCGGGTGCCGGGACCGGAGGTGGTCCCGGCACCCTGGTGGTCAGAAGCCCTCGACGCCCTGGGCTCGGGCGAGCTGGACGAACTGGTCCTGGGTCTGCTGCGCGACCTGCTCCGGGGTGGTGGTGCCCTGGATCATGTCCGCGAGGAAGATGTACAGGTCAGGATTGGCGACCGCCGAGACCTGCATCGAGCCCACCGAGTCGCCGAGGGAGTCGTGCACGGACAGCAGCGCCTGCGGAACGGTGCTCGGGGAGTCGACGCCGTCCTGGAGGGAGACCGTGTTCTGCTCCTCGAGGAACGCCGGGTATCCGTCGCCGAGCCAGAAGGAGAGCAGCTGGCGCGACGCGGCCTCGCGGCCGGCGTCACCGGTCTTGAAGGCCACCAGCGCGTTGGACTGGTCGGGGATGAAGGTGCCGACGTTGCCCGTGGGCGAGATCGGGAAGAACCCGATCTTCTCGTCGAGCTCGGCGGTGTCGGCCTTGGCCTGGAGCTGGCCGAAGAAGGAGTTCACCTGGACCACCATCGCGGCGTCGCCGGCCAGGAGCGCATCGCCCTGGTCCTCGAACGTCGCCGTGGCGATGTCGTCGTTGAAGAGCCCCTCGTCGATGAGGCCCTGGTAGGTCTCGATCGTCCCGAGCACGGTCTCGTCGGTGAACTTCTCCTCACCGGTGTTGATGCGGTCCCACAGGCCGTCCTCGGCCGCGTCGGCGAGCTGGACGTGGATCCACCACTGCGTGGCCCAGCGGTCTCCGCCCATCTCGTAGAACGGGGTCACGCCGGCGGAGTCGAGCTCCCGCGCCGTGGCGAGGAAGGAGTCCCAGTCGGTGGGGAGGTCGGTGATCCCGTTCGCCTCGAACACCTCCTTGTTGTAGTAGACGCCCTCGACGGCGGGGCTCGAGACCAGCGCCGCGTAGCGCGTGTCGTCGAGGAGACCCGTGATGTCCTGGAGCGCGGGGGTGGTGCCCTCGATCCAGGGGGCGTCCTCGAGCGGCTGCAGGTTCGTCGTGGCGTTGAGCGCGCTGAGGGAGGACTCCGTCGGCTGCCAGAACGCCAGGTCGGGCTTGTCGCCCGTGGCGACCTTGGTCTGCACCCCCTGCTCGTAGGGGTCCGGGATGGTCACGACCTCGACGGTCGCACCGGTGGACTCCTCGAACGCGGCGATGACCGAGTCCGGCACGGTGGCCGAGTTCTGGGCGGCCCAGATCGTCAGGGTGGTGCCGTCCAGGTCGGCGTCCTGGGCGGGCCAGGCGGCCTCGGTGCCGCTGCCGCCGGACGGCTGCGTGCCGCCTCCGGCGCCGGGGTCGCTGCACGCCGTGGCGAGCAGACCCACGGACAGCGCGGTGGCCGTGATAGCCAGATACCTCTTCATATCGACTCCTTGGTGCTGGGGGCGACGGTGCCCCGGGGTGGCGCTAGGCCTGGTGGACGATCCGCAGGACGCGTGCCTGCGGCTGCGGGGAGGTGGTGCTGACCGCGAGGCGGTCGGGTGAGGGCCGGTTCACCTCCCACGAGGTGAAGGCGTCACCGCTCGGGTAGATGACCTCGACGTCCCCGGCGGGGATGTCGAGCTCGACGCCGTCGCGACCGTCCCCGCGGGACCAGATCACGACGTAGGACTCCTGGGGTGTGCGGTGGCCGACGGCGACCCACGGCTGCTCCCACTGGACGAGACCGAGGGGCCAGGTGGGGACGGAGCTGGTGAGGTGGCTCTCGAACCGGCGGGCGAGCGTGACGCCCTCGCGGACGAGCGCGAGCTGGTCGGTGTCCATCTCGTCGACCTTGCCCGACAGGATCATCCGTCCTGCCAGACCGGTGCACATCGTGAAGACGATCTCCTCCGGTGTCATCGACGGCTGGGGGTAGGCCCAGTTGCCCGCCTGCTCGGGCAGGATCGAGACCAGCGAGCCTGCGGCCACCGGTGGGTAGAGCAGCGGGTTCTGCTGGTCCGACGTCGACTGCACGTGCAGTCGCGAGAGCATCGCGTAGTCGGCGCGCATCCCGCCCGAGGCGCAGTTCTCGATGACCAGCTGCGGGTGTCGGGTGACGACCCCGTCGATCCAGTCCAGGAGCGCCCGGTTGTGCTGCAGGAGCCCGTCACCGGGGCTGTCGGCGTCCAGGTCGGTGCCCGTACCGGGCGTGACGTTGTAGTCCAGCTTGAAGAAGCCGACCCCGAGATCGAGGACGAGGCGGTCGACGACGCCGTCCAGGTGGGCTCGCGCCGCCGGGTGGCGCAGGTCCAGCAGGTACCGGTCGTGCTCGACGATGCGGACGCCCCCGCGCTGCATGAAGGCCTCGTCCGGCAGCTGATCGGCGACCGGGCTGTTCACTCCGATGACCTCCGGCTCGAGCCAGAGCCCGGGGACCATGCCGCGCTCGACGATCCGGGTCAGGACCTCGCCCAGCCCGTTCGGGAAGCGCGTGGTGCTCGGCTCCCACAGGCCGACCGAGTCCCACCAGTCGCCGCCGTCGTCGTACCACCCTGCGTCGACGGCGAAGATCTCCGCGCCGGTGGTGGCGG
This sequence comes from Serinibacter arcticus, assembly GCF_004786095.1. Taxonomy (GTDB): domain Bacteria; phylum Actinomycetota; class Actinomycetes; order Actinomycetales; family Beutenbergiaceae; genus Litorihabitans; species Litorihabitans arcticus. The sequence continues at coordinate 613,147 of NZ_RHPJ01000002.1, forward strand.
CGGCGTCGATGAGGGGGAGGAGCTTGGCGGTGGTGGGGTCGCCCATGAGGGTGTTCATGTAGTCGTTGAAGACGACCGTGGGTCGCTTGCCCCGCGGGGCCAGACGACGGCGCAGCGCCGTCATGCCGGCGAGCGCGTCGGCCCACCCGTGCTCGCTCACGGCGATCCCGACCGGGATCGTCGTGAACTCGGTGCCGGGTGCGAGAGCGAGGGACCAGGCGTGGTCGGCGTCGGTCGGACCGAACATGCCGAGCACGAGGAAGCCGGTGTCGGCGTCGCCGAGTCGTTCGTCGAGCTCCACCCGCCAGGCGCCGTTGTGCCGCACCTGCCACGCGAGGGCGGGCCCGCCGTCGCGCGTGGCGAGGACGCCGGCCGGGACGCGGCGGCCCGAGGACCACGCGCCCTGGCTCGTGATGGCGATCGCGCCGCGCGAGTCCTGGCGCTGGTGCGCCGCGAGGTCCAGACGGGGCAGGCCGGCCTGGTCGCGGACGGGACGCGTCTCCCACCGGCACTCACCGAGCCACTCGCTGGTGCCCTCGATCGAGTCGGTCCGGCTGATCGGGGTGTCCCCGACCGGCCGCGCGAGCATCAGCGAGGAGATCGCGTGCAGCTGCTGGACGGCGCCGCCCTCGTTGCGCACGGTGGTCCACGACTCCAGGATCCCGGAGGACTCCACGGTGCGCAGGAGGGACGTCGTGGCCAGGCCGGTGACCTCGTCGATCTGCTCGACCTCTACGACGCGCCACTCGCCGTCGGTCCGCTCGACGTGCGAGCGGTACCGCAGGCGCGCCCCCACCGTGGTGGCGGTGTTGCGCAGGTTGGCGCTGCGCCGACCGTGACCGACCACGAGGAGCTCCACGAGGGGCTGCGTGCGGAGCTCGGGAGAGGCGGAGGGTGCGCCGTCGGCGGTCTCGCCACGGCGACGCAGGGTGGCCGAGACCGGTGCGGAATCGGTCCAGCCGAGGTGCAGCTCGAGGTCGCGACCCGCCCACAGGGTGAGGCTGCGGGTGGCGACGAGTGGTGACGTCACGGGAACTCCTTCGTTCGACTCCGCTATGAAAGCGTGAATCATTCGAGAACGCAAGAGGGTTGCCGTGATTGGTGCAATCGCTTTCAGAAGGGCCAGCGTGGGAGAGCGCTCTCACCCTTGAGGGTGCGGTCGAAGCGGCGCGGAGCCGATGCGGACCGGTGTCGAACGGGCGGTCGGTGGCGGCGGCGCGTCAGCGTGTCAGCGCCGGCGCGGGGCCGGTGGATCCACGCACGATGAGCTCCGGCACGATGCGGATCGACGCGGGGACCGTCCCGTGCTCGAGCTGCCGCTGCAGCAGTCCGAAGACGGCGTGCCCGAGCTGCACGAAGTCCTGGCGGACCGTGGTCAGCGCGGGGGACCACAGCTGGGTGAGCGGCTGGTCGTCGAACCCGACGACGCTGATGTCCTGCGGGACCCGCTTGCCGGCGTCGACCACGGCGCGGGCCACGGCCATCGCCAGCTCGTCGTTCCCGCACAGCACCGCGGTGACGCTCTCGTCCTCGACGAGGCGCTGCCCGGCGGCGTAGGCCGTCATGGGTGCCCAGTCGGCGTGCTCGACCTCGGGGACCTCCGCGCCGCTCTTGACCAGCGCGTCGCGCCACCCCTGCAGGCGCGAGCTCTCGCCGCCGGCGGACGGGATGGCGATGTGGTGCACGGTGCGGTGCCCGAGGTCGAGGAGGTAGCGCGTGGCCTGCTCGGCGGCGGCCCGGTCGTCCATGTACGCGTGCGCAAGGTTCGCCGGCCCGGTCTGGCGGCCGGCGGCCGTCGCGACGCACGGGAGCCACGCCGGGATGGCGCGTGTCGCGGCCTGTCCCGGCGGGTCGTACTCCAGCACGACGGCGCCCGCGAGGGGCTGTCCGAGCACGTGGTCGACGGCGGCCGCGACCGTGTGCGGGTCGTCGGACTCGACCACGGTGATCGTCACCATGTGACCGGCCGCGCGTGCGGCCTCCTCGATGCCCTGGATCGTGGTGGCGTACCCGTAGCGCGTCGTGTTGCCCGCGATCACGGCGACCATCGGCTGGCGTCCGCTCGCGAGCGCCCTCGCCGCGCCGTTGGGCCGGAAGCCGAGCTCGGCGATCGCGGCGAGGACCCGGGCGCGCCGCTCGGGGCTGACGGGGACGGCGCCGGTGAGCACGCGCGAGACGGTCGGCACCGACACGCCCGCGAGCTGCGCGACGTCGGCGATGACGGGCGGCTTGCTCCGTCGCGGTGGGTTCACAGGAGCGATGCTAGACGGGCGCCCCGTGGGCGACGCGAACGGCGCCGCCCCCGGGAGGGAGCGGCGCCGTCGTCGTGCAGCGTGGGCGTGGGCGCCGGGTGGATCAGAAGTTGATCATGTGACCCGAGATGCCGTGCAGGGCCTCCTTGACGGCCTCGCCCAGCGTCGGGTGGGCGAACACGACGCGGGAGAGCTCGTCCGACGTGAGGTCCCAGGTCTGAGCGGCGTTCAGGATCGGGAGGAGCTCGGTGACGTTCGGGCCGACCATGTGTGCGCCGAGGATCTCGTTGCGCTCGGCGTCGGCGACGATCTTGACGAAGCCGACGGTCTCGCCGAGGCCCTGCGCCTTGCCGTTCGCGCTGAACGGGAAGGTCGCGACCTTGATGTCGTGGCCGGCGTCCTTGGCCTGCTGCTCGCTCTGACCCATCGAGGCGATCTGCGGGTGGCAGTAGGTGGCGCGCGGGATGAAGCCGTAGTCGATCGACTGCGTCTCGGCGCCCGCGAGCGTCTCGGCCGCGACGATGCCCTGCGCCTCGGCGACGTGCGCCAGCATGAGCTTCGCCGTGACGTCCCCGATCGCGTAGACGTTGGGGACGTTGGTGCGCATGTAGTCGTCGATCGCGATGGCGCCGCGGTCGGTGAGCTGGACGCCGGCGGCCTCGAGGCCGAAGCCCTCGGTGCGCGGTGCGAAGCCGATGGCAGACAGCAGGCGGTCGGCCTCGAGCACGCGCTCCTCGCCGTTGCTCGAGACGGTGACGCGGACGCCGCTGCCGGTGTCCTCGACCGACTCGACCTTGGTGCTCGTGAGGACCTTCACGCCGAGCTTCTTGTAGGCCTTGGCGATCTCCTTGGAGACGTCGGCGTCCTCGGTGGGGACCATGCGGTCGAGGAACTCGACGATCGTGACGTCCACGCCGAAGTTCGTCATGACGTAGGCGAACTCGACGCCGATGGCGCCCGAGCCCGCGATGATGAGCGAGCCGGGGAGCTCGGGGTCGAGGATCTGCTCCTCGTAGGTGACGACGTTCTTGCTGACCTTGACGCCCGGGAGCATGCGCGTGACCGAACCGGTCGCGAGGATCAGGTTGTCGAACGTGAGCTGCTCGCTCTCGCCGCCGTCCTTGGCGACGTCCATCGAGGTCGCGCCGGTGAGGGTGCCCCAGCCGTCGATCTCGGTGATCTTGTTCTTCTTCATCAGGAAGTGGACACCCTTGACGATGCCGGCCGAGACCTTGCGGCTGCGGCTGTGCGTCGGGCCGTAGGACATCGTGGCGTCACCCTCGATGCCGAACAGGGCCTTGTCGTGCGTGAGGGTGTGGGCGAGCTCCGCGTTGCGGAGGAGAGCCTTGGACGGGATGCAGCCGACGTTCAGGCAGACACCGCCCCAGTACTTCTTCTCGACGACGGCGACGGACTTGCCGAGCTGGGCGGCGCGGATGGCGGCGACGTAGCCACCAGGGCCCGCACCGAGGACGACGACATCAAAGTGGGAAGCCATGCGGCCAGCCTAGTTCGGCGGTGGTCCCGGCGGGGTCGCGGCCCGGGTGGCTCCGGTCACGTGCCGACGCGCGTACCGCCGAGGCACCCGGACCTCGCACGATCCGAACTCGATCCTTGCGTGTGACCTGAGTCACGGATACGGTAGTAGAGCGAGATGTCCCGCGTACCTCGGGGGCAGCAAGGGTGAGGCGCAGGCCGAACCGACATCTGCAGGCGGAGCCGGTCATGGAGAACGAGCGCGAGACAGCGAGGCGGTCGACGACCGTCCGACGCTGGCTCCTGCGCGGCGTTCTCGCCGGCGCCGGTGCCGCCGTCGGGCTCGGGCTCTCCACCGCTGCCGCGTCGGCCGTGGATCTCTCGGCGCTGACCGGGTCGTCCGTCGAGGCCGTCGCTCCCGCGGGTGGTGAAGGTCGGGTCGAGGTGCTCGGGGGGCTCGGTGGCCTCGTGTCCGAGGTCGTGACGCCGGTCGTCGACGTGGTCGAGGTCGTGCTGGCTCCGGCTCCCGCACCTGCTCCTGCGCCGGCTCCCGCTCCTGCGCCGGCTCCCGCTCCTGCGCCGGCTCCCGCTCCTGCGCCGGCTCCCGCTCCTGCGCCGGCTCCCGCTCCTGCTCCCGCTCCCGCTCCTGCGCCGGCTCTCGCTCCTGCGCCGGCTCCGGCTCCCGCACCTGCTCCCGTTCCCGCCCCTCCGGCCGGTCCTGTCACCGGCCTCGTCACGGGCGTGGTCGACGACGTCGTCGCTCCGGTCGTGAGCGCGGTCGTCACCCCCGTCGTGGCCGAGGTCGTCGCTCCGGTGACCGATCCCGTGCTCGCGCCGGTCGCCGAGATCGCAGCGCCTGTCACCGAGACCGTTGCCCCGGTGGTGGGGGAGGTGCTCGACGCCGTCGAGCCGGTGACGGCTCCGGTTCTCGGCGCTCTCGCTCCGGTGACGGACCCCCTGATCGTTCCGATCACCGGCGCCGCCGCTCCGGTGACGGACTCCCTCGGGGGCCTGCTCGAGCCCGTGGCACCGGTGCTCGCGCCTCTGACGCCGATCTTCACGCCGTTCCAGCCCGTCATCGAGCAGATCCCGGGTGTCGTGGGCGGCGTGATCGATCCGCTGATCCCCGTGGTCGGCGGTGTGGTGGAGCCGGTGCCCGGAATCCCGACGCCGGTGCCCGCGTCCCCGGTGCCCGGAGCAGACCCCGCCACGGACCGGCCCGTCGCGTCGATGCCGCAACGTCCCGGTGTCGCGGACGACGACGCTGCTGTTGCGGGCCTTCCTCTCTCGCCGGGAGCTCCTGAGCTGCGGGCGTCCGAGCCGTTCGACTCCGACGGCGCTGCGGCCTTCCGTGACCGCCAGGTCGGTGTCGCGCAGGCGGTGCCGCCGCTCGCCGTCGCCCTGCCTGACGTTGCGCCGGCCCTGGCTGACCCTGCCGGCGTGACGAGCCCGGTACCCGCCGCTGACGCGACGGACGCGTTCGCGGGAGTCGCCGGCCTCGGCGTCGTCTCCTCCGGCTCGGGCACCGCCGTCGCCTCCACGATCTCCCCTCTCCTCGCCCGTGATGCCGCCCTCCTCGGCGGCGTCGCGCTGGCGGCCGCGGTCCTCCTCGGACTCGCGCGCCTGAGCAACGACCGGCTCCCGACCGGTCCCGTTCTCCGCATCCCCGTCTCTCCCGCCTGAGGGTGTCGCCGCCGGCCACGTGCCGGCACACGACATCGCGCCCCGCGGGGCGCACCACCCCTCAGTCAAGGAGAAGTTGTCATGCACGTCATCATGCGTCGAGCGCTCCAGACAGTGCTCGTGACAGGCGGCCTCGTGGCCGCAGGAACCGGGGCGGCATTCGCCTCGGACGGTCTGCTCGGACAGGTCGGGATCGACCTGCCGGTCGACGTCCCGATCGAGGTCAGTGACGTCGCCGCCGGCCTCGTGGGAGACGCGACGGTCGCGGGGCAGGCTCAACCGCCGGCGCCCGCCGTACCGCAGGTGCAGCACACAGGAGGGTCCGAGGTCGGGCGCCCGGTCGTCGAGCCGCAGGGTTCGGGCACGACCGAGAACCTGGTCGGTGACGTCTCGATCGAGGCGCCCGTGACGATTCCGGTGGATGTGTCCACCATCGGTGTCGGTCTGATGGGTGACACCACGGTGGTCTCCGAGGAGACCACGACGACGCCGGCGCCCGCACCGGCCCAGCCGGCGGCGCCCGCTCCGGAGCAGCACAGCTCGGACGAGGGTCTGGTCGGGGACGTCGATGTGACGGCTCCGGTGACGATCCCGGTGGATGTGTCCACCATCGGGGTGGGTCTGATCGGTGACACCACGGTCGTTTCGGAGGAGGCCACGACGGCGACCACCCCGGCTCCGGCGCCGGCTGCAGGCAGCAATGGTGGCTCGGACGAGGGTCTGATCGGTGACGTCTCGATCGAGGCGCCCGTGACGATCCCGGTGGATGTCTCCAACCTCGGGGTGGGTCTGATCGGTGACACCACGGTGGTCTCGGAGGAGACCACGACGGGGACCGCCCCGGCTCCCGCACCGGCTCCGGCTGCCGGTAACAACGGTGGCTCGGACGAGGGTCTGATCGGTGACGTCTCGATCGAGGCGCCCGTGACGATCCCGGTGGATGTCTCCAACATCGGGGTGGGTCTGATCGGTGACACCACGGTGGTCTCGGAGGAGACCACGACCGGGACCACCCCGGCTCCGGCGCCGGCTGCCGGCAACAACGGTGGCGGCCAGGGCGCCGGTGGCTCGGACGAGGGTCTGATCGGTGACGTCGACGTGACGGCTCCGATCACCGTTCCCGTCGACGTCAGCTGCATCGGTCTCGGTCTGATCGGTGACACCTCCGTCACCTGCAGCTCCACCACCACGGGGTCGACTCCCGGCGCCGGTACCGGCACCGGAGGCGCCAACCCCGGCGTCGGCTCCACCGACCTGATCGGTGACATCGGGCTCGACCTGCCGATCTCCGTTCCGGTCAACGTGGGTTGCATCGGTCTCGGTCTGATCGGCGACGCCTCGGTCACCTGCAACTCCTCCACGACAGTTCCGGCTCCCGGCACGGGCACCGGCACGAACCCCGTCACTGGTGGCTCGGACGAGGGTCTGATCGGTGACGTCGACGTGACGGCTCCGATCACCGTGCCCATCGACGTCAGCTGCATCGGTCTCGGTCTGATCGGTGACACCTCCGTCACCTGCAGCTCCTCCACCACGGTGCCGGCTGCCGGCACCGGCGGCACCAACCCCGGCGGTGGCTCCACCGGCCTGATCGGTGACATCGGCCTCGACCTGCCGATCACCGTCCCGGTCGACGTCGGCTGCATCGGTCTCGGTCTGATCGGCGACACCTCGGTCAGCTGCACCACGACCACCGTCATCGTGCCGACCGACCCGACGGACCCGACGGACCCGACCGACCCGGTCGACCCGGTCGACCCGACGGACCCGACCGACCCGGTCGACCCGACGGACCCGACCGACCCGGTCGACCCGACGGACCCGACCGACCCGGTCGACCCGACGGACCCGACCGACCCGCTCGACCCGACGGACCCGACGAACCCCGTCGACCCGACGGACCCGACCACCCCGGTCACCCCGGTCACCCCGGTCGACACCACGACGCCGACCACGAGCACGGGCGGCTTCATCGGTGACGACGGTCGCGTCATCACCCCGGCCGGCGGTTCCGTCGACCAGGCGTCCACCCAGCAGGTCGCTCAGGACAGCACGCTCGCCAGCACCGGCGCCAGCCCGTTCGCGGGCGCCCTCGCCGTGCTGATGCTGCTCCTGGGCATCGCGGCCGTCCGACTCTCCCGTCGGACCGCCTGACACCTGAACCACAGCACGACGTCTCCCGCGACGGATCCCGTCCCGGGAGACGTCGTGCTGCCTGGGTGGGGCGTCGCCATGCGGACGGGTGTGGGCCACGCGGTCGTCGTTCGCTACGATCGCCAGGACCATCCAGAGCAGCTGAGAGACCTGGCTCGACGACGCTGCAGCAACCCCCCTCCTCGGGTGCGGGTGCTACCGCCAGGCCCGATGGAGGAGTGAGCATGACTGGTTCCACCCTGTCCGACTGTTGCCCGTTCGGCGGTGACCCGCGATGACGACCCCGGTCGACGACGTCCACGGCTATGCCGGAGATCTGACCGCCGATCAGGCGTGGGAGGTGCTGGAGGGCGACGCCGAGGCTGTCCTGGTCGACGTCCGCACCCCCCAGGAGTGGCAGCACACCGGCGTACCCGACCTGACCTCGCTCAACCGCGACGTCGTGCTGGACCCGCTCCAGGGCTTCCTCGGACCCAACCCCGACTTCCTGACCGCGTTGACCGAAGCCGGGCTCGCCCCCGGTGACGGCCGCACGGTGGTCTTCGTCTGCAAGTCCGGCGGCCGCTCGATCGCCGCGGCACAGCTCGCCACCTCGGCGGGCTTCGGTCCCGCCTACAACGTGCTCGAGGGCGTCGAGGGCCACGCCGGACCCGGATGGGCCGCGCAGGGACTGCCCGTCACGGCGTACGAGGGGGAGCGGTGACCGATCCGCAGCCCCGTTCGTCCCTGCCCGAGGGGCTGCGGCCCGCGACGCTCGCCGTCCGCGGCGGGCACGAGCGCACCGGGTTCATGGAGATCGCCGAGCCGATCTTCCTCACGCAGGGCTACTCCTACCCCCGTGCGGCCGACGCCGAGGCCGCCTTCCTCGGCGAGCTCGACCGGTTCACCTACACGCGCTACTCCAACCCGACCACCTCGGCCTTCGAGGAACGGCTCCGGCTGATCGAGGGCGCCGAGGCGTGCTTCGCGACGGCGACCGGCATGGCCGCCGTCTTCGCCTCCATGGCGTGCCTCGTGCAGCAGGGGTCGCGGATCGTCGCCGGCCGAGCGATGTTCGGCTCCACCCTGCTGGTGCTCGACGAGCTGTTCACCGGCTGGGGCATCGAGACGGTCTACGTCGACGCGCACGACAACGCCCAGTGGGCCGCAGCGCTGGCGACCCCGGCGGACGTGGTCTTCTTCGAGACGCCTTCGAATCCCATGCAGGACATCGTGGATGTGCCCGAGGTGAGCCGCCTGGCTCACGCCGCGGGCGCCGTCGTGATCGTCGACAACGTGTTCGCGACGCCGGTGCTCCAGCGCCCGCTCGAGCTCGGTGCCGATGTGGTCGTCTACTCCGCGACGAAGCACATCGACGGCCAGGGGCGTGTGATGGGCGGGGCGGTGCTCGGGCCGCGCGACTACGTGACGGGTCCGCTGCAGACGTTCATCCGCAACACGGGTCCGTCGATGAGTCCGTTCAACGCATGGACCCTGCTGAAGAGCCTCGAGACGATGGATCTGCGCGTCGGCCGCCAGTGCGAGACGGCCTTGCGCATCGCGCAATGGCTCGAGGACCAGCCGCAGGTGACGCAGGTGCGCTACCCGTACCTGCCGTCGCACCCCCAGCACGAGCTCGCGAAGTCCCAGCAGACCGCCGGTGGCACGGTCGTCGCGTTCACGCTCGACGGGCCCGCGGACCCCGAGGGCGGCAAGCACCGGTCGTTCGCGTTCCTCGACGCGCTCCAGGTCATCGACATCTCCAACAACCTCGGCGACGCCAAGTCCCTGGTCACCCACCCGGCGACCACGACCCACATGAAGACCGGCTACGAGGGGCGTCAGCGGGTGGGGATCTCGGAGACGACCATCCGGTTGTCCATCGGGCTCGAGGATCCGCTCGACCTGCTCGACGATCTCCGACGGGGCTTCGGCGCGGGCTTCTGACTCTGTCGCCCGTCCCGCGCGGACCTGCACGGCCTCCGCCACCCGCTCCTGTCTCATCGACCTGACGCGGGGCGGGTCATGGCATCTGCTCGACCCGCGTCAGGCGGCTCCCGAGCGGACGTGCACCTGCTGGTCGAGCCGGCTCTCACCACCGACCGGACGGCGGTACACGTGCCCCTCCGGGGTGCGCCACACCGCCGTCCCGTCGGGCGCGAGCCACAGGTCGTGGTCGAGGTGGGTCTTGATCAGGTGGTGGTGACGGCAGAGCGGGCGGAGGTTGTCGGCGCTCGTCGGTCCGGCCGGCCAGGGGACGACGTGGTCGAGGTCGCACGCCGATGCGGGCACGCTGCACGACGGCGCCACGCACGTCGGGTGCGCCCGGCGCACCTCGCGAGCCAGTCGCGCACCGGGAACGTACCCGCTGATGCGTTCCCGGTGCGCACCCGCCGGGTGGGCGTGAGACGGTCCCGCGTTCGCCGTCCCCGCTGCTCCCGGAGCTGATCGTGATCCGCGCTCGGTGGCTCGCTCGACCTCCCCGACGACCACGCTCAGGTACGGCGGCGGAGCGGCGGCGAGCACGCGGGCCGTCCCAGGGGCGAGGGGGCCGAATCCGAGGAGGGCGGGCACGTCGACGCCGAGGCGGCACCGGTCCGGGGGTTCGAACGCTGCGTAGGGGTTCTCGAACCCGTCGCGCAGCACCGAGGCGGAGAACTCCCACGCGTAGACGTCGGCGGCGCACGGCTGATCGTCGTCGGTCGGGACGTCGTCGGGGCGGATCGCGAGCGTGAGCCGGGCGGTGGTGCCGGAGAACGGGGCAAACCGTGGTGGCGGGCCGGCTGTCGGGTCGAGCACCGTTCGCGCCAGCGACGGGCCGCCGGGTGGTGCGACGGACGAGCGTGGTCCCCGACGACGTCGGCGGAGCAGGTCGTTCATCTCTCGCCGGACCACCGTCAGCGGCGACACCGTCGCAGGAGACCCGGCGACGACCGTCGGCGGCTTCGGTACCGGACTCGGTGCCGTGACCTCGGTGCGCCGTGCCGGCGCGTCACCCCCGACGTCGATGCGACCGGCGACGAGCGCCCCGGCCGCCACCGATACGACGGCGTCGGCGCGGAGCTGGTCGAGCGTGCGAGCGTCCCCGGATGCTCGGGCCGCACGCGCTGCGGCCTCGGCCATCGAGTGCACCGTCACCACGTCCATCAGCGGCGCGACCAGCCTCAACGAGGCCAGGCCGTCGGGCAGCAGTCGAACCGGCTCCAGGCGCCTCGTCCGCGCAGCGGCCTCCGCTCGCTCGCTCGCCTGACGCGGGTCGACCTGCACGATGACGGCCTGGACCCTCGCGCGCAGTGCCTGGTGCGCGAGACCCGGGGCGTCGGGCAGGACCTGCTCGCACACGGCGAAGCACACCTCGGGCGGCTGCTCCACGAGCAGATCGGCGAACACGGTGGCCTTGCCCGCGTCGATCCGGCCCTCGGCCAGCGCCGTCCCGACGGGGTGCAGCACGTCCTGGTAGAGCTGCCCCTCACCGACCAGGCGGCTCGCGCGCCGCCGCGAGATGCCGAGCCGCATCGCGAGGGAGTCGGCCGCCGAACCCGTGACCTCGACGCTGCCCGGACGGCGCGAGCGCGGACCGAGCCGGCTCTGCCGGGCGTCCAGAGCCGCGGCTGCGTCCCGTTGGGCCGCTGCGGCCCATCCTTGGACGGCAGCCAGCGCCGCAACCGTCTCGACGAGCTCGTGGTCGTCGAGGGACCGCAGGCGTGCGTACTCCGAGAGCTGCAGCAGGCACCGCAGGAGCGCGTCAGACACTCCACCGCCCTCGGCGTCGACGAGTCCGAGCCGCCTGCGCACCAGTGCGGGATCCTCGACCTCCACCCCGAGGTCCCACGCGGCCGCATCACGTTCGAACATGTGTTCACCTTACCAGCGTGGACATGGTAGGAGAAGGGTTCGAGTGACATCTGTGGACACGGCATCCGTCGTCCACAGAGCGGTCATGCTCCCGGCAGCGCCTCCGGCCGCACGGCCTCCGGCGCGATCCCGTCCTCCCAGTGCTCGACCGTCTGGAGCACCCAGAACACCGTGTACAGCAGGAGCAGGACGACCTCGATCCAGAACACGAGTGGGAAGGCGTGGTCCTCCGGCGCGACCAGCCACACGACCGCACCGGCCGCGACCGCTGCCCCCATCGCCACGCCCACGGCGACGTAGCACCGGCGGTACCCGCGCTGCGTCATGCGCCGGGGCCGCGGCGGGGGAGAGGTGTGCCGCGCGTTGATCCACACCACCGCCACCAGCAGCGCGAAGAACGCGATCGCGCTCGCGTAGTGCGCGTACCCGAGGAAGCTGGCGCGTCCGAGCGCGAACCACGCTCCCGTCGCCACCCACAGCGCGAGGGCGACGACGACGGCGCGCTCCGACGCGGCCGGCCACGGCCGTCGTCGGACACGCGCGCGGAGGGCGCGGAGACCGACGAACAGCAGGGCGGCGAGCCCGACGAGGAGGTAGGCGGCGACGTTGTTGCCGACGTCGGGAGCCACCTGCTCCGGCACGCACGACACCTCGACGTCGGGGCACCGGTAGGGCAGCTCGTCGCTGCCGGCCACCGTCGCCAGGACGACCGGGGTCGGGACCAGGCCGACCAGCGGCACGAGCATCCCGGCCAGGTCCAGCAGCCCGTTCTCCCACCCCGGGCGCCCCTTGATGGCCAGCAGTGCGAGCCCGACGGCGATCAGCGATCCGACCAGCACGTTCCGGACGGGGGAGTAGAACGTGGCGCTGATCGACCCGGGGATGACGCCCACCCGCGCGATCTCGATTCCCACGGCGACCAGCAGCAGCAGCCCGGCGGCGACGAGGCCGACGCGCAGCGCGCGGTAGGTGTCGAGCGCTGGCTCCGGCGCCTCGGCGCCGTCGCGCCGGGGCCACGGAGCAGAGGTCTGCGTGGTCGCCCCGGCGTGGACGCGGTCGGTCATGCGGCCAGTCTGTCACCGGCCTCCGACGTACCGCCCGGGCGCCTCAGCGCTCGCGCACCACCGCGCAGGCGCCGGGCGCGAGCTCGAGCGAGCCGTCGACGTCGATCTCACCGACCAGGTCGTGCCCGGTCACCGCCAGCGTGGCCGCCTCTCGCGTGTGGTTGAGAGCGAACAGCCAGGTGCGGCCGTCGTCGGCGTGCCGGCGGGTCACCTCGACGCCGTCGGGCAGGTCGGCCACGACCGGGGCGACGCCGGAGCGCGCCACCACGGCGTCGAGGACCTGCTGCAGGCCGTCGGCGTCGGGCAGCACCGGCAGGTACCAGGCGGAGCCGCCGTCGCCGACCTCGCGCCGCGTGAGGGCGGGGACGCCGTCGAGGTCGCCGCCCGCGATCGTGCGCACGACGTCGGTTCCCGCCAGCGCCCGCAGCTTCTCGGCCCAGGTGTGGGCGAGCGAACCGTCGTCGAGCGCCAGGGTCTGGCCGGGCTGCAGCGCCCAGAACTCCTCGGAGTGCACGCCGAGCAGGTCGCGGAACGCGCCCGGGTAGCCGCCGAGCCGGACGTGGTCGTGCTCGTCCACGATGCCGGAGTAGAACGTCACCAGCACGGTCGCCCCGCGCTCGGCCGCCGCGACGACCGCGGCGGCGTCGGCGTCGCTGATCAGGTAGAGCGCCGGGACGACGATCAGGTCGTAGCCGGACAGGTCGGCCGACGGCTCCACGACGTCGGTCTCGACGCCGCGCCGTGCGAGGCCCGCGTGGACGTCGACGGCGAGCTGGCGCACGTCGAGCCCCTGGTTCGGCTGCGACCCCGTCACGGTCGCCCAGCGCGAGGCGTAGTCGTACAGCACGGCTGCCCTGGCGCGAACGCGCGACCCGCGGATCTCGCCCACGCGCCGCAGCACGTCACCGAGCGCCACGGTGGTGCGCCAGACGTCGGAGTCGCGGCCCGCGTGCGGGTACATCGCGGAGTGGTACTTCTCGGCACCCGCCCGGGACGCGCGCCACTGGAAGAACAGCAGCGCGTCGGCGCCGTGCGCGAGGTGGCTGAGGGAGTTGCGCAGCGACTCGTGCGGTGCACGCGAGCGGTTGACGGGCTGCCAGTTCACCGCAGAGGTGGAGTGCTCCATGAGGATCCACGGCGCACCGCCGGACATCGAGCGCACCATGTCCGCCGAGAACGCGATCTCGCGCTCGGGGTGGGGGTCGGACCCCCACAGGTAGTGGTCGTTGGAGACGATGTCCATCTCCGGCGCCCAGGAGTAGTAGTCCATCGGGTTGGGGCCGCGCATGACCATGAAGTTGGTCGTGCACGGGATGCCGGGTGTGACCTCGGCGAGCACCGCGCGCAGGTCGCGGTAGTAGGACAGCAGCTCGTCGGAGGAGTACCGCGCGAAGTCGAGCTGCTGCGTCGGGTTGATCTGCGCGGTCGCGGCACGCGGCGGCTGGATCTCGTCGAACGAGCTGTACAGCTGCGACCAGAACGCCGTGCCCCAGGCGTCGTTGAGCGCCGCGATCGTGCCGTAGCGCGCCTCGAGCCAGGTGCGGAAGGCGGCGGCGCCGTCGTCGGAGAACTCGTGCGGCGCGTGGCAGCCGATCTCGTTGTCGATGTGCCACATCGCGAGGCCCGGGTGGTCGGCGTAGCGCTCCGCGATGCGGCGCGTCATGGCGACGGCGTAGCGCCGGAAGATCGGGGAGGAGATCCGGTAGTGCTGGCGTGAGCCGGGCGCCAGCACCGTGCCGTCGAACGTCACGGGGAGGATCTCGGGGTACCGGTGCGTGAGCCACGGCGGCGGGCTGGCGGTCGCCGTCGCGAGGTCGACGCGGATGCCTGCCTCGTGCAGGCGGTCCATCGTGACGTCGAGCCACTCCCAGTCGAACGTGCCCTCGGTCGGCTCGATGCGGGCCCAGGAGAAGATCGCGAGGCTGATGAGGTTGACCCCGGCCTCGCGCATCAGGGCGATGTCCTCGAGGCGGATCTCGTCGGGCCACTGCTCGGGGTTGTAGTCACCGCCGTAGCCGAGGGCGTCGAGCCCGAGGGGCCAGTGCGGGGCCGACGGCGTCGTGGTCGGGCGGGTGGCGGGACTCACGTCAGCGGCGGTGCTCATAGGCACGAGCATAGATGGTGACGTCACCACGCGTCGATCGCAGGCTTGTTCCGAGCCCGCTGCACCACCCTCGCCGACCCCGCGGCCCTAGACTCGAGCCACTTGTCCGACGCGTCGTCGGGGAGGTCGCCGAGGGTCCGCGAAGCGCGGCACCGGCGATCCGGGCTGGAAACCCCTGGGACCTCACCTTCACGAAGGCACACCCATGACCACCGCGCGCCCCGACGGCCCCGCCGCCCCTCTTTCCTCGACCCATGCCCCCGCCCCCGACGCGGTGCCGGCCCCCGCCCCCGCCCCCGCCCCCGGCGAGGTCGCGTCCTCCCGCCGCTGGTGGGTCCTGATCATCCTGGCCCTGACGCAGCTGGTGATCGTCCTGGACGGAACCATCGTCAACATCGCACTCCCGCAGGCGCAGACCGAGCTCGGGCTGAGCGACGTGCAGCGGCAGTGGGTCGTGACCGCGTACGCGCTCGCGTTCGGCGCGCTCCTGCTGCTCGGCGGGCGCATCGCCGACTACTGGGGCCGCAAGCGGACGTTCCTGCTCGGGATGGTCGGCTTCGGCGTCGCCTCGGCGCTGGGCGGTTTCGCCGGCTCCGCCGAGGTCCTCATCGCGGCCCGCGGTCTCCAGGGCGTGTTCGCCGCGCTGATGGCCCCGGCCGCGCTCGCGCTGCTGACCGTCACGTTCCCGAGCGGCCGCGAGCGCAACACCGCGTTCGCGATCTTCGGCACCGTCGCGGGCGTCGGCGCCGCGGTGGGCCTCCTGCTCGGCGGCGTGCTGACCGAGTTCGCCGACTGGCGCTGGTGCCTGTGGGTGAACGTGCCCGTCGCCGTCGTGGCCCTGGTCGCCGGGGCCCGGCTGATGACCGAGAGCCGCGCCGACGGCGAGAACCGCTACGACGTGCTCGGCGCCGTCACCGTCGTGGCCGGTCTCGGCGCGCTGGTCTACGGCTTCACGCTCGCCGAGGAGGGGTGGGCCTCCGTGCCGACGTGGGCCTTCCTCGTCGCCGGCGTGGTGCTGCTGGTGCTGTTCGTGCGGATCGAGTCGCGCGTCGCGCAGCCGCTGCTGCCCCTGCGCATCGTGACCGATCGCGTGCGGGGCGGGGTCTTCCTCATCCAGGCGCTCGTCGGCACCGTGATGATCGGCGCGATGCTCTACCTCACGCTGCACCTGCAGATCGTGCTCGGCTTCGGACCGCTCGAGGCCGGACTCGCGTCGCTGCCGATGACCGCCACGATCATGGTCACGGTGCCGTTCGCGACCAAGGTTCTGCTGCCCCGCGTGGGGCCTCGCCCGCTCCTGATCACCGGCCCGCTGGTCGGTGCGCTCGCGCTCGTCTGGCTGAGCCGCATCACGGCGGACGGGAGCTACGCCGTCCAGGTGCTGCCCGGCCTGATCGTGCTCGGGGTCGGGATGGCGCTGCTGTTCGTCACGATGCAGAACCTCGCGCTCGTCGGCGTCGCGCCGCACGACGCCGGTGCCGCCAGCGCGACCGTCAACGCCGCCATGCAGATCGGCGGCTCGATCGGCCTCGCGCTGTTCACGTCGTTCTACGCGACGGCGGTGCGCGGCACCCCCGTGGCGTCCGAGGCCGACGGCCTCGTCGCGCTGGTCAACGGCTACTCCGCGGTGTTCGTGGCCGCCGCCGTCGGCATGGTGCTCGCCTCCGTCGTGGCAGCCGTGCTGGTGCGCGGGTCGAAGGAGCAGCTGCTGCCGGGCTCGGACGAGCCCGTCGTCGCCCACGTGGGCTGAGTCGCTCGTCCGACCGCGTCCGACCGCGTCCTGCGGGTGCGCCGGCCTCAGAGCTGGACGGCGCTCCCGTAGGACGCGAACATCCGCTCGCTCGGCACGATCTGCTTGCCCAGCGGAGTCAGGGTCACGGGGATGATCTTGAGCTCGGCGATCGCGAGCGGGATCCCCACGATCGTCACGGCGAGCGCGACGGCGCTGGCCACGTGCCCGATCACGAGCCAGATCCCGGCCACCAGGATCCAGATCACGTTCCCGACGGCCGAGGCTGCCCCCGCCGTCGGGCGGTCCACCACGGTGCGGCCGAAGGGCCAGAGCACGTAGTTCGCGATCCGGAACGAGGCGATCCCCCACGGGATCGTGATGACGAGGATGCAGCAGATCACCCCTGCCACGGCGTACGCCAGGGCGAGGGGGAGGCCGGCGAGAACCAGCCAGATGACGTTGAGGACGAACCGGAGAAGACCGCGCATGGCTCCATCCTCGCGCGTGGGCGGCGCCGGGAGGGCCCCGGGTACGTTGGCGGGATGGCCCTCGACCGCCTCACCCTCGACCGTCCCACGCTCGTCACCGCCGCGATCGCGGGCGGCTCGCTCCTGCTCGGCTTCACCGCCGCCCAGGTGACGGGGCTGCGCTGGGCGGGCGCCGCCGCCGTCGTCGTCGCCGGAGCCGTGTGGTGCGTGCTGCGCGAGCGTCGGCGCACGGCGTGGTGGCGCATCGTGCTGGTGCTCCTGGTCGGTGCCGTCTGCTTCGTCGCGGCCCACGTGCTGACCGATCCGCTCGGACCGTGGCTCGCCGTCGTCATCGTGAGCCTGCTGCTGGCCGGGACGACGACGGCGCTCGTCCGGCCCGCGAGGGGCCGGACGAGCGCCGGGGTCGAGCGGCGGTAGCGCCGCGGGAGAGCGAGACCTACAGCTCGACGGTCTCGTTCGTGCCGGGGTGCGGCTCCTGGTGGCGCAGGCGCGCGGTGGCGAGCTGCAGCAGCGTGGCGACCTTGCCGGGGGAGTCCCAGAACTCGGCGCTCTCGCCCGTGATCGAGATCGCGACGACCCCGGGGGTGTCGATGCCCTCCGGGAACCACGCCTCGGCCGACGGCGTCCAGACGCGCTCGAGGTCGGCGCGCTCGCGCGAGACCGTGGCGGCCCCGGTCACCGAGAGCCAGGAGCCCTTGCCGGAGAACGAGGCGTTGACCCGGGGGTCGGCCTCGAGCTCGGAGACGATGTCGGCGTCGCCCGAGGCGACGTACCAGAGGTCGCCCTCGTCGGTGGCCTCCTGCAGCGACAGGGGGCGGGAGCGCAGCGACCCGTCGGGCGCGTGCGTGGTGACCATCGTGATGTCGACGTCCTCGGCGATCTCCTTGACGGTGCGGCGGGCGTCAGCGTTCTCGTGTGTGCTCATGCTCCATTGAAGGCACGCCGTCCCTGGCTTGGCCAGGGTTTCGTCAGACGACGCCGTACAGCCGGTCGCCCGCGTCGCCGAGCCCGGGCACGATGTAGCCCTTCTCGTTCAGGCGCTCGTCGATCGACGCCGTGACGATGGTGACGTCGGCGCGGTCGCCGATCGCGTCCTCGACGGCCTTGAGGCCCTCGGGGGCGCAGAGCAGCGTGATGCAGGTGACGTGGCGTGCGCCGCGCTCGAACAGGTACTCGATGGCCGCGACGAGCGTGCCGCCCGTGGCGAGCATCGGGTCGAGCACGTAGCACTGGCGGCCCGAGAGGTCGTCCGGGAGCCGGTTGGCGTAGGTGACCGCCTCGAAGGTCTCCTCGTTGCGCTGCAGCCCCAGGAAGCCGACCTCGGCCGTCGGGAGCAGCCGGGTCATGCCCTCGAGCATGCCGAGGCCGGCGCGCAGGATCGGGACCACGAGGGCGTTCGGGCTCGCGAGGTGCGTGCCGATCGCGGTGGCCACCGGCGTCGTGATCTCGACCTCCTCGACCGCGATCTCCCGTGTGGCCTCGTAGGCCAGGAGCGTCACGAGCTCCTCGGTGAGCTGCCGGAAGGTCGGCGACGGCGTGGTGGTCTCCCGGAGCACCGTGAGCTTGTGGGCGACGAGGGGGTGGTTGGCCACGTGGACGCGCATGACGTTCAGGCTAGTGGATCGACCCTGACCACCCGCAGCGGACCCTCCTCGGCCGTCGGTGGTTCGAACTCCGCGAGGTGGCGCTCGATCTGCTCCGGCGTGAGCGCGACGTCGTCGGCGGCGGTGTCGGAGCGCGCGGTCAGCCGCCGTCGCAGCTCGTCGTGCGGCACGTCCAGGTGCACCGTCTCGGGCACGACACCGAGCGGCAGCACCAGCGCGCGCCACTCCTGCCGCATCGCGCGCGTGGAGAACGTCAGGTCGAGGACGACGTCGCGGCCCGCGCGCACGAGGTAGACCAGCCTCGTGCGGAGCTCGGCGTCGACCTCCTGCATCAGCTCCGGCGTCGCCGTCAACGGCCGCGAGCCGCGCCGCCACAGCTCGACGTCGAAGGACAGCCGGACCGCGCCGGCACCCTCGAGATCGGCCGCCCAGGTGGTCTTTCCCGAACCGGACGGGCCGCACATGAGAGTCACGGTCACGGGGACATCCTGCCGGTTGGGACGAGCCCGCCGCAGCCTCCCGGCCTGGCCGTAGGATCGGGCGGACCCGTCACTGCTGAGAACGATCCAGCCGAACGCAGGGAGATCACGTTGGTCGCCGCGCCCACCCCGTCAGACATCACCCCGACGGATGTCGCGCCGTCGGCCATCACGGCCGAGGTCGTGGCCGACTCCGTCTCTCCCGCCGGCGCCCGCCTGACCACGATGGTCGTGACGGTGCCGCGCTCCGCGCTGGCCGAGCTGAACACGCACCGCGTCTTCTCGCGCAACTCCTCCTCCTCCCGCGCCGTGCCGATCCAGCGGATGATCGACTACGTCTCCACCACGCCGTACGTGCCGCGGGCCTTCTCGCTGCACAAGCCGGGCATGAACGCGCACGAGTTCGTCGACGTGACCTCGCCACGCTGGGGAGAGGTGCTGCAGTGGTGGCTGGCCTCGGCCAACCAGGCCCTCGACAGCGCGCGGGCCGGTATCGCGCTCGGGCTGCACAAGCAGGACGTGAACCGCATCCTCGAGCCGTACCTGATGCACACGATCGTCGTGTCGAGCACGACGTGGGAGAACTTCTTCGAGCAGCGCCTCGCCACGGACGAGCAGGGTCAGCCGCTGGCCTATCTTCCGATCTACGACGGCGCGCTCGCCATGCGTGACGCGCTGACCGCCTCGACCCCGCGCGAGGTGGCCGAGGGCGGCTGGCACACCCCGTTCGTCACCGACGCCGAGCGCGAGCTGATCTCGGCCGAGGACGCCCGCGCCGTCGCGGCCGCCCGGTGCGCCCGCGTCTCCTACTTCACCGCGACCGGCGACCGGGTCGTCGGCGCCGGTCCCTCGCTCGAGGCCGACCTCGCCCTGAGCGTCCGGCTGATCGAGCCCAGCCCGGGCACTGCACCGCACATGTCGCCGTTCGAGCACGTGGCGACGCCGGACGAGCCGGGGACGGGCAACTTCCGGGGCTGGCGGCAGTGGCGGGCCGAGATCGAGGCCCGCTGGCAGGTCGACGCCTGAGCGTGGGACCGTCCGTGGACCCCGCCGCGCTGATCGGCCTGGCCCTCGTCGAGGCGCGGGCGGCCCTGGAGACGCAGGACGTCCCGGTCGGCGCCGTCGTGCTGGACTCTTCCGGTGCCGTCATCGGCCGGGGCCGCAACCGCCGCGAGGCCGACGGCGATCCGACCGCCCACGCGGAGGTGCTCGCGATCCGCGAGGCCGCGGCGGCGCTGGGTCAGTGGCGGCTCGAGGGCTGCACGCTGGCGGTCACGCTCGAGCCCTGCACGATGTGCGCCGGCGCCATGGTGCTCGCCCGACTGCCGCTGCTGGTCTTCGGGGCGTTCGACCCGAAGGCCGGGGCCGCCGGATCGGTGACCGACGTCGTGCGCGACCCCCGCCTCAACCATGCCGTCGAGGTGATCGGTGGGGTGCGCGAGGCCGAGTGCGGTGACGAGCTGCGGGCGTTCTTCCGGGCGCGACGGCGGCCGCGCCCCGCCACCCCCGAGGCCGGCCCGTCCTCGGTCAGCGCGGAGAGCTGAGCCAGAGTCCGACGGCGCACGCGATCACGGCGGCGGCGGGCACCGCGATCGCGCGGCGCAGGGCGGCTGCGCGTCCCTCGCGCTCGGCCTGCTCGACGACGTCGAGGCTCGCCGCCGAGAAGGTCGTGTACCCGCCGAGGACCCCGGTCGCGAGCACGGTGCGCAGCTCGTCGGACACGAGTCCGCGCAGTGCCAGCCCGGCGACCAGGCCGATCAGCAGCGACCCCGTGATGTTGATGACCGCGAGCGCGACACCGCGACGGCCGCGTCCGCGGCGTGCGGACCAGCGCGCTCCGAGCAGCAGGTCGACGGCGTAGCGCGCCATCGCGCCGATCGCGCCGCCAAGGGCGACGAGCACGATCACGTCCGGTCCCGTCCGGTCGCCGCACCCTCGCCGTCGTCCCCGCCGACGTCGGGCGTGCGGTCGCCCCGACGCCCCGCGCGGAGCCCCGCCCACGCGAGCGTGACGCCGGCGGCGACGCTGAGAGCGACGTACGCGACGCCGACGAGCGCGTCGGTCGCGGAGCCGCCCTGCGCCGTCGTGACGGCCTCGAGCGCGAACGCCGAGTACGTGGTGAAGCCGCCGAGCACGCCGGTGCCGAGCAGCAGTCGCAGGCGTGCGGCGCGGGCCGCGCTCATCCGACCGGTGTCGGCCAGCAGCGTCAGCCGCCCGACGAGCACGCCCAGCAGGAACGAGCCGAGCAGGTTGATCGCCAGCGTGACGAGCAGCTGGGGCTGCAGCGGGCCGTCGACGACCGGGGTCGCCAGCCCGGCGGCGTGACGCACGAACGTGCCGACGGCGGCGCCCACGCCCACGAGGCCGAAGGCCGCCGCCGTGGTGGCGAACGGGCGCGTCACGGGAGCGCGGCTCACGGGAGTCGGGCGGCGAGGTGCTCGAGCGCCTGCGACGTGCCGGCGTTCAGGCGCAGGGTCGCGAGCTCGTCGCCCCGTGTGACACCCCGGTTCACGATGACCACGGGCTTGCCGTCGCGCGCGGCGCGCTTGACCAGGCGCAGACCGGACTGCACCGCGAGCGAGGTCCCGGCGGCCAGCAGCGCGTCGGCGTCGTCGACCGCCGCGTACGCGCGCGCGACCCGCTCCTTGGGGACGTTCTCGCCGAAGTAGACGATGTGCGGCTTCAGGATGCCGCCGCAGCGTTCGCAGGACGCGGTGCGGAAGTGGTTGGTCTGCTCGATGACCGCATCGGCGTCCGGCGCGATCTCGACGTCGCCGAGCTCGGTCATCTCCTCCAGGAAGCCCGGGTTGAGCGCGAGCAGCCGCTCGTCGAGCGCGGCCCGCGAGATGACGTGCCCGCAGGACAGGCAGACGACCTCGTTGTAGTGGCCGTGCAGGTCGATGACCGCGCGGGACCCGGCCAGGGTGTGGAGGCGGTCGACGTTCTGCGTGATGACACCGGTCACGACGCCGGCGTGCTCGAGGGCGGCCAGCGCGCGGTGGCCGGCGTTCGGCGTCGTCTCGTTCACGTGGTGCCAACCCACGTGGTTGCGGGCCCAGTAGTGACGACGGAAGCCCGGGTCGCCCACGAACTGCTGGTACGTCATCGGCGACCGGGGAGCGGCATCGGGCCCGCGGTAGTCCGGGATGCCCGAGTCGGTCGAGATCCCCGCGCCGGTGAGCGCGACGACGCGGTGTCCACGCAGGATCTCGGCGGCGGCGTCGAGGTCGGCCTCGGTCGCGGGCGGTCGGCGGTCGGCGTAGCTCGGCGCCCACGTGGAGTGCAGCGTGCGCGGCGCCGGCGTGACCGACGGGGTCGACGGGGTCGACGGGGGAGCAGCGGGCGCTGGTGCCGCCGGGACCGAGGGGAGAGGGGAGGGAGTCGTCATCGCCTCTGGTGCAACGCCGTGCCCATGGCCGGAATTCCGCGGCGTCGGGCGGTGGCACGGGGTCGTTTTGGGAAGTCGGCGGGCTCGTGGGTAGACTCGCTCGGCCAGGTAGCGTGTCCGAGCGGCCTAAGGAGCACGCCTCGAAAGCGTGTGTGGGTGAAAGTCCACCGTGGGTTCAAATCCCACCGCTACCGCGTACGGGTTCTGACACGTCTCAGAGCCCCGGAGTGACGACACCCCTCGCGGGGAGCCCGAAGGGGTTCCGCGCGGGGGGTGTCGCTCGTCCGTCGGTCCGACGTCGCGCCCCGGACGCGCAGAGGCCGGCGACCACGGACGGCAGCTGCGTGTCGAAGACGCGATCGCCCGCGGAGAGACGTCGGCCGAAGGCGCTGAGCGTGACCATGACCGAGTTCGGGTGGTCGTGCGGCGTCGTGGCGTCGCCGGGGACGTCGGTGTACCCGAGCACCCGGACGTGCTCGTTCTCCCACAGAGTCCGGTAGTGGTCGGGGTTGGTGATGACGGGGTCGTCGGTGACCATGGGCCGACCGTACGCCTGGGCCGGTGCGGTGGGAAGGTGCGCGAGAGACGATGGAGCGACCACCGCACCGGGAGGGACGCCGTGGCCCCGTCGCCTCCGGCGGCTCGCGGCACCGTCACCCTCGAGCGGCCGGCCCCATCCGGACGTGCATCGGCTCCGAACCCCGAGACGTGCCCGCCATCCTCTCGAACCCCGTCGTGTCGTTCGTGTCGCGCGACGCCGATCTGGCGGCCACCGCTCCCGTCGCGGGGCTGGTCTCGATGGCCACCGTGATCGTCGCGGGGATGGTTTTCGGGCGTCGCGGCTGACGGTGTCGGACGACCGACAACGGCGGCAGACGCCCTACTAACGTAGTGCTAACGTGTTCCCACCAAGTTCGGCGCCGATCATTCAGGAGGCGGTATGACCCGGCGAACAATGGCTCCCGACAGCGACGACGTGGCTCCCGACGACGAGGGCGACGACGGCACCGACACCGTCTGCTTCGGATATCGCGGCCAGCAGTTCGAGGTCGAGCTGGACGCGGCGCAGCAGCACGCGCTCGACGCTGTGCTGCGGCGCTACATCGCTGCAGGGCGCGTCACGGTCTGACGGGTCGGCGCATCCCGCCCCAGAACGTGGCGACGGCGCTCTCGACCGGCACCTGCTGGTTGCCCGTGAGGCGTGCGAGCATCAGGCCGCTCAGGAGCGCGAGCAGCCCGGAGGCGTGCTCCTCGGCGTCGGTGTAGCCGCAACGCTCGATGAGCTGGGCCGTCATCCGGTGCATCGCCCGGCGGGCCGGCGAGGCCGCGCCGAGGAGAGCGGCGAGCTCCGGGTCTTTCCGCAGCTCGATCAGCAGCACGTAGTGCGCGATCTGGTCCGACTCCGCGTCCTGGAGCCGGCGCATCATGCCGACGATCACGGCGATCGCCTCGTCGTCCGTGCGCACGTCGTCCAGCGCGGTCACGTCGATCTTCGCGTCGAAGCGCTCCGCCAGGAGCTCGGTGGCACGCGTGAGCAGCTCGGCGCGGGTCCGCGCGTAGTACGACGTCGTCCCCTGCGGGTAGCCGAGGTGAGAGTCGATGGCGCGGTGGGTGACGGCGTGCAGGCCGGAGGTCGCGATCAGCTCGAGGGCGGCGTCGGCTATCCGGACCGGGCGGTCGCTGGGTGGTCTGGGCATCGAGGGCAGTGTAGTCAAGGCTCCCGGGAGGTCCCGTCCCGATGCCGACGCCGACGCCGCCTCTGCGTTCAGTGTGCGCGCTCACTCTCGTACCGGGCGCGCACCCGGGCGGGGAGGCGACCGCGGTCGCTCAGCTCGATGCCGTGGGCGGCCGCCCACGCGCGTATCTCCGCCGCCTCGGCGCGGGCCCGGGCGCGGCGGGTCGTGGCTGCGGGTCCGCGCGTCGGTCGGCCGGCGTCGACGTAGTCCGCGAGGATCTCCGCCAGGGCCTCGCGATTGCTGCGCCCGAGGTCGATCTCGTACTCCGTGCCCTCGTAGGCGAAGGTGACCGTGCGCACGTCGACGTCGATCGAGGGGTCGAGGTCGTCGACCTTCACGACGGTCGTCCTGTCAACCACGTCGGTCTCCCGCGAGCACGTGCTCGAGCGCGCTGCTTGCGACGGCGTGGCCGGTCGCAGACGCATGGTGTCCGGATGCGGGCGCTCGATGTCGGAACGGCCGGGGGCGGGGGAGAACGATGTCGTCCGTCGTTCTCGTTCGGCACTCGTCGTGCTCTCGTCCGGTGCGGGGGCACGCACCGAGACGTCTCAACAGATCCTACGCCGCCCTCACGTCGCGGTGCGGCCGTCCCAGCCGCCGAAGACGTGCAGCCCGAGGTCGTCCGCGAGGATCTCGGAGGCGATGCGCCCGCGCACGCTGGTCCCCTGGGCGTCCAGCGGGGGACTCAGGACCGCCGCACCCAGGCCGCCACGCGCCGACAGCACCACGCCGCCCGAGACGCTCGACTTCGCCGCCACCCCCACGCGCCGCATCCACCGGCCCGATCCGTCGTAGACGCCGCACGTGGCCATCACCGAGACGACGTCGCGCGCGACGGTCGCCGGGACGACCCGCACGCCCGTGACCGGGTTGACCCCGCCGCCGGCCAGCGTGGCGCCCATGACGGCCAGGGACCGCGCGTCCACCATGACCGCGCAAGCCCGCGCGTAGACGGCGACGGCGTCGTCCGCCCCCACCGCCAGCGTCCCCTCGGCGCGCATCAGGTGGGCGAGGGCGTGGTTGCGGTCGCCGAGCAGGTGCTCGCTGGTGGCGACGTCGTCGTCGACCACGAGGTCGGTGCCGGCGAACGCGGACAGCCCGCGCAGGATGCGCTCGGAGCGCTCGTCCACGCCGTCGCCCTCCACGAGGGCCGCCGTCAGCAGCGCGCCGGCGTTGACCATGGGGTTCGGCGGGCGGCCCGTGCCGCTCTCCAGCTTGATGGCGTCGAACGCCTCGCCCGTCGGCTCGATGCCGATGCGCTCGATCGCCTCGCCGTCCGTGTCCAGGAGCGCGAGCGCGAACAGGAACGGCTTGACCGCCGACTGGACGCTGACGGCGACGTCCCCCTGCGCCGAGGAGCGGACGGTGCCGTCCGGGAGGGCGACGGCGACCGCGCACAGGTCGGGATCGGCGTCGGCGAGCTGCGGGATGCTCGTGCTGACCTGACCGTCACGCTCGGGGAGGACCCGATCGCGCAGAGCGTCGAGGTCGTAGGTGCGGGGGTCCTGGGGGCGACTCATCCGCCCACTGTGCCAGGCGTGCGCCGTCGGGCCGGAACAGGTCCCGGGAGCGCGGTGTTGACCAGGGTGAGGAGAAGGAGGACGCCATGAGCACCACCTGGACGGATCCGCGCGAGCAGATCGAGATCAGCGTCATGATGGCCAACGGCCGCCTGGCCCCGCGGTGGTTCGCGACGCGCGAGGAGGCCGAGGCCTGGGCGAGGCCGGAGGAGGGCGAGCGGGTCGTGGAGTCGAACGCCGTCTGCAGCTGCGACCGCTGACCCCGCGCCCGTCCCACGCCTCGTCCCACACACTGCGAGACGCCGCGAGGGGCGGTCCCTGACGGGACCGCCCCTCGTGGGCTGCTGCGGTTCGTGCTGTGCCGCGGAGGCGGCGGGGCGATCAGCCGACGCTGGGCATCTCGGTGATCTGGTCGGCCGGGGGAGCGGTGATCGTCACCGGCTCGCCGAAGCCGGACATGATCGTCTCGGTGCTCGTGGACTGGCCCGCGACCTCCATCGCGACGAGCGACTTCACGAAACGACCCTCGCCGTCGAGCCACACGTCGTAGGCGATGATGTCGGGAAGGGCGGCGGCACCGGCCGCGTCACCCGCGATGGCGGCGGAGTCGACCGTGAGCTTCCAGTGGTCGGCCTGGGCGCCGTTGACGTCCTCCTGGCCGACGAGCTCGGCGCCCGTGATGGCGTCCTGGAACATCCGCATCTGCGCCAGGGGGTCGGCGTTCGCACCGCTGGCCTCGGCCGTCGCCTCGTCCATCTGCGTCCACATGCCGCCGGTCATCTCGCCCATGTTCATGTAGATGGCCCCGTCGACCATGACCATCTCGACGGACTGGCCGCCCAGGTTCAGGGCCATCTGCGAGGACGGCGGGGTGGTGGTGTAGTCCACGACGCCGTCGGAGACGGTCTCCATGCCGCCGATGGACGACGTCACGGCGATGGTGGCGGTCGTCAGGTTCTCGAGACCCTGGGCGTAGGCGTCCAGGAACTGGGCGGTCGCGTCGCCGCTGTCGGCGGTGGCGTCCTCGGACGCGCTCTCGGACTCCGAGGGCGACTCGGTGGCCGACGGCGACGCCGACTCCTCGGTGGTGGCGGAGCCGGTGGGCGAGCTCTCCTCGTCACCGGAGCCGCCGCAGGCGGCGAGTCCGAGGGAGAGGGCAGAGGCGGCGGCGATCGTCAACAGGGTGCGTGAGGTTCTCATGCCTCGAACGTACCGAACCCGCGGCGCCGGCGCGGCACCGACGGGTGGGGAGAGGTGCCCATCCCGCTGCCGCGGCTCGGGCGGCGTCGGCTCAGTACGAGCTGCTGCTGACCACGGCGGCGAAGATGGCGATGTAGGCGACGACGGCGGCGATCCCCAGCGCCAGCAGGCCGTACCCGACCCACAGCGCGGCGACGGCCATGCCCCGACCCGTCTGCTGCGGGTTCTGGCGCAGCTGGGACAGGGCGATGTGGCCGCACACGATCCCGGCGAACACGGACAGTCCCGTGACCAGGCCGGCGAGCGAGCAGACGAGCGCGATGAGCGCCATCTGGTTCTGCTGCGGCTGGCCACCGTACCCACCGGAGGCGTACGGCGTCGTGGCGTAGGGCGAGGCCGCGTAGGGCGACGGCGCACCGTAGGGCGGGGCGGGCGGGGCGCCGTGCGCCGCGTCCTGCACGCCGCCGTAACCCGACGAGGAGCCGTACGACGGCGCGGCGGGCTGGCCGTAGCCCGGCGCGCCGTAGGGGGGCTGCTGACCGGAGGACTGACCGTCCTCGGAGCCGTAGGGGTTCGTCACGGTGTCCTCGCTCAGGCTGCGTCGGTGTCGGAGGTCTCGGGCGGCAGGGCGCAACCCTCGAGCCCCACGATCGGGGCCGCGGGGTCGAGCGTGGCGACCGCCGGGTCGTTCATGTTCTCGTACCCCTCGCCGAGGACCAGGTCGATGGTCGCGTCGGTGCGGGCGGGATCGAACAGGATCTCGGTGCTCGGGAACAGGGCCGCGAGCGTGTAGGCCTGCGTGACGCCGTCGCCCCCCGTCACGATGAGCGCGGTGCCGGGGTAGGTGCCCGCGGCGTAGTTCGCCGTCGTCCCGATCACGACGCCGACACCGGAGATCGCCTGGCTGACGCTTCCGGCGAGGCCGGATCGCGTGGTGCCGTTGTAGACGTTCGCGGTGATCTGGTCGTAGGTCACGGGGAGGGCGCCGGCCGCGGGGCACGGGGTGAACTGCGCCGCCTCCTCCTGCGCCCGCAGGTCCGTGAAGTCGCGGTCGAACGGGCTGGGGAGGATGCCCAGGAAGACTCCGAGCCCGGCCAGACCCGTCGCGATCAGGATGACCGCGAGGGTGCCGAACACGATGGTCTGCCGCTGCAGCAGGTGACGACGGCGCAGCGTCTTGCCGCGCGCGACGTCCTGGGAGGGCGTGGTGGTCACGATCCCACCGTAGTCGAGGCGGGCATCAGCCGAGCTCCAGGACGCGTGCGTGGATGGTGGTGCGCTGCTGCAGCGCGGAGCGCAGCGCCCGCTGCAACCCGTCCTCCAGGTAGAGCTCGCCCCGCCACGCGACCACGTGCGCGAACAGGTCGCCGTAGAAGGTCGAGTCCTCGGCCAGGAGGACGCGCAGGTCGAGCTGCGTCCGGACGGTGGTGAGCTGGTCCAGCCGGAGCTGGCGGGGCGGGAGGTGCGCCCAGTCACGCGTGCTGACGAGGCCGTGGTCGGGGTAGGGCTTGCTCTCGCCGACGGCCTTGAAGATCACTCGTGAACCCTACCGACCGACCCGCCGCGCGGGTGGGGTGGCTGAGGTGGCTCGCGTGGAGGTTTCGCGAAGGTGCGGGCCGCCGCGGTCGACGTCAGTCGCCGAGGTCGCCGCGGAACGTCTCCACGCGCTCGGCGCGCGGTGACCCGCCGTGCTCGGACACGCCGTCGCCGGAGTCGTCGTCGGAGCCGTTCCACCCCGGCACGTGCACGAAACGTGAGACCACGGTCCCGATCGCGAGCAGGATCGTCGGGT
Source organism: Serinibacter arcticus (assembly GCF_004786095.1). Lineage (GTDB taxonomy): Bacteria > Actinomycetota > Actinomycetes > Actinomycetales > Beutenbergiaceae > Litorihabitans > Litorihabitans arcticus. Next base: position 641,653 of record NZ_RHPJ01000002.1, read on the forward strand.
AGACGGACAGGTAGACGCGGAACGCGGTCGCCGGGTCGTCGCCGGGGTCGGCGCCGTTGCGGAACCCGAAGAACAGCGTGAGCGACGCGAGCGCTCCGGCCACGATGAGGCCGTTCAGCCGGCCGAGCACGCCGAAGGCCGAGAGGAAGATGCCCTCGCGGTGGATGCCGTGACGACGGGCGTCGTCGTCGAGGACGCGCGCCATGATGAGGTCGTTCGTCGCGAGCACGCCCGAGTAGCCGACGGCGATGCACAGGCCGGCGAGCACGGCCGTCAGCAGGGAGTCGGCGAAGTAGATCGGCACGAACGCGAGCGCCGCGATGGGCAACGCCGTCTTCCAGACCCGCTCCGCGCCGTACCGGCGCACGGCCCGCGCCCACAGCGCGAGCATCCCGATCGCGCCGACGACGACGGCGACCTGCAGGATCGTCGCCTCCAGCCCACCGCCGCCCAGCACGTAGCGGACGTAGAACTGCAGCCCGTTCAGCACGATGGCGATCGCCGAGCCGTAGCAGGCGTTGACGACGCCGATCGTCCAGAAGTAGCGGTTCGTCACGATCTGGCGGATCGAGGCGAAGAACGGCGGGCGCTTCTCGTCCGCGATCGCCGGGTTCTCCCTGATGCCGAACGCCATGTACAGGATGACGCCGACGCCGATGACGCCGAAGATGACCGCCAGGCGGGAGTAGCCGACGGTCGGGTCCGTGCAGCCGACGGCGTCGACCGGGCAGCCCAGCACGTTCTGCGCCAGCACCGGGGTCAGCCCGAGCGCCAGGATCATCGCGACCAGCTGCGCGCCCTGGCGGATGCCGTTGGCGGAGGCCCGGACGCGCTCGGCCGGGAACAGCTCCGGCAGGAGCGCGCCGTAGTTGGCGTTGATGAGCGAGTCGGCCATCTCGCTGAGGATCGCGAAGACCGCGAACCAGATCACGAGCGACGTCGCGGACGCAGCGACCGAGCCCGGCACGCTGAACAGCGCGATCATCGCCCCGAGGAGCACGAGCGACCCGACGACCAGGTACGGCTTGCGCCGCCCCCAGCGGGATCGGGTGCGGTCGGAGAGGTAGCCGAAGACGGGGTTGTCGATCGCGTCGAGGATCCCGTAGATCGCGTAGACGCCGGCGAACACCGTCGCGTCCATCCCGAGGAGCTCGACGTAGAAGTAGAGCATCGAGCCCTTGATCAGGTTGATCGGGATCGAGGTGCCGAACATGCCGACCCCGTACCTGAAGGGTGAGGTGCGGCGCTGCCCGCGGTCGGCGGGGACCTGCTGCTGCATCGTCAGACCGTGCTTCCGGGCACGAGGTGGGGCGGGAGGACGAGGTTCTCCCCGGGGGTGCCACCGCCGTCGAGCCGGCCGATCAGGATCCGCGCGGCGGCGTCGACCATCTCCACCAGGGGGTTGTGGACCGTGGTCAGGCGGGGGGTCATCGCGGCGGCGGCGCCGAGGTTGTCGAACCCGACGATCGCGACGTCCTCCGGCACGCGCAGCCCGCGGTCCTCCAGCGCGTGCCTGACCCCGACCGCCATCACGTCGGAGGCCACCACGAGACCGTCGAGGTCCGGGTGGCGGTCGAGCAGGCGATGGGCCGCGGCCTCGCCGCCGGCCGCGGTGAAGCCGCCGTCGTCGACGGCGTCGGCCGGGAGCCCGGCGTCGGCCAGCGCGCGGGTGAACCCGTCGAGGCGGTCGATGGCCGCGGTCATGTCGGTCGGACCGGTGACCGTGCCGAGCCGGCGGCGTCCGGCGTCGAGCAGCGTCTGGGCGGCGAGGCGGCCGCCCTCGACGTTGTCGACGTCGACGTAGCTGATCCCCTCCGACCTGAACGGGCGCCCGATGAACACCACGCTGCGCGAGCCGCGCAGGGCGTCCTCGAGGCCGTCGCCCCGGTGCGGGGACGTGATGATCGCGCCGTCCACGTGTCCGGCACGGAGGTAGCGGGCCATCTGCCCGACCGGCTGCCCGGCGTGGTTGATGAGGAGCACGAGCTGCGTCTGCGTGCCGGCGAGCGCGCCGCTGACCCCGCGCACGACGCCGAGGAGGAACGGGTCGGAGACGAACAGGTCGTCCGGTTCGGGGATGACGAGCGCGATCGACCCGGTCTGGGACGTCGCGAGCGCGCGGGCGGCTCGGTTGGGGGTGAAGCCGAGGTGGGCGATGGCGGCCTCGACGGCGGCCTGCGACGCGGGCGAGACCCGATCGCCGCCGTTGATGGCGCGACTCGCCGTGGAGCGTGAGACACCGGCCTCGCGCGCCACCTCGTCCAGGGTGGGTGCCTGGTGCGTCACGTCGACTCCGATCACTGACCGCGGACGGTCGAGGTGCCGCGACCACGGGAATCGTACCGGCGGGACCCGCGTGGGTCGTTCCTGCGGGAGTGCCGCGAACCTACGACGCCGTCGCGGGACCCCCCGGGTGGCCCGCGTCGCCGGGACCACCGCCGGTCAGCCGCGTCCACAGGAACGTGTAGGCCAGCGCGGCCATGTGCGCGGCCTGGGTGTTGGTGGCGGAGCCGCCGTGCCCACCTTCGATGTTCTCGTAGGACGTGACGTCCTTGCCCGCCTCGAGCATGCGGGCGGCCAGCTTGCGCGCGTGCCCCGGGTGCACGCGGTCGTCCTTGGTGGAGGTGGTGAACAGGACGGGCGGGTAGGAGCGCTCGGAGTCGAACAGGTGGTACGGGGAGAACGTCCGCAGCGCCTCCCACTCGGCGGGGTCCTCCGGGTCGCCGTACTCCGCGACCCACGAGGCTCCCGCCAGGAGCAGGTGGTAGCGCTGCATGTCCAGCAGCGGGACCTGGACCACGACGGCGCCGAACAGCTCGGGGTACTGGGTCAGCATGTTGCCCGTCAGCAGGCCGCCGTTGGACCCGCCCTGCACCCCGAGGTGCTGGGGCGAGGTGAGGCCGCGCGTGACGAGGTCGCGCGCGACGGCGGCGAAGTCCTCGTACGCGCGGTGCCGGTTCGCCTTGAGCGCGGCCTGGTGCCAGGACGGTCCGTACTCGCCGCCGCCGCGGATGTTCGCGACGACGTACACGCCGCCCCGGCTGAGCCACGCGCGGCCGAGACCGCCGGAGTAGCCCGGCGTCAGCGAGATCTCGAAGCCGCCGTAGCCGTACAGCAGCGTCGGCGCGGTGCCGTCGAGCGCGAGGTCCTCGCGGCGCACCACGAAGTAGGGCACGCGCGTGCCGTCCTGCGAGGTCGCGAAGTGCTGCTCGGCGACGAGGCCGTCGGCGTCGAAGAAGGCGGGGGCGGACTTGAGCGGTTCGACCGCGGTCTCCGCGCCGTGCTCGTCGAGGCGGACCAGCGACAGCGTCGACGGCGTGAGGTAGTCGGTCGAGGTCATCCACAGGGCGTCGGCGAGGTCGCCCTCGCCGTCGCGGTCCACACCGGCGACCCCGACGGTGCCGAGGGCGGGGGCGGCGGTGAACGGGCGGCGGGCCCAGTCGCGGGGCTCGCCGCCGTCGACGGACTCCGGGGGCGTGAGCACCTCGAGCCGGTTCTTGACGTCCTCGAGAACGTTGAGCACGAGGTGGTGGCGCGTCCAGGTGGCGCCGACGAGCGCCGTCGACGGTGTCGGGGCGAACAGCGTGGTGAACGCGCGCGACCCGGCGCGGAACGCCTCGAACTCGATCGCGACGAGCGATCCGCCCGCGTGCGTGGCCCCGCCGACCTCCCAGTCGTCGCGCAGCTCGACCAGCAGCCAGCTGCGGTGGACGCCCGCCTCGGCCGAGGCGGGCACGTCGAGGAGCTCGAGCCCGCCGTCGGGCAGCAGGAGGTGGAGCTCGCTGGTGTAGAAGGTCAAGGCGCGCGAGACCCAGTCGCGCTCGAAGCCCGGGGTGCGGTCGTGGTGCGCGGAGATGTACAGGTCCGTGGTCTCGCCCTCGTAGACGATCTCGGCCTGCTCCAGGCTCTGGCCGCGGCGCACGCGGCGCGCGCGGCGGGGGTAGCCGGAGGAGGTGGGCTCGCCGTCGGCCGCGGACTGCACGAACACGGTGTCGCCGTCGATCCAGCTCAGGCCGCCCTTGGCCTCGGCGCGGTAGAACCCGCCGTCCTCGGGGGCGATGAACTGCTTGGTGGTGAGGTCGAACTCGCGCGAGACGTCGGCGTCGCTGCCGCCGTGGGAGAGGTCGACGATCGCGCGGGTGAAGGCGAGCGGACCCGTGCGCAGCAGCTGCGCGCCGTGCCAGACCCAGTCCTCGCCCTCGGCCTCGTTCAGCGCGTCGACGTCGAGCAGCAGCTCCCACTCGGGGCGGTCCGTGCGGTAGCTCTCCAGCGAGGTGCGGCGCCACAGACCGCGCTCGTGGTCGGCGTCGACCCAGACGTTGTAGAGGTGGTCCCCCGCCTTGCCGACGGCGGGGATCTTGTCCGCCGAGTCCAGCACCTCGAGGACGGACGCCTTCGTCGAGGCGAACCGGCGGGTGCCGGTGAGGGCGGCCTCGGCGTGCGCGTTGCGCTCGCGGACCCAGGCCAGGGCGCGCTCGCCCTCGACCTCCTCGAGCCACAGGAACGGGTCGATCGCGTGATCGGGAGCGGCCGCGGGCGTGCCGGAGGTCTCACTGGTCATGCCCCCGACCCTACGACGCCCCCCGACCCCGCCGAGAATGCCGGTGGGCCAGGACCGCGCCACCCGCTCGACCCAGGACCTGTCCCGAGAACGGCCGGTGCGGCTCGAGCGGGCTGCTGGAGCCGCACCCGGCGTTCTCGCCCGGCGTTGCGACCGGCGGGTCAGTCGCCGTTCGGGTGGGACGGGACCCTCGCGGAGAGGATCGAACCGTCCTCGCGGACCGAGCCCTCGATGTCGCGCACGCTGGGCCGGCCCTCGCGCTGCTCGATCCGCGTCACCGGCACGCGCGTGACGCCGCCGCGCGCGACGAGCACCTCGGCGCCCTGCACGTGCACGCGGAGGCTTTCGGCGTCACCCGTCTCGAGCTCGAAGAGCATCTCCTCCGGCAGCACCGTCACGCGCAGCCGGTTGCCCCCGAGGGTCAGCCGGTAGGACAGCGAGTCCCAGCCCGCGGGCAGGCGCGGGTCGAACGTCCACCCGCCCAGGTAGTCGCGCATGCCTCCGAAGCCGCTGACGAGTGCGTTCCAGACCCCGCCGAGCGAGGCCACGTGGACCCCGGCGTCGGCGTTGCGGTGCAGGTCGGCGAGGTCGACGTAGACCGCGGAGGTGAAGTACGCCGCGGCGAGGTCGCCGTAGCCGACCTCGGCCGCCACGATCGACTGCACCACGGCCGACAGCGTGGAGTCGCCGGTGGTCAGCGGGTCGTAGTACTCGAAGTTGGCGAGCTTCTCCTCGAGCGTGAACTCGTCGCCCTGGAGGAACAGCGCCAGCACGACGTCGGCCTGCTTGAGCACCTGGTGGCGGTAGATGACCAGCGGGTGGTAGTTCAGCAGCAGCGGCCGCTTGTCCGCCGGGGTGTTCGCCAGGTCCCAGATCTCCTTGGACAGGAAGTCGTCGTCCTGCGGGTGGATGCCCAGGTTGTCGTCGAACGGGACGTGCATGCCCTCGGCGATGCGCGCGAGCTCGACGATCTCCTCCTCGCCCAGCGCGAGGCGGTCGAGCACGCGCTGGTACGCGTCGGCGTCGCGCCCCGCCAGCGACCGCAGCGCGCGGACGGCGGAGCGCAGGTTCGCGCGCGCCATCACGTTGGTGAACAGGTTGTCGTTGACGACGGCGGTGTACTCGTCCGGACCCGTGACGCCGTGGATGTGGAAGACGGGATCGGCGTCGCCCGCCTCGCGCCAGAAGCCGAGGTCGGCCCACAGCCTGGCGGTCTCCACCAGCACGTCGATCGCCTCCCGGTCGAGGAAGGAGGTGTCGCCGGTGGCCGTGACGTACTGCGTCAGCGCGTGGGCGATGTCCGCGTCGATGTGGTACTGCGCCGTTCCTGCCGCGTAGTAGGCCGACGCCTCCTCACCGTTGATCGTCCGCCACGGGTACAGCGCCCCGCGCTGGTTCAGCTCCTTGGCGCGCTGCCGGGCGTGGTCGAGCATCGAGTAGCGGAACCGCAGCGCGTTCCTGGCGAAGTACGGCGAGGTGTAGGTGAGGAACGGGAGCACGTAGATCTCGGTGTCCCAGAAGTAGTGCCCGTCGTAGCCCGATCCGGTCACACCCTTGGCGGGAACGCCGGCACCCTCGGCGCGCGCCGACGCCTGGATGAGCTGGAACAGGTTCCACCGGACGGCCTGCTGCAGCGCATCCTGTCCGGTGATCTCCACGTCGCTGCGCGCCCAGAAGTCGTCCAGCCACGCGCGCTGCGCGTCCAGCACGGGCTGGATGCCGGTCTCCTTGACCCGGTCCAGCACCCGACGGCAGCGGTCCACGAGCTCGACCGCGGGCACGCCACGGGAGGTGTGGTAGCTGACGACCTTGGTGATGCGCGTCGTCGTGCCGGCCGTGGCCTGGATCCGGTAGACGTGCTTGGCGAGGTCGTCCTCGACCGAGGAGCGGATCTCGTAGGCGTCCGTCGTGGCGATCGTGTGGTCGGCGGCGACGGCGAGCGTCATCCCCGAGGAGGTCACGCGGTAGCCGAGCACGCTGCGGCCGTCGCCCTCCCACGCCACCTGGGGCTGCAGCACGCGGCCCGACAGGTTCGCGGCGCGGCGCGGGTCGAAGCCCGACCCCATCGCCGCGTCCTTGACGTGGTACTCGTCCTGACCGTCCTGGCGGTTGAGGATCTGGCACGAGACGGCGACCGGGGCGTCGGAGTCGACCATCGTGATCTCGTAGTCCATGACCGCCAGGTGGCGCTCGGCGAACGAGACCATCCGGCGGCTGCGCAGCCGCACGCGCTTGCCCGACGGGGTGCGCCACAGCAGCTCGCGGGTCAGCACGCCGTCGCGGAAGTCGAGCGAGCGCTCGTACTCCTCGAGGTCGGCCACGCTCAGCAGGAGCGGCTCGTCGTCGACGTAGAGCCGCATGATCTTGGCGTCGGGCGCGTTGACGATCGTCTGGCCGACCTTGGCGAACCCGAAGGCCTCCTCGGCGTGGTGGATCGGCCACACCTCGTGGAAGCCGTTGACGAAGGTGCCGTGCGCGTAGGAGTCACGGCCCTCCTCGATGTTCCCGCGCAGCCCGAGGTAGCCGTTGCCCACCGAGAAGAGCGTCTCGGTGGTGCCCAGGTCCTCGGACTCGTAGCGCCGCTCGCGCAGCGCCCACGGGTCGATCGGGAAGCGGGAGCGGTCCAGCGGGTCGGCCGTGCTCGGCGGCCTCACGCCACCGCCCCGTCCGTCACGAGGTCGCCCAGGTCGTCCACGACGGCGTCGGCGCCGTGCGCGACCAGCTCGTCGTGCCCGGCTCCGCGGTCCACCCCGAGCACGAGCCCGAAGGCGCCGGCGCGGCCGGCGGCGACCCCCGAGATGGCGTCCTCCACCACGACGGCGCGGTCCGCGGCGACGCCGAGCTGGGCCGCGGCGTCGAGGTAGGTGTCGGGGGCGGGCTTGCCGGCGATGCCGCGGGCGGCGGCCACCGCGCCGTCGACGATCACCTCGAAGCGGTCGAGGAGACCGGCGGCCGTCAGGACCGCGCGCGCGTTGCGGGAGGAGGAGACGACGGCGACGGCGACGGCGTCGTCCCCCGTCCGCGCGGCGAGCGCGTCGAGGAACGCGATCGAGCCCGGGTACGCCGCGACGCCGTCGGACTCCAGGACGGAGGTGAAGACACCGTTCTTGCGGTTCCCGAGGCCGCACACGGTCTCGAGCTCTGGGGCGTCGGTGGGCTCGCCGTAGGGCAGCACGATGCCGCGCGAGGCCAGCAGGGAGCGGACGCCGTCGTAGCGCGGCTTGCCGTCGATGTGGTCGAAGTAGTCCTGCTCGGTGTAGGGGGCGGCACCCCGGGCGGCGAGGTAGGACTCGAACAGGCGGGCCCACGCGAGCATGTGGACCTCGGCCGTCGGCGTCAGGACGCCGTCGAGGTCGAACAGCACGGCGTCTAGCGGGTCGAAGCGGCTCACGGCATCCTCTGCGGACGGAAACGGACGTGCTCCGAGCCTATCCGCCGCCCGTTCGGGCCCGTGTGTCAGAGTGGATCGACGCAAGACGAAAGGGAGTGCCGTGACCCACACGCCTCGGGCCGCACTGGTCTACAACCCCGTGAAGATCGACACCGACGCCGTGCGCCGGTCGCTGGAGGCGCTGGAGGCCGAGCTCGGCTGGTCGGAGACCCTGTGGCTCGAGACCTCGAAGGAGGACCCCGGCCAGGGCCCGGCGCGCGAGGCGCTCGAGGCGGGGGTCGATGTCGTGATCGCCGCCGGCGGCGACGGCACCGTCCGCGCGGTCGCCGAGGCGCTCCGCGGCTCCGGCACCGCGCTCGGCCTGCTCCCCTCGGGCACCGGCAACCTGCTCGCGCGCAACCTCGGGCTCGGGCTCGACGACGTCGACCACTCCCTGCGGGTGGCCCTGACGGGGACCGACCGCGCGATCGACAGCGGTGTGATGACGCTGCGTCGGCAGGACGGTGGCCGGACCGACCACACGTTCGTCGTCATGGCGGGCATGGGCCTCGACGCCCGGATGCTGTCCGAGACCGACGACGACCTCAAGAAGAAGGCCGGCTGGCTCGCCTACGTCCAGGCGATCTCCCGCGTGGTGAAGGACCCCAACGTCCTGCACTTCACGTTCCGGCTCGACGACAACGAGCCCCGCAAGGTCAAGGCGCACACCATCATCGTGGGCAACTGCGGCACGCTCCCGGCCAACATCCTCCTGCTGCCCGACGCCGCGGTCGACGACGGCGTGCTCGACATCGTCGCGCTCCGCCCCGAGACGTTGCTCGGCTGGGTGCAGGCGCTGACCAAGATCATCTGGGAGAACGGCATCGTGCGCCGGCTCCCCGGTGGCCACAAGGCACCCCGCTCGAAGGTCGAGTCGCTCGTCTACTCCACCGGCAAGGACCTGGACCTGCGCCTGGACGAGCCGGCCGAGGTCGAGCTCGACGGCGATCCGTTCGGTGAGGCCATCGGCTTCAAGGTGAAGGTCGACCCGGGCTCGCTCGTGGTCCGCGTGCCGCAGGACTGAGTCCGGCGGAAACCCCGCCGGCTCCTCCCGTCACGAGAGCAGCGCGCGCAGCTCGCTCTCGACGGCGGGGGCGCGCCGGGGGTCCATCGTGACGCCGTCGGTGTACAGGTCCACGAGCCGCGGGTCGACGTAGCTGGTCCGCGCGATCGACGGCGTGTTGCCCAGCTCGGCGGCGGCCGCCTCCATCGCGCGGGCGACGGCGCGGCGGCGCGCCACCTGCGTGGGCTGCGTCCCCTGGCGCGCCAGCTCGACGGCGGCCGCGGCCGTCCCGTGCAGCGTGCGGAAGTCCTTGGCGGTGAAGTCGCCCCCCGTGCGCGCGCGCACGTCCTCGTTGATCTCCTCCGCGCTCAGCGGGTGCCACGTGCCGTCGTCGTGCTGCCAGGCGATGAGGCGCGCGCGAGGGCCGCGGCGCTTCAGGCGCGCGACGAGCACGGCGAGGTCGGGGTCCGTCACCTCGCTGGACCACTCCTGGCCGCTCTTGGCCGGGAACTCCAGCACCACGGTGTCCCCACCGCGGACGGAGGCGTGCGCGCCGAGCAGCGTGGTGAGGCCGAACGACCCGTGCTTCTTCACGTACCGCTCGGAGCCGACCCGCAGGTTGGCGCTGTCGAGGATGCGGAACGCGCCCGCGAGCACCCGCGCGCGGCCGAGGTCCTCGCGCCGCAGGTCGAGGGTGACGCTGCGCCTGGCCGCCGGCAGCGTGGCGGCGAGCTCGAGGGCCCTGGCGTACTTCGCGCGGTCGCGGCGCTCGCGCCAGGCCGGGTGGTAGAGGTACTGGCGGCGCCCGGCGTCGTCGATCCCGGTCGCCTGCACGTGACCGTTCGGGTACGGGCAGATCCACACGTCGTGCCACGCGGGCGGGATGGCGAGCGACGTGATGCGCTCGCGGGTCTCGGCGTCGGTGACCCGGGCGCCGTCGGCCCCGCGGAAGCTCCAGCCCCGGCCGGAGCGCACGCGCGTGAGACCCGGACCGCTCGTGGTGCTGCGCCGCAACCTGACCATGGTGGCGACCCTAGGTCCCCGCGTGCGCCCGGAGCCAGGACAGCTCTCCCGCGACGGCGACCGGGCGCTCGGTGGCGGTGAGGTGCCCGGTCCGGGGCAGCCGCGCGACGCGGGTGCGCTCGTCGCCGCGCCGGGCACCCTCCATCGCGGGCAGCTCGCGGTCGGGCGGCGTGGCCGTGTCCTCCTCGCCGAACAGCAGCAGGACGGGACCCGCGAACGCCTCGAGCGTGTCGGCCCGCGGCGCGCGCGTGGCGATCGCCTCGGCCAGCCACGCGGCCCCGGCGGCGGAGGTGTCGGCGATGATCTCCCGCACGGCCTCGAGCAGCTCGGGCTGCTCCCGGCGCGACGTGGCGCCGAGCGCGTCGTCCTCGCTGTCGGCCACGGGGCCGATCGAGTCCTCCGCGCGCAGTCGGGCCGCGTCGCGACGGCGCTGCTCGGGATCGTCCGGCGCCCCCACCCCGACGCTCGTGCTGCTCAGCGCCAGCGCGGTGACCCGGTCGGGATGGTCGGCGGCGAGCTGGAGGGCGACGTAGCCGCCGGTGGACAGGCCGAGCACCGTGGCCGCCTCGACCCCCGCGGCCGTCATGGTCGCGGCGACCAGCGAGGCGACGGCGGCCATGGACGGCGCGGTCGTCGGCACACCGCTGGCGCCCAGACCCGGCAGGTCGATCGTCAGCACGCGCCACTCGCGCAGGTGCGGCAGCAGCGGGTCCCACGTGCGCGACGACAGCGGGAAGGCGTGCAGCAGCACCAGGACGGGTGCGCCGCCGTCGCCGTGCAGCGTGTGCGCCAGCACCTCGGTCACAGCGTGGCGACCGAGCCCGAGTCGACCCGGTAGTTCGCGCCGTTGACGAAGCCGGCCAGGTCGGAGCACAGGAACGCGATGACGGGGGCGACCTCCTCGGGGCGACCGCGACGGCCGAGCTCCATGTACGGGCGCTCCTCCTCCAGGAAGCTCTCGATCGCGGCGTCCCGGTCGGTGCCGAGCTCGTCGGCGCGCTTGTCCATCATCGCGTCGGTCATCGGCGTCTCGATGAAGGCGGGGGAGACGCTGTTGACCAGCAGGCCCTCCGACGCGTAGCTGCGCGCGAGGCCCCTGGCGAACGACAGCAGCCCGGCCTTGGCGGCGCAGTAGGGAAGCTCGTCGTCGTAGGGCTGCACCGCGTCCTCGGAGTTGAGGTACACGATGCGGCCCCAGCCGCCGCGCCGCAGCGCCGGCAGGAACGCCCGCGTCACGCGGATCGGGGCGAGCAGGTCGGTGGTCAGGGTGTCGACCCAGCCGGCGTCGTCGATCTCGTGGAAGAGGCCCTGCGCGCCCGTGACGCCCGCGGAGTTCACGAGGATGTCGATGTCGCCGACGGCGTCGCTCACCTCGCGCTCCAGGCGGGCGATCTGCTCGAGGTCGTCCAGGTCGGCGGCGACGGCGTGCACGCGGTCACCCTGGTCGCCCAGGCGCTCCACCGCCTCGGCGAGCGAGCCGGCGTCCTTGTCGCTGACGACGACGCGCACGCCCTCCGCCAGCAGCAGCCGGGCGGTCTCCCAACCGATGCCGGAGTCGGCGCCGGTGATCAGTGCGGTGCGTCCTGCGATGCCGAGGTCCATGTCTCGTCCTTCTGCTCGGGGAGGGTGGTGGTGGTGCTGACGGGTGGTGGGGTTCAGGTGACGGGTCCGACGTCGCCGCGCCGCACGCTGTCGATCGTGAGGGCGGCGTTGACGAGCGCCAGGTGGCTGAGGGCCTGCGGGAGGTTGCCGACGTGCGCGCCGGTCGCCGGGTCGAGCATCTCGGCCATCACGCCGACGTCGTTCGGCACCTCGCGCACCAGCTGCTCCATCAGCGCCTCGGCCTCCGCGAGCTGACCGCACAGCGCGCGGGCGGCGACCATCCAGAACGAGCAGGCGACGAACGTCTCCTCCTCCTGCGCCATCCCCGTGTAGCGGTGCAGGTGCGGACCCTCGCCGAGCTCCTCGGCCAGGGCGTCGAGCGTGCGCCTCATCCGGTCGCCGCGCTCGAAGCCGCTGATGGCGTGCAGCAGGATCGAGGCGTCCAGCTCGCCGCTGCCGGGGTAGAACTCGTAGGCGCCGAGAGTCTCCGACCACGCGTGCTCCTCGACCCAGGCCCGGATCGCGTCGGCCTCGTGCCGCCAGCGCTCGACGTCGCCGTCGATCTGCCCGACCTCGGCGAGGTGGGCGGCGTGCGTCAGCGCCTGCCAGCACCCGAGCTTGGAGGTGGTGTAGTGGCGGTCCTCCTCCAGCTCCCACATCCCGGCGTCGGGGCGGCGCCAGTCGTCGGCGGCCCTGTCGGCGACCGTGGTCAGGAGGCGGCCCGTCGGGGCGTCCAGCACGTTGCCGTTGTCGACGTAGACCTGCACGGTGCTGAACAGGTCGCCGTAGACGCCCAGCTGCAGCTGGTCGGTGGCGCGGTTGCCGGTGACGACAGGCTGCGACCCGCGCCACCCGGGCACGTCGTAGGAGGTGACCTCCGATCCGGGAGCGCTGCCGTCGAGAGCGTGCAGCACGCCGAGCCGGTCGGTCTGCTCGCGCAGGATCCGCAGCAGCCAGGTGATCGAGGCGTGCGTCTCCTCCCGCACCCCGAGCTGGAACAGCGCTGTCAGCGAGAACGCCGTGTCGCGGATCCACGAGTAGCGGTAGTCCCAGTTCTTCGACGTCGTCGCGGACTCCGGGAGCGACGTCGTCCCGGCGGCCGCGATCGCCCCGGTGGGGGCGTGGATGAGCTGCTTGAGCACGAGGGCGCTGCGCGCGACCTGGTCCGAGAACGGGCCGCGGTAGGTGAGCATCGTCGCCCACCGCTGCCAGGCCTCGACGGTCCGGTCGACCCCGGCGTCCACGTCGGCCGGATCGGGCAGGAACAGCGGTTCGTCGTTCGTGCTGACCACCCCGATGAGGTGGCGCGAGCCGGGGGAGGTGACGAAGTCGGCGGTGATGTCGCGACGCGTGATGTCGACGTCGGTCTCGTTCAGGGTGCGGACGGCGAGCGTGAGGCCGTCCACCCGCAGCACGGTGCCGTGCTGGGTGTCGCTGATCCACGGTGAGGCGGTGCGGAGCCGGGTACCGGGGGCGACCGTGCCGCGCAGGCGGACGCTGCCCGTGACGCCGTCGATCCGGCGGGCGAGCTCGCACCACGGCAGCCGGCCCGCGAGCCCGGTGTTGAGGGAGTCGGTCACGCGAACGGTGCCCGAGTCGGTCGTGTAGGTGGTCTCGAGCACGTTGGTGCCGGGCAGGTAGCGCCGGGACGTCAGGAACGGCTCCTCGGGTGCGAGGCCGAGCCGGCCACCCTCCTGCGCGTCGAGCAGCGCGGCGAACACGGGAACCGAGTCGAGGTCGGGCAGCGGCAGCCAGTCGATGTCGCCGTCGCGCGCGACGAGCGCGACCGTGCGGCCGTCGCCGATGGTGGCGTAGGTGCGAAGATCGGCATACCCGTCGTCGTCCCGACCGTCGACCGGCGCGGGGTCCTCGCCCGTCGTGGCGTCCAGCGGAACGCTGCCGACGCGCCACGGCAGGGGGGTCGGGCTCGGGTCGTGCTGGGGCGACATGCGGGGTCCTCACGGATCGGATCGGTCGTCATCGATCGAACCACGGGGGTCGCGAGAACCGTCCGATCGGTTTCCGCCCCGACCGTTCGCCCGCCGGTCGCCCGGTGCTCGCCGGGGCGTCATCCTGGCGCCCTAGGTTCGCGCCGTGACCACCCACCCCCTCCCGCGCACCGCCGCCCGCCGCCGCGCCGCCCGTCCCGCCGCCGCCTGCGCCGGCATCGCCGCCGCCGGCGTCGCCGCCGCCCTCCTGGTCGCGGTGCCCGCCGCCGCCGATCCCACCGCCGTCGAGCCGATCCGGTTCTCCGCCCCCGGCGCCGCGCTCGACCTGACGCCGGTCGCCACCCACCTCGACGGCGCGTTCGAGGAGAGCGCCGCCGAGATCGTGACGTTCCACGCCCCGACGCAGCAGGCGTTCGTCGTGAACGCGCGCGCCGGCGTCGTCGACGTGCTCTCGACCGCGACCGCCGGTGACCTGACGAAGGTCGCCACGCTCGACGCCACGGCCGTACCCGGCGTCGGGGCGGGTGCGGTGGCCAACTCGGTCGTCGTGCGCGCCGACGGACTCGTGGTCGTCGCCGTCGAGAACCCGGTCAAGACCGACGCGGGCTGGCTCGTGTTCTTCGACGCGACCGCGCACACCGCGCTGGGGTCGGTGCCGGTCGGCGCCCTGCCCGACATGGTGACGCTGACCCCCGACGGGACCGCCGCCGTCGTGGCGAACGAGGGCGAGCCCGCCGACGACTACTCGATCGACCCCGAGGGGTCGATCGCCGTCGTCGCGCTGCCCGCCACGCTCACGGCGCCCGCCGCGGCCGACGTCCGCACCGCGACGTTCCACGCCAACGAGGCCGACGGGACGCGCGAGCTCCCCGCCGGGGTGCGCGTGTTCGGCGAGCAGCCGCACGGCGCCGACCGCCCGGTCTCGCGCAACCTCGAGCCGGAGTACGTCACGGTCGCGGCCGACGGCCGAACGGCCTGGGTCTCGCTGCAGGAGGCCAACGCGCTCGCCGTCGTCGACCTCGAGGCGGCCGAGGTCACCGACCTCCTGCCGCTCGGCACGGTCGACCACTCGCAGGTCGGCTCCGGGATCGACCCGAGCGACCGCGACGGCCGCGTGGACGTGCGCACCGTCCCGGTGCACGGGCTGCCGATGCCCGACTCGATCGCCTCGTACAGCGCCGCGGGCGAGACCTACATCGTCACCGCCAACGAGGGTGACGCACGCGAGTGGGGCGACTACGTCGAGGCCGAGCGCGTGAAGGACCTCGGCAAGGGCGGACTGGCGCCGATCTGCGCCGACAGCCCCGCAGCCGGCCTGCGCGGCGACGCCGACCTCGGTCGCCTCGAGGTCACGATCGCCTCCGGCCTGAACGCCGACGGCACCTGCTACGAGCAGCTGCACTCCTTCGGCACGCGCTCGATCTCGATCTACTCGGCCGACGGCGAGCGCGTGTTCGACTCCGGCCAGCTGTTCGAGGACGTCGTGGCGCAGGCGATCCCCGAGTTCTTCAACTCGAACCACGCCACGAGCGACCTGGAGTCGCGCAGCGACGCCAAGGGCCCGGAGCCGGAGGGCGTCGCGCTCGGCCGGATCGACGGCCGCACCTACGCCTTCGTCGGGTTCGAGCGCGTCGGCGGCATCGCCGTCCTCGACGTCACCGTCCCGGCGGAGACCTCGTTCGTGACCTACATCAACAACCGCGACTTCTCCGTCTCCGCGGGCGACGCGATCGAGGACGGCGGCGACCCCGCGCGGGTGCTCGCCGCGGCGGGCGACCTCGGTCCCGAGGGCCTGGCGTTCATCCCCGCCGAGGGTTCGCCCACCGGCACCCCCGCGCTGCTCGTGGGCAACGAGGTCTCCGGCACGACGACGCTCTACGAGATCGACGCGGAGATCAGGTTCACCGACACGGCCGGCAACGACTTCGCCGAGGCGATCGACTGGCTCGCGCGCGAGCGCATCTCGACCGGGTGGGTGACGGCCGACGGCACGCGCGAGTACCGCCCGCTGCTGCCCATCGCGCGCGACGCGATGGCGGCGTTCCTGTACCGCTGGGCCGGATCGCCCGCCGTCGAGCTGCCCGGCACCTCGCCGTTCGCGGACGTCTCGACCGACGACCAGTTCTACCGCGAGATCGTCTGGATGGAGCAGGAGGGCCTCGCGACGGGGTGGGCCGAGGCCGACGGCACCGCGACCTACCGCCCGCTGCAGCCGATCGCGCGCGACGCGATGGCCGCGTTCCTGCACCGCGCCGCCGGCTCGCCGACCGTCGGGCTGCCGGCGTCGTCGCCGTTCGTCGACGTCGAGCCGGGCGCCGCGTTCTACGACGCGATCGTGTGGATGCAGTCGACGGGCATCGCCACGGGGTGGGAGGGCAACGACGGCCGCGACCTGTACCAGCCGCTGCAGCCCGTCGCCCGCGACGCGATGGCGGCGTTCCTGTGGCGGTTCGACCAGCGCCTCGGGTCGCCCGAGGTCGGCTGACGCCGGAGGACCCGCCCCACCCCGTCCCGCGAGAGCGACCCGTCCGCGCCGAGAGCGACCTCGTCGAGGTCGTTCCGGACGCGGGCGGGTCGCTCTCGGCGTCGGAAGGGCCGCGGCGCTGCGGCGCTGCGGCGCGGCGGCATTGCTGCGGCTGCGCTGCGTAGGGTCGGGGGATGGAGACAGCCCTGGAGATCGCCGCCGCCGTCCGCCGCGGTGAGGTCGGCGCCGTCGAGGTGACGACGGCCGCGCTCGAGCGTGCGGCGCGGCGGGGACCCGCGGTCGGGGCGTTCGTCGAGCTGACGCCGGAGCTCGCGCTCGCGCAGGCGCGCGAGGTCGATGCGGCCGTCGCGCGGGGCGAGGGCGGCGACGGCATCACGGGGCTCGAGCTCGCCGGGGTGCCGATCCCGGTCAAGGACCTCAACCAGGTCGCGGGGGTGCCGCTGCGCGCGGGGTCGCGCGTGCTCGCCGCGCAGCCGATCGTCCCGGAGGTCGACGACGGCACCGTGGTCCGGCTGCGCGAGGCGGGCTCGACGATGATCGGCAAGACGGCGACGCCGGAGTTCGGTTTCCCGCCGTACACCGAACCGCGCACGGGGCCGGACGGCTCGATCGTCGCGGCGCGCACGCCGTGGGACCTGCGCCGTGGGGCCGGCGGTTCCAGCGGTGGCGCCGCGGCCGCCGTCGCCGCCGGGATCGTGCCGCTCGCGCACGCGTCCGACGGCGGCGGGTCCATCCGCATCCCGGCCGCGAGCTGCGGGATCGTCGGGTTCAAGCCGTCGCGCGGACTGGTCAGCACGGGTCCGTGGGGTGTGGACGGGAACGGGCTCGCGACGCAGGGCGTCGTCTCGCGCACCGTGCTGGACACGGCGCTCGCGCTGGACGTGCTGGGCCGGGGGTGGCCGGGCGACGGGCCGCGGCCCGGCCGGTCGGGGGCGCCGCGTGCGTCCGGCGGCCTGCTCGCGGCGGCGCTGGACGGCGACGACGACGGGGCCGTGCGCGGGCTGCGCGTCGGCATCCTGACCGCCCCCGTGGTGGCGGGCGACGCCGTCGTGCACCCCGAGGCGGTGGCGGCGGCCGAGCGGGCGGTGCGGACGCTGGAGGCGGGCGGCGCCGTCGTCGGGACGGCGCCGGTGCCGTTCACGCCGCAGGAGTGGCTGGCGTTCATGCCGCTGTGGTCGGTCGGGGCGCTGACGCTGCCCGTGCCGGACGAGGCCGAGGAGCTGCTCGAGCCCCTGACGCGCTGGCTGCGCGAGGTCGGGCGGTCGGTGTCGGGGGCGGACTACGCGCGCGCCGTGGCGGATGCGCAGCGGGTGGCGCGGCAGGTGGCGACGGCGTGGGACGCGTTCGACGTCGTGGTGACGCCGTCGCTGGCCGGACCGCCGGCGCCGGTGGGCTCGATCAGGAACGACGCCGACCCCGCGCGCGACTTCGAGGACCAGAAGCGCTTCACGCCGTGGACGTCGATCGCGAACATCGCGGGGCTGCCGTCGGTGTCGCTGCCGGTGCACCGCGCGGTCCTCGACGACGTCGAGCTGCCGTTCGGCGCGATGCTGACCGGACGACTCGGGCAGGACGGCGCGCTGCTCGCGACCGCGCGCCACCTGGAGCTGGCCGACCCGTGGCCCGCTCCGCCGTCGCCCACGCCGTGATCGCGCGGGGGAGAATGGACCCATGGACATCCCCGTGACCGATCGGCTGCTGCACGCGCACGGTTTCGCGACCGACACCCCCGACCACCTGCGGGCGCTGACGGGGGACGACGCCGTGGCGCGCGAGGCCGCCGTCGAGCACCTCGCCGGCGCCGTGATCCACGAGGGCACGCCGTGGCCCGCGACCGGACCGGTCGCCGCCTACGTCGCCGATCTCGTCAGGGCTCGGGCGACCGAGGACGCCGTCCACGAGGCGCTCGTGGACTTCCTCGCGGAGGTCGAGGAGGCCATCGAGATCGCGGAGGACGACGGCGGGGAGGCCCAGCAGCGCGCCGACCTGGCCGAGCTCGGGCGGGACCTCGAGGCCGAGCTCGCGCTCGTGCACACGACGAAGGACCTCGATCTGCAGTTCGTGGACGAGGAGTTCGCGGACCTCGTGCTGACGCACGCCTACCTCGGTGTGCTCGCCGTGGCCCCCGCCGTGCGCGAGGCGCTCGCGACGGCGTCCGACGACGCCTGAGGTCGCCCCGAAAGTGCCTCGCGAACGCCCGAAACTGCCTCGCGAACGCCCGGAAGTGCCTCGCGAGTCAGAGGCGGAGCAGGGCGAGCTCGACCCGTTCGGTGACGTAGTCGACCAGCCGGACCGGCTGCGCCCCCGCGCTCCAGGTGAACCAGACCTCGCCGTCGCGCTCGGCCAGGGGCGGGGTGCCGACGACGGCGGCGCGCCAGTCCAGGTGGACCACCCGACCGTCGGGGATCCCGCCCCGGCGCGCCTGCGTGCGCAGGTCGGCGCGGTGGCGGGCGGAGTCGGCGGTGTAGCCGCGCGTGGTCTCCCGCTCGGTGCGCACGACCTCGCCGGGGAGCGCGAGACCGCCGTCGGTCAGCAGGAGCAGCGCCCCCAGGCGCCACGCCTCACCGACCTGGATGACGCGGTCGCCGCGCCCCACGCCGAGCACGCGGCGCGGGGTGCGGCGCAGGCCCAGGACCTCACCGGGGACGCCGCCCGCGCGGAGGCGGGCGACGGCGTCGAGAACCAGGTCCTTCACCCTCGCATCGTCGCACGACCACCTGGGCCGGGGCGGGTCAGGTGGTCGGCCCGGCTCAGGCGGTCACGGCCCGCGCGAACACCACGCGGTTCTGGTCGTGCCGCTGCGAGCTCGTGTCGAACTCTCCCGTGCACGTGATGAGCCGGAGCTCGTCGGTGGGAAGGGCGCCGAAGACCTCGCCGGTGGGGTAGTCGTCCTTGAAGAAGTTCTCGACCCGGTAGACCTCGTAGGCGTGCACGACGCCGTCGACGTCGGTCACCTCGGCGCGGTCTCCGACCTCCAGCTCGGTCAGGCGGAAGAACACCGCGGGTCCGGTGGGGGAGTCGACGTGGCCCGCGATCACGGTCGGGCCGCGGCCGCCGGGGCGGCCCCCGCCCGAGAACCAGCCGACGCGGTCCCAGTCGTTGGGGACCTGCATCGTGCCGTCGTCCTTGATGCCGAGGCTCATCATGTCCTCGCTCACCTCGATGTCGGGGATCGAGAGGAACGCGGGGTCGACGCCGACGCCGAGCGAGGGGGCGGGCTCGGGCTGCGGTGTCACGGGCTCGGCGGGCGCCGGCTCCGCCTCCGGGGCGGTCGCCGTCGCCTGCTCCGGGGTGGGGGTGGTGCTGGCGTCCGCCTTGGTCGCGGCCGGAGACGGCTGCGCGGCGGGCGGGGTGGCGTCCTTCAGCGTCGGGTCCTGACCCGAGCACCCCGCCAGGAGCGCCGCCGTCAGGAGCGCGGCGACGCCGGCGAGCACCGGTCGGGCCGCGCGGGCGGGTGAACCCGCACGGCCCCGGCGCGCCGCCCCCGCGAGGGGAGCGACGCGACGGGCCGTGGTCATGCCCGGTTCTGGCGGACGCGGTAGGCGCCGAAGCCCGCCGCTCCCGCGGCCACGAGCACGCCCGCGCCCACGAACGGGAGCATCGAGGTGCCCTGGTCGGCGGTGCCGCCGCCGCCGGTCTCGAGGCCGCCCAGCGGGACCTGCGAGAGCTGGCCGCGCACGACGCCGGCCGCGTAGTTCACGGTGTGCGAGTCGCCCGTGAAGCCGGCCGGGTTCGCCTCGATCTGGGCGAGCGTGAAGCCCTCGCCGGTGTCCGCGCCGGCCGGGGAGGTGATCCCGGTGGTGAACGGGCCCTGGAGGCAGCCGGAGCTGGTCCGCGGTCCGTCGCCGACCGGGGCGGGGTTCGGGAAGGAGATGCGCGGCGGTCCGGGCTGGCCGACGGCCGCCTCGTGGATGTGGGTGGCCGTCTTCGCGGGGCTCTGGTAGTCGCCCGTGACGCCCTCGAGGGTGATGTCGTAGCAGATGATCTCGAGGTCGGAGTTGATGCGGAAGGTGAACTCACCCATGGCGCCGGGCTCGCCCGGCGTGGCGACGCCGTCGTTGTTGATGACGGCCTCGGGCGTGGCCCAGACCGTGAAGGCGCTCGTGAAGGTGTCGGGCTCGGCGACCTCGGTGTCGGCGCTGGCGGGGCCGGCGACGAGCATCAGGCTGAGGGCTCCGACACCGGCGACGCCGGTCAGGAGCGTGCGGCGGCGGGACGTGTGCTGGGTCATGGCTCGTACCTCTCGTGGTGGGGAGGGCGGCGGTGCGCCTCGATCACCAGGTGTTACCGCCGTCACAGGCGGTGCGTTCACGCGATCACGAAAGAATTTTTCGGTGAACGCGACGGGCCCGTGGCGCGTACTTCTTTGCAGACGCCGTGGGAAGGTCGCGGCCCGGACCAGGGTGGGGAGGCGCGCTGTGCTTACGATGACGCGTCCGGGTTCGGGAGCACCGAGTGGGAGCGTGGTCACGCTGGCAGGTCTGCGCGCCGTTCCCCACGCGCCCGACGACGACGGTGACGACCGCCTCGACGCCGCTGCCGACGTCGCTCCCCGCCACCCGATCGCCTTCGACGTCGCCGACGCCTACGACAGCCACGCCCGCGAGATCTTCGGCTTCGCCCTCAACGCCGTGCGTGATCGCGGCACCGCCGAGGACTGCGTGCAGGAGACGTTCGTGCGCGCGTGGCGGGCGCGCGACCGGTTCGACGTCACGCGCGGCGGGGTGCGGACCTGGCTGTTCGCCATTGCGCGCAACGTCGTCAAGGACAGCTACCGCCGCGGGGAGCGGATCCCGGAACCGGTCGACGACGGCTCGTTCCCCGAGGTTGCGGGCGCCGGCCCGACCGATCCGGTGGAACGTCTCGCGATGACCCAGGCGCTCGCGACGCTGAGCGAGGAGCACCGCGAGGCGGTGGTCGCTGTCCACCTCGTGGGGGTGGGCTACCCGGAGCTGTCGGAGCGCCTGGGTGTGCCAGTCGCGACCCTGCGCACCCGCACCTTCTACGGACTGAGAGCACTGCGGCGCCACCTGGAGCAGCAGGAGGGGACGAGATGACCGACCACGTGAACGAGGGGTTCGAGGACCGCGCGGCCGAGCTGATGGCCGGTGCGCTGGCGGGCGACCTGGACGCCGGCGAGCGCCGCGAGCTGGCGGCGCTGGTCGAGGCCGACCCCGCGCTGCGAGTCGAGCTGGAGCAGCTCGGCGCGACCGTGGCGGACCTGCGGCGCGACGTCGCGGACTGGCGCGAGGAGACGCCGTCGGACGCCCTGCGCGCGCGGGTGCTGGGGGCGACCACCGACGCCCCGGTCCCGCAGCCGGCGCAGCAGCGCCGCGCGCGGGCGCCCCGTCGTCGCTCGTTCTGGGCACCGGCGGCGTGCTTCGCCGGCGGTGTGCTCGTCACGGCGGCGGGCTTCGTCGTCGCCCCCGGGCTCCAGGACGGGCCACCGCAGGGTCCGCCCGGCACCCTCGGCGCGGTCGAGGCGCTCGCGCTCGACGGCGGCCCCGGTGCGGTCGACGGCGCCAGCATCGACGCCTCGCTCGTCGCCCACACGTGGGGCACCGAGACCGTGCTCGAGATCGAGGGCCTGCCGGTGGGCGAGGGCTACGACGTCGTGCTGATCGGTCCGGACGGTCAGGAGTACGACTCGGGCTCGTTCCTCGCCAGCGCGGTGACGATCGACTGCCGCATGAACGCCGCGGTGATGCGGGCCGACGTCGAACGGCTCGAGATCCGCCAGGACGACGGCGCTGTGGTCACGGCCGCCACGCTGCCGGACGCGGTCGAGCAGGGCTGAGAACCGCCGGGCCCCTGCGCCCTACGCGGGGACGAGCGGGAGCAGGTGGATCGCCGTCAGCGGCGCCAGCGGCAGCGTCCGCGCCTCCGCCACGGTCACCCACACCGCCTGCTCGATCTCCGCTGCAGGGGCGACGGCGTCGACCTCCTGCGTCGTGAGCAGCACCGTCCACGCGTGCGCGAGCACGTGGTGGTCGGGCTCGTTGGCCGCCTCCGCCGAGAACGTCCCCAGGGGCTCCAGCCGGTCGACGGCGATCGTGAGTCCCAGCTCCTCCGTCACCTCGCGGACGAGCGCGACGTCGGGTGCCTCGCCGCCGTCCGGCTTGCCACCCGGCTGCATGAAGGCCTCGGTGCCGCGCTTGCGCACGAGCAGGAGGCGTCCGGCGCCGTCGTGCAGCACGCCGGCCGCGACGACGATGGTCGGCACGCTCAACCGTCGTGGCGGCTGCGGATCCCGACCGTGACCAGGCCGGCGACGGCGAGCACGACGAGCGCCCCCACGCCCCAGATCAGGGCCCGCCAGATCCAGGGCGGGAACGCCGAGGACGTGGCCGACGCCGTCGCCTCCAGCGTCAGCGGGGTGTCGTAGGTGGTGCTCCAGGTGACGGTCGAACCGTCCACGACGGCGAGCTCCTCGCTGCCGCCGACGTCCGTGACGTCACCCGGGAAGGTCAGCGCGAGCCGCACCGTGGAGTCGGCGGCGCCGGGTCGGGGCTCGCCCTCGGCCGCGGGGGCGGGCACGTCGGGCTGGACCGTCGCGTCGATGACGCCCGCGACGACGAACTCGTCGCCGTCCCTGGTGACGAGCGGCGTGCCGCCGAGCGTGAACGAGGCGAGCGGGACGTCGTCGAGCACCAGCTCGGTGCCGTACCAGCCCGGTTCGGGAGTGACGGCCGAGGCGGTCACCCCGGCGAGGTCGCGCAGCCCGGGAAGGGCGCGCGTCTCGATCGTCGTGACCTGCGCGACGACGGCCTGCTGCGACGCCTCGCTCTCGTCGGCGAGCTGGCCGAGGATCTGGATCGTGCCGCTGACCGTGTTGGCGCGCGAGACCGTGAGGTCCCCGTCGGTCCTGACGCATCCGGACAGGACGACCAGCGCCAGGAGGGCGGAAAGGGCAGCAGCGATCCCGCGGATCCGACGCCTGTGCATGGGCTGATCGTGGCACAGCCACTGCCGCGAGGCCTGTTCACACGCCCGAGGGGCCCTGGCGTGATCGAGATTGAGCGGAGTAGACTCAACTTTGCGTCCGGTGTACCCGGCGGCTGGATCGAGGCCCGAGGAGAGAGTCGTGAACGAGAAGCTGACCACCAAGTCCCAGGAGGCGATCGCCGCCGCCCTCGCCCGTGCGACGAGCGCCGGCCACCCCCACCTCGAACCCGCGCACCTGCTGACCGCGCTGCTGGAGCAGGCCGAGGGCATCGCGCTCGCCCTGCTGGGCGCCCAGGGCGTCGACCTCGCCGCGCTCGAGCGCCGCATCCACGGGGTGCTGGCGACGCTGCCCAGCGTCAGCGGTGCGACGACCGCGCAGCCGCAGCCCTCGCGCCAGCTGCTCGGCATCCTGACGCAGGCGGGCGAGGAGGCACGCGCGCTCGGGGACGACTACGTCTCCACCGAGCACCTGCTGCTCGCGCTCGCCGCCGACCGGGGGAGCGCCGGTGACACCCTGCGCTCGGCCGGCGCCTCGCGCGACACGCTCGCCGCGGCGCTGCCGGGCGTGCGCCGCGGACGCGTCACCTCGCCCGACCCCGAGGGCACGTTCCAGGCGCTGGACAAGTACGGCCAGGACCTCACCGCACGGGCTCGCGAGGGTCGGATCGACCCGGTGATCGGCCGTGACTCCGAGATCCGACGCGTGGTGCAGGTGCTCTCGCGCCGCACCAAGAACAACCCCGTGCTCATCGGCGAGCCCGGCGTGGGCAAGACCGCCGTCGTGGAGGGCCTGGCGCAGCGGATGGTCGACGGCGACGTCCCCGAGTCGCTGCGCGGCAAGCGCCTCGTCTCGCTCGACCTCGGTTCGATGATCGCCGGGGCGAAGTACCGGGGCGAGTTCGAGGAGCGGCTCAAGGCCGTGCTCGAGGAGATCCAGGGCTCCGACGGCGAGGTCGTCACGTTCATCGACGAGCTGCACACGGTCGTGGGCGCCGGCGCGAGCGAGGGGGCGATGGACGCCTCCAACATGCTCAAGCCGATGCTCGCGCGCGGCGAGCTGCGCATGATCGGCGCGACGACGCTGGACGAGTTCCGCGAGAACATCGAGAAGGACCCGGCGCTCGAGCGGCGCTTCCAGCAGGTCTTCGTGGGGGAGCCCTCGGTCGAGGACACGGTCGCCATCCTGCGCGGCATCGCGCCGAAGTACGAGGCGCACCACAAGGTGACCATCTCCGACGCCGCGCTCGTGGCCGCCGCCACGCTGTCGGACCGCTACATCACGGGCCGTCAGCTGCCGGACAAGGCCATCGACCTGGTGGACGAGGCGGCGTCGCGGCTGCGGATGGAGCTGGACTCCTCCCCGGTCGAGATCGACGTGCTGCAGCGCGCCGTCGACCGCCTCCGGATGGAGGAGGCCTACCTGACGGGTGGTTCGGGCGGGGAGTCCGACGACGACGCCACGCGCGAGCGGCTCGAACGGCTGCGCCGCGACCTTGCCGACCGCTCCGAGGAGCTCGCGGCGCTGACGGCCCGCTGGGAGGCGGAGAAGTCCGGCACGAACCGCGTGGGCGACCTGCGGGTGCGGCTCGACGAGCTGCGCACGGACGCGGACCGGCTGGAGCGCGAGGGTCGCTACGAGGAGCGCGGCAAGCTGCTCTTCGAGACGATCCCGGCCGTCCAGGCAGAGCTCGCGCAGGCCGAGAGCAGCGAGACCGGCGGGGCCGCGTCGTCGGCCGTCCCGATGATCGCGGACAGGGTGGGCACGGACGAGATCGCCGAGGTCGTAGCGATGTGGACCGGCATCCCTGCCGGCCGGCTGCTCGAGGGCGAGACGGCCAAGCTGCTGCGGATGGAGGACGTCCTCGGCGAACGGCTGATCGGCCAGCGGGCGGCGGTCGCCGCGGTCTCCGACGCGGTACGGCGCTCGCGGGCCGGGATCGCCGATCCCGACAGGCCGACCGGGTCGTTCCTGTTCCTCGGCCCGACCGGGGTGGGCAAGACCGAGCTGGCGAAGGCGCTCGCGGACTTCCTCTTCGACGACGAGCGGGCCATGGTGCGCATCGACATGTCGGAGTACGGCGAGAAGCACAGCGTCGCCCGCCTGGTCGGGGCGCCCCCGGGCTACGTCGGCTACGAGGAGGGTGGGCAGCTGACCGAGGCCGTCCGGCGTCGGCCGTACTCGGTCGTGCTGCTCGACGAGGTCGAGAAGGCGCACCCCGAGGTCTTCGACGTCCTCCTGCAGGTGCTCGACGACGGCCGGCTCACCGACGGCCAGGGCCGCACGGTCGACTTCCGCAACGTCATCCTCGTGCTCACCTCCAACCTCGGCTCGCACGCCCTCGTGGACCCGACGCTCGAGGACGCCGCGCGGCGTGCGCTCGTGATGGACGCCGTCCGGACCGCGTTCCGGCCGGAGTTCCTCAACCGGCTCGACGACGTCGTCATCTTCGACGCGCTCTCGCTGGCGGAGCTCACCTCGATCGTGGACCTGCAGCTCGACCGGCTGGGCGCCCGCCTGGCCGATCGCCGGCTGCGGCTCGAGGTGACGCCCGCGGCCCGCGAGTGGCTGGCGCTCGAGGGCTTCGATCCGGCGTACGGCGCGCGACCGCTGCGCCGACTCGTGCAGCGCGAGATCGGTGACCGCCTGGCGCGGATGCTGCTGGGGGGCGAGGTCCAGGACGGCGACGCCGTCGTGGTGGATCGGGCGCACGGTCGGGACGCCTCGGGTCTGGTTCTGACCGCGGGGTGAGGCGACGCCCCGCGAGGGTGGCGACGGGCGCTCGCGGTAGGTTCGGGGGATGCGTCTGAGCACCGTCATCCTGCCCGTGCACGCCCGCGCGGAGGCCGTGGCGCAGTGGCGCCGCGCCGAGGAGCTGGGCTTCCACGCCGCGTACACCTACGACCACCTCTCGTGGCGCACGTTCCGCGACGGCCCCTGGTACGACGCGCTCCTGACCCTCGCGCAGGCGGCCTCGGTGACCGAGCGCCTGCGCCTCGGCACGCTGGTCACGACGCCGAACTTCCGCCACCCGGTGACGCTCGCCAAGGACCTGATGACGCTCGACGACATCTCGGGCGGCCGGATCACGATCGGTCTCGGCGCCGGCACCGACGGGTTCGACGCCGCGGCCGTCGGGATCCCGCCGCTCTCGCCCCGGGAGCGGGCCGACCGGTTCGGCGAGCTCGTGAGCCAGCTCGACCAGCTGCTGACGACGTCGGACGTGACGGTGGCGGGGGAGTACTTCTCCGCGGTGGAGGCGCGCACGATCCCCGGGTGCGTGCAGCGACCGCGGATCCCGTTCGCCGTCGCCGCGACCGGTCCGCGCGGGCTGCGCCTCGCGGCCCGCTTCGGGCAGGCCTGGGTGACGACGGGCGATCCGGCCACGTTCGAGGAGGGCACAGCGCAGCAGTCGCGCGACGCGATCGCCGCGCAGGTCGGTCGACTCGAGGCGGCGTGCGAGGCGGAGAACCGCGATCCGGCGTCGATCGAGCGGATCCTGCTGACCGGCTTCCTGCCCGAGCGTGCGCTCGAGTCCGCCGACGCGTTCGAGGAGTTCGCGCTCGCGCACGCCGCGCTCGGCATCACTGAGGTCGTCGTGCCCGCCCCGATCCCCGAGACCCAGTTCGCGCTGGCCGACGACGTCTTCGAGGGGATCGCGGCGCTCGCTCCGGCGCTCGCGGACGCGCGGCCGTGACGACCGTTCGCCGGGCCGTGAGCCGGGGCGACGTCGACGCCGCAGCGCTCACGTCGACCTGGACCACCTCGGCCCGTGGCGGTGTCAGCTCACCGCGAGGTCGCCCGCGATCGCGCTGCCCGTGAGGTCGACGCCGTCGCCGACGAGGACGCACGCCACGGTGCGGTCCCCGTCGTCCCACGCGGACGCCGCGGGGTACCAGAAGTCGTAGGTCAGGTTGCTGGTGTCGACGCCGACGGGCACGGTCAGGGAGATCTCGTCGAGGCAGACCTCGTCGGCCTCCTCGGTGATGGCGTCCTCGCCCGGATAGGCGCCGCCGCTCGGCTCGTAGGTGTAGACGACCTCGGCCGCGTGCGGGTCGGCGCAGGGGAGGTGGGTGAAGGACGTGCCGTCGCCGTCGACCGACTCCAGGCAGTTGCCCACGCTGAAGTCGACGGAGCCGATCTCCCGCGGGCTGTCCGTGTCCCCGGGGTTGTCGCTCAGCGTCACGGGGCCGAACGTGCCGCGGAAGACCAGCACCAGGATCGTGGTGACCACGGCGACGACCTGGAGCGAGCCGACGACGACCGCGACCGTGCCCGGGGCGCGCGAGGCCCTGGCCTTCGCCGACCGGGAGATCGAGATCGCGCCCAGGACGATCCCGACGAATCCGACGATCAGCCCGAGACCGGCGCCGAGCCAGCCCATGCCCGCGCCGGGGTTGGCCGGGCGGGGCGGGGTGGCGCCGGGGTACGGCTGGCCGCCCGGCGGTCCGTACTGCTGGCCGCCCGGCGGTCCGTACTGCTGGCCGCCCGGCGGTCCGTACTGCTGGGGCTGGGGGTAGCCCTGGTGCGCCTGCGCCTGGGGCTGCGGGTAGCCCTGCTGCGGGTAGCCCTGCTGGCCGTATCCCTGATGCGGGTGTCCTGCGGGAGGTGCCGGGCGCTGCGGGTCGGCGGGGCCGGAGGGCTCGGTCATGCGACGAAACTACACGGGCCGACCGCCCGGGCGAGGTGTCGGTCAGCCCAGCAGGTCCACGGTGAGCGGCGCCCCCGCCGAGCGGACGAGGCAGGTGGCGGTGCGCTCTCCGGCGTCCCACCCCTGCGGAGTCGGGACGAACGACCACGGGAGGTACGCCGGGTCGTCGAGACCGCGGGTGGCGAGCTCGTCCTCGCACGCGGCCGCAGCCGCCTCGAGGGCTCCCTCCGGACCGGGGTAGGTGGCATCGTCGACCTCCCGGGTGGTCAGCGCCTGGGCGACGTGCTCGGTCGCGCACGGCACCAGGGTGACCTCGCCGACCTCCTGCTGCGCCGGGAGGAACTGCACGCAGTTGCCCGGCGCGACGAGGCTGGAGTGGACGACGCGCGGTGCGGCGACGTCGCCGGGTTCGGACGTGCCGCCACCGCCGGCGAAGCCGCCGAGCCCCGCGACGATCCCGACCACGACCAGGGCGATCGTGCCGATCGAACCGAGGACGACGCCGGTCGCCGCGATCCGAGGGCTGCGGCGGTAGGAGCGCGTCGTGCGCCGGAGGCCGATCAGGCCGAGCGCCAGCGCGATCGGACCGGTGCCGAGTGCGCCGGCGACCACGGAGGCGACCGAGACGCCGTCGAGCGGAGCCCTGGCCATCTGCGGCATCGCGAAGGAGGGTCCCGCGCTCGGGCTCGGTGCGCCGCCGGTCCCCGGGCGCGGCGGCACGACCGGTGCCGGCTGCGGGGCACGTTCCACGCGCGGGGGAGCCGCGTAGGGGCTGCGGGCCGAACCCGGCTGCCACCCCGAGGGCGGCGGCGCGTCCTGGCCGCCGTTCGCCGTCGGGATGGCGGGGACCTCCGGCACCTCGCGCCCGCCGGGCGGCTCCTTGGCCATCAGTCGGTCAGCTCGACGACCACGGGGGCGTGGTCGCTCGCGCCCTTGCCCTTGCGCTCCTCGCGGTCGATGCGGGCGCCTGCGAGGCGCGCCGTCGCCGCCGCGTTGCCGAGCGCCAGGTCGATCCGCATGCCCTGGCGCTTGGGGAACCGCAGCTGCGTGTAGTCCCAGTAGGTGTACTCGTCCGGCGTGTACCGACGGGTCAGCTCCGTGTAGCCCGCGGTCTCGATCGCGGTCAGCGCGTCGCGCTCGGGCTCGGTCACGTGCGTCGAGCCCTCGAAGAACGCGCGGTCCCAGACGTCGGTGTCGAGCGGCGCGATGTTCCAGTCACCCACGAGCATCGTGGGCGTGGTCGAGGTGGACCAGTCCTGCGCCTCGTCGCGCAGCGCCCGCAGCCACGCGAGCTTGTAGGAGTAGTGCGGGTCCTCGATCGTTCGGCCGTTGGGCACGTACAGGCTCCACACCCGCACGCCGCCGCACGTCGCGCCCATCGCGCGCGCCTCGGTGACCGCAGGGTCGCCCCACGCGGGCTGCTGCGCGAACGAGGTCTCGACGTCGGACAGCCCGACGCGCGAGGCGATCGCCACGCCGTTCCACTGGCTGAGGCCGTGGTGGGCGACCTCGTAGCCGATGGCCTCGAACGGCATCACGGGGAACTGCTCGTCCTTGCACTTGGTCTCCTGCATCGCCAGCACGTCCACCCCGCTGCGCTCCAGGAACGCCGTCACGCGGTCGACGCGGGCGCGGATGGAGTTGACGTTCCAGGTGGCGATCAGCATGCGCCCAACCTACCGGCGGGGCCCGACACCGCGGCCGTCCGCGAGGGACGCCGGGGTGATGATGGAGCCATGGGAACAGCACTGATCACGGGCGCCAGCGCCGGACTGGGCCGCGAGTTCGCGTGGCAGCTGGCCGAGTCCGGGCACGACGTCGTGCTCGTCGCACGCGACGCCGGGCGCCTGGAGACGCTCGCCGCGCAGCTGCGGGCCGCCGCCGGGGTCGGGGCCGAGGTGCTGCGAGCCGACCTGTCGGTGACCGACGACGTCGAGCGCGTCGCCGCGCGCCTGCGCGACGCCGAGCGTCCGGTCGACCTCCTGGTCAACAACGCCGGCTACGGCCTCCGCGAGTCCTTCCTGACCAGCGACCCGGCCGCCGAGGAGGCGGCGCTGGACGTGATGGTGCGCGCCGTCATGCTCCTGACGCGGGCCGCGGCCGACGCGATGGTGCCGCGCGGGCGGGGCGGGGTGCTCAACGTCGGGTCGGTCGCGGCGCTCACGGTCTCCGGCACGTACGCCGCCCACAAGGCGTGGCTCAACACCTTCACCCAGGCCGTGGCCGGTCAGCTGGCGGGCACCGGGGTGACGGCCACGGTGGTCAATCCCGGTTTCGTCCGCACCGAGTTCCACGCGCGCCTCGGCGGTCGGCGCCCGCCCTACCCGGACGGCGCCTGGCTGAGCGTCGAGCGCGTCGTGGCCGAGTCCCTCGACGCCGTGCGGCGCGGGCGCGTCGAGGTCACGCCGACCGCGCGCTACCGCGTGGTCTCGGCGCTCCTGCGCCACGCCCCGGTCCCGCTCGTGCGCGCGCTGGGGAGCCACCGCCGGTGACGCACGAGCACCCGTCGGAGCCAGCCGCTGCCGCTGCCGCCGTCGTCCCGGCCGGCGAGCGCTGCCCGTGCCGCAGCCGCCTGCCGCACGCCGAGTGCTGCGGTCCCTATCTCGCCGGGGCTCCCGCCCCGACGGCGGTCGCGCTGATGCGATCGCGGTTCACCGCCTACGCGCTCCGCGACATCGAGCACCTGCGCCGCACGTGGCACGCGAGCTCGCGGCCCGAGGACCTGGATCTGGACGACACCGTCGCCTGGGTCGGTCTGCAGATCGTCGGCACGACCCGCGGCGGCGAGAGCGACTCGACCGGCACGGTCCACTTCCGGGCGAGCTATCGCAGCGCGACGGACCGTGGCGTGCTGGAGGAGGTCAGCACCTTCGTGCGCAACGCCGGCACGTGGTTCTACGTGGCGGGCGACACGCGCTGACCGCGCCGGGCCCGATACGCTCGGGTTCCGTGAGCGCCTCAGCCGACAGCCCGAAGTCCCGCCTCGCCACCCTGGTGGCCGACCTCGCCGTCGTGCACGGCCGCGTCACTCTCGCCTCCGGACGCGAGGCCGACTACTACGTCGACATGCGCCGGGCCACGCTGCACCACGAGGCCGCGCCGCTGATCGGGCACCTCCTGCTCGACCGCCTCGAGGAGGAGGGTTTCGGGACAGCGGAGATCGACGCCGTCGGCGGCCTGACCATGGGTGCCGACCCGGTGGCCGCAGCCATGCTGCACGCCGCGGCCTCGCGCGGTCTCGAGCTCGACGCGTTCGTCGTCCGCAAGGCCGCCAAGAGCCACGGCATGGGTCGCCAGGTCGAGGGTCCCGACGTGGCCGGCAGGCGCGTCGTCGCTCTCGACGACACCTCCACCACGGGCGGCAGCATCATCCAGGCCGTCGAGGCGCTGCGCGCGGCCGGGGCCGAGGTGGTGGCGTGCGCCGTCGTCGTGGACCGCGACACGGGGGCGCGCGAGGCCGTCGCCGAGACGGGTCTGCCCTACTTCTGGATCCTCGACACCGACGACCTGGGCCTGCCCGCCACGCGCTGAGCCCCTGCCGTCCGACGCGGCCGAAACTCGTGGGATCGGAACCGACTCTATTGTTGTAGTGTCCGGTCGGTACCAGTCGATCAATGCCGTGGGAGGGTCCGTGGTCCGGATCAAGGGTGTGGTGCTCGCGGACGACGACACCGACGGTGGCCGCGACGACCACGAGCACGTCGTCACGTTCGGCTACCGGGGAGCCATCTACGAGGTCGAGCTCGACGAGTGCGATCGCGCGGCACTGGCGGCCGTGTTCGAGAGGTACCTCGCGAGTGCTCGTCCGGTGAAGGGTTACTGACCGCCGGTCGGTTCCGAGAGGCTCGGTCCGACGCCCGCCTAGGGTGGAGGAGGCGCTCCGCGCCGTCGACATCGACCGACGTCCCGACCGATACCGACCCGAACGGCTCCCGTGACCTCACCGACCGATCCCGCGCGCCCGAGCGTGCTCCGGAACGACGACGCCGGCCCCGGCGGGGCCGCACCCCCGGACCGTCCTCCCCTCCGGCCCGCGGCCGACGAGGCCCCGGCCGTCGCCCGCGCCCGTTGGCGCGACGCCCCCGGACTGATGGTGCGCGGTGGCCTCGTCGGCGCGGCCGAGGGCGTCCCCGGCATCTCTGGCGGCACGGTCGCCCTGGTCGTGGGCCTGTTCGACCGACTGATCGACGCCGCGGGACAGCTCGTGCACGTGGCCCGCATCGGGGTCTCGACCCTGCTGCGCCGTCGCAGCGGCGCCGCCCTGCGCGCGGCGGCCTCCGAGATCGACTGGCGCTTCCTCGTGCCCGTGCTCGCCGGGATGGCGATCGTGCTGCTCGCCACGCTCAGCACCGTCGCCCCGCTGCTCGAGGCGCACCCGGTGCAGGTCAGCGCCGTCTTCCTCGGCATGATCGCCGTGTCGGTGCTGGTCCCGCTGCGACTGGCACCGCACCGGTTCGGTCCGCGCGACCTCGCCCTGGCCGCTGCCGGGGCCGTGGCCGCCTTCGTGCTGACGGGCCTGCCGGCGCTCGACGTCGACGCCCCACCGCTGTGGCTCGTGTTCGTGGGCGCCGCCGTCGCGATCAACGCGCTCGTGGTCCCGGGGCTCTCGGGCTCGTTCGTGCTCCTGGCCCTGGGTCTGTACGTCCCCGTCCAGCAGGCGCTCGCGGCGCGGGACCTCGCGTTCGTCGGGGTCTTCATCGCCGGCGCCGCCGTCGGCCTGGGGTCCTTCGTCAAGGTGCTGCGCTGGCTCCTGCACCACCGCCGGCAGGCCACGATGGCCGTGCTGACCGGTCTCATGGTCGGGTCGCTGCGCGCGCTGTGGCCGTGGCGCGACGGCACCGCCGTGCTCGCACCGCCGGAAGGCGCCGAGCTCGCCGTCGCCGCGGCCCTCGCGCTCGCGGGCGGCGCCGTCGTGGCGCTCGCGCTGTGGTGGGAGCACCGCCACAGCTCCGCCGTCGTCGTCACGCCCTGAGACCGCGCCTAGTCTGGACGCCGTGAACGAGTCCACGGGTACGAACGACACCGGCGACACCGGCGACACCGGCGACACCGGTGAGGACGCCGAGCGCGAGGTCGGCGTCGGGCCGTGGCCCGGTGGCCGCGAGGACTGGCCGACCGAGGCGCGCTACGACCCCGAGCTGCTGGAGCACGGCGACCGGCGCAACGTCGTGGACCGCTACCGGTACTGGACGCTCGAGGCCGTCGTCGCCGACCTCGCCGCGCGTCGCACGCCGCTGCACGTCGCGATCGAGAACCTCGCCCACGACATGAACATCGGCTCGATCGTGCGGACCGCGAACGCCTACAACGTCGCGGGGGTCCACGTGGTCGGACGACGGCGCTGGAACCGTCGCGGGGCGATGGTCACCGACCGCTACCTGAGCGTCCACCACCACCCCGACGCCGCGACGTTCGCGGCGTGGGCGACGGAGGAGGGCCTCGCCGTCGTCGGCATCGACAACGTGCCGGGATCGAGGGCGATCGAGACCGGCGGGCTGCCCGCCGGGGCGGTGCTGGTCTTCGGCTCCGAGGGGCCGGGGTTGAGTCCCGAGATGCTCGCCGCGTGCCGCGAGGTCCGGCACATCACCCAGCACGGGTCGACCAGGTCGATCAACGCGGGGGCGGCGGCCGCCGTCGCGATGTACGCGTGGGCGAGCGAGCACCTGGGGAGCCCTGACGCCTGACGCGAAGGGCCACGGGACGGACGTCCTGGGATCGATCGCCCCCCGTCTGACAGACTTGGCCGGTACTGGCATCGAACTGCAATCCGAGGAGTACCCATGCCCATCGCAACCCCCGAGGTCTACGCCGAGATGATCGACCGGGCCAAGGCCGGCTCGTTCGCCTACCCGGCGGTCAACATCACGTCCTCCCAGACCGTGACCGCCGCGATCCAGGGCTTCGCCGAGGCCGAGAGCGACGGCATCATCCAGGTCTCCGTCGGCGGCGCCGAGTACGCCTCCGGCTCCACGATCAAGGACCGCGTCTCCGGCTCCCTGGCGCTCGCCGCCTACGCGACCGAGGTCGCGAAGAACTACAACGTCACCATCGCGCTCCACACGGACCACTGCGTCAAGAAGAACCTCGACTCCTGGGTCCGCCCGCTCCTGGCCCACGAGGCCGAGCAGGTCAAGCGCGGCGAGAACCCGCTGTTCCAGTCGCACATGTTCGACGGCAGCGACATCCCGCTGGACGAGAACCTCGTCATCGCCGCCGAGCTGCTCGAGCTCAGCCAGGCCGCCCGCACCATCCTCGAGATCGAGGTCGGCGTCGTGGGTGGCGAGGAGGACGGCCACGAGGCCGAGATCAACGACAAGCTGTACACGACGGTCGAGGACGGTCTCGCGACGGTTCGCGCCCTCGGCACGGGCGAGAAGGGCCGCTACCTGACGGCCCTCACGTTCGGCAACGTGCACGGCGTCTACAAGCCCGGCGCGGTCAAGCTGCGCCCGGCCATCCTCAAGGAGATCCAGGACGCGGTCGGCGCCGAGCTCGGCAAGGCCAACCCGTTCGACCTGGTCTTCCACGGCGGCTCCGGCTCCACCGCCGCCGAGATCTCCGAGGCCGTCGACAACGGCGTCATCAAGATGAACATCGACACCGACACGCAGTACGCGTTCACGCGTCCCGTGGTCAGCCACATGTTCAGCAACTACGACGGCGTGCTCAAGATCGACGGCGA
This sequence comes from Serinibacter arcticus, assembly GCF_004786095.1. GTDB lineage: Bacteria > Actinomycetota > Actinomycetes > Actinomycetales > Beutenbergiaceae > Litorihabitans > Litorihabitans arcticus. The sequence goes on from NZ_RHPJ01000002.1 coordinate 675,982, forward strand.
GGTGGGCAACAAGAAGGCCTACGACCCGCGCGCCTGGGGCAAGCTGGCCGAGGCCGGCATGGCCGCCCGCATCGTCGAGGCGAGCCAGCAGCTGCGCAGCGCCGGCAACAAGCTCTGAGCCGAGCTGACGCACCCGGTGCGACGAACGGGCGGGTGGACCTCACGGTCCGCCCGCCCGTTCGCGCTGACGGGGGTCGTGCCGTCAGGCGCTCGTGCGCGGGACCGGCACGGGTGTCGCACCGGGATGGGAGGATGACCGGGTGAGTCACGAGAACCTGGGCGCCGCCGTCAGCATCGGCCCGCCGTCCACCCGTCTTCCCGCCGACCACCCGGACGCCGCGGTCGCCGCGCTGCTGGGCGCCGCGAACGGCGTCGTCGACAGCGGCGACGTCGAGGCGGTGCGCGCCGCAGCCGCCTCCCATCCCGACTCGAGCCTCGCGTGGGCGCTCCTGGCGCGCACGGAGCTCGACGGCCTCGCGGCCGACGGCGGGGCGGTCCCGGCCGACGCTGTGACGGCCTACGCCTACGCGCGGGTCGGCTACCACCGCGGGCTGGACGCGCTGCGGCGTGCCGGCTGGCGCGGACAGGGACCGGTCCCCGTCAGCCACCCGACCAACCGCGGCTTCCTCGCTGCTCTCCTCGCGCTCGGCGACGCCGCTCGCGCGCTCGGAGAGATCGAGGAGGCCGACCGCATCACGGAGTTCGTCGACCAGTCGGACCCGACCGCCCCCGCCGTCCTGGCGCAGGGCGTCCCGGTGGGCGAGGCGCCCGCCGCCCCAGGACAGGAGTAAGGCATGCCAGCAGTCGTCGTCGTCGGGGCCCAGTGGGGCGACGAGGGCAAGGGTAAGGCGACCGATCAGCTCGGGTCGCGCGTGGACTACGTCGTGAAGTTCAACGGCGGGAACAACGCGGGGCACACCGTGGTGATCGGCGACGAGAAGTACGCCCTCCACCTCCTGCCCTCCGGCATCCTCAGCCCCGGGGTCACGCCCGTCATCGGCAACGGCGTCGTGGTCGACCTCCAGGTCCTGTTCTCCGAGCTGGACCACCTCGAGACCCGTGGCGTGGACGTGTCACGGCTCCTGGTCAGCTCGAGCGCGCACGTCATCGCGCCGTACAACCGGACGCTGGACAAGGTCACGGAGCGCTTCCTCGGCAAGCGGCAGATCGGCACCACGGGCCGCGGCATCGGCCCGACGTACGCGGACAAGATGAACCGCGTCGGCATCCGGGTCCAGGACCTGTACGACGAGAAGATCCTGCGCGAGAAGATCGAGGGCGCGCTGGAGCTGAAGAACCAGATCCTGCTCAAGGTCTACAACCGGCGCGCCGTCACGGTGGACGAGACCGTGGACGCGCTGCTCGCGTGGTCCGACCGCCTGAAGCCGATGGTCGCCGACACCTCGCTCGTGCTGAACGGTGCGCTCGACCGCGGCGAGATCGTGCTGTTCGAGGCCGGCCAGGCCACGATGCTCGACGTCGACCACGGCACCTACCCGTTCGTCACGTCCTCCTCGGCCACGGCCGCGGGCGCGTGCACCGGTTCGGGGATCGGCCCGACGCGCATCGACCGCGTCGTCGGCGTCATCAAGGCGTACACCACGCGCGTCGGCGAGGGTCCGTTCCCGACCGAGCTGCTCGACGACATGGGCGAGTTCCTCCGCAAGACGGGTGGCGAGTTCGGTGTCACCACCGGGCGGTCGCGCCGCTGCGGCTGGTACGACGCCGTGATCGCCCGCTACTCCTCGCGCATCAACGGGCTGACCGACCTCGTGCTGACCAAGCTCGACGTGCTCACCGGGCTGGAGAAGGTGCCGGTCTGCGTGGCCTACGACGTCGACGGCGTCCGCTACGACGAGATGCCCGTGGACCAGAGCGCGTTCCACCACGCGGTCCCGATCTACGAGCACCTCGACGGCTGGTGGGAGGACATCTCGGGCGCCCGCACGTTCGAGGACCTCCCCGTCAACGCGCAGCGCTACGTCGAGCACCTCGAGAAGATCTCGGGCACCCGGATCTCGGCCGTCGGCGTCGGCCCGCAGCGCGAGGCGACGATCGCGCGTCACGACCTGCTGGGCTGAGCCGGCCCCTCACTGCGGCCGTCGAGGTCGGCGCCGTCCCAGAGGTCCCCGCACTCGACCTCCCGCGCGGCGTTCGCGAGCAGGTACGGCCGGGCTCCGACGTCCCGCGAGACGGCGGCGGTGATCGCCGGGACGTGACGGCGACCGATCAGCACGGGGTGCCCGGGGCGGCCGCCGTAGACGGCCTGGACGAGCGCGTCCGTCGGATCCGGGCCGGCGGCGGAGGCGATCCGCCGCACGGCCCCGGCGGGCATCGTGGGGGTGTCGACCGTGACCACCACGACCGCGTCGGCCCCGTGCCCGCCCGCCGCCCCCAGCCCGTGGCGCAGGCTGGCGGCGATGCCCTCGTTCCAGCCGGGCACGAGGACGGGCTCGACCCCGGGCGGCACGAGCGGCAGGGCGTCGGAGGCCCCGGCGCCGAGCGTCACCAGCACGCGTGCGCAGCCACCGGCCCGCAGGGCGGCGACCGCCAGGTGGAGCCAGGGCGTGCCGTCGGCGGTGATCGCGAGCGCCTTCGGGCCGCCGTAGCGGCGGCCCGCACCGGCGGCGAGCACGAGTCCCGTCAGGGCCGCACCCGTCACGCTCGGTGCGGCGGGCAGCGCCCGCCCCGTCGGGCGACTGCTCGGCTGGACCATCTCGGTGTCTCCCCCTGGGCCGACACCCCCGGCCGGCTCGTTCGCCGCGGTGCCGGGCCGACGCGCGCCGCGAGCCTGAGCGATACGCGAGCGTAGCGCGGTCGTTACAGGTTGTCCGTACCCTCAGGGAATGTTCGAGCACGCCGCCCACCTCCTTCCCCTGCTGCGGGGTGGCGACGCCGTCGCACTCGTCACCATCACGCGCGTCCGCGGCAGCGCGCCGCGCGTGGTCGGCGCCACCATGGCCGTCACCGCGCAGGCGCAGGTGCTCGGATCGCTCTCGGGCGGGTGCGCCGAGTCCGACGCGGTGCTGCTCGCGCTCGACGCCCTGAGGACGGGGGAGGCGTCGTCGGCCACGTTCGCGCTCGCGTGCGGCGGATCGATCGACGTCGTCGCCCACCGGGTGCTGCCCACGGACACCGTGGCGGTGGCCGCGCTGGCGGACGCCACCGCCGGACGCGCGGCCGCCGTCGGGCTGATCCGCTCGGGTCCGGGGACGGGAACGATCGTCGTGCCCGGGTGCGACGACGGCGCTGGCGCCCCCGGCGCCGACGGTGTCGACTCCGGCGAGGCGCGTCTCCTGGTGCTGCGGCACGAGCCGCGCCCCCCGCTGTTGATCGTCGGCGCCGGTGAGCACGCCGTGGCGCTGTGCCGCGTGGCCGCCGCCGTCGGGTTCGCGGTCACCGTGTGCGACGACTCGGGACTCCTCGCGACGGCGGAGCGGTTCCCGGACGCCGCCGCGGTGCTGGTCGCCGACCCGGCCGAGCACCTCGCGTCGCTCGCTCCGCACGGGGTCGACCCGCGCACCGCGATCTGCGTCCTCACGCACGACGAGCGCGTCGACGTCCCCGTGCTCCTGGTCGCGCTGGCGCTGCCGGTCGCGTTCGTCGGCGCGATGGGATCGCGGGCCACGGTCGCGCGCCGTCGACGTCTGCTCCACGAGGGCGGGCTGCGCGCCGACAGGATCGCGCGGCTGCGCTCGCCCCTCGGACTCGACCTCGGGGGCAGCAGCCCGGGCGAGACGGCGCTGGCGATCCTCGCGGAGGTCGTCGCCGCCCGGCACGGCGCGAGCGCGCGCCCCCTGAACGAGCTCACCGGCCGGGTCCACCGGCCGGTCACGACGACGGCGACCGCGGTGAGCCCGGCGGTCGCGGCAGGAGCGGTGGCATGACCGGCAGCGGTACGGACCCGAGGACGACGGCGGCGACGCCGCACAAGACGGCGCGCACGAGCGCGCCCGGGGCGCGGCGGACGGTGATCGAGAACGGCTACGTCGCCACGGTCGATGGCGCGGGGACCGAGCACGCGCGCGGCCACGTCGTCGTGGAGGGAGCGCGCATCCTGGCCGTCGGGGCCGGGCCGGCTCCCGCCGCGCTCCGCGAGGGCGCCGACGTCGTGGACGCGACCGGCTGCCTCGTCACGCCCGGGCTGATCAACACCCACCACCACCTCTACCAGTGGCTCACGCGCGGGTACGCGCAGGACTCGATCCTGTTCGACTGGCTCACGGCGCTGTACCCGCTGTGGTCACGCATCGACGCCGGCCTGACCGGTTCCGGCGCGGCGGGCGCGATGGCGGTGCTGGCGCGCTCGGGCTGCACCACCGTCGGTGACCACCACTACATCTTTCCCCGGGGGTCGGGCGACATCGTCGGGGCGCTGGTCGAGGCCGCGGGCCGGATCGGCGTGCGCCTGCACGCGACGCGCGGCTCGATGGACCTCGGCGCCTCGCAGGGCGGGCTGCCGCCGGACTTCGCCGTCGAGACGACGCAGGCCGCGCTGACGGCGTCGCAGGAGGCGGTCGAGCGCTACCACGACCCCTCGCCGGACGCGCTCGTGCAGGTCGCGATCGCGCCGTGCTCACCGTTCTCGGTCACGGCCGACCTGCTGCGCGAGTCGGCCGTGCTCGCGCGCGACCTCGGGGTCCGGCTGCACACGCACGCGTCCGAGACGGTGGAGGAGGACGCGTACTGCGCCGAGCGGTTCGGCAAGAGCCCGACCGCCTACCTCGAGGACCTCGGGTGGCTCGGGCCGGACGTCTGGATGGCGCACTGCGTGCACCTCGACGAGAGCGCGATCCGCCGCTACGCCGCGACGGGAACGGGGGTGGCGCACTGCCCGTCCTCCAACGGCCGCCTGGCCGCCGGTATCGCGCCGGTGCACGACCTCCTGACCGCGGGCGTCGCCGTCGGGCTCGGGGTCGACGGTGCCGCCTCCAACGAGTCGGGACAGCTCGGCGTCGAGATCCGCGAGTCGGTCCTCATGGGCCGCCTGCGGTCGGGTGCCGACTCGCTGAGCGTGCGGCACGGGCTGTGGATGGCGACGGCGGGCGGCGCTCGCGTGCTCGGGCGTGAGGCCGACCTCGGCTCGCTCGCGGCGGGCATGCTCGCCGACCTGGTGGTGTGGCGGGTGGACGGCGTGGAGCACGCCGGCATCCTCGACCCCGTCGCCGCACTCGGCCTCGGTGCGCTGCCCCCGATCGTGCGCAGCCTCGTCGGCGGCCGGACGATCGTGGCCGACGGCGCGCTCGTCACCGCTGAGGAGGCCGTCATCGCCCGCGAGGTGGCGGCGGCCTCGCGCGCGCTCGCCGAGCGGCTGTAGGACGCCGTGGACGTCACGACGATCAGCTCCTTCCGCGCCGCCCGCACCCGCGCCGACCTCGCGCTCGCGCCCGGTGAGGTGCCCATCGCGGGCGGGACGTGGCTGATGAGCGAGCCGCAGCCGCGCACCACCGGGTTCGTCGACCTCACGACGATGGGGTGGCCCGACCTCGAGGTCGGGCCCGAGGGTCTGCGGATCGGGGCCACGTGCCCGATCGCGACGCTCGTGGAGTGGGCGCAGGGCCGCCAGACGCGGCGGACCACCTCGCTCGCGACGCCGCCGTCGGACTGGGCTGCCCTCGCGCTCGCGCCGCGCGCGGCAGACGCGCTGCTCGCGTCGTTCAAGATCTGGACGACGGCGACCGTCGGCGGCAACGTCTGCCGCACCTACGCGGCGGCGGCGATGATCAGCTTCGCCGTCGCGCTCGACGGCGTCGCGCACTGCTGGGCCGCTGACGGGTCCGAGCGCCGGCTGCCCGTCGCCGACCTCCCCACCGGGGACACCACGAACGCCCTGGCGCCGGGGGAGATCCTGCGCGCCGTCGAGATCCCCGCCGCGGCGCTGCGCTCGCGCGCCACGCTGCGCCGGATCGCGCTGGCCGAGCTGGGACGGTCCGGGTCGGTGGTGACGGGACGCGTGGACGCCGACGGCGCGGTGGTCGTCGGCGTGACCGCCGCGACGTCGCGACCCGTCGTGCTGCGCTACCCCGGTGTGCCCACGGCGGCCGAGCTGCGCGCCGACGTCGAGGCCGCCGAGGGCTACTACTCCGACCCGATGGGACCCGCGGACTGGCGGCGCGCCGTCAGCGCGACGCTCGCGCTCCGGGTCCGCCACGACCTGCTGCAGGAGACCGCATGAGGCTCACGATCAACGACTCCGCCGTCGAGACGCCCGCGCCGGCGCCCGGGCAGTGCCTGCGCACGCTGCTGCGCGAGAGCGGGCACCTCGAGGTCAAGAAGGGCTGCGACGCCGGTGACTGCGGCGCGTGCTCGGTCCTGCTCGACGGCGAGGCCGTGCACTCGTGCATCGTCCCGGCCGGGCGAGCCGAGGGCCGGAGCGTGACGACGGCCGCCGGCCTCGCGCCCGGCGACGAGCTCCACCCGGTGCAGGAGGCGCTGGTGGAGAGCTTCGGGTTCCAGTGCGGCTTCTGCACACCGGGCATGAGCGTGACGGCCTCGACGCTGGGCCCGGAGGACCTGGGCGACCTCGACCGCCGCATGAAGGGCAACCTGTGCCGCTGCACGGGCTACCGGCCGATCCGCGAGGCGATCTGCGCCGGTGTGGGCGGGGGAGCGGGCGACGGGTGCGGTGGCTGCCCGACGGCGGCGCTCGCGTCGGCTCCTGCGGCTCCGGTCGAGGCTGAGCCCGAGCCCGTCGAGGCCGTCGACCCCGCAGGGGCCCCGATGTCCGGCGGCGTGGGCGACTCCGTCCGCCCGCCGCGCGGACGAGAGATCGTGCAGGGTCTGGAGCCGTTCACGTTCGACACCGTGGTGCCGGGGACGCTGACGCTGCGTGTCGTCGGATCACCGCACGCGCACGCGCGCGTGGTGGCCATCGACACCACGGCGGCCCGCGCCGTGCCGGGCGTCGTGGTGATCCTCACGCACGAGGACGTCCCCCGTCGCCGGTACTCCACGGCCCGCCACCAGTTCCGCGACGACGACCCCGACGACACCCGGATGCTCGACGACGTGGTGCGCCACATCGGCCAGCGCGTGGTCGCCGTCGTGGCGGAGACCGCGGCCGCCGCGGCCGCCGCGTGTGCGCTGGTGCGGATCGACTACGAGGTGCTGCCGGCCGTCTTCGAGCCCGAGGCCGCCCGGTCACCGGGCGCCCCGGTCCTGCACCCCGAGCTCGACGAGAGCGACCGCGTGCACGAGTCGGGGCGCAACGTCGTCGCGGCGCTGCACGGCGGCTACGGCGGCGACGTGGACGCGGCGCTCGCGGCCAGCGCCGTCACCGTCGGCGGCACGTGGCAGACCAGTCGCGTGAGCCACGCGCAGCTGGAGACGCACGGCTCGATCGGGTGGCTCGACGACGACGGACGCCTCGTCATCCGCTCCAGCACGCAGGTGCCGTTCCTCGTGCGCGACGAGCTCGCGCTGCTGCTCGACCTGCCGCGCGAGCGGGTGCGGGTCTTCGCGGCGCGCGTCGGCGGCGGTTTCGGCGGCAAGCAGGAGATCTTCACCGAGGACCTGGTGGCGCTCGCGGTGCTGCGGACGTCCCGGCCGGTCGCCTACGAGTTCTCCCGCAACGACGAGTTCGTGCGGTCCTCGTTCCGGCACCCGATGCGCGTCTCGGTGACCCTCGGGGCCGGCACCGACGGCGTCCTGACGGCCATGAAGATCGACGTGCTGAGCGACACGGGCGCCTACGGCAACCACGCGATCGGTGTGATGTTCCACGGCTGCTCGGAGTCGATCGGCGTCTACCGCTCGCCCGTGACGCGCGTGGACGCCGAGGCGGTGTACACGAACAACGTGCCCTCGGGCGCGTTCCGGGGGTACGGCCTCGGGCAGGTGATCCTCGGCGTGGAGTCGGCGATGGACCTGCTCGCGCAGGAGCTCGGCATCGACCCGTTCGACCTGCGTCGGCTCAACGCCGTCAGGCGCGGCGATCCGATCCACGTCACGCACCCCGACCACGAGGAGGACATCGTGTGGGGCAGCTACGGGCTCGACCAGTGCCTCGACCTGGCGCAGGCGGCGCTGCGGCGCGGGAACGGCGTCGAGGCGCCCGCGGGCTGGGCCGTGGGGGAGGGGATGGCGCTCTCGATGCTGTCCACGATGGCGCCGCGCGGACACTTCTCCGACGCGAGCGCGACGCTGCGGCCCGACGGCGTGGTGGTGCTCGACGTCGGATCGGCCGAGTTCGGCAACGGCACCTCCACGGTCCACCGGCAGATCGCCACGACGGTGCTCGGCATCGGCGGCGACCGCCTGGTGCTGCGCCGCTCCGACACCGACCTCGTCGGCCACGACACGGGGGCGTTCGCGTCCTCGGGCATCACCGTGGCGGGCAGGGCGCTGCACGCGGCCTGCACGAAGCTGCGGACGCTGGTGGCGGGGTTGGCGCGCGGGGTGGTCGGGGGCGGCGAGGGTGACGACGTGTTCGCCGGCGACGTGGCCGCCGACGACGTCGAGCTGGGGCCGGGCGGCGCGATCGTCGACGGCCGGACCGTCCCGTGGGCGGACGTGCTGGCCGCCGCCGCGCCGGAGGACCTCGTGACCGACGGGCTGCGCGCGAGCGTGGAGGAGCGCGCGTACGTCAGGTCGCTGGCGTTCAACGTGCACGCGGTGCGCGTCGCCGTCGACGTCGAGACCGGCAGCGTGCGGGTGCTGCAGTCGGTCCAGGCGGCCGACGCCGGTGTGGTCCTCAACCCCGCGCAGTGCCGCGGTCAGGTCGAGGGCGGCGCGGCGCAGGGACTCGGCAGCGCGCTGCTGGAGGAGGTCATGACCGACGGCGCCGGCACGGTCACCTCCTCGGTGTTCCGGTTCTACCGCGTGCCGCAGTTCGCGGACGTGCCGACGACCGAGGTGTACTTCGCGCGGACGAGCGACGAGCTGGGGCCGTTCGGCGCCAAGTCGATGAGCGAGTCGCCGTACAACCCGGTGGCACCCGCCGTGGGGAACGCGATCGCGCGCGCGACCGGCGCCCGGGTCTTCACGCAGCCGTTCTCGCGCGACCGCGTGTGGCGGGCGGCGGCCGAGGCCGGTGCGACGGGTGGGGCGACAGCGACGGCGTCCTGACCCGCTGAGGCACTGACGCCGACCGACCGACCGACCGACCGGCCGGCTGGCTGTGGACGGGCCGGCTGTGGACGGGCCGGCGAGTCGGTCATCGGGCCGTCCTTCGCAGGGCTGGTTCGCTGTGCACGGATAGCCGTCTCGCCCGCTCGGTGTGCACGGGTGGCCGCACCGGGTGGGCCGACGCGACCACGGGCGCACAGCGAACGAGCCGCCGACGGCGACCGGGTAACCGGGTAACCGGGTGACCGGGTGACCGGGTGACCGGGTGACCGGGTGACTGGCACGGTACGGCCGGTTCCGGGTGGTCGTCGCCGTTGGCTGTCACGGTGCGTCCGGTTGCCGGCGGTGATCCGGACCAGGAGTGACAGCCAACGGTGGGGCGGGCGGTTCCGGCCGTGCTCACCCGGGGCGGACGTCCGGGCTAGAGGCCCTTCTGGGGTGTCATGCCCATGCGGGCGAGCACCACGTTCTCCAGGATCTGCACCACGTTGTAGAGCACGAGCGAGACCGCCGTGACGGCCACGACCGACGTCCACAGGGCCGTGAACTGCGCCTGCGGGACGAAGCCGCCGATCGAGCCACCGATCCCGCCGCCGACGGCGAGCCACTCGGCCAGGAGCGCGCCCGTGATCGCGCCGGGCACCGAGATCCGCACGGCCGCGAAGAACGCGGGCAGCGAGGACGGGATCGCCACGTGTCGCAGGGTCGAGACGGTGCCACCGCCGTAGACGGCGACCAGGTCGTTCATGTGACCGGCCGCGGACCGCAGCCCGAACGAGATCGTCACGAGCGCCGGGAAGAGCACCACGATGCCGCCGATGACGGCGACGGTGGCGAGATCGCGGCCGAAGATCAGGATGATGACGGGTGCCATCGCGATCAGCGGGACGGAGCGCAGCAGCATCGCCGCCGGCATGAGAGCGTGCTCGACGCCCTTGCTGAGCTGGAACAGCAGCGCCCCGACCATCGCCGCCACGAGCCCGGCGACGAAGCCGATCAGCGAATGACCGAGCGTCACGCCGAGGTTGGCGGCGATCAGCTCACGGTTGGCGGGCGCCGCCGGAACGGTCGTGAGGTAGTTCCAGACGTCGAGCGGGTTCTTGGCGATCAACGGCGAGATGTCGAAGACCGCGAGCACCCCGAACCACAGCACCACGACCGCCACGATCGTCAGCGCGAACGTGGAGAGCGAGCGCGTCAGCGCCTTGACCACCGCCTGGCGGGCCTCACGGCTGACGCGGGACGTCACGGCGTCGGGCGCGGTGGGCGCCGCCGGTGAGGTCGGCGCGGCCACGGTTCCCGCGGTCACGACGCCGCCCCCTTCGACCACGGGGCGACGAGCCGTGCGACGAGACCCACCAGCGCGAACCCGGCCAGCGCCACGACGCCGCTCGCCAGCGCGAGCGCCCAGACCCGGGGAGCGTCGGAGTTCTGCATCGCGAGGGTCATGGCGAGACCGACGCCAGCCTCGATCTTGCCGAAGAACTCGCCGAGCACGGCGCCGAGGAAGGCCGCGGGGACGGCGATCTGCAGGCCGTTGAGGATGGCGGGCAGCGCGGCCACGAGCCGCACCTTGACCAGCTGCGTGAAGCGGCTGCCACCGAAGACCGCCACGACGTCGAGCGCCGAGGCGTCGGCGGACTTGAGGCCGAGCAGCGTGGCCACGACGGTGGTGAAGAAGACCGACAGCGATGCGAGCAGCACGGCCGTTCCCGAGGGCTGTCCGGCCGCCGGCGGCTGGATGAGGACGACGGCGAGGATCCCGACCGCGACGATCGGGATGCAGTAGGTGATGATCGCGAGCTGCGTGATGAGGCCCTCGAGGCGCGGCACCACGATCACGAGGCCGGACAGCACGAGTGCGAGCCCGTTTCCCCACAGGTACCCCGTCCCCGCCCCCGCGAGCGTGACGGAGAAGTTTCGCCAGAAGTAGGCCCACCCGGCGTCGCCGAGCTCCGCCACGACCTCGACCGGCGTCGGGATGGCCGCGGCCCACAGCGCGAGCAGCCACCAGAGCGCGACGATGACGACGCCACCCAGCACGCCGATCGCCCACGGCGGGAGCCGCCGCGCACCGGGGGCGGGCAGGGCCGTCGCATCCCGGCTGTCGCGGCTGTCCGGAGAGACCGGCACGACGGCGGCCGGCGCGTCAGTGGTCATCGGTCGCCGCCCCGCCCTCGCCGAACAGGATTTCGGACGCCTGGTCCACGTACGTGTGGAACTCCGGCGTCCGCATCATCTCCGGGGTCCGCGGTCGCGGCAGGTCGATCGTCATGACCTCCTTGATCCGACCGGGGCGCGGACTCATGACCGCGACCTTGTCCGACAGGAAGATCGCCTCGGAGATGCCGTGCGTGACCAGCAGCGTGGTGGCTGGCCGCTCGGTCCAGATGCGCAGCAGCTCGAGGTTGAGGCGCTGGCGCGTCATGTCGTCCAGCGCGCCGAACGGCTCGTCGAACAGCAGCACGTCCGGCCGCAGGATGAGGGAGCGGGCGATGGAGACCCGCTGCCTCATCCCGCCGGAGAGCTGGGCGGGCTTGGCCTTCTCGAAGCCGTTCAGCCCGACGAGCGCGATCATCTCGCGCACGTAGTCGTCGTCCACCTTGCGCCCGGCCACCTCGAACGGCAGCCGGACGTTGGACAGCACGCTGCGCCACGGCAGCAGCGCGGAGTCCTGGAACGCGATGCCCAGGTGGTTCCCGCGCCGCAGCTCCCACGGGGTCATCCCGTCCACCAGGGCCGTGCCGCCCGTCGGCTCCTCGAGTCCGGCCAGGATGCGCAGGATCGTCGACTTGCCGCAGCCCGAGGGGCCGAGCAGCGACAGGAACGTGCCCTGGTCGGTGAAGAGGTCGGTGTCCGCCAGGGCCGTGACGCGGTTGCGCCCGGTGGCGAAGACCTTCGACAGGCCCTCCAGGCGCAGCCCCGTGCCGAGGCTGCCGGTGGTGCCCGTGGCTCCGGTCGGTGCGGAGGCGGTGGTCGGGCTCGTGGGAGCGCTCATGGTCTGCCGCGCCTCAGCCCGCGTAGTCGACGAGCTCGGGGTTCTCCTCGTAGACCTCGGCCAGGAGCGAGAGGTCGAAGAGGTCGGACGCCTCGAGGTCGATGCCGGCGCCGGCGAGGCTCTCCACCGTCGAGGCCTGCAGCTCCTCGGAGATCGTGAACAGGCCGTTCGCCTCGGTCTCGTCGGACACGATGAGCTCGTTCTGCGCGGTCGCGCCGGCCAGGGTCTTCTCCGGGTCGAGGTCGAGATCGGCGCCGTACACCTCGTACGCGAGGCGCGCACCCTCCTCGGGGTCGTTCACCGCGTCGGTCCAGCCCTTGATCTCGGCCACCAGGAAGGCCTTGAGCTTCTCGCGGTCGTTCGCGATCGCGTCGTCGGTCACGGCCACGCTCTCCGCGACGAACGGCAGGCCGTTGTCGGCGAAGGCGAGGTTCGTGGTCGGGTTGCCGCCCGACTCCACCGTGATGGCCTCGTTGGTGAGGTAGGCGATGAAGCCGTCGACCTCGCCGGAGACCAGGGGCGCGGGGTCGTACTGCACCGGCACGACCTCGACCTCGCTCGGGTCGATGTCGTTGGCCGCCAGCAGCGCCTGGAACAGGGCGGTGTTGGAGTCCTGGACGCCGATCTTCTTGCCGATCAGGTCCTCGGGCGTGGCGATGTCGGCACCGTCAGCCAGCGAGAGGACCGTGAAGGGGTTCTTCTGGAAGGTGGTGCCGATGATCTTCAGCGGGGCGCCCTCGCTCGCGACGACGGAGCCGATCGAGACGGCGTCGGACAGTGCGACGTCGGTGGTGCCGGAGATGAGCTCGGCGGCACCCGTGGAGGGGCCGGCGGTCAGCGTGACCTCGCCCAGACCGGCGTCGGTGTAGTAGCCGTTCTCGAGGGCGAAGAACTCGCCCGCGAACTCCTCGTTCTTGATCCAGCTGAGCTGGACGCTGATATCGCCGAGCGACACCGCGGCGTCGCCGGAACCGGAGGTCGCGGCGCTCTCGGCGTCGTCCCCGCCGGAGCAGGCGGAGAGACCGAGGGCGGCGACGGCGAGGGTCGCGATCGCGAGGGAGCCGCGGGCGCGACGGGGGGTGGTGCGTGCGGTGGGGGTCATCAGGGGCTCCAGGGTCCGGTGCTCCGCCCCGGCGAGCCGGGGGCGGAGCGGGGTGCAGTGAGGCTGACCGTAGAACCACGACGTTTCCGGCTCCGGAGCACTCCGGTTTCCTGCGCGTAACGGGTTGCGGCTGGCGGTGGGCTCGAGGTGTGTCAGGGGCGGTGCTCGGCGCCCAGACGCACCACGGCCTCCGTCAGCGCCCGGATGCCCAGGGCCACGTCGCCCGTGGCGACCGACTCGGCCGGGTGGTGGCTCACGCCGTCGGGGTTGCGCAGGAACAGCATGCCGACGTCGGTCAGCGCACCGATCGCCATCGCGTCGTGGCCGGCGCGGCTGAAGATTCGGGCGGGAGCGTCGGCCCCGCGCGCCAGCGTCGTGGTGATGCCCGCCCCGACGACGTCCTGCAGCAGCGGCGCGCACATCACGGCCGCCGCGCTGTGGATCTCGCGCCAGGCCCAGCGCAGCCCGCGGCCGCCCATGATCGTGTCGAGCTCGCGCCCGAGCGCGTCCCACACGCGGTCGCGGTCGTCGTCGAGCTCACCGCGCAGGTCGAGCGAGAACCGCACCTGGCCCGGCACCACGTTGACCGCCCCGGGGAACGCCTCGAACTGCCCGACCGTGCCGACGATGTGGTGCTCCGCACGGCAGATCCGCTCCACCGCGAGCGCAGCCTCGCTCGCGCCCAGCAGCGCGTCGTGCCGCATGTCGTACGGCGTCCCACCCGCGTGGCGGGCCTCGCCGTCGACCACGACCTGGAACCGCCGGGCGCTCGCGATCGAGGAGACGACGGCGAGCGACTCGCCCCGCCGGTCCAGCTCCGGCCCCTGCTCGATGTGCGCCTCGAGGTAGCCCACCAGCTCCTCCGGCCGCCGTGCCGCCTCGCCGATCCGGCCGGGGTCGAGGCCGAACTCGAGCGCGGCCTGCCGCAGCGTGGTGCCGCCCGCGTCGGTCAGCGACCACCACTCCGGCCGCCACAGACCCGCCACGGCGCTCGACCCGAGCAGCGCCTTGCCGAACCGGGTGCCCTCCTCGTCGGAGAACGCGATCACCTCGAGCGCGAACGGGAACGGCGAGGACGCGCGGGGCCCGCCCGCGCCGTCGACCACCACGCGCAGCAGCCGCACGACCTCCAGCGCCATCAGCACACCGACGACGCCGTCGTACCTCCCCGCGTCCAGCACCGTGTCCAGGTGCGACCCCAGCAGCAGCGCCGGCGTCTCGTCGCGCAGCGCCCGCTCGCTCGCGGACGGGCCGGGGTCGCCCGCGATCACCGTGGCGCGCGGGCGCGGCGCGAGCCGGCCGATCTGGTTGCCCGCCGCGTCCTGCCGCGTGGTCATCCCCAGCTCGCGCATCCACTCGGCCACCAGTCGGTTCACGCGCGCGTGCTCGGGCGAGAGATGGACGCGCTCGATCGTGCCGGGGGTCGCGGTCACGCGCGCCAGCTCGTCGCAGCGCGTCATGGCTCGCCGCGCGGCCGTCGCGAGCAGCTCCGGGGAGATCTCCAGCAGGGTCCGCCAGCTCACGCGGCTCCCCGGTAGGTGTCGGTCGCGGCCTCGACGCCCCCGCCCGCCGGGGCGGCGAAGCCGAAGCGTCGCAGCACCTGCTCGAGCGCGGCGAGCGTGGTCACGACGGCGTCCTGGCGGGCGTTGTAGCCCATCGTCCCGATCCGCCAGACCCGCCCGTGCAGCGGTCCGAACGACGTGCCGATCTCGATGCCGAAGTCCGTCAGCAGCGCGGCGCGCGCGACGTCGCCGGGGACGCCGTCGGGGATCTCGACGGCGACGACGTTGCTCATCTTGTGCGCGACGTCCCCGAACACGGTCAGCCCCAGCGCCCGGACACCGGCCAGCATCGCCTCGCCGGCGAGCGCGTGGCGCGCGATGACGGCGTCGCGACCCTCGAGCGCGATGACGCGCGCGCACTCGCGCGCCGCGTAGAGCATGGACGTCGCCTCGGTGTGGTGGTTCAGCCGACGCGGCCCCCAGTAGTCCAGGATCATGCCGACGTCGAGGTAGTTGGAGCGGATGAAGTCGACGGCGACCGGGTCCCCCTCCTCGCGGATGCCCGCCTCGATACGGGCACGGCTGCGCACCACCTCCACCGCGCGGTCCGACATCACGAGCGGCGAGGAGCCCGACGGGCCGCCGAGGCACTTCTGCAGGCCGGCCGTCGCGGCGTCCAGGCCCCACGCGTCCGCCTCGAACGGGTTGCCGCCGAGCGAGGCCGTGGCGTCGGAGTAGAACAGCACGCCGTGCCGCCGGCAGATCTCGCCGATCTCCTCCAGCGGCTGCAGCATCGTGGTCGAGGTGTCGCCCTGCACCAGCGCGAGCAGCGTCGGGCGCACGCGCGTGATCGCCTCCTCGATCGCCGACGGCGCGAACACCTGACCCCACGCCGTCTCGATCGTGTGCACCTCCGCCATGGCGCGTTCGGCGATCTCGGCCAGCAGGTGCCCGAAGCGGCCGAAGATCGGCACGAGCACGCGCTCACCGGGGCGCACGAGCGAGAGGACCGCGGCCTCGATGCCCGCGCGCGAGGTGCCGTCCACGAGGACGCACGCGTCCGCCGTCGACGACCAGACGTTCCGGAAGAGGGCCTGCGTCTGCGTCATCGCCTCGGTCATGAACGGGTCGTACTGCCCGACCAGCCGGGCGGACATCGCGCGCAGCACGCCGGGGTAGGCGTCGACCGGGCCCGGGCCCATCAGCAGGCGGTGGGGCGGGTCGATCGGTCCGGGGACGTCGGTCAGCACGGTCACGACCGGCTCCTTCCGTGGTGCGGGGGTCGCGGCGGGGCCGGGACGGACGAGGGGTGGAGCAGGTCGGCCAGCCGCCGAGCCAGGCGCACGAGGGCGATGTCGGTCCCGGCGCGCGAGGTCAGGCAGACCCCGACCGGCGCCGGTCCGAGCTCGCTCGGCAGCGTCAGCAGCGGCAGCGAGACGGTGGGCAGGCCGGCGACCGAGGCCGGCGTCGTCATCCGCAGCGTGCGCGTGCGCACGTCGGCGACCCCGTCGCCCGTGGCGGTGCGCGACGGCGCGGGGCCGGGCACCGTCGGGGCGATCAGCACGGTCCCGGCCACGAGGCCGCGGAGGTGGTCGGCGCGGTCGGCGAGGTCGGTGCGCGCCTGCGCCTCGACCGCGGCGGTCACCTCGGCGGCGGCGCGCATCCGCTCGGCGACGGCGGCGCCGAGCGCGTGCGGGTGCGCGCGCACCCACTCCCCGTGGTTGCGCCAGGCCTCGGCGCCCTGCACGAGGCGGAAGGGGTCGGCGTAGCCCGCGAGGTCGCCGATGCTGACCAGATCGACCGGCGGGGCGTCCGGCAGCTCCTGGACGGCGGCCAGGAGCGCCTCGAAGGCCTCGGCCGTGGCGGGGTCGGCGGCCGCCAGCACCTCCTGCGGCACGGCGAGGCGCCACGGCAGCTCGACGCCCGACTCTCCGTAGACGCTCTCCGTCGATTCTGAGCCGTCGTAGCTGAGGCACCAGTCGGCGATCCGCTGCAGCGTGTGGCCGTCGCGCGTCAGCCAGCCGACGGTGTCGAACGACTGCGCGAGCGGCAGCAGGCCCTGGCGCGGGACGAGCCCGTGCGTGGTCCGCAGGCCCCACAGCCCCTGGTAGGACGCGGGCACCCTGACCGAGCCCGCGGTGTCGGTCGCCAGGCCGATGTCGGCCTGGCCCGTGGCGACGGCGGAGGCCGGGCCGCTCGAGGAGCCGCCGGGCAGCGCGCCCGGGAGCGCACCGTTCGGCGGGGTGCCGTGGTGGGGGTTGTCCCCGGCGACCGAGTAGGCGAGCTCGTCCGTGCGGGCGATGCCGCGCAGCGACGCGCCCGCGCGCAGGAGGTCGACGACGGCGGGTGCGCTGGCGGGCTCGACGCGCGCGGTCTCGAGGTAGGTCGGGTTCCCGGCACCGATCCGGTAGCCCTTGAGCGCGAAGAGGTCCTTGACCGCGACGGTCCGGCCCGCGAGCGGGCCGTCCCACGAGCCCTGCCACAGCGGGTCGCCGACGCTGCGCCAGATCGAGCGGTCCAGGGCCTGGGCGCGCGGTGTGACGTGCGCGGCGGTGATGAGCCAGCGGCCCTCGATCCGCTCCCAGAGCTGGGTCTGCGTCCCCGTCCCGCCGATCGCGTATCGCGAGAGGGCCACGACGAGGGCGGCGTCCGGTCCGAGCCGACGGTGCTCGACGCGCTCGATCACGCGCTCCGGCACGCCGCCGCGCGTGCTGCGGAAGGAGCTGATGACGTCGTGGCCCACGAGGAGGCCCGCGGCGTCGGCGCGCATCGTCGCCGGTCCGGGCGCGAAGGCGGCGTCGAGCGCCTCGAGGTCGTCGGCGGCGATGGCTCGCTCGTAGTCCTCGAAGGCCGCCAGCAGATCGGGTGGCATCGATGCGGTCACGGACCCTGCCTCTCCTGCGGTGGTGCGGTGGCGACGCCGGCGTCGGCGTCGGCGGTGCTCGAGCCCTCGAAGTCTGCCTTGCGGATGCGCGCGTGCACCCCGCACACGAGGTCGACGACCTGCGAGACGTCGAAGTCGGTCGCGGCCGAGAGGTAGGCGTAGGCCAGGTGCTCGGCCATGCCGTAGCGGGCGCGCAGCAGCGCGATCGCGGCGCGCACGCAGCAGCGCAGCGCCTCGGCCAGGTCGGCGTCCATCCCGGTGGGCACGAGGTGCTCCGACGTCTCCACCAGGGGTCCGGTCAGCTCCCCGTAGGCCTCGCGCGCCTGAGCCGCGGGGATCACCTCGAGGCGGACGGTCGCGCGCAGGGATGCCTCCAGCGCCGTCAGCGCGACCTCGCCGTCGCCCTGCGCGAAGTGCGGGTCGCCCACGTACGCCAGGGCACCCGGCACCTGGACGGGCAGGAGCAGCGACGTGCCCTCGACGAGCAGGTTGATGTCGATGTTCCCGCCGTGGGGTCCGGGCGGCACGGAGTGGTGGCGCTCGTCGCCCGCCGTCGCCACGCCCATGATCCCGAGGAACGGGGCGAGCGGGAACGTCACGACGCGCGGGCCGCCGTCGACGAGCGGCAGGGCCCCGACGGGTACGCCGTCGCGCACCTGCACGGGCGTGAAGACGCTGACGGCGGCCGTGTCGGGATCGCGCGGGAGCTCGCCGGGCAGCGCGCCGCGCCCGTGCCGGTTGGAGATGACGCCGTAGGGCACGCGCGGCACGAGGCGCTCGACGCTCAGGCGCAGGAGGTCGCCGGGCAGGGCGCCCTCGACGTGCACGGGCCCGGTGACCACGTGCGGGCCGTCGTGCTCCGGGTCGCGCGCGAGGTGCGCGGTGATGGCGACGGCGTCGTCCAGCACCTCCTCGCGCGGCACCCCGTGACCGGCGAAGTACGCGACGGGGTCGGAGCCCTGGTCCGGCAGCAGCCCCTCGTGGCTGACGGTGTCGAACGTGACGCTCTCGCCCGAGGCGATGCGCAGCACGGGGTCGTCCGCCGCGCACGGGAGCCGGCCCCACAGGACGGTGGTCGGGGCCGCGGGGAGGTAGTGGTCGCCGGGGCGCTCACCCGTCCCGGGCTGCAGCACGGGACCCACCCCTCGCTCCGTGCTCACGCGGTGCCGCCGGCGAGGATCTCGCGTCCGGCGCGCGCCAGCACGCCGTCGCCGCGCCGCCACACCGGGACGCCGTGGACCCACGTCTGCTCGACGACCCCGTCGAGCACCTGGCCGTGCCACGGGCTCAGCTTCGTGCGGTACTCCAGGGTCGCCGCGTCGACCTCCCAGCGGGTCTCGGGCGCGAACGCGACGAGGTGGGCCGGGGCGCCGACCGCGATGCGTCCGGCAGCCTCGAGGCCGGCGATCCGCGCGGGCCCCGTGGTGAGCAGCGGGAGGAGGTCCTCCAGGGCCACTCCGCGCACGCGAGCCTGCGTCCAGAGCGCCGACAGGCCCGTCTGCACGCCCGAGATGCCGCCCCACGCGAGCCCGAGGTCGCCCCCGCCCTGCTCCTTCAGCGCGAGCGTCGAGGGGGAGTGGTCGCTGACGACAGCGTCGATCGTGCCGTCGAGCACGCCCTCCCACAGGAGGTCCTGGTTCGCCTGGTCGCGGATGGGCGGGCAGCACTTGAACGCCGGTGACGCGTCCGGCACGTCCTCGGCCCGCAGCGTCAGGTAGTGCGGACAGGTCTCCACGGTCAGCCGCACGCCCTCCGCCCGCGCGGCGCGGACGGCGGGCAGCGTGCCGCCGTCGGACAGGTGCACGACGTGCGCGCGGGCCCCGGTGCGGCGCGCGGCCTCGATGACCCCGGCCACGGCGACGGCCTCGCTCGCCGGCGGCCGCGACGCGAGGAAGTCGGAGTAGCGCACACCGAGCGGACCGCCGGGGTGCAGGTGCCCGGGATCCTCTGCGTGCACGATGAGGAGGCCGTCGAACCCCGCGATCTCGGTGAGCGCCGCCTCGAGCTGCGCGGGTTCGAGGTGTCCGAACTCGTCGATGCCCGAGGGTGCGAGGAAGCACTTGAAGCCGACGACGCCGGCGGCGGCCAGCTCGCGCAGCGCGCCCAGGTTCTCGGGCACGGCGCCGCCCCAGTAGGCGACGTCGACGGCGAGCTTGCCCGCCGTCGCGGCGCGCTTGGCCGCCAGCGCGTCGGGCGTCGTCGTCACCGGCACGCTGTTGAGCGGCATGTCGACGACGGTGGTGACGCCGCCCGCCGCGGCTGCGGCCGTGCCGGTGGCGAAGCCCTCCCACTCGGTGCGGCCGGGCTCGTCGAGGTGCACGTGGCTGTCCACGAGACCGGGCAGGAGCACGTGCTCGGGCGGCAGGACGACGTCGGCACCGCCGTCGAACTCCTCGATCGCGGCGATGCGGCCGCCCTCGAGGTGGATCGTGGCCGGGCGCGGCGGGCCGCCGAGGTGCACGCGCTGAGCTGCGACGGATCGCGGGGCTGTCATCCCGCGACTGTAGGAAGGTCGGGTTTCCCCCGGGTTACCGCCTCGTCTCCGACGGACACGTCACCGACCCGTCGCCGACCAACCCCGACGTGCTGCCGACACGGGGCCGTCACGGGCGGCGGCTACCGTGGCCGCGTGCACATCGAGGAGTTCGACGAGCTGACGGCGGAGCGCGCGGCCGAGGTCGTGGGTGTCTGGGCGGCGGTGCCCGCCTGGGTGGACGCCGTCGTGGCCGGCCGGCCCTACGGTTCGCGAGCGGCGCTGACCGAGCGAGCGGCGGCGCTCGCGGCGACCTGGCGCGCGCCGGACCTCGACGCGGCGCTCGCGCACCACCCGCGCATCGGTGAACGGCCGCGCGGATCCGGCGCCGAGGCCGACGCCTCGCGCAGCGAGCAGTCCGCGATGGCCGGCGCCGAGCAGGACGTCACGGAGGCGATCGCGGCCGCCAACGCTGCCTACGAGGACCGGTTCGGCCGCGTGTTCCTCATCCGTGCGGCGGGGCGCTCGCCGCACGAGATGCTGGAGCAGGCGCGCCGCCGGCTCGCCAACGACGACGCGACCGAGGCCGCCGAGGCCCTGGACCAGCTCGCCCAGATCGCGGAGCTCCGGCTCGCGTCGAGCATCGAGGAGGACGCATGAGCACCGCGCCGGCCACCACCCACCTGACCACCCACGTGCTGGACGCCTCGGCGGGGACCCCCGCCGTCGCCGTCCTCGCCGTCCTCTGGGCCGCCGGGGGCGAGGAGATCGCCCGCGCGAAGACCGACACCGACGGCCGCGCCGCGCTCGGACCGGAGCGGCTGCCGGTGGGCACCTACGTGCTGACGTTCGCGACCGGTGCCTACTTCGCCCGCCGCGACGTCGAGACGTTCTACCCCGAGGTGGCCGTGACGTTCGCCGTCGCCGACGCCCCGGACGGCTCGCTGCGCCACCACCACGTGCCGCTGCTGCTCAGCCCGTTCGCGTACAGCACCTACCGCGGCAGCTGACGCCGAGCGGGCGAGCGCCGAGGCGGAACAGCCCCGAACCACCACCGAAACGGTCCCGTGACACGTCGTCCCTAGCGTGAGCCGGGTGAAGATCATCGTGGTGGGCGCGGGCATCGGGGGCACCAGTGCGGGCATCGCGCTGCAGCGGCTGGGTCACGAGGTCGTGATCTACGACCGGATGCGTGAGAACCGACCCGTCGGGGCCGCGCTCTCGCTGTGGTCCAACGGCGTCAAGGTGCTCAACTGGCTCGGACTGTCGCGGGAGGTCGCCGCGCTCGGCGGACGCATGGAGACGATGTCCTACCGCGACGGCGCGGACGGCGAGACGTGGTGCCGGTTCCCGCTTGACCCGGTGGCGTCGGCGACGGGGCAGCGGCCGTACCCGGTGGCGCGCGCCGACCTCCAGGAGCTCCTGATGCGGACGTTCGGCACGGAGCGCATCCACCTCGGCAAGGAGGTCGTGGGGCTCGAGGACGACGGCGAGCGCGTGACCGCGCACTTCGCCGACGGGACGAGCGACATCGGTGACCTCCTGCTGGGCGCCGACGGCGCGCGCTCGCTCACGCGGGACTGGGTGAACCAGGGTGGGGCGCCGATCGAGCGGAGCTACTGCGGGTACACCAACTACAACGGGCTCGTCCCGGCCGATGCCCGGATCGGGCCGCTGACGGAGTGGACGACCTACGTCGGTGAGGGCAAGCGGTGCGCGGTCATGCCCGTGGCGGGGGACCGGTTCTACTTCTGGTTCGACGTGCCGCAGCCGGCCGGTCTGCCCTACGACCGCACCGAGGGCAAGCAGCCGCTCCTGGAGGCGTTCGACGGGTGGGACGCGCCGGGGGTGCGGACGCTCCTGGAGGCGATCGACCCGGCGTCCTCGCTCAACCGCGTGGAGATCTGGGACATCGACCCGTTCCACACGTGGGTGCGCGGCCGGGTCGCGATCCTCGGGGACGCCGCCCACAACACCTCGCCCGACATCGGTCAGGGCGCGTGCTCGGCGCTCGAGGACGCGTTCGCGCTCGGCATCCTGTTCGCCACGAACACCGAGGGGGTCGAGGACACGCTCCTGCGCTACCAGGCGGTGCGCAGCGAGCGTGCCGGGGACCTCGTGCTGCGAGCGCGCCGTCGCGGTGACGAGACGCACGCGTTCGACCCGGCCGTGACGCAGGCCTGGTACGACAGCCTGCGCACGCAGGACGGCGCCGGCATCATCCGCGGGATCGTCGGCAACATCGCGGGCAGCCCCGTCAACCTCGGCGGCGGGGTGCTGATCTCGTCAGCGCTCGGCGGGGGCGTCGACGCTCGGGACGGGTGCTGAGCCGTTCACCCCGGCGCCCCCGGCGCCCGCGGCCGCCGCGGTCGGTGCGGACGTCGGGGCGGCCGCGAGGTCGCGCCCGTCGGGGCCGTGCGCCGAGGGGTCGGCCTGCGCCGCGGGCGAGCCGAGCAGGATGTTGAGCAGGATCGCCGTGATGGCGCCGGCCGAGATGCCCGAGTCGAAGATGAGGGTGAACCACGTCGGGAACTGGTCGTAGATCGTGGGTGACACGGTGGGGAGCAGCGCGACGCCGATCGAGATCGCCACGACGAGGATCGTGCGGTTGGTGAACGCGACCTTGCCGAGCGTGCGGATGCCCGACGCCGCGACCATCCCGAAGAGCGCGATGCCGGCGCCGCCGAGCACGGCCCGCGGCACGCCCTCGACCCCGGCCGCGACCTTCGGCAGCAGACCGAGGACGACGAGGATGCCGCCGGCCATGGTCGCGACGTAGCGCGAGCGCACGCCGGTCAGCGAGACCAGCCCGACGTTCTGCGCGAACGCCGTGTACGGGAACGTGTTGAAGATGCCGCCCAGGACGGTTCCCAGACCGTCGGCGCGCAGGCCGTCGGCGAGCGAGCGGGGCGTGACCGGCTTCTCGACGATCTCGCCGACGGCGATCATGTCGCCGGTCGTCTCGGTCATGATCACGATGCCGACGATGAGCATCGAGACGATCGCGGCCACCTGGAACGTCGGCACCCCGAAGTGAAACGGCGTCACGACGGCGAACCAGCTCGCGTCGCCGACGGCCGAGAAGTCGACCATCCCCGGGACGAGCAGCGCGGCGATCGTGCCGAGCACGAGGCCGGTCAGGACGGACACGCGCTGGATCGCCGGGGGAGCGAACCGCTCCACGGCGAGGATCAGCACCAGCGTGCCGGCCGCGAACGCGACGTTCACGGGCGGCGCGCCGTCCTGCGCACCGTCCACGATCCAGCCGGCGGCCACGTCCATCAGGGACAGCCCGATGATCGTGATCACGGTGCCGGTGACGATCGGCGGGAAGAACCGCAGCAGGCGCGAGAAGAACGGCGCCAGCAGGATCATGAAGACGCCGCACGCGATGGTCGCGCCGAAGATCGCGGTGATGCCGCCGTCCCCGTTCCCGATCGCGATCATCGGCCCGACGGCGGCGAACGTGACGCCCTGCATGAGCGGCAGCCGCACCCCGAACCGCCAGAACCCGATCGACTGCACGATGGTCGCCAGGCCCGCGACGAACAGGTCGGCGCTGATGAGGAACGCCATCTCCTCCGGGCTCAGCCCGATCGCCCCACCCACGATGAGCGGCACGGCGACGGCGCCCGCGTACATCGCGAGCACGTGCTGCAGGCCCAGGGGGAACAGCCGCGCCAGGGATGGGACCGTGTCGACGGTGTTGGCGCTGTCGACGGTGCCGCTCGTCTCGCTCGTGGCCATGGGTCGCTCCCTGCTCCGAGGGGCGACGGCCGGGAGCGCGTCGCTCCGTTGCCGTGACGAGGGTGAGCGTAGACACGTTCGAACGAGCGCGACCAGGCGTCTCAGGAAGGTTTTACCGCGTCGTTACGGGCGGGCGACGTCGGCCCGGCGCGGGCGGTTCGTCCGGCCGTCGTCCACGGGTCGTACGCGGCGAGCGCGGGAGCGGAACGACCTGCCACCATGCTGCCCATGTCCACCACCGCGCCGCGTCCGGCGCCCGTGTCCCCTGCCTCCGGCGTCGTCGGCGTGCTCGACCGCTACTTCCTCATCAGCGAGCGCGGGTCGACCGTCGGTCGCGAGATCCGCGGCGGCATCGTGACGTTCGTGGCGATGAGCTACATCATCGTGCTGAACCCGATCATCCTCGGCGGCACCGACGGGACCGGCGCGTTCCTCGGCGGCGGGGACGCGGCGTCGGCGCAGGTCAAGATCGCGGCGACGACGGCGCTCGTCGCCGGGCTCCTGTCGATCGCCATGGGCGTGGTCTCGAAGATGCCGATCGCGATGGCGGCGGGCCTCGGTCTGAACGCCGTCGTGGCCTACGGCATCGCGCTGATGCCGGGCATGACGTGGGCGGACGCGATGGGCATCGTCGTGCTCGAGGGGCTGCTGATCCTCGTGCTGGTGCTGACCGGGGTGCGGCAGGCGGTGTTCAACGCGGTGCCGGCCGAGCTCAAGGTCTCCATCAGCGTCGGCATCGGCCTGTTCATCGCGTTCATCGGCGTCGTCAACGCCGGCTTCGTCCGCACCGGGGCCGGGACGCCGGTCGAGCTCGGGATCGGCGGGTCGATCGCGAGCTGGCCGCTGCTGGTGTTCGTCGTCGGCCTCATCGTCTCGATCGTGCTGTGGATCAAGCAGACGCGCGGCGCGCTGCTGATCTCGATCGTGGCGACGACGGTGCTCGCGTTCCTCATCGAGACGTTCGGCCACGTGCAGGGCGGTGCCGAGGGGACCGGGTGGGCGAGCAACGTGCCGGTGTGGCCGGGGTCGCCCGTCGCGGCGCCCGACTTCTCGCTGGTGGGTCAGGTGTCGCTGCTCGGCTCGTTCGAGAAGCTCACGTTCATCACCGTGGTGCTGCTCGTCTTCACGCTGCTGCTCGCGGACTTCTTCGACACGATGGGCACGATGGTCGCCATCGGCGGCGCCGCCGGACTGCTCGACGCGCAGGGCAACCCGCCCCGCACCAAGCAGATCCTCGTGGTCGACTCGCTCGGCGCGGTCGCGGGTGGCGCGGGTTCGGTCAGCTCCAACACCGCCTACATCGAGTCCTCCGCCGGCGTGGCCGACGGCGCTCGCACCGGCCTGGCCTCGGTGGTCACCGGCGCCGCGTTCCTGCTCGCGACGTTCCTCTCGCCGCTCGTGCTGATGGTCCCGGCCGAGGCCGCCGCACCCGCGCTCGTGGTCGTCGGCTTCCTGATGATGACCCAGATCACGGGCATCGACTGGAAGAACCTCGAGGTCGCGATCCCGGCGTTCCTGGTCATCGCGCTGATGCCGTTCACGTACTCGATCACGGTCGGCCTCGGCGCCGGGTTCGTCACGTTCGTGCTGATCAAGGTGCTGCTGGGCAAGGGCCGCCAGGTGCACGCGCTGATGTGGGTCGCCGCGGTGATGTTCGTCCTGTACTTCGTGCGGGGCCCGATCCAGGCGCTGGTGGGCTGACCCGCCGCCGGCGGTGGCGTCCGCGGCGTCCGGGTGGCGGCCCCGGCGGCGCGCGCCGCCACCCGCCGATAGGCTCGGGCACCGTGAAGATCCTCGTCGTCGGCTCCGGCGCCCGTGAGCACGCCCTCGCCCGTCACCTCGCGCTGGCGGGGGCCGATCTCGTGATCGCACCGGGCAACCCCGGCACAGCCGCCTGCGGCGAGAACCGCGCCGTCGACGCGAACGACCCGGCCGCCGTCGCCGCCCTCGCCCGGGAGATCGACGCCGAGCTGGTCGTCGTCGGACCCGAGGCGCCGCTGGTCGCGGGCGTCGCGGACGCGGTGCGCGCCGTCGGCATCCCCGTGTTCGGGCCCGATGCCGCGGCCGCCCGGCTCGAGGGCTCCAAGGCCTTCGCCAAGGACGTCATGGCCGCGGCCGAGGTGCCCACGGCGCTCGCCCACGTCTGCACGACGCAGGCCGAGGTGGCCGACGCGCTCGACGCCTTCGGCCCGCCCTACGTCGTCAAGGACGACGGGCTCGCGGCCGGCAAGGGCGTCGTGGTCACCGACGACCGCGAGGCCGCCCTCGCGCACGCCGCCGACTGCCTCGCGAAGGCGGTCGGGGCGCACGTCGTCAACCAGGTGGTGATCGAGGAGTTCCTCGACGGCCCCGAGGTCTCCCTCTTCTGCCTGAGCGACGGCGTCGACGTCCTCCCGCTCGCCCCCGCGCAGGACTTCAAGCGGATCTTCGACGGCGACGCGGGACCCAACACCGGCGGCATGGGCGCGTACACGCCGCTCGCGTGGGCCCCGGACGACCTCACCGAGCAGGTGCTGGAGCGGGTGGCGCGCCCCACCGTCGCCGAGCTCGCGCGCCGCGGGACCCCGTTCGTCGGACTGCTCTACTGCGGCCTCGCGCTCACGAGCCGCGGGCTGCGCGTCATCGAGTTCAACGCGCGCTTCGGCGACCCCGAGACGCAGGTCGTCCTCGCGCGTCTCGCCACCCCGCTGGACCGGGCGCTGCACGCGGCGGCCACCGGCTCGCTCGAGGAGCTCGGCGGCCTGCACTGGACCGACGACGCCGCCGTGACCGTCGTGCTCGCCACCCCCGGCTACCCGGAGCAGGCCCGCACCGGCGGCGCGATCACCGGCGTCGAGGACGCCGAGGCCGTCGACGGCGCGTGGGTGCTGCACGCCGGGACGGCGCTCGACGACGACGGTCACCTCGTCGCCGCCGGTGGCCGCGTGCTCTCGGTCGTCGGCACCGGTGCGACCCTCGCGGAGGCCAGGGCCGTGGCCTACGACGCGGCCGGCCGGATCTCGCTCGAGGGCGGCCAGGTCCGCACCGACATCGCGCTGCGCGCCGAGCGCGGCGAGGTCACCGTCCCCGGTCCGCAGGCCTAGGGATGGTCGACCCCAGCCTGCTGCTGCTCGCGATCGCGGTCCTGCTGGCCGTCGTCGTCGGCGGCCTGCGGATGGCGCGCGCCGCGGTGCTGCGGGGCGGCGACCGTCGGTCGGTCGCGCTCGACACCGACGTCGGTGTGGACCGCCGCTCCTGGGCGCTCGAGCGCGGCTGGCGGTACGCACCCGGCCCGAGCCCGATGCCGCCCGACGGCCTCGAGCCGCCGGGCTTCCTGGCACCCGTCGAGGCGACCCACGTGCTGCTCGGCACTCACGACGGCCGCACGCTCCTGATCTCGACGCGCTCCGGCGAGTACCTCAGCCCGGTCGGAGGCGACCGGGTCGACTGGCGCAGCCAGACGGTCCGCCTGGCCCACCGCCGTGCGGCGCCGCCCCTGCTGCTGGTGCTCGGCGGTCAGGACGCCACCGGTCCGTTCCCCGGACTCCTGCGGCGACGGCCCGACCTCGCCCTCGTCCGCTCGCCCCTCGGGCTCCCGTGGCTGCTCGCCACGCCGCCGGGTCAGGAGGAGGCGGTGACGACGGCGCTCGCGCACGTCCTGCACGCCGACGTCCCCGGCGGGGTGGTGGTCCAGGCGGACGGGGAGAGCGTCGTCGTCGCGTTCCCCGGCGAGGGCACGCGCGCGCAGGTCGTGCGCCTGCTCCGGCTCGCGGAGGACGTCGCCCTGGCGCTCGAGCGGGTCGGGGCCGAGCCAAGCTCGGTCGAGGACGCCTAGCCCGAGGTCCTACGAGGTCGGCGCGTGCCGCTCCAGGAACGCGTACACCTCGGCGTCGTCGACCCCGGGGAAGCTGCCGGACGGCAGGGGCCGCAGCACCTGCGCGTGCACCTGGGCGCTCGGCCACGCGTGGTCCTCCCAGCGCGCGGCGAGGTCGACGGCGGGGCGTCGGCAGCACGAGGCGTCGGGGCAGCGCGACTGCGTGCGGACGGTGGTCTCGCGACCCCGGAACCACTTGGCCTGGTTGAACGGGACCCCCACCGTGATGGAGAACCGGGAGCCGGCCCCCGCGCCACCCACGGATCCGGTCTGGCTCGCCTCGAAGTACGTGCCGGTCGGGGTGTCGGTGTACTGGTGGTACTCGGTGGTGCGGTCGCGCTGGGCGAGCACCTGCCGGGCTGCCCAGAACCGGCAGACGCTCTGTCCCTCGATCGCGCCGGTCGCGTCCTCGGGGAAGGCGATGCCGTCGTTCTCACCGCCGCGCACGAGGGTGCCGTCGCCGTCGACCCACACCAGGTGCACGGGGATGCCGAGCTGGCTGGTGGCGAGGTTGATGAACCGCTGCGAGGCGAACTGGTGGGTGATCCCGAACGCGTCGCGGAAGTCCTCGATCGCGAGGTCCTTGCGGGCCTTGGCTGCCTCGAGGAACGGTACGGCCGCGCCGCGCGGGACCAGCGCGGCCGCGGCGAAGTAGGTGATCTCGAGTCGCTGGCGCAGGAACTCGGCGTACGACTCCGGCCGCCCGTGGCCGAGGATGCGGTGCGCCATCGCCTGGAGCGCGAGGGAGCGCAGGCCGTGGCCGCCGGGGATCGACGCGGGCGGGAGGTAGATGCGGCCGTTGGCGAGGTCGGTGACGGTGCGCGTGGAGTGCGGCAGGTCGGGCACGTGGATGATGTCGAAGCCGAGACTCTCCGCCATCCGCGCGACGGTCCGGTGCGTCACGGCGCCCTGCTCGTAGCCCGCTTCGCGGATCGCCGCCTCGGCGAGGTCCTCGAGGTCCGGCACGTAGCTGTCGAGCCGCTGCATCGTCAGCCGCAGATCGGTGGTGGCCCGGCGGGCGGCCTCCGGCGTCGCCACGGCCTCCCGGGCGCGCCGGGCGAGCTCGCCGTGCAGCGCGGTCAGCGACTCCAGCACCGCGAGAGGCAGGGTGCGGCTCGGACGGACCACCGGTGCACCGAGCTCGCGGTAGAGCGCGGCGCGCTGCGCGTGCTCCAGGGCGATCTCGAGCTGGGCCCGGCGGTCGGGGGGCGGTTCGTCGGCGATCAGCTGAGCCGCCGGCACGCCCACGGCGCGCGCGAGCTGCTGCAGCAGCGACAGCCGCGGTTCGCGGCGCCCGTTCTCGATGTGGGAGAGCTGCGCCGTCGTCGTCCCCGCCGTCTCCGCGAGCTGCGCGAGGGTCAGCCCGGCCGCGGTTCGGAAGTGGCGCAGGCGGCGACCGAGGGTGAAGGCGTCCGACGCCGTCGCCTCCGCCTCGGGGGTCTCACCGACGTCGATGTAGGACGTGCGACGCGCCTGGGGTGCCATGAGTTGACGATAGGGCAACTTTCGCCGTAGTTGCACAAGGGCGGGCCTGCAAATCTTGCACGGGTGGGCCCACGCTGGTCCCATGACCGCAACCATCGTCCCCCCGAGCGCCACCTCCGCCACCGCCGGCACCGGCACTGACACCGGCGAGGCTGCGCCGCACGCCCGTCCCGTCCACGGCACGCCGTCGACGCGCGCCGACGTCCTCGCGTGGGTCGAGCGCACCGCCGCGCTGACCGAGCCGGACCGGATCGTCTGGATCGACGGCAGCGACGCCGAGAACGCCGCGCTGCTGGCCGAGATGGTCGACGCCGGCACCCTGCTCCCGCTCAACCCCGAGCTGCGCCCGGACTCCTACCTCGCGCGCTCGTCGCCGAGCGACGTGGCGCGGGTCGAGGGCCGCACGTTCATCTGCTCCGCCACGCGGGAGGCCGCCGGGCCGACCAACAACTGGCGCGACCCGGCCCAGATGCGCACCATGCTCGCCGGCCTGTTCGCCGGGGCGATGCGCGGCCGCACGATGTACGTCGCGCCGTTCGCGATGGGTCCGCTGGACTCCCCGCTGGCGCGCTTCGGGATCGAGATCACGGACTCGCCCTACGTCGTCGTGAGCATGCGCATCATGACGCGGATGGGCGAGGGCGCCCTGGGGCGGATCGACGACGGCGCGGCCTGGGTGCCCGCGATCCACAGCGTGGGTGCGCCGCTCGGGCCGGACGAGGTCGACGTGGCGTGGCCGTGCAACGACGAGAAGTACATCGTGCACTTCCCCGAGAGCCGCGAGATCTGGAGCTTCGGCTCTGGCTACGGCGGGAACGCGCTGCTGGGCAAGAAGTGCTTCGCGCTGCGGATCGCCTCCGTGATCGCGCGCGACGAGGGCTGGCTGGCCGAGCACATGCTGCTCATCCGGGCCACCTCGCCCGAGGGACGGCGGCTGCACCTCGCGGCCGCGTTCCCCTCCGCGTGCGGCAAGACCAACCTCGCGATGCTGCAGCCGACGCTGCCGGGCTGGAGCGTGGAGACGCTCGGCGACGACATCGTCTGGATGGCGCCCCGGACCGGCGAGGACGGCGTGACCCGCCTGCGCGCGATCAACCCGGAGGCGGGCTTCTTCGGCGTCGCCCCGGGGACGGGGTGGGCGACCAACCCGGTCGCGATGGAGACGATGCGCTCCGGCGTCGTCTTCACGAACGTGGCGCTGACCGACGACGGCGACGTGTGGTGGGAGGGCATGACCGAGCAGGCTCCGGCGCACCTGATCGACTGGCGCGGCGAGGACTGGACGCCGGCGGCGGGTCGTCCCGCCGCGCACCCGAACGCGCGCTTCACCGTGGCGGCCGCGCAGTGCCCGACGATGGCGCCCGACTGGGAGGACCCCGAGGGCGTCGCGCTCGACGCGATCCTGTTCGGCGGCCGCCGCCCCTCGACCGTGCCGCTCGTGAGCCACGCCGGTTCGTGGACGCAGGGCGTGCTGATGGGGGCGACGGTGGCCTCGGAGCGCACGGCCGCGGCCGAGGGGACGCTGGGGGAGCTGCGTCGCGACCCGTTCGCGATGCTGCCCTTCACCGGCTACGCGCTTGCCGACTACCTGGCGCACTGGCTCGCCGTCGGGGAGCGGCTCGGCGAGGGCGCACCGCAGATCTTCGGCGTCAACTGGTTCCGCAAGGACGCCTCCGGACGCTTCCTGTGGCCCGGTTTCGGGGAGAACGCGCGCGTGCTGGCGTGGATCGCCGGGCGGGTGGCCGGGACGGCGGGCGGCCGGGCGACGGCGATCGGGCGCGTCCCCACGCCCGACGACCTGGACGTGTCGGGCCTCGGCCTGAGCGAGTCGACGCTCGACCAGCTCGTCGAGGTCGATCCGGTGGCGTGGCAGCGCGAGCTGAGCCGCTCGGCGCAGTACCTGGAGGAGATCGGGGCGCCGGCGGCGCTGCGCCAGGAGCTGATGGCGTCGATCGACCGCCTCTGAGTGCCCGCCGCCCCGTCCGGCCGGCGGGCCGACTCCCCGCCGACAATGCGTATGAGTGCTCTATCCCGCCGACAGGGCAGTCACGCGCATTCTCAGCGAGCTCCCCCTCCGTCGACCCTGCAGATGACTGCTCTATCGCTCGGACAGAGCAGTCACCGGCATTCTCGGCGAACCGGTGGGGGTGCGAGCGGCGTCAGGCGCGGGGCTCGAGCGTGTCGCGCCAGGAGTGCTCCGGGCGCCAGTCGAGGATGCGCTCGGCCGCCGAGATGTCGAACAGCGTCCCGGTCCCGGACACCTCGCGTCGCAGCTCGACGCCGGGGAACACCTCCGCCAGCAGGTCGGCGGAGTCGCGACGCATGCACGTGTCCGCCGCGGCGATGATGACGTTCGGCGCGCTGCCCGCCCCGCCCAGCGCCTCCTCGGACGCGACGAGCCCCGCCCGGCACGCGGCGGCGGCGTCACGCGCGTCGATGTAGCTCCACAGGTTCCACTTCCGCGCCAGGGGCTCGTCCCACGACGGCGGGAACAGGTCGCGGTAGTCCTGCGTCGTCATGACGTTGGAGAACCGCAGCCCGACGTGGCTGACGCCCGTCCAACGCGCGTAGGTCGCCGCCATCTGCTCGGTCACGACCTTTGACAGCGCGTAGGTGCTCTCCGGCCGCGGGAAGTGGGCCTCGTCGATCGGCGCGTACCAGGGCGGGGTGTCCAGCGGCAGCCCGAGCGTGGTCTCGCTCGAGGCCCAGACCACGCGCCTCAGCGCGTGCGTGCGCGCCGCGGAGAGCACGGCCTGGTTCATCGCGACGTTGGTCGTGAACGTGACGCCCTCGGGCCGCAGTCCCGGGGCGGGGATGTTCGCGAGGTGCACGACGCCGTCGCACCCCTCGAGTGCGTCGACCACCTGGCCGAGATCGGTCAGGTCGACGGTGAGGGCGGCGACGGCGACGTCGCGCACCGCGGCCGGGGCGGGGGCGACGTCGAGCGCGACGACGTCGTAGCCGGCCGCCGCGAGGTCGGCGACGGTGTAGCCGCCGAGCTTGCCGGAGGAGCCGGTGACCGCGATGCGGCCGGAGGTCAGGGGGGACGCCAGTGTCATGGCCTCAGCGTAGGTGAACGCTCACACGCAGGCCATGGTCACGTCGCGTTCCACAGGTCGCGGTAGTAGGCGGCGCGCACGGGATCGGGCTCGACGCCGTACGCCGCCACGAGCGCGTCGGCCCATCCGGGTCCGTAGTTCCACTCCGTGCTCATCGCCGCGACGGCGAGGTCGGCCCACCGGTCGGCGACCCCGAGCGCGCCGAGGTCGACGTGCCCGACCCAGGCCCCGGCGTCGTCGATCAGGGTGTTGGGGACGCACGCGTCGCCGTGGCACACCACCAGGCGATCGATCGGAGGTGCCTCGTGCATCGTCGCGGGGACCACGACGCCGCGCCGGCGGGCGTTCGCGATCCGCGCCGGCACGCCCCAGTCGAAGGGACAGCCGTCGACGGGGAGCGCGTCGTGCAGCGCCCGCAGACCCTGCCCGACGGCGCGCACCGCCGTCTCCGGATCGGCGATCCACCGCGGGTCGACGGCGGAGCGCCCCGGCAGGGCGCGGGTCACGAGCCACTCGTGCGTGGCGTCGGAGCCGTGCTCGAGAACCTCCGGCACCGGGATGAACGGAGCCGCCCACGCGAGGCGGTCGGCCTCGTCGGCCATCGAGGTCTCGAGGTGGCGCGGCCCCCACTTGAGGAATCGGTCGCCGTGGCTGTCGGCGGTGCGGCCGGTCGCACGGAAGGTCAGCCCGCCGATCGCGTTGGTCCACACGGCATCGAGGGGGTCGCCCTCGGCCAGCCCGCGCACCCGGCCGGGGACCTCGATCTCGCCGACGGGGATGCTCACCGGCCCAGTCTGCCCCTGCTCGGTCCCGTCCGGGGTAGCCAGGCCCGCGCGCGAGAACGCCCGGTGCTGCTCGACCGTGGGGTTCGAGCCGCACCGGGCGTTCTCGGCGAGCGGGACCGGCCCCGGGGCTCAGCTCTGCTGGGTCTCGCTCCGGTCGGCGCTCCACTCGGTGTGGTAGACACCGCCCTTGTCGACCCGCTGGTAGGTGTGCGCGCCGAAGAAGTCGCGCTGCGCCTGGATCAGCGCGGCCGGCAGACGCTCGGCGCGGACGCCGTCGTAGTAGGCGAGCGAGCTGGAGAACGCCGGGACCGGGATGCCGTTCAGCGCGGCGCCGGCGACGACGCGGCGCCAGGAGGAGACGCCGTCGCCCACCGCGGAGGCGAAGTACGGGTCGGAGATGAGCAGCGCCAGCTCGGCGTCACGCTCGTAGGCCTCGGTGATGCGGTTGAGGAAGCGGGCGCGGATGATGCAGCCGCCGCGCCAGATCCGGGCGCACGCACCGCGGTCGATGTTCCAGTCGTTCTCGAGCGAGGCGGCCGCGATCTGGTCGAAGCCCTGGCTGTAGGCCACGACCTTGGAGGCGTAGAGCGCGCGACGGACGTCCTCGATGAAGGCGGCCGCGTCCTTGACGTCCCAGCCGGCCGTCTCGGCGGCGAGGTCGGCGGCGCGCGCGGCCTCGCGCTGCGGCACGGAGCCGGACAGCGCACGGGCGAACGTCGCCTCCGCGATGCCCGTGATCGGCACGCCGAGGTCGAGCGCGGACTGCACGGTCCAGCGACCGGTGCCCTTCTGCTCGGCCTGGTCGAGCACGACGTCGACGAACGCCTTGCCGGTCTCGGCGTCCACGTGCTGGAGCACGTCGGCCGTGATCTCGATGAGGTAGGACTCGAGGTCGCCGGTGTTCCACTCCTCGAAGATCTTCCCGACCTGCGCGGCCGACAGCCCGAGCGCGGACCGCAGGAGGTCGTAGGCCTCGGCGATCAGCTGCATGTCGGCGTACTCGATGCCGTTGTGGACCATCTTGACGTAGTGACCCGCGCCGTCCGGGCCGATGTAGGTGCTGCACGGGACGCCGTCGACCTTGGCCGAGATCTTCTCGAGCATCGGGCCGAGCGTCTCGTACGCCTCGCGGGTGCCGCCGGGCATGATCGAGGGCCCGTTCAGCGCGCCCTCCTCACCGCCGGAGACGCCGGTGCCGACGAAGTGGAAGCCGCGGTCGCGGAGCGACTTCTCGCGGCGGATCGTGTCGGGGAAGTGGGCGTTGCCGCCGTCGACGATGATGTCGCCCGGCTCCATGTGCGCCGCGAGGTCCTCGATGACCGCGTCGGTCGGGCCGCCGGCCTTGACCATGATGATGACCGTGCGGGGCGCCTTGAGCGAGGCGACGAAGTCCGCCGTGGACTCGCTGGGGACGAACTCGCCGTCGCTCCCGTGCGCCTCGATGAGGGCCTGCGTCTTGGAGTTCGAGCGGTTGTGCACCGCCACGGTGTACCCGTTGCGCGCGAAGTTCCGCGCGAGGTTGCTTCCCATGACCGCGAGCCCGGTCACGCCGATGTCTGCCACGCCAACGTTTGTCATGCGGCCATTCTGCCGCGCCGAGCCGTGGCGCGCAGACCGTGTCTGCCCCTCGGGCACGCGGGCGCGCACGCGGGCGGATACTGGTCGGCATGGCTGGAAGGCGAACGTGACCGCGACGACGACGGCCCCACCCAC
The DNA here is from genome assembly GCF_004786095.1 of Serinibacter arcticus. Taxonomy (GTDB): domain Bacteria; phylum Actinomycetota; class Actinomycetes; order Actinomycetales; family Beutenbergiaceae; genus Litorihabitans; species Litorihabitans arcticus. The sequence continues at coordinate 710,649 of NZ_RHPJ01000002.1, forward strand.
CACCCTCCTGGACCCGCGGCTGCGCTGGACGACCGTCGGCGCCCTCGCGATGGTGCTGCTGGCCGCGTTCGAGGCGATGGCCGTCACCACGATCATGCCCGCGGTCAGCCGCGACCTCGACGGGCAGGCGCTGTACTCCGTCGCGTTCTCCGCGACGCTCGCCGCCAGCATCGTCGGGATGGTCGTCGCCGGTCGCTGGTCCGACCGCAGCGGTCCAGGGCTCCCGCTCGTCACGGCGATCGGCACGTTCCTCGCCGGTCTCCTGGTCGCCGGGTTCGCCGGCGCGATGGAGGTCTTCATCGTCGGCCGCTTCCTCCAGGGGCTCGGCGGCGGCGCCCTGACGGTCTGCCTCTACGTCGTGGTCGCGCGCCTCTACCCGCCGCCGCTCCACCCGCGCGTCTTCGGCGCGTTCGCCGCCGCGTGGGTGATCCCGTCGATGGTCGGTCCGTTCGTCGCGGGGGTCGTGGCCGACCGGTTGAGCTGGCACTGGGTCTTCCTCGGGGTCGCCGCGCTCGTGCTGCTCGCGCTGGTGTCGATGACGTCGGCGCTGCGGGCGATGTTCCGGGCCGACGGCGGCGTGCCCGGCGTGCCCGTCGTCGATCAGCCGGTGGACGAGGCCGACGCCGGAGCGGGCGGCTCGGCGACCGCACCCGCCCGCCGGGTCGTCGGCTCCGGCGTCGCCGTCCTGCTCGCCGTGCTCGTGACGGCGGGGCTGCTCACCCTGGGAACGTCCGCCGAGCTCGCGACCCCGCCGTGGACGTGGCTGGTGGCGGTGGGCGCCGTGGTCGTCGTCCTGGTCTCCGCGCGGCCGCTGCTGCCCCGCGGCACGCTCCTTGCGGCCGCCGGCCTGCCCGCGACCATCCTGCTGCGCGGCACGATCGCCGCCGCGTACTTCGGCACCGAGGTCTACCTGCCGCTGATGCTGCAGACCGAGTACGGGCTGAGCTCGTCCAACGCCGGCCTCATCCTCACGGTGGGCGCGCTGTCGTGGGCGACCGGGTCGAACCTGCAGGCCCGCCTCACCCACGTCGCCCCGAGGCGCATCCTCCAGGCCGGGGCGACGATGGTGATGTCGGGCGTCGCGGTGCAGATCGCGACGGCGGCGTTCGACCTCGGCCCGTGGGTCGCCGGCGCGGGCTGGCTCGTCGCCGGCCTCGGCATGGGCACGTCCTTCCCGCGCATCACGACGCTCGTGCTCGCCTACTCCACGCGCGCCGACCAGGGCGCGAACTCCTCGGCACTGTCGATCTCCGACGCGATCGGAGGAGCGAGCGCGACGGCGATCGCCGGGCTCGGCTTCGGTGCCCTCGCCTGGGCGGGTGGCACGCGGCAGTTCCTCGGCGGCTTCGCCGTCGCGCTGACGGCGGCGGTCGCGTCCGTGCTGATCGCGCGGCGTGCGGGGCGCGAGGCTCTGGAAGACTGACGCGCGTGACCGCCCCCAGCGCCCCCCGCGACCCCTCAGCCCCCGCCGCCGTCCCCGGCTGGCGCTTCCTCGTCGCCGGCAAGGTGCGTGAGCTCTACGCGCCCGAGCCCGGGCACCCGGTCTGGGGCGACGACGTCGTCCTCGTGGTCGCGAGCGACCGGATCAGCGCCTACGACCACGTGCTCAGCACGCCGATCCCGGACAAGGGCGCCGTGCTGACGGCGCTGAGCGCGTGGTGGTTCGAGCAGCTGGCCGACGTCGTGGACAACCACATGGTCTCCCTGGACGTGCCCGCCGAGGTCGCCGGTCGCGCGATGATCTGCCGACGCCTGGACATGTACCCGGTGGAGTGCGTGGCGCGCGGCTACCTCACGGGGTCGGGACTGGTGGAGTACCGCGCGAGCCGGACCGTGTGCGGCGTCGCGCTGCCCGACGGCCTCGTCGACGGTTCGCGGCTGCCCGAGGCGATCTTCACGCCGGCCGCGAAGGCCGCCGTCGGCGAGCACGACGAGAACGTCACCTACGAACGCGTGGCCGAGATGGTCGGGCCCGACGTCGCCGCCGCGCTGCGGAGCACCACGCTGGCCGTGTACCGGCGGGCGGAGGAGATCGCGACGTCGCGCGGCATCGTGCTGGCGGACACCAAGGTCGAGTTCGGCGCGGATCCGACGCTCGGAGCGAGCTCGATCATCCTCGGCGACGAGGTCCTGACCCCCGACTCCTCGCGGTTCTGGGACGCGTCGCTGTGGGCTCCCGGGGGAGCGCAGCCGAGCTTCGACAAGCAGTTCGTGCGCGACTGGCTGACGTCGGAGGCCTCGGGCTGGGACCGTGCGGGGGACACTCCGCCGCCCGCGCTGCCGGCCGACGTCGTCGAGCGGACGCGCGAGCGCTACGTGGACGCCTACGAGCGGCTCACCGGGCTCACGTTCGGCTGAGCGGCTGAGCTCCGCTCGCACCTGTCGACGCCGCGCCGGCCCCTGCCCCGTCGCTCAGGACGCGACGCGGACCTCCATCAGCGCGCGTGCGGTGACGAGCTGGCGCACGCCGACGCCGTCGGCCGCGATCCGGAAACGCAGCGACCCGCCGGGCTGCCCGAACCACGGCGGCACGATCTCGGCCTCGACGTGCAGCGGCGCCGTCGTGACGAACTGGTACAGCCGGGTGCTCGGACCGCTCGCGGTCGGCGGCAGCGAGCGGTTCGGGATCGGCGTCGCCCACGGGAACAGGAAGATCCCGTCGAGCGAGCCGAGCCGGTCGAGCGCGACGCCGGGCGGCAGCGTCGTGAGCAGCGCGCCACCCCCGCCGGCGAGCTGCGCGAAGATCTGCGCGTAGGCGCCCTGGTAGGCGTGGCCGCGGTACTGCAGGTCCTGCGCGGCGACCGGCGTCGCCGCAGGCAGCGGCGCGACGAGCAGGTTCCACAGCCAGTCGGCCGCCTCGCGCTCGGTGCCCGCGGTGTGGAACGGCTCGAAGACGCCGTAGTCGCGCACCCCGACGCTGAACCGGTGCGCACCCGTCTGCCGCAGCTCGAGCGCACCCTCCAGCGGGGCCGAGCCGGGGGCCGAGGGAGCGTCCGTGGGCAGGACGACGGCGTCGGCCGGGTACTGCGCCTCGGTCAGGCGCTGCCGGAGCGCGGCACTGGCGGCGCCGGGGCCGGCGGTCGAGGACTGCAGCCAGGCGGGAACGTGCTCGGTGCTGCGCGGGAAGGCCGTCAGGTCGGCGAGCCACTGCTCGTCGCTCGGCACGGCCGGCGCGGGAGCCGCGGTGCCGGCGGGCAGCACCATCCCGAGGGCGGGGGAGTTCCAGTACGGGCGCTCGGTGCGCTCGACGGTGAGGTCGGGCTCCACGCCCTCGCCCGGTGTCAGCGTGAGGTGCGCGGAGAACCAGGTGCCGGCGTCGGGCGTGGCGTCCTGGACGCGGAGCTCCGCGAGCGCGGCGACGGCGGCGTCGGGCAGCCCGAGGCGGACCACCTCGCCCTCGGGGGAGCGGAGGTAGGTGCGACCGGAGTGCTGCGTCCCGGCCTGCGACCACTCGAGGTGGGCGCTGTCCCAGGGGCGTCCCGCGGCGTCGACCGCGGAGCGCAGGGCGTGCGCGACGGCGGCGACGAGCGTCGTGCGGTGCGGATCCGCAGGGGCCGCGGTGGGGTCGGAGGGCTGCTCCGGCTCGACGGGCTGCCCGGGCTCGGAGGGCTCGACCGGCTCGGGCTCGTTGGGTTCGACCGGCTCGGACGGAACCATGAACGAACGGGCGACGTGGGTCTGGTCGAGATCGGGCTCCGTGAAGACCGGACGCTCGGCCGTGGCCGTGGCCTCGTCCGGGGCCGGCACGGGAGTCGGCGGCGCGACCGGTCGCGCCCACGCCGACGGCGGCGGTTCGACGGGCGCCGACGACGGCTCGGGCGCGGAAGCCACGGCCTGCTCGGCGGGCGAGGGCAGCGGAGCCGGACGGGTGGCGGCCGAGGCCGCCTCGATCCCCGGCTCGGGGGCGGCCGCGGGGAAGGCGGGACGCGTCGGCGGCGGCGGGATCGCGCCGGGTACGGGCGCGCTGCTCGCGGTGTCGGGGTGTCCTGCCTGCTCCATGCGCTCATCCTCGCACCCCCGGTAGACTCGTGGGGGAGCGTGCACCGCCCGAACCGGCGGCCCGCCCCGAGCCGTTCACCCCCTGCACCCCGAACCAAGTACGGAGCCTTGCCATGGGACGCGTCGTCGTCGAGGTCATGCCCAAGCCGGAGATCCTGGACCCGCAGGGGAAGGCCGTGAACGGCGCTCTGCCCCGTCTGGGCTTCACCGGCATCAGCCAGGTCCGTCAGGGCAAGCGGTTCGAGATCACGGTCGACGGCCCCGTCACCGACGAGGTGCTGGCCGACGTGCGCCGCGCTGCCGAGACGCTGCTGTCCAACCCGGTCATCGAGGACGTCGTCAAGGTCGAGGCTGACAACACCGACGCTGCCGTCGACGCCACCTCCACCACGCAGATCCCCGCCTGATGTCCGTCAGCGGAGCGGCCGGCGCGCGCATCGGCGTCGTCACCTTCCCCGGCACGCTCGACGACCGCGACGCGCAGCGCGCCGTCCGTGTCGCGGGTGCCACCCCCGTGCCGCTCTGGCACGGTGACGCCGACCTCGGCGGGGTCGACGCCGTCGTCCTGCCCGGCGGCTTCTCCTACGGCGACTACCTGCGCGCCGGCGCGATCGCCCGGTTCGCGCCCGTGATGACGTCGCTGGTCGACGCCGCGAAGGGCGGCCTCCCGGTGCTCGGCATCTGCAACGGCTTCCAGATGCTGACCGAGTCGCACCTGCTGCCGGGCTCGATGATCAAGAACGAGCGGCTGACGTTCATCTGCCGCGACCAGGTGCTGCGCGTGGAGAACGCCGGCACGGCCTGGACGAACGAGTTCGCGGCGGGCGAGGAGATCACGATCCCGCTGAAGAACCAGGACGGGCAGTACGTCGCCGACGAGCGCACGCTCGACGAGCTCGAGGGTGAGGGCCGCGTCGTCTTCCGCTACGTGGGCGGGAACCCGAACGGTTCGCGCCGCGACATCGCGGGCATCTCGAACGCCCGCGGGAACGTCGTCGGGCTGATGCCGCACCCCGAGCACGCGGTCGAGGCCGGCTTCGGTCCCGACGGCGCCGCCGGCCTGCGCAGCGGTACCGATGGTCTGCGCTTCTTCACCTCGGCGCTGACCTCGCTCCTCGCGACGGCGTAGCGGCTGGCCCGCTCTCGCGGCCGGGACCGCCCGTGGGCCGCGGTGAGGAGCGGCACAAGGGAAGTCCCAGGGAACCTACGGTTGCGTAAGTTACGGTGGCGTGGTGAACGCTCCCGTGTCCCGCCCCGGTCCTGACAGCACTCACGAGAGCAGCGACGACACCGCCCTCCCGCTGCCCACGAGCGTGGTCATCCCCGACGAGTCGCTGCCGCACGGGCTCACGGCCGCCGCCTCGGCGTGGCCCGACCGGATCGCCGTCGACTTCCTTCGTCAGACTCTGACGTACGCCGAGCTCGACGCCCAGGTGGCGCGCGCCGCGCAGGCGCTGCTCGACCTCGGCGTCGTGCCGGGGGACCGGGTCGCCATCGCGCTGCCGAACTGCACCGCGCACGTCGTGGCGTTCTCGGCGGTGCTGCGCATCGGCGCCGTCGTCGTCGAGCACAACCCGACCTACACGGCGCCGCAGCTGCGCCACCAGATCGCCGACTCCGGAGCGCGCCTCGCGATCGTCTGGGAGAAGGTCGCGCGGGCGGCCCTCGGCGCCCGGCGCGGCACCGCGCTCGAGACCGTCGTGGCCGTCAACGTCGCGCTCGACCTGCCGTGGACCTCGCGTCTCGCGCTGCGCCTGCCCGTGCGCGCCGCGCGCGCGACGCGCGAGGCGCTGCGCTCGGAGGTTCCCGCCGGCGCGCTGCGCTGGGAGCGGCTCGTCCGCAAGGACGGCGCCGCACTCCCGGCGTCGCACCCCTACCCGGCGAGCGACGCCGTCGCCCTCCTGCAGTACACCGGCGGCACGACGGGGACGCCCAAGGGCGCGGTCCTCACGCACCGCAACCTCGTCGCCAACGCCGTCCAGTGCGAGGTGTGGACGCGCACGGTCGGCGGCACCGAGACGCTCTACGGCGCCCTGCCGTTCTTCCACGCGTTCGGGCTGACGCTCTGCCTCGGCTACGGCATCCGCACCGGCGCGACGCTCGTGATCTTCCCCAGGTTCGACCCGGCCGCCCTCGTGGCGGCGCAGAAGCGGCGTCCCGGCACGTTCCTGCCCGCCGTCCCGCCGATGATCGATCGCTTCACGACGGCGGCACGCGAGGCCGGCGTCGACCTCACCTCCTTCCGGTTCGCCTTCAGCGGGGCGATGGCGCTGCCCGAGGCCACCGCGCGCGCGTGGGAGGAGGCGACCGGCGGCTACGCGATCGAGGGCTACGGGATGACCGAGACCTCTCCGGTCGCGCTCGGCAACCCGGTCTCGGCCGACCGCCGGGCGGGTGCCCTCGGGCTCCCCTTCCCCGACACCGAGGTGCGCATCGTCGACGCCGAGACGTTGCAGGACGTCGAGCCCGGTCAACGCGGCGAGCTGCTGCTGCGCGGGCCGCAGGTGTTCTCCGGGTACTGGAACCGGCCGGAGGAGACCGCCCAGCAGCTGCTCCCCGACGGCTGGCTGCGCACCGGCGACGTCGTGGTCCGTGACGAGCAGGGTTTCGTGACCCTGGTCGATCGCATCAAGGAGATGATCGTGACGGGCGGCTTCAAGGTCTACCCGTCACAGGTCGAGGACCGGCTGCGCGAGATGCCGGGGGTGGCGGACGTCGCCGTCGTCGGGACACCCGCGGGCGATCTCGGGGAGAAGGTCGTCGCGGCGATCGTGCTCGACGGCACGGTGCCGTCTATCTCGCTCGCCGAGGTCCGGGCCTGGGCGGGCGAGCACGTCGCCTCCTACGCCGTGCCGCGCGAGCTCGTGGTGGTGACCGAGCTGCCGCGCTCCATCATCGGCAAGGTGCTCCGGCGCGTCGTGCGCGAGGACGTCCTCGCCAAGCTGTCCGAGATCCCTGCGACCCTGCGACGCTCGACGTCCGACATCTGAGACGTCGACGGCCGGTTTTCCACCGATCTCGTCCACAGGCCTGTGGATGACGACGGCGCTGCGCCCCCGAGCCTGTGCACCGACCTGGGGGCGCGCGGTGGACAACTATTGGTTGACGGCTGGCCTTGTGTGCGCCGCCGGGAGGGAGCACGCTCGACCCACTCCGAGGGCACGAGGAGGCGGAACCGGAGACGGGGAGGCCACCGAGGCCGAGGGGTCGGGTGGCGCGGCAGAGGTCGGGACGGTTCGCCGTCGTGGCTGACGCGGGTCCCCCGGGTGGCCGACAGGTCGTAGGAGTCCCGCCGAGCGATCGGCGGAGCAGCGGACGGCGACACGTCCGCGGTTCCCGCTGACACCCGCCACCTGACCGCAGGGGTGTTCGACGCCGGGCGGTGCGGGCCGAGAGGCACGCGCGCCGGAGGAGGACGCGTCACGCCGCGGGTCGACGCGGCAGTGGATCCGCCCAGGCGGAGTCGCTCGGTCACGGACGAAGGCCCCCTCGGACTGCTGTTCCGAGGGGGCCTTCGGCCTGTCCGGTCACAGTTCTGCGGCCGACGGCCGTGGCGCGCGAGCATGGCACGCCGGGCGTCGGGTGGGGTGGCGTGCCGCGCGGTCTCAGGCGCCGACGTCGCGGAGGTGGTGCTCGACGTCGTGCCAGAAGTACTGCGCCAGGGTCGTGACCGTGAACTCCGACCCGTTCGAGCGACGTCCGCGGCGCGGGTGCGCGGACTCCGGGACGCCGTCGAACCGGACGGCGATCGTGCCGGCGGCGACCGCGAGCTCCTCCGCCACGACGGCGGGGTCCTGCTGGTCGTAGCGGTCGGCAAGCGCGGTGGCGTCCTGGTCCCAGTTGGCGAACGTGGGGGTGTCCTGCTCGAGGACCAGCGCCAGCCGCCCGTCGAAGACGCGGAACACGTCGCGGACGTGGGCGCCGTACTCGAGCACCGACCACGTGCCGGCGTCCGGCCGCTCGCGGGCGTCCGGGCAGGACAGTGCCTCGGTCCAGCGCGGCACGCTCGCCCGCACGAGGTCGCCGACGTCGGCGACCGCCACCGTCGAGGCGTCCAGCTCGCACTCGGGGCACGGCTCGTGCAGCACCCAGGTCCAGTCCTTCGTGTCCGGCGCGATCTCGCTCATGCGGCCATCCTGGCGGACGCCGGTTCGGTCCGCACGAGAACGTCCCTGCTCGCGGTCCAGGTACCGGTAGCGCGAGCCGAGACGTTCTCGGGCGGCTGTGGCGGGGGAGGGAGGGACTCTCAGGCGTGGGCGAGCGTCGAGGCCACGTGCAGCCGCCCGCGTCTCGGGTCCCACACCGTCAGCGCGTAGCCCGCGCGCGTCCCGCCGTCGGCGGGGTCGACGTCGTCGCGCCGCTCCACGCCGACGGCCACCCGCCCCGGCACCAGCACGGGCGCCGCGAACTCCACCGACCACGTGAACGCGTCACCGCGGCGAGGCCCGAGCGCCGCCAGCGCGCGGGCCGCGGTGTCCATGCCGTGCGCGATGGTCGAGCGGTAGCCGAAGCCGCGGGCGGCCAGGCGCGAGGTGTGGATCGGGTTGCGGTCGCCGGAGACGGCGGCGTAGTCCTTGCTGAGGCGTAGCGTCGTGTCCCAGCCCCCGGTCGGCGTCGGCGCGACGAACTCGGGGTGCTCCGGGCGGTCCAGCACGGTCAGCCCGCTGATCTGCGTGCTGCGCGCGAGGTAGGTCGAGACGCCCTGCCAGACCAGCTCGCCGCCGGCCCGGACCTCGGTGACGAGGTCGACCTGCGTCCCCATCCCGTCGCCCACCGGTCGCGAGACCAGTCGGCGCGCCCACGTCGTCGCCGTCAGCGTCTCGCCGACACCGGCCGGGCGGAGCTGCTCGATGCGGTTGGCGACGTGCACCATCCCGAGCATCGGCAGCGGGAAGTCGCCGCGCCCCATGAGGGCCAGCTGCAGCCCGAACACGCTGACGTGCACGAAGCCGGGGGGCGCCGTGTCCAGCGCCCGCTCGCCCACGAGGTGGGCGTAGGCGTCCAGGCGCTCGCGGTCGAGCGTGAGGTCGGCGCGCAGCGCGACGTCGGGCAACGAGGTCGTCAGGGACGAGGTCGTCACGATCGCCCTGCCCGCACGTCCCAGCGCCCCGAGGTAGACCGCGCCCGGGTTCGGCACCGCGGCGAGGGTCTCGATCCGCTCGGGGACGGCGTCGCTGGCCGCGCTCGCACGCTCGGCGGTCTCGGCGCCCGGCTCGTCGAGCCAGTCGCCGATCCACTCGCCGTCGCGGCTCATCGCCCGACCAGGTTCTGCCCGCACACCCGCAGCACGGCCCCGTTGATGCCGCCCGCCTGGGGCGAGGCGAGGAACGCCACGGCCTCCGCGACGTCGACCGGCTTGCCGCCCTGGCCGAGCGAGGAGACGCGGCGGCTGATCTCGCGCTGCATCGTCGGGATCGACGCGGTCATCTCGGTCTCGATGAAGCCGGGGGCGACGGCGTTGGCCCGGCCCCCGCCGGCGGCGAGCACCGGGGCCCACGCCTGCGTCGCGCCGATGACGCCCGCCTTGGAGAAGCCGTAGTTCGTCTGGCCGCGGTTGCCCGCGATCCCGCTGGTCGAGGCGAGCGAGACCTGCACCAGGCCCGGGTGTGCCTGCGCCACGGCGGTGGTGACGGCGACCTGGGCGGCGAGGTTCACCGCGATCACCGGCTCCCACTGCTCGGGCCTCATGTTGGCCAGCAGCTTGTCGCGCAGGATCCCGGCGTTGTGGACGAGGACGTCGAGCCGGCCGTTGAAGGGACCGCGCGCGACGCGCTCGAGGAGCCGCTCACCGGCGTCGGGGCTCGTGATGTCGAGCTGGAGCGCGACGCCACCGACCTCGTTCATCACGTGCGCCAGGGCCTCGCCCGCCGCCGGGACGTCCACGCCGAGCACGTGCGCGCCGTCGCGCGCCAGCACGCGCACCGTCTCGGCACCGATGCCGCGGGCGGCTCCCGTCACGACGACGACGCTCCCCACCAGCGGACGGGTCCAGTCCGCGGGGGCGCGGCCCGGGCCGGTGACCGGCAGCAGCTGCCCGTCGACGAACGCCGAGCGGGCGGAGAGCAGGAAGCGCAGCGTGCCGAGTGCGGCGGGGTCGGTGACGGCCACGCCGGCGGCGAGCTCGATCCCGTTGGCCGTCGCGCCCTGGCGCAGCTCCTTGCCGAGCGAGCGGACCAGCCCGGAGACGCCGGCGCGCGCCGCCGCGGTCGCGGGGGCGTCACCCTCGCCGACCGCGCGCGAGATCGTCACGACGCGGGCGCAGCGCGCGAGCTCGCGCAGCGTGGCGCCGAGCGCCAGCACGCGCTCGGCCTCCTCACCCGGGGCGTCGAGATCCGTCAGCACGACGACGACGGCGCCCCACCGCTGCTGCGTGGGCGCGGCCAGGTTGCGGCGCACGTCGAGGTGGGCGTCGTGCAGGTGGTGCGCGACGGCGTCGGCGTCCTCGCCCTGCCCGATGACCAGGACGGGGCCCGCGGTCAGGGGAGCGTCCACGGACGTCGGGTCGGTCCGGCGCAGCGTGACCGCCTCGGTCAGGCCGAGCGCCTGCGTGATCGAGCGGTTGAGCTGCTTGGTGACGCCGCGCAGGGGCGCCGGGAGCGTGGGGCTGGGCACGGGTCAGGCCTCCAGGAGCATCGCGACGGCCTGGCCACCGGCGGCGCACACCGAGATGAGGCCGCGCACGGGGGTGTCGGGGCTGCCGCCGTCGGCGATCAGCGCCGCCTTGCGGCGGGCGAGGAGCGTCGCGAGCGTGGCCACGATGCGGGCGCCGGTGGCCGCGAACGGGTGCCCGGCCGCGAGCGAGGAGCCGGCGACGTTGAGCTTGTCGGTGTCGAGCGTGCCGAGGGCCGGGAGGCCGAGCTTCTCGGAGCAGAAGGTCGTGTCGGCCCAGGCGGTCGTCGTCGCGACGACGACCCCGGCGAAGGCCTCGTGGATCTCGACGAGGTCGATGTCGTCCAGGCCGAGGCCCTGACGCGCCAGCAGGCGGGGGACGGCGTAGGCGCCGCCCATCAGCAGGCCCTCCTGCCCGTGCACGAAGTCGACGGCGGCGGCCTCGGCGTCGACCACGCGCGCCAGGGCGGGCAGCCCGTGCTCGGCGGCCCACGCGGGGGAGGCGAGCAGCACGGCGGCGGCGCCGTCCGACAGCGGGGTGGAGTTGCCGGCGGTCATCGTCGGCTCGGGGTGGTCGTTGCCGAACACGGTCCGCAGCTTGGCCAGCGCCTCGGCCGTGGTGTCGGCGCGCAGCGCGGCGTCGCGCGTCAGACCGCGGAAGGGGGTGACGAGGTCGTCGAACAGCCCGTCCTCCCACGCCCGGGCGAGCTGCGTGTGCGAGGCGAGCGCCACGGCGTCCTGCGCCTCGCGCGTGACCTGCCACTGCAGGTTGGTGAGCGCCTGGTGCTCGCCCATCGACAGACCGGTGCGCGGCTCGTTGACGTTCGGCGCGACGGGCGCGAGGTCGGCGGGGCGCAGCTGCCCGACGAGCTTGAGCCGGTCGGGGACCGTGCGGGCGCGGTTCAGCTTCAGGAGCGTGTGGCGCAGCCGCTCGGACACGACGATCGGGGCGTCGGAGGTGGAGTCGGCACCGCCCGCGATGCCGGAGGAGATCTGCCCCAGGGTGATCTTGTTCGCCAGGTCCCACGCGGCCTCGATGCTCGTGGCGCACGCGCGCTGCACCGTGACGGCCGGCGTGGTGGGCGCCAGCGTGGTGCCGAGCACGGCCTCGCGGGCGAGGTTGAAGTCCTTGGAGTGGTTCAGGACGGCGCCGGCGCGGACCTCGCCGATGCGCTCGCCCGCCAGGCCGAGGCGCGCGACGAGGCCGTCGAGCACCGTCGTCAGCATGTCGAGGTTGCTCGCGCCGGCGTAGTGGCCGCCGGCCTTGGCGAACGGGGTGCGGTTGCCGCCGACGACGACGGCCGTGCCGGAGGGGCGCACGACCGCAGACGTGTCGGGCGACGTGGCGGACGGGGTGGGGGTCGTGCTGGTCATCGCTGACCTCTCGCGCTCGGGGACCGGAACCAAAGTTTCTAGAACTCAACGTACCGGATACTTCCGGGCCGTGGTGGTGCGGGCGGCCTCGATATCCTGCGCATGGCTGCCCAACGCCACCCGCCCCCGCCCGGCACCGCCCGCCCCCCCCGCACCAGCCCCGAGACGACAGGACGCCCCGTGCGACTGCACCTCCCCGAACCGTTCGAGCCGCTCCTGGGGACGGCCGACCACCTCGACGTCGTCGGGGGAGTGCCGCCGTGGATCGTGCCGGACGGCTGGTTCGACACGGCGCTGGCCGCGATCGACGCGATCGCCGCCGACGAGCGGATCGGTTCCACGCTGGCCGACAGCGCCACGTATCTCCCGCACACCTCGCGCGTGCTCCCGACGGTGTGGGACGCGGCGGCCTGGCTGGCCGGACCCGTGCCGATGTTCGCGGGGCCGCACTCGCGCTTCCCCGGCGAGATGACCGCGCGCCGCCTGCGGCCGGGCAAGATGCTCGACCCGCAGACCCTGTGGCGCTACACGGGTGCCGCGACGGCGTGGCCCACCGTGCTGCTCTCGTGGGCCGTGAGCGACGGCTGGGACCGCCGGGTCGCGCTCGAGACCCAGCGCGCCGTGCTCGAGGTCTTCGCGGGGGTGCCGCAGCTCGACGAGCGCCGCGCGGCGCTCGTCGGCGTCCTCGACGGGATCCTCGACGACGGCGGCGACCTCCTCGAGCTCCACCTCACCGGGTCGATGGACCAGGTGCGCCAGCACTGGCGCAACGCGCTGCCCGACGCCGTCTACTCGGTCCTGCCCGAGCTGGGCGGTCCGGTCGACGTCGTCGCCTGGGCCTACCCCTCGTTCGCCGCGCTGACCGACCTCCTGGTCCAGGCGGCGTCGCGCGAGTACTCCGCAGCCGGCTTCCTGGCCGACTCGTGCCTCGCCGCCGGCGTCACCGTGCCGCCGCTGCTGGCGGCGGCGATCGGCGCCGAGTCGGCCGACGCGGTGCAGCGCGAGTGGGACGCCCGCCGGGCCGGGTTCCAGGCCGCGCAGTCCAACTCCGCCACGCGCGCCTTCCTGGTGCGGGCGATGCAGGCGGGCGAGTTCACGCTCGTGCGCCACTTCATGGCGCTCGGGAGCGTGATCGCCGGCTACCTCCCGGCGCTGCCCGACATCCCCGCAACCGTCGCGCCGGTGCTGAACGCGCTGCACTACGCCGAGGACGTGGAGGAGCTCTACACGGTGCGCCGCGGGGTCAACCCGCTGCTCGCGCAGCTGCGCACGCACGTCGTGGCGACGACGTTCGCCGGCACCGACGCGGGAGCCGGGGGGACGGGGACCATCACGTCGCAGGACGGTCGCCCGCTCGCGCTGCGCGACGGCGAGGAGGGCGACGGCGTCGTCGTCGCTCCCGAGGAGGTCGAGATCGGGGAGCCGCTGCAGGACCTCGAGGCCCTCATCGGCCTGGGACCGATCAAGGAGCAGGTGGTGCGGCTGCAGGCCGAGGCCCGTGCCGAGATCCTGCGGCAGCGCGCGGGGATGCCGCCGAGCGAGCGGTCGCGGCACCTGCTGTTCCTCGGCAACCCCGGGACGGCCAAGACCACGGTGGCCCGCATCCTGGCGCGGATCTATGCGCAGCAGGGGCTGCTCTCGCGCGGCCACCTGGTGGAGGTCGGGCGGGCCGACCTCATCGGGGAGTACATCGGCCAGACCGCGCCGAAGGTGCGCGCCGTCGTCGAACGCGCGCTGGGCGGGGTGCTGTTCATCGACGAGGCGTACTCGCTGGTGCCGCGCGACTCCCAGCGCGACTTCGGGCACGAGGCCGTCGCGACGCTCGTGAAGCTGATGGAGGACCTGCGCCAGGACCTCGTCGTCGTCGCGGCCGGCTACCCGCAGGAGATGGCGCGGTTCGTCGACGCCAACCCCGGCCTGGCGTCACGGTTCCCCACGAGCCTCGCGTTCGACGACTACGCCGACGACGACCTGTGGGCGATCTTCCGGCTCGTGGCCACGCAGGCGGGCTACACGCTCGCGTGGGGGATCGAGCAGGCGGTGCGCGGCCTGGTCCCCCGGGTGCGCCCGAAGAACTTCGGCAACGGCCGCTTCATGCGCAACGTGTTCGAGGAGGCCACGGCGCGGCAGGCGGTCCGGATCGTCGCGATGGCGGATCCGAGCACGCAGGACGTGCGGACCCTGCTGCCGCAGGACGTGCCGGCGATCGGCGTCGTGAAGGAGGTCGACGCGCCGGGCATGTACCTCTAGGCGGACTCGTACAGGCGCTGGTGGTCGCGCATGCCGGCGAACCGGAACGGTCCGGTCGACTCGCGGGCCGTGCGGTACTCGCGGCCGTCCTCGGGGAGCGTCGTCTTGTGCAGGACCTCGTACGCGGTGTGGTCCAGCGGGGTGCGGCGTTCGATCATCGATCGGTGCTCCTCGCCCCGCAGGTGCTCGCGGTAGCCCGGCTGGACGACGCCGGCGAAGAACTCCGCCACCGAGCCCGAGCCGTAGCTGGCCAGACCGATGCGGGAGCCGGTGAGGTCGCCCTCGTGGTGGTCCAGGAGCGAGGCGAGCGCGACGTAGACCGACGCGGTGTAGGAGTTCCCGATGAGGCGGTTGTAGCGCATCGTCTCGTCGAGCTCCTCGGCGACCTCGGCGGGCGTCGGGCTGCCGCCGGCCATCGTCGCGAGGTGGCGGTGGGCCTTCGTCGCCATCTTCGTGAAGGGCTGGTGGTAGCAGATCGAGGCGATGTCCTCGAACGGGGCGCCGCCCTGAGCGAGGTAGTCCTCCCACGCGCCGCCGATGGCGTTGAGGTAGGCCTTGATCGAGCCCTTCCCGTCCACCAGCGCGGTGCTGCGGTAGTTGGGGCGCCAGAAGTCCATGACGTCCTCGGTGTACACCCCGGCGGGGTTCTCCACCACGAGGAGCGCGGGGTCGGCCTGCACGAGCATCGCGGCGGCCGCGGCGCCCTGGGTCGACTCGCCCGAGGAGCCGAGGTCGTAGCGTGCGACGTCACTGGCCACGACGAGCACCTTCTGCGAGGGGTCGCGGGCGATGAGCCCGACGGCGAACTGCAGCGCCGCCGTCGCGGAGTAGCAGGCCTGCTTGAGCTCGACCACGCGAACCGTCGGGGGCAGTCCGACGAGCTTGTGCACGTAGACGCCGGCCGACTTGCTCTGGTCGATGCCGCTCTCGGTGGCGAACAGCAGCGTGCGGATGCCCTCGGTGCCGTTGCGCTCGAGGATGCGGGCCGTGGCGTCGGCCGCCATGGTCACGACGTCTTCGTCGCCGGCCAGCACGCTCATGACGTCCTGGCCGATGCCGACGCTGAACTTGGCGGGGTCGATGCCGTAGTGGTCCGCCAGGTCGCTCAGGGCGAGGCTGTGCTGCGAGGTCGCCAGGGCGAGGTCGTGGATACCGATGGAGATCGGCATCTCCGACTCGTGTCGAACCATCGTGGCGGGACTCCTTCGCGTGTGCTCGTCCGGTGCCGCGCTGGGGGTGTCCCTGGCGACGCTGTCGGACGACGGGCACCGAGGGATGCCCACAGCCGATTATGGACCTTCTCTCACCAAGTTAACGACTTGGCGTGATCAGTCAGACTCACCCTGCACCTGATCTCCACGAGCGGCGCCGCGCTCGAGGACCACGTGGGAGCGCATGAGCTCGCCCGGGTTGGTCTGTGCGGCCAGCAGCGAGAGCTCGCCGCACAGCACGCTCGCGGCCGCGAGGACGGCGAGCCGACGGCCGTTCTCGCCCGGTGCGCGGTCCTCTCGGCAGCCCAGGCGGGTGAGGGCCTCCTCGACCTCGGGCAGGCCCTTGCCGTTGCCGACCGACCCGACGATGACGTTGGGCAGGGTGCACGAGAAGTACAGGTCGCCGTCGCGGTCCTCGGCGCGCGTGATGCCCTGCGAGCCCTCGACGATGTTGGCCGCGTCCTGGCCCGTGGCCAGGTAGAAGCCGAGCAGCATGTTGGCGTAGTGCGCGTTGGCCGAGCGGATCGAACCCGCGAGCAGCGAACCGAGGAGGTTCTTGCGGACGTTGAGCTTCTCGACGCCGGCGGCCGTGGTGCGCAGCCGGCGCTCGACGATCTCGCGCGGGATGAGGATCTCGGTGACGACGTTCTTGCCGCGACCGAGGATGCCGTTGACCGCCGAGGGCTTCTTGTCGATGCAGTAGTTGCCCGAGATGGAGCCGTAGCGGACCCCCGGAACGGTCGCCAGGATGTGGTCCATCAGTCGGTCGGCCGCGAGCGTCACCATGTTGTGGCCCGAGGCGTCGCCCGTGGTCAGCTCGAAACGGACGAACAGCAGGTCGCCGACGATCTGCACGTGCAGGTCGATGAGGCGCGCGAACCGGCTCGTCGTCGAGACGACGGACTGCAGCTCCTCGCGGGAGCCGTCGATCCGCTGCCACGCGGCGAAGGCGGTCGCGGCGTCGTCGGCCTCCAGGAGGATCGAGCGCGACATCCGCTCGTCGACGACGACGGCGCGGATCCCGCCCTCGACGAGCGTCGAGACGCGCGCGCCGCGCCCCACGGACGGCCACAGCGGCGTCTCGTACGTGGCGAGCGGGACGCTGATCTCCTCGGTCCCGCCGAGGGCGGTGCTCGTGATGCGAAGGGGGCCGACCCACTTCAGGGGGATCGGGGTGCTGGACGGTGCGGAGATGGCCACCGCCCGACGCTACCGTGCGCGACGAGACCCGGCAGAGGTGGCAGGACTCACTGCCCGGGACGCAAAGTACCTGATACTCTGAGTTTCATGAGTCGTGTCGCGCAGGACGTGGTGAGCGAGGTCGACCTCCCGGCCGGGGAGGAGCGGTCCGACGGCCGCTCGCGCCGCTGGGACACCCACCGCGCGGCCCGGCGCGACGACCTGACGCACGCCGCGCGGCGTGCCGTCCACCACGGCGGTCCGGAGCTGTCGATGGACGAGATCGCCACCGCCATCGGCACGTCCAAGTCGATCGTCTACCGCTACTTCAACGATCGCAGCGGTCTGCAGACAGCCGTCGGCGAGGCGGTCATGCAGGACATGGGAGCGGCGCTGTCGGAGGTCTCCCACCGCGCGCACGGACCGCACGAGGTCGTTCGCGCGATGGTCGGCGTCTACCTCGGCATGATCTCCAGCTCGCCGTCGGTCTACGCGTTCGTCACGCGCGGCGGTGAGGCCGCGGGCACCGCCGGGCCGCTCAGCACCCTGGCCGACGACGCCGCCGCCCTCCTGGTCCCCGTGCTCGGGGACGTCCTCGAGGAGCGGGGCGGGAACCGCGACGGCGCACGGATGTGGGCCGCCGGGGTCATCGGCTTCGTCCGCGGTGCCGCCGAGGTGTGGCTCGCGGAGCGGATCGAGCTCGAGGCCGCCGCGGCCGACCGGGCCACCGACGACGGCGCGGACGCCGCCGACCTCGACGAGCTCGCCGACACCCTGGCCGACTGGATCTGCGCGGGCACCCCCGCCTCCACCCCTTCCCGACCCACCGCTTCCCGCTCCACCTCCCCCACCAGCTGAGCCCGACAGACGAAGGAGTCCACCATGGCCGTCGAGAACGCGGGCACCCGCCCGCTCGCCGTCGCCCAGATCGCCGACCTGCTCGACGGCCGCTGGGCCGATCGACGCCGTCACACGCGTGAGCTGTGCACCGACCCCGACCTGGTGAACGTGCCGGGCTGGTCGATGGCGGACCACCGCGAGCACGTCCTCGCCGGGCTGCAGAAGCTGGCCGACGCCGGCGAGGTGCAGCGCGCCTTCCCGACCGCGCTCGGTGGCGCGGACGACCCCGGCGGCAACATCGCCGGCTTCGAGGAGCTGATCGTCGCCGACCCCTCCCTGCAGATCAAGGCGGGCGTGCAGTGGGGCCTGTTCGGCTCCGCCGTTCTCCACCTCGGCACCGAGCACAACCACCGCGCGTTCCTCCCCGACATCATGAGCCTGGCCGTCCCCGGCGCCTTCGCGATGACGGAGACGGGCCACGGCAGCGACGTCGCCTCCATCGCGACCACGGCGACCTACGACCCGGCCACGCAGGAGTTCGAGATCCACACGCCCTACCGGGCCGCGTGGAAGGACTACCTCGGCAACGCCGCTCAGCACGGGACGGCCGCCGTCGTCTTCGCGCAGCTCGTCACGCACGGCGTGAACCACGGCGTGCACGCGTTCTACGTCCCGATCCGCGACGCCGCCGCCGCTCGCACCGAGTCGGGCGCCTTCCCGATGATGCCCGGCATCACGAGCCAGGACGACGGCCACAAGGGTGGTCTGAACGGCATCGACAACGGTCGGCTCGCGTTCGACCACGTGCGCGTGCCCCGCACCCACCTGCTCGACCGCTACGGCAGCGTGGCCGAGGACGGCGAGTACACCTCGCCCATCGCGTCCCCCGGCCGCCGGTTCTTCACCATGCTCTCGACCCTCGTCCAGGGGCGCGTCTCGCTCGACGGCGCGAGCGTCGTCGTCGCGAAGATGGCGCTCGCGATCGCGTGGCGCTACGCCGAGGAGCGGCGCCAGTTCACCGGCGCCGACACCGAGACCGAGACGGTGCTGGCCGACTACGGCACGCACCGCCGTCGCCTCCTGCCGCTGATCGCCCGCACGTACGCGGCGCAGTTCCTGCACAACGACCTGCTCGAGCGCTTCCACGGCGTCTTCGACGGCGAGCACGACACCGACGAGGACCGGCAGGACCTCGAGACGCTGGCCGCGGCGGCGAAGCCGCTGTCGACGTGGCTCGCGCTCGAGACGCTGCAGACCTCGCGCGAGGCGTGCGGCGGGCAGGGCTTCCTGTCCGAGAACCGTCTCGTCGGGCTGCGCGCCGACATGGACGTCTACGCCACGTTCGAGGGCGACAACACGGTGCTGCTGCAGCTCGTGGGCAAGCGCCTCCTGACGGACTACGGGCGCTCGACGGCGAAGATGGACGTCGCCGGCCAGGCCCGGTGGGTCGCCGAGCGCGCGGGCGACATGGCGCTGCACCGCACGCCGCTGCGCCGTGCCTCGCAGTCGATCCGCGACTGGGGTTCTCGTGCCCGCTCCGCCGAGGAGCTGCGCGACCCGGCGATGCAGCGCGAGCTGCTCGAGGACCGCGTCGAGACGATGGTCGAGGAGATCGCCCTGCGGCTGAAGCCGTCGCTCAAGGGCAGCCCCGCCGAGCGGGCCGCGGCGTTCGACGCCGATCAGGCCGAGCTGGTCGAGGCAGCCCGCGCGCACGGCGAGCTGCTGCAGTGGGAGTCCTTCACCGCCGCCATCGACGGCATCCGTGACGCCGACACCCGCAAGGTCGTGGTGTGGCTGCGGGACCTGTTCGCGCTGACGACCATCGAGAAGAACCTCGCCTGGTACCTGATCAACGGGCGCCTCTCGGCGCAGCGCGCACGCACCGTGACGTCCTACGTCGAGCGGCTCCTGACGCGGCTGCGGCCGCACGGTCTCGACCTCGTCGAGGCGTTCGGCTACGGACCCGAGCACCTGCGCGCCGAGATCGCCACCGGCGTGGAGGCGCAGCGCCAGGCCGAGGCCATGGCGCACGTGCGGCGCCAGCGGGCGAGCGGCCGGGCCCCGGTGAACGAGAAGCACCTGGCGGCGACGAAGGACGGGTCCACGGGCCCGAAGGTCGCGCAGCCGGTCTGACGGAGAGGTGTGACGCAGCCGGCGCCGTCGCCCTCCGCGTCCTGAGTTAGGGTTACCTCACCTAGTGGAGGAGGTCCCGGTGGGACGCGGAGTGGTGACGCAGCTGCAGGTCGTCGCGCGGGAGTGGCTCACGCCGCACCTCGTGCGGCTGACGTTCTCCGCACCCGACGGCGGCTCGCTCGCGGACTTCCCGATGAACGACTGCGCGGACGCGTACGTGAAGCTCGAGCTTCCCCCGCGGGGTGTCGTGCTCGACCTGCCCTACGACGTCGAGCAGGTCCGCGCGACGCGTCCGGCGCACGAGTGGCCGGTCCGACGCACGTACACGATCCGCCGGTTCGACCCCGCGGGCGACCGCCTGACGATGGACTTCGTGGTGCACGGTGACGACGGGGTGGCCGGTCCGTGGGCGCGCGACGTCGTCCCGCACGGCCCCACCTCGAACGTCCTGGTGTACGGCCCCGGCGGCGGCTACTCACCCGATCTCGATGCCGACCACCACCTGCTCGTGGGCGACGCGAGCGCGCTGCCGGCGATCGCCGTCGCGCTCGAGCGGCTGCCCGTGGGGGCGAGCGCCGACGTCGTCCTCGGTGTCGAGGACTCCGGCCACGAGATCCCGCTGACCACCGATGCCGCGGTCCGCGTGCGGTGGATCCACGCCGCGTGCGCCGAGACCGGCATCGGCGAGGCGATCGAGGCCGCCGTGCGCGCGCTCGAGCTGCCCGACGGCGACGTCCACGTCTTCGTGCACGGCGAGGCCGGCTGGGTGAAGGCGCTGCGCAGCCACCTGCGGTTCGACCGCGGCCTCACGCGCGAGAAGCTGTCGATCTCCGGCTACTGGCGCCTCGGCGCGAACGACGAGCAGTGGCGCGAGGGCAAGCGCGCGTGGAACGAGGCCGTCGAGGCCGAGGAGCAGGCGCGCGCGAGCTGAGTCGGGGTCGCCTCGGCTCAGAGGCCGCGCGCGACCTCCGCGGCGGCGCGCAGCCAGGCGCGCTGCGTGGCTGACCTCAGCGCGTCGAACCGCAGCACGCCGCCGACCATCGCGGGGTCGTACGGCACGACGACGGCGGAACGCACCATCGTGCGGAAGCCGCTCGCGATCGTCTGGGCCTTGGCGCTCGCGTCGGTGCGCGCCTCCGACACCACCACCACGGCGCCGCTCGCCAGCCCCGACGAGCGCTCGTCGCGCGCGGCGAGCTCCTCCAGCAGCAGCGCGGCCGCCTCGGCGTGCTCGTCCTCGGCGCGCAGCGGGACGACCAGCTGGTGGGCGTGGTCGACCATCCGCAGCCAGTGCTCGGCAGCCTCGTCGTTGCCCGAGTCGATCAGCAGCATGCGGAAGTACTTCGAGGCGACGTCGTGCACCGCGTCGAAGTCGTCACCGCTGATGCGCTGGTGCGCCGAGAGCAGGTGGGGCGCCGAACGCAGCACGTCGTACTTGTCGCGCGTCTGGTGGTGCACGTAGGAGGCGACCTCGGCGGCCCGGGCGCTGGGCGCGAGCAGGTCGTCGGTGCGGGGGAGCAGATCGCGCACCGTGGACTCGTGCGAACCCTGCTCGGTGCGCCAGCCGAGCGTGCCGCGGGTCTCGTTGTTGTCCCACGCGAGCACGCCGCCGCCGCCCTGCCGGGCGAAGACGGCCGCAAGCATCGCCGTCGTCGGGGTCTTGCCCGCCCCGCCCTTGCCGTTGACCACGGCGATCGTGCGGGTGCCGGGCCAGTGCTGCGCGACGGCGGCCTCGTCGGTGCGCTGGCCGCGCTCCGCCTCCGACGGGGAGACCTTGATGCCGAGGCGCTGCAGCGCCCCGCGGAAGCCCTGGGTGGCCGGGGCCTCGTGCTCGCCCGTCTGCAGGAAGGACGAGCGCGCCTCGCGGCGGCTCGCCGGCTCCTGGGGCTGGCCCTGCTGCTGCGGTGCCTGGCCGTACGGCTGCGGGGGCTGGGCATACTGCTGCGGGGCCTGCCCGTACTGCTGCTGCGGCTGGCCGTAGGGCTGGGGTGCCGGAGCGTCCTGCTCGGTGGGCTGGGCGTTGGGCTGGACGACAGGCTGCTGCGGCGCCGTCGGACCCTGCCCGAGGGGCTGGCCGGGCCACGGGGAACCCGCGTGCGGTGCGAGGTTCCACGCCGGGGCGGGGGAGTCGGCCGCGACGACCGGGGTCTCCTCGGCCGGGGTCTCGGCGGGCACGGCGACGGCCGGGGCCTCCGGGTGCTCGGCCGCGGCCGATTCGGCCGATTCGGCCGGTTCGGCGGAGTCGCCGTCGCCCTCGTCCGGCGTGAGCGCGGGCGCGGCGAACGGGGCGTGGTCGACCAGCTCGCCCCGGGGCGGGGCCGGCGCCGGCGAGGTGGGCGTCGTCGCCGGAGCGGCGGGCGGTGCGCTCGGGGGCGCGAACGCGAGACCCGAGGGGGCGGGGGCCGCGGAGGGCGGAAGGGTGACGTCGTCGAGATCCTCGCCGCGCGAGGACTGGGCCTCGCGCGCCGCGGCGTAGTCCCGGCGTCGCACCCTGGCGGGATCGCGCAGCGGGGCGACACGGGTCTCGTCGATCGACGGCTCGTCGTCGGACGCCTGCGCCGCGCCACCGGCGCTGCCGAACGGGTCCACGTGGGTGCCGGCACCCTCCGCGGCGGAGGCCTGCGGCGGGACGGGGGCAGCGCCGTCGTCCGCGGCGCCCTCGGGCGACTCGGCCGAGTCGGCGACGGCGAGGTAGGAGACCGTGCCGTCCGGGTGGACCATGAGCTGCACACGCACCTCGGGGTCGGTCACCTCCATCACCACGGGCCCGACGGCGGCGGCGCGACGCGCGACGTAGCCGGTCACGGCGGCGCGGGCGTCGAGCAGCCCGGTACCGGGCGGCGTGACGGGCTCGGCGACGCCGTCGACGACGACCTCCGAGGAGCCGTCGGGTCGGATCGTTCCGACGACGGACGGCGGTGCGTCAGACATGCGTGATTCCTCCACGGTCAGGTGTCGCTCGATGGTAGCCGCGGGCGTGGAGCCGCCGCAGTTCGGGTGTGCGGGCCGCATGCCGGGACCCGACGATCCGCGTGCGGCCCCGCGGCTACGCTGGGGGTCGTTCCCGCACCGCCCCGCGACAGGACCTCATGAGCACCGCTGCGACGACCTCCGAGAACCATCCCTCCGGTACGCCCGACACCGTCGAAGGCGCCGCGACGACCCCCGACCTGGAGCTGCCGTACCGCTCGCTCGGGCTGAAGGACAACGAGTACGCCGACATCGTGACGATCCTGGGTCGGCGCCCCACGGCCGCCGAGCTGGCGATGTACTCCGTGATGTGGTCGGAGCACTGCTCCTACAAGTCGAGCAAGAAGCACCTGCGCCAGTTCGGCGACAAGACGACCGAGGCGATGCGCGAGCACCTGCTGGTGGGCATCGGCGAGAACGCCGGCGTCGTCGACATCGGCGGCGGCTGGGCCGTGACGTTCAAGGTCGAGTCGCACAACCACCCGAGCTACGTCGAGCCGTACCAGGGCGCCGCGACGGGCGTCGGCGGCATCGTGCGCGACATCATCTCGATGGGCGCGCGCCCCGTGGCGATCATGGACCAGCTGCGCTTCGGGGCGATCGACCACCCCGACACGGCGCGCGTCGTGCACGGCGTGGTGGGCGGGGTCGGCGGCTACGGCAACTCCCTCGGCCTGCCGAACATCGGCGGGGAGACCGAGTTCGACCCCTGCTACCAGGGCAACCCGCTGGTCAACGCGCTCTGCGTCGGCGTCCTGCGGCACGAGGACATCCACCTGGCCAGCGCGACCGGCGTGGGGAACAAGGTCGTCCTGTTCGGCGCGCGCACGGGCGGCGACGGCATCGGCGGCGCCTCGATCCTCGCGAGCGAGACCTTCGAGGGCGGCGTGCCCACCAAGCGCCCGAGCGTGCAGGTCGGCGACCCCTTCATGGAGAAGGTGCTCATCGAGTGCTGCCTCGAGCTGTTCCACGCAGGGCTGGTCGAGGGCATCCAGGACCTGGGCGCCGCCGGCATCTCGTGCGCGACGTCGGAGCTCGCCTCCAACGGTGACGGCGGCATGCACGTGGACCTCGAGTCCGTGCTGCTGCGCGACCCCTCGCTCACCGCGGGGGAGATCCTGATGTCGGAGTCGCAGGAGCGGATGATGGCGGTGGTGACGCCCGCGAAGCTCGAGGCGTTCCTCGCCGTCACGGCGAAGTGGGACGTGGAGACCGCCGTCATCGGCGAGGTCAACGACTCCGGCCGCCTCACGATCGACCACTTCGGCCACCGGATCGTGGACGTCGACCCGCGCACCGTCGCGCACGAGGGCCCGGTCTACGACCGCCCGTTCGCGCGTCCGGCGTGGCAGGACGCGCTCAACGCCGACGGCGTGACGGCCGCCGGACTGGCGCTGCCGACCTCGCCCGAGGAGGTGCGCGAGCAGCTCCTGACGCTGGTCGCGAGCCCGAACCTCGCGTCGGCGTCGTGGATCACCGACCAGTACGACCGGTACGTGCAGGGCAACACCGCCCTGGCGATGCCCGACGACGCCGGCGTGATCCGCGTCGACGAGAGCACGGGGCTCGGCGTCGCCATCGCGACGGACGCCAACGGCCGGTTCGCGAAGCTCGACCCGTACACGGGCGCGCAGCACGCGCTGGCCGAGGCCTACCGCAACGTGGCGACGACGGGTGCGCGGCCCCTCGCCGTCACCGACTGCCTCAACTTCGGCAGCCCCGAGGACCCCGACTCCATGTGGCAGCTGGTCGAGGCCATCACCGGTCTCGCGGACGCGTGCCAGGTCCTCGGCGTACCCGTGACCGGCGGCAACGTCTCGCTGTACAACGGCACGGGCGAGCCGGGCCGCATCGACTCCTCGATCAACCCCACGCCCGTCGTCGGCGTCCTGGGAGTGCTGGACGATGTCGCGCACGCCACGCCGTCGGGCTGGCGCGGGGCGGGCGAGACGATCGTGCTGCTCGGCACCACGCGCGCCGAGCTCGACGGGTCCGTGTGGGCCGACGTCGTGCACGGCCACCTCGGTGGTCTGCCGCCGCAGCTCGACCTGGCGGCCGAGAAGGCGCTCGCGGCCATCCTGGTCAACGCGTCTCGCGACGACCTCGTGCTGGCCGCGCACGACCTGTCCAAGGGTGGGCTCGGGCAG
This sequence comes from Serinibacter arcticus, assembly GCF_004786095.1. Taxonomy (GTDB): domain Bacteria; phylum Actinomycetota; class Actinomycetes; order Actinomycetales; family Beutenbergiaceae; genus Litorihabitans; species Litorihabitans arcticus. The sequence goes on from NZ_RHPJ01000002.1 coordinate 735,361, forward strand.
TCGCTCGTGGACGCTGCGCTGCGCTTCGGCGTCGGGGCCCGGATCGACCTGACGGCGCTGCTGACGCGCGACGGCGTCGACCTCGCCACGGCGCTGTTCTCCGAGTCGACGGCGCGCGCGATCGTCGCCGTGCCGCGCGGCAGCGAGGTGGCGCTCGCCGACCTGTGCTCCGCGCGCGGGTTCCCGCTGGTGCGCATCGGCGAGACCACCGAGGACGGCGTGCTGGAGATCGACGGGCTGGAGCTCGGCCTGGACGAGCTGCGGGCAGCGAGCACCGGGACGCTGGCGCGCCACTTCGGCTGAGGGCCGGGTCCCACCCCGGCGAGAACGTCACAGCTCGCGGTATCGGCGTCGATACCGCGAGCTGTGACGTTCTCGGCGGGTGCTGGGGGCTAGAGGTCCGGCTCGTAGGAGCGGATCTGGGCGCGCGGTTCGACGTCGTCGATCGCGAAGTCGTACATGAGGGAGAACGGTTCCGTGACCGGGCCGTCCTCACCCGGGAAGGTCACGGACCCCTCCATCGACCCGGAGATCATCTGCACCGTCTCGTCCCCCGTCCAGTAACTGTAGACGCCGAAGGTGGACGGCCCCTCGGAGAGGGAGACAGTCGCGACGTCGCCCGTGGCACGTCCCGAGCGGTAGGGCTCGGGGCACAGGTCGAGGCCCTGGGCGGTCGTCCCGCACCGGCCCAGGAAGCTCATGACCTCCTGGAGGATCGCGTCGTTCGCCGCCGACGTCGGGACGACGCTCAACGACGCGGCGATGTAGGCGGTCGCGGGGTCGACGCCCGGGGGCGGGCTGGCGATCCGCCGCTCGACGTCGCCGGCCGCGAGGTAGCTGCCGCCGTCGAAGGAGACCGTGTAGACGCCGGGGTAGACCATCGAGCTGTACAGCGGGACGCCGCGCTCGCCGCTCACGGCCACCCGGGTGCCGCCGACGTAGGCGCTGCCGAGGCCGCCGTCGGGCAGGGTGACGACCAGGGGGACGGTGAGGGCGTCCTCGACGCGCCAGACGGGGAGACCGAGGATCGAGTCGGGCTCGCGCTCGACGCGGAGCACGGCGTTCGCCGCGCCGTCGTCGACCGAGTAGGAGACGGCGACCTCGACGCTCTCGCCGACGCCCGGGTCGTCGGTCTGGTCCTCGGCGCGCTCGACCGTGACGTCGGTGATGCCGGGGTTGTCGGCGTAGAACGCGTTCGTCAGCAGCGCGGGATTCTCGAGACGTTCGAGGGGGACGACCGGGGGACGCCGATCGGTGTCGTCGATGGTCGGAGCGGCGGACTCCTCCAGTTCCGGGTCCGCCGGGTACCCGAGGACGGGGACCAGGTCCGTGGCGGCCTCGACGTCGCCGGACTCGATCAGCTGGACGTAATCGAGCACGGCGGCCTCGGGCGTGCGCCGCTCGCGCTCCTGCGCGTGCAGCAGGATGCCCGTGGCGGCGATCAGAACGGCGAGTCCGCCGGTCGCCAGGAGGAGGCGACGACGGCGGCGGCGCGGTGAGGGTGTCGACGCCGGGTCAGGGTCGGTGTCGTCGGGATCGGCGCCGTCGAGCTCCTCGGTCCAGGCGTCCGGCTCGTTCCGCCGATCGCTGCGCCCGAACGCGGCGGACGCTGAGCCGGGCGCGCCGTCATCGTCCGCGCTCGGATCGCTGAACTCGTCCGCCGGTCGTTGCCTCATCGTGCCCCCTCCGCCGCTCGTGGCCCGAGCATCCCACCACCGCGGGCACGGCCGCGGCACGGCTCAGCCCAGAACGATCCCCGCGTAGACGTCCGCCGGGGCCTCGCCGTCGTCCGGCTGCAGGTTCACGACGAGGCGGACCGGCTCCTCCCTCGTCCCGTCCGGGTCCGTGACGACGACCGTCTTCTCCAGCGACGCCTGGACGAGCGGCGCCCGGCCGGCAGCGCTCTGCGTCGCGTAGATGGACAGGTCCACCGCGGTGAAGGCGTCCGTGAACGACGGCGGCTCACCGCCGTCGGTGACGACGAGGAACGACTCGGGGCACTCTGCGATCCGAGGCGCGGACCCGTCGGCGCACGCGGTCAGGAACGCGTTGGCCTCCTGCTGGGCCCTCTCGAGGGCGGCGAAGCTGGGCTGCACCTGGAGGAACGCGCGGGAGACGGGACGCGCATCGGCCCCCCGCGCCCCCGTCGGCCCCGCGACGCGCATCGTGACCTCGTCGGACTCCAGGTGGGCGCCGCCGTCGAAGGCCACGGGGTACTCGCCCGGGTAGAGCATCGTCGCCACCTGGGTCTCGCCCGAGCCCACGCTGCTGCTGGCCGCCACGGGCACGTCGGCGATGCGCGCCTGACCGAGCCGGAAGTCCAGGACGTCGACGACGGCGGGCAGCGCGAGGGAGTCGACCACCCGGTAGGAGGGGAGGGCGGGGAAGGTGTCCGCGAGGCGTTCCACCCGGAGAGCCGTGGTGGCAGGGCGCTCCTGGACCTCGTAGGACACACGCACCTCGACGACGTCGCCCACCGCGGGGTCCGCGTCCGGGTCGACGAGCTCGACCGACGCGTCTGTGAGACCGGGGTGGGTGGCGTAGAAGGCGTCGGTGAGGAGCTCGGGCGTCACGAGGAGCTCAGGCGGGGAGGGGACCTCGACGGTCACCGGTCGGTCCCCGCCGGGGCTCGCCGCGTCCGACGTCGGACCGGTGGCGTCCGCGGGCGTGCTGGTGCCGGGCACGGGCACGAGGTCGGTGGCCGCCTCGACGTCACCCGCCTCGACGAGCTGCACGTACTCGAGCACAGCGGCCTCGGGCGTCCGGCGCTCGCGCTCCTGCGCGTGCAGCAGCGCACCGGTGCCGAGCGTGAGGACGACGAGCCCGGCCGCGCCGGCGAGGAACGTGCGACGGCGACGACGTCCGGGTGGCGGCGGGGGCGTGGGGTCGTCGTCGCTCTCGACGTCCGCCGGTTCGCCGTCCCACGCGGGAGGTCCCGCGGCGCTTGGGTCGGTCCCGCGCCGGGGTCGGACGTCGCCGTCGTCCTCCGCGCTCGGATCGCTGAACTCGTCCGTCGGTCGCTGTGTCACGGGTCCCCCTCGTCGTCCCGGTTCGAGCATGCCATCCGAGGCGTCAGCCGTTCGAGCCGGCCGTCACCTCGGCCTCGACACCGTCGTCGTCGAGCGTCAGCACCACCACGAGATTGAACGCCAGGTTTCGGCCGCCGTCCGGGGTCGAGATCACCACGGTGCCCTCCACGAAGCCGTTCAGCACCGGCTGCAGCGACCCGTCCTCGCGGGGAAGTCCGGCGACGTGCATCGAGGACCGGGTGAAGCCGGCGACGTAGATCGCCTCCTCGCCGGAGGCGTAGGAGTCGCGGTAGGCCTGCGGGCACGTGGCGATGTCGACCGCCGGGGGGCGCGCCTCGCACGCGTCCAGGAACTCCCGCGCACGCTCCAGCGTGAGGTCGTAGGCGGCGCCCGTCGGCGCCACGTTGAGGAAGGCCGTGGTCGGGGTGACACCGGCGGCCGGCACGGGTTCGCGCGTCGCGGCGACCCGCAGCTCGAGCTCGCTCGCGGACAGGTACTCGTGCCCGTCGTACGTCACGGGGTACACGCCCGGGTAGAGCATCGTGGCGTACTCCTGGTAGCCGATGGCGGGCTCCCCGCTCGTGACGGCCGGCACGCCGGCGATCTCCACGGTGCCGACGCCCGGATCGTCCTGCCGCACGATGGTCGGCACCGTGAGGGAGTCCAGCACGCGCCACGCGGGCAGCGCCGGGAACGCGTCGGGCAGGCGCTCGACCCGCAGCACCGTGCTCGCGGGGAAGTCCCGGACCGTGTAGGTGACGGACACCTCCACGGTCTCGCCGACCGCGGGGGCGGCCCCGGGAGCGAGCGGTTCGACGACGACGTCCTCGATCCCCGTGATGCCGGCGTAGGAGTCGTTGGTGAGCAGGTCCGCGTTGCGCAGGCGCTGCCCGAGGTCGACCGTGACGCTCCGGTCCGTGGTGGCGCCCGGCGGCGGCAGCGGGGCGATCACCGCCTCGTCGTCGCCAGGAACCGGCACGAGCGCGGAGGCGGCCTCGACGTCACCCGACTCGATCAGCTCGACGTAGTCCAGGACGGCGGCCTCGGGCGTGCGGCGCTCGCGCTCCTGGCCGTGGACCAGGACGCCGGAGACGACGCCGAGCGCGAGGAGCGCCGCGACGGCCCCGAGGACGGTGCGGCGGGTGCGGTGCGGCCGAGGACCGCCGGCGGGTGACAGGTCGTCGTCGTCGGGATCGTCGAGGTCATCGCCGTCGACACGCGCGACCGGAGGCGATGCGGCACGCCAGGCGTCGTCGTCCGCACCCTCGAGCTCGAACTCGCTCGCGGGCTCGCCGGGCTCGCCGGTCGGCCGCTCTGCCATCGTCTCGCTCCCTCGTCGCGTCGTTCGAGCATGCCATCGGAAGGAGGATCATGGGCGCCGTGACGCGCTCCCGCCTCCTGACCCTCGCCCTCATCGGCCTCGGCGCCGGCTTCCTCTCCGGACTCTTCGGGGTCGGCGGTGGCACGGTGATCGTGCCCGCCCTCGTGGCGTTCCTGGCGTTCGACCGCCGCCTCGCGGCCGGCACGTCCCTGCTGGCGATCGTGCCGACGTCGATCGTCGGCGTCATCTCCTACGGGATCAACGGGAACGTCCACTGGCCGACGGCGGGGATCCTCGCCATCGGCACCGTCGTCGGGGCCCAGATCGGCACGTGGCTCCTGGCACGACTCTCGCAGCAGGTGCTCCGCTGGGCCTTCGTGGTGTTCCTCGTGGTGGTGGCGGTCCAGCTCGTGCTCACCGTGCCCGTCCGCGGTGACGCCGTCGAGCTGACCTGGCCGCTGGCCCTCGGCCTCGTCGCGGTCGGCCTGGTGACGGGCGTGCTGAGCGGACTGCTCGGCGTCGGCGGCGGCGTGATCGTGGTGCCGGCGATGATCCTGCTGTTCGGCTACAGCGACCTCATCGCCAAGGGCACGTCGCTCCTGATGATGATCCCGACGGCGCTGTCCGGGACCATCGGCAACGTGCGTCGCAGCAACGTCGACGTGAAGTCCGGGCTCATGACCGGGGTGGCGGCCTGCGTCACCGTGACGCTGGGGTCCCTGACCGCCGGGGCGATCTCGCCGCAGCTCGCGAACATCCTGTTCGTGGCCTTCCTGGCGTTCCTCATCGTCAAGACGGTGCTGGAGGCGCTCAAGGCGCGTCGCAGGTCCAGGCCCGACGCGGCCTGATCGGCGGCGCGCGACGCCCGGCCGAGGCGCGCGTCAGGTCGTCGCGGACTCGTGCTGCGCCGACCGGCGGCGCGTGTCGATGATCGCCACCACCAGCCCGAGCAGCATGATCGCGACGACGACGCGCAGCGACATCGCGAACGCGTCCGTGTAGCTCCCGGTCGAGGAGAGCACGGCGAAGAACGCCGCGGAGTTCGCGCTGACACCGACGGCGGCGCCGATGCGCTGCATGGTCTGCAGCGATCCGGCAGCGGCCCCGGCGTCGCCGGGCGGGACCTTCGCCAGCGTGAGGGTCTGGTTGGGCGAGATGACGAATCCGTTGCCGAAACCGGCGACCATCAGCAGGCCGGCCGCGACCCACGCGACACCGGGTTCGGGCACCACCCCGATGAGCAGGTCGAGCGCGGCGAGCGCGACCACCGTGATCACGATGCCGATCACCACGAGCGGTCGTCCGAAGCGCGTGATCCATCGCCCGCCGAGCGTGGCGGCGATCGCGCCGGTGATGGAGAACGGGGTCAGGACCAGGCCGGCCTGCAGCGGCGAGAGCCCGAGCCCCGACTGCAACCAGAGCGTCGAGGCCAGCCAGATGCCCGTGAAGCCGAGGAAGTAGAGCGTGGAGACCCCCACGCCGAACGTGAAGGACGGCACGCGCAGCAGGTTCCCCGGGATCAGCGGCAGCCCGCCGCGGGCCTTCACGCGCCGCTCCCACCACACGAGCACCGCGACGAGGGCGGCGCCGACGGCGATCACCCACCACGCGCGATCGGCGCCCGCCGAGCCCTCGGCGCCCTCCGACGTCGAGGACACGAAGGGCCACATGAACGCGACCACCGCCGCGGCGAGCAGGAGCGAGCCGACGACGTCGAGCCGCGCCCCCCGCGCCGGGGCGTCTGCGCGCTTCTCCGGCCGCGGCAGGAGCTTCCACGCCAGCGGCAGCAGGATGAGGCCGATCGGCACGTTGACGAGGAACACCGCCCGCCAGCCCTCGCCCTCGCCGAAGAGCGCGAGGAGGCCGCCGCCCGCGAGCGGGCCGATCGCCGTCGAGACGCCGATGGTGGCGCCGAAGTAGCCGAACGCCTTGCCGCGCTCCGGGCCCTTGAACAGGTCCTGGATGAACCCGATGACCTGGGGGTTCAGGACGCCGGCCGCGATGCCCTGGGCGAAGCGGACCCCGGCCAGCGCCGGGCCGGAGCTCACGAGCCCGCACGCCGCCGACGTGACGACGAACGCCGCGAGGCCGATGAGGAAGAGGTTGCGCCGCCCGTAGACGTCACCGAGCCGACCGGCGGGCACGAGCGCGAGGCCGAACGCGAGGGTGTACCCGGCCAGGATCCACTGCAGCTCGCTCGGTCCGGCGCCGAGCGACGACTCGATCGACGGCAGCGCGACGTTGACGATCGTGACGTCGAGCAGGGTCATGAACCCGGCGCCGAGGCAGACGGCGAAGGCGGGCCAGCGAGCGTCGCGCGGGGCGCGGGAGGCGGGGGTGGAGGCGGGATCCGGCGAGCGGCGGGCGGTGGGCACGGGTCATCTCTACCACCGTCGGGGGGCGCGGGGTCCGACGGGCTCAGGGTTGACCCTGGTCTTTCCCGCGGGGGACCGCTCCCCGTCCCGGCGACCCCCGCCGGAAGCCTCTGCTGGCGTAGATTGGTCGCGTCGCCCGCCGCTACCCGACGAAGGATCGCGATGACCTCCGAAGCAGCACCCCTCGAGCCGCCCGTCGCCGTCGAGTCCCTCACGCTGACCGCCCCCGGGCCCGTCCAGACGGTGACCGCCACCCAGGCGCCCGCCATGGCTCCCCGGATCGATCCCGCGGTCGTCCCGTCGCTGGACGCCAAGGTCGGCTCCTACCTCGCCCAGCTCTCCAGCGCGACCACGCGCTCGCCGGAGTTCTCCGCCAAGGCCGACGACATCCGCACCATGGGCGACGCCGAGATCCGCAAGGCCGCCGAGGTCTCCAACCGGCTGCTCCAGGCCCCGGTCAAGGAGATCCGCGAGGGCGGCATCGCCGAGTCCTCCTCGGTCAGCAAGTCGCTGCTCGACCTGCGCCGGGTGGTCGACGAGCTCGACCCCAGCGAGAAGTCCTTCGGCCGCAAGCTCCTCGGGATCCTGCCGTTCGGCGACAAGATCGGCGACTACTTCCGCCAGTACGAGAGCGCCCAGAAGCAGATCGACGCGATCATCCGCTCGCTGTACTCGGGCCAGGACGAGCTGCGGAAGGACAACGCCGCCCTCAACCTCGAGAAGCGGCAGCTCTGGGAGACCATGACGCGGCTCAACCAGTACATCTACGTCGCCGAGCAGCTCGACGTCGGCGTCGCCGCCGCCATCGCCGAGATCGAGGCGACGGACCCCGACCGGGCCACGGCGCTGCGCGAGGACGTCCTGTTCTACGTGCGCCAGAAGCACCAGGACCTGCTGACGCAGCTCGCCGTCTCCATCCAGGGCTACCTCGCGATGGACATCATCCTGAAGAACAACCAGGAGCTCATCAAGGGTGTCGACCGCGCCACGACGACGACGGTCTCCGCGCTGCGCACGGCCGTGGTCGTCGCGCAGGCGCTCGCGAACCAGAAGCTCGTGCTCGACCAGATCACCGCGCTCAACAGCACGACCTCCGGCCTGATCGAGTCGACCTCGCGGATGCTCGCGAGCAACTCGGCCCAGATCCAGGAGCAGGCGGCCAGCGCGTCGGTCGGCATCGAGCAGCTGCAGTCCGCGTTCGAGAACATCTACGCCACGCTCGACTCCATCTCCACGTTCAAGATCCAGGCGCTCGACTCGATGAGCAAGACCATCGGCGTGCTGCAGGTGGAGACCACCAAGGCCCAGTCCTACGTCGACCGCGCTCGTCGTGCCGAGAGCCCCGAGAACATCGGTGTGTCGAACGGTTCGCTCGACCTCGGGCGTCTGTAGGCGAGGTCCGCGTGGGGTGGTTCGACGGCGTCATCGGCCGGTTCGCCGGTCGGGCCAACGAGGCGACGGCGGAGCAGCGGCCCGACGTCCCGGCTCCGCCGACCTCGGCGGAGATCCTCGCGGCGGTGCAGTCCGTGGAGGACCGGGTGAGCGGGCGGGTCGGTCCGGCCGTCTCCTCGCGCGTGCACCGCATCACGGTCCGGATCGCGGAGATGGTGCCGCGCCTGGACCGGATGGGGGTCGCGAGCCTCGAGGCGCACACGGTGGTCCAGTCGGCCACCAGCTACCTGCCCGAGGCCGTCGACACCTACCTCCGGCTGCCGCGTGACTTCGCCGACCGACGGGTGGTCGCGAACGGCAAGACGTCGCTGATGCTGCTGTGCGACCAGCTCGACCTGCTCGCCGCCACCCTCGGCAAGATCTCCGACGCCGTCTCGCGCTCCGACGCGAACGCCCTCATCGCCCACGGCGAGTTCCTCGCCTCCAAGTTCCAGACGTCCTCGCTCGCCCTCGGCAGCGACACCGCCGGCGTCCCACCCCAGCCGGGTCACGAACCCGGCCGACTGGAGGCTCCGTGACCGCGCGCAGCACCACCGCCCTGCGTGACGCCGTCGACCGTCTGGTCGACGCCGGGACGGACGCCGGGCTGACGGCCGACGTCGTGCGCGAGGAGGCCTCCGTCCTGGCTGCCGCCGTCACCGAGTCGGGTGGCGGTTCCGCGGCCGCGGACTGGCTCCGCGCGTTCGAGCGCGAGCGCACCACCGAGTTCTTCGCCGCCGCGGCGGCCGGACGACGGTGGCGCACGGCGCCGACCGACACGCTCGTCGCGCTGCGGCTCGTGGGGTCGGGGAAGATCGAGCAGCAGCGCTCGAGGGCCTACGCCGACGCGCTCGCGGAGGTCGCCGCGGCGGCCGCCGTCGAGCTGGGGACGCCGACCTCGCTCGTGGCGCAGGCCGCGTACGAGGTGGCAGCGGCCCAGCGCGGGGCACCCGTCGCGCCGAGCCTCCCGGCGGCGGCCGCCGGCGCTGCCTCGGGCCCGGTGGGGTCGGGGCAGTCTGACCCGTCGCCGCTGGACCTCCGCGGGCTGCTTCCCCAGCCCAGCCTGAACCGGGGCCTGGACGGGCTGCCCGCCGTCGGGGAGATCCTCGACGCGCTGCGCGGCGGCGCGCCCGTGCCCGGGACTCCCGCCGCGGGAGCCCCCGCCGCCGGGACCCCTGCTGCTGCGGGTGCCGCGGCCGGCGACGCCGAGACCGCCACTGCCGTCGAGGCCGAGGCAGAGGAGGCGGATGAGCTCCCCACTCTCGCGGAGCTGATGACCACGCTCGACGACCTCGTCGGGCTCGACCGGGCGAAGTCGCAGGTCAAGCGTCAGGTCGAGATGCTGCGCATCGAGAAGCTGCGGACCGAGGCGGGGCTGACGCGCCCGACGATGACGCGTCACCTGGTGTTCGTCGGCAACCCCGGAACCGGCAAGACCACGGTCGCGCGCCTCGTGTCCGGCATCTACCGCGCACTCGGCCTGCTCACCAAGGGGCACCTCGTGGAGGTCGACCGCTCCGAGCTCGTGGCCGGCTACCTCGGCCAGACCGCGGCCAGGACGTCGGAGGTCGTGGCCTCCGCGCTCGGCGGCGTGCTGTTCATCGACGAGGCGTACTCGCTCTCCCAGGGGGTCAACGGTCCGGACGCCTACGGCGCCGAGGCCGTGAACACGCTGGTCAAGGACATGGAGGACCACCGCGACGACCTCGTCGTGATCGTGGCCGGCTATCCCGGACCGATGAAGGACTTCATCGAGACCAACCCCGGCCTCGAGTCGCGCTTCTCCACGACGATCTCGTTCGAGGACTACACCGACGCCGAGCTGCGCGCGATCTTCACGTTGATGGCCGACGGCGCCGACTTCGCCCCGACGCCCGAGTGCCTCGATCGGGTCGAGGAGATCACGAGCGTGCAGCCGCGCCACTCCGGCTTCGGCAACGGCCGCTACGTCCGCAACCTGCTGGACGCCGCCATCGCGCGGCACGCGTGGCGCCTGCGCGACGTCGAGGCCCCCACGATCGAGGAGCTGCGCGAGCTGCTGCCGCAGGACCTCGTGGATCCGAGCGGGCAGGACATCGACGACACGCTCGCGCTGCTCGCGCCGGACGGGGAGGACGACGCCGTCACCGAGGTCCCCGACGATCCAGAACCCGACCCCGCCGCGACCACCGAGGAGTCGTCCCGATGAGCTCGACCCCCACGGCCGGCGGCCGCACCGTCACCGTCCCGCGGCGCCCCGGCTCCGTCCCGCCCGCGCCGAACCCGGCCCCCGGTGGCGCCCGCACCCCGGCCGCGCAGCCGTCGCCCGCGACCCGTCCGGGCCGCGCCGGCCTGCGCGCGCGCATGCGCCGCACGCCCGGCCGGCTCCGGATCGCGATCGTCCTGGCCGTGCTCGCCTCGCTCCTCGTCTCGCTGGCGGGCGTGCTCGTCGCGACGCTCACGACGGCGACGTCCTCCGGCGTCGTCGACCGCGTCTCCTCGATCCTCGAGCTGCAGAGCGCGCGGGCCGACCTGGTCGCGGCCAACGGCACCGCGAGCAACGCGTTCCTCGTCGGCGGGCTCGAGCCCACGTCGCAGCGCGAGGCCTACGACGCCTACCTGGCCGACGGCGCCACGCGCCTGGCCGCGCTGGCGGACTCCTCCGTCGACCCTGACAACACGCTCGGTCCGGCCCTCGCCTCGCTGACCACCTACGCGGGTCTCGTCGAGCAGGCGCGTGCCAACAACCGGCAGGGTTTCCCGGTCGGCGCGGCCTACCTCGACACCGCCTCAGCGCTGCTGGCCGAGCAGATCCTGCCGCCCATCGACGCCGCGATCATCGCCAACGCCGAGTCGACCGCGACCGACCTCAACTCCCGCGCGGGGACGGCGGGGCTGCTGTGGATCGTCGTCGCCGGCGCCGCGGTCCTCGTCGGCATCCAGATCTGGCTCGCGCGGAAGACCCGTCGAACGATCAACCCCGCGATCCTCGTGGGCACGGCGCTCGCGCTGGTGGCGTGGCTCGCGTGCGTGCTCGCGGTCAACACCAGCAACGAGGCGGTGACCGAGACGCGCGAGGGTCCCTACGCCCAGACCCTCGCGGTCTCGCAGGCCCTCTCGCTCGCGGGGGAGGCCCGGACGGCCGAGTCCTTCGGTCTCATCCAGCGCGGATCGGGCGCGGCGCAGGAGGAGACGTTCGACGAGCGGATCGCGCAGGCGCAGGCGCAGTACGACCGTCCGACCGTGCGAGGCGCCTCGAGCGCGAGCGACCTGGAGTCCTGGGTCGGCGGGCACGACCTCGTGCGCGAGCTCGACGACCAGGGTGACTGGGACGGCGCCGTCGCCCTGGCCACGAGCACCGAGCCCGGCGACCCGACCGCGCTGTACGTCACGTTCGTCGAGACCGCGACGGCGGAGGTCGAGCAGAGCTCGGCGCAGGCGCGCGACGGGTTCCGCTCGGCGGGCACCGGCGTCGTCGTGGCGGGCTGGGCCCTGGTGGCCGCCGGACTCGTGTGCGCCGTGCTCTCCTGGCGAGGTATCAACAAGCGACTCGAGGAGTACCGGTGACCGCGAACGTCTCGAGCAGGACCCGGGCCAGGACCGCCGTCGCGGCAGTGCTGGCCGCCGTCACCCTCGCCGCGTGCGGCGGTCCGAGCGGGCTGGACGACCTCGGGCGCGAGAGCGCCGCCGTCGAGACGGAGACGGACGCGCCCGCCACGAGCGCGCCGCCCGCGCAGGCCACGTGCGAGGACGCCACGACGTCGTACGACCCGCTCGAGGTGCTGCCCGAGCCGGGCCAGTTCCCGGCCGGGAGCACGATGGCCGAGATCTACGAGCGCGGGTCCCTGATCGCCGGGATCTCCGCGGACACGCTGCTGATGGGCTCGCGCAACCCGCTGACCGGCGAGATCGAGGGCTTCGACGTCGACGTCCTGCGCGACGTGTCGACGGCGATCTTCGGCAGCCCGGACCGCATCCAGTTCCGCGTCATCACCTCCGGGCAGCGCGTCGGCGTGCTCGAGAACGGTGAGGTCGACGTCGTCGCCCGCACCTTCTCGATGACGTGCACGCGGTGGGAGACCATCGCGTTCTCCGCGGAGTACTACGACGCCGGTCAGAAGGTCCTGGTCTCGGCGGAGTCGGCGGCCACCGGTCTGGACGACCTGTCCGGCCAGCGCGTGTGCGCACCGGAGGGCACCACCACGCTCACCCGGCTCGAGGAGTACCCGGTCGAGGTCGTTCCGGCCCGCACCCACACCGCGTGCCTCGCGCTCTTCCAGCAGTCGCAGGTCGAGGCGATCACGGGTGACGACACGATCCTCGCGGGATTCGCCGCGCAGGACCCGTACGCCAAGGTCGTCGGCGAGGCGATCAGCACGGAGCCGTACGGCCTCGGGCTGCAGGCCGACGACGTCGACCTGGTCCAGCTCGTCAACGCGGTCCTCGCGCAGCGCGTGGCCGACGGCCGCTGGCAGGCCTCCTACGACCGCTGGCTCGGTGTGCTCGGTGCGGACGCGGTGCCGCCGTCGCCCGAGTACGGGCGGTCCTAGTGGTGGCGACGGCCCAGGCCGCACCGGTCGCACCGGGGCGTCTCGGCGAGGCGATCCCGGCCGAGGCGCTCCTGACGTACCAGTCCCACCTCGCGACGTGGCTGACCGAGCGCCGCGCCGAGCTCGGCCGGCTCGACACCGCGGCGCAGCGCGCCGCCAACGCGCAGACGTTCACGGGCGACGTCGTGCTCGCGATGAGCATGTGGCAGTCGGTCAGCACCGGCACCGAGCAGCTGCGCCAGCTCTGGGACTCCGGACGAGCCGACGCCGTCGCGCGCGAACGCATGTCCCGCGTGATCTGGGGGCGGCTGGACGGCGCGCAGGTGCCGGGTGTCGGCGCCGACCCGAGCACGCAGGTCTCGCTGGTCGAGGCCACGCGGCTGTGCGACGCGCTCATCTCGCAGCTGCGGGTGCGGCTGTCCTTCGACCCGAACCAGGCCGACACCGTGGCCCGGCTGCGGACCGTGCGCGCGAGCCTCGTCCGCAGCGGGGACATGCTGCGGCGCGAGAACCTCGGGCCCGCCGCCGACGGTTCGGGCGGTCCGGCCGCCGTCGACGCACTCGTGACGCGGCTCGACCGGGTGACGGCCGACGCGGCCCGCGGCGCCGACGTCTCCGGACCGCTCGCCGAGCTCGAGAGCGCCTCGGCGCGGGCCGAGCGCGACTCGATCGTGGCCGCGGCCCGCCGCCACGAGCACGATCGCGACGCCTCGCGCGCGACGTCGCTCCTGGAACGGCTGGCCGCCAGGTCCGACGTGCTGGCCGAGCTCGCCGCCCGCTGCCGCCGCGAGGTGCTCCACCCCCCGATCCTGGCCGTGCCGGACGTCTCCCGGCTCGGTGAGGTGCCGCAGGACCGCGAGGCCCTCGCCGCCTACCTGACGCGGCTCGAGCTCGTCGCGCGCGCGATGGACGCCGTCGAGGACGCCTACTCCACGCCGCTGCGCACGCGGGCGTCGCTGCGGTTCCGCCTCACCAGCGCGACCGACCGCGCGCGGCGCAACGGGCGCTCGGCGTCGGCGACGGTCGTCGCCGCGCAGCGCGAGACGGGCGACGCCGTCGAGACGACGCCGTGCGACGTCGCGCTCGCCGCCGACCTGGTCGACCTGTACGAGAGCCTGACGCAGGAGCTGCCGCACCGGCGCCGCGCGTCCGGCGCGACGAAGGGATCCTCGTGAGCACCACGACCTGCACGCAGCCGGGCTGCACCGGCCAGATCGAGGACGGCTACTGCAACGTGTGCGGGTCGCCCGCCGGGGCCGCACCGCTGCCCGCGGGCGTGGCGACGGCGCCCGCCCCCGCCGGCGGGGGACCCCGGTTCGCGCAGGGGACCGGGCTGGCGCCCAACCCCGCGTCACCCCCCGCCCACCTGTCCCCGGCCTCGAGCCGCGTCTCCACCCGCACCTCGTCCTCGCGCCTGGAGACGGCGGCCATCGGGTCGGCGCGCGGATCGCGCACGCAGCGCCGCACCGGCACGTCCTCCACCCGGCTGCGGGGCCACCGCATCGGGGCGGGCCTCACGGTGGTCCCGCCGACCCCGGTCGCCGACCCGCTGCAGGCGATCATGGCGACGCCGCAGCTCGCCGAGTCCAAGCGGTTCTGCCCCTCGTGCGGGGCGGCCGTCGGGCGCACGCGTGACGGCGTCGTCGGCCGTACCCAGGGGTTCTGCCCCGCGTGCGGGAGCCAGTTCAACTTCGACCCGACGCTCGGACCGGGCGACGTCGTCGGCGGTCAGTACGAGGTCGTCGGGGCGCTCGCGCACGGCGGTCTCGGGTGGATCTACCTCGCGCGCGACCAGAACGTCTCCGGCCGGTGGGTGGTCCTGAAGGGGCTGCTGAACTCCGGTGACAAGGACGCCTACGAGGCCGCGATCGCCGAGCGGGAGTTCCTCGCCGAGGTGGAGCACCCGCTGATCGTCGAGATCTACAACTTCGCGCTGCACGAGGGCGCCGGCTACACCGTCATGGAGTACGTCGGCGGGAAGTCGCTCAAGGAGATCCTCACCGATCGGCGAGCGGCGAACAGCGGCGTCGTCGACCCGCTGCCGGTGGACCAGGCGCTCGCGTACGTGCTGGAGATCCTGCCCGCGTTCTCCTACCTGCACGACCACAACCTGCTCTACTGCGACTTCAAGCCCGACAACATGATCCAGCAGGGCGAGAGCCTCAAGCTGATCGACCTCGGCGGGGTCCGCCGCATCAACGACGACGCCTCCGCGATCTTCGGGACCGTCGGCTACCAGGCGCCCGAGGTGCCGACCGAGGGTCCGAGCATCGCGTCGGACATCTACACGATCGGGCGCACGCTCGTCACGATGGTGCTCGACTTCCGGGGCAACACCTCCACCTACGTGGCGGCGCTGCCGCCCGTGGGCGACACCCCGGTGTTCCAGGAGTACGACTCCTTCTACCGTCTCGTGGTCAAGGCGTGCGCCCCCGACCCCGCCGACCGGTTCGCCAGCGTCGACGAGATGCGCACCCAGATCCTCGGCGTGCTGCGCGAGGTCGTGGCCACCAACCGGGGTCCGGGCAGCCCCGCGCTGCACTCCTCCGCCTCGGCGCACTTCGAGGCCCCGATGGCCGACTCCACGGGTGCCCCGCTCGGGTGGGACGAGCTGCCGACGCTCAAGGTCGACCCGTCCGACCCGATGGCCAACTGGCTCGCGGGCATCAACGACCCCGTCGGTCGGCTCAACGCGCTGCAGGGCGCCGCGCAGGACACGGTCGAGGTGCGGCTGGCCCGCATCCACGCCGCCATCGCGGCCGGGCGGTTCGAGCTGGCGCAGGAGGGGATCACGGCCCTGCTCAACGCCGACGCGTGGGAGTGGCGGGCCGTCTGGCTCGCCGGTCTGCGCGAGTTGGCGATGGGCGACGTCGTCGCCGCGCGGGCGAGCTTCAACGCCGTCTACGGACAGGTGCCGGGTGAGCTCGCGCCCAAGCTGGCGCTCGCGACCACGTGCGAGCTGTCGGGCGAGCTCGACGTCGCCGAGCAGATGTACGTGGTGTGCGCGCGCTCCGACGCGAACTACACCGCGCCGTCCGCGTTCGGTCTCGCCCGCATCCGCGCCCAGCGTTCCGACGCCGAGGGCACGCTGCACGCCCTCGCGCTCGTCGCGCCCACCCGCGCGTCCTACCCCGTGGCGCGCGTGCGCCGCGCGGGCGTGCTGGTCAACACCTCGACCACGCTGACCGGTCTCGACGACGCCCTGACCAGCATCAAGGGCGTGCCCGTCGAGCCCTCGCTCCGCAGCGACCTGGAGATCGCCGTCTACACCGCTGCGCTCACGCAGGTGCTCAAGAACGCTCGCGTGAGCGGGTCGGTCGGCGGCGTGGTCGCCAAGGAGCAGCCGCTGCGGCTCGCGCTCGAGGCCGCCTACCGGACCCGGGCCAGGCTCGCCCGTGGCGAGGACGAGCGGATCGACCTCGTCGACCGCGCCAACGCCGTACGACCGAGGACGACGACATGACCGGTTCCGAGACCAGCCCCGAGACCGACCCCGCGAGCGGCTCCCCGACGGGCTCCCCGAAGCTCACGTGTCCCGCGTGCGGGCACCACGTCGACGCGGCGGCGCGGTTCTGCGAGTCGTGCGGGATGGAGTTCCGTCCGGCCGCTTCCGAGCCCGTCTCACCGGCCGAACCTGTCGCACCGGGCGAGCCTGTGGCGCCGCCCGCACCCGTCGCGCCGGTCGAGCCCGTCGCAGCACCCGAGCCGGCCGCTCCCGCGGCGCCCACCGTCGCGACCACCCCCTCCTGGGGTGCGCACATGGACCCGTTCGAGCCGCTCCGCCCGCCGGACGACGAGGACGGCACGCTTCTCGCACCGGCCGTGCTGGTGACCGACTTCGAGCCCGGGGTGGGCGCCGAGGTGGCGGCTCCCTCGGCCGTCGCCCCGTCGGATCCGGCCACCGCTCCGACCGGGCTGCCCGCCCAGCCGCTCGCATCCCCGGAGGCGCCGACGGCGCCCATCGGCCAGGAGCGTCCGTGCGCGCGCTGCGGCGGGTCGATCGCGCGCGACGGCTACTGCGAGCTGTGCGGCGAGCCCGCCGCGTCCGAGCGCGACCACTACCGCGAGTCGCCCGCCGCGTGGGTGGGCGGGACGTGCGACCGCGGCGTCGTGCACACCAAGAACGAGGACGCGATGTCGCTCGGCGTGCTCGACCCCGAGGGCGACGTCGCGGTCATCGTCGTGTGCGACGGCGTCTCCTCGGCCCCCGACTCCGACGTCGCCTCGCTGGCCGCGGCGCGCGCCGCGTCGACCGTCATCCTCGACGGCATCCGCAACGCGGCCGCCCCCAGCGCCGAGCAGATCCGCGAGCTGTCGGGCCTGCTGGGGCGGGCCGCCGTCGTGGGCAACGAGGCCGTCGTGGCCACGACGCCGGCGGACCGGACGGAGCAGGAGAACCCGCCGTCGTGCACCTTCGTGGCCGCCGCGATCGACGGGCCGCTGGTCGTGACGGCGTGGCTCGGGGACTCGCGCGCCTACTGGCTGCCCGACGACGGCGCCCCCCGCCAGCTCTCGGTCGACCACTCCTGGGCGCAGGAGGCGATCGAGCAGGGCATGCCCCGCTTCGAGGCCGAGCGCGCGCGCCACGCGCACGCCATCACGCGCTGGCTCGGCGCGGACGCCCCCGACCTGACGGTCCGGAGCGACGCGATGGTCGCGCACGGCGCCGGCTGGGTGCTGGTGTGCTCGGACGGGCTGTGGAACTACTGCTCCCCGGCCGCGGACCTCGCGAGCCTGCTGCGCACGGTGGTGGCCGACGTCGGGACGGACCCGACGGCCATCTCGGCCGAGCTCGTCACCTGGGCCAACGCCCAGGGTGGCCGCGACAACATCACCGTCGCCCTCGCCCGGCTCGACCCGGTGCGGCACGGCTAACCTAGAACTTGCTCGTCAATCAGATCTCGGAGGGTTTCGTGGCCACGTTCACAGCAGAGGTGTTCTCGAACGAGTTCCTGCCGGAGGGCGCGACCGACGTCCACGCCATCGTCTCGGTGCGGGCGAGCGGCGTCGAGGCGGGCGCTGTCGGCGCCGGTCAGTCCGGTTCCGGCGCGGCGGAGATCATCATCTTCGACTCCTCGGGCTCGATGACCGGGCGCAACATGGAGGCCGCCAAGCACGCGGCCGCCGTTGCCGTCGACGCGATCCCCGACGGGACGTTCTTCGCGATCGTGCAGGGCAGCCACGTCGCCAACCGCGTGTTCCCCTACCCGAACGCGCCGGTCAAGATCGTCCAGATGGAACCCGGCGCACGTGCCGAGGCCAAGCGCGCGATCGCGCGCGTGACGCCGTCGGGCGGCACCGCGATGAGCTCGTGGCTGCTCCTGGCCGACGAGATCTTCGCGACGCTGCCGGCCGGCGTCCGCAAGCACGCCATCCTGCTGACCGACGGCAAGAACGAGTCGGAGCCGACGGGCAACCTCTCGCGCGCGATCCGCCGCGTGCAGGGCAACTTCCAGGTCGACGCGCGCGGCGTGGGCGACCGCTGGATCGTCGAGGAGGTCCGCGAGATCTCGACGGCGCTGCTCGGCACCGTCGGCCTCATCGCCGACCCGTCCCAGATCGCCGCCGACTTCGAGCAGATGATCCGCACGTCCGTGAACCGCGGCGTCGCCGACGCGCAGCTGCGGGTGTGGATCCCGCAGGGTGCGCAGCTGCTCTTCGTGCGCCAGGTCGCGCCGACGCTCGAGGACCTCACCGCGCGCCGCATCGACGTCAACCCGCTCACCGGCGGCTTCCCGACCGGTTCGTGGGGCAACGAGGAGCGCGAGTACCACGTGGCCGTGCGCGTCGGTTCGAAGCCGGTGGGCGCCGAGCAGCTCGTCGCGCGCGTCCAGTTCACGGTGGACGGCCAGGTGCACGCGTCCGGCCTCGTCAAGGCGCAGTGGTCCGGCGACGCCAACCTCACCGCCCGGATCAGCCCGGAGGTCGCGCACTACACCGGCCAGGCCGAGCTGGCCGCCGTCATCCAGGAGGGTCTCGCGGCCAAGTCCGCCGGTGACGAGGCGACGGCGACCGTCAAGCTCGGTCGCGCCGTCCAGCTCGCGCAGCAGACCGGCAACGACGAGGCGACCTCGCGACTGCGTCGCGTGGTGGAGATCGACAACCCCGAGCGCGGCACGGTGCGCCTCAAGCGCGACACGTCCAAGCTGGACGAGATGGCGCTCGACACCGCCTCGACCAAGACGACGCGGGTGCGCAAGTGAGCGCCGTCTGCCCCGAGGGCCACACCTCGCAGGCGACCGACTACTGCGACATCTGCGGTGCGCCGATGGCGGCTCCGGGTGCGGGGGCGGCGGGTTCGCCGTCCGGATCGGGCGAGTCCGGCGCCTCCTCGGGCACGGGCTCCGAGCCGACGACCTGCCCGCACTGCCAGGCACCCGCGCCGGCGGGCGCGCTGTTCTGCGAGAACTGCGGCTACGACTTCACGACGGGGACGGCGCCGTCCTCCTCCTCGCGGTTCGCGGCGCCCGGATCGCAGGCGACGCCCGCGCCGGGGGCCGGTTCCGGGTCGGCGCAGGTGCTGCCCGCACCGCCCCAGCAGCCGGGGTCCGCGCTCGACCTGGACCCGCTCGAGGCGCCCGTCGCCGTCGCCGTCGAACCCGCCGCGGGTGCGGGGGAGTCGGGCGAGGGTGCCGAGGGTGAGTCCGAGGGCACCGGAGCAGAGGGCGAGGGCGCGGCCGACCCGGCCGTCGACCCCGCTGTCGACCCCGCCGCGAACGAGGCCGCCGATCCCGAGGCGACCCCCGCCACGGGGTTGCCGACGCCGTCGGTCCCCGGACCCGACGAGTGGGTCGCCGAGGTCTGGATCGACCCCGACTGGTACGCGGCGCAGGGTCCCGAGGACCCGATCCCGTCGGTCGGGATGCCGCTGGTCGTGCCGCTGCGCTCGCGCAGCGTGCTGGTCGGGCGGCCCTCGCGCTCCCGCGGCATCCACCCCGACGTCGACTGCGGCACCGACACCGGCGTCTCGCGACGCCAGTGCCAGCTGAGCACCGACGGCCTTCGCTGGTGGGTCGAGGACCTGCAGTCCGCCAACGGCACCTACCTCAGCCCCGTCGGCGAGCCGTTGCCGTCGTCGCCGATCACGGTCGGTGCACGCCAGGAGCTCGAGGAGGGTGCGCGCATCTTCGTCGGCGGCTGGACGCGGATCGTGGTGCGCCGGGGGATCCCCGGCGAGGTGTGACGCGTCCGCCGAGGTGACACGGTGGCGCTGCGCGGGTATCGCCGTCGGGGCGAGTAACGTCCTGGGCACACCACTTCCGGCAGGCAAGGACGCACCGTGAGCACACCCAGCGTGAGCAACTCGATCACCATCCGGCTGGAGGTGCCGCCTAACGCGGCGACCGTCAGCACGCTGACCTCGGCCGTGGAGGGCCAGGGCGGCGTCGTGACGGCGGTCGACGTGTCGGGCTCGGGCGCCGACCACCTGCAGATCGACCTCACGGTCGCGACCGGTGGCGACCAGGACCGCGAGCGCATCGTCCAGACGCTGCGCGAGATGCCCGGCGTCACGGTCGGGCCGGTGTCCGACCGCGTGTTCCTTGCCCACCTGGGCGGCAAGCTGACGATCGAGTCGCGCGTGCCGATCCGGCACCGTGACGACCTCTCCCTGGTCTACACCCCCGGGGTCGCGCGCGTCAGCCAGCAGATCGCCGACCACCCCGAGGACGCGCGGCGCCTGACGATCAAGCGCAACACGATCGCCGTCGTCTCCGACGGGTCCGCCGTCCTGGGCCTGGGCAACATCGGCCCGCTCGGCGCGCTGCCCGTGATGGAGGGCAAGGCCGCGCTCTTCAAGCGCTTCGCGGGGATCGACGCGTTCCCGCTCGTGCTCGACACGCAGGACGTCGAGGAGATCATCGCGACGGTGAAGAACGTCGCGCCGGTGTTCGCCGGCATCAACCTCGAGGACATCTCGGCGCCGCGCTGCTTCGAGATCGAGGCGCGACTGCGGGCCGAGCTCGACATCCCGGTCTTCCACGACGACCAGCACGGCACCGGCATCGTCGCGACGGCGGCGCTCCTGAACGCGCTCACGGTCGTGGGCAAGAAGGTCGAGGACGTGCGGGTGGTGCTGTCGGGCGCGGGCGCCGCGGGGTCGGCCGTGCTGCGGATGATGCAGGCCGCGGGCGTCCGGGACGTCACGGTGGTGGACATCGACGGGATCATCCACGTCTCGCGGGAGGGCATGCACGCCTCCGTGCAGGAGATCGCCGAGAAGACGAACCCGCGCGGGCTCACCGGGAAGCTGTCCGACGCGATCGTCGGCGCCGACGTGTTCGTGGGCGTCTCGGCGCCGAACATCCTCACCGAGGCCGACGTGCAGGCGATGGCGCCCGACTCGATCGTGTTCGCGCTGGCGAACCCGGTGGCCGAGATCGACCCGGCGATCGCGGCGCGCCACGCCGCCGTCGTCGCGTCCGGCCGGAGCGACTACGCCAACCAGATCAACAACGTGCTCGCGTTCCCCGGGGTCTTCCGCGGTCTGCTCGACGCGCGCTCCAACAAGGTCACCGACGACATGCTGCTGGCGGCCGCGAAGGCGCTCGCGGCCGTCGTGACGCCGGAGGAGCTGAACCCGACGTACGTCATCCCGAGCGTCTTCCACCCGGAGGTGCACGAGACGGTCGCGGCGGCGGTCCGCGAGGTGGCCGAGCGCGACCGCTGAGCCCGCGGCGCCCGCGCAGGCCCCCGCCGCCGCGCCCTCGCTGTGCACGGTTGGCCCGGATGCAACCTCGGTGTGCACGCCTGGTCGTGACCGCCTGAATGTGGCGGCCATTCGTGTACGGCGAGCACGGGGAGGCGGCCGTTGGTGCACAGGGATCGCGGGGCGGCCGTGCGCGCACCCCGATCGGCTCCCGACGGTGTGCCCGGATGAAGCGCGAGCGGGTGTCCGGGCACCTGGTCATGAACAGCACAGCGAGCCGCCGTATCGACGGCTCGCTGTGCGGGGATGGTCGCCCGACCCGTTGGCAGTGCGCCCGTGGTCGTTGACACCAAGGTGAACCGACAAGCGGTGCACAGGGAAGGCTCATTGCAGGACCAGGAGAAGGGAACGGGTCCCCTCGCGATGCTCAGTGCAAGGAGCGGGCGGCAACGGCACGGCGGAGGCGGTGGATGAATGTCCCCGGATCGGCCACGGTGTCGGCTGACGCCTCGAGAACGATCCAACCCGCATCGCGGAGCCGCTGGTGGCGCTCGATGTCGATGCGCCAGGTGCGCGGGTCGGTGCGGTGGACGTCGCCGAGGTACTCGATCGCGATCTTGAGCTCGGGGTAGCTGAGGTCGGGGCGAGCGAGGTACTGCCCGTCCGTGGCGTGCGCGGGGTGATTGACCAAGGGCTCCGGAAGCCCGGCGTTCAAGATGAGACGGCGCAGCTGCGTCTCGGGAACGGAGTCCGTTGCCGGTCTGATGTGGAGCAACGCCTCGCGGGCGGCTCGCAGGCCGACGCAGCGCGGAGATCGGCTCACGTGGGCGGTGATCAGCTCAAGAGTTGTCGGTGGATCTTGCCGTCGGGTCATCGCATCCCCGACCATGACCAGCTCCTCCATCGAGAGCAGTCGCGCGAGGTGCAGGAACGTGGTGGGCGGCGCGGTGACCCGCAGATCGTGGACCTGAGTCACGGTCCCGTAAGAGTTGGCGACCCAGGTCACCACCCCGGGCCGTCGTACGCGGGCGCGCTGGTCCGAGACGGCGAGGTAGATCGTGGTGTGACGGCGGAAGCGGGGCGGGTGGTCGATGCCCAGCACGGCGAGAGCAGTGATCCCCGCGACGGCGTGGCGTCCATCGAGCACGCACCCGAGCGCCTTCACGCGGGCGACGACGTCGTCGGCGGGTGCGGTTCCCGCGGGTGCACGGACGCCTGCGAACGGGGTCCCGAGGCCCGGGTGTCGGAGGCGACGGCGAGAGACGCCTGATGCCATGGCTTCAGCGGTGCTGAAGCCTGGCCGGGAGAGCGATGGCGGGAGTGAAGACGGTTGACGAGGCATGGAACGGTGGTAGCCGGTCTGGGCAGGCGCGCGCCGGCCGTCGGGGACCGATGGGGGAGTGCGCGACACCGGAACTGATCTGGGGACAGGTCCCGGTGAGGGGGACACCCCTGCACTGGGCTGCGGCCTGCTGCCGATGCTGTCTCGCTGTGCGGAGTGGGCCGCGACGGAGATGGTTCGGCGGCCCGGAGTGCACAGCGAGGTCGCGGTGCGGCCAGGGGTGCACAGCGAGATGGCGGTGCGGCCAGGGGTGCACACCGAGGTCATCCAGGGCGGCTGTGGGAAATGGGTGGACGGGGTTCCTAGCGTCGGGGGTGTGACCATCGACTCCTGGCGGATCTCCCGCGTGGACCGGACGCGCGTCCTGGCGCTGCCGGACGGCGGCGACGGCACCGACGGGTCCTCCGGTGCGCCGATCGCGCTGCCGCTCCGGCCCGGAGGGCTCCTGCGGGCGGCCGGCGGCGTGGAGGTCGCGCCCGCCGTCGGAGACCGGTTGATCGCCACCGGCGGCGGACCCACCACCGTCCCCACCCAGCTCGTCCTCGCCCCCCGGACCAGCGAGCTCGTGCGCGACTCCGTCGACCGCACGTCCCGCCCGCAGGTGGTGGCCGCGAACGTCGACGTCGTGCTCGTCGTGGAACCGCTCGACCCCGCACCGTCCGTCGGGCGTGTCGAGCGGCTCGTGACCCTGGCGTGGCGCGCGGGGGCGCGACCCGTCGTCGTGCTGACGAAGACCGACCTGGTCCACGACGTCGAGGACTGGCGCACCGACGTGGGGCGGGCCGCGCCCGGCGTCGTCGTGGTGGCGCTGTCCGCAGCCACGGGGGAGGGGCTCGCGGAGCTGCTCGCCCACGTCGAGCCCGGATCGAGCCTCGTGGTGGTCGGCCGCTCGGGGGCGGGCAAGTCGACGCTCGTGAACGCGCTCCTGGGTAACGAGGCGATGGCCACCGGTGAGCGGCGCGGTGACGGCAAGGGTCGTCACACCACCACTCACCGCGAGCTGCTCCGGCTCCGGCTGCCCGACGGCGGAGCCGCCTGGCTCATCGACACCCCGGGCCTGCGCGCCGTGGGGCTCGTGGCGAATCCGGACGCCGTCGGCGCGACCTTCGCCGACGTCGAGGAGCTCACCCGGGACTGCCGCTTCACCGACTGCGCGCACGAGCGGGAACCGGGTTGCGCCGTCGTCGCGGCCATCGAGGACGGATCGCTCCCGCGCCGACGCTTCGAGTCCTACCGCGCCCAGCACCGCGAGGCCGCCTACGCCGAGCGCCGGGCCGACGCGCGGCTCGCGGCCGACGACGGCCGCGACTGGCGCCGTCGATCCATCGAGAAACGGCAGCAGCGACGGTTCGCCGAGCGCAACGGCGGTTGATCACCGCACCGACCCGGCGTTCAAAACAACACAATCGGACCCCCTGTGCTTGACATACCCACACAACCGGGAGTAAACAAAGGGTGTCCCCATAAGTGCACCCCGACCTCGGGGGGCTGAGCGCGACGGAGCGTCCGACCATGATCGTCACGGTGACCCTGAACCCCTCGGTCGACCGCACGGTGGAGATCGCCCGCCTCGAGCGCGGCCGCGTCGTGCGGGCCACCGGCTCCGGCATCCACCCCGGCGGCAAGGGCGTCAACGTGACGCGGGCGCTGCTCGCGAACGGGTTCGACTCCGTGGCGCTGCTGCCGCTCGGGGGCGCCGACGGCCGCCGCCTCGCCGAGCTCCTCGACCAGGACGACGTCGCGCACGTCGCGGTACCGGTCCACGGCGAGACGCGCTCCAACATCACCGTCGCCGAGCCGGACGGCACCACCACCAAGCTCAACGCCACGGGCGAGGCCCTTCTCCCCGAGGAGCTCGAGGCGGTCGTCGCGCGGCTGCTCGAGATCACGACGCCGGGCGACTGGGTCGTGCTGTGCGGCTCGCTCCCGCCGGGTGTCGGGGACGACGTCTACGCCCGCACGACCCGGACGCTGCGCGAGGCGGGGATGCACGTCGTCGTCGACACGTCCGGCCCCGCGCTGACGGCGGCGATCGCCGCGGGCCCCGATCTCATCAAGCCCAACGCTGAGGAGCTCGCCGAGGTGGTCGGCCGCCCCGTGAGCACGGTCGGCGAGGCGGTCGACGCCGCCCGCGAGCTCCGGGCGCGCGGCGTCGGGACCGTGGTCATCTCGCTCGGGGGAGCGGGCGCGGTGCTCGTCGATGACAACGGGGTCCTGGTCGGCACCTCCCGTGCCGCCGAGGTCCGCTCCTCGGTCGGCGCGGGAGACTGCTTCCTCGCCGGCTACCTCAGCGCCCGCGACCGCGGCCGCGAGGCCGCGCTCACCACCGCTCTCGCGTACGGCGCCGCGGCCGTCCAGCTGCCGGGGTCGCAGGTGCCGACGCCGCACGACGTCGACCTCTCGGCCGCCAGGCTGCTCGATCGGCAGGAGCTGCAGAGCTCGCTCGGAACCCTCGTGGACTGAACGGTCCGCGTCCCCAGCACCGTGGCGCCCACCGGGGGTGCGTGCCACGGTTGACCGACCCGGAAGGGTCGTCGTAGACAGGTCCCACCCCCATCAGGCCCCCCGGGGCAGAACCGAAGTGACGAAGGAGTCGACAGATGGCAGAGCGCACCGTGGTCGTGGCATCCGCGCAGGGTCTCCACGCACGACCGGCAAAGCTGTTCACCCAGGCGGCCGCAGGCAAGGGCGCCACGATCGCCGCCGAGGGCGGTGCGCCGGTCGACGCCGGAAGCATCCTCCGCGTCATGGCGCTCGGTGTGAAGGGCGGCGCCACCGTCACGATCGCCGCCGAGGACGAGGCCGTCCTCGACGAGCTGCAGACGCTGCTCGAGACGGACCTGGACGCCGAGTGAACGTGCTCTCCGGGTCGGGCGTCGGCCGCGGTGCGGTCGTCGGCCCGGTGGCGCGCGCCCACCCGGCGCCGCCCACCCCGCTCGAGGCGGCCGGTCCTGACAGCGAGGCCGGTCGCTCCGAGGCCGTGGAGAAGGTCGCGCAGGCGTACAAGGCCGTCGCCGAGGCCCTGAACGCGAGGGCCGAGGAGGCGGCTGGCACCACGATGGGCGAGGTGCTCGACGCGACCGCGGCGATGGCCGGGGACCCCGAGCTCATCGGCGAGGTCAAGGCACGCGTGCTCCAGGGGCAGGACCCGGCGTTCGCCGTCGACCACGCCACCAAGGAGTACATCGACCTGTTCACGGCTGCGGGGGGCTACCTCGCGGAACGCGTGACCGATCTGCGCTCCGTGCGCGATCGCGTCATCTCGCGTCTCACGGGCCTGCCCGAGCCCGGCGTGCCGGCGCTCGCGGTGCCGAGCGTCGTCGTCGCCCAGGATCTGGCGCCGGCCGACACGGCCGCGCTGGACCTGGCGAAGGTGCTGGCGATCGTGATCGAGCAGGGCGGCCCGACCGGCCACACGGCGATCATCGCCGGCCAGCTCGGCATCCCGTGCATCGTGCGGGTGAGCGGTGCCGCCGACCTCGTGGACGGCCAGGTCGTCGCCGTCGACGCCGCGGCCGGCACGGTCACGATCGATCCCGACGACGACGTCCGCGCCAGGGCCGAGGCGCGCGGCGAGGCGCTCGAGCGTCTCGCCAGCGACCACGGCGACGGCGCGACGGCGGACGGTCACCGCGTGCAGCTGCTCGCCAACATCGGCACGGCGGAGGACGCCGAACGGCTCACCGACGCCGCCGTCGAGGGCGTGGGACTGTTTCGCACCGAGGTGCTCTTCCTCGGGCGGACGACGGCGCCCACCCGCGAGGAGCAGGCCGACACCTACGAGCGCGCGCTGAAGGCGCTCGGCGGTCGCAAGGTCGTGGTGCGCACGCTCGACGCCGGGGCCGACAAACCCCTGGCGTTCGTGACGCGCACCGACGAGGAGAACCCGGCCCTCGGCGTCCGGGGCTACCGCCTCGTGCGCACGGCGCCCGAGCTGATGGCGGACCAGCTGTCAGCGCTCGCGGAGGCGTCGCGTCGCACCGGGATCGAGCCGTGGGTGATGGCGCCGATGATCGCGAGCGTGGACGAGGCGGCGGACTTCGCGGCGCTCGCCCGCGAGGCCGGGATCGCCAAGGTCGGTGTGATGATCGAGGTGCCGGCGGCCGCGCTGCGGGCGCGCGACGTGTTCTCGGTCGTCGACTTCGTCTCGCTGGGGACCAACGACCTGGCGCAGTACACGATGGCGGCAGACCGGCTGCTGGGTGGTCTGGTCGACCTGCTGGACCCGTGGCAGCCCGCGGTGCTGGAGCTCGTCGCGGCGGTCTCCTGGGCCGCCGGCGAGGCCGCGAAGCCCGCCGGCGTCTGCGGCGAGTCGGCCTCGGACCCGCTGATGGCGCTGGTCCTGACCGGCCTCGGCATCACCTCGCTCTCGATGTCGCCCGCGGCGGTGCCCGGGGTGCGGTTCGCGCTCTCGAAGCACACGCTGGCGGAGTGCGAGGCGATCGCGGTGGCGGCGCGCGGTGGCCGCACGGCCGAGGCCTCGCGCGCGGCTGCGCTCGCGCTGTGCGACACGGAGGTCCGGGAGGTCCTCGCCCTGGGCTGAGAATGGTCGCCCCCACCGCGCCGAGCAAGCCTCACGGGTCGCTGTCGCGTCGATCACGACCCGTGAGGCTTGCTCGGCCGGGTGGGGGTGGGGGCTTTCCGGGGGAGGATGGGATCGTGGCACGACGGCGGATCGACCCCCTCGAGGGGCAGGCGGCGGTGCAGGAGTGGGCGCAGAAGGGCGATGCGACGTCGCGCGCCGTGCTGCTGACGGCCGTCCGATACTCGCTGGAGGAGCTCGAGGCACTGCACCCCGGGCACTCGGTCGAGGTGCGCGTGCCCCCGGCGGGTGCGGTGCAGGCGATCGGCGGCCCCCGGCACACGCGCGGCACGCCCCCGAACGTGGTGGAGTGCCGACCGCACACCTGGCTCGCACTCGCGACGGGCCGGACCGGGTGGCTCGACGTGCTCCACCGCCCCATCGACGACGGCGGGGTCCAGGCCTCCGGCACCCGCTCCGACCTGACCGAGTTCCTGCCGTACCTGCGCCTGCGCCGGTGACCCAGCTGCGCCCGTGAACCAGTGACGCTGAGCACGCGGGAGCGATGAGGGGAAGCGGGGGCGTGCGGGGTAAATTGGCGGGGTGACCAACGAGCCCCGCACGACACCGGACGGCGGGCTCGACGAGCCCGCGACGCCCGCCGTCGAGGTGGAGCGCGTGGAGGCGACACCTGTGGTCGACGCGGCCGAGGCCGCACCCGCCGAGCCGGCCACGTCCGAGCCGGCCACACCCGAGCCCGAGCGCGAGATCGTCTCCGAGAGCGCCGCCGTCGCCGGACTCGCCGACCGCTCGCGCGTCCGCCGCGCCCCCCGGTTCGGCGCCTTCCTCTTCGCCGGACTGTTCCTGGCGGCCTTCGTCGCCGGGCTGCTCAGCTTCGTGCGCGACTCCACCCTTCCGCCCGAGGCCCTCGCCGGGCGCGCGCTGGACTCGTGGGGCATGTTCTGGCTGCTGCTGATCGGCCTCGGCGCGTTCTTCGCGCTCGCCAGCTACACCGTCGCGACCTGGTTCGACCGTCGCAGCGTGCGACGCATGGAGCGCGGCCCCCGCTCCTGAGCGGTCCCGTGACCCACGCTGTCGGTCCCGTCACGTAACTTCGTGGCATGACGACGACGACGCGCGGCCCCCGCCCGCAGGTGCGAGTGATCCGTGGCTAGGCGCGCGATGCGCGCGGGCGCGGCGGGCGACGCCGTCGCCGTCGGGCTGGAGCGGCTGCGCACCGAGCTCGAGATCCCGACCTCCTACCCGCCGCCGGCCCTCGCCGAGGCCGAGGAGGCGGCCCGCCGCGGACCGCTCGACCCGCCCGGTTCCCCGCCGCGCGCCGACGCTCGCGACCTCCCGCTCGTGACCCTCGATCCGCCGTCGTCCCTGGACCTCGACCAGGCGTTCCACCTGGCGCGCAGCGGCAGCGGCTACGTGGTGCACTACGCGATCGCCGACGTCGCCGCGTTCGTCACGCCGGGGGGCGCGCTCGACGCCGAGACGCACCGCCGCGGGCTGACCTACTACGGCCCCGACGGGCGCCACGGTCTGCACCCGCCCGTGCTGTCCGAGGGCGCCGGCAGTCTGCTGCCCGACGTCGACCGCCCGGCCGCCCTGTGGCGCATCGGTCTCGATGCCGACGGCGCCGTGACCGACGTCGACGTGCGTCGTTCCTGGGTGCGCTCGCGCGCCAAGCTGAACTACGCCCAGCTGCAGGTCGACCTGGACGCGGGAACGGCGGACACGATGCTGCAGCTGCTCCCCGTGATCGGGCAGCTCCGGGCGGACGCGCAGATCGAGCGCGGGGGGGCGACGCTCGACGTCCCCGACCAGGAGGTCGCGCGCACCGACGCCGGCGGCTACACGCTCACCTACCGCGCCGGGCTGCCGAGCGACGAGCACAACGCGCAGCTCTCACTGCTGACCGGGATCGCCGCCGCGCGCCTGCACCGCGAGGCGGGCGTCGGCATCTGGCGGACGCTCGCACCCGCGCGCGACAGCGACGTCGCGCGGCTGCGGCGCGTCGCGCACGCGCTCGGGCTGACCTGGCCGCGGCGGATGTCCTACGGCATGTTCGCCGCTGGGCTCGACTCCACGGAGCCGACCCACGCCGCGTTCGCGACCGAGGCGACCCGGCTGTTCCGCGGTGCGGGCTACGCCGCCTTCGGCACGACGGCAAGCCCCGGCGTGCCCGCGGGCGCGTCCCACAGTGCGATCGCCGCGGAGTACGCGCACGTGACGGCGCCGCTGCGCCGCCTCGTGGACCGCTACGCCACCGAGGTCGCGCTGGCGCACCTCGCGGGGACGCCCGTGCCCGACTGGGTGCTGGGGGCGCTCGACGCGCTGCCCGCCGAGATGGCCGCGGCCTCGCAGCGCGCGAACGCGTACGAGAAGGGCAGCGTCGACCTCATCGAGGCGGTGCTGCTCGCGGGTCGAGAGGGCGACGTGCTGGAGGCCGTCGTGGTGGAGTCATCGCCGTCGCGCGAGGAGGGTCAGCAGGGGCAGGCGCGCGCGACCGTGCTGATCTCGGAGCCGGCGGTGCGCTCGCGCATCGTGGGTCCCGCGGACGCGCTGGTGCTCGGGACGCGGGTGGACGTGCGGGTGGTCGCGACCGATCCAGAGGCCCGGACGATCGCGCTCGAGGTCGCCTGAGCGGGCCGCGGGTAATTCGCTGGCCCGTCGGTGCCGAGGCTCCCTAGCCTCGAGCCATGTCCAGCACCGCCCGCACCGACCACCCCGCCGTCGCGGGTCTCGAGCTGCGCCCGCTCACCTTCCCGACCTCGCTCGACGACGCCGACCCGCACGCCGCCGACTTCCTGGCGATGGTCGACGTCCGCAACGAGATCCACCGACTCGTCTCGGGGCACGACGACCACTGCTTCCCCGCCGCCGAGCTGCTGCCGCACTACGCGCCGCAGCCGTGGGAGATCCGGCGCATGTGGCTGCTGCTGCTGGACGGTGTCCCGGTCGGACGCGTCGGCGTCGACCTCCCGCTCGAGGGTGCGCAGACGCTGGCGCTGTTCTTCATCGACCTCCACCCCGACGTGTGGGGCCGGGGCATCGGGACGACGGCGCTCGCCCTCGTCGAGCGGACCGCCAGGGAGCACGGTCGGACCATGCTGCAGACCTACGTCGAGCACCCCGAGGTGCCCGGTCCGCGGCTGCCCGCCCCGACCGGGTTCGGGAGCGTGCCGTCGGAGGCGCACAACGTCCGGTTCCTGGTCGGGCACGGGTTCGTGCTGGAGCAGATCGAGCGCAACAGCGTCCTCGACCTGACGGCGCCGACCGACGGCGTGGAGCGGCTGCTCGCGCAGGCGAGGGAGCGGTCGACCGACTACCGCACGGTGAGCTGGTTCGCGCCGACGCCGCCCGAGCACGTCGCGGGCTACGCCTGGTTGAAGTCGCGGATGGCGACGGACGTGCCGGCCGCCGAGCTCGAGGTCCCGGAGGAGATCTGGGACGCCGAGCGCATCGCCGTCCACGACGCGCGGTACACCTCGGTGGGGCGCATCCTGCACGTCGTCGCGGCGCAGCACGTGGCGACCGGGGAGCTGTGCGCGTTCAACGAGCTGGTCATCGGCGTCGACCGGACGGGCGCGAGCCACCAGGAGGACACGCTCGTGCTCAAGGAGCACCGCGGGCACCGGCTGGGCATGCTTGTGAAGTGCGAGAACCTGCTGCGCTGGCGGGAGATCGCACCGCGCTCACCGCGCGTGATGACGTACAACGCCGAGGAGAACCGGCCGATGCTCGACATCAACGAGGAGCTCGGGTTCGTCGCGGTGGCCTACGAGGGCGCCTGGCAGAAGCAGCTGCACTGAGCGCCCCCCTCGGCCCCCCTCCGCCTCGCCGAGCAAGCCTCAGGGGTGTCGTTGTCGACGTGACAACGACCCCTGAGGCTTGCTCGGCGAGGGTGGAGGGGAGAGGAGGCGAGCGTCAGGAGCTGATGGTCTTCTCGACCCACTCCAGGTACTCCTCGTCCACCCGACCGGCGACGTAGCGGCCGTCGAAGCAGCTCATCTCCAGGTCGGTGACGGCGGTCTGGCCCTCGAGGATCGCGGCCTTCATGTCCTCGACCTCCTGGTAGACCAGGTAGTCGGCGCCGAGCGCGGTGTTGGCCTCGGGGATCGTGCGGCCGTGCGCGATCAGCTCGCTGCGCGTGGGCATGTTGATGCCGTAGACGTGCGGGTAGCGGACCGGGGGAGCGGCCGAGGCGAACGTGACCCTGGCGGCCCCGGCCTGGCGCGCCATCTCGACGATCTGGCGCGACGTGGTGCCGCGCACGATCGAGTCGTCCACGATGAGGATGCTCTTGCCGCGGAACTCCGAGCCCATCGCGTTGAGCTTCTCGCGCACGGACTTCTTGCGCTCGCTCTGCCCCGGCATGATGAACGTGCGGCCCACGTACCGGTTCTTGTAGAAGCCCTCGCGGTACTCCAGGCCGAGGCGGCGCGCGACCTGCATCGCGGCCGGGCGGGCCGAGTCCGGGATCGGCATCACGACGTCGATCGCACCGCTGGGCGTGTAGCGCGCCACCGTGGTGGCGAGGTGGTCGCCGAGCCGCAGCCGCGCGTCGTAGACCGAGATGCCGTTCATCGTGGAGTCCGGGCGCGCCAGGTAGACGTACTCGAACGCGCACGGGATCAGCTGCGGGTTCGGGTGGCACTGGCGCGAGCTCATCTCGCCGCCCATCGTGATGAACACGGCCTCGCCGGGGGCGACCTCGCGCAGCACCTCGTACCCGTGCGACTCCGGCACGAGCGACTCCGAGGCCACGATCCAGTCCTCACCCGTGAGCGTCGACTCGCGACGCCCGAGCGTGAGGGGGCGGATGCCGTTGGGGTCGCGGAACGCGAGCAGCCCGTAGCCCGCGATCATCGCGATGACGGCGTAGGAGCCCTCGATGCGCTCGTGCACGCGCTCGACGGCCGTGAAGATCTGGTCCGTGTCGAGGTGGACGCCGCTCATCACCTGCTGCAGCTCGGTGGCCAGCACGTTGAGCAGCAGCTCGGTGTCGGAGTGGGTGTTCATGTGGCGCCGGTCGACGCCGAACAGGTCCTCGCGCAGCTGCCGCGTGTTCGTGAGGTTGCCGTTGTGCACGAGCATGATCCCGTAGGGCGCGTTCACGTAGAACGGCTGGGACTCCTCCTCGCTGGAGGCCTTGCCCTGCGTGGCGTAGCGCACGTGCCCCAGGCCCATGGTGCCGAGGAGCCTGCGCATGTCCCGGGTCCGGTACGCCTCGCGCACCTGGCCCTTGGCCTTGACGATGTGGAAGACGCTGCCCTCCGCCGTCGCGATGCCGGTGGAGTCCTGCCCGCGGTGCTGCAGGAGGGACAGGCTGTCGTAGATGAGTTGGGAGGCCGGCTCGTTCGAGACGGCTCCCACGATGCCGCACATGGAAGCGCTGCTCCAGGGGGTGGGGGGATCGTGTCGTGCGATTCTCCCACGTCCCGGTCGTGCCGGCGGACCCGTCCCGCGCGACCGCCGGTCCGACTCAGGTGCGGCGGCCGAACTTCTTGTGGGCGGCCTGCCTGCTCGTCCCGAGCATGAGCGAGATCGCGGCCCAGGAGTAGCCCTGCGAGCGTGCGCGACGCACGGCGACCTCCTCCCGCCGCTCGAGCGCGGCGCGCTCGGCGGTGATCGCTCGCAGCTCGCCCAGGGGGCCGGGGTCGGGGGCGTGGGTGTCGACGGCGGTGCGCGTCACGGTGGTCTCCTCGCGTGAGTGTCAACAAAGGATGACGCCATCCCTCGACATCTGTCAACCCGGATTGACGACGGCGAGGGTGCCCACCCACCTCGACCGGTAGGTTGTCCGCGTGAGCGATCTGTACAGCCAGGCCGGAGTCGACGTCGAGGCGGGGGACCGCGCCGTCGAGCTGATGAAGGCGGCGGTCGCCCGCACGCAGGGTGCTCGGGTGCTCGGGGGCGTGGGCGGGTTCGCCGGTCTCTGGGACGCCTCGGACCTCCTGACCTACCGCAAGCCGCTCCTGGCGACCTCGACCGACGGCGTCGGCACGAAGGTCGCGCTCGCGCAGCGGCTCGACAAGCACGACACGATCGGGATCGACCTCGTGGGGATGGTCGTGGACGACATCGTCGTCACGGGGGCGAGGCCCCTGTTCATGACCGACTACATCGCGTGCGGCCGTGTCGTGCCCGAGCGCATCGCCGCCATCGTGGCCGGCATCGCGCGCGGCTGCGAGGAGACCGGAACCGCGCTGGTCGGCGGCGAGACCGCCGAGCACCCCGGTCTGCTCGAGCCGGACGAGTACGACGTCGCGGGCGCCGCGACCGGCGTCGTCGAGGCCGACCGGGTGCTCGGCCCCGACCGCGTGCGCGACGGCGACGTCCTGCTCGCCCTCGCCTCCTCCGGCCTCCACGCCAACGGCTACTCCCTGGTCCGTCACGTGCTGGCGACGACGGGCTGGGACCTCGACGAGCACGTCGCCGACCTCGGCCGCATGCTCGGCGAGGAGCTGCTCGAGCCCACGCGCCTGTACACGCGGCCGTGCCTCGACCTGGCGGACAACCTCGAGCTGCACGCGTTCACGCACGTCACCGGGGGCGGGCTCGCATCCAACCTGGCGCGCGTCCTGCCGCCCGGGCTGGTGGCGGACGTCTCGCGCGACTCCTGGGTGGTGCCGCCGGTGTTCCAGCTGCTGGCACGCGGTGCGGGTTCCCCCGTCTCGGCGCTGGAGGGCACGCTGAACCTCGGCGTCGGCATGGTGGCCGTCCTGCCCGCCGAGCAGGTGGCGGCGGCGACGGCGCGGCTGGCGGTGGCCGGTGTCGACGCGTGGGAACTCGGCCGGGTCCGCGTGGAGACGCCCGACGACGTCACGCACCACGCGCTCGTCAGCGGCACCAAGGGTGTGCGCGGGGGAGCGGTGCTGATGCACGGGGACTACCGCACGAGCTGAGCGGGGCGAGGCGCTCCGGGTACGACGAGACCGCCGGTCACAGTGTGGTCCGGCGGTGCAGTCGTGCGAGCCTGCTGGCGATGTCGGCCGGGGCCGACGCTGCTCAGCTACGAGGGGCGGGCTGCCACTCGTCGTCCGGCTCGTCCTCGTCGTCGTCGATATCGACGGCGCTCGGGCTCGGGCTCGAACCGAAGAGGCTCGGGCCGTGACCGA
This sequence comes from Serinibacter arcticus, assembly GCF_004786095.1. Taxonomy (GTDB): domain Bacteria; phylum Actinomycetota; class Actinomycetes; order Actinomycetales; family Beutenbergiaceae; genus Litorihabitans; species Litorihabitans arcticus. Next base: position 769,687 of record NZ_RHPJ01000002.1, read on the forward strand.
GCTCCTTCTCGAGCGCTCGGTAGTCGGTGTCCGGGCTGTAGTACTTCAGCTGCCGGGCAACCTTGGTCTGCTTCGCCTTTTGACGGCCGCGTCCCATGGACTCGACCCCCTCCACTTGGGTGCCGGGCGACATCGTCGAGACGTAGTCGAACCGGTGACTGTTTGTATGCCGTGGACAAGATTACACGGCGCGCGCGGCAGGAAGCGCCGAGGGCCCCTGCCGCGCGCCACCAGAGTGTTCGCTGGTCGAGACGCTACTTCTTGCGGACCGAGATGAGAACGATCGCGACGAGGGCCGCGACGGCGCCCGCGGCGATCGCGAGGGCCTTCGGGTCGCGCTTCTTGACGTCGTCGACGAAGCCGGTGGCCACGTCCTGCGCCACGGCGGCCTTGGCCTTGGCGACCTCCGCCACCTCGGACGCGGCCTCGGAGGCTCGGTCCTTGGCGGCCGCCACGTGGGCGCGGGGGTCGACGCGGTCGGCGAGCTCGTCGACCGTGCGGGTCAGCTCGGCGCGGGCGCGGGCGTTGTCGGCCTCGATCTCGGCGACGGTGCGCTTGCGCGGCTCCTGCTCGATCTCGATCGTCGGGCCGGGGGGCGTGGTCGGCGCGTCGGGCTCGAACCCGGCGTCGTGGACCTCGGGGGTGCCGTCGCGGCGGGGCTGGATGTCGCTCATGAGGTGAACCCGTCCTTCACGATCTCGATGTCCTGCTTGAGGTTCGCCACCGGCTCGGGCTTGACCTCCTTGGCCTTGTCGAGCGACTTCTTGCCGACGAACGCGAGCAGGCCCGCGAACAGCAGCAGGGCGACGCCGACGATCAGTGCGGAGAGCCAGGCCGGCAGCGCGGTCGCGATGCCGAGGACCGCCGTCGCGATGAGGACCGCGAACGCGAAGAAACCGAAGAGACCGGCGCCCACGAACAGGCCGATCCCCAGGCCCATGCTCTTGCCCTTCTCGGCCACCTGGGCCTTCGCGAGCTCGACCTCACCCTTGACCAGGGTGGTGAGCTGCAGGGACAGGGAGGCGATGAGCTCGCCGAGGGTGGGCTGCAGCGGGGATCCGCTCGCCATGATTCCTCCTGGTGTGGCTGACAGTTGACTGACACGTCTCGTCCGGACGGCGCCGGACGGACCGGCGCGTCGTGCCCCCATTGTTGCGCCTGCACGGGCGAAACGGTGTCACCGGGTGCGCCGGGGTGCCGGTGGCGAGACGCCTGTCGGCGGTCGGTGGCACACTCGGCGCCATGCCGGCACTGCTGCTCCTGGACGCCGCGTCCATGTACTTCCGCTCGTTCTACGGCGTGAAGGGTGAGGTCAACGCGCCCGACGGCTCGCCCGTCGGTGCTGTGCGGGGTTTCCTCGACGCCGTCGCGACCCTCGTGGGCAGTCGTCACCCCTCGCACGTGGTCGCGTGCTGGGACGACGACTGGCGCCCGGCGTTCCGGGTCGAGGCCATCCCCTCCTACAAGGCGCACCGGGTCGCGCCGGGAGCCGCGGGCGCCGGCGGCGCCGAGGAGGTGCCCGACGCGCTGGTGCCTCAGGTGGGCGTCATCGCCGAGGTGCTCGCCGCCGTCGGCATCGCCAGGGTGGGCGCTCCGGGGTGCGAGGCCGACGACGTCATCGGCACGCTCGCCACGCGCGCGGTCGCCTCGGGGTCGGTGGATGCCGTCGAGATCGTCACGGGTGACCGCGACCTCTTCCAGCTCGTCGACGAGCCGGCCACCAGCCCGTCCGGCACCCCCGTGCGCGTCCTGTACACCGGGCGCGGCATGCGCAACCTCGAGACGATCGACACCGCCCGGCTCGCCGAGAAGTACGGCGTCGTGGACGGCGACGCCTACGCCGCGATGGCCGCGCTCCGGGGCGATCCTTCCGACGGGCTGCCCGGCGTCGCGGGCGTCGGCGAGAAGACCGCGGCCGGGCTGCTCGGCACCTACGGGTCGCTCGACGCCGTCGTCGCCGCGGCGCAGGACGCCTCGGAGCGGCGGATGTCGCCGTCGGTGCGGGGCAAGATCGTCGCGGCGCTGGGCTACCTCGCCGTCGCCCCGACCGTCGTGCACGTGCTGCGCGACGCCGAGCTCCCCGCGCACGACAGCGCCCTGCCCGCGCAGCCGCAGGACCCCGAGACCCTCGACGCGCTCGCGGAGCGGTGGGGTCTGACGTCGTCCGTGGACCGGCTGCTCGCCGCGCTCGCGAGGGCGCACGCGGGGTAGCGTTGCGCCGTGCTCAGGACAGGACGCGGCGTCGCCCACGCCAAGGTGATCCTGTTCGGTGAGCACGCCGTGGTCCACGGCGAACCCGCGATCGCGCTGCCGATCGATGCGCTCGGCGTCCACGCCACGGCCCGGCCGCGCGAGGGTGAGCTGACCGTCGTCAGCTCCCTGTACACCGGATCCCTCGCGGCGGCCCCCGACCTCATGAGCGCGCCCCGCGCCGTGGTGCACGCCACGCTCGACCATCTCGGGCTGCCGCACCGCGACCTCGAGATCACCGTGGTGGGCGACGTGCCGCACGCGCGCGGGCTCGGCTCGAGCGCCGCCGTCGCCGGGGCCCTGGTGCGCGCGCTCGCCGACCACGCCGGTCGGACCCTGGACGAGGCGACCTACCTGGCCCTGGTGGACGTCGGTGAGCGCGTGGCGCACGGGTCGCCGTCGGGCCTCGACGCGCATGCGACGTCCGCCTCCCAGCCGGTCTGGTTCGAGGCCGGCGTCGCGCGTCGGCTCGCCACCCGCATGACCGCCGTGCTGGTGGTCGCCGACTCGGGGATGGCGGGACGCACGCGGACCGCCGTCGGGTGCGTCGCGGAGTTCCTCGAGCGCCGGCCCGTGCGCGGTGCCGCGCTCGTCGCCGGGCTCGGCGCCCTGGCGCACGGCGCTGCCCTCGACCTCGCCGCCGACCGGCCGGCGCAGGTCGGGGCGAAGATGACGACGGCGCAGGGCATGCTGCGCGAGCTCGGCGTCTCCAGCCCCGAGCTCGACGTCCTCGTGGACGCCGCGACGGCGGCCGGCGCGCTGGGGGCCAAGCTCACCGGCGGCGGGCAGGGCGGGTGCGTCATCGCGCTCGTGGCCGACGAGGCCGGTGCCGACCGGGTCGACGCCGCGCTGCGGGCGGCGGGCGCCGTCGCCGTCTGGCACCACCCGCTCGGGCCGACGCCCGCGGAACCGACCCGAGGAGCATCGTGACCACGGCCACCGCCACCGCGCACGCCAACATCGCGCTGGTGAAGTACTGGGGCAAGCGTGACGCCGAGCGGATGCTGCCCGCGACGTCGTCCCTCTCGCTGACGCTCGACGCGTTCCACACCACGACCACGGTCGACCTCACCGACGGTGCGGATGTCGACGTCGCGCTCGACGGCGAGGCGCTGACCGGGGCGGCGCTGACCAAGGTGCAGCGGTTCGTCGACCTCGTGCGCGGGCGCGACGACGTCGACCCCGACGTCGCCCGCCGCGGCGCCCGCATCTCCTCGGCCAACACCGTGCCCACCGGTGCGGGCCTCGCGAGCTCGGCCTCCGGGTTCGCGGCGCTCGCCGGTGCGACGGCAGCCGCCTACGGCCTCGACCTGACGCCGCGCGACCTCTCCCGGCTGGCGCGCCGGGGCTCCGGGTCGGCGTCCCGCTCGGTCTTCGGCGACTTCGTCGTGTGGCACGCGGGCGACCTGGAGGACCCCGAGCGCGGCGACCTCACCTCCTTCGCCGAGCCCGTACCCGCCGCCGCGGGGCTGGACGTGGCGATGGCCGTCGTCGTGCTGGACGCGGGCCCCAAGAGCATCGGCAGCCGCGAGGCGATGGCGCGCACGGTGGCGACCTCGCCGTACTTCCCCGCGTGGGTGCAGCACACCGAGGTCGACGTGCGCGAGGCTGAGGCCGCGATCGCCGCGGGCGACCTCGAGCGCCTGGGCGACCTCGCCGAGGCCAGCGCGATGCGCATGCACGCGACGATGCTGGCCGCGCGGCCCGCGGTCCGCTACCTCGCGCCCGCCTCGCTCGAGGTGCTCGACGCGGTCCTCGGGCTCCGGGCGGCCGGCACCGGCGCCTGGGCGACCATGGACGCCGGCCCGAACGTCAAGGTGCTGTGCGCGCGCGAGGACCTCGACGCCGTCGCGCGGGTGCTGGCCGACTCGGGCCGCCGCCGCGTCATCCCCGCGCGCCCCGGGCCGGGCCTCGCGGTGACGCGATGATGCCGTCGTGAGCGTCCCGCACGAGATCGAGCAGGGCCCGGCAGCGGGCGAGCAGCTGGCGCACGCGCCGGGCAAGCTGTTCGTCGCGGGGGAGTACGGGATCGTCGAGCCGGGGCAGGACGCGGTGCTGGTCGCCGTCGACCGCCGCCTCACCTTCACCGCCAGACCCGCGCCGCAGCCGCAGGAGCTCCCGGGACGCGGCTGGGCGTACGTCGCCGCAGCGCGCGACGTGATGGACGACCTGGCGCGCGCGCACGAGCGCCCGCGGCCGCCGTTCCGGGTGCGGACGCTCAGCGACCTCGAGGACGCCGACGTCGACGGCAGCGGACCGCGCAAGTACGGGCTGGGGTCCTCGGCGGCGGTCACCGCGGCCGCCGTCGTCGCGCTCGACGCGTGGCACGGGCTGGGCCTGACGCGCGAGGAGCTGCTGCGCGCGGCGCTCGTGGCGACGCTGCGGGTGAACCCGCGGGCGTCCGGCGCGGACGTGGCCACGTGCCTGGTCGGCGGGTGGACCGCCTACTCCTCACCGGACCGCGCGTGGGTGCGCGAGCAGGTGGCGGGCGGTGACGGGGGCGACGCCGCCGATCGCGCGATCCCCGATCGCGTCGGCCCCGATCGCGTGGCCGCCCTCGTGGCCGCTCCTTGGCCCGGTCTGCGCGCTCGGGCGCTGCCCACGCCGTCGTTCGAGGTGGCCGTCGGCTGGTCGGGACGGCCCGCCTCGACCGTCTCGCTCGTGGCCGCGGTCCGCGCGAACGGGCGCCTGCCCGCCTGGTTCGTGACGGCGTCGACGCGCTCCGCGGGCGACCTGGCCACCGCCGTCGAGCGCGACGACCACGCCGCGGCGAGCGACGCCGTCCGCGCGACGCGCGCGAACCTGCTGGCGCTGAGCGACGCCGTCGGCGTGCCCATCGAGACGCCGGTGCTGACCGCGCTCGTCGAGGCGGCCGACGACCTCGGGCTGGCCGCGAAGTCGTCGGGTGCCGGCGGGGGCGACTGCGGTGTCGCGCTGGTGCGGACGCCGGAGGAGCGCGCGGCGCTGGATCGGGCGTGGCGCGGGGCGGGGGTGACGCCGCTGGACGTGGGGCTCGCGGCGGGAACGACTCTCGCCGCGCACGACGCGGCACGCGCGGGGGACAATCGTTGACGTGACCAGCGAGACGAGCGGCGAGACGACGGCGCAGCGCAAGGACGACCACATCCGGCTGGCGATGGAGCAGCACGCGCCGCAGGCGGCGCGCGACTACGACCACGTGCGGTTCGTCCACCACGCGCTCGCGGGCGGTGCGCGCGACACGGTCGACGTCGCCTCACCCGCGTTCGGCTGGCCGGTGCCGCTGTACGTGACCGGGATGACCGGGGGGACCGCGAAGGCCGCCGAGATCAATCGCGGTCTCGGGATCGTGGCGCGCGAGACCGGGCTGCCGGTCGCGTGCGGCTCCATGGGGATCGTGCTGCGCCAGCCCGAGGTCGCGGACAGCTTCACCGTGCTGCGGCGCGAGAACCCGCAGGGGTTCGTGATGGCGAACACGAACGCGAACGTCACCGGGGCGGACGCCGCGCGGATCGTCGAGATCATGGGCGCCGACGCGCTGCAGGTGCACGTGAACGCCGCGCAGGAGACCGCGATGCCCGAGGGCGACCGCGACTTCACGCGCTGGGAGGGCAACATCGCCGCGATCGTCGACGCCCTCGAGGTACCGGTGATCGTCAAGGAGGTCGGGGCCGGGCTCTCGCGCGGGACCGTGGCCGCGCTGCGCGACGCGGGCGTCGCGGGCGTGGACCTGGCCGGGCGGGGCGGCACGGACTTCAGCGCCATCGAGTCGGCGCGGCGGACCGACTCCGGACGGCACTACCTGGCCGGCTGGGGACAGTCGTCGGTGGCGTCGCTGCTGGAGGCGGCCGGGCTCGAGGGCGTGGGTGCGATCGGGCCGGTGGCCGGGGGCGGCGAGGCCGGTCGGGTGGCGCTGCTGGCGTCGGGCGGCGTGCGCCACCCGCTGGACGTGGTGCGGGCGCTCGCTCTCGGAGCAGACGCCGTCGGGGTGGCCGGGCAGTTCCTGCACGTGCTGACGACGGCGGGCGTGGACGCGCTGGTCGCGCTCGTGGAGGAGTGGCTGGTCGAGATCGCCGATCTGATGGCGCTGCTCGGCGCGCGGGACGTCGCGGGGCTGCGGCAGACCGACGTCCTCGTCACCGGCCCGCTGCGCGAGTACGCGGAGCTGCGGGGGATCGACGTCGCCGGGTACGCGCGGCGCGGCCCCTGGTCGCGCGTCTGACCCCTCGGCGGTCAGACGGTCGCGCGGAGGCGGCCCACGACGGCGTCGCCGCCACGCAGGTCCGTGGGCAGCGTCGTGAGCTCTGCCACGGCGTCGGCGTCCAGTGCGCCCTCCGCGACCAGCAGCGCGAGGGCGGCGACGCTCGTGGCGCGCGCTCCGCCGTCGAGGATCTTCAGCGCGACGACGTGACCGCTCGGCGCCGCCATCACCATGACGCCTTCGGCCCCGCCCTTGGCGAACGTGCCGAGCGAGGCGATGACCTCGGTGTTCTCGCGTCCCGGGCCGTCGATGGCCCACGGGTCGGTGTGCACGGCCGCGATCACCGCGGCGACGGCGCGCTCGTCGGGGTCGTCGGAGGACGTGGAGGCGATGGTCGCCCAGCGGATCGTGCGGGCGAGGCCCGTCAGCGAGATCGCGTGCACGGGGGCCCCGCAGCCGTCGACGGCGGTCGCGGCCACGGGCTCCCCGGCGATCCGCTCGACCAGGTCCACGATCGCGCGCTGCAGAGGATGGGAGGGGTCCAGGTAGTCGTGCGTGCTCCAGCCCTGGGCGCGGCACGCCAGCAGCATCGTGGCGTGCTTGCCGGAGCAGTTCATCCGGAGGCGGGAGGGTGCCTCGCCGCGCAGGGTCATCGCGGTCCGGGTCGCGGAGTCCGACGGGGTGGCGACCGGGCACCGCAGGTCGTCGGCGCCGAGGTCGCCGCTCGCGAGCATCTGCTCCACGACGGCGACGTGCCGATCGGTCCCCGAGTGCGACGCCGTCGCCAGCGCGGCCTGGACGCCGACGAGCTCGGCCCCCAGGGTGATCGCCGCGGCGGCCTGCACGGGCTTGAGCGTGGAGCGCGGCAGCACCGGCGTCGTGACGTCGCCGAGGGCGCGGAGCACGGCGCCGTCCGGGCCGAGGACGACGGCAGAGCCCAGGTGGCGGGACTCCACGAAGCCCGACCGTTCGACGACCGCGAGCTCGACGGCGTCGGCGGCAGTGAACGTGGCGGCGGGTGCGGGTGCGGAGGGGGCGGCGTCTGTCACGGACCCATCCCATCACGCACGCGGCCGGCCGGTTGACCCGGGGGACGACGAAGCCCCGCTCCCGAAACCGGAACGGCTTCGTGCGGGGCTTGCGTGTCGGACCGCGGTCCTGGGTGGCTCCGACGGGCGTCGATCCCGTGACCTCACGATTTTCAGTCGTGCGCTCTACCAACTGAGCTACAGAGCCCTGGTGAAAGATCAGCCGGTCACCTGGGTGACCGGCTGATCGTTCTGCGACCCCGACGGGACTTGAACCCGCGACCTCCGCCGTGACAGGGCGGCGCGCTAACCAACTGCGCTACGGGGCCTCGTGTGAAACTTCCGAACGAGACCGTACCACTTCATTTTCACTGCTGCGAATCCGTACCCCCAACGGGATTCGAACCCGTGCTGCCGCCGTGAAAGGGCGGAGTCCTGGGCCGCTAGACGATGGGGGCCCTGTCCTGCTGAGCGCCCGTGACACCTGAGTGCCCCAGAACCGAAAGCAGCATACGTGACGCCGGTTCGATCCCCCAAATCGTCGGCCGCCGGGGCCCGGAACGTTGCAACGGCGCGGTCCGGGCGGGTTAGGTTGGCGGTATGGGCGACAACGACGCGGTCCGCGACGAGGCGGTCGAGAAGGAGCTCCTGAACCGCTACCTGCGCAAGGCCAGGCGTGAGCTGCTCGCCACGCTCGACGGTCTCTCCCAGGAGCAGATCAGGTGGCCGATGACGGGGACCGGCACCAACCTGCTCGGCCTCGTCAAGCACGTCGCGAGCGTCGAGATCGACTACTTCGGTGCCGTGTTCGGTCGACCCTCGCCCACCCTCCCGTGGATGGCGGACGACGCGCCCGTCAACGCCGACATGTGGGCGACCGAGGAGGAGTCCCGCGCCTCGATCCTCGAGCTGCACGCCGAGTCCGTGCGGATCGCCGAGGCGACGATCGCCGAGCTGGGTCTCGACGCCGCCGGTCACGTGCCGTGGTGGGGAGAGCGCGGCGCCGTCACGCTGCGCCAGATCCTCGTGCACGTGGGGTTCGAGGTCTCGCGGCACGCGGGTCACGCCGACATCGTGCGCGAGCTCATCGACGGCCGGGCCGGCAGCGGGGACGGGAACCTGCCGGAGCTCGAGGTGAAGCAGTGGGCGAACCACCGCGAGCGGCTCGAGGAGGCGGCGACGGCGGCTGCCGCCCGCTGGGCCGAGGTCGAGGGGCCCTGATGGCGGTGGAGATGACCCTCGAGGACTTCGAGGTCTGCGTGGGGGAGGGGCTCGACCTCGTGCCGCAGGAGCTCGCGGACCTCATGGAGAACGTGGTGGTGCTGGTGGAGGACCTGCCGCCGGCGGAGGAGCCGCAGGATCTCCTCGGCCTCTACGACGGCACGCCGCTGACCGAGCGCGACGGCTGGTGGGCCGCCGGTTCGCTGCCCGACCGCATCACGATCTTCCGCCTGCCCACGCTCGCCGTCTGCGAGGACGCCGAGCACGTCGCGGAGGAGGTGGCGGTCACGGTGGTGCACGAGATCGCCCACCACTTCGGGATCAGCGACGAGCGTCTGCACGAGCTGGGCTGGGACTGACGTGCCGAGCGCGTCCCGCGCCGGCGCGATCCTCCTGCTGACCCTCGGGCTCCTGGCCGGGTGCACGCCGCCCGACGGCGGAGCCCCCGCCGCCGATCCGTCTCCCTCGGCGACGGCCTCTGACACCACGCCGGCCACCGCCACGCCGACCCCCGCCGCGCCCGCCGTCCCGGCCGCCCCGGAGGCGGTGCCGCTCCCGCTGGCGGGCCTCGTGATCGTCGTCGACCCCGGCCACCAGCTCGGCAACCGGAACTTCCCGCGCGAGATCAACGCGCTCGTCGACGCGGGCAACGGCGGCACCAAGGCCTGCAACACCACGGGCACGGCGACCGACGACGGTGTCCCCGAGGCCACCGTGACCTGGGACGTGTCGGCGCTCGTCGTCGCGGACCTGCGCGCCCGCGGTGCCGAGGTGGTCCTGACGCGCGAGACCAACAGCGACGACGACTGGGGGCCCTGCATCGACGTGCGGGGGAGCACCGGCAACGACCGCGCCGACCTGCTCCTGAGCATCCACGCGGACGGGGGGCCCGCCACGGCGCACGGCTTCCACGTGCTGCTGCCCGCCGTCGACAGCCCCGTCCACGACGACTCGCTCCGCCTCGGCGAGGCGGTGCGGGTCGGGCTCGAGACGGCCGGGATCGACCCCGCCACCTACGTCGAGGGAGCGATGCGCGCCTCGGACGACTACGCCACGCTCAACCTCTCGGCCAAGCCCGCCGTGATCGTCGAGCTGGGCAACATGCGTCACGACGGCGACGCCGCGGCCCTGACCGACCCCGCGGGGCAGGCGGTCCTCGCGCTGGCGCTGGTCGACGCCGTCGAGGCCTACGTCGTCGCGACCCCGACCGGGGCTCCCTGACGTCGGATCGACGCCGGATCGCCGTCGGGCGCTATCATCGCCACATGACGATGACTCGCGACGGCGCCGACGGCCACTGCGCCCCGACCTCGGACCGCCACGACCACGCCGCGGTCGCGGCCGTGTTCCGGGCGCTCGCCGATCCCGCCCGGCTCACGATCGTGCACGCGCTGGCCGACGGGGAGCTCCGGGTGACCGACCTGGTCGCCAGGGTGGGGCTGGCGCAGTCCACGACGTCGGCCCACCTGGGCGTGCTGCGCGAGTCGGGCCTGGTCGCGCCGCGCGCCGAGGGGCGGGCGACGTTCTACCGGCTCACCACGTCGGCGCTGATCGCGCTCGTCCACCGCGCGGAGGAGCTGCTCGACGACGGGCTGCACGCCGTCGTCCACACGCACGAGGTGCTCGACACTCCCGCGGGGGCCTGAGATGGGACACGACCACGCGCACGCGACCGCCGGTCAGCGCCACCGCGGCCGGCTCGTCGCGGCGCTCGCGATCACGGTCGGCGTCATGGTCGTCCAGATCGTGGCGGCCGCCGTCACCGGCTCGCTCGCGCTCCTGGCCGACGCCGGGCACATGCTCTCGGACGCCGCGGGGCTGACGATCGCGCTGATCGCCACGTGGCTCGCCGCCCGCCCCGCGACCGACCGCTGGACCTTCGGATGGCAGCGCGCCGAGGTCCTGGCGGCCCTCGTGAACGGCGTCGTGCTCTCCGTGGTCGGGACGGTCGTGATCGTCGAGGGGGTGCGTCGGCTCGGCGAACCCGCCGAGGTCGGGGGGCCGCTGATGCTCGCCGTCGGCGTCCTCGGGCTGATCGCCAACCTCGTCGCGCTGCGGCTGCTGTCGGAGGGCAAGGACGAGAGTCTCAACGTGCGCGGCGCCTACCTCGAGGTGCTGGGCGACCTGCTCGGTTCCGTCGCGGTGATCGTCGCGGCCGTCGTCATCACGACGACGGGCTGGCAGCGGGCCGACGCCGTCGCCTCCATCGCGATCGGGGTGTTGATCATCCCGCGCGCGCTGTCGCTGCTGCGCGACGTGGCGCGCGTGCTGCTCGAGGGCGCGCCGGCCGAGCTCGCCGTCGACCAGGTGCGCGTGCACCTGGCGGGCGTGCCCGGCGTCGTCGAGATCCACGACCTGCACGCGTGGACGATCACGTCCGGCGTGCCGGTCCTGACGGCGCACGTCGTGGTGTCCGACGACGTCGCGACCTCGCAGGGCTACTGCGCGGTGCTCGATCGGGTGCAGGAGTGCCTGAGCGGTCACTTCGACGTCGAGCACTCGACGCTGCAGATCGAGCCCGCATCGCACAGCCGCGAGCACCCCGAGGTCGCGACGCACGCCTGAGCGCCCGGAAAGTACCTCGCGAATGCCCGAAAGTGCCTCGCGAACTCCTCAGCGCTGGGGGCGGGCCTCCCACGCCGAGGTCACCATGTCGGTGACCGAGTGCCGCATGGCCCAGTCGATGTCGCGCGCGGCCAGGGTGCCGTCGGCGACGATCCGGTCGGGGTCACCGGCGCGGCGCGGGCCGATCTCCGGCGTGAAGTCGCGACCCGTCGCGACGGCGAACGCGTCCATGATCTGCTTCACCGACAGGCCGTCACCGCTGCCGAGGTTGTAGACCCGCTCGAGCTCCCGGCCCGCCTCGAGCGCCTGCGCGGCCGCGACGTGCGACGTCGCGAGGTCGACCACGTGCACGTAGTCGCGCACGTTCGTCCCGTCCGGCGTCGCGTAGTCGTCGCCGTTGATGCGCGGTGTCCGACCCTCGGCGAGCGCCTGGACGACGAGCGGGAAGAGGTTGTGCGGGGAGGTGTCCGCCAGCTGCGTGGTGCCCGAGCCGACGACGTTGAAGTAGCGCAGCGAGGTGTGGCTCAGGCCGTGCGCGCGACCGGCGTCGGCGATCAGCCACTCGCCGATCAGCTTGGACTCGCCGTAGGGCGACTCCGGGGTCGTCGGGGTGGTCTCGGTGACGAGGTCGACGCGGGGCGTGCCGTAGGTCGCCGCGGAGGAGGAGAAGACGAGGTTGCGCACCTCGGCCTCGACCATGGCCTCGAGCAGGCTGATCGTGGCGGTGACGTTCTGCGTGTAGGTGTGCAGGGGCCGCTTGACGGAGACCCCGGCATACTTGAAGCCGGCCAGGTGCACCACGCCGGTGACGGCGTGCTCGCGCAGCGCCGCGGTGACGGCCGCGGTGTCGAGCAGGGTCGCCTCCACCAGGGGGACGCCCGCGGGCACGTAGTCCCGGTGCCCGCTCGAGAGATCGTCCACGACGACGACGTCGATGCCCGCCTCGCCGAAGGCCCGCACCACGTGCGATCCGATGTAGCCCGCTCCGCCGGTGACCATCCACGCCATGGTTCTGGACTCCCTCGTGCCCCTCGGGGGCGTCGTCAGCTCGTTCGGATTTCGATCACAAACTACCACGTTCGGACATTCTCGAACGTGGCCGCGGTCAGGACGCGACCGGCAGCGTGATTCGCACGACGGTACCGCTGCCGCTGCCGCGCCGTGCCGGCTCGGTCCCGTCGCCCCCTCGCGACGGGCTCCGGCGACGGGGTTCGACGCATCTCGGCGGCGCGCGCGGGTGACGCCGGTCACCTCAGCGCGCCCGGCGGGCGGCCGTGTGGGACCATGGTCACGACGATGCGCCCATTCCGGTGCGTCGTGCCGCGAGATCTTCCGCCCTCCCCGTGGGCCCGCCCCAGCACCCAGCTGGTCGGAGCGCCCGGGACGCAGGGGCGATCGCATCCTTCCGCGGCCCCGGCCGCGAGACGTGGGCGCCCCAGGCGCCTCGTTCCGCAGAACAAGAACTGGACCCACGTGTCTTCTACTCCTTCCGCTGCGCCCTCCTTCGCCGATCTCGGCATCCCGCAGCCGATCATCGCCGCCCTCGAGGCGCGCGACATCACCTCCCCGTTCCCGATCCAGGTCGCGACGCTTCCCGACTCGCTCGCCGGTCGCGACGTGCTCGGCCGCGGCCGCACGGGCTCCGGCAAGACCCTCGCCTTCGCGCTGCCGCTGATCACGCGCATCGCGAAGGGCCGTCACGCGGCCCCGAGCCGTCCGCGAGCCCTCGTGCTCGCACCGACGCGCGAGCTCGCCAACCAGATCACCGACACGCTGCAGCCGCTCGCCAAGGCCATGGGCCTGAGCGTCACGACGATCTTCGGCGGCGTGGCCCAGGGCAAGCAGGTCTCCGCGCTCCGCGGCGGCATCGACATCCTCGTCGCGTGCCCCGGCCGCCTCGAGGACCTCATGGGTCAGAAGCACGTCATGCTCGACGCCGTCGAGATCACCGTGCTCGACGAGGCCGACCACATGGCCGACCTCGGCTTCCTGCCCGGTGTCACGCGCATCATGCGCGCCACGCCCGCCGTCGGGCAGCGTCTGCTCTTCTCGGCCACGCTCGACAACGGCGTGGACGTGCTCGTCAAGCGCTTCCTCGACAAGCCGGTCACGCACTCGGTCGATCCGGCCAGCTCGCCGGTCGCCGCGCTGACCCACCACCTCTTCGAGGTCGGCAACGCGGAGGAGAAGAAGGACGTCGTGGAGGCGCTCGCCGCCGGCCGCGGCCGTCGTCTCCTCTTCATGCGCACCAAGCACCAGGCCCGCCAGATGGCGCGTCGCCTGACCTCGGTCGGCATCCCCGCGACCGACCTGCACGGCAACCTGTCGCAGGGTGCGCGCGAGCGCAACCTCGCCGCGTTCCACTCCGGTGACGTGCGCGTCATGGTGGCCACCGACATCGCGGCGCGCGGCATCCACGTCGACGACGTCGACCTCGTCGTGCACGTCGACCCGCCCGCCGAGCACAAGGCCTACCTGCACCGTTCAGGCCGCACGGCCCGCGCCGGCGCGGGTGGCGACGTCGTCACCCTCGTCCTGCCCGAGCAGCGCGGCGACGTGCGTCAGCTGACGCGCGCCGCCAAGATCACCGCGACGCCGCAGCGTGTCCGCGCGACCGACGCCGCCGTGCGCGACCTGGTCGGCGAGCTCGCCGACCGCGTCGACGCAAGCGCGATGCCCGCGGGTGCCGCGACCAAGCCCGAGCCCCAGCCGGTCCGCCGCAAGGCCTCCGGCGGCGCGCCCGCCGGTGGCGCGGGTGCGCCCGGCGGCCGGGGTCGCGGTCGCGGCCGTGGCGGCGCCGGTGCGCCGGCTGCCGCCGGTTCGAACGGTCCCGGTCGTCAGGCTGCCGGTCGTGGCGAGCAGCGCTCCGAGCGCCCCGCGGCGGCCGTCTCCGGTGGCGGCGGTGGCCGTGGTCGGGGCGGCTCCGAGGGCCGCGGTGGCGCCGAGGGCGGGCGCGGCGGCGCGGCCGCCAACCAGCAGACGCGCCGCGGGCAGCGCTCCGCGGCCAAGGGCCCGAAGGGCGAGTCCCGCGGTGACGGCGTGCGTGGTTCCGGCGCTCGCGGCGGCAGCGCGCGCGGCGGCGGCCGCGGGTCGGCCCCCGTCACGTACAGCACCAGCTCGGGCGGCGGCGCGGGCTTCGTGCCGATGACGCAGCGCTGATCCGGCACTGACGAGGCTGCTCAGCACCACAGCACCACAGCACCACAGCACCACAGCACCACAGCACCACAGCGACGGCGGCGGCGGACCCGAGGGTCCGCCGCCGCCGTCGTCGTTCCACCGGATTCTGGGCGGTACGGCCGTCCCGTCGACAGGTGTGCCGTCCAGCGAGTCCGACGGGACACCCGGACCGCCGGACGGGACCCCGCCGCGCCACGGATCGATCCGTGTGCCGAGCGGCGACCAGGATCGGGCAGGGTAGAGGCATGGGAGCAGACACCTCACGTGGACCGACCATCGCCGCCGCGATCGAGCGCAAGCTCGAGAAGCGCGCGGCGAACCTCGTGTCCCGCCGCGGCTGGCGCCCGACCCCGCTGGTGTTCGACAGCTACGGTCGCGCCGCCGTCGACGGCCAGCCGGGCTGGATCCGACTCTTCTGCCGCGTGCTGGTGATGCCGCCGACGTCGCGTCGCAGCGCCGAGGGCCGCTCGCGCGGCTGGCGCCGGTACATCTCCGTCTCGGCGCCGGACCTCCCGGTCCGGGTGCGGATCGGGGACGTCGTCCACCGCGTGCGCACCGAGCCCGGCGGCTACATCGACGTCCAGCTGCCCGTGGACCTCACGCCCGGCCGGCACGAGGTCTACGTCGAGGTTCCCGGCGGGGCCGAGGCGGGTCGTGGACGCGTCGACGTCGTCGACCCCTCGATCGGCCGCGGCCTGGTCAGCGACATCGACGACACCGCCATGATCACGCTCCTGCCCTCGCCCGTGCAGGCGTTCTGGAACACCTTCGTGATGCACGAGGGGCAGCGCCGGGCCGTCCCCGGCATGGCCACGTTCCTCGAGCGCGAGAACCAGGGGTTCCTCGTCTACCTCTCGACCGGTGCGTGGAACTACGCCCCGGTCATCCGCGAGTTCCTGCAGCGCAACGGCTTCCCGTCGGGCGCCCTGATCATGACCGACTGGGGGCCGTCCACGCAGCGCTGGTTCCGCTCCGGCGTCGAGCACAAGCGCACCCAGCTGCGCCGCCTGCGCGAGGAGTTCCCGGAGCTGCGGTGGACGCTCGTGGGCGACGACGGCCAGCACGACCCGGCCATCTACTCCGAGTTCGCGGCGGAGTTCCCCGAGGAGGTCCACACGGTGGCTATCCGCACGCTCACGCCGGCGGAGCACCTCGTCACGGCCGGTCACCCGATGGCGCCGGACGACCTCGCGCAGATCATCCCCGCCGTGGCCCTCGAGGGTCGGGAGCCGAAGAAGATCCCCGACAGCGTCCGGCAGCTGCGGGGCGGCGACGGCAACGCGCTCGTGGTCGCCACGCTCGAGGAGGCGCCGGAACCCGGTCCCGGACGACGCCGTCGCACCGGTCCCGGCCGTCGGGCCGCCGGGACGGGCCGCCGCACGCCGTGACCGCGGGGGAGCGGCGGCTCCCTCAGCGGGCGACGACGTTGCGCAGCTCCTCGCCCGCGAGCAGCGCTGCGACGTTCGCCTGGATCAGCTCCTCCGACCCCAGCGGGCGTCCGCCGGCCGAGTGCGGCGTGAGGATGAGGTTGGGCGCGTCCCAGAGCGGGTCCTGCTCGGGCAGCGGTTCGGTGGCCGTCACGTCGAGCGCGGCGCCGGCGATGAGGCCGTCCCACAGCGCGGTGCGCAGCGCGTCCTCGTCGACCGTTGCGCCGCGGCCGACGTTCACGAACCAGGCCTTGCGCGGCAGCAGCGCGAGGGTCTCGGCGTCGACGACACCCGCCGTCGCCGACGTGGCCGGGAGGATGTTGACCAGGACGTCGGCCCCGGGCAGCACGTCGGGCAGTGACGACGGCGTCACGACGGGGAACCCGGCGCGCTCGCCGGCGCTCTGCGCAACGCCCACGACGTCGGCGCCGAGAGCGCGCAGGTGGGCGGCGAGCCGCTGCCCGATGCCGCCGAAGCCCCAGACGACCACGCGGGCGCCGTCGATCATCGTGAACCGCTCGGCGTTGTCGAGCGGCTGGTCGACGGTCAGCTCGCGCGCCCAGCGGTGCGTGCGGACGGCCTCGGCGGCGATGTCGAGGCGTCGCGCGGCGGCGAGGATGAGCGCGAGCGCGTGCTCGGCGACGGGCCCGTCGTGCAGACCGGTGCCGGACGTGAGGACGACGTCGTCGGCGAAGCCCGCCTGCTCGACGACGTCGGTCCCGGCCGTCAGGGTCTGGGCCCAGCGCACCGCGTGCAGATCGGTCGCCGCTCGCTTCAGCCAACGGGGCGAGATGCTCCACAGCACGATCGCGTCGGCGTCGTGGTGCTCGTCCGGGAGCGGGTCACGGACGGAGTAGAGGACCGTCTCCACGCCCTCCGGCAGGTCGAGGTCGAGGGGCATGGCGTCGGGGAGGAGCAGCTTCACCCTCCCAGTCTGCCCGGGATCTGCCGGTCTCAGGCCAGGTGGAGCTCGGTGAAGCCGTCGAGGCAGTCCTCCCCGAGCACCGGCAGCAGGGCCTCGCGAGCGTCGTCGAGGAAGGCGGTGGTGAGGTTGAGGTCGGCGTCGCGCACGTGGTCGCCGTGCTCGCGCTCCACCCGCATCACGGCGGCGACGCCGCGCAGCCAGTCCTCGAGGGCGTCGGCCAGGGGCAGGTAGGTCCCGGCGACGCTTCCCCTCACCGGGCACTCCGGTGAGGAGGTGTCGACCGCGACCCCGTGCTCCCCGGTCAGGGCGATGACCACCCAGGACCCGGGCCAGGAGGTGTCGGCGCGTGGTTCGCCGTGCACGTGGACGACGGCGCGACCCTCCTGCAGGCGCGGCAGGTCGTCCCGGCCGGCGAGCTCGAGCGCCAGGACCCCGCCGATCGCGGTGCCGCGCTCGATGTCGACCGTGGCCAGGAAGTCCTCGAGCGCGCTCGAGGTGCCGGGGTCCGTCCTGCCGGGCGACGGTTCCCCCGTCAGCGTGAGGCTGCCGCGGTCACCGGTGCGTCCGAACGTTCCCACCAGGTCGACGACGGCGTCAGCGAGGGTCATGGCTGCATCCTGCCAGCGGTGGGCGCGAGTCTCGCCGATCGGCCGCCGACTCCCCGGAACAGGGGAGCAGCGGGCATGGTTGATACCAGAGCAGGACCATCGGAGAGGAGTCGGCAGTGACGTATCAGGTCTGGAAGAGCGACGAGGAGTGGCGCAGTCTGCTGGAGCCGCAGGAGTACGCGGTGCTGCGGCAGGCGGGCACGGAGCGGGCGTGGACCGGTGAGCTCCTCGACGAGAAGCGCTCGGGCACCTACTCCTGCCGCGCGTGCAAGGCGGAGCTGTTCACCGCCGAGACGAAGTTCGACAGCCACTGCGGCTGGCCGAGCTTCTACGCGCCGAAGGAGGGCGACGCCGTCGAGCTGATCGAGGATCGCAGCCACGGGATGCTGCGCACCGAGGTGCGCTGCGCGAACTGCGGCTCGCACCTGGGGCACGTCTTCGACGACGCGCCGCAGACGCCCACGGGCGACCGGTTCTGCATGAACTCGGTCTCGCTCAGCTTCGACGCCGCGGAGTAGCGACCCCCGCTGCCCAGGTCCGGCGTCGGACGACGAACGGCGGCCACGCTCCCGAGGGAGCGTGGCCGCCGTTCGTTGCTGCGGGTGATGCGTGACGCTGAGATCAGCGGCGCGTGCCCCTGCGGCCCGTGACGAAGCCGTAGACCAGCAGGACGACGAGGGAGCCGCCGATGGCGAGCGCCCATGTCTGGATGCTGAAGAACTCCTGCAGGTCGGCGTCGAACAGCAGCCGGCCGAGGAAGCCGCCGACGAGGGCGCCGACGACACCGAGGATCAGGGTGGCGAGGATGCCGCCCGGGGCGCGGTCCTTGAGGATGGCCTTGGCGATGGCGCCGGCGATGAGTCCGAGGACGATCCAACCGATGATGCCCATGATGTTGCTCCTTCTACGAATACGAGTGAACCTGGATCAGCAGGCCCTGCGTCTACGGTGATCGGTCCGGAGTCGTTCGTCAAGGAAACTGTTTGTCAATCGAACCGTCGAGCGCTTTTAGGGGCGCTCAGGGCCGGTAGGGAACCGTCAGGCGACGAAGACGCTGAGCCTCTCGGGCGGTGCGGGCGTCGCCCTCGCCGATGGCGGCGAGCGCATCCGGCAGCTCGGGGCCCGCGTGCTCGGGCAGACCGTGCTCGACGACGAGCGCCGATGCGAGCGCCAGGAGATCGGGCAACCCGCGCACGCCCGCCAGCGCCAGCGGCGGCAGCGAGGTCACGAGCAGGACCAGGGCCTCTCGCGCCCCGCCGCCCGCCGCAATCCGTCGGAGCGGATCGACGGCGCGCGCCAGCACCTCCTCCGGTGCGACCGCGACCCTCGCGAGCGCAGCGCCCGTGACGGCGCCCCACGGCTGCCCGCGCCCGCTGAGGTGGAGAGCGACCTCGACCGCCGCGGCGCGTGCGTCCGGCACGCCGAGGAGCTGATGGGCCAGCACGGCCCCGACGGCGTCGCCCACCCGCCCGTCGAAGGAGGTGAGGGCGCCTCGGGTCTCGCCGAGGGCTGAGCCGCGGTGGCGGGCGACGTGCGGGAGGAGCCACGCGGCGTGCAGCTCCGGGTGGTGCGGCAGCGGGAGGAGCGCGAGCCACCCGACGTCGCCCGACGGCGTCCCCGAGCGGTAGCGGCCGTCGAGGTCGCCCGCGAGCGTGGGATGGAGCAGGGGCGTCGTCAGCGGTCCCGGCGTGCCCGGCACGACGGCGGGCGCCTCCGCCGTCACCGCCGACCACGGGCGGGACGGCTCGCCGACGCGAGGGGTCCGGGACCCGGTCTCGACGCGCACGACGGCGAACCGCGGCTCCGCCAGCCCGCCCTCCTCGAGCCAGTGGGCCAGTCGAGTCCCGGCCGGCGTCCCGAGCGAGCGCGCGCCGGCGACGGCGTGCCGCAGCTCCGCCTCCTCGAGCGGAACCGTGACCCGCAGCAGCGCCTGCTCGAGGTCGAGCGGCCACGGTTCCCAGCTCTCCCGCGCGGCCCGCGCCAGGCGTTCGACGAGCACCTCGAGCTCGATCGTGCCGTCGGTCCGGCTCGGCGTCGCCAGCAGCAGCGGGACCGGGTGGGAACCCAGCAGCCGCCCGACCTCGCCCAGGCGCGCCAGGTGGGGCAGGGGCGAGTCGGGCGGGCCGCCGGGGCCGACGTCGTCCTCGGCGGTGTCGCCCCCGCGCACGAGTCGCGCCAGGAAGGAGACGACGGCGCCGAGCGGGCCGGGATCGCCGTCGCCGGTCGACCGGATCGTCCGCAGCAGGCGGTGCGCGAGGTCGCGCGCCTGGGGCGTCCCCCCGAGGTCGCGGCCCCCGAGCCCGCTGACGGCGTCGCGCAGGCCCCCGGGATCGGCGGCCCGCAGGTGCACGACGGCGGCCAGCCCCGACTCCCACGCGAGCAGCGTCCCGGCGCGGCCGCGCAGCAGGTCGACGACCGCGGAGGGAGCTGCGTCCTGCACCGGCCAGGAGGCGCGAGGTGCGGTGGGCGCGGTGTCGTGCCCGGTGGCCGCTGTCGCCACCGCCTCGAGCGGCCCCGGGCCCAGCAGGGTGCGCGCACGTGCGCGGAGCGCCGGATCGAGCGCGCCGGCGAGCTGCACCAGGTGCGCCCGCACGTCGTCGGGGACGTCGCCGGCCTTGCTCCCGACGAGCTCGAGCGCCCGCTCCGCGACGTCGATCGCCGGATGGTCGAACGCCGCCGACGCGGTCAGCAGGACGGCGGCCACGTCCTCGCCGGCGAGGTCGTCGCGGCGCGCGAGCGTCGCCAGTCGCGCGAGCGCCGTGCGCGCGGTGCCCTTGGCGGGGCGGCGCAGGATCGCGGCGCTGGCGTCCAGCAGGTCGGGGAGGGGGACGAGCCCGGCATCGTCGAGAGCGCCGAGCGCTCGCTGCGCGAGGGTGACGGTGGGCCCGTCGTCGCTGCGGGCGAGGCCGAGCAGCGTGGCCACGTGCGACGCCCACTCGCCGGCCGAGGGCTCGAGGCGAGCCAGCTCCGCGCGAGCCGTGCGCAGCGGTGTCGCCCGGCCTCCGCGCGCGAGGTGGTCGACGGCCGCTGCGATCGCCTCGGCCCGGGAGGGGGGCGGTGCGCCGACCCGGGGAAGCCTCATGCGGTCAGGCTAGCCGCGGGGCCGGGTCGGCCGACGCGCTAGGTTCGAGGGGTGACGGGAGTGCTCGCGGGGTTCGCGCTGATCGGCGCGATCATCGCCGTCGGCTACCTCGTGGGGCGCTCGGGCGTGCTGGGGGAGGACGCGAGCTCCGTCCTGTCCCGCCTGTCCTTCTTCGTCGGCGCGCCCGCCCTGCTGTACGTGACGCTGGCCCGCTCCGACGTCGGCGCCCTGGTGGACGCCCGCTCGCTCGTCTCCTACGGCACGTCGGCGGCGATGATCGTCGTGTACGTCCTCGTCGCTCGGTTCGCGATGCGTCGACCCGCGGGCGAGACCGTCATCGGCGGCCTGAGCGCGGGCTACGTCAACGCCGGCAACCTGGGCATCCCGATCGCCGTCTACGCGCTCGGCGGTGCGGCCGCCGCGGCGCCGACGATGATCTTCCAGCTCGTGCTGCTCGCGCCCGCGTCCTTCATCGTGCTGGACCTGCTGGAGAACCGGGGTCAGGGGCGCCGGCTGCGCAACGCGCTCGCACCGCTGCGCAACCCGATCCTGCTGGCCTCGGTCGCCGGCGTCGTCAGCGCGGCCACGCACTGGGAGCCGCCGACGATCGTGATGGCCCCGATCGAGACGCTCGGCGGCGTCGCCGTGCCGGCGATGCTGCTCGCGTTCGGCATCTCGTTGCGGGGGTCGCCGCTGCCCGGCCGCTCGCCGGTCCGAGCGCAGCTCGGTCTCGTCGTCGTGCTCAAGTCCTTCGTTCAGCCGGCCCTCGCCTGGGGACTGGGCGCCGCCGTCGGCCTGACGGGGGAGGCGCTCCTGGCGGCGGTCGTGATCGCCGGCCTGCCGACGGCGCAGAACGTCTTCACCTACGCCGTCCGCTACGACCGCGGCGTCGTCCTGGCGCGGGAGTCGGTGCTCGTGACGACCATCCTGTCGGTGCCCGTCGTGCTGGTCGCGGCGGCCGTCCTGGCCTGACGGTGTCCGAGCGGGGGGACCGCGCCGCGACCCGGCGGTGCATCAGGATCCTGGTCATCCCTCGAGGCCCGTGCCTACCGTGGTGACGAAGGCCATCCCTGCCGAGCAGCACCCAGACGAGGAGTCGTCCCCCATGGAGATCACCGCCCAGCACGGCCTGTTCAAGGACACGCAGCTGCACGTCGACGACACGGGCGGCCCGGGGCGTGCCGTGGTGCTCATCCACGGCTGGCCGCTGTCGGGGGAGTCCTGGAGCGAGCAGGTCCCCGCCCTGCAGGCCGCCGGGTACCGGGTCGTCACCTACGACCGGCGCGGTTTCGGCCGCAGCGACAAGCCGCTCACCGGCTACACCTACGACACGCTCGCCGAGGACCTGCACGCGCTGATCGAGGGGCTCGAGCTCACGGACGTCACGCTGGTCGGCTTCTCCATGGGTGGGGGCGAGGTCGTCCGCTACGTCGCCAAGCACGGGGCCGACCGGCTGCGCAGCGTCGTGCTGGCCGCGGCCGTGCCGCCGTACCTGCTCCAGACGGGTGACAACCCCGAGGGCCCGCTGACCAAGGGCGCCGCCGCGGAGATGGCCAAGGATCTCCGCAGCGACCGCGACGCGTTCTTCGACGACTTCACCACCCAGTTCTTCTCGGTCGACGGCGAGCTGAAGGTCACCGAGGCGCAGCGCCAGGAGGCGATCGCTCTGTGCGCGCAGGCCGACCAGCGCGCCGCGCTGCACTGCATGGAGGCGTTCGGCACCACCGACTTCCGCACGGACCTCGAGTCGCTCGTGTCGGTGCCCACCCTCGTCCTGCACGGCGACGGCGACGGCACCGTCCCGTTCGAGGGCTCGGGCGCGCGGACGCACAAGGCCCTGCCCGCCAGCAAGCTGCACGTGATCGCCGGGGCGCCGCACGGGTGCAACGTCAGTCACGCCGAGGAGTTCAACCGCGTGCTGATCGACTTCCTCGCGAGCTGACCCGCCGGGCACGTCCGGACCGCCTCGCGGCGGCGGTCATCGCCGTCGCCGTCGCGGGGTGAGTCGCACGTTCGGCAGGGCCGGTGCGGGGATGCGGTCCTCCCCGTGCGCCGGCACGACGCCGAAGCGCGCCGCGCGGAGATCGCGGTCCTCCCAGTCGGCGCGGGCCGCGGCCACCTCCTCGTGGGTGCGGCCCACGAAGTTCCACCACATCAGCAGGTCCTCGCCCAGCGGCTCGCCGCCGAGCAGCAGGAGCCGGGTGAGACCGTCGTCCCCGGGAGCCAGGTGCTCCACGCGCAGGCTGTCGCGGCCCCGGCCCAGGTAGAGCAGCGGCCCCTGCGGCAGGTCCTCGCCCGCGACGCGAGCGGCACCGTCGATCATCTGCACGGCGTGCTCGAAGTCTCCTCGCAGCGGGATCTCGACGTCGGCGCCAGGGTCGACCTCGATCTGCAGCCCGAGTAGAGGCGAGTGGATCGACGCCCGCGAGACGGCGCCGTCGTAATCGCCCACGAACACCGTGGCCCGAGCACCGGCGAATTCGCGGACCGGAAGGTCCGCGACGTGCTCGAAGGCGCGGGGGACGAACCGCGACGCGTCCGGCAGGGCGACCCACAGCTGAAGTCCTCGGGCACCCGCGTCATCGACCATGAACTCCGAGTGGGCGACGCCGTCACCGCTCGTCATGATGTTGAGCTCGCCGGGGACGAGGAGCTGCTCGGATCCGAGCGAGTCCCGGTGCAGCATCGACCCCGCCAACGGCCACGTGACCGTCTGCAACCCGATGTGGGGGTGCGGTAGGACGTTCATCGGGACCTCGCCGGGCGTGAACGCGTCGAGGAAGCACCACGCTCCGACCGTCGAGAGGGCGCGGTGCGGCAGCGTCCGGGAGACGACGGCGGCCCGCAGGCCCCCGAGGGGCACGGTGCGCGCCTCGTACCTCTCCAGGACCGGAGCGCCTGCGGCGTCGGCGGGACAGTCCTGCTCGGTGGGTCGCGCGTCGAGGTTCGTCACCCCGGCATCTTCGCCGATCCGGCCGCGCCGCGTGGCGCGCTCTGGCTCTACATGTGTAGCGGGCGGCGCAATGTACCCGCTTCGCAAGGGAAAAACGAGTCACAATCAGGTCACAAAACGAATAGATGCGAAAACGCAAAGCGGTCGCTAACGTGTCGCGTGATCAGGCACGAACGTGCCCTGTCGTGTGCCTCGCGCAGCGGTGGACGAAACACGGACCCCCCGAAGGTGGACAATGCGATCTCTCTCCCTCAACGTGCCACCCGGGAGGCGGTCGCGGTGGCGCGACGGCGTCCGGGTGGCCTCCGCGGCGGTCGCCACCGCGGCCCTCGTGCTGGTCGGCGGATCCTCGGCCATGGCCGGGCCCGGCGACTCGTCCAACGCCTCGGCGCAGTTCCTCTCGGGCAGCCTGCTGTCCGCCGTCCCGGTCGGCAGCGTCGCCGGACTGGGCGGGGCCTCGGCGAGCAACGCCGGGTCACCCGACACGGACGTGGACCGGGTCGGGCTCGACGTCACCGCGCTGAGCGCGATCAACGTGCAGGTGCCCGGCGGCGTCGGCCTCCTGCCGCTCGGTCAGGTCCTCGTTCTCGGGGCCGTCAACCAGTACGCCGAGGCCTCGGACCTCGGCGTCTCGCGCGCCGCCTCCGGGGCCGTCAGCGACGACGGCGCCGTGTCCGTCGGTGGTGGCGGCGACTTCCCCGCCTCGGCCGGCCTCCGGCTCCAGCCGCTCCTCGGCGGGCTCTCCACCGTCGTCGGCGATCTCCAGATCGACCTCGAGGCGATCACGGGCGTCGCGGCCCTCGACGACGCCGTCGGCACCGCTCCCGTCGCCGAGTGCGACTCGCTCGCCGACCCCGAGCACTGCCTCGACTACTCCATCGCCGGCGGTGAGCTGCGTGCCTCCGTGCCGGCCATCGCCGGACTGACCACGACGCTCACCGGAACCGGTGGCGTGGCCAGCACGGTCGACGGCGTCGTGAACGGCCTCGCCGGACCGAACGGCTCCCTCGCGCGAGCCCTCGCGGGCCTGAACGCGGCGCTGACGCCGCTCCTGGGCAACACCGGCCTGAACATCGCCGTCTCGACGAACGTCACCGGCGCGCTCAACACGTTCCTCGACACCCCGCTGACCCAGGACGGCAGCGCGGTCAGCATCAACCTGCGCACGGGCCAGATCACCGCCGACCTCGACGCTCTGCTCGCGGCGACGGACGGCTCCGGCCTCTCGAACCTCGCGCCCGGCACCGAGATCCTCTCGGGGCCGGTGCTCGCCACGCTGGTGAGCCAGGTCAGCGGCCTCCTGAATCAGGTGCCGACCCTGGTCAGCACGCTCCTGACATCCACGCTGAACGCGGCCACGCTGACGATCACGGGCAACGTGTGCCTCGTCGGCAGCGGCGCGTCCTGCTCGACCCCGATCGTCGACATCGGGACCGGCATCAACATCAACGTCAACGGGACCCTCGGCCAGGTGATCGCCGGCACCGCACCCGCCACGATCACGCTCAAGGCCGCCGGCCTCACCATCCCGGTGTCGGTCAGCGCCCTCCTCGGCGCCCTGGCTGCCCCGATCACCGCCGCCCTGTTCAACCCCACGACCGGTGTCGTCGCCACCGTGACCGGATCGACGTCACCTCTGACGCTCGCCGTGACCGGCGTCATCGGCACGCTCTCGGGCCCGCTGCAGGCGTTGAACACGATCGTCTCGCTCCAGGCCAACGTCCAGGAGCAGCCCGTCGCCGGCGTCCACCGCGTCAGCGCGCTGCGGCTCTCGCTGCTGGGCAGCGCCCTCGCCCAGGTCGACCTCGGCAGCGCCCAGGTCGGACCCAACGTGGTCCTGCCGCTCGTGGCGCCGACCGTCCTGTCCCTCACGCCCAGCGAGGGTCCGACCACCGGCGGCCAGACCGTCACCGTCACGGGCACGAGCTTCGTCGACGGTGCGACCACCGTCACGGTCGACGGGACACCCGTCCCCGCCGCCGACGTCACGGTGGAGTCCTCGGCCACCCTGTCCTACCTCACCCCGGCCCACGCGGTCGGACCGGTCGACGTCACGGTCACCAACGAGGCAGGGACCAGCGCCCCGCTCACCTACACCTACGTGGCCGCGCCGACGACGGCGTCGCTCACCCCGCCGTCCGGCCCCACCGCGGGCGGCACCGTCGTCACGATCGCCGGTGACGGGTTCACGCCCGAGACCGTCGTGACCATCGACGGCGTCGACGTCGTCCCGACCGTGAACGACGAGGGCGACTCTCTGACGTTCACCACCCCGCCGAACGAGGCCGGTCCGGTGGACGTCACGGTCACCACCGCGGGTGGCACCAGCACCCCGGCCCTGATCTTCACCTACCTCGACGCCCCGACGACGGCCACCCTGGCCCCTGCGGCAGGGCCTGTCGCCGGTGGCACCGAGGTCGTCGTCACGGGCGCCGGCTTCACGCCGGAGTCGGTCGTCACGATCGACGACGAGGACGTCGTGCCGTCGTTCGTGAACGACGAGGGCACCTCGCTGACCTTCACCACCCCGCCCCACGCGGCCGGTCCGGTGGACGTCGTCGTCACCACCGCGGGCGGCACGAGCACCCCGGCCCTGGTCTTCACCTACCTCGACGCTCCGACCGCCGCCTCGCTCGCGCCGGTCTCCGGCCCGGTGGCCGGTGGCACCGCCGTCGTCGTGACGGGCACGGGGTTCACCCCCGACTCGGTCGTGACGATCGACGGGCTCGAGGTCTCGGGTGTCGTCAACGAGACCGGCACCGAGGTCGCCTTCACCACCCCCGGTGGCGACGCCGGCCCGGTCGACGTCGTCGTGACGACGCTCGGCGGGTCGACCGACGCGCTGGTCTTCACCTACCTGGACGCGCCGACGGCCGCGTCGCTGGACCCCGTCGCGGGTCCGGTGGCCGGTGGCACGGTCGTCACGGTCACCGGCACGGGCTTCGTCCCGGGCTCGATCGCGACGATCGACGGCGTCGAGGTCCCCTCCGACGTCAACGACGAGGGCACCGAGCTGACCTTCACCACCCCGGCGCACGACGCCGGGCCGGTGGACGTCGTCGTGACGACCCCGGGTGGTAGCACCGGTCCGCTGGTGTTCACCTACGTGGACGTGCCGACGGCGGCCTCCCTCAGCCCGGTCTCCGGACCGGTCGCGGGCGGCACCCTCGTCACGATCGTCGGGACGAGCTTCACGGACGACTCCGTCGTGACGATCGACGGCGACGTCGTGGCCGGCACCGTGAACGAGGACGGCACCGAGATCACCTTCACGACCCCCGGTGGTGACGCGGGTCCGGTCGACGTCGTCGTGACGACGGCGGGCGGCAGCACCGAGCCGCTCGTCTTCACCTACGTGGACGCGCCGACGGCCGAGAGCCTGACGCCCGAGTCCGGCCCCGTCGCGGGCGGGACCCCGGTCACCGTCGTCGGCGAGAACTTCGTCCCCGGCACCGTCGTCGTGATCGACGGCATCGAGGTGCCTGTCGTGATCGACGAGACCGGCACCGAGCTGGTCTTCCTCACGCCGGCGCACGACGCCGGCCCGGTCGACGTCGTGGTCGTCACGCCCGGTGGCGAGACCGACCCGCTGACGTACACCTACCTGGACGCCCCGACCGCTGCGACGCTCGACCCCGACCTCGGTCCGGCGACGGGTGGCACGGACGTGATCGTCACGGGTGAGAACTTCGTCGAGGGTTCGATCGTCACGATCGACGGCGTCGAGGTGCCCGCCACGGTGAACGAGGACGGCACCGAGGTCGCGTTCACGACGCCGGCCCACGACGCGGGACCGGTCGACGTCGTCGTCACGACGCCGGGTGGTTCGACGGCGCCGCTGACGTTCACCTACGTGGACGCCCCGATCGCCGCGAGCCTGGCCCCCGTGGCCGGTCCGACCGACGGCGGCACGACCGTCACCATTACGGGTGAGGGGTTCACCCCGGAGTCCGTGGTGACGATCGACGGCGTCGAGGTCGCTCCCACCACGGTGGCCGAGGACGGGCTCACGCTGGAGTTCCTCACGCCGGCGCACGCGGCCGGTCCCGTCCCCGTCACGGTGACGACGGTGGGCGGCACGTCCGAGCCGCTCACGTTCACCTACGTCGCTGCGCCGGTGGCGCTGACGATCGATCCGATCGAGGGTCCGTCCGCGGGCGGCACGCTCGTGCAGATCACGGGTTCCGAGCTCGGGTTCGGGCTCGGTGCGGCCTCCGGCACCACGGTGGTCATCGGGGGGGTCGAGGTCACCCCGATCGTCGCGGCCGGCACGGTGGTCCTGTTCGTGACGCCCCCGCACGCTCCGGGGCTCGTGGATGTCACCGTGACGACGGCGGGCGGCACGTCCGGCCCGCTGGGCTTCACCTACAACGGTGAGGCGCCGACGGCGGAGTCCCTCTCGCCGGAGTTCGGTCCGGTCGCCGGTGGCACGATCGTCACCGTCGTCGGGACGGACTTCACGCCCGAGTCGGTCGTCACGATCGACGGTGTCGAGGTCGACGCCGAGGTGGCCCTCGACGGCCTGTCCCTGACCTTCACCACTCCGGAGCACGCAGCCGGTCCGGTGGACGTCGTCGTCACGACGGACGACGGTTCGACCGAGCCGCTCACGTTCACCTACGTGGACGTCCCGTCGGCGGAGTCGCTGTCTCCGGTCTCCGGTCCGGTGACTGGTGGCACGTCGGTCACGGTCGTGGGTGAGAACTTCACTCCCGACTCGGTCGTCACGATCGACGGTGTTGAGGTTCCGGCCACGGTCAACGACGAGGGCACCGAGGTCACCTTCACCACCCCGGCCCACGGAGCCGGTCCGGTGGACGTCATCGTCACGACCCCGGGTGGCTCGACCGAGCCGCTGGTCTTCACCTTTGTCGACGCCCCGACCGCGGACAGCCTGTCCCCGGTTGCCGGCCCGACCGCGGGTGGCACGTCGGTGACGGTCGTGGGTGAGAACTTCACTCCCGACTCGGTCGTCACGATCGATGGCGTTGAGGTTCCGGCCACGGTCAACGACGAGGGCACCGAGGTCACCTTCACCACCCCGGAGCACGCAGCCGGTCCGGTGGACGTGGTCGTCACGACCCCGGGTGGTTCCACGGAGCCGCTGGTGTTCACCTACGTGGATGCCCCGACCGCGGACAGCCTGTCCCCGGTTGCCGGCCCGACCGCGGGTGGCACCTCGGTGACGGTCGTGGGTGAGAACTTCACCCCCGACTCGGTCGTCACGATCGATGGCGTTGAGGTTCCCGCGACGGTCAACGACGACGGCACTGAGCTGACCTTCACCACTCCGGAGCACGCGGCCGGTCCGGTGGATGTCGTGGTCACGACGCCGGGTGGCTCGACCGAGCCGCTCACGTTCACCTACGTCGACGCCCCCACCGCGGACAGCCTGTCCCCGGTCGCTGGCCCGGTCACGGGTGGCACCGTGGTGACGGTCGTGGGTGAGAACTTCACCCCCGACTCGGTCGTCACGATCGACGGCGTTGAGGTTCCGGCCACGGTCAGCGACGACGGCACCGAGATCACCTTCACCACTCCGGAGCACGCAGCCGGTCCGGTGGACGTCATCGTCACGACGCCGGGTGGTTCTACGGAGCCGCTGGTGTTCACCTACGTGGATGCCCCGACCGCGGACAGCCTGTCCCCGGTCGCTGGCCCGGTCACGGGTGGCACCGTGGTGACGGTCGTGGGTGAGAACTTCACTCCCGACTCGGTCGTCACGATCGATGGCGTTGAGGTTCCGGCCACGGTCAGCGACGACGGCACCGAGCTGACCTTCACCACTCCGGAGCACGCAGCCGGTCCGGTGGACGTCATCGTCACCACGCCGGGTGGTTCGACCGAGCCGCTGATCTTCACCTACGTGGATGCCCCGGTTGCCGAGAGCTTGTCTCCGGTCTCCGGTCCGGTGGCTGGTGGCACGTCGGTGACTGTCGTGGGTGAGAACTTCACTCCGGACTCGGTCGTCACGATCGATGGCGAGACCGTCCTCGCGACGGTGAACGACGAGGGCACCGAGGTCACCTTCACCACTCCGGAGCACGCAGCCGGTCCGGTGGATGTCGTGGTCACGACGCCGGGTGGTTCGACCGAGCCGCTCACGTTCACCTACGTGGATGCCCCGGTTGCCGAGAGCTTGTCTCCGGTCTCCGGTCCGGTGGCTGGTGGTACGTCGGTGACGGTCGTGGGTGAGAACTTCACCCCCGACTCGGTCGTCACGATCGACGGTGTTGAGGTTCCGGCCACGGTCAACGACGACGGCACTGAGCTGACGTTCACCACTCCGGAGCACGCAGCCGGTCCGGTGGATGTGGTCGTCACGACCCCGGGTGGCTCGACCGAGCCGCTCGTCTTCACCTACGTCGACGCCCCGACCGCGGACAGCCTGTCCCCGGTTGCCGGCCCGACCGCGGGTGGTACGTCGGTGACGGTCGTGGGTGAGAACTTCACTCCCGACTCGGTCGTCACGATCGATGGCGAGACCGTCCCCGCGACGGTGAACGACGAGGGCACCGAGGTCACCTTCACCACTCCGGCCCACGAGGCCGGTCCCGTGGACGTCGTGGTCACGACCCCGGGTGGTTCTACGGAGCCGCTGGTCTTCACCTACGTCGACGCCCCGTCGGCGGAGTCGCTCTCGCCGGTGGCCGGTCCGGTGGCTGGCGGTACGTCGGTGACGGTCGTGGGTGAGAACTTCACTCCCGACTCGGTCGTCACGATCGATGGCGAGACCGTCCCCGCGACGGTCAACGATGACGGCACCGAGATCACCTTCACCACCCCGGCCCACGAGGCCGGTCCGGTGGACGTGGTCGTCACGACGCCGGGTGGTTCGACCGAGCCGCTCACGTTCACCTACGTGGATGCCCCGTCGGCGGAGTCGCTCTCGCCCGTTGCTGGCCCGGTCACGGGTGGCACCGTGGTGACGATCGTGGGTGAGAATTTCACCCCCGACTCGGTCGTCACGATCGATGGCGTCGAGGTTCCCGCAACGGTGAACGACGAGGGCACCGAGGTCACCTTCACCACCCCGGCCGACGAGGCCGGTCCGGTGGACGTCATCGTCACCACGCCGGGCGGTTCGACCGAGCCGCTGGTCTTCACCTACGTCGACGCCCCCGTGGCGGAGTCGCTCTCGCCGGTGGCCGGCCCTGTTGCCGGTGGCACCGTGGTGACGGTCGTGGGTGAGAACTTCACTCCCGACTCGGTCGTCACGATCGATGGCGTCACGGTTCCCGCGACGGTGAACGATGACGGCACCGAGCTGACCTTCACCACTCCGGAGCACGCAGCCGGTCCGGTGGATGTCGTGGTCACGACGCCGGGTGGTTCCACGGAGCCGCTGGTGTTCACCTACGTGGATGCCCCGGTTGCCGAGAGCTTGTCTCCGGTCTCCGGTCCGGTGGCTGGCGGTACGTCGGTGACGGTCGTGGGTGAGAACTTCACTCCGGACTCGGTCGTCACGATCGATGGCGTCGAGGTTCCCGCGACGGTGAACGACGAGGGCACCGAGGTCACCTTCACCACCCCGGCCCACGAGGCCGGTCCGGTGGATGTCGTGGTCACGACGCCGGGTGGTTCTACGGAGCCGCTGGTCTTCACCTACGTCGACGCGCCCACTGCGGACAGCCTGTCCCCGGTTGCCGGCCCGGTCGCGGGTGGCACCGTGGTGACGATCGTGGGTGAGAACTTCACCCCCGACTCGGTCGTCACGATCGATGGCGTCACGGTTCCCGCGACGGTCAACGACGACGGCACTGAGATCACCTTCACCACTCCGGCCCACGAGGCCGGTCCGGTGGACGTGGTCGTCACGACGCCGGGTGGTGCGACCGAGCCGCTCACGTTCACCTACGTCGACGCCCCGGTTGCCGAGAGCCTGTCTCCGGTCTCCGGTCCGGTGGCTGGTGGCACGTCGGTGACGGTCGTGGGTGAGAACTTCACTCCGGACTCGGTCGTCACAATCGATGGCGTCGAGGTTCCCGCGACGGTGAACGACGAGGGCACAGAGGTCACCTTCACCACTCCGGAGCACGCAGCCGGTCCGGTGGATGTCGTGGTCACGACGTCGGGTGGATCCACGGAGCCGCTGGTCTTCACCTACGTCGACGCCCCGTCGGCGGAGTCGCTGTCTCCGGTTGCCGGTCCGGTCACGGGTGGCACCGTGGTGACGGTCGTGGGTGAGAACTTCACTCCCGACTCGGTCGTCACGATCGACGGTGTTGAGGTTCCCGCGACGGTGAATGATGAGGGCACCGAGCTGACCTTCACCACTCCGGAGCACGCAGCCGGTCCGGTGGATGTCGTGGTGACGACGCCGGGTGGTTCCACGGAGCCGCTCACGTTCACCTACGTCGCTGCGCCGGTGGCGCTGACGATCGATCCGATCGAGGGTCCGTCCGCGGGCGGCACGCTCGTGCAGATCACGGGTTCCGAGCTCGGGTTCGGGCTCGGTGCGGCCTCCGGCACCACGGTGGTCATCGGGGGGGTCGAGGTCACCCCGATCGTCGCGGCCGGCACGGTGGTCCTGTTCGTGACGCCCCCGCACGCTCCGGGGCTCGTGGATGTCACCGTGACGACGGCGGGCGGCACGTCCGGCCCGCTGGGCTTCACCTACAACGGTGAGGCGCCGACGGCGGAGTCCCTCTCGCCGGAGTTCGGTCCGGTCGCCGGTGGCACGATCGTCACCGTCGTCGGGACGGACTTCACGCCCGAGTCGGTCGTCACGATCGACGGTGTCGAGGTCGACGCCGAGGTGGCCCTCGACGGCCTGTCCCTGACCTTCACCACTCCGGAGCACGCAGCCGGTCCGGTGGACGTCGTCGTCACGACGGACGACGGTTCGACCGAGCCGCTCACGTTTACCTACGTCGACGCCCCGGTCGTGCCCGTCATCACCGGCCTGGACCCCGTCGAGGGCCCGGCCGCCGGCGGCACGGACGTGACGGTCACCGGTACGGGCTTCTCGCCCGCGAGTGTGGTCACCATCGGTGATGACGAGGTCACGCCGACTGACGTCAGCGAGGACGGCACCACGATCGTCTTCACAACGCCCGGTGGCGAGCCGGGTCCGGTCGACGTCACGGTGACGACGTCGGGTGGCGAGAGCGCCCCGCAGACGTTCACCTACCTCGAGGACGACGGCAACGACGACGGCCCCACGGCCGCCGGCCTCACGCCGGGCTTCGGCCCGGTCGAGGGCGGCACCGAGGTGACCGTCACCGGCTCCGACTTCGCGGCGGGCAGCGTCGTGACGATCGGTGGCATCGACGTCGACCCGCTGCAGGTGGCGGAGGACGGTACGAGCCTGACGTTCCTCACGCCGGCGGTCGAGGAGGCCGGGGCGGTCGGCGTCACGGTCACGACCGAGGACGGCACGAGCCAGCCACTGCCCTTCACCTACGTCGACCGCGAGGTCGTCGTGGACGGGCCGGGCGTCCCGGGTGGATCAGTACCCGTGACCGGCGAGTGCTGGCCCCCCGGCGTGACCGTGACGGTCCAGCTGCAGACGAAGGACGGCGTCGCCGTCGGCGCTCCCGTCACCGTCGTGACCGGCGAGGACTGCACGTTCGAGGTCGACCTTCCCATCGGGACGGACGTCCCGGCGGGTGAGTACGAGGTCGTCGTGACGGACGAGACCGGCGGTTCGACCGTCGTCGCGGTCGACGTCGTGGCCCCGGCCCTGACGATCGCGAACGCTCGTCAGACGCGTGGTGCCCAGGAGACCAACACGGTCCGCGGCACCTCCTGGGAGCCGGGCACCGAGGTCGCGCTCGTCGCGTTCTCGACGCCCCTCCAGCTCGGCACCGTGCTCCCGCTCGCGGACGGCACGTTCGAGCTCCGGTTCGCCACGACCGCCCTGCCCGTCGGCACGCACACCGTGCAGGCGACGCAGACGCGGAGCAACGGTCAGGTCGTCGTCCGCGAGGTGACGTTCGAGATCGTCGCGGCACCCGGCGGCGGAACCGGTGGCGGAAACGGCAACGGCGGCGGCACGGGTGGTGGCAGGGGCGGGGGCCTCGCGACCACCGGAGCCGGCATCCTCCCCGTGGCCATCGGCGCGCTGGTCCTGCTCGGGACCGGTGCAGGGCTCGTGGTGCGACGCCGTCGCACCACCGGTCTCGACTGACCCGCGGAGGGCGGTGAAGCCGCCCCGCGAGACACCTGCCGGTGTCTCGCGGGGCGGCTTCTCGCTCTGACGACGGTGCGACTCAGGGCTGCGGCACGTCCACGAGCGCGTCGTCGTGCTGGTGGTGCTTGGTCAGCCAGTGCTCCACGTAGGAGCAGGTGGCGGCGAACGTGCCGCCGCGGGCGACGACGTCGGCGATCGCCTCGTCCACGAGCGTGCCCGCGAGCCCCTGGCCCTCGAACGCGTCCTGGATGACGGTGTGGGAGAAGACGGTCACGCCGTCGACCACCTCGTAGGCGGCGATGCCGGCGAACGTGCCGTCGACGCTGATCTCGTAGCGGTTGCGCTCGGTGCGGTGCGTGACCTCGGTGCTGGATGACGGGCTCATCCCACCAGTGTGGCCCCGTGCTGATACACCTGTCGTGTGCGCGCACTGGTGATCGAGGAGTTCGGCCGGCCCGGTGAGGTCCGGGAGGTGCCGCGCCCCGACCCGGCCCCGGACGGGGCGGTCGTCCAGGTCGAGGCCACGGGCGTCTGCCGAAGCGACTGGCACGCCTGGCAGGGGCACGACGACGGCGTCCCGCTCCCCTTCGTCCCCGGCCACGAGTTCGCGGGCACGGTCGTGGCGGTGGGTTCCGACGTCGACCGCGCCTGGATCGGTCGCCGCGTCACGGCGCCGTTCGTCTGCGCGTGCGGCGCCTGCCCGACCTGTGCGGCGGGTGAGCACCAGGTGTGCCCGCACCAGGAGCAGCCGGGCTTCACGCACGACGGGAGCTTCGCCGAGTTCGTCGCGATCCGGCACGCACGCACGAACCTCGTCGCGCTGCCCGACGAGGTCTCGTTCGACGTCGCCGCGACCCTCGGGTGCCGCTACGCCACCGCGTGGCGGGCCGTGCACCGGCGGGCGCGCGTGGTGGCGGGGGAGCGCGTGGCCGTCTACGGCTGCGGCGGCCTCGGCCTGTCGGCCGTCATCATCGCCTCGCGGGCCGGCGCCGAGGTGACCGCCGTCGACGCCTCGCCGCAGGCCCTCGAGCTCGCGACGCGGCTGGGGGCGGCGCGGACCGCCGGCACCGCCGTGCCCGACATGCACGTCGCGCTGGAGTGCTCGGGCCACCCGGGCCTGGCCGACGCGGCGATCCGCGCGCTCCGACGTCGCGGCAGACACGTGCAGATCGGCCTGCTGCCGGGCGGGGCGCACGTCTCGATGGACGCCGTGATCGCGGGCGAGCTCGACGTCCTGGGCAGCCACGGCCTCGCCGCGCACGAGTACCCGGAGCTGCTGCGCACGCTGCCGCACGACGCCGTCGCCGCGATGGTCGGACGGCACGGCCGGCTCGAGGACGCGCAGCGCGCGCTGGAGACGCTCGGGGCGTCGGCGGGTGTCGTGCTGATCCACCCCGGGGAGCGCTGATCCCCCTTCCGCCGGGGCCCACGGGGCGTGGCAGGTCCTAGGATTCGGTGGGCCGCGGACCGTGCCCACCGATCAGCGGGGGTGGGACGCCGCGCCCCGGGAGCAGGCAGGAGAGCGGTATGGCACTCATCGACAACGGCATCTACGTCGACGGTGTCCGTCGGCTCACGCCGACGAGCCTCGACGAGACGTTCGAGCAGCTCCACGAGCACGACGGGATCGCGTGGATCGGACTGTTCCAGCCCGACGGGGAGGAGCTCGCCTCCGTCGCGGCGGAGTTCTCCCTCCACCCGCTCGCCGTCGAGGACGCGGGCAAGGGTCACCAGCGGCCCAAGGTGGAGCGCTACGGCGAGACCCTCTTCGTGGTGCTGCGGCCGGCGTGGTACATCGACGCCACCGAGACCGTGCACTTCGGTGAGATCCACCTGTTCGTGGGGCCTCAGTTCGTCGTCACCGTCCGTCACGCCGAGCAGCCCTCGCTCAGCGAGGTCCGAGCGCGGATGGAGCGGAGCCCCGAGCTGCTGCGGCTGGGTACCGATGCGGTGCTCTACGCCGTCCTCGACCAGGTCGTGGACGGGTACGGACCCGTCATCGCGGGGCTCGAGAACGACATCGACGAGATCGAGGACCAGCTCTTCGCGGGTCACGAGAGCGTCGCCCGACGGATCTACGAGCTGCTGGGCGAAGTCATCGCGTTCCAGCGCGCGACCAGCCCGCTCCGCGGGATTCTCGAGGCGCTGCTGCGAGGAGCCGGCAAGTACCGGACCGACGAGGAGCTCCAGGCCCGCTACCGCGACGTGCTGGACCACGCGCTGCGCATCGCCGAGCGCGCCGACTCCTTCCGGGTGCTGCTCGAGAACGCGCTCACGGTGCACAGCACGCTGGCCACCCAGCAGCAGAACGACGCGATGCGAGAGCTCTCGGAGGCGAGCCTGGCGCAGAGCGAGGAGACCAAGAAGCTCTCCGAGCAGTCCATCGCGCAGAACGAGGAGATCAAGAAGATCACGAGCTGGGCCGCGATCCTCTTCGCACCCAGCCTGGTCGGCACCGTCTACGGCATGAACTTCGAGAACATGCCCGAGCTCCGCGCCGACTGGGGCTACCCGGCCGCCCTCGGGGCCATGGTGCTCCTCGGGATCGGGCTGTGGGCGGTGTTCAGGAGCAGGAAGTGGCTCTGACACAGCCGCCGGTCCGATCGGTGCCGCTGAGCTGCGGATGACGCTCGTGGGGAAGTTCTGCGGGCCACGGCCCGCGGAACTTCCCCACGAGCACGGACGGCCGCGACGAAGGCCGCTCAGCGCACGCCCACGTGGGAGGTTGCCCACCCGCCCCGCGGCGCCGAGCCGCGGGCTCAGAGCCCCGCGAGCTCCGGCAGCAGGAGCTTCGCCGTCGTGAAGTAGATGATGAGGCCGGTGCCGTCCACGATCGTGGAGATCATCGGCCCCGAGACGACCGCCGGGTCCGCACGCAGCTTCTTCAGCAGCAGCGGGATCACGGAGGAGATCAGGCTGGACCACAGGACGATCGCCACCAGGGCGACGGCGACGGTCAGCATCACGGGACCGCCCACGCCGAGCGTCCACGCGCGAACGATCCCGGCCAGCGCCATCGCGAGGGCGACCAGGAGGCCCGTGGCCATCTCCTTGCGCAGCACCCGCCCGACGTCGCGCAGCCGGACGTTGTCGGTCGACATCGCGCGGATCAGCGTCGTGGTGATCTGCGTGCCAGTGTTGCCGCCCGTCCCGATCAGCAGCGGGATGAAGAACGCCAGCACGACGACGGCCTCGAGCTCGTCCTCGAACGCCTGCATCACGGTGCCGGTGTAGGCGGCCGCGAGGAACAGCACCAGCAGCCACACGATGCGCTTGCGCCACAGCAGCAGGGGCGACGCGCGCAGGTACGGGACCTCCAGGGGCTGTGAACCGCCCTGGCGCTCGGCGTCCTCGGTCGCCTCGACCTCGGCGATGTCGGAGGCATCGTCGGAGGTGAGGATGCCGAGGAGGCGACCGTCGTCGTCGACCACCGGCACGGCCAGGAGCCGGTGCGCGACGACGGTGCGGGCGGCCTCCTCCTGGTCCGTCAGCGGGCCGATGCTGACGACGTCCGGCTCGAGGAGGTCGGCGACGGCGGTGTCGGCGTCGGCGAGCACGAGGTCGCGGAAGGAGACGACGCCCTCCAGCCGGCCCTCGGGGTCGACGGCGAAGACGTAAGCGCCGATGTGGGCGTCCTGCCGGAGCTTCGCCCGGTGGTCACGCACCTGGGCGATCGCCTCGGCCGCGGTCACGGACCGCCCGACGGTCAGCACGTCCGGCACCATGTGCGCCGCGGCCGACTCCGGCGGCCAGGTCAGCAGGTCGCGCAGCACGACGGCGTGCTCCGCCGGCATCGCGGTCAGGAGCCGTTCGCGCTCGTCCGCGTCGAGCTCGCGCAGGATCTCCGCGGCACGGTCGGACTCGAGAGCGGCCAGCAGCTCCCCGCCGCGCGCGGCGGCCACGGTGCGGACGAGGTCGACGGCGACGTGCAGCGCGAGCGTGTCGGTGACCTCGGCGGCGACCCCGACGGGCATCAGGTCCCCGAGACGCAGCAGCTCCCCGGGGTCGAGCTCGCCGAGCTGCTCCGACCGCAGCCGGGGGTCCTCGACGACGTCGAGCCAGAGGTCGATGGCCTTCGGGTTGCCGATGGCGATCGCCTGGCGGAGGTCGAGCGTCTGCGGTGTCTGCGGGGCGGGCGTCACGGGCCACCATCCTCGCCCACGGGCTCGGGGATGCAGAATCGGGGCCCGACGGCGATGTCGCCGTCGGACCCCGACGCGGTGCTGCTGCTGTGACGTCCCGCCGGGTCAGATCCCCGCGAGGACGATGACCGGATCGGTCGTGGGGGCGTCGGAGCCGCCCTCGGGCTCGATGCTGACGGCGAGAACGTCGACCGGGACCTCGGCGGAGACGGTCGCGCTGACGCGGCCGTCGTTCAGCGCCAGGGTGCCGGCGGAGACCATGTGGTCGCCGTCCTGGCGCCAGAGCTGATAGGTGAGGCCGTCGCCCGGGTCGGGCAGATCGCTCGCCGTGAAGACCGCCTCACCATCGGTGAGGACAGCGGCGGCGATGCCTCCGCCTGCGACGTCGCCCTGCACGAGCTGGGCGCCGGGCTGACGCATCGCACTCTCGAGTGCGGACATCTGCTGCTCCACCTGCGTGGCCCGCTGATCGTTCTGGATCGCCAGCGTGGTCGGCACCGCGAGCGCACCGGCGACGACCGCGGCGAGCGCGAACGACTGCCAGCGGGCGACGCCGTGGCGCCGCGGCTTGGGTGTCACGAACGCCGGGTGGGCGTTCGTGTCCTCGACCTCGTGGGACGGGAGCGGCGCCGTCGGGTGGGACTCACCCGACCGAGGCGCCTCGCGAGCGATGATCGCCAGGACGTCGGCGCGCAGCGCCGGCGGTGGAGCGGCGGCGACGGAGCCGGCCAGCAGCGCCGTCGTCTCGCGCAGACCGCGGGCTTCGAGCGCGAGCTCGGGGTCGGCGGCGATCGCGCGCTCCACGACGGAACGCTCGTGGTCGTCGACGGCGTCCAGCGCCCAGGCGGCCAGCAGGTCGTGAGCGTTCACGGGCTCGTCGTCAGGATGGTTCGCGTGACTGGTCATCGCGCCCCCAAGCAGAGGCGAAGGCGGGTGAGGCCGTCGCGGATTCGACTCTTGACGGTGGGGAGGGCGGCGGCGAGGCGGTCGGCGACCTCGCGGTAGGTCAGGCCCTCCCAGTAGGCGAGGAGGACCGATTCGCGCTGGGTGTCGGTCAGTCCTTGCATGCAGTGGGCGACACGGTCGGCGTCGGCGCGGCGGAGCACTTCGTCACTCACCTCGTCCACCTCCCGTACGTAGCTGCGGACGGCGTCCTGCTCGTCCCGTGTTCGTGTGGCCTGGACCGAGCGGACCCGGTCGACCGCTCGGCGGTGGGCCATGGTGGCGAGCCAGGCCTTGGCTGATCCTCGGTCGGCGTCGAAGGCTGCTGCGGTGCGCCAGGCTTCGAGCATGACGTCCTGCAGGGTCTCCGCCGCCAGGTCGGGGTCGCGCAGGACCCGCAGGCACGTGCCGTAGACCATCGGGCTCGCCGCGTCGTAGACCTGCGCGAACGCCGCCTGGTCCCCGTCCGCGCTCGCTCGAAGGAGCGACGCGAGCCGTGCGGCGTCGTCGTGGCTTGTTGCGGAGGTGGTCATCAGGGAAGAGTCTGCCCCACATCGGCTGCTCCTTCCTGTCACGGGATCCTTGTCACGTGGGGTTCGGAGCGGTAGAGGGGCCGGATGGGTCTCCGTGGAGAGCAGTTTCCGACGACGACGACGCCGTGCGCGGTGGTAGGCCCCGTGGGACTCGAACCCACAACCCACGGATTAAAAGTCCGCTGCTCTGCCAGTTGAGCTAGAGGCCCGGGGCCAGCGGGTCGTGACTGGGACAAACCCTCGAGAGATCTCGCGGCAGCTGGCGCCCGGCACCAGGCTACGCGGAGCCGACTCGGGCTTCATCGCGTCCGAGTGACCAGCTCGAGGTGACCCGCGACGGTCGAACCGTTGCCGCGTGCGGGTTCGATATCCTTGACGCGGTCGTTCGACCCGCCCCAGTTCTGAAGGAGCAGCGTGCCGTTTCGCAGCAAGGAGACGTTGGAGCGCTGGCTCGAGGAGTTCTCCCCGTCCCTCGCGGCAGGTCGGCCCGCACGCGTGGTCGTTCACGACGGGCCGATAGGCGCCGACACCGGTCTCGTCGTCGTCCCTCTCCTGAACGCCACCACCTCGGTGCACGTCATGCCGGTCGCACCGGGTGGGGCGCGCTACCAGGTGACGATCGAACCGCAGCTCGACGAGACCGTTCTGAGCGGACAGGAGCTGCGCGAGCTCGCGGGAGAGCTTCTCGTCGCGGCAGAGCTGTGCGAGTACCTCGAGGTCAGATCGGTGCAGCACCTGGATCAGTTCCCCTGGTCCGAGATCGCCCCGGTCGTGGAGTTCGAGCTGACCAACGACGACACCTCGGGCCGCTCGCTCTAGACGCCGCGCCCGCCCGCGCCGACCTGCACCGCGCGTGCGGAGTGCTCGCCGAGGTCGCGGACCCCTCCCTCCGCGCGGCCCGGGTCGATGCGGCTGCCCGGGTCGGTGCGAGGTCCCAAAACTTTCTCGTTCCGACGCGTGACGGTCGGCATCCTCGTGGCGTCCTTACCTGTGTCCGCGTTTCACAGGAGCAGTACGAAGGAGAGCTCACCATGTCGCAGCCCCAGGTCCCCGCCACCGGCGAGGAGCGCCGCGTCCGCGAGGGCGCGCAGGACGAGAACGAGCGCACGGAGAACGAGCGCAAGGAGTTCGACGCCCTGCACACCGAGCACGGCGACACGAGCGTCGCCGAGAGCGTCGTGGCGAAGATCGCCGGGATGGCGACCCGCGAGGTCGCCGGTGTCTACGCGATGGGCAACGCCGCGCGCCGTGCGGTCAACGCGCTCGCGCAGCGCATCCCGGGCAGCCAGACCAACGTGACCGGCGGCGTCTCCGTGGAGAAGGGCGAGACGCAGACCGCGGTCGAGATCGCGATCGTCCTGGAGTACGGCGAGTCCGTCGTCCAGGTCAGCGAGCAGATCCGGGAGAACGTCATCCAGGCCGTCGAGTACGGCACCGGCCTGGAGGTCGTGGCGGTCAACATCAACGTCACCGACGTCCACCTCCCCGACGACGACGACCAGCGTGACACCTCGGAGCAGGCCGACCTGCGCTGACGCGTCACCCCTCGGCGGAGCGGGCGTCCACCCCTGGCGCCCGCTCCGTCCCCCGGCCGGTCGGCCGATCATTCCGTCCAGTGATAGGAACCCCATGTCTCGCACCAACCTCGGCCTCGCCGTCGGCCTCGTCCTCGGACTGACCGCCGCCTTCGGGTCGTTCGCCGCCTTCATCACCGTGCTGGCCTTCGGCGCGGTCGGCCTCATCGTCGGCCTCGCGCTCGACGGCAGGGTCGACGTCCAGGGCATGCTCGGCCGGGCCTCCGAGAAGCGATGACCGCCCTCGCACCGGCGAGCGCGCGCCCCGGCGGCGACTCGCGGTCGCGCGGCACGCTGACGCTCTCCGACGGCGTCGTGGAGAAGATCGCCTCGCAGGTCGTCGCCGAGGTGAGCGACACCTACGGCACATCCCGCGGGCTGCTCGGCTGGCGCGACCGCGTCGGTTCGACGGTCCGCCCGGCGGTCGACGTCGACCTCCACGCCGACTTCGTCGACCTCAGCATCTCCGTGGGCCTGGTCTTCCCCGTCTCGCTCCGCTCGGCCGCCGACACGATCCGTGACCGCGTCCAGCAGCGCGTCGGCGACCTCACCGGGGTGCCCGTGCGACGGGTCGACGTCCGCATCACCGGTCTTCGTGCCGGTGCGGACGGCCGGTCCGGCGGACCCGACCCCGACAGGGAGCTGCGATGAGCGCCACCCAGCTCCGCAGGCGCCCCAGCCGCGGCGTCCCCGCGACCCTCGTGGCGCTGATCGTCCTGGCGGTCTCCGTCCTCGCCACGACGGCGGCCGTCACCCGTCTCGCCTCGAGCGACTGGCCCTCGTGGGCCACCGGTCCGGCCCGAGCGGTGGCCCAGCAGTCCTGGGGCGCGACCCCGGTGATCGCCGCGGCCGTCGTCGGCGTCGTGCTCGGCGTCGTGCTGCTGCTCGCGGCGCTCGTACCCGGTCGCCGCAGCGGTGTGCCGGTGGACCTGAGCGTGACGAACGCCGAGGTGTCCGAGGTCGTCATCACGCAGCGCGGCGTCGCGAGGCTCGCGGCGGCCGCTGCGGACGAGGTCGACGGCGTGGAGAGCGTCGACGTCAGCGTCTCCACCCGACTGGTGCGGGTCGAGGTCGTGACCGCCTCGCGGTCCGACGTCGAGTCCGTGCGTTCCGCCGTGCAGGCCAGCGTCGAGGACCGCCTCGACGTGCTGGGCTCCGGACCCGTGTGCGAGGTCCGGACCCGCGTTCGTTCGAGGGAGTCCTGATGCGCCACACGCCCGCTCGTCTCAACCGGACCTGGCTCGCCGTCGTCGGCCTCGTGCTGCTCGTGCTCGGCGTCCTCGCGCTCGGGCTGGCCACCGGCTGGTGGTCGTCCCTGCTCTCGGGTGACGTGGCCGAGGGGCTGCCGGGCCGCGACGCGCCGCTGGCTCCGGACACCTCGGTGTTCGAGGCGGCCTGGGTCGCTCCCGCGGTGGCCGTGGTCGGTGTCGTCCTCGCGCTGGCGTGCCTCGGTTGGCTCATCGCCCAGATCCCGCGCCGGCACGAGGCCAAGGACCTGCGGCTGCACACGTCCTCCCTCACGGGTCTGACCACGTGCGAGCCGTCGGTCCTCACCGATGCCGTCGCGGAGCAGGCGACCTCCATCGCCGGGGTCGGTTCCGCCGACGCCGTGCTGCGGGGCAGCGCCCGCACGCCCGACCTCACGCTGCGCCTCGTGGTGGACGACCGCGCGGACGTCGGCGAGGTGCTCCGCCGGGCGGACACGGTGGCCGCCGCCTCGGCCGTCACGGCGCTGGACGTCCGCCTGGCACGGCTGGGAGTCCTCGTCGACGTCCAGCGCACGCAGCGGACGCACGACCGCATCACGGTCTGACACGACCGTCCCACACCCTCATCCATCCACCACGACAGGAACGACATGATCGCCAGAGTGATGACACGCCTCGTGAGCTGGGGCCTGCGGGCCCTCGGGACGGTGCTGAACCGCGCCGGCCACCTCGTCCGCCGCACCGGCGGTCGCCCGGGAACGACGGGTCGTCCGACCCACCCCGAGCAGTCGGACGGGTCCGTTCCCCCGAAGCGGTAGCGGCGCGCCGACCGGGGTCGACGGCCGGGGGCACCCGACGGATGCCGTGACAGCCGAACCCCGACGCGAGAGGGTGGACGACAGGGACGACGGGAGAGGGGGCCGAGGATGAGCGAGTCCGGGACGGACACGGACGCGGGTGACGACGCCGGTCACGTCGGCAACGCTCGTCGCCAGGTGGCCGACCTGCCGGAGGCGATGATCGTCGGCCGGGCGCAGGACGGGGATCTGGCGGCGTTCGAGGAGCTGAACCGGCGCTACCAGGGTCCGCTGTACCGGCTGGCCGTGCGTCTCCTCGCGGACCGCGGCGAGGCGGAGGACGCGCTGCAGGACACGATGGTGGCGGTGTGGCGCAAGCTGCCGTCCCTGACCGAGCTGCCGGCGTTCCACGGCTGGATCTACCAGATCATGACGCGGCGGTGCATGTCCGTGCTCCGGACCCGCGCGCGCCGCAGCACCGATCCGGTGGATGCCGACGATATGGCCGAGCTCACCGGGGACCGCTCGGTTCTCGGCAACGGCTCCGGGTACTCCGACCCGGCCGCGGCCACCGAGTACGCCGAGCAGCTGCGCGGTCTGAACGAGGAGCTGGCGAACCTGCCGGACGAGCAGCGCGCGTGCTGGGTGCTGCGGGAGTTCCACGAGCTCAGCTATCCCGAGATCGCCTACGC
This sequence comes from Serinibacter arcticus, assembly GCF_004786095.1. Classification (GTDB taxonomy): domain Bacteria; phylum Actinomycetota; class Actinomycetes; order Actinomycetales; family Beutenbergiaceae; genus Litorihabitans; species Litorihabitans arcticus. The sequence goes on from NZ_RHPJ01000002.1 coordinate 813,129, forward strand.
GATGAATCTGCCCGTATCGACGGTGCGCGGCAGGATCGCTCGGGCACGGCAGAACCTGGCGAGAGGAATGGAAGCATGGCGATGAGCGAGCGTTCCACCAGCCGCCTGGCCTGCGGTCGTGACATCGACGAGGTCTGGGAGCGGATCGAGTCCCCGCCCGACGAGCACGAGCTCGAGTGCCCCCACTGCCGCAACGCGCGGTCGGACCTGGGCAACCTGGCTCGGCTGACCGCGTCCCAGCGGGACGAGGAGCGGGTCGACCCCGACCTGGAACCGGATCCCGCGATCCTGGGTCGGATCATGGCCATCGCCCGCGCCGAGGTGCGACGGGGCCGGCAGCTCCCGCTCGACGAGCCCGACGCCGAGGGTCCGGTCGCCGAGCTGACGGTGAGCGAGCAGGCGGTCTCGGCGAGCGCCCGCCGGGCGGGCGACGCCGTCGACGGCGTGCAGGTCGAGCGGTGCGAGGTCGTCCTGGTGCCGGGTGGCGGAAGCCCCGCGGTCTCGGGCAGCGTCGGGTCCGGCCCCGGTGGGCCGGGGGTCCCCGAGTCCTACCGCGCGAGCCGACCGTCGATCGTGGACGTGACGCTGCAGGTCAGCGTCTCCATCGCCCTGTCGATCCCGGAGGTGGCCCGCGAGATGCGCAGCAACGTGATGAGGAGAGTGAACGACGAGGTGGGTATCGACGTCAGGCGCATTCACATCGACGTGAGGGATGCGCACGATGACTGAGACGGGTGCGGGCGCCACGCCGTCGCCCCAGGATCTCGATCTCGACACCGTGCGGGGAGATCTCGCAGCGGCGCTGCTCGCCGAGCCCGGCGTGCTGCGGGTCGAACCGACGCTGGCCGGCATGGTGCGCGCCTGGTCGGCCGACCCCGCCCCCGAGGACCTCATCCGGATCGCGGTGCAGGACGGGACGGCCGACGTCGCCCTCCACCTCGCGGTCCAGGGGCTGCCGGCCCGTCTCGTGGCGCACCGGGTGCGTGACCTCGTGCGCCGGCTGCTTCGCGAGCACGGACTGGACACGGGTTCGGTCGAGGTCAGCGTGCTGACCGTCGAGGGAGCGGCCCCCGTCCCCGAGACGGTGGGCTGACCCGGAAAGCTCCCGGCGGTTCGACCGCCGGGTGACAGGGGCGCTGCGGCGCCGTGGACACGACAACGAGGAGGAACCGATGGGTATCGGGGACAAGATCAGCAACGCGGCAGAGGACCTCAAGGGCAAGGCCAAGGAGGCCCTGGGCGACGCCAAGAACGACGAGGGTCTGCAGGCCGAGGGCCAGGCCGACCAGGCCAAGGCCCACACCAAGAAGGCCGGCGAGGACGTCAAGGACGTCTTCAAGGGCTGACGCCCCGAGCAGCCGCTGCGCCCGACCGAACGTGTCGGACGCAGCGGCTGCTGTCACGTCTGGCCCACCCGGCTCACGTTGACGCGACGCCGTGCAAGTTCAGTGCGTGTTACTGAGGAAAGCGCAAGGTCTCCGCAGGCAATCCCTGACGCACGGGTGATGGACTCCCGTCGTGCGGCGAACAGCGCCGCTCAGCAGTCGACGAAACCTTCGGTCACGAAGGGGGAGCGAGGAACCGGGATGACGAACGAGGATCGGCGCAGTGCGGAGCCCGAGCACGATGCCCTCGACGGTGCCGCGATGTCGGTGACCGCCGACGAGTGGCGCAACCTCCCGGGTGACGGGGCGTGGAAGAACGAGATGGTCGAGTCGCGCAGGGTGATCGTGCGCGAGGCCTGACCGGACCGTCGCGGGCTCTCGGCGCCGCGTCGGACGCCCTGCGGTATCGGCCGGGTTCGTCCCTGCGGACCTGCGTGCGAGGATGCTCGGGTGAGTCCAGGTCGCGTGCGCGTGCTCCGCGCGACCGTCGCGTCCGGTGTCTCGACCGGCTTCGCCCTCGCCTTCCACGTCGCCGGCGGTGCACCGGTGCCCGGTCTGCTCGGGATCGCCGTCCCGTTCGTGCTGGCGGCCCTCGCCTCGAGCCTGCTCATGTCGCGCCGCCCGCGGCTGCTGACCACGGTGGTGGCGACGTCGCTCGCCCAGGTCGCCTTCCACACGCTCTTCGTGCTCGGGTCGACGTCGACCGTGACGTCCGCAGCGGCGGCGAGCCCCGCCGCCGGCGTCCACGCCGGCCACGGCTCGATGGCGATGGCCTCCGGCACCGCGACCCCCGACGTCGCCCTCGCGCTCCACGGCGACGCCCGGATGTGGCTCATGCACGGGGCGGCCGCCGTCGTGACGGCCCTGATGCTGCAGCGCGGTGAGCTGCTGCTCGGCCTCCTGCTCCGGCTCGCCGACGCCGTCGTGGCGGCCGTGGCCCCTCACCTTCCCGCGGCGACGCTCGTCCGGCCGCGCCGGACGCCGACGGTCCGCCCGCTCGACCGGCCCCACCCGCTCCACGACCGCGTCGTGGCCACCGCGCGGCGGCGCGGGCCGCCCCACCTCCTGGCAGCCTGACCGATACGCCCCGCGCGCGAGACGCTCGCGCCGGGAGCGCCCCCTCCTGCCCGGAGCACCCATGCCCGCACCCTCCGCGGCGCGGACCCGGGTCGCCGCCGTCCTCGCGACGGCCGCCACCCTGGTCGCTCTGCCGCTCGTTCCCGCAGCAGCACACGACACGCTCGTCTCCTCCGCCCCCGCGGCTCAGGAGCAGCTCGCCACGGCACCGCCCGAGGTCACGCTGACCTTCTCGGCCGACGTGATCGAGGTCGGCTCCGCCGTCCTGGTGACCGACGCCGAGTCCGGTGCCTCCGGCACCGACCACGCGGCCGGCCTCACGATCGAGGGACGCGACGTCGTCGTGCCCCTCGACGCCCTGGAGGACGGTCACTACGACGTCCGCTGGCGCGTGGTGTCCTCCGACGGTCACCCCATCAGCGGGGTGATCCCGTTCTCGGTGGGCGACGCCGGAGCACGGCCCGAGGCCGTCGTCCCTCCCGGGGACGGCGCCGAGGTCGACCCGGGATCCGCGCCGTCGACGGGTTCCGACGCCGAAGGGGCGGCGGTTCCCGACGCCCCTTCGACAGCCGGGCCCTGGCGCACCCTGGGCGTCGCCGTCGCGGGCGCCCTCGGTGCCGCAGCGCTGTTCGCCCTCACCTGGTGGTGGCGTCGCCGCCCCCACCGCACCCGTTCCTGACCCTTTCCCGCCGCCGTCGCGGCTCATCGCGCGCCCCCGGGCGCGCCCTCGAGGAGACCCTCATGTCCCGAACCATCCGTTCCCACCGCACCACCACGACCTCTCGCGCTGCCCGCCTGGCCGCCGTCGGCCTCGCCGGGGCGCTCGCCCTGACCGCCTGCTCGGGCGGGGACGACGCCGACGGCGCGACCACAGACGCCGCCACCGCCACCGGCACCGGCACCGCGGCCGCTCAGGACGCCGGGCTCGACGAGCTCGAGGTCCGCGACCCCTGGGCCAAGGCCGCCGACGCGGGCATGTCCGCCGCGTTCGGCACGCTGCACAACCCCACCGACGGCGACGTGGTCGTCGTGGCGGCATCCTCGCCGAGCAGCCCGATGGTCGAGCTGCACGAGACGGTCGAGGTCGACGGGGTCGCGCAGATGCGGGAGGTCGAGGGCTTCACCGTCCCGGCCGGCGGCGACGTCGTGCTCGAGCCGGGCGGCAACCACCTGATGCTCATGGGCCTGACCGCACCCCTGACGCCCGGCGCCGAGGTGACCGTCGTGCTGGAGCTCGCCGACGGCACGACGCTCGACGTCGTCGCCCCGGTCAAGGAGTTCGCGGGCGCCAACGAGACGTACGCCGGTGGCGACGACGTGCACGACATGGGCGAGCACGACATGGACGGCCACGACATGGGCGACATGGACGAGCACGCGGGTTCCGAGGGCTGATGTCCGACGACGCATCGGCCATCCCCAGCCCGAGCCGCCGGCAGCTCCTCGTCGGCGGCGGCGCGGTCGCCGGCTGGGGCGCGGCGCTCGCCCTGGGCGTCGACGCGGCCGTGGCCGCGCCGTCCTCCGCCCCGGCGGCCGTGCCGTCCCAGGACACGGCAGGGCTTCGCGGCGCCAGCACCGTCCCGTTCCACGGCCCGCACCAGGCCGGCGTCACCGTCGTCCCGCAGGCGCACTCGACGTTCGTCGCGCTCGACCTGGTCGACGGCGTCGATCGTGACGCGCTCGGCCGGCTCATGCGGCTGCTGACCGACGACGCCCGGCGCCTCACCCAGGGGCTGCCCGCGCTGGCCGACACGGAGCCCGAGCTGGCCCGGCGTCCGGCGCGCCTCACGGTCACGTTCGGGTTCGGGCCGGGGTTCGTGGCGAGCGCCGGGGGAGAGGCGCCGGGCTGGCTCGGACCGCTGCCCGCCTTCGGCGTCGATCGCCTGGAGGAGGGGTGGAGCGACGGCGACCTGCTGCTCGAGGTCGCCTCGGACGATCCCGTCACCGTCGCGCACGCCGTGCGGATGCTGCTCAAGGGCACCCGGGCGTTCGCCACGGTGCGCTGGCTGCAGCAGGGTTTCCGCGACGCCTACGGCTCCGTGCCGACCGGGACGACCATGCGGAACCTGTTCGGCCAGATCGACGGCACGGTCAACCTCGTGCCGGGATCGGTCGACGCCGAGGACCTCGTCTGGATCAGGGACGGCTGGCTCGACCGCGGCACCAGCGTGGTGGTCCGGCGGATCGCGATGAACCTCGAGACGTGGGACGAGCTCGACCGCCCCGGGCGGGAGCAGTCCGTCGGGCGGCGTCTCGACACGGGGGCTCCGCTCACGGGGACGCGCGAGCACGACGAACCGGACTTCGACGCGGTCGACGCCGTCGGATTTCCGGTGATCCCGGAGTTCTCGCACATCGCGCGCGCCCGCAGCGCCGATCCGCGGGAACGCTTCCTCCGCCGCGGCTACAACTACGACCTGCCGCCGCGGCCGGGGGCGATCTCGGAGTCCGGGCTCATCTTCGTGAGCTTCCAGGCCGATCCTGTGACGCAGTTCGTGCCGGTGCAGCGGCGGCTGGACGAGCTGGACCTCCTCAACACCTGGACGACGCCGATCGGATCGGCCGTGTTCGCCGTCCCACCGGGGTGCCAGGAGGGCGGGTTCGTGGGGGAGACGCTGCTGGGCTGACGACGGCGGCGGCGGGCCGACCTCAGAGGTAGAGCGGTCCGTCGGGCCCGACGGCCCCGTGGATCGGTCCGTCGGGCTCGGCGGCCCGACGGCCCGGTGCGGGCTCGGGCGGACGCGTGCCCGACCAGTCCTGCAGCCGATCGATGATCTCGGCGACGCCGGGTCGGCCGAACGGGGGGAGCTTGCGCTCACCGGCCGCGGTCGTGACGACCACCACGCTCGACCAGGTCGGCCGGTGCGGGACGTCGCCGTCGACGGCGAGGATGGCCTGCCGCGGGATGGTGAGGGGCCGGAGGCGGCGGCGCACGACCAGCGCGTCGTCGCTGACCTCCAGCCGGGTGGCGGTCGCGGCCACGGCGAGAGGGAGGAGGACGCCGGCACCCACGACGACGGCCAGGGCGACGCCCCACCAGGGCAGGCGGAGGTTCAGGCCGATGAGCAGCGGGAGCCCGACGGCGTTCCAGACGTGAAAGACCCGCTGCGCCCTCGTCGGAGGCAGCTGCTGTGCGACGACCGCTGTCATATGACGACAGTAGAGGAGGGGAGTCGAGGTTGCCTGGGCGTCGGCGCAGCCGAACGGGACAACGGAGGTCCGCTCCCATACCGTTCGTGAGATGTACGCATCGCGTGAGGCCCACTGGACGCGGACGCACGTGGCCCCACTCGTCCGCGGGCAGCTCCCGTTCCTCCTCGGCTTCGCTCTCGTCAGCGCGCTGCTGATCGCCACCGGCGGTGCGGACGGGCGGTGGTGGGCGGCGCTGGCCGTCGTCGTCGGCGCGACGGCCCTCCTGGTCGTGACGATCGCTCGCGGCGCGGGCGACCCCGGGGTCGTCGTCGCGGCCGTGCTCGACATGGTGGCCGTCGCGGTGCTCGACACGATCGCGTGGGACGGCAGCCCGACGGTGGTGGGACTCATGGTCCTCCCGGCGCTCTGGCTCAGCCACGGCTTCCGTGCACGGCTGCTGCCGTTCGTGGTCGCGGTGACCGCCGTCCCGGCTCTCACGGCGGCCGCTCTCGTCCTCGGCGACCAGGACGTCGCGGCCTTGCCCGGGATCGCGGCGCAGGTGGCACTCGTGGTGATCGTCGCCGTCGTCGTCCACATCGGCGCGCGCGGGGCACGAGACCAGGAGGTGGCGCTCGAGCGCACGGCGCAGGAGCTGCACGCGACGATCGCGCTGTCGCAGGCCGTGGCGGACGCGATCGACGTCGGAGTCTCCTACAGCGACGACGACGGCGTCGTCCTGCTGCGCAACCAGGCGGTCAAGGACCACGGGGAGCGCGCCGGGTACGACTTCGTGACGCGGCGCGCGATCCACCTCTACGGCCCCGACCGCACCACACCGCTGCCTCACGAGCAGCAGGCGCCGGTCAAGATGCTCCGCGGTGAACCGGTGCAGGGCGACGTCGTCTTCGTCGGCCCGCCCGGTGACCAGCAGGCGCTGTCGTTCACGGCCACACCGCTCACCACGGTGGCCGAGGGCGGTCCCGGCGGCTCGGTGCTCGTGTGCCAGGACGTGACCGACCTCGTCAACGCCGTCACCACCCGCGAGGAGATGGTCGTGACGTTCTCCCACGAGCTGCGCACCCCCCTCACCTCGATCATCGGTTTCACCGAGGTGATGAGGGAGACGCACGACCTCGCGGAGCTCGGGCTCGAGCGTCAGGTCGACGTCATCCACCGCAACGCGAGTGCGCTGCTGGACCTCATCCTCGTGGTGCTGCAGGCGGGATCGGCCGCGCGCGGGATCACGGTCGAGCGCGTGCCCGCCGACGCCGTCGCACTCGTCTCCGCCACGGTCGAGGATCTGAGGGCGAAGGCCGGCCGCTGCGGCACGGCGGTCACGGTGGACGTCGCGGAGACGGCGACGACGATCAGCGCCGACCCGGTCCGGATCCGGCAGGCGTTCGAGCAGCTCCTCACCAACGCGTTCAAGTTCGGCGCGCTGGGCGGCCGCACCCGCGTGTCGATCGACGGGGACGAGGAGGAGCTGCGCATCGCCGTCGTCGACGACGGCCCGGGCATCGACCCGCAGGACCTCTCGCAGCTGTTCGAGCGCGGGTTCCGGACCGTGGCCGCCCGGCGGTCGACCACGCAGGGCCTCGGCCTGGGGCTGCCGCTCGCGCGTGACATCGCGCGGGCGCACGGCGGCGACGTCACGGTCGCCACCCGGCCCGGTCAGGGCTCGACGTTCACCCTGCACCTGCCCCGGGACTGACCCGGCCGAACGCCGGAGGGACCCGTCGGACGGGTCGGGGTGAGAGGGTCGAGCCATGCTGGTGACCCTGAGCGCGACCGCGCGCCCCGACACCCCGTTCGCCGACGCCCGCGACCTCGGCCACCTGCTCCACAAGCACCCCGACAGGGCGCAGCGCTTCGAGCTGTCCGTCGGCGTCGCCCACGTCTTCTACCCCGAGGCGACGGCGGAGCGCACGACCGTCGCGCTCCTGCTCGAGGTCGACCCGGTCGGGATCGTGCGCGACCAGCGGTTCGGCGCCTCCGGCGACGTCAGCCTCGCGCGGTTCGTCAACGACCGCCCGTACGCGGCCTCCTCCCTCCTGGCGGTCGCCCTGGGGCGCGTCTTCTCGACGGCGGCGGCCGGCCGCAGCGCGTCCCTCCCGGAGGTCGCGGCGCACGCGATCGCGCTGCGCATCCACCTGCCGTCGCTGTCCTGCCGCGGCGGCGCCGAGCGAGCCGTCGCGATGTTCACCCCGCTCGGCTGGCGGGTGGACGCCGCACCCGTGCCGCTCGACTCCGAGATCCCCGCCTGGGGCGACTCCCGCTACGTCGACCTGACGCTCGAGGGCGAGATCACGCTGGGCACCGCCCTGCGTCAGCTGACCGTGCTGCTGCCCGTGCTCGACGGTGCCAAGCACTACTGGGTCGGGGAGGACGAGATCGACAAGGTGCTGCGGCACGGCGAGGGCTGGCTGACCGAGCACCCGCTGCGCGAGGAGATCCTGCGGGGCTCGCTCGCGCACCAGCGCAGGTACGTCGAGGACGCGACCGCGCGACTGCTCGACACCGCAGCCGTCGCCGCGCCGGAGGCGTCGGACGCGCCTCCCGCCCCGGACGTCCCTGTCACCCCCTCGCTCGCCGCGCAGCGCGCCGAGGCGGTGCTCGACGCGCTGCGCTCCGTCCGCGCGGCCAGCGTCGCCGACCTCGGCTGCGGCGAGGGCGCGCTGCTGCGCCACCTGCGGTCCGACCGCTCCTTCACCCGCGTGCTCGGCACCGACGTCTCGGTCCGCGCCCTGGAGAAGGCCGCCGACCGCCTGCGGCTGCGGGACGCCAGCGACACCGAGCGCGAGCGGCTCACGCTGCTGCAGTCCTCCCTCACCTACCGGGACGACCGGTTGCAGGGGTTCGACGCCGCCGTCCTGATGGAGGTGATCGAGCACGTCGACCCCGATCGCCTCCCCGCGCTCGAGGACACGGTCTTCGCGCACGCCCGGCCGGGCGCCGTCGTCGTCACCACCCCGAACGCCGAGTACAACGCGACCTACCCCCACCTGCACGAGCGGGCCGACGGTGCCCCCGTGCGCCACACCGACCACCGCTTCGAGTGGACGCGCGCCGAGCTCGCCTCCTGGGCCGACGGCGTCGCCGCCCGGAACGGCTACACGGTCACGGTCCGCGAGGTCGGCCCGGGCGACCCCGAGCTCGGGTCTCCGACCCAGCTGGCCCTGTTCGTGAAGGAGGCGGCGGCATGAGCGACACCACGCTGCGCGTCCAGGACCCGAGCCTGGTCGTCCTCGTCGGCGTCTCCGGCTCGGGCAAGTCCACCTTCGCCGCGACGCACTTCGGACTGTACGAGACCGTCTCCTCCGACCACTGCCGGGGGGTCGTGTCCAACGACCCGAACGACCAGAGCGTGACGCCCGAGGCGTTCGCGCTCCTGCACGCGATCGTCGGCGCCCGCCTGCAGCGCAACCTCCTTACCGTCGTGGACGCCACCAACGTGCAGCCGCACGCGCGCAAGGAGCTCGTGGCCCTGGCGCGGACCCACGACGTCCTGCCGGTCGCGATCGTGCTCGACGTCGGCGCCGACGTCGCGGCGGCCCGCAACCGCGAGCGCCCCGACCGTACCTTCGGCTCGCACGTGGTCGATCGCCAGCAGGGGCAGCTCCGCAAGAGTCTGCGCGGGCTCCAGCGCGAGGGCTTCCGCACCGTCCACCACCTGCGATCGGAGGCGGAGATCGCCGGTGTCGTGATCGAACGCGTGCCGCTCCTGACCGACCGCCGTCACGAGCGAGGTCCGTTCGACGCGATCGGCGACGTCCACGGCTGCCTGCCCGAGCTGCTCACCCTCCTGGACGAGCTCGGCTACGTGGTCGAGCGCGACGCCGTCGGGCGCCCGGTCGACGCGGTGCACCCGCAGCGGCGGCGCGTCATCTTCCTGGGCGACCTCGTGGACCGCGGTCCCGACTCGCCCGGGGTGCTGCGCCTGGCGATGGGGATGGTGCGGGCCGGGCACGCGCTCGCCGTCCCCGGCAACCACGAGGACAAGCTGGTGCGGGCGCTGGCCGGACGCGACGTCACCGTCAGCCACGGCCTCGAGACGACCCTGGCGCAGCTGGCCGGGGAGACCGCGGAGTTCCGCGAGGAGGTCGCGCAGTTCTGCCGGGACCTGGTCTCGCACGCCGTGCTCGACGGCGGTGCGCTCGTCGTCGCGCACGCCGGTCTCAAGCAGAGCTACCACAACCGCGCATCCGGACGCGTGCGCGCGTTCGCGCTGTACGGCGACACGACGGGGGAGTCCGACGAGTACGGACTGCCCGTGCGCTACCCGTGGGCGCAGGACTACCGGGGCGACGCCGTCGTCCTGTACGGCCACACGCCCGTCCCGCGTGCGGAGTGGGTCAACGGCACGATGTGCCTCGACACCGGGTGCGTGTTCGGCGGAGCGCTCAGCGCGCTGCGCTACCCCGAGCGCGAGGTCGTCTCCGTCCCGGCGACAGCGGAGCACTACGCCCCCGCGCGGCCGTTCCCCACGGGCGGCGTGGGCTCCTCCGACGGTGGGGCCTCCGGCCGGACCGGCGCGGCCAGGCCGGCCGACGTGCTGGACCTGCGGGACGTCACCGGCGTCCGCGTGGTCGACACGGCGCTCCTCGGACGCGTCTCCGTGCCCGAGGAGAACGCCGCCGGCGCGCTCGAGGTGATGAGCCGGTTCGCGCTGCCGCCCCGAGCGCTGCCGTACCTGCCCCCGACCATGAGCCCGGTGGCCACGTCCACGCTGCCCGGCCACCTCGAGCACCCTGACGAGGCGTTCGCCTCGTATGCGCGCGACGGCGTCGGGACGGTCGTGTGCGAGGAGAAGCACATGGGCTCGCGCGCGGTGGTGCTCGTGTGCCGCGACGACGGCGGCACGCGGTTCGGGCTCGCCCCCGGCAGCCCCGGCGTGGCCTGGACCCGCACGGGTCGGCGCCTCCTGCAGCCCGACCTGGAGGGCGAGCTGCTGACCCGGCTGCGCGACGCCGTCGCGACGGCAGGTGTCTGGGACCGCCTCGACGGCGCGACCTGGGTGCTGCTGGACACGGAGATCGTGCCGTGGTCCCTCAAGGCCGACGAGCTGATCCGCGAGCAGTTCGCCGGGGTGGGTGCCGCTGCTGCCGCCGTCGTGCCCGCGGCGCTCGCGGCGCTGGACGCGGCGGCGGCCCGGGGCGTCGACGTCGGTGGCCTGCGCACGGCGGTCGCCGGGCGCGCGGAGAACGCCGAGCGCTTCCGCGACGCCTACCGCCGCTACCGGTGGGACGTGGACGGGCTCGACGGCGTCCAGCTCGCCCCGTTCCAGGTGCTGGCGAGCGGCCGCACGGAGGCCGACGCGGCCGAACCGGGGGTCGGCGGGAGCACCCACGAGACCCGACCGCACCCGTGGCACCTGGAGATCGCCGACGCGCTGGTCGCGGCCGACCCGGTGCTGATCCGCCCCACGAGGCGGCTCGTGGTCGACCTCGCGGACGAGGCGTCGAGGAGCGCCGGGGTCGCGTGGTGGGAGGAGCTGACCGGTACCGGTGGTGAGGGCATGGTCGTCAAACCGCTGGCGAACCTCGTGCTCGCCGACCGTGGCGGACGCCCCCTCCAGCCGGGCCTCAAGGTCCGCGGGCGCGAGTACCTCCGCATCGTCTACGGACCCGACTACACCGACGAGGCGAACCTCGCCCGGCTCCGGCAGCGTCACCTGGGCCGCAAGCGGTCGCTCGCGCAGCGGGAGTACGCGCTCGGCCTGGAGTCGCTTGCCCGCCTCGTGCGCGGTGAGCCCACGTGGCGCGTCCACCAGCCCGTCTTCGCGGTGCTCGCCCTGGAGTCGGAACCGGTGGATCCGAGGCTGTAGGCCGATGTCGGACAGGCGTCCGGCCAGGTGGAGGACGACGACCGGACGGATCGCCCCCTCCCGGCTCGACGGCGGTAGAGTGAGGGTCACCGACACGTCGCCGAACTAACTGTTTGGATTTCTACACGTGCAGGTGGTGCGCCGGGGACTCCGGGACCGGGCGCGGATGACAGAGAGAAGGTGTGGATCAGATGGCCGTCGAGACGAGGCGTGGCTACTGGTACGCGACCTCCGACGATCCTGTCGGCGCGGTCGAGGTCCTCAACATGCTGCGGCGCTACCGCGAGGCCGAGCGCAAGATGCGCGCTCGCACCCGCGCCTCGATGGGCATGGGGGAGACCGACCTGCTGGCCCTCCGCTTCCTCCTGCGTGCGAAGCAGCGCGGGGAGGTCGTGCGCCAGAAGGAGCTCGCCGATGCGCTCGAGATCACCGGCGCGTCCGCCAGCACGCTGGTCGACCGACTGATCCGCGACGGCTACGCGCGTCGCGTGGCCCACCCCCACGACCGGCGCTCGGTCGCCGTCGAGACGACGACGCACTCCGACGAGGAGGTGCGCGCCACGCTCGGTGCCATGCACACCCGCATGCTCGAGGCGGTGGAGAGCCTGTCCACCGAGGAGCTGACCGCCGTCGCGACCTTCCTCACCAACCTGACCAAGGTCGTCGAGGACGACCTGCGGCGACAGGACGAGCAGGACGCCGAGGCGGCCGCGAGCGTCGACGCCGCGGACGAGATCGCCCCTTCCTGAGCGGTGGCGCCGGTCGATCGCACCCGCGGGGTCGGGGCGCTGATCACGGCGACGTCGTGGAGCGCGGTGGTGCTCCTGCCGCTGCTGCTCGTCTCACCCGCGCGGGGCTGGTGGAGCGTGCCCACGGGAATCCCGCTGTACGCAGCGATCGCGTCGGCGGTCGGCACCGCCGTCCTGCTGGCGACGTGGACGGTGCGCCGACGCCACGTGCTGGTGCGCGGCTGGGCGCAGGCCGTGGCGGCGACCGGCCTGCTGCTGGTGCTGCCCGTGCTCGTCGTCGCCACCGCGGACGGGGGCCCGCCGGGAGGCGCCCGACCCTGGCTGCCTCTCCTCCTCGGTGCGCCGGTCGTCGCTCTCGTGGGGCTGCCGACCCTGGCCGCGATGCGGGAGCTGGCCGTCGTCGGACGGGGCACCCCGCTGCCGCACGATCCGCCCGACCGGCTCGTGACGTCGGGCCCGTACTCCTACGTTCGCAATCCGATGCAGCTGTCGATCTCGGGGCTCTACACGGTGTGCGCCGTGCTGCTGGTGGAGCCGATCCTGCTGCTGGGAACCCTCGGGGCCGTCGTGTTCACGGTCGTGGCCGCGGACCGGCAGGAGCGGGGGGCGATGGCCCCGGCGTTCGGCGGCGCGTGGGCGGCGTTCCACGCGGGCGTCCGCCCGTGGGTCCCGCGATGGCGGCCGTGGTCGGGTCGCGCGGCGGGCGCGCTGACCGTCGCCGTGAGCGCCGAGCCCGCCGCTGGTGCCACCGCCGGTGTCCGCAGCGGGAGCCGCGATCCGTGGCTCGTGCTGGCGCGCTGGTTCCGCGCGCGCTCCGCGACCGCGCTGGAGGTGCGCGGCGTCACCCGATCGCCGTCGGGCGGCCCACGCCTCACCTACGAGACCGACGCCGTGCGCGTGCACGGCCTCGAGGCGCTGGGCCGGTCGCTCGACCACGTGAACCTGGCGTGGGCGGCGCTCGGTTGGGTCCTCGTGCTCCCGCTGCCCGATCCGGCGTCGCGCGAGCGGCGCGGCCCGCGCCGTCGACCGTGCTGGTCGACGGCGCGGGATCGCGTCACGGGAGGTGCAGGTACTCCGCCGGCGGGGGAGTCGTGGAGCGGAACCAGGCGGTCATGAACCCTGAGACGTCGCGGCCGGCGACCTCGTCCACGAGGTCCTCGAAGTCGGAGAAGGCCACGTTCTGGTCGGACTTCTCGGTGGCCCAGCGCTCGAGCAGCGTGAAGAACGCGGTGTCGCCGAGCTCGAGCCGCAGGGCGTGGATCGCGAGCGATCCGCGGCCGTAGACGTCGTCGAACTCGTTGCCCGCCCCCATGTCGACGAGCGGTCGCTCCCAGTAGGCGGGCTGCGTCAGTCGCGGCGTGAGGGTGCCGGTGTACTTCGTCGCCAGGTCCGTGCCGGAGGAGTGCTCGGCCCACAGCCACGACGCGGCGTACTCCGCGAGGCACTCGTTCAGGCACATGTCCGCCCAGCTGTTCAGCGTCACGTCGTCACCGACCCACTGGTGGGCGATCTCGTGGGCGATCGTCCCGAGGCCCGGGTTGCGGGAGTAGGACGAGCGCGTCTGCGTCTCGAGCGCGTAGCCGAGGGAGTCGTTGGTGTACTGCCCGCCGTTGGTGGTGAACGGGTACGGGCCGAAGAAGCCCTCGAAGAACTCCTGGATCTCGGCCGTGCGCGCCGCGCGGTCCTTCGTCGTCTGGCTCACGCCAGGGGCGAACGTGTTGTAGATGGTCACGCCGCTGTCGGTCGTGGTCGTGGTGGACGTGAACCGGTCGATGAAGAGCGTCGTGAGGTAGGTCGCCATCGGCTCGGGCGCGGCCCAGCCGAACGAGCGCCAGCCCTCGGGTGCGGGCGGGAGGTCGGTGACCGGTTCGCCGTTGGAGGACACCTGCCACTGCTGCTCCTCCGGCAGGCCCGCCTCGTACGGGACGGTCGCGGTCACCGAGAACAGGGCGCGGTCACGCGGGTGCGCGTTGGAGGGGAACCAGGCTGAGGACGACGCCGGCTCACCCATCACGAGCGCGCCGTCACCGGTCAGGTCGTGCCAGCCGGAGTCGCCGTAGACGTCGGGCACGTAGCCCGGCGTCCCCTCGTAGGAGATCTGGGCGGTGAACGTCTCGCCCGGCTCGAGTCCGCCGACCGGCACGAGGTCGACCTCGCGGTCGGCGTGCGTGAAGCCCGCGCTCCGGCCGTCCACCTTGGCCTTCGTCACGGCGAGGGTGGGCGCACCGGCCGAGTCCTGCGTCTCGAGGTCGAACGTGATCTGCCCGAGGCGCTCCGCCGCGGTCACCTCGGCCACGATCGTCGTGGTCGCGACGAGGTCGCGGGTGGCGGGGTCCCACACCAGGTCGACGTGGTAGCTCTCCACGTCGTAGCCGCCGTTGCCGGCCTCGGGGTAGTAGGGGTCGCCGATGCTGGGATCCGCGACCGCGCCGTCGATCTCGACGGGGACGACCGCCGCGTCGTCGAGGCGGAACAGGAAGGCCGCCATCGCCTCCCGGGTCAGCGTCTCGAGCGGGCGGTAGGTGCCGTCGGGGTAGCCGGTGGTGATGCCGAGTCCGGCGGCCCAGGTGATCGCCTCGCAGAACTGGGTGCCCGGCGGGACGTCGCTGAACGCGGTCCCGCACCCGGTGGCCGCGGGGTCGGCGCCGGCGACGCGGCTCACGAACGCCATCGCGGCGTCGCGAGCCAGCGGGGCGAGCGGGCGGTAGGTGCCGTCCGGCCAGCCGGTGGAGATGCCCGTCTGCGCCATCCACGAGATGACGCCGCAGAACTGGTTGTCGACGGCGACGTCGACGAACGGCGCCTCGGTGCACGTCGGCTCGGGCTCGCCCGGGTTCTGCAGCCGGAAGAGGAAGGCGGCCATCGCGTCGCGGGCGATCGGTTCGAGCGGCCGGAACGTGCCGTCGGGCCAGCCCGTGGAGATGCCCTGCTGGAAGAGCCAGCCGATCTCGTCGGCGAACGGGGCGTCGTCGCCGACGTCGGTGAAGGCGGGCGCCTGCGCCGTCGGGACGACGGGGTCGGCGGCCACGAGCGCCGCGAGGTCGGGCGCAGCGGCGCTGCCGGCGGTCGGGGCGGCCGACGCCGCGAGCGGGATCGTCAGGGTGAGGGCCAGGGCGGCCGTCAGGGTGGGGCCGAGCAGTCGTGGTGGGCGCACCGTCTGTCTCCTGTGTCAGCGGAAGGGCTGGGGAGGCCCATCGGACCACGCGCGCCGCGGCGCCGCGCGTCGAGGTGGTTACCCGGGAGTTAACTCGCGCGGGTCGTCCCGCGCTCCACCAGCCGCACGGGCACGACGACGTGCTCGGGCTCCGGCGTCGCGCCGTCGATGCGGCGCTGCAGCAGGCGAGCGGCGTGGTGCGCGACGGCGTCGCGGCCAGGGTCGACCGACGTCAGACCCGGCACGGTGAACTCGGCGAGGTCCAGGTTGTCGAAGCCGACCACCTGCACGTCCTGCGGCACGCGCCGTCCCGCCTCGGCCAGGCCCGCGAGGACGCCGACCGCCGTGGAGTCGGTGACGGCGAAGACGCCGTCGTAGTCGACGCCGGAGCGCTCGAGGTGGCGCACCGCCTCCCGGCCGACCTCGGGTCCGACCCCCGCACCCGGTGCCACGAGCGCCGGGTCCGCCGTCAGACCGGCGCCCTCGTGCGCGCGCACCCAGCCGGCCCGGCGGATCGCCGCCATCCCGGCGCCGTCGTGGGGCCCGCCGGGGTCACCACCGGCGATCGCGATCCGCCGCGACCCGGTCGCGAGCATGCGTGCGGTCGCGAGCGCGGCACCCTCGGCGTTGGCCAGCATCACGTGGTCGAACCTCTCGGGCACCTCCACCTCGCCGAGCAGCACGAGCGGCGCCGTCGTGCGCACGCCCTCGATCTCCGTCAGGGTGAGACCGGCGACCGACAGGATCACGCCGTCGTACATCGAGAGCCGCACGCTCGAGAGCGCAGCCAGCTCGTTCTCCGGCCGTGCCCCGGTGCTCTCCACGACCAGGTGGCGGCCCTGCGCGCCGAACGCCGCCGCGAGCCGGTCGGCGATCTCGTCGAAGTACGTCTGGAAGCCCGGCACCACGAACGCGACGGTGTCGGTCCGGCCCGCGCGCAGGTGCCGCGCGGTCAGGTTGATCTCGTAGCCCAGGTGGGCCACGACGTCGAGCACGCGCGCGCGGGTCTCCTTGCCCACGCGCGGGCGATCGTTGAGCACGTTGGACACCGTCATCATCGAGACCCCGGCCGCGCGCGCGACGTCGTTCATCGTGACCACGGCGGTCGCCTACGGGATCCGCTGGAGCGTGGTGTGGTCGTCCGTGGGCAGGTAGGGGTCCGACGTCGCGAGCACCTTGAGGCGGTCCAGGGTGAGGCGAGCGCCGTAGCTGGACAGGAACGCGGTGTCGGACGCGTCGCGGCCGGTCGCGATGCGGACCAGCGTCTGGCGCGGGGCCAGCCGCGTGGGGTCGACGACGTGCCAGCCGCCCTCGATCCAGGCCTCCGCCACGGCGTGGAAGTCCATCGGGAACAGCCCCGGCGCGTAGACCGCGGTCAGCCGCGCCGGCACGTCCAGCGCGCGCAGGAGCGCGACGGCGACGTGCGCGAAGTCCCGGCACACGCCCTGGCGGGCCAGGAGGGTCTCGACCGCGCCGTCGGTGGGACGGCTCCAGCCCGGCGTGTAGCGCAGGTGCTGGTTGACCCACGCGGCCACGGCCTGCAGCAGGTCGCGGCCGGACAGGCCCGCGAACTCGGCGCGCGAGGTGCCGAGGAACTTGTCGGACTCCGCGTACCGGCTCGGCCGCAGGTACATCAGCAGGTCGATCGGCCCACCGGCCTCGCCGACGATCTCCTCGCCCTCCGCGTCGTCGTGCGCGGCGGCGAGCTCGTCCCAGATGGTGTCCACGGTCGCGTGGTAGTTCAGCACCAGCGGGGTGCCCGAGATCCCAGGGTTGACCGTGAGGTCGTGCACGACGCCGTTGTGCGGCGCCGGGATCTCGGTCGCCTCGACGAGCTCGTCGCCGAGGTGGATGGTGAGCCTCTCGTCGATCCGCAGCCCCGGCACGCGCGCGACCGCGACCATGAAGGCGAGCTGGGCCTCGCCCTCGCTGAGGGTCAGCTCGAGGGTGGAGGAGACGCTGCGGCGCATGGGTGGGCTCCGGGGGAGTCGACGAGCGGGGAGGTCCCCAGGCTAGAGCCTCGGCGGGGGCTCTCCGCATCGACGCGTGCCAACCCCGTGGTGGGCGGGGGAGGATGGAGCCCATGACTGAGGCAGGCGGATCCCACGAGCACTCCGGCCGGTACCGGCGCCCCGCGGCGCTCGACCCCGTCCGCGCGGCCCAGGTGCCGGGCGGTGTCGATCCGGCGGCGCGCGCCCAGGCGGCGCACGTGACGGCGCACGCCCTGCTGGGCCGCGGCCACGAGGTCGGCATCGAGCCGGAGGAGGTCGGCCGACTGGTCAGGCTCGTGGAGACCGAGGGGGTCGACACGGTCGCCTCCCTCTGGGCCGACAGCGCCGGCGACTCCCTCCCCGGGTCGCTGTGGCGGCTGTACATGCTGCGCGAGTGGATCCGCCGCGCACCGCTCGAGGTCGCCGACCGCTACGCGCTCGGCTCGAAGCGCGCCGAGGTGGCCGACGTCGTCGTCGGGCTGCCGCACCCGCCGTCGCCCGAGGAGGTGGCGGCGCTCGCGGACGCCGTGCTCGCCGGGGCGGTGACGGCCGACCTCGACGTCGCGCTCGACCGCGCCGCAGCGTT
Organism: Serinibacter arcticus; assembly: GCF_004786095.1. Taxonomy (GTDB): domain Bacteria; phylum Actinomycetota; class Actinomycetes; order Actinomycetales; family Beutenbergiaceae; genus Litorihabitans; species Litorihabitans arcticus. The sequence goes on from NZ_RHPJ01000002.1 coordinate 831,027, forward strand.
CTACCGCGTGGTCGGCACGGGCACCGCGCTCGACGCCGACCTGCACGACCTCCCGCACGGCGAGGAGGCCGAGGTCGCCACGCGTCGCGCCGCCAACCTCGTGCGCACGTCCGAGGAGCTGCGCCAGGCCGCGCGCAAGGCCCGCGCCGGGACGCTCCAGTGACCTGCCTCGTGCCGCCCGTCGAGCCCGAGGTGCCCGACGACGCCGCGCGCGCCCAGGTCCTCGCCCTCGCCGAGCGGGCCGAGGCGGTCGACGGCGTCGCCCCGCTCTCGGAGGCCCACCTCCTCGCGCTGCGGGAGCCCGGCGTGACGCAGCTGCTCCACCGCGGCGGTGCGGACGGTGCCGTCGACGGTGCGGCGATCCACGCCGACGGCTCCGTCGAGATCGTCGTCGACCCCGCCGCGCGACGCCGGGGGATCGCCTCGCTGCTCGCCGCGTCGGTCGAGGCGCTGTCGGTCGGGACCGCGTACTGGGCCCACGGCGACCTGCCGCCCGCGCGGGGCTTCGCGGCCGCCGTCGGGCTCGAGCCGGTGCGCGAGCTGCTCAAGCTGGGGCGGGCGCTCACGGCGCAGGACGCCGCGCGGGCGGCGGACCCCGAGGTGCGCTCGCTCGCGCAGCGCACCGGCGACGACGCCCGCGAGCGGCACCTGACGGCGTGGCTCGCGCTGAACGCGCTCGCGTTCGCCGACCACCCCGAGCAGGGGCGGTGGACGCGCGGGGACCTGGACGCGCGGCTGGGCGAGGACTGGTTCGACCCGTCGACGCTGTGGGTGCTGGACGCCGAAGGCTTCGAGCCCACCGGAGCCGCCGCGAGCGTCTGGGTCAAGCACCCGGCCGGCGAGAGCGCCGAGGTCTACGTCCTCGCGTCCCACCCCGACCGCGCGGGGCAGGGCCTGGGTCGGCGCCTGCTCGAGCACGCGCTGGGCGAGATCGCCCGGGCGGGCGCCGACGACGTCGAGCTGTACGTCGACGGCGGGAACGCTGCGGCCCGCCGGCTCTACGAACGCGCGGGGTTCACGGTGCGAACGAGGGACGTCCAGTACGTGACAACCTCGCGGCCCGCTGGAGAGGGTGCCACGATAGGCGCATGACCGACACATCCCTCGCCGGCCCGACCGGCGAACTCGACGACGACGCTGCGGCCGCCTCCGACCTGGCCGAGGACCTCGAGGACCTCGAGGACCTGCGCGAGGAGGAGAGCGAGGACGCCGCGGCGGAGGCTCTCGTGAGCGCCACCGTCCCGTTCCAGCAGCAGCCCTCCGACGAGGTCGACGGCGAGCTCGACGGTGCTGTCGACGCCGGCGGCGCGGAGGCGGGTAGGGGCGAGACCGACGAGCTGACCCCCCTCCCGGCCGACCGGTTCGCCGACCGCGAGATCTCCTGGCTCGCGTTCAACGAGCGCGTGCTCGAGCTCGCCGAGGACCCCTCGATGCACCTGCTCGAGCGGTGCCGGTTCGCGGCGATCTTCGCCTCCAACCTGGACGAGTTCTTCATGGTCCGCGTGGCCGGCCTCAAGCGCCGCATCGCGACCGGCCTCGCGGTGACGGCGGCCTCGGGCCTGACCCCGCGTCAGGTCCTCGAGGAGATCTCGACGCGCGCCCGCGAGCTCATGCAGCGTCACGCCCGCGTGTTCTCCGACCTGCTGGCGCCGGCGCTGGCGGCCGAGCAGATCACGTTCGTGCACTGGGACGACCTCGGTTCGGGCGAGCAGGACCGCCTGCACAAGTACTTCCGCAAGCAGATCTTCCCGGTGCTGACGCCCCTCGCCGTCGACCCGGCGCACCCGTTCCCCTACATCTCGGGGCTCTCGCTCAACCTCGCGGTCGTCGTGAAGAACCCCTCCACGGAGAAGGAGCACTTCGCGCGCGTCAAGGTGCCGCCGTCCCTGCCGCGCTTCATCGCGGTCGACGAGGCCGTCGCGAAGGGCGAGCTCAACCCCTCGCCCGTGCGCCGGTTCATCTCCCTCGAGGAGCTGATGGCCGCACACCTGCACTACCTCTTCCCCGGGATGGAGGTCGTGGAGCACCACTCCTTCCGCGTCACGCGCAACGAGGACCTGGAGGTCGAGGAGGACGACGCCGAGAACCTCCTCAAGGCCCTCGAGAAGGAGCTGCTGCGCCGCCGGTTCGGCCCCGCCGTCCGGCTCGAGCTCGCCCCCGACATCTCGCCCCAGGTGCGACGCCTCCTGGTGCGCGAGCTCGGTGTCAGCGAGCACGAGGTGTACGAGCTCCCCGCGCCGCTCGACCTCACCGGCCTGAACGTGGTGGCCGACGTCGACCGTCCCGACCTGCAGTACCCGCGGTTCGTGGGGCGCACGCCGCGCGCGCTCGCCGACGTCGAGAGCGCCAGCCCGACCGACTTCTTCGCCGCGATCCGCGAGCGCGACATCCTGCTGCACCACCCGTACGACTCCTTCTCCACGAGCGTGCAGCAGTTCCTGGCGCAGGCGGCCGCCGACCCGACCGTCCTGGCGATCAAGCAGACCCTGTACCGCACCTCGGGCGACTCCCCGATCGTGGACGCGCTGATCGACGCGGCCGAGGCGGGCAAGCAGGTGCTCGCCATCGTCGAGATCAAGGCCCGCTTCGACGAGCAGGCCAACATCTCCTGGGCGCGCAAGCTCGAGCAGGCGGGCGTGCACGTGGTCTACGGCATCGTCGGGCTCAAGACGCACTGCAAGCTGTCGCTGGTGGTGCGGCAGGAGGCCGACGGCCTGCGCCGCTACTGCCACATCGGCACCGGGAACTACAACCCCAAGACGGCGCGCATCTACGAGGACCTCGGTCTGCTGACGTGCGACGGCGAGGTGGGCCAGGACCTCACGCGCCTGTTCAACCAGCTCTCGGGCTACGCGCCCAAGTCGCGCTTCCATCGGCTGCTCGTGGCGCCGCGGTCGATCCGCGGCGGTCTGATCGAGCGCATCGAGCGCGAGATCGACAACCACCGCGCCGGCAAGGAGGCGTGGATCAACATCAAGGTGAACTCGATCGTCGACGAGGCCACGATCGACGCGCTCTACCGCGCGTCGCAGGCGGGCGTGAAGGTCGGCGTCGTGGTGCGCGGCATCTGTGCCATCAAGGCCGGCGTGCCCGGGCTCAGCGAGAACATCACGGTGCGCTCGATCCTCGGCCGGTTCCTCGAGCACTCGCGCATCTACGCGTTCGCCGGCGGCGGTGACCCGGAGTACTTCATCGGCAGCGCGGACCTCATGCACCGCAACCTCGACCGCCGCGTGGAGGTCCTGGTCCGTCTGGTCGACCCCGACCACCTCGCGACCCTCGCGAACCTGTTCGCGACGTCGCTGGCCGACACGACGGAGTCGTGGCACCTGCGTGACGTGGACGGCGAGCAGCAGTGGGTGCGCGTCTCCACGAACGACGCGGGCGAGCGCCTGCTCCACCTCCAGGCGAGCCTGATGCCGCGGTCGCGGCAGCGGGCCCGTGTCCGGACCGGCATCCGCTGACGCGGTGGCGAGCCTGGCTGTCGGCGGGGCACCCGCGATGACGACGACGGCGCAGCGCGTCCCCGCGGCGGTGCACGCCGCCGGGGCGGTGGTGTGGCGCGTGAGCGGCAAGCACCTCGAGGTGCTGCTCGTCCACCGCCCCCGCTACGACGACTGGTCGCTGCCCAAGGGCAAGCTCGACCCGGGGGAGTCGCTGCCCGGGTGCGCCGTGCGCGAGGTCGCCGAGGAGACCGGCCAGCCGGTCGTGCTCGGCGTCCCGCTGCCGGGCGTGCGCTACCGGCTCGACGACGGACGCCTGAAGGTCTGCCACTACTGGGCGGCCCGCGTCGTCGAACCGACCCACCCCGCCGTGCTCGCGCGCGGCGCCGTGCCGCTGTGCGATCCCGACGAGATCGACGACGCCCGGTGGCTGCGCGCGAACCTCGCCCGCGACCTGCTGACCCGCCCCGCCGACCGAGCCCCGCTCGACGCGCTGGTGGACCAGTGGGAGGACGGCGTCCTCGACACCCGCGCGTTCGTGGTCCTGCGGCACGCGCGCGCCCGCAAGCGCAGCGCGTGGGGCGGCGGCGAGACCGACCGGCCGCTCACGGCGACCGGGCTGCACGACGCCGCCGGGCTCGTCAGCACGCTCGCGGCGTTCGGCGTGGCCGACGTGTTCTCGAGCCCGTGGGAGCGCTGCGTCGCCACGGTCGCGCCGTACACGAGCGCGGCTCAGCTCGACGTCATCGCGGTGCCCGAGATCACCGAGGCCGCGAACGCGAAGCGCCCCAGCGGCGCGGCGCGGACGGTCGACCGTCTGCTGGCCGCGTTCCGCTCGCGCCGGGGTGGCGACAAGCACGCCGAGAAGGTGGCCGACGGCGCCGTGCTGTGCACGCACCGCCCCGTCCTGCCCACGGTGTTGGAGACCCTGTCGGCCCGCGCGCCGCGCCGCGTCAGCGCGCTCTTCCCGACGGCGAACCCCTATCTGCGCACCGGCGAGATGCTCGTGGCGCACGTGCTGCCGCGTCACCGGCGCGGCGTCCGCGTGCACGCCGTCGAGCGCCGTCGACCCTCTGACTGAGCCTCGGACTGAGGTTCTGGCCGCCCGTGATCCACCTCACATCGAGAAAGGTGTCGACCCTCGTTCAACCGCTGTTCACCTTCCGCGGGCGGGCCGGTCATCCGGCGTCCCTACGTTGTCGTCATGGCGGGCGTGCATGCGCCCCGCCCACACGACGAGAGGGATGTTTGACGTGAAGAAGTCGATCCGCCGCGGGATGATCACCACCCTCGCTGCCAGCACCGCCCTGGTCCTCGCCGCCTGCGGCGGCGGCGTGACCGCCGACGAGAGCCCCTCCGGCTCCACCTCGGACGGCGGCACCGAGTCCTCGACCGGCGACACCGAGGCCCCCGAGGCCGGTTCGCTCAGCGGCAACCTGCCCGGCGCGGGCGCCTCCTCGCAGGGCAAGGCGCAGGAGGGCTGGATCGCGGGCTTCGGCGACCTCGAGCAGGGCGTCACGGTCACCTACGACGGCGTCGGCTCCGGCGGCGGCCGCGAGCAGTTCCTGTCCTCCGGCGTGCTGTTCGCCGGCAGCGACTCCGCGCTCAAGGAGGACGAGCTCGCCTCGGCCACCGACCGCTGCTTCGGCGGCGAGGCCGTCGAGCTCCCGCTCTACATCTCGCCGATCGCGGTCATCTACAACCTCCCCGACACCGGCGTGGACAACATCCAGCTCGACGCCGCCACGCTCGCGCAGATCTTCCGTGGCGAGATCACGACGTGGGACGACGCGGCCATCGCCGACCAGAACCCCGACGCGACCCTGCCGTCCACCGCCATCACGGTCGTGAACCGCTCCGACGACTCGGGCACCACCGAGAACTTCACCGAGTACCTCTTCGAGGCCTCGGAGGGCACCTGGACCGACGAGGCCAGCGACGCGTGGCCCCTGCCGTCGCAGCAGTCCGGTGACGGCACCTCCGGCATGGTGACCACGGTCTCCGCCGCCGAGGGTGCGATCGGCTACGCCGACGCCTCGCAGGCCGGCGACCTCGGCACCGTCGCGCTCCAGGTGGGCGAGGAGTACGTGCCGTTCAGCCCGGAGGCCGCCGCGGCCGCCGTCGACGCCTCGCCGCTCAGCGACGACGCGACCGAGAAGCGGATCACCTACCAGCTCGACCGCACCACCACCGAGGCCGGCGTCTACCCGCTGGTGCTGATCTCCTACCTCATCGGCTGCGACACCTACGACGACGCGTCCGACGCGGCGAACGTCAAGGCGTACTTCGACTACATCGCCAGCGAGGACGGCCAGAGCCGTGCGAACGAGGCGGCCGGCGTCGCGCCGATCTCCGACGACCTGCGCACGCAGGTCGAGGCGGCCATCGAGATGATCTCGGCGTCCTGATCATCCAGGACAATCGCTGACCAGGCGCTGCGGCGGCACCCGAGGAGGGTGTCGCCGCAGCGCCGGGTCAGCACCTCTCCCACGCAGAAGGAAGGGATCACGTGAGCACCGACGTCACGCCGGAGGCACCCGGCGCCGAGGGTAGACCCCTCGCGTCACGACGAGGCACCACCCCCGGGCGCTTCGGCAACCGCCTGTTCGCAGGGCTGTCCACCGCGTCCGGCATCCTCATCCTGGTGACCCTCGCGGCCGTCGCGATCTTCCTCGTCCGCGAGGCGCTGCCGGCCATCACCGCCTCCCCGGCGGCGTACGCCGACTTCACGCGTGACCTGAACCTGGGTCAGTACATCGGCCCGCTGGTCTTCGGTACCGTCCTGGCGGCGCTCATCGCGCTGGTCATCGCGGTCCCGCTCTCGATCGGCATCGCGCTCTTCATCGCGCACTACGCGCCGAAGCGGCTCTCGGGTCCCGTCGCCTACGTGGTCGACCTGCTCGCCGCGATCCCGTCCGTGGTCTACGGCCTGTGGGGCTTCTTCTGGCTCGTGCCGAAGATCGGTCCGATCATGGACTGGATCTCCCAGAAGCTCGGCTTCATCCCGATCTTCGCGGACTACGCCCCGCCCGCGAAGAACGTCACCTCCGCCGCGATCGTGCTCGCCGTCATGATCCTCCCGATCATCACGGCCGTCTCGCGCGAGGTGTTCCTGCAGACGCCGCGCCTCCACATCGAGGCCTCGCTCGCGCTCGGCGCCACCCGCTGGGAGGTCGCCCGCCAGGCGATCCTGCCGTTCGGTCGCTCGGGCGTGATCTCCGCCTCGATGCTCGGCCTCGGCCGCGCGCTCGGCGAGACGATGGCCGTGCTGATGATCCTCGCGCCGTTCGCGCGCGGCACCGAGGTCTACAGCATCAAGATCCTCGCGAGCGCCGAGCACCAGACCATCGCCGCCAACATCGCGCAGCAGATCCGCGAGGCGCACGGCATGGGCGTCAGCGTGCTCATCGCGAGCGGCCTCGCGCTGTTCGCCATCACCCTCGTCGTCAACATGGCCGCGCGCTGGATCGTCGCGCGCCGCGCCGCCTTCTCGGGAGCCAACTGATGACCGCCGTGACCGACCGGCCCGTGCCGGCCCCCGACGTCGCCCCGAACTTCACCACCAGCCCCTCCGGGCGTCGCCGCAAGCGGACGAACGCCATCATGGCGACGCTCGTGACGCTCGCGTTCCTCATCGCGCTGGTGCCGCTGATCTCGCTCCTGACGGAGGTCGTGATCCGCGGCGGGTCGATGCTGACGTGGCAGTTCATCTCCACCGACATGACCGGCGTCTTCGGCGACTCGCCCGACGGCGGCGTCCGTCACGCGATCCTCGGCACGCTCCAGATCACCGGTCTCGCGACCCTGATCTCGGCCCCGATCGGCCTGTTCGCCGCGGTCTACCTGGTGGAGTACGGCCACGGCCGGCTGGCGAAGACGCTGACGTTCTTCGTCGACGTCATGACGGGCATCCCCTCGATCGTGGCGGGCCTCTTCGCCGTCGCCCTGTTCGCGATCCTCATCGGCCCGGCCTACCGCTCGGGCGTCATGGGCGCGATCGCGCTGTCCGTGCTGATGATCCCCGTCGTGGTGCGCTCGTGCGAGGAGATGCTCAAGCTCGTCCCGAACGAGCTGCGCGAGGCCTCGTACGCGCTCGGCGTCCCGAAGTACCTGACGATCATCAAGGTCGTGCTGCGCACGTCGCTGGCCGGCATCGTCACCTCGATCGTGCTGGCCATCGCCCGCGTGATCGGTGAGACCGCGCCGCTGCTCCTCACCGTCGGTATCGTCACGTCGATGAACACCAGCATGCTCGACGGTCGGGTCGCTACGCTGCCGGTGTTCGCCTACAGCCAGTACAGCCAGGACGCCCTCGGTGTCGGCGCGGACCGCGCCTGGGGCGCCGCCCTCGTCCTGATCCTCATCATCATGATCCTCAACCTCGTCGCCCGGTTCATCTCGAGCCGGTTCTCGATCGCCGAGAAGTAAGCCAAGGAGAACCCTCATGTCCAAGCGGATCGACGTCAGCGACCTCGACATCTACTACGGCGACTTCAAGGCGGTGCAGGGCGTCACCATGGCGATCGAGCCCCGCTCGGTCACCGCTCTCATCGGCCCGTCCGGCTGCGGCAAGTCGACCTTCCTGCGCACGCTCAACCGCATGCACGAGGTCATCCCCGGCGCGCGCGTCGAGGGCAAGGCCGTCATGGACGGCGTCGACATCTACGGCTCCGGCGTCGACCCGGTCGAGGTCCGCCGCCAGATCGGGATGGTCTTCCAGCGCCCGAACCCGTTCCCCACGATGTCGATCAGGGAGAACGTGCTCGCCGGCGTGAAGCTGAACAACCGCCGCATGCCGAAGGCCGCGGCCGACGAGCTGGTCGAGGGGTCGCTCCGGCACGCGAACCTGTGGAACGAGGTCAAGGACCGGCTCGACAAGCCCGGCTCCGGCCTCTCGGGCGGTCAGCAGCAGCGGCTGTGCATCGCGCGCGCGATCGCCGTCTCCCCGCAGGTGCTCCTCATGGACGAGCCGTGCTCGGCCCTGGACCCGATCTCCACGCTCGCGATCGAGGACCTGATCCACGAGCTCAAGGAGGACTACACGATCGTGATCGTGACGCACAACATGCAGCAGGCCTCCCGCGTCTCCGACCGCACCGGGTTCTTCAACCTCGAGGCGACCGGTCAGCCGGGCCAGCTCGTGGAGATGGACGACACCACCACGATGTTCTCCGCCCCGAGCAAGAAGGCGACCGAGGACTACATCTCGGGCCGCTTCGGGTGATCCTCAGCCCCTTCTGAGCTCCGCGACGACGGCCGGTCCCCACGGGGGCCGGCCGTCTCGTCGTCGGGCAGCAGCGCCCCGTGCCTACAGCAGGACGGAGTGGACCAGCCAGAACGTCAGCGCGGCCATCAGCGCCGCCATCGGGATGGTCAGCACCCACGCGATCGCGATGTTCTTGGCGACGCCCCAGCGCACGGCCGAGAGACGCTTGGTCGCGCCGACGCCCATGATCGCCGACGTGATCGTCTGCGTCGTGGAGACGGGGGCGTGCAGACCCATCGCCATCACGTAGAGGACGACGGCGGAGACCGACTCGGCCACGAACCCGCGCGCCGGGTCGAGGTCGATGATCTTGCGGCCCAGGGTGCGCATGATGCGCCAGCCGCCCGAGTACGTGCCGAGCGAGATGGCCGCGGCGGCCGCGAGCTTCACCCACAGCGGGATGCCGTCCTCGGGCTGTGCCCAGCCGACCGTCAGCAGCGCCAGGAAGATGACGCCCATCGTCTTCTGCGCGTCCTGCAGGCCGTGCCCCAGCGCCATCGCCGCGGCGGAGACGGTCTGCGCGAGACGGAAGCCGCGCGTCGTCGGACCGGGTCGGGCGTTCCGGAAGATCCACAGCACCGCGATCATCAGACCGAACGCGAACGAGAAGCCGACGATCGGCGAGACGACCATCGGGATGACGACCTTGTCGACCACCTCGCCCCACTGCACCACGAACGACCCGGCCAGCCCGGCGCCGACGAGACCGCCGATGAGGGCGTGCGAGGAGGAGGAGGGCATGCCGAGCCACCACGTGATGAGGTTCCAGGCGATCGCCCCGATCAGCGCGGCGAGCACCACCACGAGGGCCGTGTGGGCGTGCGCGGAGTCGGAGACGTCCAGGCTGACGATGCTGGTCGCGATCGTCTCGGCCACCGAGGTGCCCAGCAGCGCTCCGACGAAGTTCATCACCGCCGCCATCAGCAGGGCGGCGCGGGGCGTGAGGGCGCGCGTGGAGACCGACGTCGCGATGGCGTTCGCGGCGTCGTGGAAGCCGTTGGTGTAGTCGAAGGTGAGAGCGAGCGCGACGACGGCGACGACGAGGGCGATCTCCACCGATCAGGCTTCCTTGAGGACGATGGTCTCGATGGCGTTCGCGACGCGTTCGAACCCGTCGATCGCCGACTCCAGCAGATCGGCGATCTCCTTGATCTTCATGATCTCGATCGGGTCGGTGCCGGCCGGGGTGAGTCCGTCGAAGATGTCGCTCAGCAGCTGGCGGTGGGTGCGGTCGCCCTCGTTCTCGAGGCTGTTGATCTCGACCCAGAACTCCCGCAGGTTCTTCATCGTCGACAGGCGCGGCATCGCCTCGGCCGTGAGCTCGGCGCAGCGCTGCAGCACGCCGACCTGCTCGACGACGCCCGCGGGCAGCTCGCCCATCCGGTACAGCACGACGAGGTCGGCGACCTCCTCCATGTCGTCCATGCAGTCGTCGAGACGCCCGGCGAGGTCGTAGATGTCGTCGCGGTCGAACGGCGTCACGAACGTCTCGTTGATGCGGCGCAGGATCGCGTGCGTGGCCTCGTCGGCCCGGTGCTCGGTCTCGCGCATCGTCTCCGCCAGGGCGACCCTCGCCTCGGGGGCGCTGCCCACGAGCTGCGCCAGCACCCCGCTGCCGACCGGCAGGAGCCGGGCCTGCTGGGTCAGGAGGTCGAACAGGGAGGTGTCGCGAGGCTTGAGTCGCAGACGCACGGGGGCTCCGGTGGGGTCGGGCGGACATGCTGACGAGGCGGCGTCGGAGCGGAGACTGCCTCTCGGCACGCGGCCGGCCGGCCCGTGGAGCTGGTGGCCCGGGGCCTGCCCGCCCGACGTCGTCGCAACTGTAGCCCCTGGGTGACGACCGGGTGACGTGAGAGCCAACAGCAGGGAAACGTTGGAAAGACGGGCGGCAACGACCGATTGACGGCGTCGGCAACGACGAGTTGACGCCGTCGCCGGCAGGCCGCGGCGAGGTGGGGGAGGGTGCGTTCAGGCGCGCGCGCTGCGCGCCGGCGGGACCACGGGGAGGTCGGGCGCGCCGTCGTCGGGCGGCGTCGTCAGGGGGGTCGACGCCTCCTCGCGGCGGTCGCGGGGCGGCTCGAACCGGTACCCGACGTTGCGGACGGTGCCGATCAGCGTCTCGTGCTCGATGCCGAGCTTGGCGCGGAGACGACGGACGTGGACGTCGACCGTGCGGGTGCCCCCGTAGTAGTCGTAGCCCCACACCTCCTGAAGCAGCTGGGCGCGCGTGAAGACGCGTCCCGGGTGCTGCACGAGGTACTTGAGGAGCTCGAACTCCTTGTAGGTGAGGTCGAGCGCGCGACCGCGCAGGCGGACCGTGTAGCCGCTCGGGTCGATCGCGAGCTCACCGGCCTGGATCTCGGCGTCCTCGTCGGCCACGCGCTGCTGCCGCGTGCCGTCGGTCAGGAGGCGCAGCCGGGTCGAGAGCTCGGCCGGACCCGCCGTGTCGAGCACGATGTCGTCCGTGCCCCAGTCGGCGTTCACGACCGTCAGTCCGCCCTCGGTCAGGACGAGCAGGAGCGGCACCGTCAGACCGGTCGAGCGGATGAGTCGGCACGTGGTGCGCGCCAGGGCGAGGTCGCGGCGCCCGTCCAGGACCACGAGGTCGGAGTCCGGCGCGTCGAGCAGCGCGGAGGGCTCGACGGGGAGCACGCGCACCCGGTGGCTCAGGAGTCCGAGGGCGGGCAGGACCTGTGACGAACCCCCCGGTTCAGACGTCAGCAGCAGCAGCTCGGCCACGCGCGTCCCTTCGCTCGGGTGGACGGATCGGCCCCCACTGTATTGCAGTACCGTGGTCGAGGCCTTGCGGGGCTATCTGACGGACGGACGAGGGAGTGGTGGGTGCGGACCCTGATCGGCGCATCGACCCGTGCCGTCATCAGCTCCGTGGCCACCGCGGCCTTCGCCGCGGTCGCCCTGGTGAGCTGGGACGCGGCCCTCGCGATCATGGTGGTGCTCGTCCTCGTGTTCGCCTGGGGCTGGCCCCAGCTGCTGGCCCTGCCGGCGTTCACGGGCACCCGCGTGCTCCTCGCGCTGACCGCCGTCGCGGCCTTCGCGGCCGTCTGGTTCTCCGGGGACCTGCGCCACCTGACGCTGGTGGCCGCCCTCGCCGTCGTGGCGGCGTTCGTGCGCGAGTTCGCCCGGCGCGACGGTCGCCCTCGCCTCATCGAGTCGCTCGCCGCCTCGGCCGCCGGCATCGTCGTGATCGTCTCGGCCGCCGGCTGGGTCGCGATCGGTGACGGGCCGGAGCAGCTGACCGTCGTGCTGACGGCGGGCGTCGCGCTCGCGGCCGGCGCCGCGTGCGCCGCGATCCACCTCCCGCCGTGGCCGCACGCGATCCTCACGATCGTCGCCGCCACGGTCGTCGGCGTCGGCGGCGGCTACTTCCTGCCGGAGGTCGGCTACGTCGTCGCCGGCCTCATCGGCTTCTCGGCGGGGCTGCTGAGCGCCGCGCTGCACGCGCTGCTGGGCCGCTACCCCTCGGCCGGGCGGCCCGCCGCCGCGCTCGCCGCGGCCGTGCTCCCCGTCGCCGTCGTCGGCATCCCGGTGTACGTGCTGCTGCGGTTCTTCCTCGTCTGAGAGGGTCGCCACGGCTCGCCCGCCACGTAGGCTGGGGCCATGAGCATGCTCCACCTCGTCTTCACCGCGCTGATCGCCGTCGTGGCGATCGCCATCATGTGGTTCGCCGTCTACGTCGTGTACCGGTTGCTGAAGCAGCAGAGTCGCTGATGTCGTTCGAGCTTCCCGACGACCTCTCACCCGATCTCTACCCGCTCGCCTGGCTCGTCGGCAGCTGGCGCGGCGCGGGGGTGATGGCCTACCCGGACATCCCCGAGCGGTCGATCGTCGTCGACGTCGAGCTGACGCACGACGGCGGCCCCTACCTCGCGTACTCCTCGACCATCTCGCTGCTCGAGGGTGAGCTGCCGGACCGCGAGCAGCCGTTCGAGGCGGCCGACCTCGTGCCCGGCGCCGTCTGGTCGCGCGAGTCCGGGTTCTGGCGTCCGTCCTCGGACGGCGAGGCCGTCCCGGTCGTCGGCGCCCCGGCCGACGCCCCGGCCCCCAGCGGCCTGGAGGTCGTGATCGCCGAGGCGAGCGGGCACGTCTCCATCCACCTCGGCTCGGCCCAGGGCCCGCGCGTCGACCTCGTCACGCACCACGTGGGGCGCACCGCGACCGCGTCGGACGTCGTCGCGCAGCGCCGCATGTACGGCTGGGTCCGCGGGGAGATCTTCTTCTCGATCGAGCTCGCGGCCTTCGGTCACGAGCTGCAGTCCTACGCCACCGGGCGCCTGGTGCGGTTCGCGCCGGCGGCCGCCGCGTGAGGAGCTGAGGCGCTGATGCTTCCGGTCCACGGCGCCGTCGTCTCCGGCGCACCCGACGCGGGTGTCGCCGCGCACTACGGCGACCCCTCGCGCGAGCAGCGGATGCTGGCCGCGGGTCGTGCCGTCGTCGACCTGAGCCACCTCGGCGTCGTCACCGTCACCGGTTCCGACCGCCTGAGCTGGCTCGACACGCTCTCCTCGCAGCGCGTGCGGACGCTCGCCCCGGGCGAGAGCGCCGAGCTCCTGCTCCTCGACGTCCACGGCCGGGTCGAGCACTCCGCCGCGCTGGTGGACGACGGCGTGCACGCCTTCCTCGTCACCGAGGCCGCCCACGCGGAGCCGCTGGCCGCCTACCTCGACCGGATGCGCTTCATGCTCGACGTCGCGGTGGCGACCGCGCACGTCGCGGTGCTCGGCGTCGTCCTGTCCGGCGCCTCCGCGGGCCTGGCCGCGATCGCCGAGGCGGCCGACGCCGTCGCCGCCGACCGCGACGCGTCGCCCACCGACGTGCTCCGGACCACCTGGCGCGACCCCTGGCCCGGCGTCGTGGCCGGCGGCACCCGGTACGCCGTGGTCGCCGACCACCCCGGCGCCCTCACGCCCACCGCGTACGCGCTCGTGGCCGGTGAGGCGTTCGACGACGTCGTGGCCCACCTCCTGCGCGCCGGTGTCCCGGTGGCCGGGACGCTCGCGTGGGAGGCGCTGCGCGTCGCTGCCTGGCGGCCGCGCCTCGGGCGCGAGGTCGACGACAGGACGATGCCGCACGAGCTCGACTGGCTGCGCACCGCCGTCCACCTGGACAAGGGCTGCTACCGGGGTCAGGAGGGCGTGGCCCGCACCTACAACCTGGGCAGGCCGCCGCGTCGCCTCACGATGCTGCACCTCGACGGGTCCGACCACCTGCTGCCGGAGCCCGGCGCCGCCGTCGCCCTGGGGGAGAAGGTCGTCGGACGCGTGACGTCCGCCGCGCGTCACCACGAGCTCGGCCCCGTCGCGCTCGCGATCCTCAAGCGGTCCGTCCCGGTCGACGTCGAGCTGCGCGTGCAGGGTCCGGCCGGTGACATCTCGGCGTCGCAGGAGATCGTCGTCGGTGCCGACGGCCACGGCGAGGGCCGGCCCGAGGCCCGCGGCCCCGTCACCCCGGGGCTGCGCCGCCGGACCGAGTGATCCTCCGGTGAGCGGCGTCCGCGTCCGTGTGCCGCGCGGGGTGCTGCTCGGCGTGGGCCGGGCGCGCGACGCCGTCGGCCCCGTCGCCTGGGTGAGCCTCGCCACGGGCGTGGCGTACGCCGTCGCCGGCCTCGTGGTGGGCCACACCTATCCGTTCTTCGCCGCGGTCGCGTGCTTCTCGGCGCTGGGCTTCACCGCCGACGTGCAGCCGCGCCGCGTGGGCGAGGTGGCGCTGGGCATCTCGCTCGGGGTCGCCATGGGGGAGGCCATCCAGGTCCAGTTCGGCTCGGGCCCGGTGCAGACCGCGCTCGTCGTGTTCGTCGCGACGCTCATCGCGAAGGCCCTGGACCCCTCGCCCGTGCTGACCACGCAGTCGGCGGTGCAGGCGATCGTCGTGCTCGGGCTCCCGCTGATGTCCTCCTCCGGCGGCGGCATCGGGCGGTGGACGGACGCGCTCATCGGAGGCGCCGTCGCCCTGGTCTTCTCGCTCTTCATCCCGCGCGACCCGCGGCGCCGTCCCCGCAACCTCGCGCGGCGCACGCTCGGCGAGCTCGCCGAGGTGCTCACCCGGCTGGGCCGCGGCCTGCACACGGGGGACGGGGCCGCCGTCGCCGACTCCCTGGACCGTGCCCGCTCGACCCAGGCGATGCTCGTGGCGTGGGAGTCGGCCGTCAGCGCGTCCGGGTCGACGGCAAAGCTCTCGCCGGCCTGGCACCGGCACGTCGCCGCCGTGGCGGACCTGGCCGACGCGTGCGAGTACACCGACCGCGCCATCCGCACGACGCGGGTGCTGGCCCGCCGCTCGGCCGTCGCCGTGCGCGACGGCTGGCGCGACGAGCAGCTCGCCGGGATCGTGGAGGAGCTCGGGATCGTGACCCGCCGTCTCGGCGGCCTGATCGGCTCGGGGCGGCCGGGGTCCGAGGCCGCGCAGGACCTCCGCGAGATCGCCGCACGCCTGGGGACGACGGGGGAGCGGGACCCGGTGCGGCACACGCTCCTGTCTCTGCTGCGTTCGATCACGTACGACCTGCTGCGCGCCGCGGGCCAGGACGAGCGGGCGACGGCGGAGGCGCTGCGGCAGCCGCCGCCCACCGCCCCGTAGGCTTGCCGTGTGACCGGGCTGATCCAGTACTACGTGTTCATCGCGCTGTTCCTCGTCGGCTTCGCCCTCGAGGTGTGGGCGCTGGCCGACGCGCTCCGCCGCCCGGCCGGGGCCTACGTCACGGCCGAGAAGCGCACCAAGCAGTTCTGGATCGCGATCCTCGCCGCTGGCGCCCTGTTCGGCTACCTCTCGGTGCCGCGGTTCGCGATCTTCGGCGTCGCGTTCGGGTTCGGGCTCCCGCTCCTCATCGGCCTGATCGCCGTGCTCCCGGCCGCGATCTACCTCGCGGACGTCAAGCCCGAGGTCATCCGCTTCACGCCGCGCCGCCCCGGGACCGGCTCGGGCCCGACCGGTCGCTGGTAGTCGGGGCGTTCCGTGCGCGCCCTGCTGCAGCGCGTCGACTCCGCACGGGTGGTCGTCGCGGGCGACGTCGTCGGTGAGGTGAGCGGCGAGGGGCTGCTCGCGCTGATCGGTGTCACGCACGACGACGGCGCCGCCGAGGTCGCCCACGTCGCGCGCAAGATCGCCCACCTGCGTCTCCTGCGGGGCGAGCGCTCGGTGCTCGACGCCGGGGCCGACGTGCTCGTCGTCAGTCAGTTCACGCTCTACGGCGACGTCAGGAAGGGCCGCCGACCCACCTGGAGCGCGGCGGCGCCGGGCGACGTGGCGCAGCCGCTGGTCGACGCCGTCGTGACCGCGCTGCGGGAGCTCGGTGTCACCGTGGCGACGGGGGTGTTCGGGGCCGACATGCGCGTGGACCTGACCAACGACGGTCCGACGACGATCCTCGTGGACACCGCGGCCGGCTGAGGCCGCGGCCGGGCGCGTCGCTCGACCTCAGCCCTCGTCGCCGGACGGCTCCTGCGCGAACATCTCGGCCGCCTTCGCCTGGTCCATGAAGAAGGGCTCCCACACGTGACCGTCCAGGTCGCGGAAGCTGCGCGTGTACATGAAGCCGAGGTCCTCGGTCTCGCGCGCCCGGGTGCCGCCCGCGGCGATCACCCTCTCGTACAGGGCGTCGACGGCGTCGCGGCCGTCCAGGTCGAACGACAGCAGCACCTGCGTGGTCGCGCGGGAGTCCGACGGCGCCGTGCCGGGCAGGAAGCGTGCGAACGACTCCGGCTCGTGCAGCATCACGGAGACGGAGTCGGGCAGGAGCTCCAGGCACAGGACGGTGTCCGTGGAGAAGGTGGGGTCGAACGTGTAGCCGAGAGCTGACCAGAACTCCCGCGTGGCCGCGGCGCTGGTGATCTGGAGGTTGGGGAAGAACATGGGTGTCTCCTCGTTCGGGCCGGTGCGTCCGGCCTGCTGTGCTGTCATCGTGATGGACGGGTGTCGCGCACGGAAGTCATCGGTCGACCTCGTTCGGGGCGACGCCGATCCGCCGGGGGCTCGGCGACGAACCAGGGGTGCGGCGAGTTTCACGCCTGGGGCGAACAGCGGCATGTTTTGTCGGGGGTGCCCGTTAGATTGAGTGAACGCCGCCCGACGGTCGTGCTTCGCGACCGACGCAGCCGGAAAGAAGGTGCGCCATGTTCGAGAGATTCACCGACAGAGCCCGCCGCGTCGTCGTCCTTGCGCAGGACGAGGCACGCATGCTCAACCACAACTACATCGGTACCGAGCACATCCTGCTCGGGCTGATCCACGAGGGTGAGGGCGTCGCTGCCAAGGCGCTCGAGTCCCTCGGCATCTCGCTCGACGTCGTGCGCCAGCAGGTCGTGGACATCATCGGCGAGGGCCAGCAGGCTCCCACCGGCCACATCCCGTTCACGCCGCGCGCCAAGAAGGTGCTCGAGCTCTCGCTCCGCGAGGCGCTGCAGCTGGGTCACAACCACATCGGTACCGAGCACATCCTGCTCGGCCTCATCCGCGAGGGCGAGGGCGTCGCCGCCCAGGTCCTGGGCAACCTCGGGGCCGACCTCGGCCGCGTGCGCCAGCAGGTCCTGCAGCTGCTGCAGGGCCAGCCGGGCAAGGAGCCCGTCGCCGCCGGCGGTCCGCAGGAGGGCACGCCGTCCGGCTCCGCCGTCCTGGACCAGTTCGGTCGCAACCTCACGCAGCTCGCCCGCGAGGGCAAGCTCGACCCGGTGATCGGTCGTGAGATCGAGGCCGAGCGCGTGATGCAGGTGCTCTCGCGCCGGACCAAGAACAACCCGATCCTCGTGGGCGAGCCCGGCGTCGGCAAGACCGCCGTCGTGGAGGGCCTCGCGCAGGACATCGTGCGCGGCACCGTCCCGGAGACGCTGAAGGACAAGCAGCTCTACACGCTCGACCTCGGAGCCCTCGTGGCCGGGTCGCGCTACCGCGGTGACTTCGAGGAGCGCCTCAAGAAGGTGCTCAAGGAGATCCGCACGCGCGGCGACATCATCCTGTTCATCGACGAGGTGCACACGCTGGTCGGCGCCGGTGCGGCCGAGGGTGCGATCGACGCCGCGAGCATCCTCAAGCCGATGCTCGCCCGCGGTGAGCTCCAGACCATCGGTGCCACCACGCTGGACGAGTACCGCAAGCACATCGAGAAGGACCCGGCGCTCGAGCGCCGCTTCCAGCCGATCACGGTGAACGAGCCCACGCTCACGCACACCATCGAGATCCTCAAGGGCGTCCGCGACCGGTACGAGGCGCACCACCGCGTCACGATCACCGACCCGGCGCTCGTCGCGGCGGCCACGCTGGCCGACCGCTACATCAACGACCGGTTCCTGCCGGACAAGGCGATCGACCTGATCGACGAGGCCGGTGCCCGCCTGCGGATCCGTCGCATGACGGCGCCGCCGGAGCTGCGCGAGCTCGACGAGAAGATCGCCGAGGCCAAGCGGGCCAAGGAGTCGGCGATCGACGACCAGGACTTCGAGAAGGCCGCGCGTCTGCGTGACGACGAGAAGAACCTGACCGCGCGTCGTCTCGAGCGCGAGAAGGCCTGGAAGTCGGGTGACATGGACGTCGTGGCCACCGTGGACGAGGAGCTCATCGCCGAGGTGCTGGCCGCCTCGACCGGTATCCCGGTGTTCAAGCTGACCGAGGAGGAGTCCTCGCGTCTGCTCCGCATGGAGGACGTGCTGCACAAGCGCATCGTCGGCCAGAAGGCCGCCGTCACGGCGCTCTCGCAGGCGATCCGCCGCACGCGTGCCGGACTGAAGGACCCCAAGCGTCCCGGTGGTTCGTTCATCTTCGCCGGCCCCACCGGCGTCGGGAAGACGGAGCTCGCCAAGGCGCTCGCCGAGTTCCTCTTCGGTGACGAGGACTCCCTCATCCAGCTCGACATGAGCGAGTTCTCCGAGAAGCACACGGTCTCGCGGCTGTTCGGCTCGCCCCCCGGGTACGTCGGGTACGAGGAGGGTGGCCAGCTCACCGAGAAGGTCCGCCGTCGCCCGTTCTCCGTGGTGCTGTTCGACGAGGTGGAGAAGGCTCACGCCGACATCTTCAACTCGCTCCTGCAGATCCTCGAGGACGGTCGCCTCACCGACTCCCAGGGCCGCGTGGTCGACTTCAAGAACACCGTGATCATCATGACCACGAACCTCGGCGCCCGTGACATCAGCAAGGGCCTGCAGACCGGCTTCCAGGCCGGCGGCGACCTGTCGACGTCGTACGAGCGCATGAAGACCAAGGTCAACGACGAGCTCAAGCAGCACTTCCGGCCCGAGTTCCTCAACCGCGTCGACGACGTGGTGGTGTTCCCGCAGCTCAGCCGCGACGAGATCTTCGAGATCGTCGACCTGCTGATCGCGCGCCTCGCCCTCCGCCTGGAGGACAAGGACATGGCCATCGAGCTCACCGAGCCCGCCAAGGTGCTGCTCGCCGACCGCGGGTACGACCCCGTGTTGGGCGCCCGGCCGCTGCGCCGTGCGATCCAGCGTGAGATCGAGGACACCCTCAGCGAGAAGATCCTGTTCGGTGAGCTCCGCGCCGGCCAGAAGATCATCGTGGACGCCCGCGGCGAGGGCCTGCTCGGGGAGTTCCTGTTCACCGGTGTGGACAAGGACGACCCGCGTCTCGAGGCCGAGGTCGTCACGGTCGGCGCCGCGTCGGACGGCTCCGTGACGTCCGTCGAGGACGCCCCGGTCACCGACTCCTGAGTCGGTCTCCGCACGACGGCGAGGGCCGTCGCACCTCCGGGTGCGGCGGCCCTCGCCGTCGTTCCGGTCGCTGACCGGGCACCGCTCACCGCGCGGCGTGAACCTGGATCCCCGCGACGACCGGGGCCGTCGCTACAGTCGTCCCTCGTGACCACTCCTCAGCCCGGGTACGGGCAGCAGCCGCAGCAGTCCTTCGATCCGCAGCACGGATCGGGCAGCCCCGTCCCCGCCGGCTACGGCGCCCCCGCCCCGGCCCCGCAGGGCTACGGCGCCCAGGCGACGATCGACCTGACGATCCAGGGCAACGTGATGATGCGCAGCTTCGTCCCGCCCACGGTCTGGGTGAACGGGCACGCCCTCACGGCCAAGTACGGCCAGCGGTCCGTCCCGGTCGCGGCCGGTCCGGTGCGCGTGGACGTGGAGTGCCAGTGGCTGCGCAAGTACGGCCAGGCGTCCCTGACCTTCGACGCGCAGCCGGGACAGACCGTGCCGGTCTTCTACGCGGCGCCCGCGCACCAGTTCACGACCGGCAACATCGGTCACGTCCCCCAGAAGTTCAAGGGTCTGGGCTTCGTGTGGGGGATCGTCGGACTCGCGCTCGCGGTCGTCGTGCTCTCGTTCCTCCTCCCGGTCCTCCTGGGCTGAGGGCGGGACGCCCGGCGTCGGTCGCTCGCAGCGAGCGGCCCGGCGCCGTTGGTAGGTTCGGGCCATGGCACGCCAGCTCCACCTGATCCTCGCCTCGACCCGGCCGCGCGCCGCGATCCCCGGCGCCGACCCGTTCGCCCTCTCCGTCACGAGGATGCGCGTGCGGCCGAGCGACCTCGACTTCTACCTGCACGTCAACAACGGCGTCTACCTGCAGATGATGGACGTCGCCCGCAGCAACTACATCGCCGACATCGGCGGCGTCGCGGCGCTGGCGCAGCGTCGCTGGTACCCCGTCGTCGCCGCATCGACGATGCGGTACCGGCGCTCCCTGACACTCGGTCAGCGGTTCGAGATCCACACCAGGATGGTCGGCTGGGACGAGCGCATGACGTATCTGACGCAGGAGTTCCTGCGCGACGGCGAGGTCTGCGCGCGCGGTCTGGTCGCCGGTCGCTTCCTGCAGCGCGGGAGCACGGCCAGGGTGCCCGCCCCCGACGTCGTGGAGCTCCTGTCCCCGGGGCTGGCGCAGCCGACGCTGCCGGAGGACGTCGCCGAGTGGGCGCACGCCGTCGGCGTCGCCTACCGCGGGGACTGACCCGTCGGCCCGGTGCCGCGGTCCGGACCCTCGGTCGCCCCGGGGTCGACGCCGATCCCCGCGCGACGGCGCGTGGTCCGGTTGGCGTGCACCGAGTACCGCGGCACGAAGCGCCACAGCGCACCGGCGGCCCCGATCGAGAGCACGGCGACGGCGCCCACCCCGCCCGCCAGCGAGCCGAGCGCGGCCCCGGCGGACAGCGCGAGCGGACCGGCCGCGCTGCCCAGGTCCTGCAGCAGGCGCCACGCGCCCAGGAACTGCGCGCGCGTGGCGGGCGGGGCGACGTCGGCGCCGAGCGTCATGACGACGCCGGAACCCATGCCGTTCCCGAGCCCGAGCAGGAGCGCCACGAGGCCGAGCCCCGTCGCCGTCGACGTGAACGGCACGAGCGCGAGCGCGAGGCCCATCGTCAGCATCGACGGGATGGCGATCCAGAGCCTGCCCCGTGCGTCCATGACCTTGCCGGCGGGGTAGAAGAGCAGCATGTCGACGGCGCCGGAGACGCCGAAGACCAGAGCCGTCGTCGTCGGGTCGAGACCGATGGCCGTGCCCCACAGCGGCAGCACGACCTGGCGCGCGCCGCGGATCAGTCCGATCGCGGCGATGGCGACGCCGAGCCGGGTCAGGACGCGCGAGTGCTCGCGCAGGACGGTGGCGACGCCGGTGTGGCCCTCGCCCGCGCGGATCGTCTCCGCCCCCGGCAGCTCGCGCGAGACGGTCACGACCAGCCACGCGAGCAGCGACGTCGCGACGGCGAGCCCGAAGGCCCGCGCCGGTGAGCCGCCGGCCACCACCAGGGCGCCGAGGAAGGGGCCGACGAACAGCCCGATGCGGTGCACGCCGCCGAGCGTGGAGAGGGCGCGTGCCCGTCGCAGCGGCGGGACGACCGCGGTCAGGTAGGACTGGCGAGCGAGGCCGAAGACGGCGTCGGCGCACCCCATGAGGAACAGGCAGATCGCCAGGAGGAGGATCGACGGTGCCAGCGCGGCGCCCGCCATCGCGAGCGCCACCAGGAGGCACGCGACCTGCATGGCGCGGCGATCGCCGATCCGGCCGGCCAGCGCCCCCGCGGGGATGTCGGCGACGATGTGGCCGATCGGCAGCATGGCGGCGAGCACGCCGGCGACGGCGAGACTCCCGCCCTGCGCGGTCACGACGGCCGGGACGAACGGGATGACGGCCCCGATGCCCGCCTCGACCACGATCGCCGGCAGGTACACGCCGGGCCACAGGCGTCGCAGGCTCCAGGCGTCGTCGGTCGTGGTCGTCACGACCCCATCGTCACCCACGAGGCGCCGTGCGCAGGGAATAGCCGCGGCCGGCCCGCCCGTTGACCAGGTGTGAGCGAACCCCTGACGGTCGAGATCTGGTCCGACGTGCAGTGCCCCTGGTGCTACATCGGCAAGCGGCGATTCGAGACGGCGCTCGCCGACTCGGGGGAGCGGGTGGCCATCACCTACCGCTCGTTCGAGCTCGCGCCCGACACCCCGGTCGACTACGACGGGACACCCGCCGACTACCTGAGCGAGCGCAAGGGCATCTCGCGCGAGCAGGCCGCCGAGATGATGGCCCACGTCACCGGTCTCGCGGCCCAGGAGGGGCTCGCCTACGACTTCGACCACGTGCACCAGACCAACACGGTGCTGGCGCACGAGCTGCTGCACCTGGCGCGCGAGCGCGGGCTGCAGGCCGAGCTGAAGGAGCGGCTGCTGGCGGCCTACTTCGAGCAGGGGCGGCACGTGGGGAGGGTGGAGGAGCTGGTGGCGCTGGGCACCGACGTCGGGCTCGACCCCGAGGAGATCCGCGCCGCGCTCGCCGACCACCGCTACCTCCCGGCCGTGAAGGCCGACACCGCGCAGGCGGCCGCGTACGGCATCCGGGGCGTGCCGTTCTACGTGTTCGACGGCGCGCTCGGGGTGTCCGGCGCGCAGAGCCCCGAGACGTTCGTGGCGGCGCTGGCACAGGCGCGCGAGGCGCGCGACTCGGCGTCGGCCGGGGCCGGGGCGACGGCGTGACCGCATCGCCGCCGACGGGCCGTCCGGACGCGAGCGGCGTCGACCCGACCCGCCCCGCGCCGTCGCTCCTGACGTTCGTCACCGCCGTCGACGACGACGTGGAGACGGGACTGTGCATCGACGGCGTCTGCGCCGTCGACCCGCCTCGCTGACGACCCGACCGTCCGGACGCGTCGTCGGGCGGCCGCATAGGGTCGACCGATGACGACCTGGCGCACGGTTCGCGAGACCGACCTCACCGCAGCCGACCACACCGCGCTCGCCGGCCTCCTGGCGCGGGCCTTCCCCGAGACCGACCTGCGGGGTCGGAGCTGGTGCTCCGAGAGACCCGAGCTGCGCCTCGTCGGCACGGACGACGACGGCGCCCCCGCCGCGCACCTCGCGGTCCTGCGCCGGTTCGTCAGGGTCGGCACGGCCGAGGTGCTCGTGGCGGACACCGGCCTGGTCGCCGTCGACCCGTCGCGTCAGGGGACCGGCCTCGGGCTCGCGCTGCTGACCGAGGCAGCCCGCGTGCTCGCGGGGCTGGGCGTCCCGTTCGGCTTCCTCACCACCGGCCACGACCGCGAGGGCTTCTACTCCCGCGGCGGCTGGCGGCGCACCCCGACGCAGCTCACGCGCACGATCGAGCGCGACGAGTCCGTCCAGGTCTGGCGCGAGGCGTCGTTGCACCTCCCGCTCGGTCGGGGCGAGTTCCCGTCCGGCGAGATCACGCGCGACGGCTACGAGGTCTGAGCACCTCGCCGGAGCGCCGTCAGGCCTTGGTGACCAGCACCGCCATCGGCGCCTGCATGAGCACGCTCCGCACGGCGCTGCCGAGGATCAGCTTGCCGACCGGGGAGCGCCTCCTGGCACCGATCACGAGGGGGTCGGCCTCCACCCTGACGGCGAGATCGACCAGCACGTCGGCGACGTCGCCGCGCGTCGGTGCCGTCTCGACGCGCCAGGCCACCGCCTCGCCGCCCTCGACCTCCGCGGCCCGACGAGCGGTCTCGTCCCGGGCGGCCTCGACGTCCGGCCCGGCCGCCGCGTGCTCGACCGTGTCGACCACGACGAGGACCGCGAGGTCGGTGCCGCGGCGCACCGCCTCGCGGACGGCCTCGCGCAGGGCGGCCTGACCCGCGGGGGTGCTGCTGAAGGCGACGCCGACGGTCATGGCCACAACCTACTCACCTCCCCCGTCGTGCGGCCAGTGTCACGTCGAGGTCGTCGACCGTGCCATGATTCCCGTCGAGAACTGCTTCCGACGGCGAAGGTGGGACTGGTGAGGACGCGATCGGTGGTGCAGCGCGTGGTCGGCGTCGTGGTCGTCGGCGCTCTGACCGTGCTCGCGGTGATCGACGCACGGGGGGCCGGTGAGGGCGCGGGTGCCCGCACCACGCTGACCCTGGTCGCACCGGCGGCGGTCGGCGGCGGCTGGGACCTCGTGGCGCGGGAGTCGCAGCAGGCGCTGCGCAGCGACGGCGTCGTCGGGTCGGTCAGCGTCGTGAACATCCCCGGTGCCGGCGGCACGATCGGCCTGAGCCAGCTCGCCGAGCTCGAGGGGGACTCGCAGACCCTGATGGTGACCGGGACCGTGATGCTCGGCGGCATCGCCCAGTCCGGCAGCTCCACCACGCTGGCCGACACCACCCCCGTCGCACGGCTCGCCGAGGACTTCGAGGTGATCGCGGTGCCCGCGGACTCGCCGTTCCAGACCCTCGAGGACTTCGTCGCGGCCTGGACCGCCGACCCGGCCGGCCTGCCGATCGGTGGCGGCTCGGCCGGCGGCATCGACCACCTGGTCGCCGCCCAGCTCGCAGGATCGCTCGGGATCGTGCCGGAGGACCTCGTCTACACGCCGCACGCGGGCGGCGGCGAGCTGACCCAGTCGTTGACCTCGACGGCGGCCGGCACCGTCAACGTCGGGATCAGCGGCTACAACGACTTCCGCGACCTGATCGAGGGCGGCCGGTTGCGGGCGCTCGCGGTCGTCGCGCCGGAGCGGCTCCCCGGCATCGAGGTCCCCACGATGATCGAGCTCGGCTACCCCGAGGTCGACCTCGTGAACTGGCGCGGGCTGGTGGCGCCCGCGGGCATCACCGACGACGAGCGCGACGAGCTGATCGCCGTCGTGGAGGAGATGGTCCAGACCGAGAGCTGGGCGGAGGCCGTCGAGCTCAACCGGTGGGTGCCCAGCCCGCTGTACGGCGAGGAGTTCGCGGCCTTCGTCGAGACCGAGCAGGCGCGGATCGGCGTGCTCGTCGAGGAGCTGGGGCTCTCGTGAGCGAGCGCAGGCAGCTCGGAGCCCTGGTCATCCCCGTCGTCCTGCTCGCGGTCGGCGTCACGCTCGTGACGGGCATCCTCACGATGGACGAGGCCGGTGAGGGCGGGCTCTTCGGGCCCAAGGCGTTCCCGTGGGTGATCGCGGTCCTGTGCCTCGTCGTCGCCGTCCTGATGGCGGTCCAGGTGCTCCGCCCGAGCACCACCCCGCCGACCGCCGACCCCGGTGACGAGGCCGACGAGATCCTCGACGGCGAGCCGGAGGCGCCCGAGGGCACGAACTGGCGCGGCGTGGCGATCGTGGTCGGCGGCGTCCTGCTGTTCATCCTGCTCCTCGAGCCGGTCGGCTGGCTGATCTCCGCCACGCTGCTGTTCGCCGTCGTCGCCGTCGGCATGGGGGCGCGCAACCACGTCGTCAGCCTCGTCGCCGGTCTCGGCCTGGCAGCCGCCATCCAGCTCCTGTTCGGCGGGTTGCTGGGCATCCACATCCCTCCCGGAATCCTGGGGTGACCCGATGGAACAGCTGACCAACCTCGCCGGTGGCTTCGCCGACGCGCTCACCCTGTCCAACCTGCTGTTCGTCCTCATCGGCGCGGTGCTGGGCACCGCGGTGGGCGTGCTTCCGGGACTCGGCTCGGCCATGGCGGTGGCCCTGCTGCTGCCGCTGACCGCCAGCCTCGACCCGCTGGCCGCGCTCGCGATGTTCGCCGGCATCTACTTCGGCGGGCTGTTCGGCGACTCGATCGCCGGCATCCTCATGAACACCCCCGGCAACAGCACGGCGATCGCGTCGTCGCTCGAGGGCCACCGCATGGCGCGCGCGGGGCGTGCGCCGCAGGCCCTGGCGACGGCGGCGATCGGCGCGTTCATCGGCGGCATCATCGCCACGGTGCTCGTGGTGTTCTTCGCGCCGTCGATGGCCGACCTCGCGAACCGCTTCGGTCCGGCGGAGTTCTTCGCGCTGGCGGTGTTCGCGTTCGTCGCGATCGCGACCGTCGTCTCCGACTCGGCGATCCGCGGCCTCGCGGCGCTGGCGATCGGGCTCGCGCTGGCCGTCGTCGGGATCGACCAGCCCACCGGGACGCAGCGGTTCACGTTCGAGCTCCGCCCGCTGTTCGACGGCGTCGACATCGTGGTGATCACGGTGGCGCTGCTCGCGGTCGGCGAGGTCATCCACCAGGCGTCCAAGGTGGGGTTCGCGGACGAGGCGAAGCTCATCCCGACCGGCGGTCAGCCGTTCCTCAGCCGGGCCGAGATCCGTCAGGCGCTGCCCGCGTGGCTCCGCGGAACCGGGTTCGGGGTGCCGTTCGGCGTCATCCCCGCCGGCGGAGCCGAGGTTCCCACGTTTCTCGCCTACGGCACCGAGCGGGCGCTGGACCGGCGATCGGCGGACCCGCAGTTCGGCAAGGGTTCGATCAAGGGCGTCGCCGGGCCCGAGGCGGCGGGCAACGCGACGGCGGGGACCGCGATGGGTGCGCTCCTGACCCTCGGACTGCCGACCTCGGCGACGGCCGCGGTGCTGCTGATCGCCTTCCGGCAGTACGGGATGCAGCCGGGACCGCTCCTGTTCGAGCGCAACGGCGAGATCGTCTGGGCGCTGCTGGCGAGCCTCTTCATCGCGATGGTCGTGCTGCTCATCCTCAACCTCCCCGTGGCACCCCTGTGGGCGAAGCTGCTCAAGGTGCCGAAGGCGTACCTGTACGCGGGGATCAGCCTGCTCGCGGCGTTCGGGGTGTACGCGGCGGCGGCGAGCACCACCGACCTGCTCCTGATGCTCGGCATCGGGCTGCTCGGGTTCGCGATGCGCCGCTACGACGTCCCGCTGGCCCCGGTGCTGATCGCGGTCATCCTCGGGCCGCTGGCCGAGTACTCCCTGCGCGACGCCATGGCCAACTCCGGCAACGACCCCGCCGTGCTGGTGAGCAGTCCGATCACGATCGGGCTCTACGCCGTGCTCGTGGCCGGGGTCGCCTGGGCGGTGCTGCGGCGCCGTCGCGCGGTGCGCGCCGACTTCTGAGCCGGCCCTCCCGGCTCAGTCCTCGAGCGTGAACGCGCCGCTCGCGTCGGTGAACACCGCCGTCTGGCCCTCCTGCGCCGTGCTCGTGAAGCCCTCGGTCCACGGGAAGCGCGCGAGGTAGCTCGTCCGCGACCAGAAGGTGTGGTTGCCGCTGTCGGCCATGTACTCCGGCGACTCGCGCCCCGTGACCGAGTGGAACACCCCGTCCTCGAACGTCAGCCAGCGCGGCGGGTGCTGCTCGTGGAGCCGCGACAGCATCACGACGGAGCCGTCCCTCGGGGGACCGGAGGCCGCGGGGGCCGCGCTGCCGGCAGCATCACCGCCACCCGCGTTCGGCCCGACGTGACCGTCGACGACACCCTCCCGCGTCACGTCCAGCAGTCGCTCGAGCGATCCGGCCCGCTCGAGCAGGCCGTCCCAGCCGTGCGTCGCGACGACGGCGGCCTCGCCGTCGGTCAGCAGACGCAGCGTCCGCACGTGACCCGCGAGCGTGCCGTCCGCCTCGCGGACCTCGTCGAAGGAGTCACCCCAGCGCGAGGACGTCGCCACGATCGCGGTGATGCGGGTCCCGAGGAGGAACGGCTGCGAGCTGCGCCACGGCGATCCGACCGGGGGCGTGCGGCGATGGTGCGCGACGTCGTCGCAGACGAGGCGCAGCGCGATCAGGCCGGCACCCTCCTGGCCGTGCGGCACCTCGACCGCGAGCTCGACAGGGAGCCCCGCCCCGACCGGCAGGCGCGAGACACCGGCGGTCGCCAGGAGTACCGACCCCTCCGGCAGGTCCTTCTCGACCACGAGGACCGAGCCGCCGATGCGCTCGTCGTGCACGCGTGGCGGGAGGCCGCGGGCGTCGAAGACGTGGGCGGGGAAGGCTTCGGACGAGGGCACGAGAGGGAGGTCGCTCATGCGCGACGACGGTAGCGGACGTCAGGTGCGCAGCAGGGACTCGGGGTTGGCCAGCGCGGCGAGCACGGGGGACAGCGCCGCCCCCTGCAGCCCCGGGAGCTCGCGTACCTGCGCGCGCTGCACGTCGACGGGCGCCCAGGGGTAGGCGAGCACGCGGGTGGCGAGCTCCGCCGTCAGCGCGTCGTGCAGTCGGGGGAGGAGGTCGCCGAGCGCCCCGCCCACGACGACGGCGGCGACGTCGAGCACGTTGACGGCGCTGGCCAGACCGATCCCGAGCGCCCTGCCGACGTCGGACGGGGCGAGCCGCGCCAGCCCCTGGGCGCCCGCGTACTGCTCGAGGCAGCCCGTCGCGCCGCAGCGGCAGTCGGGCCCGGCCGGGTCCACCACGACGTGGCCGAGCTCGCTCGCGAACCCGTGCACCCCGCCCTGGACCACGCCGTCGACCACGTGGGCGCCACCGACGCCGACGCCCCCGGAGATGTACAGGAACGTGCTGGCGGGGCGGGCGTGGGACTCGGCGAGCGCGGCGAGCGACGCCTCGTTTCCGACAGCGACCGGGACGTCGGGCGCGACGTCCGTCAGGGCCGCCGCGGCGTCGACGTCGATCCACCCCAGCCGGGGGGCGTCCAGCACCACGCCGTCGCGCACGATGCCGGGGACGGCGAGGGTGGTGCCCAGCAGCACCAGGTCGGGGTGCGCGGCCCGAGCGGCGGCGAGGGCCGTGGTCGCCAGCGCGGCGACCGAGGCCAGCGCCGCGGCGGGCGCAGGCGAGGCGAAGTCGCCGCGGACCTCGCGGAACGCCAGGCGCTCGCCGCGCAGGTCGACGACGACGGCGCACAGGTGGTTGGCACCGATCTCCACCCCGAGCCCGGCCACCGTGGCGACGGCCAGGCGCACGGGCGACGCGGGCCGACCGACGCCGCCGGCCGCGGGAGCGGGGGCCCACTCGAGCACGCGGGCCTCGATCAGCACCTCGACCAGGCTGGACACGGTCGCCCGCGTCAGACCGGTGGCCGAGGCGACGTCGGCGCGTGAGACCGTGCCGGCGCGCGCCACGTGCTCGACCACGAGCGCGAGGTTCTGGCTGCGCAGCCCCGCCTGACGAGCGGCACCACGAGGGGAGAGGCGGGGCTCGCCGTCGAGGATCACGCCTTGACGGTAGCGCATCGAGACCGATAAGTTCATCCGGTAAACGAATCTCGACGACGAGCGAATGAGGCAGCGATGGTGCGCGCAGCAACCCCCCAGGACAAGTTCAGCTTCGGTCTGTGGACCGTGGCGTGGGCCGGCAAGGACCAGTTCGGTGACGCGACGCGCGCCGAGCTCGACCCCGGCGCCTACCTCGCGCCGCTCGCCGAGGCGGGGGCGTGGGGCGTGACGTTCCACGACGACGACGTCGTCCCGTTCGGCTCCAGCGACTCCGAGCGCGAGCGCATCCTGGGCGACTTCAAGAAGGCGTCCGACGCCGCCGGGCTCGTGATCGAGATGGTCACGACCAACACGTTCAGCCACCCCGTCTTCAAGGACGGCGGCTTCACCGCCAACGACCGCGCGGTGCGCCGTTTCGGCCTGCGCAAGGTCATCCGCAACGTCGACCTGGCCGCCGAGCTCGGCGCCTCGACGTTCGTCATGTGGGGCGGCCGCGAGGGCGCCGAGTACGACGGCTCCAAGGACGTCAACGCCTCGCTCGACCGCTACCGCGAGGGCATCGACACCGTCGCCGGGTACATCAAGGAGAAGGGCTACGACCTGCGCATCGCGCTCGAGCCCAAGCCCAACGAGCCCCGCGGCGACATCTTCCTCCCGACCGTCGGGCACGCGCTCGGCTTCATCGCCGAGCTCGAGCACGGCGACATCGTGGGTCTGAACCCGGAGACGGGTCACGAGCAGATGGCCGGCCTGAACTACACGCACGGCATCGCACAGGCGCTGTGGTCGGGCAAGCTCTTCCACATCGACCTCAACGGTCAGCGCTCGATCAAGTACGACCAGGACCTCGTGTTCGGTCACGGCGACCTGCTCTCGGCGTTCTTCACGGTCGACCTCGTCGAGAACGGCTTCCCCAACGGCGGCCCGACCTACGACGGTCCGCGCCACTTCGACTACAAGCCCTCGCGCACGGAGAACTTCGACGGCGTGTGGGCCTCCGCGAAGGCGAACATCGACACCTACCTGCTGCTGGCCGAGAAGGCCAAGGCCTACCGCGCCGACCCGCGCGTGCAGGAGGCGTTCGAGGCCGCCGGCCTGTTCGAGGCCGCGAAGCCGACCATCGCCGAGGGTGAGACGCTCGCCGACCTGCTCGCCGACCGCAGCGCGTACGAGGACTTCGACGCGGACGCCTCCGGCGCCCGTGAGACGAACTACGTGGCCCTGAACCAGCTCGCGCTCGACCACCTCATCGGCTGAGGGGCGCCGTCATGACGCTGGTCGCCGGGATCGACTCCTCCACCCAGTCCTGCAAGGTCGTCGTGCGCGACGCCGAGACCGGGGCGCTCGTCCGCTCCGGTGCGGCGCCGCACCCGGCCGGCACCGAGGTCGACCCCCGGGCGTGGTGGGACGCGCTCGGGGTCGCCGTCCGGGAGGCGGGTGGGCTCGAGGACGTCTCGGCGATCAGCGTCGGCGGTCAGCAGCACGGCATGGTCGTGCTGGACGCGGCGGGTGAGGTGATCCGCCCCGCGCTGCTGTGGAACGACAGCCGCTCGGGCCAGGCCGCGGCCGACCTCGTCTCCGAGCTCGGTGCCGCCGCCTGGGCGGAGGGGACCGGCACGGTGCCGGTCGCCTCGATCACGGTGACCAAGCTGCGCTGGCTCGCGCGGCACGAGCCCGAGAACGCGGCGCGCGTCGCCGCCGTGTGCCTGCCGCACGACTACCTCACCTGGCGGCTGAGCGGGTCGACGTCGCTGGACGACCTCGTCACCGACGCGTCCGACGCGTCGGGCACCGGGTACTTCGACGGCAGGACCGGCACCTACCGGCGCGATCTCCTCGCCCACGCGTTCGGGCGCGACGACGTCGTGCTGCCGCGCGTCGCCGGGCCGCGCGAGGCCGTGGGCGTGGCGACGGCGTTCGGTGCCGGTTCCGCGACCGGCCGGCCGGCGCTGCTCGGTCCCGGCGCGGGCGACAACGCCGCCGCGGCGCTCGCGCTCGGCCTCGGCCCGGGGGACGTCGCGATCTCGCTGGGCACCTCCGGGGTGGTCAGCGCCGTCGTCGCGCAGCCCGTGTCCGACCCGAGCGGCACGGTCGCGGGGTTCTCCGACGCGACCGGCAACTTCCTCCCCCTCGTTGTGACCGTCAACTGCGCGCAGGTGCTGGACGCGACGCGGCGGGTGCTCGGCGTCGACGTCGACGAGCTCGCCGCGCTGGCGCTCGCGGCCCCCGCGGGAGCCCAGGGCGTCACGCTCGTGCCCTACCTCCAGGGCGAGCGCACCCCGAACCTGCCCGACGCCACCGGCGCGATGCACGGCCTCACCCTCGAGACCTGGACCCGCGAGAACGTCGCCCGCGCGGCGTTCGAGGCGATCGTCAGCTCGCTCGCCGTCGGGATCGACGCCGTGCGCGACCTCGGCCTCGAGGTCGCCTCGATCCGGCTGCTCGGCGGGGCGGCCAAGTCACCTGCGCTGCGCGAGATCGCCCCGAGCGTGCTGGGTCGCGACGTCCTGCTGCCGGCCGCGGGGGAGTACGTGGCCGACGGCGCGGCGCGCCAGGCCGCGTGGGTGCTGGCGGCCTCGCGGGACGGCAGCGGCGACGGTCTCGCGGACCTGCCGGTCTGGGAGACGGCCGGGACCGAGATCGCCTCGGCGCCCGCGGCACCGCACGTGCGCGAGCAGTACGCGCGTGCGGCCACGCAATTCCTGGACCGCGCGCCGCACGGTGAGGGCGCAGCGGGCTGACGTACCGTGGGCGCAGCCTTCCCGACTGCGCCAGGAGACTTCGCGATGCCCGCTCTGACGACCCTCGCCGCCGTGGCGTCCGCCGCCGCTGCGACCGAGACCCACCCCGCCGAGGGGTACGACGGTTTCATCGGCTGGGTCCTCGGCCTCATCGAGACCCTGGGCGCCGTGGGGGTGGGGCTCGCGGTCCTGCTGGAGACGTTCGTCCCGCCGATCCCGTCCGAGGCGGTGCTGCCCGCGGCCGGCTTCCTCGCCTACGAGGGGCGGATGAACGGGTGGCTCGCCTGGGTCGCCGCGACGCTGGGTGCGCTCGTGGGTGCCTGGCTCTGGTACGCGATCGGCGCGGCGCTGGGCCGGGACCGCACCCGACGCCTCGTCGGCCGCATCCCGCTGATGGACCACGCCGACTTCGACCGCGCCGAGGCGTTCTTCCAGCGCTGGGGCGTGCTCGCGGTCCTGCTCGGTCGGTGCGTCCCGCTCGTGCGCTCGTTCATCTCCATCCCGGCCGGCATCGAGCGGATGCCGTTCTGGACCTTCTCCGCCTACACGGCGCTCGGGTCCGGCGTCTGGAACGGGATCTGGATCGGGCTCGGCGTCGCGTTCGGTCCGGCGATCAAGCCGGTGCTGGAGGAGTGGAGCGGCGTGCTGTCCAACGCGGTGCTCGTGGTGATCGCGCTGCTGGTGCTGTGGTTCGTGGTGTCGCGGCTGCGTCGCCGTCGGCGCGAGCGCACCGCCGCCTGACGCGATCGGGGCCGGCGACCGTCGCCGGGTCGGGGCCGGCAGGCCCGGGTCGGACCGCTCAGGCCTGGGCGGTGACGAGCTCCCGCAGCCGGCGCTCGGCCGCCTGCTGCGGCAGCGACTCGAGGCCGCCCGCGCGCCAGCCGCGCACCATCGCGGGCTCCTGCATCATCAGGGACGTCCCGCGGCGGATCAGTGCGGGGACAGGCTTGCGCGCCTCGCCGACGTCGCGCGCGAACCGGCGCACCGCCGTCGTGAATCGCGACTGGTCGAGGTAGTAGGCGCCGGCCAGCACGCCCTCGGCGCGCAGCGGCTCGACGATCTCGGCCGCGAAGATCCCCTCGGCCACGACGGCGGGGGCACCCGTGATGTCGGTCGTCTCGAGGCCGGTGCGGCGCGAGGTCGGGATGTCGTAGGTCGGCAGCTCGAGGCGATCGGCCCGGCACGCCTGCAGCAGCGCGGCGACGGCGGCGGGCGCGTCCCACGTGAGCGGCGAGTCCCAGTCGACGATGCCGTGGCGGCGCGGGAGGCCGGGGTGGTCGAAGTCGCGGTAGAAGTCGTCGAGCCGCACGACGGGAACGCCGAGGCGGTGGGCGATCGAGCTTTTGCCGCTCCCCGAGGCCCCCGCCAGGACGATCACGCGGCGCAGGGGCCTGCGGGCGTCGTCCGGAAGGTCGAAGAGGGCCTCGTCGGACGGATTCTCCTGCGGCACCCGGCGAGTTTACCGGCCGGGGTGCGGACGCTCGGCGCCGATGCTTGCGCGGGTGGCGTGGGCTCGCCCATAGTGAGCGCGGCCACACGCGCCGGCCGCACCGGTCGGCGGACCGGACTGCGAGAGGGCGAGACGTGAGCGAGCAGAGCTTCTTCGACAAGCTGAAGGACAGGGCGGAGGAGGTCGCGGACAAGCTCGGCGACGTCGCCGAGAACGCCGCGGAGAAGGCCGAGGCCGCGTTCCACGACGCCCGCGAGAAGGCCGGCCCGGCCCTCGAGAACGCGCGCGAGAAGGCGGGCGACCTCCTGGGGACGGCGAAGGAGCGGGCCGGGGACGTCGTGGCGGACGTGAAGGACCGGTTCGACGGCGACAGCGCGCCCGAGGGCGCCGCCCCCACCCACCCGGTCAACCCGGTGGCGCCCGTGACACCGGTCGACGTGCCGCCGACCACGCCCCCGACGCCGCCGACCACCCCGACCCCGGGGGTCTGACCCGCCCGCCGGGCACCCCCCCGGCCGACAATGCGCATGGCTGCTCCATCGACGCGATAGAGCAGCCATGCGCATTGTCGGCCGGGGATGAGGGCCGGGGTGAGTGCCGGGGCGGGGGCCTCAGGCCGGGTGGGCCGTGCCGGAGCCGTGGGTGCGGCCCGGACGGTCCGTGCGGGAGTCGCGCACGAGGGCGACGACGCCGGAGACCGCCACGACCGCGGCGGCCGTGATCGCACCGATCACCGCGGCGCGGGAGTCGGGGCCGTCCGTGAGGCGGCCGACGGCGATCCACGCCAGCCCCCACGTGGCGGCGAGCGTGGCGCCGACGGCGAGCGCCCGGCGTCGGGCCAGGAGCGCGACGCCCGCGCAGATCGCGGCCGCGACGGCGAGCACGACGATGATCCAGACCGGCTCGGGCAGGAAGCCCAGGTCGATGCTGGAGGAGGTCAGGACCGTCGTGACGTTGGCGACCGTGGCGACGCACACCCAGCCGAGGTAGAGGCCGATGGTGCCGCCCAGGACGATCGCGTCGAGGCGCGGTGCCGGGGGCAGCGTGCGCAGCTTGACGAGGCAGACCGCGAGGACCCCCACGAGCAGCGCGATGACCGGCACGGTGAGGCCGAGCAGGCCCACCTGCGCCGCGCAGATCCACGCGGCGTTGAGGATCATGCTGGCCAGGATCCACCAGCCGAGCGCGCGGTAGTGGGGGGAGGCCGCGCGCGAGGGCAGGGCGTGCAGGACCGCCGTGACGATCAGGGCGACATAGATGACGCTCCAGATCGAGAACGCACCCGTCCCGGGGGCCAGCGGCGTCGCCGTCGCGGACAGCGCGCCGCTGGAGGCGTTCTGGATCGCGTCACCGCCGAACGCACCCGAACCCCACGCCGCGGCCGCGATGGCGCCCGCGCCACCGACCACGAGCGCGAGCTGGCGGACCCTGTCTGCTGTCGTTGCCTGTGCCATGCCTCCATCGTCGCGCGGGTGGCCGGGGATGGCGAGAGTTCCGGCGTCTCGCGCCGGCCCGACCTCAGCGGTCGACGCGCGCCGACCCGCCCCCGGCGAGCTTGAGCACCTCGGCCTTGCTGACCATCGTGGTGTCGCCGGGCGTGGTCATCGCCAGGGCGCCGTGCGCGGCACCGTAGTTGACCGCCGTCGTCAGGTCCTGACCGTCCAGCAGCCCGTAGATGAGACCGGAGGCGAACGAGTCGCCGCCACCCACGCGGTCCAGGATCTCCAGCCCCGCGCGGTGCGTCGCCTCGACGACGCCGGTCTCCTTCGACCAGGCCAGCGCGCCCCAGTCGTTGATCGTGGCGCTGTGGACGGTGCGCAGCGTGGTGCCGATGACCTTGAAGTTCGGGTACGCGGCCGCCGCCGTCTCGATCATCTCCTTGAAGGAGTCCGTCTCGAGGTGGGCGAGGTTCTCGTCCACGCCACCGACCTCGAAGCCGAGCGAGGCGGTGAAGTCCTCCTCGTTGCCGATCATGACGTCGATGTACGGCGCGATCTCCCTGTTGACCTCCTGGGCCTTGGCCTGGCCGCCGATCGACCTCCACAGCGATGGCCGGTAGTTGAGGTCGTAGGAGACGACCGTGCCGTACTCCTTGGCCTTCCTGACCGCGGTGAGGACCGTCTCGGCGGAGGTCTCCGACAGCGCGGCGTAGATGCCGCCGGTGTGCAGCCAGCGCACGCCGTACTCGCCGAACAGCCTGTCCCAGTCCACGTCCTGCGCCCGGAGCTGGGAGGCGGCGGTGAGTCCGCGGTCGGAGACGCCGACGGCGCCGCGCACGCCGAAGCCGCGCTCGGTGAAGTTGAGGCCGTTGCGCACGGTGCGGCCGATGCCGTCGTAGGGCACCCACCGCACGAACTCGGTGTCCAGGCCCCCGGTGAGGATGAGGTCCTCCACCAGGCGCCCGATCTCGTTGTCGGCCAGCGCCGTCACGACGGCGCCGCGCAGGCCGAACGCCCGGCGCAGACCGCGCGAGACGTTGTACTCCCCGCCGCCCTCCGAGGCGCGGAACGAGCGGGCGGTGCGGATGCGACCCTCGCCCGGGTCGAGGCGCAGCATGACCTCGCCGAGCGAGACGGCGTCGTAGCGGCACTCGGAGGCGGGGCGGATCTCGAGGGTGGTGCTCACGGGGGCTCCTGGGGGGTCTGTCGGAGGTGTGGGGGTCAGGCCGACGCCGCGGCGGGACGCAGCGAGCGCGCGAGCTCGACCGCCGTCGTCGTGAGGTCGGTGATGGTGGCGAAAGCGTGCGCGGCGACCGTGGCGGCCGGGACCATCCACGAGCCGCCGACGGCGACGACGCTCGGCAGGGCGAGGTAGTCGCCCAGGTTGGCGGGGCCGACGCCGCCGGTCGGGACGAACTGAACGCCGCCGAACGGGGCCGACAGTGCCACGATGGCGGGCGCGCCGCCCGACGTGCCGGCGGGGAA
The DNA here is from genome assembly GCF_004786095.1 of Serinibacter arcticus. Taxonomy (GTDB): domain Bacteria; phylum Actinomycetota; class Actinomycetes; order Actinomycetales; family Beutenbergiaceae; genus Litorihabitans; species Litorihabitans arcticus. The sequence continues at coordinate 867,113 of NZ_RHPJ01000002.1, forward strand.
GAACTTCATCGTGGTCAGACCGAGCTCGAGCGCCGCCTGGATCTCGGTGGCGGTGACGGCACCGGGCAGGACCGCGATGCCGTGCTCCTGGCAGCGCTCGATCACCGCGCGGCTCGTGCCGGGGGAGACGACGTACTGCGCGCCGGCGGCCACGGCCGTGTCGACCTGCGCCGGGGTGAGCACCGTGCCGGCACCCACGAGGATGTCGCCGCGGTCCGCCATCGCGCGGATCGAGTCGGCGGCGGCCGGGGTGCGGAAGGTGACCTCCGCGACCGGGAGGCCGCCGGCGACGAGGGCGCCGGCCAGGCCGTCGGCGTCGGCGGCGTCGTGCAGGACCACCACCGGCACGAGGGTGGCGGCGGCGAGCTGGGAGAGGACGTCCACGGTGACTCCAGATGGGGTGGGTTGCGGGCAGTGCCGACGAGCAGCGGTCGACCTCGCGTGCCGCGGTGGGGGCGGCGAACGATGGCGAAGCGCCCGGGTCGCCGCGGTCGATGCGGTGGGCGGCTGACTGTCACGTCCGGCCTGGTCCCGGCGGTGCGAACCGGATCGGACGTGACAGTCGCGCGGTCGGACGGACGGGGCGTGACCCTCACCGGGCCGCCTCGTCCAGCCATCCGCCCGCCGGCGGAAGACCGGCCGTCGGCGGGAGGGGGAGCGTGTCAGGCGGGGGTCTTCGCCTCGCCCGGTCGGCCACCGAGGTAGAGCTCCGACAGCTGCGGGTCGGCGAGCAGCTCGGGTGCCGGTCCGGTGATGTGCACGCGACCGAGGTCGAGGACGCAGCCGATGTCCGCCGTCTCCAGCGCGCGCCGCGCGTTCTGCTCCACGAGGAGGACGGCGACGCCGGCGTCGCGCATCCGCACGACCTGCTCGAAGACCTTGGTGGTCGTCTTCGGGTCGAGACCCATCGAGGGCTCGTCGAGCAGCACGACCTTCGGGCTGACCATGAGCGAGCGAGCGAACTCCACCTGCTTCTGCTGGCCGCCCGAGAGCAGGCCGGCCAGCTGCTTCCAGCGCTCCCCGACGATCGGGAACAGGTTCTGCACGAACGTGACGCGCTCGGCGATGACCGCCTTGTCGCGCAGCGTGTACGCGCCGAGCATGACGTTCTCCTGGACCGACATCTCGCGGAACACGCTGTGCCCCTGCAGGACGTGGGCGAGGCCCGAGGTCAGCATCTGCTGCGGGCCCTGTCCGGTGACGTCCGCACCGCCCACGAGGATCTTCCCCGAGGCCGGCTTGAGCAGGCCGCTGGCGACCTTGAGGACCGTGGACTTGCCGGCGCCGTTCGGTCCGACGAGGCAGACCACCGTGGAGGCGGGGACCCGGATGGTCAGGCCGCGCAGGACCATCGCGGCCCTGCCGTAACCGGCCTGGACGTCGTCGAGGACGAGCAGGTCGCCGTCGGGCTTCGCGGCGTTCGCCGTGCTTGTCTGGGGTGAGGTGTCAGACGCCAAGGTAGGCCTCCAGGACGCGAGGGTCGGACTGGACGATGTCGGGTGTGCCCTCGGCGATCGGGCGCCCGCGGTCGAACACGATGACGTGGTGGCTGAGGCTCATCACGAGATCCATGTTGTGCTCGACGATGAGGAAGGTCGTGCCCTCCGCGTTGAGCTCCTGCACGAGCGAGCCGATCCGCCCGATGAGGGAGGGGTTCACGCCACCGGCGGGCTCGTCGAGCATGATCGTGTCCGGATCGCCCATGAGCACGCCCGCCAGCTCGAGCAGCTTCTGCTGACCGTAGGACAGGTCGCGCGCCTCGGCGTTCTCGAGGTGGTCGATGCCCACCCTGACCAGGAGCTGGCGCGCCTTGGTGACCTCCGCCTCGGTGCGGGCGGGAGCCAGCAGGCTCCGGATGCCCGTCCGACGGACGGCGACCAGCACGTTGTCGAGCACGCTCATCCTGGGGAAGATCCGGCACAGCTGGAAGCTGCGCCCGATCCCCGCGTGGGCGATGGCGTGCGGGGCCTTGCCCGTGATGTCGCGATCCTTGAACGTGACCGTGCCCGAGTCGGGCTTGATCATGCCGGTGACGCAGTTGAAGAACGTCGTCTTGCCCGAACCGTTCGGTCCGATGAGGGCGTTGATCTTGCCCTCGTGGAACGTGACGTCGGCGCCGTCGACGGCGCGCACGCCGCCGAAGACCTTCGTCAGTCCCCGGGTGCTGAGGTTCGAGACGGTGGTGGTGGCGCCGCTGGCTGCCGTGGCGGTCATCGCTTCTCCTCCTCGGTCGGGGTGGTGGCGTCCTCGTTCTCGACGCCCTCGCGCTCGGCCTTTCGGCCGGCGAACACCGACGCACCGCTGACACCGGCCGCGCGGTTGCGCTCGGCGAGCTCGCCCGCCGTCATCTCCCGGATGGAGGAGGACTGCGGACCGAACCGCTTGATGCCGGCCTGGAGGGCCGGGATGATCCCGTCGGGCATGAACAGCACGACCAGGGCGAGCAGCAGGCCGGTGGCCACGAGGTGGAACTGCGTGTCGCCGAACTGCAGCTTGAAGACCTCGAGACCGATGCCGACGATGATGGCGCCCACGAGCGGGCCGAGGAGGTGGCGGATGCCGCCGAGCAGCGCCATCAGCACCATGTAGGAGCCGAGCAGGATCGAGAACTGGAAGATCGGGTCCAGGTCGCCGAACCAGAGCGCGTACATCCCGCCGGCCAGGCCGGTGAAGGTGGCCGAGATGATGTAGGCGACGAGCTTGTAGTTGCGCGTCGGGATGCCGAGCGCCTCGGCCTTGTCCTCGTCCTCGCGGATCGCCTTGAGGCCGATGCCGAAGCGCGAGCGGTTGATCGCCCACCACAGCACGAGCATCGCGGCGAGCAGTGCCGCGAACAGGTAGAAGAACACCTGGTGGTGGACCGGGCGCATGAGGTCGGGGAACGGGCGCGGTACGACGAGGCCGTTGGAGCCGCCCGTGAAGCTGCCCCAGCCCTGGAACACCAGGAGCAGGATGAGCACGAACGCGATCGAGACGATCACGAACGACGCGCCGCGCACCCGGAGGGCCGCGATGCCGATCGGGACCGTGATGATCGCGACGACCACGCCGGCCAGCGCCCAGGCCACGAACGAGGGCAGACCCAGGTCCCGCACCAGGATGCCGGTGCCGTAGGCGCCGAGTCCGAACCACGCGGCGTGACCGAGGGAGATGTAGCCGGTGAAACCACCCATGAAGTTCCACGACGTGGCGGTGCAGGCGTAGGACAGGATCACGACGCCGGCCGAGAGGATGTAGGCGTTCGGCGCGGCGGCGGGGAAGATCCCGACGACCACGGCGGCCACGATGAGGGCGACGACGGTGGCGATCTTCCGCCGGCGCGAGCGGTCGGTGGGGGTGGCAGCGGTGGCGGCGCGCTCGGGCGCGGCCAGCGTGCTAGAAGCGTTGGGCAAGGCGACCTCCGAAGAACCCCTGCGGACGCACCATGAGCGTCACGAACAGTGCCACGTAGAAGATGGTCTGCGCCCACGTCGTCCCGAGCGGGACCTGGAGCAGGCTCTGGCCCACCCCCAGGACGAGGGCGGCGATGGCGGCACCGGGGATCGATCCCAGGCCGCCGACGACGATGATCGCCATCAGCGGTCCGATCCAGTGCCAGTGCAGGGACGGGTAGATGGTGGCGTCCAGCGAGAGGGCCGTGCCGCCGAGCGCCGCCGTCGCCAGGCCGAGGCCGAAGCCGAGACCGGCGACGCCCTCCGTCTTGATGCCGACGAGCTGAGCGGCCTCGGGGTGCTGGATCGTGGCGCGCAGCGCCTGCCCGAAGCGGGTGTGCTTCATCAGCAGGTACAGCGCCAGCAGCGACAGCGCCGCCAGGCCGAACGCGATGAGCTTCACGACGGCGATGCGCGCCCCGAAGATCTCGATGCTCGCGCTGGAGTAGGACAGCTGGATGCGGCGCTGCGTGCCGCCCCAGACGAATCCGACCAGGCCCTCGATGAACAGCGCTATGGCGAAGGTGAGGAGCACCGACATCATCGTGAGGGTCGCGGGGCGGAGCCGCTTGATGAGCAGGCGCTGCATGAGGACGCCGATCCCGAAGAACAGCGGGACGGTGACCACGAGGGTCAGCAGCGGGTCGATCCCGAGGCGGGAGTTGGCGAACCAGGCGAGGTAGGCGGCGAGCACGAGGAACGCCGCGTGGGCGATCATCACGACGCGCATGACGCCGAAGTACAGGGTCAGACCCGCTGCCAGGAGGGCGTAGAGCCCTCCCAGCAGCACGCCCAGGATGAGGCTCTGGAGGAGGAGTGAACCGGTCACGCTTCGATCACCACGCAGGCTTCGGGAAGATGAGCTCGGCCTCGGCCGTCTCGCCGGGCAGGACGATCTCGATGGCGCCGTCGACGTACTGCTGGATGAGGTGCGCGCCCTGCGGCTTGCCCGTCTCGTCCCAGGTCAGCGGGCCGACGACGGTCTCGACCTCGTTGTCCCGCAGCCAGTCGATGAGCTGCTGCTGGCAGTCGCCCTGCTCGGCGCAGCCGACGGCCTCGACCGCGGCGGCGACGACCTGGCCGGTCGTGTAGGCGTTGGCCTCGTCCTCGCCGGGCGGGTTGCCGTGGATCTCGGTGTACTTCTCGACGAAGTCCACGTTGGAGGGCCAGGTCGCGTCGGGCGTGTAGCCGGTCGGGGAGAGGATCCCCTCGGTCTTGGAGCCGATGGCCTCGGAGAACTCGGGGTTGGTCGGGGCCGTGGAGAACGCGGCGAGCTGCGGCTGGTAGTTCAGCTGCTGCAGCGCGACGATGAGGTTGACGGCGTCCTGGTACTGCGTGCCGCCGATGACCATGTCGGCGCCCGAGTCCGCGATCTTGGCCGCGATCGGGGAGAAGTCGGTGGTGTTGGGCGGGTAGACCTCGTCGACGACGATCTCCAGACCGCCCTCCTCGAGCTTGTCCCGGAGGCCGTAGGCGGTGCCCTGGGCGAACGGGTCGTCCATCGAGGCGACGGCGACCGTGGTCGGGCGCTCGCCCTCCGGCATCGCGAGGATCTCGTCGGCCAGGTAGTTGTAGTGGTCCTGCGCGATGGCGGGCGCGGCGTAGAAGAGGTTGTCGAAGCCCTGCTCGAACACCTCGGCGGCGGCGCCGGCCGGCTCGACGAAGAGCATTCCGTACTCCTGCGCGACGCGGGCCGAGGGCACGACGAGGCGCGTGGAGAACGGTCCGAAGACGAGGTCGACCTCGTCCTGCGCGATCAGCACCTCGTAGTCCGCCACGACGCGGTCGGCGTTGGACTGGTCGTCCAGGATCTTGAGCTCGACCTGGCGACCGAGCAGGCCGCCGTCGTCGTTGATGATCTGGGCCCAGGCCTCGTACCCGCGCTGGACGCCCTTGCCGGGCTCGGAGAAGTCGCCGGTCAGGGGGAGGGAGATGCCGATGACGATCGGGTCGTCGGACCCGCCGTCGCCGTCCCCGCCGCCGCTGCCGCCACCGCCGTCGGCGCAGGCGGAGAGGGTCAGCATGACCGCCGCTGCGGCGGCCGCCGTCAGGGTTCGTGCTCGGGTGCTGCTGGTACCGCGGATGCGGCGCGTTGGTTGTGCCACGGCTCTTGCTCCTACCTCGTCGTAAGAAGTCATGCACTGGTGCCCACCCCTGCGCCCGATCGACACCGATCTTGGAAAGCGCATTCAGAAAGCGGTTACTGCACCGTATGCTGCAGATGTGATCCACGCAACACCGAAGTTGCATCGTGATCAACTCGACACCCTGGAGGGCGTGCGATGGCGCACCGGTGGCAGGAGCGGGAGAGGTCGGGCGCGCCGCGCCTGACGGATGTGGCGGTGCTCGCGGGGGTGTCGATCGCGACGGCGTCGCGTGCGCTGTCCGGTGGCGGGGTGGTCTCACCCGGTCTGACGCGCCGCGTGCTCGAGGCGGCTGACGAGCTCAGCTACACGGTCAACCCGCACGCGCGCTCGCTCGCCGGCGGGCTGACCTCGGTGCTGGGGCTGATGGTCTACGAGATCGACGACCCCTACTTCGCCGAGATCGCCGGCGGCGTCATCCAGGTGGCCGGCGAGCACGGCTGGAGCGTGCAGGTCAGCCACCAGGACCGCGAGGCGGCGAGCGACCTTGCCGGGGTGCGGATGCTGCGCGGGCAGCGCGTGGGGGCGCTGATCATCGCCGGGTCCGGCTACCGGGACCCCGCCAAGAACGCCACGGTGAACGCCGAGCTCGAGGCCTACGCGGCCTCGGGTGGGCGGCTGGTGGCGATCGGGCACCGCGACATCGGCTGCGACGCGGTGCTGCCGGACAACGTCGGAGCGGCGCGCGTCGCCGCCGAGCACCTCATCGCGCTCGGGCACCGGCGCATCGGTGTGATCTCGGGTCCGGACACGCTGACGACCGTCGTGGACCGGGGCCGAGGGATCGATCGGGCGGCGCGCGCCGCCGACGTCGAGGAGATCGTCTGGGCGCACGCGGCCTTCACGCGCGACGGCGGACGGGCCGCGACCGTCCGCCTCCTGGACTCGCACCCCGGCCTGACGGCGATCATCGCGCTGAACGACACCATGGCGACCGGGGCGCTGTCGGTGCTGCGCGAGCGGGGGATCCCGGTGCCGCAGGCGGTGTCGGTCACGGGGATCGACGACGTCCAGGTGGCGCAGGACCTCGCCCCCGCGCTGACGACGGTCCGGCTGCCCATGGCGAGCATGGGCCGGCAGGCCGCGCGGCTCGCGCTGCGCCCCGCCGGCGGTGAGCCGACCGTGAGGGAGGTCGGTCACGAGCTGGTGGTACGAGCCTCGACCGCGCCGCCGCCCGCGTAGCTCGTCGTCGGTCGCGGTGGCGGGCTCCCGCTCGTTCCTGGCGCCGCGGCCGTCGGGGCGTGCCGGCGGCGTGCCGCCAGGAGCGGCCAGGTGCGGGCCGTCGGCGGAGCTCGTGGCATCGCCGCAGGTCAGGGAGGCGCGGGTCGGCGGGTGCTCGCGCTCAGCCGCTCAGGGCGGCACCGGTCCGCCCCGGCTGAGGCTGCGACGGGATCCGGGGCCGGGGCGAGCGGCGGCGCCACCGCCGAACCGCCCCGAAAACGAACCCGTCGCAAACTGACCGTTGCCACCCGGCTCGCCGCGTGCAACGCTGACTGCGCGTGAAAGCGCTTCCCAACGATGAGGAGCCGGACGATGACGTCTGCACGACCCCGCACGACACCCCTACGGACGGGCCTCGCGCTCGCCCTCTCGGCGGCGCTCGCCGTCTCCGTGGCCGCCGTCCCGGCGTCGGCCGCCCCCGACCAACCACCGCCCGACACCCCCGCCGCCCCGGCAGGAACCGAGGCCGCCGCAGCTGCGGCCGACGTCGCGGGCTTCACCGAGCACCTCACCTTCGAGGGCTACACCGTCGGCCCGCTCGACGGCCAGGACGGTTGGACGTCCCACCCCGCCGGCCAGGTCGTCCTCGACCCGGTCAACCAGAACAACCGCGCACTCGAGCTGACGGGCGGCAACCGCTCCGCCCACCGTGCGATCACCCCGATCGAGGACGGCGCCACCGGCACCGTCTTCCTCCGGATGCGGCGCGACGCGTCCTCCGACAACTCCTTCGGCGTGACCGACGTCGACGCGCCGTCGACCACCTCCCACAGCCGCGCCTACGTCAACAACCAGAACAGCGACGTCCTCAAGGTCCGCAACGGCGGCGCGTTCGCCGACGTCGGCACCTGGTCGGAGGACGTCTGGCAGTGCGTGTGGATCGTGGCGGACAACGCCACCGACCGCGTCACCGTCTACAGCCAGGGCGGGATCTACGAGGAGCAGACCCGGCTCCCCGCCGGAGCCGAGCAGACGTTCGGCTTCCGCGAGAGCGTCACCGGCGCGCTCGACCGCTTCTTCTGGATCAACGGCGGCAACAGCGCGGGCCGCATCATGCTCGACGACGTCGCGATCGACCCCACGGGCGCCAACCTCGCGCTGCCCACGGGAAACGTCGCGGACTGCGAGTCGGCCGACGGCGGACCGGTCCAGCCCCTGGAGAACCCGCTCCCCGACCCGACGCCCGTCAGCCTGGGCATCGAGGTCGAGGAGTTCGCCCAGCTCCCCGCGTCCACCACGACGCCGGCCGCGAGCGACCAGCGCCTCATCCGTCACAACCGGGTGCAGCACGTCGACGAGGTCCCGGACGGCTCCGGCCGGCTGGCCGTACCGGACATGAACGCGATCCTGTACCTGGTGGACGAGGCCACGGGCGATCACGTGCCCTACCTGAACGTGCGCGAGCAGTTCGTCGACAACTTCCACAACAGCGCCGGCCTCGGCACGGGTCTCGGCTTCGTGGAGTTCCACCCCGAGTTCGGTGAGAACGGCAAGTTCTACACCGTCCACACGGAGGCCGGGACGGCGCTCACGCAGGACACCCCCGACTTCCCCGGCTTCGGCACGACGGGCTTCCACAGCGTCATCACCGAGTGGACGGCGACCGACCCGGCCGCCGCCACGTTCGCCGGGACCAGTCGCGAGGTGATGCGCGTGCCGTTCGGCGGACGCGTCCACACCGTGCAGCAGATCGCGTTCAACCCGACGGTGGAGAAGGGCGAGGCCGACTACGGCAACCTCTACGTGCTCGTGGGCGACGGCGGCAACGGCGTCGGCAACGGCAACCCCCAGGACCTGACGACGCCGCAGGGCAAGATCTTCCGCATCGACCCGCTGGGGACGGACAGCACCAACGGCGAGTACGGCATCCCGGCGGACAACCCGTTCCTGGGGACGGCAGGGGCCCTCGGCGAGATCTACGCCGTCGGCATGCGCGACCCCCACCGCATCAGCTGGGACCCGGAGGGCGAGAACACCCTCTACCTCGGCCACATCGGCGAGTGGCAGGTCGAGTCCGTCTACGCCGTCGAGGCGGGCGACAACTTCGGCTGGTCGCAGCGCGAGGGCTCGTTCCTCGCCGAGAACCGTCAGATCTACCCGCTGCCGGCTGACGACGCCGAGAACGGGTTCACCTACCCGGTGGCGGCCTACGACCACAACCGCGACCCCGGTCAGACCGGCGACGCCGGGGTGGCCCTGAACGGCGGGTTCGTCTACCGCGGCGACATCGAGGAGCTGCGCGGCAAGTACCTGTTCACGGACCTCGTGCGCGGGTGGGTGCTGTCCACCGAGGCCGACGAGATGGTTCGCAACGACGGCGACATCGAGGATCTGGCGGAGATCAGCCAGCTCAAGGTGTTCGTCGACGGCGAGGAGACGACGTTCCAGGAGCTGGTCGGGGACACGCGCGTCGACCTGCGCTTCGGCTCGGACGGCGGAGACCAGCTGTACCTGGTCTCCAAGGCCGACGGGAAGATGTGGAAGGTCGTCGGCGCCCGCGAGGGTGAGGTGGAGCCGCCGTTCGAGGCCGCCCCGCAGGTCCTGCCGGAGCTGGCACCGAGCCTCGTGGCGCACTACGGCTTCGACACGCCCCTGGAGGGCGACCCGACCAAGGAGACCGACCTCGGCTACTCGGGCACCGCGATCGACCTCGTCAACGGCGGGGTGGAGATGCGCGTGGCCGACTCCGCCTACCCGGGTGCCGGCGAGGCGCTGCAGACCCAGCAGGTGAACAAGCACGCGGTCTCCAACGACGACTGGAAGGCCGGCATCTACGACGAGGGCGGGGTCGAGACCCTGCGGCCGTTCGCCGGCACCGACGAGACCACCGTGATGGGCTGGTTCAAGCCCGAGGGCGACATGCCCGCCCTCAACTCCACGACCCCGGACCCGAACGACCGCTTCAACGCGATCGGGCTGGCCGGGACCCTGTCCGGCAGCTCCGACGGGCACGCCGTCCGTGCGCTGCTCGAGGTCATCAACGTGAACGGTGAGCAGCGCCTCGTGGCGCTGGCGCGGCGCGTGGACGGCGGCGCGTCCTGGACGTACGCCGCTCAGATGCCGTGGGATGAGATCCTGAAGCAGGGCGAGTGGGTGCACCTGTCGGCCACCTTCGACTTCGCCGGGGGCTCGATGGCGCTGTACATGAACGGCGAGCCGCTCGAGGGCTTCTACACCAGCACCACCAACCCGTGGGGCCAGGGCAGCGCGACCGACACCGACCCGCGCGGGATCAAGATCGGCGGCAGCTACCCGCAGAACACGCGCGAGCAGAACCCGTTCAACGGTCGGATGGACGACCTGATGTTCCTCGACTCGGCCGCGACGGCCGGGCAGGTGGCGGCGCAGTACGCGCGCTACGCCGTCGAGGACGTCGAGCCGCCGCTGGTGCCCACCTGCACGCCGTCGGGCACCGAGATCACGGCCGGCGCGGACGCGGAGAGCTGGGAGCCGCGCACGCCGTCGAAGTGGCAGTTCCCGGGCGAGGAGATCGTCCTGGCCGAGAAGGGGGACAACCCGAACGACGGCATCCGCCGGCCGTTCGAGTACGCGATCCTCGCGCAGGGCCCGGAGCTCGCCTCGTTCGAGCTGGAGGCCGAGGTCCGGCTCGACGAGCCGGTCGACGTCAACAACCGTGACGTCATCCTGGTGTTCGGACACCGGTCCGACACCGAGTACTACTACGCCCACCTCAGCCAGGACAACACGATCTACGCCCACAACGGCATCTTCAAGGTCGACGGCAAGGACCGCGAGCGCATCGACGACCAGTGGAACCCCGAGACCGAGATCGGCGCTCCGCCGGCCGTGACGGACGACGACTGGCACGACGTTCGCCTCGTGCACTGCGCCGAGACCGGGGAGATCGCCGTGTACCTCGACGGTCTCGAGCGGCCGCTGATGACGGCGACCGACGACACCTTCACCTCGGGTCGTGTGGGCTTCGGCTCCTTCGACAACATCGGGCGCCTGCGCAACCTCACGGTGACGGGCACTCCCGTCGAGCAGCCCGAGCCGATCTCGTTCGTCGACGTGGCGGAGGACAACCAGTTCTTCCGCGAGATCTCGTGGCTGGCCGAGCGCGGCATCACCCGCGGGTGGGACCTGCCCGACGGCACGAAGGAGTTCCGCCCCGTGACGCCGGTGGCGCGCGACGCGATGGCGGCGTTCCTCTACCGCCTGGCCGTCCTCGCCGGGGAGCCCGAGTTCACCCCGCCGGCGACCTCGCCGTTCACGGACGTGAGCACGAGCAACCAGTTCTACCGGGAGATCGCCTGGCTCCACGCGAAGGAGATCTCCACGGGCTGGGCCAACGGGGACGGGACGTTCTCGTACCGCCCGCTGGCTCCGATCGCGCGTGACGCGATGGCGGCGTTCCTCTTCCGGTACGCCGAGGTCGCCTCCTACGACGCGCCGACGGTCTCGCCGTTCGACGACGTCGCGACCGGCAACCAGTTCTACCGGGAGATCGCCTGGCTCGAGGAGGAGGGCATCGCCACCGGCTGGCGCGACGGGAACGACGGCACGACGCTCTACCGGCCGCTCAGCCCGGTCAACCGGGACGCGATGGCCGCGTTCATGTACCGGCTGACGAACCCGGAGGCCTGAGCCTCACCCGCACGGATTCGCCGGACGGCGGGGCTCACCTCACGGTGGGCCCCGCCGTCTAGTGTGTGGACATGGTGCAGCGGGTGACCCTGAGCGACGTGGCCAGGGAGGCGGGGGTGTCGCTGGCGACGGCGTCGCGAGCGATCAACGGTTCGGCCGACCGCTCCGTGCGGCCCGAGCTCGTCGAACGGGTGACGGAGGCGGCCGCACGGCTGCAGTACACGCCCGACGCGACGGCGCAGGCGATGGCGCGGGGGCGCACGACGACGCTCGGTCTCCTCGTGCACGACATCGCCGACCCCTACTTCTCGGCGATCGCGGCCGCCGTCGTGCGCACGGCCGAGGCGGAGGGACTCCAGGTCTCCCTCGCCACGACCCAGAACGACCCGGCCAGGGAGGCGCAGCTGATCGACCTCATGCGCCGCCAGCGGGCGCGGGCGGTGGTGATCGCCGGCGGCCGGTCGGCGGGCGAGCGCTCGGACGCGCTGGCCGAGTCCCTCGCCGCGCTGGGGCGACAGGGCGTGGGGATCGCCGCCATCGGGCAGCCCGTGCCCGGGGTGGCCTCGGTCGCCGTCGACAACCGGGGCGGAGCCGCGGCCCTGGCGGCGTCGCTGCTCGACCTCGGCTACCGCCGCTTCGCCGTGCTGGGCGGTCCGACCGATCGTGTCACCGCCCGCGACCGGCGCGAAGGGTTCCTCGACGCGCTGGGGGATCGTGGGTCGGTGGCCTCGAGCGTCGAGACCGCCTTCACGTGGGAGGGCGGGCACCGCGCTCTGCTGCGGCTGGCGCAGGACGGCGTCCTGGCGGACGTCGACGCCGTCGTCGCCACGAACGACGTGATGGCGCTGGGGGCGCTCGCGGCCGCGCGCGAGCTCGGCCTCGGCGTGCCGCAGGACGTGGCGCTGGCCGGTTTCGGGGGGATCTCGACGCTGCGCGACGTCGTGCCGACGCTCACCACGGTGACGGTCCCCATGGACGAGCTCGGCGTGCGTGCCGTGCGCCTGGCACTCGGCGACCAGGGCGACGTCGTGGAGTCGGTGGGCTGCGACGTCGTGATCGGCGGGTCGACGCCGGACCTGCGCGGCGCGTAGGCGCCATCCCATGCGTTTCGTTGACGAGCCGCTTCCGTCACCCTAGGATGGAAAGCGCTTCCCTACGGATCTCTCAGCAACGGAGCCACGATGACCCGCACCCTTCGCATCGCCATGAACGGCATCACCGGCCGGATGGGCTATCGCCAGCACCTGCTGCGCTCGATCCTGCCGATCCGCGAGCAGGGCGGGGTGACGCTTCCCGACGGCTCGACGCTCCAGGTCGAACCGGTGCTCATCGGACGCAACGCCGACAAGGTCGAGGCGCTGGCGAAGCAGCACGGGGTCGAGCGGTGGAGCACGGACCTCGACGCGGTCATCGACGACCCCGAGACCGACATCGTCTTCGACGCCTCCATGACGTCGCTGCGCTACGCCACGCTCGCGCGGGCGATGCGGGCCGGCAAGCACATCTACACCGAGAAGCCGACGGCGGAGACCCTCGCCGAGGCGGTCGACCTCGCCAGGATCCGCCGCGAGACCGGCGTGACCGCCGGCGTCGTGCACGACAAGCTCTACCTGCCGGGCCTCGTGAAGCTGCGTCGGCTGGTGGACGAGGGCTTCTTCGGCCGCATCATCTCGCTGCGCGGCGAGTTCGGGTACTGGGTCTTCGAGGGTGAGCTCCAGCCCGCGCAGCGGCCGTCGTGGAACTACCGCAAGCAGGACGGCGGCGGCATGACCACCGACATGTTCTGCCACTGGAACTACGTGCTCGAGGGCATCATCGGCTCGGTCGAGACGGTCTCGAGCCAGACGGTCACGCACATCCCCACGCGCTGGGACGAGCAGGGCGAGGCCTACGAGGCCACGGCCGACGACGCCGCGTACGGCACGTTCCAGCTCCGCACACCGCAGGGCGACCCCGTCGTCGCCCAGATCAACTCCTCCTGGGCCGTGCGCGTGCACCGCGACGAGCTCGTGGAGTTCCAGGTCGACGGCACGCACGGCTCCGCCGTCGCCGGGCTGTTCAGCTGCGTGGCGCAGCAGCGGGCCAGCACACCCAAGCCGGTCTGGAACCCCGATCTGCCGACCACGGAGAAGTTCCGCGAGCAGTGGCTCGACGTGCCCGCCAACGCTGAGCTCGACAACGGTTTCAAGGCGCAGTGGGAGGAGTTCCTGCGGGACGTGGCCGCCGGCCGCGAGCACCGCTTCGACCTGCTCTCCGCGGCGCGCGGCGTCCAGCTCGCCGAGCTCGGTCTGCAGTCCTCCGAGCAGGGCCGGCGGCTGCCGGTCCCGGAGATCGTGCTGTGAACGCGGTCGAGTCCGCGCTCGGGGGCGACGCCGTCGTCGGGACCCTGTCGGCCCCGGTCGACGACGCCGACGCGACGCGACCGGCCGACCTCGCGCGGCTCTCGCTCAACACGGCCACCACGAAGCACCTCACGCTCGCGCAGGCCGCCGAGGTCGCGGCTGACGCCGGGCTGAGCGCGATCGGGCCCTGGCGCGACCGGGTCCAGGAGGTCGGCGCGGATCGTGCCGCCCAGATCCTCGCGGACTTCGGCCTGCGCGCCTCGTCGCTGTGCCGCGGCGGCTTCCTCACCGCCGCCGATCCCGAGGGACGGGGGGCGGCGCTGGAGGACAACCGGCGCGCGATCGAGGAGGCGGCCACGATCGGCACGTCGGAGCTGATCATGGTCGTCGGCGGGCTGCCCGCCGCGCGGACGCCGGGCGGGCCGGCCGCGCCGCACGCGCCCGGACCCGGGGTGGACCCCGGGCGCGACCTCGTGGGCGCGCGCGGCCGCGTCGCCGACCGGATCGGCGAGCTCGTGCCGTACGCGGCGCAGCACGGCGTGCGGCTCGTGCTCGAACCGCTGCACCCGATCTTCGCCGCGGACCGCGCCGTCATCTCCACGCTGGGCCAGGCGCTGACGCTGGCGGAGTCGTTCGAGAGCTCCGCCGTCGGCGTCGTCGTGGACACCTACCACGTGTGGTGGGACCCGCGGCTGAAGCAGATGATCGACCGGGCGGGGATGGAGAAGCGCATCGCGTCCTACCAGGTGTGCGACTGGACGCTCCCGCTGGCGGCGGATCCGCTGCTCTCGCGCGGGCACGTGGGGGACGGCTACGTCGACTTCGCGTCCATCACGAGCTGGATCGCGGCGACGCGCTACCGCGGCGACATCGAGGTCGAGATCTTCAACGAGGACGTCTGGTCGGCGCCGCCGGAGCAGACCCTGGCCACGATGATCGACCGCTACCGGCGGTTCGTGGCGCCGCACCTGTAGGTCGTCGGCGCACCACCGGAGGGGCCCCCGCGGAATGCGCGGGGGCCCTTCCGGCGTTGGGCTCCACATGACGACCTACGGAATCATCGGGGCAGGAAACATCGGTTCGCAGGTGGCGCGGGCGCTCGTCGCGCTCGGCGAGGACGTCGTGATCGCCAACTCGCGCGGTCCGGAGACGCTCGCGCCGCTGATCGCCGAGCTCGGCGACCGCGCGAGGGCCGCCACGGCGCAGGAGGCCGCGCAGGCCGCGGACGTCGCCGTCGTCTCGGTCCCGCTCCGCAGCTACCGCGAGGTGCCGGTGGCGGAGCTCGCCGGCAAGGTCGTGCTCGACACCAACAACTACTACTGGGAGCGGGACGGGCACATCCCGGAGCTCGACCGGGGCGAGGTCACGGTCTCGGGGATGCTCCAGGAGCACCTGCCGACGTCGACGGTGGTGAAGGCCTTCAACCACATCGAGGCGGCGGACATCACCACGACCGGCACCCCCGCGGGCACCCCCGACCGCCGGGCGCTCGCGACCGCGTCGGACGCCGACGAGGCGGTCGAGCTCGTGACCGAGCTCTACGACCGGATCGGGTTCGACACGGTCTCCGCCGGGCCGCTGGCGGAGTCCTGGCGGGTCGAGCGCGACCGGCCGGCGTACGGCGTGCGTCAGAACGCGCAGGAGCTGCGCGAGAACCTCGCGCGCGGCTTCCGCGTGCGGCCCGAGGACGCCGTCGGCTGACGAGGCTCGGGACGGACGGACGGACGGACGGACGGACGGGCGGACGGGCGGACCGACGGACGGGCGGACGGACCGACGGACCGGCGGCGTCAGTAGACGTTGCCGCTCTCGCGGAAGTCGCGCCAGACGTTCTCGAAGAAGTCGTCGTCCTCGGGCAGCGGGCGGCGCGGGCGCCAGCGGAACGCGGCCGTCCCCGCCCGCTCGTCGCCCGCCCGCTGCCCGCCGTCGGCCGCCTGCGCGGCCCAGCTCTCGCCGTCGGCCACGTGCGAGGACCCCACGGCCTCACCCGGCGCGAGCAGCGCGGACTCCTGGACGACCTCGTCGAGCTCGCCGCCGTCGAGCCGGAACCGGAAGACGTCCGGCAGGTCGGACAGCGGCGAGCCTGCCCTCTCGCCCCAGCTCGCCTCCGGCAGGTCGCCGGACGGGTCGGAGTAGAGCACCGACCCGCGCGAGCGGCCGCCGTGCGCGACGTAGTCCCGCATCGCCGACAGGTAGACGTAGGCCGACGTGAGGGTGTCGCGCACGAGGAAGATCCGGTTGACGGACTGGCGCGAGGACGCGGAGGCGGTCACGTCGTCGTCGTAGCTCGCGAGCCACGCGCGCACCTGCGCGAGCGCCTCCTCGATCGACGTCGCGCTGCGCACCGGACCGGCCTTCTCGCTCATCAGCGCCTGCACGTCGCGCAGGATGTCGGCCGTGTTCTCCGCGGTCCCGGCCGCGGCGCGGCCCGTCGCGGCGGCGACCAGCGCCTGCGCCTGCGCCACCACGGGGGCGGCGGCCTCGGCGAACGCGGCGTCGTCCAGCACGGGGGCGGCGACGGCGTCGCGCCGGGCCGCGATGAACTGCGCGGCGCGCGTGGCGCCCACCTGGCCCGAGTTCAGCGCCGCGCCGCCCGGGCGGTAGACGCCGTGCGCGCCGCCCGCCTCGCCGACCGGGAACAGCCCGGCGACGTTGGACTGCCACCACGCGTCCACCACGAGGCCGCCGTTGTTGTGCTGCGCGCAGACGTCGACCTCGAGCAGGTCCGTCGTCAGGTCCACGTACGGGTTCTTCTCGAGGTAGAAGCGGTAGGCCGGCTCGTTCATGGTGCGCAGGCGTTCGATGGGCGTTCCCGTGAGGGCGCCCGCACGCTCGAGGTAGGCGAACGCCTCGGGCGAGAGCGCGCTCGGGTCGAACTCCTCCTTCACGGGGTTGCGCGTGAAGTCGAGGAAGACGCGCCGCCCCCGCAGCACCGTCTCGCGGTAGACCAGCAGGTCGATCAGGCTCGAGCCGTCGCGCGCCTTGCGGATGTCGAAGGGCCACTGGTAGCCCTTGAGGAAGACGAGGCTCATGAGGTGGCCGTAGTCGTCGATGACCTCGGTGAGGAACTCACGCTCGTCACCGCCGTCGGCGTCGAAGGACACGAACCGCGGCACCACCTGCATGTACGTGCCCGAGACGTTCCACCGCGGTTTGGTCGAGGCGAGCCCGAACTGCCACTCCGTGAGGTTCTTGCCGTGCACCCCGGCGCGGTAGGCGGCGCCCGAGGCGCCCCACTGACCGTTCGGGAAGACGCGCGTGCGGTACATGCCGGCGGGGCCGCCGGTGGCGTAGACGAGGTTGGCGCAGCGCAGCAGCAGGTAGGGGGAGCGCGGCTCGTCCTCCGCGGCCGCGGAGTCGTCTCCCTCCTCCACGACGTGCGGCACGTCCGTGCGCAGCACGAGCAGTCCGGCGACGGCGCGCCTCCCGTCCGGCGCGGTCGTCGTGACGACGTCGACCACGCGGCACTCGTCCAGCACGGGGGTGCCGTCGCGCTGCACCTTCTTCTCGAGCTGCGTGACCATCGAGCGGCTCGTGTACGGACCGACCGAGGTCGCGCGACGGCGGGGGTCGTGGTCGGTCTTGTAGCCGATGAACTCGCCGTAGCGGTTCTGCGGGAACGGCACGCCGAGGTCCACCAGGTGCAGGAAGCCGCGCGCCGAGAGGGCCGCCTCGGCGAGCGCGTTGTCACCGTCCATCGCGCCGCCCGCGAACAGCGTCTGCGCCATCTCGTGCACGGAGTCGTCGTCGCCGCCCGACAGGGTGAGCTTGTAGTAGGTCTGCTTGTCGCTCCCGGCGTTGCGGCTCGCCCCCGCGCCGATCTTGTCGGCGACGACGACCACGTCGTCCTCGCCGAGGTCGTGCAGCCGGTCGGCGGCGCAGTAGCCGGCCGAGCCCGTCCCGACGACGACGGTGTGGGTGGTCAGGACGGGGACGGGCAGGCCGTCGATGCGCAGGAGGGTGGGTTCGGTGCGAGGGATGGTCACGGGGTCGCGGTCCTCAGAGCGTCGGGATGTGGAAGCCGCCGTCGACGTTGACGACCTCACCGGTGGAGTAGGGGATCTGGCCCGAGGCCAGGATGGCGACGGCGCCGGCGACGTCGGAGGGTCGGCCCCAGCGCGCGATCGGCACGTTTCCGTCGGCGAAGAACGCGTCGTACTTGCCCTTCACGCCGGCCGTCATGTCGGTCTCGATGATGCCCGGTCGGACCTCGTAGACCACGATCCCCTCGGGGGCGAGCCGGGCGGCGAACAGCTGCGTCGCCATCCCCACGCCCGCCTTGGACAGGCAGTAGTCGCCGCGGTTGACGCTGACGGTGACGGCCGAGGTGGAGGAGACGTTGACGATCGTGGCGAGCGGGCGGAGAGGGGCTGCGGGGGAGTCGGCAGCGGGTACGACGGCGTCGTCGCGCAGCGCGAGGACCCGGTTCGCGAACAGCTGCGTGAGGAAGTACGGACCGCGCAGGTTGATGCCGATGACGCGGTCGAAGCTCTCCGTCGTCGCCTCGAGGATGTCGGCGCGCACGCTCGGGGCGACGCCGGCGTTGTTGACCAGGAGATCGAGCCGCCCCCAGGCCTCGACGGCGTCCTCGACGTAGCGCGCGTGGTCGGCCGGGTCGGCGACGGAACCCTGCACGTAGCGCACGCGGGCGGGGTCGCCGGCCAGCTCGCGGAGCGGATCCAGCACGTCGGCCGGCTCGGGGCGCGTCGCGAGGATCGAGACGCGGTACCCGTCGGCGAGCAACCGCTCCGTGATGCCGAGCCCGATGCCGCGACTCCCGCCGGTGACGAGGGCGACGGGGGAGCTGGCGGAGTCGTGCGTCATGGAGGTCCTCACGGTCGAGCTGCTGTCGGCATTGACGGTAAGCGCTATCCAAACACGTGCCACCCCACGTGTCCACCGTGAGCGTCCCCCGACGACACCGACACGGCCGCCGAGAACGTCCTGGCTCGCGTCATCCGCCCCCGGAACGCGGGCCAGGACGTTCTCGGCGGTGGGGTGCGGTGGGGGCGCTAGGGGAGGGGGCCGAGGATCGAGGTCGCGATCGTGCCGTGGGCCGACTCCTCGTCGCTCGGGTGGAAGATCCCGGCGAGCACGTCGCGGTAGAGCCGGCCGATCTCGCTCCCGTTCGCGTACGACGCGCCACCGCTCACCCGCACGACCTGGTCGACGACGGCGCGCGCGTCCTCCACCGCCCGCACCTTCAGCCCCACGAGCTGCGCGAACCACCGCGCACCGTGGTCGGCGCCCTCGTCCACGTCGCGCGCGAGGGCGAGCACCTGCAGGCGTGCGCCGTCCTGCCGCATCGCCGCCGCGGCCACCGTCCACCGGATGTCGGGGTCGACGGCGTAGGTCGCGCCGTCGTTCCTCCGCGAGCGTCGGCGGTGCGCCGCCTCGGCGCCCAGCTCCACCGCCCGGCCCGCGAGGCCGGTGTAGACCGCGGCGATCAGCACCTCGAACGTCGCGAACAGCGCGAACACGAACGGATCGGCGCTCGGCCCGATCGGCAGGGACCGGTAGACGCGGTCGGCGGGGGCGTGCGCACCGTCCAGCACGGTGCTGCGCGACTGGGTCGCGCGCATCCCCAGCGTGTTCCAGTCGTCCTTCGTCGACGTCCCCTCGCGCGTGACGACGGCGTGCACCAGCCGCGGGCCGGCGGGGTCGGTGTCGTCGCGACCGAAGGTCGCCAGCCGGGTCCACACCGGTGCGAGCGACGTGAAGATCTTGGTGCCGTGGAAGCGGTAGCCGCCCTCGCCGTCGGGTACCGCGCGCGTGAGCGAGTCGAACATGACGAGGTCGTTGCCCGCCTCGGAGTTGCCGAACGCGAAGATCTCGCCGGCGGCGGCCTCGCGAAGGATGAAGGCGACGGAGTCGTCGCCGCCGGCGTCGAGGCGGGCCGCCAGCCCGGTGACCGCCAGGTGCATGCCGACGCACAGCGCCGTGGCCGGGGCGGCCGCCGCCAGCCGCATCTGCTCGCGCGCGACCTCCTCGAGCGTGAAGCCGGCCCCGCCGAGGTCCTCCGGGACGAACGCCCGGAGGTAGCCCAGGGACGCCAGCTCCTCGAGGTCCGCGTGCGGGAAGGTGTTCTCCGCGTCGTGCGCGGGGGCGCGCTCGTGGATGCGAGCGAGGACGTCGTCGGTGAGCAGCGTGCGGATCGTGCGTGCCATGCCGTCAGCCTGCCACCGGACCGCGGCGACGGCGTCGAACGGCCGGTCGGAGTCCCGCCGGGGCCGACCCGACCCCGGAGATGGCTGTGGCCGGTCAGCAGGGGGACTGCAACCGGCCACAGCACTCACGTCCGCGACGTTGAGGACGGCCTCACGCTAACCCACCGTCGGTGACGTGGCTCACGCACGGGACGCCGCCCGGCGGATCGATGCCACATCGTGACCTTCGATCGCCGGACGGCGTCCGGGCGGCTGCACGGCCGGGCGGCTCACGCCGTCGACCGCCTCACCTCACTGCTCGACGTCGTCGTCCACCCAGTCCAGGGTCTTCGTGACGGCCTTCTTCCAGTTCCGCAGCAGGCGGTCGCGCTCGGCCTCGTCCATCGACGGGGTCCAGCGCTTGTCCTCGGCCCAGTTGTCGATGACGTCCTGCTCGCCCTCCCAGTAGCCGACGGCGATGCCGGCCGCGTAGGCGGCACCGAGCGCGGTGGTCTCGGCGACCTGCGGGCGCACGACGTCGACGCCGAGCAGGTCCGCCTGGAACTGCATCAGCACGTCGTTGGCGACCATGCCGCCGTCGACCTTGAGCTCCGTGAGGTTGACGCCGGAGTCGGCGTTCATCGCCTCGAGCACCTCGGCGGTCTGGAACGCGGTCGCCTCGAGGGCGGCGCGCGCGATGTGACCGATGTTGACGTACCGGGTGAGGCCGACGAGGGCGCCGCGGGCGTCGCTGCGCCAGTGCGGGGCGAACAGCCCGGAGAAGGCGGGCACGAAGTACGCGCCGCCGTTGTCCTCCACCGTGGCGGCGAGCGTCTCGATCTCGGGTGCCGAGGAGATCACCTTGAGGTTGTCGCGCAGCCACTGCACCAGCGAGCCCGAGACGGCGATGGAGCCCTCGAGCGCGTAGACCGTGGGCTGGTCACCGATCTTGTAGCAGACGGTGGTGAGCAGGCCGTTTTCGCTCGGCACGATCTCGGTGCCCGTGTTGAGGAGCATGAAGTTGCCGGTGCCGTAGGTGTTCTTGGCCATGCCGACCTCGAAGCACGCCTGGCCGAACGTGGCTGCCTGCTGGTCGCCGAGGATGCCCGCGATCGGGACGTCCGCGAGCAGACCCGTGCCGCGACCCTTGCCGTAGACCTCGGAGGACGACCGGATCTCGGGGAGCATCGAGAGCGGGATGCCCATGTCGGCGGCGATGTCCTCGTTCCACGACAGCGTGTCGAGGTTCATCAGCAGCGTGCGCGAGGCGTTGGTGACGTCGGTGACGTGCACGCCGCCGTCGACCCCGCCCGTCATGTTCCACAGCACCCAGGTGTCGACCGTGCCCATCAGGAGGTCGCCCGCCTCGGCCTTCTCGCGCGCGCCGTCGACGTTCTCCAGGATCCAGACGACCTTGGGGCCGGCGAAGTACGTGGCCAGGGGCAGGCCGACCTTGGCCTTGTAGATGTCGGCACCGACGTCGCCCGCGAGGCGGTCGCAGATCTTCTGCGTGCGCGTGTCCTGCCAGACGATGGCGTTGTACACGGGCTTGCCCGTGGTCCTGTCCCACACCACCGCGGTCTCGCGCTGGTTGGTGATGCCGACGGCGGCGATGTCCTTGGCCTGCAGGCTCGCGCGGCCGAGGGCCTGGCCCACGACGTCGCGCACGTTGGTCCAGATCTCCTCGGGGTCGTGCTCGACCCAGCCCGCCTTCGGGAAGATCTGCTCGTGCTCCTTCTGGCCCGTGGCGACGATCTGGCCCGAGTGGTTGAAGATGATGGCGCGGGAGCTGGTGGTTCCCTGGTCGATGGCGAGGACGTAGTCGGCCACGATGGTTCCCTTCACTTCTTCGTTGATGTGTCAGTGGTGGTGCGGCTGCTGGTGGATCACGTGGTGCGCGACGGCGGTGGCGGGTCGAGCGGTCGGCCCGCCGCCGCCGTCGTGAGGGTGGGGCTGTCGACTCAGACGACGGTCAGCGCGCCGCCGACGAGGCCGGCCAGCGCGCCGCCGACCAGCGGACCGGCGATCGGGACCCAGGAGTAGCCCCAGTCGGACGTGCCCTTGCCCTTGATGGGGAGAAGGGCGTGGGCGATTCGCGGACCGAGGTCGCGAGCGGGGTTGATGGCGTACCCGGTCGGACCACCGAGGCTGGCGCCGATGCCGACCACGACGAGCGCGACGGCGAGCGGGCCGATGGCGGTCGGCGTGGGGCCGAAGTGGATGATGGTGAAGACCAGCACGAACGTGGCGATGACCTCGGTGACGAAGTTGCGACCGAGCGAGCGGATGGCGGGCCCGGTGGCGAAGACGCCGAGCTTGGTGCCCGCGTCCTCCTCGGCGTCGAAGTGGTCCTTGTAGATGACCCAGACGAGCACGGCGCCGATGATGGCGCCGATCAGCTGAGCGGCGATGTAGATGAGGGCGTTGCCGGCGTTGGCCGCGATCGGGTCGAGGCCCAGGTCGGCGTTGCCGGCGAAGAAGTCGCCGCCGCTGGTCCACAGACCGACGGTCACGGCGGGGTTCAGGTGGGCGCCGGAGCGGAAGGCGGCGTAGACACCGGTGAAGACCGCGAGGCCCCAGCCGAAGTTGATCAGCAGCCAGCCCCCGCCGAAGCCCTTGGTGCCCTTGAGGATGACGTTGGCGACGACGCCGCCGCCGAGGAGGACGAGCAGTGCGGTTCCGATGAGCTCGGGCACGAAGATGTTGTTCACGGACAACCTCTCTTCACTTCGTTGTGAGGATGACGCAGGTGCATCATCTGCGGACGAGTGTGGCGGCGATCACCGGCGCGCGCCCGACGGCGCGCGGGGCGATCGCCGCCACGGGTCAGGACGCTGCGGCAGGCTGCAGCGGCTGCATGGGGGCGATGTCGGCGACGGCGAGGCGCGCCTCCTCCGCCTCCTCGTCGGTGGTGGTGCGGGCGGCCGCGTCGGTCGCGTCGCACCGGGCGATCCACGAGGCCTTCTCGGCCTCGACCTTGGCGTCGTCCCAGCCGAGGACGTCCGCGACGATGGCGGCGATCTCGTCCAGGGCACCGCGGCCGGCGTCGGCGATCTCGTACGACAGGCGCGTGCGGTGCAGGAGGACGTCCTCCAGGTGCAGCACCTGCTCGTGCGTGGCGGCGAAGTGGATCTCGGCCCGCAGGTAGGCGGGCGCGTGCTCCAGCGGCTTCGCGAGGTCGGGCTGCTCCTCGATCGCGGCCATCAGGTCGCGCAGCGCCGAGCCGTAGCGGTGCAGCAGGTGGTCCACCATCGCGGTGCTCCAGCCGAAGCGACGCTCGAGGCGACCGGTCTGGCGCTTGACGGCCTGGAGGCCGACGGCGCCGATGAGCGGGATGCGCTCCGTGATGGAGGGCAGCGAGCGGGCGCGGTCGCCGAGGGCGAAGTCCACGGCGTCCTTGGCCATCACCCGGTAGGTCGTCAGCTTGCCGCCCGCGATGGCCGTGAGGCCGGGGGTGGGGGAGGCGACGGTGTGTTCGCGCGAGACCTTGGCCGAGGACGTGCCGTCCTTAGTGCCGGGCTGCAGCAGCGGTCGCAGTCCCGCCCAGGTGCCGATGACGTCCTCGCGGCCGATCGGGTCGGCCAGCACCGCGTTGGCGTGCTCGATGACGTAGTCGATGTCGGCCGCCGTCGCGACGGGGTGGACCGGGTCCTGCTCGTAGGGCGTGTCGGTGGTGCCGATGACCCAGTAGCGCGACCACGGGATCACGAACAGCACGCTCTTCTCGGTCTGGAGGATCAGCCCGACCTCGCCGCGGATCCGCTCGCGCGGGACGACGATGTGGATGCCCTTGGACGCGAGGACCTTGAGGCCGCCGTCGGTCCCGGCGAGGGACTCGGTCTCCTCGGTCCACACGCCGGTGGCGTTGATGACGTGCGTGGCCTTGACCGTGCGCTCCTCACCCGTCTCCAGGTCGCGGACGACGGCGCCGTCGACGCGGCCGAGACCGCTCTTGGTGAGCTCGACCAGCTGCGTGCGCGAGGCGGCGAGCGCGCCGTAGGAGGCCGCGGTGCGGACCACCGTGAGCACGAGCCTGGCATCGTCGACCGACGCGTCCCAGTACTTGATGGCACCGAGCGCGGCGTCGTCGGACAGGTCGGGGAACGCCTTGTGGAGCGCCTTCTTCGACAGGTGGCGGTGCAGCGGCATGGCGCGGCCCTTGCGGCTGCCGATCGTGGCGAGCACGTCGTACAGCGCGATCCCGGCGCCGACGTACGGCCGCTCCCAGTGCTTGAGCACGGGGTAGAGGAAGGGCACGGGCTTGACCAGGTGCGGCGCGATCTCCTTGATGAGGAGGTCGCGCTCGGTCAGGGCCTCGTGCACGAGGGAGAAGTCGAGCATCTGCAGGTAGCGCAGGCCGCCGTGGACGAGCTTGCTGGAGCGGCTGGACGTGCCCGAGGCCCAGTCCTGGGCCTCGATGATGCCGGTGCGCAGGCCACGGGTGGCGGCGTCGAGGGCGATGCCGGCGCCGGTGATGCCGCCGCCGATGACGAGGACGTCGAGACCGGCGTCGTCGCTCATGGCGTCGAGGGCCTCGGTACGGGTCGCGGGGGTGATCGCGGTGGTCACAGTTCCTCCTGTGCCTGGGTGCGGTGGGGCCCGTCGGCTGGCGGCCCACCGTCAACCCTGGCCCCGCGAGCACATCTGCGCAACACTGGTGCACGGATGTGCACCAGGGGAGGAGAGATCGTGGACGGTCGTGACGAGCTGATGCACGAGGCGGCCACGATGTACTACCTGCAGGACGCCACGATGGAGACCATCGGCCGCCAGCTGCGCATGTCGAGGTCGGGGGTGAGCCGACTGCTGAAGGCCGCGCGCGAGCGCGGGATGGTGCAGGTCCAGGTGCGGTCCCCGGGTGCGGGCGGCGCCGTCGCCCGCAGCGTCGAGCGCCTGTTCCGGGTGCGGGCGCACGTCGTACCGGTGCGCTCGCCGCTGACCGACGACGTCCGCCTGGACCACGTCTCCCGGTACGCGGCGCAGCTGCTGCAGGGCTGGTTCGGGCACGGGATGACGCTCGGGCTCGCCTGGGGCACCACGGTCGCCGCGGTCGCGGTGCACCTGACGCACACGCCGATCAGGGATGCCACGGTCGTGCAGCTCAACGGCGCCGCCAACACTCTGTCCTCCGGCCTCGCCTACGGCACCGACCTGGTGAGCCAGTTCGCCCAGGCGTTCGACGCCGTCCCCGAGCACTTCCCGGTGCCCGCCTTCTTCGACTTCGCCGCCACGCGTCAGCTGATGTGGCGCGAGCGCAGCGTCCGGCACGTGCTCGCCGTCCAGGCGCGCGCGGACCTCGCGGTGTTCGGTGTGGGCGCGCTCGTCGCGCCGGTGCCCTCGCACGTGTACACGTCCGGCTACCTCGAGGAGGAGGACCGCACGGCGCTCGCGGTCGACGGCGTGGTGGGCGACGTGTGCACCGTCTTCCTGCGCGAGGACGGGTCGTGGGAGGACGTGGCGATCAACGACCGCGCCACCGGCCCGACGCCGCGCCAGCTCCAGGCCATCGACCGCCGCGTGTGCGTGGTCGCGGGGGAGGCGAAGGTGGTGCCGCTGCGCGCGGCGCTGCGGGCGGGCGCCGTCACCGATCTCGTGATCGACGAGCCGACGGCGAACACCCTCGTCCGTGGCACCATGCCGGGGTGAGCACCGAGCCAGAGTCCGCCGTCGCCCCGCAGGTCCCGTCCCCCGGCGCGGTCACCGTGCGCCGCGCCGTCGCCGCGGACGCGCGAGCGATCCGCGACCTGGTCGTCCCCTACGCCGAGCGACGCATCCTGCTGGCCAAGGAGCTGGTGGGCTACTACGAGTCGGTGCAGGAGTTCCTGGTCGCGGTCTCGCCCGACGGCGACGTCGTGGGCTGCGGCGCCCTCCACGTGATGTGGCGCGACCTGGGGGAGGTGCGCACGCTCGCCGTCCGCGAGGACTGGGTGCGCGCCGGCGTGGGGCGCGCCCTGGTCGGTGCGCTGCTCGACCGGGCGGCGGAGCTGGGGCTCGAGCGGGTCTTCTGCCTCACGTTCGAGGTCGACTTCTTCTCTCGGCTCGGGTTCGCGCCGCTCGAGGGTGACGCCGTCGACCCCGACGTGTTCGCGCAGCTCCTGCGCTCGCACGACGACGGCGTCGCGGAGTTCCTCGATCTCGCCCACGTCAAGCAGAACACCCTGGGCAACACCCGGATGATCGTCAGGCTGGCGGAGCGCTGACCCGTCGGGCCCGGGGCGCCGCGCGCAGGATGCGTGAGCGCACCAGCCCGATGACGAGCGCGACCTGGATCGCGACGACGGCGCCGAAGACGGCGGAGATCGCGGTGCTCGGCCGCACCACCACCCAGAAGATCACGCCGATCACGCAGCCGACGACGAGGAACCGCGCGCAGAGCCCGAGGGCCCGCCCGAGTCCGGCCACGCTGTGGGCGGGGTCGGGGACGCGGCGTCGCAGCAGCTGGACGAGCGCCCACGTCGCCAGCGCGGTCGCGACGAGCGCGGCCAGCTGACCGATCATGAGCACCGAGACCCCGGGCACGACGACGTCCGCGCCACCGCCGCCGTTCTCGACCTGGGCCATGCTCGCGGCACCCGCACCGACGAGTCCGACGCCGACGGCGGTGCCCGCCATCGCGATCAGCGTGCGGGAGATCGCGCGCACGGCGAGGCCGGTGACGACGTCGGGGTCGGTCGCGGGGGGCGTCTCGCTCACGCGGCCACGGTAGTTCGCGAGCGGCGCGGGGTGGACGAGGCGCGCCCTGCGCGCCCAGGGGCGGCCGCGCGCCTGGCGCTCCCGCTGGTGTCCGCGCGCCCGTCAGCGCCCGAGCACGAACGACTCCGCGTCGCCGGACACGAGACCGTCCGCCACGAGGGAGTCGAGGCTGCGGTGCGCCTGCTCGTCCCCGCTGCCGGCGACGGCGACGAGCTCTTCGCGGGTGAGCGGACCCGTCGCGTCGCGCAACGCCGCCATCAGGCGGCCACGCACCTGGCGGTCCGTCCCGTGCCACGCCTGCGTCCGACGCGCGGCCGCGTGCTCGTCGGCCGGGTAGCCGGCGGCGCGCCAGGCGCAGAGGTCGCGC
Source organism: Serinibacter arcticus (assembly GCF_004786095.1). Lineage (GTDB taxonomy): Bacteria > Actinomycetota > Actinomycetes > Actinomycetales > Beutenbergiaceae > Litorihabitans > Litorihabitans arcticus. The sequence continues at coordinate 894,065 of NZ_RHPJ01000002.1, forward strand.
ACCGGGCAGTCGTCGCAGCGCGGTGAGCGGGCCGTGCACACGAGCGCCCCGAGCTCCATCACGGCGATGTTCCAGCGCGCTGAGGTGGCGTCGTCGCCCGGTACGAGGGCGTCCGCGCGCCGGGTCTCCTCCTGCGTCAGGTGGGGGCGCGGCAGCGCGGTCCCGGCCGTGAGGCGTCCGAGCACGCGGCGCACGTTGGTGTCCAGCACGACGGCGCGGCGGCCGTGCGCGAAGGCCGTCACCGCGGCCGCGGTGTACGAACCGACGCCGGGGAGCGCGAGCAGGTCGGCCTCCGCGGTGGGGACCACGCCGTCGTGACGCTCGACGATCGCGGCGGCGCACTGCTGCAGCCGGAGCGCGCGGCGCGGGTAGCCGAGGCGGCCCCAGGCACGCAGCACCTCGTCGGTCGGGGCGGCGGCCAGCGAGGCCGGGGTCGGCCAGCGCTCGAGCCAGGCGGTCCAGGGGCCCTCGACCCGGACGACCGGGGTCTGCTGCAGCATGATCTCGCTGACGAGCACGCCCCACGGGGTGGCGGTCGCGGCGCGCCACGGAAGGTCGCGCCGGTGGACGTCGAACCACACCAGGAGCCTCGCGTGCAGCGCGGCGCGCGGGTGCGGCGGGGTGGAGGCCGGGGCGGTGGTGGGCGCCGGCGGCACGGGATCGGTGGACATCACCCCCGATTCTGCCGCCCGCGGGGGTCCACCCCTCCGCCGAGAACGGAGCGTGGCGGGGCGACGTGCCGACGGCGGCGGGGTCACGGGCCCGCGCGGATGCCTCACCTATCCTGCTGAGGTGCCGGACACGTCAGGGACGGGGCGGACCCCGCGCAGGAAGCAGCCCGTCGACGCGCGCTCGCAGGGCCGCTCGACCCCCCGCTCGACCCCTCGTTCGACCCCCCGCTCGAGCAGCCGCCCGGCGGGCGGCCGGGCCGGGGGCGGAGCCGGCTCGGTGTCCTCGGCGAGGTCGGCCCGGAGCGCGGCGACGTTCCGCCGCCGTCGTCTGATCGTCGTGGTGCTCGCCGTCCTGCTCCTCGCGGGCCTGGCCGTCGGCGTCTGGGCGCTCGTCGGAGCACTCACCGGCGGCAGCGGGGACGGCCAGGGCGCCACCACCCCGACGGGTGGTGCGACCTCGTCCAGCACCGCCCCCACCGGGACGACCGAACCCGCGGAGCCGGAGACCACCGAACCCGCCATCGGCTCGACGCCGCCGCAGCCCACGGCGTGCACGGCCGACCAGGCCACGCTCGCCGTCGACGCCCCCTCGTCGGGGCGCGTGGGCGCCGGCGTGACGTTCTCGCTCGACGTCGCCACCACGTCGGACGTCCCGTGCCTGGTGAACCTCGGCTCCGATGCCACGACGATCGAGATCCTCTCGGGCGACGACCTGGTGTGGACCTCGGCGCAGTGCGCGTACGCGCCGTCCGAGCGTCGACTTCTCCTGGGCGAGGACGCGACGGACGCGCAGGCGGTGACGTGGGCGGGGACCCGCTCCGCGCAGGGCTGCACGGGCGGGCAGCCCGTCGCCGAGGCCGGGACGTACCGCGTCGTCGCCACGCACGAGCAGGACGGCGCGCAGCTCACCGGCGAGGCGACGATCGTCCTGCAGTAGCCGCGTCCCTGCGCGTCGCCGGCGGAATCGCCGACGGCGTCGCAGCGGGACTCTCCTTCCGTTGACTCCGCGCGCACGGCGTGCCTACGGTCGTGTGGACAGCGCTGTCCGCCCGACGAAGGAGTCCCCATGCCCTCCACCTCGACCACCACAGCGGTACGCGGAGGGCGCCGGCCGCGAGCCGGCGTCGCGGGCGGGCTGGCTCTCGCCGTCGTCGCCGCCCTCGCCGTCGCGACCGCCCCGGCCGCGACCGCCGCCCCCGGCGCTCAGGCCGCCGTCGTCGTCCCGCCCGTGGACGCCGAGGGCTACTCGGTCATCCTGGACGGTTCCCAGGAGTCCTTCGACATGTGGGCCTACGCCGGCGACGGCGGGTTCGACCTCAACGACGACGGCACGGTCACCAGCCGCGTCGGGGAGGACGGCGGCTTCGGCACGCTCTGGTACCCCGCCAAGGAGCTGGGGGACTTCTCCCTCAAGCTCGAGTGGCGCGACGACGCCCCCGGCGCGGCCGACGTCCGCGGCAACAGCGGCGTCCAGGTGCGCTTCCCCGACCTGTCGCAGCCGCTCGCGGGCTGCCCGACCACGTTCGACGGCAACGAGCAGAACAACCTCTCGTGGATCGCGGTGAACTGCGGCCACGAGATCCAGATCAACGACTCGGCCGAGGTCGAGGGCAACGACCCCCGCAAGACCGGCTCGGTCTACGGGTTTGCGGACATCGGGCTGGCCGCGGGCAACACCACGCCCAAGGGTGAGTGGAACGAGCTCGAGATCCGCGTGATCGACCAGACCTACACGGTGCTGCGCGACGGCGTCGTCATCAACACCTACGAGAACCTGCCGGGCGTGCCGTTCCCGGGCCGCCCCAACGACCCCGACTCCAGCAGCCGCGGCCTGACGGGCTACGTCGGCCTCCAGGCGCACGGCGCCGACCAGGACCGCGTCTCCTTCCGCAACGTGCGGGTCCAGGAGATCTCGCCGTTCACGGACGTGGCCGGCAGCATCTTCTCCGCGCAGATCTCCTGGCTCGTCAACAGCGGCATCACGACGGGCTGGGAGAACCCGGACGGGACGCTCGAGTACCGCCCGCTCGCCCCGATCGCGCGCGATGCGATGGCCGCGTTCCTGTTCCGCCTCGCCGACGAGCCCGGCTACCAGGCGCCCGACGTCTCACCGTTCGTCGACGTCGCCACGGACGACCTGTACTACCGGGAGATCGCGTGGCTCGCGGAGAACGACATCTCCACCGGCTGGGTCGACCCCGTGACCGGCGACGCCGAGTTCCGTCCGCTCGCCCCGATCGGGCGCGACGCGATGGCGGCGTTCCTCTACCGCATGGCCGACGAGCCGGCCTTCGAGGCGTTCCCCGTCTCGCCGTTCACCGACCTGACGCCCTCGACGCCGTTCTACACCGAGATCTCCTGGCTGGTCTCGGAGGGCATCGCGTTCGGCTGGCTCGGGAACGACGGATCGGCAATCTACCGCCCCGTCGAGCCCATCAACCGCGATGCGATGGCGGCTTTCCTGTTCCGCTACGACAAGGCCGGCTTCACCGCGGCGGACTGACACCGACGTCGCACCGACGTCGAGCCGACGCCGAGTCGTCCCGGTCCCGTCCGTCGACGGGGCCGGGACGACCCGGTCGGGGCGACTCAGACGAACCGGTCGATCAGCGAGGTCTCGGCCAGCCGCGAGAGCCCCTCACGCAGGGAGCGGGCGCGGACGGCGCCGATGCCGTCCACGAGCTGGAAGTCCTCCACGGTGGCCGACAGCATCTTCTGCAGGCTGCCGAAGTAGCCGACCGTGGACTCGACGATGGCGATCGGCAGCCGCGGGATGCGCGCGAGCATGCGGTAGCCCCTGGGCGAGACCGCGGCGTCGAGGGCGTCGCCCGCCGTGCCGCCGATGCCGAGCATGCGGGCGATCTGGTTGAGGTCGATGAGCGAGGTGGAGTCGAGGGCCTCGAACCCCGCCAGGGCCTCGTCGAGGCTGCGGCGCTCGTCGAGGTAGTCGCGCACGACGTGGTCGCGGTCGGGCGAGGACGTGCCGACGAGCTCCTCGAGCTGCAGCGCGAGCAGGCGGCCGTCGGCGCCGAGCTCGGAGACGTAGCCCGAGACCTCCAGCGAGATGCGGCGCACCATCTCGAGTCGCTGGATGACGGTGGCGACGTCGCGGACCGTGACCAGGTCCTCGATCTCGAGGGCCGACAGGGTCTGCGAGACCTCGTCGAGCCGCGACTTGTAGCGCTCGAGCGTGGCCAGGGCCTGGTTCGCGCGGGAGAGGATCGCGTCGGAGTCCTCCAGCACGAACCGCTCGCCCTCGAAGTAGACCGCCACGATCCGCATCGACTGGCTGACCGAGATGACGGGAAGGCCGGTCTGGACCGCGGCGCGCTGGGCGGTGCGGTGACGGGTGCCGGACTCCGACGTCTCGATCGACGCGTCCGGCAGGAGCTGGACGGCGGCGCGCAGGATGCGGGACGCGGTCGCGTCCAGCACGATCGCGCCGTCCATCTTGGCGAGCTCGCGCAGCCGCGTGGAGGAGAAGGCGACGTCGAACTCGAAACCGCCCGAGCAGATGGACTCCACGACGTCGTCGTGACCCACCACGATGAGGGCTCCGGTCCGCCCCCGCAGGATGCGTTCGAGGCCGTCGCGCAGGGCGGTGCCCGGGGCGATGGCCCGCAGGATGCTGCGGCCGGTGGCGCCAGGGAGCAGGTCGGACATGCGGCGAACTCTACGGCAGGCGGACGCCCGCGCCGCGTGGCGCGTGAGGGGTGGCCCGCCCCCGCCGCCGTCCCTACGGTGGGGAGATGAGCGAGCCCGACGCCGTTGCCGCCACCGACCTGGTCTGGGACTCCCGCACCGTGCCGGTCGAGGGTGGCGAGGTGGCCGCGCAGGACACGGGGCCGATCGCCGGCCGCTCCGCCGTCCTGCTGATCGGTGGGGCGACCTGGTCGCGGGACTGGTGGCCCGAGCCGTTCTGCGCCGCGCTCGTCGCCGCCGGTCTTCGCGTTCTCCGGTACGACCAGCGCGACACCGGCGCCGCCACGCTCTCCCCGGTCGGTGAACCGGGCTACACCGCGCCGATGCTCGCCGACGACGCGGCGGCGGTGCTGAGCGCGTTCGACGTCGGGCGGGCGTGCGTGCTCGGCCTGTCCATGGGTGGCGGGACCGCACAGCTGCTCGCCGCCACCCACCCCGACCGCGTCGCCTCCCTGGTGCTCGTGTCCACGAGCCCGGCGGGCGACGTCGGACGGGATCTGCCCGGACCGACGCCCGAGATCGTCGAGACGTTCACCGACGCGGCGGCGGAGCCGGACTGGTCCGACCACGAGGCCGTCGTGACGTGGGTGGTGGAGACCGAGCGTCCGTACGCGGGGCCGGGGACGTTCGACGAGTCGGCCGTTCGAGCGCTGGCCGACCGCGCCGTCGCGCGCACCCCGAGCCTGGCTCCCGCCGCGACCAACCACCTCGCGGTCGCGGGGTCGGCGTCGTCCGTGGACGTCGGGGCGCTGCGGGGCATCCCGGCACTCGTGATCCACGGCGGGGCGGATCCGCTGTTCCCGCCCGCGCACGGTCGAGCCCTGGCCGAGGCGCTCGCGGCTCCCCTCCTCGTGCTCGCCGGCGTGGGGCACGAGCTGCCGCCCGCGAGCACCTGGGACGTCGTCGTGCCGCGCATCGCGGAGCTCGCCCTCGGGTCCGTCCGTGCCGGCGACACCACGGGCTAGCCGGAGCTCGACCCGAGCAGCTCGGCGACGGGCTCGCTCGCCAGCTCCCACGCGGTGCGCAGGTCGGGGGCGTAGTGCACCGTCATGCCCGCGGGTGCGCGCAGCCCGCCCTGGGCCGAGGCGGGTACCACGGCCTGCGTGAACCCGAGCCGGCTCGCCTCGCCGAGCCGGCGCTCCAGCCCGGTGATCGGCCGCAGCTGACCCGTGAGGCTCACCTCGCCGACGGCGATCAGCCCCGGTTTGAGCGGGGCCCGCCGGTGGGCGCTGGCGAGCGCGAGCGCGACCGCGACGTCGCCCGACGGCTCCTGCGCCCTGGCCCCGCCGATCGTGGAGACGTAGACGTCGCTCGCGGACAGGCCGAGCCGCAGGCGGGACTCGAGCACCGCCAGGGTCATGCTGACGCGGGCGGAGTCGACGCCGGAGGTCGCCCGCCGCGGGTGCGGCGTGGCGGAGGAGGCGACCAGCGCCTGGATCTCGATGGGCATGGGGCGCGCGCCGTCGAGCGTGATCGTCACGCACGTGCCGGGCTCACCGGTCGCGCGCTCGGACAGGAACAGGCCGCTGGGGTCGGCCAGGCCGACGATCCCGGAGTCGGACAGGTCGAAGCAGCCCACCTCGTCGGTCGGGCCGTAGCGGTTCTTGATCGCGCGCACCATCCGCAGCCGGGAGTGGCGGTCGCCCTCGAACTGGCACACGACGTCGACCAGGTGCTCGAGCACGCGCGGACCCGCGATCCCGCCGTCCTTGGTCACGTGCCCCACGAGGACGACGGGGAGGTGGCGCTCCTTGGCGGCGCCGATCACGCCGGCCGCGACCTCGCGGACCTGCGCGACGCCGCCGGCGGCGCCCTCGACGGACTGCGACGCGATGGTCTGGATCGAGTCGAGGATCAGCAGCCCGGGGTCGACCGCCTCGACGTGCCCGAGGACGGTGCCGAGGTCGGACTCGGCCGCGAGCATCAGGTCGGGGTGGACGGCGCCGATGCGCTGCGCACGCAGCCGCACCTGCGCGGCCGACTCCTCGCCCGTGATGTACAGGACGCGTGTGCCGCTGCGGGCCATCCGGCCCGCCACGTCCAGCAGCAGCGTGGACTTGCCGACGCCGGGCTCCCCGGCCATCAGGACGACGGCCCCGGGCACGAGGCCGCCACCGAGCACGCGGTCGAGCTCGCCGACGCCGGAGGGGCGCGTGGCCACGAGGGCGATCTCGACCTCGTCGATCGGGCGCGCGGGGGAGCGGGGCGGGGTCGCGGCCGTCGCCCGGGCCGCCGGCTCGGCGCCGGCCTCGGTCACCGTGCCCCACGCCTGGCACTCGCCGCACCGGCCGACCCACTTGGCGGCGCGCCAGCCGCACTCGGTGCACTCCCAGGTCGCACGCGTCGCACGCGCCGTTCTCGCTGCCATGGTCGTGACGCTACCCGCGCCCTCCGACAGGCTCCTCGGGTCGCCCTCCCGGCGACCGCCCGACCGCTGGCCTAGGCTGCCCCCAACGACCGGCGCCACCATCGGCACGGAGCCCGGGCGCACCCCGATCGGACCTCAGGAGATCACGCGTGTCAGAGCAGAGCCCGTCGACGGACGGACCGCCCTCCCCGCGGCGCGCCGCGCGCGAGCAGTTCGAGGTCCGCCCGCCGAGCCCGGAGTCCAGGCTCCGCACCCGGCGGCGGATCGCCACGATCGTGGCCGGCGGCATCGCCGTCGCCGTCGTGGTGCTCGTCGTGCTCCTCCTGGTGCAGCCCGACCCCGAGCCCGAGGCGACGCCGGAACCCGTCCCCGGCGAGACCGTCACCGCCCCCGTGCCGACCGCGACGGTGCCCCCGGTCGAGCGGGACACCTCCACCGCGTTCTCGGCGGCGCTGCCGTCGACGGTGCTGCAGTGGGCCGTCGCCGACCAGGTCGTGGCCGAGGACGTGCGCGCCGCGGGAGCCCTCGAGGCCTACGCGCTGACCTACACCGACGGCGACGACGCCACGGGTGACGTCACGCTGGCCACCGCGCAGTGGCGCAGCCCCGAGGCCGCTGCGGCCCACCTCGCCTCCCTCGGCCTCACCGGCGAACCGGTGCGCAGCGAGGAGGTGCTGGCCGGCGGTGCCGCCGTCGGTGCGATGACCGCCTACCCCGACGTCGACGGGTCGGGGGAGCGCGTCGCCTGGACCAACGGCGCCACCACGTTCGTCGTGACGGCCCCGGACGGGACCGCCACCACCTTCTACGACGCGTTCGGGATGTGACATGAGGATCGCTCTGCTGGGTTCGGGTGTGATGGGCAGCGCCGTGCTGGCCTCGATCGTGGCCGCCGACGGCGTCGCGGAGGTCGTCGTGACCGACGTGCGGGCGCAGGTCGCGCGCGACGTCGCCGCGGCGCACGACGGCGGCCGGTCGGACGTCGCGGTCAGCGGCACCGACGACAACGTCGCCGCGGTGACGGGGTCCGACGTCGTCGTGCTCGCCGTCAAGCCCCAGCACATGGGCGACCTGCTGGCGCAGGTGGGCCCCGCCGTCGCGCCGGGGGCCGTCGTCGTCTCGATCGCCGCCGGCCTCACGTGCGCCTACCTGGAGGCGGCCCTGCCCGACGGCGTCGCCGTCGTCCGCGTCATGCCCAACACCCCGGCGACCATCGGCCAGGGGGTGGCAGCGCTGAGCGCGGGGTCCGCGGCCGACGAGACGCACCTCGACCTCGTCGAGCGGCTGCTGACGCGGACCGGGCTCGTCGTGCGCGTGCCGGAGCACCAGCAGTCGATCGTCACGGCGATCTCGGGCTCCGGACCCGCCTACGTCTTCCACCTGATCGACGCGCTCGCCGAGGCCGGCACGGCGGGCGGGCTGCCGCGCGAGCTGGCGCTCCGGCTGGCGGCGCACACCGTCGCCGGGTCGGGGGCCTACGCGGTGGAGTCCGGGACGCACCCGGCGCTGCTGCGCGAGGCCGTCTCCTCACCCGGCGGGACCACGCTCGCGGCGCTCGCGGTGCTCGACGAGCGGGCGGTGCGCGCGGCCTACGCCGCCGCGGCGCGGGCGGCGGCCGACCGGGCGGACGAGCTGAGCGCGAGCCTCGCCGCGCCGTCGGGCCCGCGCGCGTGAGCGACGACGGTGCGGCCCCGCCCGCCGCCCCGGTCACCACGGCGTCCGCCCGGCGTGACCGCCCCGCCGGCATGGCCGCCGTCGCGCGGCTGGCCGGGGTCTCCCACCAGACCGTCTCACGCGTGCTGAACGAGCACCCGAGCGTGCGCCCGAGCACGCGCGAACGGGTGCTCGCGGCCATGGTCGAGCTCGACTACCGGCCCAACCGGCTGGCGCGTGCGCTGGTCACCTCGCGCTCGGGGATCATCGGCGTCGTGACGAGCGGGTCCGCCCGGTACGGACCGTCCTCGACGCTGATGGCGGTCGAGGAGGCCGCGCGCGGCGCGGGCTTCGCGGCGAACGTGACCGCGGTGCGCGAGGACGACTCCGAGGCGCTCGCGACGCGGATGGCCCAGACGCTGCTCTCCTTCGACTCGCAGGCGGTCGAGGGCGTCATCGTGATCGCCCCGCGCGTCAGCACCGTCGAGGCGCTGCAGACGATCAGCTCGCGCGCTCCGCTGCTGCTGATCGCGGCGGGGGTGGCCCCGAGCCCGCGGTTCGGCGTCGTCGGCGTGGACCAGGCCCAGGGGGCGCGCGCGGCGACGGCGCACCTGCTCGCGCTGGGCCACACGTCCATCGGCCACCTCGCGGGGCCGGCCGACTGGTTCGACTCGCGCGAGCGCCACCGCGGCTGGCTCGAGGAGCTCGAGCACGCGGGCGTCACGCCGGGGCCGGTGTGGGAGGGCGACTGGACCGCCGACGTCGGCTACGACGTCGGGCGTCGCCTCCTGGCCGACCCCGACCGCCCGACCGCCGTCGTGGCCTCCAACGACCAGATGGCGCTGGGCCTGCTGCGCGCGTTCGGCGAGGGCGGCCTCGACGTGCCGGGTGACGTGAGCGTGACCGGGTTCGACGACATCGAGGGGACGGCCCACTTCCGGCCCCCGCTGACCACCGTGCGGCAGGACTTCGCCGCGCTCGGCGAGGCGGCCATGGCCGAGATGCTCCGGCTCATCGCCGAGCGCGGCGGGCGCGCGCACGCGGGCGCGGACGACGGGGCGGCGGCAGGGGCCGGGGTCGGCGTCGGGGGAGTGGCACCGATCCCCGCCGAGCTGGTGGTGCGGAGCTCGACGGGTGCGGCGAAGCCGTCGTCGGAGCAGTTGTTGTGATCGTTAACAACAGCTAGGCTCGCTCGAGTTCAACCACTCCGAGAGGGTCACCGATGACAGCCTCCCCGTCGCCCACGGGCGCCTCCGTCACGACCGGCACCGCCGTCCCGGCCGAGGTCCCCACCCCCGGCGACCTGCTGGCCCAGGGCCGCGCCGTGCTGGGGATCGAGCTCGGCTCGACCAACATCAAGGCCTGCCTGATCGGCCCCGACCACGAGGTCCTGGCCACCGGCAGCCACGCGTGGGAGAACGCCTTCACCGACCGCGTCTGGACCTACGCGCTCCCGGACGTCTGGACCGGCCTCGCCGCCGCCGTCGCCGCCGCGCTGGCCGACGCCGAGCGCCGCCACGGCGTGCGTCCCACCGCCCTCGACGCCGTCGGCGTCTCGGCCATGATGCACGGGTACGTCGCGCTGGACGCCGCCGGCGAGCTCCTCACGCCCTTCCGCACCTGGCGCAACACCACGACCGGGGCGGCCGCCACCGAGCTGACGCAGGCGCTCGGGTACAACATCCCCATGCGCTGGACCGCCGCGCACCTCTACCAGGCGGTGCTCGACGGCGAGGACCATCTCGACCGCGTCGCGCACGTCACCACGCTGGCGGGCTACGTGCACCAGCGCCTCACGGGGCGCCGGGTCGTCGGGGTCGGCGACGCCTCCGGCATCTTCCCCGTGGATCCCGCCACGCACGACTACGACGCCGCGCTCCTGGCGATCCTGGACGAGCGCATCGCCGAGCGTCGCGCCGGCCGCTCGGGCCTCCCCGCCGCGCGCGACCTGTTCCCGTCCTCGCTCGGGGCGGGCGCCGACGCCGGCTCGCTCACCCCGGAGGGTGCCGCGCTGCTGGACCCCACCGGCACGCTGACCGCCGGTGCGCCGGTGTGCCCGCCCGAGGGCGACGCCGGCACCGGCATGGTCGCCACCAACGCGATCGCGCCCCGCACGGGCAACGTCAGCGTCGGCACCAGCATCTTCGCGATGATCGTGCTGGAGCAGCCGCTCACCACCGTCCACCACGAGATCGACCTCGTCACCACGCCGGTGGGCGACCTCGTCGCGATGGTGCACTGCAACAACGGCGCCAGCGAGCTGGGGGAGTGGGCGAACGTGTTCCACACGTTCGCCGGGGCGATCGGCCACGGCGCCGACCGCGACGACGTCTTCGCCGCCCTCCTGGCGCAGGCCCTCGAGGGCGACGCCGACGGCGGCGGCCTCCTTGCCTACAACTACCTCGCGGGCGAGCCGGTGACCGGGCTGTCCGAGGGGCGTCCGCTCATCGTCCGCACCCCCGACAGCCGCCTGACGCTCGGCAACCTCATGCGCGCCCAGGTCTACGGCGCGTTCGGCACGCTGAGCCTCGGGATGCGCATCCTGACGCGCGAGGGGGTCGAGGTCGACGCGCTGCTCGCCCACGGCGGCCTGTTCCGCACCGCGGGCGTCGCGCAGCGGCTGCTGGCCGCGGCCGTCGGCACCCCGGTCGCCGTCGGCGAGACGGCGAGCGAGGGCGGCGCGTGGGGCATCGCCGTGCTGGCCGCCCACCGCCGCGCGATCGCGGCCGGCGAGGACGTCACGCTCGCCGAGTATCTGAACCGGCGCGTGTTCGCCGACGCCGCCCAGGTCGTCGTCGAGCCCGACCCCGTCGACGTGGCCGGCTACGCCACGTTCCTGGAGCGCTACGAGGCGGGGCTCGCGATCGAGCGCGCCGCGATCGCCGCGGTCTGAGGACCACCCGCACCACCCGCATCACCTGCACCACCTGCACCGTCGATCCTGAGGAGCACCACCATGGGGACGATCCCCGAGAACCTGCGCGACGCCGTCGCGAAGGCGCGCGTCGACGTCGCCGCGCTGCACGCCGAGCTGCCCCGCTGGGGGCTCGTGGTGTGGACCGCCGGCAACGTCAGCCAGCGCGTGCGCGGCGAGGCCGCCGACGGCAGCGAGGACCTGCTCGTCATCAAGCCGTCCGGCGTGACCTACGACGAGCTCACGCCCGAGTCCATGGTCGTGTGCGACCTGGAGGGCACGCTGGTCGACGGCGACCGGTCGCCCTCGAGCGACACGGCGGCGCACGCCTACGTCTACCGCCACATGAGCGACGTCGGCGGCGTCGTCCACACGCACTCCACCTACGCCACGGCGTGGGCCGCACGACGCGAGCCCGTCCCGTGCGTGCTGACGATGATCGCCGACGAGTTCGGCGGCGAGATCCCGATCGGACCGTTCGCGCTCATCGGCGACGACTCGATCGGGCGCGGCATCGTGGAGACGCTCCGCGAGTCCCGCAGCCCCGCGGTGCTGATGGCCAACCACGGTCCGTTCACGATCGGCAAGGACGCGAGGGCCGCCGTCAAGGCCGCCGTGATGGTGGAGGAGGTGGCCCGCACGGTCCACATCTCGCGCCAGCTCGGCGACCCCGTCCCGATGGCGACCTCCGACGTCGACTCGCTCTACGACCGCTACCAGAACGTCTACGGGCGCTGAGCCCGCGCGCTCCCGCCCACCCCCACCCCAGCCACCAGGAGAACCCCGTGACCAGCGTTCCCCCCACCGACCCCACCACGCTCGACCCGTTCGCGGGCCGCGAGATCTGGTTCCTCACCGGCAGCCAGCACCTCTACGGCCCCGAGACGCTCGAGGAGGTGACGGTCAACTCCCGCGAGATCGTCGGCCACCTCGACGGCAGCGCCGAGATCCCCGTGCGCGTCGTCTTCAAGCAGCTCCTCACCGACACCGAGGCGATCCGCGCCGTGGCCGACGAGGCGAACGCCGACCCCGCCGTCGTCGGCGTCATCGCCTGGATGCACACGTTCTCGCCCGCGAAGATGTGGATCACCGGCCTGGACGCGCTGCGCAAGCCGTTCCTGCACCTGCACACGCAGGCCAACGTCGACCTGCCGTGGGGCGAGATCGACATGGACTTCATGAACACCAACCAGGCCGCGCACGGCGACCGCGAGTTCGCCTACATGGCCTCGCGCCTCGGCGTCGCCCGCAAGACGGTCGTCGGTCACGCGTCGCAGTCCTTCGTGCGCGAGGAGATCGGCACGTGGGCCCGCGCCGCGACGGCGTGGGCGCACGTCCGGGGCCTGAAGCTCGCGCGCTTCGGTGACAACATGCGCTTCGTCGGCGTCACCGAGGGTGACAAGACCGAGGCCGAGCGCGTCTTCGGCGTCCAGGTCAACACGTGGGGCGTCAACGAGGTCGCGGCACGCGTGGCGCAGGTGACCGACGCCGAGGTCGACGCGCTGATCGAGACCTACGTGGCGGAGTACGACGTCGCGCCCGAGCTGCTCCCCGGCGCCGAGCGCCACCAGAGCCTGCGCGACGGCGCCGCGATCGAGGCCGGGATGCGCTCGTTCCTGCAGGAGGGCGGCTTCGGCGCGTTCACCACCAGCTTCGAGGACCTCGGCGACCTCAAGCAGCTCCCCGGCCTCGCGGTGCAGCGACTCATGGCCGAGGGCTACGGCTTCGGCGCCGAGGGCGACTGGAAGACCGCCATCCTCGTGCGCGCCGCCAAGGTGATGGGCCACGGCCTGCCCGGTGGCGCGTCGCTGATGGAGGACTACACCTACGAGATGGCCGACGGGAAGCAGAAGATCCTCGGCGCCCACATGCTCGAGGTCTGCCCGTCGCTGACCACGTCGCGCCCCAGCCTGGAGGTGCACGCGCTCGGCATCGGCGGCAAGGAGGACCCGGTCCGCCTCGTCTTCGACACGGACACCGGCCCCGCGATCGTCGTCGCCCTGTCGGACATGCGCGAGCGGTTCCGCCTCGTGGCGAACGTGGTCGACGTCGTCGAGCCCGACGCCGAGCTGCCGAACCTGCCCGTCGCCCGCGCCGTGTGGGTGCCGCAGCCGGACTTCCGCACCTCCGCGCAGGCCTGGCTGACCGCGGGCGGCGCGCACCACACGGTGATGTCGACGGCCGTGGGGGCCGAGGCGTGGGAGGACCTCGCCGAGATCCTGCGCACCGAGCTCGTGCTGATCGACGACTCGACCACGATCCGCGGCCTCAAGAAGGAGCTGCGCTGGAACGCGGCGTACTTCCGCCTCGCCCAGGGGTTCTGACCTCCGCTCAGACCCACCCCGATCCGCCGAGAGCGACCCTCCCGCCGTGGGAGCGACGTGTGACACGTCGCTCCCACGGCGGACGGGTCGCTCTCGGCGTCCGGGGGCGGGGCGGGGGCGAGCGGGTGGGTGGATGGATGGGTGGGCGCGTCTCCTCGACAACCGCGCACAGCAGGAGCACAGTGACGCCCACTGCCGAGCTCATCGTCGAGGTCGGCGCGAGAGGTGGGGACCATGTCCGACCGGGTCGTGGACGCGCAGGGCAAGCAGGGTCAGGGCGAGCGGGGCGAGGGTGAGCAGGTCGAGCTGAAGCGGGCCATCGGCCCCAAGCTCCTGCTGCTGTTCATCGTCGGGGACATCCTCGGCACCGGGGTCTACGCCCTGACCGGTCAGGTGGCGGGCGAGGTCGGGGGAGCGGCGTGGCTCCCGTTCCTCATCGCGTTCAGCGTGGCCACCCTCACCGCGTTCAGCTACCTCGAGCTGGTCACCAAGTACCCGCAGGCGGCGGGCGCCGCGCTCTACACGCACAAGGCGTTCGGCATCCACATCGTGACGTTCCTCGTCGCGTTCATCGTGATGAGCTCGGGCATCACGTCCGCCTCGACGGCGTCGCGCGCGTTCGCCTCGAACTTCGCGGTCGGCGTCGGGTGGGAGGCGACACCGCCGCAGATCCTCGTGGTGGCCGCGGGCTTCATGGTGCTGCTGGCGATCGTCAACTTCCGCGGCGTCGGTGAGAGCGTCAAGGCCAACGTCGTGCTCACCCTCGTGGAGCTCTCCGGCCTGCTGCTGGTCATCATGGTCGGGCTGACGGCGCTCGGGCAGGCCGACTTCTCCCGCGTCGTCGCCTTCGACACCCCGGAGGACAAGAGCGTCTTCCTGGCGATCACGACGGCGACGTCGCTCGCCTTCTTCGCGATGGTCGGGTTCGAGGACTCGGTCAACATGGCCGAGGAGACGAAGAACCCCGCCAGGATCTTCCCGAGGATCATGCTCACCGGCATGGGCATCACGGGGGTGATCTACGTGCTCGTGGCGATCGTCGCCGTCGCCCTCGTCCCCGTCGGCGAGCTCGCGGCGAGCGAGACGCCGCTCGTGGAGGTGGTCAGGGCCGGCGCGCCCGGCCTGCCGATCGACCGGATCCTGCCGTTCATCTCGATGTTCGCCGTCGCCAACTCCGCTCTCATCAACATGCTGATGGCGAGCCGTCTGATCTACGGCATGGCGAGGCAGAAGGTGCTGCCGCCGGTGCTCGGCAGGGTCCACCCGCGCCGCCAGACCCCGTGGGTGGCCATCATCTTCACGACCGTGCTGGCCCTCGCGCTGATCACGGCCGTCTCGCTCAACCCCGAGTCCAACGTCATCGGCGTCCTGGGCGGGACGACGGCGCTGCTCCTCCTGGCGGTCTTCACCGTCGTCAACACCGCCGTCCTGATCCTTCGCCGCGACCCGGCGCCCGAGGGCGCGTTCCGGGCACCCACGGCCATCCCCGTGCTCGGCGCGGTGACGTGCCTCTACCTCGTCACGCCGCTCGCCGGGCGCGATCCGCTGCAGTACCGCGTCGCGGGGGTGATCCTCGTGGTCGGGCTCGTTCTGTGGGTGATCACGTACGCGGTCAACGCCAGGCTCGGGATCCGCCCGACGCGCTTCAGCGACCCCGACAGCTTCAGCGGCAGCGGTCCCGTCAACCGAGTCCCGTAGGATCGCGGCGTGACCCCCTCGCGCCGCCTCCTCGTGCTGGCCTCGGCCTGCGCGCTGCTGGTGCCGCTGTGGGCGGTCGTGGCCGCCGGTCTGGTCCAGGTCCGCGCGTGCGTGCCGTCGCTCGGATCGCTCACCGGAGCCCACCTGCTGCTGCTGCGTCCGGCCGCCGACTGCCCCAGCGGTGTCGCGCTCGACGAGCACGGGGTCCTCGCCGTCGTCGGTGCGGTCGCGCTGACGACGATCGCGGTCAACCTGGCCGCGATCGGCGCCCTCGCCGGCATGTCCGCGGCGCTCGCCCGCACGGCGGCGCTCGTCGCCCGGCTGCTGGACCGCGTGCTCCCCGGACGACGGACGCCCGGTGCGGTCGTCGCCGTCGGCGCACGCTCGGTGCTCTCCCGCGCGACGGCCGTGACCGGCGACGTGCGGCGTGCCGCCACCGCGGTGGTCGGCCTGCGGGCCCCGCCGCTCGCCGCCTGAGACCTCACCCTCTCGACCGCCGGACGTCGACGTCGACGCCCGCCACCTCCCCCCTTCCCGCACGTCCCTCATCGAGGAGCCCCATGTCTTCCCAGCAGTCCCCCAAGCAGACGAAGGACCAGCGCCGCGAGGCGGCGCGCGCCCAGGCCGAGAAGCTGCGCCAGCAGCAGGACTCGCGCGAGAAGCGCAGCCGCAACATCCTGATGGGCGTGCTCGGCGCGATCGTCGTGCTGGTCATCGGCGTCGGCTTCGTGATCTTCCAGCAGTCGCAGAAGACCCTGCTCGACGCGTTCGACGGCAGCGCGCCGTCGACGTCGGACAACCGCGCAGGCATCACGGCCGGCGAGGCCGGTGCCGCCGGCACGGCCAACGCGGACGCGCCCGTGCTCGAGGTGTACATCGACTTCATGTGCCCGTACTGCGGCGACTTCGAGGCGGCCAACCAGACCGACCTCGAGGAGCTCCGCGCCTCCGGCGACCTCACGGTCAGCTACCACATGATGTCGAACCTGGACCAGCTCTCGCAGGGCACCCAGTTCTCCACCCGCGCCGCTAACGCGGCCGCGACCGTCGCCAACGACGCCCCCGACCAGTTCGTCGCGTTCGTCGAGGCGATGTTCGCCAACCAGCCCGAGGAGAACACCCCCGGTCTGAGCGACGAGCAGATCGCGCAGATCGCGGTCGACGCCGGTGTGCCGCAGGCCGTGGCCGACACGTTCGTGGACGGCACGTACAACGAGTGGGTCGCCGTCGGGACCCGACAGGCGCAGCGCGAGGGCGTCGCCGGCACCCCGACGGCCAAGCTCGACGGCGAGCGGGTTCCCCAGGACGTCAACATCTACCAGCAGGGCGCGCTCCTGACCTGGCTCGGCGAGCAGGGCGTCGGCGAGGCCGCGGTCTCGGAGTGATCGAGGCGATCGCGTGACGCACGAAGGGCCCCCGCCGCGGCGGGGGCCCTTCGTGCGTTCTGGCAGAATGAACGGGTCCTGAGGCGTCCTGCGCCCGGGCCCGCCTCCTTAGCTCAGTTGGCCAGAGCAGCTGTCTTGTAAACAGCAGGTCATCGGTTCGAATCCGATAGGGGGCTCCGAGCGGTCAGCTGTCGAGGTCGTCCTCGTAGGCCCCGGCGAGCAGGTGCAGCTTCTGGGTCGGCCCGATGGCCAGCACGGTGCCCGTGATGGTCAGCGAGATCGTCCGGTCGCGGGCGTCGAGCACGAGGCGGGCGTCCCTGCGGCGGGCGTCGATGCGGAACTCGCCGTCGTCGGCGATGAGGCGGCCGCCCCAGCCGTGCCGCGCGAGGCGGCGCGTGATGAGCTCGCCCGTGGCGCGCTCCGGCTGCGCGCCGGGCACCCTGACGAAGAACTGCGGCAGCACGGTGCCCCGCGTGGGTCCGGCGAGCCAGCGGGTGCGGGCCCAGTCGGTCGTCATGCCCAGGGCGGCGCCGATGCGGAGACCGAGAGCGTGGTGCTCCTCGCGGATCTGCTCGAGCTCGACGGGCGGCAGCTGCTGGAACGTGAGCGAGCTCGTGCCGACGCCGGTGTCCTCGGCGAGGTGCGCGGCGGTGGTGGCCGCCGTCGACATCGAACCGGAGGGGGAGAGGTTCACGAGGGTGCTTGGGGAGTTCTGGTGCATGGGATCTCCAGGTGCAGAAGTGACGCTGGGTGCGGCGATCAGGCCGCGAGGGTGCGGGGCGACCCGGTTTCGGGGTCGACGAGGCGCACGGTGGGTGACAGGGGTTCCGGAGCGGGACGAGCGCGGTTCCGGGGGGACGCGACGTCGTCGTCGCGCGAGAAGGGGTCGATGAGAGTCGAGACCACGGGCCCACCATCCTGGTTCGGCGAAACGGTTCGCCACCAGGTGTCAGGGGTGACAGGGGATTCGCCACCGAGGTCTGGGGTGGGCCGCCGTCCGAGGACGACGCCGACCACACTACTCCGCTCTGTACGCGAGTTCGACCGGAGGGACCGGCCAGTTCCGGAGGCCGAGTGCGTGGCCGTTCCGCGTAGCCTGGGACCGGCCGATCGGCCACCCGCACGACTCGTGCGGGGGCCGCGGCGGCGGACACGACGAAGAACGGGTGAGGCGTGAAGTCCTACGAGCAGTTCGTCCGGACCACTTCCGACTTCAGTGCTCGGCTGCTGACGGACTACGACGTGCTGGAGGTCCTGGAGGAGCTCGCCGAGCGCCTGGCGGACCTGCTCGGCCTCGTGGGCAGCGGCGTCAGCCTGGCGCGCGGCGACCGGCTCGAGGCGATCACCGCGATCCCCGAGCTCATCCAGCCGCTGGAGAAGCAGCAGGAGCTCGACCAGGCCGGGCCGTGCATCGAGGCCCATCGCACCGGTCGCGTCGAGGCCATCGACGACCTCGACCGCGAGATCCGCTGGCCCACCTACCTCCGCATCGCGCACGCGCAGGGCATCCGCGCCGTGGCCGCCATCCCGATGCGGCTGACCGACCAGGGCATCGGCGCCCTCAACCTCTACTGCGCCACCCCCCGGGAGTGGAGCGAGGAGGACCTCGGCGCCGCCCAGGTCCTGTCCAACATGGCGACGGCGTTCCTCATCAACGCGTCAACGCTCGCGAAGCAGACCCTGCTCTCGGAGCAGCTGCAGAACGCGCTCGACACCCGGGTGCTGCTCGAGCAGGCCAAGGGCATCGTGGCGGAGTCGAACGGGACCTCGGTCGACGTCGCCTTCAGCGTGATCCGCAAGTTCGCGCGGACGCGGCGGATCCCGCTGCAGGAGGTCGCGAACGCCGTCGTGCACATGGGGGTGCGCCCGACCTGACGGCCTCCCTCGATCCGGCGCCGTCGGGCCGTCCCCGCGGGTCACCCGGTCGGCAGGCTCGACTCCCGCATCACGAGGCTGCTCGGGACCACGTCGATCCCCGGGGTCGCGCGGCCCTCGATGGCCTCGAACAGCCGGTTGGCGGCACGGCGTCCCAGGTCCTCGAGGTGCATGTCGACGCTCGTGAGCTGAGGTCGCGACCCGGTCGCGAACAGCTCCCAGTTGTCGTGGCTGACGACCGAGACCTCGCGCGGGACGGCGACGCCGCGCTCGCGCAGCACGTCGAGCACGCCGCGGGCGATCTGGTCGCTGCCGCACAGGATGCCGTCGATGCCGCGCTCGGCGTCGCGCGCGTCGGGCCTCGCCAGGAACATCTCCGTCGCCGAGCGCCCCCACGACTCCGTCCAGCTGCCGAACAGCACCTCCCCGCCCCACGGCGCGAGACCGGCCGCCCCCAGGGCGGCCAGGGCGCCCGTGGCGCGCTGGTGGGCCGCACCGTAGGCGGGGTCGCCGGAGATCACGGCGATGCGGGAGCGTCCGCAGGCGATGAGGTGCTCGACGCCGATGCGGCCGCCCGCCTCGTGGTCGACGGTGACGGACATGTCCTCCGGATCGAGCGACGGCGCGTAGGCGTAGACCACCGGGACGGGCAGCCGCCCGAGACTCTCGCGCGGATCCGGCCGGGCGCCGACCACCACCAGGCCGTCCACGCGTCGACCCAGCAGGGCCTGCAGGTGGTAGGCCTCCCGCAGGCTGTCGCCGCGGGCGTCGCACAGGAGCGCGGACATCTTGCCGGTGCCGGCCGCGTCCTCGACGCCCATCAGGACGGGGATCGAGAACCGGCCGTCGAGGTCGTGGGTGACGAGTCCGATCGTGCCCGACCGCCCGGTCAGGAGGCTCTTGGCCAGGGTGTTCGGACGGAAGCGCAGCTGCTCGGCGGCCTCCACGACGCGCTGTCGCGTGGTCGGGGCCACCTGCTGGCGGTTGTTGAGCGCCTTGGACGCCGTGGCCACGGACACGCCGGCGAGCGCCGCGACGTCGGCCAGCGTGGTCACCCGCGCCTCCACCATCCGAAAGCCCTTTCCATCGATCAACCTGCCTCGGTCAGGAGGTTGGTTCGCCACCGTACTGCATTCCGGAAGCGCCGCAGTCACGGCAACGTTCACATGCCTGCTTGACGGGCTCGCGAACGCGCACTAGATTCACCGAAAACCGTTTCTGCACTTTCGCGGACGGTCACCGGCGCAGTGCAGCGGCGGTGCTTCGATGATGAAGGCGGAGAACTATGACTCGGTCGCCCATGAAGGCGGTTCGTGGTGGAGCTGCGGTGCTGGCGTTGGGGCTCGTCCTCGCCGCGTGCTCGGGCGGGGATGACGGGACGGGCACGACCGGTGACGGTTCGGGTACCGGCGGGGACGCGGGGAGCGGCGAGGGCGTCGAGGGCGAGGGGGTCGACGACGGCACCGAGCTGACGATGTGGACCAGGGCGCCGCTCGAGCGCCAGGCGACGCTTCTCGTGGACGCGTACAACGAGTCGCACGAGAACCAGGTCAACCTCGAGATCGTGCCCAACGACGACATGGAGGGCAAGGTCGGCGCCGCCGCGCAGAACGGGGACCTCCCCGACCTGCTGGCCGGTGACGTCGTACGCCTGCCGTACTGGGTGGACAACGGTCTCTTCACCGACCTGACCGACCAGATCGAGGGTCTGGCGAACTTCGACGACATCGCGGTGGGTCACGTCGACGCGGGCACGACGCCCGACGGCGCGCGCCACACCCTCCCGTTCGTCACCGACGTCTCGGTGATGGTCTGGAACAAGGACCTCTACGAGCAGGCGGGGCTCGATCCCGAGCAGGGGCCGACGACGATGGCGGAGTTCCAGGAGCAGGCGGAGGCGGTGCAGGCGCTCGATCAGGACGGCGTCTCGGGCACGTACTTCGGCGGCAACTGCGGCGGCTGCCTGGTCTTCACCTGGTTCCCCTCGATCTGGGCGTCCGGTGACGAGGTCATCTCGGAGGACGGGCGCGAGTCGCTGCTGGGTGGCGAGTCGGCCACAGCGCTGTACGACGTCTACGCGGCGCTCGAGGAGGGCGGCGCCATCGGTGCCGGCTCCAACGAGGAGACCGGTGCCACGTGGACCGCACCCTTCTCCGAGGGCAAGGTCGGCGTGATGCAGTACCCCAACACCGCGGTCTACAGCGCGATCGAGGCGGGCATCGACGTCGGCGTCGCCGCGATCCCCGGCATGGACGGCGGCACCTCGACGTTCCTGGGCGGTGACGCGATCGGCGTCTCCAAGGACTCCGAGAACGTGGACGCGGCCTGGAACTTCCTGTCCTGGCTCGTGTCGGAGGACGCGCAGCTCGAGGTGGTCGCCAAGAACGGCGAGGTTCCCGCGCTCACCACGCTGCTGGACAACGAGTACGCGGCCGAGGACCCGATCGCGCTGACGATCAACTCCGTGGTGGAGAACGGCCGCACCCCGGTCGCCCCGTACTTCTCCGAGGCGTTCAACGCCTCCGGGAGCCCGTGGGTCTCGATGGTGCGCACCGCGACGTTCGACGGCGGTGACTCGGTCGAGGCGGACAACGAGCTCATCACCGAGGTGCTCGACCAGTAGGTCACCCGGCGCCGGCCGCCCCGACGGGCGGCCGGCGCCCCGGTTCCGTTCCCACACGTGGCAACCGCCGACGCGACCGCCCACTCCCACGCCCCCCGTTACCGCACCCAGTCGAGGACGACGATGACCATGACCGCGCCGGCCAGCGCTCCCGATCGGAGCCCGCTGACCCCACCCACCGCTGCCCCCGCGCGACGGCGTCGGCGGACCACCACCAGCCGGACCGGGTGGGCCTACGCCTCACCGACCGCGGCCCTGGTGCTCTCGCTGTTCGTCGTCCCGATCGGGATCGTGTTCTTCATGTCGGGGTCGGACTGGAGCCTCCTGGGGGGCAACCAGGGGACGAACTTCCCGGAGAACTTCACGCAGGTCCTGGCCCACCGGCAGTTCTGGCCGTCCGTGCGCTTCACGCTGCTCTACACCGTGATCGCCACGGTGCTCCTGATCGGCCTCGGCCTCGGGCTGGCGCTGATCGTGCAGGTCTCCAGCAGGTGGAGCGGGTTCCTGCGCACCGCGTTCCTGCTGCCGACGGCGCTCGGCCTGGCCAGCGCGTCCCTGCTCTTCTACGCGCTGTACTCCCCGCAGGTCGGCCCGGTCTCGCGGTGGTTGGAGCAGCTGGGGGTGACCGAGGGGGTCGTGAGCATCCTGGGGTCCCCGGCCGGCGCCCTGTGGGGCACGGTGTTCCTGGTCGTGTGGCGCTTCGCCGGGTTCTACATGCTGCTGCTCCTGGTGGGTCTGCAGAACATCCCCGGGGACGTCTACGAGGCCGCCAAGCTCGACGGCGCGAAGACCTGGCAGACGTTCCGCAGCATCACGCTGCCGCTGCTGCGGCCCTCGCTGGCCCTGTCCACGATCATGTGCGTGACGGGGTCCCTGCTGGCGTTCGACCAGTTCTACATCCTGACCAAGGGCGGTCCGGACTCCTCGACCATGACCGTGGTCCAGCTGATCTACAACCTGGCGTTCGAGTCCAAGCGGGACCTGGGGATGGCCGCGGCCCTCTCGGTGATCACGCTCCTCGCGCTCGTCGCCATCAACGTCTTCCAGCTGCGCGCGATGCGCGGCTCCTCGGAGAGCTAGCCATGAACGCACGCACCTCCCGTCTCGGGTTCCGCACGCCGTACTACGTCCTGACCGCCGGCCTGGCGATCGTGTTCCTCTACCCGCTGATCTGGACCACGGTCAGCTCGGTCTCCCCGCAGCCGGGTTCGGCGCAGGTCGAGGGGCTCGGCTTCAACAACTACGCCACGCTGGCGAGCTACCAGGCGGGACTGCCCCACTACCTGGGCAACTCCCTGGCGATCTCGCTGGTCGCCGTCGGGGTGACGCTGCTGGCGGCCACGTTCGGCGGCTACGCCTTCGCGCGGTTCTCCTTCCCCGGCAAGAACGCGCTCTTCCTGGTGACGCTGTCGATCCTGATGGTCCCGTACGCGACCCTGCTGATCCCCCTGACGATCTGGCTCAAGACGCTCGGCCTGAACAACACCCTGGTCGGCGTCGGCCTCGTGCTGGCGGTGTTCCAGCTGCCGTTCGCGACGTTCATGATGCGGATCTCCTTCGAGGGCGTGCCCAAGGAGATCGAGGAGGCCGCGCTGATGGACGGCTGCGGCTCGTTCGGGGCGCTGCGCCGGGTGCTGGTGCACGCGGTCAAGCCCGGCCTGATCACGATCGGGCTGTTCGCGTTCCTGGCGGCCTGGAACGACTTCATGGTCCCGCTCTTCCTCGTCGGTGGCGACAACCAGCCCCTGCCCCTGGCGCTGGTCAACATGCGCCAGCAGGTCATGGGCGTCATCGACTACGGCTCCACCCAGGCGGGTGTCGTCGTCCTCACCATCCCGTGCGTCCTGCTGTTCCTGCTCCTGCAGCGGCACTACGTCAACGGGTTCATGTCCGGCGCTCTGAAGGGTTGATCCCATGGCCACCGAGACGGGCACCTCGCCCGCCCCCACCACGCACCAGCCCGACGGCGCCGAGGACGGCCTGCTCGTCGCGGCCACCCGCCGTGGCACCCAGACCCCCGTCGCGCCCACGCGCGGCGCGCTGCGCCCGCTGGGCACCGACGAGGTCCGCCTGACCGGCGGCTTCTGGGCCGAGCGGCAGCGGATCAACGCCGTCGGGATCATCCCCCACGCCGACGCCTGGGAGGAGCGCGTGGGCTGGATCGACAACTTCCGCGCCGCCGTCGACGGCGACATCCTCACCACCCGGACCGGGCGGGAGTTCGCCGACTCCGACGTCTACAAGCTCCTCGAGGCGATGGCCTGGGAGCACGGCCGCACCGGCCAGGCCTCCCTCGACGCCCGCATCCGCGAGGTCGCCGCCCTGATCGGCCGCGTGCAGGAGGAGGACGGCTACCTCCACACGCTCTACGGGCGCGAGGGCCAGGCCCCGCGCTACTCCGACCTGGAGTGGGGCCACGAGCTCTACTGCTACGGCCACCTGATCCAGGCCGCCGTCGCGCGCCTCCGCACCGGGGTCCACGACGAGCTGGTCGACATCGCCCTGCGCGCCGCCGACCACGTCTGCCACGAGTTCGGCCAGGACGGCAGGGACGCGGTCTGCGGCCACCCCGAGATCGAGCCCGCGCTGGTGGAGCTCTACCGGGCCACGGGGGAGCGGCGCTACCTCGACCAGGCGCGGCTGTTCGTCCAGCGCCGCGGCCACCGCACCCTGAAGGACATCGAGTTCTCCCGCTCCTACTTCCAGGACGACGTCCCGGTCCGCGAGGCCGACGTCATGGTCGGGCACGCCGTCCGCGCGCTCTACCTGGCCTCGGGGGCGATCGACGTCGCCGTCGAGGATGCCGACCGCGACTTCCTCGCCCACCTCACCGCCCAGTTCTCCCGGACGCTCGCGCGCCGGACCTACATCACCGGCGGCATGGGCTCCCACCACCAGGACGAGGCGTTCGGCGACGACTACGAGCTCCCCCCGGATCGTGCCTACGCCGAGACGTGCGCCGGCATCGGCTCGGTCATGGTCGCGTGGCGTCTCGCGCTCGCGACGGGTGACCTCTCCTGGGGCGACGTCGTGGAGCGCGCGCTGTTCAACGTGGTCGCGGCCTCGCCCTCGCCCGAGGGCACCGCGTTCTTCTACACCAACCCCCTGCACAAGCGCGTGCCGGGCGCCGAGGCCGACCCCGACGTCGTCAGCCCCCGCGCGTTCGCGCAGCTGCGCGCGCCCTGGTTCGAGGTCTCCTGCTGCCCGACCAACGTCGCACGCACCTTCGCCCAGCTCGGCTCCTACGTCGCCACCGCGACCGACGACGGCATCCAGCTCCACCAGCTCGCCTCGGCCACCATCGAGACCGTCCTGGAGACCGGGGCCGTGACGCTGGAGGTCGCCACCAGCTACCCCGACTCCGGCGAGGTGACCATCACGGTCGTGCGCGCCCCGGCGGGGGAGACGGAGATCGCCGTGCGCGTCCCGCGCTGGGCGCACGGTGCGGCCGTGCTCGACGGCGAGCGGGTCGACGGCGACGTCGCACGCGTGCGCCGCACGTTCGCCGACGGCGACGTCGTGGTGCTCGAGGTGCCGCTCGTGCCCAGGGTCAGCCGTCCCGACCCCCGCATCGACGCGGTGCGCGGGTGCGTGGCGATCGAGCGCGGACCGCTGGTGATGTGCGCCGAGTCGATCGACCTCGACGGCGACGACGTCGCCGGTCTCACCGTCGACCCCACCTCCGTGCGCGAGGACGCGGGCACCGTGCGCCTCACGGGCACGGTGGCGCGGCCCGCTCCCGAACCGACGGCCGGGCGGGTGTGGCCCTACGGCTCCGCCGCCGACCGCGGCGGCGACGCGGGCGACGTGCGCACCGTCGCCGTCGACCTCACGCCGTACCACGCCTGGGCCCAGCGCGGCCCCTCCACCATGCGCGTCTGGCTCCCTGCCGACGTCGACCAGGCACCGCACCGGGAGGAGGTCGCCCCGCACCACGCCTGACCCCGCCCCTGCCGGGTCGTGACGCGACCCGATCCGGCCCGTGCGGGCACCGCCCGGTACGAGCGCGCCCCGTGCGGGCGCCGCTCACCACCGGCGAGCACGAGCACCAGGACCCAGCTCCCTCGTACGTCCTCACGTCCGACCACGACGGTCGGAACGCCCACCCGAGAAGGGATTGCGCCGATGACGACGCAACCAGTTCCCCCCGGCAGCACCCCGGACGAGCGCCGCACGGCGCCCGTGCGGTTCCGCTCGACACCCGCACCGACCCGCTCCCGCCCGCGCACCGGCTGGCGCACCGCGACCGTCGCGCTCGCCGCGGCGGCCACCGGTCTCACCGGCGCCGTCGTGGCGGCCCCGGCCGTCGCGGCGCCCAACTCCGACGTCGGCTACCCCGTGTTCTCGGGGTCGGCGACCCCGGTCCCCGACGAGGGCACCGGGTACGACACCCGCAACCAGCTCCAGGCGATCTTCGACGCCGACGTCGCGGCGGGCGCCGGCAGCTCCGTCGACTCCGACTTCTGGATCGACGAGATGCTGGCCCGCACCGGCAACACGCCGGGCGGCGGCAACGGCGACGCCAACCAGTGGCTCTTCAGCCGCGGCAAGGCCGTGTTCATGAAGACGCACCAGCCCGGCGTGATCGGCTTCGGCGGCGAGGTCGCCTACTGGGAGACCATCGCCGGCGGCCAGGGTGCCTTCCAGGTCACCGCCCAGGTCGACGGCGCCGACGTCGTCTTCACCGAGGTGCCGGCCGAGCGCAAGCAGACCCCGAGCTACTGGCGCGCGGTCTTCACCAACGCCCAGACCGGTCTGCGGATCGTGGAGACCAAGTTCATCACCGGCGAGGACGTCGCCACGGCACGCCTGGACGTCTCCTCGACCACCGGCCAGGCCCGCACCGTGGTCCTGACGGCCGCCTCCTCCTTCGCCACGCAGGGCGAGGCCGGAGCGGACGAGCTGACCGGCGCCGTCGTGGCGAACAACAACCTCACGACGATCTTCCCGCGGCTCTCGGGCGACGGGTTCACCGTGGCCGACGGCTCGCTGACGACCACGCTGGCCGTGCCCGCCACCGGCGCGGCGACCACCAAGGTGCAGATCGGGTTCGCCACGAACGAGCGCCCGGAGACGCTCGCGCAGTACGAGGAGGTCAGGGCGGCGACGCCGGCGGCCGCGTACACGACGCACGTCACCGACTACAACCGGTGGTGGGCCGACAACGTGCCCTACCTGGACACGCCCGAGGACAACATCGACAAGACGCTCTTCTACCGCTGGTGGCTGATGCGCTTCAACTACCTCGACGCCAACATCCCGGGCAACGACTACCAGTTCCCCACCTCGATGGAGGGCGTGCTGGGCTACAACAACGCGATCGTGCTCACCACGGGCATGTTCATCGACGACCTGAAGTACTTCCGCGACCCGGTCTACTCCTACGGACCGTGGGTCGCGGCCGGCGAGACCTCGAAGAGCTACAAGTACGTCGACAACCCCGGCGACCCCGCCAACTGGTCCAACAGCTACACGCAGTACATCTCCGAGGCGGCCTGGCGCTCCTACCAGCTGCACGGCGGGCCCACCGCGATCGCGGAGAACCTGGCCGAGTACGCCGAGGACGACGTCAAGGGTCTGCAGGACGCCTACGACGCCGACGGCAACGGCCTGATCGAGTACAACTGGGGCGCCATGACGGGCAACGACGCCGACGCGGTGTCGTTCCACTGGCGGCCCGGCAACATGGACCGCACCGAGAACGCCTACCTCTACTCCAACGCCCGGGCGTCGGCGGAGGCCTACCGGGTGGCGGGCAACACGGCCAAGGCCGACGAGATGGACGCGTTCGCGCAGAGCATCAAGGACGCCGTGCTGGAGTACCTCTGGGAGCCGGAGCGCACCACGCCGGACGAGGTCGGTCTCATGGGCAACATGCTCAAGCACCGCCACGTCGCCACGGACGCGCTGGTCCCGTGGAAGGAGAGCAACAACTACTACCCCTTCACGGTCGGCCTCATGCCGAAGCCGGGCGAGGCCGACTACGACCAGCCCTACGTCGAGGCCCTGCGCCTGTGGGCGGACGACGAGCAGTACCCGATCTTCCCGTTCTTCACGGCCAACCAGGCCGACCAGGCCGCGTATGGCGGGCCGGGGTCGAACAACTTCTCGATCATCAACTCCACGGTCACGTTCCGGATGCTCTCGAGCGTGCTGCGCGACTACCCCAACGAGTACGTGGACGCCGAGTGGTACAAGAAGCTCCTGTACTGGAACGCGTGGTCGCACTACCAGAACAACGGTGACAACCGGTTCCCGGACCAGAACGAGTTCTGGTCCAACGGCAGCCACGACCCGCAGAACATCGGCTACCGCTCCTGGATCCACCACACGATCCTCGGCACCACGAACTTCACGATGATCGAGGACGCGATGGGTCTGCGTCCGCGGTCGGACGCGAAGATCGAGCTCGACCCGATCGACGTCGACTGGGACCACTTCACGGTCAACAACGTGCGCTACCGCGACCGCGACCTCACGGTCACGTGGGACGCGCCCGGCGGTGAGCGCCACTACGGCGACGACGTCCCCGAGGGCTACTCCGTCTTCCTCGACGGCGAGCTCGCGTTCACCGTCGACGGTCTGGGCAAGGTCGTCTACGACCCGGCCACCGGCACGGTGGAGACCGAGGACGGCATCGCGCTCGTCGGTACCGCCGCCACGACGACCCTCGACGCGCCGCAGGACGTCACGTTCGACGCCGACGCCCGGGTCGTGGACGTCATGGCCAAGGCCGGCGCCGACGTCGACCCGGCCAGCGCCGGTTCGGCGAACGTCGCGCAGGGCAAGGCGGCCGCGGCCACCTTCTCCGCCGCGACCCGCGACCCCGCGGGCGCCGTCGACGGCACGACGATCAACGAGCCGTTCTGGGGCACCGCCGGTTCCCCGAACGCGAGCGACTCGCTCACGATCGACCTGGGTGGCGCGACCACCGTCGACGACGTGCGCGTGTACTTCTACCGCTCCTCCTCCACGGCGACGGTCCAGGGCTACGCGGCCCCGTCCCAGTTCCTCGTGGAGTACGACGACGGCTCGGGCTTCAAGCCCGTCCCCGACTCCTCCCGGGCCCCCGTCTACCCGCAGGGCAACCTCAACCACGTCCGGTTCTCCCCGGTCGAGGCCACGCAGCTGCGCGTCACCGTGCAGCACGCGCCCGGCTTCCGCACCGGCATCAAGGAGGTCCAGGCGTTCGACACGGGCGTCCCGGCACCCGCCTCGTCCAACCAGGCGCCGCTCGCCGACGCGTGGCTCGACTCCGCCTACAACCAGGCCGGGTCCGCCCGTCTGGTCGGCACGGCCAAGGACGACGGCCTGCCCGGTACCGGGGTCACCTCCGCGTGGAGCGTCGTGGACGCCCCCGACGGCGGCAGCGTCGTGTTCGACGCGGCGACGGCCCCCACGACCGTCGCCCGCTTCACCGAGCCGGGCCGGTACACGCTGCGCCTGACGGTGAGCGACGGCGAGCTGACCTCGGTCAAGGACCTCGTCGTACAGGGCACCACGCAGGCCGAGGGCTCAATCAACGTCGCCTCGACGGCGACCGCGTCGGCGGAGTACACCGCGGGCTGGAACGCCGTGGCCGCCGTGAACGACGGCAAGCCGCCCTTCTTCACGGGTGGCGCCGGCACCGAGCTGTGGGGCACCTGGTCGGGCTCGCGCCCGGCCACCCGCTGGCTGCAGTACGACTTCCCCGCCGCGGTCCGCGTCTCCTCCAGCTCGATCGACTTCTGGAGCGACGTCACCGCGGGCGGCGACGGTGTGGCCGTGCCCGAGTCCTGGAAGATCCAGTACTGGGACGCGGCGGGCGCGGGGTCGTGGAAGGACGTCACGGGGGCCTCGGCCTACCCGACGCAGCGCGGCGCGACCAACACGGTCACGTTCGACGGCGTCACCACCACGAAGCTGCGGGCGACGCTGAACGCGCTGCCCAACGCGGCCCGCACCAGCTTCTCCGCCGTCGGGGTCTCGGAGTGGCGCGTCTTCGCCGCCCCGGCCTCCGCCGTCGAGGACGTCGACGTCCGCACCGAGGTCGGCGTCGTCCCGACGCTGCCGGCCACCGTGGCGGTCACCTACGCCGACGGTTCGACGGCGCAGGCGTCGGTGGCCTGGGGAGCGATCGAGCCCTCCCAGGTCGCGGCGATCGGCGACTTCACGGTCTCCGGCTTCGTCGCCGGGACCACGCTGACGACCACGGCCCACGTGTGGGTCCGCGGCACGGACGCGGTCCAGATCAACACGGTCGACCCGGTGGACGTGCGCACGACGGCGGGGGTCGCCCCCGCGCTGCCTCCCACGGTCACGGTCCAGTACAACGACGGGTCGCGCTCCAGCGGCATCGCCGTCACCTGGGCCCAGGTCGACCCGGCCAGCTACGCCGAGCCGGGCACGTTCGAGGTCAGCGGCACCGTCGCCGGCACCGACAAGCTCGCCGTGGCCACGGTCGTGGTGGGCGACGGCGGCACGGGCGGCGAGGACACCGTCGCACCGCTCGTGGCGATCACGCCCGACCCCGCTCCCACCAGCGGCTGGGCCGACGACGACGTGACGGTCACCGTGACCGCCACGGACGCCGTCGACGACGCCCCGGCGATCGAGGTCGCCGTCGGCGACGCCGACCTGGCCGCCTACACGGGCCCGGTGACCATCACGAACGAGGGTCAGCACGAGGTGCGGGCCCGCGCCACGGACGAGGCGGGCAACGTCTCCGACGTCGCCTCGCTGACGGTCTCCATCGACCGCACGGTCCCGACCGTGACGGCCACGCCCGACACCGAGCGGCGCACCGTGACCGTGACGGGTCAGGACGCGCTGTCCGGCATCGCCGCGGTGCAGTACCGGCTCGAGGTCGCGGGTCAGCCGGTCCCGACCGACTGGACGACGTACGCCGCTCCGGTCGCCGTCGGTTCGGCGGCCACCACGGTGCACGCCCGCGCGCTCGACCGGGCCGGCAACGTCTCGGCGGAGCAGGCGGTCGCGTTCGAGGCCGGCACGGCCTCCAGCAACATCGCGCTCCAGGCCGTCGCCACGGCGTCGGTCACCGCGGGATGGGTGACGCCGAGCAACCTCAACGACGGCGTGGCCCCCACCGGTCCGGTCGGTCCGAACTCGGACGTCTGGACCACGTGGCCCGAGGTCGGGGAGCAGTGGATCCGCTACGACTGGACCGTCCCGGTGACGGTCGACCGGACGCGCCTCTGGTTCACCTCCGACCTCGACGCCACCGGCGCCGGCGTCGCCCCGCCCGCCTCCTGGACCCTGCAGTACTGGGTCGCGGGTGAGGAGGAGGGCACGGGCGAGTGGCGCGACGTCACCGACGCCTCGGCCTACGGCACGTCGGCCACCGACTGGAACACCGTGACGTTCGCCCCGGTCACGACCACCGCGCTGCGGGCGGTCATGCAGGCCAGCGGCACGGAGTCGGGCAAGGGTGCGCACGGCGTGCAGGAGTGGGAGGTCTACGACGTCGTCGCGACGCCGGAGCCCGAGGCGCCGGAGTTCACCGACGTCCCCGCCGGCACGCAGTTCGAGGAGGAGATCCGCTGGCTGGCGACGGCGGGGATCTCGACGGGGTGGGAGCTGCCGGACGGTTCGCGGGAGTTCCGTCCGGTGACGCCGATCGCGCGTGATGCGATGGCGGCCTTCCTCTACCGGATGGCCGGTTCGCCGGACTTCACGGCGCCCACCACCTCGCCGTTCTCGGACGTGGACGTGAGCAACCAGTTCTACAAGGAGATCGCGTGGCTGGCGGAGAAGAAGATCTCCACCGGCTGGGTCCAGGCCGACGGGACCGCCCAGTTCCGTCCGCTGGAGCCGATCGCGCGTGACGCGATGGCGGCGTTCCTGCACCGCGCCGCTGGTTCACCCGCGGTGGCGCTGCCGGCCACCTCGCCGTTCGACGACATCACTCCGAGCACGCAGTTCTACGCGGAGATCTCCTGGATGTACTCCGAGGAGATCACCACGGGGTGGCAGGGCAACGACGGGACGCGGATCTACCGCCCCCTCAGCCCGGTCAACCGGGACGCGATGGCCGCGTTCCTCTACCGGTACCACCACAACCTCGGCTGACCCCGAGGAGACCGACGGCCGTGCCGGCCCGGTGCCCACCAGCACCGGGCCGGCACGCCCGGCCCCACCCAGCTCCACACCCACCCGGCCCCACCCCTCGTGCTCCACCCTGCCGATCGTCAAGGGAGACGACTCGCATGCCCACACCACACCTCCGACGTCCGGTGACGCTGCTCGCCGTCGCCGCCCTGATCGGCAGCACGGTGGCCGCGGCCGCCCCGGCGTCGGCCGCACCGGCCGACCCGCCGCCGTCGACCACGTTCGTCTCGCAGACCAACCCGATCCTGGGTGACGGCTCCTACTACTCCGCCGACCCCGCACCCCTCGTGGTGCCGGCCGGCGCGCCCGGCAACACCACGGGCTCCGACCAGCTCGTCATCTACACGGGACACGACGAGGCCGGACCGACGACGAACGACTTCATCATGAACGAGTGGGGCTCGTTCACCACGACCGACGTCGACGCGGGGGAGTGGACCCACCATCCCTCGCTGATGAGGCCGGAGGACGTGTTCGCCTGGGCGACGCCCGGCCGCGCCTACGCGGGCCAGGTCGTCATCGGCACGGACGACCGCTACTACTGGTACGTCCCCGTGCACGAGCGCGACTCGACGGCGAGCGACAAGTTCGGCATCGGCGTCGCCGTCGCGGACTCCCCGACGGGGCCCTGGACCGACCACGTCGGCGGCCCGATCATCTCCCAGACGCTCCCGACGCCGAACACCATCCACAACATCGACCCGACGATCCTGCTCGAGGGTGAGGGCGAGGACACCCGCGTCCACATCTACTGGGGCAGCTTCTCCAACCTGCGCGTGCTCGAGCTCGACCAGGACATGAAGACCCCGGTGGGCGAGGTCGCCACGGTGTCCGGACTGACCGGGTTCTTCGAGGCGGCGTGGGCGTTCGAGCGCAACGGCACCTACTACCTGGCCTACGCGGGCAACAACGCCGGTCCGACGTCGCAGTGCACGCCCGCGAACTACCACGCGTGCATCGCCTACGGCACGGCACCCTCGCCGACCGGGCCGTGGACCTACCGGGGGACGATCCTCGCGCCCGTGTCCTCCACCACGAGCCACCCCGGCATCGTGGAGCTCGACGGCGAGTGGTGGATGGCCTACCACACGGCCGACGCCGAGGGCGGGAACCACTTCCGCCGCTCGGTCGCGATCGACCGCGTGGTCTGGGACGACACGCAGACCCCCGCGCGCATGCTCCGGGTGGAGACGACGCCTGCTGCCACGAAGGACCTCACGCCGCGTGCCAACGTCGCGCAGGAGGCGACCGTGACGGTCTCCAACGAGCCCGTCCCCGTGCAGTACTGGGTGAAGGCGCTCAACGACGAGCTCGTGCGTCCCAACCCGCTGCCGCCGGACATGTGGGGCACGTGGACGGGCGACAACCCGCCGCAGCAGTGGATCCAGTACACGTGGGACCGCCCGGTGCGGATCTCGGGGTCGGAGATCGACTTCTGGAGCGATGCACCTCGCGGTTCGGGTGTCGGCGTGGCCGCCCCGGACAGCTGGACGATCCAGTACTTCGCGGACGGCACGTGGCAGGACGTGCCAGGGCCGAGCGGCTACGGCATCGAGACGAACGGCTACCAGGGCACGACGTTCGACGCCGTGACCACCACCCAGGTGCGCGCGGTGCTCAACGCCTCGACCAACGGCAGCACCTACTCGGGTGTCGCGGTGGAGGAGTGGAAGGTCCTCGCCGAGCAGGCGACCACGGTCACCGCGCCCGACCTCGTGGTCGAGGTCGGCGAGCAGGAGCTGCCGGGCTCGGTGCTCGTGACCTACCCCGGCGGCGTCGAGCTCCCGGGCACCGCGTTCTGGGACGCCGTCACGGCCGAGCAGGTGGCGGCGCCGGGCACGTTCGAGGTCTCCGGCAGCGTGCTCGGCTGGGCGGGCGGTCGCGTCACCGCGACCGTCACGGTCATCGACCCGGGCGACACCGCCGGCGACACGACCGACCCCGAGGTCGCGCTCACGCCGCTCGGCAGCGCCGGGAGCGCCGGCTGGTTCCGCTCCGACGTGCGCGTGCGCGTGGACGGCACCGACGACCGCGGTGGCCGGCTCACGCTGAGCACGGCGGTCGACGGCGGGGCCCCCGTCGTCGTCACCGACGCCCGCACCACCGAGGTGGGCGTCACCGGCGACGGCGAGCACGCGGTCACCGCGACGGCGACCGACCGCGCGGGCAACGTCTCGCCCGTGGCCTCGCTCGAGGTCGCGATCGACCGCACCAACCCCGTCTCGACGGCGACGCTCGACACCGCGGCCCGCTCGGTCACCGTCACGGCGGCCGACGCCACGAGCGGCCTGGACCGCATCGAGGTGCGGCTGGGCACAGGGGCGTGGTCGACCGCGACCGGTCCGGTCGCGGCACCCGACTCCGGCCAGCACGTCGTCGGCTTCCGCGCCGTCGACCGCGCGGGCAACGTCGAGCAGGCGCGCACGCTGACGATCCCCGCGGACATCAGCGGCCCGCTGACCGGCAACATCGGCCCGCTCGCCACGGCGACCGCGTCCTACACGGCCGGGTGGAACTCCCTCCCCGCGGTGCAGGACGACGTCGTCCCCGCCTCGCCGTCCCAGGGTCAGCTCTGGGGCACCTGGTCCGGCACCCGCCCCGCCAGCCAGTGGGTGGCGTACCAGTGGCCGCGACCCATCCGGATCACGAGCGCGGAGACGCAGTTCTGGAACGACGCGCCCGCCGGCAGCGGCGACGGCGTGGCCGCCCCCAGCGCCTGGGTGCTGCAGACCTGGGACGAGGCGACGTCGGCCTGGGTCGACGTGCCCGGGGCCTCGGCGTACGGCACCAGCACCACGGCGCTGAACCCGGTGACGTTCACCCCGATCACCACCGACCGGGTGCGGGCGCTCGTCAGCGCGAGCACGAACGGATCGACGTTCGCGGCCGTGGCGGCCTCGGAGCTCCGCGTGTTCGCGGACGACCCCGGCACCGGTCCGGTCGACCCGGGCGAGGACACCGTCGCGCCCGTCGTGACGCTGGCGGCGGCCCCCGCCCCGGCGTCCGGCTGGGCCGCGGGCGACGTGGTCGTCACCGCGAGCGCCACCGACGACTCGGGCGTCACCCCGACGATCGAGGTCGCGGTCGGCGACGGCGCGTTCACCGCCGTCACCGGGCCGGTCACGCTCACCGACGAGGGCAGCCGCGACGTGCGGGCCAGGGCTCGCGACGCGGCCGGCAACGTCTCGCAGGTGGCCACGGTCCGGGTCGGCATCGACCGCACCGTGCCCACGGTGGCCGCCGTCGTCGACACCGCCTCACGCACGGTGACCGCCACGGGCGCCGACTCCCTGTCGGGCGTCGCGTCGGTGGAGCACCGGGTCCAGGTCGACGGCGGAGCGCTGCCGTCGACGTGGACGCCGGTCACCGCGCCGGTGACGGTCGGGGCGGACGCCGCCACCGTGCACGTCCGGGCGACCGACCGCGCGGGCAACGTGTCCGCGGCGCAGTCGGTGCGGGTGCCGGCGGCGACGCCGGAGCCCGAGACGCCGGTCTTCGGCGACGTGCCAGCGGGCTCGCAGTTCGAGACCGAGATCTCGTGGCTGGCCTCGGCGGGGATCTCGACGGGGTGGGAGCTGCCGGACGGTTCGCGGGAGTTCCGTCCGGTGACGCCGATCGCGCGGGATGCGATGGCGGCTTTCCTCTACCGGCTGGCCGGTTCGCCTGACTTCCGGGCGCCGGAGGTGTCCCCATTCACGGATGTGGACGTGAGCAACCAGTTCTACGAGGAGATCACCTGGCTGGCGGAGAAGAAGATCTCCACCGGGTGGGTGCAGCCGGACGGGACGGCGCAGTTCCGGCCGTACGAGCCGATCGCGCGCGATGCGATGGCGGCGTTCCTGCACCGCGCCGCGGGTTCACCCGCGGTGGCGCTGCCGGCCACCTCGCCGTTCGACGACATCACGCCGAGCACGCAGTTCTACGCCGAGATCACCTGGATGCACTCCGAGGAGATCTCCACCGGGTGGGAGGGCAACGACGGCTCCCGCATCTACCAGCCGCTGAGCCCGGTCAACCGCGACGCGATGGCCGCCTTCCTGCACCGCTTCCACCACAACCTCGACTGAAGGAACGGACATGCCCCGCACCCGCAACGACGCGACTCCTGTGCTCCCCACCAAACCCGGACCCGACAGCTGGCTCCCGGCCGTCAGCCGGAGATCGATCCTCCAGCTCGGCGCCGCCGGTGCCGCAGCAGCCGGTCTGCTCTCGATGGGCGGCCCCGGCGCCGTCGCGGCCCCGCCGGTGGTGGCACGCGCCGGCACCGTCCTGGACCGCCGCGCCGTCGCGGCCCTCGACCACACCGTCATCGGTCCCGGGTGGCGCGCCCAGCCGTTCCGCATGGCCGACGTCCGCATCGGCGACGGAGTCTTCAGCCGCGCCGCCGACCAGAACCTCGAGCTCGCCCGCGCCTACCCCGTCGACCGCGTGCTCGCCGTCTTCCGGCGCAACGCCGGCCTCGACACGAAGGGCGCCAGCGCGCCCGGCGGCTGGGAGGGCTTCGGCCACCCCAACGAGCAGGCCTGGGGGCCCACGGACTACCCGGGTCGGGCGAACGTCCAGACCGAGAACCTCCTGCGCGGCCACTACGCCGGGCACTTCCTCTCGATGGTCGCGCTCGCGTTCGCCAGCACCGGCGAGAGTGCGCTGAAGGACAAGGCGGACGCGATCGTCGCGGGGCTCGGCGAGGTGCAGCAGACGCTCGCCGCGACCGGGCGCTACTCCCACCCCGGCTTCCTCGCCGCCTACGGCGAGTGGCAGTTCAGCCAGCTCGAGAGGTACGCCCCCTACGGCGAGATCTGGGCGCCGTACTACACGGCCCACAAGATCTTCGCCGGCCTGCTGGACGCCTATCAGCTGTGCGGCAACGAGCAGGCGCTGACGATCGCCTCCTCGATGGGGCGGTGGGTGCACGCGCGCCTGTCCGTGCTGCCGAACGAGCAGCGCCAGCGGATGTGGGGCATCTACATCGCCGGCGAGTACGGCGGGATGAACGAGGTGCTCGCCGAGCTCGCCGCCATCACGGGCGACGAGCAGTTCCTGGCGACGGCGAAGCTGTTCGACCTCGACACCCTGGTGACCGCCAGCGCCGACGGCGTCGACATCCTCGACGGCAAGCACGCCAACCAGCACATCCCGCAGTTCCCGGGGTACGCGAAGGTGTTCGACCACACCGGTGAGACCCGCTACCTCGACGCCGTCCGCAACTTCTGGGGCATGGTCGTGCCGGGGCGGACCTACGCCCACGGTGGCAACGGCGAGGGCGAGCTGTGGGGACCGGCGAACACCGTGGCCGGTGACATCGGCGCCCGCAACGCCGAGACCTGCGCCAGCTACAACATGCTCAAGACCTCGCGCCTGCTGTTCTTCCACACGCTGGATGCGCGGTACATGGACTACTACGAGCGCGCGGTCCTCAACCACGTGCTGGGCTCGCGGAAGAACGTCAGCAGCACGACCTCGCCCGAGGTCGCCTACATGTTCCAGGTGCAGCCGGGCGGCCGACGCGAGTACGGCAACACCGGCACGTGCTGCGGCGGGACCGGTCTCGAGAACCACGTCAAGTACAACGACTCGATCTACTTCCGCTCGCCCGCCGCCGCGAGCCGGCGCGAGCTCTGGGTCAACCTCTACCTCCCCTCCACGCTGGAGTGGGAGGACGCCGGGCTGACGCTCGTGCAGGAGACCGACTACCCGCGCCAGCAGGGCACGCGGCTGCGCGTGAGCGGCGGCGGCGCCCTCGACCTCCACCTGCGGGTGCCGGGGTGGGTGCGCCGCGGCTTCACGGTCAAGGTCAACGGTCAGGTGCAGCAGCTCGACGCGCGGCCCGCGACCTACGTGACGGTGAGCCGGACGTGGAGCACGGGCGACGTAGTCGACGTCGAGATGCCGTTCTCGCTGCGGGCCGTGCCGACCGTCGACGACCCGGGGCTGCAGAGCCTGGAGTGGGGACCGACGGTCCTGCTCGTGCGCGGCACCGCGGCGCGGACGCCCGAGGTGGGGCTGTACGGCAGCGCCGCGCTCGACGGGTCGCTCGACCGCGCGATCACCCCGACCGGCGGCGGCTACTTCACGCTCGGCGGCCAGACCCTCGAACCCGCCTGGTCGGGGGACGACACGCAGTACTCCATGTACATCCGTCGGACGGAGCCCCGCATCGTGTTCGCAGGAACGGACTCGGGGGCCAAGAACCCCGCCCGACCGGACGGCACCACGTTCCTCGACGCCCTGTGGGGCGACGGCGGCTTCGCGTCGCGCACGGACTTCCTCGCGGGGGTGCGGCGCACCGTCGACGCGTTCTCCGCCGAGGGACTCCTCAGCCGGCGCGACGCCCAGCGCACGCTGCTG
Source organism: Serinibacter arcticus (assembly GCF_004786095.1). GTDB lineage: Bacteria > Actinomycetota > Actinomycetes > Actinomycetales > Beutenbergiaceae > Litorihabitans > Litorihabitans arcticus. Next base: position 931,733 of record NZ_RHPJ01000002.1, read on the forward strand.
GCCGCCGGGAAGGCGCGGTTCGCATGAGCGCCCGCCGCACGCTCGCCCTGACCGCCGCGCTCACCGTGGGACTCGGCGCGGCCGCCGTCGTGCCCACCGTGGCGGCGCCCGACGGCGGGAGGGGCGCCGCGCCCGCCGTCGCCGTCGAGGCCGCCAGAGATGCCGAGGAGGCCGCGAACGTCGCGCCGCTCGCGCAGCCCACGGCCTCGTTCACGTCGCCGTGGCACGTCATCGACACCGTCAACGACGGTGAGATCCAGCCCACCGGGCCCTTCGACGCCGCGTGGGCGACGTGGGACGGCAGCCGTCCCGCGAGCCAGTGGCTCGAGTACACGTGGGAGGTGCCGGTCACGCTCGAGCGCTCGGAGATGTCGTTCTGGTCCGACGGCACCGAGGCGAACGGCGACAACGTCCGAGTCCCGAGCTCCTGGACGATCCAGGCCTGGGACGAGGCGGCCGGGGCGTGGGCCGACCTCACCGGGGCGAGCGGGTTCGGCCTCGAGCGCACGACGCCGAACGTCACGACCTTCGAGCCCGTCACCACCACCAAGGTCCGCGCGACGCTGCAGGCGCTGCCCGGCACGGCCACCCCGGTGACCTACTCCGCCGTCGGCGTGACCGAGTGGGCGCTGTGGGGCACGGGCGGTGCGGTCGTCGTCGAGCCGGAGGATCCCGACGCGCCGCTCGAGGTGGAGGCCGTCCACGTGCCCACCGCGGTGGGCGTGCTGCCCCAGCTGCCCGACGTCGTCGGGGTGACCTGGGTCGACGGCGGCCTGGAGGACCGGGCGGTGGCGTGGGAGAGCGTCGCGCTCGCCGACGTCGAGGCGGCCGGCTCGTTCACGGTCACCGGCGACGTCGAGGGCGTCGCGACCGACGCCGAGGCGACGGTCTGGGTGCGGGACGGCGAGCCGGGGGCCCTCACGTCGCTCGACCCGGTCAGCGTCGTGACGCTCGTGGGGGTCGCGCCCGCGCTGCCGTCGCGCGTGACGGCCGAGTACGCCGACGGCAGCCGCGACAGCCGGATCGGCGTCACGTGGGAGACCCCGGACGCGGCCGACTACGCCGCCGAGGGCGAGCTCGTGCTCGAGGGCGACGCCGAGGGCACCGACCTGGTGGCCGAGGCGCTCGTGTGGGTCCTGGCGGCCGACGACGGCGAGGACACCATCGCGCCGACCGTCACCCTGACGACCGCACCGAACCCCGGCCCCGCCGGCTGGTACCAGGAGGACGTCACCGTCACCCTGGTCGTCACCGACAACCGCGACGACGACCTGGCGGGGGAGATCAGGGTCGGCGACGGCGCGTACGCCGCCTACGACGGGCCGGTCACGATCGACGCCGACGGCGTCACGACGGTGTCCGCCAGAGCCGCGGACGCCGCCGGCAACACCCGCGAGACCACGCGCGAGCTGCGCGTGGACGCGACGGCGCCCGTCACGACGGCGAGCGTCGTCACCCTCGGCGCGAGCGTCGAGGTGACGCTCACGGCCCAGGACGCGACCTCCGGCGTCGACCGCATCCAGTGGGAGGGGCCCGGAACGTTCTGGGGCACCTACCAGGAGCCGTTCACGCGCGCTCTGACGGAGGAGGTGCAGGTCATCGAGTTCGCGGCCACCGACGCGGCGGGCAACGCCGAGGACCGCGTGCGCCTCGAGCTGCCCGCGCTCGCCGAGCCCGAGGTGCCGGGCTTCGTGGACGTGCCGGAGGGGTCGCTGTTCTTCGAGGAGATCGCGTGGCTGGCGACGGCGGGGATCTCGACGGGATGGGAGCTGCCGGACGGTTCGCGGGAGTTCCGTCCGGTGACGCCGATCGCGCGGGATGCGATGGCGGCGTTCCTCTACCGCGAGGCGGGGTCGCCGGCGTTCGAGGCGCCGAAGGTCTCACCGTTCTCGGACGTGGACGTGAGCAACCAGTTCTACGAGGAGATCGCCTGGCTGGCGGAGGAGGGCATCTCCACCGGGTGGGTGCAGGCCGACGGCACGGCGCAGTTCCGGCCGTACGAGCCGATCGCGCGTGACGCGATGGCGGCGTTCCTGCACCGCGCCGCGGGTTCGCCCGCGGTGGCGCTGCCGGCCGCGTCGCCGTTCGACGACGTGACTCCGGCGACGCAGTTCTACGCCGAGATCACCTGGATGCACGCCGGCGGGATCTCCACCGGGTGGGAGGGCAACGACGGCTCCCGGATCTACCAGCCGCTGAGCCCGGTCAACCGCGACGCGATGGCCGCCTTCCTGTACCGCTTCCACCACCACGACCTCGGCTAGCCCCGAGGAACCCCTGTCTGCGGCTTCCACCCGGTTCGCGTCCGGGTGGAGGCCGCAGGCTCTGCTCCCTGTCGCGCAGATCCATCCCACTCCCACCCCTCCGACGACGACGAGGTCGCCCGTGTCCCGCACCGCCGCCCGATCCGCGCTCGCCCTCGCCGTCGTGACGGCCCTCCTCGGCCCGGCGGCCGCGGCGGCGCCGCCACCCGCCGCCGACCGGTCGGCCGCCGCGCCCCTCCCGTCGCAGGACTGCCGGCTCGACCGGGTGCCCGACGATCTCGCCGAGGGCTTCCCCGTCCACGGCCAGGCGCTCCCCGCCACCGGAACCCTGCGCGCGACGCTGCTGCTGGTCGACTTCCCCGACGCCACGGCCGGAACCGCCTCGGCGTCGGAGGCCGAGGAGAACCTGCGCAGCGGCATCGACTACCTCGAGCAGGTCTCGCGGGGCCGCCTGGACGTCGAGGTCACGACCACGCCGTCGTGGATCCGGATGCCGCACCCGTCCACCGACTACCCCTTCGACCGGGGGCTGACCTACGACGACCACGTCCGCTACGTGCGCGACGCCGTGGAGGCCGCCGACGCGACCGTCGACTTCTCGGGCACCGACGTCGTGTGGGTGTCGGCGACGCGGGCGGCCCCGGCGATCTCGTTCTCCCCGACGACCAACCACCTCGACGTCAAGGCCGACGGCCGACGGCTCACCCACGCCGTCACGTTCGGGCACGACCAGTGGGGCTGGGGCGGCCTGGTGCTGGCGCACGAGACCGGGCACACGCTCGGCCTGCCCGACCTGTACCTGTTCGACGGGCCGGACGCGCACGCGGCCGTGGGGGAGTGGGACCTCATGGGCCTCATCTCCGGCGAGGCGCCCGAGCTCCTCGCGTGGCACCGCTGGATGCTCGGATGGATCGACGACGACGAGGTCGTCTGCGCCGCGCCGGGCTCCGGCCGGGGACCGACGGCCGACCTCGCACCGCTCGCGGACCTGACGGCGGGCGACGACGCGGCCCTCGTGCTGCGGCTGTCGGACACGCGGGCGATCGTCGTGGAGAACCGGCAGGCGCTGGGGTGGGACAGCGCTCTCGCGCGACCCGGCGCGCTCGTGACCAGCGTCGACGTCGCCGAGCGGACCGGCCGCGGGCCGATCAGGGTGGTGGACGCGACGCCCGGCAGCTCGGGCGGCCTGCGCGACGCCACCTTCGCGCCGGGAACGACCTGGACCGAGCCCACGACCGGCACCGTGCTGACCTTTGCCGAGGGTCCCGCCGGGCCCGCCGGGTCGGGTGGCGCGATCCGCGTGACGGTGGGGGAGGTGGAGCCGGAGCCGGAGCCGGAGGTGCCCGCGTTCGTCGACGTCGCCCCGGGGTCCGCCTACGCCGCGGAGATCGGGTGGCTGGCGCGGGCGGGGATCTCGACGGGCTGGACGCTGCCGGACGGGTCGCGCGAGTTCCGACCGGTGACCCCGATCGCGCGCAACGCGATGGCCGCGTTCCTCCACCGGCTCGCGGGGCGGCCGGCCTTCACGCCGCCGACGACGTCGCCGTTCACCGACGTCGCGACGACCGACCCGTTCTACGCCGAGATCGCCTGGCTCGCGCGGCAGCGGATCTCCACGGGCTGGGTGCAGCCCGACGGCTCGGCGCAGTTCCGGCCGCACGAACCGATCGCGCGCGACGCGATGGCAGCGTTCCTGCACCGGTCGGCGGGCTCACCGGCGATCGTGCCGCCCGCGGCGGCGCCGTTCGGCGACGTCGCACCGGGGGCGCAGTTCTCCGCCGAGATCGCCTGGCTGCACGACGTCGGGATCGCCACCGGGTGGGACGACGGCGGTGACCTGCCGTCGTTCCGGCCGCTGAGCCCGGTCAACCGGGATGCGATGGCCGCGTTCCTGCACCGCTTCCACCACGGCGGTTAACCTGACGTTCGACCGCGGGACGAGCCGCGGCCGGGGCAGAGGGACGAACCAGTGGCGAACATCGGTGACGTGGCGCGGGCGGCGGGGGTGTCGCGGGCGACGGTCTCCTACCTGCTCTCCGGCAAGAAGCGCCTCACGCCCGAGACCACGCAGCGGATCGAGGCCGCGATCGCCGAGCTCGGCTTCTCGGTCAACTCGGGTGCGCGCGCCCTCGCGACGGCGCGCACCATGACCCTCGGCATCGTCGTCCAGTTCCACCAGGCGGAGTTCGAGCCGGCGCTGGCCACCTACCTCGTCGCGATCACCGACGCTGCTCGCGAGGCCGGGTACAGCGTCCTGCTGCTCACGGACGCGGACGGTCCGGTCGCCGTGCGCCGGGCGGTCTCGAGCCGGCAGGTCGACGGCCTGGTGCTCCTGAACGTGCTGGAGGACGACCCCCGGTTCGCCGCGCTCACCGACTCACCCGTGCCGGCGGTGCTCATCGGGATGCCGTCGGACACGCGAGGCATCGACGCGGTCGACCTCGACTTCGAGACGTCAGCGACCGTGCTCGTGGACCACCTGCACGAGCACGGCCACACCGTCGTGCGCTTCGTGACCTGGCCGAGCGCGATCTACGACGCCGGCCACACGTTCGCGCTGCGCTTCCGCCGTGCGGCGCACACGCGGGCCGCGGAGCTCGGCGTCACCCTGCTGGACAGCCCGTGCCGCGACGAGCCCGGACTCATCCGCGAGGACCTGACGCGCTACCTGCAGCAGGCCGACGAGGCGACGGCGCTCCTGGTCCACAACGACGGCGCCGTCGCGATGCTCCCCAGCGTGCTGCACGACACCGGGCTGCAGGTGCCGCAGGACCTGTCGGTCGTGAGCCTGCACTCCGCGCAGCTGGCGTCGTTCTTCGCCCTGCCGTTCACCGCGGTGGAGTCGCAGGCCCGCGCCGCGGCCGACCTCGCCGTCGACGTGCTGCTGGACCGCCTGCGGGGCAGCGGTCCCGACGGCGTCCGCCACGTGCAGCTGCCGCCCGTGCTCGTGGACCAGGGCAGCGTCGCGACCCGCTGACCGCCGCCGTCGCCCCGCGCCGACACCGTCTCCCCTTGACTCTCCGGTCGGACGCTCCTAGTCTGCGGTGAACCGGTTCACCGCCGGTCACCACCAGCACACCCGTCGCGGCGCGAGCACGCCGGAGCGGGCCTCGACGAGGAGGAACTTGCGATGACACGTCACATCAGGACCGCCACCCTGGCGACCGCAGCAGCCCTGGCCATCACGCTGTCGGCGTGCGGCACGGGCGGCGGCGACGGCACCGGATCGGGCGAGGGTTCCGGCGCTGCGGACGCCGGCACGGTCACGTTCTGGGACCCCTACCCCCAGCACACGGAAGGATCCCCGTGGGACGAGCTCATCAAGAGCTGCGCGCCCGAGGGGACGACCGTCGAGCGCCAGGGGATCCCCACGGCCGACCTGCTCAACCAGCTCACGACCGCGGTCCGCGAGGGTGGCGCGCCGAGCGTCGTCGTCCTGGACAACCCGGTCGTGGCGGACGCGGTGGGCGCCCAGCTCGTCGCCGACGCCGAGCAGACGGGCCTGGACACGACAGGGTTCGACGAGAACCTGCTCGGCCCGGGCATCGTGGACGGCACCGCCTACGGCGTCCCGTTCGGCTCCAACGCGCTCGGCCTGTACTACAACGCCTCCCTGCTGGAGGAGAACGGCATCGACCCGGCGTCGATCACCGACTGGGACGCGCTGGACGCCGCGCTCGAGACCGTGACCGCCGGCGGCGCCCAGGGCATCACGTTCTCCGGGATCGCCGGTGAGGAGGGCGTGTTCCAGGCCCTGCCGTGGTTCTGGGGCTCGGGCGCCGACCTCGCCGACCTCGGGTCCGACGACGCCGTCGCCACGGGCCGGCTGATGTCGGACTGGATCGCGGCCGGGTACGCACCGCGCTCGGCTACGACCGACAACCAGTCGGCCGCGTGGGACCTGTTCCTCACGGGCGAGTACGCGTTCGCCGAGAACGGCTCCTGGTTCGCGCAGGCCGCCGCCGACGCCGACTTCGAGGTCGGCGTCATCCCGATCCCGAGCCGCGACGGCGGTGTCGCCCCCGTGCCGACCGGCGGCGAGTTCATGACCGTCCCGGTGCAGGAGGACGACGCCGAGGCGAGCTACGCGCGCTCGGCCGAGCTCATCGCCTGCCTCACCGAGGGCGAGAACCTGCTGAACACCAACGAGACGCTCGGCTACCTCGCGGCCAAGGCCGACGTCCGTGCCGAGCAGGTCGCGGCCAACCCGCTGTGGGAGCCGTGGGCACCGATCGTCGAGGGTGCCTCGGGGCGCACGACCGAGCTGGGCACCGACTACCCGGTCGTCTCGGCGCTGCTGAGCGAGGCGCTGCAGACCTCGCTGAACGCGGGCGGCGATGCCGACCAGATCCGTACGGCGTTCACCGACGCGGCCGACGCCGGCTGATCCACCTCGGACCACCCGTGACCCGGCGGTGCGGGCGCTGACCCAGCGCCCGCACCGCCCGCCACCATCCCGACGAGCGAGAGCGAGAGTGCCTCGATGACGAGCTCCACGCTGACCGCCCCGGTGCCGCAGGTCGCAGGCCGCGCCCGGGACGCCGAACCCGGCCGACGGCGCCGCCGTCGCCACGACAGGTGGATGGCCGTGGCGTTCGCCGCGCCGCTGCTGGCCTACCTGGTCCTGTTCTACGCCGTCCCGCTGATCCAGAACCTGAGCATGAGCGTGCACGGGTACGACCGGAACACGTTCGTCAACGGCGGCGCCCCGTTCGTGGGGCTGGACGTCTACCGCGACGTGATCGGACAGGACCGCTTCCTGCGCGTGCTGCGCCAGACGGCGATCTTCACGCTCGCCTCGATCGCGGTGCAGTACGTGGTGGGGCTGGCGCTCGCGGTCTTCTTCCAGCGCAGCTTCCGACTCTCGGCCGTGCTGCGGGGGCTCTTCCTGGTGCCGTGGCTGCTCCCCGTGATCGTCTCCGGAACCACCTGGCAGTGGATGATGAACGCCGACACCGGCGTCCTGAACGCCGCGCTCGGCCTCGTCGGTGTGGACCCGGTGTGGTGGTTGTCGGCCGACAACGCGCTGATGTCGGTGATCATCGCGAACGTCTGGCTGGGCATCCCCTTCAACCTGGTCATCCTGTACTCGGGGCTGCAGAACATCAGCCCCGACCTGTCCGAGGCGGCGGCGCTCGACGGCGCGAACGCCTGGCAGCGCTTCTGGCGAATCACCATGCCGCTCCTGCGACCCGTCAGCCTCATCACCCTGCTCCTCGGCCTGGTCTACACGCTGAAGGTCGTCGACATCATCTGGATCATGACGCTGGGGACGGGGACGTCCCAGACGCTGGCCACGTGGTCCTACGGGATGGCGTTCGGCAAGGGCACCTCGGCCGTCATCCAGTACTCCGAGGCCTCCGCCGTCGGCAGCATCCTGATCGTGATCGCGCTGGCGTTCGGCCTGCTCTACATCGCGGCGCAGCGCCGGCAGGAGGACTGACATGACCCGCACCTGGTGGAAGACCGGGATCGGCCTCGTGCTGATCGCGATCATGCTGTTTCCCATCTACTGGATGGTGAACGTCTCGCTCACGCGCCGGGACTCGATCCGCCGGGGCGACCTGGTTCCGCTCGACTTCACGCTCGAGCACTACGGGGTCGTCCTGAGCGAGCAGGGGTCCTTCCTGGCCACGAGCCTGCTGGTCGGGCTCGGCACGGTCGTGGTGACGCTCGCCGTCGCCGCGCCCGCCGGCTACGCCCTGGCCAAGCTGGCCCTGCCCGGCCGGCGCACGCTCAGCTTCCTGCTGATCGTCGCGCAGATGGTGCCGGCGGTCGTGATGGCGCTGGGGTTCTACTCGCTGTACTCCCGCTACGGCCTCCTCGACACGATCCCCGGGCTCATCGTCGCGGACTCCACGATCGCCGTGCCGTTCGCGGTGATGCTGCTGGCGGCCTTCATGACGGGCATCCCGAAGGAGCTGATCCAGGCGGCCGAGCTGGACGGCGCCTCCACCTGGCGCACCTTCCGGTCGGTGATCCTCCCGGTCTCGCGCAACTCCGCGGTCACCGTCGCGCTCTTCGCCTTCCTGTGGGCGTGGTCGGACTTCGTCTTCGCCTCCACGCTCAACCGTGGCGGCGGCGACCTGCGGCCCATCACCATGGGCATCTACAACTACATCGGCGCCCAGAACCAGGAGTACGGACCGATGATGGCCACCGCCGTCGTCGCCTCCGTGCCGACGGCGATCCTGCTCATCGTCGCGCAGCGGTACGTGGCGGCGGGGGTCACGGCCGGCGCCGTGAAGGACTGAAGGGCAAGGACTGACCATGAACCAGCACCACGAGAGGCAACGATGAGGGACTTCGAGGTCGACGACGACCGACTGACCTGGCGCGGCGACGGCGAGACGATCGTCGTGCAGGCGTGGGGCACGGACAGCCTGCGCGTGCGGAGCGTGCTCATGGGCGAGGTGATCGACACCGACTACGCCCTGCTGGCGCTCGCGGACCAGAGCGCCGCCGTCGAGGTGACGGGGGCGGTGGCCACCATCACCAACGGCCGCCTCACGGCGCGCCTGACGTCCCGCGCCTTCTACGACGAGCAGACACAGCACGACCGCTCAACGTGCGCGATCGAGTTCCTCGACGGGGCGGGCGAGGTGGTGCTGCGCGAGCTGGGTGTCGGCGGATCGCTCAAGCTGAAGGCGCGCGCGTTCCGCCCGATCGTCGGCGGTGACCACGCGCTGCGGGTGTCGTTCGAGGCGTCACCGGGGGAGAAGCTCTACGGCATGGGGCAGTACCAGCAGGAGATCCTCGACATCAAGGGGTCGACGTTCGAGCTGGCGCACCGCAACTCCCAGGCGTCGGTGCCCTTCGTCCACTCCAGCCTCGGGTACGGCTTCCTGTGGCACGACCCCGCCATCGGGCGGGCCACGTTCGCCACGAACCGCACGGAGTGGACGGCGGAGTCGACCAGGCAGCTCGACTACTGGGTCACGGTGGGGGACACCCCGACCGAGATCACGCGCCACTACACCGAGGCCACCGGCCGTGCGCCGATGATGCCCGAGCACGGCCTCGGCTTCTGGCAGTGCAAGCTGCGGTACTCCTCGCAGGAGGAGCTGCTCGCCGTGGCGCGCGAGCACAAGCGGCGCGGGCTGCCGATGGACGTGATCGTGGCCGACTTCTTCCACTGGCCGCAGATGGGCGACTTCCGGTTCGAGGAGGAGTTCTGGCCCGACCCCAAGGCGATGGTGACGGAGCTCGGTGAGCTCGGCATCGAGCTCATGGTCTCGGTCTGGCCGCAGATCGCGGTGGCGTCGGAGAACTACGCCGAGCTCCGCCGTCGCAACTTCCTGGTGAAGGCCGAGCGCGGCATGGACGTGCACATGTCCTTCGAGGGGCCGAGCGCGTTCTACGACGTGACCAACCCGGCCGCGCGCGAGCACCTGTGGACGCTCCTCAAGCGGAACTACGTCGACCACGGCATCACGCTGTTCTGGCTGGACGAGGCGGAGCCGGAGTACGGCGAGTACGACTTCGACAACTACCGCTACCACCTCGGCTCCAACGTGCAGATCGGCAACCTCTACCCGCAGCTGTTCGCCCGAGCGGTGTACGACGGGCAGGTCGCCGACGGCATCGCCGACCCCGTGAACCTGCTGCGGTGCGCGTGGGCGGGGTCGCAGCGCTACGGCGCGCTGGTCTGGTCGGGGGACATCCACTCGACGTTCACGGACCTCCGGCGTCAGGTGGTCGCGGGTCTGCACATGGGCATCGCCGGGATCCCGTGGTTCACCACCGACATCGGGGGCTTCCACGACGGCGACGCCCGTGACCCGGCCTTCCGGGAGCTGCTCGTGCGGTGGTTCCAGTTCGGCGTCTTCTGCCCGGTGATGCGGTTGCACGGCGACCGCCGCCCGTACTCGGACGTCACGGCGGCCGACGGTTCGCGCCGGCTCCGCTCGGGCGGGCCCAACGAGCTCTGGAGCTTCGGCGAGGAGACGTATGCGGTGCTGGCCGACCTGGTCCACCTGCGCGAGCGGCTGCGGCCGTACACCCGGGACCTCATGGAACGGGCTCACCTCGAGGGGACCCCTGTGATGCGGGCGATGTTCTACGAGTTCCCCGGTGACGAGCGCTGCTGGGACCTCGCCGACCAGTACATGTACGGGCCCGATCTGCTCGTGGCGCCCGTGATGCACGCCGGGGTGCGGGAGCGGTCGGTGTACCTGCCGGCCGGTACCGGCTGGATCGACGCCGCGAGTGGTGCGCGGCACGAGGGCGGCGTCGAGGTGCGGGTGGACGCCCCGCTCGAGGTCGTGCCCGTCTTCGTGCGCGAGGGCGCCGCGGTGCGGCTGCACGCGTGAGCCCTCGTCCTCGCTGAACGATCCGCTGCCCGATCCGCCTTCGGGTGGCGACGCCCCGGCCACCTCGGTCGGGGCGTCGTCGTGCCGTCGAGGTGGCGCTGCGGGTGGGCGCGCTCCCATCCGCAGGGTGCGAGAACCCGGGGATCGCAGGCCGCCGTCGCCCCCTTGTCAGATCGACGTGAGCGTCCTACCGTAGATGGTGAACCGGTTCACCGCCGGGCGACCCGAGGAGCCTCGGGTCGAGATCTCAATGACGAGAAAGCAGGTAGTCCCTGATGCCAGCACCCCAGCAGAGCCCCGCGCGCCACGTGCGCCGGGGTCCACTCGCGGTGGTGGCGGCGAGCGCGCTCGTCGCACCGCTGCTCATCCCCGTCGCGGCCGCGGCCGACGTCCCCGGCCCTGTCCTGCACTACGAGTTCGAGGCCGACCAGATCTCGGGCGACACGATCCAGGACCTCTCGCCCAGCAACCTCGACGGGCGCATCGTCAACGCCTCGGCGCTCGAGGACCGCGAGGGCCGCGAGCCCGGAACCGCGGCCCTCGGACTGACGGGCGGTGCGGCCGACGCGGCAGCCCCGTACGTCGAGATCCCCGGCGGCCTGTTCACCGACCTGTCCGAGGTCACCATCTCGACGTGGGTCGAGTGGGACGGCGGGCCGGACTTCCAGTGGGTCTACGGCCTCGGGAAGGACGCGAGCAGCGCCACGTTCCTCACGCCGTCGTTCCAGGGCCAGGCCACGGCGCGATCGTCGATCAAGCCGGTCAACGGTGGGGCCGAGGTCGGCGCGGCGAGCTCCGCCAAGCTCCCCACGGACACGTGGGTGAACGCGGTCACCGTCATCGACGGCGACGTGCTGAGCTTCTACGTCAACGGCGTGCTGGTGAACCAGCAGGCGGCGACGGCCGACGTCGCGAGCATCCTGAACGACCCGACGGGGCGCACCTCTGGCTTCCTCGGCCGCTCGTTCTGGTCGCACCCGTTCTTCGACGGCGCGATCGACGACGTCCGGGTCTACGACGCGGCGCTGACGGCCGACCAGGTCGTGGAGGTCTTCGGGGGAGAGGTTGCCGACCTCGAGTCCGTCGCTCCGTCCTCGTTCCAGGTGGCCACGACCACCGGGGTCGCCCCCGCGCTGCCTGCGACGGCCACGGGCACCTTCTCCGACGGCCTGACCCGTCCGGTACCGATCACGTGGCAGCCGGTCGACCCGGCCCGCTACCAGAACGCCGGGACGTTCACGGTCGAGGGCTCCGTGGAGGGGCTCGACACCGTGCTCACCGCGACCGTGACCGTGCGCACGGCGGGAGCGCTGACCATCGACGTCGGCGAGTCCACCGGCCCGTTCCACGGTGGCGCCTCGGGAACGCTCTACGGCCTCTACGACGAGGGTCTGCCCTCCAACAACCTCATCGACGCGATCAACCTCAAGACGGTCGCGACCAAGGCGCAGGACGGGCCGCAGCACCCCGGCGCGGACGCCCTCGAGATCGTCAAGGGCCTCGCGGACTCCTCCGACGGCGACGTGTACATCTACATGACGGACATCCACCGCGGCTTCCCGTACCAGTGGCCGGGGGACAGCCCGCAGGAGAAGCTGGACATCTACATGGACAAGCTCGCCGTCCAGGTGGACCAGGTGCTCGCGCTGCCGGAGGAGTACCAGGACAACGTCGTCTTCATGCCGTACAACGAGCCCGAGGGCAACATGTTCGGCGACGGCGAGTGGTCGTACAACCGCGTGAACTGGTTGAACGACCCGACCGACTTCTTCGCCGCCTGGGACAGGGCGTACGAGCTGATCAAGGGCAAGATGCCTGACGCCCGGATCGGCGGACCCAACACGAGCATCCTGTACGACCAGGTCCACGGCTTCTTCGAGCACGCCGTCGAGGCGGGCACCGTGCCCGACGTGACGGCGTGGCACGAGCTCAGCAACCCGGCCACGATCCGTTCGAGCGTGGACCGCTACCGCGGGTGGGAGCGCGAGATCTTCGTCGGCACGCCCTACGAGGGCACGGAGCTGCCGATCAACATCACCGAGTACGCGTTCAACTACCACACCTCGGTGCCCGGTCAGATGGTCCAGTGGATCTCGGCGCTGGAGGACTCCAAGGTGTACGGGGACATCGCCTACTGGAACATCGACGGCAACCTGAGCGACTCCGCCGTCCAGGCCAACCGCGCGAACGGCCAGTGGTGGCTGCTGAACGCCTACGCGCAGATGACCGGCGACACCGTGCAGGTCACCCCGCCGCAGCCGGACGTCTCCTACACGCTCCAGGGCGTGGCCACCCGCGACGACGCCAAGTCCCAGGTCCGCGCGCTGTTCGGCGGCGCCGGCGGCAACACGCTCGTGGACTTCCAGAACGTACCGGCCGACCTCTTCGGCGGGACGGCGCACGCCGTCGTCCAGGAGATCTCCTGGAGCGGTCAGATCGGCGACTCGGCCAACCCGCCCGTCGTCGCGGAGCTCGACGTCCCGGTGGTCGACGGCGCCGTCCAGCTCGGCTTCGGGTCGGCCGACCTGCCGACGCTCGACGCCGAGTCGGCCTACCTCGTGATCCTCACCCCCGGTGAGAACTCGTCGGCGACGTCGGTCGCCCCCACCCTGTTCGAGGGGTCCTACGAGGCGGAGTCCGCCGGCTTCAGCGGTTCGCCGCGCTTCGTGAACGGGCCGGAGGGGTCGCCGCAGGACGTCGGCAAGTTCTACACCTCCGGCGGCTACAACGTCGGCGGTCTGCGCACCGGGTCCAGCCTCGCGCTCGACTTCGAGGTCGACGTGCCGCAGGACGGCACCTACGACCTGAGCGTCTTCGCCAGCTCGCTCAACACCTTCGAGAGCGTCGCGGAGCAGGGTCCGACGAACGTCTTCCTCACGGTCGACGGCGGGCAGGAGCAGGAGATCTTCCTTCCCCTGGGCTACAAGTGGGTGGTCTGGGACCAGGCCCGCACCGCGGTCGACCTGACCGCGGGCGCCCACACGATCACGCTGTCCGCGCGGAGCGCGTCCGGTGACGGCGCCACGAAGGGCGACGCGCTGATCGACAAGATCGACCTGTCGCTGGCGAACCCGGACTTCACCGCGTCCTACGAGGCCGAAAACGCCCTCCTGGACGGGTCGAGCGCGACCTACGACGTCGCCGGACTGTCCGGTTCGGGCGGGGCGACGGTCGGCGTCGGCGAGTCCGTGACGTTCTGGGTCCACTCCGCCCGCGACGAGGCGGCCACCCTGCTGCTGGACCGCAGCGGCGGGGCGGTCGACGTGGCCGTCAACGGCCAGGCCGTGGGCTCGCAGGACGAGACCGTCGCGTTCCTCAGCGGTGGCATCAACAAGGTCGAGGTCACCGGCGCCGCCGGCGAGAGCGTGATCGACCGGCTCCGCGTCGTGCCCGACGCCGACCTGCTCGCCTCCACGACCTACCAGGCCGAGGACGCCGTGCTGGCCGGGACCGCCCAGGTCACCCCGCTCTCGCTCGCCGAGGGCGGCGAGGTCGTCACGAGGGTCGGTGGGGCGCCGGACAACGACAGCACGCTGACGTTCGACGCCGTCGAGGTCGAGGAGGCCGGGACCTACGCGGTCACGGTCCGCTACTCCAACGAGGAGCAGTCCCCGGCCACGCACTACAACCCCGACCCGCTGGGCCGCTACGCCTACGTGACCGTCAACGGCGGCGAGGAGCAGCGGGTCCTCTTCCCGCACTCCTTCCACGAGAACAACTTCTGGGAGCTCACGTTCCTGGCCGAGCTCGACGCCGGGACCAACGAGCTCGCCTTCGCCTCGCGCGAGAAGACGAACTTCGACGGCGTCACCTACGCCTCGCAGACGTGGCCCGGGATCCTGCTGCGCTCGCAGTGGGCCCCGAACATGGACTCGGTCCGCGTCACGCCGTTCACGGGTCCGGCGGGGGAGGAGCCCCAGCCCGAGGTTCCGTTCGTGGACGTGCCGGAGGGGTCGCTGTTCTTCGAGGAGATCGCGTGGCTTGCCTCGGCGGGGATCTCGACGGGGTGGGAGCTGCCGGACGGGTCGTTCGAGTTCCGTCCGGTGACGCCGATCGCGCGTGATGCGATGGCGGCCTTCCTGTACCGCGAGGCGGGGTCGCCGGACTTCACGGCGCCCACCACCTCGCCGTTCTCGGACGTGGACGTGAGCAACCAGTTCTACAAGGAGATCGCGTGGCTGGCGGAGGAGAAGATCTCCACCGGCTGGGTCCAGGCCGACGGGACCGCCCAGTTCCGTCCGCTGGAGCCGATCGCGCGTGACGCGATGGCGGCGTTCCTGCACCGCGCCGCGGGTTCCCCCGCGGTGGAGCTGCCGGCGGTGTCGCCGTTCGACGACGTGACTCCGGCGACACAGTTCTACGCGGAGATCTCCTGGATGTACGAGCAGGAGATCACCACGGGCTGGACGGGCAACGACGGGACGCGGATCTACCGTCCCCTCAGCCCGGTCAACCGGGACGCGATGGCGGCGTTCCTCTACCGGTTCCACCACAACCTCGGCTGACCCCGAGGAGCTCGACGGGCCACGTCCGGAGTCGCCGACGGCCCCCACGCTCACGAGCGTGGGGGCCGTCGGTCGGTCTGCGCAGCCCGGTCGTCGTCCGGGTCGGGTGCCGGCGACTCAGCCGCGCCGTTCCACGGTGAGGTAGCCGGGCTGCTTCGGCACCCGCAGGTCGCCGGAGGAGCGTCCGCGCAGGCGGCGGGTCGCCCAGGGGTAGGCGTGCTCGCGGAACCAGGCCGAGTCCGCGGCCAGGCGCTCGCGTGCGGGGGCCGGGTCCAGGGGAGCGAGCGGATCGTCCCAGGCGGCGTCGTCGGGCTCGAGCCCGAGACCGACGAGCGCGGCCTGCGCGACGCGTTCGTGGCCGTCGGCGAGCAGGTGGATGCGGTCGGCGCTCCACATGCGCCAGTCCCCGAGGGAGCGCATGCCCCAGACGTCGACGACGTGCGCGCCGTGACGCCGCGCGATGGACCAGACGAGGGAGTTGAAGATCCCCACGCGTGCCCGGGTCGAGGAGATGAGCACGGCGCCGCGGGAGTCGACGCCGGTCGCGAGCAGCACGTCGCTGCCCGCGCCGCGCAGCTCGACCACGGCCGCCTCGAGCCTGCCGGCGATCGCGTCGATGTCGACGGCCGGCCGCAGGATGTCGTTGCCGCCGGCGACGATCGAGACGAGGTCCGGCTTCATCTCCAGCGCCAGCGGCACCTGCTCGGTCACGACGGCGGGCAGCAGCTTCCCGCGCACGGCCAGGTTCGCGTACCGCAGGCCCTCGCCCTCGGGGCGACGGTCGGCCAGGTGGCCGGCCAGCAGGTCGGCCCAGCCGCGCAGCCGGAGCAGGCGCGACTCGGGGGCGTGCGGGTTCGCCGCGGCCCAGGCCGAGAGGTCGGGGCTGGGGAGGGCGTCGTCGTCGAGGACGTCCCACAACCCCTCGGAGAAGGAGTCGCCGAGGGCGACGTAGGAGGACCAGGGTGCAGCAGCCGTCATGCCTCTCATGGTGGCACCGCCCCGCTCCGCGAGGTACTTCTGGGCGTTCGCGAGGCCTTTTCGGGCGTCCGCGAGGCACTTTGGGGCGTTCGCGAGGTACTTTCCGTCGGCTCGGGCGCCCGAGAAGCACCTCGGAAACGCCCGAAACCACCTCGCCGATGCCCGAAAACACCTCGGGAACGCCCCAAAGGACCTCGCTGATCAGGCGGGGAGGCGCCAGTCGATCGGGTCGGCGCCCTGCTCCGACAGGAGCGTGTTGACCCGGCTGAACGGGCGCGAGCCGAAGAAGCCGTTCCGCGCCGAGAGCGGAGAGGGGTGGGCGCTCGCGACGACGGGGGTGTCGCCGAGCATCGGCGTCAGCGACTGCGCGTCACGCCCCCACAGCACCGCGACGAGCGGTCCGCCCCGCGCCACCAGGGCCTCGATCGCCGCCTGGGTCACGTCCTCCCAGCCCCGACGGCGGTGCGAACCCGCCGCTCCCGGTCCCACTGTGAGCACGCGGTTGAGCAGCAGGACGCCGTGGTCGGCCCACGCCGTCAGGTCGCCGTGCGAGGGTCGGGGGAGTCCGAGGTCGGACTCGAGCTCGGTGTAGATGTTCGCGAGCGAGCGCGGCACCGGTCGGACGTCGGGGGCGACCGAGAACGACAGCCCGACGGCGTGGCCCGGGGTCGGGTAGGGGTCCTGTCCGACGATCAGCACGCGGACGTCGGCCATCGGGCGTTCGAAGGCGCGCAGCACCTGCGCGCCGGCGGGGAGGTAGGAGCGGCCCTGCGCGACCTCCTCCCGCAGGAAGTCGCCGAGCCGGTGCACGGTGGGCTCGACGGGCGCCAGCGCCTCCGCCCAGTCGGGTGCCACGAGGTCGCTCAGCGGTCGGGTCGGCATCCGTCGATCCTCGCAGGATCCGGGCCGCGGAGCCCGGTCGAGCTCGTGGCCGGGCCGAATGACACCCGTGTACTTCCCGGTCTACAGTGGTGGAGACAGTCCCCAGCAGGTCGAGGAGTCTTCCCATGGCAGCAGCCGTCGCGCACGACGCCGTCGTCGCCCACGACGCCCCGGCCCTGACCGAGCGCGAGGCCGCCATCCTGGAGTTCGAGCGGGGCTGGTGGCGCCACGGCGGCGCCAAGGAGTCCGCGATCACCGAGCTCTTCGGGATGACCGCCACGCGCTACTACCAGACGCTCAACGTGCTGATCGACTCGCCCCTCGCCCTCGCCGCCGACCCGATGCTGGTCAAGCGTCTGCGTCGCATGCGGTCCGCCAGGCAGCAGGTGCGCCAGGCGCGCCGGTTCGCCGACGGCGCGCTCTGAGCGCCCCCGCCGGTTAGTCTCGCACCGTGGCTCAGGACGACTACGACTACCCCGAGGACGAGTTCGACGTCCTCGGCAACGACCGGACCCCGGCGGCGGTGCACCGCGCGCCACGCCCCTGGTGGCGCGTCTGGGGGCCGTTGATCGCCGTCGTCGTCCTCGCCCCGCTGATCGCCTACGGGCTGGTGCAGCTGGGCACGGGCGGCGACACCGACCCCGAGCCGGCCGCCACCTCGAGCGAGCAGCCCGCCGAGACCGAGGCGCCGCCGGAGGGCGAGGAGTCCACCGCCCCGACCGAGGGGGAGTCGACCCCCGCCCCGGAGGAGACCACGCCGGTCGAGCCCGAGGCGCCGCCGATCGACCAGGCCGTCGAGGTCCGCGTGCTCAACGGCGCCGGTGTCTCCGGGCTCGCCGGTCGCGTGGGTGACACGGTGTCGGCCGACGGCTGGACGACCGTGGTGCCAGGCAACTACACCTCGCCGCAGCCGCAGGACTCCACGATCTTCTACAACAACGCCGACCTCCTCGACGAGGCGCAGGCCCTGGGCGAGCTCCTCGGCATCGGTCCGATCGTCGAGCTGGCCGACGTGCCCGCGATCACCGTGGTGCTGCGCCCCGACTTCGAGGAGTAGCGGGCGCCCGCCGGGCTCCTCGGCAGGCGGCCCGACGCCGTCGGGCGGCGCTGTCCTGGACGGTGTGGCTCGGGTGGTCCTCAGGGCGATTACGGTTGTCCCATGCCTGCTCCGCGCAACGACGCTCCGGTCGACTACGCCCTCATCGGCGGCGGGATCATGAGCGCCACGCTCGCCCTCCTGCTGTCCGAGCTCGACCCGGACGCGACGATCCACGTCTACGAGCGACTCGGCGAGACGGCTCAGGAGAGCTCCGACCCCTGGCGCAACGCCGGCACCGGCCACGCCGCCCTGTGCGAGCTGAACTACACGCCGGAGCGGTCCGACGGCAGCATCGACATCACCAAGGCCATCGCGATCAACGAGCAGTTCAAGGCCTCGCGCGAGCTGTGGGACTTCCTCGCCGACCAGGGGTCGCTGCCCGCCGGCACCCCGTTCCTCTCGCCGGTGCCGCACATGAACCTCGTCATCGGTGAGGCGAACGTCGACTACCTGCGCCGTCGGCACGCCGCGCTGTCGGCCCACCCCAACTTCGCGGACATGCTGTTCACGGAGGACCGCTCGGTCATCGCCGACTGGGCCCCGCTCCTCATGGACGGTCGCGACGACGCCGAGCCCGTGGCCGCCACGCGCTCCGACGCCGGGACCGACGTCGACTTCGGCTCGCTCACGCGCAGCATGTTCGAGGCCGCGAAGAAGCGCGGCGTCGTGGTGCACACGAGCGTCGAGGTCTCCTCGGTCCGGCGCAGCGGCAAGGGCTGGAACCTCAAGGTCCGCGACAACCGGTGGAACCCGCTGGGGGAGCGCAGCACGGCCCGCGCGCGGTTCGTGTTCGTCGGCGCCGGCGGCGGTGCCCTGCGCCTGCTGCAGTCGACCGGCATCCCGGAGGTCCGAGGCTTCGCGGGCTTCCCGATCTCCGGTCAGTTCCTGCGGACGTTCGATCCGGAGCTGGTCGCGCGCCACCAGGCCAAGGTCTACGGCAAGGCCGACGGCGGAGCGCCCCCGATGTCCGTGCCGCACCTCGACACGCGCGTCGTGGACGGCCGCACCGCCCTGATGTTCGGGCCGTTCGCCGGGTTCAGCTTCAAGTTCCTGCGCTTCGGCTCGCCGCTCGACGCGCTCAAGACGATCCGTCCGGGCAACGTCCTGCCGCTGCTCGCCGTCGGGCGCGACAACCTCGACCTGGTGAAGTACCTCGTCACCGAGCTGGCGGCGACGCCGTCGGCCAAGCTGCGCGCGCTGCAGAAGTTCTTCCCCCGCGCCGAGCGCGGCGAGTGGACGATGATCACCGCCGGTCAGCGCGTGCAGATGATCAAGCCGGACCCGAAGCGCACCGGTTCGCTGCAGTTCGGCACCGAGGTCATCACGTCGGCCGACGGATCCGTGGCCGGGCTGCTCGGTGCGTCCCCCGGCGCCTCGACGGCCGCGTACGCGATGGCGCAGGTCGTCGAGCGCTGCTTCGGCGACGCGCACCCCGACTGGGTCGCGCGCCTGCGCGAGATCATGCCGAGCCTGGCGCGGGCCGACGCCGACCCGCACGACGCCAAGCCCTCCGGGCCGGTCTAGGCTCCCTCCCGAACGTCGGTCACGGCCTCGCGGCACCCGCTGCGGGGCAGTGACGCACGCCACCTCGGCAACGGCTCGATTCGTTAATCCGCCACTGGTGCAGAGTGTTTTCTTATGGTTAAGATTTCGCTAGTCCGCGGCCCTGGTCGGCTCTGGACGAGTCAAGTCCACGCCACCCAGGAGACGCGCCTTCGTGACGCCGCCACGCCCGCACCGCCGCCAGCGACTCGTCGCTCGGCGGAGCGTCCGGTCCGGCGTCCGCGCCGTCGCCGTGGCCGTCACCCTCGTGGTCGGTCTGTGGTCAGGGGCGACCGCCCCGACGCTCGCCGCGAGCGCCGCCCCGGTCCCGGACGCCACCTCGACGGCGGATGTGACGCCGTCGCCCGAGGGGTCGACCGACGCCTCCGTGGCGCCGGAGGCTCCGTCCGCGCAGCCCTCGGCGTCCGACGAGCCGGCGCCCGTCTCCGTACCGACCGCCGAGACGCCGGAGCCGCGTGCCCCCGACGAGCCGGCGCCCGTCTCCGTACCGACCGCCGAGACGCCGGAGCCGCGTGCCCCCGACGCCGCCGCCGTCGACCAGGCACCGGAGCAGCCCGGGACGCCAGAGGCGGCGCCCGAGGCCCCCGAGTCTGACGGCGACGGCCCCGACGCCGCCCTCGGGTCCATGGCTCGTGCCGACGTGAGCCTCCTCGCCGCCGGTGTTCCCGAGGCCCCCCGTCAGGTGTGGATCGAGACCTTCGAGCAGGGGCTGGCCAACGTCGCGACCGGACTCCCGACCTACGCGAGCGGCCGGTACACGGCATCGACCGGCTGGGTGAACGGGACCGGCTGCACCGGCGTGCTGGTCAACTACCTCGCCACCTACCCCAACGCCGCGTTCTGCCCCTCGCAGGGCACGGTCCTCACGCCGACGACGACCTCGGCGCGCGAGGTGCGTCGCCTGGCCGACGTGCTCGGCCAGGTGGCCGCCGGGGTGGTCGGCGGGACCGCCGCGAACTCTCCGGCCAACGGGTCGACCGCCAGCGGCACGCGGACCAACCATGCGCTCGTCTCCTACCCCTACGGCGCGGTCACCGGGGGCACCACGGTGCTCCAGTCCGTCAACACCCTGGGCGTGACCGCCCCGGACCGCCGGTTCTACCAGGTGCGGATGAACGCCGCCGGCGCGGTGTGCGGCACGAACAACGCCTCCCTCCAGCTCACCCTCGTCCAGGGCACCACGACCCTGCTGACCGGGTTCGCGGCCCCCGTCGTGCCGTGCGCCAGCACCGGGAACGTCTTCTACACCGCCCCGACGCTGTCCGCCTCGGGCGGGCTCCTCGACCCGGGCTGGTCGCCGTCGGCCCGCGCCGCGACCTTCAACGGCACGACGGCGACGGCCCTCACGCCGGCGCAGGTCGCCGCCGCCCGCGTGCAGCTCGTGAACACCGTGACGGGGGCCGGCAGCGCGTTCGGCGTCGACGACCTGCGGCTGCTCGACGTCACGCCCGCCCTGGACGTGGCCTTCACGTCGGGCGAGGCGACGGCGACCGTGCCGACCACCCTGACCTACACGGTCACGAACACGAGCGACCTGCTCGCCAAGACGGACTGGGCGTTCTCCGCGGCCCTCCCCACGGGTCTGACCGTCGCGCCGACGCCCGGCGTCGCCGGGACGTGCACGAACGTCGCGGGCACGGCCTACGCGGTCACCGCCGCAGCGGGTGCGTCCACGGTCGCGGTGGCCGGGGGAGACCTGGCCGCGGGTGCGACGTCCTGCACGATCACGGTCGCGGTCGTGGCGGCCGCCGCCGGCACCGTCAGCAGCGGGGCGGTGACCCCCTCGGGTCTGGTGGTGGCCTCCGACGACACCCTCGTCGTCGTCCCCGCCACGACGATCACGGTGCGCAAGAACCTGCCGACGCGTTCCGCGGCCGGCGACCAGTTCACGCTGTCGCTGCGCTCGGGAACCACGGTGCTCGCCTCGGCCACGACGTCGGGCACCGCCACCGGCCTGCAGGCCGCGGAGATCACCCGCGCCGTCGTGCAGCCCGGCGACGTCTACACGATCCACGAGGCGCAGACCGCCGGCGCCGGACTCGGCTACGCGCCCTCCTACGAGTGCACGCGGGCCGGGACGGTCATCGCGTCGGGCTCGGGCGGCTCGGGCTCGCTGACGGTGCCGGACGAGCAGGGCGCCGAGGTCGTGTGCACCTTCACGAACACGGTCCAGACCGCGCGGCTGTTCTGCGACGCCAACCACTTCTACTCCGTGACGCCCGCCGGTGCGCTGCAGCAGGGCGACATCGTCACGGGGACGGCCGCCACCGTCGGCACCTGGCCGAGCGTCACCTCGGCGAACGCGCTCGGTGTCGGCGCCGGGGGGTCGGTGGCGTACGCGCTCGACCGGACCACCGCCGCCAACGGCGTGGTGTCGATCCTCAAGTGGTCCACGACGGGCGGCTTCCAGAAGATCCCGGACTCCGCGTACACGCTGAGCGCCGGCGGCACGGTGATCACCGGCAGCATCGTCGCCGGCGCGGTCGACACGGTCAGCGGGCGCTTCCTGTTCGGCACGTTCGTCAACTCGCAGTACTACCTGTGGAGCTTCACCGAGAGCAACCCGGTCGCGACCCGGTTCGCCTTCGTGGGCTCCTTCCCCACCGGGGCGACGCCGAACGGCAACGGCGACATGGCCTTCGACGCCCAGGGCAACCTCTACGTCGTCGGCGCCGCAACGGTCAACGGCGCGAGCAGCGCCACGATCTACACGGTCACCGCCGCGACGCTCGCGTCGGCGTCGGGCGGCACGCTCACCGTCGGCTCGTCCTCGACGCGCGCCCTGCTCGGCACCGACGCCGCCTTCGCCAACCTCAACGGCATCGCGTTCTCGCCCCGCGGCACGGTCTACCTCGCCAACGCGGGCAGCGCGTACGAGTTCGACGCCACGACGTGGACCCGCGTGCCGGGCACCCCGCGCGTGCCCGTCGACTCGGTCGACCTGGGCGGGTGCTCCTCGCCGTCGACGATCACGGTGCAGAAGAACGTCGTCGGCCGTCTCGCGACGACCGACCAGTTCACGCTCACCGCGTCCACCGGCACGCCGCCCACGGCGTTCGCGACGGCGACCACGACCGGTGCCGCGACCGGCCGCCAGGCCGCCCAGATCGGTCCGCTCCCCGCGCCCACCGGCACCACGGTCACGGTCACGGAGGCGATGGCGGCGGGGTCGACGTCGGCCATCGGCGCCTACACGAGCCTGGTCGAGTGCTGGTCGGACGGGGTGCGGCTCAGCACGGGCACGGGTGCCAGCGGTAGCGTCGTGATGCCGAATCGGCTGAGCGCCAACGTCACGTGCACCTTCTTCAACTCGCCGCGTCCGGCCTCCACCGTCCGCATCACCAAGACGGTCCGCGAGTTCTCCGGCCTCGAGCGCCCCGGCGTCGGCTTCAGCGTGGGGACGACGGCGACGGCGACCACCGGCACGGCCACGGCCCTGCCGAGCGAGGCGCCCCGCCAGCCGACCGACGCCGCGGGGCAGGCGAGCTGGAGCGTCCTGTTCGGCTCGACGGCGTCGCGCGCGACGATCGTCGTCTCCGAGGTGCAGCAGGAGGGCTTCGCGTTCGTCAGCGGGTCGTGCACCGTCAACGGCGCACCCCGTGCGGTGACGTTCACGCAGGTCGGGACGCTGATCAGCGCCAGCATCACCGGCATCGCGGCGGCGACGGCGATCGAGTGCACGTTCGTCAACGCGCCCACGGCCTCCCTGACCCTGGTGAAGTCCGTGTCCTTCGGCTCGGCGCTGACGACCGACTGGACCCTGAGCGCGACCGGCCCCGCCGCGGCGCTGCCCGGTCCGGCGGGTCGCTCGGGTGCGGCGGGGACGTCGAACGTGCCCGTCACCCCCGGCGTCCCCTACCGCCTGGCGGAGTCGGGCGGCACCCTCACCTACGTCCAGACCGGAGGGTGGGTCTGCCGCACGGCCGCGGGCGCCACGCTCGAGGTCTCGGCAGCGGGCGACGTCGTGCCGACGTCGGGCTCACCGGTCACGTGCACGGTGACGAACGCGACGGCGACGATCACGCTGCTGAACCAGGTCCAGGACCCGCGCGCGGGGTTCCAGGCGCCCGACTGGCGGGTCACGGCGACCCCCGGGGCGCTCGCGGGCGGGGTCCTGCCGACCGAGACCCGGCTGGGTGCCGAGTACGTCGCGACCGGGAACCCGGGCAGCACCTTCGAGGTGCGGCCGGGTCACGGGTACACGCTGACCCAGGCAGCCACCGATCCCAGGCGACCCCTCGCCTACCAGGAGCTTCGTCTCGAGCGACTCGTCGGGTCCACGTGGACCACGGTGACGTCCCGGACGATCACGGCCCCCGCGGCCGGGCAGACGGCGGTCTACCGCTTCGTCAACGCCCCCGTGGGTCCCACCACTCTGCCGCTCACCGGCGGCACGGGTGCCGACACGTTCTCCATCGCGGGGGGAGCGGTGCTGATCGTGGCACTCCTCCTGTCGGTGTGGCACGGACGTCGGCGAAGGCGAGGCGCCTTCCGGTGATGCGTCACGCGCTCGGCCACCACCACGTCCCTGCTCCCAGCCCTTCCACCCCCTCGCCATCGTCTCGACGGCACCCTTCCCACTCCCAGGAGAACCCCATGTCCCGTAGCCTCCTCCGGCGGCTGACCGCCGCCGCCGGCCTGCTGGCCCTGTCCGCGACGGCGGCCTTCGCCGCCGTGGCACCGGCGCAGGCCGTCACCCTGCCCGGCAACATCGACTCGACGATCGACCGCACGCTGACGATCCACAAGTTCGCCCTCGGCCCGGGCAACGGTCAGCAGATCGGCACCGGCGCGGAGGTTCCCGTGTCCGGAGTGCCGCTGTCCGGCGCGACGTTCACCGCCGCTCTCGTGCAGGGCGTCGACCTCACCACCCCTGCCGGCTGGACCCAGGTCTCCGCCCTCACGCCGGCCGCCGCGGCCTCTCGCGTCACCGTCGCCGACACCTACACCGCCACGACCGGCGCCAACGGCGTCGCGACGTTCAACGGCGGCGACACCATGCCGATCGGTCTCTACCTCGTGACGGAGACCGTGCTCCCCGCGGAGGCGACCAACCCGGCCGCGCCGTTCCTCGTCACGCTGCCCTTCCCGACGGGCCCGGGCGGTGCGCCGTCGAACCAGTGGATCTACGACGTGCACGTCTACCCCAAGAACGCCGTCACCGCGCTGACGAAGACGCGCGTCCCGGCTCCGGCCAACTCGGTGGAGGCCCGCAACCCCGACCTCGTCCGCTGGGAGATCGAGCTCGACGTGCCGATCCTGGCCGCCGGCGAGGCGCTGGAGAACTTCACGCTCACCGACACGCTGCCGGTCGAGCTCGAGTACCTCGCGACCGGTCCCACCGGGGTCGCGCCGACCGGTGTCACGGTGGAGAACGCCGCGGGTGCCTTCACGCCGTTCGTCGCCGGCACGGACTACACCATCACCTACGACGCGACGACGCGTGCCGCCACCCTGGACTTCACCCCCGCCGGCCTCACCCGCCTGACGGGCTTCCAGGACGGTGACGTCACCTTCTCCGTGCTGACCCGCGCCGTGAGCATCCCCGCCAACGGCATCATCACGAACACGGCGACGGGTGCCGTGAACGACGCGACCCAGTCGGTCACCGGCAGCACGCCGATCGGTCAGCTCACGGTCTTCGCCTTCCAGGGCGAGAACGGCGTGCGCACCCCGCTCGCGGGCGCCGAGTACCAGGTCTTCCTCAACCAGAACGACGCGACCCTGGGCCAGAACCCGATCGTCATCAACGGCGTCTCGAGCTGGACGACCGGTGCGACCGGCTTCGTCGCCATCCCGATCATCACGCCGGGCAACTACTACGTGCGTGAGGTCACCCCGCCCGCCGGGTTCCAGCTGCCGACGCCGAGCCAGATCCAGACGCAGGTCGTCGCCGGTCCGAGCTCGACCACGGCTCCCGTCCAGAACTACGTCGAGTTCGAGCACGACCAGGTCCCGGCCTTCGCGCTCCCGCTCACGGGTAGCGACGGCGGTCTGTGGTTCACGCTCGCCGGTGTGGCGCTCCTGACGACCGGTCTCGGCGTCGGCATCGTCGCGTCGCGTCGCCGCTCGGTGCGGGCGAAGGCCTCCACCGTCGCGCCCGCCGCCGCGTAGCGTAGGGCCGTGACAGCGAGGGCGGGGCGCCGCACGGGCGCCCCGCCCTCGCGCGTTCCCACGGAGACGACAGGGCAGCCGCGCCACGGCGCACGGCGCGATCGGCGACGGCGCGGGCAGCGCCCGCGGTGGCGGCTGCCGGTCGTCCCGACGATCGTCGCGCTGCTCGTCACGGCGGGCGCGGCGCTCCTGCTCTACCCCACGACGGCGGCCTGGTTCAGCGCCGTTGAGCAGGCCAGGGAGATCGACCGGCTGACGCAGGACGTCAGCGACCTCGGCGCCGAGACGCTGCGCGAGCGGCTGGCGCAGGCCCGCGAGTACAACGCCGGCCTCAGCGGGGGCGGGGTCGACGTCGCCGCGAACGAGCGGCTGCCCATCGCCCAGGATCCGGACGTCGACGGCGGGAACGACTACCTCTCGATGCTGCGCGGCGACGCCGAGGGCCTGATGGCCCGCATCCGGATCCCGTCGATCGACGCCGACCTGCCGATCTACCACGGCACGAGCGAGGCGACCCTCGAGCGCGGCATCGGCCACCTCGAGGGCACGGCGCTGCCCGTCGGCGGGGCCTCGACGCACGCCGTCGTCACGGGCCACCGCGGTCTGGCGACCTCCGAGCTGTTCTCGAAGCTCGACCGGGTGGTGGTGGGCGACACCTTCTCGGTCGAGGTCTTCGGTGAGGTCCTCACCTACCGCGTGATCGAGACGCTCGTGGTCGAGCCCGAGGACACCGAGAGCCTGCTCATCCAGCCGGGCCAGGACCTCATGACGCTCGTGACCTGCACGCCGCTCGGCATCAACACCCACCGCATCCTGGTCACGGGGGAGCGCGTCATCCCGACGCCGCTGGCCGACCTCGACGCCGCGGGCGAGGGTGGTGCCGGTCCTGGGTTCCCGTGGTGGGCCGTGATGGGGGGCGGGGTGCTGACCCTCGCGGGCGGCTACGTCCGGATCGCCGGGCGGCCGCGGCGCGACCGCGTTCCCGTCCCCGCCCCGGCGACGGACGCGACGCTCAGTCCAGCTCCGCCAGCGTGAGCAGCACCAGCGACGTCGACCAGATCAGCGGCGCCACCTGCGCGCTGCCGCCGTCGGGCCCGACCTTCTCCGGTATCGAACCCGTGAGCGTGGTGTGCGACGCGAGCCAGTCCAGCCGGTCGTGGGCCTGCGCGTCGTCGCCGAGCGAGGCTGCCGCGAGCGCGTACAGCGCCGTCTGCGGCGTCCAGGAGTAGTCGGACTCGCCCCACTCCTGCCCGGGCGCGAGCCCACCCGCGGGCCGTGCCATCCCGCGCGCGCTCAACCGCCAGGCGGCCTCGGCCCCGGGCAGCGCCGCGTCCTGGAACGGCGGGAGCGCCATCGCGAGCGCCGCGTCCTGGTGGCGGCCGCCGGCCTCGCGCGGCCAGGTCGGGCCGAACACGTGCACGACGGCGTCGCGCACCTCGCCGAGGCGCGTCCGGGCAGCGGCGCCCTCGGCCGCCCGGCCTGCACCCTCGTGCAGGGTCGCCAGCGCGTCGAGCCCGGTCAGCACCGGCATCGCCGTCCCGAGCGTGAGGCGCGTCTCGGGCAGCTCCCAGTAGTCGCTGGACGGCGGGGGCAGCCGGTCCGGCGCGCTGGTCGCCGTCATCAGGAGATCTCCGGCGACGGCGGTCACGTCCGCGAGCCGCCGTCGTACGTCCTCGACCTCCGTCGGCGGGGCCGCGGCCGTGACCTCCGCCGTCGCCCACAGCAGCCAGCCGGCGCCGTCGAGCTGGGGTGCGCGCCCGTCCCCGGCGACGCTGCCGTCGGGGCGGTAGCGCGCGTGGTAGCCCTGCGGGGTCACCTCCACGCCGTCGAAGAAGGACAGGACGGCGACGGCGTCGTCGGCGTGACCCGTCCGGGCCAGCGCGACCGCGGCGAACGCGGCGTCGCGCGGCCAGATGTACCGCCAGGCCCCGGTGGGGGCGGCCTGCGGGGCCTGCACCTCGCCGTCGGGGGAGTGCGTGGCGGTGTGGAGGTCGAGCAGGGCGGTCCGCGCGAGCGGGGCGTGCGGGCCGTCGGCGCCCGGGACGGTGCCGGCCGCGACCCACGCGCGCTGGCGCTCCGCGGCCTCGAGCGCGGCGCGACGCTCGGCCGGAGCCGCGTCGGCACCGGGGTCGAGCACGTGGGACCCGGGCAGGAGGTCGGGCGAGGTGCCGGTCGGCACGGCGACGGCGAACCCGACGGCGCTGCCGGAGTCCTCGTCCAGCACCCAGGAGTGGACCAGACCCTCGCTCGCGAGGGCCACCGGCGGGCGCAGCGACGGGGCGATGCTCGCGCCGGCCGTCAGTGCGAGCGCGACGATCCCGAGCACCGCGGGGATCCGACCGCCGTGACGCATCGGGCCATGGTGCCAGAGGACGCGGGATCGGTCGGGCAGGGGCGGGCGAGGACCGGGACCAACGACTCACGGTCGGTGTCGGCGCCCGCCCCTACTGTGGAGGGATGAGCCGTGATGTGGTCGACGTCGTCGTGGTCGGTACCGGTCCGAACGGGCTGGCGGCCGCCGTCACCATGGCCAGGGCAGGCCTGTCCGTCCGCGTCTACGAGGGGCAGTCGACCATCGGCGGCGGCGCCCGCACGCAGGACCTCGGGCTGGCCGAGGGACTCGTGCACGACATCTGCTCCGCGGTGCACCCGATGGCGCTCGCGAGCCCCTTCCTGCGCGCGATGGACCTCGCCGCCCGCGGCGTCGAGCTGCGCGTGCCCGAGGTCTCCTACGCCCAGCCGCTCGACGGCGGCCGCGCCGGCCTCGCGTGGCACGACCTCGAGCTCACGGCCGAGGGCCTGGGCGACGACGGGCCGGCCTGGCGCTCGCTGATGGCGCCGCTGGTCCGCGACCCCGACGCCGTCGTCGCCCTCGCGATGGGCGACAAGCGATCGGTGCCGCGCGAGCTGCTGACGCCGTCGGGTGTGCGCGCGACCCTCGGGTTCGCCCTCGGGCTGCTGGAGCAGGGCACGCGGGCGTGGAACGGCCGGTTCTCCGGCGAGGTCGCCCCGGCGCTCCTGACCGGTGTCGCCGCGCACGGCATCGCGCCCCTGCCGGGCCTCGCGCCCGCCGGGACGGCGCTGCTGCTCGGCTCGCTCGCGCACGCGGGCGGCTGGCCCGTGCCGACCGGCGGGACGCAGGCGATCACCGACGCGCTGGTGGCGGACCTGCGCGCGCACGGCGGCGACATCCGGACTGCATCGCCGATCGAGCACTACGGGCAGCTGCCGCGCGCCCGCGCCTACGTCATGGACACCTCGGCGCGCGCCGTCGCTCAGATCTGGGGCGACCGGCTGCCCACGCGCGCCCGTAGCGGGCTCGAGGACTTCCGCTACGGCGACGGCGCGGCCAAGGTCGACTTCGTCATCAGCGAGCCCGTGCCGTGGGCCGCCGACGGCGTCGAGCGCGCCGGGACCGTGCACGTCGGAGGGTCGCGCGAGCAGATGGTCGAGGCCGAGCACGAGATCTCCCACGGCCGGCACGCGGAGCGTCCGATGGTGCTGCTCAGCGACCCGAGCGTGGCTGACCCGAGCCGCGTCGTGCGCGGGCTGCGACCGCTGTGGACGTACGCGCACGTGCCCTCGGGGTCCGACGTCGACCCGACCGAGGCCATCACCGCGCAGATCGAGCGGTTCGCGCCGGGCTTCCGCGACGTCGTCGTGTCCTCGCGCGCCGTGCCGGCGAGCCAGATGTCGGGCCACAACTCCAACTACGTCGGCGGCGACATCGCCGCCGGTGCCATCTCGATGTACCGGATGGTCGCGCGGCCCCGCCTGAGCTGGAACCCCTACGACGTCGGGATCCCCGGCGTCGCGATCGCCTCGGCCTCCACGCCGCCCGGACCGGGCGTGCACGGGATGTCAGGGTGGTTCGCCGCCAGGCGTCTGCTGCGCTCACGGTTCGGTCTGCCGGCGCCCTCGCTCGCGCCCTGACGGGCGGCGGGGCTCAGCGGGGCGCGCGAGCCCGCAGGAACGGCAGCTTCTCGAGCGGCAGGAACGCGGCCCAGCAGACCACGGTCGGCAGGAAGTGGATGCCGAGCGACAGGAACGTCGCGAGGTGGAAGAACAGGAACGTCGAGATCGCGACGTAGAGCCACCGGCCGCGGAGCCACAGCACCACGGGGGAGAGCAGCTCGATCAGGTAGAGGCCCCACTGGCCGAGGATCAGCAGCCACGGGTACTCCAGCGTCCAGCGGATCAGCGGCGAGCCGCGGCGCATGATCGCCCAGACGAACACGGCGCTGTTGGCCCAGCCGGCCGGGCTGCCCGACCGCATCCACTTCAGCACGGCTGACCCGAAGTACGTCGCGACGACCGCGAGCTGGATCGCGCGCAGCGCCCACCCCGCCGCCTGCGACGGCGTGTGGTCGCGCAGGCGGGTCAGGCCCGCCGTCGGGAGGACGGTGACGGCGACCATCAGCGCCAGGTGGTCGTGGCTGATGTAGCCGTAGCCCTGCGAGTTCAGCATCCAGACCCAGAACCCGAGCGCGACGAGCACGCCGGTGGTCCGCTGCAGCCGGCCCGCGACGACGGCGGCGATCCCCGCCACGCACGCCGCGAGCAGCGACCACAGCAGGATCTCGCCCTGCAGCGGTGTCAGGGCGGGGAGGTGGACGGCGCGCGCGAGCCACGTCGGGCGGTAGAGGTCGGGCACGTAGCCGTGCGGGACGACGCTCGTACGGATCCAGAGCACGTCGAGCACCACGAACGCGTAGATCAGCACACGGAACGCGGCGACCCGTGCCAGCGGCACGGGGGCGAGGAACCAGTCGGTGCCGGCCCGCAGCGCGCGGCGGACGGGGGAGGCGCTCGCGGCCGGGGCCGGTGCGGAAGCCGGGGCCGACGGGGTGGACGAGGTCGTCATCGCGTGACCTCCCAGGTCGCCAGGGTCAGGATCTCGGGTTCGCCGACGGCGTGGCCGTCCTGCAGCTGGACGACCGAGCGCCGCAGGTACAGGACCTCGGGCTGCGGGCGCTCGGGGCGCAGCTGCGCGTAGGCGTCGGCGAGGGACTGCAGCAGCGCGGGGTCGTCCACGAACCGGCCGAGCTGGCCCTCGATCTCGCCGCGCGCGACACCGGTGCTCGCATGGCTCAGGCCGATCACGACCGGCTCGGTCTCGCCGGGCAGCAGACCCTCCAGGTAGACCGACCGCACCGTGCCGTTCAGGTCCTTCGGGGCGCCGTACTGCGACAGCGACCCGAGCGGGAAGTAGTCGTCGGTGTCGTTGACCTGGCCCGCCACGAGCACGGCGAGCACGACCGCCGT
The DNA here is from genome assembly GCF_004786095.1 of Serinibacter arcticus. GTDB lineage: Bacteria > Actinomycetota > Actinomycetes > Actinomycetales > Beutenbergiaceae > Litorihabitans > Litorihabitans arcticus. Next base: position 962,715 of record NZ_RHPJ01000002.1, read on the forward strand.
CGCCCCCACCCGCCAGGCGACGCCGACCCGACCGAGCCGGCGCACGGGCGCGGCCGTCCTCTGATCGATCTCGTCCGGGGTCGTCCTGGTCACCCGGGACAACCTACCGCCCGGCCTCTTCGCCCCGGGCGGAACGAGCCGTCGCTGCTTGCACTCGGGGGGTGAGAGTGCCAATAATGGCGTTAGCACTCTCGTAGTGAGAGTGACAAACCTGCCGGTACCGATGAGGCGTCAGGGCAAGCGGGACATGACCGCTCGCCGGGCGTCGTCCGTCGCGGGCATCGCCCGGCAACCACAGTCGACACGGAGGATCGCACGCCACCATGGCCAAGATCATTGCCTTTGATGAGGAAGCCCGCCGCGGCATGGAGCGGGGCCTCAACCGCCTCGCCGACGCCGTCCGCGTGACCCTCGGCCCGAAGGGCCGCAACGTCGTCCTGGAGAAGAAGTGGGGCGCCCCCACGATCACCAACGACGGCGTCTCCATCGCCAAGGAGATCGAGCTCGAGGAGCCGCTGGAGAAGATCGGCGCCGAGCTCGTCAAGGAGGTCGCCAAGAAGACGGACGACGTCGCTGGCGACGGCACCACCACCGCCACCGTCCTGGCCCAGGCGCTCGTGCGCGAGGGTCTGCGCAACGTCGCCGCCGGCGCCAACCCGATCGCCCTCAAGCGGGGCATCGACAAGGCCGTCGAGGCCGTCACCGAGGCCCTGCGCACGCAGGCCGTCGAGATCGAGACGAAGGAGCAGATCGCCGCCACGGCCGCGATCTCCGCCAACGACCCGGCCATCGGCGACCTCATCGCCGAGGCGATCGACAAGGTCGGCAAGGAAGGCGTCATCACCGTCGAGGAGAGCAACGCGCTCGGTCTCGAGCTGGAGCTCACCGAGGGCATGCGCTTCGACAAGGGCTACCTGTCGGCGTACTTCGTCACCGACCAGGAGCGCCAGGAGGCCGTCCTGGAGGACGCGTACGTCCTGCTGGTCGAGTCCAAGATCTCGACGGTCAAGGACCTGCTGCCCCTGCTGGAGAAGATCATCCAGTCCGGCAAGCCGCTGGTGATCATCGCCGAGGACGTCGACAGCGAGGCCCTGGCCACGCTCGTCGTCAACAAGATCCGCAACATCTTCCGCTCCGTCGCCGTCAAGGCGCCCGGCTTCGGTGACCGCCGCAAGGCGATGCTGCAGGACATGGCCATCCTCACGGGTGGTCAGGTCATCTCCGAGACCGTCGGTCTCACGCTGGAGAACGCCGACCTGTCGGTGCTCGGCCAGGCGCGCAAGGTCGTCATCACCAAGGACGAGACGACGATCGTCGAGGGTGCCGGCGAGGCCGACCTCATCGAGGGTCGCGTCAGCCAGATCCGCGCCGAGATCGAGAACTCCGACTCGGACTACGACCGCGAGAAGCTCCAGGAGCGTCTCGCCAAGCTCGCCGGTGGCGTCGCCATCATCAAGGCGGGTGCGGCGACCGAGGTCGAGCTCAAGGAGCGCAAGCACCGCATCGAGGACGCCGTTCGCAACGCGAAGGCCGCCGTCGAGGAGGGCATCGTCGCCGGTGGTGGCGTCGCGCTCATCCAGGCCGGCAAGGTCGCGTTCGAGACCCTGCAGCTCGAGGGTGACGAGGCCACCGGGGCGAACATCGTCCGGGTCGCGATCGACGCGCCGCTCAAGCAGATCGCCATCAACGCCGGCCTCGAGGGCGGCGTCGTGGCGGAGAAGGTCCGCAGCCTGCCCGCGGGTCACGGCCTCAACGCCGCGACCGGTGTGTACGAGGACCTCCTCGCCGCCGGTGTGAACGACCCGGTCAAGGTCACGCGCTCCGCTCTGCAGAACGCCGCCTCGATCGCCGGTCTGTTCCTCACCACCGAGGCCGTCGTGGCCGAGAAGCCGGAGAAGGCCCAGCCGATGCCGGCCGGTGGCGGCGACGAGATGGGTGGCATGGGCTTCTGAGCCCTTCGCTCCCGTAGCGTCTGCAGCACCAGCACGACCCGCACCACCGGCGACGGCGGGCGGTCACCGCGAGGTGACCGTCCGCCGTCGTCGCACCCGGTGGTTTCCCACCGGGATCCGACCCGTCAGCGGATCCTCCGCTGCACCAGCCAGGAGGCACCGCCCGTGACCGACCCGAACCAGCCGCAGTGGCAGCAGCCGAACGGCCAGCAGGACGGCCAGACGAACGGCCAGCAGGACGCCGGCGTTCCGCCCGTCCCGCCCGCGCCGCCCGCGGCCCCGCCCGTCGCCCCGCAGGAGCCGGCGTTCGGCGCCTATGCCTCGCCCGGCCAGAACCCCCCGCCCGTCCCCGGCGGCTTCGACGCCCCCGGCGCACCCGGGTCCTACGGTTCGCCCGCCGGCTACGGCGCGCCCGCCGGTGGCCCCGGTGCGGTGCCGCCCGGCCCGCCCGCGCCGCCGTCGCCCTACGGTCAGCCCGGCCAGCCCAACCCCTACGGCGCGCCGACCCCCTACGCCCAGAACCAGTACGCCCCGACCGGCACGGTGCCGATGTCGTGGCGCACGATCACCTCGTTCCCGCTCTCGCTGATCGCGATCCTGTTCTTCCCGCCGCTGTTCGGCGGCGCGGCGATCGTCCTGTCCTCCCTGGCGCTGCGCCGTCGGGAGAAGGCGGCGAAGATCGCGCTGATCATCGCGATCTCCTGCACGGTGCTCGGTCTGGTCCTCGGGGCGATCGTCAACTCGCAGCTGAGCTGACCCCGCCCCACCCCTCGCCGGGGTAGACCCGAACGAGGCGACACCGACCCCACGCGGGTCGGTGTCGCCGCGAACGGGTCTACCTCGGCGTCGTCGTCGGGGTTCGACCCGACGGGTCGCTGCAACGTGTTGCAACGCTTGCACTCTGTTGCGGCGAAGAGCACACTCGTGGGGTGCGCACCGACGCGCACCTCGCGAAACACGCGACCTGCCCGACGACGAACAGGTGACCCCCGTGCGCGTAACCCGATCCACCCCGTCCCGCGGCCGACGCCGCGGCATCGGATCCGCCCTCGCCGCCTCGCTGCTGCTCAGCGGGGCCGCGGGCTTCGCCGGCACCACGGTGGCCGCCGCGGCACCCGGCGACAGTGCCGCCGCGGCCCCCGCGCCCGCCGCAGCCGCCGCCGACGACCGCACCTTCACGCTGGTCGGCAACCTCCAGTCCGAGCTCGGCTGCGCCGCCGACTGGGACCCGACCTGCGCCGACACCGTCCTGGCCGCGACCGACGTCCCCGGCGTCTACAGCGCCGACATCGAGCTCCCGGCGGGGGAGTGGGAGTACAAGGTCACCGTCAACGGCTCGTTCGACGAGTCCTACGGCCGGGAGGGTGGCGCCGACAACGCGCCGCTCACGGTCGCGGGCACGACCACGCTGCGCGTGACGTTCGACGACACCACCAAGCGCATCGGACTGACCCCGCTCGACCTGGCGGGCGAGTACACCGAGGCCGACGACGCCCTCGTGTCCGCCCCCGTGCGCCAGCCCGGCGCCGAGGAGGTCTTCTACTTCGTCATGACCGACCGGTTCGCGAACGGCGACACGTCCAACGACACCGCCGGCATCGCGGGCGGCCGCCTCGACCACGGCTTCGACCCGACCGACAAGGGCTTCTACCAGGGCGGCGACATCGCCGGTCTGCACGAGAACCTCGACTACATCGAGGACCTGGGGACGACGGCGATCTGGCTCACGCCGTCCTTCGAGAACCGTCCGGTGCAGGGCACGGGCGCCGACGCGTCCGCGGGCTACCACGGCTACTGGATCACCGACTTCACGCAGATCGACCCGCACCTGGGAACGAACGCCGAGCTCGAGGCGCTCATCGACGACGCGCACGAGCGCGACATCAAGGTCTACTTCGACATCATCACCAACCACACGGCCGACGTGATCGACTACGCCGAGGGCGAGTACTCCTACGTCGATGCGGCCACCTCGCCCTACACCGACGCCGCGGGCGAGGTCTTCGACCCGGCCGACTACGCCGGCACGGACGACTTCCCCGCGCTCGACCCGGCGACGTCGTTCCCGTACACGCCGGTGCTCGCGGGCGCGAACGCCGACGCCAAGACCCCGGACTGGCTGAACGACCCCACGCTCTACCACAACCGCGGCAACTCGACCTGGTCGGGGGAGTCGGTCACCTTCGGCGACTTCGACGGGCTCGACGACCTCATGACCGAGCACCCGCAGGTGGTGGACGGCATGGTCGACGTCTACGACGCGTGGGTCGACCTCGGCATCGACGGCTTTCGCATCGACACCGTCAAGCACGTCAACACCGAGTTCTGGGACGTCTTCACGCAAGCCGTCTCCGAGCACGCGACGGCGCAGGGTCGCCCCGACTTCTTCATGTTCGGCGAGGTCTACGACGCCGACCCGAAGCTCCTGAGCCCGTACGTGCGCAACACCGACATGGACTCGGTGCTCGACTTCTACTTCCAGCAGCAGGCCATCTCCTTCTCGGCGGGCAACGCCCCCTCGACGCTGGCCGCGCTGTTCGCCGGCGACGACTACTACACGACCCCGACGACCTCGGCCTCGGCGCTGCCGACCTTCCTCGGCAACCACGACATGGGCCGCGCGGCGTACTACCTGCGCCAGACGGACGACCCGCTGCAGCGCACGCAGCTCGCGCACGAGCTGATGTTCCTCACACGGGGCCAGCCGGTCGTCTACTACGGCGACGAGCAGGGCTTCGTCGGCGACGGCGACCTCGGCGGCAAGGACAAGGACGCGCGCCAGTCGCTCTTCGCCACGCAGGTGCCCGAGTTCGCCGAGCAGAACCTCGTCACCGGTGAGGTCGCCGGCAGCGTGGACCGCTACGACACCGACGCGCCGCTGTACACGGCCATCGCCGACCTGTCGCAGCTGCGCACCACCACGCCGGCGCTGTCCGACGGCGCGCAGATCGAGCGCCTCGTCGACGCGACCAACGGCGTCTACGCCTTCTCCCGCGTCGACCGCGACGAGCGGATCGAGCACCTCGTGGTGACGAACAACGCCGCGACGGCGCGCACCGTCTTCGTCCCCGCGCTGACGTCCGACGCCGCCTTCACGCCGCTGTTCGGCGAGACGGTCGCCACCTCCTCCGACGCCGATGGCCTGGTGAGCGTCAGCGTGCCGGCGCGCTCCGCCGTCGTCCTCGTGGCGGACGAGGAGGTCTCGACGCCCGCGGAGGTCTCCGACGTCGCCCTCACCGCGCCCTCGGCCGGTGCCGCGATCGACGGCGTGGCCCCGGTCGCCGTCGCGGTGGACGACTCCTGGCGCGAGACCTCGTTCGCGTGGCGCGTCGTCGGCGACGACGCGTGGACCGCTCTCGGCACCGCCGAGGACACCACCCCGCGCGTGTTCCACACCACCGACGGCCTCGCCGACGGCACGCTCGTGGAGTACCGCGCCGTCACCGTGGACGCCTCGGGCGCCACGTCGGCCGCGTCCACGTTCGCCTCGGTCGGCACCGACGTCACGACGGCGGCGCCCACCGAGCCCGAGCAGCCCACCTACGACATGGTCACCGTCCCCGGCAGCCACAACTCCGAGATGGGGTGCGCCGCCGACTGGCAGCCCGACTGCGCCGACGCCGCCCTCACGCTGCGCCCCGACGGCATCTGGGCGGGGACGTTCGACCTCCCGGCCGGGGACTACGAGTACAAGGTCGCGGTCAACGGCAGCTGGGACGTCAACTTCGGCGTCGGCGGCGTACCGGGTGGCGGCAATGCGCTCTACACGCACGCGGGCGGCGAGATCACGTTCTACTTCGACCCGGTCAGCAAGCAGTTCTCCAACACCTCCCAGGGCCCGATCGTCTCCCTCGCCGGGAACCTCCAGAGCGAGCTCGGCTGCACCGCCGACTGGATGCCCGGGGAGCTGTGCGCGTGGCTGACCGACTCCGACGGTGACGGGACGTACACGTTCTCGACCGACGCGCTCCCGACGGGGGCGTACGAGATCAAGGTGGTCCACGGCGTCGGCTGGGGCGAGAACTACGGCGCCGACGGCGTCCGCGACGGCCAGAACATCCTCTTCTCCGCCACGGAGGGCTCCATCACCACCTTCAGCTACGACATCGCCACGCACCTGCTGACGATCACGGCCGAGAACCCGCCGCTCGCGGGCACCGGGACTCTGCAGGCGCACTGGGTGACGCAGGACCTGCTCGCCTGGCCCAGCACGCTCGGGGCTCCGGCCGCGGGCGCGACCTGGACGCTGCACCACTCCGCGGACGCGTCGCTCGCCGTGACCGACGGCGCCGTCACCGGGGGCGAGGCGGTGGCCCTCACGCCGGTGAGCGGTGGCCTGCCGGCCGACGTCGCGGAGCGATTCCCGGCCCTGGCCGGGTACACCGTGCTGCGGGCCGAGGGGCTCTCCCGCGCGGACGCCGCCTCGATCCTGACCGAGCAGGTCTGGGTCACGCAGAGCAGCGGCGGTGAGCTCACGGCGGCCACCGGCGTGCAGATCCCCGGCGTGCTCGACGACCTCTACGCCGACGGCGTCGCGGACGCGAGCCTCGGCCTCGTCTTCAGCGGTGCGTCCGCCGCAGCGACGCTGTGGGCGCCGACGGCGCAGGACGCCGTGCTGCTCCGCACCCCCGCGGGGGCGGCGGCCGGCACCACCCCGACCGAGGTCGCCGCGACCCGCGACGACGCGACCGGGACCTGGACGACGGCGGCGAGCCTCGCCGTCGGCGACCTGTACTCCTGGCGGGTGAGCGTCTACGCACCCAGCACGGGCGCCGTCGAGACCAACGAGGTGAGCGACCCGTACTCGGTCGCCCTGACGACGAACTCCACCTCCTCGGTGGTGGTCGACCTCGCGGCCGACGACCTGAAGCCGGAGCTGTGGGAGGACACGGCGGCGCCGATCGTCGACCGTCCGGTGGACCGGGCGATCTACGAGCTGCACGTGCGCGACTTCTCGATCGGTGACACCACCGTCCCGGAGGCCGAGCGCGGCACGTACAAGGCGTTCACGCGCACCGGCTCCGCGGGGATGACGCACCTGGCCGAGCTGGCCGACGCGGGCATCAACACCGTCCACCTGCTGCCGACGTTCGACATCGCCAGCATCGAGGAGGATCGCGCCGCGCAGACGACGCCGGACTGCGACCTCGTCGCGCTCTCGGCGGCCGACCCGGCCGGCGAGGCCCAGCAGGCGTGCGTCGGTGCGCAGCGCGACACCGACGGCTACAACTGGGGCTACGACCCGTACCACTTCCTCGCACCCGAGGGCAGCTACGCGGCCGAGCCCGAGGGCGGGGCGCGCGTGGCCGAGTTCCGCGAGATGGTCGGCGGGCTGCACGCCACCGGGCTGCAGGTCGTGCTCGACCAGGTCTACAACCACACCGCCGCGTCCGGTCAGGCCGCGACGTCGGTCCTCGACCAGGTCGTGCCGGGCTACTACCACCGGCTCGACGCGAACGGCTCCGTGCAGACCTCCACGTGCTGCCAGAACATCGCCACGGAGCACGAGGTCGCCCAGAAGCTGATGGTCGACGCCGTGGTGCTGTGGGCGCGGGACTACCGCGTGGACGGCTTCCGGTTCGACCTCATGGGCCACCACAGCAGGGAGAACATGCTCGCGGTGCGCGCGGCCCTGGACGAGCTGACGCTCGCCGAGGACGGTGTGGACGGCTCGTCGGTCTACCTCTACGGCGAGGGCTGGAACTTCGGCGAGGTCGCCGACAACGCGCTGTTCGAGCAGGCCACCCAGGGTCAGCTCGGCGGCACGGGCATCGGCACCTTCAACGACCGGCTGCGCGACGGCGTGCACGGCGGCAGCCCGGTCGACGGGTCCTCGACGTTCGACCAGGGCTTCGGCACCGGGCTCGGAACCGACCCCAACGGGCGCTCGCGGACGGGTTCGGCGGAGCTCGGCGGGCTCACGGACCTGGTCAAGCTCGGGCTGGCGGGCAACCTCGCCGACTACGAGCTGACGGCGGCCTCGGGCGAGACCGTCCGGGGCGACGAGCTGGACTACCGCGGCGCGCCCGCCGGGTACGCGGTCGAGCCCGACGAGGTCATCAACTACGTCGACGCGCACGACAACGAGACGCTCTACGACATCGGCGTGCTCAAGCTGCCGGCCGACACCCCGATGGCGGACCGCGTGCGCATGAACACGCTGTCGCTGGCCACCGTGGCGCTGTCGCAGTCGCCCTCGTTCTGGCACGCCGGGACCGAGCTGCTGCGCAGCAAGTCGCTCGACCGCGACTCCTACAACTCCGGCGACTGGTTCAACCGGATCGACTGGACCGGTCAGGACAGCACGTTCGGGTCCGGCCTGCCGGGCGCGTGGTCGAACGAGGAGAAGTGGGCCGACATGCGCCCGCTGCTCGCCGACCCCGCGCTGAAGCCGGCGCCGGCCGACATGGCCGCGTCCAACGAGCAGGCGCTCGAGCTGCTCCGGGTCCGCGGCGAGGTCGACCTGCTGCGTCTCGGATCGGGCGACCTCATCAAGGAGAAGGTCTCCTTCCCGGCGTCCGGTCCGGACGCGGCGGCCGGCACCGTGGTGATGCTCGTCGACGACACGGTCGGCGAGAGCGTCTCCGACACGCTCGACTCGGCGCTCGTGGTGTTCAACGCCTCGCCGGACGCCGTCACGTTCCCGCTGACCGACCTCGCCGGGCGCGAGTACGCGCTGACGGCGGCGCAGGCCGACGGGAGCGACGCCGTCGTGAAGGCGACGGCGTGGGACGCCGCGACCGGTGCCCTGACGGTGCCGGCGCGCAGCTACGTGGTGCTGGTGGAGGAGGCCGACGGCGTCGCCCCGGCCCCGGAGTTCACCGACGTCTCCGAGGACAACCAGTTCTTCACGGAGATCACGTGGCTCGCCGAGCGCGGCATCTCGACCGGTTGGCCGAACGCCGACGGGACGGCCGAGTACCGGCCGCTGCTGCCGGTGGCGCGCGACGCCATGGCGGCGTTCCTGTTCCGGCTGCTCGCACCGTCGGACTACGAGCCGCCGACGACGTCGCCGTTCGTGGACGTCGCCACGACGAACCAGTTCTACGCGGAGATCGCGTGGTTGCACGAGTCCGGGATCTCGACGGGCTGGGCGCGGGGGGACGGGACCTTCGAGTTCCGTCCGCTGGCACCGATCGCGCGTGACGCGATGGCGGCGTTCCTCTACCGCGCGGCGGACTCGCCGGAGTTCACCCCGCCCGCGGTCTCGCCGTTCCAGGACGTGGCGCCGGGCGACCAGTTCTACGCCGAGATCGCCTGGATGAAGTCCACCGAGATCGGCCGGGGCTGGATCGGCAACGACGGCCGGGACTACTACCAGCCGCTCAACCCGGTCGCGCGCGACGCGATGGCCGCGTTCCTGTTCCGGTTCTACGACAAGGGGTTCGCCGGGTAGCCCCGCCCCACCACCCGCCGAGAATGCGCTCCGCTGCTGTATCCGCGCGATACAGCAGCGGGGCGCATTCTCGCTTCGGGTGCGGCTCGTCGACCATGCGTGTGGGTGCTGTATCCGGGCGATACAGCAGCCGAGCGCATCGTCGACAGGAGGTGGGGTGGCGGGAGAGGCGCGACGGGGCCCGCACCCGGGGCCCCGGAACCCCGCACCCCGCACCACCCGCCGAGAACGCCCCTCGCTGCTCGAGACGGACGTTCGAGCCGCCTGGGGCGTTCTCGCCCCGGTCGGGCAGTGCGTGCGCGGGGCGACGTGCTGGGTCAGGCGCGGAGGGCGGTGATCTCCGCGCTCAGGTTGGTTCGTGCCTGGTCCTCCCAGCGGCGGCGGCCGGCCGTCGTGTGGAACAGGGGTCCCCCGAGCAGCTGCTCGAGGACGGCGGCGCGGGCCGGTCGGAAGACGTCGGTGGGGACGTGGGCGTACTCGACGCGGATCGCGGCCGCGTAGTCGGCGTAGCGCGCGGGGGACTGGCCGAGCACGGCGAGATCGGCGTCGCACAGCAGCGCACCGACGGCGTCGCCCGCCTCGGGTCGGTGCGTGGCGGTGAGGAGCACGAGGCGGACGACGTCGTCGCGCACCTCGGTCGCGACCCGTCCGGTCAGTGCGTGGCGGGCGAGGTCGGCCGACGCCTGCTCGTCCGTGACACCGCGGGGGAGCGGGCCGTCGTGACGACGCCCCGAGGAGTGCACAGCGTCGTGGAACCACGCGGCGAGCCAGGCGCGGCGAGACTGCTCCGGCGTGACGCCGTCGGCGGCCAGGAGGTCGACGGAGTCGAGCACCTCGCGCAGGTGCGTGCGGCCGTGGTGGAGGCGGCCCTTCTCGCCCCACCGTGCCAGCAGGTCCTCCCCGACGGCGGTCCACGCGTCCGCCGTCGGCCCGCCCAACCCGCCCGGCGCCAGCGCTGCCCACGCCGCGCGGAGGTCCTCGACCTGGCCGATGCGCTCGCGCTCCGTGCGGCGCAGCCCGGAGGCGCGCAGTCGCCGCACGAGCGTGCCGGCGTCGACGGCCAGCGCCCCCCGGTCCCGGAGCTCGGCGTGACGCGAGGCCGGGACGTCGTAGTGGTCGAGGTCGAACGAGCGGGCGGGGAGCCCGGCGTCGGCGGCGAAGGTGTGCAGCTCGGCGAGCGAGTGGTCGGAGACCAGGTGGGACCAGAGCGTGCCGTGCGCCGGCCACAGCGGGGGATCGACGAGCACGGCCACCGACCGAGACTAGCCCGCGCCGGGCTGCCCGGCCGCCGACCGCCGTCGGGCGACCGCGCCGGTCGGACCCGCCGGTCAGACGGCCGTGAACAGCCGCGTCGCGCTGGCCTCGGTGTCGGTGTACTGCCGGGCGGCGTTGTCGAGCGCGAGGGCGATCGCGTCGAGGTTCGCCTCGACCTGGGCCTGCGTGGCACGCCACTGGGACGCGAGCGTCGCGAACTGGGCCGAGGCGGCACCCTGCCACGTCGACTCGAGCGACGTCAGGTGGGACATCATCGCCGCGACCTCGGTCGAGATCGTCACACCGGAGGTGCGGGTGGAGCGGGCGGCCGTGGCCACGGCCTCGGCGTCGACACGGAAGCTGGTCATCGAATCTCCTCGAACCGGCGCGATCGCCGCGGCCGTGCCGGCCGCGGAGGCGTCGTCGTGCCCGAGGCTACGAACGCGGGTCGGGGCGCGGGGAACGACCCAGGGTCGAGGTGTAGCCGCGCGCGGCGCGCGGGTCGGGGGACAGCGCGTCGCGGCGCAGGCGTGCCGCTTCGGCCACGTCCGTCACGTCCACCGGAGCGCCGGCCTCGGGGCCACCGGCGGCCGGGTCGGCGTCCGGACCCTGCGACGCCGCCTCGACCCGCTCGAGCTCGACCGTCAGGCGGGACAGCTCGGCCGCGATGTTCTCGCGCGCCGGCTCCTCCCACTGCCGCCCCATCGGGGAGCAGAAGATCTTCGGGCGGTCGGTCAGCTTCCGCAGGATCGCGATGCGCGCCTCGAGGTAGTCCTCGGCGGGGATGTGGGCGTACTCGGCCCGGATGTTCTTGCGATACGCGGCGTACTTCTGGGGCTCGCACGCGAGGCCGGCGAGGTCGGCGTCGCTCAGCGCCTGGGCGTCGACGTCGACCGTGGAGGCCGAGTGGCGGTGGATCTGCGCGATCATGGCGGCGATCCGCTCGACGATCGTCGGGGAGATGCCCAGCTCCGGCAGCTCCCGGCGAGCGCGCTCCGCGCTCGCCATCGTGTCCTCGCCGCCCTTGTGCGCGTAGGACGCCCGCGCCAGAGCGGTGAACTCGGCGCCGTGGTACCAGCCGGCGATGCGCACGACGTCGGGGTCGTGCGTCTCCTCGGCGAGCTGGTCGATGCTGGCGAGCACGTCCACGAGGTGCTTGATCGCGTGGTGGAAGCGGTCGGGGCTGGACCAGCTGGCCACCAGACCCTCGGCGACGGACTCGATCAGGTGCGTGGGAGCGTCGGCGCCGATGGCCCTGGCGCTTCGGGTGAAGGCGGGCACGAGCCACTGCGGAGCTTCGATGAAGCCCATCTCAGGCATCCAGTTCTGTTCTGTGTCGGATCACGAGCGGGAGCCATCGTAGCCCCGAACGTAGGCGCCTCAGGGCACGGGTCGCCGAGGTCCGAAGAGCGACGGGTCGGGGGGAGGAGGCGGCCGCCTCAGCGTGGGACGGGGCCGAACTCGCCCGCCACGTGCTGCCCGGCCGGCGCGCCGCCGTCGTCAGCCCCCGCACCGGGGTCGTCCACCTCGACGGCGGGCAGCCACACCTGCATCGTCGCCCCGCCCCCCGGCGTCTCGACGCACCGCACCCAGCCGCCCAGCGCCGTCGTCATCGCCGAGACGATCGACAGCCCGAGCCCGGACCCGCCGGCGTCGCGGGAACGTCCGGCGTCCAGTCGGGCGAACCGCTCGAAGATGCGCGTCCGGTCCTCGGCGGGCACACCGGGCCCGTGGTCGACCACCGACATCAGCACGCCGTCCTCGGAGTCGGTCGCCACCAGCTCCACCGGCGATCCCTCCGGCGTGTAGGCGGCGGCGTTGCCGACGAGGTTGGTCAGCACCTGGCGCAGCGCCCCGTCGTCCGCCGCCACGGCTCGCAGCCCAGCGCCGAACCCGGCACCGAACCCAGCCCCAGCAGAACCCGCCACCACCGTCACCCGCCGCGTCGGATCCAGCACCCGCAGGTCCCGCGCCGCATCCTCGAGGTGCACCCGCACGTCGAGCGGTTCGATCGTCATCGGTGCGCCCTCGTCGAGCCGCGCGAGCGAGAGCAGGTCCGTGACCAGCGCCGTCATCCGCACCGACGACGCCTCGATCCGCGCCATCACGCCCGGCACCTCGTCGGCCGGGATGCCGCCGATCCGGTACAGCTCGGTGTACCCGGTCACGGTCGCCAGCGGCGTGCGCAGCTCGTGGCTCGCATCGCCGACGAACGCCTTCATCCGGTTCTCGCTCGCCTGCCGCGCCGTGAAGGAGGACTCCACCTGCCCGAGCATCGTGTTGAGGGAGGCCGCGAGCGAGCCGACCTCGGTGCTCGCCGGTGCCTCGTCCACGCGCAGGGTGAGGTCGCCAGCGGCGATGCTCGCCGCCGTCGCCTCGATGCGGCGCAGCGGCCGCAGGCTCGAGCGGACGACGGCGTAGGTCGCGATCGCGGTCAGCGCCAGCACACCGCCGCCGACGGCGATGAGCGCACCCGCCATCATCCCCATCGTCGCGTTGACGGCCGTGAGGGGCAGGGCGACGGCGGCCGTGCCCGTCACCGTCCCGTAGTCGTTGGTCAGGGGGGCGACGATCACGCGCCACGACACCCCGTCGGTGCCACCGACGGCGAAGGGTTTGCCGGCGCGCTCGGACACGGCGTCGACGTCGAGCCCCGCCAGGGTCGGCCCGCCGAGCTCGGCCGCCGCGGCCTCACCGCCGGGTGAGGGCAGGACCACGCAGTCGTTCCGCACGCACCGCTGGACCTCCTCGCCGTCGGGCGTCGCGATCACGACGGCGTAGTCCGTCGGCAGGGTGGAGTTCCTCGCGCTCCCGAGCCCCTGGGCGTCCGAGAACGCCGCGGTCACGATGTCCTGCGCGGCGCTGCCCAGCTGGCGGTCCACCTCGCGCACGAGCGAGGACTTCAGCAGCGTGAGCGCGAGCCCGCCCACCGCCACCAGGGCGAAGGTCAGCAGGATCGAGAACAGCACCACCAGCCGTGCGCGCAGCGGCAGCTGGCGCCAGGCCGTCACGGCGTCTTGAGGACGTACCCGAGGCCCCGGCGGGTGTGGATGAGCGGGACCGGCGCTCCGCCGTCGGGCGATGCAGGATCGGCGGCGTCGACCTTGCGCCGCAGGTAGGAGATGTAGGACTCCACGATCGTGGGTTCGCCGCGCCAGTCGTAGTCCCACACGTGGTCGAGGATCTGGGCGCGCGAGAGCACCCGGCCGGCGTTCGCGGTCAGGTAGCGCAGCAGCTCGAACTCGGTGGGGGAGAGCTCGATGAGACGTCCGCCGCGGCGCACCTCGCGGGCGTCCGAGTCGATCTCGAGGTCGGCGTAGCGCAGCACGGCCGAGTCGTCGTCGGTCTCGTGCGTGCGGCGCAGCACGGCGCGGATGCGCGCGACGAGCTCCTCGAGGCTGAACGGCTTGGTGACGTAGTCGTCCCCGCCGACGGTCAGACCCGCGACCGTGGAGGCGACGTCGTCGCGCGCCGTGAGGAACAGGACCGGCACCCGGATGCCGCGCTCGCGCAGCCGACGCGTCACCTCGAAGCCGTCGATGTCGCCCAGCATCACGTCGAGCACGACGAGGTCGGGCTCGACCTGGGCGATCACCTCGAGGGCGTCGTGGCCGCTCGAGGCCGTCGCGACGTCGAAGCCGGCGAAGCGCAGGGAGGCGACCAGGAGGTCGCGGAGGCTGGGTTCGTCGTCGACGACGACGACCCGCGCCTCGGGCGTGGTGGTGGCGGACATGCCGCCATTGTGCTCCCGTCGGCTGGGATCTGCCTGGGAGCTCCCTGGACGCCGCCGGGGCCGCGCCGAACGGCCGACCTACAGGTAGCGCATCGGGTCGAACGCGCCGATCGGGATGATGCGGACGCGCGGCAGCGGCGTGTTGAACGCGCCGAGGTCGTCCTCGAGGTCGTGGATCGTCAGACCGTCCTCGGTCAGCTCGGTGAAGCGAGCGTTGGCGAACTCGCGGAAGGCCAGCAGGCCGACGCGGTGGTCGCCCTCGAGCAGCTGCTCCACCTGCGGGAGGAAGTCGCCGTCGTGGCTGGCGAGCAGCACGTCGCCGCCGTTGGCCGAGATGGCCTCCAGCATGCGCTGGATACCGATGTCGACGACCTTCTCGTTCGAGCTTCCCGACAGCGGGATCGGGTGGTAGCCGAGCGCCAGCAGCGCCTGCACGAAGCCCATCGGCATCTGACCCGAGGAGGCGTTGAGGAAGAACAGCGCGGTGATCGGCTGGTTCCACAGGGCCTGCGCGTAGTTGGTCACGCGCTCCCAGCGCGGACGCTCCTCGGGGGCGGGGCGGTGGCCCAGCACGCTCATCCCGAGGGTCGCGTCGATGTTCTCGCCGTCCACCAGGAGGTAGGTGCGGCGCTGGGTCTGCTCGGGCTCCATGGGCTCACAGTAACGACGTGGCGCGGCGGAGTCCGACTCGCACGACGGCGGGCCCCGGGAAGTCCCCGGGGCCCGCCGTCGCGCGTGGGTGGGAGTGCCGGATCAGCCCTGCGTGATCTGGTCCTGCGTGCCGGCCGCGGGCAGCACGCCGCCCGGGTTGCGCAGCGCCTCGAGCCGCAGCTCGATCTCGGTCTTGTCACCCTCGGACTCGAGCGCCTCGAACTGCGACTCGAAGCTCGAGGCGGAGAGCTCGGCCTGGCCGGCGGCGTGCGCCTCCTCGCGACGCACCGCGTCCTCCCAGCGCCCGAGCTCCGACGTCGGGTCGAGGACGTTGATCGAGCCGATCGAGTCCTGCACCTGACGCTGCGCCTGGGCGGCCTTGGCGCGCGCGACGAGCTGGTCGCGCTTGCTCTTGAGCTGTCCCAACTTGTCCTTCATGCCGGCCAGGCCGGCCTTGAGCTTCTCGGCGGTGTCGGCCTGCGACGCCACGAGCGGGGCGCTGGAGGAGACCTCGCGCTCGAACTCGAGCTGCTTGCCGAGGGCCACGCGGGCCAGCTGCGTGAAGCGGTCGGCGTCGGCGGCGTTCCCCTCGCCCGCCTTGCGCTGGGCCGTCGCGGCGGCGGCGGCCGCCTTGGCGCCCCACTCGGTGACGGCGGCGCGGTCGGCCTCGAGGTCGGCCTGCGCGAGGCGGACGTTCCCGATGGTCTGCGCGATGGCGTTCTCGGCCTCGACGATGTTGTTGGTGTAGTCCCGGATCAGCTGGTCGAGCATCTTCTCCGGGTCCTCGGCACGGTCCAGGAGCGAGTTGATGTTCGCCTTCGCCAGCTGGCTGATCCGTCCGAGGATGGTCTGCTTCTCTGCCATGCGTCGTGCCCTTCCGTTGACCGCCCGACGGGCGGTGGTCTGAGGGACGGCGGCGGCGCCGTCGTCCGAGAGCGTGGTGCCAGCCTAGAACCGGCCGCCACCGGAACGGCCGCGCGAGCCGCCGCCGGATCGGCGGCTGCTGCCGCTCGAGCGCCGGCTGCTGCTGCTGGACCGGCGCGAGGAGCCGCCGCCGCCCCACGAGGAGCCGCCGCCACCGCCCCAGGACGATCCGCCGCCCCACGACGACCCGCCGCCCCACGAGGAGCGACGCCGCGCGCCGTTGTTCCCGAGCATCCCGCCGAGGATGAGCGAGCCCAGGTCGAGCCCGCCGCCGCCCGAGGACCCGTAGCCCTGCTGCGTCTGCTGCTGCTCCCACTGCGCCACGTCGGCCTGCGCGAGCTGGCTCGCCGATCCCGCGAGACCCTCGGCCTGCTGCAGCGTGGCGACAGCGCGCTGCGGGTCGGTCGCGCTCTCCTCGTGGGCGACGCCGAGCAGCCGGATCGCCTCGGCCAGCCGCGTGCGGGCCTCCGGGCCGACGGCGCCGCGGCGGGCGTCGATGTAGGCGTTCGTCGAGCGGATGGCGCTGTCGAGGCGCGCGGTGCGCTCGCCGATCTGCGCGCGGGCGCGCTGCGCGACCTCGGCCTGCTCCCGGCGCGGGGCGAGCGCCGCGTCCAGGGCGGACTCGGCGTCGGCCAGCGCGGCGAGGGCGCCGAGCGGGTCGCCGCCGGGCGCGGTGGCGGACGACGCCGTCGCGAGCGCCTGCCTGGCCGCCCCCGTGAGCGGAGCGAGGGCGGGGTCGCCCGGGGCGAGCCGGTCCGCGTCGGCCACGTCGGCCGTGATGGAGGCGGTCGCCTGCTGCAGCCGGGCAGCGGCGTTCGCGAGGTCCTGCTGGGCGGAGTCGACGGCGTCGAGCAGCGCCGCGGCCTGCGTCAGCGCGTTGCGGGCCACGTGGGCCTGTGCGACGGCGGCCGCCGCGTCCCCGGACGCGACGTGCTGCTGGCCCGTGACGACGCTGCCGCCCGCACCCTCGATCAGCTGCGAGGCGTGGTCGGGGTTGGCGGAGACGGACGCGAGCGCCGTCGGCGGGTACTGCACCGCGAGGTTGACCAGGGTGGCGCGTGCGGGCTCGACCCGGCCGCGCAGCTCCTCGGCGCGGCGGCCGAGCTCCTCGAGCGTGGCGGGCACGGTCGCCTGCTCCTGACGCAGCGCGTCGAACGCCTCGGCCTGCGCGCCGAGCTGCTGCGAGACGCCCTGGCAGATCTGGAGGATCTGCGTCGCGACGGCGCGGCGCCCGGCGTCGTCGCCCTCCGGGAGGGTGTCGAGCTGCTTGCGCAGCGCGAACGCCTGCGCGACCTGCGGCTTGGCCCGGGCGAGCGACGCCGAGAACTCGCGGGTCGCCTCGGCCCCGAACTGCGCCTCGGCGAACCCGAGGTCCTGCTCGAACTCGCGCAGGTCGTCGTCGATCTCCACCAGGGCCGGACCGGCCTGGGCGACGAGCTGCTCGGTGGTCTGGCCCTGGGGGGCGCCGGCGCGGCCGGTGCCGGCGCCGTTGCCGTTGCGACGCCGTCGGGATGCCACCACGCCGATGCCGACGGCGGCCCCCGCCACCACGACGCCGCCGACCACGAGCGGGCCGGTCACGCCGGACACCCCGCCGGACCCGCCCTGCAGGGCCTCGGCGACGACGACGGTCGCGTCGCCCCACGGGGCGCCCTGGTCGGCCGCCGCGGTGAGGGCGGTGGCGGCGGCGGCGTCGGCCCGGTCGTAGACGGAGTCGGGGACGGTGTCGGTCGCGGAGATGTAGTAGTCGCGGTCCTCGACGGCGATCGCGAGCAGCAGGTCGTCCTCGCCGAGGTCGGACAGCTCTGCGGAGGTGTCGGCCCACTCGATGCGGTCGACGCCGTCGAAGGAGTCCACGTAGACGGCCCACAGGCGGTAGTCGCCGTCGGTCTCCATCGCGGAGATCGCGGCCTCGGCGTCGGCAGTGCTCCCGACGACGCCCTGCGACGTGAGGTCGGTGACGCGGCCGTCGAGCCGCAGCGGCGCGTCGGCCGCGGCGCGGGGGGCGAGGAGGCCGGACGTCAGGACCAGCAGCGCGAGGCCCGCCGCGAGCGCCGACAGCACGCGGATCAGCGGGGTCGCGGGCGGTCGGGCGGACAGGGCCGGGGTCGTGCCGCGAGCAGTCATGCCCTCGATCCTGGCGTCCGGGGCGGTGCGGCGCAACGACGTCGGCCGGGGAGAGCTGCCCGTGGACGGCGGTACGAGGGAATGCGGAGGCCGCCGAGGTCGTTGCCCGACACGAGACATCTCTGCGTCACCTCGGGTGACCGGCAGCACCGACCCGCGACGAACGAGGCCCACGCATGTCCAGCAGCACCCCCACCTCCGGCCCCGACGGCGGGTACGGCTCGCCCGTGCGCGTCGCCGACGCCGTCGACGTGATCGCCGACGCGTCCGACGCCGTCGTCGCCCCCGTCCCGCCCGCGGCCCTCGCCGTCGACGACGCCGCACCGGTCCCCGACCGCCTGACGCCCGCCAACCTGCGACTGCTGGTCCTGCTGCTGGTGTCCGCGTTCGTCGTGATCCTCAACGAGACCACGATGGGCGTGGCGCTGCCGCCGATCATGGCGGACTTCGGCATCACCGCCGCGACGGGGCAGTGGCTCACGACGGCGTTCCTGCTCACCATGGCCGTCGTGATCCCGACGACGGGCTGGCTCCTGGGGCGGCTCGGCACGCGCCGGGCGTACCTGCTGGCGATGTCCGCGTTCACGGTGGGGACGGCGCTCGCCGCCTTCGCGCCGTCGTTCGAGCTGCTGCTCGGCGCGCGGGTCGTCCAGGCGTCCGGCACGGCGATCATGATGCCGCTGCTGATGACGACCGTGATGAGGATCGTGCCGTCGTCGCAGCGCGGACGCGTGATGGGCAACGTCTCGCTGGTGATCGCCGCGGCCCCGGCGCTCGGCCCGAGCGCGTCCGGCTTCGTGCTGATCAACCTCACGTGGCACTGGATCTTCGGCCTGGTGCTGCCGATCGCGATCATCGCGCTGGTCTGCGGCGCGCGCTGGGTGCGCGACACGAGCACGCCCGCCAGCATCCCGCTCGACATCGTCTCGGTCCCGCTCGCGGTGGTCGCGTTCGGCGGCCTGGTGTACGGCCTGTCGGGTCTCGGCGAGGCCGCGCAGTCCGACCCGATCGTGCCGGCGTGGGTGCCGATCGTGGTGGGCGCGCTCGCGCTCGGTGCGTTCGTGTGGCGCCAGCTGGCGCTCGGCCGCGAGGGCCGCGCGCTGCTCGACGTCCGCGTGATGACGGTGCGGGAGTTCTCGCTCGCGGTGCTCCTGATGTGCCTCGCGATGTTCGCGATGTTCGGCGTCATGCTGCTGCTCCCGCTCTACCTGCAGGGGGCGCTGGGGCTGACGCCGCTCTCCACCGGCCTGCTGATGCTGCCGGGCGCCCTCGCGATGGGTCTCCTCGGACCGGTGGTGGGCCGGGTGTACGACCGGATCGGGCCCCGGCCGCTCGTGGTGCCCGGCCTCGCGCTCAGCGCGACCGGCCTGGTGGTCCTGGCCGCGGGGCCGGCGAGCGCGTGGGTCGTGCTCGGCGGTCACGTCATGATGAGCCTCGGCATGGCGCTCGTGTTCACCCCGATGTTCACGCTCGCGCTCGGTTCGCTCACCGGCTCCCTGGTGCCGCACGGCTCGGCCGCGATCGGCACGCTGCAGCAGCTCGCGGGCGCGGCCGGGACGGCGGCGTCCGTCGCGATCCTCACGGTGCGCGAGACGTCGGCGCTGGCCGGCGGTGCGAGCGAGGTCGACGCGATCTCGACCGGCGCGCACGGTGCGTTCTGGGTCGGGGCCGGGGTGATGGGCGCCGCGGCGCTCGCGGCGCTGATGCTGCCGCGTTCGGTGCCGGCGACGCCGGAGGGTGCGGCGCCCGTCCACTGACGGCCGGGGGCGGTGCGCCCCCGGCCCCCATCATCGACTGGCACGTCTACCTCGGCTAAGCCCTCCCCAACCGAGGCAGACGTGCCAGTCGATCGTCGTCGGCCGGTGGCTGAGGGGCACGGGGCGAGCGGGCGAGTCAGCCGGGCTGCCTCGCCCGCAGCTGCGTGGCCCCGAACTGTCCCCAATCCGCGGTACCGGCTGGACTGTCTACAGCGTCATCGGCCGCGCCGGCGCAGGCCTGCCGTCACCGTGTTGTCTCTCCGGATGACCGATCCTCTCGCCAGGTTGGACGCCACGCTCGGCTCCGGTACCAGGACCGGGGCGCGGAGTCGGACCATCGACGTGCCCCCGGCCCTCGTCGAACTCGCCGCGCGACAGCTCGGTCTGCTCAGCCGGCGACAGTGCGTCGCGGCGGGAATGCCACCTGGGCGCATCGACCGTCTGACGGCGCGTGGTGACTGGCGCGTGATCACCCGGGGTGTGCTGCTCGTGGACCCCGGCGCCGTCCCGAGGGGTGACTGGGGGGCGCGCGCGCGGCAGCGGGCCCTGGTGGCCGCACTGGCCGGCGGCCCGGACGTGGTGGTGGTCGGCCTCGGCGCGCTCGCGCTGGGAGGCGTTCACGGACTGCCGCTGCACTACGTCCCGGAGTTCACGTCGCTGTCCGGGGTGCACCTGCGGTCCAGCGCCCAGGCCCGCGCCCGCCGTCTCGAGCGGCACGCCGCGATCGACGGCCATCCGAAGCTGGTCCAGGTCGGCGGCGTCACGATCGCCGGACCACTGTGGGCGCTGTCGCAGGGGTTGCCCGGCATGGACAGGGAACACGCTGTCGCCGTCGTCGACAGCGCGCTGCAGGTGGGGGCGATCTCGCCCTCCGCGCTCCCAGTCCTGACGGATCTCCTGGCGGGCAGTCGCGGGGTTCGCTCGCTGCGCCGGTGGCTCACCCTTGTCGACGGGCGTGCGGAGTCGCCCCTGGAGACACGGGCGCGCCTCGAGTGTCACGACGCCGGAGTCCCACCCGATGACCTCCAGCGTGTCGTGCTGGACGCGCGTGGACGGTTCATCGGCCGCTGCGACATGGTGTGGGAGCTGGGCGGAGGTCGGCTGCTCGTCATCGAGATGGATGGCGGGCACCACCGCCGAGACGGACAGATCGACATCGACAACGCCCGCGACAACTCCCTCACCCGGGCTGCGCACGTCGTCTACCACTACGGCTGGCGCCACCTGGGTACCCACGTCATCGCTGCCACGGTGCGCGACGAGCTCGGCCGGGCCGGGCGGGCTGCCTGAACGGTCCGCCGCCCACTCGACTGTCACGTCTGACTCGGTTGCGGGCGGCTGCCCGAGGCAGACGTGACAGTCGACGACTCAGAGGCGTCACTCCCCGCCGTCGGCCGCCTCGCGCTCGCCGTCGGCCGCGTCCAGCGACGCCAGGTCCTCGGCGTCGACGATCCGGTACGCGTACCCCTGCTCCGCGAGGAACCGCTGGCGGTGCGCCGCGAAGTCGGCGTCGACCGTGTCCCGCACGACCACCGCGTAGAAGTACGCCGACCGCCCGTCGCCCTTGGGCCGCAGCAGCCGACCGAGCCGCTGCGCCTCCTCCTGCCGCGAGCCGAAGGCGCCGGACACCTGGATCGCCACGGCCGCCTCCGGCAGGTCCACCGAGAAGTTCGCGACCTTCGAGACCACGAGCACCCGGATCTCCCCGGACCGGAACGCCTCGTACAGCTTCTGCCGCTGCGTCACGGTGGTCGCCCCCGTGATCACGGGAGCATCGAGAGAGGCGGCGAGCTCCTCGAGCTGGTCGAGGTACTGCCCGATCACGAGCGTCTGCTCCTGCGGATGCTTCGCCAGCAGCTGCCGCACCACGTCGATCTTGCCCGGCGCGGTGGCCGCCAGCCGGTAGCGGTCCTCGGGCTCCGCCGTCGCGTAGGTCATCCGCATCGTCTCGGGCAGCGACAGCCGCACCTCCACGCAGTCGGCCGGCGCGATGTAGCCCTGCGCCTCGATGTCCTTCCACGGGGCGTCGTAGCGCTTCGGCCCGATGAGCGAGAACACCTCGTCCTCGCGCCCGTCCTCGCGCACCAGCGTCGCGGTCAGGCCGAGCCGACGGCGCGCCTGCAGGTCCGCCGTCATGCGGAAGATCGGGGCGGGCAGCAGGTGCACCTCGTCGTAGAGCACGAGGCCCCAGTCACGCGCGTCCAGCAGCTCCAGGTGCGGGTAGGCACCCTTCCGCTTCAGCGTGAGCACCTGGTACGTGGCGATCGTGACCGGCCGGATCTCCTTGCGCGCACCGGAGTACTCGCCGATCTCCTCCTCGGTCAGCGTGGTCCGCTTCACGAGCTCGTCGCGCCACTGCCGCGCACTGACCGTGTTCGTCACGAGGATGAGCGTGGTCGCCTTCGCCGCCGCCATCGCGCCGGCCCCCACGATCGTCTTCCCGGCACCACAGGGCAGGACGACGACGCCGGAGCCCCCGTGCCAGAACGTCTCCACCGCCTCGGCCTGGTAGGGCCGCATCGCCCAGCCGTCCTCGGCGAGCGCGATGTCGTGCGCCTCACCGTCCACGTAGCCGGCCAGGTCGTCGGCGGGCCAGCCGAGCTTCAGCAGCACCTGCTTGAGGTGGCCGCGCTGGGAGGGGTGGACGACGACGGAGGTGTCGTCCAGCCGCGTCCCCACCAGACCCTGGGTCCGCTTGGAGCGCAGCACCTCCTCCAGCACGGCCCGGTCCAGCGCGTGCAGCACGAGGCCGTGCGCCGGGTCGGTGAGGATCTGCAGCCGGCCGTAGCGCGACATCGTCTCGGCGACGTCGACCAGCAGCGAGTGCGGCACGGGGTAGCGCGAGTAGCGCACCAGGGTGTCGACCACCTGCTCGGCGTCGTGGCCCGCGGCGCGCGCGTTCCACAGGCCGAGCGGGGTCAGGCGGTAGGTGTGGACGTGCTCGGGCGCGCGCTCCAGCTCCGCGAACGGGGCGATGGCGCGCCGGCACGCTCCGGCGTCGGGGTGGTCCACCTCGAGCAGGAGGCTCTTGTCGGACTGGACGATCAGGGGGCCGTCGGGCATCCGACCATCCTCCCAGGTATCCCGCCGAAGGTGTCCCTCGTGTCCCGGAGTCCTCCGAGCCCCGTCAGATCCGTTCGACGTCCGCGATCCGGTGCAGCGCGATCGTCAGGTCGCTGCCGCGCTCGAGGTCGCGCGCGATCACGTGACCGCCCTGCACCCGCATCGGGGCGAGACGACGGCGGTCGGCCGCCCCCGAGGGCCCCACGATCGTCACCCACACGTGCGCCGCGTCGCGCACGGCCGTCCGCAGCAGCGCCACGCCGTCGGCCGGGTCGCCCGCCCCGCCGCCGCGCGCGCCCACCTTCTCCGCCTCGCGCAGCCGACGCACGGCGGCGAGCAGGTCGTCCAGTTCCGCCGTCGCCGTCGTGACCACGCGTGCGCGACGCGGCGGGGCGGCGAGCGTCTCCGACTCCTCGGCGGTCGCGACGACGACGCCGTCCGGCCCCTCGATCAGCACCGCCCGCCCGCTCCCGCGCAGCGCCAGCGCGAGTCGTCCGGCGGGCAGCTGCGAGATCGCGACGGTCGGCGCGAGCAGCCGCAGCGCGAGGTCGGAGTCGGCCACGAGCGCGGTGAGCAGGGCCGCGTCGTCGCTGCGCAGGTAGGACGACGCCGGACCGGCGCGCAGCCCGCCGTGGCGTCGTTCGGCGTCGCGGATCGCGTACTCCAGCGCCTGGGGCACGGGCGTGCGGCTGAGCGCGGCGAGCGTGGCGAGCACGTCCGACGCCGTCAGCCCCGCCTCGATCGCGCGGCTCAGCGACGCCGTCGTGAAGCGCGCCGTGACGCCGGATCCGCGCGACTCGACGTCCGTGGCGCGCTCCAGCAGCTCCTCGATGGCGCGGCTGGGGCGGCCGGGGACGATCGCGGTCAGGTCGGCCTGCAGCAGGATCTCCTCGACGGCGGGCGGCAGGTCGGCCTCGAGGGTCGCCGCGAGCGCGGGCACGTCCTCACCGGCCAGCAGTGCCGCACCGGACCGGCTGAGCGCGCCCGCGGCCACGACGCCGATCAGGTCGGCCTCGGCGAGCACCGCGGCCACGGCCCAGTCGGGCGGCGGTGAGACGGGGGTGTGCCAGTCGAGGTGGCCGCGGACGGCGGCCAGGTCGGGGGCGCTCCCGGTCGGCCACGCGGCGAGCGCCTCGAGCACCCGACGGCGCAGCCGGGCCGCCCAGCCCCGCTCCAGCCCGGGTTCGAGCACGGCGCGCAGGGCGCCGTCGTCGGCCCGCGTCCCCACGAGCGCGAACGCTCGCTCGCTGTGCAGCCAGACGTGCGCGAGGCGCGCCCAGCGCAGGGTGGGGGCGTCGCCGTCGTGCGTGCGGGTGGGCGCCCAGAGCGCGCCGTCGTCGTCGTGCGCCTGCCCGATCTCGGCCGCGGCGGCGGCGAGCTCGACGAGCAGCACGGTGGTGCGCTCGTCCGCCTTGATCGCGGTGCCCGTGCGCCGGATCTCGCGCACCCCGACCCCGCCCGAGCGCAGCGCACCGGCCGGGTGCACGGCCCACGTCTCCGTCAGGTCCGCCAGGTGGCGGTGCAGCTCGAGCGCGGCGCGCGCGGACTCGGCCGCGACCGTCTCCGGCGTCACGACGGCGGCGGGGGCCGTCGGGGGGACGGCCGTCAGGTCGCGGTGGGTGCGGCCGCCGCGCAGCTCGATCGCCGTCGCGGCGGGCAGCACGATGCCGCCGTCGGCCGTGCGGCGCACGAGCGAGCGTTCGAGCAGCTCCTCGACGGCGAGCGCGACGCCGCCGGCGGTGGGCGCGTCGGACGCGTCGCCAGCCGTGCCCGCAGAGCCCACCGGGGCCGGCTCGGCGGGCGCCCCGAACGTCCCCACCGGCGGCCCCCACGTGAGCGCGTCGAGGATGCGGCGAGCCGGCGGCGTGAGCCCCTCCGTCGCGGCGACGGCGGCGGTCGAGCCCGCCACGGGTTCGACGGCGATCGCGAGCCCCGCGGGCCGGGGACGCGCGGCGGCGACACCGGCGCCGGGGAGCCACGCGCCGTCGGGCGCCGCGGGGGAGGGGGCGACGGCGACGAGCAGCGCGAGCCCGACCAGCCCGGTCAGCGGGACGGCGGCGTCCTCGAGCCCGGTCGCAGCGGCGACCGCGGCGGTGGTGACAGGAGCGGTCGCCATCGGCGCCAGCGTCGGCGACGTCAGCGCCACCACGGCGTCCAGCGCAGCCAGGTGCGGCGTGTCGAGCCCGGCGACGGCGAGCTGCACCGAGCGGACGGTCGCGGCGCGGGCGGCGAGCGCGGTGAACGAGCCGGGAAGCGGGGACGCGAGATCGGGCCGTGCCTGGAGGAGGGCGGCGAGCGCGTCGTCGGTGAGATCGGCCGGCGTGGGCGAGCCCGTGCTGCCCTGCGGTGGGTTCGGGGGTGGGGTGGCCATCGTCCCCACGCTAGCGCGCGGGGGAGCGGGGGCATCGCCGCCGACCTGGCCGGTAGCATGGCTGCTGCCTCACTCGTGCTTCGCCCCGTGCAAGAAATGGACCCCTTCGTGCCCACAGGCAAGATCAAGTTCTTCGACACCGATCGTGGCTTCGGCTTCATCGCCGGTGACGACGGCTCCCAGGTGTTCCTGCACGCGTCCGCGCTGCCCGCCGAGGTCACCGATCCCAAGCCCGGCTCGCGCGTCGACTACGGCGTCGCCGACGGCCGCAAGGGTCCGCAGGCGCTGTCCGTGACCCTGCTCGACCCCGTCCCCTCCGTCCAGCGCGTGCAGCGCCGGTCCGCCGAGGACATGGCGCCCGTGGTCGAGGACCTCATCAAGCTGCTCGACCGCGCGTCCGGTTCGCTGCGCAAGGGCCGCTACCCCGAGAAGGAGCTGGCCTCGCGGCTGGCCTCCGTGATGCGCATCGTCGCCGACGACTTCGAGGCCTGAGATGACCACCACCGCCGAGTCCGACACGCAGGCGGGCACGCCCACGCCCGCCGAGACGCCCACCACCCCCGCCCGCCGCGCCTCCGCGAGGCCGCGCCGCGACGCGGTCCTGGCCGCCGCCGTCGAGCAGGCACGCCAGGCCGCCCTGGAGACCTCCGGCGTCGAGGACGTCGGTGAGCACCTGGGCTACGTCGACGACGCCGAGCGCCTCGGCAGCCACCGCTTCGCCAGCACCGCCGCCGGCTACCGCGGCTGGCACTGGACCGTCACGGTCGCGCGCGTCTCGCGCTCCAAGACCGTCACCGTGTGCGAGGTCGAGCTGCTCCCCGGCGACGGCGCGCTCCTGCCCCCGGCCTGGCTGCCGTGGTCCGAGCGGCTCACGCCCGGCGACGTCGGCCCCAACGACGTGCTGCCGCAGGACGCCGTGGACGACCGCGTCGTCCCGGGCTACGACCCGCAGGACGGCGACCCGGTCGACGTCAGCCGCGACGCGAGCGCGATCATCGAGCTCGGCGCCTGGCGCGAGCAGGTCCCGAGCCGCCAGACGCTGCTGGACGCCGCCGACCGCTGGGAGACCCGTCTCCCCGTGCGGGGTCGCTCGTTCGCGACCGACCCGAACGCCTTCATCGTCCCGCTGACCGGGGTGCTCGGGCAGGTCTACGGCGTCTGCGTCAACGAGTTCTCGCCCGACGACGGCAGGATCGTCCGCCTCGACCAGGTCTCCGACACCCCCGCCCCGCGCGAGGTCGTGGAGTCCGTCTGGCCCGAGAACGCACCGTTCATGGACGAGCTCACGCTCGACACGGCCGAGCTCCCCGACGAGGCGTCCGACCCCTCCTGACCCCGGGGGGCACGCTCCACATCGAGCCGCCCCTCGCGGCCGACGCCGTCAAACCGTTCCCATCCGTCCACGGACTGTGGCGTGGGCGACGTCCCGTTGCCCTGCGCGGATACATACGTAAACTGAAGCCAGTACTCGCTGTTTCTTGACTTCGTTACGTGTTCGATATCGATTCGTCGCCGGATCGTCGATCACCATCCATAGGTTTGTTCGTGCGGTCGTTCGCACACGAGGTGCGACTGTGTCGCGCCTGGAAGGGGTTGGAGCTCGTGCATCGTGGCTCTGCGGTCACCGGGGGAGGCGAGACCGGATCTCCCGAGCCCACCGCGGCCACCGCCACTCGCTCTACACCTGTAGTGAACGCGGGGCAGCGCACCGACGCCGACGCCCCGCCCGCAGCGAAGCCCCCGACCCGCCCCGCCTCTCCCACCCTCGCCGCGCCCCCCGCGCGCCGCGTCGTCGGCCCGCCCGAGTGGCACGCTCGCATCCAGCTCATCCTCACCGTCACCGACGCGATGGCGATCGCCGTCACGATGGTCGCCGCGCAGGCGTTCTGGCTCGGCGCCGCGGTCGAGGTCCAGGTCGGCTGGGTGCAGGTGGACTACACGCTCGTCGGCTGCGTCATCGCGCTCATCTGGATGTTCTTCCTCGCGGCCACGCGCTCGCGCCAGCCGCGCATCCTGTCCAGCGGTGTGCTCGAGTACCAGCGCGTGCTGAACGCCACGCTGCTCGCCTTCGGCACGACGGCGATCCTCGCCTTCCTCCTGCAGGTCGCCGTCTCCCGCGGCTACTTCCTCATCGCGCTCCCGCTCGGGGCGGTGCTCGTCCTCGCCAACCGGTGGTGCTGGCGCCAGTACCTCGACCGCGCCCGCCGTCGCGACACCTACGTCGACCACGCCATGATCATCGGCCGGCGGGACGACGTGCAGCGCCTCACCCGCGCGCTGGCGAAGAACCGCTCGGCCGGTCTGCGCCCCGTCGCGGCGTGCGTGCTCGACGACGACCTGCGTCCGGTCGACGACCTGCGCGGGGGAGTCCTCCCGCGCATCCCGCGGGCCTCGCTCGTGCGCGGCGCCTCCTCGGCCGCCGTCGACGTCGTCGTGGTCGCGGGGGAGATGCCGGGCGGTCGCGAGGACGTGCGCCGCCTGGGCTGGGACCTCGAGGGCACGCACGCCGAGCTCATCCTGGAGTCCCGGCTGACCGACATCGCCGGCCCGCGCCTGCACCTGCGCCCCGTCGAGGGTCTGCCGCTCGTGTACGTGACGCTGCCGCAGTTCACCGGGCTGACCTACGTCACCAAGCGGCTGCTGGACATCGTGCTCAGCCTCACCGCCGTCGTCCTCCTCTCGCCCGTGCTGCTGCTGATTGCGCTGATCATCCGGCTGGGCGACCGCGGTCCCGCGCTGTTCCGCCAGGTCCGCATCGGCGCCGACGGGCAGCCGTTCACGATGCTGAAGTTCCGCTCCATGCGCACCGACGCCGAGGAGGTGCTCGCCAGGCTCAAGGAGCAGGACGAGGGCGCCGGGCTGCTGTTCAAGATGAAGGACGACCCGCGCATCACCCGCGTGGGCAAGGTCCTGCGCAAGCTGTCGCTGGACGAGCTGCCCCAGTTCCTCAACGTGCTGGGCGGCTCGATGAGCGTCGTCGGCCCGCGCCCGCCGCTGCCGAGCGAGGTGGCCGCCTACGAGGGCGACGTCTCGCGCCGCCTGCTCATCAAGCCCGGCATCACGGGCCTGTGGCAGGTCAGCGGGCGCTCCGACCTCTCCTGGGAGGAGAGCGTCCGGCTGGACCTCGTCTACGTCGAGAACTGGTCGATCACCGGCGACCTCGCCCTCATCGCCCGCACCGTGCTGACGGTGCTGCGGCGCGAGGGGGCGTATTGAGCGGGGTCCCCAGCGTCGCGGCCCTCGGGCCGCTGCGACGCGTGCGCGTCAACGTCCGCTCGAGCTCGCGCGTGTTCCTCGACAACGCGCCGCTGTTCGCGGCGGGCGCGGCGTTCGTCGTCGTCCTCGTGCTGTTCTCCGACCACCTCAGCCGCGGGCCGCACCTGTTCCTGGGCGTCTCGATCGGCACGGTAGCGGCCGGGCTGGCCTTCGCGCTCCCGTGGCGACGGCTTCCCCCCTCCGCCCCGACGGCGGTCCCCCTGCTCGGGCTCCTGGCCCTCGGCGTCCTGACCGCGGGCAACGTTCCCGTGGCGATGCTGGCCGTCTTCCCCGTGCTGACGCTCGCGCGCTCGCACGGGCCGCTCGCCTCGGCGCTCGGCGTGGCCGGCGGCATGCTCGTGGCGTGGATGCCGCTGATCGCGACGCCCGTGGCCATCACGTCCGCCCACCTGCCCTCGCTCATCATCCTGCCGCTCGTCCTGACCACGGTGGCCGTGACGGTCGCTCGGATGGACCGCAGCCGGCAGGCGCGCAGCCGCCTCCTGGCGCAGCGCGACGGCACGCTGCAGCAGCTGCTGGACGACCTCGTGCTGGAGCGCGAGATGCTCGAGGGCATCCTGGCCGCGCTGCCGGCCGGTGTGCTCGTGCTCGACGGGTCGCGCGTGGTCCTGGCCAACCCGCAGGTCGAGCACCTGTACGGACCGGTGGACGCCGACGCGGTGCACCCGTGGCGCGTGCAGAACGGCGTGGAGGACGACGACGCCCCCGGGTCGCTCGCCGCCCGCGCCGTCGCCGGTGAGCCGCTCGAGGCCGAGACGCAGTGGTGGCGCGACGCCGACGGCGACCGCACCGCGGTGCGCGGCACGTCCGTCGCCCTGCCCGCGCCCGCCGGCTCCCGGCCGCTGCGCGTCGTGCTGTTCGAGGACCTCACGGAGGAGGAGCGCGCGATCCAGCGGCGCGAGGACTTCGTGCGCGCCGTCTCCCACGAGCTGCGCACGCCCCTGACGTCCGTGGTCGGCTACCTCGACCTCGTGCGCGAGGGCGGGGAGGTGCCCGCCGAGCTGGGGGAGCTGCTCGGCGTCGCCGACCGCAACGCCCAGCGCGTGCTGCGCATGGTGGACGACCTGGCCATCGCCTCGCAGCTGCGCGAGGGCGAGGTGGTCCTGGACGACGGGCTGCACGACCTCGGCGCCATCGCGCGCGACAGCCTCGCGGGGGCGCGGTACGACGCCGCCGTCGCCCGCGTGGTGCTCGTGGACGAGACCGACGGCGCGTGGCCCGTCCGCGGCGACCGCGATCGGTTGCGCCACGCCGTCGACCACCTCGTCTCGAACGCGGTGCTGTACTCCGAGCCCGGCGGACACGTGACGGTCCGGCTGGCCGCGCGGATCGACGGCGTCGTGCTCGTCGTGACCGACGAGGGCATCGGCATCGCCGAGGCCGACCAGGCGCGCGTGTTCGAGCGGTTCTACCGCGCTCCCGAGGTCATGCGCGGATCTCGCCACGGCACCGGCCTCGGCCTGCCCGTCGCGCGCGAGATCGTGGCACGGCACGGCGGCGAGGTGCACGTGCGCAGCCGCCAGGGCGTGGGCACCGAGGCGGAGATCCTGCTGCCGTGCGCGGCGACCGCGGCGCCGGCCGGGGAGCTGGTGCGCTGATGCTCGACCCCGGGACCCTGATGGTCGTGGAGTACCTCGTGCTCAGCCTCATCACCGCCGTGTACGGCGCCGACGTGGTGCGCCGCGGCTTCACCGCGCCCGACGTCTGCTGGGCCGTGGCGCTCCTCGCGGCCGGGCTCGGCTACCTCGGCGGCCTGATGGCCTCGGAGACGCCCGAGGCGACGTGGGCGCGACCCGTGGCCTCCGGGCTCGTGGTGACAGCCGTGGGCGCCCTGTGGGCCGGTGCGCACGTCTTCTCCGGCCACCGCACGCTGCTGTGGCTGCCGCCCGTCACGGGCGTGCTGGTCGCCGCCGTCGAGCCCGTCGCGGTGCGTGCCGCGCTCGGCAGCGACACCGCGCTGACGGGGCACGAGCTCGTGCACGTCGGGGTGGCGGCCTGGGCGATCGCCACCACGGCCGCCGTGGTCCGCGGACCGCTGGTGCGCTACTTCGGCGGCGTGGTGATCGCGTTCGCGCTCGGCACGGTCGGCGCGGCCCTGGCGATCCGCCTCCTCGTGGCGCTGGCGGCCGGCGAGGGCAGCGCGATCGTGGCCGGCGTGCTGGAGCCCGGGATGGCCTCGCTCGCCGTCGCCCTCGCGATGACGGCGGCGGGGATCGGCGTGATCCTGCTGCGGGCGGGGGAGCGCGGCGCGATACAGCTCGCCGACCCGCTGTTCGACACCACGCTCGGGGTCCGCACGCCCGAGGGGCTGACGCGCCGCAGCGAGCAGCTGCTCGCACAGGCGCGCGGGCGCGGGCAGGAGGTCGTGGTCGTGGTGGTGGACGTGGCCGACCCCGACACGCTGCGGGAGGCCTACGGCTCCCGGATGCTCGAGGCCTCGCGCGAGCTCGTCGCGGCGGTGCTCCTGGAGATCGTGCCCCGCGGCGGCGCCGTCGGCCTGTGCGAGCACACCGAGCACCGGTTCGTGGCGATCCTCCCGGACCACGACGCGCCGCTCGCCTCGCGCTGGGCGGAGGACGTGCGCCGCGCGATCCGCGCCTCCCGCGTGCAGGTCGACGCCGATGCGCTGCGCCTGACCGTGTCCACCGGTCTCGCGGTGGGGGACGAGGACCTCGACGCGCTGATCACGCGGGCCGCGGCCGCCGTCGGCGAGGACGAGAACGCCCGCCGACCCCGTCGCTGAGCGACAGGACCGACGGGCGGTCAGGGACGAGCTCGGCCCGTCTCAGCTCTGGGGCTGACGGAACCGGTAGCCGACACCCCGCACGGTCTCGATCCAGCGCGGGTTGCTGCTGTCGTCGTCCAGCTTGCGGCGCAGGTTGACCATGTGGACGTCGAGCCGGCGGTTCTCCGACTGCTCCACGGGCGCCGAGGCGTCCTCGCGGCCGTGACGCAGCATGCGCGCCAGGTCCTCCTTGCTGGAGACGCGGCCGGGAACCGTGACGAGGTGGGCGAGGATGTCGAACTCGCTGCGCGTGAGGTGCACGTCGTCCTCGGCCAGCGTGACGGTCCGGGCGAGGCGGTCGACGACGAGGTCGCGGCCGCGCTCGTCCTGCGCCCGCACGGGGCCCTGGGGGAACGGCTCGAGGCCGCCGGGGCCGACCGGCGGCGCGAGGGTGGCGGCCGCGGTCGTGAGGGTGCCCTCGGCACCCTCGGCGCCGGAGCGCTCGGTGGTGCGTGGGCGGCGGAGCATCGCCTCGATGCGGGCGCGCAGCTCGCGCGGCCGGAACGGCTTGGTGATGTAGTCGTCGGCACCGGACTCGAGACCCATGAGGGCGTCGATCTCGTCGACGCGCGCCGTCAGCATGATGATGTACGCGTCCGAGAACGTGCGGATGCGGCGCGCGACCTCGAAGCCGTCGATGTCGGGCAGGCTGATGTCGAGGGTGACGACGATGGGGTCGGTCTCACGGGCGAGGTCGACTCCCTCGAGCCCGGTCGCGGCCGAGTGGGTGTCGAACCCCGCGGGGCGCAGGACCATCTCGAGGAGGCGACGGACGTCGGGGTCGTCCTCGACGATGACGACGCTGCGGGTGGGTGTGCTCATGTTCCGAGACAGTACAAGCCTTGCCGGACGCGCAGGGGAGCGCAACCCGTTCTTGTGGATGGTTGGAGGCTATTCTGCGGCACCCTTGGGTTCTCCTTGCGCTGATGCTGCGGCAGGCGATGCTGACCGTGCGGAGGGCTGTTGTGAACACAGCGACGGCCGCCCCGCACAGGTGCGGGACGGCCGTCGTGTGCTGCCGGTCGAGGGCACCGACCGGCGAGCGAGGATCAGGCGTTGCTGCGCGAGCCCCGCTTGACGAGGTAGGTGCCACCGGCACCGACCACGAGGAGGCCACCGGCGAGGGCCGCGAGGCCGCCGACCGAGGCGCCCGTGTTGGCGAGGCCGCCGGTGGAGGCGGAGCCGCCGGTGCTTCCCGAGCCGGAGCCCGAACCGCTGCCGGTGCCGCCGCCGATCTGCGGGTTGCCGACCGTGATGACCTGGGCCGGGATCGTCAGACCGTTGTCCGTGGTGATGGTCGCGGTGTAGATGCCGTCCTGCGAGGCGCTGAACGCGAACGTCACCGACTCGTTCACGACGTCCTTGGTGAGGGCAGCCGTTCCCGCGATCGTGATGGCGGAGTCGGGGATGCTCGCAGGGGTTGAGACGACGGTCAGCGTTGCGGTCTCGGCGCCGACGAGACCGTCAGCCGTGATGGAGATGGTCTCGCCGACAGCGGGGGACGGGTCGCTGACGGCAGCGGCTACGGGCGGGGCGGGGTAGGCCTGGGCGGCGGCCGGCAGCGCGACGAGCGCGAGCAGCGTGGCACCCACGGCGAGGATTCGCTTCATGGTGTTCTTCCTTCGGACGACGGGTGGACGTGCTGGGTGGTTCGTGTGCGAGCTGACGCTCAGACGGAGACGACCTCGAGGTCGTTCCGCACGACGGTGGTGCCGGTGCGGCACCGGCTGCGGCGGACGAGGTAGGCGGCGCCGGTGGCACCGCTGACGATGCCCGCGGCGAGCGACACGACGAGTGCGGAGTTGACCGCGCTGCCGGGCTGGGCGATGACGGCGGAGGTGACGGACGTCTCATCCACGGAGGCGGGTGATGCGGCGTTCGTGGAGGCGGCGGCCGGCCCTGCGACGCCGACGAGCATCAGGGCCGTCGCGGTGACGATCGGCCTGAGGAGTCGAGTCATGAGGTCTCCGAGCTGTCTGAACAGGGGGTCCGCGGTAGCCCGGTGGGCCATCACTCCTTGAACCTTACATAAACCAAACAGTTCTGCAAGGCCAGTTCAGAAACGTTGCGTTTCTTGGACGTAAACACTCAAGCATCGAGTTCGCTTTTGGTATGGGCGTGTGGTTCAGTGGCGATCGTGAAGCTCTCTGTGATCGGTTGTGGCTACCTGGGCGCTGTGCACGCGTCGTGCATGGCCGACCTGGGGCACGAGGTCGTCGGGATCGACGTCGACGCTGCCAAGGTGGCCCAGCTGAACGCGGGGGAGCCGCCGTTCCACGAGCCCGGCCTCGGTGAGGTCCTGCGCCGCGCGCTCGACTCGGGCCGTCTTCGCTTCAGTACCGACATGGCGGACGCCGCCTCGGCCCGCGTGCATTTCGTCGGCGTCGGCACCCCCCAGCAGCAGGGCAGCTACGCCGCCGACCTCACCTACGTGGACGCAGCGATCGACGCGCTCGTGCCGCACCTGCACGCCGGGTCCGACGGCCCCGCTGTCGTGGCCGGCAAGTCGACCGTGCCGGTCGGCACCGCCGCCCGCCTCGCCGAGAAGATTGGCGACGCCGGCGTCCTGGCCTGGAACCCCGAGTTCCTTCGCGAGGGCTTCGCGGTGCAGGACACCGTCGCGCCCGACCGCCTGGTCTACGGACTGCCCGGTGACGACGCGAAGGCGGCCGTCGCGCGCGACGCGCTCGACGCGGTCTACGCCTCCATCCTCGAGCGTGGCACGCCGCGCCTGACCGCCGATTACGCGAGCGCCGAGCTCGTGAAGGTCGCGGCGAACTCCTTCCTCGCGACCAAGATCTCCTTCATCAACGCGATGGCGGAGATGTGCGAGGTGACGGGCGCCGACGTCAGCTTCCTGGCCGAGGCCATCGGCCACGACGACCGCATCGGCAAGAAGTTCCTCAAGGCCGGCATCGGCTTCGGCGGCGGGTGCCTCCCCAAGGACATCCGGGCGTTCATGGCCCGGGCGGGCGAGCTGGGCGCCGAGCAGTCCCTCACGTTCCTGCGCGAGGTCGACTCCATCAACCTGCGCCGCCGCCAGCACGTGGTCAATCTGACCGTGCACGCGCTCGAGGGCCGCGTACCGGGCAAGCCCGTGGCCGTGCTCGGCGCCGCCTTCAAGCCGCACTCCGACGACATCCGCGACTCCCCGGCGCTCGACGTCGCCTCCCGCCTGTCCGGCCTCGGGGCCAAGGTCCGCATCGTCGACCCGGCCGCCGGTCCCGTGCTCCGCCGGGTCCGCCCCGACCTGGACGTGCGCGACTCGGCCCACGACGCCGTCGCCGGTGCGCATGTCGTGCTCCTCCTGACGGAGTGGCCGGAGTTCCGTGACCTCGACCCGGTCGAGCTCGGCGAGAGCGTCGAGCACCGCACGATCATCGACGGCCGCAACGTCCTCGACTCCGCCGCGTGGCGTGCGGCCGGCTGGACCTACATCGGGCTGGGACGGCCCTAGGTGGTCCGGGTGGTGCGCCGCGTCACGGCGGCGGCGTCAGCCCTCCTCGCAGCAACGATGCTCGTGGCCTGTGGTTTGGCCGGGGCGTCGGAGACGGACCCCGCTGACGCCCCGGAGACGGTCGACATCAGCGACCCCGCCGCCTACGCGGCCGACCTCGTCGAGGCGACGAACGAGGCGCGAGAGGCGGAGGGTCTGGCGGCTCTGACGCCGTCGGTGTGCGCCGCGGACGCCGCCGCGGTCCGCGCCGCCGATCTCGTCGGGAGCGACGACCTCACCCACGCCCCGCTCGAGGGTGTCATCGAGACGTGCGCCCCTGCGAACGGCGCCGCGGAGAACCTCGTGCGCTCCGCCGCCGACCCGCGTGCGGTCACCGAGGCCTGGCTGGACTCCCCGGGTCACCGCGAGAACCTGCTCAACCCCGACTACGTGACCGGGGCAATCGTGTGCGAGCCCGACAGCGATGTGCTGGTCTGCGCGCACGTCTTCCTGAACGCCGAGGTCGCGTGAGGACCTCAGGCGGGTTTGGGCGAAACGACCGCGACCAGGCGACGCACGGCGCCGTCGATCGCTTCGAAGGACGCCGCGTAGTGAGCGTCGGAGCGTCGGTAGGGGTCGGGCACGTCGTCCTCCTCCGGCGGAACGCGGACGATGCCGCGTGCCCGGATCGCCAGCGGCACGAGGGCGCGCAGGCGTTCGGCGGCGTCGCCCTCGGGAAGCGCGTCGCGACCGACGTGCTCGGCCAGCCGGGCAAGCTCGAGCAGCGTGAAGGTGCGCCTGAGCGCACCCGGCCAGGCCACAACGGCGTGCGAGCGGTGCTCGAGCGTGAGCGCCAGCACGAGGTCAGCGGACCGGACGTCGTCGGGCGTCAGCAAGCGCGCCTCGAAGGTGGCTGTGTCGGCGCCCGCGCGCTCCAGCAGCGGAACCATCGGGCCGGAGATCGGCTCACCCACCAGGGCGCCGGTACCCGCGCTCACGACCTCCACGGCGTCGCCGAGATGCAGGCGGAGCAGTCGCTCGGCCGCAGGGGAGCGGCAGATGTTGCCCGTGCAGATCGTCAGGACTCGGAAGTGAGAAGTAGTCGTATGAGTCGCACCAGTCGCTTCAGTCACCCCGTCAGCGTACGGACGTCCGTGCGTGCCCGGATCCCCGGGGTCGCGGCATGACCACCGCGGGGCGCCCCTGGGCGCTCGTCCTCGTCGCCATCCTCGTCGTCCTGAACGGGATCGTTCTGACGGTGCTGCTGACCGCGGACGGGCCCGTCGGGTCGGCCGCGCCGTCGCCGTCGGTGCCGGCCTCGGCAGCACCCGCGGTGCCAATTCCGGGCGCCGAGGAGCCGGCTTCGCAGGTCCCGACCGAGGATCCGTCGGCCACGATCCCGTTGGTGGCCCCCGCGTCGCTCGCCACCCGTCAGATCGTCGCAGTTGACGGGGACGTGGCCTGGCGCTCCACCCTCGCTTCCTGCGGTCAGGGCGCCGCGCTCGTCGAACGCACGCTGGACGGCGGCGCCTCATGGGACGCGGCGGAGCTCGACATCGACTCTGTGGTCCGGCTCCGCGCGACCGATGCCGGCTCGGCATTCGTGGTCGGCGCGGCTCAGGACTGTGCGACCGCGCTCGCCTCCACCACCGACGGCGGGGACACGTGGAGCCGTGCCGATGCGACGCTGAGCTCCGCCTGGTTCCTCGCGCCCACCGACAGGACGTTCGTGGCCGGTCCGCGCGGGGACGCTCCTGTGCCGTGTCCAGCAGGGGCGGTCGACCTTGCCGCTGTCGATGTGCAACGCGGGGCGGTGCTGTGCCAAGACGGTTCGCTGGCGATCTCGGCGGACGGTGGGCAGAGCTGGGCGACGACCGTCTCTGTCGCTGGGGCCAGGGCGTTGACGCAAAACGGCTCGGCCTATGTGGTCGCGACGTTCGAGGGTCCGTGTGAGGCGCTGTCGGTCTACGGCATCAGCAGCGACGGTCAGTCGCAGAATGAGCCGCTCGCATGTGCGCCCGTCACTACGGCGGGCGACGTCGCAGTGTCCATCACGGGTGACCTGCTGTGGGTGTGGTCCGGGGCGGACCTGGCGATCTCGGAGGATGGTGGTCAGACGTGGTGAGCCCGACGAGTACCCGGCGGCGCCGCACCAAGGTCCGGCGCACACGCGGCCGACGCACGGGCATTGTGCTGGGCTGGGTCCTGCTCGGCTGCGTGGCCGTCGTGGCCGTCGCCGGGGTGTGGACCGCGGTCGATGCGTTCCGCGTGCGGGACCAGCTCGTGGAGGCGGCGGGCGTGGTTCCGCAGCTCGAGGATCAGGTCCTCGCCGGCGATGACGAGGCCGTCGCGACTTCGGTGGCGACGCTGCGCGATGCGGCGTCGAGCGCTGTTGCCACGACCGGCCGTCCGCACTGGAAACTGACTTCGTGGTTGCCAGGCGTGGGACCTAACGTCCGCGCGGTCCAAACGCTCGCCGGCACCGTGTCGGACCTCGCGGAGGGCCCTCTCCCAAGCCTGCCAGCCGTCGTGGCTGCCGCGAGCCCGGCAGCGCTCGCTCCGCAGGACGGACGGGTCGACGTCCAGAGCGTGGCCGAGGCCGCACCCGTGGTGATCGCGGCCGACGACGGTGTGAACGCCGCGATCGCCTCGCTGGCGGCGATCGACCGCTCCGCACTCCTGCCCCAGGTGGGCGGCGCCGTCGACCAGCTCGCAGGGGAACTCGCCGACCTCCGCCTCTCGACGGCGACGGCCTCGCGTGCCGTCCAGCTCATCCCGCCGATGATGGGGATCGACGGCCCGCGCGACTACCTCGTACTGGTGCAGAACAACGCCGAGCCGCGCGCCCTCGGAGGCATCGTGGGTTCGGTGCTTGTGCTTCGTGCCGAGGAAGGCTCGATCGAGCTGGTCGAGCAGGTAGCGGGGAACTCGATCTCGTTCGACGAGCCCGTCGGCGACTTGACCGACAGCGAGACGGCGATCTTTGGCTCGCAGCTCGGCCGGTTCATGCTCAACGTGACGAGCACGCCGGACTTCCCCCGGGCCGCGCAGCTCGCGAGCGAC
This sequence comes from Serinibacter arcticus, assembly GCF_004786095.1. GTDB lineage: Bacteria > Actinomycetota > Actinomycetes > Actinomycetales > Beutenbergiaceae > Litorihabitans > Litorihabitans arcticus. Next base: position 1,000,503 of record NZ_RHPJ01000002.1, read on the forward strand.
ATGTGGATCGCCGAGCGCGGTGAGACACCCGCCGGGGTGCTGTCCCTCGATCCTGTGGCACTGGCGGGACTGCTCGGCGCAACCGGGCCGGTGACGACCGAGGCCGGTTTGACCCTGACTGCGGACGGCGCCGCGCAGTATCTCCTGAACCAGATCTACCTCGACGAGCCCGACCCCGCCCAGCAGGACGTGTTCTTCGCTGATGCGGCAGCCAGCATCTTCTCTGCCCTTTCTGGGGGAAGCGGGGACGCTCAGGCCGCCGTGAGTTCGCTCGTGCAGTCGAGCGACCAGGGGCGGCTCATGCTGTGGTCGAGCGACCCGGTCGAGCAGTCTCTGCTCGACGGTACCCAGCTCGCTGGAGAGGTGCCAGAAGTTGGATCGACCCCGGTGGTCGGTGTCTATCTGAATGACGGGTCTGGCGCGAAGATCGGCTACTACCTGGAGGTCGCCACGTCGCTGGCGGTGTCCGAGTGTCGGCCCGACGGTTCTCAGCGACTTCGACTGAAGGTTGACCTGACGTCGGCCGTCCCGGATTTGGCAACGCTGCCCGCCTACCTCACGGGAGGTGGTGCTTTCGTACCCGAGGGAACGATCCAGACGAACCTCTCCGTCTTCGGGCCTTCCGGTGGACGGATTCTGGGGGTCAGCGGACCTGAGGGCGAAATGCCTGTCCTTACCCAGCGTCAGGGCGACAGCCCGGTATCGCTCATCACCGTCACTTTGAACCCGTCGGAGTCCATGCAGCTCGAGCTCGAGCTGGTGACAGGCAAGCAGGTCGACGGTGTACCGACCTTGAGAACCACACCCGGGCCTCGCGCCACGGTCCAGACGATCGAGCCGGGTTGCGCCGCGACCTCGTGAACGAGTCACACCTCGATCAACCGCGGGCGGCACAAGCGCTCGACAGAAGGAGAACTGCCATGGAGCTGCGCGACTACTTCACGATCCTCCGCGACCGGTGGATCCTGGTGCTCGCCTGCGCTCTCGCAGGAACACTGGCAGCAGGTCTCCTCACACTGGCGACCGCGCCGACCTACGAGGCTACGAGCCAGATCTACGTGTCCGTGCAGACCCAGGACGGGTCCACGCAAAATCTTGCCCAGGGGTCGAGCTTCTCGCAGAGCCAGGTGGTTGGCTTCGCCGACCTCGCCACGAGCCCGCTCGTACTCCAGCCGGTCGTCGACTCGAACGGCCTCGATGTCACCGCAGAGGAGCTTGCGGACCGAGTTGCGGCGACGGTGAAGCTGAACACCTCGCTCATCGACGTGACCACCACGGCGGCCACGCCTGAGGAGGCTGCGTTCGTCAGCAACGCGGTGGCCGACAGCATGTCGTCGGTGCTGCCCGAGCTGCAACGTCCGTTGGATGCAGCTGCATCTCCCGTTCGGATCACCGTGACGCGCGCCGCTACGGAGCCCACTAGCCAGTCATCGCCGAACACCCGCGTGAATGTGGCAGTGGGTCTTTTGATCGGGCTCGCCGTAGGGATCGGCGTCGCGCTTCTCCGGACGGTTCTGGACACTCGGATCCGGTCCGCGGCCGATGTCGCTGCGGTGACCGACACCCCCGTCCTCGGCTCCGTCGCTTACGACGCGAGCGCGCCGGAGGACCCGTTGGTGATCATCTCCCACCCGCTCGGGGTAAGGGCCGAGGCCATCCGGCGTCTCCGAACGAATCTTCAGTTCGTCAACGCGTCGTCGCGGCCACGGTCGATCGTCGTGACGTCCGCGCTCCCCGGGGAGGGCAAGACGACCACGGCCTCTAACCTCGCTCTCGCCATCGCTGATACCGGCAGCAAGGTCGTGCTGATCGACGCCGACCTGCGACGGCCCTCGGTCGCTCGCGTCCTGGGCATCGAAGGTGCGGTCGGCCTAACAACCGTGCTGATCGGCAACGCGACCATCGACGACGTCGTCCAGGAGTACGGCACGACCTCCCTCGACGTGATCACGTCCGGCGAGATCCCTCCGAACCCCAGTGAGCTGCTCGGATCGCAGCAGATGGCGTCGCTCCTCGAAGATCTGACTAGCCGCTACGACGTCGTCATCCTCGACACGGCCCCGCTGCTGCCCGTGACAGACGGTGCCGTAGTGGCCAAGCTCGCCGACGGCGCGCTCGTCGTGGTTGGGGCAACTGTGGCGCACCGACCCCACCTGGAGAGTGCGGTCGCAGCGCTCGAGACGGTCGAGGCTCGCGTCCTCGGAATTGTGCTCAACCGGGTCCCGAACGAGAAGCGGGACAGCTACACGTACTACGACTACTCCCTCGGCAAGGACGACAAGGCGCCTAATGCGTCGAAGGCGTCGAAGGCGCGGGGACATAAGGCGCGCCGCCAGACCGTTGGACGCGCCGCCGCGGCACCGGAGGGACGATGACCGACTCGGAGGCACGCCGTTCCTCGGCGCTCGCGCCAGTGGCAAGGGTCGACGTCCTGGGGGTGAACGTCTCCATCGTGACGGTGGACGACCTCGTGTCTTTCGTCGACTCGGCCGTCGCGGGGTCGTTTCCCGTGGTGATTGCCGCGCATAACCTGCACAGCGTCTATCTCGCGAGAACAGATTCGGAGTTTGCTCGCTTCTACCAGGGCAGTGACGTCGTCGTTGTCGACGGTTGGCCCGTACTCGCCGGCCTTAACCGTGCGCGAGCGGCGTCAGGGCTGGCTCCGCTCCCGTCCTCTCACCGGTTTGGCTCGACCGACTGGATTGACCGTGCGACGGCGCTCGCCGCAGTTCGCCGGGTCGCTGTCATCGGCGCTTCCTCGGAATCGAGTTCGGCGTTCGTCGCACGGCTCCTGTCGAGCCCGGACGCACCCGAGGTGCTAGCGATACCCGGCCACCCGTGGTCGGCTGACCGTGCCGCCGAGGCGGTCGAGCGGGTCAGCTCGTTCGAGCCTGACCTCGTCCTCGTCGGGATGGGTATGCCTCTGCAGGAACAGGTCGTCACCGGTCTCATCGGCCATCTCGACCGGGGAGTCATAGCGACCGTAGGGGGCGCCATCGACCAGCTGTCCGGCACACAGTCGCTCGCGCCGCGGTGGACCGGGCGCCTCGGAGTGGAGTGGCTCTGGCGGCTCGCCTCCGACCCGCGCAGGCTGGCCCGCCGCTACCTCGTCGAGCCGGTTCAGCTGGCCCTCGTGATCGCGAAGGAACGGAGAGCGCGATGACCATCGACGCCATCATCCCGACGACCGGGCGACCTGAGCTGGTCAGGGCTGTGACATCTGTGGCAAGGCAGACGGTGGACGTCCGTCCGGTCGTGGTGCTCGACCGCCCTGATGCCGAGCCCACCGTCCGAGCGCTGCTCGCCGACATTCCTCACGAGCTCGTAGTGACAACCGGCGGTGTTGGTGGGTCTGCCGCCCGTAACGCCGGTGTCGAGGCGAGCAGCGCTGATGTCGTGGCTTTCCTCGACGACGACGATGAATGGCTTCCTCAGAAGACCGAGCAGCAGATCCGTCGACTCGATGCCCGCGACGACGTAGTCGTGGTGTGCCTTGCGTTCCTGGTGGGCGAGACAGAGCGCGTTGTTCCCAGCCGCCCCTTCGACGGGTCCTTGTCGATGTCGACCTACCTGCTCGAGCGATCGACCATGAAGCTGACGGAGAACTTCATGCAGTCCTCGACGCTCCTGATGTCCCGGCGTCTGGCCACCCGTCACCCCTGGCCGCGGGCGTTGCGCCGGCACCAGGACTGGGGTCTCCTCATCGACCTCGATGCCGCCGGGGTGTTGTTCACGACCGTGCCGGACCCGCTCGTGCGGGTCTTTCAGGACTCCGCGGGTTCGATTTCTCGGTCTAACGCTTGGAGCGACAGCGTCGCGTGGCTCGAGGAGTACGGGTCGCATGCCGAGCGGCGAGCGCAGGGTGATTTTCTCGCCTCTGTCGCGCTTCGGTCGGCACTCCGAGCCCGGGAGTGGGGTCCGGCTGCGCGGGTGTTGCGCCGTGCCCTTGCTCTACGGCCGCATCCCGCCGCGGTCGCGGTCGGGCTCTCAGCAGTAGTACGTCGCTGATGAGGCTGTCTCAGAGCACCGTCGTCCCCCGGGCCGCGGATACAACGGCGGACGAACTCACACTTAGGAATCCAACGAACGGCGGGCGCATGATCTTCATTTCCGTAGCGAGCCAGCGGGACAACCTCGGGGATTCGTTGCTGCGTCGTCCTCTCATCGCGGCGGGGCAGGCGTGCGGCACCTGTCACGTGTACGTGGGCGAAGGCGCCGAGGACTGGACCAATCTCGGACTTCGTTCCGTGGATCGGCTCTACACCGACCGTCGTAAGTGGATGTTCGCTCTCGCTCGCAGCGCCGTATTGCGACGGACGACCTTGTTGCTGAACGCGGGAGAGCTTCTTCCTGATCGCCGGTTCCTGGTCTCGCGCGCACTCCTCCTGCCCGTCATCTTGGCTTCGCGGGCACGCGGCGGACGACTGATCCACGCCGGCTTCGGACTGCGAGACCCGAACGCGAAGGTTCCCGCCATAGCTCGACTGATCGCCTCACTCAGCGATGTTGCGACCTGGCGGGACGAGGCCTCTCGATCTGCTGCTGGTATCGGAACAGTCGCACCCGACTGGGCTTTCGGCGAGGGAGCGTCGCCCGAGCACGTGTCGGAGCGCCACCACGAGCAGTCAGACAGGCGAGTGCTCGCCCTCAGCCTCCGCGGCGATCGTCCTCCGCCTCCTGCGGCCTGGCTGGACGAGGTACGCCGCGTCGTGTCCGAAGACCTCGACGCAACGGTCGTCGTGGTAGTCCAGGTGAGGCGAGACGGCGATCGCAATGCGTGGTTGGCGAAGGAGCTCGGGGCAGAACTGATCGACTGGCCGGAGGAGGCCGATCACGCCGAGCAGGAACGGCGAGTCCGCTCCGTCTACTCGCGCGCGACGTGGATCGGGTCCAATCGCCTCCACGCTGTGATCATGGCGGTCACCGAGGGGGCCGTCCCACTGGACCTGGTTCCGGACCAGTCACAGAAGGTGCCTCGCGCGCTCGCGGTCGTCGACCTCGCCCTGCTGCCCGCCCAAGGAGCACGTGAACGAGTCAAAGCCGACCAGACGGACGTCCGCGGTGCGCTGGCTTCGGGGCGCAAGCGGCTCACGGGCCTGGCGACGGCGATCAGCCGAGTCTCTGGGGGAAAGCGCCGACGACGCTACCGGGTGCTCCACACCGTCTCGGCGCCCGACCGAACGACGCGCTATGCGCGACACATGGCCGCAACCGAGGACTATGAAGTACGACCGGTCTTCCTGAGTTGGCGGAACGCACTGACTCGCCCCGTGGACGCCGTTCACGTCCATTGGCCTGAGCATCTCGTCCCCGCCGGGTCTTCCGTCCGTGCGCGGCACGACCGAGCGCTCGCGGCGGCACTCATCCGGAGAATCCAGCGAGAGAAGATTCCTGTCATCCGGACAGTTCACAATCTCACCCCTCACCAAGAGACCGGAGACCGGACGGGCGCGCACCTCCGCGAGGCTCTGACCGCACTCACTAGGGCTGAGATCCACCTGGTCCCGAACGATCCGCAGGTCTCGGCCGGCAGCGTTCACCTCGTACCTCACGGAAGCTACCGGGAGCCGTACGCGGATGTCGTAGGAGGCTCGCCGCTGCCGGCAAGAGTTCTCCATTTCGGAAGGATCGAAGGCTACAAGGGTGTCCCCGAACTGCTCGCGGCGGCAGCCGAGTCCGAGGTGGGGGAGCTGCGGATCGTCGGGTCGCCTTCGGACCGCGACGTCTCCCGGGAGGTCATACGAGCCGCCGAGGCCGACGGGCGAGTCACCTACCAGTTCGGCTTCGTCCCTGACGTGGACCTAGCTCGCGAGATCGGGGAGGCGTCGCTCTGCGTCTTCCCCTACCGCGAACTCCACAGCTCGGGAGCCATCCTCGTGGCGCTCTCGCTGAGCCGTCCGATCCTCGTTCCGCGCACCACGACGACGGAAGCTCTCCAGGGCGAGGTGGGATCGCAGTGGGTTCGCATCTACGAGAGTCTGGACGGAGCCGAGTTGGACGCTGCGCTGCGGTGGTCCCACGAAGCGCTGTCGACCGGCTCGCGTCCTGATCTCAGCGATCGTTCGTGGCAGCTGATTCGTGAGCGTCACAAGCACGTCACCTTGAGCGTGGTCGGTTCGCCGGCCAACCCGCGAAGCTGAATACGGGATGACGCGCCGCGACTGTTTCCAGAGCGACCGTTCATGAACCTAGCCACGGCGGCCGCGCGAGGTGGAGCGGCAACGCTCCTCGGACAACTCGTAAGACTGGTCATTCAGTTCGCCTCGGTGACCATCCTTGCTCGCCTCATAAGTCCCGCCGACTTCGGCTCGTACGCCATGGTCTTCGCCGTCGTGGGCGTCGCGTCCGTTCTGGCCGACTTTGGCCTATCCATGGCGTCCATCCAGGCGCGCGAGATCTCGTTCGCGCAGCGGTCCAATCTGTTCTGGACGAACACGGCGATCGGACTGGGCCTGTACGTGGTCTTTGTGCTGTGCGCCCCACTCCTCTCTGCCTTCTACGGCCGTGACGAGCTGACGGAACTGACGAGGGTGTTGGCACTGACGTTTGTGTTCAATGCCGTCGCCGCTCAGTTGCGGGCGGAACTGGCGCGCCGGCTGAAGTTTAAGAACTTGGCCTTGGCTGACATCGTCGCCGCTCTCATCGGTCTGATCGCTGGGCTGAGTCTCGGTCTGCTGGGTGCCGGTTACTGGGCACTCGTCTGGCAGCAGGTTGCCATCAGTCTGGGGGCTCTGGTCGTCCTCGCGGTCTTTGCCAGATGGAGGCCGGGGCTACCGCGATCCGGTGTCCCGATGCGGGATCTTTACAGATACGGCGCGAACACGCTCGGCGTGCAGATCTTCATCTATGCGACGTCAAATCTCGACAGCGTTCTGATCGGACGTTCGTGGGGTGCTTCTGCGCTGGGTCTGTACGACCGCTCCTACCAGTTGTTCAGATTGCCGCTTCAGCAGATCGCTGCGCCGATGACGAAGGTCGGGGTCCCGGTCCTCTCGAGACTCCAGGATGACGCTCGGTACGAGGACTACCTAGTCCGGGCCCAGACGCTCATGGCGTATGTCATGGGTGGGTCCTTCTTCTTCCTGTTTTCGGTTTCTGGCCCGCTGATCGACGTACTCCTTGGGGATCAGTGGACCGGAGCAAAGCCAATATTCGCGATCTTGGCCATAGCCGGAGTGTTCCAGAGCATCACCTACGTCTACTCCTGGGTCTTCCTCTCGCTGGCACTGACGTCGCTGCAGCTCAAGTGGACGATCATCGGGCGGACGGCCATGGTCGGTCTCATGGTGGTCGGCCTGCCGTTTGGGCCGACTGGCGTCGCGGTGGGCGTGGCAGCGGGACACCTCCTTAACTGGGGTCTTCTGACTGCCTTCCCGATCGCTCGCACAGGCATCCGCCGGAGCCGTCTTCTAGCCACGGGCGGGCGGGCTTTGGCGGTGTGTGCGCCAGTCGCAGTGCTGTGCGCTGTAGTCGTACCGGTGCTGCTTGGCGAGGGCTCAGCATGGGCCAAGTTGTTCCTCGCGACCGCGATCTGGGCGGTATTCATCCTAGGTGCGGGCTTGTTCAAGCCTGTCCGTTCCGACTACAGCCTGATTCGCGACACTGCGTCTCGAGCAATCAAACGAAGGAAGTCCTGATGGCTGTCACAGTGGTGCACTTCAACCCGAAGCGGCGAGCTCCGGGCCCGTTTGCGCTTCTGCGCCCGAGGCGGGAGCTTGGAAACTTCGGGGATCTACTTGGGCCGCTCCTGGTCGAGCGCGTCGCAGCGGAGTTCGGCCTTTCGCAAGCGCCGGAACGACGCCGCCTCGTGAGTATTGGTTCGATCCTGGGCCTCACCGAGCCAGGGGACACCGTTTGGGGCTCAGGGGTGAACGGCAAGTCCATGAACTTGGGCGCAGCGCCGGATCTCGACGTTCGGTCTGTCCGTGGCCCAGAGACGCGTCGGATGCTGACGGCGGCAGGTACATCAGTTCCGGAGGTCTACGGCGACCCGGCCCTCCTGTGGTCGCGGTACTGGAATCGTGACTTCTACCTCCGAGACCGATCCGAGCCCCTCAATGACTACGTCGTCTTGCCGAACTACAACGATCTGTCCCTCTATTCTGATTCTCGCGTAGTAAGCCCGATCGGCGATCCGCACCACGTCATCGCCGAGATCGCGAGAAGTTCGTTCGTCTGTGGTAGCTCCCTGCACGGAATAGTCCTCGCCGAATCGCTGGGCATACCCGCGCGCCTCATCACGTCGCAGGCGGAGCATAGCCTCAAGTACGACGACTACTACTTCGGGAGCGGGCGGTCGTCGTACGCACCCGCGTCATCGGTGGAGGAAGCACTTGCGATGGGTGGAGAGGCGCCGCCGGAGTATGACGTCGAGGCGCTGCTCCAGGCGTTCCCCCGGGACCTCTACCAAGAGCCCTGATCTACTCGCGGTTCGCGAGGCCCGACGCTGCTCGCTGGATCCGCGTGTTAGCTGCGTTGGCCTCCCGCTGAGGAGTGTCGATTCCTAACGCGGACTTCGGCGTGCGGGGACCTCCAGCGCGGACGCTAGATAGCGGCCGGTGGCTCCGAGCTCGAGGTGCGGCACGTCGAGGCCGGACGTCGACTCTGGGGAGTCGAAGGTCGAGATGCGAACGATCCGAAACCTTGGTCGGAGCGCAGAAAAACAAACGCTACACGTGTAAAGTCTGCCTCGTGACAAGACACGGTCCGATCCCTTCCGGTGTGTTCTCCCGGATGAAGCGTGCAGCTCCCGCGGCAGCCCAGGGGCGTGACTCATCCCTGGATCTGCTGCGAGGTTTTTGCATTGTGAGCATGGCCACGGCTCACGTGGCCGTCGGAAGTTTCTTCTGGAGGGCAACGCACGTCGCCCTCTGGGTAGACGGCCTCATGGGGTTCGTCGTGCTCTCGGGTCTCGTACTCGGGATCGTCCAGCGCAAGCAGGCCGCTCGCTCTGGCGTGCGCAGTGGTCCAGGACGGGTTCTCCGGCGCGCTCGACTCGTCTACGTGGCGCATGTGGCGCTGTGCGCAGCGGTTTTTGCGGTCGTCGCGCTCGACCCGTCGCGCGCACCGCGGTTCGCTTCCGTGGATAGCGTCGGTGGCCCACTGCAGGCAGTACTGGCAACGGTCACTCTTCAGATCAATCCCCCGAACGCCTCAATACTCTCGATGTACGCAGTCCTGATGCTCCTGGCCGCAGTTGCGGTGGGGCTCCTGGCGCGCGGCCAGGTTTGGTTATTGGTGGCCGGGATGGTCTGCGTGTACGTGATCGGACAGACCAGCAGCGCATGGACGACGTTCGTTCGGCAGCCCGGTGAGCCCGGGCTGATGAACTGGGCCACCTGGCAGGCGATGTTCCTCGCTGCGCTGATTCTGGGTTGGTATTGGGACTCTGAGAAGGTCCGCGCTGCGTTCGCCAGCCGTAGCGCTCGTTGGACGGCGGCGTCGCTTCTCGTGTTCTCGGTCGGCCTGGCTCACCTGACACGACTTGGACGGCTCGGCGACGGCGTGATCCGGCGGACAATCGATTGGTGGTTTTCGGACGGGACGCTCGGACCCGGCGTCATCGTTCTGTCGGGTGTTGCGTTACTAGTACTGCGCCCCGTTGCGCGGTGGATCGCCCACACGGTCCCGATCCTGGCCGCGGTGCTCGAACGCATCGGACGCCGTTCGCTGGATTGCTACATCATCCTGTCGCTGGCGGTCATCGCGCTTCCTTCGATCGTCGTCTACGACCCTGGGTCTGCGAGCGCGAACGTCGTGGTGTTGACTGCGCTTGCGGCGATGTGGGCGTGGTGCCGCCTGCGAGACGAGTACCCGCGGGTAACGCTCGGAGCTATCGAGGTGCGCGAGTGGCGCGTCGCGCGCGGGACGACTGCACCCTCACTGCCGGTTCACGGAGATGGCGCCTGATGGGGACCCCTGATACCCCGACAGATGGTCGCGAAGGTAGGTAAAGGATGGCGAGGTCTCCAGTCGTGGCCCTCGCCTGTCAACGACTACTTCCGGAGTGGACTCTGATGTCTCACCGAGGTGCTTCGGCCTTCGACGCCCGTCAGGTCGTCCGCGGTGCCTGCAGAACGTCGAGTCGTGCGGTCCCCGGCCGCTTTCTCCGGGGCAGCCATGATTGCGATCAGCATCGGCAGCGCGACGTAGGGGTTGTTCATCCCGCTTACTGACAAGCCGTTTGCGAAGGCGATCGCGAGCAGGGTGAGAGCGAGGCCCGTGCGCACCCCGCCACGGCGCATGAAGTACCAGGCGGCACCGTAGGCGATCGCGAGTCCGACAAGTCCCGCGTCGAAGATGACGCGCAGGACGAAGGCGTGGAGGATTACCGAGTAGCACGTGCCGTCGCCAGCGCTCGAGAAGAGGGTCTGATAGTAGGACAGACCATGGCATGCGCCCGGCGACAGGGGCGTGATGGGCGCAGTTCCGAACACCCAGTTCAGCACGGTCCAGGTCTCGGTCTCCGAGCGAAAGACGTCGAGGAAGTTGAGTCGGTCGACCTGGCTCGAAGACGCGGCTCGATCGAGAAACACCCACAGCGGCAGTGCGGCGGCGATCGGAGCGACGTACGCGATGAGGAGGGGCGCCAGGCGATGCCTTTGTCGGAGCTGCGACAAGGAGTAAAGCGCCAGAAGGAGGAAGGAGATCGCACCGCTCCTGGATCCGGAGAGCGCCACGATCACGCCGAGCACAGCCACGGCTATCCAACGGCGCCTGACCATGTGCGGGAACACGACGGCGACCAGTCCGGCGAGGAGTGCAAGTTCGAAGTTGTTCTCGACGAGAAGCGCCGGGCGTGACCCTGAACCCTCGATAACCCGAGTCGCGGCGTACTTGAGAATCGTGAGCGCGAGAAGAAACCACGTCACGACCACCAACGGGCGCGTGGACCCCCACGAGTGGCCTAGCGCGAAAGCGAGGGCCACGAGGTACAGAACCCACTTGTACGCCTGGAGGCCATCCGACAACGGCGCCCCGGTGTAGAGCACCGGTACGAGCCTGGTGAGTAGGTACGCGGCGAGGAGAAGGACGGGAACGAGGGCTACGAGTCGTCCGCGCACGAACGACGTCACCACGAACAAGATGACCCACGCGTCCAGTAGTGCCGTCATGGGCAACGGAGAGTACGAACTGAACCGGGAAAAACTGGCGAGCGCCCCGACCGCAATCAAGGCGTAGAGACCGCGGCGCAGCAGCGTCGGCAGGACTCTTGGGGTCGCCGTTCGATCGACACGACTCACCGCAACGCTCGGTCGGCTCGTGGTGCTCACGGAGTGAACGTATCAGCCTCCGTAAGTTAAGGGTTTGTCCACAGTTAGTTACGGGTTGCTTGTCTCCGTTGGGCACCTTGACGCGAGGCAACCGCGTCACCAGTGTCACTGGGCCCCGACGGCCAGGTCTAACTTTACTTAGCCTAAGTAACGACCTAGACTATATGCGTGCCCGACACTCCGACCCCTGACCTCGACCCCGAGGCCCCCGCCGACGAGCTCGCTTCGCAGCTCCGTCGCGCCGTCCTCATGACCTCGCGCCGCCTCCGGGCCGAGCGCGGGGGAGACGTCACCCTGGCCCAGTACTCGGTGCTCGCGCGCCTGCTCGAGGCTGGCTCCGCCACGCCGTCGGACCTCGCGGCCCTGGAGCACGTCGCCGCCCCGTCGATGACGCGCACGGTCAAGTGCCTCGAGGACGCGGGCTACGTCACGCGCGCCACGCATCCCAGCGACGGCCGCGCCATCCTCGTGACCCTCTCCGAGACCGGGCACGACGTCATCCGCGAGACCCGCCGTCGTCGGACGGTCTGGCTCGCCCAGCGCCTCGACTCCCTCAGCCCCGACGAGCTGGCAACGCTCGCCGCCGCCTCCGACATCCTGAGGAGGATCTCGACCCAGTGAGCACCACCTTCGCCTCCCTCCGTCACCCCGCCTACCGCATCTGGTTCGTCGGCGCCCTCATCGCCAACATCGGGACCTGGATGCAGCGCATCGCCCAGGACTGGGTGGTGCTGACCGACCTCTCGGACCACTCCGGGCTCGCGGTCGGCATCGTCACGGCGCTGCAGTTCCTGCCGGCGCTCGTGCTCTCGCCGTACGCCGGGCTGCTCGCCGATCGGCTGCCGCGCAAGGCGATGCTGATGACGACGCAGGCGACGATGGGTGTGCTGGCCGGGGTGCTGGGGATCCTGGTGCTCACCGACGTCGTGCAGCTGTGGCACGTCTACGTGTTCGCGCTCCTGCTCGGGATGGCCTCGGCCATGGACGCGCCCGTGCGGCAGACGTTCGTGGCCGAGCTGGTGCCGGCCGAGGGGCTGCCCAACGCCGTCGGGCTCAACTCCGCCTCCTTCAACGCCGCGCGCCTCATCGGCCCGGCCGTCGCGGGACTTGCGATCGCGGCCATCGGCGCCGGGTGGGTGTTCGTGGTCAACGCCGGCACGTTCGCCTTCACCATCGCCGCGCTGCTGCTGATCAAGGACGCCGACCGCTTCCCGCTCGCCCACGCCGCCCGCGCCAAGGGCCAGCTGCGCGAGGGCGTGAACTACGTGCGGCGCCGCACCGACATCGTGCTGATCCTCGTGGTGCTGGGCGTCGTCGGCGCCCTCGGTCTGAACTTCCAGCTCACTTCCGCCGTCATGGCGACCACCGTGTTCGACAAGGGGTCCGCCGAGTACGGGCTGCTCGGCTCGGTCCTGGCGATCGGCTCGCTCGCCGGCGCGCTCCTGGCCGCCCGCCGCAGCCGTCCCCGCGTGCGTCTGGTGCTGTTCGCTGCGCTCGGATTCGGCATCTCGAGCGGGGTGATGGCGATGGCGCCCACCTACGAGCTGTACGCCCTGGCCGCGATCCCCGTCGGGTTCTGCACCCTGACGATGCTCACCGCCGCCAACGCCTACGTGCAGATGTCCACGGCACCCGAGATGCGCGGCCGCGTGATGAGCCTCTACCTCATGGTCTTCCTCGGCACGACGCCGCTCGGCTCACCGCTGGTCGGCTGGGTCGCCGAGGCGTGGGGCGCCCGGTGGTCGGTCGGGATCGGCGCGATCGCCTCGATCGTCGTCGCCCTCGCCGCGATGCTCTGGGCTCGCCGCGCCTGGCACGTCGAGCTGCGCTACGTGCGCAGCCCCCAGCGCCGCGTGCTGGTGCTCAGCGACGCCGACCGGATCGCCGAGGCGGCCTGACGCCTCACGGCGCGGGGGAGCCGCCGTCGCTGCACCTCGGCCAGGCGCCGCCGCCAAGGCCGATCCGTTGATGCTTCAACCATCCGGGTTAGGTTCGAGAGCGTGGCGGACGATCCTCGCCGTCGCACCCACGGCCGCCCCGCGCCGTCAGACGAACTGGGAGAACATGACCACGATCGCCGTCATCCTCGGCAGCACCCGCCCCGGCCGCAACAGTGAGGCGGTGGCGAGGTGGATCCTCGACCTCGCCTCGGCCCGGACCGACGCCTCCTTCGAGCTCGTCGACGTCGCCGACCACGATCTGCCCCTGCTCGACGAGCCCGTGCCGGCCTCCATGGGCCAGTACCAGAACGAGCACACGAAGCGCTGGGCCGAGACCGTCGCCCGCTACGACGGGTACGTCTTCGTCACCCCCGAGTACAACCACTCGACCTCCGGCGCGCTGAAGAACGCGATCGACTACGTCTACGCCGAGTGGAACAACAAGGCCGCGTCCTTCGTCAGCTACGGCAGCGCCGGCGGCGTCCGCGCCGTGGAGCACCTGCGGCTGATCGCGGCCGAGCTGCAGATCGCCACCGTCCGCGCGCAGGTCTCCCTGTCGCTGGCGGACGACTTCGAGAACTACTCGGAGTTCACGCCGCGCGAGCAGGCACTGCCGCAGGTCGAGACCATGCTCGACCAGCTCGTGTCCTGGACGAAGGCGCTGGAGTCCGTGCGTGCCGAGGGCGCCCCGGCGTCCTGACGCCCCCACGGCGCGGGACGATGCCCTACCTCGCCAGGAGCGAGGTGGGGCATCGTGCACGAAGGCGACGGGTCGAGTCCGCGATGCTCGAGCACCCGGTTCATCGCGGCGACCGGCGTTCGCCTCAGAGGATGGCGACCAGCTCGACGTTGATGTCGTCGGGGTCCTGCAGGGACAGGATGACCATCCCGGCGTCCTCGAGACGCGTGATCTCGCCGTGCTCGATGCCGGCCTCGTCCAGGCGTGCGACGGCGGTGCGGATCTCGTCCTCGGACGCCACCTGCAGGCTGAGGTGGTCGAGCCCCACCCGGGTGGAGCTGAAGGTGTCGCCGGGGGAGGCGACGGGACGCAGCCCGAGCAGCTGGTCGCCGACGGGGAAGCCGACACCGCCGTACATCTGCGCCTGGTCCTCACGGACGCCGGGCTCGTCGACCTTGTCGCTGAAGTCGAAGGCCGTCTCGGTGCCGAGGAGCTGCTGGTAGAACGCCTTGGACCGGTGGATGTCGGTCACGGTCAGCCGGATGTGGTGGATGGTGACGGGCCGGATGATCGGGGTGGAGGTCATGGAGGACGTCTCGCTTCTCGTCGTCGATCGCGGAGGTGCTTGCCCTCCCACTCTGCGGCCGACGCGCGCCCGACGCCAGGATCTTGTGGCGGGCTGACGAACGACGCCGCCCCCGCGGGTCCGAGGACCTGCGGGGGCGGCGCTTCGTGCGGGTGGTGCGGTGACTCTGGTGGTGCTACCTGCTGCTGTCAGTCGCCGACGTTGGAGAATCCGGCGTCGTCGTAG
>NZ_RHPJ01000003.1 GCF_004786095.1 Serinibacter arcticus
AGGCCGGAAGTGGAAGCGGGGACTAAAGACCCGTGGAGCTGACCGGTACTAATAAGCCGATCACTTCACCACACCAACAAGCTCAAAATTGTTGCGACGCGTCCACTGTGCGGTTCCCGAACCACCAACACACCCCAACCAGACACACCCCTTCGGGTGCGGAGTCTGGTCTGGGAAGGTTTGTGTTGATAGTTCCATAGAGTTACGGCGGCCATAGCGAGGCGGGAAACGCCCGGCACCATTCCGAACCCGGAAGCTAAGCCCCTCAGCGCCGATGGTACTGCCCTGGAGACGGGGTGGGAGAGTAGGACACCGCCGAACACCCATTAAGCCGAAAGGCCCCACACCCCCCGGTGTGGGGCCTTTCGCACACCCACCACCAACCCACCAGCGCACACGCACAGCCCAGTACCACCTCGGACACCCAGCCCCACCGAGCCCCGCACCCCTGGCGCGGGGCTTTCCTGCATCCGCGACGGGTATTCCGCGTTCCCGCTCGTGTCCGGTGGTTCTCCTTCCTCCTTCTCCTTCTCCTTCCTCCTTCTCCTCCTCGCGGTGTGGGTACCGAAGCGCGTGGTTAGGGTGGGGTCAGGACCGGTGAGTTCAGACGAGGGGGCGGCGATGCTGCGCGTGACGGTGAGTGGCTCCGGGGCACCCCGGGTGGTGCTCGGCCCGGGGGAGACGCTTCTCATCGGGCGGGCGCCTGATCAAGCACTTCCCGAACGCGACGCGACGGAGCAGCTGCGCCTGACGGCGCTGGCACTGCCCAGGGTCGCCGGCCACGTGTCCCGTCTCCTCGGTGAGGTCGCGGTCGGCGAGGAGGTCGTGCGCCTGCGCTGGCGTGGCAGCACGGGGGCCCAGCTCTCCAGCCTGTTCGACGCCCCCGGCGGAGCCCGGCGCGTCACCCTCTCGGAGGGCATGGTCGCGCTGCTGGACGAGGGGGATAACCAGCTGCTGGTGCTGCAGGGGCGTCAGCACCCCGATGGCACCTTCACCGACCTCCTCGTCTCGGTCGACGTCGAGCTGGTCGACACCCCCGCCGTCGTCGCCTCCTGGGTGCCGCAGCCCGATCCCGACTCCGCTCCCACCACCGAGGCGCCACGGCTCGAGCCCTGGTCACGGGAGTGGTACGTCGCCCTGGCGCTCGCCGAACCGTGGCTCAGCGGCGAGGACGACTACCCGCGGCCGCCGTCGAACCGCGAGATCTACGAGCGCATCCTCGACTGGCGGGGACACGCGTGGAACCTCGAGCGGGCGCAGCGCGTCGACGATGCGATCCGCGTGGTCGCCCGCATGGCCTTCGGCATCGCCGACGATCCCTTCACCCAGGTCGAGGGGCGCGTCCAGAACGTCCGGTTCGCCGTCGGCCGGCGGTCGGCCGAGGTCCAGCTCGTCACGTCGAGCGACCTCTCGGCGGTGCTGGGAGCCCAGGCGCGAGGCGAGGGCCTGCGTCCGGTCCTCGGTTCCAGCCCGGGCTGACCGGTCGCGCCCGACGCGCCGCAGCCCGACCCCGTCCCCACCTCCACCCGTACGCCCTCCCGGACGCCTCAGCGTGGGGGAGGGCGTCGTCGTCGCGCCTGAGATCGACTGTGCTCGGCCCGTGCATCGGCCCCACGTGGCGGAACCTTCCACCCCGGCGGGGCTCCCGTTCGGTGGCCGTCGAACCTAGCGTCGAGGACACCAGATCCCGACGTCGAAAGGCACGGCCATGTACGACAGGAACACCTTCTACGGGCTCGACCCGGAGTACTCCCGCAACGCCTCCCGCGGCATGGAGCAGGGCGCCGGGGACCTCGGCAGCCTGGTGGGCTCGATCTCCGCGATGCTCGACTCCGTCACCTGGGAGGGCGCCGGCGCCAAGCGGTTCCTGGGGGACTGGAACGGGGCTCTGCGCCCCGAGCTGCAGGCGGTGACCGAGTCGCTCGCCGAGTCCGCGCAGGAGCTGCGCGTGCGGGCCGAGATGCAGGAGAAGGCGAGCAGCTGACCCGGAACCTTCCACCCCCCGCAGGGGTGCGGCGGCGGTCACGTCCGACCTAGCGTCATCGACACCACGTACGAACCAGACACCACGACACAACGGAGAGGAGGCGGGAGATGTCCTTCCAGGGAGCCGATGTCAGCGCACTCGACAAGATCGCCACCACCTGCCAGGAGGGTGCCGACTTCGCCCAGCAGGTCGTCGTCGCGCTCAAGGTCGTCGTCGCCGCGCTCAAGGCGATGTCCTGGACGGGGTGGGCCGCGGCGTACGCGGCCTACCTCGAGGCCACGGTCATCCCCTGGGTTCAGGCGACGGGCCGCTACCTCGAGAACGCGGCGCGCATGCTGTCGCTCGTCTCGCAGATCCAGAAGTCCACCAGCGAGGACTCGCCCACGGTCACCATCCCGAAGGGCGGCTACACCCCGGTGCAGCTCCCCGCGGGGACGGCCACCAACCCGCCGCGCCTGAGCACCCCCGAGGTGCGCATCACCGTCACCGTGGCCGGTGGCGGCGCGGCTGGTGGCGGCGCGACGGTGTCCACCCCCACCGGGATCGGCGGTGGCGCCACCACGGGTGGTGCCGCGACAGGCGCTGCCACGGGCGGCGGGGCGACCGTCACCACCCCCGTCGCCCCGACCGCGGGGGCGGGAGCGGGTGCGACGACGGCGGCCAGCTCAATCACGGGAGGAACCTCCCTCGGCGGCTCGATCTCCCAGGCCGGCGCCGCCATCTCCGCCATCGGCAAGGGCATCACGGGCATCGGTGACGGCGTCTCGCAGATCGGCGCGGGGATCGACCAGATCCGCGGTGGGATCGAGTCTCT
The DNA here is from genome assembly GCF_004786095.1 of Serinibacter arcticus. Classification (GTDB taxonomy): domain Bacteria; phylum Actinomycetota; class Actinomycetes; order Actinomycetales; family Beutenbergiaceae; genus Litorihabitans; species Litorihabitans arcticus. The sequence goes on from NZ_RHPJ01000003.1 coordinate 2,802, forward strand.
GACCGGGGGCGGATCCGGCAGCGCGTCCGGGAGCACCGGGGCCGGCGGAACGATCGGAGCCATCGGTGCGGGCGCGATCGGCGCCGGCGTCGTCGGGACCGGTGCGGGTCTCGGAGCGCTGGGGTCGAGCGGAGCGCTCGGGTCGAGCGGGTCGCTGGGCTCGATCGGGTCGTCGGGCTCGATCGGTTCCGGCGGCGTCGGAGCCGGCCTCCCGGGTCTGACCGGTGCCGGGGGCGGCTCCGCGTCGGGTGCCGACGTCGGCTCGGCCTTCCAGATCGCCCCGGGTGGTGGCTCGCTCGGATCGGGGGGCCTCAGCTGCTCCGGCGCAGGAACCAGCTCGTCCGCCGGGCTCGGTTCCGGGTCGGGCGGAGGCCTCGACCTCGGCGGCTCGTCCCTCACGTCCCCGTCCCTCACCTCACCGTCTCCGACGTCGCCGACGCCGATCGCACCGGCCTCGGCCGGTGGCGGCGGGGTCGAGTCCTCCGGTGGCGGATCCGGATCGACCGGCGGTGGCACCGGCGGCGGGACAGGTGGGGGCTCCGGCTCCGCACCAGGGTCCACGACCGGAACCGACGGCGGTGCGATCCCGGCCGCCCCGGCCACCCCGGCCCCCGACGCCCCCGTGACGACCGGTGCCGCCTCGGCGTCGCCGTCGTCCCTGGGCAGCACCGTGGACCCGCCCGTCACCGCCACCCTGAGCTCGGGCTCGCTCGCTGAGAGCGCCGGCGGCCTCCCGCCGGCCGCGCTCGCCGCACCGCTCGGACTCGCCGGCCTCGGGGCCGCGGGCCTGGGGGCGCTCCGCGGCAAGGCCCGGCAGCAGGACCAGGGCGAGCTCGCCCCCGAGATCGTCTGACCGCACCACCAGCACCAGCACCCAGCACCACCTGACCGACGCCGTCCGGCCGCCGGTCACCACCTCCTCGCCACCTCGGTGGCACCCACGAAAGGACACTCATCATGAGCACCACCGTCTACGGCATGGACATCAACGCGGCCCGCGACCTCGTCCGGGTGATGACGACCGACGCCGACACCATCACGCAGCTGACGTCCCGCCTCACGCAGCAGCTCGAGGGCACCCCGTGGCAGGGCCCGGACTCCCAGCGCTTCCGCACCGACTGGCAGGGTCAGTACGTGCCGGCGCTCAACAGCGTCGTGCAGGCGCTGCAGGAGAACGCCCAGATCCTCGCCTCGCAGGCGGACGACCAGGAGCGCGCCTCCAGCTGACCGGCGCACGCACGACGGCGGCGGCCACCCTTCGGGGTGGCCGCCGCCGTCGTGCCGCCTCGTGCCGGAACCTTCCACCCCCGGCCGCGTGGACGCGGCCCCCGGCCCTTCCTACTGTCGAACCAGCAGCAGTTCTGCAGCGACGAAGCGACGAGGGAGAGCCATCATGTGGCGACTGAGTGTGGTGCCGACCGCGGAGAGCGCGCTGGAGCCGGTCGACGTCGTGATCGACTCAGCGCCGCACGGGTGCGTCGCCGACCTCGCGGCCAGCCTCGGTGAGCACCTCGTGGGTGCGGGATCGCGCGTGCTGCTCGCCCCGGTCAGCGACGGCCGTCCGTGGCCGGCGCAGCAACGGCTGCTCGACTCCCCGCTGCGCGACGGCGGCCTGCTCCACGTGGCCTCGGTCCCGAGCGACTGGCTGACCCGCCCCGCGCGTCAGCGGCGACCGCGCGCCGTGCTGCGCGTGCTGTCCGGCCCCGAGGCGGGCCGCGAGGTCGAGCTGCACGGCGACGTCGTGACGCTCGGTCGGGGGAGCGACGCGCAGGTGCGGCTCGCCGACCCGCTCGTCAGCCGGACCCACGCCCGCCTGCTCCTGGGGGCGACGCCGTCCGTCGTCGATCTGGGCTCCGCCCACGGCACACGCGTCGGCGACCGCGAGGTGACCGGGGCGCAGCCGTTCGCGTGGGGCGAGCCGATCGTGCTCGGCGCCACCGAGGTCGTCCTGCGCCCGAGCGGTGAGGTCACGACGCCTGAGCGCGAGCAGGGCGTCCTGCGCCCGCCGCGTTTCGGGACCGCCGTCGTCGCGACGGAGCTCGATCTGCCCGCCCCGCCCGCCTCACCCAGGAAGACGCCGTTCCCCTGGCCGATGATGCTGATGCCCGTGCTCATCGGCGGTGGCATGCTCGCGATGAGCCGCAGCCCGATGTCGCTCATCTTCATGATCGGGTTCCCGCTGATGATGGCGATGACGAACATCGTGCAGCGCCGGCAGGCCCGCAAGGAGTTCGAGGCCGAGCGCGACCTGTGGCGCGGTGACGTCCGCGAGGTCCTCACGACGCTCGACACCTCGGCCGCGACCCAGCGCGAGAACGCGTTCGACGACGAGCCCGATCTCGACGCCGTCGTGGTGCGGGCCCGCACCCGCCACCACTCCCTCTGGACGCGGCAGCAGGACGACGACGACTTCCTCACGGTGCGCTCGGGGCTGGGGGAGCGCCCCGCGCTCGTCACGGCCAAGCGCCCCGGCGGCGGCGACCGCGCGCTCCGAGCCGAGGTCAGCCGCGCGCTCGCCGAGCGCACCACGCTGCCCGACCTGCCCGTCCCGCTCGACCTCACCGCCGGGCTGAGTGCGGTCACCGGTCCGGTCGACGACGTCGACGCCTGGGTCAGGGCGGCGATCGTCCGCCTCGCCGTCACGCACTCGCCCACGGACCTCGCCGTCACCGCGGTGCTGGGTCCCGGCCGCAGCTCGCTGGAGACGTGGCTGCGCTGGCTCCCGCACGTCAGCTCCGCCGGGCCGGCGCCGGTCGCGATCGGTGCCGCGCAGGGGCAGGCGCTCCTGGAGAGCCTCACCGTCACGGGCGGCGGGACCGGGCACACGCTCTGCCTCGTGGACGAGGGCGCCGGCCTGACCCGCCGGCACGTCGAGGCGGTGGCGCAGCAGGCGGCCGAGCGCCAGCTCCACCTCCTCTGGCTGGGGGAACGGAGCGAGGAGGTGCCGGCCGCGACGGCGCGACTGGTCGACCTGCGCACGGGCGAGCTCGCCCACGCCCGCCGCGGCGGCGTCGAGGAGATCACCACCCCCGAGACGCTTGACCTCGCGGTGGCCTGGTCCACCGCGCGATCGCTGGCGGGGTATCGGGACGAGGCCGCGGTCGGTGCCGCCGAGGCGCTGCTGCCGCCCGTGGTCCGCCTCCCCGACCTCACCGGCTGCGGGAGCGACGACGTCGAGCAGGTGCTCGAACGCTGGGCCACCAGCCGCGGCCTGCGCGCCCAGCTCGGCGCCGGAACCGACGGGGCCGTGACCATCGACCTGCGCGAGGACGGTCCGCACGGGCTCGTCGCCGGGACCACCGGCGCCGGCAAGAGCGAGCTGCTGCAGTCCCTCATCTCCTCGCTCGCGGTCAACAACCCGCCGAGCCGCATCACGTTCCTGCTGGTGGACTACAAGGGTGGTGCGGCGTTCCGGGAGTGCGCGCAGCTGCCGCACACGGTCGGGTACATCACCGACCTCACCCCGGCCCTGGTGCAGCGGGCGCTCGTCTCGCTGCACGCCGAGCTCACCACGCGCGAGCACCTGCTCGAGCGCTACGGCGCCAAGGATCTGCCCGACCTCGAGCGCAGCCACCCCGAGGCCGCTCCGCCGAGCATGCTCATCTGCGTCGACGAGTTCGCCGCGCTCCTGGCGGAGGTACCGGACTTCGTCGACGGCATGGTCTCGATCGCGCAGCGCGGCCGGTCGCTCGGCATGCACATGCTTCTGGCCACGCAGCGCCCGGCCGGCGTCGTGACACCCCAGATCAAGGCGAACACCGACCTGCGCATCGCGCTGCGCGTCGCCTCGCCCGACGACTCCACCGACGTCATCGACGCGCCCGACGCCGCGCAGCTCTCGCGCCGCAACCCCGGCCGGGCCTGGCTGCGCCGCACCGGCCACGGCACCCGCGAGCTCGTCCAGGTCGCGTGGGTCGGGGCTCGTGAGCTGCGACGCGAAGCTTCCGCACCGGTCGAGGTCCGGCCCTTCGACGCGCGCGGCGGCGCCGCGCTCGCCGTGGCCGACGAGGAGGACGGCCGCCTCCACCCCCGCACCGACCTCGAGCGCCTGGTCGACACCGTCACGACGGCGCACCTGAGGACGGGTGCCACCGCACCCCGGCGCCCCTGGCTGCCGCAGCTGCCCGAGGTGCTGCCGCTCGGCGTCGCCGGACCCGGCCGCCTCGTCATCGGCGCGGACGCCGCTCAGGCCGCGCTGGTGGACGGCGCGGGTGCGCTGGAGTCGCTCTCGGTCGAGCCCGGCGCCGGTCAGGCGGTGCTCGGCATGATCGACCGACCCTCGGCGCAGACCCAGGAGCCGTGGGTCGTCGACTTCGCCCGCGCCGGCCACCTCCTCGTGCTCGGCTCCTCCGGTGCGGGCAAGACGGAGCTGCTGCGCACGCTCGCCGTCGGCGTCACCGCGGGCGGCGACCCCGCTGCTCCGCTCGTCTACGGCCTCGACTGCGGCGGCGGCGGCCTGGCGGTGCTGGCGGGTCTGCCGTCCGTGGGCACCGTCGTCGTCGAGGCGCAGCGCGAGCGGATGCAGCGGCTCGTCCGCATGCTCCACCGCACCGTGTCCGACCGGAACGCCGCGATGGCCTCGCGCGGCGTGGCCGATCTCGCGGCGCTCGCGGCCACCGGGGTCGACGTGCCCCGCGTCCACGTGCTGATCGACAACCTGCCGGCGCTGCTGGAGTCCTTCGAGGGCGGTGGCTCGATGCGTCGCCAGCACTCGGACATGCTCGTGACGATCCTGCAGGAGGGGCGTCGCGCCGGTGTCCACGTCACGGCGACGGCCCCGCAGCGCACGGGCGTGCCCGCCCCGGTCGCGGCGGCGTTCGGCCAGCGCCTCGTGATGCGCATGACGATCCCGGACGACTACATGATGCTCGGCGTCCCCGGTGGCGTGCTCGACGCCGACAGCCCGGCCGGTCGCGCGCTGCTCGGCAAGCACGAGGTCCAGGTCGCCACGATCGGCGGCGCCGGAACGCCCCTGCAGGGCGAGCGGCTCGCGGCGGTCGCCGCCCAGGTCGCCGAGCGCTACCCGGAGGGGGCGACGTCGGTGCCGGGCATGCCCGACCGGCTCCCGCAGACCGCGCTCCCGGTGCCGGTGCGGGACGAGGTGACGGTCGGGGTCGAGGAGGACATGGTCGCGCCGGTGACGCTCGCGCTCCTGGAGGGGCCGGTGCTGGTGACGGGTCGTTCGCGCAGCGGCCGCACCACCCACCTGATCGGGCTCTCGCAGCTCGCGCGCCGCGCGCAGCGGCCCGTGGCCGAGGTCGTCCTGGTGGGGCCGCGGGCGGCCGCGACGGCGCAGGCGTGGCCGGGTGAGGACCTGCTGGTGCTCTCGAGCCCCGAGGAGGTGACGGACTGGCTGGCCGGCCCGGGCGCCGTCGGCCCGGTCGGGCCCGCGTCCTCCCGCGGCGAGGACGCCTGGCGCCTCGTGCTGGTCGACGACGTGCACGAGTGGGAGCGCGCGTGGGAGGCCTCGGGCCCCGAGCGCCGCGCCGTCGAGGCCCTCGCGGCGTGGGCCGGAGGAGCGGCAGCGCGACGGACGGCGCTGGTCGTGGCGACCGACGCCGACGACGCCCGCACCCGTCAGCACATCCCCGGTCTGGTCTCGACCGTGCGCCGCTCGCGCCGCGGGGTGCTCCTGAGCCCCGAGATGGGCGACGGCACGCTGCTCGGCGCCCAGGTGCCGATGTCCAGCCACGAGACGCTCGCCGGACCGGGCCGAGGGCTCCTCGTCGCCGCCGGAACCTTCCTGGTGATCCAGGCCACAGCCGCCACGATCGTCGTGGAACAATCGGCGGCAGCACAGGGCGGGAGCCCACGATGACCACCACACGAGGGAAGGGGCCGACCATGCGCGGGTGGCGGAGGCCGAACGGCGAGCGCGGCGCGGTCGAGGTCGGCGTCGCCATGGCCGGGGCGCTCCTCGTGGTCGGCGCGATCGTCGGCAACGGCGTCGCCAGCACGCTCGTGGACATGTCCGACGGCGCCACCTGGCTCCCCGAGGACGAGCAGGGCACGGTGGTCCAGATCAACCCCGCGACCGGCGAGCCGGAGCGCCGGCTCCAGATCGCGGCGGCCGACGCCGAGCTCGAGCTCGCGCAGCGCGACGGCCGGCTCATCGTGACCGACCGCGCCAGCGGGGCCATCACCGCCATCGACCTCAGCACGCTCCTGGCCAGCGGTCAGCGCACCGCGGCCGATCCCGCCGACACCCGCGTGCTCGTGGGCGGTGGGCACGTCGCCCTCGTCGAGCTCGGTGAGGGTGTGGTGCGCGCCGTCAGCCCGCTGACGCTCGCCGACATCGGCACGCCGTACCGGACCAACGCGCTCGCGGACGCCGCGATCGACGACTCCGGCCGGGTCTGGGTCATCGGCCAGGACGGTCAGCTGCAGGAGCTCGAGTACCGCGCGGACGCCCGCGAGCACGCGGTCCGCACCGACGTGCCCGTCGAGGCCGCCGGCCCCGCGTCGCGGCTCGTGCCGCACGCGCGGGGCGTGACGGTCTTCGCCCCCGACCGCGGCGCCGTCGTGCAGGTCGGGTCCGGCAGCGACATCACCGCGGGTGTGCCCCAGCTCGAGGGTGCGGTCGAGGTGGCGCCGCGCTCGCCGTCGGACCTGGTGCCGGCCTCGGTGCCGGAGCTCGGCCGCGTCGTCGTGCTCAGCGGCCGCAGCGTGCTGTCGGTGGACGTCTCGGCCATCGGGTGCGAGCGTCCGGCGCAGCCGCAGACGTTCTCCGGCCGCATCTACGTGCCTTGCTCCGGGGCGGGCAAGGTCGTCGTGCTGAACGCCGACGGCACCCGGGCGGCACCGGACATCATCGTTCCGGGCGGCGGTGACCCGCGCCTGACGATCGACGAGGGGCGCCTCGTCGTGCACACGCGGGACGGGTCGGGCGGCTACGTCATCGTCGACGGGTCAGGGACGACCCGCGTGGTCGAGCCCGAGCCGACCGCCGTGACACCGGTGCCGGTGGACCGCGCGCTGCCGCCCCGACCCCAGGTGCCGGTCGTTCCGCCGCAGCAGAGCGGGACGACGCCGCCGACCACCCCGCCCACCACGCCCCCGGGTCAGCCCACGACACCTCCGGTCGAGACGGAGACGCCGACCGACCTGCCGACGACCGCGCTGCCGACGCCGCCGACCCCGACCCTCCCGACACCGACGCTGCCCAACCCCACGGACACCGGCACGAGCACCCCGCCGCCGAGCACGGGTGGACCGACGGAGACCGGGACCGGGACGGCCCCGGTCGGTGACTACGCGCCGTCCGACGTGCGCGTGGTGGCGACGGCGGATCCGACCGTCGCGACCGTGACGTGGCAGGCCTCCCAGGTGCCGGCCGTGCGCTACCAGGTGACGGCGTCCACGGGCGTCGGCACCGAGGTCGCGGCCGGTGCCGCGCTGACGTCACCGCTCACGGGGCTGACGTGCGGCCGCACCGTGGACGTCCGCGTGACAGCGGTGCACCAGCCGGCCACGACCGAGTCCGTGACCCGCGAGGTCCCGTACACCACGCCCGCGTGCGCGCCGGGGGTGACGCCGACGGACACGCCGACGACGACCGAGCCGCCGACGGACACCCCGACGACGACCGAGCCGCCGCCCCCGACGAGCGAGCCGCCGACGGACACCCCCACGAGCGAGCCGCCGACGGACACCCCGCCGACGGACACCCCGACGACGGGACCGACGTCCCCACCGCCGCCGACCGCCGCGCCCGTCACCAACGTCACGGCGACCGCCCAGCCGAACGGCACCGTCGTGGTCAGCTGGAGTGCCGCACCGGAGGCCGACAGCTACAGCGTCCAGCCCGCCGGGAGCGGGACCGGCACGTCCACCACGGGTACGAGCGCGACACTGCCCCAGGCACCGGGGACGTCCGTCGCGTACGACGTCATCACGCATCTGGGCACCAGCACGGCGCGATCGGCCCCGAGCCAGACGGTGACGGCGGCCGGTGCTCCGGCCGCCCCGGGCGTCGGCGTGACGGTCACGCGCGACTCGCTCGAGCAGGTGACGCTCTCGTTCGCCGTCACCCCGGGAGGCGACGGCGGTTCGCCGATCACGGGCTACACGCTGAACTACTCGGGAACCTCGATCACCCCCAACCAGGTCCCGCTCGGCACGCAGACGACGCACGTGGTGGCCGTCGACTGCTCCGGCCAGGCACTCTGCCGCGACGGCGGGACCGTGGAGGCGACCGTGACGGCGACCAACGCCGTCGGCACGAGCGGGAACGGACGGGGATCCGGCAGCCTCGGACCGGCGGCGATCCCGCGCGACGGCGATCAGGTGCTGAACGGATCGACGAGCCGAACGACCACCAGCACGGTGGAGCTGTCCATCACCTACACCCCTGTTGCCGCCTGGTCAGAGACGCCCGGGACGTGCACCTTCCAGGAGGACGGGGGACCGGTGCAGGTGATGGACTGCGCGTCCTCGACCCGTGTGGCTTCCGCGATGTCCCAACGGAACGCAGACCGCTCGATCAGCGCGACCGTCACCTTCACGGGTGGTGGAATCACGGCGTCGACGAGCCTGAACGAGTTCTGGCCCGGTGAGGCCTACTGCGACCCCAGCGGGATCTGCTACCAGCTGCAGTCCGCCCCGGACACCGAGGTCGAGATCGTCCCGCTCCCGTGGACCCCGCCGCAGGTGCCGAACCCGCCCGTCGTCGCGGCCGGGACCCTGATGCTCGGTCTCGCCGGTCTCCTGCGCGTCACACGCCGTCGCACCGAGGCCACCCACCCCGATCCGACCGCGGCCGACGCGCCCACCACCCCGGAGGACCGATGACCACGCCCGCCACCACGACGGACGTCACCGAGGCCCAGGTCGCCTCCTTCCGGGTGCTCCACGACCGCATCGTCGACGCGGTCGAGCAGGCGCTGCGCGGCAAGCGGCCGGTCGTCGAGCTCGCCGTCGTCTCGCTGCTGGCCGGCGGCCACGTGCTCCTCGAGGACGTGCCGGGCACCGGCAAGACCACGCTGGCCCGCGCCGTCGCCGCGGCCCTGGGCGGCAGCTCGCGCCGCATCCAGTTCACGCCGGACCTCCTGCCCTCCGACGTCACGGGCACCTCGGTGTTCGAGCCCAGCACGGGCGAGATCACGTTCCGTCCCGGGCCGGTGTTCACGCACGTGCTGCTGGCCGACGAGATCAACCGCGCCGCCGCCAAGACGCAGTCGGCCCTCCTGGAGGTGATGGCCGAGCGGACGGTGACCGTCGACGGCGTCGGCCGCCGCGTGCCCGACCCGTTCCTCGTCATCGCGACCCAGAACCCCGTCGACCTCGACGGCACCTACCGCCTGCCCGAGGCCCAGCTCGACCGGTTCCTGGTCAAGATCGAGATCGGCTACCCCGACGCCGAGCACGAGATCGACGTGCTCCGTCCCGGCAGCCGCGCCGGTTCGGTCGAGCACGTGCCGCAGGTGACGACGCCGGACGAGGTCGCCGCCGCGTCCGCGGTGCTCCGCGGTGTCCACGTCGCCGAGCCGATTCTCAGCTACATCCGGGCCGTCGGCGCCGCCACCCGCGACGACGCCCGCCTCCGGCTCGGAGCCTCGACCCGCGGGCTGCGCGGGCTCGTGGCCGCCGCGCAGGTGTGGGCCGCCACGCAGGGTCGGCACTACGTCGTCCCGAGCGACGTCCAGCGGCTCGTCGTCCCGGTCCTCGGCCACCGCGTGATCCTCACGCGCGACGCCGTCCTGGCCGGTACGGGCACCGAGCAGGTGCTCCTGGACGTGCTCGACCGTGTCGAGGTGCCGCGCCCCGGCGCGGCCTGAGCCCGTGCCGTCGATCAGCCCGGACCGCTGGGGTTCGCCGCGCCTCACCGCGCGAGGCACCACGGCCGCGACGCTCGGTGCGCTGCTCCTCCTCGGCGGCCTGTGGGCCAGATACCCCTCGCTCGTCGCGCTCGGCGCGGGCCTGGTGGTGCTCGTGTTCGCCTCCGTCGTCGGCGTCCTCGTCGCCGTCCCCGTCCGCGTCGAACGCCGCACGAGCAGGACGCGCGTCACGCGGCTGGCCGACTGCACCGCCGAGATCACCGTCACCAACCTGTCCTCCTGGGCGTCGATCCAGCTCGAGGGCTTCGACCGCGTCGGCGCCGATCTGCGCCCGGTCGCGCTCCCGCGCCTCGCCCCCGGCACGAGCGGCATCGGCACCGAGGTGATCCCGACGGCGCACCGCGGCCGCGTGAGGTTCGGGCCGCTTGTGCTGCGCCGCTCCGGCGTCGCCCGCCTGGCCGTGCGCACGAGCGAGCACGGCGAGGCCGCCAGCGTCCTGGTCGAGCCCCGCGTGCTCGACGCGATCTCGCTCGCACCCGGGCTGCGGCGTGGCCACACCGGCGCGCAGGAGCGCATCGAGCACGGCGGGACCGACCTCGTCGGCCTGCGCGAGTACATCGCCGGCGACGACCTGCGGCGCCTGCACTGGGCCACCAGCGCCCGGCGCGGTCAGCTCATGGTCCGGCAGGACGCCGACCCCGCGCTGCCTCACCTGACCGTCCTGCTGGACGACCGGCTCGCGAGCTACGCCGCGCCCGCCGATCTGGAGGAGGCCGTCGACGTCGCCGCGAGCCTTCTCGCGACGGCGGCGGCCACCGAGAGCCCGGGCCGACTGCTGACGATCGCCGGTGACCTCGAGCTCGAGAATCCGCCGAGCCGGGTGGCCGACGGCGGCTCCGACCTCGCGCCCGACGTGCGGGAGGCGCTCGCGCTCCTGGTGGGGCGCGACGACGACGCCGGGCACCCGGGGGCACCGTCGGCGACGGTCGACGGACCCGACGTGCTCGTCGTCCTCACGGGCGTGCGCGCCGACCTCGGTGCGCTGCTGCTCGAGGCCGCCGCCGCGCCGGCGGCGGTGATCGCCGTCGTCGACCCCGATCCTGTCGCGCTCGTCTCGGCCGTCCAGGGCGTGACGCTGCTGCGCGGCCCGCGCGCCGAGGACCTCGTGCACGGCTGGCGCTCGGCGGTGGCGCGATGACGACGGCGGTCCCCGAGCAGGACGCCCACCCCCGGGCGTGGTGGGTGCCCGTCTGGACGGTGGCGCTGCTCCTGCTCGGCTGCGTGCCGTACGCCTCGGCCTACGCGTGGTGGCCGGCGCCGCTGGTGCTCGCCGGTGTCGTGCTGGCCGCGTTCGGCCTCGTGCTCCTCGGTTCGCTGCTCCGGCTCGCGCGCTGGGTGGTGGGTGTCGTGGGGGTGGGGCTGCTCGCCGTCATCACCTCGACCATGGCCAGCAGCGGGCTGGACGGCGTGCCGGCCGGCGCCCGCTCGGTCGCACCGCTGCTGGACGCACTGCCGCGCCTGCTCACCGCGCCCCGCCCGGCGCCCTCCGGCGCCGCGTTCCTCGCGCCCGCCGTGCTGCTGGTGGGGGTGGTGGCCCTCGCGGTCGCGCTGGCGGTGGTCGGGACGGGGCTCGCACGCGGACGCGATCGCGCGGATCGGTCCCGTCAGGGTGGGGTCGCCGGCCTGGTCGGCACGATCGCGCTGCAGGTCGGTGCCGCGCTGCTGGTGGCGGGCCAGGACGTCACCGCCGTCGTCGTCGCCGTGCTGACCCTCGCCGTCGCCGGCCTCGGCTGGGTGCTCGGCGACGCCCCGGCGCGCGCCGCCTCGGGCCGCCGCCACGGCGTCGCCCTGCCCGGCGCCCTCGTGCTGCTGGCGGCGACCACCGCCGTCGTCGCCCTCGCCGTCCCGACCGCGGGCGCCTTCGAGGCCCGCCGCTACGTCACCCCGCCGACCCTGCCGGCCGAGGCCGTCAACCCCGTCCCCGACGTCACGGGCTGGCTCCGGGGCGGGGAGACCACGCTCTTCAGCGTGACGTCGCACGGTGGTCCGCTGCCGCAGCGGCTGTCGCTGGCGGTCCTGCCGGACTTCGACGGTTCGACCTGGCGGCTCGAGGCGCGGCTGCGCGCCCCGGGCGTCGTGGACGAGCCCGACCTGCCCGCCGGGACGAGCCGGGCCACGCTCGACCTCGAGATCGCGGTCGACGAGCTCGGCACCGCGTGGCTGCCGACGCTCGGCAGGGTCGAGCGCATCACCGGAGCCGCGCCGCTGGCCGACGTCGACACGGGATCCCTGGTCCTGGCCGACGGTGCGGGTGGGAGCGTCGCGGCCACCGACTACCGCGTCCGCACCACCGTCGATGCTCCCGAGCAGGATCGCGCGGCCGGGGCGGGGGTGCCCGACGCCGTCGAGGCGGCGCGCTACCTCGAGGTGCCGCGCGTCAGCGACGACCTGCGCGCCGAGGCGGTCGCCCTCACGCAGGGCGCGACGACGCGGCTCGAGCAGGCGACGCTCCTGGCGGAGGGGATCCGTGCCGGGCGCGAGCTCGACGACGCCGCCGTGAGCGGGTCCTCCTACGGCCGGCTCGCCGAGTTCCTGTTCCTGCCGGCCGAGGAGGGCGGGATGCGGGGCACGCGCGAGCAGTTCGCCGGGTCCTTCGCCGTGCTCGCGCGCACGCTCGGGCTGCCGTCCCGCGTGGTCGTCGGTTTCGAGGTCCCCGGCGCGGGTTCCGCCGACGGCACGGGCGTCACCGCCGCGACGGTCACCGGCGCCGACGCCACGATCTGGGCCGAGATCTACCTCGCCGAGGTCGGGTGGGTCGCGTTCGACCCGAGCCCCGAGAGCAGCGGGGGCGACGGCGGCGGCGCGGCCGTCACGCCGTCGCCCGCGGGCGACCCCGGTCCCGACGGCGAGGAGAGCCCCGTCGCGGACGAGCCGGAGACGCTGCGCGACGACGTGCCGGCCGACGGCACGCTCGCACCGGACGCCGGCGGGGTCGGGACCGGCGCGTTCGTCGGGGGCGGCGTGGTGATCGCCGTCGGGCTGCCGCTCGCGGCGCTCGCGCTGCTCCGGGAGCGGCGCCGGCGACGGCTGCGCCGCGCCGGTGCGCGCGGTGCCTGGCAGCACGTGACGGACGCGGCCTGGCTGGCGGGGATCGAGCAGCGCCCCGGCGACGACGCCCGCGCCGTCGCCGCCCGCGTGGTCGGTGCGGGCGCCGAACCCGCGGTGCTGCGGCTCGCCGAGCGCGCCGAGGCGGAGGAGTTCGCGCCCGCCGCGGCCGCTGGGCAACCCGGTGGCGACGGCGGTGCCGACCGGTCGCGGGCCGCGGGGGAGTGGGAGCTCGCGCGCCGTGCGAGCCGCGCGCTGCGCGGCGGGGTGCCGTGGGTCCAGCGGCTGTGGTGGGGCGTCTCGCCTGCGGTGCTGCGGCGCTGACGGCGCCGCGCGGTCCGGGGCGCCGGACGTCAGCGTTCGAGGCAGCGCGACGCCGAGGCGCCCTGGTCGAGGGCGCCGTCCACGGTCCCGATGCCGACGACGGCGAAGCACACCCGCACGCCGGGGTCGAGGCCCTCGGCCACGAACGCGGTCGTGCCCGCCTCCAGGAGGTCGTAGGCCACGATCGGACCGCCCTCCACCTGGCTGGCCACGAGCACCTGGGCGGCCTCGTCCGGCGGCGCGTTCCAGGTGATCTCGGCCGACGTGCCGCGGTCGACGGCCGCGAGGCCGGTCGCCGCGAGGTCGGGGTTGCCCGTGGCGGCCTGCGCGCTCTCGTCCAGGAGCGTGCCGACGTACTCCGGGATCGCGCCGGTCGTCACCGTCTCGCCCGAACCGGTCGCGACGTCGGTGCCGCCGTCGGGCGTGCCGGGGCCGCTCGTGCCCGTCCTGGGATCCGCGGGCGACGTCGAACCGTTCTGTCCACCCTGCGGTGCGTCACCCCCGCGCACCATGTCGACGACGACCGGTCCGACGCCGATGGCCGCCCCCACGAGCAGCGCGCCGCCCAGGAAGGCCGCGACGCGACGGCCGGTCGAACCCGAGCCGGCCGACCGGGTCGGCGTCGGAGCCGATGCGTTCGGCGCGTCGTCGGGGGCGAGCCCGGTCACGTCCTCGTCGGCCGGGACCGAGGCCGGTCTCCTCGTCGTCGGCGCCGACGAGGGGGACGGAGCAGGGGCGGCAGCCAGGTGGCTCAGAGCCGATCGAGCGACGGGAGCCGCCGCGCGCGGCGAGGGGGCGGGGGTGGCGGCGACGGCGGTCGATCGCTCGCGCGTCGCGTCGGCGTCGCCATCCCCGTCGCCGCGCCCGACGTCGCGCCCACCAGCATCCGCCGACACCCCGTGCACCTGCGCGGGATCCCAGCCGCGGTCCTCCGTCGGCACGGCGCGCAGCGCGGCCAGCACGGCCGCGGCGCCGTCGGGCCTGGTCCCGGTGTCCGGAGCGAGGCACGCCTCCAGGAGCGCGACGAGCGACGGCGGGACGTCGTCGCGCACGAGCCGCCGTCGGTCACCGGTCCTGACCTTGCGCAGGTAGGCGAGCGCGGTGTCCTCGTCCGGATCGTCAGCGGCGAACGGCGCGCGGCCGTCCAGGAGCGTGAACAGCGTGGAGCCGAGCGACCAGACGTCGTCGGCCGGGGTCGGGGTGAGGCCGTCCAGGACCTGCGGGGACGCGTGGCGGTAGCTGAAGCGCTCGAGCGAGGCGGTGCGCCCGGCGTCGACCATCCGGGCGATCCCGAAGTCGGCCAGCACGTACGACGTCGGCAGCACGAGGACGTTCTGCGGCTTCACGTCGCGGTGCAGCACGCCCTGCGCGTGCGCGTACGCGAGGGCGTCGGCGATCGCCGTACCGGCCGCGACAACCTCGGCGACGGGGAGCGGTCCGTGGCTGCGGAGCCGGTCGTGCAGCGACCCGAGGTCGTGGAAGTCCATGACGAGGCACGGGCGGCCCTCGGTCGTCTCCGGCGTCGCCAGCACGGTGACGATGTGGGGGTGGGCGCGGCCGAGGCGCACGGTGAGCGCGACCTCGCGCTCGAACCGCGAGCGGACCTCCGGCTCGGCGAGGTCGACGACCTTGATCGCCACCTCGCGGTCGACGGCGAGGTCGCGCGCCCGCAGCACGACGCCGTCGCCCCCGCGCGCGATCTCGACGAGATCGGTGTAACCGGGGACGGTGATCGTGGTGGCGACGCCCGTCGCGACGGCGGGGGTGACCGTGGCGGTCGGCGTCGGCTCGACACCGACCGCGAGGGCCAGGTCGTCCCGGGGGGCGGGGGCCCAGGCGTCGTCGTCGTCCACCACGGTGCGCTGGTCCTCCCGCTCGGCTGGCCGATCCGAGCGTCGGCCCGACCAGTATCGGCCACGCGCGCGCGATGAGGGGGACGAGGGGCCCGGTGTCGGGCAGCACCGCGGTGAGGTTCCGCGATGCAAGACGGTGATTCCACTGGTTGGTATTCAACGGGGATCGGGTCTACTGTGTCTCTCATGCAGCTCGCCTCGGTCCTCCTCGTCGTACCCACCTCGGGCGACTAGACGATCCTGCGATCCCAGCGCCCCTCAGCAGCCGAACCGGCTCGAGGGGCTTTTGTGTGTCCCGACCTCGTGAAGGAGTGACGATGACCAGGAGTTCCGGCTCGGTCCCGTCCCGCGGCCCCGCCTCACCCCAGCGTGCGCCCATGCCCGGTCGCCCGCGCCTCGCGCCGGCACCGTCGCCCGGCCCCGTCCCGGTCTCGCAGGGCGAGCGGATGACCGGTGCGCAGAGCATCGTCCGCTCGCTCGAGGCGGCCGGCACCGAGGTCATCTTCGGGCTTCCGGGCGGCACGATCCTGCCCACGTACGACCCGTTGCTGGACTCGGAGAAGATCCGGCACATCCTCGTGCGGCACGAGCAGGGCGCCGGCCACGCCGCGTCCGGCTACGCGCACGCCACGGGTCGTGTCGGTGTCTGCATGGCGACGTCCGGACCCGGGGCGACCAACCTCGTCACGCCTCTCGCGGACGCGAACATGGACTCGATCCCGATGGTGGCGATCACGGGTCAGGTCGGCGCCTCGAAGATCGGGACAGACGCGTTCCAGGAGGCCGACATCGTCGGCATCACGATGCCGGTGACCAAGCACGCCTTCCTCGTGACCGACCCCGCCGACATCCCGGCGCGCATCGCCGAGGCGTTCCACATCGCCAGCACCGGTCGCCCCGGTCCGGTTCTCGTGGACATCGCCAAGAGCGCGCAGGAGGCCGACACGATCTTCCGCTGGCCGGTCGAGCTGGACCTGCCGGGCTACCACCCGACCACCAAGCCGCACCTCAAGCAGGTGCGCGAGGCCGCGCGGCTGCTCGCGACGGCGCGCCGCCCCGTCCTGTACGTCGGCGGCGGCGTGATCCGGGCCGGTGCGAGCGACGCCCTGCGCAGGCTCACCGACCTCTCGGGCGCCCCCGTCGTGACGACGCTGATGGCGCGCGGTGCGCTGCCCGACTCCCACCCGCAGAACCTCGGCATGCCGGGCATGCACGGCACGGTTCCCGCCGTCGCCGCGCTGCAGCGGGCCGACCTCGTGGTCGCGCTCGGCGCTCGCTTCGACGACCGCGTCACCGGTCAGCTCTCGAGCTTCGCGCCGCTCGCGACCGTGGTGCACGCCGACATCGACCCGGCCGAGATCTCCAAGAACCGCCGCGCCGACGTCCCGATCGTGGGCGACCTCCTCGAGGTGCTGACCGACCTGGCGACCGAGCTCGCGAGCGAGCACGGCCACCACGGCCTGCCCGACCTCGAGGCGTGGTGGAACCAGCTGAACAAGCTGCGCGAGACCTACCCCCTGGGCTGGACCCCGACCGACGACGGGCTGCTCTCGCCGCAGCACGTCATCTCCCGCATCGGTGAGGTGACCAGTCCGGAGGCCACGTACGTGGCCGGTGTCGGCCAGCACCAGATGTGGTCCTCGCAGTTCATCCGCTACGAGCGACCGAACTCCTGGATCAACTCCGGCGGCCTCGGCACGATGGGCTACGCCATCCCGGCCGCCATGGGCGCCAAGGTCGGCGAGCCCGACCGCACCGTGTGGGCGATCGACGGCGACGGCTGCTTCCAGATGACCAACCAGGAGCTCGCCACGTGCGCGCTCGAGGGCATCGGCATCAAGGTCGCGGTCATCAACAACTCCTCGCTCGGCATGGTGCGGCAGTGGCAGACCCTGTTCTACGAGGGCCGCTACTCCAACACCGAGCTGAACACGGGGCACCAGTCCCGCCGCATCCCCGACTTCGTCAAGCTCGCCGAGGCCTACGGCTGCATCGGCCTGCGCTGCGAGAACCCCAAGGACGTCGACGAGACGATCCGCAGGGCGAACGAGATCGACGACGTGCCCGTCGTCGTCGACTTCGTCGTGAGCCGCGACGCGATGGTCTGGCCCATGGTGGCCGCCGGAGTGTCCAACGACGCGATCCAGTACGCCCGGGACATCACCCCGAGCTGGGACCGGGAGGACTGAGACCCATGAGCCGCCACACGCTGTCCGTGCTCGTCGAGAACAAGCCGGGTGTCCTCACCCGGGTCTCGGCCCTGTTCGCGCGCCGCGCGTTCAACATCCACTCGCTCGCCGTCGGCCCGACGGAGCACGACGACGTCTCGCGCATCACCGTCGTCGTCGACGTCGAGGAGCTCCCGCTCGAGCAGGTGACCAAGCAGCTGAACAAGCTGATCAACGTCATCAAGATCGTCGAGCTCGAGGAGAAGGCCTCGGTCCAGCGCGAGCTGCTGCTCGTGAAGGTCAAGGCCGACGACGCCTCCCGCACCGCCGTGCTGCAGGTCGTCGACCTGTTCCGCTCGCACGTCGTGGACGTCTCCCCGGAGGCCGTCACGATCGAGGCGACCGGGGGTCCCGAGAAGCTCACCGCCCTGCTGACCGCGCTCGCGCCGTACGGGATCCGCGAGATCGTGCAGTCCGGCACGGTCGCCATCGGTCGCGGCGGCCGCTCCATGACGGAGCGCGCCCTCGACCGCGTGGCCCGTTCCGCCTGACCGCCGCAGCCGGCCAGCACCACCCGCGTTCGCGCACCACCTGCCAAGCACCCACCCGAAACAAGGAGATACCCATCGTGGCTGAGATGTTCTACGACGACGACGCCGACCTGTCCGTCATCGCCTCGAAGAAGGTCGCCGTCATCGGCTACGGCTCCCAGGGCCACGCCCACGCGCAGAACCTGCGCGACTCGGGCGTCGAGGTCGTCATCGCGCTGAAGGAGGGCTCGAAGTCGGCCGCCAAGGCGTCCGAGGACGGCTTCCAGGTCAAGTCCGTCGCCGACGCCTCCGCGTGGGCCGACGTCATCATGATCCTGGCGCCCGACCAGCACCAGCGCTCGATCTTCACCGACCACGTGAAGCCGAACCTCGCGCCGGGCAAGACGCTCGCGTTCGCCCACGGGTTCAACATCCGGTTCGGCTACATCGAGGTCCCCGAGGGCATCGACGTCATCCTGGTCGCCCCCAAGGCCCCGGGCCACACCGTGCGCCGCGAGTTCGTCGCCGGTCGTGGCATCCCGGACATCGTCGCCGTCGAGGTCGACGCGTCCGGCTCCGCCTGGGAGACCGCGCTGTCCTACGCGAAGGCCATCGGCGGCACGCGCGCCGGAGTCATCAAGACGACCTTCACCGAGGAGACCGAGACCGACCTGTTCGGCGAGCAGGCCGTCCTGTGCGGTGGCACCTCGCAGCTCGTCCAGTACGGGTTCGAGACGCTGACCGAGGCCGGCTACCAGCCGGAGATCGCCTACTTCGAGGTCCTGCACGAGCTCAAGCTCATCGTGGACCTGATGTGGGAGGGCGGCATCGCCAAGCAGCGCTGGAGCATCTCCGACACCGCCGAGTACGGCGACTACGTCTCCGGCCCGCGCGTCATCTCCCCGGACGTGAAGGAGAACATGAAGGCCGTGCTCGCCGACATCCAGTCCGGCGCGTTCGCCAAGCGCTTCATCGAGGACCAGGACGCCGGCGCGCCCGAGTTCACCGAGCTGCGCGCGAAGGGTGAGAAGCACCCGATCGAGACCACCGGTCGCGAGCTCCGCAAGATGTTCGCGTGGCAGAAGGCCGCCGACAGCGACTACGTCGACGGTCAGGTCTCCCGCTGATCCGGAGCTGACCCCGCGCCGACGCCTCACCGGCGACGACGAACGCCTCGACCCGCCCAGGGTCGGGGCGTTCGTGCTGGTGGGAGCTCGCGCTGGTTGAATGGAGCCATGACGACGACGCCCCGTGACGACGACACCACGCCCGCCGTCCCGTTCGCGGGCGAGTCCTTCGACCAGGGTGAGGCCATCCAGCTCTACTGGGAGTCGGTGCGGGCCAAGGCGCGCATCGGCCGGCTCGCCGTCTACATGGGTACCGACCTGAGCGCCGCCGTCGCGCCGCCCGCGTGGTCGTTCGGCGACGATCCGAGGCTCGCGGACGAGCTCCTCGGGCACGTCCTGACGGGCCGCAAGACCGCGACGTCGACGGCGCTGGTCGAGTTCGGCGACGAGGCTCTGCCGCGGGTGGGCGAGCTCGCCATCCTGCTCGACGGCGCGGGCCACCCCCGTGCGCTCGTCCGCACGACCGCGGTGGAGACTGTCCGTTTCGACGAGGTCGACGAGGCGTTCGCCGCCGCCGAGGGCGAGGACGACCTCAGCCTCGGCTCCTGGCGCGAGCAGCACGAGATCTACTGGCGCCGCGTGCTCGGCCGGGACACGGTCGACCCGTCGACCGAGATCGTGCTGGAGCGGTTCGAGCTGCTCGACCCGCGCGTGGGCTGAGGGCGGCCGTGGACGACGCGGACGCCGTGGACGAGAACGCCGTGGACGCCGTCGAGCCGCTCCCGGAACCCCCGACGCCGGACCGGCTCGCCGCGCTGCACGCCCGCGCCGCGCAGATCGCGCCCCCGCTCGCGCGTGCCGTCCGCTGGCTCCGCTGGCCGTCGCTGCTCCTGCTGGTGGTGGCGCTCGTCGCACCGGTGCTGCTCGGTGCGCTCGCCCTGAGCTGGCAGGGGTGGCCGCGTCTCGTGGGCGTCGTGGTCGCCGTGCTCGCGCTCGTCCCCGCGCTCCTGTTCGGCCGCTCGCGCGCCGGAACCCTGCGGGCGGCCGAGGACCCCGAGGCGCTCGTCGCCGAGCTCACCGCCTTCACGAGCCACGTCCAGGGCGGGCTCGGCATCATGGACAAGCTCGCCGCGGTGACGCAGCGCGGCGGGGTGCGTCTGCTGGCGCGCCTGCGGGCCCTGTGGGGAGTCCTCCAGCTCCCGGGCGAGACGCTGGACCACCTCGACTCACAGACCCACCTGCGCTGGATCCTCCCGCCGCGGGTGGGGGAGACCTGGGCCAGGCTGCTCGCCACGGTCTGGACGACGGTCGGCTGCTACGTCGCGGCCGCCGTGCTCGGAGCGGTGTCGCTGACCGGAGCACTGTGACGCCGGCCGGTCACCTGCCGCCCGCCAACCCGTCCAGCCGAGCGTCCGACTGACGAGACGCCAGGTTTCATCAGGTGGGACCGGCGCTAGTCTCGACCCATGACGCGCACACTCGATCTTGCTGTGATCGCCGGCGACGGCATCGGTCCCGAGGTGGTGGCCGAGGGCCTCAAGGTGCTCGACGCCGTCCTGGCGGGTTCCGACGTCGACGTCGCGACGACGCCGTACGAGCTCGGCGCCGCCCGCTGGCACGCGACGGGGGAGACCCTGACCGACGCCGACCTCGAGGCGATCGCCAAGCACGAGGCGATCCTGCTCGGGGCGATCGGCGACCCCGGCGTGCCGAGCGGGGTGCTCGAGCGCGGCCTGCTGCTCAAGCTCCGGTTCGCGTTCGACCACTTCGTCAACCTCCGCCCGTCCGTGCTCTACCCGGGCGTGCCGACGCCGCTGGGCAACCCCGGCGAGGTCGACTTCGTCGTCGTCCGAGAGGGGACCGAGGGTCCCTACGTCGGCAACGGCGGCGCGCTGCGCGTCGGCACCCCCGCCGAGATCGCGACCGAGGTCTCGGTCAACACCGCCTACGGCGTCGAGCGCGTCGTGCGGGACGCGTTCGCCCGCGCCCAGGCGCGGCCGCGCAAGAAGCTGACGCTGGTGCACAAGCACAACGTGCTCGTGCACGCCGGGCACCTGTGGCGCCGTCAGGTCGAGGCCGTGGCCACCGAGTTCCCCGACGTCACGGTCGACTACTGCCACGTCGACGCCGCGACCATCTACCTCGTCAACGACCCGGCGCGCTTCGACGTCATCGTGACGGACAACCTGTTCGGCGACATCCTCACCGACCTCGCCGCCGCGATCACCGGCGGGATCGGGCTCGCTGCCTCCGGCAACATCAACCCGACCGGTGAGTTCCCCTCGATGTTCGAGCCCGTGCACGGTTCCGCGCCCGACATCGCCGGCCAGCAGAAGGCCGACCCGACCGCCACCGTGCTGTCCGTCGCCCTGCTGCTGGAGCACCTCGGTCTCACCGAGCAGGCCGCCCGCATCGTCCGCGCCGTCGAGACCGACATCGCCGAGCGCGCCGGGAGCACCGCCACCCGCACCACGAGCGAGATCGGTGACGCGCTGGCCGCACGAGTAGCCGGCTGAGACGCCGGCCGCCCGTCGAGGCCGGCGCCCCCGGAGCGAGATCGCTCCGGGGGCGCCGTCGTCCGTCGGACCGGGCCCACCGCGCGTTTCTGGCGTAGGTTCACCTCGTACTGATCCTGGAGGCTTTCCCGTGACCACCCCCCTTGCCGCAACGGCAGCCACACCCGCGTCGACGCCGACCTCGTCCTTCGAGATCCGCCCGTCCTCGAACCCCCGCACCGTCACCGAGCGCGGGGCCGTCCTGGCCGACCTGAAGTTCGGCACCGCGTTCACCGACCACATGGCGCACGCCACCTGGACGGTGGACGCGGGCTGGCAGGACCGGCGCATCGAGGCGTACGGCCCGCTCCAGCTCGACCCCGCCGCCGCCGTCCTGCACTACGCGCAGGAGATCTTCGAGGGCCTCAAGGCCTACGCGCACCCCGACGGGTCCGTGTGGTCCTTCCGCCCCGAGGCCAACGCGCGCCGGTTCGCGCGCAGCGCCGAGCGCCTGGCGCTGCCCGAGCTCAGCGAGGAGGACTTCCTGGACTCGGTGCGCACGCTCGTGCACACCGACGTCGACTGGGTCCCGACCACACCGGGCTCCTCGCTCTACCTGCGACCGTTCATGTTCGCCTCCGAGGCGTTCCTGGGCGTGCGCGCGGCGACGCGCGTGGACTACCTCGTCATCGCCTCGCCGGTCGGGCCGTACTTCGCGCGCGGCATCACCCCCGTCCACATCTGGGTGAGCGACGAGTACGCGCGCGCCGCGCCCGGGGGCACCGGCGCCGCGAAGTGCGGCGGCAACTACGCCGCCAGCCTGCTGCCGCAGGCGACCGCGGCGGCCCGGGGCTTCGACCAGATCCTCTTCCTCGACAGCGCGGGGGAGAACATCGAGGAGCTCGGCGGCATGAACGTCGTCGTCATCGGCAGGGACGGCACGGCCAGCACGCCGCGCCTGAACGGCTCGATCCTCGAGGGTGTCACCCGCTCCTCGATCCTGACCCTCCTGGCCGAGCAGGGCCTGGACGTGCAGGAGCGCGACATCTCCCTGGCCGAGCTCGTCGACGGCGTCCGCTCGGGCGAGGTGACCGAGGTGTTCGCGTGCGGGACGGCCGCCGTCGTCACCCCCATCGGCCGGTTGGCGGGCACGGACTTCGACGTCACCGTCGGGGACGGCGAGGCCGGACCGCTCACGCGCGACGTGCACGACCAGCTGACGGGCATCCAGTACGGCACGCGCGAGGACACGCACGGCTGGCTCACCCGCCTGGTGTGAGGTCCGCGGGTCCGACGGAGGGCGAGGTGGGTCGCTGTGGCATACTGCCTGCGTGGCACACCTCGCCCTCGTCATTACCTAGCGCGTCCGGCCCACCCGGACGCGCCGCCTCCCGCACCCTCGGGAGGCTTTTTCGTGTCCGGGCGAGCAATCCGTCAGCCTCCTCGGACGCGGCGGACGGGATCCACGGGATCAGGCAGGGCCACCGGCACCACCCACGCCGGAGACGCCGACTCCCACACTCGCGGTGAAAGCAGGCAACAGACATGACGACGCCCCACGCGCTCGACGGCGTGACCGTCGAGATCTACGACACCACCCTGCGCGACGGCGCGCAGCAGGAGGGCATGAACCTCACGGTGGCGGACAAGCTCGCGATCGCCCCCCTGCTCGACGAGCTCGGCGTGGCCGTGATCGAGGGCGGCTGGCCCGGCGCCATCCCGAAGGACACCGAGTTCTTCGGTCGGGTGGAGAAGGAGCTCGAGCTCCCGCGCGCCCAGATCGCCGCGTTCGGCTCGACCCGCAAGGCCGGTGGCCGGGCCCACGACGACGTCCAGGTCCGCGGCCTGCTCGACTCCGGGGCGCCGATCGTGACGCTCGTGGCCAAGAGCGACGTCCGGCACGTCGAGCGCGCGCTGCGCACGACGCCGGAGGAGAACCTCGCGATGATCACCGACACCGTGCGGTACCTGCGCGAGGCCGGGCGCCGCGTGATCGTGGACGCCGAGCACTTCTTCGACGGCTACCGCTACGACAGCGACTACGCCCTGCGCGCCGTGGAGGCCGCCTTCGCGGCCGGGGCCTCCGACGTCGTCCTGTGCGACACCAACGGCGGCATGCTGCCCGACTGGGTGCACGCGATCGTCACCGACGTGGCCTCACGCACGAACGGCACCCTGGGCATCCACGCCCACAACGACTCCGGCTGCGCCGTCGCGAACTCGGTCGCCGCCGTCGTGGCGGGTGCGCGTCACGTCCAGGGCACGATCAACGGCTACGGCGAGCGGACCGGCAACGCCGACCTCCTCGCCGTCGTGGCGAACCTCGAGCTCAAGCTCGGCGCGCGCTGCCTCGCGCCCGGAGCGCTGGCCGAGGCGACACGCATCGCGCACGCCGTCAGCGAGGTCACCAACATCCCGCCGTACGGACGCCAGCCCTACATCGGCGCCAGCGCGTTCGCGCACAAGGCCGGGCTGCACGCGAGCGCGATCAAGGTCGACCCCGACATGTACCAGCACATCGATCCGACGCTCGTGGGCAACGACATGCGGATGCTGGTCTCCGACATGGCCGGCCGCGCGTCGATCGAGCTGAAGGGCCGCGAGCTCGGCTTCGACCTGACCGGTCAGCCCGAGCTGCTGGCGCGCGTGGTCGACCGCGTGAAGAACGCCGAGGCGGAGGGCTACACGTTCGACGCCGCCGACGCCTCGTTCGCGCTCATGCTGCGCGAGGAGATCGACGGCGCACGCCCGGCCTACTTCCGCGTCGAGAGCTGGCGCGCCTCGGTGAACTACTCCGAGCGCGTGGGCGGCGACGGCGAGAGCGAGGCGACCGTCAAGCTGCACGCCGGCGGCGAGCGCGTCGTTCGCACGGGCGAGGGCAACGGTCCCGTCAACGCGCTCGACCACGCGCTCCGCGACGCGCTGCGGGGCATCTACCCGGAGATCGAGACGTTCGAGCTCATCGACTTCCGGGTCCGCCTGCTCGACACCTCGCACGGCACCGATGCCGTCACGCGCGTGCTGATCCAGACGACCGACGGCACGGACGTGTGGAGCACGGTCGGCGTCGGGGCGAACATCCTGGAGGCCTCCTACGAGGCGCTCGTGGACGCGCTGGTCTACGGGCTCGTGGCCCGGGGCGTCGAGATCCGGTAGGCCGGAGCCGGTCGTCGGTCAGGCGATCTCGGCGAGGGGCGCCTGGTCGACCACGAGGCGCACCCGGACCGCCTTGCGTGCGAGCTGCTTGCGCGCGGAGGCGAGCACCTCGGTCACCTCGGCGTCGACCGTCTCCTCGGCGATCGTCACGTTCAGCACGACCGGGTACTCCGGATCGGCGTCGTGCGGCGCGGGGGAGTGCTCGCCGACGGCGGCCGCGAGCCCGTTCTCGAGGGCGGCCCGCAGGTCCTCCGCGCTGCCGGCGGCGGACGGTGCCGTGTGCACGATCCGCACGACGACGCCACGCAGGCCCGGGTTCCACGCCAGCACCGGCGCGGGCTGGTCGGAGGGGACGATCTGCTCGGCGACCTGGAGCGTGGTGGCGGAGCCGAGCTGGTCGGTGACCGGATCGGGCTCGGGGAAGGGCTCGGGGTCGGGCTCGACGGTGGGCTCGGGGTCGATGACAGGCTCGGGCTCGTACGACGGCTCAGGAGGGAGATCTGGCTCCGGCTCCGGGTCGATCGCGGGCACCGCAGAGACGTCGTCGGGCGCGGTGACGTCCCGCTCCCTGACGCCTTGCTGCTCCTGGACGACGTCCTGCTGCTCGTCGACCTGCGGGGTGTTCTTGCGCCAGCGGAACCAAGCCATGCCCCAGGATCTCCCGCCGCCACCCCTCGAGGCAACACCGCGCGCGCCGGTGGGAGGATGGAGGCATGGTCGCTGCGAGCAGTCACGGTGAGTACAAGGTCCCCGGCGGCAAGCTCGTCGTCGCCGACGTCACGCTGGACGGGGAGGGCGACGGTGCCACCCTGAGCGGCGTCGCGATCTCGGGGGACTTCTTCCTCGAGCCCGACGAGGCGCTCGACACGATCAACGGCGCCCTCGTGGGCGTCCCGGCGTCGGCGAGCGTGGCGTCGATGGCGGCGGCGGTCGCTGCGGCCGTGGGCGACGACGTCGCCATGGTCGGGTTCTCGCCCGAGGCGGTCGCGATCGCGGTGCGCCGCGCCCTCGGCCACTCCACGAGCTGGGGCGACCACACCTTCGAGGTGATCCGTGGCGAGGCCGAGGTGCCGTTCATGCAGATGGCGCTCGACGAGGTGCTGGCGCAGTCCGTCGGTGCCGGCACCCGCGGGCCCACGCTGCGGTTCTGGGAGTGGGAGCGCACCACCGTGGTGATCGGCTCGTTCCAGTCGATGCGCAACGAGATCGACCCCGAGGGTGCGGGGCGGCAGGGGGTGACTGTCACGCGCCGCGTGTCGGGCGGTGGCGCGATGTTCATCCAGCCCGGGAACACCATCACCTACTCCCTGTACGTGCCCGCCTCCCTCGTGGACGGGCTCAGCTTCGAGCAGAGCTACGCGTTCCTCGACGACTGGGTGCTGGGTGCGCTGCGTGACCTCGGCATCAGCGCCACCTACGTGCCGCTCAACGACATCACGTCGCCCGCCGGCAAGATCGCGGGCGCCGCGCAGAAGCGGTACGCCTCCGGCGCGGTGCTGCACCACGTGACGATGGCCTACGACATCGATGCCGACGCGATGCTCGACGTGCTCCGCATCGGCCGCGAGAAGCTCTCGGACAAGGGCACCCGCAGCGCCAACAAGCGGGTCGACCCGCTGCGCAGCCAGACCGGCCTGCCGCGCGCGGAGATCATCGACGCGTTCCTGGCGCACTTCGCCTCGCGCTACGACACGCGCGCCGGTGACATCACGCCCGCCGAGCGGGCGGAGGCGGAGCGCCTCGTGGAGCAGAAGTTCGCCACGCCGCAGTGGTTGAATCGGGTCCCATGAGCTTCCACATCGCCAACCTGCCCGAGGCTGACGCGGTCCTGGACGAGGACTCCTTCGCGGTCGTCGTCGGGATGATGCTCGATCAGCAGTACGGCATGGAGCACGCGTTCCGCGGCGGCTGGAAGGTGCGGTCCCGGTTCGGCACGCTCGACCCCGCGGCGATCGCGGCCGCCGACCCCGAGGACTTCGTCGCGCTCTGCAGCCAGCCGCCCGCGATCCACCGGTTCCCTGGGTCGATGGCCAAGCGGCTGCAGGAGCTCGCCGCCCTCGTCGTGGAGCGCTACGACGGCGACGTGACGCGACTGTGGACCGAGGCGACCAGCGGCCGCGACCTGCTGAAGCGGGTGCAGGACCTTCCCGGGTTCGGCAAGCAGAAGGCGCAGATCTTCGTGGCCCTGCTGGCGAAGCAGCTCGACGTGCGGCCCGAGGGCTGGGAGGCCGCCGCGGGCGACTACGCGCTCGAGGGGTACCGGTCGGTCGCCGACGTGGTGGATGCCGAGTCGCTGCTGAAGGTCCGTGACTTCAAGCAGCAGAAGAAGGCCGCAGCGAAGGCGGCTGCGGCCGAGGACTGATCACCACGTCCCCCGCCACTCCCGGATGATCGCCACGACCTCGTCGAGGTGGGACTCGAGGAGGAAGTGGCCGCCGTCCAGCAGCTCCACCCGGGTGTGAGGGGCGTCGCGCAGGAACGCGGTCGCGCCCGCCGACGCGAAGATCTCGTCGTGCCGGCCCCAGACCGCCAGCACGGGCACGCGTGAGGACCGCAGCCAGGCCTGAACGGCGGGGTAGAGGTCGCGGTTCGTCCGGTAGTCGGCGAAGAGGGCCAGCTGCACCGCCTCGAGGCCCGGGCGGGCCAGGAGCGCGAGGTCGTGCTCCCACGCGTCGGGGTCGACCGTGGTGGGGTCAGGGACGCCGTGCAGGTACTGCCACTCGACGGCCTCGCGACCGAGCGCGGGAACGAGGGCGGCCCGGTTGGCGGGTGACCGGTCGTCGCCGTACGACCAGATCGGTGCCCAGAAGTCCGGCACGAATCCCTCCTCGTAGGCGTTGCCGTTCTGGGAGATGACGCCCTCGACGGCATCGGGATCGGCCAGCGCCAGGCGCCAGGCGACGGGTGCCCCGTAGTCCTGGACGTAGACCGTGTACCGCGCGATCCCGAGGTCGGCCAGGAGCGACCGCGTCACGGCGGTGAGGCGGTCGAACGTGTACTGCATCTCGTCGGTCCCGGGTGCGCTGGAGCGGCCGAAGCCGATGTGGTCGGGCGCGACGACGCGGTAGCGGTCCGCCAGGGCGGGGATGAGGTGGCGGAACATGTGGGAGCTCGACGGGTACCCGTGCAGGAGCAGGAGGACGGGGGCGTCGGCCGGCCCCGCCTCGCGGTAGAACACCTCGAGTCCGTCGATGGTGGTGGTGCGGTGGTGGACGGTGACCATGACTAACCTTCTATCGTTTGGTAACTGGTTAGTGAGACGGTAGCATGGTCGTCGTGGCGCCGAACCAGGGAAGAGGAGTCGATGTGCTGGACGACGAGGAGCTCGTGCTGGGTGTGCTCAACACGGCACCGGTCGTCGACGGTCGACCCACGGACGAGCTCGACGAACCCGGTGCCGCGGAGCTCGCCAGGCGACTGGGCGGTGACGGCTCACCCGCGGAGCTCGCGCAGCTGCGCGAGGTCCGCGAGCTGCTGCACGCCGTCGTGCGTGGGGAGGCAGGGGCCGTCGAGGACCTGGCCGTCTGGCTCGACGGCGTCGTCCTCGTCCCCGAGGTGGGCTCCGCCGGGATCGCCTGGACGCTCCGGGCGCCGGCCCACCGCGTGCTGGCGGCGCGCGTCGCGACAGCCTGGTCCCGCGTCGTCGCGGCTCGTCCCGGTCGACTGCGACCGTGCGGCAACGACGAGTGCCACCTGTTCCTGATCGACCGCAGCCGGCCCGGCACCGCGCGGTGGTGCTCGATGGCGACGTGCGGCAACCGGATGAAGGTGCGCGCGCACGCTGCACGGCGCCGCGACGAGGCGGCGTCGAGCGAGCGGGTCGACTAGCCCTGCGTCACGCTGACGTTGAAGGTCGCCGTCGAGAGGTAGAGCTCCTCGAGCACGACGAAGGTCGATCCCGGTGCCAGGTCGAGCTCGACGTAGGGGTCGTACTCGCTGCCGCCGATCGTCTCGGCCACCGTCTGGCCGCGGTCGTCGATCGAGGTGACCCTGGTCCCGGTCAGGTAGGTGAGCTGGCCGTCGAGCTCCTCGCTCGCACCGCGCACGTCGACGACGGCGCCCGCCTCGACGTCGGTGGTCAGCTTCAGCACCGCGATGCCGGCGTCGTCGGTCAGCTCCACGTCCACGGGCGTGCCGGGAACGACCTCGACGACCGTCGCGGGTTCGGCGACCAGGGCCGCCGTGGTCTCGAGACCGTCGCGCTCCGTGAGCACGACGTCGTAGCTCCCGGCGGGCAGCGTGAGCCAGTACCCGGGATCGCTCCAGGTGCCACCGACGAGCGCCGCCAGGGCATTGCCGCGGTCGTCGGGCAGCGCGAGCGGTTCGGTGGTTCCGGACGGCGTGATCGTCATCTCGACGTCCTCGTCGCCCGTCGCCCCGACGAAGTAGTCGCCGTCCGTGGTGATCTCCAGGACGGTGGTGAGCGCGCCGTCGGCCGGCACCGTTCCGGTGGGGGCGTCCGCGGGGGCGAACGGCGGCAGGGTCGAGGTGGAGGAGGGGACGGGATCGGCGCCGCCGCCCGGGTCGGCATTCGACGAACCGCCGTCGATCAGCGCGTTGGCGGCGACGGCGATGATCGCGATCACGACGACGCCGGCGCCCACGAGCCACCAGACGAGTCCGCCGCCCGAACGCCGAGGGCCGGTCGCGCCAGGGGTCGCCAGCACGGGCGCCGGGGTCCACGTGCTGACGGTGCGCGGCCCCTGGGTCGCCCGGAGGTCGGCGTCCGCGAGGTAGGGGTAGTCGTCCAGCGCCGTGGTCGGTCCGTGCGCCACCTCCTCCAGGGGCGCGAACGGCTGGGTGTAGTCGGTCCAGTCGTCACCGTCCCACAGTCGCACCTGGGGCAGGCCCTGGGGGTCGGGGTACCAGCCGGGTTCCTTCGTCAGCACGGTCCTAGTCTCGCCTACCTGGTGATCCGTCTCGCCTACCTGCTGATCCAGGGGGTGACCTCGGCCGTGCCGGCGGCGCCGTCGAAGTCGGCGACCATCACGACCACGCGGCCACCCTGGACGGCGTCGGGCTCGACGTAGGGGTCGAACGCGTCGCCACCGACGTCGGCGATCGCCTCGTCCGACCGGTCGTCGTTCTCCCAGAACAGGCCGTCCGACGCCACGACGGCGGCCGTGAGGTCGTTCCCGCTGGTCGATCGCACGTCGAGCTCGAGGTCCTGGCCCTCGGTGAGGTCGAGGTAGCCCACCCACACGCCGCCCTCCGGCACCTCGACGGAGGTGGGGACGGCCTCGGTCAGTGCGCCTCCGCCGTCGCCCAGGCTCGTGAGGGTCACGTCGATCTCCGCCGCCTCGGAGTAGTAGTCCGAGATGCCGACGGTGTGCTCGCCCGCGGCGAACCACCCCGCGATCATCGCGTCCTCGCCGGACAGACCGAGCGCCTGCGCGGGCAGCGGGTGGTAGTCGGAGAAGGAGAGCGCACCCTGCGGCGTCGAGAGGGCCACGTAGGCGTCGGAGTCGTCGGTCGAGCTGGCCGTGATGAGGTACAGCCCGTCGGCGGGGAAGGTGACGACGGCCTGCGCCTGAGCACCGGCCGGTACCGAGACCGAGGTGGTGGCACCCAGGGGCACGTCGACGTCGACGACCTCCTCGGCCCCGGTGGTCGGTGCCGCGGTGGCGCCCGTGGGGTCGGAGGAGGGGTCGCTCGGGTCGGCGGAGCCGGTCGCGACCGGCGCGGGGTCGGGCTGCGCGCGGTCGAACCAGCCTCCGCCCACGGCTCCCCACGTGACGACGCCGGCCACGCCCAGCACCAGCACGGCGCCGACGACGACGAAGGGCCAGCGCGGCGTTCGGGAGGCGGTCGAGGCGGACGTGGCGTAGCCGGGTTGGCCGTAGCCCTGGCTGCCGTAGCCCTGGCTGCCGTAGCTCTGCTGCGGGTAGCCCTGCTGCGCGTAGTTCTGCCCCGCGTAGCCCTGCCCGGCATACTCCTGGCCGGCGGGGTAGCCCTGGAACGTCGCGGCGGGCACCGTCGGAGCAGCTGGTGCCGCCGGAGCCGTGTGCCGGGTCCAGGCCGATCCGTCGTGGTATCGGACGTTCCCCGGATCGTCGGGGTCGGGGTACCAGCCGGGTACCGCGCTCATGCCGCTCGCTCCACCGCGGTCTCCTCGCGTCAGGTCAGGGGCCCGCCGGGGGGCGGTGCTGCACGGAGCCTACGGCCCGGCGACGTCCCTCGACCACGCCCCGCGAGCGGGTCTCAGAGCTGCGCGAGCGAGAGGGGCCGCACGACGACCTCTGTCGCGGCGTCGCACGCGTCGAGGTCGATCTCGAGGATGAGGCGCCAGTCGTGGTCGCCGTCGGGATCCTCGAGGATCTGGGTGACGTACCAGGTGCGACCCTCGGGCTCGATGAGGAGCAGCGACGCCGAGCGCGCGGCGCCGTCGGTGCCGATGTCGTCGTACTCGCTCCAGTACGGGCCCAGGGCGTCGGCCCAGCGCTGCGGGTCCCAGCCCGCACCGCCGTCGAGCGCCCCGAGCGCGGCGTACTGCTCGCGCGCCAGGAGCTCGACGCGGCGGAACGCCGCCCCGCGCACGGCCGTGCGGAAGGCGCGCTCGTTGGCCGTGAACGGCGGCGGGGTCTCGGAGTCGCCGAAGCGGCGTTCGGCCGCCTCGAGCTCCGCATCGGTGAGGCCGTCGGCGTCGACGGCGTCGCTCGCCGCCCCGGCCAGCGCCTCCCACTCGGTCAGGAGCGAGGAGTCGACCTGGCGCACCACCTCACCGAGCCAGGTCAGGACGTCCTCGACCTCGCTCGTGCGCAGGTCCGTCGGGATCACCTGGCGCATGGAGCGCAGCACGTCGGTCAGGTACCGGAGCACGACGCCCTCGCTGCGCGTCACGCTGTAGCGCGAGACCAGCTCGGAGAACGTCATCCCCGTCTCGATCATCTCGCGCACGACCGACTTGGGCTCCAGCTCCCAGTCGCTCACCCACGGGTTGGCGCGCGCGTAGATCTCGAACGCGCCGGCGAGGAGCTCCTGCAGCGGCTGCGGGTAGGTGATCTCGTCGAGGAGCTCCATGCGCTCCTCGTACTCCAGGCCGTCGGCCTTCATCTGGCCGATCGCGTCGCCGCGCGCGGCGTGCTGCTGCGCCATCAGCACGGGGCGGGGACCCGGCGTCGTCGCCTCGATGACGGAGACCACCTCGAGCGCGCGCGTGAACGGCTCCGCCTCGGGATCGAGCAGCTCGAGCGCCGCGAGCGCGAACGGCGAGAGCGGCGAGTTCAGCGCGAAGTCGTCGGGCATGTCCGCCTCGAGCGTGACGGTCGGCTCGCCGTCGCGCACGTACTGGCGCGGGGTGTGCTGGACGAGACCCGCCGACCGCAGCGAGCGGTAGATGCCGACGGCGCGGCGCAGGTGGGGGTCGGCCGCGCGGTGCGGCTCGTGGCTGTCGAGGACGAGACGCGTCATGCGGGCGACGGGGTCGCCCGGCCGGGCCAGCACGCCCAGCACCATGGCGTGCGTGACGTGGAACTGGGAGGTCAGCGGCTCGGGTTCGGAGTCCCGGAGCCGCTCGAAGGTCTTGTCGGTCCAGTTGACGTGACCGTCGGGCGCCTTCTTGCGGACGATCTTGCGGCGCTTGCGCTCGTCGTCGCCCGCCTTGGCCAGCGCCTTGGCGTTCTCCACGACGTGGTCGGGGGCCTGGACGACGACGTCGCCCACCGTGTCGAAGCCCGCGCGGCCCGCGCGACCCGCGATCTGGTGGAACTCGCGCGCCGTCAGGTGGCGCGAGCGGACGCCGTCGTACTTCGTCAGCGACGTGAACACGACCGTGCGGATCGGCATGTTGACGCCGACGCCGAGCGTGTCGGTCCCGCACACGACGCGGAGGTGACCGGCCTGCACGAGCCGCTCCACGAGCCGGCGGTAGCGCGGCAGCATGCCGGCGTGGTGGACACCGATGCCCAGGCGCAGGAGGCGGGACAGGGTGGTGCCGAAACCGCCCGCGAACCGCTCGCCGCTCAGAGCCTCGGCGATGGCCTCGCGCTGCGGCCGCGTGGTGACCTGGACCGAGGTGAGGGCCTGGGCGCGCTCGAGCGCGGCGGCCTGCGTGAAGTGGACGACGTAGACGGGCGCGCGACGCGTGGTGAGGAGCTCCTCGATGACCTCGGTCAGGGGGTCGAGGGAGTAGGCGAAGTGCAGGGGGACGGGGCGCTCCGTGTTCGCGATGACCTGGCACTCGCGGCCCGTGCGGCGCGTCAGGTCCTGCGTGATCGAGGTCATGTCGCCGAGCGTCGCGGACAGGAGCACGAACTGGGCGCCGGGGAGGTCCAGCAGCGGGATCTGCCAGGCGGCACCCCGCTGGGGGTCGGCGTAGAAGTGGAACTCGTCCGCGACCACGACGAGGTCGGCGTCGTTCTCGGTGCTGGCGGGGGTGGCGCCGAGCTGACCGCGCAGCGTCTGGGCCGCGAGGATCTCGGCCGTGCAGCAGATGACCGGGGCACCGGGGTTGATCGAGATGTCACCGGTGACCATGCCGACGTTCGCGGCGCCGAAGACGGCGGCCAGGTCGAAGAACTTCTCGCTCACCAGCGCCTTCACCGGCGCGGTGTAGAACGTCCGCGCACCACGGGCGAGGGCGGCCGCGTGCGCGGCGATCGCGACGAGGCTCTTGCCGCTCCCGGTCGGGGTGGCCAGCACCACGTGCTCGCCGCCGAGGACCGCCAGGGCGGCCTCCTCCTGGTGCGGGTAGAGCGTCAGACCCCGGTCGACCGCGTACGCCTCGAACGCCTCGTAGGCGTCGTCGGGCGACGTCCCCCGAGCCAGGGCGAGCGGGTGCGCGGGCGAGAGGGTGGTGGTGACGGGAGCGCGGGTCGGGGCGGGGGAGGGCACCCTGAAAACCTACCTTCGCTCCCTGGACAGCAGCACCAGCACCTCGTAGTGGTCGGTGTGGGGGAACATGTCGAGCACCTGGGCGCGCTCGACCCGCAGCGAGGGCATCGCCGTCAGGTCGCGCGCGAGGCTCGCGGCGTTGCACGAGGAGTACAGGACGTGCTCGGCGCGGGAGGTCTCGAGCCAGCCCGCGAGGTCGGGTCCGATGCCTCGCCGGGGCGGGTTGACGACGACGACGTCGGGCGCCCGCGCGGGATCGCCCAGGGCGACGGCTCCGGCGTCGTCGGCCCGGAAGGTGGCGCGGTCGAGCCCGAGATCGCGCGCGGTGCGCTCGGCGCTCGCGACGGCCTCGGGGGAGACCTCGACGCCGAGCACGTCCAGGTCGGGCAGCGCGGTCGCGGCGTGGAGCGCGAACCCGCCGACGCCGCAGTACAGGTCCCACAGCGTCCGCGGCCGCAGCTCCGCGAGCCAGTCGGTGGCGTGCCGGTAGAGGGCGGTGGCAACGGCCGTGTTGGTCTGGAAGAACGACCTCGGCCGCAGGTGGAGGGGGAGGCCGTCGACGGTCATGGTGAGCGTCGCGCCGTGCAGCACGATCTCCTCGGGCCCCTCGAGCACGGCCGCGTGCTGCGGGTGGATGTTCAGGCTGACGACGGCGATCGTCGGCAGCGACGCGAGCAGGGCCGGCAGGTGCTTGCGGATGCGGACCTCGGCCTCCCGCGAGCGGAGTACGAGGCGGACCATGAGGTCGCCCTCGGGGCTCGCCGTGACCAGCACGTACTTGAGCTCCCCGCGGCGGGAGGCGACGTCGTAGGGGGTGAGGGCCGCGGTCGTGACGAAGCGCCGGAGCTCGGGGAGGGCGTTCTCGATCGCCGGGTCGTGCAGCGGGCAGCGCGTGAGGTCCGTGACCTGCCCGGGCGGTCCCTCGATCGACTGGATGCCCAGGACGGGCTCGGCCACGGTGCCGCCGACGACCATCTTGGCCTTGTTGCGGAACCTGCTGTCGGGGCTGACGACGGGGGGCAGCCAGACCTCGGCGGGCAGGGCGAGCGGCGCGAGCAGGCCGCGCACGGCCGCCTCCTTGCGCGCGACCTGCGTGTCGTAGGGCAGGTGCAGCAGGGTGCAGGAACGGCACAGGTCCCGCTCGAGGTAGTCGCACCGCACGGTGACGATCCTGCCACCGTGCGGTGCCGGCTCACTCCGGCCCGCTCACTCCGGCCCGCTCACTCCGGCCCGCTCACTCCGGCCCGCTCACTCCTGGGGCGCGCCGCCGATGTTGACCATCCAGTAGGTGCCGAACCTGTCGAACGTCATGCCGAAGACGTCGCCCCACGGAGCGGCCACGAGCTCCTCGGTGATCCGGCCGCCGTCGACCAGCTTGGCCCACTGCTCCCGGATGACCGCATCGTCCTCCGGTCCGCCGAACAGGGAGATGGCCACGGAGGAGGACTCGGGCAGCGCCATCGACGCCGGGGTGTCCGCGGCCATGAGCCAGGCTCGGCCGTCGATGACGAGCTGGCTGTGCATGATCTTGCCGACCTCGGCGGGGTCCTCGGACAGGCCGAAGTCGCCGTAGGTCGAGAAGGTCGCCTCGCCACCGAAGACGTCGGCGTAGAACTCCATCGCGGCGCGTGCGGTGTCGCGGAACTGCAGGTACGGATTGACGTTGACGGTCATCGGAGTGTCCTTTGCCTCGAGGTCGTGCGAGAGGTCGAGCTGGCGGTTCGGACGATAGACCCGCGCACCGACACGAACTCATCGGTCGGGCCGGCTCGGGTCGGGTTGCACCGGATCGGGTCGGCCCCGACCGGAGCTACGGTCGCTCGGCGATGACCAGCTCGTTGCCCCACGGGTCGCGGAGCTGGGCGAACCTGGCGCCGGGGTCGCCGTCGGGGCCCGCGTGCGGGATGAGCCCGAACTCACGCCCCAGGTGGGTGAGGTCGCCGTCGAGGTCGTCGGAGTAGAGGATCAGGGCGGGGTCCGACCCCGTCTGGGTGCCGACGCGGTCCGACGTTGAGTCCAGGAGCCACACCCCCGTATCCCCGACGCCGCCCGTGCCCACGTGGAGGGCGCGGAAGTCCTCGCTGATCCGCGCGTCGAGGAGCACGGAGAACCCGAGCCCGCGGGTGTAGAAGTCGTGGGCGTCGTCGAGGTCGGTGACCAGGACGACGACCCGTCCGAGCGTCAGCACCGGTGATCGCTCCGCATCAGTCGAAGAAGTCCTCGAACAGCTCGCCGAGGACCATCCCGCCCAGGAGGCCTCCGGCGAGTCCGCCGAGGTCGTTGCTCCGGCGGCCGCCGCCGAAACCACCAGCGCCGAGACCACCAGCACCGAAGCCGCCGCTGCCGCGTCGGCGATCGCCACCGCCCCAGTCGTCGCGGTCGCCCCAGCCGCCGCGATCGTCGCGGCCGTACCCGGCCTGACCACCGTCGATGTCTCGTCGCGCCAGGTCGAGCGCCTCGGCCGCGAGCGACGCGGCGCGGCGGGCGAGCCCGAACGCCTGGTCGCGGGCGTCCTCGTCGGAGCCGTACCGGTGCACGTCGGTCAGGGCGCGTTCCGCCTCCGCGAGTCGGGTGCGGGCGTCGGCGCCGATGTAGCCACGGTGACCCGCGACGACGTCGCGCGCGATCGCCAGCTGTCGCTCGGCGTCGTCGATCGCGTGGGCGAGCTGGTCGCGGGAGGGGACGGGGCGTGCCGCCCGCTCGCGCGCGGTGTCGACGGCGCGGTCCAGGGCCGTGTTCGCCTCGCGCAGCCGGGACAGCTCGGCGAACGGGTCCGACGGCGTTCCCGCGCTCGGGAGGGCGGCGAGCGCTGCCTCGAGATCGGTCGCGGCCGCCGTGACGGCCGGGGTCGCGGGAACCTCCCGCACCGCGATCAGGTCGCCGCGCGAGTCGGCGACGACGGCGGCGAGCGTCGACTCGGCGCGGAGCGCCTCGATCTCGTAGGTCTCGACGGCCTCGAGCAGGGTGGCCGAGCGTCGGACGCCCTCCGTGGCCGCCTCGAGCGCCACGGTGGAGGCCGCGGCGTTGCCGGAGTCCCGGCGGCGCGCCGCGACGTCGAGGCTGTGCTCGGCGAAGGAGATGAGCTGCTCGACCTCGGCCGCGTTGTCGGCCACCTGGCGGACGGCGCCGTCGGAGTACCGCTGCCGCAGCCGCGCCACCGTCTCGTGCGCCTGGGGCACCTGCGCACGGATGCGCTGCGCCTCGCTCCGGACGTTCTCCACGACGGCGGGCGCCTCGCGGACCTTGGCGACGGCCCGCTCGAGGTCGGCGGTCCTGGCGTCCAGCAGGTCCTGCGCCCAGTCGGCGAGCTGGACGATCCGGGCGTTGCGCTCGCGCAGCTCCTCGGGGGTGTCGGGGATGTGGTCGGTGTTGAGCTGGTGCAGCCGGAACGCCTCGCCGAGGTGAGTCCGCACGCTCGCAACCGCCTCGCGCAGGTCGGAGGTCGCGGCGTCGCCGAGCTCGGCGACGGCGAAGTCCAGCTCGTCAGAGGTCAGGCGCAGCCGCTCGTCAGCCTCGACGAGGGCGCGACCGGCACGCTGCGCGAGAACGGCGTCCCGAGCGTCGAGCTCGTCCTGCTGCTGGTTCTTGCGGGTACGACCCCAGAAGAGCGATGCCATGGGCCGAGTCTAGGTCGGGTGTCCGGAGGGATCGGCTGTGGGGGGAGCGAAGGGATCGCTCACCCTCACGTCCTCGGGTGGGGTTCCACCTCGACCACCCGCACGGGGATCCTGCTGGCGAGGTAGGCCTCGATCGCGGACACGGTTGCGGTGAGGTCGAGGTTGCGGACGTAGTCCGGAGGCCGGCGGCGTCGGGGCGACGGCATCGACGGCATTTTGGACGCAGTCGCAGTCGCAGTCGCAGTCGCTGTCGTCGGTCCAGGCAGATCGGGAGCGGTCGAGGCGTAGCGGTGACCGGTGGGGGTCGTGGTGGTGACGACGGCGTCGGTCGATGTCGCGCTCCATCCCGGAGCGGTCTTCGCGTAGTTGCACGCCTCGCACAGTCCCTGGAGATTCGCGCTGTCGGTGGCGCCACCGCGGTGGTGGTCGACGACGTGGTCGACGTGGAGGATGGGCGCGTCGCACCACGGCGTGCGGCAGGTGTCGTCGCGCAGCGAGACGAAGTCGCGCAGACCCGCCGGCGCCGACCTGGAACGCGACTCGAGCGCGGCCAGCTGGTTCGAGCCGGGACGTGTGAAGAGGCGGCGGAGCCACACCCGCTCAGGTTCTTTCCCGAGCGTCGAGGCGACGAGATCGCGTGCCCACGGCGCCGGGACGGGCCCGTACCCGGTCAGCCGGGCCGGTTCGTTCCGGCCGGGCGAGCCCGGGGGAGCGAGCAGCGCCGCATCGGTCATCACGAGCCCGACCTGGAGGGGCACGGCCTCCACCACCTCGCGCCCGGTCAGGCGTCCGACGAGGGTGTCGGCCATGACCTGACCGCGCGAGCGCACGTCGCCGCCCGAGCGAGCGGCGTCCGCGGCCTGCGTGAGGGCGGCGTACGCACCGACCCCCTGCGCGACGGGGAGCAGGGCCGTCAGGTAGACCATCGTGTCCGGGGCCGGACGGATCGTGACGCACCGGTCCGCCACCGCCCTGCGGGCCCGACGCACCAGCGCCGCGGCGTCGAGGCGCTGGGCGATCCGTCGGGCGCGGGCGGCGAGCGAGCGGGCACCGACGCCGACCAGTGCCGCCGCGTCACCGCACAGCTCCCGGTCCAGGAGCTGACGGTCGGCGACGTCGAGGCACGCGGACTCGCGCACGAGAACGGTGGCGCGCCACTCGTCGAGCGTTCCGGTAGCCAGCGCGTTCAAGGTGTGGGGCATCTCGGTCGTCAGGGCCTTCGCGACGCCCAGCAGGGTCTGGCCCGCGTGCGGCGACTGCCCCCGCGCGAGCGCGATCTGGCCGCCGATGCCCGCACCCTGCTGCTTCGCCGGGAGACCGGCCGCCCGCTGCGCGGCCCGCTGCTCGCGGTCGAGGTCCGCCGACAGCCGGGCCTGCGCGGCCGTCGCCGCCGCCTTCAGCCGCTCGAGGGCGGCGATGACGTCAACGAGATCGGCGCCGGACGGGTGCGTTCCGAGGGTGCCCGGCGTGGAGGTCACGGTCGCCCGCGCGAGAGCGACGCCCACGAGGGCCGAGGACAACGACGCGATCGAGCCGAGCGCGAGATCGTCCGCGCGCAGGCGTTCGCCGCCCCTGTCGCCAGCGGCACTCCCCGACGCGGAATCGAACATGTGTCCAGTGCATCACCCGCCACCGACATCCGCTCCTGGACGCGCGCGCGTCCCGTGATCCCAGGCTGCCGGGAGCCGCTGAACGTCACGATCGCGTCACAACGTCGCGCGCGCCGCAAGACCGCACCCCGCGCCCACACTCTCCGGTCACGGGGCACACGCCCGCCACGACACGGGAGGCGGCACGACGATGCGAATCGCGAGATCACCACGAGGCGGCACCACCACCGCAACCACGCGCACCACGGCAACCACGCCAACCACGCGCACCGCTCGAACAGCCGCGACCCTGGCCGTCGGCCTCGCGCTCCTCGCCGCCTGCTCGGGCGGAGGCTCGACGTCGGCCGACCAGGACGTCCCGCGTCCCCAGCAGGGCTACGACTCCGGTGCCGAGAGCGCCGCTGCCGGCAGTGCCGACCTCCCCGCCCCCTCCGACCTCCCCGCCCCCTCCGACGGCAGCGCTCCCGCGGACGGCAGCGCCTCGGCCGACGGCTCGCTCGCCTCGGCGGAGCGCCTCGTCATCTCCACGGGCGATGTCCACGTCTCGGTCGAGAACCCCGTCACCGCCGCCGACGAGGTGGTGGCGCTCGTCGAGGGCGTCGGCGGGCGCATCGACAGCCGATCGATCGTGGGGGAGACGGAGGAGCAGCACCCGTACGCGAGCCTCGTGGTCCGCATCCCGTCGGCCGACCTCACCCCGACCCTCGCCTCGCTCGACGACATCGGCGAGACCGTCCGCAGCGAGATCGCGGCGCAGGACGTCACCGGCACCGCCCAGGACCTCGACGCGCGCATCCGCGCCAAGGAGCTCTCGGTGTCCCGCCTCGAGGCGCTGCTCGCCTCCGCCAGCACCAACGCCGAGCTGATCGAGGCCGAGTCCGCCCTCACCACGCGTCAGTCGGAGCTCGAGGAGATGCAGTCCCAGCGCGCCCGGCTGGGGGATCAGGCCGCGATGTCGACCATCACGATCGAGCTGACGGTGCCGTCGGAGGTCGAGGTCCCCGCCGTGCAGTCCCAGGGGTTCACGGGCGGTCTCGGTGACGGCTGGGCCGGCCTGGTCGCCTTCGTCTCGTCGGCGCTCGTCGTCGTCGGCGTGCTGCTGCCGTGGGTCGTCGCGATCGGCGTCGTCGGCGGTCTGGTCCTCCTCGCCGTCCGCCTCCGGCGCTCGCGGCGTCGTCCTACCGCCCCGCCGCCAGCAGAGCCCGCGTGAACGGATGGGCCGGATCGGCCCACACGCGCTCGACCTCACCGTGCTCCACCACGCGCCCGTCCTTCATCACGACGACGTCGTCGCACACCTGCCGCACGACGGCCAGGTCGTGCGAGATCAGGACGAGCGACAGTCCGCGCCGCACCTGCAGGTCGCGCAGCAGGTCGAGGATCTCGGCCTGGACGGTGACGTCGAGCGCCGAGACCGGTTCGTCGCACACGAGCACGTCGGGGTCGGCGGCCAGGGCCCGCGCGATCGCGACCCGCTGCCGCTGCCCGCCCGACAGCGTCCGCGGCCGCCGCGCGGCGATCTCCGGTCCGAGCAGCACCTGCGCCAGCAGCGAGTCGACCTCGCCGCGCTCCGGTCGGCGGCCGACGCCGGTGATCGCGTCCCGGAGCACGGCGCCGACGTCGAGGCGCGGGTCGGTGCTGGCCAGCGGATCCTGCGGCACGAGTCGAACGTGGCGGCGCAGAGGCCGTCGCGCCCGCTCGTCGAGGGAGCTCCACGGCTCGCCGTCGCGCCGGACCTCGCCGGTGTCGGGCCGCTCGGCCGCCAGCAGCAGGCGTGCCAGGGTCGACTTCCCCGATCCCGACTCACCCACGACGCCGAGCGCACGGCCGTGCTCGAGGCGCAAGGAGACGTCATCGACGGCGGCGAGCGCGCCGCCGCCCGGCAGCGGGTAGGTGCGGCGCAGTCCGGTCCCCTCGAGCGCCGCGGGGCGATCGGGCGACGACGGCGCGCCCCCCGTTGCGGGCGGTGGCTTCGGCCCCCGCGGCACCGCCGCCACGAGCCGCTGCGCGTACGCCTCGGCCGGTGCGGACAGCACCTGCGCCGTCGTCCCCTGCTCCACCACGACCCCGTCCCGCAGCACCACGACGCGGTCCGCGACCCGCGAGACGGCCCGCAGGTCGTGGCTGACCAGGATCATCGCGGTGCCCTCGTCGCGCAGCCGCGCGAGCAGCGCGAGCACGCCGGCGGCGACCGTGGCGTCGAGCGCGGTGGTGGGCTCGTCGAGCACGAGGAGGTCGGGGGATCCGACGATCGCGGACGCGATGAGCGCACGCTGGCGCATCCCGCCCGACAGGTCGCCGGAGCGCTGCGCCGCGCGCACCGCCGGCTGGTCGAGGCCGGCATCGGCGAGCGCCGTGAGGACCGCCTCGTGACGGTCGGCGCGCGACCGCCGTCGGCCCGGGTGCGCCTCGAGCGCCTCCCGCACCTCGGCCCCCACCGTGCGCAGCGGGTCGAGCGAACCCAGCGCGTCCTGCATCACGAGGCCCACGCGCGCCCCGCGCAGCCGCCGCCACCGTCGCTGGCTCAGGTCGCGCGCGTCCTGCCCGGCGAGGTCGAACCGCGCGGCGGTGACGGTCGCCGTCGACCCGCCCTCACCCGCGAGGCCGAGCAGCGCGCGCGAGAGCACCGACTTCCCGGCCCCGGACTCCCCGACGACGGCGACGCACTCGCCCGGCGCGACGCGCAGCGACACCCCGCGCAGCACGGACGCCGCGCCGGCGCCGCGCCCGAAGGTCACGTGCAGGTCCTCGACCGTCAGCACGTCCGTCACGACGCCACCCGTCCCAGCCGGCGCCCGAGCACGGTCAGGGCCGCCGCCGTCGCCGTGATCACGAGCCCCGGGCAGACCGTCAGCCACCACGACGTCGTCAGGTAGAGGCGACCGGCGTTCAGCATCGCACCCCACTCCGACGACGGCGGCTTGGCGCCCAGCCCGATGAAGCTGAGGGCGGCGACCCACACGACCGCCTGCCCGATGCCGAGCGTGACGACCGCGACGAGCGGCCAGAGCGAGTTGGGCAGCACGTGACGGCGCAGCACCCACGCACCGCTCCGGCCCTCGAGCCGGGCCGCCGCGACGTAGCCCGAACCCGCGACCGTGCGTGCGCGAGCGCGCAGGATCCGCGCGTACCCGGGTGCCGTCGCGAGCCCGACGGCGAGCACCGAGGCCGCGACGCCCGGCCCCTGCACGGCCACGAGGAGCAGCGCGAGCACCATGGTCGGCAGGGCGTAGAGCACCTCCACGACGCGGGCGACGCCGACGTCGAGCCACCGCGGCCCGAGCCCCGCGGCGAAGCCGAGGACGAGCGCGAGGCCGGTCCCGATCGCCGTCGCGGCCAGTCCGACGCCCAGGGACGACGACGCCCCGTGCACGACCCGCGTCCACACGTCCCGCCCGGACTCGTCCGTGCCGAACCAGACCCCCCACCCCGGCGCCTGCATCGCGCCGGCGGGGTCGATCGCGGTCGGGTCGCCGGGGGCGAGAACACCCGGTGCGACCACGGCCAGCAGCATGAGCGCGACGACGGCGGCCGCCACGCCACCGGGGACGCCGAGGCGCCGCGCCGTTCCCCTCACGACAGCGCCCCTCACGACAGCGCCACCGGCTCGGCGGACGCGTCGTCCGGCGTCGCCACCCCTGCGCGCGGCCGGCGCAGCCGCGGGTCCAGCACCCGCTCGAGCAGGTCGGTCACGGTCACCAC
This sequence comes from Serinibacter arcticus, assembly GCF_004786095.1. Lineage (GTDB taxonomy): Bacteria > Actinomycetota > Actinomycetes > Actinomycetales > Beutenbergiaceae > Litorihabitans > Litorihabitans arcticus. The sequence goes on from NZ_RHPJ01000003.1 coordinate 45,037, forward strand.
GACCACGTACAGCAGCGCGACCAGCACGACGGCGCCGATCACCACGGGCACGTCACCCACGAGGGTCGCGTCCACCAGGAGGCGGCCGAGGCCCGGCCGTCCGAACAGCAGCTCCACCACCACGGCGCCCGACAGCAGCGAGCCGACCGCCCATCCCGACAGCGCCAGGACGGGGAGACTGGCGTGCCGCAGCGTGTGGTGCGTGAAGACCCGGGCGGGGGAGGCGCCCCTGGCGCGCGCCGACGTCGTGAACGGCGCCGTCCCCGCCTCCTCGAGGCCGTCGCGCATCAGCTGCCCGAGGAAGCCGGCGAGCGGCACCGCCAGCGTGATCGAGGGCAGCACGAGGCCGGCGGGCTGCCCCGGGGTGCTCGTCGCCGGGAGCCAGCCGAGGCCGGCCGCCACCACCGCGATGAGCACCGCCCCGAGCCAGAAGTGCGGGGTGACCGTGGCGACCACCTCGAGGCCGCGCAGCACCCCGGCGACGGCGCGCCCCACCGGCCCGCGGGCGCCGACGGCGACGAGGGCGACCACGAGCGCGAGCGCCCACGCGAGGACGAGCGACGTCGCCGCGAGGACGACCGTGCTCGGGAACGCGTCGCGGAGCAGGTCCGCGACCGGCACCCGACGCGAGAAGGACGTGCCGAGGTCGAGCGTGGCGACGCGTCGGAGCTGGTCGAGGTACTGCACCACCACCGGGTTGTCGAGCCCGTACTCGGTTCGAGCCGCTTCGACCGCCTCGGGTCCGGCCTGCGAACCGGGTCCGCCGAGGATGGCCTCGAGCGGGTCGCGACCCCCGCCCCGGAGCGCGAAGAACACCACGGTGGCGGTCACCCACACCACGAGCGCGGCGCGTCCGAGCGCGCCGAGGACGAGGCGGAGAACGGTCATGCGGACATTCTCGCTCGGTCCGTCCTGTCCGTCGCCGCGCGTCCCGATCGCGTCAGGACTGCGTCAGGGCGGCGTCGACGAACGTCGGTGTGGACACGGTGCCCAGGGTCTCGACGCCCTCGACGCCCCGCGTGAGGAAGTGGTTCTGCTGGTCGTACAGCGGGAGGATGTAGAACCCCTCGAGCACGATGGCCTGCGCCTGGGCGTAGAGGTCGGCGCGCTCGGCCTCGTCCTGGCTCGCCGAGGCTGCGTCCAGCAGGGCGTCGAGCGCCGGGTCCTTCACCTGGGCGTGGTTGGCGAAGTAGCCCGACGGCGCCGGCACGGTGGAGTCGGAGTGGTACAGGACGCGCAGCACGTCGGGGCCGACCTTCGTGTACGGGGCGCTGACGGCCTCGTAGGCGTTCTCACCGAGGGCGGTGTACCAGGCCGACAGGTCCATCGGCTCGAGCACGACCTCGAAACCCGCCTGCCGCGTGTTGGCCTGGATCTGCTCGAACAACGACTGCTCGGCCGCCACCGACTGGTTGGTGCTGACGGGGAAGCGGACCGTCAGACGCTCGCCGTCGCGCGTGCGGTAGCCGTCGGCGTCGCGCTCGGTCCAGCCCGCACCGTCCAGCAGCGCCTCGGCCTCGTCGAGGTCGTAGCCGAACAGGGACTCGTCGGAGTAGGCGGTGGGCTCCACGGACGCGAGCGGGGAGTACGACGGCGCCGTGACGCCCGCGAACAGGGTCTCGATCCCGGGCTCGGGGTTCGCCGAGCGGATGAACGCCTCGCGCACGGCGACGTCGTCGAACGGCGCCTGCGCGGTGTTGAGCTCGATGCGGTTGGAGCTGCCCGGTCGCGGGGCGTCGATGTGCGTGATGTCTGTGCCCTCGGACGCGACGATCGAGTCCGGCTGCGGGTTGTCGATGACGTTGACCTGACCGGAACCGAGCGCGGCGTAGCGCGTCGCGGCGTCGGGCAGGAAGCGCCACGTGATGCCCTCCAGCGCTGCGGGCTCGGCGGTGCCGTCCGGGCGGACGTAGTCCTCGTTGCGCACCAGGTCGACCTGCTGCTGCGGGGTCCAGGCCTCGACCACGAACGGGCCGGTGCCGATGGGGGCCGCGCAGTTGGCGTCCTGGCCGCGCTCGATCCCGGCGGGCGACTGGATGGCGGTCCACTGCTGCGACAGCGACTCCAGGAGCGCCGCGTCGGGGGCGGAGAGGTGGAAGCGCGCCGTCGTCGCATCGACGACCTCGACCTCGCTCACCTTGCCGACGGCGAGGTAGCCGGTGGAGGAGCCGGTGTCCGGATCCTGGAGGTGCTCAACGTTCGCCTTCACGGCGGCGGCGTCCACGGGGGTGCCGTCGGTGAACGTCCGGCCCTCGGCGAGCGTGAAGTCCCAGGTCAGGCCGTCCTCGCTGACGGTCCAGCCGGTCGCGAGCCACGGGGTGATCGTGCCGTCGGCGTCGCGGCCCACGAGCGGCTCGAGGTACTGCGTGGAGATCAGCGCCTGCGGGTAGTTGCCGCCGACGTGCGGGTCGAGGCACGTGGGTTCGGCGTCCCCGGTGGCGTAGACGAGCGTGCCGCCCGCCTGCGCCGACCCCGACGGGTCGCTCGACCCCGAACCCTCGCCGTCGCCCCCCGTCGAGCCGGAGCAGGCGGACAGCACGAGCGCGAGGGCGCTCAGGGCGATGACGGGGGCGGGACGGCGCACGGGGGCCTCGGTTCGGTTGGACCCTGCGCGGGAAGCCGTCGCGGGTCGGATTGTTGGTCGCGGTCCAAGTTTAGGCCGGCGGCGTCGTGATCCCCCGCCTAGGATCGCGTGATGACCACCACACGCGGTGCCGGCCGGCCCAGGGCCGCCTCCCGCGCGCTGCTGGAGGAGGCCGCGTGCGAGCTGTTCCTCGAGCAGGGCTACGCCGCGACGTCGGTCGCCGAGGTCACGATGCGCGCGGGGGTCAGCCGCTCGACCTTCTTCAACTACTTCGACACCAAGAGCGACCTGCTCTGGTCGGCGTTCGACGAGCAGGTGGTGGCGCTCGCGGCGCGGTTGGTGGCGGGCAACGGCGACGCTGCCGCTGCCGCCGTCCGCGAGCTGCGGGTCTTCGCGGCCGACCTCGGCCCGGACAGCGTCGCGCTGGCGTTCTCGCAGGAGGCCGCCATGGGGCTGGGGGAGGACCTCCGGCTCGCGGCGGTGCGGCGGCTCGCGGACGTGCGCGACGTCGTCGCGTCGTCCCTGCGCGCGGGCGGCGCAGGCGCCCTTGCGGCCGAGGTGACGGGCGCCGCCCTCGCGGGTGCGCTGCTGGCCGCGGTGCGGTCCTGGTCGCTGCGCGGGCCCGGTCGCGTGGCGCTGCCGGACGTGCTGGAGGAGGCGCTGAGCGCTCTGGGTCCGCTCGTGCGGCCCGCATCGCCCGCCCCGCGTTGACCCGATCCGGTCGCGCGACCAGCATGGAGGGATGGGACTCTTCTCCGGCGGTGGCGACCAGGCTCTCGAGCGACGCGTGACCGAGCTCGAGCGCGAGGTGCGCGACCTGCGGCTCCGGCTCGCGGGACTGACCGGCGCCCCGGGCGGCTACCCGACCACCGACGCCCCGGCGCGCTCGGGCGGCTACGAGCCGAGCGCGCGCGTGCTCTCCCTCCTGGCCGGCGACCAGGTGATCCAGGCGATCAAGGTCGTGCGCGAGGAGACGGGCTGGGGCCTCAGGGAGGCCAAGGACCACGTCGATCGCCTGCGCGGCTGATCCAGGTCCCACCGCTCGGCTCCGCGGTCGAGGCACCCGTGGTCGCGCGCTCGACGCACGCCTGCAGCGCCGCGACGTCCTGGCTCGCGACGGCGATCCGCAGGTCCACCTCGGCGCCGTAGCCCGCCTCGACGGGCCAGTCGCGCCGGCGGGCCTCGGCCTGGACGACGGCCGCCTGCGCGTACCCCGTGCGCACGTCGAACGTCAGCAGCCGGCGCCGCACCACGGGCGCGGCGAGGGCCAGCGCGTCCGTGACGGCGCCGCGGTAGGCGCGCGTCAACCCACCGGTGCCGAGGAGGACCCCGCCGAAGTAGCGCACCACGACGGCGACGACGTCGCTCACCCCGGCGCTGCGCAGCGCCTCGAGCATGGGCGCACCCGCGGTTCCGGACGGTTCGCCGTCGTCGTTGCTGCGCTCCAGGCCGCCCCCGGGGCCGATCACGAACGCCGTGCAGTGGTGCCGCGCGCGGGGGTGCAGGGCGCGCGCCTGCGCGATCCGCTCGCGCGCCCCCGCCTCGTCGGGCACAGGTGACAGCAGGCACAGGAACCGGGAGCGCGAGATCTCGGTCTCGCCGGTGACGGCGGCGGCGATGGTCGTGTACTCCTCGAGCGTCATCGCGGGGTGTCGTCGCCCCCGGTGAGGATCTCCAGCCGGGACCGGGCCACGCGGGCGTGCCGCTCGGCGTCGCGGAGCTTGCGTCGCCAGGAGGCGACGTTGGTCCGGGTCGAGTCGCGGTCGCGCGTCATCGTGGCGAGCTCGCTCTCGAGGACCTCCAGCATGCGGACGAGCGACTCGACCGTGTCGCGGGCCGCGCCGAGGTCGTTCTCGGCGTCCACGAGATCGGCGGTGGCGCGCTGGACGGCGGCGCGGTCCTCGCGGCCGTGCAGGCTGGGGTGCGTCATGGGTCGCTCGGGCGGCACGGCCGCGGGGAGCAGGGTGATCGTCGGACCGCGCCGGTCGCGGGGACCGCCGGAACCGCTCTGACCGGCTTCGGCGTCGGCCTCGTCCTCGTCCGCGTCCGCGTCCAGCAGCGTGAACCCCTCGTGCACGACGGTCCGCGCGAGCGTCCCGGCCCGCACCTGGTCGGCGACGGCGGGGTCCATCACCGCCGCCGTGAGCGTCTCCAGCACCCGGGTCAGCGTCTCGTTCGACGGCGCGCGGGCACCGTCACCCGCCTGCTCCCCACCGTGGTGCCACAGCAGGGACATCAGCGCGTCGGTCTTGAGGCGTCGCGCACGGTCGAGCCGGGCGAGCTCGGCGCGGTCCCTCGCCGTCGTGGCCCCGCGCAGGTCGGCGCCGACCCGCAGCAGGTCGTCCAGCTCCTCGGGCCACCGCCGGGCGACGCGGTTGACCCACGACGCGGCCACGGTCGGCTTCGGCAGCTTGCGCACGCGGGCCGCCCCGACCTCGTCGCCCTCGGCCTTGAGGTCGGCGGCCGCCCGGGCGCGCGCGGCGACGAAGTCCTCGGGCGCGAGCTGGTACAGCGACGCGACGACGTCGAGCGGGCCGGAGGACATGGCCCCAGCCTGTCGTCCGCGGGCCGCGCCGTCCACAGGGGCGTCCCGGCACGGGGCGGGGCGCTCAGGGCGCGGGGGAGTCCAGGAGCGTCTCGCAGACCCGGAGCAGCCGGCGGCGCACCGGCGCCGACCGCTCGGCCAGGTCGCGCTGCGCCGCGACGTAGGCAGCCTTGCCCGCCGGGGTCTCGATCGCGACCGGCTCCAGCCCGAAGGAGGACACGTCGTAGGGCGAGGCCCGCATGTCGAGGACGCGGATGTCGCGCGCCAGGGCGAACGCGTCGAGCGCCAGCTCGCCGGGCACGGCGGGGCCGAGGTGGATCGCGGTCTTCAGCAGGTCCATGCCGACGTGCAGGCAGCCGCCCTGGTCGAGCTCGACCTGGGTCTCACGCGTCGGCGTGGTGGCGTTCAGAGGCTGCGCGGCGTCGGTGAAGAACCGGAACGCGTCGATGTGGCTGCAAACGAGACGGTGCGAGCGGACGACCTCGTCGGTGCCCCGCTCGCCCAGCCGGAGCGGGAGCGCGTGCCGGTGCTCGCCCGGTGCCTCGCCGTAGACCATCGCCCACTCGTGCAGCCCGAAGCAGTCGAACCGCGCCGGGCGCTCCTCGACGGCGGCCAGCAGCGTGCGGTGGAAGCGGACGGCGCCGCCGCGGTCGGCCAGGAAGGTTCTCGGATCGAGGGCGACGACGCCGTCGTGCTCGACGAACCAGCGCACCGTCGCGAGCCGGCTGTCGGCCGCGTCCGCCAGGGCGACGCCGACGCCGGGGCTCCAGCGCGCGAGCAGCCCGGGCTTGACCGGGTAGTAGGTGAACAGGAAGTCCTCGACGGCGTGCGTCGCGCCCCGCGCCCGGCGGTCGCGGTAGGCGCCCGTCAGGTTCTCGGCCCGGGCGACGTGCGCGGCCTCGGCCCGCCTCCAGTCCGGGCGCGCGAGGGTGGTGGTCGCCGTCGTGGTCGCCGCCGCCGTCGTCCCGGGGGCGAGGCTCATCGCGGCCCCGTCGGCACGAGGAGCGAGGCGACGCCGTCGGAGGAGATCTTGAGGAGCCGCTCGAGCGGCCCCTGGCCCAGCACGGCGCGCCAGCCCCACGAGAACGCGATCGACGCGAGCGCCAGCACGAGCAGGGGCACGTTCGACCCGGGGTAGTAGACCGCGTCCGGGCCGAGCACGGCGATGACCACGAGCTGCGCCGAGTAGATCGTCAGCGACATCGCGCCGAGCGCCGCGAGCGGCGACAGCGCCAGCTCGCCGGCCCGCACCGACGTGAGCAGCAGGCAGAGGCCGACGACGGCGAGCCCCACCCCGATGTTCCCCGCGACCTCGAAGGCGGAGTTCGAGTGCGGCTCCACCGAGAGCAGGACGTCGGGCCAGAACAGGACGTCGACGGGGTACAGGCCCTGGCCGACCGCGGCGGTCAGGACCGTGCCGAGGCCGTACGCGATCGCCGCGAGCGCCGTTCCGCCCCCGAGGAGGATCGCCGCGTAGCGGCGCGAGGCGAGCGCGCCCCGTCCGACGACGACGCCCACCAGCAGGTAGCCGATCCACACCAGCGCGGGGTAGTAACCGGTCACGAGCTCACCGATGACGGGCCCCTCGAACGAGAACACGACGCTGGGCTGCACGCTCCCGGTCATGGTCTGGCGCAGCCCCAGCACCAAGACCGGTCCGAGCGTCACGGCGACGCCGGCGATCAGGAGCAGCCAGCGGTTGCCCAGGCGCAGCACGGGCAGCGCCATCAGGAACATCACGGCGTAGGCGGTGAGGATCACGACGACCGGGGTGCCGAGCACCTGCAGCACGACGCCGAGCACCAGCAGGATGACGGCGCGCACGGCGATCTTGACGCGCAGGCGGCGCCAGCCGGGACGGTCCTCGCGCGCCGTCGAGCGCGACATGAGCGCGAGGCTGACGCCCGCGAGGGTGGCGAACAGGGCCGAGGAGCGGCCGTCGAAGATCCACATCCACTGCTCGCCCCAGCCGCCGCCACGGCTGTCGTGGCCGGTGCCGAGGTGGGCCACGAGCATCCCGATGATCGCGACGGAGCGGGCGACGTCGACGCCGGTGATGCGGCGGGTGCGCGGGGGGCGCGGGTCGGACGGCGCCGGTCGCGCGTGCTGCTGGACCGGGGCCACGGGCGACGGCGGAACGGGCGACCCCGGGGGGAACTGCGGTGAGCTCACCGTCCCAGGGTAGGAGATCCGCGGTGCGGGGCCGGAGCGGCGGGTCTACGGTGGAAGGACCAGCGACGAGGAGGACGCCATGGCCAGGTACACGCACGGACACTCCGAGAGCGTGCTGCGCTCGCACACGTGGCGGACGGCGGAGAACTCCTGCGCCTACCTGCTGGACGACCTCGGCCCCGGCGTCGACCTGCTCGACGTCGGCTGCGGCCCCGGCACGATCACGACCGACCTGGCGCGGATCGTCGCGCCGGGACGGGTGGTCGGCGTCGACACGTCCCACGAGGTCCTGCTCAAGGCCTCCGAGCTCGCCTCGGCCCGCGGCGTCACGAACACGATGTTCGAACCGGCCGACGTGTACGCGCTGCCGTACGGGAACGCGAGCTTCGACGTCGTGCACGCGCACCAGGTGCTGCAGCACCTGGACGACCCCGTCGCCGCTCTCCGCGAGATGCGGCGCGTGCTGCGCCCGCACGGTGTGCTCGCGGTCCGCGACGTCGACTACGGCGGCATGCGCTGGTTCCCCCGCCTCCCGGGCCTCGACGAGTGGCTCGACCTGTACCAGCAGGTCGCGCGCCGCAACGGCGGTGAGCCCGACGCCGGACCTCGCCTGCTGGGGTGGGTGCGTGCCGCGGGCTTCACCGACACGACCGCGACGGCCTCCACCTGGTGCTACGCCGACGACGAGACCCGGCGGTGGTGGGCCGGGGTGTGGGCCGACCGCGTGCAGCACTCGCGGTTCGCGGAGCACGCCGAGGACCTCGGCCTCGCGGACGCCTCCGGGCTCGAGGCGATGGCGACCGCGTGGCGCGAGTGGGGCGAGCGCGAGGACGGCTGGTTCGCGATGGTGCACGGCGAGGTCGTCGCGCGACGCTGACCGTAGGGTGGACGGACGATCGCTCCCGACCCGATGGAGATCCTCGTGACCACCACCACCGCCGCGACCACGACCGCCTCCACCACGACCGCGCCGACCGCGCCGACCGCGTGGCAGCTCGGGCCGCTGGCCCCCCGCATCCGTCCCGCACTGCTGACCGGTGCCATGACGGTCGCCTACTACGCGAGCCCCGACGTCGTGCGCCACCGCACCCTGCGCGGGGTCGTCAAGACCGCGCTGGTGGGAGGGATCACCGCGGTCTCGATCGACGACTGGAAGCGGGATCGCGCCGCTGCGGCGCAGGCGGACGGCGCCGACGCCGCGGCCGGTGCGGCCGCCGACGACGAGACCGAGGCCGACGAGGAGCAGGTCCCGACCGCCGAGCTCCTCCGCCGCCTCCCCGCCCGGAAGGGCGCGACGCTCGCGGCCGTCGCCGGGGGCGCGATGGCGGCGTCGATCGTCGTCACGGTCGCCGCCGAACGGTGGATCCACCGCCGGGGTCAGGCGCGGGCGGCGGCCGGATCGCGGCTGCCGCACACGCTGCCCGCGCTGCTGTGGGGCGGGATCGCCGCCGCGCTGACGCTGATCCCGACGCCGGAGGACACCGAGCGCGCCTAGGGTGGTCGCATGCTGATCGCTCGAGTCGCCGTGGGCGACGACCCCCGCTACGCCGTCGTCGAGGGAGAGGGCGAGAACCTCTCGTACGCGCTCATCGCCGGTGACCCCTTCTACGCCGGTGTCGAGCGGACGGGCAAGGTCCTGCCCGCCGACGGCGTCCGGCTCCTCGCCCCCGTCATCCCGCGCTCGAAGGTGGTCGGCATCGGCCGCAACTACGCCGAGCACGCCGCCGAGCTCGGCAACGAGGTGCCCGAGGACCCGATGGTGTTCCTCAAGCCGAACACGTCCGTCATCGGTCCGGACGACCCGATCGTGCTGCCGTCCTACTCCAGCGACGTGCACTACGAGGGCGAGCTCGCCGTCGTCATCTCGCGCATCTGCAAGGACGTCCCCGTGACGCGCGCGCAGGACGTCATCTTCGGATACACCTGCGCGAACGACGTGACGGCGCGCGACCAGGGCGCGACCGGTCCGTGGGCGCTGAAGAAGGGCTTCGACTCCTCGTGCCCACTCGGCCCGTACCTGGCCACGGACCTCGACCCCGGCGACCTCGCGGTGCGCACCTATCTCGACGGCGAGGTCGTCCAGGACGGGTCGACGGCGCAGATGGTGCGCGGCGTCAACGAGCTGGTGGCCTACGTCTCGACGATCTTCACGCTGCTGCCCGGCGACGTCATCCTGACGGGCACGCCCGCCGGCGTCGGCCCGATGGTGGCCGGCCAGCGCGTCGAGGTCGAGATCGAGGGCATCGGACGGCTGTCGAACCCGGTCCTGCGCCGCTGACGGCCGGGTGGGACGCCTCGCCTAGGCTGGTTCCTCGTGAGCACCCACCCCGCCAGTGACGTCAAGGTCCGCTTCTGCCCCTCGCCCACGGGCATCCCGCACGTCGGGATGATCCGCACGGCCCTGTTCAACTGGGCGCAGGCGCGACACACGGGCGGGACCTTCGTGTTCCGCATCGAGGACACCGACGCCGCGCGCGACTCCGAGGAGTCCTACGCCGCGATCGTCGAGTCGCTGCGCTGGCTCGGGATCGACTGGGACGAGGGCATCGAGGTGGGCGGCCCCGACGGGCCCTACCGCCAGTCGCAGCGCGGCGAGATCTACGCCGACGTGATCGAGAAGCTCAAGGTGGGCGGCTACGTCTACCCCTCGTTCTCGACGCCGGAGGAGATCGAGGCGCGCAACGCGGCCGCCGGTCGGGCGGCCCAGATGGGCTACGACAACGCCGAGCGCGACCTGACCGAGCAGGAGGTCGCGGCGTTCCGCGAGCAGGGCCGCGAGCCGGTCTGGCGGCTGCGGATGCCCGACGACGACATCACCTTCACCGACCTCATCCGGGGCGACGTGACGTTCGCCGCCGGTTCGGTGCCGGACTTCGTCGTCGTGCGCGCCGACGGCAAGCCGCTCTACACGCTCGTCAACCCCGTGGACGACGCGCTCATGGGCATCAACCACGTGCTGCGCGGCGAGGACCTGCTCTCGTCCACGCCGCGCCAGATCGCGCTCTACCGCGCGCTGGTCGAGATCGGCGTCGCGGCGGCGGTCCCCGCGTTCGCCCACATGCCACTCGTGCGCGGGACGGGGAACAAGAAGCTCTCCAAGCGCGACCCCGAGTCCAACCTGTTCGTCCACCGCGACCGGGGCTTCATCCCCGAGGGCCTGCTGAACTACCTCGCGCTGCTGGGCTGGTCGATCGCGCCGGACAACGACATCTTCACGATGGACGAGCTCGTGGCGGCGTTCGACATCTCCGACGTCAACCCCAACCCGGCGCAGTTCGACCTCGCCAAGGCCGAGGCGATCAACGCCACGCACCTCCGTCTGCTGGCGCCCGAGGACTTCCGCGCCCGTCTCGTGCCCTACCTCGCCGACGCGCTGTCGGCACCGAGCTACGAGCTTCTCAGCGAGCGCGAGCAGGTCATCCTCACGGCGGCGGCGCCGCTCGTGCAGGAGCGCATGGTCCTGCTGGGGGAGGCCCCCGGGATGCTCGCGTTCCTGTTCACGGCGGGCGACGACGTCGTGGTCGAGGAGGACGCCCGCGCCACGCTCAAGGACGGCGCCGCCGACGTGCTCGACGCGGCGACCACGGCGCTGGCGGGGCTGGACGACGCCGGCTTCACGGCCGAGCCGATCCAGGCGGCGCTGCGCGAGGCGATCGTCGACGGTCTGGGCGTCAAGCCCCGGCTCGCGTTCGGCCCGCTGCGCGTGGCCGTCAGCGGACGCCGCATCTCCCCGCCGCTGTTCGAGTCGATGGAGATCCTCGGGCGCGAGGTCTCGCTGTCCCGGTTGCGAGCGCTGCGCGCGACGCTGTGAGCGAGTCGAGGTCCGCGGTGCGCGGCGTGCTGCTCGACATCGACGACACGCTCCTCGACACGCGTGCCGCGTTCGTCACGGCGCTCGACGCCGTCGCGGACGCCTACCTGCCGCACCTCACGACGGCGGAGCGCGCCGCGGCGCTGGACGTCTGGCGCGCCGACACCCACGGCTACTACCGCCGGCACACGACGGGGGAGCTGACCGCCGACGAGCAGCGTCGCCTGCGCGCGGCCGAGCTGCACGAGCGGTTCGGCGGGCCCGCGGTCGACGAGGCGTTCTTCCCGGCGTGGAACGGCGTCTTCCGCGAGGGGTTCGAGGCCGGCTGGGTGCTGCACCGCGACGTCGCCGGGCTGCTCCGATGGCTGGCCGGCACCGAGCTCGCCGTCGGACTGCTGACGAACGCGCCCCTGGCTCTGACGAGGCGCAAGCTCGAGCGGACGGGGCTGGGCGAGGACGTGCCCCTGCTCGTGACGCTCGACTCGTTCGGGTTCGGCAAGCCGGACGCGCGCGTCTTCCTCGAGGGGTGCCGGCTGCTCGGCACGTCGCCCGCGGAGACGCTCTACGTGGGCGACGAGCTCGACGTCGACGGTCTCGGTGCCCGCGGGGCAGGTCTGCGGGCCGTCTGGCTCGACCGGCCGGGCGCGCGCCGGGGTGGTGTGCACCTGGAGGACCCGGCCGTCGCACGCGAGGCGGGGGTCGCCGTCGTGCGCGGTCTCGACGAGCTTCCGGCCCTGCTGGGAGCGGTCTGAACCGCGGAATCCCGCCGGTTTGGTCAGCCCCGATTTTCCTTGTACAGTTGACCGGCGGTTGAAGGAAGGCTAGCGGCGGGAATTCCCGGCGTCATGCGGATCCGGATACCCCCTTGGGGTATGGTGTAATTGGCAGCACGACTGTTTCTGGTACAGTTAGTCTAGGTTCGAGTCCTGGTACCCCAGCGGTGAAGACGGTGCGGATTTTGCTCCCGGGCAGAGTTCGGATAGAGTCTTCGAGGCCGCTCAGCGGCTGACCAGCACGGCCCCATCGTATAGCGGCCTAGTACCTCGCCCTCTCACGGCGGTAACGCGGGTTCGAATCCCGCTGGGGTCACAAGCGCAAGGCCCCCGATCTTCGGATCGGGGGCCTTCGTCGTTCCCGGGCGCGGGGATCCCCCGGGCGACGAGAACGCCCCGTGCTGCTCGACGGGGCGCGTCGAGCCGCACGGGGCGTTCCGGGGTGTTCGGGCGGAGTGCGGGCGGTGGGGGATCGCCGAGCTCAGCCCCGCCGAAGCTCAGTGCTCGTCGGAGCGCTTCAGCACCTCGGACAGCCGGTTGGCGGCGCTCATCACGGCGGCGGCGTGCATCCGGCCGGGCTGGCGCGTCATGCGCTCGATCGGCCCCGAGATGGAGACCGCAGCCACCACGCGCCCGGACGGGCCGCGCACGGGCGCCGAGACCGAGGCGACACCGGGCTCGCGCTCGGCGACGGACTGGGCCCACCCGCGGCGTCGGACGCCCGACAGGATCGTCGCGGTGAAGGACGCGCCGTGCAGCCCGCGGTGCAGGCGGTCGGGCTCCTCCCACGCGAGCAGCGTCTGAGCGGCGGAGCCCGCCTGCATCGACAGCTGCACGCCGACCGGGATCGAGTCGCGCAGGCCCATGGGTCGCTCGGCGGCGGCCACGCAGATGCGGGCGTCGCCCTGGCGGCGGAAGAGCTGGGCGCTCTCGCCCGTGTGGTCGCGCAGCGCGGTCAGCACCGGGCCGGCCGCGGCGAGCAGCCGGTCCTCGCCCGCGGCCGCGGCCAGCTCGGCCAGGCGCGGTCCGAGGACGAACCGGCCCTGGAGGTCGCGCGTGACGAGGCGATGGTGCTCGAGGGCGACGGCGAGGCGGTGCGCCGTCGGCCGCGCGAGATGCGTCGCGGCGACCAGCTGTGCCAGGGTCGAGGGGCCTGCTTCGAGAGCCCCGAGCACGATCGCTGCCTTGTCGAGAACTCCGACTCCACTTGTGTCCATGCGCTGATACTGGCGTCTCGGTCGCTGAGACGCAAGTCCGCGGCCCTGCGAGTTGCAGCACAATCGATCCGTCGGTTCCGGGCTGGACGGCACGATCTGCACGTCCGGCGCAACGTGATGAAGGTGAGCGGGTATGGGCAAGACCCTGGCTGAGAAGGTGTGGGAGGCGCACATCGTGCGCAAGGGCGAGAACGGTGCGCCCGATCTCCTCTACATCGACCTGCACCTGTGCCACGAGGTCACCAGCCCCCAGGCCTTCGAGGGCCTGCGGCTGGCGGGACGCCCCGTGCGCCGCCCCGACCTCACGATGGCCACCGAGGACCACAACACCCCGACGCTGGACATCGATCTGCCGATCGCGGACCTCACGAGCCGCACGCAGATCCAGACGCTCCGCAACAACGCGGAGGAGTTCGGTGTCCGCATCCACTCGCTCGGCGACGCCGATCAGGGGATCGTGCACCAGGTCGGTCCGCAGCTCGGTCTGACGATGCCCGGCATGACGGTCGTGTGCGGCGACTCCCACACCTCCACGCACGGCGCGTTCGGCGGCCTGGCGTTCGGCATCGGCACGAGCGAGGTCGAGCACGTGCTCGCCACCCAGACGCTCCCGCTGCAGCCGTTCAAGACCATGGCGATCAACGTCGTCGGTGATCTGCCCCCCGGCTCCACGAGCAAGGACATCATCCTGGCGATCATCGCCAAGATCGGGACGGGCGGCGGCGCCGGCTACGTCCTGGAGTACCGCGGCGCGGCCATCGAGAAGCTCTCGATGGAGGCCCGCATGACGATCTGCAACATGTCGATCGAGGCGGGCGCCCGCGCCGGGATGATCGCTCCCGACCAGACCACGTTCGACTACGTCGAGGGCCGTCCGCACGCGCCGCAGGGCGAGGACTGGGACGCCGCGGTCGAGTACTGGAGGACGCTGCACACCGACGACGACGCCGTCTTCGACGTCGAGGTCGAGCTGCGCGCCGGCGACCTGGAGCCCTTCATCACGTGGGGCACCAACCCCGGCCAGGGGCTCCCGATCAGCGCCTCGATCCCCGTGCCGGAGACCATCGCCGACGAGAACGAGCGCGTCGCCGCCGAGCGCGCGATCGAGTACATGGGCCTGGTCCCCGGCCAGCCGCTGCGCGAGATCAAGGTCGACACGGTCTTCATGGGCTCGTGCACGAACGGCCGCATCGAGGACCTCCGCTCGATCGCCAAGGTGATCCAGGGCAAGCACAAGCACGACGACGTCCGCGTGCTCGTCGTGCCCGCCTCGGCGCGCGTGCGCCTCCAGGCCGAGGCCGAGGGCCTGGACCAGATCTTCCTCGACTTCGGCGCGGAGTGGCGCAACGCCGGCTGCTCCATGTGCCTGGGCATGAACCCCGACCAGCTCGCGCCGGGGGAGCGTTCGGCCTCCACCTCCAACCGCAACTTCGAGGGCCGCCAGGGCAAGGGCGGTCGCACGCACCTCGTCTCGCCCCTCGTGGCGGCGGCGACGGCGATCCGCGGCACGCTCTCCTCCCTGAGCGACCTCGACCTGCCGGTCGGCACCGACCTGACCACCTTCGACGGCACGCCCCTGGCGCCGCTGGACCCGAACGTCCTCGTTCAGGTCTGACGGACAGGGACTGACGGCAACGAGGAGAGGGACACCCCATGGACAAGTTCACGACCCACACCGGCATCGGAGTCCCGCTGCGACGCGGCAACGTCGACACCGACCAGATCATCCCCGCCGTCTACCTCAAGCGCGTCACGCGCACGGGGTTCGAGGACGCGCTCTTCGCCGCCTGGCGCGGCGACCCGTCGTTCATCCTGAACCAGGACGCCTACAAGGCCGGCAGCGTCCTCGTGGCAGGCCCGGACTTCGGCACCGGCTCCTCGCGCGAGCACGCGGTCTGGGCGCTGAAGGACTACGGCTTCAAGGTCGTCCTCGCCTCCCGGTTCGCGGACATCTTCCGCGGCAACTCCGGCAAGCAGGGCCTCGTGGCCGGCCTGGTGGAGCAGGAGGACGTCGAGCTGCTGTGGAAGCTGCTCGAGGCGACCCCCGGCCTGGAGGTGACGGTCGACCTGGTCAACCGCACGGTGACCGCCGGCGAGGCGACCGTGCCCTTCCAGATCGACGACTACACGCGCTGGCGCCTGATCGAGGGCCTGGACGACATCGGCCTCACGCTGCAGCACGAGGCGGAGATCACCGCGTTCGAGGCGACGCGCGAGGCGTGGCGCCCGAAGACCCTCCCTGCCCGCACGCTGCCGAAGATCGACATCGAGGCGGCTCGCAGCTCGTCCTGACGCAGATCCGCGGTGCGGAGTCCTAGGGTCGGGCACCGCACGCGGTTCGCACGGCACCACCCCAGGACGGTCCCGAGATGACGACGACGCTCGGTCGGGTGTCCTCCTCCCCGCCGAGGAGGTCGAGGCCCCCGGGGCCGTCCGCCCCGCGAGCGTCCGCCGCCCGGTGGGTGCGCGGGCTGCGGGCGCCCGGGTCCGGGCGAGCTCGGCTCCTCGCCCTCGGGGCGACGACGGCGGTGCTCGCCCCCGAGCTGGGTGCGCTCGGCGTGGGGGTCGACGCCGTGACGTCGCGGCAGTTCTGCAACGAGCTGCTCGCGCGGGTCGCGGGGGAGTACCCGCACGCGCGGCTCGTGGACTGGTCGAGCGCGGCCGCCGCCCACCCGGAGTGGCTCTACGGCGACCTCATCCACCCGCGCGAGGGCGCGGAAGCGGCGGCGATGACGGACCTGCTCTGGACGGCGATTCAACCGGGCTGACGACGCCCTGCCGGAGACCGAGCGTCAGGACGCGGCCTCGGCCGCCGTGATGGCGCCCCTCAGAAAGCGCACGACGACGACGCGCTCCTCCTCCGTCAGCGACGCGTCCACCTCGGCGATCGACCGGAACATCGCACCGAGGTGCGAGACGACCTCGCGCCGTGCCGAGTCGGTCAGGACCACCTCGGTGCGACGACGGTCGCGCCCGTGAGGGCGTCTCTCGACGTGCCCCTTGGCCTCCAGCCGATCGACGATGCCCGTGGAGGCCGCCGTCGAGACGTCGAGGAGGCGGGCGATCTCGGCGGGACCGATCGGACGGCGCGAGAGGTGCTCGAGCGCCTGGACCTCGGTCTCGGACAGGCCCGTGGCGCTGGCGAGGTGTGCGCGGACGCCGGACTCCAGGCCCATCACCTCGCGCAGGAGCGTGAGCGACTCGGTCTGCTTCCAGGCGCCCCGCGCTGCGAGGTCGGCGACGTCGGACAACTCATTCACCTACTTAGTTACTCACCGGTCTGACCATCGTAGACCGCGTCCCGCCCGACGCCGTTCGTGACTGCGCGAGCGACGACGCCTACCGTCGAAGGAGGCGGGGATCCTCGTGGTTCCCGGCCCCTCGAGCCGACACCGAACGAACGGAAGGACACGCCGATGCGTACCCAGTACACGTTCATCGACCCCACCACCCTCTACGCCGACATCTCCTCCCACCCCGACGACCAGGCCGAGCCCGGTCTCGACGCCGTCCTGAACGACCGGGCCGACCTCGGCGAGAAGACCTACACCGGCACAGGGCGGCTGAAGGGTCGCAAGGCGCTCGTCACCGGCGCGGACTCGGGCATCGGTGCCGCCACCGTCATCGCGTTCGCCCGCGAGGGCGCCGACGTCGCCCTGGCCTACCTGCCGCAGGAGCAGGTCGACGCCGATCGCATCGCCGCCATCGCGCGGGAGGCCGGCGTCACCGTCGCGCTGCTGCCGGGCGACCTGACCGACAAGGCCTACGCCAAGGGGCTGCCGGACAGCGCCGTGGCCGAGCTCGGTGGCCTCGACATCCTCGTGAACAACGCGGGCAAGCAGATCTACCACGAGGACCTCGAGACGCTTCCCGACGAGCAGTTCGAGGAGACCTTCACGGTCAACGTCCACGCGATGTTCTGGGTGACCAAGGCCGCCCTGAAGCACCTCCCGGCGGGTTCGGCGATCATCAACACGACCTCGATCCAGGCGTACTCCCCGTCGGACATCCTCGTGGACTACGCCTCGACCAAGGCGACGATCAACGCGTTCACCAAGGCGCTGGCGCAGCAGCTCGCACCCCAGGGCATCCGCGTGAACGCCGTCGCCCCCGGCCCGATCTGGACGCCGCTGCAGGTGACCGACGGCCAGCCGCCGGAGAAGATCTCCGAGTTCGGTCAGAGCACGCCGCTCGGCCGGATGGGTCAGCCCGCCGAGCTCGCACCCGCGTACGTCTTCCTCGCCTCGGCGGAGTCGAGCTACGTGATCGGCGAGACGCTGAACGTCAACGGCGGGATGCCGACGCCCTGACGTCGTCCGGAGGGGATGCCGCCGGGCTGGACCTGACGCGGCCGGGTCGTCGTATAGTTCAGTTGCTTAGCAACTAACGAAGCGATCGATCTGGCCGCGCGTCGGCCGCCCCGGAAGGACGTCCCATGTCGAAGCCCCTCGCCGAGCGTCGAGCCCTCATCTGGTTCCTCGCCCTGGTCCCGCTGATCCTCGGGGCCCTGATGATCGCCGTCGTCGGCGGGGGAGAGCGGGACCGCCTCCCGACCGACCAGCTGCCCGCGGGGTACGACTCCACGCTCGGCACCGCGCTGGCGCAGAACCTCCCGGACGACTCCGGCTCGACCGCCGTCATCGTCTTCAGCGCCGACACGCTCACCCCCGACCAGCTCGGCGGCATCGGCACGCTGCTGTCCGACCTCACCGGGGCGGACCCGGTGCTGGTCCCGTCGGAGGACGGCACGGCGGCCCTCGGCATCGTGCCGCTCGAGGCGACGAGCGCGAGCGCGGTGGCCGACGCCGTCGTCGACCTGCGCAGCGAGCTCGCCGCGGGTGTGCCCGACGGCGTGACAGCGCAGGTGACGGGCCCCGCGGGCATCGAGGCCGACCTCGCCTCGGTGTTCGACGGTGCGAACTTCCGGCTGCTCGCCGTCACCGCCCTGGTCGTGGCCGTGCTCCTGATCGTCACCTACCGCAGCCCGATCCTGTGGATCGTCCCGCTCGCCGTCGTCGGCATCGCCGACCAGACGGCTGCCGCCGTCGCGACCCGCGTGCTCGCCTCCGTCGACATCGCGTGGAACGAGTCCACCACCGGCATCCTGTCCGTCCTCGTCTTCGGTGCCGGGACGAACTACGCGCTGCTGCTCATCTCGCGCTACCGCGACGAGCTGCGCACGACCGAGAACCGGTTCGCCGCGATGGAGCACGCCGTGCGCCGCACGCTCGAACCGGTGCTCTGCTCGGCCGGCACCGTCGTCGTCGGCCTCCTGACGCTCCTGCTCTCATTGGTCCCGACCACCCGCGGGCTCGGTCTCGCGTGCGCCGTCGGCATCGCGGTGGCCGCGTTCTTCGTGCTGGTCTGCCTGCCCGCGTGCCTGGTCCTGTTCGGGCGGTGGATCTTCTGGCCGAAGGCGCCGAGGGTCGGCGACCCGCTCGCGAGCGAGACGCGCTCGGTCTGGCGCCGCATCGGCGACGGCGTGGCGCGCCGCCCGGTCGTGGTGGGCTCGAGCGTCGTCGTGGTGCTCGCGCTCCTGGCCGTCGGGACCACGCAGCTGCGCCTCGGCCTCGACACGGCCGAGCAGTTCCTCACCAAGCCCGAGGCGATCTCCGCCGCTGAGCGCATCTCCGAGTCCTTCCCTGCCGGCACCTCCAACCCCACGCTGGTGACCACGCGCGCCGACGCCGCGCAGGTGACGAGCGCGATCGAGGGGGTCGACGGCGTCGCCTCGGTCAGTCCCGCCGGCTCCGGCGACGGCGTCACGCAGCTCCAGGTGGTGCTCGACGCCGCCGAGGGCAGCGCCGCGGCCGACGACGCGATCCTCGCGCTGCGGGGTTCGCTCGACGGCCTCGAGGACACCTACGTCGGGGGACCGGAGGCGCAGCGCCTCGACGCCACCGACGCCGCCGCCCGCGACCGCGGCCTGATCATCCCGCTCATCCTGGCGCTCGTGCTCGTCGCGCTCGCGGCCCTGCTGCGCGCCGTCGTCGCCCCGGTGCTCCTCGTGGCGACGGTGGTCGGCACCTACGGCGCCGCGCTCGGCCTGTCGTGGTGGATCTTCACGGGGCCGCTGGGCTTCTCGGCGCTCGACGAGGGCGTCCCGCTGCTGGCGTTCCTGTTCCTGGTGGCGCTCGGCGTGGACTACAACATCTTCCTGGTCACCCGGGCGCGCGAGGAGAGCCTGACGCACGGGCCTCGCGAGGGCATGCTGCGCGCGCTCGGCGCGACGGGCGGGGTGATTACGAGCGCCGGCATCCTGCTCGCCGCGGTGTTCGCAGTGCTCGGCGTGCTGCCGCTGGTGGTGCTGGCGCAGCTCGGTGTGATCGTCTGCATCGGCGTGCTGCTGGACACCCTCGTGGTGCGCACGATGCTCGTGCCCTCGCTCGCGCTGGTGCTGGGAGAGAGGTTCTGGTGGCCGCGGCGTCTCACCGTGCAGGCGAAATCTTCCGCCATCTGAGACGAATCGGGGTGCGCGGCAACCGCATCGAGATCGCTCCTAGCCTCGGGACCACCGACGTACCGAACCGAGGAGCCCTTCGATGTCACGCACCCCCTCCGGCCGCCGCCTGGCCGGTCTCACCGCGGTGGTCTCCGCCACGGCGCTGCTCGCGGCCTGCGGGTCCGGCGGCGACGCCGGTGGCTCCGGCACCTCCGACGGTTCGGCGTCCGGCACGGAAGCGGCCGCCGGCGAGCCGATCGAGGGTGGCGAGCTGCTGTACCTGGAGTACCAGCCCTACACCACGCTCTACCCGCCGCAGTCCGGGTTCTACCCCAACGGCGCGCTGATCGCGAACATCACGGACCGGCTGGTCTACCAGGACCCCGAGACGCTCGAGTTCTCGCCCTGGATCGCCACGGACTGGACCGTGAACGCCGACGCCACGGAGTACACGTTCAACCTGCGCGACGGCGTGACGTTCTCCGACGGTTCGCCGCTGGACGCCGAGGTCGTCGCGAAGAACTTCGACGCCTACGGCCTGGGCGACGCCGAGGCCGGCTTCCCGGTGTCGGAGCAGATCAACAACTACGTCAGCAGCGAGGTCGTCGACGCCGACACGGTGACGTTCCGCTTCTCCGCCCCCTCGCCCGGCTTCCTGCAGGCGACGTCGGCCAACGGCGCCGGTCTGCTCTCGTCCGACACGCTGGACGGCGACCTGGACGCCTACGCGCCGGGCAACGGCACGGGCGTGGTCGGCTCCGGCCCGTTCGTCATCGCCGAGGAGACCGTCGGCACCGAGATCCTGCTCGAGGCCCGCGACGACTACGACTGGGCCCCGGCCGAGTCCGAGCACCAGGGACGCGCCTACCTCGACGGCGTCCGGTTCTCCGTGACGCCCGAGGACAGCGTCCGCATCGGCGCCCTCACCTCCGGCCAGACGGACGTCATCCGCTACGTCCAGGCCTACGACGAGGCCCAGGTCGAGCAGGCCGGGCTGCAGCTGTTCGCCCCGCAGACCCAGGGCGTCAACAACAGCCTGTCGCTGCGCTTCACCAACGGGATCCTGGCCGACATCGACGTCCGCAAGGCGATCGTCGCCGGTGTGAACGCGCAGGAGGTCGTGGACACCGTCTTCACGCCCAACTACCCGGTCGCCACCGGAATCCTGTCCCACACCGCCCTCGGCTACGTCGACCACGAGGCCGAGCTCGCCTACGACCCCGACGAGGCGAACCGTCTGCTCGACGAGGCCGGCTGGACCCTCGGCTCCGACGGCATCCGCGAGAAGGACGGCCAGAAGCTGACCCTGGTGGCCAGCGAGGCCAAGCCGCAGCCCCTCTCGCGCGACACCCTCACGCTCGTGGCCCAGCAGCTCAAGGCGATCGGCGTCGATCTGCAGATCCTCGCGGCCGACTCCGGCACCTACGCCGAGGCCATCAAGGACCCTGACCAGGTGCAGCTCTACCACTCGATGGTCGGCCGCACGGACCTCGACGTGATCAAGAGCCAGTACGCCTCGACCAACCGCGACGCGAACCTGTCCGACGACGCCGAGCTGGACCGCCTGCTGGGGCTCGTCGCCTCGACGGCCGACCCGGCCGCCCGGCTGCAGGCCAGCGCCGACGCCCAGCAGTACCTGGTCGACCAGGCCTACGTCATTCCGCTGTTCGAGGAGCCGCAGGTCTACGGCGCGCAGGACTACGTCCAGGGCTTCGGCTGGGACACCGTGGCCCGCCCGGTGTTCTACAACACCTGGCTCGCGCAGTGACCTACGCCCTCGGCCGCGTCGCCTCCGCCGCGGGGGTGCTGCTGGCGGCCTTCACCGTCGCGTTCCTCCTGCTGCAGGCGCTCCCCGGCGACGCCGTGATGATCCGCTTCGAGAACCCCGAGCTGGGGCTGTCGGCGGAGCAGATCGCGAGCGTCAGGGAGAGCTACGGCGCGGACGTGGGGCTCCTGGCGCAGTACTGGCACTCCCTGTCCGGATTCCTCGGAGGCGACCTCGGCTTCTCGGTCGCCTCCGGGGCCCCGGTCCGGACCCTCCTGGGCTCCGCGATCCCCTCCACCCTGCTGCTCGCCGGGCTCGGGTTCGTGGTCGCGGCGCTGCTGGCCGCGGCGCTCGCGTTCGGCGCGATCCTCAGCCCCTCCGGGTGGCTGGCGAACGTGCTCCGATCGCTGCCCTCGCTGTTCGTCTCGGTCCCGGTGTTCTGGCTCGGGATCGTCCTGATCCAGATCTTCAGCTTCCGCCTCGGCCTGATCTCCGTGATCCGGCCGGGGCCGCTGGAGGCGCTGATCCTGCCCGTCCTCACCCTCGCCGTCCCGATCAGCGCGCCCATGGCGCAGGTGCTCGTGCGGGCGATCGACGACGTGCAGGCGCAGCCGTTCATCACCGTCGTGCGCTCCAAGGGCGCGGGAGAGGCGTGGATCCTCCTGCGCAACGTGCTGCGGAACGCCGCGCTGCCGGCCCTGACCATCGCGGGCGTGCTGCTCGGCGAGCTCATCGGCGGCGCCGTCGTGACCGAGACGGTCTTCGCCCGCTTCGGCGTCGGCCGCCTCACGGCGGACGCGCTGGACGCCCAGGACATCCCCGTCCTGCAGGGC
Source organism: Serinibacter arcticus (assembly GCF_004786095.1). GTDB lineage: Bacteria > Actinomycetota > Actinomycetes > Actinomycetales > Beutenbergiaceae > Litorihabitans > Litorihabitans arcticus. Next base: position 67,179 of record NZ_RHPJ01000003.1, read on the forward strand.
ATCGTCGTGCTCGCCGCCCTCGCCTTCGTCGTGGTCAACCTCCTGGTCGACCTCGTCGCCCCCCTCATCGACCCGCGCCTGAAGCGCCGGGTCCACGCCTAGCAGACCGAGGTAGAAGGATGACTCTCGAGCTCCAGCGCACCGCGCTGCTGCCCGCCGACGGCGCCGCCCCGCAGGCGCCGGCGCCTCGTCGCCGTCGCCGACGCGGACCCCGCGTCACCGTCCTGCTCGCGGTCGCCGTCCTGGTCCTGGTCGTCGCGTGGGCCGTGCTGCCGCAGCTGTTCACGTCGCACGACCCGCTCGCCGGCGTCCCGGCCGACGCCCTCCAGGGTCCGAGCGCCGCGCACTGGTTCGGCACCGACCCCACGGGCCGCGACCTGTTCAGCCGCGTCGTCCACGGCGCCCGCTACTCGCTCACGGGCGGCGTCGTCGCCGTGGCGGTCGGGCTCGTCGCCGGGACGGCGATCGGTGTGATCGCCGGTTCGATCGGCACGATCGTGGACGAGATCCTCATGCGCGTGGTCGACGTCCTGCTCTCGATCCCCGGTCTGCTGCTCAGCCTGTCGGTCATCATCCTGCTCGGGTTCGGCACGACGAACGCGGCCATCGCCGTCGGCGTCACCTCGGTCGCGGCGTTCGCGCGGCTGTCCCGCTCCGAGGTCGTGCGCGTGCGCCGGTCGGACTACGTCGAGGCCGCGTTCGGCAGCGGCGGCCGGTGGGGCAGCGTCCTGCTGCGCCACGTGCTGCCCAACTCCCTGACCCCGGTGCTCGCGCTCGCCGCGCTCCAGTTCGGCACCGCGATCCTGGCGATCTCCACGCTCGGGTTCCTGGGCTACGGCGCCCCGCCACCCACGCCGGAGTGGGGTCTGCTGATCTCCGAGGGGCGCAGCCACCTCGCCACCTCGTGGTGGTTGACCACGCTGCCGGGGGTGGTGGTGGTCCTCGTCGTCCTGTCGGCCAACCGCCTGTCCGGCGCCATCTCGCAGGCTCGGACGGCCCGGTCGTGAGCGCGCAGCAGACCCCGTCACCCGCGCCGGTGCTGGACGTCCGCGGTCTGTCCGTCGGCTACGGCGGCGGTCGGGGCGGCACGACCCAGGTCACCCACGAGATCTCCTTCTCCGTCGCCCCGGGCGAGATCCTCGCCCTCGTGGGCGAGTCCGGCTCCGGCAAGACGACGACGGCGCAGGCCGCCATCAACCTGCTGCCCCAGGGCGGCCAGGTGCTCGCCGGCTCGATCGCGCTCGACGGCGAGGACGTCACCGACGCCTCCGCGTCCCGCTGGCGCTCGCTCCGCGGCCGCCGGGTCGGGCTCGTGCCGCAGGACCCCGGCGGGTCGCTCGACCCGACCAAGCGCATCGGGGACTCGATCGCCGAGGCGTTCCGCATCCACCGGGCCGCCCCGCGCCGGATCCTCGCCGACCGCGTCGTGGAGCTGCTCGAGCGGGTCGGGCTCGACGACCCCGTCCGGCGCGCGAAGCAGTACCCGCACGAGCTCTCGGGCGGCATGAAGCAGCGGGTCCTGATCGCCGGCGCCATCGCGCTCGGTCCGGGGCTCCTCATCGCGGACGAGCCGACCTCGGCGCTCGACGTCACGGTCCAGCGCCGCATCATGGAGCTGCTCGACGACCTGCGCCGCGAGTCCGGCACGGGCATCCTGCTGGTCACGCACGATCTCGCCCTTGCAGGCGAGGCCGCCGATCGCGTGCTCGTGCTGCAGGGCGGCCGGGTGCAGGAGGAGGGCACGAGCGAGGTGGTCCTGGGCAACCCGACGGCGGAGTACACGCGCCGTCTGCTGGCCGACGCCCCGACGCTCGCGACCCCCGTGCACCGCGTGGCCCGCACCGAGGCGGACCGGGCGCCCGACGAGGCCCCGGTGCTGGCGGTGTCCGACCTGACGGTCGAGTTCGGCGGTGGCTTCCTGACGCGCACCCCGGTCTTCCGGGCGGTCGACGGCGTCAGCTTCGCCATCCCGCGCGGCACCACGCACGCGCTGGTGGGGGAGTCGGGCTCGGGCAAGACGACCACGGCCCGCGCGGTCGCCGCGTTCCAGGGCGCCGCCTCGGGATCGGTGACGCTGCTGGGGCAGGACGTGCTCGCGCTGCGGGGCCCCGCCCGCCGTGCGTTGCGCCGCCAGGTGCAGCTCGTCTACCAGAACCCGTTCGGCTCGCTCGACCCGCGCCAGACCATCCTCGAGTCGGTGCTCGAACCGCTGACGAACTTCGGTCTCGAGGCCTCGCCGGGCGCGCGTCGCGAGCACGCCGTGGCCGCCCTCGAGCGCGTCTCGCTCCCGGCCGCGCTGCACCGGCGCCGGCCTCGCGAGCTGTCCGGCGGTCAGCGCCAGCGCGTCGCGATCGCGCGCGCCATCGTGCTGCACCCCGAGCTGCTCATCCTCGACGAGGCCACGAGCGCACTCGACGTCACCGTGCAGGCGGAGATCCTCCGCCTGCTGGACGACCTGCAGCGCGAGCGCGGCATGACCTACCTCGTGATCAGCCACGACCTCGCGGTGGTGCGGCAGATCGCCGACACCGTCACGGTCCTGCGTCGCGGTCGTACCGTGGAGCAGGGCACGACGGCGGAGATCTTCGCCTCGCCGCAGCAGGACTACACCCGCGACCTCATCGCATCCATCCCTGGAGGAGTTCACCCATGACCGCGCGGCTCGGCGTCTTCACACGCCTGCTCGACGAGACCTCACCCGGCGAGCGCTACCGGAACGCGACCGACCAGATCGTCGCGGCGGAGCGGCTCGGCTACCACTCGGCGTGGGTGGCGCAGCACCACTTCCACGCGCTCGAGGGCGGGCTGCCCGCGCCGGCGGTCTTCCTGGCCTCGGTGGCGGCGCTGACGCGCGACATCCGGCTCGGGTTCGGCGTCATCACCCTCCCGCTGGAGCACCCGCTGCGCGTCGCGGAGGACCTCGCGGTCCTCGACGAGATCTCGCGCGGTCGCGTCGAGGTCGGGTTCGGGACCGGTGGCACGCCGTCGTCCTTCCGGGCCTTCGGCTTCGACGCCGCCGACCGCCGTCAGATCTACGCCGACCACCTCGCGGTCGTCACGGACGCCTGGGCCGGCCGCGACCTCGCCGACCCCGAGAACCAGCTCTACCCGCCGGCTCCGACGCTCGCCGACCGGCGCTGGGAGGCGACGTTCTCCGCCGACGGCGCCGCGCGCATCGGCGCAGGCGGTTCCGGCCTCATGCTCTCCCGCAGCCAGCCGCGCCCCGAGTCGACGCCGGACGCCGAGATCTGGGAGCTGCAGGAGGCCGTCGTGGACGCCTACCTCGAGAACCTGCCCGACGGCGTCGCGCCCCGGATCGCGGCGTCCCGCTCGGTGTTCGTGGCCGACGACGAGACCACGTGGCGCCGCGAGGCCGAGCGCGGTCTGCGCGTCGTGGCCAACCGCGGGTCGCTGTGGGGGCTCGACCCCGACGACCCCGTCGAGAAGCTGATCTCGCGCTCCAACTCGGTCGTCGGGACGAGCGAGCAGGTGGCCGAGCAGCTCACGCGCGACACGATCCTGCCGCGCGCCACCGACCTGCTGGTCCAGGTGCACTCGATCGACCCCGTCCACGAGCTGGTGCTGCGCTCGCACGAGCTGCTCGCCCGCGAGGTCGTCCCGGCGCTCGGTGGCCTCGTCGAGCTCACCACGCCCCACCTGGAGGTCGCCCGATGACCGCGGCGACGTCCGCGCCGAACGCCTCGGGCACCACCCTGCACGCCCTTGCCGCACCCGACCTCGTCGACGCGCTGCTGGGCGTGCGCGAGGGCGACGCGATCGACGTCGTGCGCCGCTCCCGTCCCGCCGCGCGCGAGCACACCCAGGCGACGCTCGTCGCGCTGCTCGACCCGGTCGACGACGGCGCGTTTGCCGTGGCCGACCGGCTCGCGGTCGCCACCTTCGTCGTCGCGCTGCACGGCGGCTCGCCTTTGCACGCCGTCTACGAGGCGGACCTGTCGCCCTCGACGCGCGCGCTCGTCGCGACGCTCGCGGCGCAGGCCGGGCGTCCGGGCCCGTACGGCGTCTTCCGCGAGCCCGGTCTTGCGGGGGAGTCTGTCGAGGGTGAGCGCTGGATCGCGCCGACGGCCGAGGTCGGCGAGCGGCTCGCCACCGCCCTCACGCACGCCGCCCTGCTCGTGCTCCGTCCGCGCGAGTCCCAGCCGGAGGCGCTGCGGGCGCTGCTGGACGCGGGCTGGACCCGCGAGGGCGTGGTGACGCTGTCGCAGCTCGTCGCGTTCCTGACGTACCAGGTGCGGATCGTCGCCGGCCTGACCGTGCTCGCGCACTCGCAGCAGGCGCGGCAGACGAACCAGCAGCAGTCCGAGAACTCCCCGGGGGTCCCCGCATGACGTCTCTGCACGAGCACCTGATCGCCCACCCCGACCTGGATCGCCCGGAGCACTTCACCCGCGCGAACCTCGACTGGGTGCCGTGGCTCGAGCCGCCGACCGTCGAGGAGCTGACCGAGGCGCAGTACGAGGGACTCGTCGAGCGCAAGCGGGACTCCAGCCCGTACTTCCGACTGCTGGCGCTCGACCCCGCGGTGCTCGCCGCGCGGACGAAGGCCGACATCGACATCTTCCACACGTCCTCGCGCGACGGCGACGGGCTGCCCCGTCCGGAGCGCGAGCTCGCCGCCGCCGTCGCCTCCCGCGTGAACGGCTGCGTGTTCTGCGCCAGCGTGCACGCGCGGTTCGCCGCGACGCTCTCCCGGCGTCCCGACGACGTGGACCTCCTGCTCGAGCGCGGTGCGGACGTCGCGGCCGAGCAGCTGGACGAGCGCTGGTCGGCGATCGTCGAGGCCGCCCAGGCCCTGACGGTGACGCCGCCCCGGTTCGCGGCCACCCACGTCGACCGCCTGCGTGCGGCGGGCCTGAGCGACGAGGCGATCGGCGACCTCATCTCCTCCGCCGGTTTCTTCTCGTGGGCCAACCGCCTCATGCTGTCGCTCGGCGAACCGGAGAACCCGCCCGCCTGATCCGCGGGTGACATCTGTCAGCACCCCCGGCGTCCGGGTGGTGACAGGGTGGAGGGCATGAACGGCAGGAGCGTGCGCGGCGTCGAGGGGTACACCCGCTGGTCGCTGATCTCGCTCGCGGTCGGCGAACCGGTCCTGCTCTGGCTCCTCCTGCACACCCTCCACGACGGCGGGTCCGCCCTCGCCGGTCCCGGGGTCGCCGTGCTCGCTGTCCTGGTGCTCGCGCACACGGCGGCGTGCATCCACGCGATGATCGCCGCCCTGCGTCGCGTCGACCCCGACCGCGGGCGACGGGGCCTCCTCCCGCTGGCGGCCACGACCGCGGCGGTGCTCGTCGCCGTCGTGGTGGTGCTCCCGCTGGACGGACCGGCCGAACCCGTCCTCGCCTCCATCCCGCGAGCCTCGGCGGTCGCGGTGATCGGGCTGGCAACGATCGGTGCGCTGTCGGCGCGGTGGCCGATGCGGATCCTGGCGGCGCTCACGGTGGTGGTGCTGGCGCTCGTCACGCTCACGCAGCTCGGCAGCCGGATCGGCGGCATCATCTACCTGCTGCCCGCCTACGCGCTCGTGCTGGTCTCGATGATCGCCAGCTTCAGGCTCACGGTCTGGCTGCTCGAGGTGGTGCGCGAGCTCGAGGTGAGCCGGGAGTCGCACGCGAGCCTCGCCGTCGCCGAGGAGCGTCTGCGGATCGCGCGCGACATCCACGACGTCGTCGGGCGCGGGCTGTCGGTCGTGGCCGTGAAGAGCGAGCTCGCCGCCACGCTCGCCAGCCGCGGGGACGAGCGCGCCGAGCGCGAGATGCGGGAGGTGCGCCAGGTCGCGCAGGACTCGCTCGAGCAGGTGCGCACGCTGGTCAGCGGCTACCGCGCCACCGACCTGGGGACCGAGCTGGCCGGGGCGCGCGCCGTCCTGGACGCCACCGGGATCCGCGTCACCGTGACGGGCAGCGCCGACGGCGCGAGCCCCGCCGCGCAGGACGCGCTGGGCGCCGTCGTGCGCGAGGCCGTCACGAACGTGGTGCGACACGCGCGCGCGACCTGGTGCACGCTCGAGCTCGGCGCTCCCGGCGGCCGAGGAGCTCCCGGCGTGGAGGACGGCGAGTGGTGCCTCGTCGTGGCCAACGACGGCTCGCGGGGCGACGGCGCGGGACCGGGGACCGGCGTGGACGCCGTCGTCCCGGGCAACGGCCTGCGGGGCCTCGCCGAGCGCCTGACACCCCTCGGCGGCACCCTGACCACCACCCGCTCCGACGGCGTCTTCACCCTGACGGCGTCCGTCCCCTCGAGGGAGACCGCATGATCCGACTGCTCATCGCCGACGACGAGGCGCTGATCCGGGACGCCGTCGCCACGCTGCTCGACCTCGAGGACGACCTCGAGGTCGTCGGTCGCGCCGGCTCGGGCACCGAGGCGATCGCGCTGGCGCCGCGCGTGCGCCCCGACGTCGCCGTCCTGGACCTGCAGATGCCGGGTGCCGACGGGATCGAGGTCGCGCAGGAGCTGGCCACCTCGGTGCCGGGCTGCGGCGTCGTCATCGTGACCTCCCACGGCCGGCCCGGCTACCTCAAGCGCGCCTTCGCGAGCGGTGTCCGGGCGTTCCTGCCCAAGACCGCCTCGGCCAGCGTGCTGGCCACCGCCATCCGGCAGGTGCACGACGGCGGCCGCTACGTCGACCCCGTGCTCGCGGCCGAGGCCATCGCGTCGGGCGACTCGCCGCTCACCGCGCGCGAGGCCGACGTGCTCGAGCTCGCCGCCGCCGGCGCCCCGGTCGAGGAGATCGCCCGGCGCGCCCACCTCGCCAGCGGAACGGTGCGCAACTACCTGTCCTCCGCCGTCGCCAAGCTCGGGGTCGCGAACCGGCACGAGGCCGCCCGCCTGGCGCGCGCCAAGGGCTGGCTGTAGCGACCCCGCTAGGATCGGCGACCGTGACCACGACGCGCAGGTACTCCGCCAGCTACCGCTTCTTCGCGGCGGTGATCAAGCCGATCCTGTTCGTCATCTCCCGCAGGGAGTGGCGCGGGACCGAGCACCTGCACCGCAGCGAGGGCTTCATCGCGGCCGCCAACCACGTCACCGAGCTCGACGCCATCACCACGGCGCACGTCCTGTACGACAACGCCGCGCCGCCGCGGATCATGGCCAAGGTCGAGCTGTTCCGGGTGCCGGTCCTCGGCGCGCTGCTGCGCTCGTCCGGGCAGATCCCCGTGCACCGCAACAGCCGCAACGCGGCCGACTCCCTCGCCGCCGCCCAGGAGGCACTGGCTGCGGGGGAGTGCGTGATGATCTTCCCCGAGGGCACCCTGACTCTCGATCCCGAGGAGTGGCCGATGGTCGCGCGCACGGGGGTCGCACGCCTCGCGCTCAGCACCGGGGCACCCGTGATCCCGCTCGCGCAGTGGGGTGCGAGCGCGATCCTGCCCCGCAAGTCGTTCCTGCTGCGACCGTTCCCGCGCAAGACCGTGCACGCGCTGGTCGGACCCCCGGTCGACCTCGCCGACCTGCAGGGCAGGCTCGACTCGGCCTCGCTGGTGGAGGCGACGGCGCGCATCATGGCCGCCATCACCGCCCAGGTCGCGCAGCTGCGGGGCGAGGATCCGCCCGCCGAACCGTTCGACCGGCGCCGGGCGGGGGTGTAGCGGTGCGCTGCGCCGTCCTGGGGTCCGGGAGCTGGGGCACGACCTTCGCGCAGGTGCTCGCCGATGCGGGCAACGACGTCGTCGTCTGGGCGAAGTCCGCCGCCACGGCCGAGGCGATCACGACCGACCACGTCAACCCGACCTACCTCCCCGGGGTCGCGCTGGCCCCGAGCATCACCGCCACGACCCACCTGCGCGAGGTGCTCGCGGGCGCCGAGGTCGTCGTCGTCGCGCTGCCGTCGCAGATCGTGCGCGAGGTGCTGACGCCCTACCGGGACGCGGTGCCCGCCGAGGCCGTCGTGGTCAGTCTGATGAAGGGCGTCGAGCTCGGGACGGACGAGCGGATGAGCCAGGTGCTCGCCGGGATCTGGGACCTGGCGCCGGACCGGGTGGCCGTGGTCTCCGGACCCAATCTGGCGGGCGAGATCGCGCGCCGCCAGCCGACCACCACGGTCGTGGCGTGCGAGGACGAGCACGTCGCCCACCGGGTCGCGCAGGCGTGCTCGACGCCCTACTTCCGCACGTTCACCACCACCGACGTCATCGGCGTCGAGATCGGGGGCGCGGTCAAGAACGTCATCGCGCTCGCGGTCGGGATCGCCCAGGGGCTCGGCTACGGCGACAACACGATGGCCTCGATCATGACGCGCGGGCTGTCCGAGGCTGCGCGCATCGGAGCGGCCGTCGGTGCGCAGCCCGCGACGTTCGCGGGGCTCGCCGGCATGGGCGACCTCATCGCGACCTGCTCCTCGCCGCTCTCGCGCAACCACCGGCTGGGCTCGCTGCTCGGTCAGGGGATGTCGCTCGAGGGCGCCATCGAGGAGATCGGGTCGACGGCGGAGGGCGCGAAGTCGTGCCGCTCGATCCTCGACCTCGCGGACCAGCACGGTGTGACGACGTCGATCATCGCGGCCGTGGTCGCGGTGCTGTACGACGGGGCGTCCGTGCCGGAGACCGTCGCGGGGCTCGTGGACCGACCGCCCCGGCCGGAGGACTGAGCGGTGGCGGCTCCCGGCTCACCCCGCGCCGCCGACGCCGCGGCGACCCTGCGCGACTGGCGGCCCGCCGACCCCGACCAGGAGGGCCTGCGCGCGGAGTACCTCGCGTTCGTCGACGCCCGCGGTGAGGACGCGCTGCGCCGGGCGGGTGGGCCGGAGCATCTCACCGCCTCGACGTTCATCCTCTCGACCGACCTGACGCACGTGCTGCTCGCGCTCCACCGCAAGGCTCGCGCGTGGCTGCAGGTGGGCGGCCACGTCGAGGACGACGACGCGGGGCTCGCCGCGGCGGCTCGGCGCGAGGCGCTCGAGGAGAGCGGGCTGGCGGACGTGACGCTGTGGCGCGAGCTGCCGGTCGAGCTGGACAGGCACGCGCTGGGGGAGCGGTTCGCGTGCCGCGCGCACTGGGACGTCGGCTTCGTGGCGCTCGCGGGACGCGACGAGGCCATCGCCGTCAGCGACGAGAGCGACGACGTCGCGTGGTGGCCGCTGGACGCGCTCCCCGCCGACACCCCGCCCGACCTGCCGATCCGGCTCGCGCGAGCCGTGGCGGCGGTGCGAGCGGGGCGCTGACCGCCCCGATCGCTAGGCCTGGGAAGCCCGCAGCGCCTGGTCCAGGTCGTCCCACAGGTCCTCGACGTCCTCGATGCCGACGCTCACGCGCAGCAGGTCCTCCGGCACGGTCGGGGCCTCGTTGGGCCAGCGACGGCGGCGCTCCACCATCGACTCGACGCCGCCGAGCGAGGTCGCGGGCAGCCACAGGTGCACGCCCCCGGTCAGGCGCGCCGCGGCCGCCGCGCCGCCGCGCACGCGGAGGGTGAGGATCGAGCCGTAGCCGTCCATCTGGTTCGTGGCGAGCTCGTGCTGCGGGTGGTCGGGCAGGCCCGGGTAGGCCACGGCGAGCACGGCCGGGTGGTCCTGGAGGCGGCGGGCCAGCTCGTGCGCGTTGGCCTGGGCGCGCTCGACCCGGAGCGCGAGGGTGCGCAGCCCGCGCAGCGCGAGCCACGCCTCGAACGGTCCCGCGACGCCGCCGGCCGTGGTGCGGCGCTGCCGGACGCGGGCGAGCAGGTTCTCGTCGCGCGTCACCACGGCGCCCAGGATGACGTCGGAGTGCCCGGCGAGGTACTTCGTGACGGAGTGCACCACGACGTCGGCGCCCAGCTCGAGCGGTCGCTGCAGCAGCGGCGTCGCGAACGTGTTGTCGACGACGACGATCGCGCCGACCTCGTGCGCCGCCGCCGAGATCGCGGCGACGTCGGCGATCTCGAGCATCGGGTTGGTCGGGGTCTCGAGCCAGACGAGCGCGGCGGGGCCGGTGTCGGCGGCACCGAGATCCGCGCCGTCACCCCGGATCGCGGCCCGCACCGCGGCGGTGTCGGCGATGTCCACGAGACGCGGGCGCACGCCGGAGCGCTCCGCCTGGTGCCGGAGCGCGACGAGCGACTCGTGGTAGGCGTGGCGGGGAGCGACGACGGCGCCGCCCACCGGGGTCAGGTCCAGCGCCGCCGAGATCGCGGCCATCCCCGAGGCGAACAGCAGGCCGGGGCGGCCGGCGTTCTCGAGCTGCCCCAGCGCCTCCTCCAGGGGCTCCCAGGACTCCGTGCCGATGCGGGCGTAGACGAGCTCGCCCGGTCCTGGCTGCTCGTGGCCGACGTAGGTGCTGGACATGACGATGGGGGAGTTGACGGGGGCGCCGGGCGTGCGCACGGGGCGCCCCGCCTCGACGACCACCGTGGCGGGGCGGAGGCGTCGCTTCATGGCCCCGACCCTACGCGCGGCGGTCCCCGGGAGCCTCCTTCGCGCCGCGTAGTCTCGCCGGGTGACCAGGACTCGAGTGGCGATCATCTTCGGCGGCCGCAGCAGCGAGCACGCCATCTCGTGCGCGACGGCGGCGGGGGTGCTGACGGCGATCGACCGCGACCGCTTCGACGTCGTCCCGATCGGGATCGCCCGCGACGGCTCCTGGCTGCTGCTCCCCGACGACCCCGCCCCGCTGCGGCTCGACGGCACGCGGCTCCCCGAGATCGTCGCGGCCGAGCACCCCGCCGTCGTGCTGCCGTTCGGTGCCGAGCGCGGTCGCGTGATCGTGGCGCCCGCCACCGAGGCCGCTCGCGTGCTGGAGGGTGTCGACGTCGTGCTGCCGCTGCTGCACGGACCGTTCGGCGAGGACGGCACGCTGCAGGGCCTGCTGGAGCTGACGGACCTGCCCTACGTCGGCTCCGGCGTGCTGGCCTCGGCGGCCGGCATGGACAAGCACGTGATGAAGGTCCTGCTGGCGGGCGCCGGCGTGCCCGTCGGTCCGTACACGGTCATCCCGCGCACGTCGTGGGAGCGGGACAGGGCCGCGGCGCTGGACGCCGTCGCCGCCCTGTCGGACGTCGTGTTCGTGAAGCCGGCCCGCGCCGGGTCGAGCATGGGGATCACGCGCGTGGTCCGCAGCGCCGACGACGGCGACGCCGCCCTGGTCGCGGCGATCGAGGAGGCGCGGCGCCACGACCCCAAGGTGATCGTCGAGTCGGCGATCGACGGCCGCGAGATCGAGGTCGCGGTCCTCGGTGGTCGCGGGCTCGACGCGCCGCGGACGACGGCTCCCGGCGAGATCGTCGTCGGCGGGGACCACGCGTTCTACGACTTCGAGGCCAAGTACACGGGCACGGACACCACCTCGCTCGAGGTGCCGGCCAGCCTGGCGACGCACGTCGCCGACGCGGCCCGCGAGATGGCCGCGCAGGCCTTCGAGGCGCTGGGCTGCGAGGGCCTGGCGCGCGTGGACCTGTTCGCCACGGGCACCGGGCTGGTCGTGAACGAGGTCAACACGATGCCCGGCTTCACCCCGTTCTCGATGTTCCCGAGCCTCTGGGCCAACGAGGGCCTCGCCTACCCTGAGCTGATCACGGAGCTGATCGAGCTGGCGCTGGAGCGCCCCACCGGCCTGCGCTGAGGCGCGGCAGAGACAACGAGACGCGCCGCTGCTCCCGGGTGGGGAGCGGCGACGCGTCTCGGGTTCCTCGGCCGGGTCGCGGCCGAAGCGGTGGGTCGAGCCGGTGTCAGGCGGTGTGCGCGACGACGTCGCGCACCTCGTCGACGACCAGCGACCAGGTCTGGGTGTCCATCTCGACGCGGCGGGCACGGGCCACCGGCAGGTAGGCGGTGACGGCCTCGCGCACGAGCGCGATCGCCTCGTCGTGGACGTCGGGGATGGTGAGGGTGCTCATCGGTGTGTCTTTTCGTCGGGGTGCGCCTTGTGGGCTTTCCGATATCGATGTTACGTGCCGGAAACACGGCGCGGGAGGGTCGACGCGGGTGACGTCGGCCTCATCTCGCCCGGAATTGCAACGATCATGAGCATTCTCGGGAGAGCGCTTGGTCAACGTCCGGGGGGCACGTGACCTGCGCCCCCTCGACCGCTGCCGGCCGCCGCCTACAGGCCGATGCAGCGGCTCTCGGTGGTCGTGGTCCGGGAGACGGCGGCGCCGAGGTCGACGAGGATCGCGGTGGAGTCGGTTCCCGCGTACTCCACGGGCACGACCACCTCGATCGCCGGCGTGCGCCCGTAGGTGGTGAACATGAACCGGCCGCGCTCGGTGTCGGCGTCCTCGCCGGTGCCGACGACGTCGTCGTTCTCCGCGACCACCCAGTCGATCTCGGTGCCGTCCCCACCCGTCACCGCGATGCAGCGGTCGGTCGTGGGGTCGAGCGGTTCGACGCCGCAGCGCAGCGTGATCGCCGGGTCGCCCCAGGCGCGCGAGGCCTGCGACGTCGTCGGACGCTGGTCGGCGCCCCCGAGGACGCCGGGCGTCGCCTGGAGCACCCGGGCGCAGACGGGGTCCGACGCCGAGGGCGCCGGCGCCGTCGGGACGTCGCGCGCGCAGCCGGTCACGATCAGGAGCGCGAGCGCTGCCAGGACCGTGACGGCGGGGGTGGGGACGGGGCGACGGCGGGCGGGGGCGGCGAGCACGCCGCCCAACCTACGACACCTGCCTGGACGCCCGTGGCTGACCCGTCCGCCACCGGGCCCCGACCTAGGCTGATCCCGTGCCCGACCCTGACCGCGACCCCGCGCCCGAGACCGTGCCCGAGACCGTCGCCGACCTCTCCGAGACCGATCTGCTGGCGAGGTTCGTCCCGCGGCTGCCCCGCGGCCGCGCCACCGAGCTCGGACCCGGGGACGACGCCGCCGTCGTCGAGGTGCCCACGGGTCGCGTGGTCGTGACCGCGGACGTCCTGGTGGAGGACCGCCACTTCCGCCGTGCGTGGAGCACGGGGGAGGACGTCGGCCGTCGCGCGGCGGCGCAGAACCTCGCCGACGTGGCCGCGATGGGTGCACGCCCCACCGCCCTCGTCGTCACGCTCGTGATGCCCGCCGACCTCGAGGTCGCCTGGGTCGTCGGCCTCGCCGACGGTCTCGCCGCCGCCAGCGCGCCGCACGACGTCGGCGTCGTGGGGGGCGACCTGTCGTCGGGGGAGCGGATCGCGGTCAGCGTCACGGCCTTCGGCGAGCTCGACGGCGTCGCCCCCGTGACGCGGTCGGGTGCGCGCCCGGGCGACGTCGTGGCCGTCGCCGGCACGCTCGGACGCTCGGCCGCCGGCCTGGCGGTGCTCCTGGACGGGACGCTGGACGCGTCCGAGCACGACGTCGTCGGCACCTACCTGCGCCCCGACCCGCCCCTGACGGCCGGTCCGGAGGCCGCGCGCGCGGGCGCGACGGCGATGCTGGACGTCAGCGACGGGCTCGTGCGCGACGCCGGACGCATCGCCGTCGCGAGCGGGTGCGGCCTCGAGCTGAGCACGAGCCTGCTGGCGCCCGACGTCGAGGCGCTGACCGTCACCGCGGAGGAGCTCGGGCTCGACCCCGTGGACTGGGTGCTCACGGGTGGTGAGGACCACGGCCTCCTGGCGACGTTCCCGGCGGATCGGCCGCTGCCGCCGTCGTTCCGCCGGATCGGGGCCGTGGTGGCGGGCGCCGGCGTCCGCGTCGACGGCGTGACGCCCACCGCCGAGGGCTGGGACCACTTCCGCGCCTGAGACCTCCGACCACCGCCCCGGGGGTTCGTCCCGGGAACGACGAAGGCCGCCACCCCGGAGGGTGACGGCCTTCGTGAACGGCAGCTCGCTCAGAGAGCGCGCGTCACCTTCCCGGCCTTCAGGCAGGAGGTGCAGACGTTCAGACGGGTGGGCGTGCCGTTGATCACGGTGCGCACCTTCTGGATGTTCGGGTTCCAACGGCGCGAGGTCCGCACGTGCGAGTGCGAGACGCTCTTGCCGAAGCTCGGGTGCTTCGCGCACACGTCGCAGGTCGAAGCCACGGTCGTTCTCCTCGGTGTGGGCCGCCAGGAAGACAGGCGGCGAAACTTGACGGGCGTCGCGTACGGGGCAGGCCCAGCCGGAGTGCAGCGGGCAACCCGTCACAACGCAACCGAAGGAGCGTACCCCAGCCCTGTGGACCCGACCAACTCGTCGGTCCCTCACCGTAGGCTCGCGGCGTGCCAGACGAGCCGCCACCCCCGCCGATCCAGCTCCACCCGCACGCCGCGCGCCCCGGCGACGACGGCATCGTCCGCACCCCCGCGCTCGACCGCAGCCTCCGCCTGGCCACGAGCGAGGCGAAGAAGTTCGAGCGTCTCGGGCTCCGCACGGTCCGCGACCTGCTCGAGCACTACCCGCGGCGCGTGGCCGACCCCGGCACCCTGACCGACCTCGCGAGCCTGCGGATCGGCGACCACGTCATCCTCATCGTCGACATCGCCTCGTTCACCGCGCGCACGATGCGGGCGCGCCGCGGTTCGGTCGTGACGATCGAGGTGACCGACGGGCAGCGCCGCCTGCCCCTGGTCTACTTCGCGCCGCACCCCGGCCGCGTGGCCTACCTCGAGGCCCGGCTGCGCGTCGGGAAGCGCGTGACGGTCGACGGCGTGGTGAACACCAAGAACGGCGTGCTGCAGCTCACCCACCCGAAGATCGCCGACGTCGACAGCGACCTCAGCGAGGAGGAGATCGAGCGGCGCGCGACCTTCCCGCAGCTGCGCTACGGCCAGACCAAGGGCCTGGAGAGCGAGAAGATCTCCGCGCTCATCCGTTCGCAGCTCGCCTCGTTGAGCGACGCCGACCTGCCCGATCCCGTTCCCGCCGACGTCCGTCGCGAGCGGGGCCAGGTCGACCACGCGACCGCGCTGCGGACGGTGCACGAGCCCGAGACGATGGCCGGCTACCGCAGCGCGCAGGAGGCGCTGCGCTTCGAGGAGGCGTTCGTCCTGCAGGTCGCGATGGCGCGCCGCCGGGCCGAGGCCGCCGCGGTCCCCGCCACCGCCCGCCCGCCGCGCCCCGGCGGCATCGCGCAGGCGTTCGACGCCCGGCTCCCGTTCACGCTCACCCCCGGACAGGTGGAGGTCGGCACCACGATTGCGCAGGAGATCGCCGGGTCCGTGCCGATGCAGCGGCTCCTGCAGGGCGAGGTCGGCTCGGGCAAGACGGTCGTCGCGCTGCGCGCCATGCTCCAGGTCGTCGACGCCGGAGGTCAGGCCGCGCTCCTGGCCCCCACCGAGGTGCTCGCCGCGCAGCACGAGCGCTCGATCCGCGCGCTGCTGGGAGAGCTGGGGGAGGCCGGGATGCTCGGGGGCGCCGACGCCGCCACGCGCGTCGTGCTCCTCACCGGTTCGCAGACCGCGGCGCAGCGCCGTCGCGCGCTGGGAGAGGCTGCCGGGGGCAGCGCCGGCATCGTCATCGGCACGCACGCGCTCCTCCAGGAGCACGTCCAGTTCGCCGACCTCGGCCTCGTGGTGGTCGACGAGCAGCACCGCTTCGGCGTCGAGCAGCGGGACGCGCTGCGCGCCAAGGGCCGCGCCGCACCGCACCTGCTGGTCATGACGGCGACACCGATCCCGCGCACCGTGGCGATGACGATCTTCGGCGACCTCGAGGTCTCCACGCTGCGCGACGTGCCGATCGGGCGGGCCGAGGTCCTCACCCACCTCGTGCCAGCGGGCAATGCCGCCTGGGTCGCACGCGCCTGGGAGCGCGTGGCCGAGGAGGTGCGGCAGGGCCGCCGTGCGTTCGTGGTGTGCCCGCGGATCACGGCCACCCAGGCGGAGGCGGGGGAGTCGTTCGTGCCGCAGGACGCGCCCGGTCGTGACGAGCTCGGCGACGGCGTGCTGGATCTTGACGGCACGGGCGGCACCGGCGGCGACCCCGACCAGCCCCCGCGCGAGCTCGCGGCGGTCGAGGACGTCGTGGAGCTGCTGCGGGCCGAACCCGCCCTCGCGGGCATCGCGATCGGCGAGCTCCACGGCCGGCGCAGCAGCGAGGAGAAGGAGGCCGCGATGGCCGACCTCGCCTCGGGCGCGCTCGGCGTGCTCGTCGCGACGACCGTCATCGAGGTGGGCGTCGACGTGCCGCAGGCGAGCGTCATGGTGATCCTCGACGCCGACCGGTTCGGCCTGTCCCAGCTCCACCAGCTGCGGGGACGCATCGGGCGCGGCAGCCTGCCCGGCGTCTGCCTCGCCGTCAGCCCCGTGCCCGACGACTCCCCGGCGCACGAGCGCCTGACGGTGTTCGCGGGG
Source organism: Serinibacter arcticus (assembly GCF_004786095.1). GTDB lineage: Bacteria > Actinomycetota > Actinomycetes > Actinomycetales > Beutenbergiaceae > Litorihabitans > Litorihabitans arcticus. The sequence goes on from NZ_RHPJ01000003.1 coordinate 83,346, forward strand.
ACGCGCGACGGTTTCGTGCTGGCCGAGGCCGATCTGGGTCAGCGCCGCGAGGGCGACGTCCTCGGGGCCGCGCAGTCGGGCGGATCCTCCTCGCTCCGGCTGCTGCGCGTGGTGGCCGACGCCGCGGTGATCGAGGCGGCCCGCGGGGCGGCGCGCGCCGTCGTCGAGCGGGATCCGCAGCTGCGGGAGCACCCGGCGCTGGCCGAGGCCATCGCCCGCGCCCTCGACCCGGTGGCGCAGGAGTACCTCGAGCGGACCTGACCCGGACGTAGGCTGCTCGTCGTGCCTCCCGCGAACTCTGCTGCCCGGGCCGTTCCGGCCGTGCGCGCCACGTCCCTGCTCGTCGGCTACGGGGAGTCGGTGGACTCCGCCGTCTGCCCGCCCGTCACCATCGAGGTGCCCGCCGGTCGGGCGCTCGCGATCGTCGGCGCCAACGGCACCGGCAAGTCCACGCTGCTGCGCGCGTTCGTCGGGCTGCTCCCGGCGCTGTCCGGCAGGGTCGAGGTGCTGGGGCGCGAGGTCGACGAGCGCGAGGCGTCCTTCCGTGCGGCGGTCAGCACCGTGATGGACGAGGACACGAGCTTCCCCTCGCTCACGGTCCGGGAGCACCTCCTGCTGCTCGCGCGCGGTCACGGCGTCAGCCGCGCCAGCGCGCTGGTCACGGAGCTGATCGCCGAGTTCGGCCTCACCGACCGCGCCGCCGCGATGCCGACCGCGCTCTCCTCCGGCCAGCGCCGCCGCATGCTGCTCGCCTCCGCCTTCGTCCGGCCCCGCCGCGTGCTCGTGCTGGACGAGCCGGAGCAGCGCCTGGACGCCGGCATGCGCGACCGGCTCGCGCAGCGCCTGATCGCCGAACGGGCCGACGGCGTCACCGTGATCATGGCCACGCACGACCCCGCGCTCGTCAGCACCGTGGCGACCGAGGCGCTCCTGATCTCCGAGAAGGCCGCCAGGCGGACCTCGCCGAAGGACGCCGTCGCCGCCATCGAGGCGCTGTGAGCGCGACCGACCCGACGCGCCCCACCGGGGACGCCGACGTCGCGGTCGACACCGTCCCCACCGGCGCCCAGCTCCGCTCGCTCACCCGCGCGGCCCGGCGCGGCCACGGCGGCGCCCCGCTCTCGCAGCTCGTGGGTGACATCTACACCTACCTGTTCACGTTCGCCGTGACGGTCGCGATCGCGATCAGCGGCGCGCACGTGCTCGGTGCCGACTTCTCCGGCACCACGTCCACCTCCACGCTCGACGGTCGGTGGCTCTGGATCGTCGCCGGGCTGACGGCGGCGGGTCTGATGCTCGGCGTGCTCGCCCGCCTGGGACCGATCGGCGTCGGCGGCGCCGGCGCCCTGTGGTGGCTCCCGACGCCGGTCGACCGGCTCTCGCTGCTGCGCCCGACGGCGACCTCGTGGATCGCGGTCACCGCGCTCGCCGGCGCCATCGCGGCCGGCGCGATCAGCGCCCTGACCCGCACCGACCCCGGCGAGATCGTCTGGGCCGTGATCGCCGGCGCCGGACTCGGCGCGGCGCTCGCGGCCGCCGTCGCCCTCACGCAGACCGTGCCGTCCACGCGCGCCAGGGTCCGCCGCCTCGCGCTGGTCGGTGACCTGATGGCGGGCGTCGCGGTCGCGGCCTGGATCGCGGTCGGGATCGCCGACGTCGACGCCCCCGTGGTGCCGGCCCTCGCCGTCGCCGTGGTCGGGGTGGTGGCCGGCGTCGTGGCCGTCGTCGTCCTCCTGCGCCGCCTGGCGCAGATCCCCGGGGCGGCGCTGCGCGAGCGCGGCGCCCGGACGGGCATGGCGTCGTTCGCCGTCACCACGCTGGACTTCCGCGAGCTGGGACGCGTGCTGACCGACCCCGGCCGCGACCAGCGTCGTCGCACGCTGTCGATGGGCTGGGTGCGGGGCGTCGTCGGTGCGCTGACGACGGCGGACACCCTGCTCCTGCTGCGCGCCCCGCGCCAGCTCGTGGTGCTGCTGGCGAGCCTCGGGCTGCCGATCGCCGTCGCGTCCTCGGGAACGTCGGAGGTGCTGGCGGCGCTCGCGTTCGTGGTCGGCGTCTACCTCGCCGCCAATGCGGTCACGGCCGGGGCGCGCGAGGCCGAGCACGCGCCCGCGCTCGACCGGGCCTTCGGCGTCTCGGCGCGTGCCGCCCGAGCGATCCGGCTCATCGTGCCGACGCTCGCGTGCCTGCTGTGGTCCGTCGTCGCGATCGGCATCCTGCGCGGCCTCGACGCCGGCTGGGTGATCCAGCTGGTGCTGTTCGCGCCGGCGATCGCCGCCGCGGCGCTCAAGGCCGCCTACCGCAACCCACCGAACTGGGGCGCCCCGCTGGTGGTCTCGCCCATGGGCGCCTACCCGCCCGGCGTCGTGAACTCGCTCGCGACCGGCCCGATCCTCGCGGTCATCGCGTGCCTGCCCGTGGTCATCGCGCTGTTCGTCCAGCCGATGGCGATCCTCGCGTTCGCCCAGGTGCTGGTCACCGGCATCCTCGTGCCGGTCGCGATCCACGCCAAGGCCCGCAAGGCGGGCAAGAGCGGTGGGGCCGGGGCGTTCGGCGGCGCCCGCGCCTGACGCACGTAGGCTGATCGGGTGGCACGGATCATCGCGGGAACGCACGGCGGACGCACGGTCGCCGTCCCGGCGAAGGGGACCCGTCCGACCACGGACAGGGTGCGCGAGGCGCTGTTCGCCCGGCTGGACCACGACGACCTCGTCGACGGTGTGGAGGTCCTGGACCTGTACGCCGGCTCCGGCGCCCTGGGCCTCGAGGCCGCCAGCCGCGGTGCCTCCCGCGTGGTGCTGGTCGAGGCAGCGCGCCAGGCCGCCCAGGTCTGCCGCGACAACGTGACCTCGCTCGGGCTCTCCCGCGTGGTCGAGGTGGTGCCGCGCAGGGTCGAGGCCTACCTCGCGTCCGCTCCGTCGCGCTCCGGCGGCTTCGGGCTGGTGTTCGTGGATCCGCCGTACGAGATGGGGGAGGACGAGCTCGCCAGGGTGCTCGACGCCCTGGTCGCGCACCTGGACGAGGACGACGCCGTCGTGGTCGTCGAGCGGTCGACCCGCAGTCCTGCACCGACGCTCCCGCCCGCCCTGGAGCTGTGGCAGACGCGCACGTACGGCGAGACGGCCCTGCACCTGCTCCACCCGGCGACCGAGCCGGCCTCCGACCCTGCGACCGACCCGACGGCCGAACCCACCCCGGACGGTGCCGCCGACGTCCCCGCCCACGACCACCCGCAGGCTTAGGCTGCACGGGTGCGTACCGCCGTCGTCCCGGGGAGCTTCGACCCGGTCACCCTGGGCCACCTCGACGTCGTGCGCCGCGCGCTCGCCGTGGCCGACGAGGTCGTCGTCGCCGTCGGCCGCAACGCCGGCAAGTCCCCGCTGCTGACCGCGGACGAGCGCCGCGACCTCATCACCTCGGCCGTGGCCGACATCCCCGGCGTCCGCGCCGAGATCATGCCGGGGCTGCTGGTGGACTTCTGCCGCGACCTCGCGCACGCCTCCGGCGGCGACGTCGTCATCGTCAAGGGGCTGCGCGGCGGGGGAGACCTCGACGCCGAGGCGCCCATGGCGGCGATGAACCGCCACCTGTCCGGCGTCGAGACGGTGTTCCTCGTCGGCGCCGGCCACCTGAACCACATCTCGAGCTCGATGGTGCGCGACGTGGCGCGCCACGGCGGACCGATCGACGACCTCGTTCCGGCAGGCGCCGCCGACCTCGTGCGGGCGCGACTTCACCCAGGAGGAACCACATGAGCACGGACCCCGAACGCCAGGCACCGCTGCTGGCCCTGCTGGACGACGTCGCCGACGTCGTCCAGGGCGCGCGCGCCATGCCGATGAGCGCCTCCGTCATCGTCAACAGGGCCGAGCTGCTCGACCTCGTCGCTGCGGCGCGCGACGCCGTGCCCGACCAGGTCGCCGCCGCCGACCAGATCGTCAGCGACGCCGAGGCCGTCCTCTCGCGCGCCAAGGCCGAGGCCGCGCAGATCCTCGCGGACGCGCGGGCCGACGGCGAGCGCCTCGTCTCCGAGCACGAGATCACCCAGGGCGCGCACGGCCGTGCCGCGGAGATCGTGGCCGCGGCGCAGGCCAGGGCCGTCGAGCTCGAGGCCGGGGCGGACTCCTACTGCGACTCGCGGCTGGCACAGTTCGAGGTCGACATCGACGCCGTCAAGCAGCAGGTGCTCGCCGGCCGCGCCCGCCTCGCCGCCCGGCAGGGCGGACGCCTCGAGTAGGGCGTGAGTTAGACTGGTCAGTCGGCCCGCAGGTCTCCGCGCGGTCGACCCACCACTTCCGTCAGGAGCTGCCGCGTGCCCTCACGCTCACCGCTGGTCATCGGGACGCACGACCTCGCGCGTCGTCCCGGGGCGCAGCGCACCCTCGACCTCACCGTGCCGGCGCCCCCCGCGCTCGCCATCGAGGTGATCGGCGTGCCCGAGGGCGCGCCCGTCGAGCTCCACCTCAGGCTCGAGTCCGTCCTCGAGGGCGTGCTCGTGACCGGCGAGGTCCGTGCCCCGCTGGTCGGGGAGTGCGTGCGCTGCCTCGGCGAGGTGACGGACACGGTCGACGTCGACGTCTCCGAGCTCTACGCCTACCCCGGCGCCATCGAGGTGCACCCGGACGACGAGGAGGCCGAGGACATCCAGCTCCTCAAGGGTGACGAGATCGACCTCGAGCAGTCGGTGCGCGACGCCGTCGTGCTCGCGCTGCCGTTCCAGCCCTACTGCCGCCCCGACTGCGCCGGCCTGTGCTCGCAGTGCGGCAAGAACCTCAACGAGGACCCGCACGACCACGACCTGATCGACATCCGGTGGGCGGCTCTGAAGGAGTCGCTGGAGTCGGACGACGAGAACGACGACGACGGGCGCGAGGCCGACAGCGACAGCGAGCGGCCCTCGTCCTGACCGTGGCGCCGATGCCGTAGGATCGTCTGCGGCTCCGAGTGTCTCAACGCACTGATCCGAGCATCGACCTTTGAAGGAATGAGGAATTCCCGTGGCTGTTCCCAAGCGCAAGATGTCGCGCAGCAACACCCGTGCGCGCCGTTCGCAGTGGAAGGCGACCCCGGCGACGCTGAGCACCTGCTCCAAGTGCAAGGCCCCGCGCCTCTCGCACCAGGCGTGCCCGTCCTGCGGCGCCTACGGCGAGCGCACCTACGCCGAGGCGATCCGCTCCGACGCCTGATCTCGTGACGAGATCCACCGCCCCCCGAGGGGGACGATCAGCGCCCCAGGCCAGTCCTGTGGCGCTGATCGCGTCTCTCGGCGAGCAGATCGACCCCGAGCTCCTCGTGCTCGCGCTGACCCACCGGTCGTTCGCGCACGAGAACGGGGGACTGCCCACGAACGAGCGCCTGGAGTTTCTCGGCGACTCGGTCCTCGGCGTCATCGTCACCGAGCACCTCTTCACGAGCCACCCCGACGTCCCGGAGGGGGCCCTGGCCAAGATGCGTGCGGCGTGCGTCTCGCAGCGCGCGCTCGCGAGCGTCGCCGGCCCCCTGGGGCTCGGTTCGGCGCTGCTGCTGGGACGCGGCGAGACGACGTCCGGCGGGGCGGAGAAGGACTCGATCCTCTCCGACACCCTCGAGGCCGTCATCGGGGCCGCCTTCCTCAGCATCGGTCTCGAGCGGACGCGCGCCATGGTGCTGCGGCTGCTGGCCGACCTGCTGACGAACGCCGCGATCGCGGGCGCCGGCCTGGACTGGAAGACCAGCCTCCAGGAGCGGTCGGCCGAGCTCGGCCTCGGCGTTCCCCTCTACACCGTGGAGCACACCGGACCCGACCACGCGCGCACGTTCACGGCACGCGTGACGCTGTCCGGCGTCGAGCACGGTCACGGCGCCGGGACCGCCAAGAAGCACGCCGAGCAGGGCGCCGCCGAGATGGCGTTCCGCTCGCTGTCCGACTGACGTGCCCGAGCTCCCCGAGGTCGAGACGGTCCGCGCCGGCCTCGAGGCGCACGTCGTCGGACGCCGCATCGCCGCCGCGACCGTCGGCTCCACCCGCGCCGCGCGCCGCAGCCTCGGCGGCGCGGCTCACCTCGAGCAGGTGCTGCCCGACGCCGTCGTGACCGCCGCCGTCCGACGCGGCAAGTTCGTCTGGCTGACGCTCGCGGGCGAGCCCTCCCGCGGACCGGCCGAACCGGCCGAGTCCGCCGGCGCCCTCCTGTTCCACCTCGGCATGAGCGGTCAGCTCCTGGTCCGGCAGGACCCGGGTGAGGCGCCGCCCCGCCACCTCGCCGCCCGGCTGACCTTCACCGACGACGGCGTGCTCGACTTCGTCGACCAGCGCACCTTCGGCTACCTCGCGCTGGACGCGCTCGTGCCCACCGCCGACGGCGGACCGGGCGGCGACGCCGGTGCCGGCTCCGCCGGGGCGGTGCTCCCGGTCCAGGTCGCCCACATCGCGCGCGACCTGCTCGACCCCACGCTCGACGTGCCCGCGCTCGTGCGCCGCGTGAAGCTGCGCCGCACGACGATCAAGCGGGCGCTGCTGGACCAGACGCTCGCCTCCGGCGTCGGCAACATCTACGCCGACGAGGCGCTCTGGCGTGCCCGCGTGCATCCCGAACGCCCGATCGCCGCGATGGCGCCCGTCACGATCCGCCGCGTGCTGGACCAGGCGGCCGACGTCATGCGGCAGGCGCTCGTCCAGGGCGGCACGTCCTTCGACGCGCTGTACGTCAACGTCAACGGCGCCTCGGGGTACTTCGACCGGTCGCTCGCGGTCTACGGGCAGGAGGGCCGGGACTGCCCGCGCTGCGGATCGCGCATCGTGCGGCTCGCGTTCGCCAACCGGTCCTCGCACCTGTGCCCGCGGTGCCAGCGGGCGCCGTAGCGCCGCGGCCCTGGCCGGCGGGCCCTTGGTCCCGCACCGGGGCGGGACCGGCTCGGTAGGGTCGAGACGTGAACGAGATCACCAGCGTCATGATCGTGGACGACCACGAGGTCGTCCGTCGCGGCATCGCCGACGTCGTCTCGGCCGCCGACGGCCTCGAGGTGGTCGCCGAGGCCGGAACCGTGGCCGACGCGGCCCGGCGCGGCGAGCTGCTCAAGCCGGCCGTCGCCCTCGTGGACCTGCAGCTGCCCGACGGCACCGGGATCGACGTCGTGCGGGCCCTCGCGGTGTCCTCGCCCGCGACCCGCTCGATCGTGCTGACGTCGTTCGACGACGACGACGCCGTGGCGGCCGCCGTCGAGGCGGGCGCCCGCGCCTACGTCCTCAAGACCGTGCGGGGCGCCGAGATCGTGGACGTGGTCCGCGCCGTCGCCGCGGGTCGCACGCTGCTGGACGAGCGGACGCTCACGCGTCGCCGCCAGGCGCACCCCGATCCGACGTCGTCGCTGACGGCGAGCGAGTCCAAGGTGCTGGACCTGGTGGCGACCGGCATGACCAACCGCGACATCGCCGACGCGCTCGGCCTGGCCGAGAAGACCGTGAAGAACCACGTCACCTCGATGCTCGCCAAGCTCGGCCTCTCGCGCCGCACCCAGGTCATCGCGTGGGTCGCGAGCCAGCACAGCACCACCTGGCGCTGAGGCAGGGGCCTCCCGCACCTCAGCGGATCCACGCCTCCCACAGCAGCTCCGACCCGCCGTCGGGACCCGGCGAGAGCCGGGCCACGCCGTCGTGGTCCTGCGCGCGCGCCGTGAGGTTGGCGAGCCCGCTGCGACGGTCGACGGTGAGGTCGGGACCGCGGCCGTCGTCGCTCACCAGCACGCGGACGGTGCGCGGTGCGACGTCGATCTCCACCCTGGCGCTCGTGGCCTGCGCGTGGCGTGCCACGTTCGACAGGCCCTCGCGCACGACGGCCACGACGTCGTCGCCCAGCTCGACCCCGAGCCTCGCGTCGATCTCGTCCGACTCCCCGCCCCCGGCGTCGATCTCCGCCAGCTGCTCGCCGTCGAGCGTGAGCAGCATGGACGGGGCGAACCCCAGGCTCGAGCGCGCGAGGGACGCCTCCCGCACGAGGCGCTCGACCACGGGCAGCTGCTCGTCGCGGTCGCGCAGCGAGCGCACGATGCCGCGGATCTGGCGCACGCCCTCGTCGACGCCGCCGATCGCGTCCTCGAGCTCGCCCCGGATCTCCTCCTCGCGGGGTGCGCCCGCGAGGAGCCCCTTGGCGTGCTCGAGGCGCATCCCGGTCGCGAACAGCTGCTGGATCGCGAGGTCGTGCAGGTCGCGCGCGATGCGGTTGCGCTCGGACAGCAGCGAGGCGACGTCCTCGGCGTGCCGGGCGGCGGCGAGCTTGAGGGCCAGCGCGGCCTGCGCGCCGAAGTCGTGCGCGACCGCCAGGTCGTTCTGCGTGAAGGCCGGTCGGCCGGGCAGCCGGAAGAGGATCAGGACACCGACGCTCGCCGCGGTGACGTCCCGGGCGCCGCCCGCGCCCCCCGCCCCGCCCCCGCCGGCCTGGAGCGGGGCGTACAGCGCGCGCTCGAAGATGCGCGCCGGCTCGACGAACCGCTCCGCGTCGCGCGAGATGGAGTCCACCAGCAGGCCCGTACCGGTCGTCACGGTCTGTGCCGCTGGTCCGTGCTGGGGGAGCGTCTGGCCGATCAGCGCCTGGGTGTGCTCGCCGTCGACGATCTCCACCACCCACGCGTCGTCGAGCGAGGGCAGGACGATCGCGGCGCCGTCGGCCCCCGCGACCTCCCGGATGCGGTGGGCGACGAGCTGGAGCACGTCCTCCTCGTCGTCCGACCCCTCGAGCAGCTGCGTCGTGATCTCCTGCGACACCGCGAGCCACCGCTCGCGCACCTGCGCCTGCCGGTAGCGACGGGAGTTGTCGATGGCGACGGCGGCCGCGGCCGCGAGCAGCTGCACGGTGTCGACGTCGGAGTCGGTGAACCCGCCCTCCTTCTCGGCCAGGTAGAGCCGGCCGAGGACCACCTCGCCGGCCGTCACCGGCACGCCCAGGAACGAGCGCAGGATCGGGTGACCGGGCGGGTAGCCGCCGAACTGGGGGTGCTGCGTCAGGTCGTCCAGCAGCAGCACGCCCTCGCCGGGCAGCGCGCCGAGCACGCCCGTCCCGCGCGGCGGGTGCCCGAGGGCGCGGACGGTCTCCTCCGGCATGCCGTGCTGGACGAACGTGGAGGTCTCGCCGTGGCTGTCGACCTCGGCCAGCGCGGCGTACGTCGCCCCCGTGTGCTCGGCGGCGTCCAGGACGAGCTGGGCGAGCACCTGCTCGGCGTCGAGCTGCCCGGCCAGGCGCAGCAGGCGGGTCAGGAGTGCCGGACTGACGGGGCTGCTCATGTGCTCGGGCTCATGGTGGTCGTTCCGATCCGTAGGACGGCGTCGGCACGGTCGACGGCGCCGGTGTGGTGGGTCACGACCACGACGCTACGTCCCAGCGCCGTCAGCGCGAGCAGGTCGGCCACGAGCGCGTCGGCGACGTCGGTCGGCAGGTGCTCGCCCGGCTCGTCCAGCAGCAGGAGCGGGGCGCGGCTGACGAGAGCGCGCGCCACGAGCAGGCGCCGTCGCTCGCCGCCCGAGACGGTCTCGCCCGAGATCGGCGTGTCCAGCCCGTCGGGGAGCGTCTCGACCCACGCGGCCAGCCCCGCCTGCTCCAGGGCCCGGACGGCCTCGTCCCGCGTGAGGTCGCCGCGAGCGGCCCTGAGGTTCTCCAGCACGGTGGTGGTGAAGACGTGCGCGTCCTCGGTGGTCAGGGCGACGTGCGCGGTGCGCTCGGCGCCGCGCAGCAGGCGGGGCTCTGTGCCGTCGAGCGTCACCGTGCCGGCGCTCGGCGCGAGCATGCCGGCCAGGGTGAGCAGGAGCGTGGTCTTGCCGGTGCCGCTCGGGCCGACGATCGCGAGGCTCGTGCCAGGCGGGACGCGCAGGTGCAGGTCGGTGACGACGGGGGCGTGGCCGGGCCACGCGCACGCGAGGCCGTCGGCGACGAGGCCGGGCCCGGTGCGGGGCGCGGGCGTCGGTGCCGGTGCCGTCGTCGGTGCCGTCGTCCGGTCGTGGGGGGCCGTCGCACCGCTCCCGGCGTCGGCCAGCAGCGCGGTGATCCGGCGGGCCGCGGCCGCGGAGCGGTGCAGCTGCGTGACGGCGGCGGGCAGCGGCGCCGTCGCCTCGAACGCCGCCAGCGGCAGCAGCACGACGACGCCGAGCTCGGTCGCGGTCAGCGTGCCCGCCAGCAGCGCGGGCACCGCCACGAGCAGCGTCCCGACGACGCTCGCCCCCGTAGCCAGCACCGCCAGCGCGGCCGAGGCGGCCAGCGGGCGCGCGGCTCGACGCTCGGCGTCGGCCGACCGCTCCTGCGCGCGCCCGAGCGCGGCGAGCTCGCTCTCGCGCCGTCCGGAGACCGCGAGATCGGCGGCGCGCGCGACGAGCGACTCGCTCGCCGTCGCCACGTCGGTGCGGGCCTGCACGCGCTCGCGCTCGGCGCGGGCGTCCCCGCGCGCCGCGAGCAGCGGGACGACGAGCGCGCCGACCGCGAGGCACGCCAGCAGCACGAGCGCCGACGCCGGCGAGAACAGCGCGACCGCGACGACCGAGCCGAGCGAGACCACCGCGGCCACGGCGGCGGGGACGAGGCCGCGCACGACGACGTCGCCCACGTCGTCGACGTCGACACCCGTGCGCGCCAGCACGTCGCCGCGGCGCAGCCCCGCCACGCTCTCGGTGCGTCCCCGCGCGAGCCCCTCGTAGACCGCGGTCCGCAGGTTGACGACGCCGCGCAGCGCCACGTCGTGCGCCGCGAGCCGGTCGAGGTAGCGCGAGACGCCGCGCACGATGCCGAACGTCCGCACGCCGACGGCCGCGACGTTGAGGAACATCACCGGCGGTGCCTGCGACGCGCGCACGATGAGCCACGCGGCGACGCCGGACAGTGCCACCGAGGCGGCCAGCGTCAGCGATCCGAGGGCGACGGCGCGCGCCACCAGCGCCCGCCGCAGCCCGAGCAGAGGCAGCACGGCGCGGACGTCGCGCAGGTCCTCGCGCAGCGTGCTCATGCGGGCACCGGCGCGGTGGTCGGCTCCGGGGCGGGGGTCGACCGGACCGTCACGACCCGGTCGGCCGCGGCCAGCATCGTGGGCCGGTGCGCGATGACCACGACGGCGGCCCCCGCCCGCGCCACGGCGCGGACCGCGTCGACGACGGCGGCCTCGTCGCGCGCGGCCAGGTGCGCCGTCGGCTCGTCGAGCACCACGAGGCGTGAACCGCTCACCAGGGCGCGCGTGAGCTCGAGGCGCTGGGTCTGACCGACCGACAGCCCGGAGGACAGCCCGCCCTCGCCGCTGGCCAGCGGCGTGTCCCACCCCCGGGGGAGGGAGGCGACGACGTCGAGCAGCCCGGTCGCGGCCGCGGCGGCGTCGCGGATCGCGTCGTCGGTCGCTCCCACGTGGCTCGCGATCGTGCCGCCGACGGTGGCCACGCGCTGCGGCACCCACGACGTCTGCGCCCACCAGCCGTCCGGCCCGTCGGTCGCGACGTCCGCGAGGTCGGTGCTCCCGTCGTCGTGCTCGAGCCGGATCGCGCCGTCGTCCAGCGGCTGCAGCCGGAGCAGCGTCATCGCCGCGGTGGTCTTGCCGGCCCCGCTGGCGCCCGCGAGCGCCGTCACGCACCCGGGTTCGACGACGGCGTGCAGGTTGCCCGGCGCGAGGTAGCCGCGGTCGCCCGCGCGCACCCCGACACCCGTCAGGTGCAGCCGCGTCCAGGCCGGGACGGGCCGCGTACCGGCGGCGGGGAGCGGCTCCTGCAGCACCTCGAACGTCCGCTGCGCCGCAGCCAGGCCGTTGGTGGAGGCGTGGAACTGGGCGCCGACGGCGCGCAGCGGCAGGTAGATCTCGGGTGCGAGGATGAGCACGGTCAGGCCCGTGGTGAGGTCGATGTGGCCGTAGACGAGCCGCATCCCGATCTCGACGGCGACCAGCGCGACCGCGAGCGACGCGAGCAGCTCCAGCACGGCGCCGGACAGGAAGGCCACCCGCAGCGTCTGCATCGTGGTGCGGCGGTAGGCGTCGCCGAGCTGGCGCACGCGCCGACCCGGACCGATCTCGCGACCGAGCGCGCGCAGCGTCGTCAGCCCGGCGAGGAGGTCGAGCAGCTGCGAACCCTGGCGGGTGAGGGCGGCGAGCCGCTCGTCGGCGTAGGTGCGCGTCGTGACGCCCACGAGCCACATGAACAGCGGGACGAGCGGCAGCGTGACGGCGATGATGACGCCGGAGATCAGGTCGAGCCGCAGCACCACGACCAGCGCGATCGGCGTGAGGATCGCCGTCAGCAGCAGCTGGGGCAGGTAGCCGGTCAGGTAGGGGACGAGGTCGTCGAGCCCGCGCGTGGCCAGCACGGTGACGTCGTCGCCGCGCCGGACCCGCCACCGGTGCGGCATCCGCGTGGCGTGGCGCAGCAGCGCACCGCGCAGCTCGCCGACGGTGGCGACGGCGGCGCTCTGACCGAGCCGCTCGCGCAGCCAGACCAGACCGGTGCGAGCGAGGACGGCGCCGAGCAGCACGCCGACCGCCGGGAGGACGTCGACCAGCTCGGCTCGACCCTCGACGACGGGGGCGAGCGCGTGCGCGATCGCGAACGCGCTGACGATCACCGCGAGCGTCGCCCCCACCGACAGCAGCGCCGCGAGCACGACGAACGTGCGCGCCGAACGCGCGTGGCGCAGCAGCCGGGGGTCGAGGGGCTTCACGGGGCGGTGGGGGCTTGCTCGCCACCGGCCGCGGCCGCCGCCAGCTCGCTCGGCTGGGGCGGGATGGACTCGCGCGAGAGGCGCTTGCTGAAGACCTTGAACGTCCAGCCCTGGTAGAGCAGCACGACGGGCACGAGGAAGAGCGCGACCCAGGACATGACCATGAGGGAGTACGGCGAGGCGCTCGCGTTGGCGATGGTGAGCGAGGTCGCGGGGTCGGTGCCGGGCATGACGGCGGGGAAGATCGAGCCGAACACGAGCACGACGAGCAGACCGATGGCGACGGCGTTGGACGTGAAGGCCCAGCCCTCGCGCCGTGCGCGGGTGGCGGCGACGACGCCGACGAGGGCCGCGGCGACGACGGCGACCACCGCCCAGGTCCACGCGTTGCGCGAGTGGGCGAGCTGCGCCCACAGCACCCACACCCCGGTGACGACGGCGCTCGGCACCGCGAGCCGGGCGGCGAGCGCCACGGCCCGCTGCTGGTACTCGCCCGCGGTCTTCAGCGCGAGGAACACGGCCCCGTGGGTGAGGAACAGCGACAGCGTGACGGCGCCGCCCAGGAGCGCGAAGGGATCGAAGATCGCCAGCAGGCCGCCCACGTACTGCATGTCGCCGTCGATCTCGACGCCGCGCACGAAGTTGGCGAAGATGACGCCCCACAGGAACGCCGGCACCCACGACCCGATCTCGATGCAGCGGTCCCAGCCCTCGCGCCAGCGCGGGGTGTCGACCTTGTGGCGGTACTCGAAGGAGACCCCGCGCAGGATCAGCGCGACGAGGATGAGCAGCAGCGGCACGTAGAAGCCGGACAGCAGCGTGGCGTACCAGTGCGGGAACGCCGCGAACGTGGCACCGATCGCGGTGATGAGCCAGACCTCGTTGCCGTCCCAGATCGGGCCGATCGTGTTGATCGCCAGGCGGCGGTCGGTGTTGTCCTTCGCCAGCGGGCGCATCAGCATGCCGACACCGAAGTCGAAGCCCTCCAGGACGAGGTAGCCGGTCCACAGGACGGCGATGAGCAGGAACCAGAGCGTCGCGAGATCCATGGTCGGTGTCGTCCCGTCTCAGTAGGCGAAGTCGAGGGGCTTCACGGCGGCGTCACCGGCGCTGCCGGTGCCCTCGCCGTCGGCCGTGTCCTCGCGGTCGGGGGAGTCGGGTGCGGCATCGGGCACGCCGGCCAGGACGTCCTTGCGCAGGAGTCGCAGCCACACGACGGCGAGCGCACCGTAGATGAGCGTGAACGCCACCAGCGAGAGCAGGACGGTCGGTGCCGAGACCACGGTCGAGACGCCGTCGGCCGTCCGCAGCCGGATGTCGAGATCGCCGTCGGCGCCGATGTTCGGGACCACCACCCAGGGCTGCCGTCCCATCTCTGTGAAGACCCAGCCGGAGATGTTCGCCAGGAACGGTGCGGGCAGGGCGATCAGGCACAGCCGCGAGAACCAGGGGCTGTCGGTGACGCGACCGCGGCGCAGCGTCCAGAGCGCCGCCAGGGCGAGCGCACCGGAGACGACCGCGAACCCGATCATGAGGCGGAAGGACCAGTAGCTGATCATCAGGTTCGGGATGTACTGCATGTCCGCGCCGTAGGAGTCGCCGAACTCCGCCGCGAACGCCTCCTGGACGTCGTTGGTCCCCGGCACGTAGCTCTCCTCGCCGCTGAAGCTGCCGGTCGCGAGGAACGACGTCAGGCCGGGGATCGACAGGACGTGCACCAGGTCGTCGCACGCGTCGGGGTCGCCGACGGTGCCGTTTAGGTTGCCGAGCGTGAGGAGCGAGAACGGTGCGGCCTCCTGGCCGACGCACAGCGACTCGGCGGCCGACATCTTGCCCGGCTGCTGCTCGTACATGACCTTGGCCTGCTGGTCGCCGGTGATCGCGAGCCCGACGCCGGAGACGACGATGGCGATGAGGCCCACGTAGGCGGCGGGCCGGTAGATCGTCCGGGCCTTCTCGACCTCGCCGCGCCGGACCGAGCGCACGATCCACCAGCCGGCGATGCCGGCCACGAACGTGCCGCCGACGAGCCATGCGGCGGTGATGACGTGCGGGAACGCGGCCAGCGTCGTGGGGTTGGTCAGGACCGCGCCGATGTCGTTGAGCTGGGCCCGGCCGAGCTCCTCGTTCCACTCGGCACCCACGGGGTGCTGCATGAAGGAGTTGGCCGCGAGGATGAAGTACGCCGACGCGGTCGTGGAGAGCGCGACCATCCAGATGCACATCAGGTGGACGCGGCGCGAGAGCTTCTCCCAGCCGAAGATCCACAGGCCGAGGAACGTGGACTCGACGAAGAACGCCGCGAGGGCCTCCATGGCCAGCGGGGCGCCGAACACGTCGCCCACGAAGCGCGAGTACTCGCTCCAGTTCATCCCGAACTGGAACTCCTGCACGATGCCGGTGACGACGCCGATGGCGAAGTTGACCAGCAGCAGCTTGCCGAAGAACCGGGTGATGCGCAGCCAGCGCTCGTCGTTCGTCCGGTGCCAGATCGTCTGCATGATCGCCACGAGCGTCGCCAGGCCGATCGTGAGCGGCACGAAGACGAAGTGGTAGACGGTCGTGATGCCGAACTGCCAGCGGGCGAGGTCGAGCTCTTCCATGGTTCTCCTGCCGGTGCGTGCCCGCGGGCGATCGGGTCTGCTCCACCGTAGGAGCGGGGCGACGGCGGGGGAGGGGACCTTGGTCCCGGGTCTGCCGCGTCGCGGGGTGTCGCAGGATCGCTCGCCGGGTGCCCTGTGCGATACTGGGCTCGGCCGGAAGGGGCACACCTACCTCCCGGCTCGACGTCGGCTCCGTCCCTTGCTGGACAGCCCTGCTCCGCCTCGCACCGCCAGGTCATCGTCACCCGGCGTCGTGCGGCGACGAGGGTGACGTGCAGACGACGTCGGCCCCGCCTGGGGCACCACAGACTTCCGGTGCCGGACCTCGGTCCGGCTCCGATCGACACAGCACGGGTCATCGAACTGGTGTGGCGGTACCCGTGAGCATGGAGCCTCACATGGCAACCGACGACAACTCCGTCGCCACCGGGACCGACGCGGGAGAGGGTGCGGCCGCAGCGCCCGCCCCCAGGCGTCGAGCCCCCCGCCGCGCCACCCGCGGCGTCGTGACCACCCCGGACGCGCCCGCGGCGTCCGCGACGCCCTCCCCGACCGACGAGCAGCCCGCTCCCGCGTCGCAGACCGCCGCTGCCGCCCCCGTCGCCGCTGCTCCGGCCGCCGAGCCCGTGGCTGCTGCCGAGGCCGCCCCCGCCGCGGCGCCCCGCAAGCGCGCCCCCCGCCGCGCGAGCACCGCGAGCGTCGTGACCCCGGCCGAGGTCGTCGAGCCCTCCTCCGCGACGGCGGCCGCCGCCGTCGAGGCGGGAGCCGACGAGCGTGCCGAGGCCGTCGAGGCGCCCGAGGCGCCCAAGAAGGCCCGCGCCCCCCGCAAGTCCCGCGCCAAGGCGGCGGCGGAGCCCGTCACCGAGGCCGCCCCCGTCGACGAGCCCGTCGCCGCGCAGCCCGCTCCCGCCGACGAGGCTCCCGCCCCGCTGAAGAAGCCCCGCCGCTCGCGCGCCAAGAAGGTCGCCGAGCCCGAGGTGGCCGCCGAGCCCGTCGAGCCCGAGACCGCGCAGCCGGCGGCGGACGATGCGGTCGACGGCGAGACGCCCACCGCGTCTTCGCTGAACCCGTTCTCCGCCCCGCGCACCGTCGTCGCGCCGACGCGCGACCCCGAGCAGCGCATCGACGTCCTGGCCGCGTTCGGCCTCGGGACCGCCGCCCCGGTGTCCCGGACGGCCGCCGCGCAGCCGACCGAGCCCGAGCCGGCCGAGGACGAGGTGGACGAGGACGCCGAGGACGAGCAGGCCCCCGAGACCGAGACCGAGGACCCCCGCCTGCCCGCGGCCGCGCTGCTGTTCCAGCCGCCGACCGCACGCCGCCGTCGCCGTCGCAGCGACGACGCCGAGGGCTCGGAGGCCGCCAGCACCACCGGAGCCGGTGCCGCGGACCCCGCCCCGACCGAGCAGGCCGGCGAGCAGGCCGGCGAGCAGCAGCCGAGCGGTCGCTCGCGCGGCCGCCGCAGCGGACGCCGTGGCGGTCGCCGCGAGGAGACCCCCGTCGTCGACGAGACGACGACGGTCGAGGACGACGTCGAGCTCGACCTCGACGTCGACGCCGTCGACCCCGAGGACACCGCGACCGGCGCGGCAGAGGACGAGAACGACGACGAGGCCGACGGCGACCGCGACCAGGGTCGCCGCCGTCGCCGCCGCGGCGGCCGCGGCCGCAAGCGCCCCGTCGGTGGCGAGTCCGACGACGACGGCGAGTCCGACACGGACACGTCGGCGACCGAGCGCGACTCCGACGTCGACACCGACGGCGGAGCCGCCGCCGCCGACGCCGGCGAGGGCGACTCCGACGCGGGTGACGACGACGGTGCCGGATCGTCGCGCCGCCGTCGCCGCCGCCGCGGACGCCGTTCCGAGGACGGTGGCTCGGCCCCCGCGTCCGCCGCCCCGGCGCGCGCCCCGCGTGACGAGGTCACCGCGCTCAAGGGCTCCACCCGCCTGGAGGCCAAGCGTCTGCGACGCCGCGAGGGCCGCGACGCCGGTCGCCGTCGCCAGATCATCACCGAGGCCGAGTTCCTCGCGCGCCGCGAGAGCGTGCAGCGCGACATGGTGGTGCGCGAGCGCGCCGGCATGACGCAGATCGCGGTCATGGAGGACGGCGTGCTCGTGGAGCACTACGTCGCCCAGGAGAAGCAGACCTCGATGGTCGGCAACGTCTACCTCGGTCGCGTGCAGAACGTCCTCCCCAGCATGGAGGCCGCGTTCGTCGACCTCGGCAAGGGCCGCAACGCGGTCCTGTACGCCGGCGAGGTCAACTGGGAGGCCGCAGGACTCGAGGGCCAGCCGCGGCGCATCGAGCAGGCACTCAAGTCCGGCGACCAGATCCTCGTGCAGGTCACCAAGGACCCGATCGGGCACAAGGGTGCGCGGCTGACCTCGCAGATCACGCTCGCCGGCCGCTACCTCGTCCTCGTACCGAGCGGCGCCATGACGGGCATCTCGCGCAAGCTCCCCGAGAACGAGCGCGCCCGCCTGAAGAAGCTCCTCAAGGAGATCGTCCCGGCCGGACAGGGCGTCATCGTGCGCACGGCCGCCGAGGGCGCCAGCGAGGAGGAGCTGCGTCGCGACGTCGAGCGCCTCACGGGCGAGTGGGCCGACATCTCGGCCCGCACCTCGGCCAAGAAGGTGACGGCGCCGGCACTGCTGAAGGGCGAGCCCGAGCTCGCGCTGCGCGTGGTCCGCGACGTGTTCAACGAGGACTTCGCCTCGCTCACCGTCGCCGGCAACGGCGCGTGGGAGACCATCTCCGGCTACGTCACCTCGGTGGCCCCGGACCTGGCGGAGCGGCTGCACCACTGGAGCGGCGGCGAGGACGTGTTCGCGAGCAAGCGCATCGACGAGCAGCTCGCCAAGGGCATGGACCGGAAGGTCTGGCTGCCCTCGGGCGGTTCGCTCGTCATCGACCGCACCGAGGCCATGACGGTCGTGGACGTCAACACGGGCAAGTTCACCGGATCCGGTGGCACGCTCGAGGAGACCGTCACGCGCAACAACCTCGAGGCCGCCGAGGAGATCGTCCGCCAGCTCCGGCTGCGCGACATCGGCGGGATCATCGTCGTCGACTTCATCGACATGGTGCTCGAGTCCAACCGGGACCTCGTGCTCCGACGCCTCATCGAGTGCCTCGGCCGCGACCGCACGCGGCACCAGGTCGCCGAGGTCACGTCGCTCGGGCTGGTGCAGATGACCCGCAAGCGCGTGGGTCAGGGTCTCGTGGAGGCGTTCTCCACGCCGTGCGAGCACTGCCACGGCCGCGGCTTCATGGTCTCCTCGCAGCCGCACGAGCACGTCGAGCCCGAGGTCGAGCAGGAGGACGCCGAGTCGTCCTCGCGCGGTTCGCGCCGTCGTGGTGGCCGCGCCACCCGCACCGCGGGCGCACCGGCCCCGGCCCCCGCCCCCGCGGTCGAGGTGGATCCCGCGGCCCGCGAGGCCGTCAAGGCCACGCTCGCGCAGATCGCGGCCGCCGCGCAGCACGCGCACGACCACGACGGTGCCGAGGGGTCGGAGGTCGCGGTGAGCGCCGAGGACGCCGTGAGCGCTGACGGCGCACCGGACGAGGCAGGCACGGAGTCCGCCGAGGAGACGCCGTCCGCCGACGAGGCGGGCACTGACCAGGTGGACACCGATGAGGTGGGCGCCGAGGCGCCCGCCGAGGACGCCGTCGCCTCCGAGGCCGACGAGGACACCGCGGGCGCCTGAGCGGCCCCGCACGCAGCAGCGCCCCCGGCACCCGGTGCCGGGGGCGCTGCTGTCTCCCTGGCCGAGCGTCGGCCGCGCGCCGGCCGAGCGTCGGCCGAGCGTCGGCCGCGCGCGGACCTGGCCGGGGTCGACCGGCCGACCTGCGCTACGGCTTCGTGCGCCCGATCCGGAGGTGCGTGGCGAGCGCGACCGCGGCCGCGCCGCCGTAGGTGAGGGCGACGGTGACGAGCGCGAGCCACTGCGAGCGGTCGGGCCCCGCGAGGCTGAGCAGCGCGGCCGGCGTGGCGGCGAACCCCAGGATCAGCAGGCCGCGCGGTCGCGGCCCGAACGTCCGGGCGCCCGCGGCGGCGGATCCGCGCACCACGGCGTCCTGACCGAGTCGCGGGAGGGGCGCGGCCTCCTGGTCGGCGAGCTCGAGCCGGGCGCGACGGGCGAACGCCTCCAGATCGGCGTAGCGGTGGGCCGGCGCCCACTCGGCCGCGGGCAGCACGGCGCGCCAGCGACCGCGGGCGTCCGACAGCGCGAACCCCCAGGCGCGGTCGTCCTGGAGGAGCCGGACGAGCCGCGTGACGCCGAGGTCGGCGTCCTGCGGCCCCGGCACCCACGTCTCGTGGCCCGACGCCGACCGGATCACCAGGAACCGGTCCGTCAGCGTGAGGCGGGGACGCCCGGGCGTGCCGGGGGAGTAGCTCGCGCGTCGCGCCGGGCGGGGCACGGCGTCCCGCAGCAGCGCCACGAGCCAGGACACCCAGGGTTCGGCGACGACGGCCAGAGCGAGCACGAGGATGCTCAGCTGGAAGGCGTTGCGGCCCCCGCCCGGCCAGATCAGCAGCGGGGCCAGCGCGATCAGCCACGGGGTGACAGGGCGGATCCAGCCGGAGATCGACGACCCCGGCCCCAGGTCGGTGTTCCACCAGCGCGAGCGCGCCCGCCGACGCGATGCGACCCGGGCCGGCGCGAGGTCGCGCCCCCGGTACGGTGCGCGGTCCTCGCCGGCGCGCAGCGTGCCGAGCGTGTCGGTGGCCGACGGCGGGTGGGCGACGCCCCGCAGGAGCGGCACGCCGATCGTCGTCGCCCCGCGTGCCACGCCGATCGCGTGCAGCGCGAGGACGCCTCGCGCGGCGCCGAGGGGGAGGTCGCCGATCGTCGAGTCCACGAGCGCCTGGTCCACGACGGTGGTCGGCTGGCTCGCCCAGTCCGCGACGACGAACGCCACCAGGCTGCGCCCGGTCGTGTCGAGCACGTGGACGGTCCCCAGCGCATCGTGCTCGGGGCCGGTGACCGCGGCCTCGTCCGGTGCCGTGGCGACCTCGGGTGCCGTCGTGACGGGCGGCGCGACCCAGAGGAGCGATCCGATGGGGCTGCTCTGGCCGACGGAGATCCGTCCGGCGCTCGTGACGATCTCCACGCGGCCGGGTGTGAACCGCACGCGGGCGCGCTGCGCCCACCGGCGCACCGGGGCGGCGCGCCCCGCGGGGTAGAGCTCGACGTCGCCCCCGACGCCGGGCAGCTCCGGCGTCCCCGGGTGCGCCGCGGCGTGCACGTGCGCGACGACGACGTCGGCCAGCCGCTCGACCCGCGCCGACGCCAGCGCCACCTCGGCGAGCCACGGCACGATGACCACGGCGGGGGAGTGCCGGCGGGGAACGGACCCGAGGGTGCGCACCGCCGACGCCAGGGACGTCAGGGCGCCGCGCAGCGAGACGCGCAGGCCGTAGATCATCTCGGTGGAGGTCGCCAGCGGCACGTCCAGCACGAGGGCGCCCAGCGGCGTGCGCGGTTCGAACGGGAACGGCGCGGGGTTGGCCGCGAACGCGGCCAGGTCGGCGATCGAGGTGTCCCCGACCATCCGGGCGGCGAGGTCGAGCTGGCCGCGCGCGTAGGAGAACGCCTCGTGCAGGTCGTCGTCGGTCCCCGCCAGCAGGTCGACGGCGTCCTCGACCGCCAGCAGAGCCGTGCGGACGGCCTCGGACGCGCCGGCGACGGGGTCGGCGTCGAGCGCCAGGAGGCGGGTGGCGGGCCCGTTCACGACGAGGCGCGGATCCGGCCCGCGGGGCGGCAGCGACGCCGAGCGCGTGACTTGGGAGACCCGGGCGGCGAAGCGGCGTGCCGACGTGGAGGGCGCGGTGGAAGTCATCACTGGGCACAGTAGCGAAGCCGCCGTGGCGCCGCGGGATGCTCGGGGTGGGCGCATTTGACCCGGGGGGCGGCGCTGCGTAATCTTGACCGTCGGCGTGCGCTCGTCTGTGCATGCCGAAAAAGCCCAGCTGCTGCTCTCCCGGGACGGTCACCCGTCCGTCGGTTGACGTGCAGCAGTCCGATGAGGAGAGATGCACCGTGGTTTACGCGATCGTCAAGATGAGCGGCCGTCAGGAGAAGGTGGCCGTCGGTGACATCGTCGTCGGCAACCGAGTTGAGGGGAAGGTCGGCGACACGCTCGAGCTGACCCCCATCCTCCTCGTCGACGGCGAGAAGGTCACCTCGGCCGCCAACGAGCTGGCCAAGGTCAAGGTCTCTGCTGAGATCGTTCGGGACGAGAAGGGCCCGAAGATCATCATCATGAAGTACAAGAACAAGACCGGTTACCGCAAGCGTCAGGGTCACCGTCAGCCGCTGACCCGCTTCAAGGTCACCTCGATCGCCTGAGCCGTTCGGCTCCCATCAGAAAGGAGTGTGCGTCATGGCACACAAGAAGGGCGCAAGCTCCTCCCGCAACGGTCGCGACTCCAACGCTCAGCGTCTGGGCGTCAAGCGCTTCGGTGGTCAGGTCGTCAAGGCCGGCGAGATCATCGTGCGTCAGCGCGGCACCCACTTCCACCCGGGCGAGAACGTCGGCCGCGGTGGGGACGACACCCTGTTCGCCCTGCAGCCGGGTGCCGTCCAGTTCGGTCAGCGTCGCGGTCGTCGCGTGATCGACATCGTCGCCTGAGCCCAGCTCGGCGCATCTGTTTTCCCGCGAGGGGGCGTACCGCACAGGCGGTACGCCCCCTCGCGGCATGTGCATTTCCTGAGGAGTTGTCGTGGTCTCGTTCGTTGACCGGGTAGTGCTGCACGTGAGTGGTGGCGACGGCGGGAACGGCTGCGCCTCCGTCCGTCGCGAGAAGTTCAAGCCGCTCGGTGGTCCCGACGGTGCCAACGGCGGCAGCGGCGGTGACGTGACGCTCGCCGTCGACCCGCAGATCACGACGCTGCTGGACTACCACCACCGTCCCCACCGGCACGCCGAGTCCGGGGGCGAGGGCAAGGGCGACCTGCGCCACGGCAAGAACGGCTCCGACATCGTGCTCGGGGTCCCCGACGGCACGGTCGTGCGCGACGTCGACGGCACCGTGCTCGCCGACCTCGTCGGCGCCGGCGCCCGCTACGTCATCGCTCGCGGCGGCCAGGGCGGGCTCGGGAACGCCGCGCTGGCCTCGCCCAAGCGCAAGGCCCCCGGGTTCGCGCTGCTCGGCGAGCCCGGCGACGAGGCTGAGGTCGTCCTCGAGCTCAAGTCCGTCGCCGACGTCGCCCTCGTCGGCTTCCCGAGCGCCGGCAAGTCCTCGCTCATCGCCGCCATCAGTGCGGCCCGGCCCAAGATCGCCGACTACCCGTTCACGACGCTGGTGCCGAACCTCGGCGTCGTCCAGGCGGGCGACGAACGCTACACCGTCGCCGACGTCCCTGGTCTCATCCCCGGGGCGAGCGAGGGCAAGGGCCTCGGCCTGGAGTTCCTGCGCCACATCGAGCGGTGCGCCGTCCTGGTCCACGTCCTCGACTGCGCGACGCTCGAGCAGCGCCGCGACCCGATCACCGACCTCGACGTCATCCTCGGTGAGCTCGCCGCCTACGCGCCGGACCTCGAGATCGCCGGTGGTCGCGTGCCGATCCTCGAGCGTCCGCAGCTCGTCGTGCTGCACAAGGTCGACGTGCCGGAGGCCCGGGAGCTCGCCGAGTTCGTGCGCCCCGAGCTCGAGGCGCGCGGCTTCCGCGTGTTCGAGGCCTCGAGCGCGTCGCACGACGGTCTGCGCGAGCTGACCTTTGCGCTCGGCGCCCTGGTCCGTGAGGCCCGTCTGAACGAGCCCGCGCCCGAGCCCGCACCGGTCGTCATCCGGCCGCGTGCGCACGGCGACGCCGGCTTCACGATCGACCGCGTCACCACGCCCGACGGCGAGGTGTTCCAGATCCGCGGCGACAAGCCGGAGCGCTGGGTGCGCCAGACCGCCTTCTCCAACGACGAGGCCGTCGGCTACCTCGCCGACAGGCTCAACCGCATCGGCATCGAGCAGGCGCTGGCGAAGGCCGGTGCCGTGCCTGGCAGCACCGTGGTCATCGGCGAGATGGTGGGCGGCGTCATCTTCGACTGGGAGCCGACCACGATGACCGGTGCCGAGCTGCTGTCCCCGCGCGGGTTCGACCCGCGCCTGGAGGCCGAGCGCCGCCGGACCACGCCCGAACGCCTCGAGCAGTACAAGGCGCGCATGGACGGCAAGACGGCGGCCCGCGACCAGCTGCGGCGCGACCGCGACGAGGGTCTCTGGACGAGCTCGGAGGAGTGAGCGGCACCGTGGGCGAGAGCGTGGACGACGGGGTGCGAGCGGCGGGCCAGACGCCGGGCCGCGGTGCGCTGACGGCGGCGCGACGCATCGTCGTCAAGATCGGTTCGTCCTCCCTCACGCGCGCCGACGGCGCCCTCGACCCGGCCGCCGTGACCGCGGTGGCGGACGCGCTCGCGTCCCGCCGCGGCGACGGCACCCAGGTGGTGCTCGTCTCCTCGGGGGCGATCGCCGCCGGCATCACGCCCCTCGGCCTCGCCTCGCGCCCGCGCGACCTGGCCACCCAGCAGGCCGCGGCCAGCGTGGGGCAGGGCCTCCTGGTGGCGCACTACACGCGCGCGTTCGCGACCCACGGGCTGACCGTCGCGCAGGTCCTGCTCACGGCCGAGGACGTCATCCGTCGCGGGCAGTACAAGAACGCGCAGCGCGCCCTGGAGCGTCTGCTCGCGCTCGGCATCGTGCCGGTCGTGAACGAGAACGACGCCGTGGCCACCGACGAGATCCGCTTCGGCGACAACGACCGGCTCGCCGCCCTGGTCGCGCACGTCGTCCAGGCCGACGCGCTCGTGCTGCTCACCGACGTCGACGGTCTCTACGACGGCCATCCCAAGCTTCCCGGTTCACGCCGCATCGCGCGGGTCACCTCGGCGGCCGACCTCGAGGGCGTGGTCGTCACCGGCCGCGGCAGCGGCGTCGGCACCGGCGGGATGACGACGAAGGTCGACGCCGCGGTGACCGCGACGGGGGCGGGCATCCCCACCCTGGTCGCGGGGGCGGCCGACGCCGGTCGCGCGCTCGGGGGCGAGGACGTGGGCACCTGGTTCGAGGCCACCCACCCGCGTCCCCGGACCCGTCGACTGTGGCTGGCGCACGCCGCGGCCACGCGTGGTCGCCTCGTGCTCGACGACGGCGCCGTCCGAGCCATCACGCACGGCAAGCGGTCGCTGCTCGCGGCGGGTGTCGTCGGCGTCGAGGGCGTCTTCGAGGCGGGCGACCCGGTCGAGCTCGCGGACTCCGACGGCGTCGTCGTCGCGCGCGGGCTCGTGGCGTACGCGAGCGAGGAGCTGCCGGAGCGGTTCGGCCTGACGACGCAGCAGCAGCGCGAGGAGTTCGGCGACGGTCGTGACCGCGCCGTCGTCCACCGCGACGACCTGGTGGTGGTGGCGCGGCGGTAGCCGCTCGGCCGCTCTCGCCTCGGCGGCCCGGCGGCCGGGTCAGCCTCGGCTCAGCCGACCTGCGACTGCTCGCCGGTGCGGTGGTAGGTGCGGTCGACGTAGACCAGTCGCGGCTGGTCGGCCTGGGCCGGCGTGGCGTCGTCGTGCACCTCGGTGACGTGGGCCGTCACGAGGAAGCTGGCACCCGCGGGGACCCGCTCGGCGATCTCCACGCGGGCCCACGAGGTCACCTCGGTCAGGCGCGGCTCGCCCGTGGGGAGCCACGTCAGCGGCACGTCGGAGAATCGGTCGATGCCGGGCGTCGCGAACCTGACGGACAGATCAGCCTGGTCGTGCGCGAGGAAGCTGACGACGGCGGAGCGTGCCTCGCGCAGCGCCGGCCACGACGACGAGATCGACGTGATCGAGAACGCCAGCACCGCGGGGGCGGCCGAGACGGAGATCACCGAGGTCGCCGTGAAGCCGACGGGGACGCCGTCCTCACCCGCGAGCGTCACGACGGCGACACCGGCGGGGTGCAGGCGGAACAGATCCTTGAAGGCTCGCGGATCGAGCGCCGTCGAGGGAGCGGCGTGGCTCGAGGTCAGGGGCGTCAGGGGGGCGTCGGGATGTGCAACCACCTCCCGACCGTACGTCGCCGGGGGAGCACCGGTGCCGTCCAGCCGAACCGTTCCACGATCTGAACACCTCGGACCCTTCGAACCGCTCGCCATCCGCCACCGACCACCGACTCCCGGTTGCCGGTCAACCATTGCTCGCCGGCAGCCGCCGACCGCAGCGATTCCACCGCCTCACCACAGCAGCGCCGGGCAGTCGGGAGGGAGGTCATCGTCGTCCGGCGGTTGTCGGCCCGCGTG
Organism: Serinibacter arcticus; assembly: GCF_004786095.1. Taxonomy (GTDB): domain Bacteria; phylum Actinomycetota; class Actinomycetes; order Actinomycetales; family Beutenbergiaceae; genus Litorihabitans; species Litorihabitans arcticus. The sequence goes on from NZ_RHPJ01000003.1 coordinate 108,867, forward strand.
CCGGACTCCTAAGGGCACGCGTCGGGATGTCGCCGCGTGCGTGACCGGCGCGACTGGTGTGACCGGCGCGAGCTGTGGGTCAGGTGGGCGAGCACCCGCAGGGCGTTCTCGCGGGCCGGATGCCCGAGGCGGACCGGCCCGGGGGACGAGCAGGTCGTCGTGCAGGCGGGTGGTCGTGCCGATCGTGCGACCGCCCGACTCGGCGAACGCGAAGCCGCCGCGCACCGCGAGGATCGTCACCCGCTGCTCGTGGACGCGGTGGTGGTGCGCCGAGCAGAGCGTGATGGCGTTCGTCAGATCCGTTCCACCCCCGTGGGACCAGTAGCGCAGGTGATGGATCTCGCACCACCACGCCCGCATGCGACACCCCGGCCACTGGCAGTGCCGGTCGCGCACGAGCGCAGCCCGACGCAGCGAGCCCGTGAAGGTGCGAGCGGTGCGACCGACGTCGAGCGGCTCACCCGCGGGGTCGAGCACGGTGCGCTGCAGCGTCGCGTCGCAGGCCAGCACCTCGAGGGCGCCGAACGGCACGAGCGTGCCGTCGATCAGCTGGGCGAGCGGGGGAGGAGCGAGGAGGGCGCCCTGCTCGAACGCCGCGCCGGTGAGGCCCTGGCGAGGGAGGTCGTCGTCCTCGGAGCCCGCGGCGGCTCCCGCACCGTGACCGAGCGCCCGCCGCCGGGCGAGAAGCGCCCAGGTGTCCTCGCGGAGAAGGACGTTCAGGTGTGGACGCAGCTGCGCACCCGCCCGATCGACCCCGACGCCCAGGGCTCTGCCGCACAGCGCCACCAGCGCGTCGGCGCTGCGCTGCTGACCGGACCGGTCGTCGTCCGCGGCCGGTACGGGTGTGACGGCCTCGAGAGCGGTGCGCACCGTCTCGCCCGCGATCGGGTCGAGGAAGCCTGAGATCTCGACGCCGTCGGCTCGCGTGACGAGTCGCAGATGGCGGCGGTGACGCGCCCCCGCGAACGAACGATCGGCCGCGTCGGCCTCGAGCTCGGCGGCTCGCCTGCGCAGGACGCGTCGCAGCTCGGGAACGTCGAGGTCGCGGGCGGCCTCGACGATCTCCTCGGCATGCTCGACCATGACCCCGCGGGCGCGTTCGCCCGTGCGGCCCATCACGTCGGCGACCGCCTGGGCGTGGTCGAGCGTCATCGTCCCGTCCTGCACCGCGGCGGACACCTCGGGCATGAGCGTCAGCGCGCGCCCGAGCTCGTCCTCCGCGAGCGCCCGGCCGCGTCCCTGACGGCTGCTCAGCCCGCGGCCGGCGACGAACTGCCGCTCGCGTTCGGGATCTCCCGCAGCCGCATCGGCCTTGACGGCACCGAGCAGCCGCGCCTGCACCAGACCCAGCAACGAGACGGCACGATCGACGATCGACAGGGCCGATCGGCGATCGTCCGCCGTGACGCCGGGGTCCGCCAGCCGATCGCCCAGGTCGCGGACCCGGTCCACGAGCGCTGCCGCCTCCGCCCCGAGATCGCCCCCACGCGGGACGAGCGCCAGGGGAGAGGGCGCGCCGCGGGCCGTCCCCCTCCCGTCGGCCTCGTGCGCCGCCGTCCCCCTCCCGTCGGGTCCGCCCGCCTGGGGGCGCAGGTCGAGCGCCACCGGTACCGCTCCTGCCATCGTCGCCACCCCCGGATCGGCTCTCCGTCGCCTTGATCAGTCGTCGAACTGATGTGACGAATCTATCTCTGACCACCGACATCGGGCGGGCGGGCAGGGCGGGACGCCGCGGCCGGGTACCCCGTCCGCAGACAGCTCCCGCGCCGGCACCACCACTCAGGTTGACACGGCAACCAAATTCGACGTAGCGTCCCGATCACGGTCTTGAGTACCAGCGCGACAGCCCCGGCTTGCTGGTCGGCAACCCTCCTCCTGCGGCGGGGTGCCCCGGGTGACGACCAGGCCCTGGCTACCTGCCGGAGCAAGCGCTCGTCCGCACCTCTGCGGAAATGACGAGGAAGAGTACCGATGGTTCCGGCTCAGCAGATCACCACCCTGCGACCCTCCACCACGTCCCTCATGTGTTGCGCGCCGGTGGCGCGCACGTGTATGCGCTGACGGCGGCCGGAAGAACCCCTCGCACACGCTCACCGCGTCCCTGCCGGATCTCCCCGCTGGTCCCCGACCAGCTCCTGCCGTCGTGCCCCGGCTCCGCTGCTCCCGCAGCTGAGCGACCCCGTCCCGCCGCACCCCCGGCCGCGTCGGAGACCCGTTGACCCACCCGCGACCCGGTCGCGAGGTCCACGGCTCCGCGCCCGGCCAGAGGCGAGTGCCCCGGACGGTCCTACACGTCACACGACCCCCGCGAGGCGGGGGAGAGGACCCACCACGATGTCTCAGCACCAGAACGCTCAGCCCCAGAACGCCAGCGGCACCCCCACCCTGACCCTCGGTCTCGACCTCACCACCCTCGGCGCCAAGGCCTCGTCCTTCCGCCGCCCCGACGCCAGCACGGGTGAGCGGGTCGAGCTCTCCGACGTCGCCGAGTACGTCGCCCTCGCCCGCGAGGCCGGCGTCGACCTCATCGCCTTCGGCGAGGCCTTCCGTCTCGACACGAACGCGCGGCACGACGCCTGGCTCGACCCGGCCGTCATCTCCTCGCGCCTCGCGGCGACGGGCGCCCTCGCCGACGGTCCGATCGTCGTCCCGGCCCTCCCCGCCGGGTTCCTGGACCCCGTCCGGCTCGCTCGCGCCGTCGCCGGCATCCACGCCCGTTCCGCCGGCCGCGCCGGCTGGCAGCTCCCCATCAGCGCGACGGCGGGCGGCGTCCACGCCGAGGTCCGCCGCGTCTGGGAGGCGACGCCGGACGCCCAGGTCGGCGGCCGCACCCCCCTGATCGTGACGGCGCCCCTCGAGGCGACCACCGCCGTCGTCGCCGGCCGCTACTCCGACGTCGTCCGCCTCCAGGTCTCCGACCTCGCGGAGGCGCACCGCCGTCGCGCCGCCATCCGGACCGCGGCCGAGCAGGCCGGCCGCAACCCCGACGACGTCCGCGTGGTCGTCGACGCCGTCACCGTGATCGCGCAGGACGCGCCGAGCGCGCTGTTCCGCGCCGACCTGCTGCGCGACCTCGGCACGCACGCCGACCACGACCAGCTCACGGTCGCCGGCACGGCGCGCGGCGTGGCCGACGTGTTCGAGGACTGGTTCACGCAGGGTGCCGTCGACGGGTTCGTCGTGCTCCCCGGATCGCTCCCCGCCGACGTGCACGCCCTGGCGCACGAGCTGGCGCCGGCGCTCGTCGAGCGGGGCCTCCTCGCCGGGGTGTCGTCCGGCGCGTCCACCACGTCGTCGACCGCCTCGCGCGCGCTGCGCTGAGCCCTACCCTGGGGGCATGTCGGTGATCGAGACCTCTGCCCCCGGCGGTAGCGCCGACGTCGCGCACGACGCCACGACGGACCCCGTCACCGAGGGCGTCCACGCCGCGGCACGTCGGGCCAAGGCCGCCTCGCGCGTCCTGGCCCGCGCCACCCGTGCCACCAAGGACGCCGCGTTGCACGCCATGGCCGACGCCCTCGTGGACCGGGCACCCGAGATGGTCGCGGCCAACGCCGTCGACGTCCGACGCGAGCGCGAGAACGGGATGAGTCCCGGCCTCCTGGACCGGCTCACGCTCACGCCCGACCGCCTGGCCTCGATCGGGCAGGCGCTGCGCGACGTCGCGGCCCTACCGGACCCCGTCGGTGAGGTGGTGCGCGGCAGCACGCTGCCGAACGGCCTGCGGGTGCGCCAGACGCGCGTGCCGCTCGGCGTCGTCGGCGTCATCTACGAGGCGCGTCCCAACGTGACGGTCGACGTCGTGGGGCTCGGCCTGAAGTCGGGCAACGCCGTCGTGCTGCGCGGGGGTTCGGCGGCCGCGGCGTCGAACACGGCCATCGTCGCGGTGCTCCAGGACGCCCTGGAGGCGCTCGGCCTGCCGCGCGACGCCATCGGGAGCATCGACGCCTACGGCCGACCCGGGGGAGTGGCGCTGATGCGCGCCCGCGGGCTGGTCGACGTCGTGGTCCCGCGCGGCGGCGCCGACCTCATCGCCACGGTCGTGCGCGAGTCCACCGTGCCGGTGATCGAGACGGGTGTGGGCAACTGCCACCTCTACGTCGACGCCGGAGCGGACGTCGCGCAGGCCGTCGCCATCCTCCTCAACGGCAAGACGCAGCGCGTCGGTGTCTGCAACGCCCTCGAGACGCTGCTGGTGCACGCCGACGCCGCCGAGGCGTTCCTGCCCGCGGCCCTCGCCGCGCTGACGGACGCGGGGGTGCGGCTGCACGCCGACGACGCCGCGACGCCGTACTCACCGGCGGGGGCCGACGTCGTGCCCGCCACCACGCAGGACTGGCGGACGGAGTACCTCAGCCTCGACATCGCCGTGAAGGTGGTGGCGGACATCGACGAGGCGCTCGAGCACATCCGGACGTACTCCTCGGGCCACACCGAGGTGATCTGCACGCCGAACCTGGCGGCCGCCCACCGCTTCAGCACCGAGCTGGACTCCGCGGCGATCATGGTCAACGCCTCGAGCCGCTTCACCGACGGCGGCGAGCTCGGCCTCGGTGCCGAGCTCGGGATCTCCACCCAGAAGCTGCACGCGCGCGGTCCGATGGGCCTCGCGGAGCTCACCACGACCACCTGGATCGTCCAGGGCGACGGGCACGTGCGTCCCTGACGTTCGAGGTGGCCTCGCACGCGCGACGTGCGAGACTTGGCGATGGTTCGGCACGATGCCGCGCGCGAGAGGATGAGATTGATGACGAGCTCACTGCTGGTTCTGGCCGAGGCGGCCGAAGAGGTCACCCGCCCCAACCCCTGGCTCTACGGCGGCATCGCCTTCGCCACCCTCATGCTCCTGCTCCTCGCGACCTACGCGTTCCGCAGCGTCGGCACGCGTCGCCGCTGAGGCGGTGTCGCTGCACTCACCGAGCGACGTCGTCCCCCGACGGCGCCGCACCGGGATCATGGGTGGCACGTTCGACCCCGTGCACCACGGCCACCTCGTGGCCGCGAGCGAGGCCGCGTCCGAGTTCGACCTCGACGAGGTCGTGTTCGTGCCCACCGGGACGCAGCCGTTCAAGGCCGCGAGCAGGGTCGCCCCGGCGGAGCACCGGTACCTGATGACCGTGATCGCGACGGCGTCCAACCCCGACTTCACGGTCTCGCGCGTGGACATCGACCGCGCCGGCACGACGTACACGATCGACACCCTGAACGACCTGGCGCAGCAGCGACCCGACGAGGACCTGTTCTTCATCACGGGCGCCGACGCGATGAACCAGATCCTGTCGTGGAAGGAGTCGAGCCGGCTGTTCGACCTCGCCCACTTCATCGGGGTGACGCGTCCCGGCCACGAGTTCGACGTCGGACACCTCCCCGACGAGCGCGTCTCGCTCCTCGAGGTCCCCGCCATGGCGATCTCCTCGACGGCGTGCCGCGAGCGCGTGCAGACCGGCCGACCGGTCTGGTACCTCGTGCCCGACGGCGTCGTGCAGTACATCAGCAAGCACCAGCTCTACCGACCCGAGAGCAAGGGAGGTGCCCGATGAGCACCGAGGACAGCAACCGCACGCTGGGTGAGCGGCGCCGCCGCCGACTCGAGGCCGCGCGTGCCGCCGAGACCGCGACGCCGACAACCGAGCCGACGACGGTGTCCGAGCCGTCCCCCTCCGACACCGCCGAGCTGACGGCCACCGGTCCGATCTCGGCGATCGACGGCGACGGCCCGCCCACCGCGGGCGGCACCCCGTCGCGGCGTCAGCTGCGCGAGGCGCGCCAGCGCGAGGAGGAGGCCCGCCGGGCCGCTGCCGGGGCCACCGCCGACGCCGAGGACGCGGCGCCCGAGATCGAGCCCGCGCCCGCCGCCCCCGTCAGGGTCGCCCGCGCCGATCGCACGGCGTCCCTGCCACCGGTCGCCCCCGCGCGTCCCGAGGCGCCCGCCGCCCCCGTCGAGGATCAGGCCGGCCCGACGCCGTCGGGCCGCACCCCGAACCGTCGTTCCATGCGTGACCGCAGGGTCGAGGGCCCGGCCGGCCCCGCCGGCCGGGGCGAGCGCGTCCCGGCGCAGCGACCCGTGGTCCGCACGCCGGCCGCCGCGCAGGGCATCCGCCGCGTCGACGAGACCGGCGCGCTGACCGGGGTGACGTCGACGCGCGCCACCGAGGACTCCCCGATCGAGGTCACGGGACCGATCGACTGGAGCTCCTCGCTCGAGGTCGCCTCCCCGGTCGAGCCCGAGCCCGCCGCCCCTGCGACGCCGACGGCGGCACCCGTGACACCCGAGCAGGTCGAGCCCGCACCGCCCGTCGTCCCGCCCCGCGCCTCGCTCGCGACGCCGCCCGCCGACGCCGTCACCCCCGCCCGCCGGTCCGTCCTGGCTGCCGGGCGCACCGCGCAGCCCGCGTGGGAGTCCGTGACCGGCGAGGGTCGCGGCGCCGCCGTGCCGCAGCCCGAGGAGTCCGAGGTGCCGGACGTGGAGGGCGTCTTCGACGTCGTCCCCGAGGAGCTCGAGGCCGAGGCGGCCGACGGCATCGACGTCGGGAGCGACGACGGCGCGCGGCCCCTGTGGGTGACGTGGGCCGGCTTCGTTCTCCTGGCGCTCGTCGGCGTGGGGATCGGTGTCGGCATCTACCTGGCCGTGACGTAGGTCGCAGCCACCGGGACCCGCGCGGCCAGCCCGTAGACTCGGGACGATTCTGTCGTCCCCTTCCTTGGAGTACCGCGTGCCCGCAACTGCCAACGCCGTCGAGCTGACCATCGTGGCGGCGCTCGCCGCTGCGGAGAAGAAGGCCGAGGAGATCATCGCGCTGGACGTGTCCGAGCGCCTCGTCCTGACCGACGCCTTCCTGGTCGCCTCCGGCACCAGCGAGCGTCAGGTCTCCGGCATCGTCGACGGCATCGAGGACGCTCTGCACGCCCGAGGCGTCAAGGCGATCCGCAAGGAGGGCGTCTCGCAGGGCCGCTGGGTGCTGCTCGACTACGGCGACCTCATCGTCCACGTGCAGCACTCCGAGGACCGCGAGTTCTACGCCCTCGAGCGCCTGTGGCGCGACTGCCCGGTCATCGAGCTCCCCGCGGAGGTCCGCGAGGCCCCGGAGGACTCGCGCGACTCCCAGGACTGAGGGTGAGCGCCGGAACCCTCGTCCTGCTGCGGCACGGTCAGACCGACTACAACGTCGCGATGCGGCTGCAGGGGCAGACCGACATCCCCCTGAACGAGACGGGCCGCGAGCAGGCCCGCCGCGCCGCCGAGGTGCTGGCCGGGATCGCCCCCGACGCCGTCGTGGCCTCCGACCTCTCGCGCGCGGCTGACACGGCGCGCGCCGTCGCCGGCCCGCTCGGCCTGGACGTCGTCACCGATCCGCGGCTGCGCGAGCGCGACTTCGGGCTGTGGGAGGGCCTGCACGGTGACGTGATCGCCGAGCGGTGGCCGCAGGACTACGCCGTCTGGCGCGGGGGAGGCCACCCCGAGAGCGTCGGCGCCGAGCGCCGCGGCCACGTCGGGGTGCGGTTCGCCGACGGCGTCGCCGACGCCGCGTCGCGGCTCGAGACGAGCCAGACGCTTCTGGTCGTCGCCCACGGTGCGTGCATCACGTCCGGCATCACGGCCCTGCTGGGGCTCGACGCCGACACCTGGAGCGGGCTGAGCGGACTGGGCAACTGCCACTGGTCCGTGCTGCAGGCCTCCGAGCGTGAACCGCGCTGGCGGCTGACGTCGCACAACGTCGCGGCCTGAGCCTCCTCGCAGAACGAGGCCCGGGAACGGCGTGATTCCGCCGATTTGGTCGAATCGCCCGGCGCTGCGTAAGATAGTCAAGCCCTGCGGGGCACGGGCTGGGAGACCAGCACGGGGCATTGGCGCAGTTGGTAGCGCGCTTCCATGGCATGGAAGAGGTCAGGGGTTCGAATCCCCTATGCTCCACAGAAATCGACTGGAAGGCCGTCCCTCGCGGGGCGGCCTTCCGGCGTTCTCAGGCGAATGCACGCGGACAGCGCCCTACCGGGCCGCGGACGCCCCGCCGTCGCTCCGCGCCCGGCGCTCGGCCTCGATCACCGAGCTCACCAGTCCCGGGAAGCGCGCCTCGACGTCGTCGGTCCGCAGCGCGTTCAGGATGGCCGTGCCCTCGTAGCGCTGCGTGATCAGGCCGGCCTCGCGCAGCACCCGGAAGTGGTGGGTCGAGGTGGACTTGCTCACCGGGAGCTCGAACGCGATGCACGCCTGGTCGTCGTGGCCGCGCGCGAGCTGCGCCAGGATCGTTCGCCTGACGGGGTCCGCCAGGGCTGCGAGCACCGCGTCGAGCGAGACGTCGGCCGCAGCGGGGTGTGTCAGCTCACGTGCCATCTCGCCAGCCTAGCGTTGTACGATCGGCACCGTTGTACGACGCACGTCGTACGAGCCTCGACCCCAGGAGCCCCGCCGTGCCCTCCCTGTTCGACCCGATCCAGCTGCGCGACCTCGAGATCGACAACCGCGTCTGGATGTCGCCGATGTGCACGTACTCGGCCGACCCAAGCGCCGAGCTCGCCGGCCGCCCCACCGACTTCCACGTCGCGCACTACGCAGCGCGGGCGGCCGGGGGAGTCGGGCTCGCCATCGTCGAGGCGACGGCGGTCGTGCCCGAGGGACGCATCACGCCATACGACCTCGGGCTGTGGAGCGAGGACCGGGTGGCCGACTTCGCCCGCGTCGCTGCGGCGCTGAGGGCGAGCGGCGCCGTCCCCGGCATCCAGATCGCGCACGCCGGTCGCAAGGCCTCCACCGACCGCCCGTGGGCGGGCGGCGGACCGGTCGCCACGACCGGCGAGAACGGCGAGGAGACGCACGGGTGGACGCCCGTCGGCCCCAGCGCCGCGGCGTTCCCCGGCCTGAAGGACCCCAGCGAGCTGAGCGCGGACGACATCGCGGGCGTGGTGGAGGCGTTCGCCGCGACGGCGCGCCGCGCGGACGAGGCGGGCTTCGACGTCGTGGAGATCCACGCCGCGCACGGCTACCTGCTGCACTCCTTCCTGTCCCCGCTGTCCAACCACCGCACCGACTCCTACGGCGGCAGCCTCGAGAACCGGGCGCGTCTGACGCTCGAGGTCGTCGACGCCGTGCGCGCCGTCTGGCCGGTCGGCAAGCCGGTCCTGCTGCGTGTGTCCACGACCGACTGGGTCGAGGAGAACGACGGCGACGACCGCGACTCGTGGACCGTGGCGCAGACCGTGCAGCTCGCCCGCTGGGCAGCGCAGCGCGGCGTCGACCTCGTGGACGCGTCCTCCGGTGGCAACGACGTCGTGGACATCCCGCGCACGCCGGACTACCAGGTCAGCCGAGCCGCCGTCGTGCGCGCGGAGTCGGGCGTCCCGGTCGGCGCCGTGGGCCGGGTGGACACGCCCGAGCGGGCGCAGGAGCTGGTGCGCAGCGGTCAGGCCGACGCCGTGCTGCTGGGCCGCCCGCTGCTGCGTGACCCGTCCTGGGCGAACGACGCCGCGCTCGAGCTCGGCGCGAGCCCGCGGTTCCTCGAGCAGTACGCCTACGTGCTCTGAGCGGTACGGCTACCGCTTCGTGACGACGTAGGAGGACCCGTCGGGGCGCTGGACGCGCTCGAGCGTCTCGTGCAGCTGCGTCTCGCGGGCCTCGTCCGCCTCGGTCACCGGGGTGACGGCGTCGTGCGGGCGCAGCTGCGCCGGACCGAAGATCCGCAGCGCGAACCGGTAGGTCCCGCTCTCACCGTTCCATCGTCGCTTGGCCACGGTGCGACTCTAGGCGGTCGGTCGGCCCGAGGGTCGCGCGCTGCCGGAACGTTCCGGCAGCGCCGGTCTGGCGCACCGCGACACCGGGGGCGCACGATCCCTGCATGACGACCTTCAGCGGTGCCGACGTCCAACTCCTGAGCGACCTCGCCGAGGCGATGCTCGGCGGTGCCGGACAGATCGGCGACGTCCGCACCCGGCTCGACCGCGCGGTCCCGGCACTCGCGTGGAGCGGGCGCGACCAGCAGCGGTTCGCGCAGGAGTGGTCGACGACGTTCGGGCCCGCCCTCCTCACCGTGACCGGTGCCCTGGAGACGGCCGCGCAGGAGGCGCGGTCGAACGCGCAGGACCAGGAGCGAGCGTCGTCGGGCGGTCCGGGGGCGGCAGCCGCAGCGGCGGCCGGTGCCGGCGCGACCGCAGCACCCGGCACCGCAGCACCCGCCGCCCCCCAGGACCGTTACGGCCACCCGACCGGGGACCTCTCGGCCCGCTACGAGTCGCGCGGCGACGTCGCGACAGTCTCGACGGGCGTCGGGGACCCCGGCGGCGTCTCCTACGGCACCTACCAGCTCGCGACGACCAGGGGCGTGCCGCAGGAGTTCGTCACGTGGGCCCGCGAGCACTACCCGGCCGCGCACGACCGGCTGACCGGCCTCACGCCGGGCACCCCGGCGTTCGGGACCGCGTGGCGCGAGCTCGCCACGGCCGATGCCGCCGGCTTCGGTCAGGCGCAGCACGAGTTCATCACCGAGCACCACTTCCGGCCCGGCGTCGACCGGATCACGAGCCGGGTGCCCGGGTTCACGCTGGAGGGGCGTGACCCCGTGGTCGCCGACGTCGTGTGGTCCTCCTCGGTGCAGCACGGTCCCGCCGGCGCCGGGCGGATCTTCGCCGAGGGGACGGCCGGGCGCGACGTCGCCACGATGAGCGACGCCGACCTCGTCCGGGCCGTCTACGCCGAGCGCGAGCGGCGCTTCCCCCGCCTCGCCCCGCGCTTCCGCGCCGAGCAGGCCGACGCGCTGCACGGCCTGGGGGACTAGCGGGACCGGTGACCGGCGCGCGGCCTCACGCGCCCGTCGCGGCGAACGTGAGCACGTCGGCGATGATCGGACCCGCCGTCGCCGTCCCGTAGTCACCCACCTCCACCAGCACGGCGACGGCCAGATCGCCCTGGAACGCGATCATCCACGCGTGGGTCTGGGGCGGGTCCTCCGTCCCGAACTGCGCCGTCCCGGACTTCGCCCCGACGGGGTCGCCGGGCACGGACTGCAGGAAGGTGGACGAGCCGGTCCGGACGACGCCGAACATCAGCTCCTGCAGCGTCTGCGCCTCCTCGGTGGTGAGGGGAACGGCCGGCGCCACGGGCACCGGCGGCTCGGCGACCTCCACGAGCGTGGGGACCACGGTCCGCCCGGCGGCCACCGACGCCGCGACGCCCGCCATCGCGAGCGGGGAGGCGAGCACCTCGCCCTGCCCGATGAGGTCGGCCGCGTGGGTGGTGCCCGTGGCGTCCGTCGGCACGGTGCCCGAGAAGTAGGGGAAGGTCCACGCCTCGCCCTCGGGCAGGGCAGCGCCGATCCCGAGGCTGGCGGCGGCGTCGGCGACGTCCGCCGACGTGATGCTGGCGCTCTGCGCGATCAGGGCCGTGTTGCACGACTGGGCGATGGCCTCGCGCAGCGGGATCGTTCCGACCGACGTCTCCGGGTAGCCGGGGAAGTTCTGGAACTCGCGGCCGTCGACGGTCACGGTGGGCGTGCACTCGACCGGTGAGTCGGGGGTCAGCCCCGAGCGGATCAACGCGAGCGCGGTGGCGACCTTGAACGTCGAGCCCGGCGCGTACTGGCCCACGGTGGCGGTGCTCAGACCGGAGCTGCCCGGACCGCTCGCGGCCGCGAGCACGGCACCGGTCGACGGCTGGATCGCGACGACGGCGCTCGCCGAGGTCACGTCGGCGAGCCGCTGCTCGGCGTAGATCTGGAGGTCCACGTCGAGCGTGGTGCTCAGGTCAGCACCCTCGACGGCGTCGCTCCCGCCCAGGAGGACGTCGCCCGCCGGGTCGGTCAGCACGATCTGGGTCGCGGGCGTCCCGCGCAGGTCCGCGTCGTAGGTGCGCTGCAGGCCCGAGGTCCCGACGACGTCGCCCGCCACGACCTGCCCCTGCGAGGCGTCGACGATCTCAGCGGTCGCCTCGCCGACGCCGCCGAGGATGGCGCGCGCGAAGGTCGACGTGGGTGCGAGAGGAATCGTGTCCTCCTGGAGCAGGACACCCTCCATCGCGCGCAGCGCCTGCGTGTCGTAGCTCCCCTCGTCGCCCTGACGGATCGTGAGAGCCACGGGGAAGGCGGCGGCGCCGGCGCCCAGCACGCGCTGCACGTAGCCGGCCTGGTCGTCGAGCTCGAGGGCCGCGGCGAGCGCCTCCGCGGCGGGCTGCCACCGGTCCTCGGTCAGGTTGGCCTTGTCTATCCCGACGCGGAAGACGGGCCGGTCGATGACGATCGGCGCGCCGTCGCGACCGTTCACGTCACCGCGCGCCGCCTGGGTGCGCCGCACGGTGACGACCGACTCCGCCGTCGCCTCGGGGTGGACGAGCGTCGGGCTCCACACGGTGGTCCACGCGGCCGGGTCCTCGCCGTCGCCGTCGGGATCGGTGAGCGTCAGCGTCGCGGACGTCGTCGTCTCGAGCGGGTCCACGCCCTCGCCCAGGTCGATCGACCACGTCAGCTCGACGGTCCGCACCTCCGGCGCGTCCTCGCCGTCGCCGTCATCCTCGGCCGGCTCCACCACGGTCGCCGTCACCTCGCGCGGGAACGCGGCGAGATCCCCGAGGATCGAGGCGAGCTGCTCGTCCGCGACGTCGGGCGCGTCGAGCGGGGCGGCGTCGAACGTGCCGTCCTCGAGGTCGGTCGCCAGCGCGTCGGCCGCGGGCCGAGGATCGGGGTCCTCGGGCTCCGGGGTGCACCCGACCAGGGTGACCGCGAGGGCGAGGGCGAGCGTGAATGAGGTGGTGAGGCGTCGTCCGTGGCGCATGGGCCAACCCTAGGCAGACGCACCGACACGGGAGGTCCCTCCCGGCCGGGGGGCGGGCGACCTTCACCCGATCGGCACAGTGCCGTTCCGGGACGGGCGGTCGTAGGCTCGAACCATGCGCGCCACCCTCATCCACGCCCCCGGTGACATCCGTCTCGAGACGGTGCCCGACCCCGTCCTGTCCACGGGCGGCGACGCCGTCGTCCGCGTCACGGCGAGCTGCGTCTGCGGCTCCGACCTGTGGCCCTACCGCGGCGTGACGGAGACCAAGCACGCGCACCGCATCGGCCACGAGTTCATCGGCGTCGTCGAGGCCGTCGGCGACGACGTCACGACGCTGGCCGTCGGCGACTTCGTCATCGCGCCGTTCTACGTCTGCTGCGGCGAGTGCGCGAACTGCCGCAACGGGATCACCACCTCCTGCCTGAACGGCGGCTGGTGGGGCTCGAAGGTGCGTGAGCTCGGGTTCGCCGACGGTGCGCAGGGCGAGCTCGTCCGCGTCCCGCTCGCCGACGGCACGCTCGTCAACGTCTCGACGGCGATCGGGGGCGGCCAGCCCGACCCGGCGCTGATCCCGAGCCTGCTGACGCTCGCCGACGTGATGGGTACCGGCCACCACGCTGCCGTCTCGGCCGCGGTTCGCGAGGGATCCACGGTCGCGGTCGTCGGCGACGGTGCCGTCGGGCTGTGCGGCATCCTGGCCGCGAAGCGCCTCGGCGCGGCCCGCATCATCGCGATGTCGCGCCACGAGACGCGGCAGGCCATCGCTCGCGAGTTCGGCGCGACGGACGTCGTCGACCAGCGTGGCGACGACGGCGTCGAGGCCGTCCGCGCGCTGACGGGCGGCATCGGCGCCGACGCCGTCCTGGAGTGCGTCGGCACCAAGGAGTCGATGGACCAGGCGCTGCGCTCGGCACGTCCAGGCGGGCGCGTCGGCTTCGTCGGCGTTCCCAACGGCGGTCCGGAGCTGCCGATCCGCACGATGTTCGGCACCAACGTCGGCGTCGTCGGGGGCGTGGCGCCCGTGCGCGGGTACATCCCCGAGCTGCTGGCCGACGTGCTCAGCGGCGCGATAGACCCCGGCCGGGTGTTCGACCTCGAACTGCCTCTCGCCGACGTCGCGGAGGCCTACGCCGCCATGGACGAGCGCCGTGCGACGAAGGTGCTGCTGCGCCCCTGAGTCGGGCCGGATGGTTACCCTGACGCGATGACCATGCTCATCGTGGAGGACGTCGCGCTGCTCCTGCTGGACGACCGGAGCGGGAGGTTCGCCGGGTCGAGCGCCCTCACGCCCGTTCTGGGCGGCGCGGTGCTGGTCGAGCTGGCGCTCGCGGAGCACGTGTGGATCGAGCCGAAGTCCGGTTTCTGGCACACCGCGAAGGTCCATGTCGTCCCCGGCACCCCGGCGCCCGTCGACCCGCTGCTGCTCGGGGCGCTCGGCGTCGTCGCCGAGAGGCCTCGGGGTCCGCAGGACCTCGTCGGCCGACTCGGCAAGAACCTCCGCGACCACGTCGTGGAGCGTCTCGCCCAGCGCGGGCTGGTGCGGCGCGAGGACGCCACCGTGATGGGCCTCTTCCCGACCACCCGGTGGCCGGCGCAGGACGTTCGCCACGAGCAGGAGCTGCGCGGCGGGATCGAGCTCGTCCTCGGCCACGGCGCCGCCCCCGACCCCCGGACAGGCGCCGTCGTCGCGCTGCTGTCCGCCGCCGACCAGGCGCACCGCGTGCTGACGGTGCCGGGCGTGCCGCCCCGCGAGGTGAAGGCACGAGCGAGGGCCGTGGGCGAGGGGGACTGGGCGGCCAAGGCCGTGCGTGACGCGATCGCCGCGATGAACGCCGCAGTGATCGCCGGCATCACGGCCGCGACGGCAGCCGGCACGTCCTGATCGTTCAGCGCCGCCAGGCGTAGTCCATCTGGTGCGCGGTCGCCTCGGCGTGCGCCGTCGTCGACAGCGTCGCCACGAGGTGGAGGCTGAGGTCGAGACCCGCCGAGATGCCGGCGGAGGTGTAGAGGCCGTCGCCCCCGACCCACCGCGCCCGGTCGGTCACGCGGAGGGCGGGGAACCGCTGCGCCAGCTCGGCCTGGTCCTCCCAGTGCGTCGTGACCTCCTGGTCGGTGAGGACGCCGGCCACGGCCAGCAGGAACGCGCCCGTGCAGACCGAGGCGAGCGTCGGCGTCGTCCGCCGCTGCGCGATCCAGGCGATGACGTCCGCATCGGTCTCGACGGCGGTCGTGACGCCGCCGGGCACGATCAGGAGATCCAGCTCGGGGGCGTCGGACAGGGTGTGGTCGGCGGTGAGGACCAGCCCGCCGCGGGCGCGCACGCGCGTGGTGGTGCGGGAGGCCGCGATGAGCACCACCGTGAACGTGGCCGTCGCCGAGCCCGTGGCCGCGACGCGCGGCCGGGCCGCGACCGAGAAGACCTCGAACGGTCCGCACGCGTCCAGCACCTCGACCTCGTCGAAGACCAGGATGCCGACGGCGAGCGGGCGGGCGGGCGGTGAGGTCACGGGGTCTCCAGCATCAGTCGGACGGCGCGCGAGAGGGTCCCGCGCGCCCGCGCGGCGGCAGCGAGCACGGACTGCGCGTTCGTGGGCGTCGTCGCGAACGACAGGTCGGACACGACGCTCAGGCCACCCACCCGCAGGCCCAGGGCCGCGGCGGTGAGGGCCTCGTGCACGGTCGACATCCCGACGACGTCAGCGCCCTGAGCCGCCAGCATCCGGCTCTCGGCCACGCTCTGGTACTCCGGCCCGCGCACCCCGGCGTACACGCCGCGCCTGTTCGTCACGGTGGCGGCCGCCCCCGTGAGCGCGAAGTCCCAGACCCCGCGCGGGTCCAGGAACACGCCGCCGTCGAACGGCGAGGAACCCGTGAGGTTGAGGTGGTCGTCGATCGCGACGACGTCGCCCAGCGCCCAGTCGCTCAGGCAGCCGTTCGCGTTGGTCAGGACGGCGCGCGTGACGCCCGCCGCGGCGGCGATGCGCACGAGCGTGGTGACGGGACGACGCCCGAGCCCCTCGTACAGGTGCGTCCTTCCGAGGGCGACCAGGACGCGCAGCGGGGCACCACCGCCGTAGCCGTCGCCCTCGCCCTCGCCAAAGTTCTCGAGCACGACGCTGCGCAGCTCGTCGCGGTGACCGTCCGCGCTCGGCGCGAGCGCACCGGGCAGCTCCGAGAGCCGGAGCGTCGCACCCGCCGTCCCGAGGGCGTCGGCCACCTCGGCGAGTCCCGAACCCAGCACGAGCAGGGCGTCGTGCCGCTCGTGACCGGTGACGGACGCGAGGTGGGAGGCGGCGGCGCGGTCGTCGTCGTCGAGCAGGTGGTCGCGGAAGTCCTCCGGGCTCATCGGACGTCGCCGACGGGGACGTCCGCCCCGGCGTCGCCCGCCCCTGACCCCAGCAGCGACCCGCGGCGCTCCTGCTCGGCCACGCGCCCGCGGCACAGCAGCAGGTAGCCGACGAACCCGATCACGAGCGCGAACAGCACACCAAGGTTCGCGTACGCCCAGTCGCCGTCCCGGCCGCCCACCAGGCCGAGCAGGTAGCCCTGCCACGACAGCCAGCTCGCCGAGGTGTTCATCACGAACCCGAAGCCGACGACGGCGGCCAGCGCGAGCACTCCCAGGGCCGCCGGGTTCGCCGAACCGTAGACGCCGCGTGCGCTGAACAGGTCCGCCTCGGCGTAGTCGCGGCGGCGCAGCAGGATGTCGGCCAGGATGATGCCCGCCCACCCGGCGATGACGACGCCGAGCGTGGTGAGGAAGCCGGTGAACGGACCGAGGAAGTCGGCCGAGAGGAAGACCACGGCGATCGCGCCGAGCGTCATGATCGTGCCGTCGATCGCCGTCGCGACGGGACGGGTGACGGGCAGGCCGGTCGCCAGCAGCGACAGCCCGGAGGAGTAGATGTCCATCGTGATGCCGCCGATGAGGCCGAGGATCGCCACGACGGCGAACGGCACGAGGAACCAGGTCGGCAGGACCGTCGTCAGCGCGCCGATGGGGTCGGCGCCGATCGCGTCGGTCAGCGTCGGGTCGGACCCCACGAGCAGGAGTCCGAAGACCACCAGGAGGATCACCGGCAGGGCGGAACCGAACGTCGTCCACCCGACGACGCCGCGCGTGCTCGCCGAGCGAGGCAGGTACCGGGAGTAGTCGGCTGCGGCGTTCACCCAGCCGAGCCCGAAGCCGGTCGTGATCATCACGAGGGCACCGATCACGGCCGCCGTCGATCCGGCCGGCATCGCGAGCACGGCGGTCATGTCGATGCGCGGCACCACGAGGGCCAGGTAGACCACGGTCAGCGCGCCGGTGATCCAGGTGATCCACGTCGTCGCCCGCATCAGGGTGTCGAAGCCGAGCACGCCCGCGCCGCCGGCGATGAGCACGACCGCGATCAGCGCGACAACCTGCGCCAGGGTGTGGTCGGTGAAGCCCAGCGCGCCCATCACGGTCGCGGCCGCGAGCGTCGCGAGGACGCACAGGAACGTCTCCCAGCCGACCGTGAGGATCCACGAGATCGCGGCCGAGATCCGGTTGCCGTGGTAGCCGAACGCCGCCCGCGAGAGCACCAGCGTCGGGGCGGAGCCGCGCTTGCCGGCGATCGCGATGAGACCGCACAGACCGAAGCTCGCGACCACGCCGATGACGGACGCGATCACGGCCTGCACGAAGGAGATCCCGAAGCCGAGCACGAAGGCGCCCCACGAGATGCCGAACACCGAGATGTTCGCCGCGAACCACGGCATGAACAGGTCGGCGGGCCGGCCCTTGCGCTTCTCCTCCGGGATGACGTCCGTCCCGGCCATCTCGACCGTGGCCGTGCGGGTGGTGGCGCCCGACTCACTCATGCCGACTCACTCATCTCGTGCCCCTCGTCCCGGGCGCCCGTGCGCGCGGAGGTCAACGTACCGCGCAGCGACGACGTGTCGAGCGGCGGTCACCGCGCCGTGACGCGCCACCGCCCGGCGGCGAGGTCCATCAGCCGCGGCAGGATCACCTCGCCGCCCGTGCGGAGCCCGTCGTGCAGGTATTCGTTCGTCACCCAGACCTGGGCGTTGCCGACGGCGCGGGCGGTGCCGAGGGCGAGGTCGACGTCGACGTACGGATCGTCGAGGTACTGCACGGCCGCGAGCGGGACCTCGTTGCGGGCGAGCGCGTCGACGTCGTACAGCGCGGGCCACTCGGGGCGGGCCGCCAGCTCGTGCGCGACCGCCTCGAACGCGTGCAGACCGGGGATCTCGCGGTACATCCACGGGAAGATCGCCTCACCGGTGAGCTGGAGCGGTCGAGCACCCGCCGCGAACGCCGGGCGCCGGTCGAGCTCGGTCTGCGCCGCCCAGCCCGGGGTGCGTGCACCCTGGTGGTAGATGACCTCCTGCAGCACGGCGTACAGCGGGTTGGTCGCGAAGGACGTCTCGTGCGCGATCGTCGCCAGGAGCGACGGCGTGGGCGCCCCGTCGGCGTCCAGACCGGTCTCCAGGGCCCAGTGCACCTGCTCGACGCCGGTGCTCATCCCCAGGCCCATGCCCAGCAGCTGCAGGCGGCGGGCGGTCAGGCGCTCGCCCGTGGGGAGCGCGACCGGTGCGGCCTCGACGCGGTCGGCCAGCGAGCCGAGCGCGACGACGTCGTCGGGGAACCGCTGCGCGAGCTCGCGGTTGCGCGCCGCCTGGAGGTCGAACGTCCGGCGGTAGACCTCACCGGCGTCGGCCGTGATGCCCGGCAGACCCCCCGTGACGTAGGCGGCCTCGATCGCGTCGGGGTGGCGCGAGAGGTAGGTCAGCGTGAGGAAGCCGCCGTAGGACTGCCCGAGCGTCGACCAGCGCCGGCCGCCGAACACGCGGGTGCGCAGGTCCTCGGCGTCGGCGACGATCGCGTCGGCGCGGAAGCGGGCCAGGTACCCAGCCGCGGTCCGCGCGTCCGGGAACGCCGCGATCGTGTCGGACGTGATCGCGCCGGACCGGCCCGTCCCGCGCTGGTCGAGGAGGATCACGCGGTGCGTGCGCGTCGCCGTCGCGAGCCAGCCCCCGCCGGTGGGACGCGGACCCTGGCCGCCTGGTCCACCCTGCAGGAACAGCAGCAGGGGGAGGTCCTCGCCGTCGCGCGTCGGGTCGACGACCTCGCGCGCGAAGACCTCGATCGACCCGAAGCGTGTCGGGTCGGCCCGGTCCACGGGCACGGTCAGGACGTGGTCGCGGTGGAGCAGTCCGCCGGCGAGGACACTCACGAGCTGTGCCGTGCGCCGGAGGCGACGGTCGTCGTGACGCTCGTCAGACCGGGCGCTGCCGGCGTCGAGCTGAACCCGAACCGGACCGGCGGGTCGACCGGGGCGAGGTCGCCGAGCGACTCGCCGCGCCACGTCGCCTCCAGCGCGAGCACGTGGCGGCGGTCGGTCGCCCCGTACGCCTCGCTCCGGCCCCGACCGGCCGTCCCGAACGTCCGCACCCCGGCGATGGCGTACGCCGCTGGGGAGACCAGCCGCGAGAACCGCGGGCTGCGCGCCACGGAGCGCGGCAGCAGCGCGAGCGCGTGGCCGAGCAGGTCGCGCTCGCCGAGCCGGGCCCGCAGGTGGAGGTCGCCGCCGTCGAACGCCACGTCGCGACCGCTCAGCCGCGCGCGCACCGGGGCGAGGACCACCTCGTCGAAGGAGTAGGTCTCCGCGATGAAGGTCGCGACCTCCTGCGTCGGGGCGACCAGGGTCCGGTGCCCCGAGGCGTCGGCGACCATCGCGTCGGCGAACGGGCCGAACGGCGTCTCGCGCCACAGCCCCACCACCGCCCGGACGCCGCTGGTGCTGCCGACCCCGAGGATCGCGCCGTCGAAACGCCACTGGCTCATCCCTCCAGTGTGCGGGGCGCGGCGCCCCGGGTCCACGCTGCGGTCGTCCCGCGGGCGCCCCGGCGCCGCGCGCCATGATGGGCGCATGCCCCGCCCCGGCCGCCGCCCCCGAGGTCTCGCGACGTCACGGGCGTGCCCGTGAGCCCGACGCTCCTGGTCCTGGCCGCCGCGATCTGCTTCGGCACCACCGGCACCGCGCAGACGTTCGCGCCCGACGGCGCCACCCCGACCGCGGTCGGTGCCGCGCGGCTCGTGCTCGGGGGGCTGCTGCTCGCGCTCGTCGGCCTGGCCTCCGCGGCGTCGCGGGGTCGGGTCAGGAGCCGTGGGGGACGCCCCGGCCGCGCCGGCCCCGACGTCGCGCTGCCGACCACGCGCGCCCGCACACCCCGCGCCCTCGCCGTCCTGGTCGCCGTCGCGGCGCTCGCGATGGTGGGCTACCAGCCCGCGTTCTTCGCGGGGACGCAGGCGAACGGCGTCGCCGTCGGCACGCTGGTCGCCCTCGGCACCGGACCGCTCGTCGCGGGTGTCCTGGAGTGGCTCGTCCTCGGTCGGCGCCCCACGCGGCGCTGGGCGGTCGCGACGCTCGTGGCGATCCTCGGCGTCGCGCTGCTCGCCGCGACCCCCGGCGGGACGGTCGGGCCGGCCGGGCTGGCGTCGTCGCTCGCCGCCGGCGTCTGCTACGCCGTCTACGCCGTCGCGAGCAAGATGCTGCTCGAGGCCGGGTGGCCCGTGGTCCGCGTCGTCTCGCTCGTCTTCGGCACGGGCGCCGTGCTCGCGCTCCCGATCCTCCTGTCCGGCCCGACGGCGTGGCTCGGCACGGGCGCGGGCCTCGCCGTCGCGCTGTGGCTCGGGGTCGTGACGCTCGCGGCGGGCTACCTGCTGTTCGCCGCGGGCCTGCGGCACGTGCCCGCCGCGACGGCCGCGACGCTGACGCTGGCGGAACCCGTCACGGCCGGTGCGCTCGGCGTCCTGCTGCTGCACGAGACCCTGGGCGTGCAGGGGTGGCTCGGCGTCGCCGTCGTGATCGGGGCGGTCGCCCTGCTCAGCGTGCCGCGGGGGCGTCGGGGCTCGCGGTCGAGGGAACCGGTCGCTCCCGCCGATGCGTGAGCAGCAGCGCACCGTGCACCGCCAGTCCTGCCAGCAGCGCCCAGAACGCCGCGCCCACGCCGCCGAGCGTGATGCCGGACACGGCGACCACGAACGTCACGACGGCGGCCTCGCGACCCACGGGTGAGCTGACCGCGGCGTTCAGGCTCGAGCCGAGCGTGCCCAGCAGCGCCAGCCCGGCGGCAGCGACGAGCAGGTCGCCCGGGGCGCCGAGCACCACCGCGGTCAGCGACGCCGAGAACAGCGCGAGCACCAGGTAGGTCACGCCCGCGCTCCGGGCGGCGAGCCAGCGCCGCGTGGTGTCGGCGCCGCCGTCGGGTCCGGCCGAGAGCGCCGCGGAGATCGCGGCGAGGTTGAGGGCGTGCCCGCCGAACGGGGCGCCGAGCACGGTCGCGGCCCCGGTCACGGTCAGGCTCTCGCGCCACGGCGCGCGGTAGCCGAACGAGGCCAGGACCGCCGCCCCCGGCACGTTCTGCGCCGCCATCGTCACGATCCACAGCGGGACGGCGATGCCGACGACGGCCGCCCAGCTCAGGCCGGGCGTCGTCCACTCCAGGTGCGGCAGGAACGGGCCGGTGATGCCGCCGTCCCGCATCCCGGCGACCAGGGCCACGACGAGGGCGACGCCGATCGCCGCGGGAGCGGCCAGGCGGGGACGGAGGGCGAGCACCACGACCCACACGAGCACGACCGGGGCGACAAGGAGCGGGCGCGCCACGAGCGCCAGCACGGGTGTCAGGCACAGCGGGACCAGGACGCCGGCGAGCATCGCCTGGGCGATCGGTGCCGGGATGCGCGCGACGGCGTCGCCCAGGGCGGGGATCGCGGCCGTGGCCAGGAGGAGGAGCCCGGTGAGGGCGAAGGCGCCGACGGCGGCGGACCACCCGCCGTCGACCGCACCGGCGGCCGCGAGCAGGGCGGCTCCCGGTGTGGACCACGCGAGCACGACCGGGGTGCGGTGCCGCTGCGCCAGAAGGATGGTGCCGAGGCCCTGCAGCACGCACAGCGCCAGCAGGCCGGACGCGGCCTGACCGGGGGAGGCGCCGACCGCCGTCAGCCCGGCGAGCACGACGGCGAACGACGACGTCATGCCCACGACGGCCGTCACGACGCCGGCCACGTGGACCCGCGACCGTGCGTCCGACGCAGGGGTTCTGTTCATGGAACGGAGCGTAGCGGGCCGGGCAGATCGGCACGCCGACGTCCGGGGAAGGGTGTCGGTGGGCGGTCGTAGGGTGAGCGCGTGAATCCCCTCGTGTCCCGGGTCGGCGAGCGCGTCCGCGCCGTCAGGCGAACCAGGGGTCTCAGCCTGACCGCCCTCGCCGAGGCCGCCGCGATCGGCAAGGGTTCGCTGTCGGAGCTGGAGAACGGGGTCCGCAACCCCACCCTCGCCACGCTGTACGCGCTCGCGGCGCCGCTCGGGGTCCCGCTGGCCACCCTCCTGGACGACGCCGCCGGGGCGGTCGTGACGGACGACGGCGTGAGCGTCGTCCTGCTCGAGACCCGGCGGTCGGCGTCGTCCGTCCGCGAGGTCTACGCCCTCGACCTGGATCCGGGTGCGGTGCGCACCTCGCCCGCACACGGGTCCGGCGTGGTCGAGCACCTCCTCGTCACGTCGGGCTCGCTCGAGGCGGGTCGGGTCGGGGCGGGCGCGGCGCTCGCGGCGGGGGAGCACCACACCTGGACCAGCGACGTCGAGCACGTCTACCGGGCGGGGCCGCGGGGGGCCGGCGCGGTGCTGACCATCCTCACCGGGTCGCCGTCGTGACCCGCCGCGGCGCCGTCGTCCGGTTCGTCGTGCTCGCGGCGATCTGGGGGTCGAGCTTCCTGCTGATGAAGGTGGCCGTCCAGGGCCTCTCGCCCGTCCAGATCACCGCCGGCCGGCTGCTGTTCGGCGCGCTCGTGCTCACGGCGATCATGGCGGCGGGCCGGCGCGCCTGGCCGCGCGACCCGCGGCTGCTCGCCCGGATCGGGCTGCTGTCGGTGCTGCTGTGCGTCGTCCCGTTCTTCCTGTTCGGATGGGCGGCGCAGCACCTGCCCTCGGGCATCTCCAGCATCTTCAACGCCACCACGCCGATCATGACGCTGCTGGTCGGGATCGTGGCGCTGCCCACGGAACGGCTGACCCGGGACCGGGTGGCGGGCTTCGTGCTCGCGCTCCTGGGGGTGCTGGTCGTCGCCGGCCCCTGGCGCATCGACCTCTCGCAGGGCGGATCGCTGCTGGTCCTGGGCCAGCTCGCGTGCCTGGGTGCGACCTTCTGCTACGGGCTCGGCGCCGTGCTCAGCCGGCGCCTGCTGCGCGGGTCGGACATCGACTCCCGCACGCTCGCGGCCACCCAGATCACCATCGGCGCCGTGCTCGCGCTGGCGCTGGCGGGTGCCGTCGGTCGGAGCCCCATGACGCTCACGGCACCCGTGCTGGTCAGCATCGTCACGCTCGGCGCGGTCGGGACCGGACTCGCCTACATCTGGTTCAACGACATCATCCGGGCCTGGGGGGCGCCGCTGGCCACGAGCGTCACCTACCTCACGCCGGTGGTCGGGGTCGTGCTCGGCGCCCTGGTGCTGGCCGAGGAGGTGCACTGGAACGAGGGCGTGGGCGCCCTCGTCGTGATCGCCGGGATCCTCCTCACGCAGGGCGTGGCGTCTCGACGGCGAGCGAGCCCCCCGGTCGGAGGAGCCCCGCAGTAAAGTTGCGCGAGCGGCAGCAGCCGCGCCGCACACCTCGAGGAGCCCCATGTCTCAGCCGTACGACCCCTCCGGCCCGCAGCAGAGCCCCTGGGGCGCGTCGCCCGCCTCGCAGCAGCAGCAGGGCGCGCCGTCCGGCTACGGTCAGCAGCCCGGGTACCCGCAGGGTCAGCCGCAGCAGGGTCAGCCGGGCCAGCAGGGTCAGCCTCACCCGGGGCAGCACGGCCAGCAGCCGCCGCCCGCGGGCTACGGCGCACCCGGTGCGCAGATCCCCGGCTACGGCGGTCCCGGCGGCCCGGCCCAGCAGCAGTGGCCCGCCCCCGCGGCCAAGGAGCCCGGCGCGTTCGCGCGCCTGTTCGACACCTCGGTGACGAAGCTGATCAGCCCGTCGCACCTCAAGGGTGCGATGGTGCTCGTCATCATCGTGGCCGCCGGCGTCACCCTGAGGCGCGTCAGCGAGTCCTTCTTCTACTTCGGCGAGTACGCCGGTGTCGGCGAGATCCTGTTCGGCGTGCTCTCGCTCGTCCTGGCCGCGGTCTACGGCCTCGCCGTCCTGCTGGTGGGCCGGTTCGCGATCGAGCTCCTCGCCCACGTCGCCGCCATCCGCGAGCGCGGCGCGAAGGGTGAGGAGAAGGAGTGACGACGCCCGACGTCCGCCTGGACGCCGCCCCCGTCGCGTTGGTCGCCTTCGACCTCGACGACACGCTGGCCCCCTCCAAGTCCCCGCTGCCCGCCCCGATCGCCGACCTCCTCCGCTCCCTGCTGGAGCGCGTGCCGGTCTGCGTCATCTCGGGCGGCCAGTACGGCCAGTTCCAGCAGCAGCTGCTCGAGCGCCTCGACCTCACGCCGGAGCTCGCGCAGCGCCTGCACCTCATGCCGACCTGCGGCACGCAGTACTACCGCTGGGACGGAACCGGGTTCGGCCAGGTCTACGCCCACACGCTGACGGCCGACGAGCGCGACAGCGCCCTGGCGTCGCTGCGGACGAGGGCCGAGGAGCTCGGGCTGTGGGAGACCGAGACCTGGGGCGACGTGCTGGAGGACCGCGGTTCGCAGGTGACGTTCTCGGCCCTCGGACAGCAGGCGCCCGTGGCCGCCAAGGCTGCCTGGGACCCGACCGGGTCGCGCAAGTCGGCCCTGCGCGACGCCGTCGCCGCCGATCTGCCGGGCCTCGAGGTCCGCTCGGGCGGGTCGACGTCCGTGGACATCACCCGGCGCGGCGTCGACAAGGCCACCGGGATGCGCGCGCTCGTGGACCTGGCCGGGGTGCCGCTCGCGGAGATGGTGTTCGTCGGCGACCGGCTCGACGAGGGCGGCAACGACCGACCCGTGCTGGACCTCGGCGTCCGCTGCCACGCCGTCCACGGCTGGGAGGACACCGCCGCGTTCCTCGGCGACGTGCTGCTGCCCCACCTGGACGACCAGCGAGGCTGATCGTCGTGCCCCGCCTCGCCCGCCTGCGCGCCCTCCTCGCGATCACCGCCGCGACCGCGGTGCTCGCGGGCTGCACGGGCGAGGTGGTGCTGACGGCGGACCCTCCGACGGACGTCACCATCGGTGCCGCCACGCAGGACCCGCCCGAGGGTGTCACCGTGCTCGAGGGTGACGGGGCCACGGCGCTGGCGATCGCCGCCAGCGAGGCGTACTTCGCCTCGGCCGAGATCGTCGTGATCACGCCGCCGGAGGCCGACGCGCAGCTGCGGGCCGCGTCCGTGGCCACGACGCTCGGGCTGCCCGTCCTGGTGACGGGGGAGGAGGGCACGGCCGACGCCGTCGCGACGGAGCTGGAACGCCTCGGCACGCGCACGGTGCTCGTGACCGGCGGCGCGACCCTCCCCGAGCTGGCGCCCGACCGGCCGTTCCTGCGCGCCGTCCCCGCCCCCGACGACCTCGACGGTCTGCAGGTCGTGATCGGCCGCGACCTCGCGGGCGAGGTCGTCGTGCAGGCCGGGGGAGAGGTCGCGGCCCTGGCGTCCGCCCAGGAGCCGTTCGACTGGCTGCTCGTCCCGCCGTCCGACTCCCCGGCCGCGTCCTCCGACTCCGCCGAGCCCACCGAGGAGGCCACGCGCAACCTCGCCGACCTCCCCGGGCTGCCACCGTTTCGCGCGCCCGAGCGGCTCACGACCAACGCCCTCGTCTCCGACGGCGGGGACGGCCAGATCGCCGCGGTCGGCACGGCGCGGGCGGCGGGGGCCGGCGTCGTGGTCACGACCGACCTCGCGTCCGACCCGAACGCGATCGCCACGCTCTTCGGCCTCGGGGCCGACCGCATCGTCGGCGTCGGCGACGTCGGGGACCCGCAGACGTTCGCCTACCGCGCGCGGGTGGCCGCCACCGGCGTCGACCTTCCGGGCGGCGGTCAGGAGCTGCTCGACGGCAAGGTGTACGTCGGGCTGCGGGGTGCGCCGGGCGCCCCGGAGCTCGGATCCCTCGGCGAGCAGGACGCGTCGGCCACCCTGGAGCGGCTGCGGTCGCTGGCGGGGTCTGCGGGGGGCGGTTCCTCCAGGGTCGTCCCGACGGCGGTCCTGCTGACCACGGTGGCGTCCGCCACCCCCGGCAGTGACGGGTCGTACTCGGGCAAGCGCACGCTGGCGGACGTCGAGGGGTTCGTCGACGCCGCGCGCGACGCGGGCGTGAGCGTGCTCCTGACCTTCCAGCCGGGTCGGCAGAGCATGGTCGAGCAGGTCGCGCTCTACGACGAGGTGCTCGCGCGGCCGAACGTCGGCGTCGCCCTCGAACCGGGGTGGCGCCTGCAGCCCGGTGAGGTGCCGGGGTCGCAGGCGGGGGTGGTCGCGGCCGACGAGGTGAACGCCGTCGTGGAGCACCTGGCCGCCCTGACGGACGCCCAGGCGCTGCCGCCGAAGATGCTGCTCGTGCGGCTGGCGACCGACGGCACGGTGAGCGATCCGCAGAACATCGACGCGTCCCGACCGCAGGTCGGGGTCGTGCTCGAGGTCGACGGCGGCGGCGTCACCCCGCCCGCCGAGACCGAGGCTGCGCCTGAAGACCCGGCCGCGCCGGCGCCCGTCGTCGTGACGTCCTCGGAGATCTGGGCCAGGGCCACGGCGCTGCCGTGGAACGGTCCGTGGGGCTGGGCGCAGGGGAGCACCGAGGTGACGGCGAGCGAGCTGTTCGCGCTCTCGCCGTCACCCGTGGTCGTCACCTACCCCTGACAGCCAGCCGGCGGGAGTCGTCGCGGATCTCGCCGACGAGCTCTTCGAGGACGTCCTCGAGGGTCACGATCCCCAGCGGCGTCTCGGGGGTGGTGCTGTCGGCGTCGTGCACCGCGGCGAGGTGGCTGCTGGTGCGCTGCATCGCGGCCATCACCTCGCGCAGCGAGTCCCGCGGGCCCACCCGCGGCAGCTCGCGCACCAGCGACGCCGGGATCGGCTTGTCGCGCAGGTGCTCGTCCGCGGTCAGCAGGTCCTTGATGTGGACGTACCCGGCGAGCGAGCCGTTCGCGCCGCGCACCGGGAAGCGCGAGAAGCCCTGCACGGAGGCGGCCTCGGCGGCCTCCAGCGTGACGTCGGGCTCCAGCGTACGGACGCGGTCCATCGGGAGCAGCACGCTGCGCACGTCGCGCTCGGCGAACTGCAGGGCGCCGAGCAGCAGCTTCTCGTCGTTCAGCTCGATCAGACCGCCCTCGTGCGACTCCTCCACGAGACCCGCGACCTCGTCGCGCGTGAAGGCGCTGGTCACCTCGTTCTTCGGGGTCACGCGGATCAGGCGCAGGCAGATGTTGGCGATGCCGTTCAGGAGCCACAGCACCGGGTAGAGCACGAAGACGATCGCCACGAGGAGCGGCGAGAGCGCCTTGGCCATCCGGTCCGGACCCGCCAGCGCGATGTTCTTCGGCACCATCTCGCCGAAGACGACGTGGAGGTAGGTGACGAGGGAGAGGGCGATGACCAGGGCGACCGGGTGCAGCCACGCCTCGGGCACGCCGAGCGCCGCGGCCGGCACCTCGATGAGGTGCGCGATCGCCGGCTCGCTGATCGAGCCCAGCGCGAGCGAGCAGATCGTGATGCCGAGCTGCGCGCCCGCCATCATCAGCGAGACGTGCTCCATCGCGTACAGCGTGATCTTCGCGATGCGGTTCCCGTCGGCCGCAAGCGGCTCGATCTTGGTGCGCCGCGCGGAGATCAGCGCGAACTCCGCGCCGACGAAGAACGCGTTCAGGATCAGCAGGACGACGGTGAGGCCGATGCCGGCGAGGTCGCTCATCGCTGGGCCTCCGGGTCGTTCGTGGTGACGGGGGTGGTGACGGACTCTGGGTCGCTCCCGGTCTCGGGATCGCTCTCGTCCTCGTCGTCGCGGTTCTGGAGGGAGGACGGGTCGTCCTCCGCCAGCACCTCGACGCGGACGCGCTCGACTCGGCGGCCGTCCAGCTCCAGCACCTCCAGGCGCACGGTGCGCTCGGTGACGCCGGGCACGTGGTCGGTCGCGACCAGGGCGACGTCACCGACGTCGGGGAAGCGCTCGAGCGTCGCGGTCACGAGGCCACCCAGGGTGTCCCAGGCCTCGTCCTCGGGAACGGCGACGTCCAGGAGCTCGCTCGCCTCGTCCGTGCGCATCAGGCCCGGCAGGGACCAGGCTCCGTCGACGTCCTCGCTCGCGGCGACCTCGGCGACGTCGTGCTCGTCACGGACCTCGCCGACGATCTCCTCGACGAGGTCCTCGAGCGTGACGAGCCCGGCGATGGAGTCGAACTCGTCGATCAGCACGGCCATCTGGAGGCCGCCGGCGCGCAGGTCGTCCATCAGCTCGTCCAGCGGCATCGAGTCGGGGCAGACGATCGCGGGGCGCAGGAAGGCCCCGATGAGGGTCGTCGCGCGCTCGGCGTACGGCACCGCCAGGACGGCCCTGATGTGGGCGACGCCGCGGACCTCGACCTCGGTGTGGCCCTCGGTGTCCTCGCTGGTGTCGAGCACCGGGAAGCGGGAGTGGCCGCTGGTGCGGGCGCGCTCGATGAGCTCGGCGACGGTGTCGGTGGAGTCCAGCGCGATCACCCGCGAGCGGGGGGTCATGGCGTCCCGGGCGCGGCGGTCGCCGAACGCGAGCGAGCGCTCGACCAGCTCGGCGGTGTCCAGGGCGAGCGTGCCCCGCTTGGCGGAGTGCTTGACGAGCGCGGAGAGCTCCTCGGCGCTGCGGGCCGAGGCGAGCTCCTCCTGGGGCTCGATGCCGATGCCGCGCAGGATGCGGTTGGCGGTGCCGTTGAAGAACCGGATCGGCCAGGCGATGGCGCGGGTGAAGCCGCGCTGGAAGCCGGCGACGGCGCGCGCGGTGGCCAGCGGCCTGGCGATCGCGAGGTTCTTGGGCACGAGCTCCCCGAAGACCATCGTCACGACCGTGGCGGTGACGAGGCCGATCGTGACCGACGTCGTCGTGACGGCGGTCTCCGAGAGCCCGAGGTCGCGCAGACCGGGGCGGATGAGGGAGGAGATGGCGGGCTCGGCGAGGAAGCCGATCGCGAGGTTGGTGACCGTGATGCCGACCTGGGCTCCGGAGAGCTGGGTGGACAGGGTCCGCAGCGCGGACAGCACGGAGGCGGAGCGCTTGTCACCGCCGGCTGCTGCGGCCTCCACCTGGGCGCGGCCCACGGTGATGAAGGCGAACTCCGCGGCGACGAATCCGCCGCAGGCGGCCACGAGGATCATGGCGAGGACGAGCAGGAGTACTTCGGTCATGCTGCCTCACCCCCCGTGGGGCGAGGCGACGGACTGTCGCCCTCCGTGTCGGTGTCGACGTCAGTCGTGGGGGGGACCGTATGGTCGCCCGCGCTGGAGGCGCGCATTGTCTCCGTCCGGGTGGTGCGGGGGTCGGGTGGCCACCGAGCGGTGACCGCCGCTCAGGATACGACACCGGGGGCCACCCGGCGGGAGGCGGGGGAGAATGGTGGGGATGTCCTCCTCGCCCCCGCCTTCGCCCGCCTCGGAATCCGCCCCGGACCCCGCCTCGGACCCCGCCACCTCGACCCGCCGTCCTCGGGGCCCGCTCGCGCGCTGGTGGCACGCGCGCCGCCCCTGGCAGCGCCGCACCGTTCGCCAGACCGCCGTCGTGCTCGCGACGGGTGTCGTCGCGCTGGTCATCGGTGTCTTCACGGCGACGGCGGAGGGTTCCGTCGGTCCGCACGAGGCCGACCTGGCCGTCACGTCGACGCACTCGGTCGACATCGACCTCGGGCCGCTCGGCGCGCTGCTGCTGGAGTCGCCGGCGCCGTGGCCGCTGGGCGTCCAGGTCGACGTCGGGGAGATCCCCGCGACCCTGACCGAGGTCGACAACCCGCTGGACGCCCTCGGCGGCGACGTCAGCGCCTACGCCGCGTTCTTCGCGCAGCCCGAGAGTGCGATCACCACCGCCGTGTGGGCGCTGGTGAGCGACGCCGTCGCGCGCACCGTGCTCCTGTGGTCGATCGCTCTCGTCACGATCGCCGTCGGGCAGCTCGCCGCGGGCGGGCTGCTGCGGGCGGAGCTGCGCGCCAAGCTGCACCGTCGCGGCGTCGCGCCGCTGGTCGCGGTGACGCTGCTCGCCGTCGTCGCGGTGCCCGTCGCCGGGATCGCGCAGCGGCCGGGGGAGCAGGGGCGCGAGTCCCAGGTCCTCGCCGAGCTCGGCGGCGCGATGGACGGTGCACGCGTGACGGGGCGGTTGGGGGTGCTCGTGGACACGTACGGCGAACGCGCCATCGCGACCGTGCGGAGCAACGCCGCCTACTACGACGTCGTGCGCGAGAACGTGGTCGCGGCCTACGCCGCCGACGCCGCACCGCTCGAGCCGCGGCGTCCGCTCGCGCCGCTCGTGGTGGCTGAGCCGGAGCCGGAGGACGACGCCGACGCCGACGCCGACGCGCCGGCCGAGGACGAGACGCCCGCGGACGCCGAGACGTCCGCCGATGCGGACGAGACGTCCCCCGACGCCGACGCTCCCCTCGAGGACGAGACGTCCGCCGACGACGCGACGCGGTCCGGCACGCCGACCTCGACCCCGACCCCGTCCCGCGCCGCCCGTGAGGAGCTCGAGCCCGATCTCGTCACGATGGTCCTGGTCTCCGACAACCACTGCAACACGGGCATGGGGCGGGTGATGGGCGAGGTCGCGCGCCAGGCGCAGGCGGATCTCGTGCTCAACCTGGGCGACACGACGATGGGTGGCTCCGGACCGGAGCAGCTGTGCGTGGACGCGATCGCCGACGAGCTGACGGACTTCCCCGTCGTGGTCGCGGACGGCAACCACGACTCCATGCTCACGGGTGACCAGGAGCGCCAGCGCGGCTGGACGGTGCTGGACGGCGGTGTCGTCGAGGTCGAGGGCGTGCGGATCGTCGGCGACCGCGATCCGCGGCTGACCTCCGTCACCCTGGGCAAGCAGGAGTTCGCGACCAAGACCGAGGCCGCGACCACGCTGACCGACGCCGCGTGCGCCGGCTTCGACCCCGACGACCCGAGCTCGCGCGTGGACATCCTCGCGATCCACGACCCCTACGTCGGCAACCGCGTGATGCCGTCCGGGTGCATCGTGCTCGAGCTGTCGGGCCACCTGCACCGTCGGGTCGGGCCGTTCCAGCAGGGTCTCGGACTGTTCTACGGCATGGCCTCCAGCGGTGGCGCGACGGCGGGCCAGCTCACGCTCGGCACGCTCCCCGCGCAGGCGACCGTGTCGGTGCTGCTCTACGACCGCGCCAACCAGCGGCCCGCCGCGCTGCGCGAGGTGCGCATCGACCCCGACCAGGCCGTCACGCTGACACCGTGGGAGGCGTTCCCAGAGATGCCGACCACGTCGGTCGACGCCGATCTGTCACCCGCCGCCTCGAGCTGACCCCGGGTCCCGGGCCGTCCGGCTTCGCCCCGGCCGGCCGCGGCGCGCTGGCCGGGCTCGTCGCGCTGACCGGGCGCGAAGACTTGAGATCGTTCGTGTCCTTGAGAAGGACACGAACGATCGCGAAAGCTCGAGGGGTGGTCGGACGGGCTGGTCGCCGGTGCGCGCGGCGTCGTCACGGAGTGCGGCGTCGTGCGGGAATACCTGGACACGAGCGCCCGTTGACCCCCATAGTCCATGCAGATGCATGAATCAGAGAGTCGACGGAGGACGCCATGAGCGGCATGCAGTTCGGGATCTTCTCGGTCGGGGACGTCACGACGGACCCGACGACGGGCCACACCCCCACCGAGGCGGAGCGCATCAAGGCGATGATGACGATCGCCAAGCACGCCGAGGACGTCGGTCTGGACGTCTTCGCCACCGGTGAGCACCACAACGAGCCGTTCGTGCCCAGCTCGCCCACCACGATGCTGGGCTATCTCGCCGCCCAGACCTCGCGCCTCATCCTGTCGACCTCCACCACGCTCATCACGACGAACGACCCGGTGAAGATCGCCGAGGACTACGCCATGCTGCAGCACCTGTCCGACGGCCGGATGGACCTCATGCTCGGCCGCGGCAACACCTCGCCGGTCTATCCGTGGTTCGGTCAGGACGGCCGCAACGCGCTCCCGCTGACCGTGGAGAACTACCAGCTGCTGCGCGAGCTGTGGGACAACCACACCGTGAGCTGGGAGGGTCGCTTCCGCACGCCGCTGCAGAGCTTCACCTCCACCCCGCGGCCGCTCGACGGCGTCGCCCCCTTCGTGTGGCACGGCTCGATCCGGACGCCGCAGATCGCGGAGCTCGCTGCCTACTACGGCGACGGCTTCTTCGCGAACCACATCTTCTGGCCGAAGGAGCACTTCGCTAAGCTCATCGGGCTCTACCGCGAGCGCTACGAGCACTACGGCCACGGCCGTGCGGACCAGGCGATCGTCGGTCTCGGCGGTCAGGTGTTCCTGCGGAAGAACTCGCAGGACGCGGTGCGCGAGTTCCGTCCGTACTTCGACAACGCGCCGGTGTACGGCAACGGCCCGAGCCTCGAGGACTTCACGGACATGACACCGCTGACGGTCGGGTCGCCGCAGGAGGTCATCGACAAGACCCTGACCTTCCGCGAGACGTTCGGCGACTACCAGCGCCAGATGTTCCTCATCGACCACGCCGGGCTCCCGCTCGCGACCGTGCTCGAGCAGCTCGACCTGCTGGGCGAGCACGTGATCCCCGTGCTGCGCCGCGAGCTCGACGCGCTGCGCCCCGCCGACGTCCCGGGCGGCCCGACCCACGCCGACCGCGTGGCCGCGAGGCGTGCAGCCGAGACGGCAGCCCCGGTCGACGCCGCGCCGTCGTCCACCGATGACGCGCACGAGACCCCCGGTCTCGTCGACGGCGCCCTGGTCGGCGGCCGGTGACCAGCCGCGCCGGCGCCACGCGCGCCTGGAGCGAGATCCTGCGGACCTCGACGCTGCTGATGCGGCGGTTCGAGACCGCGGGCGACTTCGGCGACCTCGCGCCGCGCGAGTACGACGTGCTCCTCTCGCTCGCCGAGGCCGACGGCGAGGAGGCCCGGCTGGGCTTCCTGGCCCAGGCGTCCTCCCTCCCGCAGCCGAGCATGAGCCGGATCGTCGAGCGGCTGGAGCGCCGCGGCCTGCTGAGCCGCTGCCCGACGCCCGACGACGGCCGCGGCGTGCTGGTACGCCTCACCGACGCGGGGCGCACGCTCCAGCGCGAGGCGGCCCGCCGACACGTTCGCAGCATCACCGACGCGATGGCCGCCGGTCTGAGCGACGCCGAGATCACGACCCTCGCCCGCCTGCTCGGCAAGGTGCGCGCGGCCAACACGAGCACCAGCACCAGCACCGTCACCAGCGGCACGAGCAGCAGCACCACGGAAGGCAGGACACGATGAGACTGGTCGGACTCTCCGGCGGCGTGGGGGCGCCCTCCAGCACCACGACCGTGGTGCGGCTCGTGCTCGACGCCGCCACTGCGCAGCTGCGCGAGCGCGGTGTCGACGACGTCGAGGTGAGCGTCGTGGAGGTGCGCGACGTCGCCGTCGCGGCGGCGAGCGAGACCGTCGGAGGGCTCCGGGAGCCCCACCTGGACGCCGCGCTGCGCCACCTGGAGGAGGCCGACGCGCTCGTCGTCGCCTCGCCCGTGTTCCGCGGTTCGTACGCGGGCGTGTTCAAGGCGGTGCTCGACCTCCTCGAGCCGGGGTCGCTGCGCGGCATCCCGACGGCGCTCGCGGCCACGTCCGGCACGACGCGCCACACGCTCGTCACGGAGCACGCCATGCGCCCGTTGATGTCCTACTTCGGCGCACTCACGCTCCCGACCACGATCGTGGCGACGCCGGACGACCTCGTCCTGGGCTCGCGGCCGGTCCCCGAGCTCGCGGCGCGCATCGCCCGCAGCGCGGTCGAGCTGGCCGACGCCGTCGTCCCGGGCCGGACTAGGATGGGCGCATGACTCGTCGGGTGCTTCCCCAGCCGCGCTGACCTCGGCGGACGCCGCGCTCCTGCGATTCCGGGAGCCTGCGTCGCACCAGCGCGGCCGACCTCCCGCCCTCGCGGGGGGTCTCTTTTTGCCCCGACGCCACGACGAAGGACAACTGATGACTGAGCAGGTCGCGCAGGCCGAGACGACCGGGCAGGGCGCCACCACCCCGCCCTTCCGCTACACGCCCGAGCTGGCGAACACCATCGAGCTCGCGTGGCAGGAGCGGTGGCAGGCGGAGGGGACCTTCGAGGCGCCGAACCCGGTGGGCGACCTCAGCGAGCGCACCGAGGGGGCGCAGGTCCCCGGCGAGTCCTTCTTCGTCATGGACATGTTCCCCTACCCCTCCGGCAAGGGGCTGCACGTCGGTCACCCTCTGGGCTACATCGCCACCGACGTCACCGGCCGGTTCGAGCGCATGCGCGGCAAGAACGTGCTGCACGCCCTGGGCTACGACGCGTTCGGCCTGCCCGCCGAGCAGTACGCCGTCCAGACCGGCCAGCACCCCGCGATCACCACGGACGAGAACATCGCCGTGATGCGCGGCCAGCTCCGCCGCCTCGGCCTGGGTCACGACGACCGTCGCAGCTTCGCCACCACCGACCCCGAGTTCGTGCGCTGGACGCAGTGGATCTTCCTGCAGATCTTCCACAGCTGGTTCGACCCGAGCGCGACGGCCCCCGACGGTTCCGCGGGCGCCGCCCGCCCCGTGGCCGAGCTGGTCGCCACCTTCGCCTCGGGTGAGCGGGACCTGCCGGAGCCGCACCTCGGCCGGGCCTGGTCCGACCTCAGCCCGCGCGAGCGCGAGGACGTCCTGGCCGGCTACCGCCTGGCCTTCGTCGCCGACGTGCCCGTCAACTGGTGCCCCGGCCTGGGGACCGTGCTGGCGAACGAGGAGGTCACGGCCGACGGCCGCTCCGAGCGCGGCAACTTCCCCGTCTTCAAGCGCAACCTGCGCCAGTGGGTCATGCGGATCACCTCCTACGCCGACCGCCTGGTCGCCGACCTCGACGAGCTCGAGTGGCCCGAGAAGGTCAAGATCATGCAGCGGCACTGGATCGGCCGCTCGGAGGGTGCGCACGTGGACTTCGCCGTCGACGGCGCGTCCGAGCCGCTGACGGTGTTCACCACCCGACCCGACACGCTGTTCGGCGCGACCTACGCCGTCGTGGCGCCCGAGCACCCGCTCGTGGACGAGCTCCTGTCCGCCCCGACCGCCGCGGGCTGGGGCGAGGACGTCCCGTCCAGCTGGACGGGCGACGCCGCCACGCCCGCCGAGGCCGTGCGCGCCTACGTCGCGGCGGCTGCCGCGAAGACCCCCGAGGAGCGCCAGGCCGACGCCGGTGCCAAGACGGGCGTCTTCACCGGGGGCTACGCGGTCAACCCGGTCGACGGCGAGGCGCTCCCGATCTTCGTGGCCGACTACGTCCTCATGGGCTACGGCACCGGCGCGATCATGGCCGTCCCCGGCCACGACCAGCGCGACCACGCGTTCGCCACCGCCTACGACCTCCCGATTCGCGAGGTCGTCTCCGGCGCGCCCGACGGCGTCGCCGACGCCGCGTGGACGGGCGACGGCGTGGCCGTCCACTCCGCGAACGCGGAGGTCTCGCTCGACGGTCTGCCCGTCGCCGAGGCCAAGCGCGTGATCATCGCGTGGCTGCAGGAGAAGGGCGCCGGCCGCGGCACCACCACCTACCGCCTGCGCGACTGGCTCTTCAGCCGGCAGCGCTACTGGGGCGAGCCGTTCCCGGTCGTCTACGACGTCGAGGACGGCCGCGTCGTCCCCGTGCCGGAGTCGATGCTGCCCGTCGCGCTGCCCGAGGTGGCCGACTTCTCGCCGCGGACGTTCGACGTCGACGACGCCGACTCCGACCCCGAGTCGCCGCTGTCCCGCGCCACGGAGTGGGCCACGGTCGAGCTCGACCTGGGCGAGGGCGTGCGCACCTACCGCCGCGACACCAACACCATGCCGAACTGGGCCGGTTCGTGCTGGTACTACCTGCGCTACCTCGATCCGACCAACGCCGACGTCGCCGTAGCGCCGGAGCTCGAGCGCTACTGGATGTCCCCGCAGCCCGACGGCCCCCGTGGCACGACGGGCGGCGTCGACCTGTACGTCGGCGGCGTCGAGCACGCGGTCCTGCACCTGCTGTACTCGCGGTTCTGGCACAAGGTCCTGTTCGACCTCGGTGTGGTGAGCTCGCGCGAGCCGTTCCACAAGCTCTTCAACCAGGGCTACATCCAGGCGTACGCCTACACGGACGCGCGCGGGGTCTACGTGCCGGCCGAGGAGGTCGTCGAGGTCGCCGGCACCGGGGGTGCGGAGCCGACGTTCACCTGGAACGGCGAGAGCGTCAACCGCGAGTACGGGAAGATGGGCAAGTCGCTGAAGAACATGGTGACGCCCGACGACATGTACGCCTCCTACGGCGCCGACACGTTCCGCGTGTACGAGATGTCGATGGGTCCGCTGGACCAGTCGCGGGCGTGGGAGACGCGCGCCGTCGTCGGGGCCCAGCGGTTCCTGCAGCGGCTGTGGCGCACGATCGTGGACGAGACCACGGGCGAGGTCGTGGTGGCCGACGGCGCGGGGGCGCTCGAGACGCGGCGCGCGGTCGCGCGCACGGTCGCGGACGTCACGGTCGAGTACGCCGCGATGCGCCCCAACACGGCGATCGCCAAGCTCATCACGCTGACCAACCACCTCACTGCGGCGCCCGAGGTGCCGCGCGAGGCGGCCGAGGCGCTCGTGCTGATGACGGCGCCGGTCGCGCCGCACATCGCCGAGGAGCTGTGGCAGCGGCTCGGGCACACCTCCTCCCTCACGCACCACCCGTTCCCGGTCGCCGACCCGGAGCTGCTGGTGGAGGACACGGTCACGTGCATCGTCCAGGTCGCGGGCAAGGTGCGCGACCGGCTCGAGGTGGACCCGTCGATCGAGGCCGACGCGCTCGAGGCGCTCGCGCTGGCCACCGAGGGGGTGCAGCGCACGCTTCAGGGTGCGCCGCCGCGCAAGGTGATCGTCCGCGCCCCGCGCCTGGTCAACATCGTCCCCTGACGTGAGCAGGTGGGGTCCGGATGCTGGTACGTCCGGATCCCATCGGGCGGCGCGGGGGATCGCTGCCTAGCGTCGGGGGATGACCTCCTCCCCGATTCCGTCGCACCACGACCGGCTGCGCGACGCCGTCGATGCGCTCCTGCCCCGCCTGACCGCCTTCTCGCGCGACCTGTACGAGCACCCCGAGCTCGGTTACCGCGAGTTCCGCTCGGTCGAGGCGTTCGCCGCCGAGCTCGAGGCCGCGGGCATCGCGATCGAGCGCGGCACCGGCGGCATCCCGACGGCGTTCACCGCGCAGCTCGGCACGCGCGAGAGCGGTCCGCAGGCGGCCATCACGGCCGAGTACGACGCGCTGCCCGGCGTCGGGCACGGCTGCGGCCACAACGTCATCGCGGCGTCCGCGCTCGGCGCGTTCCTCGCGCTGGCGCCGCTGTTCGAGGCGCGCGACGGCGAGGCCCCGCTCCCCGGCGGCGTCACCCTCGTGGGCACCCCGGCCGAGGAGGGCGGCGGCGGCAAGGAGCTGCTGATCCAGGCCGGCGCGTTCGACGGCTACGACGCCGCCGTGATGGTGCACCCGGGCGGGCAGGACGTCGCGGCCGGCCCGTCGGCCGCCAAGCGGCAGGTCGTGGCCACGTTCCGCGGCCGCACGGCGCACGCCTCGGCCAACCCGCACCTGGGCCGCAACGCGCTCGACGGCGCCGTCACCGCCTACCAGGCCATCGCGCAGCTGCGGCAGCACATCCTCACGACCGACCGGATCCACGGCGTCTTCCTCGAGGCGGGCACCCGGCCGAACATCGTGCCCGAGCGGGCCGTGCTGGAGTTCTTCCTGCGCTCGCGCACGGTCGAGGGCCTCATCGCGCTGTCGGACCGCGTCGAGGCGACGTTCCGCGGCGCCGCCCTGACCGCCGGCGTCGAGGTCGACGTCGTGTGGGACGACGAGCCCATCTACCTGCCGCACCGCACCGCCACGTCGCTGGCGCAGCGCTACGCCACCAACCTCGCGGGTCGCCGCGAGGTGCTGCCGGTGCTGCACGAGGCGGCCGCCGTCGGATCGAGCGACATCGGCAACGTCAGCCACGTGCTGCCCACGATCCAGCCGGTCGTGAAGATCGGCGACCCGGACATCCCCGGCCACTCGCGCGAGCGGGCCGACTCCACCCTGACGCCCGACGGCGAGCGCGCCATCGCGGACTCCTCGTTCGGTCTCGCGGCGACCGTCGCGGACGTCCTCACCGACGACGCGCTCCGCGAGGCGGCGTGGGCCGACTTCCGGGCGCTCGGCGACCCGGTGCGCGTGGGAGACCTCGTGCCCCTCGCGCCGTGGCCGACGTTCCCGAGCCCGCCCGGCGCCTGACCCTCGTCCCGTTCCCGCACCATCGTCCGACCCCACCCCTGGAGACACCCGTGACCGACAGCACGCAGCAGTCCACGATCCCCGCCGACCTGGACCACGTGGTCCTGGCCGGACCCGACCTCGCCGAGGCGATCGACGCCGTCGAGCGCCTCACGGGCGTGCGCGCCGCGCCCGGCGGCAAGCACCCGACCGGTACGGCGAACGCGCTGATCGCGTTCACGATCGACGGCGCGCGCGTGCCGCACTACCTCGAGGTCATCGGTCCCGACCCGGAGGGCGAGCGCGAGGCGAGCCAGATCGAGACGTTCTCGATCAAGGAGCGGACCGCGCCCGCCGTCGCCACGTTCGCGATCCACCCGGCCGACATCGAGGCGACGGCGCGGGCCGCGGCCGACGCCGGTGTCGACCTGGGCGCGATCCAGCCGCTGTCGCGCCGGACGCCGTCGGGCGACCTGCTCGAGTGGCGCCTGACGCGCGGCGAGCGCCGCGACAAGGACCCCGCGATCCCGTTCCTCATCGACTGGGGCACGACGGCGCAGCCCGGCCTGGGCGACATCCCCACGCTCGAGCTGCTCGCGGTGCGCGTGGAGCACCCCGACGCCGCCACGCTGGCGCAGACGTACGCCACGCTCGGGATCGACACGGAGATCGTGCAGGCCGACGCGTTCGCGCTGGTGCTGACCGTCGAGGGACCGGCGGGCCGGGTCGAGCTGCGCTGACTCCCCGAACGTCCAGCCGAGAATGACCAGGGCTGCTCTATCGCGTGGATAGGGCAGCCCTGGTCATTCTCGGCGCTGGGGGATCGGCTCAGTCGGCGCCGAACTCGAACGAGGCCGACTCGATCGCGCTCTCGTCCGCGTTGTCGCCGCGGGAACGCGACGTGATCTTCTCCACGCCGCCGGGGGGCAGCGTGCCGAGCAGCGTGCCGTGCTCCACCAGGACCT
Source organism: Serinibacter arcticus (assembly GCF_004786095.1). Taxonomy (GTDB): domain Bacteria; phylum Actinomycetota; class Actinomycetes; order Actinomycetales; family Beutenbergiaceae; genus Litorihabitans; species Litorihabitans arcticus. Next base: position 147,968 of record NZ_RHPJ01000003.1, read on the forward strand.
GGCCCTGGTCGAGCGGCTGGGTGGCGTACAGCTCGAGCTTGCCGCGCGAGTCGGCGATGTCGAGGTTGCGCATCGTGAGCTGGCCGATGCGGTCGGTCGGACCGAACGCGGCGTTCTCGGTGCGCTCCATCGAGAGCTTGTCCGGGTGGTAGGAGAAGTTCTCGCCCCGCGTGTCGAGGATCGTGTAGTCCTCGCCACGGCGCAGACGCAGCGTGACCTGGCCCGTGACGAGGGAGGCGATCCAGCGCTGGATCGCCTCGCGCGTCATGAGCGCCTGCGGGTCGAGCCACCGGCCCTCGTACATCAGGCGACCGAGGCGTCGGCCCTCGTTGTGGTAGCTGGCGATCGTGTCCTCGTTGTGGACGGCGTTGACGAGCCGCTCGTACGCGATCCACAGCAGCGCCATCCCGGGCGCCTCGTAGACGCCGCGCGACTTCGCCTCGATGATCCTGTTCTCGATCTGGTCGGACATCCCCAGGCCGTGCCGCCCACCGATGGTGTTGGCCTCGTGGACGAGGGCGACGGCGTCGCCGGAGAAGTCGCGCCCGTTGATCGCGACGGGACGTCCGCGCACGAACGCGATGGTCACGTCCTCGCTCTCGATCGCGACGCTGCTGTCCCAGAACTTCACGCCCATGATCGGGTCGACGGTCTCGAGCGAGACGTCGAGGTGCTCCAGCGTCTTGGCCTCGTGCGTGGCGCCCCAGATGTTGGCGTCCGTGGAGTAGGCCTTCTCCTTGCTGTCCCGGTAGGGCAGGTCTCGCTCGGAGAGCCACTGGCTCATCTCGGCCCGGCCGCCCAGCTCGGTGACGAACGCGGCGTCGAGCCACGGCTTGTAGATGCGCAGGTCGGGGTTGGCGAGCAGGCCGTAGCGGTAGAACCGCTCGATGTCGTTGCCCTTGAAGGTCGAGCCGTCGCCCCAGATGTCGACGCCGTCCTCGTGCATCGCGCGCACCAGGAGCGTGCCGGTGACGGCGCGGCCGATCGCCGTGGTGTTGAAGTAGGAGCGGCCGCCGCTGCGGATGTGGAACGCCCCGCACTGGATGGCGCTCAGCCCCTCCTCGACGAGCTGCGGCTTGCAGTCGATCGCGCGGGCGATCTCGGCACCGTAGGCCTTCGCCCGGTCGGGGACACCGGAGATGTCGGGCTCGTCGTACTGCCCGATGTCGGCGGTGTAGGTGCAGGGAACGGCACCCTTCTCGCGCATCCAGGCGACGGCGACGGAGGTGTCGAGGCCGCCGGAGAACGCGATACCGACGCGCTCGCCGACGGGCAGGGAGGTGAGGACCTTGGACATGACCTCATCTTATACAGACTCCTGCATACTCATGCACTCGGGCGTGATCGTCCCGTTCGCCCGACGACGGCGTCGACCACCTCGTGCAGATCGCCACGGATGTCGGCCACGTCGAGTGCGGGATCCTCGATGGCGCGCGTGGCGATCCCGTCGGCCACGATCGCCAGGAGCGCGGCCGTCCGGTCGGCCGCGCGGGTGCCGTGCCAGGAGGCCGCGCTCCGGCCGAGCCCCACCACCGCCGTCAGGCCCTCGAGGTCCAGGCGGGAGCGTCCCTCCAGCAGGTTCGACACCTCGGGATCGTCTCCGGCGCCGGCGATGGCCGCCGCGAACGCGGCGATCCCCGGGTCGTCGGCCTCGGCGACCACGTCCCCGAACCAGGCGTCCAGGGCGCCGTCGGGGTCGCGCTCGGCCGCCGCGAGGCGCTGCTGCCAGGTGGTGGTGGCCTCGGCGAGGTCCTCGGCGAGGATGCCGCGGAGCACCGCGAGCTTGCTGGGGAAGTAGTGGAAGAACGTGCCCGAGGAGACTCCGGCCCTGCGGCAGATCTCCCGGGTCGTGGCGCGCTGGTAGCCCAGCTCACCGATGGCGGCCGCCGCGGCCGCGAGGACCGCCCGCCGGTTCTCCTCGGACATGGTTCATCTCCTTCTCTAGAGCGAACGCTCTAGAGCGGCTACTCTACCGGCATGGTCGAGGCGCGAAGAACGGCGGTGGTGAGATCCGCGCACGGATTCTGGTCGCGGGTGGACGCCCCCGTCTTTAGGGCAGGGGCGAGGGACGTGGTCGCCCTGATCGCGGGGCTGGCGGTCGTCGTGCTGGTCTACGACGCCGGCGCGAGACGCCTCCTGCCCGGGCTCGACCTCAGCGGGGGACTGACCGGACCGGCGTCGACCACGTGGTGGAAGTGGGGTGGGGCGCTGCTGCTGCTCGCCGTCGTCATCCTCCTGGAGCGTCGGCGGCTCGCGTCGATGCTGCTCGTGCGGCCCACCGGCCCCGACGTGACGTTCGCGGTCTACGCGTTCGGAGCGGCCATGACGTGGTCGTGGCTGGCCGGGACGTTCTGGCCGCAGGGGCAGAACGACGGGATCGACGCCGTCACCGGGCTGGGGGTGGGCGGCGTCATCGTCCTGATCGTCACGGCGGCGGTCACGGAGGAGGTCGTCTTCCGGGGCTACCTGGCCGAGCGGGTCGGGGCGATCCTGCGGTCCCGGTTGGCAGGGGCTGGGGTGAGCCTGGCGGTCTTCGTCGTCCCCCACGTGCTCGTGTTCGGACCGTCCTGGCTCCTGCACCAGCTCGCCGGCACGCTCGCACTCGTCACGGTCGCACTCGTGCGCCGCAACCTCGTGGCCGCGATGCTGACGCACCTGCTCGTGAACGCGCCGATCCTGATCCCGACCGTCCTCGCCGCGCGCTGAGCCTCAGCGCCGGCGGGTCCCGAAGATCGAGCGGGTGATCTCGCGCCCGAGCTGCGTCCCCGCCGACTTCAGGAAGTTGTCCAGCGGCGAGGCGGAGCGGCTGGTGCGCGACGACGTCGACCGCCCCGCCGACGACCGCGACTCGCTCCGCGACGTGCGCTCGAGGTCCTTGCGCATCTGCTCCAGCTCCTTGGCCCGGGCCTTGGCCTCCTTCTCGGCCTCCTTGGCGCGCACGGCGGCCTCCTTCTCCGCCGCGACGCGCTGCTGCTCGGCCGCCTCGGCCTGCTCCTGCAGCGCGACGCGCCTCGCGAGGATCTCGTAGGCGGACTCGTTGTCGACGGCGACGGCGTAGCGCTCGTTCAGGGGCGACGCCGCGATCGCGGCGGTGATGACGCCGTCCGGCGCCACGTCCATCGCCGAGCGCGGTGCCCGGATGCGGGTCCAGGCGACCGGTGTGGGGGCGCCCTTCTCCGACATCACGGTCACGACGGCCTCACCCGTGCCGAGCGAGGTCAGCAGCTTCTCGAGGTCGTACGGGGAGGTGGGGTAGGTGCGGACGGCGGCCCGGAGCGCGGCGGCGTCCTGCGGTGTGAAGGCGCGCAGCGCGTGCTGGACCCGGTTGCCGAGCTGGGCGAGCACGTCCGCCGGGACGTCCTTGGGCGTCTGCGTGACGAAGACGATGCCGACGCCCTTGGAGCGGATCAGCCGCACGGTCTGCGTGACCTGCGCGAGGAAGTCCTTCGAGGCGTCCGTGAACAGCAGGTGCGCCTCGTCGAAGAAGAACACCAGGCGTGGCTTCTCGAGGTCGCCGACCTCGGGCAGCTCGGAGAACAGGTCGGCGAGCAGCCACATGAGGAACGTGGAGAACAGCGCGGGGCGGTCGGCGACGGCGGGCAGCTCCAGGGCGGAGATGACGCCGCGGCCGTCGGCGGCGGTACGCAGCAGATCGCTCGTGGCGAAGGCCGGTTCGCCGAAGAACGCGTCGGCACCCTGAGCCTGCAGCGCGACGATCTCGCGCAGGATCACGCCCGCCGTCGCCCCCGAGACGCCCCCGATGCCCGTGAGCTCGCCCTTGCCCTCGTCGGAGGTGAGGAACGCGATGGTGGCCTGCAGGTCCTTGAGGTCCAGGAGGGCGAGACCCTGGGTGTCAGCCCAGTGGAAGATCAGCCCGAGGCTCGACTCCTGCGTGTCGTTCAGGCCCAGCACCTTGGCCAGCAGCAGCGGCCCGAAGTCGGTCACGGTGGTGCGGATCGGGGCGCCGTGACCCAGCCCGCCGAGGGAGAACAGCTCGACCGGGTAGGAGGTCGGGGTCCAGTCCTGGCCGATCGACGCCGTGCGCGCGAGCAGCTTGTCCGACGGCGTCCCCGGCGCCAGCAGGCCTGTCAGGTCGCCCTTGACGTCCGCGACGAAGACGGGGACCCCGGCGTCGGACAGGCCCTCGGCCATCGCCTGCAGCGTGCGGGTCTTGCCGGTGCCGGTCGCGCCGGCCACGAGACCGTGGCGGTTGAGCATGCCGAGCGAGAACGCGACCTGCGCGTCGGGCTCGGGTTCGCCGTCCACCAGCAGGGCGCCCAGGGGCAGCGAGCCGCCGGGGAAGGTGTAGGCGGCGGCGACCTCGGCGGGGTAGCCGGTGGGGGCGGCCGGGGTGGCCGGTTCGGGTGCCGCGTCGACGGCGGTCTCGTCAGTGGCGGGCTCCGGGGCGGCGGACTCCGGGGTGGCGGACTCCGGAGCGGCGGGCTCCGTGACGACGAGCTCGGGCTCCTGCCCCGCGGCGCGTCCGGGCTCGGGGGCGGTGAGTGCCGCCTCCGCCTCGGCTGCGGCGAGCGCGGCGCGGGCGGCGGTGGCGCGGGCGGCCGCGGCGTCGGCGTCGGCCTGCGCTGCCTCGGCGCGCAGCCGTGCCAGCGTGGCGTCGGGGGAGGGGGCGGGCTCGTGGCTCATCGAGAGCTCCTTTCGCGGCTGGTCGCGAGCCTAGGGCAGGGTGCCGCGTCGCGGTGGGGCACGACGCCACGACCCGACCTGTCCCCAGGGCCGGGACCCGTCCTCCCGGTTCACCTCGCGTCCGGGACCCGCGGTCGGGGTCGATCGCGACTCCTAGCGTCGCGGTATGGGCCCACCTCGCTCCGCCGGACGGCGCCTGGACCAGCGCGCCCGCGTCATGGCGCTGACGAGGGCCGCGTACTCGGTCTCGGAGGGCGTGCTCCCCGGGGGCGGGGCCGCGCCCTGGGACGAGGGCGACGACGGCGCTGACGGAGCTGACGGCGACGCGCCTGCCGCCGGTGGCGCCTCGATACGGCACCGCCGTGGACCGACCCGACGTCGGCTGCGCCCGCGCGGGGCGCTCGCGATCGCCGTCCTGCTCGCCCTGGTGACGGCGTTCCTCGTGGTGCGAGCGACCGTGACGGCGTCCTCGGTGGTCGAGGTTCCGGCGGCGAGCGCACCGGCGGAAGCACCGGTGGAGGTGCCGGTCGAGGGGATGGCCGCGCCGCCGTCCGGCACGGAGTCGACCTCCCGCCCGGAGTTGACCTCCGACACAGAGGCGGCGCCCCCGTCTCCCACCACCCCACCTCCGGCGACCGACGTCGTCGTCCACGTCTCGGGCAGGGTCGTCGGCCCCGGCGTCGTGACGCTTCCCGCGGGATCGCGGGTCGTGGACGCCGTCACCGCCGCGGGCGGGGCCCAACCGGAGGCCGACCTCGACGCCGTCAACCTCGCCCGGGTGCTCGTGGACGGTGAGCAGATCCACGTGCCGGCTCCGGGGGAGGCCGTCGACCCACCCGGTCCCTCGCCCGGGGCAGGCGGGGATGCGACCGGCGGCTCGAGCGGCCCCAGCGGCTCGGGCGCCACGGGCGTCGCACCGACCGGCCTCGTGAACCTCAACACCGCGACGCTCGCCGAGCTCGACGCGCTCCCGGGCGTCGGACCGGCGATCTCGCAGCGCATCATCGACTGGCGCGACGCGAACGGCGGTTTCCGGGACGTCGCGGAGCTGGACGAGGTCTCGGGCATCGGGCCGAGTCTGATGGGCAGCCTCGGCGAGCTGGTGACGGTGTGAGCGCGCCTTGGCGGGGACGTCACGCCCCCGACCTGCGGCTGGTGGCACCGGCGCTCGCGGCGTGGGCCGCGGCCGCGGTCGCCGTCGGTCTCCCGCTGCGGGCGCGGCTCCTCCTGGTCGCCGCCGCGTCGGTCGCGGGTGGCGTCGCGGTGTGGCGGGGCAGGCGCCGTCACACCGCACGCCACCGCGACCGCTGGCAGGGGGCGACGACGACCGTGGCCCTCGCCGGCCTCCTCGTCGGCCTCGTGCTCGGCAGCGTCCTGGTGCAGGACGACGTGCGGACGCGAGGTCTCGCGCGGGCTCTCGCGTGGTCGGGCTCGAGCGAGGTGGTGCTGCGCACGACGCACGACGCCGTGCCGGTCGCCGGTCCCGCGCCCGACGGCGCGCAGCGCGTGCGCCTGGAGGCCACCCTGCTCGGGGCGGAGACCCGGGGGGAGCGGACGACGGCGGTCGCCCCCGTGCTCGTGATCGGCTCGCCCGCCTGGCGCGACGTCCCACCCGGCACCACCGTTCGCACCACCGCCCGGGTGCGGCCCGTCGAACCGGGGGAGCGACCCGCGGCTCTCCTCGTGGCCGGGGAACCGGAGGTCGTCGGCGAGCCGTCGTGGTGGCGTCGCGCGACCCACGCGATCCGGGCGGGCCTCGCCGAGGCGGTGGTCGGACTGCCGCCGCACGCCGCCCTGCTGCCGGGGATCGGCGTCGGCGACGACTCCCGCGTCCCGGACGACCTCGCCGACGCGATGCGGGCGACGTCCCTCGGCCACCTGCTGGCGGTCTCGGGTGCGCACGTCGCGATCGTGCTGGCGGGGGTCCTCGTCCTGACCGGAACGCTGGGTCGCCGGGGCCGCGTGGCCGTCTGCGTCGCCGTCCTCGGCGGGCTGGTCGCGCTCGTCGGCCCCGATCCCAGCGTGGTGCGCGCCGTCGCGATGGGCGGCGTCGTGGTGCTGGCGCTGGTCCTCGGACGTCCGGCGGCCGCGATCCCGGCGCTCGCGACGGCGGTGACGGTCCTCGTGCTGGCCGATCCCTGGATCGCGCGCGAGGTCGGGTTCGCGCTGTCGGTGTCCGCGACCGCGGGTCTCGTGCTGGGGGCCGGTCCGCTGAGCGCGCTGCTCCAGCGTCGGCTGCCGCCGCTGCTCGCCACCGTCCTGGCGGTCCCGCTCGCGGCCCAGCTCGCGTGCCTGCCCGTGCTCGTCCTGATCGATCCGGGCCTGGCGACCTACGGGGTCCTGGCCAACGCCCTGGTCGCGCCGGTGATCCCCCCGGTCACCGTGCTCGCGCTGCTCGCGGCGATGCTGTCGACGTGGTGGCCCGCGGGCGCCCACGGTCTGCTGTGGGTCGCGCAGGGCGGCACGTGGTGGATCGACGTCGTCGCGCGGCACGGTGCGGAGCTGCCGCTCGCGCGCCTGCCCTGGCCGCCCGGGCTGCGGGGTCTCGCGCTCCTGGTGCTGATCGTCGTCGCCCTCCTGCTCGTGCTGCGGACCGCGGCGGGTCGGCGACTGCGCGCGAGGCTCGCCGGGCGCGGGACCCCGGCGCTGCTGACGCTCGGGTCGCTGGTCGCCGTCGTCGCGCTGGCGGCGAGCCTGGTCGCGCCGTGGCGTTCCGCGCTCGTGCACGTCGCCGGTCCCGTCGTGCCCGCCGCGTTCCCGCCGCCGGACTGGCGGCTGCTGCAGTGCGACGTCGGGCAGGGGTCGGCGCTGCTCGTCTCGACCGCCGCGACGGGTGGCGGCGACACCGCCGTGATGGTCGACGTCGGCCCCGAGGCGGGGGATGCCGCCGGGTGTCTCGAGACCGCGGGGATCGAGACGATCGAGCGCCTCGTGCTCACGCACGCCGACGCCGACCACGTCGGCGGGTTGGCCGCGGTGCTCGCGGCGGTCGACGTCGAGGAGGCGGTGGCGCCGCGCACGAGCGACGAGCGCATGGCCGAGGTGATCGACGACGTGCGCGCGGCCGGGGTGCCCGTGGCGGAGGCGGCCGTCGACCGTCCGCCCGAGCCCCTGGCGAGCGCGCCGCGCGAGGAGCTGGGCGCCGTCGGCCTCACCACGCTGTGGCCCACGGCCCGTTCCGTGGAGATCGGTGCCGACGTCGACCCGAACGAGCTGAGCCTGACGCTCTGGGTCACGACGCCGGAGCTGACCGCACTCGTGCACGGTGACCTCGGGGCGGCGGCGCAGCAGGCGATGTCGCGGGCGTGGCCCGAGCTGCTCACGGGCCCGCCCGACGTCGTCGTGGTCTCCCACCACGGCTCGCCCGACCAGGATCCGGCGCTGCTGGCCGCGGCGGCCGGCCGGGTGGCGCTGGTGAGCGTCGGGGCGGACAACGACTACGGCCATCCCGCACCCTCGACCGTGGCGGTGCTGGCGCAGGAGGGGGCGTTCATGGCGCGGACGGACGTGTGCGGGCCGATCGCCGTCGCGGGGCCCGGGGTCCCGACGGGGGCCGTGCAGGGTCGCAGCGGCGTGCTGCGGGTCTCGGGCTGTCGGGCGCCGCTCGGGTCGCTCGCATCGCGCCGCCGGCGGGCGTCCCGGTGATCCGCTGGACGCGTCGCTCGACGTGGCAGGCTTGCCCCGTGCCTCCCGCCCGCCGTTCAGCCTCCCGGTCGACCCCCACCGCCGGTGTGCCGTGGGACAGGGCGGAGCTCGCACCGATCGTGCTGATCCGCGGGACCGAGGGTCTGCTGGGCGACAGGGCCGTGTCGCGGCTGGCGCGACTGGCGCGCGAGGCCGCGTCCGCCGACGGCTCCGCCGAGCTCGAGGTGACGACGGTCGAGGCGGCGCAGTACGAGGGCGGACGGCTCGCCGTCATCACGTCGCCGTCGCTGTTCGCCGAGCCGCAGCACGTGGAGATCCTCGGTTTCGAGTCGATGACGGACGCGTGCGCGACCGACGTGCTCGCCTACCTCGCCGATCCGGCACCCGACGTCACGCTGGTGCTGCGGCACGGCGGGGGAGTGCGCGGAAAGAAGGTGCTCGACGCCCTGGTCGCCGCGAAGGTGGCGCTGGTCGCGTGCGACCCCGTCCCCGATCGCGACAAGCCCGGCTTCGTCTCGGCCGAGTTCTCCCGCGCCCGCCGCAAGATCGCCCCCGAGGGGGTCGCTGCGCTGGTGGACGCCGTCGGATCCGACCTGCGCGAGCTCGCCGCCGCCGCGCAGCAGCTCATCAGCGACACGACCGGAGTCGTCACCGACCAGGAGGTCGACCGCTACTACGGCGGACGCGTGGAGGCGACCGGCTTCAAGGTGGCGGACGCCGCCGTCGCCGGTGACGTGGCCGGAGCGCTCGTCCTGGTGCGCCACGCGATGGCGAGCGGGACCCCGCCGGTCCCGCTCGTGGCGGCGCTCGCGCTCAAGCTCCGCACCATGGCCAAGGTCGCAGCCTCCCGCGGACGCGACCACGGCGCCGACGTCCTCAAGGGTCTGGCGCCGTGGCAGGTCGACCGCGCGCGGCGCGACCTGCAGGGCTGGACCCCGGAGGGGCTCGCGACCGCGATCATGGCGACGGCGGCCGCCGACGCCGAGGTGAAGGGCGAGTCGCGCTCACCGGAGTTCGCGGTCGAGCGTGCGGTGCGACGCATCGTCGCCGCCCGCTCCTGACCCCGCCCGCCCGGCCCCGCCCGCTCCCGCCGCGCCCGCCCCCACTCGTCGAGAATGCGTGTGACTGCTCTATCCAGACGATAGAGCAGTCACGCGCATTCCCGGCGGGCTGGGGTGGAGGGTGCGGCGAGGTCCGGGGACGCGAACGGCGCCGCACCCCGAGGGCTACGGCGCCGTGAGGAGGAGGCTCAGAGAGCCTGGACCTGCTTCGCGAGGCCCGACTTGCGGTTCGCGGCCTGGTTGCGGTGCAGCACGCCCTTGGACACGGCCTTGTCCAGCTTGCGCGAGGCGATGCTGAGCGCCGCGGCGGCGGCGTCCTTGTCACCGGCGGTGATGGCCTCGCGCGTCTTGCGCACGTAGGTCTTCAGCTCCGACTTCACGGCCTTGTTGCGCAGACGCGCCTTCTCGTTCGTGAGGATGCGCTTCTTCTGGGACTTGATATTTGCCACGTTGTACGTCCTGGTGCTTGGAGTGATGGGTCGGCGAGGGTTCTTCCCGCCGGCCTGAGACTGGGCGTGGGGCACCCGTGGCGGTCAGCGGAACGAGCTGGCCGACCCGTGCGGGCGCCAGGCTCGACCTGCAATGCTACCACCGACCTGGTGGCCGATCATCGGGCGGGCTCGCGACCGGACATCCCGCCCGGGGATCACCGCCCGGGGATGACCTCCCGCTCGGGAAGCCCTACCAGCCGTGGTGCCGACGGACCGCCGTCGCGACGGCGTCGAACCTCGCGCGGTCGAGCGTGGCACCCTCGCGGCGCACGGCGTCGCGCCCCACGAGCAGCACGCGGTCGACGCGCACCTCGCTGTCCCGGCCACGGGAGTCCCACGCGCCCGACCCGATGTCGACCCAGACGCGCCCGCGGGCGGTCTCGCGCGCGGCGTCCCGGGAGTGGTCCTTCGAGGTGAGCTGGACGCCGACGAGGTCGCGGCCCCGCGTACCGACGATCAGCAGCGGGCGGTCCTTGCCCTGCGACGCGTCCTCCTCGTAGGGCACCCAGCCCCAGACGATCTCGCCGGGGTCGGCGTCGCCGTCGGGGTCGGGGGAGTAGGAGAACGACGGCGCGCCCCACGCCTGCACGTCGTAGGCCGAGATGCCGCCGAGCGTCCCGCCCGGTCGTGCGGCCGGCCTGGGGTAGGAGGGCGAGGGGCGCGACGGCGTCGCCGTGCGCCCGGACGAGCTCGAACCCGTGCCCCGGCGCGGGGCGAGCAGCGACAGTGCGGCGCGGAGGAACCTCTCGATCTTCACGCGCGCCACTCTCCCACGGGGCGGTCGAGCGCGACAGCGTCCGGTGATCACCACCCGGCCGTGTGAACGCCCGATCCACCACCCCGCGACACGGCTGCCCGGTTTTACGCATCCGTTACCCGGGGCGGCTAGGTTCGTGGCATGGCCGACCTGTTCGAGGGGTATCCCGCTGGCACCGCCTGGGACGAGATGACGGGACTGGTCGACGGCGACGACGCCGACAGCCCCTGGCGCTCCCAGTACGCGCAGCTGCGCGCCACGATGGCGCACCTGAGTCCGCAGGAGATGCGGGCGCGCGGCGACGCGCTCGCGCGCTCCTACCTGGCGCAGGGCGTGACGTTCGACATCGGCGGCGAGGAGCGACCGTTCCCGCTCGACCCCGTGCCCCGCGTGCTCGACACGCAGGAGTGGAACACGCTCGCGCCGGGTGTCGCCCAACGCGTGCGAGCGCTCGAGAAGCTGCTCGACGACATCTACGGGCGGCAGAAGGTCGTCACCGACGGCGTCATCCCCCGCGCGCTCATCACCTCCTCCGCGCACTTCCACCGCCAGGCCAAGGGCATCGTGAACGCGAACGGCGTCCGCGTGCAGGTGGCCGGGATCGACGTCATCCGTGACGACGAGGGCGGCTGGCGGGTGCTGGAGGACAACGTCCGCGTACCCAGCGGCGTCAGCTACGTGCTCTCCAACCGTCGCTCGATGGCCCAGACTTTCCCGGAGCTCTTCAGCTCGATGCGCGTCCGACCGGTCGCCGACTACCCGCGCCGGCTGCTCGCGGCGCTCACCGCGGCGGCGCCGAACGGGGTGGACGACCCGGTCGTCGTCGTGCTCACCCCCGGCGTGTACAACTCGGCCTACTTCGAGCACTCGCTGCTCGCGCGCCTGATGGGTGTGGAGCTCGTCGAGGGCCGCGACCTGTTCGTCAGCGGCGGCCGCGTCTACATGCGCACGACGGAGGGGCGCCGTCGCGTGGACGTCATCTACCGCCGCGTCGACGACGAGTTCATCGACCCTGTCGCCTTCCGCCAGGACTCGCTGCTGGGCTGCCCCGGTCTGCTGGGAGTCGCCCGACTCGGCAACGTCTCGATCGCCAACGCGATCGGCAACGGCGTCGCCGACGACAAGCTGATGTACACCTACGTGCCCGACCTCATCCGCTACTACCTGGGTGAGGAGCCGCTGATCTCCAACGTCGACACGTGGCGCCTGGAGGAGCCCGAGGCGCTGTCGGAGGTGCTCGACCGCCTCGACGAGCTCGTGGTCAAGCCCGTCGACGGGTCGGGTGGCAAGGGCATCATCATCGGTCCGGCGGCCTCGCGCGCCGAGATCGACGAGGCCCGCACCCGGCTGCGGCTCGACCCGCGCGGCTGGATCGCGCAGCCCGTGGTCCAGCTCTCGACCGTCCCGACGCTCGCCGGGGACCGCCTGCGCCCTCGACACGTGGACCTGCGACCGTTCGCGGTCAACGACGGGAACGACGTCTGGGTCCTTCCCGGAGGCCTGACCCGCGTGGCGCTGCAGGAGGGTCAGCTGGTCGTGAACTCCTCGCAAGGCGGCGGGTCCAAGGACACCTGGGTGTCCGGGCCCTCGCGCTGGACCGAGGAGAGCGCGGAGGCGACCGACGGACCCCGCGAGGCACCGGCGCTCCGCCAGGGCCCCGCCGTCGACACCCACCCCGAGGCCCGGCCGCGCAGCGAGCAGCACGAGCAGCAGCAGCAGACCGGCGCCGGTCGGCGCCCGAGCACCGCCACCCCGGAGGCCCCGACATGCTGAGCCGCATCGCCGAGTCCCTGTTCTGGGTCGGCCGCTACGTCGAGCGCGCCGACGACACCGCCCGCATCCTCGACACCCACCTGCAGCTCCTGCTGGAGGACCCGTGGGTCGCGGAGGACCTGGCGTGCCGCTCGCTGCTGGCCGTCATGGGCGCACCGCCGCCCGAGGTGGGACCTGCCGTCACGCCCGCCCGCGTCATGCAGACCCTGGGCTACGACCGCCTCAACCCCGGATCGATCGCCGGAGCGCTGGACGCCGCCAGGGAGAACGCCCGCCGCGCCCGCGAGACCATCTCCACCGAGCTGTGGGAGTGCCTCAACACGACGCGCAACGACCTCGCGAGCGCGATCGCCAACCGCACCACGTCGGAGTACTTCGCCTGGGTGCGCGAGCGGGCAGCCGTCGCCGCCGGCATCACCGACTCGGCCACCAGCCGGGACCAGATCTGGACCTTCCTCGTGCTCGGCCGCTCGATCGAGCGGGCGGACATGACGGCCAGGCTCGTCGCCACGCGCGCCGTCGCCGGCTCCAGCGGTCCGAGCTGGACCACCCTGCTGCGCTCGTGCGGCGCCTACGAGTCCTTCCTGCGGGCCTACCGCGGCAGCGCGAGCGATGCGCTCGCGGCGGAGTTCCTGCTGCTGGACCCGCTGTTCCCGCGCTCGGTGGTCTACGCGCTGCGGCAGGCCGAGCAGTGTCTGGTCTCGCTCGGCGAGGGCACCGACCGCTCCAGCACCGAGAGTGCCGTCCGCATCCTCGGCCGCGTGCGCTCCGGGCTCGAGTTCCGGCCGGTCGGCCAGCTGCTCGAGGACCTGCCGTCCGAGATGGAGGAGGTCCAGCGGGCCTGCTCCTCCGCGAGCGACGCCGTCCGGCTCCGCTACTTCCCCACGGGGGCGCACGACGACTGGGGGGTAGGGCTGTGACACGGCTGCACATCGTCCACACGACGAGCTTCGTCTACGAGCGGGCCGCCTCGGCGTCCTACAACGAGGCGCGCATGCGTCCGACGACGATCCCGGGCCAGATGGTCCTCAGCTCGCGCCTGACGGCGAGCCCGATGAGCTTCAGCCAGGAGTACCGCGACTACTGGGGCACCCACGTGGTCGCGTTCGAGGTGCTGCGCAAGCACTCCGAGCTCGTCGTGGTCTCCGAGTCGACGGTCGACCTCGCACCGCGCACCGACCCGATCGCCAGCGGCCTCGCGGAGCAGGTGGAGTGGCAGACGCTGTCGGAGCCCGGCATCGTCGACCGCCTCGCCGAGCACCTCGCCTCGACGCCGGCCACCGCGCCGTCGGACGACCTGGCCGCCCTGGCGCTGGCCGTCGGAGCCGGTCTCTCGCCGTCGGAGGCCGCCCTGGCGGTCTGCAACGCGGTGCGCGACGCCGTCGAGTACGTCCCGGGCGCGACCGGTGTCCACACGCGCGCCGCCGAGGCGTGGGAGCAGCGCTCCGGCGTCTGCCAGGACATAGCGCACCTGGCGATCGGCGCGCTTCGCAGCCTCGGGATCCCGGCGCGCTACGTCTCGGGCTACCTGCACCCGCTCGGGCACGAGGCCGTCGTCGGCGAGACGTTCGTGGGGGAGTCCCACGCCTGGGTCGAGTTCTGGTGCGGCGAGTGGTACGCCTACGACCCCACCAACCGGTGCCCGGTGGGCGACCACCACGTCGTCGTCGCTCGTGGCCGGGAGTACTACGACGTCACCCCGCTGCGCGGCGTGTTCGCCGGCGGTGGCCGCTCGCAGCAGTCGGTCCAGGTGGCCCTGACCCTCGAGGCCTGAGGCCTCCACGCGCAGCAGCGCCCGGGACGACGGCGGTCGTCCCGGGCGCTCGTGCGTCACCAGCGCGGGGCTCGGGTCAGTAGGCCGCGCCCTCGAGCGAGCCGGTGACGTCCTGCGAGGGATCGCCGACGAGGCAGCTGACGAGACGGTCGTCGCCGGACTCCCACGACTCCTGCGTCGGGGTGTAGTACGTGACCCCCAGCTCGGACTCCTCGTAGGACAGACCCACGAAGGCGTCGAACAGGGCGACGCACTCCTGTTCCGCCGTCGTCGAGATGCTCTCGTCGCCGGGGTAGTCGCCGTCGGCGAAGGTGTACTCGCCGAAGACCTCGAGCTGGTGGGTCTCCGAGCACGGCACGGTCGGGACGTCGTTGACCTCGCCCGTCTCGACGGTGCTCAGGCAGTCGCCCACCTGCAGGGTGAAGACGTCGGTGTCACCGCCGGACGTGATCTCGCCGGACTCGTCGCGAGTCTCGCTCTGCCCGCAGGCACCGAGCAGGAGGGTGGTGGCCGCGATCGCGGAGCCGAGGGCCAGCTGTCGAGTTCTCATGCTGCGGAGGTTAGCGGCAGCACAGCCCCGCGTGGGGGACGGGCTCAGAAGAGCTGCGCGAGCCCGACGATCAGCAGCAGCCCGAAGGACATCCCGGCGCTGGCGAAGGTCGCGATGCTGAGGGCGGCGAGCCCGCCGACGCCCAGGCGCGGCACGACGGTCTGCTCAGCGCCGGCCACGACGATCTCGAGCTGCTGACCGTCCGGCGTCACGGTGCGCACCACGTTGTCGGGGTGCTCCCCGGTCAGCTCCATGCCGTGCAGGCGCCGGAGCACCTGCTGACGGCGGACCGCGAGCATCACGACGGGCACCGCCAGCAGCACGGCGGCCACCCGGACGATCCAGGCGCCCACGCCGCTCAGCGGCAGCGTCACGGCGATCAGCGCCAGCACCAGCGCCCCGCCCACGATCACGAGCGCGAGCGTCGGCCTCCCGACGGCGCGCGAGCCTCCGCGCCCGATGGCGCCCCAGTCGATCCCCGCTCCCGGTGTCTGCCCACTCATCCAGCAACCCTCGCACGCGTGCGCCGACGGTGCCAGGAAGGTTCGCTCACGGCGTGAGCCCCGCGCGCAGCAGGTCGGCCAGCAGCGACCGGGCCGCGGCGTCGTCCACGCCGTCGCCCCGGACCTCGTACGGGTCGAGCCCCGGGGTGCCAGCGTCCCCGGCGGCCACCCCCGACCGCCCCCACACCAGCAGTCCCAGCTCGCGCGCGCTCCCCACGACCTCGAGCCGGGGGAGGCCGGTGGCACTCGGGACCCCGCCGTCGAGCGCCACGCCCTCGCCGTCGGGCCGGCGCAACGTCACCAGCACGGGCGGCGCAGCCACGCGCGCGAGCCTGACCTGCCGCGGGTGCATCACCTCGGCGACCTCGAGCACGACGTCCCACCACTGCTCCTCCCGTCCCAGGTGCCCGACGTCGGAGGGCAGGCCGCCCGCCGTCCGCAGGTCCCACAGGTGCACGAGGGTCTCGAGCTTCTGCCGCCGGTGCCAGAACGCGACCGTGCCGCGCTGCTGCTCGCGCGGGACGCCGTCGTCCAGGAGCGTGGCGGCACGCGCGTCGGGATCGAGGGCCGCCAGGGTCTCGCGCAGCTCGGCCGCGCACGAGGCGTACAGCTGGGTCGGGTCGAACGGGCCGCGCCCCAGCGGCACCTCCCGTGTGCGCGCCGCCTGCGCTGCCGCCCAGTGGTGCACGCGGGCCAGGTGCACCACGAGGTGGCGCACGCGCCACCGCCCGCACCAGGGGACCGGCGTCTCGGGATCGACGTGCACCAGCGCCCCCAGGACGTCCGCCTGGAGGTCGGCCAGCACCTCCAGGTCGGTCGGCGGAGGCGGGGGCTGTGAACCGGGAGCCGAGGGCATGGGACCATGGTGGCGTCCCCGTCGCTCTCCCGGAGTACCTGTGCCTATTCCCTCTGCCTCGCTGAGCGCGAGCATCGCGCCGGCAGCGACCGCGCCGCAGCTGCTGCGCAACTTCTGCATCATCGCCCACATCGACCACGGCAAGTCCACGCTGGCCGACCGGATGCTGCAGTCGACCGGCGTCGTCGACTCCAGGGCGATGCGGGCGCAGTACCTCGACCGGATGGACATCGAGCGCGAGCGCGGCATCACGATCAAGAGCCAGGCCGTGCGGATGCCGTGGCAGCTGGACGAGACCGCCTACGCGCTCAACATGATCGACACCCCCGGGCACGTCGACTTCACCTACGAGGTCTCGCGCTCGCTCGCGGCCTGCGAGGGCGCCGTGCTGCTCGTGGACGCCGCGCAGGGGATCGAGGCGCAGACGCTGGCCAACCTGTACCTGGCCATGGAGAACGACCTCACGATCATCCCGGTCCTGAACAAGATCGACCTCCCGGCGGCGCAGCCGGAGAAGTACGCCGAGGAGCTCGCGAAGCTCATCGGCGGCGACCCCGAGGACTGCATGCGGGTGTCGGGCAAGACGGGCGTCGGCGTCGAGGCGCTCCTCGACCGCATCGTGCGCGACATCCCGGCCCCGACGGGCGACGCCGACGCACCGGCTCGCGCGATGATCTTCGACTCGGTCTACGACACCTATCGCGGCGTGGTCACCTACGTCCGCGTGGTCGACGGCCAGCTGAGCCCGCGCGAGAAGATCGTGATGATGTCGACCAGGGCCACGCACGAGCTGCTCGAGATCGGCGTCTCGGCCCCCGAGCCGACCCCGACCAAGGGCCTCGGCGTCGGCGAGGTCGGCTACCTCATCACCGGCGTGAAGGACGTGCGCCAGTCCCGCGTGGGTGACACGGTCACCAACGCGCACAAGCCGGCCGAGCAGGACCTCGGCGGCTACAGCTTCCCCAAGCCGATGGTGTTCTCCGGCCTGTACCCGATCGACGGCTCGGACTACCCGGTGCTGCGCGACGCGCTGGACAAGCTCAAGCTGAACGACGCGGCGCTGAACTACGAGCCCGAGACGTCCGCGGCGCTCGGCTTCGGCTTCCGGTGCGGCTTCCTCGGTCTGCTGCACCTGGAGATCGTGCGCGAGCGGCTCGAGCGCGAGTTCAACCTCGACCTCATCTCCACGGCTCCCAACGTGATCTACGAGGTCACGATGGAGGACGGCACCGAGCACGTCGTGACCAACCCCAGCGAGTACCCCGCCGGCAAGATCAACGAGGTCCGCGAGCCCGTGGTCCGCTGCACGATCCTGACGCCGAGCGAGTTCGTCGGCACGATCATGGAGCTGTGCCAGACGCGCCGCGGTGTGCTGCTCGGCATGGACTACCTCTCGGAGGAGCGCGTCGAGATGCGCTACACGCTCCCGATGGCGGAGATCGTGTTCGACTTCTTCGACGCCCTGAAGTCCCGCACCCGCGGGTACGCCTCGCTCGACTACGAGCGCACGGGGGACCAGGTCGCCGACCTCGTCAAGGTCGACATCCTGCTGCAGGGCGAGAACGTGGACGCGTTCAGCTCCATCCAGCACAAGGACAAGGCCTACGCCTACGGCGTGATGATGGCCGGGAAGCTCCGTGAGCTGATCCCGCGCCAGCAGTTCGAGGTGCCGATCCAGGCCGCCGTCGGCAGCCGGATCATCGCCCGCGAGACCATCCGCGCGATCCGCAAGGACGTGCTGGCCAAGTGCTACGGCGGCGACATCTCCCGCAAGCGCAAGCTCCTGGAGAAGCAGAAGGAGGGCAAGAAGCGCATGAAGACCATCGGTCGGGTCGAGGTGCCGCAGGAGGCCTTCATCGCCGCGCTCTCCTCCGACGCCCCCACGGGCAAGGACGCCAAGGATGCCAAGAAGTAGGTCGCGCTCGTGAGCCCGCAGCTGCCCGACGGCGAGGTGGCGCCCGACGACGGCACCCTGCCCGCCTCCGCGCTGGAGGGCGCCGCCGAGCGCGACCTCGGCGTCTACCTGCACGTCCCGTTCTGCCGCGTGCGGTGCGGCTACTGCGACTTCAACACCTACACCGCCTCCGAGCTCGGCGGCGGGACGAGTCAGGCGACCTACGCCGCCGACGCGCTCGCCGAGATCGCGTTCGGCGCCGAGGTGCTGCGCCGCTCCGGGCTGCCGGAGCGGCAGGTCAGCACCGTCTTCGTGGGCGGCGGTACGCCGACGCTCCTGCCCGTGGCGGACCTGGCCGCGATGGTCGACGGCGTGCGCGAGACCTGGGGCATCGCACCCGGGGCGGAGATCACCACCGAGGCCAACCCCGACTCCGTGACGCCGGAGTCCCTGGCCGCCCTCGTGGCGGCCGGTTTCACGCGAGTCTCGTTCGGCGTGCAGTCGGTCGTGCCGCACGTCCTGGCCACGCTGGATCGCACGCACGACCCGAGGCGGGTGCCCGACGTCGTGCGCTGGGCCCGTGAGGCCGGCCTCGCCGTCTCCGTCGACCTGATCTACGGCACACCGGGGGAGAGCCTGGCGGACTGGCGCGCGAGCCTCGAGGCCGCGCTCGCTCTCGAACCCGACCACGTCTCCGCCTACGCGCTGACGGTCGAGCCGGGCACGGCGCTGCACCGGCGGGTGCGCAGCGGCGAGCTGCCGGCGCCCACGGGCGACGACGAGGCCGCCAAGTACGAGCTGGCCGACGAGATCCTGGGCCGCGAGCTCGGCTGGTACGAGATCAGCAACTGGGCCAGGACGCCCGCCGACCGGTGCCGCCACAACCTCGCCTACTGGCGGGGGGCGGACTGGTGGGGCGTCGGTCCCGGCGCCCACAGCCACGTCGGCGGCGTGAGGTGGTGGAACGTCAAGCACCCGCGCGCCTACGCGGGTCGCCTCGCTGCCGGGCAGTCGCCCGCGCAGGGCCGCGAGATCCTCGACGGCGATGCCCGCCGCCTCGAGCGGGTCATGCTCGGCACGCGCCTGGCGGACGGCTTCCCGACGGCGGGGCTCGACCCGCGCGCCGTCAGCACGCTCATCGCCGACGAGCTCGTGACGTTCCGCCCGGGGACCATCACGCTGACGCGGCGCGGTCGGCTGCTGGCCGACACCGTGGTCCACCGCCTCACCTGAGGCGTCCGGCGGCGCGCCGGAGCGGCCCGGTTCCTTGACACGCCGCACCGCGGGGCGGTTCGCTTCCCCCTGCGGTCTTCATCCGCCACCGCACGGCGCCACCCGCACGCGGACCGTCGACACGTGACCACGAGACCGAGAGGAACGCACCGATGACCGATCCCAGCACGCCGGACCGCCCGGGCGAGAACGACCCGAACCCGAGCACGCCCGGCTCCCCGCCCCCGCCCGCCGCGCCGGCCTGGGGTGCGCCGCCGCCTCCGCCCAGCTCGCCGCCGGCGTCGCAGCAGCCCGGGCCGCAGCAGCCGGGGCGCTACGACGCTCCCCAGCAGCCCCCGAGCGCGTACCCCTCGCCCCAGCAGGGCGGCTTCCCGCCCCCGCCGTCGAGCGGGTTCCCGCCGCCCCCGCAGCAGGGTGCCGGCTTCCCGCCGCCCCCGCAGGGCTACGGCCAGCCCGGCGGCTACCAGGCGCCGTCCTCCGACATCGGCGTCGCCTTCGGGTGGGGCTGGCAGAAGTTCAAGAGCAACGCCGGGCCGCTGATCCTCAGCATCCTGCTGTGGGGCATCGGGATCGCACTGATCGCGGGGATCGGGTTCGCCCTCGCCGGCGCCGTCGCCGGGACGTCCTCGACGGCCCAGACCGAGGCGGGTTTTGCTGCGGCGACCTCCTTCGGCATCGGCGGGATCATCCTCGTGTCGATCCTGACGTTCCTCGCCGCCTTCGTGGCGCAGGTTGCTCTGACGAACGGCTACCTCGCGGTCGCCGACCGTGGCCACGCCTCGCTCGGAGACTTCTTCAAGTTCCGCCACATCGGCCAGGGAATCCTGCTCGCGCTCCTCCTCGGTCTGGCCAGCGGACTGCTGAGCTGGACCGGCATCGGTTCGCTCGCCGTGGCATTCTTCGGCGCCTTCGCGATCTTCTTCGTCGTCGACAAGGGGATCGGCGCGATCGACGCCATCAAGGCGTCGGTCCGCCTCGCGCTGGACAACGCGGGGGTCACGATCGTCGCGATCCTCGTGAGCTATGCGGGAGCCCTCGTGTGCGGTGTGGGTGCGCTGGTCACGGCGCCCCTCGCCTCGTTGGTGCTCGCCTACGTGTACCGCCGTGTCACGGGTGGCCGCGTCGCCGCCTGACGCACCCGCTCGAGAACGACGCCCCCGGACGCCTCGGTGACCGGGGGCGTCGTCGTCCCGCCGCGCAGGTGTCGAGGTCCCCGGTGCCCCGGACCGCCTCTGCCACGATGGCCCGATGACCTCGCCACGCGACCCCGACGAGACGCCCGGCTGGAACACCGGCGGGAGCGCCGGCGACCCGGGCTCCGGCCAGGTGCCCCGGCCGTGGGACGAACCGTCCCTCCAGGACCAGCCGATCCCGCCGCCGCCCGCGTTCCCGCCGCCCGGCACCTGGGGCGGTGGCGGCAACCCCTACGGCGAACCGCCTGCGTACGGCGCTCCCGCGTACGGCGCACCACAGCCTTTCGGGGCCCCGCAGCCCTACGGTGCACCGCCGCCCTACGGCGTCACGGGCGGCTCCCGACGACTCGCCCCCGCAACCGCCGGCGCGGCGACGGCGTTCGCGTTCTCCCGCTTCGGCCGCGCCGCCGGCGTGCTCATCGCGGTGACGGTCGTCGTCGGCGTCCTCAGCATCGTGCTGCAGCTCGGGCTCGGTGCCGTCCTCGGTGCCGCCGGGATGGCCGACCCCTTCGCCACGCCGACCGCCGTCCAGGAGTTCCGGGGTGGCTTCACCTACATCGGCAACCTCGTCCTCACGGCGGTCGCCGCGTTCGTGTCGGCCGTCCTGTCGCTCGTGATGACGGTCGGTTCGCTCCGCATCGTCCGGACCGGCAGCGCGAGCTTCACGGACTTCTTCGACCTCCCGCAGGGGTGGGCCGGCTACGCCGGCGGCCTCACGCTGCTGTCGACGGTCCCGGCCCTGGTGCCCTCACCGGGAGCATCGGTGGTCCTGAGCCTGCTCTCGCTCGTGGCGTGGATCGCCGTCCTCTTCGCCGCGTGCCACCTGGTTGACGCCCCCGGGGCACCCGTGGCCGCGTTCCGGGCCTCCGTCAGCACCGTCGGCGCCCACCTCGGCCAGACCCTGCTGCTGCTGCTCATCACGTTCGGGCTGACGGTCGTGGGGGCGCTGGCGTGCCTCGTCGGCCTGCTCGTCGCGGTCCCGGTGGCGGCGGTCGCGCTGGTCGCCCTCTACTGCGGGTTCCGACAGGACGTCGTGCCCGCCTGAGGCTCAGCCCTCCGGCAGCGTCACGAAGTCGACCAGCTCCTCCACCCGGCCCAGCAGCGCGGGGGAGAGGTCCTTGAAGTCGCGCACCCGGCCGAGGATCTTCGCCCACCCGCGCGCCACGTCGGCCTGCGTGTCGTGCGGCAGGCCGAGCGCGGCGAGCGTGCCGACCTTGATGTCGGTCCCGCGCGGCACGTGCGGCCACTCGGTCAATCCCACCCGGTGCGGCTTCACCGCCTGCCAGACGTCGATGTAGGGGTGGCCGAGGATCAGCACGTGCTCCGAGCGGCGGCCGAGCTGCCGCAGCGTCTCGTCGGCCAGCCGCCGCTCCTTGGACCCGGCCACCAGGTGGTCCAGCAGCACTCCGGCGCGTCGCGTGGGGGCCGGTTCGAACGCCGTCAGGACGTCGGCGAGGTGGTCCGCGCCGTCGAGCATCTCCACCACGATGCCCTCCAGGCGGAGGTCGTCGCCCCAGACCTTCTCGATCAGCTCGGCGTCGTGCTTCCCCTCGACCCAGATGCGCGAGGCGCGCGCCACCCTCGCCCGCGCGCCCGTCACGGCGCGGGAGCCCGACGCCGTCCGCGCCGTCGCGGCCGGAGCCACGACGCGGGCGGGACGGACGAGGACGACCGGATCGCCGTCGACCCAGAAGCCCGGTCCAAGCGGGAAGGACCTCCGCGCCCCGCGCCGGTCCTCCAGCACGACGACGTCACCCCCGTTGGTGCGCTCCACACGGAGGATCGCGCCGACGTAGGAGGTCGAGACGTCCTCGACGACGAGGCCGGGCACGGCCGGCTCCTCGCGCGTCACCTTGCGCGATCCGGTGCGGACGCGGGGGTCGCTCTTCAGGACGTCGGGGCCGTACGGATCTCTTCCGGTCACCGGGGCACGGTAGCCGCCGTGGCCGACGTCGCAGCGGCCGCCACCCCGGGATGTCGGAGACGGGGCGTAGAATTGGCACTCCGGCACCGAGAGTGCGAATCGGGGTGACGACGACGGCGAGGTGGAGGTGGCATGAGCGAGGACAGGCGTCTGGACGTGCTGCGCGCCATCGTCAGCGACTACGTCTCCACCCGTGAGCCCGTCGGCTCCCGCACCCTCGTCGAGCGGCACGCGCTGGGCGTCTCGCCCGCCACCATCCGCAACGACATGGCGGCGCTCGAGGAGGCCGGGTACATCACCCAGCCCCACACGTCCGCCGGCCGCATCCCCACCGACTCCGGCTACCGCCTGTTCGTCGACCACCTCGCGACCCTCAAGCCGCTGACGCAGCCCGAGCGGCGCGCCATCGAGTCGTTCCTGGCGGAGTCGGTCGACCTGGACGACGCCGTGAACCGCACCGTGCGGATGCTCTCGCAGCTGACGCAGCAGGTCGCCGTCGTGCAGTACCCGTCGCTGCGCCGCTCGGGGCTGCGCCACGTCGAGCTGGTGCTCGTCGCCCCCGGCCGGGTGCTCGTGGTGCTGATCTCCGACACGGGCAGGGTCGAGCAGCGCATGCTCGACGTGCCGGCCGGCGTGCCGGAGCTGGACGAGTCCACGGTCGCCGACCTGCGCGGTCGCATCAACGTCGCCGCCGCCGGCCTGCGGATGCCTGCGCTCCGCCCGGCCCTCGAGGCCGTCGCGCAGGACGTCACGCCGGACCTCGCGCTGCTCGTGCACGCGCTGGTCGACGTCGTGGCCGACACGCTCACCGTCGAGGTCGAGGACCGCATCGTGATGGCGGGCACGGCCCACCTGGCGCGTGCGGGCTACGACTTCTCGCGCACCATTTCTCCCGTGCTGGAGGCCATCGAGGAGCAGGTGGTGCTCATGCGCCTGCTGGCCGAGATGGCCGCCGAGCAGGAGGCGGGCGGAGTCGGCCGCGAGCACGACGTCTCGGTCCGCATCGGTACCGAGACCCGCTACGCCGGCCTGAGCGAGACGTCCGTGGTCGCCTCGCCGTACGGTGGGGCGAGCGCGCAGGACGCCGTCGCCTTCCTCGGTGTCCTCGGCCCCACCCGCATGGACTACCCCACGACGATGACGGCGGTGCGCGCCGTCGCCCGCTACCTCTCCCGGGTCGTGACCCCCTGAGGGTCCACCGGCCCCGGCCCAGCACCACGTCCCACCCCCGCACCTCACTCCCGACGCACAAGGATCAAGCGAACACGTGACGGACTACTACGAGGTTCTCGGAGTGGCGAAGGACGCCACCTCCGAGGAGATCAAGCGCGCCTACCGCAAGCTCGCCCGCACCTACCACCCCGACATCGCGGGTGAGGAGGGCGCCGACCGCTTCAAGGAGGTCTCCGCCGCCAACGACGTGCTCTCCGACCCCGAGAAGCGCCGGGTCTACGACGCCGGTGGCATGGGCGGCGGGATGGGTGGTGGCGACGGCGCAGGCTTCGGCTTCCAGGACATCTTCGAGACGTTCTTCGGCGCGGCCGGCGCCGGCAGCGCCCGCGGTCCCGTGCCCCGCGCCCGGCGCGGTCAGGACGCGCTGGTGCGCATCGAGCTCGACCTCGCCGAGGAGGCCTTCGGCGTCCGCCGCGAGATCACCGTCGAGACCGCCGTCACGTGCGGCACCTGCCAGGGCTCCTGCGCCGCGCCCGGCACCTCGCCGCGCGCCTGCACCGTGTGCGGCGGCCGTGGCTCGGTGCAGCGCGTCGCGCGCTCGTTCCTCGGCAACGTCATGACCCAGGCGCGCTGCGACGCGTGCCAGGGCTTCGGTTCCACGATCCCCGAGCCGTGCCCGGAGTGCTCGGGCGAGGGACGCGTCCGCACGCGTCGGACCATCGCCGTCGACGTGCCCGCGGGCGTGGAGAACGGCACCCGCATCAAGCTGGTCGGCCAGGGCGAGGTCGGCCCGGGCGGCGGCCCCGCCGGTGATCTGTACGTGGAGATCCGGGAGCGTCAGCACCCCGTCTTCACCCGTCGCGGCGACGACCTGCACTGCACGATGGCGCTGCCGATGACGGCCGCCGCCCTCGGCACGGTCCTCACGCTCGAGACGCTCGACGGCGAGGAGGAGGTCGACGTCGTCGCCGGCACGCAGGGCGACCACGTCATCACGCTCCGCGGCAAGGGCATGGGCCGCCTGCGCGGCCACAACCGCGGCGACCTGCACATCCACCTCGACGTCACCGTGCCGACCCACCTCGACGAGCGGCAGGAGGAGCTGCTGCGGGAGCTCGCCGCGATCCGCGGCGAGGAGCGCCCGCAGGGCAAGCTGGCCCCCGTCGGCGTGGGCATGTTCTCCCGGCTGCGCGACAAGCTGGCGGGTCGATGACGGCCGGGAACGGCTCCGCCGCTCGCCCCGAGCCCGTGGTCCGCCAGGTGCAGGTGCCCGACGATGTCGACATGCGCGCCGTCGTCGGTCCCCGCGACGAGGTGCTCCGGACGATCGAGCGCGGCTTCCCGCGCCTGCAGGTGCACGTGCGCGGCAGCGTCGTGACCCTGGAGGGTCCCGCCGAGGAGGTCACGCTGGCCGAGCGCCTGATCGACGAGCTGGCGCAGATCGCCCGGTCGGCCCAGCCGCTGTCGGCCGATGCCGTCGAGCGTGCGATCGGGATGCTGCGGTCGCCCGCGGCGACGTCGCCGGCGAGCGTGCTGACGATGAACATCCTGTCCTCGCGCGGGAGGACGATCCGGCCCAAGACCGTCGGGCAGAAGGAGTACGTCGAGGCGATCGACAGGAACACGGTCACGTTCGGCATCGGCCCCGCCGGTACCGGCAAGACCTATCTCGCGATGGCCAAGGCCGTGCAGGCGCTCCAGGCCAAGCAGGTCTCGCGGATCGTCCTGACCCGACCGGCTGTCGAGGCGGGGGAGCGGCTCGGGTTCCTGCCCGGCACGCTGACCGAGAAGATCGACCCGTACCTGCGACCGCTCTACGACGCGCTGCACGACATGGTCGACCCCGACTCGATCCCGCGCCTGATGGCCTCGGGCGTCATCGAGGTCGCACCGCTGGCCTACATGCGCGGGCGCACCCTCAACGACGCGTTCATCGTGCTCGACGAGGCCCAGAACACCTCGGCCGAGCAGATGAAGATGTTCCTCACCCGCCTCGGCTTCGGTTCGCACATGGTCGTCACGGGCGACGTCACGCAGGTCGACCTGCCCGTGGGCACGGCCTCCGGCCTGCGCGTGGTGACGGAGATCCTGCACGACATCGACGACATCGCGGTGTGCCGCCTGACGTCGGCCGACGTCGTGCGCCACCGCCTCGTGGGCGAGATCATCGACGCCTACGCGCGCTGGGACTCCGCCGCGACCGGGGAGGCCCGCCGATGAGCACCGAGATCAGCAACGAGTCCGCGCACGTCGTCGACGAGGTCGAGTTCGCGGCGCTCGCGCGGTACGTGCTCGACCAGATGCACGTGCACCCGCAGGCCGAGCTCTCCATCATCTTCGTGGACGTCCCCGCGATGACGGAGCTGCACGTGCGGTGGATGGACGAGCCCGGCCCGACCGACGTCATGTCCTTCCCGATGGACGAGCTGCGACCCGGGTCGGAGACCGCACCGTCGGCCGAGGGCATGCTCGGCGACGTCGTCGTGTGCCCGGAGGTCGCCGCCACGCAGGCGCGCGAGGCCGGCCACTCGGCCCAGGAGGAGATGCTCCTGCTGGTCACCCACGGGATCCTGCACCTGCTCGGCTTCGACCACGCCGAGCCCGAGGAGCGCGAGGAGATGTTCACGCTGCAGCGCACGCTGCTGCTGACGTTCCTCGCCGGAAGGGCCACGCGATGACCGGTCCGAGCCAGCCGACGAACCAGGGTCCGTCCTACCTGTCGCCCCGCGACCCCGCGTCCTACCGGGCCGGTTTCGCGTGCGTCGTCGGCCGCCCGAACGCCGGCAAGTCGACCCTCGTGAACGCGCTCGTGGGCACGAAGGTCGCGATCACGTCCGACCGGCCGCAGACCACGCGCCACACCGTGCGCGGCATCGTGCACCGCGAGGACGCCCAGCTCGTGCTGGTCGACACCCCGGGGCTCCACCGCCCGCGCACGCTCCTGGGCAACCGGCTCAACGACCTCGTGATGGGGACGCTGGCCGAGGTCGACGTCGTCGGCTTCTGCCTCCCCTCGGACCAGAAGATCGGCCCGGGCGACGAGTTCATCGCCCGGACGCTCGCCGAGATCCGCACGCCGGTCGTCGCGCTCGCGACCAAGGCGCACCTCGTGGACTCCAAGCGTCTGGTCGAGCACCTCATCGGGATCGAGCAGCTCGGCGACTTCGCCGACATCGTCCCCGTCAGCTCGCTCGAGGACTACCAGGTCGACGTCGTCTCCGACGTGCTGTGCTCGCACCTGCCCGTCAGCCCGCCGCTCTACCCCGAGGGCGAGCTGACCGACGAGCCCGACCGCGTCATGGTGGCCGAGCTCGTCCGCGAGGCCGCGCTCGAGGGCGTGCGCGACGAGCTCCCGCACTCGCTCGCCGTCGTGGTCGAGGAGATGAACGAGCGACCCGACCGCACGCCAGAGCAGGGCCCCCTGCTCGACGTGCACGTCACCGTCTTCGTCGAGCGGCAGAGCCAGAAGGCCATCGTCATCGGCGCCAAGGGCGCGCGCCTGCGCGACGTCGGCAGCCGATCCCGCGAGGGCATCGAGGCGCTGCTGGGCACCCGGGTGTTCCTCGACCTCCACGTCAAGGTCGCCAAGGACTGGCAGCGCGACCCCAAGCAGCTGCAGCGGTTGGGCTTCTAGGGTCGATGGCACGGCAGCGGAGGGCCACCCGGGCGGCACGACGCCGGGCGGTGGCCGGGAGGTTGAGCACGCCCCGGATGCGCACCGCGTGGGCGGTGCTGATCTCGGTGACGGTGCTCGCCCTGGTCGGAGCGGCCGCCGGACCCCGCTGGAACCCCGTCCCGCTCAGCGCCACGGTGGGTGTCGCCTCCGACTCCGTCGCGGTCGAGGGCAGCACCGGGGCCTCCGCCGTCGGACGCTACGAGACCGTCTCGCGCATCGTCGAGGTGGAGCTGGTGCCCGCAGGGCCCGACGGTGACGGTGCCATCACGACCGATGTGCTCATCGTGACGCCGGTGGGGCTGGAGGAGCCGGCCCCCGCCGTCGTCTTCCTGCACGGAGCGGGCACGGGATCGGCGGCCGCCTTCACCGAGCACGCCGAGGCGCTGGCGAGCGCGGGCGTCGTCGCACTCTCGCCGAGCAAGCGGCTCGACACCTACTCCACGCTGGAGCGCGACTACGTCGCGATGGCCGCGGACTACGCCCGGACGCTCGCCCTCGCGCTGCAGCTGCCCGAGGTCGACCCCGCGCGGGTCGGGCTCTACGCGGAGAGCGAGGGCGCGTGGATCGCCCCGATCCTCGCGGCCGACAACCCGGACGTGGCGTTCGTGGCGCTGATCTCCGCCCCGGTGGTGACGCCTCGGCAGCAGGGGGCCTTCGCCGTCGACGCC
This sequence comes from Serinibacter arcticus, assembly GCF_004786095.1. GTDB lineage: Bacteria > Actinomycetota > Actinomycetes > Actinomycetales > Beutenbergiaceae > Litorihabitans > Litorihabitans arcticus. The sequence goes on from NZ_RHPJ01000003.1 coordinate 175,783, forward strand.
TACCTCCGCGCGGTCGGCGTCCCGCAGACGTTCCTGCGGGCGATCCCGCGCGCGACGGGGGCGCACTGGCCGGCCGGGGTCCTGTCCTACGCCGACTTCGACGTGCTGCCCTACCTCGAGCGCACCGATCAGCCGATCTTCATGGCCTACGGCACCGCCGACCTGTCCATGCCGACGGTCCAGGGTCCCCAGATCGTGCGCGGGGCCATCCCCGGCGGGGGCGAGCGGCTGATGCTGCGCTACTACGCCGGGGCCAACCACGGCATCCGGATCGGCGACGCGACCGCGCCCGTGGTCCCCGCGTTTCTCGACGGGCTCGCGACGTGGATGCTCGACCCCGCGGCGGCCGAGGCGGCCGGTCCCGCCGTGGCCGGGGCGACGCCGGAGCAGATCCACCTGGCCTCGGCCGTGCCCCAGCCACGGTGGTACGCCGACGGCGAGATGATGCTGCGCGTCCCGATGATCTCCGCCGGGGTGCTCGTCGGCGGACTGCTGGCGCTCCTCGGCGGCTCGGTGGCGCTGGCCGCCACCGAGCGTCGGCGCCGCCGGGGTGCGGTCGCGACCGCGGGTGCGGACGCCGCGCGGGACGACGACGGTGGGGTCGTGGCCAGCTCCGTCGACCCGGACGACGCCGACCTCGACACCTCCGTCGTCGGGCACGCCCCACGACTGGTGCGCCGGCTCGTCGCCTTCGCGGTCGGGACCCTCGCGGTCGTCCTGGTCCTGGCGAGCTACATCGTCGTCGTCGCGCAGCTCGCCCTGAGCTACAGCACCAACGGCGTCGTGGTCTGGGGCGGCTGGGTGCTCGTGCAGGCGCTCGCCGTGATCTCGGTCTGGCTCGGTCTGCGCGCCGTGCGGCGACTCGTGGACGAGCGTCGCGGGCACGGCATCCCGGGCTTCGTCCGCGTCGCCGGCGGCTGGCTGATCGTCGCCGGGCTGCTCGGGCTGCTCGTCGTGTCCGCCTACTGGGGCGCCTTCTCACCCGTGTCCTGAACCGTCGCGTCCCGCCGTTACGGGTGCGGCCGGAGCACCGTAGGATCGCTGGCGGGTCCGATCCGAGCAGGGCGAGCAGGGAGAGCAGCGATGGGATACGACGGCGTCGACGACTGGAGCATCTACACCCCGGGGCCCGACTCGGCCGTGATCACCTCCACCACCCTGGCGCTCCTGGACTCCGCCGTTCCCGCTGACGTCGTCGAGCGGGTCTGGGACGCGGCCCGCCAGGGCGGGGGGCTGGCAGCCGTCGTCGCACCCCTCGTCGGTTCGCTCGCCGACCTCCCCACGTTCGCCGTCGTCGTGATCGACGGCGGTCGCCCGCGTGCCCTGGTGCGGGGCGAGCTCGAGGTCGTCGTGGGTGACACCGTCGTGAGCGGCCAGGGCGTGGCGACGTGGCGTGAGGAGACGCTGGCGACGGGGGAGGGCGACGCCCACGTCGAGGTCACCGTCCGGCGCCTGGACCACGCGGAGGCTCCCGACTCCACCCCGCTCCCGGTGCTCGCCGGCGTCGTGCGCGCCTCCCGCGCGACCGGTCGGCTCGAGCTGCGTCCCTCGAACGCGGTGGCCGACGGGTCGACCCCCGCCGTGAGCGACGCCTCCGACGCCTCGGAGGTGGGGTCCGAGTCCGCGGACCCCGACCCGGTCGTCCCGATCCCGCTGCCCGTGCCCGTCGACGGCGACGAGGCCGCGTTCGACGAGGCCGCGCTCGGCAAGGCTCCGGCCGACGAGGCTGCTCCCGACGAGGCCGCGGTCGGCGAGGCTCCGGCCGACGAGGCCGAGGGCGAGGACCTGGCCGACGACGGCATCGAGGTCCACGACGTCGCGGAGGAGAACGAGCCCTTCGTCGCCTCCGGCGAGTCCGACGACTCCGGTGCGAGCGCCGAGTCCCTGGTCGGCCTCGAGAACGACGGCTCGCCGCACACGGACGACGCCGTCGAGCGCCGGTCCGAGGACCCGGTCGTCGACGAGCTGGCCGAGCACGACCTCGACGAGCCCACCGTCGCGCCCGCGCTCGACGGGGTCGCCCTGCCCGAGGAGGACGCGTCCGGCGTCGACGCCGACCCCGACACCGAGCCGCTCCTCGACCGCGAGTCGCTCCAGGACGTGCCGCTCGACCCGCCCCTCGACCAGACGCTGCACCCCGGTGGCGAGGACAGCAGCTACGGCTTCGTCTCGGAGGGCGGCTCCTCGGTCGTCCCGGCGCGGCCCGGCCAGGTGCCGCCGCCCCCCGCGGCGCCGGAGCTCGCCGACGTCGACCCGTCGCTCGACCAGCCGCAGGCGCAGGAGCCCCCCGCGTCGCCGGCCCCGGTCGACCCGTTCCCGACGCCCGAACCGGTCGCTCCCGCTCCGGTCCCCGCCGAGTCGGCACCGGCCGAGCCCGCGCCGATCGAGCCCCCGCCGATCGAGCCCGCACCCGCCGACGACGTCGACGGCGACCACGACGGCGGCACGATCCTGGACCACCAGGTCGCCGGTCTGCGCGACGCCGGTCTGGTGACCGTCTCGCCGTGGTCGCGACCCGCCGCGGAGCCCGCGGCCCCCGGCCTGCACCTGTCGTTCTCGCACGGCGTCGAGGTCCAGCTGGACCGGCCTGTGCTGGTGGGCCGTGCACCCGAGGCGCGCCCCGGCGTCGACGCGCAGCTCGTGGCCGTCCCCAGCCCGCAGCAGGACATCTCGCGCACGCACTGCGAGATCCGGCTCGACGGCGAGGACGTGCTGGTCACCGACCTGCGCTCGACCAACGGCACGATCGTCTCGCGTCCGGGCCAGGCGCCGCACCGGCTGCACCCGGGTGAGGGCACGTCCGCCTCGGCCGGTTCGCGGATCGACCTCGGCGACGGCGTCGTGATCGTGGTCGAGCTGTGACATCCCTGCAGCGAGGGTGCGTGTGAGCTCACGCCGTCCCCCGGCCACCCCGCCGGAGCTCCCCGGGTACACGCACGACCGACTCCTCGGATCGGGCGGGTTCTCCGACGTCTTCCTGTACCGCCAGTCGATGCCGCGTCGCGACGTCGCGGTCAAGGTGCTGCGCATCGTCCCCGGTGCCGAGCAGGTCGAGTTCGTCGACGAGGCCAACCTCATGGCCCACGTCTCGAGCCACCCCGCGATCGTGACGGTCTACCACGCCGACGTCGCCGCCGACGGTCGGCCGTTCCTCGTCATGGAGTACTGCGCGGGCCCCAACCTGTCCGAGCGCTACCGCTCCGGAAGGCTGGGCGTCGCGGAGACCCTGCGCATCGGCGTCCGCCTCGCCGGCGCGATCGAGACCGCCCACCGGGCCGGGATCCTGCACCGCGACATCAAGCCGGCCAACGTGCTGACCAACGACTACGGCTGGCCCGCGCTGACCGACTTCGGCATCTCGGTGATGGGTGCGGGGGCGGCCGAGACCGAGACCGGCATGTCCATCCCGTGGGCGGCGCCGGAGTTCTTCGCCGACGACTCCCCGCGCGGGGTCCAGGCCGACATCTACTCGCTCGCGGCCACGCTCTACACGGTGCTCGCCGGCCGCTCGCCGTTCGAGATCGTCGGCGGCAACAACGCCGCGTTCGACCTCATCACCCGGATCACACGCGAGGACGCTCCGCCGATCGGGCGCCAGGACGTGCCGCAGTCGCTCGAGAACGTGCTCCGGCGCGCCATGGACAAGCGGCCCGCGCGCCGGTTCGCCTCGGCTCTCGACCTCGGCCGTGCGCTGCAGCGCGTCGAGCTCGACCTACACCTCGCCCCGACCCCGATCGACGTCCCCGACGTCCGCCGGGTCACGGGGGACCAGGCACCCGACGGCGGTGGCGTCGTCTTCGGCGAGACGCAGGTGCGCGCCGTCATCGACATCGACCCCGACGGCGCGGCCTCGGGCTTCGGCAACCCGCCCGGCGGCGCCCACGACGGGTGGACGCCGGGGGAGCCGTTCCCCGGTCCGCCCTCGGCCGCCCGACCCGCCGGGTTCGCCGGCGTCGCCGGCTACTCCGTCACCTCGCCCGCGGCCGCCAGGGCCGACGCCCCGCAGCCGGTCCGCGTACCGCGGCGACCCGACGACCCCGCTGTCTGGGACGCCCCGGCCGCGGCGCGACGTCCGGCGTGGGAGCGCCCGCCCGAGCAGGAGAAGGAGGTCGACCCCGAGGGTCTGCCGCCCGCACCCCGCCGGTCGTGGGTGCCGGTCGCCGTCGGAGGCGCGCTCGTCGCCGTCGCCGTGACCGCGCTCGTGCTGCTGAACCTCAACGGCGACGACGGTCCGGGCCCCTCGCCGACAGCGAGCGAGACCGTCGAGGAGACCGGTGGCGCGGGCGGGAGCGGCCCGACCGTCGTGCCGAGGCCGGAGGTGCAACCAGGTGCACGCACTGAGGACGCCGCCGACACGGTGGTCTTTACGTGGCCGGAGCCAGCAGACGTGCCCGACGCCGAGTTTCTCTACCGCATCCTCGACGGTGACGAGGGTTTCCTACCCGCCCCCAATCCGCTCACCCTGACCAACCGCCCGGACTGGACCTGTATCGAGGTCAAGACGCGCACGCAGGACATGCGCGTGTCCGAGGCGGCGACGGCGTGCGGGTGAGGCGAGCAGTGACAGCAGTGGTGAACGAGACGGGGGTGGTCGACCGTGCAGGTCGAGTTCTGCGGTGAGTGGTTCGACGTCGATCCGGAGGAGCCGTTCGTCGTCGGACGCGAGGGCGACCTCGCCATCGACGACAACCCCTATCTCCACCGGCGGTTCCTCGCGATCACGCGGTCGAGCGACCTGTGGTGGCTGGAGAACGTCGGCACGCTGATCCCGGCGACGGTCGCCGACGCGCAGGGCAACGTGCAGGCGTGGATCGCGCCCGGTGCGCGCCTCCCGCTCGTGTTCGCCCGCACCACCGTGCTGTTCACGGCGGGACCCACCACGTACGAGCTGCTCATCGTGGGGGAGGAGCCGGCCTACGAGCCCGTGGCCCAGGAGGTCGAGCAGGGCGACACCACGATCGGCCCGGTCGTCCTGACGGACAGCCAGCGCGCGCTCGTGGTCGCGTTCGCCGAACCGGTGCTGCTCGGCCGGGGCAGCACGACGGCGATCCCGTCCTCCACCCAGGCCGCGGCCCGCCTCGGCTGGACGATCACGCGCCTGAACCGCAAGCTCGACAACGTGTGCGACAAGCTGTCGCGCCAGGGGGTGCGCGGACTGCGCGGTGGACCGCGCAAGCTCGCCGTCAACCGCCGCGCGCGGCTCGTGGAGCACGCCGTCACCTCGCGCCTCGTGACCGCCGCCGACCTGCCGCTCCTGGACGAGCAGGCGGCCCTCGCCGCGGCCGCCGCCGGGGGCGACGCGGAGGAGTGAGCCCGATCCCCGCCACACGCGACGCTCACCTATCCTGAAGCCTCATGTGTCGAGTTCCCGGGGGATCTGTTGGCTGAGCGTTCCAAGCGCCGGAGCACCATCGCCAGTGCGACGGCCGTCATCCTCGTCGTCGGCACGGTCGTGGCGCTCAGCCTCACCTACGACGGCGTCGCGACCGCCGACGTCAGCCTGAACGACGGCGGCGTGTGGGTCACCGGCACCGCCGACACCCGCATCGGGCGGCTGAACTACCCGATCGAGGAGGTCGACGCGCAGCTCGCGGCGGCCACCGCCTCGTTCGACATCCTCCAGGACGCCTCCGACGTCCTCATCGTCGACGACGGTCTCGGCCGTGTGGACCGCATCGACACGGCCACCGTCGCGGGCGCGGGCGGGGCGGCCCTGCCGTCCTCGCGCCAGATCGACCTCGGCGGCGGCACGGTGTCGGTGCTGGACTCCGGCACCGGCGACCTGCGCGTCGTCACGGTCGACACCCTGGCCGCGCTCGAGGACGAGGAGCTGGACGCCACCCTGCGCGTCGGCGTGCGCTCGGTGATCGACGTCGACGGCGAGGGCACCACCTGGATCTTCGACCCCGCGACCCGCGTGGTCACGGCGGTCACGCGCGAGGACGCCGACCTCCTGGCCCTCATCGCGCGCGGTGACGACGGCGAGGAGGCGGCCGACGACGCCGCCACCGACGAGGCGGCCGCTTCCGACCCCGCCACCGACGGTGCGCTCGCGGCCACCGGTGACGAGGTCGCCGTCGAGGACCTCGAGCCGCCCGAGCTCACGACCTTCGACCTGACCGAGTCGATCCTCGACCCCGAGGGTCTGGACACCGCCGACGTCGAGATCGCCGCCGTCGGCACCGACCCGGTCGTCACGATCAGCCGGACGATCCGCGTCGACGACGAGAACCGCCCCCAGGTCGAGATCGTCCAGCCCGAGCGTGACCCGATCCTGCTGTCCGACGTGGCCGCTGAGCTCGGCACCGAGCTCGACGCGGACGAGGTGGCGCTGCAGGCCACCGGTGCCGAGCGCCCCGACGTCACGATCGCGACCCGCGACGCGCTGCTGCGCATCCCGCTCGAGGGCGGCGAGGCGCGCATGACGAAGGCGGAGTCCGCCGGGACCCCGGCCACCCCCGTGGTGGTCAAGGGCTGCGCGTTCGGTGCCTGGAGCGCCGACGCCGCCTCGGCGATGCGGTTCTGCAACGACGCCGGCGTGCCGATGGCCGTGGACGGCGCCGGGGCCGACGCCCAGCTCGCGTTCCGCGTGAACCGCGACTACGTGGTGCTGAACAACATGGCCACGGGCGCGGTCTGGATGATCGAGAACCAGCTCATCCCGGTCGCCGACTGGCTCGACACCTCCCCGCCGCCGAACAGCCAGCAGGAGGAGGAGGACTCCCACGACACGGTCCAGGAGGACGTCCCCCTCGACCGCGACCAGCCGAACCGGGCCCCCACCGCGGCCGACGACGACCTGGGCGTTCGCCCGGGCACCACGCGCGTCCTGCCGCTGCTCGACAACGACGCCGACCCCGACGGCGATCTGCTCACGATCCTCCCGCCCGGCGACTTCCCCGAGGCGTTCGGCACGCCCCAGCTCGTCATGGGCGGACGCGCGCTGCAGGTCGTGGTCCCCCCGGACGCCTCGGGCACCGCGACGTTCACCTACACCGCCGACGACGGCCGCGGCCTCACCGACGACGCCCTGGTCACGCTGCGCGCCGTCCCCCTGGGGGAGAACTCGCCGCCCGAGGTCATCCGCGACGTCACGCTGCGCGTCGCGAGCGGCGCGAGCGTGACGCGCAACGTCTTCGCCGACATCCGCGACCCCGACGGCGACGAGCTGACCCTGTCGGGCGCCACGGTCGACAGCGAGGGCGACAGCGTCCGCACCACGCCCGACGGGAGCGTGACGTTCTCGGACGCCGGCGTGTCGACCTCGCCCAAGCGGATCACGCTGCAGGTGTTCGACGGCTACGAGCTGACCCCGATCGAGATCGCGGTCGAGGTCACCCCCGGCAACCAGCCCCCGCGCGCCGAGTTCGACTTCGCGACGGCGTTCGTCGGCCAGACGATCGTGCTGACGCCGCTCGACAACGACACCGACACCTCGGGCCAGCAGCCGCGCCTGGCGCAGGTGCAGCCGTTCGGCAACGGCCAGACGGCGCCCAACTTCGCGGACGGCACGGTCGAGTTCACCCCCGACCAGCCCGGTCCGGTCTACGCCACCTACCTCATCGCCGACGACGAGGGCGCGACGGGCGAGGGTCTCATCCGGGTGGACGTCAAGACGCCGACCGACGGCGACCCGATCGCCGTGCGCGACACCGCCATGCTCCCGCCGGGCGGGGAGGTGCTGGTCGACGTCCTGCAGAACGACACCGACCCCCAGGGCGGCGTGCTCGCCGTGCAGCAGGTCGACGTGCCCTCCGGCTACGGCCTGAACGTCGCCGTCCTCGAGCACCGCCTGCTTCGGATCACGAGCGACCGCGTGCTCGCCGAGCCGGTGCGCATCGGCTACACGATCGCGAACGAGACGGGTTCGGCCGTCGGCGAGGTGCTGGTGGTCCCGCTCCGCGCCGACACCCAGCCGCAGCCGCCCGTGGCGGTCAAGGACACCGTCAGCGTCCGGGCCGGCGACTACGTCACCATCCCCGTGCTGAGCAACGACCACCACCCCAACGGGCTCGAGTTCACCCTCGACGAGACGCTGCCCACGATGCCCGAGAACGGGCTGATGTTCGCCACGCAGAACGTGCTGCGCTACCAGGCGCCCGCCGAACCGGGCCAGCAGACCGCGATCTACTCCGTCACGGACGTCAACGGTCAGCAGAACTCGGCCCAGGTGGTCATCGAGGTGAAGGCGTCGGAGGGCAACGCCGCGCCCGTGCCGATCGACGTCGACACCCGCGCGTTCCAGCGCGAGCTGATCCGGGTCCCGATTAACCTCATCGGCATCGATCCCGACGGCGACTCCGTCCAGCTGCTCGGGCTGGGGAGCGCCCCCACCCTCGGCCAGGTCACCGAGATCGGGACCGACTACCTCGACTACGTGCCGTTCGGCAACGCCGTCGGGACCGACACGTTCGACTTTCTGGTGCGCGACCGTCCCGGCCAGATCGCGACGGGCACCGTCAGCGTCGGCATCGTGCCGCCGCCGGCGATCAACCGGAACCCGGTGGTCCCCGCCGTCGAGGCGCACCACCGGCCCGAGCGCACCGTCACGGTCAACGTGCTGGAGGAGGCCACCGACCCCGACGGCGACCAGCTCGCCGTCACGCGCGTGACCGACCCCGGCGGTCTCACGGTGGAGGTCACGCAGGACAGCCAGCTCCAGATCAGCACCCCGGTCGAGTCGGGAACGTTCCCGATCGGGTTCGAGGTCACGGACGGCAACGGCGGTGTCGCGGTCTCGACGCTCGTGCTCGAGGTCTCCCCGGAGGCGCCGCTGCACACGCCCGTGGCCGTGGACGACCTCGTCCCCGTGAGCGACATCGTCGGCTCCGACAGCGCCCTCGTGGACGTCCTGGCCAATGACTACGACCCCGACGGCGACGCGAGCGACCTCGTCCTCGGGCTGACGGACGGCCAGCAGACCGCCTCGATCGAGACGGTCGACGGCATCCAGCAGGTGCGGGTGACGCTCACCCCGACGCGTCAGGTCGTGACGTACCAGATCACCGACTCCGACGGCCTCGTCACCTACGCGTTCATCGACGTCCCGGGCACGGAGGACTCCGGACCCGCGCTCCGCTCCGGGTTCACCGAGCTCGAGGTGATGACGGGGGAGACGCTCGCGATCGAGCTGAACGACCACATCGTGGCCGTCTCCGGGGACCCGGTGCAGGTCACCGACACCAGCAAGGCGCGCGCGACCAACTCCGACGGCACGCCCCCGGTCACCGGACCCACCACCCTGACGTTCACGTCCGCCGCGGGCTACGTCGGCCTGGCGAGCGTGACCCTCGAGGTCACCGACGCCGCCGACCTGAACGATCCGGAGCGCAAGGTCTCGGTCATCACGATCCCGATCAACGTGACGGCGAACGGCAACACCCCGCCGACGATCAGCAGCACCGAGATCAACGTCGAGGCCGGGCAGAGCGAGCCGCAGATCATCCGGCTGCCCGCGCTCGCCGACGACGTCGACGGCGTCGACCGGCCCAACCTCCGCTTCGAGCTGCTCGGTCAGCCGGAGGGCTTCACGGCCGAGCTCGTCAACCTCACCGAGCTGCACGTCACCGCGGCGCTCGACACCCAGAAGGGCACGCGCGGCGAGTTCCAGGTCTCGGTGACCGACGGCGTCAACGAGCCCGTGGTCGGCACGATGATCGCGAACGCGGTGGCCAGCAGCGCCGCCCCCGCCGTCGCGGTCGACGACGACCTGGGCGAGGTCCAGCAGGGACAGACGGCCAGCATCGACGTCCTCGCCAACGACTCCAACCCCTTCCCGGGGGAGGCGCTGACCATCGTGAATGCCGCGACGGAGACGGGTGTGGCCCAGGTCGGGGCGAATGGCGGGACGATCACGGTGACACCGCCGAGTGACTTCGTCGGTCGACTCTCGATCGTCTACACGGTGCAGGACGCCACGGGCGACCCGGACCGTCAGGTCCAGGCGCGCGTGCGCGCCAACGTCATCGGTGTTCCGGCCGCTCCCTCAGCACCCCGCGTCGAGGCGGTCGGCAACCGCGAGGTGACGGTCTCCTTCACCACGCCGATCGACAACGGCGCCCCTATCACCGGGTACACGGTGCAGTGGGCGGGTGGGTCGCAGGCGTGCGCGTCGACCACGTGCGTCATCGGCGGACTGACCAACAACGTGGAGTACACGTTCACGGTGACGGCCGAGAACAAGGTCGGGCCCGGGCCGGCGAGCGCGTCGTCCGCCGTCGCGCGCCCGGACGTCAAGCCCGGCGCCCCCGGCGCCCCTACCCTGAAGTTCCAGGACAGCGCTATCGAGGTCGCCTGGTCGACGCCCGCCAACGAGGGCTCGCCGATCATCGACTACGACGTGCAGATCTCCCCGGCCACCGGGGGCGGTCAGCAGTCGGTCGGCACGCAGACCGGTTACACGTGGGGCTCGCTGCAGAACGGCACCGCGTACACGTTCCGGGTCCGCGCCCGCAACAGCGCACCCGATCCGGGGGACTGGTCTGCCTGGTCCGCGCCGGAGACCCCGGCCGCCCCGCCGGCCACCCCGCAGGCTCCGCGCGCCACCCGCGTGGACACGCCCATCGGTGGCCAGATCCAGGTCGCCTGGCAGGCGCCCGCGAACAACGGCGACGCGCTGCGCGACTACGTGCTCACGCCGTTGCGCGGCGGGGCGGCCCAGCCGGCCATCACACTGCCTCCGGGCCAGACCAGCTACACGTACGCGGCCGAGAACGGCCAGGACTACGCGTTCACCGTCAGCACCTCGAACAAGGCGGGACCCTCGGGAACGTCTCCGGCCTCGTCAAGCGTCCGCTCGTTCGGTCAGCCCGCACAGGTCGGGGGGACCACGGCCGCCCCGACCGGGTCGAACGGTCAGATCGTGGTGACGCACGGGACGCCGTCGGACAACGGTCAGGCCATCTCGCGGTTCGAGTACGCGCTCAACGGCGGCGGCTACCAGGCGCTTCCGGGGAACAAGATCATCGGTGGTCTCGCGAACGGGTCGAGCTACACGGTGCAGGTCCGGGCGTGCAACACCTACTGCGGTCCGGCCAGCGCCGCGAGCAGTGCCGCGGTGCCCTACGGCCCGATCGGCAACCCGTCGGTCCGGGGCGAGAAGGTCGGCGCCACGGGCACCCGGTTCACCATCGCCCGGCCCAGCTCCGGCGCGAACGGCCGTCCGGAGTCGGCCTTCCAGTATCGCGTGAACAACGAGGGCTGGCAGAACGTCCCGGGTGGCGGAGTCGTCAACCTCGGCAACGACTACGACCAGGCCTACACGGTCGACGTCCGCTACGCCGTCTCGGGTCCCGACCAGGAGACGACGGCGAGCGCGGGACCCGTGCGCACCGATCCCCGGCCTCCGCCCGTCGTCCCGAAGGTCGAGTCCTTCCGTACTCGAAGCGCCGATGGCGCCAGCGACCCGAGTGGGAACTTCTGTAGAAACGCGCCGGGCTACCCGTGCTACTTCAGCGACATGCGTTACGAGAACGTTCCGAACGAGATCTACACGATTACGTATAGCGAGAACGGATCCATCGTGCGCACGTACACGGGCGAGCGGCTGTCGGGGAACGGTGTTTTCGAAACTGGACGCTTCTCCGGCTTCAACCCGAACATCCAGTTCTGCATCCAGTCCGGGGGAGGCCCGCGCACCTGCGGCTGACGCTCGACTGACTAAGGACCGACCTGTGAACGACCAGAAGGAACCCACGTGACCACCGCCCCCGCAGTCCAGCACATGAGCGCCGAGCAGGCCTCGTGGTTCTCCCAGACCTTCACCCGGCTGGTCGACAACGTCGGCCTGGCGGTGCTCGGCAAGCCCGAGGCCGTCAAGCTCGCCTTCACGTGCCTGCTCTCGGGCGGTCACATGCTGCTCGAGGACTTCCCCGGCACCGGCAAGACCTCGCTCGCGCGCTCGCTGGCCGCGACGGTCCAGGCCAGCCACAGCCGCATCCAGTTCACGCCCGACCTGCTGCCCAGCGACGTCACCGGCGTCACGATCTTCGACCAGGCCTCGCGCGAGTTCGAGTTCCACCCCGGCCCGATCTTCGCCTCGATCGTGCTCGCGGACGAGATCAACCGCGCCTCGCCCAAGACCCAGTCGGCCCTGCTGGAGGTCATGGAGGAGGGGCGCGTCACGATCGACGGCAAGCCCCACGAGGTCGGCCGGCCGTTCCTCGTCATCGCGACGCAGAACCCGATCGAGCAGGCCGGCACCTACCGCCTGCCGGAGGCGCAGCTCGACCGCTTCCTCATGAAGTCCTCGCTCGGCTACCCCGACCACGACGCGACGGTCGACATCCTGGGTGGCGTCTCGGTCCGCGACCGCTCGGCGACGCTCTCGCCCGTGATCACGGCGCAGGCCGTCGTCGAGATGATCGACCTCGCCGCGACCGTCTACGTCGACCCCGCCGTGCTGGACTACGTGTCCCGCCTGGCCGCCGCCACCCGCGGCAAGCCCGAGGAGATCCGGCTCGGCGTCTCCGTCCGCGGCGCGATCTCGCTCGTGCGGGCGGCCAAGACGTGGGCGGCCGCGAACGGCCGCCACTACGTCGTGCCCGACGACATCAAGGACCTCGCGGAGCCCGTCCTCGCGCACCGCATGGTGATGGACGCCGAGGCCGAGTTCGACGGCGCCACGTCCGCCGTCTCGCTCGCCCGCGTCCTCGACCAGGTCGCACCGCCCCAGCAGCGCGCCTGAGCCTCCCGAGCATGTCGACCACCTCTCGTCCCCCCGCTGCCGTCGCGGGGACCACCACCCGCGGCCGGATCTTCGCGGCGACGCGGACGACCCTGCGCGCGGGCATCCGGCAGGTCTCGCCCGTGCTCGGCTGGGTCAGCGTCGCCGCGTGGGTCACCCTCGGCGTCGCCGTCGCGAGCCTCGTGGCCGCCCACCGCCTCGGCTGGGTCGAGCTGGCCGGCCTCGGCTGGGGCCTGGTCGCGGTGCTCCTGGTGTCCGCGGCCTTCACGATCGGGCGGCACCCCTACGAGGTGCGGCTGCGCCTGCGCGAGCACCGCGTCACCGTGGGGGACCGCGCCGTCGGCGGCATCACCGTCCGCAACGTCGGAGACCGACGCGTGCTTCCGGCCCGCATCGAGCTGCCCGTCGGTGCCGGACGCGCGGGCTTCGGCCTGCCGTCGCTCGCCGCGGGGGAGGAGCACGAGGACCTCTTCGCCGTCCCGACCTCGCGCCGCGCCGTCATCACCGTGGGGCCCGTGAGCTCGGTGCGCGGGGACCCGCTCGGCCTGCTGCGCCGCACCGTGACGTGGACGCGACCGCAGGACCTGTACGTGCACCCGCGCACCGTGCGGCTGACCAGCAGCCACTCCGGTCTCGTGCACGACCTCGAGGGCAAGGAGTCGCAGGACCTCACGGCCTCCGACCTGACGTTCCACGCGCTGCGCGAGTACTCGCCGGGCGACGACCGGCGCAGCATCCACTGGCGCTCGTCCGCGCGCACCGGGAAGCTCATGGTCCGCCAGTTCGTCGAGACCCGCCGCTCGCAGCTCGTCGTCGGTCTCTCGTGCCGCCCCGAGGACTTCGGCAAGGACCCCGAGGAGTTCGAGCTCGCGATCTCGGCGCTCGGCTCCTACGCGCTCCAGGCCGTGCGCGAGCAGCGGGACATCGCCGCGGTCACCACGGGTGAGACGCTGCGCAGCGCGACGCCGGACGCCCTCCTGGACGCGCTCACCGCCGTCGAGATCGCTCCCGGCCACCACACGCTCACCGAGACGTGCCGGGCGATCGCGCGCGACTACCCCCGCGCCGCGATCATCGTGCTCGGCGTCGGCAGCCTCCCCGGCCCGCGCGACGTCCGCGCGATGGCCTCCGTCCTCCCGCTCGGTGCCGAGGTCATCTGCGTGCGCGCCGAGCCCGGTACCGACACGAAGGTCCGTCGGCTCCCCGGTCTGACGTCCATCACGCTGGGGGCCCTCGCGGACCTGCCGCGTGCGCAGCACCGGAGCGAGTCGTGAGCGGCACCTCGGCGCCCCCGGTCCAGGTGCGCTCCGGGCGCCGCGCCACCCGCACCGGACTCAGCGGCAGCGTCCAGCGCGCGGTCGACCTCGCCGTCCCCTGCGTGCTCGTGCTGCTCGCCCTCCTGCCGCTCTGGCCCGTGTACCGCTCGGGCCACGCGATCGCGGCGGCGCTCATCGGGGTCACGCTCGGGGCGGCGATCGCCCTGGCCGGTGCGCTGCGCCGCTGGAACGCGATCGTCATGGCCGCGGTCACCCTCGGTGCCCTCATCGTGACGGCGGCGGTCACCGCGCCGACGACGGCGATCGCGGGCGTCCTCCCGACGATCGAGACCTGGCGCACGCTGGGCATCGCCGTCGTGCGCGTGTGGAAGCAGGTCCTCACGCTGCAGCCCCCGCTCGGGAACGCGGACGGGCTCCTGACGGTGGTCTACCTGCTGGCGCTCGTGGGTGCCGTCGTCGCCGGAACGATCGCGCTGCGCGCCCGCGCGCTGCGCCCGCTGGCGCTCGTCGTGCCCGCGGTCGTCCTCGTGGGCTCCGTGCTGCTCGGCACGTCTGCCGCGGTGACGCCCGCCGTCGTGGCCGGCCTGGGGGTGCTCGCCGGACTCGGCTGGCCCGCGTGGCGCTCGGGTCGCATCGAGCTGAACCGGCCCGTCGGGACGGTCGCGCTCGGCGCCGCCGCGCTGGTCGGCGTCGTCGGCGGCACGGTGCTCGGCTCGCCCGACAGCACCCGGTTCGTGCTGCGCGACCACGTCGACCCGCCGCCGCTCGAGGAGAACTACCCGAGCCCGCTGGCCGGCTTCCGCGACTACGTCAAGAACCACGAGGACGACGTCATCCTCACGCTCGACGGCGTGCCCACGGACCTCACCCGCGTGCGGCTCGCGACGCTCGACTCCTACGGCGGCCAGGTCTGGGACGTCAGCGACGGCGACACCCCCGCTGGCGGTCGCTACCTGCGCGCCACGGATCGGTTCGTGCAGGAGATCGACGCCGCCGCCGTCGACATCGACGTCACGATCGGCACCTACGACGACGTCTGGCTCCCGATGACCGGCAGCGTGGAGGACGTCACGTTCGAGGGCGACCGCGCGACCGACCTGTCGCGCAGCGTGTTCTACAACGAGCAGACCGCCACGGCGATCGTGACCGACCGGCTGCGCGAGGGCGACACCTTCACGCTCACCACGCTCCCGACGCCGGTGCGGATGGGCGACCAGCTCGGCGGGCAGGTGCTGAGCGACGTCTCGCTGCCGCCGGTGAATCGGCCACCGGACGGGCTCGGCGCCGTGGCCGCCCGCCTGACCGAGGGCGCGACGACGGACGCCGCCAAGGTGCAGGCCCTGGCGGACGGGCTGTCGCAGACGGGCTTCTTCTCGCACGGGCTCGAGGGTGACGTGCCCTCCGAGGCCGGGCACGGGGCCGCCCGGATGGCGCTCATGGTCGAGGACGAGGAGATGATCGGCGACGCCGAGCAGTACGCCGCCCTGATGACGCTGATGGCGCGCGAGATGGGCTGGCCGGCGCGCGTGGTCTACGGATTCGAGCGCGGCGAGCGCGACACCGGGACCACCTGGGCCGTCACCGGTGGCAACGTCACCGCGTGGGTCGAGGTCGCCTTCGAGGGGGAGGGCTGGGTCGCCTACGACCCGACGCCCGACGAGAACAACGTCCCCATCTCCGAGGATCCGGCTCCGGCCGACAGGCCGCAGCCGCAGATGCTGCAGCCGCCGCCGCCCCCGATCGCGGCCCCCGACGTACCGAGCCTCGAGTCCGGCAACGCCGACGTGCAGCCGCAGGAGGACCCCGAGCCCGAGCCGGAGATCCCCGCCGTCGTGCGATGGGCCGCCTACCTCGGCATCCCGGTGCTGCTCCTGATCCTGCCGGCCGTGATCGCGCTCGCGCTCAAGGGCCGACGGCGTCGGCGGCGTCGTCGTCGCGGGGACGGCGCGGCGCGCGTGGCCGGCGGCTGGCTCGAGCTGCAGGACACCGCGCGCGACCTCGGCCTGGCACGCGTCCCGACGGCGACGCGGCGCGAGCAGGCCGGTGCGATCGAGCGGCACTTCGCCGACGCGGCCGCGTCGGGGGCGGAGGCTGTCGGCACGGCCGGGACCGGAGGTTCGGCCGTCGCGCTGGCGACCCGGGCCGACGCCGCCGTGTTCGGCCCGGTCCCGGCCGACGAGGACGAGGCCGAGCGGTTCTGGGGTGAGGTCACGGGGACCGAGCGTGGGCTCCGCCGGCACGCCTCGCCGTGGCGTCGCCTGCGCGCGCGGATCGGCTACGCCTCGCTCCGCCGTCGGGACTGACCGGGCGCGCGCCCGAGCCGTCAGGCACCACAATGGGCGGTATGGCGCTGGTCGACTCCACCCCGCAGCAGGCACGGCCGTTCCTCGGCGACGCTCCCAGGCGAGCCCGGACCGCCGGCGCCGCCGGTGAGACGCTGCGCCGCGAGGCCGTCGCGACCCTGACCGCCAGCCTCGCGCGGCCCGGCCGGTTCGCGCGCCAGATCGCGTCCCTCGTCGCGGCGAACATCGGTGTCTCGCTGCTCGCCTCCGCCCTGTTCCCGCCCGCGGGTGCCGCCCTGGCGCGGCCCGGCCTGGTCGTGCTGACCGGGCTCGTCCTCGTGGCAGCGGGGGTGCTGCTCGCTGTCGGGCCGGTCGTGGAGGGTCAGCGCACCACGCGGGCCCTCCAGGCCTGGCTCGCTCCGGGCGCGGCGGACCACAGCCGCGTCCCGTCGCTGACCGATCTGCTGCGGCCCGTCGGTCTCGTGCGCCTCCTCGGGTGCGGGCTGCTCGTGATCGGGATCCTCGCCGGCCTCGTCACCGGGTTCGGGGTGCTGGGCGGCTCCGGCGGCACCGGTGGTGTCGTGCTCGTCGGTGCCTCGGGACCCGCCGCGCTGGTGGGCACGCTGCCCGCCGTCGTCACCGTGGTGCTCGCCGCGATCGCGACGCTGCGCCTCCAGCGCGGCCGCCGCGGTCGGGCGCCGCAGGAGGACGCGGGGGAGCGCGCCGCGGTGTTCGCGCCCGGACCCGGGGGAGCGCCCGGCGGGTTCTCGACGGCCCGCGCCCCCGGCGGAGACGCGGCCGCCGTGCCGTGGGGCACCGGGGCCGCACCGGCCGCACCGGTCGCACCGGTCGCACCGGTCGCACCGGTTGCACCGGTTGCACCGACGACGGCGCCCCCGGACCCGGGGACCCCCGCGCCGGCGTGGAACGGGACCGCCGCGGCCACACCGTCGGGACCGCTGTGGCCATCCGTGCCGTCCGAGGACGTGTCCGTCGCCGCACCAGTACCTCCCGCACCGCCTGCGCCCGCACCGCCTGCGCCCCCGCCGGCCGCCGCGCCCGCGGCGTCCCCGGCCGTCGTCACGGGCGTCCCCGTCCTGGGTCGCCCCGCCCCCCTGGCCCCGGGCGGTGCCCACCCGCTGCCCGCCACGACCACGGAACCCGGTCCGGTACCCGGCTGGACCACGCCCCCGGCGGAGCCGTCCACCGAGCTGCCCGAGGCCACGATCGTGCGCACCGACCTGCCCGAGCACACGATCGCGCGCCCCGACCTGCTTCGGCCGCGTCGCCTCGCCGTCGTCGTGGACGACGGCAGCGCCCCCGTCGCGCTCGCACCGGGCAGCTGGCTGCTCGGCCGCGCGCCGTCGGCGCGTCCCGGCGAGGACGGCCTGCTGCCGCTCGTGGTGGAGGACGGCTCGGTCTCCAAGACGCACCTGCTCGTGGAGGTGGCCGAGCACGTCGTCTCGGTCACCGACCGCGCCTCCAGCAACGGGACGCACCTGCGGTGGGCGGGCGGGCGACGGCGCCTCACGGCGTGGCAGTCGACCGCCGTCGCCGCCGGCGAGACGGTCGAGGTCGGCGCGATCACGATCAGCGTCGAGACGGCGGCAGAGCCGTCCGAGTGAGGGATGGCGCGTCCCGCCGTCGGACGCGTGCGTTAGGGTGTCGGCGTGCTGCTCGTGGGTGTTCTGCTCCTTCGTTGCCGCGACGAGGCCTGACTCGGCTGGCTCCTCGTCGCGGCGCTCCTCCTGCCCGCCGGAGCCCCTCGCACGACGAAGGAACAGAGAAGAAGCCATGAGCCACCGCCCTTCCTCCAACAGCCCCGCCGAGCTGTCCGCCACGCCGATGCCGCTGGCGAAGTACCCCCCGTTCCACGAGGTCAACGGCCTCGACCTGCCCGACCGCACGTGGCCGAGCAAGCGCATCACCGCAGCGCCGCGCTGGCTGTCCACCGACCTGCGCGACGGCAACCAGGCGCTCATCGAGCCGATGGACCCCGCGCGCAAGCACCGCATGTTCGAGCTCCTGGTCCGCATGGGCTACAAGGAGATCGAGATCGGCTTCCCGGCGGCGAGCCAGACCGACTTCGACTTCGTCCGCTCGCTGATCGAGACCGACGCGATCCCCGACGACGTCACGATCTCCGTGCTGACGCAGGCGCGCACCGACCTCATCGAGCGGACCGTCTCCTCGCTGGTGGGCGCGCACCGCGCGACCGTCCACATGTACAACGCCACCGCGCCGGTCTTCCGCGACGTCGTCTTCCGCACCGACCGGCAGGGCACGAAGGACATCGCCGTCTCGGGCACGCGCGACGTCATGGACTACTTCGCCAAGTACCTCGACGACGGCACGGTCGTCGGCTACGAGTACTCGCCGGAGATCTTCATCGACACCGAGATCGACTACGCGCTCGAGGTCTGCGAGGCGGTCATGGACGTCTGGGAGCCCGACGGCGACCGCGAGATCATCCTCAACCTGCCGGCCACGATCGAGCGGTCGACGCCCAACGTCTACGCCGACCAGATCGAGTGGATGAGCCGCCACCTCAGCCGCCGCGAGCACGTCGTGCTGTCGGTGCACCCCCACAACGACCGCGGCACGGCCGTCGCCTCGGCCGAGCTGGCCGTGATGGCCGGGGCCGACCGCGTCGAGGGCTGCCTGTTCGGTCACGGTGAGCGGACCGGCAACGTCGACCTGGTGACGCTCGGGATGAACCTGATCTCGCAGGGCGTGGACGCCGGCATCGACTTCTCCGACATCGACGAGATCCGCCGGACCGTGGAGTACTGCGGTCAGATGGACGTCCACCCCCGCCACCCCTACGGCGGCGACCTCGTCTACACCGCGTTCTCCGGCTCGCACCAGGACGCGATCAAGAAGGGTCTGACCAAGCGCGACGCCGACGTCGCGGCCGCGGGCGGCGACGAGCTCGCCGTGCCGTGGACCGTGCCGTACCTGCCGGTGGACCCGCGCGACGTCGGCCGCAGCTACGAGGCCGTCATCCGCGTCAACAGCCAGTCCGGCAAGGGTGGCATCGCCTACCTGATGTCGACCGAGCGCCACCTGGACCTGCCGCGCCGCCTGCAGATCGAGTTCAGCCGGATGGTCCAGAAGCACACCGACCAGGCCGGTGGCGAGGTCACGGCCGACCGGCTGTGGGACATCTTCGTCGACGAGTACCTGCCCGCCCCCGCCGACTCCGAGCTGCACCCGTGGGGCCGGTTCGCGCTCCGCTCGACGCGTCTGACCTCGGCGGGCGAGGGCAGCGACACCGAGCTGGTCGTGACGCTGGTCGACGGCGGGCAGGAGCACCAGCTGACCGCGACGGGCAACGGTCCCATCGACGCGTTCTCCGCGATCCTGCGCCAGCGCGGCGTCGACGTCTCCGTCATGGACTACGCCGAGCACGCGCTCGCGCAGGGCGAGGACGCCTCGGCCGCCGCCTACGTCGAGGGCGAGGTCGACGGTCAGGTCCTCTGGGGCGCCGGCATCGACCCGTCCATCACGACGGCGTCCTTTCGCGCCATCGTCTCGGCGGTCAACCGCGCCGTCCGCTGACGCTTCGCGCAGCCACTCCGCCGCCACCGCGCCGAGAGCGACCCGTGCGCCGCGGGAGCGACCCTTGCCCGGTCGCTCCCACGGCGCACGGGTCGCTCTCGCGTGAGGGGGCGGGTGTGCGGGGCTCGGCGTGGCCCGGACCGTGTCGCGAGGCCGCGATGTCGGTGGTGTGGGGGAGAATGACGCCGTGAGGACGTATCGGGACGAGGCGGTGGTGCTGCGCACCCACGACCTCGGTGAGGCCGATCGCATCCTGACGATGCTGACCCGCGAGCACGGGCTCGTGCGCGCCGTCGCCAAGGGCGTGCGCCGCACCTCCAGCAAGTTCGGCGGCCGCCTCGAACCCTTCGGCGTGATCGACGTCCAGCTGTACTCCGGCCGGAACCTCGACGTCGTCACCCAGGTCGACACGCTCGCGCCGCACGGCCGCTCGATCATGGCCGACTACGGCCTCTACACGACGGCGACGGCGATGGTCGAGACCGCGGCGCGGCTCACCGACGTCGAGCACGAGCCCGCCACGCAGCAGTACCTGCTGCTGGCCGGGGCGCTGCGCGCGCTCGCCGACCGCCGCCACGCCTCGACGCTCGTGCTGGACTCCTACCTGCTGCGCGCGCTCGCCGTCGCCGGGTGGGCGCCGACGTTCGCCTCGTGCGCGCGGTGCGGGCAGGACGGGCCGCACCGCGCCTTCTCCGCCCCGATGGGCGGTGCCCTCTGCACCGACTGCCGCCCGCCCGGCGCCGCCGCTCCCGCGCCCGAGACGTTCCTCCTGCTCGGCGCGCTGCTCGCGGGTGACTGGTCGGTCGCCGACGGCAGCGACGAGCGCCACCGCCGCGAGTCCAGCGGCCTGGTGTCGGTCTACCTGCAGTGGCACATGGAGCGTCAGCTCCGGTCGCTGCGCCACGTGGTGCGCGCATGAGGCGCCGCGCCGCCGCCGCAGCGACCGCGTGGCAGCCCCACGAGATCACCGCACCGCCGCCGCACCCCTCCGGTGAGACCGCCCCCGTCATCGACCCCCGCTTCGTGCCGAGGCACGTCGCGCTCGTGATGGACGGCAACGGCCGCTGGGCGAACGCGCGCGGCCTGCCGCGCACCGAGGGGCACGCGGCCGGTGAGCAGGTCCTGCTCGACGTCGTCGCCGGCGCCATCGACCTCGGTGTCTCCCACGTCAGCGCGTACGCCTTCTCCACCGAGAACTGGAAGCGCTCGCCCGAGGAGGTGCGCTACCTCATGGGCTTCAACAGGGACGTGCTGCGCCGCCGTCGGGACGTCATGAACTCCTGGGGTGTCCGCGTGCGCTGGGCCGGGCGCCGCCCGCGCCTGTGGCGCAGCGTCATCGCCGAGCTGGAGGAGGCCGAGGCGCTCACCGAGGGCAACACGCGCTGCACCCTGACGATGTGCGTGAACTACGGCGGTCGCGCCGAGATCGCCGACGCCGTGCGCACGATCGCCGCCGAGGCCGCGGCCGGGCGGCTGGATCCCTCGCGCATCAGCGAGCAGACCGTCGCGCGCCACCTCGACGAGCCGGACATGCCCGACGTCGACCTGTTCATCCGCACCGGCGGCGAGAAGCGGGCCTCGAACTTCCTCATCTGGCAGGCCGCCTACGCGGAGTTCGTGTTCCTCGAGAAGGCGTGGCCCGACGTCGACCGCCGCGACCTGTGGGCCGCGGTCCTGGAGTACGCGCGCCGCGACCGCCGCTACGGCGGGGCGATCGACGCCGTCGGTTCCTGACGGCTTCCCGATCGTGCCCTGAGACGCGACACGAACGACACGTCGATGTCATCGGCCGGTTCTAGGGTGACGGCATGGCCCTGCACCTCGGCATGATCACGACCGACTCGACCGACCCGCTCCCGCTCGCGCGATGGTGGGCCCTCGCCCTCGGCGGTGAGGTCGTGGCGGAGAACGATGGCTGGTTCGTCGTCGTGATGACGTCCTCCGGTGCTCTCGCGTTCCAGCGGGTCGACGCCGTGACGCCCGGCAAGAACCGCGTCCACCTCGACCTCGTGGTCGACGGCGACCTGGACGCCGAGCACGAGCGGCTCGTCGGCGTCGGCGCCAGGAGCCTGGGGGAGCGGAGCGAGGGCGCGGCCCGCTGGTTCACCCTCACCGACCCGCAGGGCAACGAGTTCTGCGTCGCGCCGGAGGACCACACCGCCTAGGGCAGCTCTGCCCCGTCGGCGGTGCTCGCGCGGCGGCGGGCTCGGAGCCGGAGCGCGACCAGGATCAGCACGGCGAGCGCGATGACCGCGATGGCGGCGATGCCCCACGCCGAGCCGGTCGCGGCGGCCAGCGCCGCGCTCCACGCGGCCCAGCCGACCGTGGCGTAGATCGTGGCGTGCACGACGCAGCCCAGCAGCATCGCGGGCAGGTAGCGGGGGAACGGCATCGCCACGACCCCGGCGGCCGCGTTGACGACCGTCTTCGTCCCCGTCGCCAGGAACGACAGCGGGACGGCGACCACACCCCACCGCTCCACCGTGCGCAGCCCGCGCGCCGTGCCCTCGCCCTGCAGCCAGCGGTGCACGCGTGCGACCCAGGGGCGTCGCGGACGCGTGTGGTCGAGCGACCAGCGCGTCACGAGGCGCGCGATCCAGTACGTGAGCTGCGTGCGCAGCAGGACGACGCCGAAGAAGAACGCGAACAGCGGCCAGAACGAGGCGCCGTCGAGGGCGGCCGGCACGGAGGGGGCCCGCCTAGGCTCGGGCGTCGGCGGCGCTGCAGGTCGCGCAGAGCCCGAACAGCTCGATGGTGTGCTCCACGGCGGTGAAGCCGTGTGCGGCGGCGATGGTTCCGGACCACGCTTCGACGGCGGCGGCGTCGAGCTCGACGGCCGTTCCGCAGCGGCGGCACACGAGGTGGTGGTGGTGGGCCTGCTCGTCGCAGCGGCGGTAGCGGACCTCGCCGTCGGGGCCTCGCAGCGCGTCGACCTCGCCGACCTCCGCCAGCGCCTGCAGCGTGCGGTAGACCGTCGCGAGACCCACCGACTCGCCGCGGTCGGCGAGCATCCGGTGCACCTCCTGGGCGCTGCGGAACTCGGCCGAGTGCTCCAGCAGCTCCGCCACGGCGGTTCGCTGACGTGTCGTGCGCTGCACCGCTACTCCCTCGCCGTCGTGCCTCGTGTGGCTGTCGAACCGCCCGCCGTGCCCGGCTCGGTCATCCCCGCCACCAGGACGTCGTCGGGGTGGTCGGGGTGCGGATCGAACGCCGCCTGGGCCCCGCGGGCCCGCGACCGGTTCACCAGGAGCGGTCGCACGGCGGCCACCCCAGCGTAGACGGCGATCGCCAGGCACACGATGACCGCACCGGGGGAGAGGGCCCGGAAGTAGGTGATGACGAGGCCGGAGACGCACACCAGCACGCCCACCCCCATCGCGAGCCGCATCGTGGCGCGGAACGACGTCGCCACCTGCTGCGAGATCGCGACGGGCAGGATCATGATCGCGCTCACCAGCAGGAGACCGACCACGCGCATCGCGACCGTGACGGTCAGCGCGGCGACGATCGCGATCATCATGTTGAGCAGACGCACCGGGAGCCCGAGCGAGCGGGCGAACTCCTCGTCGTGTGAGACCGCGAAGAGCGCCGGACGCAGCCCGATGCCGACACCGAGCACCAGGGCGCCGAGGATGACGATCTGGACGAGGTCGCTCGTGCTGACCGTGGCGATGGAGCCGAACAGGTAACCCATGAGATTGGCCGTCGTGCCGCCGGCGAGGCCGATGATCAGCACACCGCCGGCGATGCCGCCGTAGAAGAGCAGGGCGAGCGCGACGTCGCCGCTCGTGCGGCCCCGGGCGCGGACGACGTCGATGGCGAGCGCGCCGATCACCGCGGCGACGACGGCGCCCGGGATGGCCAGCGCGTCGTGCGGCGTCAGCGACATCGCGTTGCCGACGAGCCAGCCGGCCGCGACGCCCGTCAGCGCGACGTGCCCGATGCCGTCACCCAGCAGTGACAGGCGCCGCTGGACGAGGTAGGTGCCCATGACGGGCGCCGCGAGCCCGACGACGACCGCCGCGATCAGCGCGCGCTGCATGAGCGGGGAGGAGAACATCTCCACGAACGTGCTCACGCCAGCCCTCCCGGGGTGATGCGGATGGCGGAGCGGTCACCGGTGGGGCGGTCGCCCCCGTGCGCACGCTCCTCGGCCCAGTGCTCGTCGCGGGAGTCCCCGTGCGGGTGCAGGTGGTCGTGGTCGTCGTGGTCGTGACCGGGCGCGGCGGGGGGCGGTTCGCCGTCGTGCACGATCGCGCCGTGCCGCAGCACGAGCGCGCGGGAGATCAGGGGGGCGAGCGGTCCGGTCTCGTGCAGGACCACGAGGACGGTCACGCCGTCCTCGCGCAGGCCCGCCATGGTGCGGGCGAAGGAGGCCTGGTTCGCGGCGTCGACGCCGGCCAGCGGCTCGTCGAGCAGGAGCACCTCGGGGTCGCGGGCGAGCGCGCGCGCGATCAGCACGCGCTGCTGCTGCCCGCCGGAGAGCTCGGCGACGGCGCGGTGCGCACGGTCGGCCAGGTCGACGCGCTCGAGCGCGCGGCGGACGCGGGCGTCGGCGTCGCGCGGCGGACGGAGCATGCCCGCGGCGAGCAGCCCCGACCGGACGACCTCGACGACCGTGGCGGGGACGCCCGCCGTCGCCGTCGAGCGCTGCGGCACGTAACCGATGCGCTGCCACGGGACGCCGGCGCGGCGCGTGATGTCGGCGCCGAGCACGCGGACGGTGCCGGCCGCGGGCGGCAGCACGCCGATCAGCGTGCGCACCAGCGTGGACTTGCCGGAGCCGTTCGCGCCCAGCAGCGCCACGAACTCCCCGCGGTGCACCTCGAGGCTGATGTCGCGCAGGATGCGCGACCCGCCGAGGTCGACCGCGAGGTCGCGGACGGCCACGACCGGGTCGGTCGAGCCGGTCGGGTCGGTCGCGCCGGTGGGGCTGGGACGGGTCCTGCTCACGCGCAGGTCAGCGCGTCGCGCAGCGAGGCCAGGTTGCTGTTCATGACGTCACGGTAGTCCGCGTCGGGGTCGGCCTGGTTCTCGAGCGGGTCGAGCACGCCGGTGGTGATGCCGAGGTCGTCGGCGAGCACCTCGGCCACGCGCGGGTCGATGAGGGACTCGGTGAAGATGATGCTCACACCGGTCTCGCGCACGACCTGCTCGATCTCGCGCAGGCGCGCGGGGGAGGGCTCGGCGTCGGGGTCGATGCCGGAGATGCCCTCCTGCTCCAGGCCGTAGGCACCGGCGAGGTACCCGTAGGCCTCGTGGGCGACGACGATCGTCGTCGTGCTGCACTCGGCCAGGCCCGTGCGGTAGGACTCGTCCAGGCCCTCCAGCTCGGTGCGGAGCTCGGCCGCGTTCGCCTCGAACTGCTCGGCGCCGTCGGGGTCGACCTCGGCGAGCTGCGCGGCGACGGCGTCGGCGGCGTCGGCCATCCGGATCGGGTCGAGCCAGAAGTGCGGGTCGAGCCCGTTGTGGTCGTGGCCCTCCTCCTCGGCCTCGTGGTCGTGCTCCTCCTCGTGCGCGGCGTCCGTGAGGCGCGCGGCCGAGGCGACGTCGATCGCCGTGGGGGAGACCTCGGACACCGCCGTGTCGACGGCGGGCTGGAACCCGGACAGGTAGACGACCAGGTCGGCGCGGCCCATGGTGGCGACCTGCGACGGCGAGAGCTCGAGGTCGTGCGGCTCGGCGCCGGCGGGCGTGAGGCTGGAGACCGTGACGGCGTCGCCGCCGATGCGCTGCGTGAGGTACTGCAGCGGGTAGAACGAGGCCAGGACCTCGATCGTGTCGCCTCCACCATCGGTACCGGAGGCGCCCGAGCCGGAGCCGCCGTCGCCGCACGCGGCCAGCGGGAGGGCCAGGGAGAGGGCGGCGATCGGGACGAGGGCACGGCGGAACGAGGGCTGCATGAGAACGATTCTCGACTCAATGAGAACGATTGTCAAAACGGCTGGGCCGGGAAGCCAGCCACGCCTCACGGTAGGTTGGACGTCGCCCGCGCCAGCCAGGTGCGGGGTCTCGTCCGCAAGGAGCTCAACCGTGGCCGCCAGTCGTCTCGATTCCGTCATCACCCTCGCCAAGCACCGGGGGTTCGTCTTCCAGTCGGGTGAGATCTACGGCGGTTCCCGCTCCGCCTGGGACTACGGGCCCCTCGGCGTCGAGCTCAAGGAGAACATCAAGCGCCAGTGGTGGCGCGCGATGGTCACCCGCCGCGACGACATCGTCGGCCTCGACTCCGCCGTCATCCTCCCTCGCCAGGTCTGGGTGGCCTCCGGCCACGTCGGCGTCTTCACCGACCCGCTGACCGAGTGCCTCTCGTGCCACAAGCGCTTCCGCGAGGACCACCTCGTGGAGGAGTTCGAGGCGAAGAAGGGCCGGGCGGCCGAGAACGGCCTGAAGGACATCGCGTGCCCCAACTGCGGCACGCGCGGCGAGTGGACCGAGCCCCGCGACTTCAACATGATGCTCAAGACCTACCTCGGCCCGGTCGAGGACGAGTCGGGCATGCACTACCTGCGCCCCGAGACCGCGCAGGGCATCTTCGTCAACTACGGCAACGTCGCCACGGCGGCGCGCAAGAAGCCGCCGTTCGGCATCGCCCAGATCGGCAAGTCGTTCCGCAACGAGATCACGCCGGGCAACTTCATCTTCCGCACGCGCGAGTTCGAGCAGATGGAGATGGAGTTCTTCGTCGAGCCGGGCACGGACGAGACGTGGCACCAGTACTGGATCGACACGCGCATGGAGTGGTACACCGGCCTGGGCATCGCCGCGGAGAACCTGCGCCTGTTCGAGCACCCGGCCGAGAAGCTCTCGCACTACTCCACCCGCACCGTGGACATCGAGTACAAGTTCGGCTTCACGGGGAGCGAGTGGGGCGAGCTTGAGGGCATCGCCAACCGCACCGACTTCGACCTCAAGACCCACACCGAGCACTCCGGCAAGGACCTGTCCTTCTTCGACCAGGAGAAGGGCGAGCGCTGGGTGCCCTACGTCATCGAGCCCGCCGCCGGTCTGACGCGCTCGCTGATGGCGTTCCTGGTCGAGGCCTACCACGAGGACGAGGCGCCGAACGCGAAGGGCGGCGTCGACAAGCGCACCGTCCTCAAGCTCGACCCGCGGCTGTCCCCGGTCAAGGCCGCCGTGCTGCCGCTGTCGCGCTCGGGAGAGCTCTCGCCCAAGGCACGCGCTCTGGCCGCCGAGCTCCGCGAGCACTGGAACGTCGACTTCGACGACGCCGGCGCCATCGGTCGCCGCTACCGCCGTCAGGACGAGATCGGCACGCCGTTCTGCGTCACGGTCGACTTCGACACGCTCACCGACGACGCCGTGACGATCCGCGAGCGCGACACCATGGCGCAGGAGCGCGTGGCGCTCTCTCAGGTCGCCTCGTACCTGGGCGCGCGTCTCCTCGGCGCGTGATCGACGCGTGAGCACGCCGGAGCAGGGGGCGACGGCGGCCGGGCCGTCCGCGGCCGCGGTGTCGCAGGGCGGCGCGGACGCGACGGGGCCGGGTCACGGTCACGGGCACGGCCACGCGCCGGTCCACCTCCCTCCGGGGGAGGTGCGCCGCGCGCGCATCCTGCTCGCGGCCATCGTCGTCCCCCTGCTGCTGGCGACGATCGCCGGGATGGTCGCGCTGTGGCCGAAGGGTGAGTCGATCGCCGGCTCCATCCCGATGACGGCGTCCGGCCTGTCGTTCGAGACCGCGCGCATCACGGACGTCCCCGGGACTCCGGGCGCCGAGGTGACGGCCGAGCTGCTCACGGGTGACGGCGCCGGTGTCGAGGTGCCCGTCTCGGTCGGCGAGGACGTGCTGCGGGAAACCGTCCCCGTGGGCGCGCAGATCCTCGTCCTGTTCGAGGCCGACCGGCTGGACGCCGGCGCGAGCTTCACGTTCATCGACTACAAGCGCGACGTCCCGCTGATCTGGCTCGCGGTCGCCTACGTGCTGCTGGTCGCCCTCGTGGCGCGCTGGCGCGGGCTCGCCGCCGTCGTCGGCCTCGCCGCCTCCCTGGCCGTGATCGGCCTGTTCGTCCTGCCGGCGCTCATGACCGGGGTGTCACCGCTGCTGGTGGCGCTCGTGGGATCGAGCGCGATGATGTTCGTCTCCGTCTACCTGGCGCACGGGATCTCCATCAGGACCACGACGGCGCTGCTCGGCACGTTCGTCGGCCTCGCCGTCACCACGGTGCTCGCCATCGCCTCCGCCGCCGGCGCCAACCTCCTGGGCACCGGCTCGGAGGAGGGCTACCAGGTGATGTCGACGTTCCCCGAGATCAGCATGCGCGCGCTGCTGGTCTGCGGGTTCGTGATCGCCGGGCTCGGCGCGCTCAACGACGTCACGATCACGCAGGCGAGCGCGGTGTGGGAGCTGCACGCGAGCGATCCGACCGTGCCGCGCCGCCGTGTGTTCCTCCGCGCCATGCGCATCGGACGCGACCACATCGCCTCGACCGTCTACACGCTCGCGTTCGCCTACGTCGGCACGGCGCTGCCGATGCTGATGATCGCCTCGATCTACGACCGCTCGCCGACGCAGCTGATCACGTCGGCGAGCATCGCCGAGGAGCTCGTGCGCACGCTCGTCTCCTCGATCGGTCTCGTCCTCGCGATCCCGGTGACGACGGCGATCTCCGCGTCGCTGGTGCGCACGTCCGACCGCGACGAGCGGGGGCACGGCGTGGTGATCGCCGCGGGGGGTGCGACCGCGGTGGTGGCGGCTCCGGCGTCGGGCGACGGCGTCCCCGCCGCGACGCCCGAGCCCGAGGCCGCGCCCGCGCACCAGCCCGAGGCCGAGGGTGACCGGGCCCACCCGCCGGTGCAGCGCCGTCGGGACAGACGCTTGCGCGGTTCTGGGACCATGGAGGAGTGAGTCTCACCCTCGGCCGCTTCACCGTCGGCACACCCGTCGTGCTCGCCCCCATGGCGGGCGTGACGAACGCACCCTTCCGCCAGCTGTGCCGCGAGGCCGCGCGCGCCGGTCTGCCCGAGCCCACCGGCTCGCCGATCGAGCCGCACGCGAGCGACGCCCCCGAGGGCGTGTTCGTCTCCGAGATGGTCACCTCGCGCGCGCTGGTCGAGCGGACTCCCGAGTCGATGCGCATCATCACGCCGGCTCCCGACGAGACGATCCGCAGCGTGCAGCTCTACGGCGTCGACCCGGCGACCGTGCGCGCCGCCGTTCGCATGCTCGTGACCGAGGACCGCGCCGACCACATCGACCTGAACTTCGGCTGCCCCGTGCCCAAGGTGACCAAGCGCGGCGGGGGAGCGGTCCTGCCCTGGAAGCGCGACCTGTTCGCCGCGATCGTGCGCGGCGCCGTCGAGGAGGCCGGGCGCGGCGACGTGCCCCTGACCGTCAAGATGCGGATGGGGATCGACGAGACGCACCTCACCTATCTCGAGGCCGGGCTGATGGCGCAGGACGCCGGCGCGGCCTGGGTCGCGCTGCACGCCCGCACCGCGGCGGAGTACTACTCCGGCCACGCTCACTGGGACGCGATCGCGCGGCTCAAGGAGGCGGTCACGGACATCCCGGTGCTCGGCAACGGCGACATCTGGTCGGCGCAGGACGCGCTGGCGATGGTGGCGCAGACGGGGTGCGACGGCGTCGTGGTCGGGCGCGGGTGCCAGGGCCGGCCGTGGCTGTTCACCGACCTCGTCTCGGCCTTCGCCGGGACGGAGCGGCGCGTGCGGCCGGGCCTGGGCGCCGTCGCGAGCGTGCTGCGCCGCCACGCCGAGCTGATGATCGTGCACGCCGACGGCGACGAGGGCCGCGGTCTGCGCGAGCTGCGCAAGCACATGGCGTGGTACCTCAAGGGCTACTCGGTCGGCGGGGACGCACGGCGCGGACTCGCGCTCGTGGACTCGCTCGCCGACCTCGACGACAAGCTCGCCGCGCTCGACCTCGACCAGGCCTACCCGGGCGAGGCGGCCGAGGGGCAGCGCGGCCGGGCCGGGACCCCGAAGGTGCCGAGCGTGCCCTACGGCTGGCTGGACTCGCGCGAGATCGACGCCGACCTCGCCGCCTCGCTGCACGAGGCGGAGCTGAGCGTCAGCGGCGGCTGACCGCCCGCGGTCGGGTCAGGAGGTGGGGACGGAGCTCGTCGAGCTCCGGACGATCAGCTCGGGGGCGAAGCGCAGCTCGATCGGATCCCGTCGTCCGGCCATCGCCGAGAGCAGCGTGTCCACCACCGCCTGACTCATGGCGTCGACGGGCTGGCGCAGCGTCGTCAGCGGCGGCGACGTGAAGTTCATGAACAGCGAGTCGTCGAAGCCGATGATCGAGACGTCCTTGGGCACCGTCAGCCCCGCCTGACGCACGGCCCGGATCGCCCCGAGCGCCATGATGTCGCTGCCGCAGATGATGGCGCTGGCACCCTCGCGCAGCAGCGCACGCGCCGCCGCCTCGCCGCCCTCGACGGTGAAGAGCGAGGTCAGCACGCGATGCTCGGCGTCCTGCCCGATGTGACGCTTCATCGCGGCCACGAAGCCCTCGCGCTTGAGCGCGGCGGGGATCAGCCGGTCGGGCCCGACGGCGAGCGCGATCCGGCGGTGCCCGAGCGAGGCGAGGTGCCGCACCGCGAGATCCATGCCGAGCCGCTCGTCGACCGAGACCGACGGCGCCTCGAGCTCGTCGCGGTGCCCGTTGACCAGGACGAACGGGACGCCGCGCTCGGCCAGCCGCTGGTAGCGCGCTATCGGCGCCTGCGAGTCCGCGTGCAGCCCGTTGAGGAACACGATGCCCGCGACGTCGGCGGACATCAGGGTCTCGACGTACTCGTCCTCGGAGACCCCGCTCGCGGTCTGGGTGCACAGCAGCGGCGTGTAGCCGTGGTGCGCGAGGGCCGTCTCGATCGCCTGGGCGAACGCCGGGAAGACCGGGTTGGACAGCTCCGGGATCACGAGCCCGATGAGGCCGGCCGACGGCGACGTGATGCGCCGCGGTCGCTCGTAGCCGAGCAGGTCGAGCGCGTGGTAGACGGCCTGGCGCGTGGACTCGGCGACCCCAGGCTTGCGGTTGAGGACGCGCGACACCGTGGCGGTGCTGACGCCCGAGTGCTCGGCCAGGTCGGCCAGTCGCGTGCGCGGCACGTCGTGGTTGGTCACGTCATCTCCTCACGGCCGCAGCAGTGCGGCCTCGGGACGGCGGACCATCCCCGTGCATGTCTCGGTGCAAGATACCGCAAACGTTGCGTCAGGACCGCGCGTGCCCGCCGGGTGTCGCGGCCGTCCGGCCTCGTGGATCGGACGGGGGGCCGCCCCGCCGCCCCCGGTCACGATTGCGTCACAGATCGTCGTGCGGCAGCGAAGTGCTGCCGCGTTGCAGAAAGTTGCAGTACGTTGCCACCAACGCAGCGTCGCGTGTTCCCGGCCAACGAGGGTCGGAGCGCGCTGCCGATCGATCCGAGACTCAGGAGCGAGCACATGCGCAGAACCACCATCACGGCCGCCATCGCGACGACGGCGCTGCTGCTGACCGCGTGCGGCGGGGGCGGCGGCGGGTCCGAGGAGACCACGTCCCCCGAGGCCGGCGACTCCGAGACGTCCGCCGAGGAGACCTCGGCCGCGCCGGAGGGCGAGGAGGAGGAGACCGTCGCCGTCCGCGGTGACGAGGACCTCGTCATCTGGACGGACGACGTCAAGCTCGACGCGGTCACCGCCGCGGCCGAGGCCTTCGGCGAGGCGAACGGCATCTCCGTCGGCGTGCAGGCGATCGTCAACACACGCACGGACTTCATCACGGCGAACGAGGCCGGCAACGGCCCCGACGTCCTCGTGGGCGCGCACGACTGGATCGGCCAGCTCGTCGCGAACGGTGCGATCGACCCGCTGCAGCTCGGCGCCGACGCGCTCGGGGGCTACGCCGAGCGCGCGGTCTCGGCCGTCACCTACAACGGCCAGCTCTACGGCATCCCCTACGGCGTGGAGTC
Organism: Serinibacter arcticus; assembly: GCF_004786095.1. Lineage (GTDB taxonomy): Bacteria > Actinomycetota > Actinomycetes > Actinomycetales > Beutenbergiaceae > Litorihabitans > Litorihabitans arcticus. The sequence continues at coordinate 207,518 of NZ_RHPJ01000003.1, forward strand.
GCTGGTGCTGTACTGCAACACCGCCTACGCGCCCGACACCTACGCGACGCTCGACGACGCCATCGCGGCGGGCCAGGCGGCCAAGGACGCCGGCCAGGTCGACTCGGCGCTGAACGTGGCGCAGGGCGTGGACGGCGACCCGTACAACATGCAGCCCCTGTACACCTCGGCCGGCGGCTACCTGTTCGGCCTCACCGCCGACGGCACGCCCGACCCCGCGGACCTCGGCGTCGGCACGCCCGAGGGTCAGGCCGCCGCCGCCAAGCTGGCCGAGCTCGGTTCGGCCGGCTCCGGCGTGCTGTCGACGGCGATCTCCGGCGACAACGCGATCGCGCTGTTCGCCGACGGCCGCGCCGGGTGCCTGATCTCCGGCCCCTGGGCGCTCGGTGACGTCACGACCGGCCTCGGCGAGGACGGCTTCACCGTCCAGCCGATCCCCGGCTTCGCGGGCATGGGCCCCGCCGTCCCGTTCATGGGGGCGCAGGCGTTCTACGTGGCCTCGAACGGTGCGAACAAGAGCTTCGCGCAGGCGTTCGTCACCGGGACCACGGGTGGGGCGCTCAACTCCGAGGACACGATGCAGATCCTGTTCGACAACGCCAACCTCCCGCCGGCCATGACGTCCGTGCGTGAGGCCGCCGCGGCCGCCGACCCCCTGGTTGGCGTGTTCGGCGACGCCGCCGACCAGGCCCAGCCCATGCCGGCCATCCCGGCCATGGACCAGGTCTGGACGCCGCTCGGCCAGGCCTACGCCGCGATCATCGGCGGGGCCGACCCGGCCGGCACGATGACCACGGCCGGCGAGACCATCAGCGCGGCCATCGCCAGCTCCTGACGAACGATTCCGGGGTCCGGTCATCGCCGACCGGACCCCGGGCGCTCCCGTCCGCGCCGGACGCGCGGACGGGCCCCCACCCTCGTCACCACCCGGGAGCGTCCCGTGACCCAGATCCTCACCCCCACCCCGCAGCGCCGCAAGGACGCGTCGCCGCGCCGCCGTCATCCCCTCGCCATCGACGCCCGCAGCTCGGGCGGCCTCGTGGCCAAGATCGTCAGCCTCGGGCTCGTGCTCGCCCTGGCCGTCGCCCTCACGCCGACGCTCGTGGCGACCGCGAACTGGGCCTTCCTCATCATGCTGTGGGCGGTCGTGGCCGTCGTCGTCGCCGTCTACCTCACCGGCCGCATCGTGCCGGCGAAGTACCTGCTGCCCGGCGTGCTGATGCTCGTGCTGTTCCTGATCTACCCGATCATCCTGACCTTCCAGCTCTCCACCACGAACTACGGCGACGGCACGCGCTCCAGCAAGGAGGCCGCCGTCGCCCGCATCGTCGGCACGTCCGCCGTCCAGGTGCCCGACGGTGCGGTGTACTCGCTCGTCGTCGGCACCCAGGGCGCCATCACCACCGGCCCGTTCGAGATGCTGCTGGTGGACACCGCGACGGAGCAGGCCTACGTCGGCTCCGAGGAGGAGGGGCTGACCGAGCTCCCCGCTGACACGGTCACGGTCGACGCCGGCCAGATCACCGCCGCCGAGGGCTACACGATCCTGACGCGGCAGGAGCAGAACGACCTCAGCGGTGCCGGGCAGCCGCTCGACGGCTTCGCCGTGCCGGTCAACGACGACACGGTCATCAAGGCGCAGGGCTTCCAGGCGATCGAGATGCGCACGCCGCTGATCTACGACGAGGCGGCGGACACGATCACGAACGTCGACACGGGCGTCGTGTACACGGCCGAGCGTGCGCCGTCGGGTGACCGGTCCTACTTCGTCGACGACGCCGGGCAGCGCCTGGCCACGCAGTCGTGGTCGGAGAACGTCGGGACCTTCAACTTCGAGCGCATCTTCTCCGACCAGCGGATCACGGGGCCGTTCCTGTCGATCCTGGGCTGGACCCTCGTGTTCGCGGTCGGCTCCGTCGGCAGCACGTTCGCGCTCGGGCTGCTGCTGGCCGTCACGCTCAACGACACCCGGATGCGCGGTCAGCGCGCCTTCCGGTCGTTCCTGATCATGCCGTACGCCATCCCGGGCTTCATCTCGCTGATGGTCTGGGCGGGCTTCTGGAACCGCGACTACGGCCTCGTCAACGACATGCTCGGCACGGGCATCGACTGGTTCGGTGACGCCACCTGGGCGAAGGTCGCCGTGCTCCTGACGAACCTGTGGATGGGCTTCCCCTACATGTTCCTCATCTGCACCGGCGCGCTGCAGTCGATCCCGTCCGACCTCAAGGAGGCGGCCTCGATCGACGGCGCGACCGGGTTCGGCCAGTTCCGGCGCATCGTCTTCCCGCTGCTCCTGGTCTCGACGGCCCCCCTGCTGGTGAGCTCGTTCGCGTTCAACTTCAACAACTTCAACGCGATCCAGCTGCTCACGAAGGGTGGTCCGTTCAGCCCGGACAACCCGACGGCGGGCGGCACCGACATCCTCATCAGCTACACCTACCGGCTCGCGTTCGGCAGCGGCGGTTCCCAGATCGGCTTCGCCTCGGCCGTCTCGGTGCTCCTGTTCGTCCTCACGGGTGTGCTCGCCGCCATCCAGTTCCGGGGTACCCGCAAGCTCGAGGAGATGAACTGACATGACCTCCGCCCCCACCCCCACCGCCGCGACGGTCGCGACCACCGCCGTCGTCAAGCCCTCCCCGCGCGGCCGCCGTCGCCCGCCGAAGGGCGCGCCCGCCGACCGCCTCACGGGTGCCCGCTGGTGGCGCACCCTCTCGTGGCGCTACCTCGTCGGCGTCGTGGCGTGCATCTACGCCGTCATCCCGATCCTGTACATCGTCTCGGCGTCCCTCAACCCGATCGGGTCCGTCGCCTCGACCGACCTCATCCCCACGGTGGTCAGCTTCGCCAACTTCGAGCAGCTGTGGAACAACCCCTCCCGGCCGTTCTTCCGGTGGGCGCTGAACACCGTGGTGGTGGCGCTGGTCGTGGTCGTCGTCCAGCTGATCTTCAGCTGCTTCGCCGCCTACGCGTTCTCGCGCTTCCGCTTCCGGGGTCGCCGCGCGGGACTGCTGTCGCTGCTGCTGATCCTGATGTTCCCGCAGATCCTCGTGACGGTCGCGCTGTTCCAGATGTTCAGCATCGTGGGTGAGGTGCTCCCGGCGTTCGGCCTCGACACGCTCCCGGGCTACATCCTCATCATGCTGGGCGGCTCGCTCGGCCAGGTCTACCTGATCAAGGGCTTCTTCGACACCGTCCCGATCGAGCTCGACGAGGCGGCCAAGATCGACGGGGCGAGCCACCTGCAGGTGTTCTTCCGCATCCTGCTGCCGCTGCTGCAGTCGATCCTGGTGATCTCCGGACTGCTGGTGTTCGTCGGCGTGATCGGGGAGTTCCTGCTGGCCTCGATCTTCCTGCGCTCCACCGACGTCAAGACGATCGCCGTCGGCATGCAGGGTGTCCTCGCGGCCGACCAGTCCAACAACCTCGGCTGGTTCGCGGCCGGATCCGTGGTGATCGCCGTCCCGATCATCCTGCTGTTCCAGTACCTCCAGCGCTACATCGTCGGGGGCATCACGGCGGGAGCCGTGAAGGGATGACGCCCCCCACCCTCCGAGACGTCCACCACGACGGCTCGGCGCGCTTCGTCGCGCCCGGCCCGTACGAGCTCGGCGGCACCGTCGCGCTGCGCGTGCTGGTGCCCGACCTCGCCGACGGGCGCGACGGCGTCGAGCGCCTCGTCCTGCGGTCGCTGCGCGACGGCGAGCCGCACCTCGCGCCGGCACGCCGCGGCGCCCGCACCGCGGGCGGACGCTGGTGGCACGTGGACATGCGATCGACGAACCCGGTGATGAGCTACCGCTTCTTCCTGGGCGGGCCCGACGGCGCCTACCGCTGGCTGAACGCCGAGGGGGTGCACGGGCGCGACACGTCCGACGGCGCGGACTTCCTGCTGCGCATCGACCGGTCACCGCCCGCGTGGGTGGCGGACCAGGTGGCCTACCAGGTCTTCCCCGACCGGTTCGCACGGTCCTCGCCCGACACCGTGCCGCCCGCGTGGGCGGTCGAGGCCGCGTGGGACGAGCCGGTCATCGGCTCCGGGCCGGGCGTGGAGCGCCAGTGGTACGGCGGCGACCTCGACGGTGTCGTCGCTCGTCTGGACCACGTCGTCGAGCTCGGCGCCGGGGTGCTCTACCTGACGCCCGTCTTCGAGGGGCGCTCCAACCACCGCTACGACGCCGTCACGTTCGACCGCGTCGACCCCGCGCTGGGCGGGGACGACGCGCTGCGGCGCCTCATCGCGGCGGCGCACGAGCGCGGGTTGCGCGTGCTCGGCGACCTCACGACCAACCACACGGGTCGCGAGCACGACTGGTTCCTCGCGGCGCAGGCCGATCCCGGTGCGCCGGAGGCGGCGTTCTACCGCTTCCGCGACCACCCCGGCGACTACGTCTCGTGGCTCGACGTGCCCTCGCTGCCCAAGCTCGACCACCGCAGCGAGGAGCTCCGCGCGCGGCTGTACCGCGGCGAGGGCTCGGTCGTCGCGCGCTGGATCGAGGCCGGTCTCGACGGGTGGCGCATCGACGTCGCCAACATGACAGGACGCCTCGGGGCGGACGACCTGGCCCACGAGGTGGCTCGCGAGATCCGAGCGACGATGCACGCCGTCGACCCGGACGCGTGGCTGCTGGCCGAGCACGGGCACGACGCGGCCGCCGACCTGACCGGGGACGGTTGGGACGGGACGATGGACTACCAGGGCTTCACGCGGCCGCTGTGGGTGTGGTTGAACGGTGGGGCGCCGGGGGCCGGCGCCGGCGCCGTCGAGCACGGGCTGCACTTCCTCGGCCTGCCCGTCGACATCCCGGTGCTCGGCGCCGACGAGGTCACCCGGACGATGCGCGAGGTGCACGCCGCGATGCCGTGGGCGGCGTTCGCCGCCTCGACGATGCACCTCGACTCGCACGACACCCCGCGGTTCCGGACCGTCGCGGGCGGCGGGGTGAAGGGCGGTGTCGACCTCGCCGGCGCCGGCCGGGACCTGCACCTGCTCGGCCTCGCGCTGCAGATGACGATGCCGGGGGTGCCGTCGGTGTTCGCGGGTGACGAGATCGGGCTCACCGGCACGAACGGCGAGCACGCGCGCACCCCGTTCCCGTGGGACCGCGACGCGTGGGACGCCGCGACGTGGGAGGCCTACCGCACCTGGGTGGCCCTGCGTCGGGACAGCGTCGCGCTGCGGCGCGGCGGTCTGCGGTGGGCGCACGTCGGCGTCGACTCGCTGACCTTCGTGCGCGAGCACGCCGAGCAGCGGCTGCTGGTGCACGTCGCGCGGGCCGACGGCGAGGAGGTCCGCCTCCCGCTGGCACTCCTGGGTGGCGCCACGCCGGTGGTCCGCGAGGGTGCGGCGACCCGGATCGAGGGCGACGCCGTCGTGCTGCCCGCGGTGCGCGGTGCGCACGTGTGGGAGCTCGCCCTCGACGAGGGCTGGAACGAGACCGAGAACGCCGAGGAGGCACCGTGACCAACCCGACGCGACAGACCGTCGTCCACCCCGCGTGGAGCCGTGACGCCGTCATCTACCAGGTCAACACCCGCCAGTTCACGCCCGAGGGCACGCTCGCGGCCGCGCGCGATCAGCTGCCGCGACTGGCCGGGCTGGGCGCGCGGATCGTCTGGCTGATGCCGATCCACGAGATCGGCGAGGTCAACCGCAAGGGCAGCCTCGGCAGCCCGTACGCGGTGAAGGACTACTACTCCGTCAGCAGCGAGCTCGGCACCCTCGCCGACCTGCGCGCCTTCGTCGACGACGCGCACGAGCTCGGGCTGAAGGTCATCCTGGACTGGGTCGCGAATCACACGGCGTGGGACAACCCGCTCGCGACCGAGCGCCCCGAGCTCTACAGCCGCAGCTGGGACGGGGAGCTCACCCCGACACCCTGGTGGGACTGGGACGACATCATCGATCTCGACTACTCGGCACCGGGGATGCGCGAGTACATGCGCGACGCGATGGTGCACTGGGTGCGGGAGGCCGACGTCGACGGGTTCCGCTGCGACGTCGCCGGATTCGTGCCGACCGACTTCTGGGAGGACGTCCGCGACGCGCTCGAGCAGATCAAGCCGGTCTTCATGCTCGCGGAGTGGGAGTCGCGCGAGCTGCACGAGAAGGCGTTCGACATGACGTACGCGTGGTCGTGGAACTCCACCATGCACGAGATCGCGCACGGGAAGGCCGACGTCGAGGCGCTGCGGGTCTACTACGCCTGGAACGACCGCGCCTACCCGCGCGAGGCGATCCGCATGCTGTTCGTGTCCAACCACGACAAGAACTCGTGGGAGGGCACCGAGTTCGAGCAGTTCGGTGAGGCGCTGGAGGCAGCCGTGGTGCTGTCGGTGGTGAGCGACGGCATGCCGCTGATCTACAACGGGCAGGAGGCGGGGAACGAGCGTCGGCTGGAGTTCTTCGAGCGGGACCCGATCACGTGGCGCGAGCACCCCATGGGGGAGCTGTACCGCCGCCTGTTCGCGCTCAAGCGCGAGACCCGGGCGCTGCACAACGGGGCGTGGGGTGCACCGATGATCGAGGTGCGCACGTCGGACCCGAACCAGGTGCTGGCGTTCGTGCGCGACAGCGGACAGGACGCGGTGCTCGCCGTCGTCAACCTGTCGGCCGTCGCCCGCGAGGTCGAGCTGCGCCGCGGCCCGGTCGCGGGCACCTGGCGCGACCTGGCGACGGGCGAGGAGCTGGACGTCGCGCCGGGCACGACCCTGACGCTGGCCGCGTGGGGCTGGCGGGTCCTGACGCGCTGACCCCCTCACCCGCGAGAACGTCCTGGCTCGCGCCACGGCCGACCGGAACGCGAGCCGGGACGTTCTCGGCGGGTGGGTGGGAAGAGGGGGATCCGCTCAGTCGGGGCCGAAGGGCTTGCGCCCGACCTCGCTCTGCGTGCGCAGGGCCCAGAGCGTCGCGTCGCCGGGGAGGAAGATCGCGCCGTCGCCGTGCTGGTCCAGCTCGATGCTGCTCAGCAGCGGCTCGAGACCCTCCGGCAGGCGGATCTGCTCCGCGCCCGTGTTCGCCAGCACCACGAGCTCGCCGTTGGCCAGGCCCAGGACGTCGGGGTGGTCGACGTCGATCCACGCCAGGCCGCCCGAGCCGAGCGCGTAGTCACGGCGCATGCGGAGCGCACGCCGGTAGAACTCGTACGTCGAGGCCGGGTCGCCCTTCTGGGCGTCCAGGGCGTAGCGCCCGTACTCCTCGGGCTGGGGGAGCCAGCTCTCTCCGGTGGGGGAGAACCCGAACGACGGCGCCGCCGCCTCCCACGGGATCGGCACGCGGCACCCGTCGCGGCCGAGGCCACCGCCGCGCGCGATCGTCGGGTCCTGGCGGACGTCGAACGGCAGCCGCGTCGCCTCCGGCAGGCCGAGCTCCTCGCCCTGGTAGAGGTAGGCGGAACCGGGCAGCGCCAGCATGAGCAGGGTGGCGGCGCGGGCGCGGCGCAGGCCGAGCTCGGCGTCGGGCTGCCGGTCGTCGGGCCCGACGGGTTCGACGTTGCCGCCCGCCGAGGGCAGGCCGAAGCGCGTGGCGTGCCGCACGACGTCGTGGTTGGACAGCACCCAGGTGGTCGGGGCGCCCACGGTGTCGTTGACCTGCACCGAGTGCTCGATCACGCCGCGCAGCTCACCCGCGTGCCAGTGCGAGGCGAGGAAGGCGAAGTTGAACGCCTGCTGCATCTCGTCGGGCCGCACGTACTTCGCCAGCTCCGGCAGCGGGGAGACCCAGGCCTCGGCCACGAGCATCTTGTCGGCGCCGTACTCCGCGAGCACACCGTGCCAGTCGCGGTAGATCTCGTGCACGCCCGGCTGGTTCCACATCGGGCCGGCGTTGCCGAGGTCGACGTCGTCCTGCGCGTCGGGCCCGGACTCCTCCGTCTCGCCGGACTCCGCCTCGGAGATCATCGCCGAATGACCGGCCCAGTCCGGCAGGCCCTCCTCCTTGACCATGCCGTGCGCGACGTCGACGCGGAACCCGTCCACGCCGCGGTCCAGCCAGAACCGCAGCACGTCGCGGAACTCCTGGCGGATCTCCTCGTTGGCCCAGTTCAGGTCGGGCTGGCGGACGTCGAAGATGTGCAGGTACCACTGGCCGGGGGAGCCGTCGGCGTTGGTGGTGCGGGTCCAGGCGGGTCCGCCGAACACGCTCTCCCAGTTGTTGGGCGGCAGCTCGCCGGCCTCGCCGCGGCCGTCGCGGAACATGTACCGCTCGCGCTCGGGGCTGCCGGGGGCGGCGGCCAGCGCCTGCTGGAACCAGACGTGGGCGTCGGAGGTGTGGTTCGGCACGAGGTCGACGACGACGCGCAGCCCCAGCTGGTGCGCGCGGTCGAGCAGCGCGTCCGCGTCGGCCAGGGTGCCGAAGATCGGGTCGACGTCGCGGTAGTCGGCGACGTCGTACCCGTGGTCCGCCTGCGGTGAGGTGTAGAACGGCGAGAGCCACAGGGCGTCGACACCGAGGCGGGAGAGGTGGCCGAGGCGCGCCGTGATGCCGGGCAGGTCGCCCAGTCCGTCGCCGTTGCTGTCGGCGAACGAGCGCGGGTAGACCTGGTAGATGACGGCCGTGTGCCACCACTGCAGGGTGCCGGTGCGGGGCACCGAGACGGGCTGGGTGGTGTAGATGGCCGGGGCGGTGGCGCTCATCCCTCCATTGTCGCGGCGGCGCGCGGGAGGGCCAAATCCCGGGAGACCGAGATGTCCACCACCGACACGCCCACTAGGCTGGGAGCGATGTCCTGGCAACCGCCCCTCACGATGCACGCCTCCGGCGTGAACGACGTCGACCGGTGGCTGCCGGAGGTCTCCAAGAACGTCCGCCGCTCGCCGTACGAGCGCGACCGCGCCCGCCTGCTGCACTCCTCGGCCCTGCGCCGCCTCGGGGCCAAGACCCAGGTCCTGGCCCCCAGCACCGACGACTTCGTCCGCACCCGGCTCACGCACTCGCTCGAGGTCGCGCAGGTGGGCCGCGAGCTGGCCAAGCAGCTGGGGTGCGACCCCGACGTCGTGGACACCGCCTGCCTCGCGCACGACCTGGGCCACCCGCCGTTCGGCCACAACGGAGAGGCGGCGCTCGCGGCCGTGTCCGAGGAGGCCGGCGGTTTCGAGGGCAACGCCCAGACCCTGCGCATCCTGACGCGGCTCGAGCCGAAGGTCTTCCGCGAGGACGGCCGCTGCATCGGCCTCAACCTCACGCGCGCCAGCCTGGACGCCTCGGCCAAGTACCCGTGGCGGCGCGAGGACGCCCCGCGCCGGGTGGACGGTCGCCGGAGCCGCAAGTTCGGCGTCTACGACGACGACCTCGAGGTGTTCGCGTGGCTGCGGGCCGGTGCCCCCGAGCGCACCACGTGCCTCGAGGCCCAGGTCATGGACCTGGCCGACGACGTGGCCTACTCGGTCCACGACGTCGAGGACGCCATCGTGGGGTGGCGCGTGGAGCCCCGACGGCTGCGCGAGCAGGCGGAGCAGGACCGCGTCGTCGCGCAGGTGCGCTCCTGGTACGACCCGCCGGAGTCGGACGACGAGCTCGGCGCCGCCCTCGAGCGGCTGCTCGCCGGCGCGCTGTGGGTCGAGGCGTACGACGGCACGCGCGTCAGCCTCGCCCACGTCAAGGACATGACCTCGCAGCTCATCGGCCGGTTCGTCGGCGGCAGCGTGGACGCCACGCGCGCCAGCCACGGGTCCGGCGACCTCGGCCGCTACTCCGCCCGGCTCGAGGTCACACCGGGCACGCGCGCCGAGATCGCCGTGCTCAAGGGCATCGCGGCCCTGTACGTGATGGCGCCGCGCGAGAACGAACCGCTCTACCGCTACCAGCGCCAGATCATCACCGAGCTGGTCGAGGTGCTCTCGGAGCGCGCCGAGCTGACGCTCGAGGCGCACTTCCTGGAGGACCACCGGGAGGCGGCCGACGACGCGGCGCGGCTGCGCGTCGTCGTCGACCAGGTGGCCTCGCTCACCGATCTGTCGGCGATGGCCTGGCACGCTCGGCTCGTCCCCGCGCCGTAGCGCCACCCGCCTACCCACACCGTCGGCCGCGCGGCACGCGGCGTAACGTGGATCACATGACGGCCATCCGCATCGGAGTCCAGCTCCAGCCCCAGCACGCCACCTACGCCCAGATTCGCGACGCGGTGATGCGGTCGGAGGAGGCCGGCGTCGACATCGTCTTCAACTGGGACCACTTCTTCCCGCTCAGCGGCGAGCCCGACGGGCTGCACTACGAGTGCTGGACCATGCTCGGCGCCTGGGCCGAGCAGACCGAACGCGTGGACATCGGCGCCCTCGTGACCTGCAACAGCTACCGCAACCCCGAGCTGCTGGCCGACATGGCCCGCACGGTCGACCACATCTCGAACGGTCGTCTCATCCTCGGCATCGGTGCCGGCTGGTTCGAGCGCGACTACGACGAGTACGGCTACGAGTTCGGCACGGCGGGCAGCCGGATCGCCGACCTCGGCGAAGCGCTGCCGCGCATCAAGGCTCGCTGGGCGAAGCTCAACCCCGCGCCGGTGCGCGACATCCCGATCCTCATCGGGGGCTCGGGACCGCGCAAGACGCTGCGTCTCGTGGCCGAGCACGCGGACGTCTGGCACGCGTTCGGTGATGCCGCTTCGCTGCGCGAGAAGTCGGCGATCCTGACCGGGCACGCGGCCGACGTCGGGCGCGACGACTCCCAGGTGGAGCGCTCGATCGGCGTCCAGGAGGAGCCGACCGACGTGGCCGAGGGACTCGTGGACGCCGGCGCGACGCTCTTCACCATCAGCACGGGCGGTCCGGAGTTCGACCTCGAGCTCGTGCAGCGGTGGGTCGCATGGCGCGACGAGGAGAACGACCGCCGGGCCCAGCAGGGCTGAGCGAGCCCCCTCCGCGCGACGGTCGTCCGACGGCGGCCCGCCTCGTCCCCAGGACGCCGACGGCCGCCGTCGTCCGGCGCGCGCGCGACCTAGACTCGCTGCATGCCCCTCATCCACCGCGACTCCATCGGGGTCGTGCGGGAGACGGCCAAGATCGAGGAGGTCGTCGGCGAGCACGTGGCGCTGAAGAACGCCGGCGTCGGCTCGATGAAGGGCCTGTGCCCCTTCCACGACGAGCGCACCCCGTCCTTCCACGTCCGCCCGCCCGTCCAGCTGTGGCACTGCTTCGGCTGCGGCGAGGGCGGCGACGTCATCTCCTTCGTGCAGAAGATCGACCACCTGCCGTTCGGCGAGGCGGTCGAGCGGCTCGCGGGCCGCTACAACGTCACCCTCCGCTACGAGGAGGACGCCGCCGGCGGCCCGTCCCGTCCGCGCGAGGAGCCCGGCAAGCGGCAGCGCCTGGTCGAGGCCCACCGCGTGGCGGCTGAGTACTTCGCGCAGCAGCTCACCTCGCCCGAGGCGGCGACGGCGCGCGCCTTCCTGGCCGAGCGCGGTTTCGACCGCGCGGCGGCGGCGCACTTCGGTGTCGGCTACGCCCCCCAGGGCTGGGACTCGTTGCTGCGTCATCTGCAGGGTCGGGCGTTCACGCAGGCCGAGCTGTCGACGGCGGGGCTCGTCTCGCAGGGCAACCGTGGCTTCTACGACCGCTTCCGCGGGCGACTGATGTGGCCGATCCGCGACCTCACCGGCGACGTCATCGGGTTCGGCGCCCGGCGTCTGTACGACGACGACCCCGGGCCCAAGTACCTCAACACCCCCGAGACGCCGATCTACCACAAGGCCCAGGTGCTCTACGGGATCGACCTCGCCAAGAAGGCGATCTCGCAGGGACGCCAGGTCGTCGTGGTCGAGGGTTACACCGACGTGATGGCGTGCCACCTCGCGGGGATCACGACGGCGGTCGCGACGTGCGGCACGTCGTTCGGCACGGACCACACGCGCGTCATCCGCCGCCTGCTCGGCGACTCGGCCACCGGGGTGGCGGGCATCCAGCTCTCCTCGGGTCGCGCCGTCGGCGGCGAGGTCATCTTCACGTTCGACGGCGACGCCGCCGGTCAGAAGGCCGCGATGCGCGCCTTCGACGAGGACCAGCAGTTCGCCGCGCAGACGTTCGTCTCGGTCTCGGCCGACGGTCTCGACCCCTGCGAGGTCCGCGTGCAGCAGGGCGACGCCGCCGTGCGCAAGCTCGTCGCCGACCGCGAGCCGCTGTTCGAGTTCGCCATCCGCACGGCCCTGTCGAACGTCGACATGGCGACGGCGGAGGGTCGCGTCGCGGGGCTGCGCGTCGCCGCCCCCGTGATCGGCACGATCCGCGACGTCGCGCTCCGCGCCGAGTACGCACGGCAGCTCGCGGGCTGGGTGCAGATGGAACCGTCCGACGTGCGCAGCGCCGTCGCCGAGGCGACGCGGCGCGCACGGTCGGCCGCCGGTCGTCAGCAGTCCGGGGGCGGGTCGAACGGGCAGGGCGGGCCTGGTGGGCCGAGCGGCTCGAACGGCCAGGGCGGGTACAACGGGCCGAACGGCCAGCGTGGGGGAGACCGGCGCGACGGCGGACGCGACCAGCGTTCCGGGGGTGGGCAGTCGGGTCCGCGCGGCGGCGCCGAGCGCGCGGAGCCACGTTTCCGCATGCCCGACGACCCGGTGGCCAGGCTCGAGCGCCAGGTGCTCGAGGTCGCCCTGCAGTTCCCGGCGTTCGCCGCGCCGGCCGGTTTCGACGCCGTGGACCCGTCCGTCTTCCAGGTTCCGAGCCACCGCTCCGTCCACGACGCGATCCGGGCGGCGGGCGGTGTGGCCGCCCCGGCGCGGACGACGGTCGACCTCGGCGGCACGGCCGACGCGCACCGCGCCGCCTCGGCGCGCTGGGTGACCGAGGTGCTCGAGGGTGCGACCGAGACCCTCGCGCCGCTCGTGCGCGAGATGACGGTGGCGCCGATCCCCGCCGTCGAGAGCGAGATGCAGTCGTACACGCTCGGGGTGGTGACGGCGCTGCGTCGCCTGGGTCTGACGAAGCGCATCGGGGACCTCAAGTCGCAGGCGCTGGCGATGGACTCGAGCGATCCCGGGAGCGGCGCGCTGTGGACCCAGGTGTACGCCCTCGAGGACGAGCGACGGCGTCTGACCGACACCTGACCGATCCGCGGCGCGGTGCTAGGAGGCGCTGGCCGGACGCGCTGATCGGTCCCGCCGAACGCCGATCGTTCGTGTCCTTCGCAAGGACACGAACGATCACGTCGGTCCGAGGCGCCCGGTCGCGTGTTCCCTCCCGTCGCCACGACGACGGGCAACGGCGTCGGTCGGTGCGCACGCCACTTGTGTCCGATCGGGGAACGGTTCTAGCCTCGTCCTCGAAGGCCCCCTCGACCTTGCGGCTCCGCCCCCTGCGCCGCTCGACCGAGGGGGCCTCGCTGCGTCTCGGGGCACCACCGCGGCGGTCAGGCGCCGGGCTCGGTGAGCCCTCCTGCGCCGGCGACCAGGTCGCCGCACGAGACCTCCTGCGCCGTGGTGACGACGGGATCGTCGGCGGTCGCGTCCTCCGCCACGACCGTCGCCGTGCCGTTGGCCGCGACGCGTCCGCCGTCGCTCAGGTCGATGAGCGTGCGCGTGACCGTCCAGCCGTCGCCCTGCCGGACGGCGAGGAGGCCGGCGAGGCGCGTGGCGCCGTCCACGTTCGAGCAGCCGACACCCGTGCCCTGGTCGCCGAACCCGCGGTCGAACACGTAGGGCTGGCCCGACGCGTCGAGGGTCTGCGTCACGGTGCAGTCGCCTAGAGCGAAGAGCTGCGCCTCGCGCCCCAGATCGACGAGCGCGACCGGGACGTCACCCCCGCCCGAGTCAGCCACGCTGCCGACGACGGCGGAGGCGGCGATCGGGCTGGCCGAGGTGATCGGCGCGGAGAAGGTGGCGCCCGAGGCGGTGGTGATGCCGAAGGTCCGGTCAGCGCCGGCGGTGAGCCAGGCGGTGTCGGGGCGGCCGTCGCCGTCGACGTCGACGACCTCGGCCGAGGAGGCGCCCTGTGGGACGCCGTCGCCGGCGGCCGGGCAGCCGCTCCCGGGGCTGGTGCCCGCGCTCTCGCTCGGCTCGTCGGTGGGCGACGGCGAGGTGCTCGTCGAGCTCCCGGAGGGGGTCGCCGAGGGCGAGGAGCTGGCGGTCGAGGGGTCGGTCGCGGTGGGCGAGGGATCGTCGCCGGTGCCGGAGCAGCCGGTGAGGAGGAGCGCGGTCGTGGCGAGCGCGGCCAGGCTGAGCGAGAGGGTCCGTCGTCGTGCTGCGTGCGTGCTCATCTCTCTGGTCTAGCACTCGATTCGCTCTCGCGACAGTGCTCGCGGGCGGGCGTACGGTGGTCCGGACGAAGGTGGGTGGAGCGATGTCGGACCCGGTGGCGGGCCTCGGTCGGGGCGACGGGAGCGTGGCGGACGAGGGCGGTACGACCCGCCCGGGACGACGCCGCAGACGCCGCCTCCTGCGCATCCTGCGCGTCCTGGGTCTCACCCTCGTCGCGGTGCTCGTCCTCGGAACCGGGGCGTTCCTCCTCTGGGCGAACGACACGTTCGCGGCCGACCCCGCGGCCCTCGCCGTCGTGACCGACGACCCGCGCGTCGAGCTCGAGCACCGCGACGGCGTCGTGGTGATGACGCCGACGGGGGAGAGCGACGGCGTCGGCCTCGTCTTCCTCGCGGGCGCGAAGGTGGACGCCGACGCCTACGCCGCCACGTTCCGCGAGGCCGTGGCGCGCGGGACGACCGTGGTGATCGTGCAGCCGTTCCTCAACCTGGCGATCCTCGAGCGGCGGCCCCTGTCCGCGTTCACCGACGAGGCACCGGACGTGGAGTCGTGGGCCGTGGGCGGGCACAGCATGGGCGGGGTCAAGGCGTGCTCCTACGCGGAGGACGACGGCGTCGACGCCCTCGTGCTGCTGGCGTCCTACTGCTCGCTCGGCGACCTGTCCGACCGCACCGACCTGACCGCGCTGAGCGTGTCCGGCACGGCCGACGGGCTGGTCTCGGTCGCGGACCTGGACGGCTCGATGCCCCTCATGCCGGCCGACACCACGCGCGTCCGGCTCGACGGCGTCTCCCACGCCCAGTTCGGTGCCTACGGCGACCAGCCGGGAGACGGCACGCCGTCGGTCTCCGACGACGAGGCACGCGTGCTCGTCGACGAGGCGCTGCTCCCGGTGCTGGTGCCGTCCGGCGGGTAGGGCAGCCTCCCGATCAGGCGCGGTCGTGGAGCGTGATGTGGTAGCCGTCGGGGTCGGCGAAGGCGGCGCTGGGGCCGGGCTGGGACCCGGTCAGCTGCAGCTAGCTCGCGCGCTCCGGGCACGCCCGCTCGAATGCGGCGTTCTTGTACTCGCGGATCTCCTCGTCCTCTCCTGGAATCCGCTTGTTGCGATCCCCGGAGAACCCGAGCAGAGGCGCGAGGGCGTCGTTGAGCTCGAGGCTGGACATCTCTGCATCGGCGGCGCACAGGCCCTCGTCCGAGAGGAGCGGGTCGTTCGCGTCGGGCGGCACCGGTACGCCGTCGCTGGTCGCCGTCGCCGTCACCGTTGCCGTCTCCGTCACGGTTTTTGTCTCTGCGGGCGCCGGTTCCGCGGCGCATGCGCCCACGGAAAGCGCCAGGGCGGCGGCCGCGAGAACGGATCTCGTACGCACGAGCATGGTCGCTCCTTCGGTCGCTTCCGGAGTGCCCCCTCTGGGGCTTGAACCCAGGACCGACGGATTATGAGTCCGCTGCTCTGACCGGCTGAGCTAAGGGGGCGGTCGCCGACGGATCGGCGCGTCGATCCTACGGGGGACGGCGGGTGGGCACCGGCACTCGCGGGTGCCCACCCGCCGTCGTCATGCGGTGACGATCACGCGCCCGGTCAGCTCACCCCGAGGTCGAGACGGTCGAACCGGTAGAGGAACGCGGCCATGGCGTCGCGAGCGACGGGGGAGAGCGGCTGGTAGATGGCCGTCCCGTCGTTGCCCTGCCAACCGGTGCTCACACCCGTCGAGGCGAGCCACGTGATCTCGCCGTAGAACGCATCACCGGGGGCGACGTCGGTGAAGGGCGACGCCGCAGGGTTCGGCAGCGCAGGCTCGTCCGCGAGGCGGTAGAGGAAGGCCGCCATCGCGTCGCGGGCGATCGGCTGGAGCGGACGGAACGAGAACGTCCCGTCCCCGTTGTCCCAGCCGGTCGAGATGCCCGTCGAGGCCAGCCACGAGATCTCCGTGTAGAACTGGTCGCCCACGGCGACGTCGGAGAACGGCGAGACGTCGGGCGCCACGTAGTCCTGCGGGTCCTCGAGCCGGAACAGGAACGCCGCCATCGCATCGCGCGCGATCGGCAGCAGCGGTCGGAACGTCGCCGTCCCGTCGGCCTCGGCCCATCCGGTGGAGATGCCGCGGTCGGCGAGCCACGTGATCTCGCGGAAGAACTGGTTGTCGCGGGCGACGTCGGCGAAGTCCGGGTCGTAGGCCAGCGCCGGCGCGAACGTCGTGTGCTGCTGCGCGTCCGCCTCCTGCTCCAGCGCGTAGCCCATGCCGAGGACGGCGGCGTCGTCCCACGCCCGACCGACGAGCTGGAGCGAGGTGGTGTAGCCGTGCGGGTTGGTCCCCACGGGCACGACGACGGTCGGCAGCCCCACGTTGGAGGTCAGCACGCCGCTGGCGCGGTCGGAGGTCAGCTGGCTGGCGGCCGCGTCGTTGTTGTACATGTCGCTGAGGAAGCCGGGGTAGGCGACGACGTCGACCCCCGAGGTGTCCATCCACGTCGCGATCTCGGCCTTGTAGGTCTTGCGGTAGGTGTCCCACGCCGTGACCTGCTCGGGCGTGAGGCGCGGCGTCGTGCCGAGCGAGCGCTGGTTGTACGGCAGCACCTTGTCCGAGGCGAGGATGGCGTTGCCGTCGACGAACGGGAAGTTGTCGTGGAGCTCGATGTAGCGGGCCCAGCCCTCCATGCCGCGGCTGCCGCCGGGCGCACCGGGCACGACGGGCGGTGCGGGCATCTCCTTCAGCGTCGCGCCGGCGGCCACGAGCTCGTCCAGGCGCTGCCGCGTGGACTCGCCGGTGCCGTCGTCGGCGTAGCTGGAGACGAACGACGTCGGGATGAACCCCACGACCTTGCCCTCCAGCGAGCCGGCGTCGAGCGACGCGGTCCAGTCGGCGGGGCGCCGCGCGTCCGCCTCGATGGTGAGCGGGTCGCTCGGGTCGGTGCCCGTGGTGGCGTTGAGCAGGTAGGCCAGGTCGGTCACGGTGCGGGCGATCGGGCCCGCGTAGTCCTGGTACCAGGTCAGCGGGATGACGCCGCTGCCGCTGGCCATGCCGTCGGTGCCGCGGAAGGTCGTGAGCGAGGCGCCCGTCGTCGGCGCGTAGAGCGAGACGCCCGTCTGCGTGCCCATCGCGGCGGTCGCCATGCTCGCGGCGACGGCGACGGCGGACCCGCCCGAGGAGCCGAACGACGTCTTGCTCGGGTACAGCGCGTTCCACGTCTGCATCCAGCCGGACTCGCTCTGCCCGCCCGAGTTGGCGAACTCCGACAGGTTGGCCTTGCCGATCAGCACGGCTCCGGCCTCGCGCAGGCGCGCGACCTGGAAGGCGTCCTGCGCGGGCTGGAAGCCCTCGAGCGCGCGGGTGCCGCCCGTCGTCGGCATGTCCTGGGTGTCGTAGAGGTCCTTCAGCGCGATCGGGATGCCGAGGAGGTCACCGGTCTCGCCGGCGACGCGTGCGGCGTCGGCGGCGCGCGCCTGGTCGAGCGCGTCGCCCGCGACGTGGAGGTAGGAGTGGAATCCCTGCGGTCCGCCGTCGTACACCGCGATGCGGTCGAGGTAGGCCTGCGTGATCTCCTCCGAGGTCACGACGCCGGCGGCCATGTCGGCCTGCAGGTCCTGGATCGTCCGGCCGACGACGTCGTAGGCGACCGAGGTCACGGCCGCCGGCGCGCCGGCGGCGGCGGGCGGGGTGAGGGGGCCGGCCGCGTCGCACGCGGCGACGTCGTAGCCCGGCAGGGCGGTCAGGTCCCAGTTGGCCACGGTGCAGACCTGGGCGACGGACAGGCCACCGAGGTCGGGCGCGGCCGCGAGGGCGGCGGTCGCCGTCGCCGCCGCGGTGAGACGTTCGGCGCCCTGGGTCCCGACGTGCACGAAGCGCGCGAGCGAGGCCGAGGAGCCGGGTTCGATCGTCAGCTCGTTGACGAAGCCGTAGAACGAGGCCTCGTGACCCGTGGTCGCGAGCGGTGTGGTGAACGGGTCGCGCTGCTGGTTGCCGGTGCCGTCCAGGCTCCCGACGCTGCCGAGCGCGACGCCCACCGGCCGCGAGTTCGCGACCGTCGTGCCCATCACGGCCCAGGAGTCGGCGCCGTCCACGGTGGAGTCGCCGCTCGAGGTGGACTGCACCAGGCTCTGGTTGGTCGCCGTGCCGTAGCCGAGCGAACCGCCGAAGGAGACCTGCACCGTGAGGGCGGTCTCGGTCGTGTTCGTGAAGGAGTCGAAGAACCGGGCCGCGCTGCCGGCGGCGTCCAGGTCGATGTCGCGCGTGACGAGCACGCCGCCGAGGTCGACCGACTGCGTGGTGTCGAAGGACGCCTCGCCGGTCCGGGTGAGGCCGAAGCCGCGGGCGAGCTCGCCGTTGAGGCGGGGCTCGTCGGCCGGATCGAGGCCGTCGACGCGCACGAAGATGCCGCCGAAGCCCTGGATCGGGGAGCCGCTGGCGACGCGGATGCTGCCCGTGTCGAGCGACGGCGGAGCAGCGTCGTGGATCTGCCACACGACGCCCTGGGCGTCCGTGACGGAGGTGAGGGCGCTCGCGGGCACGGCGGCGAGGGCGACGCCGGTCACGCCCACCGTGAGGGCCGCGAGGGCGGCGAGCGGGCGACGGCGGTGGACCACCCACCCCGGCGGCGGGGCGAGGGTTCCGGTGGAGCTGGTGGGGGAGGAGGCTGGCATGGCCAACTTTCGGTCGTCGGGCGGAGCCCCCCGCCAGTCCATCCGACAACGCGGTCGTGACGGCGCTGTTACGGATCTGGCGCGTTGTCGTTTCGGTTTGTGAACGTGCACAGGCTCTGGTCGGCGAACCGGGTGGGCGTGGGGCGGACTACCGTCGTGACATGCCCCTGCTGCCCTCGCTGCGCCGTCTCGGTCGCCCCGGTCGTGTGCCTGCCCGTCTCCCTCCCGAGGTCGCCGCGCGCCTCCCCGGCGTCACGCCGATCGCGTGGGCGCCGGTGCGGGACGGCGGCTGGGTCGTCCTGAGCACGCGCGAGTGGGTCGCGGTCCCGGCCGACGAGACCGCGCCCCCGGTCCGCCGCGGCTGGCACGAGGTGGACAACGCTCAGTGGCTGACGGAGTCCTCGGCGCTCCGGGTCCGATGGATCGACGGCGACACCCAGGTCGTGCGGCTGTCCGGCGACGACCCGCGCGTGCCCCAGGTGGTGCGCGAGCGTGTCGAGGCGTCGATCGTGCACCACGTCAGCCGCGACCTTCCGGGCGGGGTCCAGGTCCGCGCGGTGGTGCGTCGCGACGGCGACGGTGGTCTCACGAGCCAGGTGAGCGTCGTTGGCACGGCGTCGGTCTCGCCCGAGGTCGCCCGGATCGCCGAGGCGCTCGAGGCCGAGGCGCGCTCCGCCGTCGGGCTGCCGGAGTAGGCCGCCTCTCCACGCGCGCCGCAGCAGTCCCGAACATCGACTGCTGCACTCCGCACGGGTAGCCGATCGACTGCTGCGCCCGGCACGGATAAGGCTCGGTAACCGTGCGCGGCGCAGCAGTCGACGCCTCGCCGGGGCGGGTCAGGTGAGGCTGGACCGGGGGGCTCGGAGGCGTCCGTGGTCGAGACCACCCCGTGGTCGCTGGTAACGTTCTCTGCGCGATCCCGCATAGCTCAATTGGCAGAGCATCCGACTGTTAATCGGACGGTTGATGGTTCGAGTCCATCTGCGGGAGCGGTCAGAACCCCCGTCGGCCCAGGCCGACGGGGGTTCTCTCGTACCCGCAGCGCTAGGGTCGCGCCATGCAACGGCGACGCGGCGCGGCGGCAGCGGGGCTGCTCGCACTTGCGGTGGCGACCGCCGCGGCGTGCAGTCCTCGGGTCGATCCCGAGGACGCCGCCGCCTGGTTCGCCGAGGTCGAGACGAACGGCCCGCCCGGATTCGTCGGCGGTGGCCCCACCAGCACCCCCGTCGAGGCGCCGCGCGGCACGGACCTGGGAGTTCTCGTCCCGACGGTCACCCAGGACCTGGCCGCACCGCTGGACATCGCCACCATCGACGCCATGTGCTTCGGCGGCGGAATGGTCTCGATCGCCATCAGCGTCTCCACCCCCGAGGCGGAGCGCTCGTCCCTGATCGACATCCCCTGCGACGGCGAGCGGCACGAGGTCGCGCCAGCGAGGGACGGGGTGACGTCCTTCGCCTTCGGTGGCTACCCGGCCCGGTGGGGGCCGACCTACTACGCCGTCGTCGTCGACGAGGCCTGACGACCGAGCTCCTCCGCGATCGCCTCGAATCCCGCCTCGACCTCCGCGAACGACGTCGACAGCGGTGACAGCCCGATGCGCAGCCCGTGCGGGTCGCGGTAGTCCGGGATGACGTCGCGCCGCCACAGCGCCGCGACCACCTCGCGCATCCGGGGGTGACGCAGCGTGACGTGGCCACCGCGGCGGTCCGCGTCGCGCGGTGAGGCCACCTCGACGCCGAACGGCGCCAGCCGCTCGTCCGTCACCTCGATCGCGAGCTGGGTCAGGGCCACGGACTTCGCGCGCACCGCGTCGATGCCGACGCCGTCGACCAGGCTCAACATGTCCCGCAGCGCCAGCATGCCGAGCACCGGGGGAGTCCCCGAGATGAAGCGGCGGGCGCCCTCGGCGGGCGTGTAGCCCGGCCCCATCGCGAACGGGTCGGCGTGCCCCATCCATCCCTGGATCGGCTGCGCGAGCCGCGACTGGTGGCGTGCCGCCACGTAGCCGAAGGCGGGGGAGCCGGGCCCTCCGTTGAGGTACTTGTAGGTGCAGCCGACGGCGAGGTCCACACCGTGCGCGTCGAGCTCGATCGGCACGGACCCCGCCGAGTGGCACAGGTCCCACAGCACGAGCGCGCCGACGTCGTGCGCCGCCGCCGTGATCCGCTCGACGTCGGCGAGCCAGGCCGAGCGGTAGGCCACCTGGCTGAGGACGACGACGGCGGTCCGCTCCGTCAGCAGCTCGCGCAGCGGCTCGACCTCCACCCCGCCGTGCGTCGTGACGTCGAGCCACCGGACGGTCAGGCCCCGCTCGCGCGCGATGCCCTCGACGACGTACCGGTCGGTCGGGAAGTTGTCGGTGTCGATCACGATCTCGTCGCGCCCGTCGGGCAGCTGTGCGTCGACCGCGGCGCGGATCAGCTTGTAGAGCGTGACGGTGGTGGAGTCGCCCACCCAGGTCTGACCCGGTGCAGCGCCCAGGGTGATCCGGCCGATCTCGTCCCCGAGCGTCAGCGGCAGGTCGAACCACCCCTCGTCCCAACCGCGGATGAGGCGGCCTCCCCACTCCTGCTCGACGAACCGCGCCATGGACGCGGCCGTGCGCCGCAGCGGCCGCCCGAGGCTGTTGCCGTCCAGGTAGACCAGCGAGGTCTCGGCGCCGACGAACTCCTCGCGCAGCGCGGCCAGCGCGTCCTGGCGATCGAGGTCGGCCGCCGTGCTCGCGGGGATCGAGGGGTCCGGGTTGCTCATGCTGGGCACCCTAGACCGGTGGTGGGGCGGGCCGGCTCTCCGCACTTCCCCTGCCCCGCGAACAGAAGTCCCGTGGTGCGCCAGTTTCTGCGAGGATGTCGGGCGATCCGCGTCATCGAGAAGGGGACCCCTGTGGCCTACCAGTTCAACCCGCCGCCCGGTTGGCCGACCCCTCCGCAGGGCTGGTCCCCGCCCGAGGGCTGGGAGCCCGACGCGTCGTGGCCGACGCCCCCGCAGGACTGGCAGTTCTGGGTCGAGGAGTCCGCCGCCGGATCCGCCGCGACGCCGGCCGCTGCGCCCCAGCAGCAGCAGCCCCCGCAGCCCGACCCCACGCAGCAGCTGCCCGCGGCCTCGTTCGGGGAGCCGTCCCAGCAGACGCCGTCCCAGCCGACGTCGCCGTCCGGCCCCGGTTCGTCCTCGACCCCGGCGCCGAGCTACGACCCGACCCAGCAGCTTCCCAGCCAGCACTCCGGCAACCAGCACCTCTCGGGCCAGGGCTTCGGCGTCCCCGGGGGCTACTCCCAGGACCCGCCGTACCAGACCGCCCCGGCGCCGTACTCCGGCGAGCCGACGGCGCAGCTCCCGTACTCCACCGACCCGGCCGCGTTCGGCGCGGCGCCCCCGAGCTACGCCGCGGGCGGCTTCGCCGGGCAGGGCGGGCAGGGCAACCAGGGCGGCTACCCCGGCCAGCAGGGCTTCGGCCCCGGTGGTCCTGGTGGCCCCGGTGATCCCGGCAAGAAGAAGAACAACGTCGGCCTCCTCGTCGCCATCGTCGCCGGTGCCGTGCTGATCCTCGGTCTCGGTACCTTCGCGGTCGTCAATGCCCTCTCCGGAGGCAGCGACGACCCGACGGCCGACCCGACGACGTCGACGAGCGAGCCCACGGACGACCCGACCACGGACGCTCCCACGGACGACCCGACGACGGACGCCCCCACGGACGACCCGTCCACGGACGCCCCCACGGACGACCCCACGACCGATCCGACGGCTGACCCCACGACCGACGCGCCCGACCCCGGCGCGGGAGGCGCGGCTCCGGTCGGCACCGTCGAGGCCGCGGTCGGCTCCCCGATCGACGTGACGGACTTCGACGGCGCCACCGAGGCCACCGTCACGCTGCAGGAGATGGCCTGGGACCCGCAGTGCAACTCGAGCTTCGGCGGCGACCCCGAGGGGCGGCTGCTCGCCCTCCGGTTCGACGTGACGGTCGCGAACCCCACCCCCGACGGTGAGGCGTTCGACCTCAACGGCATCTTCTTCAACGCCTACAGCGACTCCGCCGCCACCGGTTCCGCGTGGTCGCTCTTCTGCGAGGTCGACCCCGTGCTCCCCTCCGACATCCAGCCCGGCGCGACCGTGAGCGGCTGGCTCGTGCTGGACATCCCCGAGGGCTCGACCTGGGTGGCCTACGAGTCGACGTTCGGCATGGGCGGGGACAGCGCCGCCTGGCGTCTCCCGAGCTGAGGTCCGAGAAGCACCGATGGCCTTCCGTGACATCCGCCTGATCGGCGACCCCGTCCTGCGCACGCCCTGCGCACCGATCACCACGGTCGACGACCGCGTCCGCACCCTCGTGGCCGACCTCCTCGAGACGGTCGACCACGAGGGGCGGGCCGGGCTCGCCGCCAACCAGATCGGCGTCGGGCTCCGCGCGTTCTCCTGGAACGTCGAGGGCGACCTCGGCTACGTCCTGAACCCCACCGTCGTCGAGCTGAGCGACGAGCTGCAGGACGGCGACGAGGGCTGCCTCTCCGTCCCGAGCCTGTGGTTCCCGACGACGCGTGCGCAGCGTGCCCGCGCCGTCGGGACGGACCTCGACGGCAACGAGGTCGTCGTCGAGGGTCAGGGCCTGATGGCCCGTTGCATCCAGCACGAGGTCGACCATCTCGACGGCATGCTCTACATCGAGCGCCTCGAGCGCGGGGTGCGCAAGCAGGCGATGCGGGCGCTGCGCGACCTCTGAGCACCGCCCCGTTCCGGCGGGATCCGAGGCTCGGGGTGCACGAACCGCCATCCATCAGGCATAGTGGTGCCACTCCGTTGCCGCATGGCACCGACGGTCACGATCGAGCGCGTTGGGGAAGACTCACTCGATTCGACTGGAGGGTCGACATGCCGGGTCCTACCCGCGGTGTCCTTTTCGTGCACTCTGCGCCCCGTGCGCTCTGTCCGCACGTGGAGTGGGCTGCCACCTCCGTGCTCGGCACCCGTCCCGTCATCGACTGGACGGACCAGCCCGCCGCGCCCGGTGCGCTGCGGACCGAGATCTCCTGGTCCGGCCCGGCCGGGACCGGTGCGCGCCTGACGTCGGCCCTGCGCGGCTGGGACCACCTGCGCTACGAGGTGACCGAGGAGGCCACCACGACGACCGACGGGTCGCGCTGGTCCCACACCCCCGACCTCGGGATCTTCCACGCCCAGACCGACCGGGTGGGCAACGTCGTGGTCCCCGAGGACCGCATCCGCGCCGCGCTGGTCCACGCCGCCGACCCCGACCGCCTCGCGCAGGCGCTCGATCTCGCGCTCGGGCAGGCGTGGGACGACGAGCTCGAGCCGTTCCGCTACGCGGGCGCCGGCGCGCCCGTCCGCTGGCTGCACCGCGTCGGCTGACGCGCCCGCCGCTCCGGCCGGCGTCGCCCGGACGTCGCTCCGGCACCAGCCCTCACGGGAACCACGACGGCCCGGCACCACCGCGAGGTGGTGCCGGGCCGTCGTCGTCCCTGCGGCGAGCGCTACGCCGTCGCGATCAGGAGGCTCACGTTGTGGCCGCCGAAACCGAAGGAGTTGTTCAGCGCCGCGATCTGGCCGGCGGGCAGCTCGCGCGGCGACGTCGCGACGTCGACCGGGAGGCGCGGATCGGGATCGGTGAGGTTGATCGTCGGGGGAGCGGTGCGCTCCGCCACGGCGAGCACCGTGAACACGGTCTCGAGCGCCCCGGCGCCGCCGAGGAGGTGGCCGGTCATCGACTTCGTGGCCGAGACGACGACGTCGCCCATCACCTCGTTGATCGCCTCCGCCTCGCCGATGTCGCCGGCGGGCGTGGACGTCGCGTGGGCGTTGGCGTGCACGACGTCGGCCGCCGTGAGGTCGGCGTCCGTCAGTGCGAGCCGCATGGCGCGGGCCTGACCGGCGGCGTCTGGCGCGGCGATGTCACCGGCGTCCGAGCTCATGCCGGCGCCCGCGAGACGCGCGTAGATCCGCGCGCCGCGAGCCTTGGCGTGCTCCTCGCTCTCGAGGACGACGATGCCGGCGCCCTCACCGAGCACGAAGCCGTCGCGCGTGGCGTCGTAGGGCCGCGACGCGGTCTCGGGGCTGTCGTTGCGGGTGGACAGCGCCTGCATGCGGGCGAACGCCGCGATGGGCAGCGCGTGCACGCACGCCTCGGTGCCCCCGGCGACGACGACGTCGGCGCGACCCGAGCGGATCATCTCCATGCCGGCGACGATCGCCTCGGCGCCGGATGCGCAGGCGGACACGGTCGTGTGGGTGCCGGCCTTGGCGCCCAGCTCGATCGAGACGTAGGCGGCCGAGGAGTTCGGCATCAGCATCGGGACCGTCATCGGCAGGACGCGGCGCGGGCCGCGCTCCTTGAGCGTGTCCCAGCTGTTCATCAGCGTCCAGAGCCCGCCGAGCCCGGTGCCGACCACGACGCCGAGGCGCGTGCCCTCGACCTCGGGGGTGCCGGCGTCGGCCCACGCCTCGCGGGCGGCGACGATGGCGACCTGCGCCGAGCGGTCCATGCGGCGGGTCTCGGGGACCGTGAGCACCGCGGAGGGCTCGACGGCGACCTCGGCCGCGAAGGTGACGGGGAGCTCGAGGCCCGTGACCCAGTCGTGGGTCATGGTCGCGACGCCGGAGGTGCCCGCGAGGGCGGCCTTCCAGGTGTCCGCGACGGTACCGCCGATCGGCGTCGTGGCACCGAGGCCGGTCACGACGACGCTGCGTGAGCCTGCCATCAGGGCGTCTCCTTGCGCTGGGGGGAAAGAGGGAGGGAAGAGGTGGCGGGCGACGGCCGCGACGCCGGGTGGCGTGCGGCCGTCGACCCGTCGGGTACCGCGGTCAGACGAGGCTCAGGCCTGCGCGCCGGTGATGAAGCGGACGGCGTCGCCGACGGTCACGAGGTTCTTGACCTCGTCGTCGGGGATGGTGACGCCGAACTTGTCCTCGGCCTGCGTGACGATCGTCATCATCGACAGCGAGTCGATGTCGAGGTCGTCGGTGAAGGACTTCTCGAGCTCGACCGAGTCGGTCGGAAGGCCGGTCTCCTCGTTGACGATCTCGGCGAGGCCGGTGAGGATCTCCTGCTCGGTGTAAGCCATCTGCTTCTCCTGTTGGTTGGGTCGTGCTGAGCTTGTGCGGGTCAAGTGTTCCAGCCCGGACGCCCCTGGTGCGCCGGGCGCGCGGGGCGGGGGTGGGTCAGGTGCGCGGTCTCGCGCCTCGGACGAGGTGTCTCAGGGCAGGACGACGACCTGGGCCGCGTACGCGAGGCCGGCGCCGAAGCCGATCTGCAGGGCGACCTGGCCCGACCGCGCCTGACCCTCGCGGAGCAGACGCTCCGTGGCGAGCGGGATCGAGGCGGCCGAGGTGTTGCCGGTGTCGGCGATGTCGCGGCCGACCACGACGTCCTCGCGCAGGTCGAGCATCTTCACGAGCTGGTCGATGATGCGCATGTTCGCCTGGTGCGGGATGAACACGTCGATGTCCGCCAGCTCGAGGCCCGCGGCGGCGACGGCACGGCGCGCGACCTCCGGGATCGAGGAGATGACCCACTTGAAGACGCTCGGGCCCTCCTGGCGCAGCGTCGGCCAGGTGTCGGCGGCGATGCGAGCGGGAACACCCTCGCCCTGGTCCTGGCGCAGCTCGAGCCACGGGGTCGTCTGCGAGATGTGGCCGGCCATCGAACCGTCCGAACCCCACACCGTCGGGCCGATGCCCGGGGTGTCGGAGGCGCCGACGACGGCGGCGCCCGCGCCGTCGCCCAGGAGGAAGGAGATGCTGCGGTCGGTCGGGTCGATGAAGTCGCTCATGCGCTCCACGCCCACGACCAGCACGTTGCGGGCCTGGCCCGAGCGGACCAGCGCGTCGGCCTGGCCGATGCCGTAGCAGTACCCGGCGCACGCGGCCGAGACGTCGAACGCGGCGGCCGGCGTCGCGCCGATGGCGTCGGCGAGACGCGCGGCGAGCGACGGCGTCTGCTCGAAGTAGGTGACGGTCGAGACGAGCACCACGTCGATGTCGTCCGCCGTCAGGCCCGCGGCCTCGAGCGACTCGCCGGCGGCGGCCACGGCCATGTCGAGGATGGACGTCTCCGGGTTGGCGCGACGTCGCGTGGCGATGCCCGTGCGCTGCCGGATCCACTCGTCGGAGGACTGGATCGGGCCGATGATGGCCTCGTTGTCCACGACCTGTTCGCCGCGGAAGCCGCCGACGCCCAGGATGCGGGTGCCGGCGACCGGCTGGATCTGGTTGAGCTGGATCGTCATGCCGCTCCTCGGCTGTGCTCGGCCACCAGGGCGGCGGCCGGGGCAAGGTCGTCAGGGGTCGTGATGGCCACGCGGGCCACGTCGGGAAGGGTACGCCGCGCGAGTCCGGACAGGACGCCGCCCGGGGCGAGCTCGACCAGGCCGGTCACTCCGCGCTTGCCGAGCTGCGCCTGGCACAGGTCCCAGCGGACGGGTGAGGTGATCTGGTGCACGAGGCGCGCCAGCGCGTCGGCGCCGGTCCCGTGGCCGTGCTCGCCGGTGGCGATCGAGCTCAGGGGCGCACCGTCGGTGTTGGAGAGCAGCGGCAGGACGGGGTCGGTCGCGCTCCAGCCGGCGACGACCTCGCCGAACGCCTCCGCCGCGGAAGACATCAGCGGCGTGTGGAACGCCCCGGCGACCTGCAGCGGGATGACGCGGGCGCGGGCCGGGGCCGCCGCGACGAGTGCGGCGATCGCCTCGTGCGAGCCGGCGGCGACGACCTGACCGCCGCCGTTGACGTTCGCCGGCCACGCACCGGCGTCGCGGATGGCGGCCTCGACGGCGTCGGGATCGCCCCCGAGGACGGCAGCCATGCCGGAGGGGTTCTCGGCGGCGGCGCGGGCCATGTGGCGGGCGCGGGCGGCGACCAGCTCCACGGCGCTGGCGTCGGTCAGCACCCCGGCGATCGCGGCCGCGGTGAGCTCGCCGACCGAGTGGCCCGCCACGACGTCGACCACGTGACCGGCGTCAGCCGCGTCGGCGGCGCCGACCCGGGCGAGCAGGGCCCGCGCGGCGACGAGCGACGTCGCGACGATGAGCGGCTGGGCGACCGCGGTGTCGCGGATCGTGTCCGCGTCCGAGACGGTGCCGTGGGTGGCGAGGTCGAGACCGGCCGCCGAGCTGAGGGCGTCGACCTGCTCGGCGACGCCGGGGAGGTCGAGCCACGGGGAGAGCATGCCGGGGGACTGGGCGCCCTGACCGGGCGCGAGGAAGGCGAGCACGAGTCCAGCATGCCTGCTCGACGGCGCCCGGGTGGGGTCGCCACGCGGACAAGCGTCGGTGCGTGGTTTGGAGGTTTCCTACGAAACGGTCGACGACGGCGGCCCGAGTCGCCCGAGCACGAGCGCCACCTGGAGGACGAACCCCTCCCGGGCGTCGACGGCGTCCCAGCCAGACACCTGGGCGATGCGCCGCAGGCGGTAGCGCACGGTGTTGGGGTGCACGAACAGCGTGCGAGCCGCGGCCTCCAGCGAGCGGCCGGACTCGAGGTAGGCGGCCAGCGTCTCCACGAGCGGGCCCGACGCCGTCGCCAGCGTCTCGTGGACCTCCCGCAGCGCGGCGCGCGCCTCGAGGTCGCCGGCGAGCGCGCGCTCGGGCAGGAGGTCGGCGGCCGGGGCGGGGCGGGGCGCGTCCGGCCAGCCGCGGGCCGCGCTCAGGCCCGCCAGGGCGATGCGCGCGGACCGTCCGGCGAGCGTGACGTCCTCGACCTCGGGGCCGAGCACGACCGGGCCGGCCGACAGGCGGGGGAGCAGGGCCTCGGCGGAACGCCGGAGGTCGCCCTGGCCGCCGAGGACGACGATCACGCGGGTGCCGTGGATGCCCACCAGCGCGTCCGCGGCGGTGCGGCGGGCCGCGCGACGCAGGTCGGCCGCCGTGCCCTCGTCGACCGGACCCTCGACCGTTCCGACCATCGTCAGGACGCGCCCGGCACCGCTCCAGCCCAGTGCCGAGACGCGCGACCGCAGGCCCTCGTCGTCACCGCGCAGGAGCGCGTCGACGGCGAGCGCCTCCATCCGGGCGTCCCACGCGCCGCGCGCCTCGGCGGCCCTGGCGTAGACCTCGGCGGCCGAGAAGGCGACCTCGCGCGAGTAGACCAGGACGGCCTCGCGCAGCTGCGTCGCGCGCGCCGGCGTCGCGATGTCCTCGGTGTGCTCCTCGACGATCTCGACCACGATGCGCACGAGCGCCAGGGTGTGCTGCAGCGAGATCGACCGGATGAGCTCGGGCGGTGCGGCCCGGAAGATCTCGGCCGCGTTGTAGGTGGTCGGGGCCGGGTTCTCGTACCAGTCGATGAAGGTCGTGATGCCCGAGGCGGCGACCAGGCCGATCCAGGACCGGTCGTCCGCGGGGAGGAGGCGGTACCAGGCGACGTCGTTGTCGAGCCGGCGCATCGCCGCTGCGGTGAGCACGTCGGTGCGGCTGCGGAGCCGACGGATCGTCTCGGGATCGGCGCTGCGTCGGACTGCCACGGCGCCACTGTACGGCGTCGGGGCGTTCGGCCTCGGGCGCGGGGGTTGTAGACCTGCCACAACCACCGGTCGAGGTTCGCGGCGGCGCGAGATCCGCCGCTGTGCTTCGGACGACGAGCGGCTAGGGTAAAGAAATGGCATTGATGAGCTGGTTGCGTCGTCTCGGTGAACGAGAGTCCCGTCCCGCACCCGCCGAGCGGGTGCTCACGCATCGCGAGTCCAGTCCTGCGGAGCACGAGCTGCGTGACGAGCTCGCCCAGGACCCCAACGACGAGGCCGCGTTCGACGCGCTCGTCGAGATCGTCCGCGAGCGGGCGGACGAGGGGACGCACGTCGACCCCCTCACCGCCGCCCCCGACACCCGGGTCGCACAGGACCACGCCGTCTGGGCGCTGGCCGAGGAGCTGGCGGGCAAGCCGAGCGCGTGGCTGCCGCTGATCGTGCTGGCGCGCCTCTCGCTCGCGGCCGACCACGAGGCGGCCATGCGCCGCCTCAACCTCGCGTGCGAGCGCGAGACGAGCGGTCTCGCGCTGACCCACGCCGTCGCCATGCTGCGCGACGCCGATGCGCCCACCGAGGCGATCGCGTTCGGCGTCGCCCACTGGGAGCTCGCCTCGCGCGACGCCGAGGCGGCCGGCGAGATCATCCAGGCGGCTCTGGAGACCGGCCGGACCGAGGAGGCCCGGCGCCTGCTGGACTCCCTCGAGACGGCTCCGCCCTCGCTGACGGCGACGGTCGAGTCCGCCGAGGCGCAGAACGCCTGACGCCCACCCCGCCGAGAACGACCGCGGCCGCCCTCCCGATCGGGAGGGCGGCCGCGGCCGTTCTGCGGGGGTGAGCCTCAGGCGTCGCCGCCCGCGTTGCCGGTCGTGCCGGCCGTGACGTCGAGCAGGCGGTACTTCTCGATCGCCTGGGCGGGGGCGTCCTTGTCGATCTCGCCACGGCGCGCGAGCACCTGGAGCGTCTTGACGACCAGGGAGTGGCTGTCGATGAGGAAGTGACGGCGCACCGCGGACCGGGTGTCCGAGAGACCGAAGCCGTCGGCACCCAGGGTGGCGTACTCGCCCGGGACCCACGCCCGGATCTGGTCGGCCACGAGGTGGTCGTAGTCCGACGTCGCCACGAACGGCCCGTTCGCGTCCTGCAGCTTCTGCGTCAGGAACGGGACGGGGGTCTCGGCGCCCGGGTTCACGAACGCCTCGCGATCGGCGGCGAGCGCGTCGCGCCGCAGCTCGGACCAGGACGTCACGGACCAGACACCGGCGCGCACACCCCACTCCTCGGCCAGGATCTTGCGGGCCTCGAGGGCCCACGGGACCGCGACGCCGGAGGCGAGCAGCTGGGCCTGCGGGCCGTCGCCGTCGGGCTCCGCGAGACGGTAGATGCCGCGCAGGATGCCCTCGACGTCCACGTTCTCCGGCTCGACCGGCTGGACCATCGGCTCGTTGTACACCGTGAGGTAGTACATGACGTTCGGGTCGCTCTCGAGGCCCGAGACGCGGTTCTCGCCGTACATCCGCTCGATGCCGTCCCGCACGATGTGCCGGATCTCGTACCCGTAGGCCGGGTCGTAGTGCACGATCGCCGAGTTCGTCCCCGCCAGGAGCGGCGAGTGGCCGTCGGCGTGCTGGAGGCCCTCACCCGTGAGGGTGGTGCGCCCCGCCGTCGCGCCGATGAGGAAGCCGCGCGTGAGCTGGTCGCCGGCCGCCCAGAACTGGTCGCCCGTGCGCTGGAACCCGAACATCGAGTAGTAGATGTAGAACGGCACGAGCGCCTCGCCGTGCGTGGCGTAGGAGGTGCCGACCGCCTGGAACGCCGAGGCCGAACCGGCCTCGTTGATCCCGGTGTGCATGATCTGACCGGCGTCCGACTCCTTGTAGCTGAGCATGAGGTCGCGGTCCACGGACAGGTAGTTCTGGCCGAGGGTGTTGAAGATCTTGGCGCTCGGGAAGATCGAGTCGAGCCCGAACGTGCGGGCCTCGTCCGGGATGATCGGCACGATGCGCTTGCCGAACTCCTTGTCCTTGACGAGGTCCTTGAACAGGCGGACGAACGCCATCGTGGTGGCGACCTCCTGCGTGCCCGAACCCTTCGCGAGCAGCTGGTAGGTCTTGTCGCCGGGGACCTGCACGGGTGTGAAGGTCGAGCGACGCTCGGGCACGAAGCCGCCGAGCTCGCGGCGACGCTCGAGCATGTACTCGATCTCCGGGGCGTCCTTGCCGGGGTGGAAGTACGGCGGGAGGTAGGGGTTCTCCTCCAGCTGCGCGTCCGTCAGCGGGATGTCGAGGGAGTCGCGCAGGAGCTTGGCGTCCTCGGGCTTGAGCTTCTTCATCTGGTGCGTGGCGTTGCGCGCCGCGAACCCCGGGCCCAGGCCGTAGCCCTTGACCGTGTGCGCCAGGACGACGGTGGGGGCGCCCTTGAACTCGGTCGCCGCCTTGTAGGCCGCGTGGACCTTGCGGGCGTCGTGGCCGCCGCGCTTCATCGCCCACAGCGTGTCGTCGGAGTAGTCCTCCACGAGCGCCTTGGTGCGCGGGTCGCGCCCGAAGAAGTGCTCGCGGATGAAGCCGCCGGACTCGGCCTTGAACGTCTGGTAGTCACCGTCGGTCGTGGTGGACATGATGTCCACGAGCGCGCCCTCGGTGTCGCGGGCGAGCAGCTCGTCCCACTCGCGGCCCCAGACGGTCTTGACGACGTTCCAGCCCGCACCGCGGAAGAAGCCCTCGAGCTCGGTGATGATGCTGCCGTTGCCGCGCACCGGGCCGTCGAGCCGCTGCAGGTTGCAGTTCACGACGAAGGTCAGGTTGTCGAGCTTCTGCGCCGCGGCGAGCTGGAGCATGCCGCGGGACTCGGGCTCGTCCATCTCGCCGTCGCCGAGGAACGCCCAGACGTGCTGCTGGCTCGTGTCCTTGATGCCGCGCAGCTCGAGGTAGCGGTTCGTCCACGCCTGGTAGATCGCGCTCGAGGGGCCGAGGCCCATCGAGACCGTGGGGAACTCCCAGAAGTCCTGCATGAGGCGCGGGTGGGGGTAGGACGGCAGGCCGCCGCCCGGGTGGGACAGCTCCTGGCGGAACCCGTCCAGGCGGTCGGCCGAGAGGCGACCCTCCATGAACGCGCGGGCGTACATGCCGGGGGAGGCGTGGCCCTGGAAGTAGATCTGGTCCCCGCCGCCGGCGTGGTCCTTGCCGCGGAAGAAGTGGTTCAGGCCGACCTCGTACAGCGTGGCCACGGAGGCGTAGGAGGAGATGTGGCCGCCGACGCCGACACCCGGGCGCTGCGCCCGGGTCACCATGACCGCGGAGTTCCAGCGGAGGTAGTCGCGGTAGCGGTTCTCGATCTCCTCGTCGCCCGGGTACTCGGGCTCACGATCCACGGCGATCGTGTTGACGTGCGGCGTGGTGACACCGGACGGCACGGTCAGGCCCCTGGTGGAGGCGTGCTTGACGACGGCGGAGATCACCTCCGAGGCGTGGCCCTCGCCCCGCTGTTCGACGAGGGCGTCGACGGAGTCGATCCACTCGGTGCGCTCCTCGGCGGCATCCTCACCGGCGAAGGTGGAGTCTGATGTGGTCACGGACTCTCCAGCTCATTGAGATCGTGGCCCACCGCGGTAGCAGGGGCCGGTGCACGGTCCGTCGCGTGGCGGACCTGGGCGCGGCAAGGACGGATCGTCCGAGGCACCCACGACAGCCTATCCAGCCTGGGAGCGGGTTGCTGCCTTCGTTCCGGGTGACGGACGAGACCGCCGGGCAGGCGCCGGGGTGGCGATGGGCGGTAGTCTCCGGGAAACGAAGACGCGTTGCCGCTGCCCAGCGGCGCGACGTGACGAACACCACGAAAGGCTCAGGACGTGACAGCGACGACCGACCCGGCGGCGAGTGGCGCCGGTCGATTCGGGTTCACCAAGGACCAGGTCATCCAGGAGTGGGGGTTCGACGACGACGTCGACCACGCGCTCCGTGACGAGCTCGCCGACGAGGTCGGTGTCGAGCTCGTCGACGAGGACTACGGCGACGTGACCGATTCTGCGATCGTGTGGTGGCGCGGCAGCGACGGCGACAGCACCGACCTCGAGGACCTCCTCGTGGACGCCGCCAGCACCCTGGAGGACAGCGGCCTGATCTGGGTCCTCGTGCCGAAGATGGGCAGCGCCGGCCACGTGTCGACCGCCGACATCGGCGAGGCCGCGCAGACCGCGGGTCTGCAGCCGACGACGTCGCTCAGCGCGGCGCCCGGGTGGCTGGGCGTCCGCCTGTCCGCCCCCGGCCGCGGCAAGTAGCACGGGCGGCGTGCCCGGAAAGCCGGGCGGCGCCGTCGGCACGCCCGTGGGGCTTCGCCCCGATCCGGGGCTGAGCCTGGCCCTCCCGTACGGCCAGCGGGTCACCGTCGGCGACCTGCGCGGCGCGCCCGCGCTCCTCGTCCTCGTCCCGGGTGCCTTCACGCCCCTGTGCACGAACGAGCTGCGCGACGTCGCGGCCGCGCGCGGCGCGCTGGCACCGGCGCGCGTGCTCGTCGTCTCGTGCGACACCGCCGCGACGCTGGACGCCTGGCGTTCCAGCGAGGCGGCCGACGTCGAGGTGGCGTCCGACTCCTGGCCGCACGGCGAGGTGTCACGCGCCCTGGCGGCGTTCGACGAGGCGACCGGGTGGTCGCTGCGGCGCACCGTCCTGCTCGACGACTCCGGCATGGTCGTGTGGACCGACCTCGCGCCCGGCGGTCGGGCTCGCGACGTGGGTGACGCCGTCGCCGCCGTCGCCCGGCTCGGGGGCGACGACAGGTAGCGTGAACGGTGTGAGCCAGTTCGCGCCGACGCCCCAGTTCCCGCCGGGAAGCACCTACGCGGTGCCCGAGGCCCGCCGTGGCGAGACGTTCTCACCGGCCGCGGCGACGCCGTACGACCGGCTTCCCCGCACCCTCGCCTGGGCGTGGTGGCGCCCGCTGCTGGCGCTCGGCGTCGGTCTCGTGGTCTGCGTGCTCGGTTCGACGGTCGTGGTGGGCGGCGGCATGCTCGCCATGTATCTCGCCGGCGAGCTCACGTCGGCGGCCGACGTCGACGCGCTGCTGGAGCGCCTGCTCGCCCTGGACGCGACCGACACCTTCGTGCTCGTGATCTCGCTGGGATCGATCGCGATCTGGCTCCTGGCCGTCCCGATCGCGCTGCGCGTGGCGGGGATGCGGCCCAAGGGGCACATCTCGTCGGTGGCGCTGCGCCTGCGCTGGTCCTGGATGGGGTTGTGCGCGCTGCTCGCCGTCGTCGCCCTCGTCGTGAACTTCGGTCTCAGCCTCGGCCTGGGTGCCCTCGCGGGTGACAGCGTGAGCCCGGAGTGGACGCCGTGGGCACGCCTGTGGCTGCCGCTCCTGGTGGTGCTGCTGCTGGTGCCGTTCCAGGCCGCCGCCGAGGAGTACGTCTTCCGCGGGTTCCTCGTGCAGTCCCTCGGGTCGTGGCTGCCGCGCGGGACGTGGCCGCGCGTCGTGGTGGTCGTGGTGCCGTCGCTCGCGTTCGTCTTCAGCCACGGCTACGGGCTCTGGGGGCTGCTCGACGTGGGGGTGTTCGCGGCGACGGCGATGTGGCTGACGCTGCGGACCGGCGGTCTCGAGGCCGCCATCGCGCTGCACGTCGTGAACAACGTCGTGGTGTTCGGGATGCTGGCCAGCGGTGCGCTGGGGACCACGGTCAACGGCGCGTCGGAGGGATCGCTCGCCGGTCTGCTGATCACCGCGATCTCCTCGATCGGCTTCGCCTGGGCCGTGGAGTCGCTGGCGCGGCGACGCGGCATCGAGCGGTACTCGACCTGGCCCCAGCGCGAGACGGCGGCCCCGCTCGCGGTCGCGCTGCCGTACCCGGTGGCCTCCTGGCTCGGCGGTGAGCGGATGGGTACCTCTACCCGCGTCGCAAATACTCAGAACGTGTGAGTTTCCTCGTACGATCGTCGCGACAGCAGCACCCGAGCACCCGCTGACCCGGAGGCTCGACCACCGTCGATCCCCGCGATCGACCCACCTTGAGGGGACCCCATGTCCAAGCGCTCCATGTTCCTCGCCCTGCCCGTCGCCGTCGCGATGGTCCTGTCCGCCTGCGGTGGCGGCTCGGCCGCCGAGCGTCCCAGCGCCGACGAGATCGCCGACGTCCTCACGGAGGGCACCGAGGAGCTCGGCGGCGTCGCCGTCCCGCAGGAGCAGGCCGACTGCATCGCCGACGTCTTCGTCAACTCGGACCTCTCCGACGAGGCCCTGCGCGCCATGGTCGAGGGCGACGAGGACTACGAGGCCACGGACGAGGACGAGGCGGCGCTGACCGACCTGACCGCCGACCCCGCCATCGTGGAGTGCGTGACGCCGAGCAGCTGATCGTCCGGTGGCCCGCCCTCGTCGGCGGGCCACCGCACCGAGGGCCTATAGCTCAGCTGGTTAGAGCGCCACGTTTACACCGTGGATGTCGGGGGTTCGAATCCCTCTGGGCCCACCCGCGTCCCGACGCGTCGCCTCAGGCGTGACGGATGCAGCGCGACGCCGTCGGGCGCGCCTCGAGGCGCGCCTCGCCGATCGGCTCACCGCACACGTCGCACGTCCCGTAGGACCCGTCCTCCAGGCGTGCGAGGGCGTCGTCGATCTCCACCAGCCGCGCCGCGGCCTGCGTCGTCAGCGCCCGCAGCTGTTCGCGCTCGAACGCGATCGTCGCGCCCTCGGGGTCGTGCTCGTCGTCGAGGTTGGACCCCTGCGCCGCCCGGACGACGTCGTCCCGGCTGACGCCCAGGGCGTGCAGCCGGGACACGACGCCGTCGCGCAGGGCGAGCAGGCGCGCCCGCCCCGCGCCGACGGCGTCGACGGCGTGGTCGTCGTCGTGACGAACCTCGTCGATCACGGCACCGTGTAGCCCGCCGCGCGGAACAGCTCGTACCACTCGGCCCGCGTGAGCGGGAGGTCCGAGCCCTGCGCGGCCGCGGCGACGCGCTCCGGCGTCGTCGTCCCGAGAACGACCTGCATCTGCGCGGGGTGGCGCGTGATCCAGGCGACGGCGATGGCCTCGGCAGGCACGTCGTACTTCGCCTTCAGGCGGTCGACGACCGCGTTCAGCTCCGGGTAGCGCTCCGACCCCAGGAACGGCCCGTCGAAGAAGCCGGCCTGGAACGGCGACCAGGCCTGGACCGTGATGTCGTGCAGACGGCAGTAGTCCAGGATGCCGCCGTCGCGACCGATGGACTGGTCCAGCGCCTGCATGTTGGAGGCGACCCCCTGCGCGACGATCGGCGCGTGCGTGATCGACAGCTGCAGCTGGTTGGCCACGATCGGCTGCGTCACGAACTTGCGGAGCAGGTCGATCTGGCCGGGCGTCTGGTTCGAGACGCCGAACGACCGGACCTTGCCGGCGGCGGCGAGCTCGTCGAACGCGCGAGCGACCTCTTCGGGCTCCACGAGGGCGTCGGGACGGTGCAGCAGCAGGATGTCGATGTAGTCGGTCCCGAGCGCCTCGAGCGAGCCGTTGACCGACTCGACGATGTGCTCGTAGGAGAAGTCGAAGTACGGCCCGTCCGGGACGATGCCGGCCTTGGTCTGGATGACGAAGCCCTCGCGCTCGGAGGGGGTGAGGCGGAGCGCCTCCGCGAACCGCCGCTCGCAGCCGTGCAGCGGCGTGCCGTAGACGTCGGCGTGGTCGAGGAAGGTGATGCCCGCGTCGCGGGCCGTGCTCACGAGGGTGCGCACCTCGTCGTCGGTCTTGTCCTGGATGCGCATCAGTCCGAGGACGACGTTGGGCACCACCAGATCGGTGCCGGGCATGGGGAAGGTCTTCACAGCGCTGTCTCCTCGTCGAGTGGGCGAACCGTTCCACTGTAGGAGCCGCCATCCCGAGCGTGGCAGATCGGTGACCGTCGCTACCGCTGAGCCGCCTACTTCTTTGCATCCCGGCAGCGCAGTCTTTACCCGCCGGACACACGGCGCTCCTACATTCACGATCACGGGGGCAGCGCCTGCCCGCCGTCGTCAGCGAACGGAGGGGGCGTCAGTGCTCGATCACGTCGATCCGTTCATCGGGACGGGGTCCACGGACCTGCCGCCGCGGTCCGGCCTCGCCGCCACCTGGTGGTGGCCGAAGCCGCAGGTGGGCAACACCCACCCCGGCGCCACCTACCCGCTCGGGATGGTTTCGGCCTGCGCCTACTCGGGCGCCTATCCCACGGGCTACGGACGCTACGACCTCGGCACCGAGGGCCTTCCGGTGCCGCTCGCCGACACGTTGCGCGCCTCG
The DNA here is from genome assembly GCF_004786095.1 of Serinibacter arcticus. GTDB lineage: Bacteria > Actinomycetota > Actinomycetes > Actinomycetales > Beutenbergiaceae > Litorihabitans > Litorihabitans arcticus. The sequence goes on from NZ_RHPJ01000003.1 coordinate 245,050, forward strand.
GGCTTCACGCACTTCCAGCAGTCGGGCACCGGCGCGATCCGCAAGTACTACAACTACCTGCGCGTCACCCCGCTCCTCGCCCCGCTCGACGACCTCGGCCGCAGCTGGGAGATCGTCGAGGAGCAGGCGAGCGCCGGCTACTACCGCGCGGTGCTGGACAGCGGCGTGGTCGCCGAGCTGACGGTCGGCCCGAAGAGCGCGGTGCACCGGTACACGTTCCCCGCCCACCACGACGCGCGCGTGGTCGTCGACCTCTCGGTCGGCGGACTCGCGATCCCGTACGGCGAGACCGTGCCGCTGCGCGCGCACCTCCAGCACGTCGAACCCGGCGTCGCGTGCGGCGAGATCGTCGTGGAGGGGGCGCCGCTCGCGTTCCACCTCGAGTGCGACACCCCCGGCCTGCGCCAGCTCCTGTGGTACGACCGCCGCCTCATGCCCGGCGGCTCCCGCCTCGAGTTCTCCGACATCCGGCCCACCACGCTGCGGCCGTTCGGCGTCATGTGGGCCGGCCCGACGACGGCGGGCCAGGTCGTCGAGCTGCGCATCGGCTTCTCGCTCCGCGGTACGGAGCAGGCGGCCGCCAACCTGCGCACCGACCTCGCGCACGGCCGGACGGCGGACCCCGGCCCCGTCGTCGAGCGAGCCGGCGAGCTCGCCCCGACCGCCGTCCTGACCGGTCCGTCCGCGTTCGACACGCGGTGGGAGGCGACGCGCGAGGCCTGGGCCACCAACCTGGGCCGCGTCGAGGTCGAGGCGTCCCCGCGCCGCCGCGCGATCATGGCGACGGCGCTCTACCACTCGCTCATCAAGCCGTGCATCGCCGTCGACGAGAGTCCGTTCTGGCCGACCGACGGGCCGTTCGTGTTCGACCTGTGCACGCTCTGGGACGTCTACCGCACCCAGCTGCCCCTCCTCACGCTGCTGCGGCCGGACGCGAGCGTCGCGCTCGGCAACGCGCTGCTGCGGATCTGCGAGGAGGAGGGCAACTTCCCGATCGGCTACCGCATGGCGCGCGGCGCCGACCGGTTCTCCCGGCAGGCGAGCGCGCTCGCGCACACCCTCCTCGCCGACCTCAGCCAGCTCGGCGCGACGGGGATCGACTGGGACTGGGCGCTCGTGCACATGCAGGCCGACCTGCGCCGCACCTACGGCGAGGAGTACCTGCGCCAGGGAGTCACCCACCCGGTCAGCCACACGCTCGACCTCGCGTTCGGCTACTGGTGCACGCGCGCCGTCGCGCTGCGCCAGGGCGACACCGCGCTCGCGGCGGAGTCCGGACGGCTCGCGGCAGGCTGGCCCGCCGCGTACGACGCCGGGACCGGGCTGCTGCGGGCCTCCACCTTCTACGAGGGCGGTCCCTGGAACTACTCCTTCCGCCTGCTGCACGACATGGCTGGCCGCATCGACCTCGCCGGGGGAGACGCGGCGTTCACCGCCATGCTCGACGAGTTCTTCGGCTACGGCGCGGACCCCGTCACCCAGCCCGGCCTCGCACCGGACCTGGCGGAGATGACGGCGGGCTACGCCCTGCACCGGTTCGAGGGCCTGAACAACGAGCCGGACATGGAGGTGCCCTGGGCGTACATGTACGCCGGGCGCCCCGACCGCACGGCCGAGGTCGTGCACGGCGCCGTCCACCAGATGTTCGGTACGGGTCGCGGTGGTCTCGCCGGCAACGACGACTCCGGCGGTCTCTCGTCCTGGTACGTCTGGGCCTCGCTCGGGATCTTCCCCGTCGCCGGTCAGAACGTGTTCCTGCTGAACGCGCCGTCGTACGCCTCGGCCAGCCTCGCCGTCCCCGGCGGCCGGTTCCACATCCGCACCCGGGGCTTCCGCGAGGGCGAGGGCGAGGGTCCGCCACCGCTGCAGTACGTGGCGAGCGTCACGCTCGACGGCGCCCCCCTCGACCGCCCCTGGCTCACCGGCCAGGAGCTGCACGCCGGGGGCGAGCTCGTCGTCTCCCTCGCCGACCGCCCCACGTCCTGGGGCACCACCCACCGACCCCCGTCCACCCCCGAGAGGTGACCGAGATGTCCGCTGCTGCTCCCACCACCATCACGCCCGCCACCCCCACCGGGGCTGACGACGTGCTGCGGCGCTACCGCCGGCTCGTCATCGTCGTGCGCGCCGATCCGGTCATCTGCGGGCACTCGGTCGAGGCGCGCAACCTCGCCGAGGCCGCCCTGCTGCAGGGGTTCGAGGAGGTCACGATCCTCACGTGGCCGATCGACCGGCTCGAGGCAGCCGGCCTGCCGCTCAAGCCGCTGGACCGCGTGCTGCCGTACTCGCCAGGCATCACGGTCGAGCGGCCCGACCCGGTCGGGGACTACCGCGTGCCGGACGGCCGGTGGCAGGCGGGTCTCGTCGGCCGCCTGATCGAGCTGTTCACCGACGGCGTGCCGACCGTCTGCCTCTCGCTGTACCTCAGCCCCCACACGCTCGCCGTGACCGAGGCCGTGACCGCCGCGCGCCGGACGGGGCTGCCGGTCGACGTCGTCACGGTCGCCGAGGCCGTCGGCTCCGACATCACGAACGTCGTGCGCACGTGCGTGGCGCAGGGCCGCTTCGGCGCGGCGGCCCACGTCATGACGTCCTACCTGGCCAACGACGTCGTCGTGGCCGTCTCGGAGTACACCAAGGAGCTCATCATCAGCGCCGCAACCGAGATCGACGCGCTGCACGGCACGTCGTTCGCGGCCCAGTCCGCCGAGCGGGTCGCCATCTCCTACCCGGCCCTCGACACCGCCTCCTACCTCGGGGTCGACGACGCCGACGTGGCCGCCGTGCTCGCGCGGCGCGGTCTCGCCGACGCGCCGTACGTGCTGTTCCTCTCGCGCCTGACCGAGGCCAAGGGCGTGCCCGACCTCATCACCGGCTTCGAGCGGGCCACCGCGACGGCGACCGGGCCGGTCCGCCTGGTCATCGCGGGGCGAGGACCGCAGGAGGCGGAGATCCGGGCCCTCGCGGCGGCGTCACCGCTGGCGGACCGCATCCAGGTCCTGACCGACGTGCACGACGCCGAGAAGCCGGCTCTCATGCAGGGCGCGGTCGCGTTCGTGCTGCCCACGCTGCCGCGGCCGGAGTTCGTGGAGACGTTCGGCATCGCCGTCGTGGAGAAGATGCTCGCCGGCGGGGGAGTGGTCGCGACCACGACGACGGGCGGCGTGCCCGAGGCCGTCGGCGACACGGCCAAGATCATCGAGATCTCCGACCCGGACTCCGTCGCGCGCGTGCTGGACGAGGTCCTCGCGATGACCCCGGCCGAGCGCGAGGCGTGGGAGGCGCGCGCCCGCGCGTACGCGCTGCAGTTCGACCGCGCCGAGGTGCTGCGCAAGATCCTCGCGCTGGTCTCCCGCGAGGTCGGCGCGGCCGAGGCGGTCGCCGCCTGAGGGGTGCTGCGACCCGCGGGACCGGCTACAGGGCGTCGCCGACGGCGAAGGTGTCGCACGCCTGCAGCGTGCCCTGCGTCCGACCCGTCTCGAACCACGCCTTGCGCTGCTCCGACGAGCCGTGCGTCCACGTGTGCGGCGTGACCTCGCCGGAGAACGTCTCCTGGATGTGGTCGTCGCCGACGGCGGCCGCGGCCGAGAGGGCCTGGTCGATCTCGGCGTCCGTGGGGGCCAGGAGGTAGGAGTTGCCGTCAGCGTCCTTGGCGTCCACGGCGCCCTGCACCCACATCCCGGCGTAGCAGTCGGCCTGCAGCTCGAGGCGCACCGCGTCGGACGTCGGACCGGTCCCGGTGCGGTCGATCGCGTTCATCGTGCCGAGCTGGTTCTGGATGTGGTGACCGAACTCGTGGGCGACGACGTACAGCTCGCCGAGCGGGCCGCCGTCGGCCCCGAAGCGCGAGGTCAGCTCGTCGAAGAACGTGGTGTCGATGTACACCGTCGAGTCGGGCGGGCAGTAGAACGGGCCGACGGCGGAGGTCGCCGCGCCGCACCCGGTGGAGACGTTCCCGGTGAACAGCAGGAACTCGGGCAGCTGGTACTGCACGCCCGACTGGGCGGGGAGGGTCTCCTCCCAGTACTGGTCGAGCGAGAGGGCCGTCGCGTTCATGCGGCAGTCGATCTCGCGGTTGGCCTGGTCGCCGCCCTCGAGGCACTGCACGTAGGAGTCCTCACCCTGCTCCGGCTGGTACTGCCCCTGGCCCTCGCCGGTCAGCCCGGACAGGTCGACGTTCTGCCCCGTGAACACCTGGAACAGCAGGACCACGATCAGCCCGAGGCCACCGATCCCGCCGCCGACGGCGACCCCGCGACGTCCGCCGCCGCGCCGCACGCGGTTGCCGGAGATGTCTGCATCCTTGTTGAACGTCATGTGGCGCCCTCTCGTCTCGGCCGTCATCGTAGGCCCGTCCTCACCCGACGCGGCAGGGCCGTGGTGGCCGACTGTGGAGGTCCTACAACGCGACACCGGCCGATTGGTGCGCGGCGCGGCGTCGTACCGGGGGTCGCGGACCCCTACGGTTGTCGGGTGACCACAGCAGCAGCGCAGCAGCGCCCCGCCCCCCGCGTCCTCGCCGACGTCGTCGCCACGTCCCGCGTGCGCGACGTCCTGCTCGTCCTCGGCGGCACGGCCCTGGTGGCCGTCGCCTCGCAGATCGCGATCCCGCTCGGCTTCACGCCGATCCCGCTCTCGCTCGGCACGTTCGGGGTGCTCGTCGTCGGTGCGGCGCTCGGACCGGTGCGCGCGACGGCGTCGCTCGCCCTCTACCTCCTGGCCGGCGTCGCCGGTGTCGGCTGGTTCGCCGACGGCGCCTCGGGCTGGCAGTTCGCCTCCTTCGGCTACCTGCTCGGGTACGTCCTGGCCGCCGCGCTCGTGGGCGGCCTCGCACGTCGCGGCGGCGACCGCCGCCCGCTCGCGACGATCGGCCTCATGCTCGCCGGCGGCGTGGCCGTCTACGCGGCGGGGGTGCCGTGGCTGATGGCGTTCCTCGGCGTCGACCTCGCGACGGCGCTGGGCCTCGGCGTCACGCCGTTCCTGATCGGCGACGCGATCAAGGCCGTCGTGGCCGCGATCCTGCTCCCCGGCTCCTGGGCGCTGGTGGCACGCCTCCGCCGCTGACGGGGACCCGTCCTGCTCAGCCGCGTGACGAACCCTCGTCGCGCCCTCGACGCCACTCGCGGACGATGCGCAGCCCCAGCCAGACGAGGCCGACGAGGATCGCCACCAGGACGGCGGCCGTGGTGATGTGCCAGAGCTGGAGCCTCATGCTGGTGCCTTCGCGGTCGGGGTGAGGGCGGGTCGATCCGGGTCGGTCGGCGCTGTGCGTGTCGTCACGTTACCCAGGAATCCAGGGCCTGCGGGCACGGTCACGGTCCGAGCAGCGCCGCACGGACGTAGAATCGGTCCACGTGATCACCACCCAGTCCCTCGAGATCCGCATCGGCGCGCGCACGCTGCTGTCCGACGCCTCGTTCCGCATCGACTCGGGTGACCGGATCGGGCTCGTCGGCCGGAACGGTGCAGGCAAGACCACACTCACCAAGATCCTCGCGGGCGAGGGTCAACCGAGCGGCGGCCAGGTGATCCGGAGCGACGACGTCGGCTACCTCCCGCAGGACCCCCGCACCGGCGACCCCGACGTCCTGGCGCGCGACCGCGTCTTCTCCGCGCGCGGCCTGGACTCCACGATCCGCAACATGCGCAAGGCCGAGGAGCTCATGGCGTCGGGCTCGGCGGACGAGCGCGAGAAGGCGATGGAGCGGTACGGCCGGCTCGAGGCGACCTTCCTGTCCAAGGGCGGCTGGGCGGCCGAGGCCGAGGCCGCGACCATCACGAGCAACCTCGGGCTGCCCACGCGCGTGCTCGAGCAGCCGCTGCGCACCCTGTCGGGCGGTCAGCGCCGTCGCGTCGAGCTCTCGAGGATCCTGTTCTCCGGCGCGCAGACCCTGCTCCTGGACGAGCCCACGAACCACCTCGACGCCGACTCGATCGTCTGGCTGCGCGAGTACCTGCTCGCCTACCCCGGCGCGTTCGTGGTCATCTCCCACGACGCCGACCTGCTGCGCGCGACCGTGAACAAGGTGTTCCACCTCGACGCCAACCGCGGCGCGATCGACATCTACAACCTCAAGTGGGACGCCTACCTGCAGCAGCGCGAGACGGACGAGAAGCGCCGTCGCCGCGAGCGGGCCAACGCCGAGAAGAAGGCCGCGACGCTGTTCGCCCAGGCCGACAAGATGAAGGCGAAGGCCACCAAGGCCGTCGCGGCGCAGAACATGGCGCGCCGCGCCGAGCGCATGCTGACCGGCCTGGACGAGGTCCGCGCCGTCGACCGTGTCGCGAAGCTGCGCTTCCCCGACCCCGCGCCGTGCGGCAAGACCCCGCTGCGGGCGAGCGACCTGAGCAAGACCTACGGTTCGCAGGAGGTCTTCACCGGGGTCGACCTCGCGATCGACCGGGGCTCGCGCGTCGTCGTGCTGGGGCTCAACGGTGCCGGCAAGACCACGCTGCTGCGGATGCTCGGCGGCGTCGAGAAGCCCGACACGGGGCAGATCGAGCCGGGTCACGGCCTCAAGATCGGCTACTACGCGCAGGAGCACGAGACGCTCGACACCGCGGCGACCGTGGTGGAGAACCTCCGTCGCAACGCCCCTGACCTCACCGACACCCAGGTCCGCAGCGTGCTGGGTTCGTTCCTGTTCTCGGGCGACGACGCCGACAAGCTCGCCGGCGTGCTCTCCGGCGGTGAGAAGACGCGGCTCGCGCTGGCAGTGCTGGTCGTCTCCAGCGCGAACGTGCTGCTGCTCGACGAGCCCACGAACAACCTGGATCCCGCCAGCCGCGCCGAGATCCTCGGGGCCCTCAAGACGTTCGCGGGCGCCGTCGTCCTGGTCACGCACGACGAGGGTGCCGTCGCGGCGCTCGAGCCCGAGCGGGTCCTGCTGCTGCCCGACGGCGACGAGGACATGTGGAACGCGGGCTACGCGGACCTGATCTCGCTGGCCTGAGCCGCCTGAGCAGGACTGGAGCCCGGCCCGAGCAGGATCAGGAGGGGCCGGTGCGCTGGAGGCGCTCCGACGACGCAGCGGCCTCGGCCGCCTCGGCGGCGTCGAGGATCGCGTCCTCCTCGTCCGCCATCGTCGCCCGACGGCGGCGGGCCGGCACCGCGGTCGCCCCACCGCCCTCGGCGGCCGCTCGCGCCTCGGCGGCGTCGGCGTCGATCCGGCGCTTGAGGACGACGGCGGCAACGGGCAGCGCCGCTCCGAAGAACCACCACTGCAGCGCGTAGGACAGGTGCGAGCGCAGGCTCGTGTCGGGCTCGGGCAGCGAGCCGAGGACGCCCGAGGGCCGCGGATCGGCGATCATCCCGTAGGCGTTGGTCACGAGCGCGCCACCCAGGTCCGCGGCGTCGAGGCCCGACTGCTCGACCACGCTCGGCGGGTGCACGCGGAAGACCTCGCCGACTGGGTTCGAGCGCTCGTCGAGCGGCTCCTCGGCCCGCAGCCGGACCGTGATGGTCGTGGATCCGTCGGTGGGGACGTCGAGGGCCCCGTCGGGCACGACGCTGGTCTGGCGCCACCAGCCGCGGTCCACGACCAGCGCACGGGCGGGTGCCTCGTCGGTGAGGAACAGCGCCAGCGCGTGCGAGGCGTTGGCGTCCTGCACGGGGCGGTTGCGAAGCTGCACCCCCGAGGACTCGATCCACGTACCCGTGATCTCGACCGGCTGCCACACGCGCGCGGGGTCGAGGGCGTCCCCCGGCATCACCTCGGCGAGAGGCACGGGCGCGGCGTCGAAGTTCGACTCGATGACGTCGACCTGCGCGACGCGCTCCTGGTGGCGGTGGAGCTGCCAGAGGCCGAGGAAGCCGCACGCGACCGAACCCATCGCGATCAGCAGCACGATGCCGACGGCGCGCAGCCGGGCGTCGTTCACGACGCGTCCGTGCCGAGCGGGCGGTCCGACTGCTCGGCCCCGAGGGCGGTCACCTCGAGCGGGAAGGAGCGAGCGGCGAGGAAGTTGCGCAGGTGGTCGCGGTGGTCGTCGCACGCCACCCACTGCTTGCGACGCGCGGTGTCGTGGATGCGCGGGTTGCGCCACGAGATCACCCACACCGCAGCAGCGTTGCAGCCCTTCGAGCTGCAGATCACCTCGGGGCCGACCGTCGTGCTCACGGCGCCTCGTGCCGCGGCGGGTTCGGGCGGTACTCCGGCGTCGGCTCGTGGGGGAGCGCGCCGGTGTCGAGCAGGTGCATCGTGTCGTCGGACCGGCGTCGCTTGCTGCCAGCGTTGGCCAGCACCACCGCGATGTACGGAAGAACGACGGCGCCGACCGCGAAGGTCCAGCGCAGCCACCCCTCGGTGAAGACGGCGGCGAAGAAGCACACCACCCGGATGCTCATCATGATCGTGTACCGCATCGCACGACCCGAGACGTCCTGGTCGCGCGACCGCCCCGCGGACGTGATCGACTGGACCGGTTCCATCCTTCGAGCGTACGCCGGTTACCCCGGGATGCCGCCCACGGAACGGGGGTCCACCCGGCGGGCTCACGAGGGTCGGACGGGGGTGGTCCGGTAGATTGTCCCGGTGCCTCCCGAGACCCGCCCGCCCCGTACCGTCGTCGTCACCGGAGCCACCCGTGGCATCGGGCGCGCCATCGCCGAGCGCTTCGTCGCCGCGGGTGACAACGTGGCCACCCTCTCCCGGGGCAGCGAGGTGCCCGACGGCGTCCTCGCGGTTCCGGGTGACGTCACCGACTCCGCGGCCGTCGACGCCGGCTTCACCGCGATCGAGGAGCGGTTCGGCCCCGTCGAGGTGCTCGTGGCCAACGCCGGCATCACGCGCGACGGGCTCCTCATGCGGATGAGCGACGACGACTTCGACGCCGTGCTCGACGTCAACCTCGTCGGCGCCTTCCGGTGCGCCCGGCGCGCGAGCAAGGGGATGATCCGGCAGCGCCGCGGCCGCATCATCCTCATCTCCTCGGTCGTCGGGCTGTACGGCGGTCCCGGCCAGGTCAACTACGCCGCCAGCAAGGCGGGCCTCGTCGGCGTCGCACGGTCGATCACGCGCGAGCTCGGCGGCCGCGGCATCACCGCCAACGTCGTGGCTCCCGGGTTCATCCAGACCGCGATGACCGACGCGCTCCCGCAGGCGCAGCAGGACTCCTACCTCGCCGCGATTCCCGCCGCCCGCTTCGCGCAGGCGAGCGAGGTCGCGGGTGTCGTGGAGTTCCTCGCGGGTCCCGACGCCGGGTACATCTCCGGCGCCGTCATCCCCGTCGACGGCGGCCTCGGAATGGGGCACTGACGCAGCCACCCGCCGACCGCACCCGCACCCGCACCCGACCACCTCGCTCCACCCGAACCACCGGAGGACCCCATGGGCCTGCTCGACGGCAAGACTCTCCTGATCACCGGCGTCCTGACCAACGCCTCGATCGCCTTCCACGCCGCGCGGCTGGCGCAGGAGGAGGGCGCCGAGGTGATCCTGTCCTCCTTCGGCCGCCAGGCGAAGCTCACGCAGCTGGCCGCCAAGCGCCTCCCGCGCCCGGCACCGGTCGTCGAGCTCGACGTGACCGACGCCGAGCACCTCGCCGGGCTCGAGGCCGCCGTGCGCGAGCACACCGACCGGCTCGACGCCGTCGTGCACTCCATCGGCTTCGCGCCGCAGAGCGTCATGGGCGGGCGGTTCCTCGAGGCCGAGTGGCCCGACGTCGCCACCGCCGTCGAGGTCTCCGCGTTCTCCCTCAAGTCGCTGGCCGTGGCAGCCGCGCCGCTGCTGAGCGAGGGTGGCTCCGTCGTCGGGCTGACCTTCGACGCCCGCTTCGCGTGGCCCGTCTACGACTGGATGGGCGTCGCGAAGGCCGCGTTCGAGGCCACGTCGCGCTACCTCGCGCGGGACCTGGGGGAGCGCAACATCCGCGTCAACCTCGTCTCCGCCGGTCCGATCAAGACGACGGCGGCGCGCTCGATCCCCGGGTTCGAGCAGATGGAGAGCAACTGGTCCGAGCGGGCGCCGCTGGGCTGGGACTCGAAGGACCCCGAGCCGGCCGCGCGCGCCGTCGTCGCGCTCTGCTCGGACTGGTTTCCCGCGACGACCGGCGAGATGGTGCACGTCGACGGCGGTTTCCACGCGATGGGTCAGTAGGTGACCTCGCCCCGCACGCTCGTCCTGATGCGGCACGCGAAGGCCGAGGGCCACGCGAGCGCGGACGAGCTGCGGGTGCTGGCACCGTCGGGCAGGCGGCAGGCCACCGCGGCCGGTGCGGCGATGGCCGCCGACGGTCTGCGGTTCGACGCCGCGCTCGTCTCGAGCGCGGTCCGCACGCGTCAGACGTGGGAGCTGGTCGCGGAGCGGCTCTCCGGCGCGCCGACCGCCGAGGTGCGCGACGACCTCTACGACGCGACGGCGCGCACCGCCCTGGAGGTGCTGCGACACGTCGAGGACGGCGTCGCGACGCTGCTGGTCGTCGGCCACGAGCCGGTGATGAGCTCGCTCGCGCTGCTGCTCGCGGGGCCGGGATCGGAGCACCTGCACGAGGTCCGTGCCGGTGTCCCGACTGCAACGCGCTGCATCCTGGCCGTCCCGTCGTCCTGGGCCGATCTCGCGCCGCGGTCGGCCGTCCTCACGGCCGTGGTGCGGACGGCCGCCGACTCCTAGTCCTCGAGCTCGATCAGTCCTCGAGCTCGATCCCGAGCGAGTCCGAGCAGCGACGCAGCTCCTCGCCCGAGAGCTCCAGGTCGGCGGCGAGGGCCGAGTCCTGGATCGAGGTCGTCCGGCGCGCGCCGGGGATCGGGATCACGTGCTCGCCGAGCGAGAGCTCCCAGGCCAGGACGACCTGCTGGGGGCTGACGCCGTGCTCCCGCGCGATGTCGGCGAACACGGAGAATCGCGTCCCGACGTCGCGCGCTCCGCCGCCCGTCCCACCGAGCGGGCTCCACGGCAGGAACGCGACGCCGAGGCGGCCGCAGTGGACCAGCTCGGAGTAGCTCCCCGGATGGCGCGGGGAGAACTCGTTCTGGACGCTGACGAGGCCCGCGCCCAGCACCTCGCGGGCGATGTCGATCTCCTCGGCGTTGGCGTTCGAGATGCCGACGGCGGTCACGAGACCCTCCTCGAGGAGCGCCGCGTAGCTCTCGATCGACTCGGCGTAGACCATCGAGCGGTCCGGCCGGTGGTACTGGAACACGTCGATCCTGTCGACACCGAGGTTGGCCAGCGAGCGCTCGACGGCGCCGCGCACGTAGCCGCGCGACGCGTCGCGCGTGCGCACCTCGCCCTCGCCGCGCACGATCCCGGTCTTGGTCGCGATCACGAGTGCTGAGGAGTCGCCGTCCCACGTGCGCACGGCGTCGCCGACGATGCGCTCGTTGTGTCCGGTGGTGTCCCAGGTCGGCGCGTACACGTCGGCCGTGTCGATGAGGGTCACGCCGGCGTCGAGCGCGGCGTGCACCGTGGCGCGGGCCTCGTCGGGCGAGGGGTAGACCTGGTCGTTGTTCATGGACAGCGGCATCGCGCCGAGTCCGACGGCGGAGACGGTGAACGGGCCGAGCGTGCGCTGCTTCACGGGGACCTCCGTGGTCGGCGGTGGGGAGTGGCGGAGCCGCGTCAGCGCAGGAGGTCGACGACGCCGGTCAGCGAACCGCTGACGGCGTGGTCGGCCTGGGCGGCGACGACGGGTTTGGCGTTGTAGGCGATGCCGGTCCCGGCCGCCGCGATCATGTCGAGGTCGTTCGCGCCGTCGCCGATCGCGACCGTGTCGGCGAGGTCGATGCCCTCGGCCTCCGCGTACTCGCGCAGCGCCGTCGCCTTGGCCGCCCTGTCCACGACCGGCCCGGTCACGCGACCGGTGAGGCGTCCGTCGGAGACCTCGAGCGCGTTCGCGCGCGCCCGCGTGATCCCGTACGAGCGGGCCAGCGGTTCCACGATCTCGATGAACCCGCCCGACACCAGGGCGAGCGGCCAGTCCCGCTCGGCGAGGAAGGCGACCAGCTCGGGCGCTCCGGGCGAGACGGTCACCGTGGCCCGCACCTCGTCGAGCACCGACGTCGGCAGCCCCGCGAGCGTCGCCACCCTGGCGTGCAGCGACGCCGCGAAGTCGAGCTCGCCGCGCATCGCGGCCTCCGTGATCGCCGCCACCTCGGCGCGCGACCCGGCGTGCTCGGCCAGGAGCTCGATCACCTCGGCGGTGATGAACGTGGAGTCCACGTCCATCACCACGAGGCGTCGCGTCGAGGTCACGCCCCCAGTCTCCGACCGAAGGCGTACGGGGTCACGCTGTCCACGCCCACGCGCGTGCCCTTCGGAACCACGGTGATCCCCGACGGCGTCACGGTGAATCCGCGGGCGAGGTCGATCTCGCGGTTGAGGCCGACGCTCGCGCCCTCCTCGATGACGACGAACTTGTCGAGGATCGCCCGATTCACGTGGGCTCGGCGAGCGATCGTGACGCTGTCGAGGATGACGGAGTTGTCCACGCGCGACCACGAGTTGAGCTTCGTGTGGGGTGAGAGGACCGACCCGTGCACCTCGGCCCCCGAGACGACGACCCCGGGGGAGATGATCGAGTCGACCGCGAGCCCGACGCGCTCCGGGGAGGAGTGCACGAACTTGGCGGGCGGCAGCCCGGTGTACCCGGTGAACATGGGCCAGTCGTCGTTGTACAGGTTGAAGACCGGCTCGATGTTGATGAGGTCCATGTTGGCCTCGAAGTAGGCGTCGATCGTCCCGACGTCGCGCCAGTAGTTCCGGTCGCGGTCGCTGGACCCGGGGACGTCGTTCTCGATGAAGTCGTACAGCGCTGCCTCGCCCCGCTCCACGAACGCCGGCACGATGTCGCCGCCCATGTCGTGGCGGGTGTCGTCGCGCTCCGCGTCGCGGCGGACGGCGTCCACCAGCGCGTCGGCGTCGAAGACGTAGTTGCCCATGGAGGCGAGGACCTCGTCGGGGGAGTCGGCCAGCCCCTCGGCGCTGGTGGGCTTCTCCAGGAACGCCTTGATCCGGCGCGGGTCGGCGGGGTCGGCCTCGATCACGCCGAACTGGTCGGCCAGGGACCGCGGCTGGCGGATGCCGGCCACGGTGAGCTTCGCGCCGGAGGCGATGTGCGCATCGACCATCTGCGAGAAGTCCATGCGGTAGATGTTGTCCGCACCCACGACCACGACGATGTCGGGACGCTCGTCGTCGAGCAGGTTCAGGCTCTGGTAGATCGCATCGGCGCTGCCGAGGTACCAGTTCTTGCCCATGCGCTGCTGCGCCGGGACCGGCACCACGTAGTTGCCGAGCATGCGCGACATGTCCCACGTCTTGGCGATGTGCCGGTCGAGGCTGTGGGACTTGTACTGCGTGAGCACGACGATGTGCAGGAAGTGGCTGTTCACGAGGTTGGACAGCGCGAAGTCGATGAGGCGGTAGATGCCCCCGAAGGGGACGGCCGGCTTTGCCCGATCAGCAGTGAGGGGCATGAGGCGCTTACCCTCGCCGCCGGCGAGGACGATTGCGAGGACGCGTTTTGCTGCCATGTTCCGACCCTAGGGGTTGAACGGCCGTTCGTGCCACGCGTGTCGGGCTGAAGCAGGCACCCGTCTCGACCTGCGGCGACGCGAGGGCCAGCGTCCGAGATGTGGCGCACCTCACGGCGTCGACCTGGCAGGATCGCGACATGCGCGTCGACCTCCTCACCCGTGAGTACCCGCCCCACGTCTACGGGGGTGCCGGCGTCCACGTGACCGAGCTGGCCGCCGTCCTGGCGGAGAGCACCGACGTCCGCGTCCGGTGCTTCGACGGTCCGCGCGACGGCGCTCCGAGCGGTCCCGGCCTGCCGACCGTGACAGGGTACTCGGCCGATCCCGCGCTCGCGGGGGCCAACGCGGCGCTCGGCACCTTCGGCGTCAACCTGCCCATGGCGCAGGACGTGGCGGGTGCCGATCTGGTGCACTCCCACACCTGGTACGCGAACCTCGCGGGGCACCTGGCCGGGCTCCTGCACGGCGTCCCGCACGTGCTCTCCGCGCACAGCCTGGAGCCGCTGCGGCCGTGGAAGGCCGAGCAGCTCGGCGGCGGCTACGCGCTGTCCAGCTGGGCCGAGCGCACCGCCTACCACGGTGCGGCAGGCGTGATCGCGGTCAGCGCCGGGATGCGTGCCGACATCCTGCGGTCCTACCCCGACGTCGACCCCGACCGCGTGCACGTGGTCCACAACGGCATCGACCTGACGAGCTGGGCGCGGCCGACCGGCGACGACGGCGCGCTGACCCCCCGTGCCCTCGAGCTCGCGCGGGCCAGGGGGATCGACCCGGAGAAGCCGGCGGTGGTCTTCGTCGGCCGCATCACGCGGCAGAAGGGGCTGCCCTACTTCCTGCGTGCCGTGCGGCGGCTGCCCTCGGACGTGCAGGTCGTGCTGTGCGCCGGGGCGCCCGACACCCCGGAGATCATGGCCGAGGTGACGGCGCTGGTCGAGGGTCTGGCCACCGAGCGCGAGGGCGTGGTGTGGATCCCCGACATGCTGCCGCGCGAGGAGCTGGTCGCGGTGCTCGCGGCCTGCACCGTCTTCGTGTGCCCGTCGATCTACGAACCGCTCGGCATCGTCAACCTCGAGGCCATGGCCGTGGGCCTGCCGGTCGTCGCCTCGGCCACCGGCGGCATCCCCGAGGTGGTCGACGACGGCGTCACCGGCCTGCTGGTCCAGCTCGAGCAGGAGACCGACGGGACGGGCACGCCGCTCGACCCCGACCGCTTCGAGGCCGACCTCGCCGCGGCCCTGACCGCGGTGACGAGCGACCCCGAGCGTGCCGCCGCCATGGGCGCGGCGTCGCGCCGCCGGGTCGAGGACCACTTCGCGTGGCGCGCGATCGGCGAGCGGACGCTCGAGGTCTACCGCACGGTGCTCGAGAGCGTCTGACGCAGGTCACGGGTGACGGGCCCGGGCTCCCGGGTCGTCGGGTCAGGCCGGGGGCACCGCGTGCGCCGTCGCCACGCCGACGGCGGTCCGCGCCGCGCGAGCGAGGTCGCGCAGCACCGCGCTGCGGGCGTTCATCTGGTTGGCCGTGACGGCCGCGCCGTCGTCCTCGTCGGCCAGGCGGGCGATCTCCAGCACGCGGAGCGCGCGCACGAGCAGGTCGGAGCGGCGCTCGTCGAGGCGGTAGGTGAGGGCCTCGGTGCGCCGGTCCGGAGGGCCGCTGAGGTCGAGGAACGCCTCCCGCAGCTCGGGCCGCTCGCGCGCGACGTCGAGCGCGGTGAGCTCGTCGACGGCGGTGGCCAGAGCCTCGGTCAGCGCGAGGCGGGCCTCGCCGGGGCTGGCGGACGGACCGCGCGTGCCCGCGCCGTCGTGCTGCCGCCACCGCACCATGACACCGGGCTCGAGCTCCGAACCGAACGGGATGACGTCGGGGACCAGCACCGTGGTGCCGTCCGCGTGCTGGACGACGACGGCCTCACCGGCGTCCGCGGCCGCGGCGGCCACCCCGGGCGGCAGGCCCTGCGGATCGCCCGGCACGGGCACGAGCGCCCAGACGGCGCGCGCGTCGACGTCGGCCAGGGACTCCAGCAGGGGCACGGCACCGAGGGTGTGGGGCTCGTCGTCGCCGAACAGCAGCATCCCGGTGCGCGGGCCGTTGCGCTCCGACCACAGCAGCGCGAGGGCGACGGAGCGGGGGAGGAGGCGGTCGGCGTGCACGTGACCAACCTACGACGCGGCACTCTCCTGCACGCCCGTCGGCCGTCGCCTGGGTAGGGTCGGAGCATGGCCTCGGTTCTCCAGCTCGACGACGTGACGGTTCGACGCGGAGGGCGCGACATCGTGTCCCACCTGACGTGGGAGGTCGCCGACGGCGAACGCTGGGTCGTGCTGGGCCGCAACGGTGCCGGCAAGACCACGCTGGTGCAGCTCGCGGCCGCCCGCCTCCACCCGACCACCGGGACGGTCGACGTGCTCGAGGAGCGCCTCGGCAAGGTCGACATCTTCGAGCTCCGCCCCCGCATCGGGCTCGCGAGCGCGGCCCTGGCGGAGCACATCCCCGCGGACGAGAGCGTGCTCGACGTCGTGCTGACCGCCTCCTACGGCGTCACCGGCCGGTGGCGCGAGACGTACGAGGACCTGGACTCCGAGCGCGCCGAGGCGCTGCTCGCGGCGTTCGGCATGGCCTCCATGACGCAGCGGACCTACGGCACGCTGTCCGAGGGCGAGCGCAAGCGCACCCAGATCGCGCGCGCGCTGATGACCGACCCCGAGCTGCTGCTGCTGGACGAGCCCGCCGCCGGGCTCGACCTCGGCGGTCGCGAGGAGCTCGTCGCCGCGCTGGCCGAGCTCGCGGCCGACGACCGCTCCCCGGTGCTCGTGGTCGTCACGCACCACGTCGAGGAGATCCCGCCCCACTTCACGCACGCGCTCCTGCTGCGCGACGGCGGGGTGCAGGCGGCCGGCCCGCTCGAGGAGGTCCTCACGGCGGAGCACCTGAGCGCGACGTTCGGGGTCGACCTCGAGGTCGCCCACAGCGACGGTCGCTGGAGCGCGCGGGCAGCCGCGGCCGGCTCGCGGGGTCGCCGCAGCGCCTGACCTCGCGCCCTCGCACGCCCACCACCGAACCCGCGCGTCGAACCCGGGCACCGAATCCGTGCACCCGATGCCTTGACCAATCCTTTACGCTAGAGGGGCGGCGCGGCACGAATGCTGTCGCCGAGGACGGGTCGACCGACCCACCTCGACGTCCGACGCACCCCGGAGGTGAGCACGATGGAGTGGTACTGGTGGCTGGCTCTCAGCCTGATCCTCGGGGTCGTGGAGGTCCTGATCGTCGACCTGCTGTTCCTGATGTTCGCCGGCGGTGCCCTCGCCGCGACGATCGCGGCGGCGCTCGGCGCCCCGCTGGCCGTCCAGGTGGCCGTCTTCGCCGTCGTCTCGGTCCTGCTCCTCGTGGCCATCCGCCCCTGGGCGCTGCGCCGCTTCAAGAAGGAGGAGCCCGAGACGGCGACCAACATCTCCGCCCTCGTCGGGCGCAGCGCGATCGTGCTGGTCGCCACCTCCGGCGTCGCCGGCCGCGTGAAGCTGATGGGCGAGGTCTGGACGGCTCGGTTCGACGGCGCCGGCGTCCTCCCGGTGGGCACACCGGTCGAGGTCGTCGCGATCGACGGCGCGACGGCCGTCGTCGCCCCCACCGACGTCGTCCCCGGCGTCGGCACGAGCGACGCGAGCCCCTCGGGCGGCTACGGCTCCCCGCCGAGCGGCCCCGCGGCCCCGGCGTACCCGCCCGGCTACCCGACCTCCGCGCCGCCCGCGCAACCCTGAACCTGCTCACCAACCGAGGGAAGGACTCCCTGTGGAACCCCAGACCATCTTCGGCGTCGTCGTCCTGGTCCTGCTGGCCATCTTCGTCGTCACCGCCATCGCGAGGTCCGTCCGGATCGTGCCGCAGGCCGTCGCGCTCATCGTGGAGCGGCTCGGTCGCTACAACGCCACGATGTACGCCGGCCTGCACTTCCTGATCCCGTTCGTCGACCGCGTCCGCGCCGGCGTCGACCTGCGTGAGCAGGTCGTCTCGTTCCCGCCGCAGCCCGTGATCACCTCGGACAACCTCGTGGTGAGCATCGACACCGTCATCTACTTCCAGGTCACCGACCCCAAGTCGGCGACCTACGAGATCGCCAACTACATCACCGGTATCGAGCAGCTGACCGTGACGACGCTGCGCAACGTCATCGGTTCGATGGACCTCGAGCAGACCCTGACCAGCCGCGACCAGATCAACGGCCAGCTGCGCGGCGTCCTCGACGAGGCGACCGGACGCTGGGGCATCCGCGTCAACCGCGTGGAGCTCAAGGCGATCGACCCGCCGCAGAGCGTGCAGGGCTCGATGGAGCAGCAGATGCGCGCCGAGCGAGACCGTCGCGCGGCGATCCTGACCGCCGAGGGTGTCAAGCAGTCGCAGATCCTCACGGCCGAGGGTGAGAAGCAGTCCGCGATCCTGCGGGCCGAGGGTCAGGCGCAGTCCGCGATCCTGCGCGCCCAGGGTGAGTCCAAGGCGATCACGCAGGTGTTCGACGCCATCCACCGCGGCGACGCCGACCCGAAGCTGCTGGCCTACCAGTACCTGCAGATGCTGCCGCAGATCGCCAACGGCACCTCGAGCAAGATGTGGATCGTCCCGACCGAGTTCACGGCCGCGCTCAACGGCATCGCGGGGGCGTTCGGCGTCAACCCGACGTCGGGGCCGCCGTCGGGCGACGACGGTGAGCACGACGGGCGCAGGGAGACCGCCACCGAGCGCGCGCGCCGCGAGGCGGTCGACGCCGAGGACGACCCGTTCGCGGGCACCGCGCTGCAGGACCCGGCCGAGGCGCTGGCGCAGGCTCGCAGCTCCGCGAGCGCCGCCTCCGGCGAGGCCCGCGAGTCCGGCACGCTGTCGGGTCGCCCGCGCGACGCCGGCTTCGAGACCGGCCAGCTGCCGGCGGGGGAGACCCCGCCGCCCGTGCAGGGCTTCGAGGAGCCGGGCGGGATCCCGCCGCGTCCCACGGAGTGAGGTAGGGGCGCACGCGCCACGTCAGCCGAGCACGCCACAGGGGCCGTCATCCACCGGATGACGGCCCCTGTCGCGTGTGGGGCGGGGTGCTCTGAGCGAAAATCACCCGGGCGTGTCAGGGATCTGGCGTAGCGTCAGATCGTGCTCATGTCACTCCTCCGCACCCACCTGCGGCCCTACCGGGGCGCGATCGCCGTCGTCGTCGTGCTGCAGCTGGTGCAGACCATCGCGTCGCTCTACCTGCCGAACCTGAACGCCCGCATCATCGACGAGGGGGTGGCGGTCGGCGACGTCGACGCCATCTGGCGCATCGGCGCGATCATGCTGGTCATCACGCTCGCCCAGGGTGTCGCCGCGGTGGTGGCCGTGTACTACGGCGCGCGCACGGCGATGGCCTTCGGCCGCGACGTCCGGGCGGCGCTGTTCGCCCGCGTCCAGACGTTCTCGGCGCAGGAGATGGGGACGTTCGGGGCGCCGTCGCTCATCACGCGCACCACCAACGACGTGCAGCAGGTCCAGATGCTCGTCATGATGACGCTCACCATCATCGTGATGGCGCCGATCATGCTGTTCGGCGGCACGATCATGGCGCTGCAGGAGGACGTCCAGCTCTCGGCGCTGCTGCTGGTGATCGTGCCGGTGCTGATCGGTGTGGTGGCCCTGCTGGTGTCGCGCATGGTGCCGTACTTCCGTCAGATGCAGACGCGCATCGACGCGGTCAACGGCGTGATGCGCGAGCAGATCACCGGCATCCGGGTCATCCGCGCGTTCGTGCGCGACGACCTGGAGCGCGCGCGGTACGCCGCGGTCAACGGCGACCTGCGCGACGTCTCCATCAGGGTCGGCAAGCTGATGGCCCTGATGTTCCCGATCGTGATGCTGGTGATGAACGCGTCGTCAGTCGTCGTGCTCTGGTTCGGCGGGCGCTACGTCGACGCCGGCGAGATGCAGATCGGGGCCCTCACGGCCTTCCTGAGCTACATCATGTTCATCCTGATGGCCGTCCTGATGAGCTCGATGATGATCATGATCGCGCCCCGCGCCGCCGTCTCCGCCGGCCGCATCGGGCAGGTCCTGAACTCCGAGCCGACCATCGTGGCGCCCGCCAATCCCGTCGTGCCGGCGACGACGACCGGCCGGATCGAGTTCGAGGGCGTGAGCTTCGGCTACCCGGGAGCCGACCAGGACGTGCTGCACGACGTCTCGTTCGTCGCCGAGCCGGGGCGCACCACCGCGATCATCGGCTCGACCGGTTCCGGCAAGTCGACCCTGGTCAACCTCGTCCCGCGCCTGTTCGACGCCCGCGCGGGCACGGTGCGGATCGACGGCGTCGACGTGCGCGACCTCGACCCCGACCACCTCACCGACCTCGTCGGTCTCGTGCCGCAGCGGGCGTTCCTGTTCTCCGGCACGGTCGCCTCCAACCTCCGGCTGGGCGGCGAGGACGCGAGCGAGGCGGAGCTGTGGGACGCGCTCCGCGTCGCGCAGGCGGACGGTTTCGTCACCGAGATGGACGGCGGCCTCGAGGCCGAGATCGCCCAGGGCGGCACGAACGTCTCGGGTGGGCAGCGGCAGCGGCTCGCAATCGCCAGGGCGCTGGCCCACCGGCCGCGCATCTACCTCTTCGACGACTCCTTCTCGGCGCTGGACTTCGCCACCGACGCCGCGCTCCGACAGGCGCTGAAACCGCTCGTGCGCGACGCCGTCGTGCTGGTGGTGGCGCAGCGGGTGGCGAGCATCAGGGACGCCGACCAGATCCTCGTGCTCGACGAGGGTCGCCTCGTCGCGTCCGGCACGCACCACGAGCTCCTCGAGAGCTCCGAGACCTACCGCGAGATCGTGACCTCGCAGATGACGCTGGAGGAGGCGCGATGAGCGAGCGACGCAGCGACTCCGCCGTCGTCCAGGAGGGGCGGCGCGGACGCCAGGGCGGCCCGATGGGTGCGATGGGCATGCCGGCCGAGAAGGCGCTGGACCTCCGCGGCACGATCGGTCGGCTGCTCGGTGACATGCGCGAGCACCGCCTGGCCCTGGCTGTCAGCGTGGTCCTGGGCATCGGCTCGGTGATCCTGGCCGTGCTGGGTCCGCGGCTCCTCGGCGACGCGACCAACCTCGTCTTCGGGGGCGTCCTCAGCCGTGGCCTTCCCGCGGGCGACTCCCGCGAGGAGGCGCTGGAGCGGCTGCGCGACGCCGGCGACGCCCGGGCCGACCTGCTCGCCCAGGTCCCGTTCACCCCGGGTGCGGGTCTGGACACGACCGCGCTGGCACGGCTGCTCGCCGTCGTCCTGCTCGTCTACGTCGTCTCCGCGCTGCTGGCGTGGCTGCAGGCGCGCATCATCGCGGTCCTGGTGCAGCGCACCATGTACCGGCTGCGGCAGCAGGTCGCCACGAAGCTCGGGCGGCTGCCGCTGTCCTACTTCGACTCCACCTCGCGCGGCGACGTGCTCTCGCGCGTCACCAACGACATCGACAACCTCTCGCAGTCGCTGTCCCAGACGCTCGCGCAGCTCGTGACGTCGGTGTTCACCGTCATCGGCGTGCTCACCATGATGTTCCTCATCTCGCCGCTGCTGGCCGCGGTCGCGCTCGTGACCGTGCCGATCGCCGCGCTCGTGACGGCGATGATCGCCAAGCGCTCGCAGCCGCAGTTCATCCGGCAGTGGCGCACCACGGGCGAGCTGAACGGCCACATCGAGGAGATGTACACCGGCCACTCGCTCATCAAGGTCTACGGCCAGGGCGCAACGGCGCAGCGCACGTTCGACGAGCGCAACGCCGAGCTGTACACCTCCTCGTTCCGGGCGCAGTTCATCTCCGGGACGATCCAGCCGGCGATGGGCATCATCGCCAACCTCAACTACGTCGTCATCGCGGTGCTGGGCGGGCTGCGCGTGGCGTCGGGGACCATGAGCCTCGGCGACGTGCAGGCGTTCATCCAGTACTCGCGCCAGTTCACGCAGCCGATCACGCAGATCGCGGCGATGATGAACATGCTGCAGTCCGGTGCGGCGTCCGCCGAGCGGGTCTACGCGCTGCTGGACGCGACCGAGCAGGAGGGCGACCCGTCGCCGTCCGTGACCCTGGACGGGGTCCGCGGTCGTGTCGAGTTCGACGGCGTCGACTTCGCCTACGACCCCGACCAGCCGCTGATCACGGGACTCGACCTCGTGGCGGAGCCGGGGCAGACGGTGGCGATCGTCGGCCCCACGGGCGCCGGGAAGACCACGCTGGTGAACCTGATCATGCGGTTCTACGAGATCCAGGGCGGGCGCATCACGCTCGACGGCGTGAACACGCGCGACATGACCCGCGACGACCTGCGCGCGAGCGTGGGCATGGTGCTCCAGGACGCATGGCTGTTCGAGGGCACGATCGCCCAGAACATCTGCTACCCCCTCCAGCAGGAGGCCGGAGGCGAGATCACGCCCGGGATGCGCGCCCAGATGCTTCGCGCGGCGGAGGCCACGCACGTCGACGCGATCGTCCGCTCGCTGCCGGACGGCTACGACACCGTGCTCAGCGCCGAGGGCACCTCGCTGTCGCAGGGCGAGCGTCAGCTCCTCACGATCGCGCGCGCGTTCGTCGCCGATCCGCCCATCCTGATCCTCGACGAGGCGACCAGCTCGGTCGACACCCGCACCGAGGTGCTGGTGCAGAAGGCGATGAACGCGCTCCGCGTGGGGCGGACGTCCTTCGTCATCGCCCACCGGCTGTCGACGATCACGGGCGCCGACGTCATCGTCGTCATGGAGCACGGCCGGATCGTCGAGCAGGGCTCGCACGCCGAGCTGCTGGCGGCCGACGGCGCCTACGCCCGGCTGCACGCCAGCCAGTTCGCCGCGCCCCTCGCCTGAGCCGTCGCGGGCGTGCCACGTGTCCCGGGTCTCAGCCTTTTCTCAGCGACGTCTCGGTAGACAGTCCCGGGCACCGGTCGCGGCCACGGGCCGACGACCGTGCCCGGAACGACACTGCCCCACCTCGTCAGGACCGAGGTGGGGCGGTGTGCCGTGTCGTCAGCGAGCCGGTACGCGGTGTCTGGGCGGGCCGGACGGGGGCGGACGATGTTCGGCGCCGCTGAGGCTGGGGCTGGGCTCCAGGTTCAGCAGCCACCGTCAACGTACGTCGGGGCCCCCCGAGCTGGTCAAGGTTTCCGACGTCCGCGGACGCCGCTCCAGCTGCGCGGCGGCGTCAGGACGTCGTCGCCGGTCGGTACGTCAGGGCGACGGCGCCGGAGCGGAACTCGCGGCGGTCGACGAGGTCGAGCTGGAGCCGGTCGCGCAGACCGTCGAGCAGGGTCGGCCCGCGTCCGGCCACGACCGGCTGCACGACGAACACGTACTCGTCGATCAGACCCAGATCCGCCAGGGCCCGGGGCAACGTCACTCCACCCACCCACAGACCGACACCGGACTGCTCCTTGAGGGCGCGGACCGCGGCTCCCGGATCGCCGTCGATCAGCTCGGCGTTCCAGTCGACCTCGGGCAGGGTGCTGGAGACGACGTGCTTCGTCGCGCCGTCCATCGCCTCGGCGAACGGGACCTCCCACCGCGCCATCCACTCGGGCCACGTTCCCGTCACCGGCCGCCGCCAGGCCGACTCCATCATCCGGTAGGTCACCCGGCCCAGGACGAGGGCGTCGACCCTGCCCATCTCCTCGGTCCAGAACGCCATGGACTCCTCGTCCGGGGGCAGCCCCACCTCGTGGTGACAGGACCCGTCGAGGGTGACGTTGATCGAGTAGCGCAGCGGTCTCATCTCGTCGCCTCCTCGCGTCGTGCGGCCGGTGGTGGCAGCACCGTACTCCGCGGGCGCCGGACGGGTCAGGCGGTGTGCGTCCGGAGGAACCCGACGCTGCGCTCGAGCGTCGCGCGCCCGGCCTCGGACGACAGGTCGAACTGGAACTCGTGGTCGAGCGACGGCTCGCCCGCCCCGGGGCTCGGGAAGTCGGCGACCAGCTCGACGCCGACCTCGCGCAGGCGCTCGGCGAACGCGAGGCCCTGCGGCGTGAGGGGGTCGGCGTCACCGCCCGAGAGGTAGGTGGGCGGGAACGCGGGGGAGGCGTGCCGCCGGACGGAGGCCAGGTCCAGCACCGGGTCCTCCCGCGCGGACCGTCGACCCGTGTAGGACCACAGGACGGACTCCATGAAGAGCGCGCCGGCCCGCGACGTCGCTCCGTCGAGGTCCAGGTCGTACGCCCCGCAGTGCAGCAGCGCGGCGCGCAGGTGATCGCGACGGAGAGCGGGGTCGACGCCGAGCGCGCTCGCGTAGGCGGGATCGGAGATCGCGGCGGCGACCTGCGCCGCGATCTGGGAGCCCGCGGAGTCGCCGGCCAGCACCACCCGCGAGGTGTCCAGGTCGAGGTCGTCGGCGTGCGTCACGAGGTGGGACAGCGCGGTCAGCACCTGGTGCACGGGACGCGGGTACCGCGACCGCGGGGCCAGGTGGTAGTCGACCCCGACGACGACGAAGCCGCGCGCCGCCAG
Organism: Serinibacter arcticus; assembly: GCF_004786095.1. Lineage (GTDB taxonomy): Bacteria > Actinomycetota > Actinomycetes > Actinomycetales > Beutenbergiaceae > Litorihabitans > Litorihabitans arcticus. Next base: position 268,996 of record NZ_RHPJ01000003.1, read on the forward strand.
GATCCGCAGGTAGTTCGCCACCTGGTCCTTGCTGCCCGAGACCCAGCCGCCGCCGTGCACCCACACGATCGTCGGCAGGGGAGCGCCGCCGTCGGGACGCCCGGGCCGGTGGACGTCCAGGAGCGACGCGGGGTCGCTCGGGTCGTACGGCACGTTCAGGCGCGAGTGCACGCCGTCGGGCACCAGGGGTGCGAGCGCGGCGTTCGTCTCACGCCCGCCACGGTCGAAGGCCCGGCGGATCAGCAGGGCGCTCGGCCACGGGCTGACGGCCATGGCGACCACGGCGAGCACCGCCGCCCCGACGACCGTGCCCGCCACGGCGGCGAGCGTGGTGGCGATGGCACGGCGGGCGGTCACCGGGTGACGGTATCCCGCGCGCCGCATCCCGCGTGCCGCACCAGGGGAGAATGGGCAGGTGACCCGCCCCGCCCCGATCGAGCTGACCGATGCCGCCGACCCCCGCGTGGTGGAGTACACGGGACTGACCGACGTCGCGCTGCGCACGCGGTACGAGACCGGGGCCGGCCTCTACATGGCCGAGTCCTCGAACGTCATCCGTCGCGCCGTCGCGGCCGGACACGTGCCCCGCTCGTTCCTCATGGCGCCGCGCTGGCTCCCGCAGATGGCCGAGGTGACCGAGGCGTTCCCGGAGGCGCCCGTCTTCGTCGCGCCCGAGTCGCTCCTCGAGGGCGTCACGGGGTTCCACCTGCACCGCGGGGCGCTCGCGGCGATGAACCGGCGGGCGCTGCCGTCCGTGGCCGAGGTCGTCGCGAGGGCGCGGCGCGTCGCGGTGATCGAGGACGTCGTGGACCACACCAACGTCGGAGCGATCTTCCGCAGCGCCGCCGGGATCGGCGTGGACGCCGTGCTGGTGACGCCGCGCTGCGCCGACCCGCTCTACCGCCGCAGCGTGCGGGTCTCGATGGGCACGGTCTTCCAGGTGCCGTGGACCCGGCTGGCCGACTGGCCGGCGGGGATCGAGCAGCTGCGGGAGGCGGGTTTCACGACGGCGTCGCTCGCGCTGACCGACGACGCGGTCACGCTCGACGAGCTCGCCGCCGCGCGGTACGAGCGGCTCGCGCTCGTCCTCGGGAGCGAGGGGCACGGGCTCACGGCCGCGACGATCGAGGCGAGCGACGTCGTCGTGCGCATCCCGATGGCCGGCGGCGTGGACTCCCTCAACGTCGCGGCGGCGTCGGCCGTCGCGTTCTGGGCGACGCGCTGACGGGGACCCGAGCCCGTCCGCTCGGCGCGTTCAGGCGGTGTGGCGCGCGACCGCGGCCAGAGCGAGGTCGCGCGCCGGGAACGGGACGGGTCGCGCGTCGCCGGTGAGGAGGCCGGCGCGCACGCGGGCCGCCAGGGCGCCGTCGTACAGCGCGAGCAGCTCGCCCGCCAGCGCATCGGGGTCGTGGGCGCCCGCCTCGGACGCGAGCTGCCGGAGCCGGTCGCGCAGCAGGGCGGAGTCCGCCAGCAGCCAGGGGTGCGCGGGGTGCTCGGGGCCGGGGATCTCCACTGCGGCGGCGAGGAATGCACAGCCCCGGCGCGCGTCGTCGCCGGCGGACGGGTCGCCGCCACCCGGGTTCGACGGGAACGTGGCCAGCGCGTCGAACACCGACACCGCTCGGGCGAGCACGTCGTCCCCGCACGCGGCCAGCGCCTCGTCCCACGCCTCGCGCCACCGCGCGAACCGTCGCTCGAGGTAGGCGGCCACCAGTCCGTCCTTGCCGGAGAAGTGCGCGTACAGCGTGGCGGGGGCGACCTCCGCCCGCCGCAGCACGGCATCGACACCGGTCGCCGCGATGCCGCGGGAGTGGAACAGATCCGTGGCGGCGTCGAGCAGTCGCTCGCGGGCCGGCGTTCTCGCACTCGGGGCAGTCATGCGTCTACTGTAACGATCACTATGGTGAAACGATCGTTACGCACTGCCCGGGTGGTCTCCACGACGCCGCTCGTCGTTGCCGCGACGGGCCTGATCGCGGTGACCTACGGCGTCGTGCGCTACGGCTACGGTCTGCAGCTGCCGCAGCTGACGGCCGAGTTCGGCCTGTCCTCGACGACGGCGGGGCTGATCGCCTCGGGGAGCTTCGCGGCCTACTGCCTCGCCGCCCTGGTCGCGCGCCGGATCGTCCGACGCTCGCCCCGCGCCGTGCTGTGGCTCGCCGCCGGCCTGGCGGCGGGCGGCGCCGGTGTCGTCGCCGTCGCGGGCTCGCCCTGGGTGATGGCGTCCGGTGTGCTCGTGGCCGGGGGAGCGGCGGGAGCGGCCTCGCCGGCCCTGGTGGCGGCCGTCGCGGCGGGCGTGCCGGTCGCGCGGGCCGCCCGGGCGCAGTCGGTCGTCAACGCCGGGACGGGCCTCGGGGTCGTGGCCGTGGGTGCCGCCGTGCTCGCCGCTCCCCACCTGTGGCGGCCGGTGTGGGTGGCGGCCGCCGTCGCGGCGCTCGTGGCGGCGGCCGTGGTGGATCGCCGCACCCCGTGGCCGGCACGGTCGCGGCCGGGAGCGGACCTGCGCACGGACCGTGACGGGGCGGCGCCCCTGCGCGGGGCCGTGACCGCCGCGCTGCTCGCGGGTGCCGGCAGCGCTGCCGTCTGGACCTTCGGGCGCGACCTCGTCACCACCGCGGGTGGCCTGTCCGAGCGCACGACCGCGGCGCTCTGGGTGCTGCTGGGGGCGGCGGCCGTGCTCGGGGCGGCGAGCGGCGACGTCGTCCGCGTGCTCGGTCTGCCTTGGGCGTGGACGCTGACGGCGGCACTCTCCGGAGCGGCGACGGCGGCGCTCGTCCTCGTGCCCGACCGGACCGTCGTCGCCGCCCTGTCCGCAGCGGTGTTCGGTGGTGCCTACACCGCGCTCAGCGGGGTGCTGATCTCGTGGGCCGCGCAGCTGCGGCCCGACGGGGCGGGAGCGGCGACGGCCGTGCTGTTCACGGCGCTCACGGCCGGTCAGGCGGCGGGTGCCGCGGTCGCGGGGGCGGCGCTGGAACGCGCCGACGTCGTCGTGGTGTTCGGGGGGAGCGCGGTGGCGCTCCTGCTGGCGGCGCTGCTGCGGCCGACGACCCGCGGTCCGGCGGTGGGTCAGGCGGTCGCGACGGAGCGTCGCGTGCGACGTCGAGCCATCCCGCGCGCGTAGCCGATCCCCGCGAGCACGTGCCCGAGAGCACCGAGGTACATCAGCCCGAAGCCGACCCAGCTGAGCCAGGTGATGCCGGTGCCTGCGGCGACGACGAGCACGGGCAGCGCGAGGAGCAGGGCGCCGGTCCGCCACTTGCCGATGCGGCTGACCGGCAGGTCGGGGGAGCCGCGGAACCACAGCGTGGCCAGGACGGCGAGCGCGACGTCGACGGCGAGGATGACCGCGACCGGGCCCCACGGGATGATCCCGGCACCCACCATGGCCAGTCCGATGACGACGATCGCGATGCGATCGGCGACGGGGTCGAGGCGCTGTCCGAGCAGGCTCGTCTGGCCGAGGCGGCGCGCGAGGAAGCCGTCGAACCAGTCCGACGCGCTGAGGGCGACCAGGGCCGCGAGCGCCCACCACATGTGGCCGGCGAGCAGGAGCCAGACCACCAGGGGGAGCAGGACCAGGAGTCGACCGAACGAGATCACGTTGGGGAGGGTCCACACGCGATTCTCGGGTCGGGGGTCGGTCACCCGTCGATCCTAGGGTGCCGCACAGGTCCCACGCCCCTCGAAGCGCCCGGATCCGCCGATCCGTGGCCCCGTCTTCGCGTCCCGACCTGGTCGTATGACGGACGTCACAGGTCCGGATCCCGAGATTTCGCCACCCGGGTGGAGTCCGACCACGGCGGGCTGGCACTGTCGTGCCGCGCCGGAGCGACCGGCTGACCAGCACGACCTCACCGCACGAAAGAGAGCCTCATGTCCCGCAAGCACCTCCGCGTCCTCGTCCCCGCGATCGCCGCCGCGGGTCTGATGATGTCCGCGTGTGCCGCGCCCGGCTCCTCCTCGGGCGGCGGCGCCGAGGGTGAGGACGCGCCCATCCGGATCGGCGTCGTCAACGCCTCCGACGAGCAGTGGACGATCTTCACGGAGAAGGCCGAGGAGGAGGGCATCCCGGTCGAGATCACCAACTTCTCCGACTACCAGCTCCCGAACCAGGGCCTGGACCAGGGCGAGCTCGACCTCAACCAGTTCCAGCACCTGCAGTTCCTCGCCCAGTTCAACGTCGCCTCCGACACCGACCTCGTGCCCGTCGGCGCCACGGCCGTCTACCCGCTCGGCCTCTACTCGCTCGAGTTCGACTCGGTCGACGCGATCCCCGACGGCGCGCAGATCGCGATCCCGAACGACGAGACCAACCAGGCGCGCGCGCTCCTGGTCCTGCAGGAGGCGGGCCTGCTGGAGCTGGCCGACGGCGGGAGCTCGCTCTCGACCCCGCAGGACGTCGTCGCCGAGGGATCCCGTGTGACCGTCACCCCGGTCGACGCCGCCCAGACCGCCATCGCGCTGCAGTCCGGGAGCGTCGCCGCCTCGATCATCAACAACGACTTCGTCGGTGACGCCGGCCTGACCGCCGAGGACGCCGTCTTCAACGACGACCCCGGCAGCGCGGCCTCGGAGCCCTACATCAACATCTGGGCGGCTTCGGCGGACAACGCCGACAACCCCGACTTCGCCACGCTGGTGGAGATCTGGCACTCCGACGAGGTCGAGGCGGCCGCGCTGGAGGAGTCCGGTGGCACCGCGGTCTTCAAGGAGAACACCCCGCAGGAGCTCCAGGACATCCTCTCCGGCATCGAGGAGAACCTGCGCGCGCAGGCCTGACGGCCGGCGCACAGGAGCCCTCATGACTGAGGCGATCATCTCGCTGCGCGGCGTCTCGAAGGTCTTCCCGGGACGCCGCGCAGCGGTGACGGCGGTCGACGACGTCGACCTGGACGTGTACGAGGGCGAGATCTTCGGCGTCATCGGGTACTCCGGTGCCGGCAAGAGCACCCTCGTGCGGCTCATCAACGCCCTCGAGCACACGACGTCGGGCACGGTCACCGTGGCCGGCACCGACATCACGAAGCTCCGGGAACGACGGCTGCGGCCGGTGCGTGCCGGGATCGGCATGATCTTCCAGCAGTTCAACCTCCTGGCCTCGCGCACGGTGGCGGGGAACGTGGCCTATCCGCTACGGGTCGCGGGCGTGAAGCGGGCCGAGCGCGAGGCCCGCGTCGCGGAGCTGCTCGACTTCGTCGGACTGACCGACAAGGCGGGCGTCTACCCCAGCAAGCTGTCGGGCGGGCAGAAGCAGCGTGTCGGGATCGCCCGCGCGCTGGCCACGTCCCCGCGCATCCTGCTGGCCGACGAGTCCACGAGCGCGCTCGACCCCGAGACCACCGCCGACGTGCTGGGGCTGCTGCGCCGCGTGAACGCCGAGCTCGGGATCACCATCGTGGTCATCACGCACGAGATGGACGTCGTGCGAGCGCTGTGCCACCGCATCGCGGTCATGGAGCGCGGCCGGGTGGTGGAGGTCGGTGACGCCTACCAGGTGTTCGCCAACCCGACCCACGCCGCCACGGCGCGGTTCGTCGGGTCCTCGCTGCACGACGTCCCGACGCCGGAGATCCTCGAGCGGCTGCGACGTCGCCACGACGGGCGGCTCGTGCTGATGCGCATGCAGTCCGACGGCGGAGCGTCCGGCTACCTGACGAGCACGCTGCGCGAGCACGGGGTCGAGGGCACGATCATCTACGGCGGCATCACCGAGATCGGCGAGCGGCCGTTCGGCTCGCTCACGCTGGAGCTGGTCGGCGAGCAGGCCGACGTCGAGCGCTTTGTCGCCGACGTCACCGTCCGGGCCGGCGCGAGCGACCTCGGGACGGCCGCAGCACCGCGGCCGCTGCCGCGTCACGACGAGCGAGGGAGCGTCCGATGAGCTGGGAACGCTACGGGGACGCCTTCCTGCTGGCGCTCGGCCAGACGGGATACATGGTCCTGTGGACGATGCTGCTCGGAGGCCTGCTCGGCCTCGCGCTCGGGATCGGCCTCTACGTCACCCGACCGGGCAATCTGCTGGGCAACCGCGGCGGGTTCTCCGTGCTCAACGTCGCGGTGAACATCATCCGGCCGATCCCGTTCATCATCTTCCTCACGGCGATCTACCCGCTGACCCGGCTCGTGGTGGGCACGACGATCGGCACGGAGGCCGTCACCTTCGCCATGATCCTGATGGCCGGTTTCGCCTTCTCGAGACTGGTCGAGCAGAACCTCGTCAACCTCGACCCCGGCGTCATCGAGGCGGCGCGCGCGATGGGCGCGAGTCCGTGGCGGATCATCCTCACGGTGCTCATCCCGGAGGCGCTGGCGCCGCTGATCCTCGGCTACACGTTCCTGTTCGTCGGTGTGCTCGACATGTCGGCCATGGCCGGCTACGTGGGCGGCGGCGGCATCGGTGACTTCGCCATCGTGTACGGCTACCGGCAGTTCGACTGGCCGCTGACGGCGTTCGTCGTCGTCGTGATCATCGTGATCGTCCAGGCGGCCCAGCTCCTCGGCAACTCGCTGGCGCGCCGCGCGCTCCACCGCTGACCGGCCGGCCCACCGGGTCGGAGCCCGTTTCTGCGCGCGTGCCGCCGCTTCAGGTGACGTGAAGCGGCGGAACGCGCGCACCACCGGTCGGCCGCGGGGCGTTCGGCTGCGCCGGACCTCCGCCTCGCGGGGGAGTCGCGGGGCGGCGCCGCGGCCTAGCGTGGACGGGACACGACCCCGAGCGATGCGAGGCCGCCATGACCGCCACGGACCACCCCACCGTCCCCGGCGCACCCATCGAGGTGCGCGGGCTCACCAAGACCTTCGGAGGCGTCACCGCCGTCCAGGACCTCTCCTTCGACGTCCGACCCGGTCGCGTGACCGGCTTCCTCGGCCCCAACGGGTCCGGCAAGACCACCACGCTGCGCGTGCTGCTCGGTCTCGTCGCCCCGACGGCGGGGACGGCCACCATCGGCGGACGCGCCTACCGCGACCTGACCGACCCGCTCCGGACCGTCGGTGCCGCGCTCGAGGCCGCGAGCTTCCACCCCGGCCGCACCGCCCGCAACCACCTGCGCATCCAGGCGATGGCCGACGGGATCGACCTCGCGCGCGTGCAGCAGGTGCTCGACGCGGTCGGGATGAGCGAGTACGCCGACCGTCGCGTGGGCGGCTACTCCATGGGGATGCGCCAGCGGCTCGGTCTCGCCGGCGCGCTGCTCGGCGACCCCGGCGTCCTCGTGCTGGACGAGCCCATCAACGGTCTCGACCCCGAGGGCATCCGCTGGATCCGCTCGTTCCTGCGCTCGCTCGCCGCCCAGGGACGCACCGTCATCGTCAGCTCCCACATGCTGGGGGAGGTGCAGCAGAGCGTCGACGACGTCGTCATCATCGCGAACGGCGTGCTGGTCCGCTCCGGCACGATCGCCGACCTCGAGGCGGAGAACCCGCCCGTCGTGCTCGTGGACGCTCCCGATCGCGACGCCCTCGCCCGTGCGCTGCAGGAGGCCGGCCTGCCGTTCACGTTCGGCTCCGACGGCTTCCGCGTCGCGACGCACGACGCCGCGCTCGTCGGTCACGCGGCGTTCGTCGCCGGCGTCGAGCTGCGCACGCTGCACCGTCTCTCGACCGGTCTCGAGGACACCTTCATCGCCCTGACCACGCGGGGGGCGGCCGCATGACCGCGTTCACGCAGGCGCTGCGCGCCGAGGTCGCCAAGGTGACCACGACCCGCATGTGGTGGGTCATCGCGATCGTCATGGTCGGCTACGTGGTGCTGATGGCCGGTGGCCTCGGCGCCGCGCTGGGGTTCGCCGCCGGCCAGGACGGCGGCGGGCTGCCGCCCGGCGTCGACCTCTCCTCGACGATCTACAGCTTCGCGACGGGGATCGGCTACGTCTTCCCGGTCATCGTCGGTGCGCTCGCCGTGACGGGGGAGTTCCGGCACCAGACCGTGACGCCCACGTTCCTCGCCGTGCCGCGGCGCGGGCTCGCCCTCGGCGCCAAGTTCGTCGTCCAGTGCGGTCTCGGCGCGCTCTACGGCGTGCTGGCTTTCGCGGCCTCGATCGGCGCCGGTGCGCTCGCGCTCGGCCTGGCCGGGCTCGAGACCGGTCTCGGCACCTCCGCCGTCTGGATGCTCGTCGCGCGCGGCGTCGTCGCGATGGCGCTCTGGAGCGCGATCGGCGTCGGCCTCGGTGCCCTGGTGCGCAACCAGGTCGCGGCCATCGTCATCGTGCTCGCGTTCACGCAGTTCCTCGAACCGATCCTGCGGCTCGTCGCGCTGCTGACGCCGGTCACGCAGGCGATCGGGCAGTTCCTGCCAGGGGCCGCGAGCGACGGCCTCGTCGGCGCCAGCTTCCTCGCCGTCGGCGGGATGGGCGGTGGCGGGATCGCGATCCTGGACTGGTGGCAGGGCGGGCTGGTGCTGCTGGCCTACGCCGTCCTGACCACGGTGGGCGGCTACCTCACCACGTGGCGCAAGGACGTCACGTGACCGGGCGCACCACCCGGTCCCTCACGGCAGCAGCGGCCCCGGCTCGCGCGACAGCGCGAGCAGCGTGAGACGCAGCTCGTCGTAGGCGGCGGGGTCGGTCCTGCTCCACAGGAGCGATCCCGTCGCACCGTCGGCGGCCTTCGTCACGACGTCGGCCCGCATCGGGTCGAGCCCGTCCTGCGCGAGGCGGGCCTGCCACTGCTCGTCGTCGAGCCGCACGAACTCCTCCACGCCGGGGCTGCTGCCGACCATGCCCATGAGCGTGACCTTCTCCCGGGCGCGGTCGCCGTCGGCGAGGTCGGCGAAGACGGCGTTGACGTAGGCGCGCGTGAGACGGCCGGGCTGGTCGTCGGCGTCGTCGAGCGCGTCCTCGACAGCGGCGTCGAAGTCCGCGAGCAGCTGCCTCATGACCGCCACGAGCAGCTCCTCGCGCGTGGGGAAGTGGTGCAGCAGACCGCCCTTGGACACGCCCGCCCCACGGGCGATGAGGTCGAGGCTGACGTTCACACCGTGCTGGCTGATGGCCGATCCGGCGGCCTCGAGCAGTCGAGCCCGCGTGCGGGCGGCATCACGCCGTGGTCCTGGCATGGTCTGCCTCCTCGAGTGGTCCGGCTCACCACCCTAAGGGGTGGGAAACTAACCGTCCAGACGGTACGTTAGCCGTCATGAGCACGACAGCCCTGCCCTCGACCTCCGCCACGGCCACCTCGACCGACGCCGCGCCCCGCGCGACCCGGCGCGACTGGTGGGGCCTGGCCGTCCTCATGCTCCCCGTGCTCATCGTCTCGATCGACAACACGGTGCTGAGCTTCGCGCTGCCGTACATCGCGCTCGACCTGCAGCCGTCCGCGGCCACGCAGCTGTGGATCGTCGACATCTACCCGCTCGTGCTGGCGGCCCTGCTCGTGAGCATGGGCAACCTCGGCGACCGGATCGGGCGCCGCCGCCTGCTCCTCATCGGCGCCGTCGGGTTCGCGGCCGTCTCGGTGATGGCCGCGTACTCGACGTCGGCGGAGATGCTCCTGACGGCCCGCGCCCTGCTCGGCCTGTTCGGCGCCGCGCTGATGCCGTGCACGCTGTCGCTCCTGCGCGGCATGTTCGCCGACCGGTCGCAGCGGCGCCTCGCCATCGCCGTCTGGGCGACCGGGTTCGCGGCCGGCGGCGCGATCGGCCCCGTCGTCGGCGGCTTCCTGCTCGAGCACGCCTTCTGGGGCTCGATCTTCCTGCTCGCGATCCCGTTCCTCGTGCCGCTCCTCGTGCTCGCCCCGATCCTGGTGCGCGAGTCGCGCGACCCGGCCCCCGGTCGGTTCGACGTCGTCGCGGTCGTGCTCTCGATGGCCACGTTCGCGCCCATCGTCTTCGCCATCAAGCACGTGGCCACGGTCGGGTTCGACCTGGTCGCCGTGGTCTCGTTCGTCGTCGGCCTGGCCGCCGGCACGCTCTTCGTGCGCCGCCTGCTGCGTCAGAGCAACCCGCTGCTGGACGTGCGGCTGTTCGCCGTCCCGGCCTTCACGGGCTCGGTGCTGGTGAACCTCCTCAGCGTGTTCTCGTTCGTCGGCCTGCTGTACTTCCTCAGCCAGCACCTGCAGCTCGTCGTCGGCCTCAGCCCGATGAACGCCGGCCTGGTGCTGGTGCCCGGCACGCTGGCGATGATCGCCGGCTCGCTGCTGGTGGTGCGCGTGGTCACGCGGGTCCGGCCCGGAGTCCTGATGGCGTGCGGGCTCTCGATGGCGGGGATCGCCTACGTGGTGTTCGCCGTCACCGGCGGCCACGCGAGCATCCCCGTGATCGCCGCCGCGTTCGCGATCCTCAGCATCGGGATCGGCTCGGCCGAGACGCTGTCGAACGACATCATCGTCGCCGCGGTCCCGCCCGCGAAGGCCGGAGCCGCCTCGGCGGTCTCGGAGACCGCGTACGAGCTGGGTGCGGTGCTCGGCACGAGCGTGCTCGGCGGTGTCCTGGCCGCGGGCTACGCCGCGAACCTCGTCGTCCCGGCCGGCGTCCCGGCGGCGGACGCCGCCCAGGCGGGCCAGACGCTCGCCGGGGCGCTCACGGTTGCGGAGAGGCTGCCGGCCGAGCTCGGGACGGCGCTGGCGGACTCGGCCCGCGCGGCGTTCGACTCCGGCGTCGTGGCGACCTCGGTGGTCGGTGTCGTGCTCGCGGCCGGTGCCGCCGTGCTCGCGCTCGCCACGGTCCGCGGCCGCCAGGGCTGAGCCCTCAGACCGCGAGCCCCCGGACGACCTCGACGCGCGGCCACGCCGCCAGCAGGTCGCCCGGCAGCAGCAGCTTCGAGCTGCGCAGCCCGCTCCCGACGAGCGCGTCACCCCGGGTGGTGCGCTCGTCGAGCAGGATGCGGAAGTGCTCCGGGAGCCCCAGCGGGGTGATGCCGCCGAACTCCATGCCGGACTCGTCCACGGCACGCTCCATCGGCAGGAACGACGCCTTGCGGACGTCGAGCAGCCGCTTGATCGTCGCGTTGACGTCGGCGCGGGTCGTCGCGCGGACGACCGCGGCGGCCGTGCGCTCCTCGCCCCCACGGCGACCTCCCACGAGGACGCAGTTCGCGCTCACCTCCGGGTCGAGCCCGTAGGCCTCGGTCAGGGCCTGGGTGTCGGCGAGCTCGGGGTCGATCGTGGCGACGAGCACCTCGGCCGCGACCCGCGGCTCCGTCCACGACCACGCCACCAGCGCCTCGCGCACGGGCGCGGCGACGGCGTCGGGCCGCTCCAGCGCGGGGGCCCAGGTCAGGGTGGGTGCTGAGGTCATCACCCCACCCTGCCCGATCAGCGCTGGTACGTCGCGGTGAGGGTCGCGCGTGCCAGGGTGCGGAACAGGCCCGTGAACGCGACCGCCGTCGGGCTGGCGTCCGGATCGAGGTCGAGCGTGTCGACGTCGAGCGCGTGCACCGCGAAGACGTAGCGGTGCGGGCGGTCGCCGACGGGGGGAGCGGCCCCGGTGTAGGCGTGCCCACCGCCGTCGTTGCGGACGTGGAAGGCGGCACCGGGAAGCATGAGGTCGCTGGCGCCGGAGTCGGCCTCGAGCTCGGTCGTGTCGGAGGAGAGGTCCACCACGGTCCAGTGCCAGAACCCGGCGGGGGTCGGCGCGTCAGGGTCGAAGCAGCTGACCACGAAGCCCTGCGTCTCGGGCGGGAAGCCCGACCACTGCAGGTGCGGGGAGCGGTCACCGCCGTGGGCGACGAAGTCCTCGCCCAGGGGTGCTCCCTCGATCAGGTCCTTGCTCGTCAGGGAGAACGAGGGGACGGGCGGGAGCTGGTCGTAGGGCGCCGGTGCCACCGGCCGCGAGAGGTCCACGTCGTCAGGCTAACCCGGTCGTGCGCGCTCGGCCCGGAGGTGAGCGACGTCGCACGGAAAAGACGGGCCTACCGACCGCGCGGTCGGTAGACTCGTAGCACCGTCCCGACCAGCGTCGACCTCGTCCGCGAGCCGGGTGGTACCCATCGATCACGCCCATCGGCGTGAGTCTCGCGCGCCGTGACCCGGCGCCACGCACACGGAAGGAGGGAGACCATGACGACCACCGACCCGCGATCCGGGAGGGGCTCCAGGTCTGCCGTCCGCCGCCTGCTCCGGTCCTTCGGCGCCCCCGGCGCCGAGGCGTACCGCGAGAGCATGCAGCGGCGCGAGCGCCACGCCGTCGGCCTGCTCAGCGGCTACGTCGCGCAGCACGGCCGCGACGAGCGCTGACCCCCGCCCACCGAGACGCCCCCACCGCCTGCGCGGTGGGGGCGTCGTCGTCCTGCGGCTACCAGCGCTCGTGGATCGCGGCGCGCAGGTGGGTGTCGTAGGTGGCGCGGACCGCGGCGTCGAACGCCTCGACGTCGAAGCCGGAGCCGTCCTCGAGGAGCGCTGCGGCGTCGGCGTTCGAGCGCGCCTGCGCCGGCGTGCGCGCCCCGGGGATGACCGTGCTGAGCCCCGGCCGGGCGATGATCCAGGCGAGCGCGGCCTGGGGGAGCGCGACGCCGTCGGGAAGCGCGTCCGTCAGCTCCGCCACCGCGGCGAGGCCGACGGCGAAGTCCACGCCCGAGAACGTCTCGCCCTGGTCGAAGGCCTCGCCCCCACGGTTGTAGGTGCGGTGGTCGTTCTCGGCGAACGTGGTGGTGGCGTCGTAGCGACCGCTCAGCAGCCCCGAGGCCAGCGGGACGCGGGCCAGGATGCCGACGCCGGCGGAGGCGGCGGCCGGGAGCACCTCGTCCAGCGGCTTGAGCCGGAACGCGTTGAGGATGATCTGGACGCTGGCGACGCCCGGACGGGCGATGGCCGAGAGCGCCTGCTCGCACGTCTCGACCGACACGCCGTAGGAGGCGATCGCGCCGTCGGCGACGAGGGCGTCGAGCGCGTCGTAGGTGGCGTCGGCGTCGATGACCTCGCTGGGCGGGCAGTGGAGCTGGACGAGGTCGAGCGTGTCGACGCCGAGGTTGGCGCGCGACCGGTCGGTCCAGGCCCGGAAGTTCTCGGGGGAGTAGTGGACGGCCTCCTGCGGCAGGCGACGTCCCATCTTCGTGGCCACCGTGACGCCGTGGCCGGGGTGGGCAGCGAGGAAGCGCCCGATGATCGACTCGGAGCGGCCGTCGCCGTAGACGTCCGCGGTGTCGAGGAGCGTCACGCCGCCGTTGACCGCCGTCTCCAGGACGGCGAGCGCATCGGCCTCGCTGACGTCCCCCCAGTCCGCGCCGAGCTGCCAGGTGCCGAGTCCGACGACGGACGTCTCGCGACCGGTCCTGCCGAGAGGGCGCTGCTGCATGTGATGCTCCTTCGTCGATGCGGGGGCGTCGCTGCCGAGCCGGGATCAGCCTGTGGCGGAAGGCTCGGTGCACGGGTTACCAGGATTCCACCACGACCTGTAGTGTGGTTCGTGGTTGCAGTGAATCGCACGTCTGAGCGCCCCCAACCCTCGTGGTGAGGGGCGCTGTCTTCACCTGAAGGATAGGCGCCGGGCACCGTGGCTAGGGCTCGACTGTCGGGCCCGGCACCTAAGCAAAGGAATACCCCATGACTGACGGAACCGTGAAGTGGTTCAACGCCGAAAAGGGCTTCGGCTTCATCACTCCTGACGACGGCGGCAGCGACGTCTTCGCCCACTTCTCCGCGATCGAGGCCGACGGCTACCGTTCGCTCGAGGAGAACCAGCGTGTCTCCTTCGAGGTCACGCAGGGCCCCAAGGGCCCGCAGGCGTCGAACATCCGCGGAATCTGAGCACACCGCTCTCTGAGCATCCGCTCCTGACGGGCACCGCCCGTCCCGAGCACCACGGCCGCGGGGGCTGAGCATCACTGATGCTCGGCCCCCGCGGTCGTTCGCGTCTCCGGGCGCGGCCCTCCCCGCACCACACGTCCTCACCCCCGTCCGATCGGATCCCGCGTGACCACTGTCTCGACCTCGGCACCCGTCCCCGGGGGCGCCCGCCCCCGCGACCGACAGATCAGCCAGTACGCCGCGCTGACGAAGATGGTGCAGGAGGCGGGCCTCATGCGCCGCCGCTACGGGCACTACTGGGCGCGCCTGGTCGGCTCCGTGCTCGTGGTCGCGGGTCTCGTCGTGGCCGTCGTGCTGATCGGGGACTCCTGGTGGCAGCTCGCGGTGGCGGCCGTCATCGGCGTCGTCATGACGCAGATCGCCTTCCTCGGCCACGACGCCGCGCACAAGCAGATCTTCGCGTCGGGCAAGTGGAACGACTGGGTCAGCCTCGTGCTGGCCAACCTGTTCGTCGGCCTCAGCTACGGCTGGTGGCAGGGCAAGCACACGCGCCACCACGCCAACCCGAACAAGCGCGGCTCCGATCCCGACATCGACCTGCCGGTGGTCACGTTCACCCCGGAGCAGGCCGACGAGCGCCGCGGGGTGCTGTCGGACTGGTTCCTGCGGCACCAGGGCTGGTTCTTCTTCCCGCTGCTGCTGATCGAGGGCGTCGACCTGCACGTCACCAGCACGCGGCGCGTGCTCGGCCGCGAGGCGGTCAAGCGCCGCGCCGTCGAGATCACGTTCCTGGCGATCCGCATCCTCGGCTTCCTCTCCCTCGCCTTCCTGGTCATGTCACCCGGCAAGGCCGTCGCGTTCATCGCGATCGAGCTCGCCGTCTTCGGCTTCTACATGGGGGCGTCATTCGCGCCGAACCACAAGGGCATGCCGATCGTCCCGCCCGACATGAAGATCGACTTCCTGCGCCGCCAGACCCTGATGAGCCGCAACATCACGGGCGGCCGCGTGATCGACGTCGCGATGGGCGGCCTCAACTTCCAGGTCGAGCACCACCTGTTCCCGAGCATGCCGAGCCCCAGCCTGCGCAAGGTCGCGCCGATGGTGCGCGAGTTCTGCGCCACGCACGGCGTCAACTACACCGAGATGTCCCTGTGGCGGTCCTACGGCGTCGTCGTGCGGCACCTGAACGAGGTCGGGCTCGGCGTGCGCGACACGTTCACCTGCCCGCTGGTGGCGCAGTACCGCTGATGACCCGGTACCGCTGATGATTCAGTACCGCTAACTTCGACGCCATGCTCATCTTCGGCACCTACGTCATCCACCGCACGTTCGGCGAGGGGCACGTCATGTGCCCGCAGTGCATGGGTGTCACCGCCTACCGCGTGCGGCGGGGACGGTGGTTCTTCCACATCCTCTTCATCCCCCTGATCCCGATGAGGCGGACACCGGCGCACGTGGAGTGCCTGACCTGCCGCTCGAAGTTCGCTCTCGGTGTGCTCGGACCGGACGCGGCGCGCTTCCGCGACGACGCCCAGCCGCCCCCGCTCGAGCAGGTGCTGCAGCCGACGTCGGGTGCGCAGGGGGGCCCGCAGCAGCCCCACCGGCTCCCCGCCCCGCCGCTCGCACCGTCCCCGCCGACCGCGCAGCGCAACGACGCGCTCGCGCTGGCGCGCGGCCTCACCACGCAGGTGCTGCGCCGCGCCGAACCCGCCACGGACGAGGGTGTGGCCGCCGCCGTCGACCTCATCCGCTCGCGCGGGGTCGACGACGTGCGGCCCGAGTACGTGCGGCACGACCTCGGCAACCTCGACGTCGCCTACCTCCCCGACCTCGTCCGCTCGGGTGTCGCCTCCGGCACGATCACGCCGTCGGCGGCGCGCGACCTGGTGGCCGAGGCCACGCGGCTGGCGCGCCGCAACGGCTCGCTGACCGCAGCCCAGTGGGACTGGATCGTGGCGTTCGGGCTGGATGCGGGTGTCGGCCCGACGGCGAGTGCAGAGATCCGTGACGCGGTGCTGGCACGCGGCTGACTCGACCGCGACCGGCGTAACGCCGGGGTAACGGAAGGGCAACGACGCGGTGATCGGCGGGTCGGACACTGGACCGGGCGCCGTCGGCGCCCGTCTCACCGACCAGGGGCCACGGCAGCGTGGGTCGGTACCTCTGCGGCGGCCACGTGGGCTGCTGCAGCACCACGTGAAAGGGAACGGATGAATCGACGCATCCTCGGGGCGGGTCTGACCCTCGCCTCGATCACCGCGCTGGCGCTGGCGCCGGCCGCGGTCGCCACCGCTCAGCCCACCGATCGACCGGCGACGTCGCCGGTGGCCACCGACGCCGTCGCGATCGACGCCGTCGCGATCGACGACACGACCACGGCGCGCCGCGACGACGACGGGCTGGCCTACCCCCGGCAGACGCCGTTCGAGGCGGAACCGTTCAACCCGGCCGACGCCTCGGTCGCTCGCGGCGCCATCGCCTTCCACGAGATCGCCCCGCGCGTGAACGGCTGGCTGAGCAGCCCCTACGTCTCGGCGGAGGTCGTCGGGTCCTCCACCCAGGGCCGGCCGTTCTACATGGTGACGATCACGGCGCCGGAGAGCGCCGAGCAGAGCGCGCAGCAGGACGCGTGGCGTGATGCGATCAAGCACGACTCGGCTGCCGCGCTGGACGATCAGGCGCTCAAGGACGGGTACAAGAAGCCCGTCTGGTTCAACAACAACATCCACGGCAACGAGTGGGACGGCACCGATGCGTCCATCTCCTACATCGAGGAGCTGCTCGGCGACATCGCCGCCGGCGACCCCGAGGCACTCGAGCTCGTCGAGGGCTCGCGCCTGTACTTCACCCTGAGCAACAACCCCGACGGACGCGTCAACGGCACGCGCGCCACGGCGCTCGGCCTGGACCCCAACCGCGACTTCATCACCAACACGACGCCGGAGACGAGCATCGTGCGCGACCTCACGGCCGACATCCAGCCCCTGTTCTTCATCGATCTTCACGGGTACACGACCGAGCTCCAGGTCGAGCCGACCGGACCGCCCCAGGGCGAGAACTACGAGCACGACCTGCTGATGCCGCACGCCTACGCGGCCGCGCTGCAGATCGAGCAGGACTACCTCGGCCAGGGACTCGGCAACGAGGGCTACCCGACGGCCGCCCCGGCGACCCGTGTCAAGATCCCCTACCGCGACACGCCGTCGGGCTGGGACGGGTTCCCACCCGTCTTCACCGCGCAGTACGTGCAGTTCCAGGGTGCGATCTCCTACACGGTCGAGTTCGGCCCGGGCCGAACTGCCGACCTGGAGGAGAGCAAGCGCCGCCTCGCACACAACGTGAGGGTGGGACGCCAGGTCCTCGACTCGACGCTGGACTACATCCAGGCGAACGAGGCCGAGCTGGTCGACAACCAGATCGAGATCTTCCGTCGCGGCGCGGCCGGCGAGCCGCTGCGCGAGATCCCCGCCAACCCCGACCCCGCGAACTACCCGGGACCGGACCAATGGGCCCCGCTGTGGGACGAGGCGGACGTCACGGGCACCGAGTTCCCGCGCGCCTACGTCATCCCCGCGGGAGAGCGGCAGTCCTCGCGCACCGACGCCGCGCGGCTGGTGGAGCAGCTCCTCGCGCACGGTGTCGAGGTGCAGCGCACGTTGGCCGAGACCACGGTGGACGGGATCGCCTACCCCGCGGGCAGCTACCTGGTGGACATGCACCAGCCGCTGCGCGGTCTGGCGAACGTGCTGCTCGCCGACGGCAGCGACATCAGCGACAAGGTGCCGACGATGTACGACATCTCGGCCTGGTCGCTGGGCCGCCTGTGGGGCGCCACGGTCGACCGCGTCGGTTCGACGGCGGACGCCCCGCTCAGCGTGGCGACCACGCCCGTCGAGAGCGCGGAGATCTCCTCCACCGTCGCCGAGTCTCCGTACCTGAGTCTCAGCCTCGAGGGCCTCGCCGAGGTCCAGGCGCTCAACGCCATGCTGAACGTCGGGCTGGCGGTCTCCTCGATCGGTGACGGCAGCTACGTCGTCGGCCCGACCGACCGCGAGGCGGCCGCCGCCATCGCGTCCGAGTACGGCGTCGACCTCACGGTCGGCGACGGCCGCGTGCCCGAGTCCGCCACGGGTGTCTCGGCGCTCCGCGTCGGCTACACGGGCAGCAACGGCAGCGGCGACACGTTCCTGGCGCTGTCGCAGATGGGCTTCGTCGACCCGGTGTTCGTGAGCAACACGTTCGTGGACTACGACGGCATCGACGTCCTGTACCTCGGGTCGAACCTCGCGTTCAACGCCACCGAGCCCCAGGTCGCCGCGCGCGCCGCGCTGGAGGGCTACCTCGCCCGCGGCGGAGGCATCGTGGGCGCGTCCGGACCGGTCACCACGGTGGGTTCCACCTTCGGTGTCCTCAACGCCACGCGCGTCACCGGCCGCAGCGACGCCAACGGCATCGTCGAGGTCGACACCACGCCGGGCGGGCTGCTGTCCGGCACGTCCGAGCCCGCGGCGTTCTTCTCCGCGCCGAGCTACTTCACCGGTCTGGGCGAGAATGTCACGGTGGAGCAGACGTGGGGCACCTACCTCGCCGGCCACTGGCGCGCGGTCACGAACGCCGCCACCCCGGTGCCCGTGCCCGGACCCGTCGAGTTCGCAGGCCAGCCCTCGGTGATCTCCGCCGTCGGCCCCACCGGTTCCCGCGCCGTCGCGTTCGCGACCAGCCCGCTGTACCGGACTCACCCGACGGGCGCCTACCCGGACGTGGCCACGGCGCTGCTGTGGGCCGGACCGGCGAGCGACGGGGTCGCCCCGCCCGCGGCGGTGACGTTCGCGGACGTCACGCCGAGCACGCAGTTCTTCACGGAGATCTCGTGGCTGGCGCAGAACGGGATCTCCACGGGCTGGGTGCTGCCGGACGGTACGCGTGAGTTCCGCCCGGTGACCCCGGTCGCTCGCGATGCGATGGCGGCGTTCCTGTACCGCCTGGCGGGTTCGCCCGCGTTCGAAGAGCCCGAGACCTCGCCGTTCACCGACGTCTCCACGGACAACCAGTTCTTCAAGGAGATCGCGTGGCTGGCGCAGACCGAGATCTCCACGGGCTGGGTGCAGGCCGACGGCACGGCGCAGTTCCGCCCGTTGGAGCCGATCGCGCGTGATGCGATGGCGGCGTTCCTGTACCGGTTCGCCGACCGCGAGGGCAAGGTGGACGACACCCCGGCGCCGGCCACCTCACCGTTCGCCGACGTCGCGACCTCCAACCAGTTCTACGCGGAGATCGCGTGGCTGGCGGAGAACGGGATTGCGACCGGGTGGGAGGGTTCCGGCAACGACGGAAGCACGATCTTCCGACCGCTCTCGCCGGTCAACCGCGACGCCATGGCGGCCTTCATGTACCGCCTGCACCACCTGGACCAGAACGTCCGATAGGCACGTGATCGACGTCTGACCTCTCGACGACGGCGGTGGTCCCGGATGGGGCCACCGCCGTCGTCGTCGTCGGATGTGACTACATCTGGTGGACGCGGAACAGCACGCCGTTGTCCACCCCGAGCGGCTCGCCCTGCGCCGCCGTCATCTCCGTGACGAACGGCCGCGCCGCGGGGTGCTCGGGGAGCGCCTCGAGGTAGACGCGGTGGGCTGCGAGCGACGCGATGCCGCGCTCGAGCGGCTCACCCGTGACGTCGACCCCGTGCGTCGGCCGCGAGTGACCACCGACCAGGAGCGTGCGGGCGGCCCAGGCCTCCAGGCCCGCCTCGCGCAGCTCGGGGAACATCCAGGGGTTGTCGGCGTCGCGCACCGCGTCGACGACGGAGGTCCCGCACACGCGGTGGTCGGCGTGGTTGAGACCCCACGGCGCCTCCGTCTCCCACGAGCCCGTGACGACGACGTCGGGGCGCACGTCGCGAATGACGCGCGCAATCTCGCGGCGGACCTCCAGCGTGGGTTCGAGCGCGCCGTCGGGGAAGTCGAGGAAGCGCACGTCGGTGACCCCGACCGACGCCGACCCCTCGATCTGCTCGCGCTCGCGCAGCACGGCGGTCTCGGCCGGCTCCACGGTGCGGATGCCCGCCTCACCGCGCGTGAGCAGGAGGTAGACCACCTCGACCCCGGCCGCCGTCCACGCGGCGACGGCACACGACGTCCCGTACTCGGCGTCGTCGGGATGGGCGACGACCACCAGCACGCGGTGGTACTCGGAGGAGTCCAGCAGGGGCAGCGAGGGTGCGTCCATGGCGACAGGCTACCCAGCGGCGCCACCGTGCCGACGTCGTCGGGCGACGGCTCAGAGGAGCGCGAGCGCCTCGTCGCGCGGGCCACCGGGCGGGCCGACGACGAGCAGGACCACGTACAGCGCGACGACGGCGACCGCCAGCGTCCCGCCGAGCTGCACCGGGTGCCGCAGCGCCCAGCGCAGCGCCCGGTCGTGCCACTGCCTGTCGCGCGGGTGGTCGCTCTCCGTGAGTCGCCAGGCGCCGACCAGCTTCCCGCGCCGGTCGAGGAACCGTTCCGTGGGCAGCGTGGCGAACGGGATGACGGCGCTGCCGACCGCGAGCACGCTCGTGCCGAGGTTCCAGCGCTGGTTCAGCGCGACGACGAGCGCCGTCGTGGCGTAGCAGAGGAACACGAGGCCGTGGATCGCGCCGCCGATCGACACGGCGACGGCCAGATCGGCCGTGGCCCGGAGGACCATCCCACCGATCAGCAGGGCCCACGAGATCATCTCGGCGAGGGCGAACGTGCGGAACAGGCGACGGGGCGTGCGGAACACCGAGGTCCTCTCATGGGTGAGGTTCCACTGTACGTGGCGGTGTGATCGGTCCCGAGCGGCCCTCGGTCACCCGAGGTCGGGGCGTTCATCCCCATCCTGTCGTGACCCCACCTCGCGAAGGACGAGGCCGGCTCCGATCAGCCCGGCCGCGACCGGGACCGGGACGGCGGCGTACTGGAACAGGGTCGTGACGACGATGACGTGCACCACGGTCGACGGCCGAAGGACGATCTGGGACAGCAGCGCCAGCGCTGCCGAGGTCGCCACGAGGGCGAGACCGGCTCGGAGGTAGCGGCGCCCCCTGGCTGCTCGGTCGGGGTGATCGGGCGCGGTTCCGGCGGACGGCAGGTGGTCGTGGTTCGACATGGGTCTCTCTCGGTCGTCGATCGTGAGGCCCTCACCACACGATCACGGGGGTGGTCACACCGCAAGACGGATCGGATGGGAGGGGACGTCGGCGCGTCGCCGTCCGGCGTGTCCGCCGACGGGCCGCGGGAGGCCGCGGCTGTCGCCTCGGCGCAGTGATCCCGCACGTTGACATCCCGATGTCGTACCCCTGTACTAGACATCTTCTATCGAACACGTGTTCGTTTCGGGAGGTGAACGGGATGAGGTCGGCGGTGCTGGAGAACGATCGCGCACAGCGTCTGGAGCGGGTGCGCGCTGCCCTGGAGCGGGCGGAGACGGCTTCCGGGCTGCGCCCGGTCGAGTGGGATCGCCGTGGTGACGGCGAGGCTCGACGGTCGGGGCGCGCGTCGTCGGTGGCGGCGTCGTCCGTCGCGGTCCTGCCGGAGCAGGAGGACGCCCCGCAGGAGGTGGGGGAGCGGTCGCTGCGGCTGTCACCCGCCGACGCCAGCTGGCTGCCGGTCCCCGCGGGCCTCGCGGCGCTCCTCCCGCACGGTGCCGTCAGGCGCGGCACGTCGCTCGTGGTGGAGCGGTCGACCAGCCTCCTGCTGCACCTGACGGCCGCGCTGATGGCCGACGGCGCATGGTGCGCCCTCGTCTCCCACCCCGACCTCGGGCTGGCCGCGGCCCTGGACGCCGGGGTCGACCCGTCCCGCTGCGTCATGGTGCCCGACCCCGGACCGGACGCCGGTGCGGTGCTAGGGGCGGTCGCCGACGGTTTCGACGTGGTGGTCGTGGGGGCGTGCACGGCGCTCAGCGACCGCGACCGTCGGGCTCTGTCCCAGCGCGTCCGGCACCGCGGCGCCGTCCTGCTCAGCACCCTGCCCTGGTCGGGCAGCGAAGTCACTCTCACGGTCACCGGACGCACCGGTGAGGGTCTGGGCACCCACGGGCGGCTCGTGTCCGAGGACCTCACGGTCACCAGCAGCGGGCGCGGGCTGGGCGCAGGCCGGACCCGCCGGGTACGACTCGGGCGGGGCGACGGCGACGCGCGCCTCTCGCTGCTCCCGGCACCCGAGCTCACGCCTGCACGCGTCGTGTCCGCCATGACTGCCGTGACCGCCGTACCCACGCTGCTGCCCGCCCCGGTCGAGCGGAGGGCCGGCTGATGGCCTCCCTCCCGATCGCAGCCACGCCCCCGTCCCGCCCCGTGGAGCGGACCCCCCGCCTCGGGGTGCTCTGGGTGCCGGACTGGCCCGTGGTCGCCGCGGCGGCCGAGGAGCAGCTCCCCGCCGACCTCCCCGTGGCGGTGCACGACGCGCGCGGGGTGGTGGCGGCCTCCGCACCGGCTCGCGCGCTCGGGGTGCGGCGCGGGATGCGCCGTCGCTCCGCCCAGGAGGTCTGCCCCGAGCTCCTCCTGGTCCCGGCCGACACCGGTCGGGACGTGCGCGCCTTCGAACCGCTCGTCCAGGCGTGCGAGCACCTCGTCGCGGATCTGGAGGTGGTCCGCCCCGGGATGGTGCTGTTCGCGGCCGGGGGTCCCGCGCGCTACAGCGGGGGTGAGGAGGCGCTCGCCGAGGCGCTGGTCGGCGTGGTGGCCGACGAGACGGGGGCGGAGTGCCAGATCGGGGTTGCCGAGGGGTACCTGACCGCGGTCCTGGCCGCCCGCGAGGGTGTCGTGGTGGACAGGGGTGGTGCGCGGGAGTTCCTCGCGGGCCGTGACGTGCGCACGCTGCTCCACGCCGCCACCACCCGGGAGGCGAGCGCGGCGTGGACCGACCTGGTCGAGCTGCTGCGCCGGCTCGGGCTGCACACGCTCGGGGACGTGGCCGCGCTGCGCGCCAGCGACATGGCCGCACGGTTCGGTGAGCTGGGATCGCAGGCGCACCGGCTCGCCTCGGGGTTCGACGCCCGGCGTCCCGTCATCCACCGTCCCGACCCCGACATCACCACCAGCGCGACCCTCGACCCGCCGGCCGAGCGGATCGACACGGCGGCCTTCACCGCGCGTCGGCTCGCGGAGGAGATGCAGAACCGCCTCATGCGCCGAGGTGCGGTCTGCGCCAGGCTTCAGGTCTCGGCCAGGGCCACCACCGGCCGCGAGCTGGTCCGCACCTGGCGGATCGACGGCGCGCTGACGGCGAGCGAGCTCACCGACCGCGTGCGCTGGCAGCTCGAGGGCTGGCTCGGCGGTCGCAGCGGCCAGACCCCCAGCGCCCCGCTGGCCCGGATCGAGCTCGTGGCCAGGGAGGTCAGCCCGGCCGGCGCCGCGCAGGACGGGCTGTGGGGGCGGCGGGCGCGCGGCGAGGTGCAGGCCGGCCGCGCGGCGCTGCGCGTCCAGGGACTCATCGGGCCCGAGCGGGTGCTCGTCCCGGTGCCCGAGGGTGGCAGGTCGCCGCGGGACCGGGTCCGCACCGTCGTGTGGGGCGACGAGAGCACGGGGCTGCGCAGCACCGACGCACCGTGGCCGGGGCAGATCCCGCCGCCCTATCCGAGCCTCGTCCCGCTCGAGCCCCGTCCGGCCGCGGTGCTCGACCGCGCGGGGGAGCCGGTCGTCGTCGACGGTCGCGGACACCTGTCGGGCGAGCCCGCCGTGCTCCACGTTCCGTCGGGGCCGCCCTCCGGACCGTCCGGCACGGCCGCCTCGTCACCCGGGCGCTCCGGTGGCAGGAAACCGGCCACCCTCGGGTGGTTGCGCACCGGGGCCTACCCGATCACCGCGTTCGCCGGCCCCTGGCCCGTCACCGAACGCTGGTGGGGTCAGCGGCGCCGGGGTGCCTGGGCGCAGGTGGGGACGGACCCCGGGGGTGTGGTGCTGCTGTGCTTCCGCGAGGGGACGTGGTGGGTGGAGGGCGTGCATGACTAGCGCGACCGCGCCCCTGCGGACCACGACCACCGCGCGCCGGGGGCACGTGCCGTACGCCGAGCTCCACACCCACTCCGCGTTCAGCTTCCTCGACGGCGCCAACCAGCCGGAGGAGCTCGTCGCCGAGGCGGTCCGGCTCGGGCTCGAGGGCCTGGCGATCACGGACCACGACGGGCTGCACGGCGTCGTCCGGTTCTCCCAGGCCGCCCGCGCGGTCGGGCTGCCGACCGTCATCGGTGCGGAGCTCGGCCTGAACGCGACGACGGCGACCACCGGCGTCCCCGACCCGCAGTCCACCCACCTGCTCGTGCTCGCCCGCGATCCCGAGGGCTACGCCCGGCTCTCCCGCGCCATCGCCACCGCGCACCTCGTGACGGGCAGGAAGGGGCAGCGCGACTACGGCCGCGCCGTCGGACTCGACCCGCTGGAGGTTCTCGCCGAGCAGTCCGGCGGACCCGGTGCGAGCCACTGGCTCGTGCTGACCGGCTGCCGCAAGGGACCGCTGCGGCGCGTGCTGGATCCCGACGGATCCGGGCGGCGGTGGGACGTCCCCGCTGCCCGCCGCGAGCTCGACCGTCTCGTGGCGCTCTTCGGGCGGGACAACGTCGCCGTCGAGCTCACCGACCACGCCCGCCCGACCGACGGCGAGCGCAACGCCGTGCTCGTGGACCTCGCCCACGGCGCGGGCGTCACCGCCGTGGTGACGGGCGGCGTCCACGCCGCCCGTCCGCGGGACGCGCCGCTGGCCGACGTTCTCGCCGCCGTTCGCGCACGCTCCAGCCTGGAGGACATCGACGGCTGGCTCCCGCCCCACCCCGCCCATCTGCGCAGCGGGGCGGAGATGCTCGCGCGCCACGCCGCCCACCCGCAGGCCGTCGCCGCCGCGGCCCGGCTGTCGGCCGAGTGCGCGTTCGACCTCACGCTCGTCGCACCCAACCTCCCGCCGTACCCCGTCCCGGAGGGGCACACGGAGGCCACCTGGTTGCGCGAGCTGACCCTGCGCGGGGCCCGCGAGAAGTACGGCACGAGGGAGGCGCCGCGCCATCCGGACGCCTGGGCGACCATCGACAAGGAGCTCGACCTCATCACGCGGCTCGACTTCCCGGGCTACTTCCTCATCGTCGGGGAGATCGTCGACTTCTGCCGACGCGAGGGGATCCTGTGCCAGGGCCGGGGGAGCGCGGCCAACTCCGCGGTCTGCTACTCGCTCGGGATCACCGCCGTCGACGCCGTCCAGCACAAGCTGCTGTTCGAGCGGTTCCTCTCCGACGGTCGAACAGGGCCGCCGGACATCGATCTCGACATCGAGTCGGGCCGTCGGGAGGAGGCCATCCAGTTCGTCTACGACCGCTACGGCCGCGAGTTCGCGGCGCAGGTCGCCAACGTCATCTCCTACCGGGCGCGCTCGGCCGTGCGCGACTCCGCCCGCGCGTTCGGCTACGACGTCGGGCAGCAGGACGCCTGGTCCAAGGGGATCGAGCGCTGGGGGAACCTGCGCGGCCGGGGGCCCGCGCAGCCGTGGTGGCACGGTGACCCCGCGGTGACCGGGCGGCCGGTGCCCGAGGCGGCTGCCGTGCCTGCCCCGCGGGAGAAGGGCGTCGACTCCCACGACCCCCTGCCCCCGATCAACGGTCCCGCCACGGCGCAGGACCTCGCCGAGATCCCCGACCACGTCCTGGACATGGCCGATCAGATGCTGCGGCTGCCCCGTCACCTCGGGATCCACTCCGGAGGCATGGTGATGTGCGACCGTCCGGTGATCGAGGTCTGCCCGGTGGAGTGGGCCACGATGCCGGGGCGGACGGTGCTGCAGTGGGACAAGGACGACTGCGCCGACGCCGGCCTGGTGAAGTTCGACCTGCTCGGCCTCGGCATGCTCACCGCGCTGCGGCTCGCGTTCGAGCACGTCGCCGAGGTCGAGGGCACCCAGCTGGCGCTGCACTCGCTGCCGCAGGAGGACCCCGCCGTCTTCGAGCTGCTCCAGAAGGCCGACACCGTGGGGGTGTTCCAGGTCGAGTCCCGGGCACAGATCGCCACCCTGCCGCGGCTCAAACCCGTCACCTTCTACGACATCGTCATCGAGGTCGCACTCATCCGTCCCGGACCCATCCAGGGCAACTCGGTCCACCCGTTCATCCGGCGCAAGAACGGTCGCGAACCCGTCGTCTACCTGCACGAGAAGCTGCGTCCCGCGCTCGAGAAGACCCTCGGGGTGCCGCTGTTCCAGGAGCAGCTGATGCAGATCGCGATCGACGTCGCCGCCTTCACCGCGGCCGAGGCCGACCAGCTGCGTCGCGCGATGGGGTCCAAGCGGTCGCAGGCCAGGATGGAGGCGCTGCGGGGGCGGCTGCTCGAGGGGATGGAGAGGAACGGCATCGGCCCGGACGTGGCCCTGCAGATCTACGACAAGCTGCGCGCGTTCGCCGACTTCGGCTTCCCCGAGTCGCACGCGTTCTCCTTCGCCTACCTCGTCTACGCCTCCACCTGGCTCAAGGCCCACCACCCCGAGGCGTTCTACGCGGGCCTGCTCGGCGCCCAGCCGATGGGGTTCTACTCACCCAGCTCGCTCGTGGCGGACGCGCGTCGCCACGGGATGCTCGTGCGCCGCGCCTGCGTGGCCACCTCCCGCGTGCACGCCCACGTCGAGCGCACGGACGGCGTCGTCCCCACCACACCGTCCCCGGATTCGGAACCGGCCGACGGTTCGAGCCCCGTCGACGGCCCGCCGTCGGGCGTGCGCGGCCTGCGGCCCCGCCCGACCTTCGCCCGCGAGACCTGGCTGGAGGACCGCACCCGCCTGGAGGGCACCGATCCCGGCACGGCCACCTGGGACACGGAGGACGACGACGCCACCGCGTCCGCGGAGGCTCCGGCACGTCGCGCGTACGCGATGCGCCTCGGGCTCGCCCCCGTCCGCGGGATCGGGGAGCGCACGGCGGAGCGGATCGTCGCCGCCCGGACCGAGCGGGCCTTCACCGACGCCGCCGACCTCGCGCGCCGCGCGCGTCTGACACCGGCCCAGGTCGAGGCACTGGCCACGGCAGGCGCGCTGCAGGTCTTCGGCGGCAGCCGCCGCCAGGCGCTGTGGGCGGCCGGGGCGCTGGCGGGGGAGGCCGGCAAGGCCCACACCACGTCGGGCGGGACCTGGGTGCAGGAGGTGCTCGTCGGCACGACCGTCGGCACGCAGGCACCGGCCCTGCCGGAGATGGGCGCCGTCGAGATCGCGGTGGCCGACGTCTGGGCCAGCGGCGTCTCGCCCGAGCACCACCCCACCCACTTCGTCCGGCCCCGGCTGCGGTCGCAGGGGGTGCGCCCGGTGAGCTCGCTCGTGGCCGTCGAGGACGGCGTCCGGGTGGAGGTGGGCGGCGTCGTCACGCACCGGCAGCGCCCGGGCACCGCTCAGGGCGTGACGTTCCTGGCGCTCGAGGACGAGACGGGCATGCTCAACGTCGTCTGCTCGGCGGGGCTGTGGGCGCGACACCGACGCACCGCCGTCCGCAGCCGCGCCCTCGTGGTGCGCGGCACGGTCGAGCGGACCGACGGCGTCGTGAACCTGCTCGCGGACGGGATGCGACCGCTCAGCCTGGCCGTCGCTACGAGCTCGCGCGACTTCCAGTAGCCCGGCCCGCGGACGACGTGTCCGCGGCCCGCTCGTCGTCCGCGTGCTCGTCGTCGGAGGCCCCGTCCTCGTCCGACCGCTCCTTCAGCACCAGGTCCTTCGTCACGATCTCCTTGACCGAGGCGAGCTCGCCGGTCAGCGGATCGTCCTTGCGTCGCAGCCGGTTGTAGACCGTCCACGTCACGGCGATCAGCGGGATGGCGATGATCGCTCCGAGCAGGCCCCCGAGGAACGTGCCCGCCGTCACGCCGAGGGCCACGACCACCGGGTGGAGCGAGACCTGCCTGCCCATGATGAGCGGCTGCAACAGGTGCCCCTCGACCTGGCCGATGAGCGCGATGCCGAGGGTCACGATGATCGCCTGCACCGGCCCGTTGGCCGCCAGCGCCACCACGGCCGCCACGATCATCGCGGCCGGAGCACCGATGAGCGGGATGAACGCACCGATGAGCACGAGGACCGCGAGCGGCGCCGCGAGCGGCACCCCCACGATCGTCAGCAGCACGTAGGCCAGCACCCCGTCGATGACGGCGATGATGACCGTGCCGCGCGCGTAGCCGGCGAAGGTGTACCAGCCGGCCCCGGCGGCCTCGTGCATCTTCAGGCGCGAGCGAGCGGGCAGCTGGTTGAGGAACCAGACCCACATCGGCCGCCCGACGGCGAGGAAGAACACGGTCGTGAACACGCCGAGCGCGAGGATCGTGAAGACCTCGAACACGCTGCCCGCGTTGTCGAAGACCGTCCCGGCGATGTCGCCGCTGTGCTGCAGCAGCCACTGCTGACCGTCCGCGATCCAGCCGTTGATGTCGTCGTTCGTGATCGTGAACGGCAGCGGCCCGTTCTCGAGGAAGTCGAGGATCTGGCTGATGCCGCTGTTGAAGTCCCGCGCCAGGGTCGGCGCCTGGAGCGTCACCGAGTAGACGACGTAGGTGAGCATGCCGACGAAGGTGGCCGCGGACAGGAGCATCGCGACCGCCGTCGCCAGCCCCCGTGGCATGACCTTCGCCAGGACCGACACGAAGGGCTCGAGCACCGAGGTGACCACGAGCGCGAGGAAGACCGCGATGAAGACGACCTGGACCTGGAGCAGCGCGAACACGACGATCGCGATCGCCGCGACGATCACCAGCATCCGCCACGAGTAGCCGCCGGCGCGGCGCAGCCACGACGGCGTGCCGTCACCCGTGCTGCGCACGGTCGAGGAGGAGTCGAGCGTCAGCGATCCGGCCCCCGAGCTGCCGGTCGAGGCAGCGGAGCCGCGCGGCCCGGCGTCGCGGCCCCGCGGTGCGGTCGAGCGGTGGGGCACCCGTGTGGTGGGACGGTGCGGCTGCTTGCTCATGACGAGCGCCCTTTCCTTGCCGTGCTGCTGAAATTCGGACCTCGGCGATGCTTCGCGGTGATCACACGCCGCCGTCGTACCCCTGCTGCCGCCACAGGTCGTACAGCGCCACGGTCGCGGCGTTGGCGAGGTTGAGCGAGCGCAGCCCGGGGCGCATGGGGATCCGGACGCGCGAGGTGATGCGCGGATCCTCCAGCACGTGCGGCGGCAGCCCGGTCGGCTCCGGGCCGAAGAGCAGCACGTCGCCGACCTCGAAGGTGACCTCGGGGAGCGTGACGTCGGTCGCGGCGGTGAAGGCGAACACCCGCGTCGTCCCGGCGGCGGTCAGCGCGGCGTCGAGGTCGGGCTGCACGGTGACGTGGGCCAGGTCGTGGTAGTCCAGACCCGCACGCCGCAGCTTCGCCTCGGACATGTCGAACCCGAGCGGCTCGACCAGGTGCAGGTGCGCCCCCGTCAGCGCCGCCAGGCGGATCGCGGCCCCGGAGTTGCCGGGGATGCACGGCTCGAAGAACACCAGGTGGGCGAGCGGCGAGTCGCGCGGGGTCGGCGCGGCGTGGGGCGTGGACATCCTGGCGATCGTACGCGTCGGGCGGTCGGTGACCCAGGGTCGCAGCGCCGTGACCGCCGACCTAGCGCTGCGGCCACCGCCACGGGGGCCGCTCGAGCGTCCCGAGCCCGGCCACGACCGTCTCGCCGTCCTCCTTCTCCAGGTGCACGTGCTCCGCCCCCGCGTCGGTCAGCGCCGAGGCGAGCGCGTCGGAGTGCGTCACCAGCACGATCTGGCTGTCCCGGGAGGCGTCCACCACGAGTCGCGCGAGCGGCGGGAGGAGCCGCGGGTGCAGGCTCGTCTCCGGCTCGTTCAGGACGAGCAGCCCCGGCGGACGCGGCGAGAGCAGCGCCGCGGCCATCAGCAGGAACCGCAGCGTGCCGTCGGACATCTCGTTCGCGCGGACCGGCCGCAGCAGTCCGGGCTGGTGCAGCACCACCTCCAGGCCGTCGGTGCCCTGCGAACCCCCGGGTCCGCTCAGCTGCACGTCGTGCACGCCGAGGCGCGAGCCCTCGAGCGCGTCCTCGACGGCGTCGGCGAGCAGGGCGCGGTGACCGATCTCGTCGATCGTCGCGAGCGTGGCGGCGAGGCTCGCGCCGTCGGGGGACAGCACGGGGGAGCGCGTGGCCAGGTGCGTCGCGCGCGCCGGGGCCCCGGCGTCCGTGCGCAGCTGGTCGTAGAAGCGCCAACCGTCGAGCATGGCGCGCACCGCCATCACCTCGGGCGAGAGCCGAGGATCGGCAAGCTCGGTCAGGACGGAGCGCATCGGTCCGACCCCGCCGGGCAGCCGGTCCCAACCGGCGTCGGTGCGCTGCCGCACGAACGCGCCGGTGCGCTCCACGAGCACGCTGGCGGGCCGGGCGACCGGTCCGGCAAAGACGATCTCGGCCTTGATCGAGGGGTCGTGCGGGAACCGTCCCGCCTCGGACGGTGTCGGCAGCCCCAGGTCGACGGCGTACCCGAACTCCTCGGAGGCGACGCCGAGCAGGAGCCGCACCGGTCCGCGCCGCACCGTGCCCTGGACGCGCCCGGCACCGCGGCTCACCGCACCCCCGGGACTCTCCGGTCCCGCCCACCGCAGCGCGTCGATGCCGCCCGAGCGCGCGACGTCGGCGATCAGCTCACCCCGCGACGCCGACGCCAGGAGGCGCAGCGCGCGGTAGAGGCTCGACTTGCCGGCACCGTTCGGCCCGGTCACCACCGTCGTGCGCCCGAGCGGGACCGTGAGGTCGCGCAGCGACCGGTAGCCGCCGACGGCGAGGGTGGTGATCACGTCAGCGTCCTTCTGGCGGGTGGCGGGTGGCGGGCGTCGAGTGGTGGGCAGCGGGGTCAGGAGAAGAGATAGACGCCGTACTTCAGGATGATGCCCGCGACCATGGCCGCGAGGATCACGGCGGGGATGAAGAGATCGACGTCGAGGCGGATCAGCTTCAGCGCCACCGCCTGCGCGCGCTCGGGCAGGTAGAGGTTGTCCTCGATGACGTTGATGTGGAGCATCGTGAAGAACGTGACGGTCGTGAAGACCGTGATGGTCAGGCACCAGGGGCACAGCGCGCCGATCACGAACATCGACTGGAAGAACAGCCAGTAGGCGAAGACGAGGCCGAGCAGGTAGCCGACGTTGGCGGCGAACATGAACCAGCGCGGGAACCGCACACCGGCGAGTCCGGCCACTGCGATCGTCAGGACCACGGGTTCGGTCGCCAGACCGATGAAGGCGTTCGGGAACCCGAGGATGTTGGCCTGCGGCGAGATGCCGACGGCGCCGCACGAGATCGCGGCGTTGATGTCGCACCCGAGGTTCGCGTCGGCGTCGGCCGCGAGCAGGATCGCGTCGATCGAGAGCACGGCCGAGGCGATCAGGCAGATGATCGCCGAGATCCCCATGGTGGCGAACAGGAACCTGCGCGAGTGGCGTCGACCGGGCGGATGCGTGGTCGTGGCGGGCTCGGCGGTCGTGGTCACGCCCCAAGGATGCCGCATCCGGGCCGTCCGGGTACCGGAAACCGTGGCCCCGTCCCGCTCGAGGTTCGCGGGAGGTGGCGGCGGGTCAGACGGGACGGCGCGCGACGGACAGCACGTGCGTGTCGGGCCAGTCGACGGCGTCCCCCGAGACGGGGTCGCGCAGCGCCGCACCGGCGGCGAACCGGTGCTCCACAAGCCAGTCGTTGCGCCACGGTCCGCTCGCGGGGTCGAGCTCGAAGCCCGCACCGGTCAGCGTCGTCTCCCAGTCGCTCCACGCCATCGTGGTGAAGCGCTCGTGGCACTCCGAGAGCCAGTTGCGTCGGTAGTCGCGCGTGGTCAGGAACTCCATCGCGTCGCGCAGCGGCATCCGGGCGACGCCGGGCGCCACCCACGCCACCTGGCACCGCCCGCCGGACAGCGCCGGGAAGTCCTGTGCGAACTGCGTCAGCGTGCGGGCGGGGGTGAGCCCGGAGAGGTGGGCCTCGACCCGGTCAGAGCCCCACCCCGTCATGTCGACGGCCTCGCCCGGGTCGTCGCCGTCGAGCACCAGGTCGACCAGGCGCTCGCCGTCGGCCGGACCCAGCACGTCCGAGTTGATCCACACGCCGCCGGGCGCCGTCTGGCGGTAGATGCGCTCGGTGAGCAGCTCGAGATCGGCGCGGCCGTCGCCGTAGCTGGCGATCTCGTGGGTGAGCGCGATCGTGATCGTCGTGTGGACTGAGGAGTCCTCGAAGACGGGTGCGTGCAGGAGGTTGCGCTGCGCGAAGAAGACGTTCGGGTTGGCGAAGGCGCCCTGGTCCCGGCGGTGCTCGGCCTCGGCCACGAGCGCGCGGGAGACGTCCACGCCGAACAGGTCGGACTCGCCCAGCCGCGGATCGCGCGAGGCGCGCTCCAGCAGACCGCCGGCGGCGCAACCGAGGTCCACGACCCTGCCCGGCACGACGTGCCCGCGCACCTGCTCCCACTTGCGGTCGGACCCCTCGTCGAACGCCTTCGAGTACACGGCGTAGTCGCGCGTCTCGGTGAGGTCGCCGTCGGCCGAGACCGTCGGATCCTCGTGCGCGGTCCGGATCGTGGTGACGAGGTCGTAGCGGTCGAGGTAGCGCAGGGCGGCGGGATCGACGAGGTCGCGCCAGCCGGGCTCGTCGCGCACGGCCGCCTCGAGCACGTCCCAGGGCCGGACGGGCTGCGGGTCGCGCGCGTCCTCGACCGGGACGATCCGGTAACCCTGCGCGCGGTAGAGCTCGCTGACCTCGGGCGTCGAGCACGCGACGACGGTCGTGGCGGGGTCGAGCTCGAGACCCAGCGTCAGGGACGCGCTGCGCACGACCGTGGTGGCGAAGCGCGGACTGCGGGCGACGTCCGGCACCGGCGCCACCAGCGAGGACAGCCCGGCGTCGTCGGACACCGCCTCGATCATCGCCTCCCGGCGGTTCGCGGGCAGCGGGTTGCGGCGCGTGCCGTGGTGGGTGGCCGAGGTGAGAGCCCACACCACGCGGGCGTCGTCGGCGACCAGCACGGGCTCACCGGTCTCGTCCGCGGCCCCGCCGAACAGGATCTCGCGCAGCCGGCGGACCTGGTAGCGCGTCACGAGGTGGTGGCGGCCGGGGAGCAGGACGGTGTCGATCGTGGTCACCGCACAAGGATGGCGCACCCTCGTGACCGACGCGCTCGCGGCGTGCTCGTCGGCAGTCGTCATCTCGTCCCCACGGGGCGGTACCGGCACGTCTAGGGTGCTCGACGTGAGATCTCGGGGTGGGGAGCGGTGCCGGTGACGCCCGAGCAGGCGGCCGAGCACGCTCGGCAGTGGGAGGCGAGAGCCGCGACGGCGTGGGACGCGCACGATCGCGCCAGGGCTCAGGCGTACGCCCGTGGATGGTGGCAGGAGCACGCACGCCTGAGCGCGAGCGTCGACCGCCCCCCGCGAGTGGTGCAGCAGCGAACGGCTCCGCCCGCCGGCGGTTATGCCGGACGCCCTTTCCCAGATCCCCCTGGACCGGTGCGTCCGTTCGTTGCGCCGTCGGCCGGCCGGCCGGCCCCCGGGTACCCCGTCGGCCCCGGCCATGCGGTCGCGAGCCGGCGGAGGGGCTCGGGGTGCGCCGTGGCGGCGGCGATCGTGGCCGTCCTCGCCGTGGTGGCGATCCTGGTTGCAGGTCTTGCCGTCCGACTGGCCACCGACCCGCTGGCCGACCCGACCGCCGCCTCCGCGTCACCGACCGCGCCAGCCGTTCCGATGGCTCCGGCGCCGGCGCCGGAGCTGACGACGCCGACGCCGACCCCGACGCCCGACCCACCCACGCCGCAGGAGTCCTTCCACAACGGGGAGCGCGAACAACCGCTGCCCGACCCGGTGCCGCTCAGCACTGCGCTGCCCCCGTTCACCGACCAGTACCCGGATCCCACGGACTGGCTCGCCTCGACCGGGGTCACGGGCATCACCGTCATCCCGACCGACGACCCCACGCTCAACTGCGGCCTGACGGACGGGAACATCACCTACGCCGGTTGCTACCAGGACCAGCACCGGATGGTGGTCTTCGTGTGGTGGAACGCCGACAGCAGCGAGGCGGAGCGAACGTTCCTCGTCGCGCACGAGTTCAGCCACTGGGTGCAGTGGGACCGCTACTTCGACGTCATCTACGCCGCGGCCCAGCAGGGCTTCAACGGGACGCCGGACTGGCGCGGCCTGCTCGAGTCCGACGCGAGCTGTCGAGTTCTCAGCTGGGGCGGGTACGACGAGTCGGTGGTCGCGAGCTCCTCGACCCCGTGCACGACCGAGGGCTGGTACGAGGGCTGGTTCCTCGACCGGGCCAGGGCGATCGGGGTGCAGTTCTAGCGACCCCGCCCGTTGCGGGGACCCGCGCCGCCGGAGTAGCCCCGTCCGAGGCTGCCGTGTCCCGTTGGACGCGGCCGCCGCTCGTGAGAGCGATCCGTCCGTCGTGGGAGCGACGTGCGCGGGGTCGCTCCCACGGCGTATCGATCGCTCTCGCGGTGGGAATACCTCGGGGTCGGGGATGGCTTGTGGCGGAGAAGGGAACACAGAAAAGCCGGACCCACATCTGGGGTCCGGCCGTCTCCTGCGTCGTTCTGTGTCCAGAGGGGGACTTGAACCCCCACGCCCTTTCGGGCACTAGCACCTCAAGCTAGCGCGTCTGCCATTTCCGCCACCTGGACCGGTGGTCTGCTCCGACGTGACCGGTTGTTCTCCGACCGCGTCAGGCAGCGGAGAAGACACTACCATTCACTTTCCGTGGCGCACAATCGGCGTCCTGGTGCGGAAAGGTCCGCCTCGGCGCCGGTCCTCCGATCGCGTGTCGGCGCCCCGCACTACAGTGTCGACGACCCCCGCGACCAGCCTTCACACCCGTTCGAGAAGCCCCGAGGACACCGTGACACCGACCGATCCTGACGCCGTCGACCTGGTGGCCCTGGCCCGACGGCTGCGCGCTGCGGCGTCGGCCTACTACGACGGCACCGAGCAGACGATGACCGACGCCGAGTACGACGCCGCCGTCGACCTGCTGCGGGACGCGGCGGCCGGCGACCCGGTGCTCGAGGCCTCGGTGGCCGACCTGCTCACCGCGGTCGCCGCGGGGCAGTCCAAGGGCGGTGACGTCGTCCACCCGAGCCTCATGGGCTCGATGGAGAAGGCCAAGACGCTCGAGGAGGTCGCCGCGCTCGTGGCGGCCGTCGCCGGCCCGGTCCTGGTCGAGCCCAAGCTCGACGGTCTGGCGGTCCGCGCCGTCTACCTCGACGGCGCGCTGCGCCTGGTGGCCACGCGGGGCAACGGCACCACGGGCGAGAACATCACGGGCAAGGTGCGTTCGCTCGAGGTCGTCGGTCTCCCTCAGCGCCTGCGGGACGGTGCGACGTCGGTGGAGGTGCGCGGCGAGGTCTTCATGGCCGACGCCGACTTCCCGCGCGCGCAGGAGGTGCGCGCCGAGCTCGGCGGTACCCCGTTCATCAACCAGCGCAACGGCGCCGCCGGCATCCTGCGCAAGGGTGACACCGGGTACGCGGGGCTGCTGCGGTTCGCGGCCTACGACGTCGTCCCGCTGGAGGGTGAGGCGAGGACGATCGGTGCGCCGTCCTACGCGCAGCGCCTGATCGACGCCGGCGCGCTCGGCGTGACGACGGCCAACGGCCTCGTGGCCGACCTGGACGCGCTGCCCACGCAGGACGGCGACGACGTCGTCGCGCGCGTCGCGCTGCTGGACGCCGGGCGGGATCGGCTCGGGTTCCCGATCGACGGTGCCGTGGTCAAGGCCGACACCGACGACGACCGCCTCCGGCTGGGGATGGGGTCGCGCGCACCGAAGTGGGCCGTGGCCTACAAGTACGAGGCCCAGCAGGCCACCACGACCGTGCGGGCCATCACCACGACGGTCGGCCGGACCGGGCGGCTCTCGATCCGCGTCGAGGTCGAGCCGGTCTTCGTCGGCGGGACGACCATCACCTACGCCACGGGGCACAACGCGCCGTGGATGCTGGAGCGCGACGTCCGTGTCGGTGACACCGTGGTCATCAAGCGGGCGGGTGACGTCATCCCCTACATCGAGACGGTCGTCGTCGCCGCCCGGTCCGAGGGCTCCGAGCCGTGGGTGCCGCCGGAGACCGATCCGAACGGCAACCCGTGGGACAGGACCACCCTGCTGTGGCGCTCCACGGACCCGACGCTGTCGGTCGGTGGGCTCATCGAGTACGCGGTGGGGCGCGACGCGTTGGACATCGAGGGCATCGGCTCGGAGATCGTGGCCGCCCTGGTGGAGAACGGCCACGTCAGCACCGTGGCGGACGTCTTCGCGCTGGACCTGGAAACCCTGACCACCCTGCAGCTGTCCGAGGGCCGGACCCTGGGTGCGAAGAACGCCGCCAAGATCCACGCCGAGATCGAGCGGGCGCGCTCGGCCCCGTGGAACCGCGTGATCACGGCGCTGGGCATGCGGATGACCGGCCGCACGTCCTCGCGCAGGCTCGCCGCGGCGTTCCCGACCATGGCCCGGCTCCGCGCCGCCTCCGTGGAGGAGCTGGCCGACGTCGACGGCATCGGGCCGATCAAGGCGCAGGTGATCTTCGACGGCCTGCACGCGCTGGAGGAGGCGGGCGTGCTCGACGCGCTCGAGCGCCACGGGGTCCACCTGGGCAGCGACCGCGACGGTGACGAGACCGAGCTGCCGCTCACGGGCCTGACGATCGTGGTGTCCGGTTCGGTGCCGGGCTACACCCGCACCACGGTCGCCGAGATGATCGAGGCGAAGGGCGGCCGATCCTCCAGCTCGATCTCCGCGGCCACCAGCGTGCTGGTCTCGGAGCCCTCGACGTCGGCCAAGTACGTCAAGGCGGCCAAGCTCGGCGTCCGCATCCTCACGCCGCAGGAGTTCCTGGAGCTGGCCGGCGTCTGAGCCGCCGGCCGCGATCCGCACGGGCGTGCGGATCGCGGCCCGGTCATCCCTGCGCGGCCACCATCAACCCTGTGCAGCCACCATCAGCCACGCGAGCAGGTAGGACCGCGAGAACGCGCCGTCGATCGCGTCGTCCGGCAGCTCCCGCGCCTGCGCGAGCGCGGCCGTGGCCGCCTCCGGACCGGCCAGCGCGCGGTAGGCGAGCAGGTAGTCGGAGAACTGGGGAACGTCGCTCGGCACGGCGTCGGCACCGTCCCACGCCTCGCGCACCACGGCCTCGACGTGCTCGGGCGAGCTGTCGCCCAGGTACGCCTGCGACGGGGACATGGGCAGCAGCTGGATACCGGCCATCGCGGAGGCCTCCGGCGAGAACCAGGTCGCCCAGTCGCGCTTGCCGCCCCAGTTCATCGCCACGATCTCGTGCTCGAAGGAGCCCATCCCGACGCCGTCGAGGTTGGGGTCCATCCAGTAGTCGAGCGCGCTGGTGGCCTCGTTCGCGAGCAGCCACGCCCCGGTCGTCGCGAGGTCGGACCGCTCGCTGACCCGGCCCCACAGCTCCAGCCCCGCCCACGCGGTCACGGCCTCGGAGCTGGACTCCTGGTTGTTCCCGTCGGCGAACGGGGAGGGGCCGGACGCCCACGAGTGCCCGCGGTAGGGATCGAACACGCGGCGGACCGGCACCTGGTCGGTGGTCGCGGGGGAGGCGACGTCGGCCGCCAGGGCCTCCATCGTCGGCGCCATCTCCTCGACCCGGTCGGGGTCGAGGGTGCCGAGCACGGCCGCGGCGTAGAGCAGGTAGCCGTAGTGGAAGTGGTGGTCGTTGAACTCCTCGGAGCCGAACGACGGCGCCATCCCGACCACGCCGCGCCACTGCTCGTCGTAGACGAGGCAGCGCTCACCACCGGCGTCGCCACCGGGCTCGCCGCAGCCGGTCAGCCACGGCTCGATCCCCGCCGTCAGGCGAGCCACGGCGTCGGCCCGCAGGTCGGCGTCGCCCAGCCCGTCCGCGAGGGAGGCGAGCATCGCGAGCCGGTACAGGGCCTTGGTGCCGAAGTAGGAGTCACCCGGGAGCACCTCGGGGGTGGCGGCGAGGTCCTCGCGCAGCGCGGCGACGACCTCCTCGCGCTCGTCCTGCGGCAGGTCGGCCACGCCGTCGAGCGACGTGCGCGCCTCGCGCAGCGGCACCGTCCAGGTGGAGGTCGACCCCCCGCAGACCGTCAGCTCGCCGAGCACGCTGGCGTAGCTGCCGAGGTCGCAGACCTCGGCCGCGCCCTGGTGGGGCAGCCGCGCGACGGCGCTCGCCCCGCCGTCGACGGTGGCGTAGGTCAGCGTGGTGGTCGCGAGGCCCGCGGTCGGGTCCACGTCGCCCGCCACGCTCGTGGACTCCACGGGGTGGGAGGCGGCGGCCACGAGGCCCGAGGGCGACTGCCCGTCCGGTACGGCCCACAGCACGGCGACCTCGTCGGCGGCCAGTGCAAGCGTTCCGCCCGACAGCGCGTCGGTCGGCACCAGCGCGGCGTAGGTGTGGGTGGCGACGTCGGTCGTCGCCAGCACGAGGCCCGTCGGGACGTCGCCGGCCGCGGCGGCGTCCACGGGGGTGAGGTCCGGTCCGAGTCCGAGCTGGACGTCCTGCCGCGCGGTCACCGTCACGAACGGCGACCCCTCGGCCAGCAGCGTCGAGGTCAGCGGCTCGCCGCCCTCGTCCAGGTGGTCGACGCGCACGCTGAGCTCGTCCCACGCCGCCACCACGAACGAGGCCGCCGGCACGTCCAGGACGACGCGGTCGACGTGCGCACCGGTGATGACGGCGGCGGTCGAGGCGACGTCGGGCAGACCGATGGCCACCTGGGAGGAGGAGATCCGGGCGCTGAGGGGCAGCGGGAACACGGGGAGCGACTCCTCGGACAGCGCGAGCGAGGAGAACCACCGGTTGGTGGGCGGCAGCACGCCGTCGGCCAGCCGCAGCGTGGTCGGCGGGGTCAGGGTCTCTCTCGGCAGGGCGGCCAGCGCCTCGCCCTGCGACGCCGGAGCCTCGGTCGGGAGCGCGGCAGCCGTCGCCGAGGCGGGAGGCCCCGCGGACGACGAGGACGCGCCCGGCCCGCCGGCCGACCCGGCGGGGCCACCGGAACCGTCAGCACCGCCCGAGCCGGGGGTGCAGGCCGCCAGACCGACCGCGCCGGTCAGCACGACGGCGAGCAGAGCGACCGCCGGACGCGAGACGCCACCGATCACAGGCCGATCTTCCGGCCGAAGTCACCGAGGCTGCGGGAGACCTCGGCGAGCGGGCCCTCCTCGCGGAGCGACATGCTCGCCTCGACCGGGGTGCCCGGCTGGTAGAGGCCGTCGGGGTTGGACCCGGCCAGCGCGTCGCTGGCCACGACGACCACGGCGCGGGCACGGCCCTCGTCGGTGGTGACGGAGACGGACCGGACCGTGCCGTCCAGGTGGGCGGCGTTCGGCAGCGACAGCTGCACGGGCGCACCGATCTCCACGCGGGCGTACTCACGCGGCGTGAGGTCGAACTGCGCCTGGACGTAGAGCGTCTCGGGCTGCGCGATCGCCGTGAGGATCGAACCGGCGGGGACGAAGGACCCGGCGCGCGCACCGAGACCGGTGACGATGCCGTCGGCCGGGGCGAGGAACGTCATGGTGCCGGCGTCGTCCACGGTGTAGCCGCCGGAGTCGGTGGCCACGGTGCCCTCGCGCAGGTCGCGCTGGAGGGCGAGGGAGGCGACGGTGAAGAGCTCCTGTCCGGCGGTGACGGCGTCGCCGTCGGCCACGAAGGTCTCCTCCACGGTGCCGGGGTAGTCGGTGCCGATCTCGAGCGAGCCGATCTGGATGGAGGCCGTGTCGCTCGTGCTCTGCGACAGCCGGTTGCCGAGCAGCACGGTCGAGCCGGCCGTGACGACGAGGACGACGAGGACGCCGGTGAGGAGCTTGAGGACGGAACGCAGGGACATCAGCGGGCTCCAGAGGGAGAGGGGGCGGAGGCGGGGGAGGACGCGCGCCTGGCGGCGACGGCGACCTCACGCACCGCCCGGCGGTTCCGGCGCGACTCGGTGGAGGCGTCGTCGGAGGGGGTCGGGGTGCCGGGGCCCCGGGGGCCGGCCGGCGGCGGGGGGGACGGACGATCGGCGTCCGAGGCGGCGGCTCGGGCGGCGCGGGCCTCCCGCGCGAACCGACGGTCCTCGTGCGCACCCTGCAGCAGGAAGCTCCCGACGATCAGGGTGTTGGTGACGTTCCACGCCAGGGCGAGGGTGAACAGTCCGGTCGACTCCTGCTTCAGCACGCCCACCACGGAGGTGATGACGAGGAAGACGAACACGACGGCCTGCGGCACCATCCACACGAACGCGGACGAGCGTCGGCCCTTCGCACCGGTGGCGTGCCACGTGGTCTCGCGGCCGAGCAGTGCACCGACGAAGGCGCGGACGTAGATCGGGAACGACACCGCGGCGAGGAGCAGCACCTGCCAGCGGAAGGAGCCGAGCGTGAAGAACGCGATCGCGATCTGCATCCCGTAGAAGCCGACGTAGTACAGCACCCAGGTGCCGGGGGAGATCGTCAGGTTCATCGGAGCGAGGTCGAAGTAGATCTGCATCGGCGGGACCAGCAGCAGCAGGAGCGGCGCGATGCCGGTGAGGTAGTGGGTCGCGGTGACGAAGTACTGCACGCGCTGGTCGAACGTCAGGTTCCGCTTGCGCGAGAACGGGTTGTGGCGCAGCAGGATCTCGAACCCGCCCGTGGCCCAGCGCTGCTGCTGGCGCGTGTAGGCCTCGATCGTCTCGGGGGTGTCGCCGACGGCGAGGGCGAGCGGGATGTAGATGCTCGTCCAGCCGCGCTCGTGCAGGAGCAGCGACGTCCACACGTCCTCCGACTTGGAGTCGGTGTACATGCCACCGATGTCCTCGATCGCCGTGCGGCGGAAGATGACGTTGGTGCCGACGCAGAACGCGGCGTTGAACCGGTTCCGGCCCGGCTGGATGAAGCGGTAGAAGACCGCCTGCATGTACCCCGCGCCCCGCGAGACGATCGAGGAGAGGTTGCGGTAGGTCTGCGGCGTCTGCACGAACGCGACCCGCTCGTCGGTGAAGAACGGCACCGTCTCGAGGAGGAACTCCGGCTCGGGCACGAAGTCGGCGTCGAAGATCGCGAAGTACGGCGCTCGCGAGATGGTCAGGGCGTGGTTGACGTTGCCCGCCTTGGCGCCGTGGCTCGAGAGCCGGCGGACGTAGCGCGCACCGAGGTCGGCGCACAGGTCGCGCACCTCGTCGCTGCGACCGTCGTCCAGCACCCAGGTGGTGTGGCCGCCGTGCATCGCCAGCGCTGCGCGCACGGTGCGCTCGATCGTCGGCAGGCTCTCGCCGTACACCGTGATGAAGACGTCGACGTCGACGACGTCGCCCTCCATGGTCATCGGCCACCGGTGCGGGGAGTCCTGAAGTCCGGCGTCGGCCACCTGCGTCGGGTCCACCAGCTCGAGCTGCGCCCGGTAGAAGGCGAACGTCCGCGGGTTGTAGCCCGAGGAGAGGATGGTCCACATCGCCAGCAGCGCGTGCGCGACGATCAGGCACTCCGCGACGATCACCAGCACGTACGGCAGCAGGTCGCCGCGGTTGGCCGGGTTCAGCAGGAACACCGAGTAGGCGATCGTCCCCAGCGTGGCCAGGAGCACGAGCATCATCAGCGACGGCGACTCGACCGGCGAGGCCGATCGGCGTCGTGTGAGGCGCCTGTCGGCCTCCTGCGCGGCGTCGCGGTCGAGCTCACGCTCGAGGAGGCGGTCGAACGGGGTGCGGGTCGAAGGGTCGGTCGGAAGCGGCGTCGAGGTCATGACGATCCTGCCCGGGTCGGGTACGGGGGTGGGCGAGGGCGGATCACCGTCGACGAAGCCGCCGATGATGCGCGCTGGCGGCGGTGCCGAGGTGCGTCCCGGGGGGGACGCGTCACGTGGTGCGGTGACCACCGTGACAGGGCCACCGCAGCGTCACCCTTGGGTTGCACGTGTGCCGGACTGTGGCGACCTCAGGTCTTGCACAGGACTGTCAGGCACCGGCTCCGCGACCATCCCCGGACGGCAGGCAAGATGGAGTCATGGTTCCTCACGCACCCGCGCCCCTCGATCCGAGCAACCCGTTCGCCGCGCCCTCGACGCTCGACCACGGGCTGCCGCCGCTGACCGAGATCCGGCTGGAGCACTTCCGCCCGGCGATCGAGGCGGGCTTCGCGCAGCAGCGCGCCGAGTGGGAGACGATCGCCACCGATCCCGCGCCCGCGACCTTCGTCAACACGGTCGAGGCCCTCGAGCACTCCGGCGAGCTGCTGACCCGCGCGCTCCACGTCTTCTACGTCTACACCTCCTCGCTCGGCGGCGAGGAGCTCGACGCGATCGCGGCCGACGTCGCCCCGGCGCTCGCGGCCCACGGTGACGCGTTCCGGCTCGACCCTCGCCTGTTCGCCCGCTACCTCGCGGTCGAGGCCGCCGAGCCCGACCTCGAGGGCGAGTTCGCCTACCTCCTGCAGCAGCTGATCAAGGACGCCCGTCGCGCCGGCGTCGACCTGGGCGAGACCGAGCAGGACCGGCTCCGCGCCCTCAACGGTGAGCTCACGAGCCTGGAGACGCTGTTCGGCCAGCAGGTCGTGGCCGGGATGAAGCACGCGGCCGTGCCGGTCACCGACCCCGCGCTGCTCGCGGGGCTGTCCGACGGCGACCGCGCCGCCCTCGCGCAGACCGCGACCGACCGCGGCAGCGACGCCGACCACCTCGTCACCCTGATCCTGCCGACGTCGCAGCCGATCCTCGTGGACGCCACCAGCCGCGAGCTTCGCGCCCGGGTGCAGGAGTCCTCCACGAGCCGGGGCACCGGCGTCGACCCCGACTCCGACACCCGCCCCACGATCCTCGCGCTGGCCCGCAAGCGCGCCGAGCGCGCCCAGCTCCTGGGATTCCCGCACCACGCGGCCTACGTGGCGGCCGACGGCACCGCCGGGACGAGCGAGGCGGTGATGGGCATGCTGAACCAGCTCGCCCCCGCCGCCGCGCGCAACGCGCGCGCCGAGGCGGCCGAGCTCGACGCGGAGCTCGCCTCCGACGTCGGCGCGCAGGGTGGCGACGACGGCGACGTCACGCTCACGGCCGCCGACTGGCGCCACTACGCGGAGAAGGTCCGCCGCACGCGCTACGACGTCGACATGGCCGGTCTCCGGCCCTACTTCGAGCTCGAGCGGGTCCTGGTGGACGGCGTCTTCTGGACGGCCACGCAGCTGTACGGCATCACCTTCGTCGAGCGCCCCGACCTGCCGACCTACGCGGACGGCATGCGGGTGTGGGAGGTGCTCGACTCCGACGGGTCCTCGCGCGGCCTGTTCCTGGGCGACTACTGGGCCCGCGAGGGCAAGCGCGGCGGGGCGTGGATGACGAGCTTCGTCAACCAGTCCCGGCTCAAGGGGACGCACGCCGTCGTCACCAACACGCTCAACGTGCCGCGACCGCCCGCGGGGGAGCCGACGCTCCTGACGTGGGACGAGGTCATCACCACGTTCCACGAGTTCGGTCACGCGCTGCACGGCCTGCTCTCCGACGTCCACCTCCCCTCGCTCTCGGGCACGGCCGTGCCCCGCGACTTCGTCGAGTACCCCTCGCAGGTGAACGAGATGTGGGCCACCCACCCCGACGTCATGGCGCGGTACGCGCGCCACCACCTCACGGGTGAGCAGCTCGACGGTGACGTCATCGCCCGCCTGCGCGAGGCGGCGAGCTACGGCGAGGGCTTCGCGACCGCGGAGTACCTCGGCGCCGCGCTGCTGGACCAGGCGTGGCACCACCTGGCGCCCGACGACGTCCCGACCGACCCCGCCGACGTCGTCGCGTTCGAGGAGCGTGCGCTCGAGGCCGCGGGCCTCCGCCTCGACCTCGTCCCGCCGCGCTACCGCTCGACGTACTTCAACCACACCTTCGGTGGCGGCTACGACGCCGGCTACTACTCCTACATCTGGAGCGAGGTGCTCGACGCCGACACGCAGGCCTGGTTCGAGGAGGGCGAGAACGGTGGGCTCGAGGCCGCTCGCGGCCGCCGGTTCCGGGACGTCCTGCTCTCGCGGGGGCACAGCGCCGATCCGCTCTCGTTCTACCGCGAGCTGCGCGGTCGCGACGCCGACATCACGCCCCTGCTCGTCCGTCGGGGCCTCCAGTGAGCGCCGCGACCGGCGTCGGCACGGGATCCGGCGCGGACGAGCGCACGCCGTCGCTCATGGAGACCGAGGCCGTCCGCATCTGCCGCGAGCTGATCCGGATCGACTCCTCCAACTACGGCGACGGCAGCGGACCCGGCGAGCGGGCCGCGGCCGAGCACGTGATGACCGAGCTGACCGACGTCGGCTACGACCCCGTGCTGGTGGAGTCCGAGCCCGGCCGCGCCACGGTCCTGCTGCGCATCGACGGTGAGGACTCCTCGCGCCCCGCGCTGGTGCTGCACGGGCACACCGACGTCGTGCCCGCCGAGGCGAGCGACTGGAAGATGGACCCGTTCGGCGGCGAGGAGATGGACGGCCTCATCTGGGGTCGCGGCGCCGTCGACATGAAGGACATGGACGCGATGATGCTCGCCGTCCTGCGCGAGATGAAGCGCGCCGGCCGCAAGCCTCCCCGCGACCTCGCGGTGGCGTTCTTCGCGGACGAGGAGGCCGGCGGCCGGCTCGGGTCGCACTGGGCGGTCGACAACCACCCGGAGTTCTTCGCGGGCGCCTCGCAGGCGATCAGCGAGGTCGGCGGGTTCTCGGTCGAGATCGACGGTCGCCGCGCCTACCTGCTGCAGACCGCCGAGAAGGGGCTCGCCTGGCTGCGGCTCGTGGCCGACGGGACGGCGCAGCACGGCTCCCAGGTCAGCGTCGACAACGCCCTGGTCCGGCTCGCCGGCGCCGTCGCGCGCATCGGCGCCCACTCCTGGCCGCAGGACCTCACGCCGACGGTCCGCGAGCTGCTCGACGGCGTCGCCGACCTCTCGGGGACGACGTGGCACGAGGAGGACCCCGCGTCCATCCACGCGCTCGTGGCCTCGCTCGGTTCGGCGAGCAAGTTCGTCGGCGCCAC
The DNA here is from genome assembly GCF_004786095.1 of Serinibacter arcticus. Taxonomy (GTDB): domain Bacteria; phylum Actinomycetota; class Actinomycetes; order Actinomycetales; family Beutenbergiaceae; genus Litorihabitans; species Litorihabitans arcticus. The sequence continues at coordinate 313,619 of NZ_RHPJ01000003.1, forward strand.
GCTCGCGACGACGACCAACCCCACGCAGCTCGACGCCGGCTACAAGGCCAACGTCGTGCCGTCGCAGGCGAGCGCCGTGGTCGACCTGCGCTTCCTCCCCGGCCGCGAGGACGAGGCGATGGCCACGCTGCGCGAGCTGGCGGGCGAGGGCGTGCGCATCGAGCCGATCACGACCGACATCGGTCTCGAGGCGCCGTTCAGCGGCGACCTCGTGGACGCGATGGTCGCCTCGATCGACGCCGAGGACCCCGGTGCGCGGGTGCTGCCGTACATGCTGTCGGGCGGCACGGACAACAAGGCGCTGTCGCTGCTGGGCATCGAGGGCTACGGGTTCGCGCCCCTGCGGCTTCCCGCGGACCTCGACTTCGCCGGGATGTTCCACGGCGTGGACGAGCGGGTGCCGGTCGACGCCGTGCAGTTCGGCACGCGGGTCCTGGACCGGCTGCTGCGGGACTGCTGACGGACGGCCGGGGAGGGGGACGTCAGAGGGTGGAGGCGACGCGAAGGACCTTGCGTCGCAGCCACACCTTGCGGGTCCCGCCGATGTAGAGGCGGCTGCGGGCGAGCTCCCAGCGGCCGTACTCGGCCTCGTCGGTCAGGAGCTTGCGGACGTCACCGCCCGAGGTGGTGCGCGGCAGGGTGAGCACGCGGAACTCGTAGGTCGTGCGGCCGGCTGCTGGTGCTCTCACCTCGGTGCTCACGCTCCTTCGGGATCGATGGTCGTCCGTGCCATTGTGCCCCAGGCCGCGATACGGTTGCCGCATGTCAACCGATCCGCGCGCCGCGCTCGACCGCCTCGTCGCGGCCTTCGAATCCCACCTCGAGGCGGCTCGTTCCAGCCGTGACCCCGACGCCGCGACCGTGGTCGACTCGGCCGGAACCCTGGCCGACGCCTTCGACACCTACGACGACGCGCTCTTCACCGCCTACGGCGTCGACACGCCGTTCGACGTCTACGACGAGGACGACGACGACGACTTCGACGAGGACGACGACGAGGACGCGGACGACACCGACGACTGAGCGGTCCGACCGGCCGCGAGGCCGCACCCGATGCACGACCCCGGAGCGAACCGCTCCGGGGTCGTTCCTCGTCTCAGCGCCGCTCGGGGTAGCCGATCTCGGGCGCCGTGACCTCGTCCAGCACCGAGCGGATCTCCGGGGGCAGCGCGCCCTCCTCGCCCGAGACGAGCGAGACGACCGCCTCGAGCTGCGCGGCCGTCCGCGGTCCGACGACGGCGGAGGTCACGCCGGGCGCGTCCCTCGCCCACGCCAGGGCCACCTCGGCGGCGGTGCGGCCGAGCCCGTCGGCCGCCGTCGCCACGGCCTCGACGACGCGGGCGGCGCCGTCGGTCAGGTACGGCTCGACGAACCCGCGCAGGTGCGCGGACGCGGCGCGCGAGTCGGCGGGACGCGCGCGACGGTACTTCCCGGTCAGCACACCTCGACCGAGCGCCGACCAGCCGATGACGCCGAGGCCGAGCCCCGCGGAGGCGGGAAGCACCTCGCGCTCGGCGCCGCGCGCGAGCAGCGAGTACTCCACCTGCGTGGCGGCGAGCGGCAGCCCGGCGGCGGCGGCGAGGGTCGCGAGGTGCGCCGTCGACCAGCCGGGGTAGTTGGAGACGCCCACGTAGCGCGCGCGTCCGGACCGGACGGCGATCTCGAGGGCGGACAGCGTCTCGGCGGCGGGGGTGACGTCGTCGGGCACCTGCACCAGCCACAGGTCGAGGCGGTCGGTGCCCAGGCGTCGGAGGCTGGCGTCCAGGTCGTCCAGGAGCGCCCCGCGGCCGGCGCTGATCCGGACGCCGTGCTCGCCGCGTCGCACGCCGGACTTCCCGCACAGCACGATCTCGTCGCGCACCCCGAGGTCGGCGACCACGCTGCCGAGCGTCTCCTCGGCCACCCCGTCGCCGTAGGAGCCGGCCGTGTCCAGGAGCGTCCCCCCGGCGTCGAGGAACGTCTCGAGCAGGACGCGGGCCTCGTGCTCGTCGGTGTCGCGCCCCCACGTCATGGTGCCGAGGCCGACGGGGGAGGTGACGAGGCCGCTCGATCCGGCACGGCGAGGCTGCATCGCCTCAGGGTACGTGCCCGCTTACGCTGGGCCGGTGACGTGGTGGGAAGCAATCGTGCTCGGAATCGTTCAAGGCCTCACGGAGTTCCTGCCGGTCTCCTCGAGCGCGCACCTGCGCGTGGTGGGGGCGCTGATGCTCGACGGTCAGGACGTCGGGGCGACGTTCACGGCGATCACCCAGATCGGCACCGAGCTCGCCGTCCTCATCTACTTCCGCCACACGATCGTCCAGGTCGTGCGCCGGTGGTGGGCGACGCTGCCCGAGATCCGGGCGGGCGGGCGGTGGCGCAACCCGCTGCGCCTGGCCGATCCCGACGCCCGCATGGGCTGGCTGATCATCATCGGCTCGCTGCCGATCGTCGTGCTGGGCGTGCTGTTCCAGGACGCCATCGAGGGCGCGCTGCGCGATCTCCGCTTCACCGTCTTCACGCTCGCGTTCTTCGCCGTGCTGCTGTGGGCGGCGGATCGCTGGGGACGTCAGGTCAAGTCGCTGAAGGTGCTCGACGGCCGCGACGGCATCGCGTTCGGTCTCGCGCAGGCGATGGCGCTGATCCCCGGCGTGTCCCGCTCGGGCGGCACCATCACGGCGGGCCTCGCGATGGGGTACACCCGCGAGGCGGCGGCCCGCTACTCCTTCCTGCTCGCGGTCCCGGCCGTGCTCGGATCGGGCTTCTACCAGCTCGCCAAGGCGATCGGCGGGCACAGCGACGGCGGACTCGTGGTGAGCGGGGGAGCGACGCTCCTGGCGACGGCGGCAGCGTTCGTCGTCGGCTTCGTCGTCATCATCGGCTTCCTCAAGATCGTCTCGAGCCGCGGCTACCTGCCGTTCGTGATCTACCGCCTGGTGCTCGCCGGCGTGCTCGCGATCCTGCTGCTGACCGGGACGCTCAGCCCGACCGTCTGACCGCGGGATGGCTACAGCCAGCCCGACCGCTTGAACAGGCGCTGCAGACCGACCACGAGCACGAGGATCACGCCCAGCACCGTGGGGTAGCCCCAGTGCCACGTGAGCTCGGGCATCCAGTCGAAGTTCATGCCGTAGATCCCGGTGATCGACGTCGGCACGGCCGCCAGCGCCGCGTAGGCGGAGATCTTGCGCATGTCGGTGTTCTGGCGCACCTGGACCATGGTCAGCTGCGCCGTCAGCATGTCGCCGAGGAGCCGGTCGTCCGTCTCCAGCGCCTCGGCGACGCGGCGAAACCCCTGCTCCAGCCGCTCCAGGTGCGCCAGCGCGGCGGCGTCGAGACGGGACGAGCTCCCACCGTCGTCGCCGTCGGACCCGCCGTCGTCGTCCTCGTCACCCCGGTCGTCGGCGTCGGTGACCAGCGTCAGCCGGTTGATGACCGGCAGCACGTGTCGCCGGGCGTCGGCGATCGCGCGCTTGAGCCGGTAGATCCGGGTCACGTTGGTGTCGCTGGAGGAGTCGGAGAACACGTCCTCCTCGAGGGCCGCCGTCCGGGCGGTGACGGCGTCGCTCAGCGCCGTGACGTGCTCGAGCGCGAGCGTCAGCAGGGAGCGGGCGACCACGTAGGTGCCCCGGCGCTTCGCGGGCGGGAGTGCTCGGACCCGCGCGAGGAGCCGTTCGATCACCCGGGGGTCGCGCGCCGCCGTCAGCACGCGGTCGTGCCGTGCCACCAGGTGCACGATCTCGGACGTGACGGGGTCCTCGCCCTCGTCCAGGGAGAGCAGGGCCACCCGCAGCGCCACGGTGTCGTCGCTGAGCGAACCGTTCGGGTGCGCGGCGAGCACCGTGTCGGTCGCGCGACGCAGGGCGTCCTCGCCCTCCGACGCGAGTCCGGTCTCGGCGAGCGCCTCGATCATCGCGTCGTGCCACCGCTCGCGGTCGGGCGGCAGCACCTCGACCACCCAGCGTTCGCGCGCCCCCTCCCAGGCGGCGTCGGGGGCGGGGTGGTCCCCACCCCGCTCGAGCAGCTCGCCGTCGGCCGTCAGTCGGTACTCGGTGCGCACGCCCCCATCGTGCTCGGTAAACTCGACGCGTGCATGCCTGGCGATCACCCGCAGTCCCCGTCCTCCCCGCGGCCCCCGGTGCGGAGGCCGGCGCGAGGGCATCGGCCCGCCGCACCCTGGTCCACGACTCGGCCACCCGGGAGGTCCGCGCCGTCGGCGGTCCGCGTCGCGCGAGCCTGTACGTCTGCGGCATCACGCCGTACGACGCCACGCACCTGGGTCACGCCGCGACCTACCTGACGTTCGACCTGCTGGTGCGCAGCTGGCGCGACGCCGGCCTGGCGGTCACCTACGCGCAGAACGTGACCGACGTCGACGATCCGCTGCTGGAGCGCGCGCGGGAGACCGGCGTCGACTGGCGCGACCTCGCCGCGTCGCAGACGGACCTGTTCCGCGGCGACATGGAGGCGCTGCGGATCATCGCCCCCGACCACTACCTCGGCGCCGTCGAGACCGTGCCCGACGTGGTGCGCGCCGTCGAGCGCATGCTGGCCGACGGCGCCGCCTACCGGGTCGGTCCCGGCGCGGACGGGCACGGGGACGGCGACGTCTACGCCGACCTCGCGAAGGACGTCCGGTTCGGGCTCGAGCCCATGGGCGACGGCGTGGATGAGGTCTCCCGGCTGGCCGAGTTCTCCGCGATGGGCGGCGATCCCGACCGTCCCGGCAAGCGGTCGCCGCTGGACCCGCTGCTGTGGCGGACCGAGCGCCCGGACGACCCCTCGTGGGACGGGCGCGGTCTCGGGCGGGGCCGTCCCGGCTGGCACGTGGAGTGCGCGACGATCGCGGCCATGACGCTCGGCGCCCCCGTCGACGTCCAGGGCGGCGGGCGCGACCTGCGCTTCCCGCACCACGAGATGTCCACGAGCCACCTGCGGATGATCTCGGGTGACGCGAGGCCGGTCGGGGCCCAGGTGCACGCCGGTCTGCTCGCCTACGAGGGCGAGAAGATGAGCAAGTCGCGCGGCAACCTCGTCCTCGTGTCGCGGCTGCTCGCCGAGGGTGTCGAGGCGATGGCGATCCGCCTCGTGCTGCTCGCGCACCGCTACTCCACGTCGTGGGAGTTCCACCACGCCGAGCTGATCGACGCCGCTCGGCGGCTCGCGACCTGGCGCGACGCGGTCGCTCGCACGAGCGAGCTCGACGATCCGGCGTCGGCCGACGTGGTCGAGGAGGTCCGGGCGGCCCTGGCGGACGACCTCGACGCACCGCGCGCGCTTGCCGCGGTCGACGCGTGGGTGGGCCGTGTCCTGGCCTCCGACACCTCCGACAGCTCCGACGAGCGCGGGACCGCACCGGGCGGCGGGGCCGTCGTGCGCGACGCCGTCGACGCCCTGCTCGGCGTGGCCCTCTAGCGGTTCGGGCCGGGGCCGCCGTCGCGGCCCGTCCCGCCGTCGCGACCCGTGCCGGGGTCGCGCCGGCGCAGGTACTGCTCGAACTCGCGCGCGATCGCCTCGCCGCTCGCCTCGGGCAGCTCCGCGGTGTCCTTGACCTCCTCGAGCTGCTGCACGTACTCGGAGATCTCGGGGTCCTCCTCGGCGAGCTCGTCGACCCCGCGCTGCCACGCCCGGGCGTCCTCGAGCAGGTCGCCCATCGGCAGCGGTTCGCCCACGACCTCCTCGAGCGCGGCCAGCAGCGCCAGTGTCGCCTTGGGGGAGGGCGGCTGAGCGACGTAGTGCGGCACGGCGGCCCACACCGACAGCGTGCGCATGCCCTCCTCGCGCGCGGCGTGCCCGAGCACCGAGATGATGCCGGCGGGGCCGGTGTACTCGGAGGCGTCGAGGCCGAACTTGGCCTGCAGCGTCGGGTCGTCGCTCGTGCTCTGGACCGGGATGGGGCGGGTGTGCGGCACGTCGGCGAGCAGGGCGCCGACGCCGACGAAGGTGGCGGGCCCCCAGCTCTTCACGACGGCGATGATCTCGGCGCAGTACTGGCGCCACCGCATCGAGGGCTCGATGCCCTGCACCAGGAGCACGGTGCGACCGGTCACGGGAGAGCGTGTGAGCGACACGCGGGTCGCGGGCCAGGTCAGCTCGCGGCCACCGGCGGCGGCCCCCGGGGTGCCGGGCGCGCCGTCGAGGTCGACCGTGGTCGGCGGGCCGACGACGGGGCGGTTGACCTGGAAGTCGTAGAAGTCCTCGGGATCGAGCGCGGCGACGGGGCGGGCGCCCCACGCCGTCGCGATCTGGGAGAGGGCCTCGCTCGCGGCGCTGCCGGCGTCGTTCCACCCCTCGAAGGCGGCGAGCACGAGCGTGGGTTGCTGGTCGGTCACGATCCCAGCCTACGCAGCCGTGCCGCAGCAGCCGCGCGTCGGCCCCGCAGCCGCGCGCCGACTGCCGTGCCTGCGAGAATGGCGGGAGACCGCGCCGGAACCGGCCGGGGACGAGGAGAACCGTGACGCACGCGCTGCCCGAGGCCATCCTGTGGGACCTGGACGGGACCCTGGTGGACACCGAGCCGCTCTGGATCGAGGCCGAGCGGGAGCTGGTCACCTCCCACGGTGGGACGTGGACGCACGAGGACGCGCTCACGCTGGTGGGCAAGGCGCTCGAGGACAGCGCGAGCATCCTCATCGCCCGCGGTGTCGCCATGACGCCCGCCGGGGTCGTGGACCACCTGGTCGCGCGGGTCAACGACCGCGTCGCGAACGAGGGACCGGAGTGGCGTCCCGGGGCACGCGAGCTCGTCGCCGAGGCGGCGCGCGCGGGGGTGCCGCAGGCGATCGTGACCATGTCCTACCGCGTGCAGGCCGACCTCATCGCCTCCCTGCTGCCCGACGGCGCGATCGCGACCGTCGTCGCCGGGGACATGGTGACCCGGGGCAAGCCCGATCCCGAGGCGTACCTCACGGCCGCCGACGCGCTCGGCGTCGACATCACCCGCTGCATCGCGGTCGAGGACTCGGTCACGGGCTCGGCGGCCGCCGCGGCGTCCGGGGCGCGCGCCGTCGTCGTGCCGCACCTGGTGGACGTCCCGCCGCACCCCGCCCTCGCGCGCGCCGAGACGCTCGCGGGCCTGTCGCTCGCCGAGCTGGTCGAGCTCGCCTCCACCACGACGCCGGTGGACCGGGTCGGCGCGTGAAGCGACCCGGCTGGCGGATCGGCGTCGTCGGGGGCTCGCCCGTCTACCTGGCGCCGAGCTGGCTGCTCATCGCGGCGGTCCTGACGCTGCTGTTCCTGCCCACGGTCCAGCGCGCCGCGCCCCGGCTGGACACCCCGGCCGCCGTCGCCGCCGCTGCGACGTTCCCGATCCTGCTCTTCGCCTCCGTCCTCGCGCACGAGCTGGCCCACGGCGCCGCGGCCCGCGCCGTCGGGGCTCGGGTGCGCGAGTACGTCATCACCTTCTGGGGCGGCCACACGAGCTTCGGCGAGGAGCTGCGCACGCCGGGGGCGAGCGCGATCGTCTCGGCCGCCGGGCCGCTGGCGAACGTCGTGCTCGCCGTCGCCGGCTGGTTCGTGCTCGGTGCGATGCCGCCGGGGCTGCCCGCCGTCATCGTCGCCGCGCTGACCTACGCCAACGCCGTGGTCGCGGCGTTCAACCTGCTGCCGGGCAACCCGCTCGACGGTGGCCGCATCCTCGAGGCGCTGATCTGGAAGGTGACCGGCAACCGCGAGACCGGCACGATCGGTTCCGGCTGGGTGGGACGCGGCCTCGCCGTCGTGCTCGCCGCGGTGATCCTCGGCCTTCCGCTGCTGCGGGGCGAGCGCCCGACGCTGACCACCGGCATCTGGGGCCTGCTCGTGGCCGGCCTCGTCTGGACCGGCGCGAGCCAGTCGATCAAGATCGGCCGCGCCCGGCGCAGCGCGGCGGGCTTCGACCTGCGGGCGCTGCTGCGGCCCGCCGTCGTCGTGGACGCGAGGGCGAGCCTCGCGCAGGTGCCGCGGCCACCGTTCGGGATGGGCTCGAGCGACGTCGTCGCGATCGACGCCGCGGGCACGCCCGTCGCGGTGCTGGACGCCGCAGCCCTGGCCCAGGTGCCGCCGGACGCCTACGCCTCCACGCCGGTGACCGCCGTCGCCCGCTCCCTCCCGCCGTCGGCGGTGCTGACCGCCGTGACCGGCCCGGACGCCCTCGGCGCGCTGGCGCGAGGGATCAACGAGAGTCCGGTCGTCGTCGTCGTGGGACCGGGCGGGATCCTCGGGACCACCACGCGCGAGAGCGTGGTCGCCGCTCTCGCGTCGCCGGGTCGTTAGTCTGGTGAGAGTGACCTCAGAACTCTCCGGCGCCGAGCCCAGCCACGCCGAACCCACCGGTGCCGCGGCCCGTCGCGGCCCCTTCCGCGAGGGCGACCGCGTCCAGATCACCGACCCGCGCGGCAAGCCCTCGACGATCACGCTGAAGACCGACGGGTCCTTCCAGACGCACCGCGGCTACTTCCGCCACACCGAGCTCATCGGACGCAGCGAGGGCACCATCGTGGAGACGTCGGCGGGTGTGCCCTATCTTGCGCTGCGCCCGCTGCTGTCCGACCACGTGCTCTCGATGCCCCGCGGCGCCGCCGTCATCTACCCCAAGGACTCCGCGCAGATCGTCTCGATGGCGGACGTCTACCCCGGCGCCCGCGTGGTCGAGGCCGGGGTCGGCTCCGGAGCCCTGACGATGTCGCTGCTGCGAGCCGTGGGCGACGGCGGTTCGCTCCTGTCGATCGAGCGGCGCGAGGACTTCGCCGCCATCGCGACGGGCAACGTCGAGGCGTTCTTCGGGGCCAGCCACCCCGCGTGGGAGCTCGCCGTGGGCGACCTCGCCGACGTCCTCCCGACGGCGCGCGAGAACGGCACCGTCGACCGCATCGTGCTGGACATGCTCGCCCCGTGGGAGAACATCGAGGTCGCCGCCGACGCGCTCGTCCCCGGCGGCGTCCTGCTCGCCTACGTCGCGACCACCACGCAGCTCAGCCGGTTCGCCGAGGACCTCAAGGCCGACGGCCGGTTCACCGAACCGCTCGCCTCGGAGACCATGCTGCGCGAGTGGCACCTCGAGGGCCTCGCCGTCCGGCCCTCGCACCGCATGGTCGCGCACACCGGTTTCCTGGTGACCACGCGGCGGATGGCCGACGGCGTCGCGGCACCGCTGCGCCGTCGTCGCCCCGCCAGGTCCACGCAGAGCGAGGACGCCGAGGCCCAGGAGGCCCTGGCGCGCGACGCCGCCCGGGTCCAGATCGGCGAGGACTGGACGCCCGAGGACTTCGGCGAGCGCGGTGTGACGGCCAAGAAGGCCCGGCGCGCCGGCCGGCACGCCGAGGCGATCCGGGACGGGGCCGTGGCCAGGGTGGACGACGTCGCCGACACCGGCGACGCCTCGAGCACCGACGAGTCCAGCACCGACGTGACCGAGGAGCAGCCGTGACCCAGGACGACGCGCGCCGCGAGGCGGCCTCGCTCGCGCAGAAGAACGAGCGGCTCACCGCCGTGCTGATCAAGGCGCGCCAGGAGCTGGCGGAGCTGCGCGAGCAGGTCGAGCAGCTGACCCGGCCGCCGGCGACGTACGCGACGTTCCTGGCGGCGCACGAGGACAACACCGCCGACGTCGTGGCGGCCGGTCGCAAGATGCGCGTCACGGTCTCGCCGTCGGTGGACCTCGCCGCGGTCGTCGCCGGCCAGGAGGTCCAGCTCAACGAGACCATGGCGCTCGTGCTCGCCGGCGGGTTCGAGCGCGTGGGTGAGGTCGTGACGGTCAAGGAGCTGATCGGCGACGACCGCGTCCTCGTGGTGGGGCGCGGTGACGAGGAGCGCGTCGTGCGCCTGTCCGGCCAGCTGCGCACCGACGGCGTGCGCGTCGGCGACGCCCTCACGATCGATGCGCGCAGCGGCTTCGTGAACGAGCAGGTGCCGCGATCGGAGGTCGAGGAGCTCGTGCTGGAGGAGCTGCCCGACGTCGCGTTCGAGGACATCGGCGGTCTCGCCGACCAGATCGAGGCGATCCGGGACGCCGTCGAGCTGCCCTTCGGCCACCCCGAGCTGTTCCGCGAGCACGGGCTCACACCGCCCAAGGGTCTGCTGCTCTACGGTCCGCCCGGATGCGGCAAGACGCTCATCGCCAAGGCCGTCGCGGCCTCGCTCGCCCGCACGGTGGGTGCCGCCGCCGGTCAGGAGGCGGTGCGCTCGTCGTTCCTCAACGTCAAGGGCCCTGAGCTGCTCAACAAGTACGTGGGCGAGACCGAGCGTCACATCAGGCTGATCTTCGCCAGGGCGCGCGAGCGTGCCGAGCAGGGCGTGCCGGTCGTGGTGTTCTTCGACGAGATGGAGTCGCTCTTCCGCACGCGCGGCACCGGCATCTCCTCCGACACCGAGACCACCGTGGTGCCGCAGCTGCTGGCGGAGATCGACGGCGTCGAGCGGCTCGACAACGTCATCGTCATCGGCGCGTCCAACCGCGAGGACATGATCGACCCCGCGATCCTGCGGCCGGGCCGGCTCGACGTGAAGATCAAGGTCGAGCGTCCCGACGCCGAGGCCGCGCGCGACATCTTCCCCAAGTACCTGCGGAGCGACCTCCCGCTCCACCCCGACGACGTCGCCGAGCACGGCGGCGACCGCGAGCGCACCGTGGCGGCGATGATCGACGCGACGGTCGAGCGGATGTACTCGCTCGGCAAGGAGAACGAGTTCCTCGAGGTCACCTACGCCAGCGGCGACCGCGAGGTCCTGTACTTCAAGGACTTCGCGTCCGGCGCGATGATCCGCAACATCGTGGACCGCGCCAAGAAGGCGGCGATCAAGTCGCTGCTGGCCGGTCAGCCGCGGGGGATCGGGATGTCGCACCTGCTCGAGGCGGTGGCGGCGGAGTTCCACGAGAACGAGGACCTGCCCAACACCTCCAACCCCGACGACTGGGCCCGTGTGTCCGGCCGCAAGGGTGAGCGCATCGTCTTCATCCGCACGATCGTGGCGCCGAAGGGCGCGGGCGCGGCGCCCGGTCCGGTGCCGCGGGCGATCGAGACGGTCTCCGACCCGGGGCAGTACCTGTAACTCCCGACGCCGGGTCGGCCCCACCGTCGGCTCGTCCCCGCCGGCCGGCCCCGCAGGCCGGCGCGGCGTCGGGTTCCCCCGGTTGCCCGGTGCGGTCCGGTTCCGCCTGCACCGTCCTTCGCTGTGCGCCGGTGGTCGCTCAACCATCGGCGTGGCGGCCAGGGGTGCACAGCGAGCGGGGCGTGGCGGCCAGGGGTGCACAGGGAGCGGGGTGTGACGGCCAGGGGTGCACAGCGATCGGTGCGGCTGGTCTGCGGCAGGTCCGCGGCCGGTCCGTGGGCGAGCCCGGTGCAGGGCGTCGGTCCGACCGTAGGGTGGTCGGGTGCGCGTGATGGGAATCGAGACGGAGTACGGCATCCTCGGCGGCGAGGGTGCGAGGCAGAACCCGATGGCCCTCTCGGCGCTCGTGGTGGCGGCGTACGCGCAGGCGGTGCCCCGCCCCGGCCGGACGCGCTGGAGCTACGAGAGCGAGGACCCGCTGTCCGACGCCCGCGGCTGGCGCATCGACCGCGCCGTCGCCGATCCGAGCCAGCTCACCGACGCCGGCCACGAGGACGAGGGTCGTGCGGCGCGGGGAGCCACCCCGGGCGCGCCGGAAACCTCAGGCCCCGGCGAGCCCCCCGTCGCGGTCGCGCTGACGCGCCGTCGTCGGCCCGTCCACCCCGAGCGGGACGACCCCGCCGCGACCAACGTCCTGCTGACCAACGGCGCCCGGCTCTACGTCGACCACGCCCACCCCGAGTACTCCAGCCCCGAGGTCGCCTCGGCGCGGGACGCGGTGCTGTGGGACCGCGCCGGCGAGCGCGTCATGCTCACCGCCGTCCGCACCCTGGCCGCCTCGCCCCACACGCCGGACGTGCAGCTGTACAAGAACAACGTGGACGGCAAGGGCGCGAGCTACGGCACCCACGAGAACTACCTGGTGGACCGGGCCGTGCCGTTCGGCGAGATCGTCGACTACCTCACGGCGTTCCTCGTCACCCGCACGGTCATGATCGGCTCCGGTCGCGTCGGGCTCGGCGTGCGCGGCGAGACGCCCGGGTACCAGCTCTCCCAGCGCGCCGACTACATGGAGGCCGAGGTCGGGCTCGAGACGACCCTGCGCCGCCCGATCATCAACACGCGCGACGAGCCGCACGCCGACGCGGGCCGCTTCCGCCGCCTGCACGTGATCATCGGCGACGCGAACTGCTTCGAGACCGCCACCTACCTCAAGCTCGGCACCACGTCGCTCGTGCTCGCCGTCCTCGAGGCCGCGCAGCGCGGCGCGACGATCCCGTTCGCGTGGGAGGCGCTGCACCTGGCCGACCCCGTCGCCTCCGTCCAGGCCGTGAGCCGCGACCTCACGCTCGAGCAGACGCTCGACATGGCGGGCGACGGCACGCCGCTGACCGCCCTGCAGATCCAGCGGCACTACGCGGCGGGCGTGCGCGAGGTCCTGGGCGAGACCCTGTCCGACGACGACGCCGCCGTCCTCGCGGCGTGGGAGCGCACGCTCGACCTGCTCGAGAACGACCGCGAGGCCGCGGCGCGCGAGGTGGAGTGGCTCGCCAAGCTGCGCGTGCTGGAGGGTCTGCGGACCCGTCACCAGCTCTCGTGGGACCACGCCAAGCTCGCCGCGATCGACCTGCAGTGGTCCGACGTGCGCCCCGAGCGCGGGATCTGCGCGCGGCTGCGCACCGCGGGCGGGGTCGCCGCCGTCGTGACGGAGGACGAGATCGAGCGCGCCGTGAGCGCGCCGCCCACCGACACCCGGGCCTGGTTCCGCGGGGAGGCGCTGCGGCGCTACCCCGAGGCGGTCGTGGCGGCGGGCTGGGACGGCGTCGTGCTCGACGTGCCGGGGGAGCCGACCCTCGTGCGCATCCCGATGCCGGACCCGCGGCGCGGCACGGCCGCCCTCATGGGCGCGCTGCTCGACCGGCACCCCACGGCGGCCACGCTCGTGGCAGAGCTCGGTGGCAACGCCCCGCGGACCTGAGGCGGCATAGGATCGAACCGAAGAATCGAGGAGGAGCACCGTGACGACCCAGCACTTCAGCCCGCGCGGCGGCGAGGGCGACGACGAGGGCGCGGCCCCCGTTCCCACGACCCCCGCAGCCTCGACCCAGGCGGTCGACGACCTGCTCGACGAGATCGACGACGTCCTGGAGACCAACGCCGAGTCCTTCGTGCGCGGGTTCGTCCAGAAGGGCGGCCAGTGAGCCCCGAGTCGCGAGGGCGTGGACCGCGGCTCCCCGACGCCTACCTGAGCGCGGGTCGGTCCTCGTTCGTGGACTTCCTGGACGAGGTGGCCCCCGAGCTGCTGGCCGTGCGGCAGGACCGCGGTGCCGACGGCGAGCTCGAGCAGGCGCACGCCACCACGATCGTCGCGCTGACCTACCCCGGCGGGGTCGTGATGGCCGGTGACCGGCGCGCGACGTCCGGGACGTACATCGCCCACCGCGAGATCGAGAAGGTCTTCCCGGCCGACGGCGCCTCGGCCATCGGCATCGCCGGAGCCGCGGGCATCGGCCTCGACCTGGTGCGCCTCTTCCAGCTCGAGCTCGAGCACTACGAGAAGCTCGAGGGCACGCCGCTCTCCCTCGAGGGCAAGGCCAACCGGCTCGCCCGCCTCGTGCGCGCCAACCTCCCGCTCGCGAGCCAGGGGCTCGTGGCCATCCCGCTGTTCTGCGGTTTCGAGGCCGCCCCGCGCGCGATCGTGGGGGAGCCGACCGCGACGGCGCCCGACGGACGTCCCGACGACGTTCCTGCTGCCGTCGCCGCGATCACGGCCGTCACCGGCCAGGCGCGCCTGTACTCCTACGACGTGGTCGGCGGCCGCTACGAGGAGCGTCACTACCACTCGATCGGCTCCGGCTCCGTCTTCGCGCGCGGCAGCCTGAAGAACCTCTGGCACTCGGCGCTGAGCGAGTCCGAGGCGGTCGAGGTCGCCGTCGCGGCCCTGCTGGACGCCGCCGACGACGACTCGGCCACCGGCGGGGTCGACGTCGTGCGCGGCATCTTCCCCGTGGTCGCGCGGGTCGACGCCGCCGGCTACCGACGGGTCTCCGAGACCGAGCTCGCCGGGCACGTCGAGCGGATCCTGGCGCTGCGCGCCCGGGCGAGGAGGTGACCGCATGAGCATGCCGTTCTACGTCTCGCCCGAGCAGGTCATGAAGGATCGCGCCGACTACGCGCGCAAGGGCGTCGCCCGCGGCCGCGCCGTCGTCGCGATGACGTGCGCCGACGGCATCGTGTTCGCGACCCACAACCCCTCCCGCGCGCTGCACAAGATCAGCGAGATCTACGACCGGATCGCGTTCGCCGCCGTGGGGAAGTACCACGAGTTCGAGTCCCTGCGCGTGGCCGGCATCCGCTACGCCGATCTTCGCGGGTACGCCTACGACCGCGCCGACGTCAGCGTGCGCGGTCTGGCGAACTCCTACGCCCAGACCCTCGGTTCGATCTTCACCGCGGAGGCCAAGCCCTACGAGGTGGAGCTCGTGGTGGCCGAGGTCGCCCCGCGCCCCGAGGGCGACCAGCTGTACCGGCTCTCCTTCGACGGCACGCTCGTGGAGGAGACCCACCACGTGGTGATCGGCGGCCAGGCCGAGAGCCGGCAGCAGATCGTCACCGACGGCTGGCGCCCCGGGATGAGCCTGGCCGGCGCGCTCCGGCTCGCGCTCACGGCGCTGGAGCACCGCGAGGACTCCGCGACGGCGAGCATCGACCCCGGTCAGCTCGAGGCCGCGGTGCTTGATCGCGGGCGGACCCGCCGCGCGTTCCGTCGCCTCGCCGCGGCGCACGAGCTCGGTGGCGGACATGTCTGAGCCGTCCCGTCCCGGCGACACCGCGAGCACCGTCGAGACCCGGCGGATCTTCGGCCTCGAGACCGAGTACGGGATCACCTGTGCCGCGCCGGACGGCCGCGCGATGAGCGCCGACGAGGCGGCCCGCTACCTGTTCCGCACCGTGGTCGCGTGGGGTCGCTCGAGCAACGTGTTCCTGCGCAACGGCGCCCGGCTCTACCTCGACGTCGGCAGCCACCCCGAGTACGCCACCGCCGAGGCCGACGACATCCGGCAGGCCGTGGTGCAGGACGCCGCGGGCGTGCGCATCCTCGCGGACCTCCTGGACGACGCGCACCAGCGCATGCAGGCGGAGGGTCTGCCCGGCCGCCTCCACCTGCTGCGCAACAACGTCGACTCGCACGGCAACTCCTTCGGCTGCCACGAGAACTACCTCATCCGTCGACGCTCCGACTTCGCCCGCACGGCCGAGGTGCTCATCCCGTTCTTCGTCACGCGGCAGATCCTCACGGGCGCCGGTCACGTGCTCGACGGTCCCCGGGGCGCCCGCTACTGCTTCTCGCAGCGCGCCGACCACATCTGGGAGACGGTGTCCTCAGCCACCACCCGGTCGCGCCCGATCATCAACACGCGCGACGAGCCGCACGCCGACGCCGAGGCCTACCGCCGCCTGCACGTCATCGTGGGCGACTCGACCATGGCCGAGCCGACCACCATGCTCAAGCTCGGCACCACCGACCTCGTGCTGCGGATGCTCGAGAACGGTGTCCACCTGCGGGACGTGGCCCTGGAGAACCCCGTGCGTGCGATCCGCGACATCAGCCACGACATGACCGGCCGCGCACCCGTGGCGCGCAGCTCGGGTGCCGCCACGACCGCGATCGACGTGCAGGCCGAGCTGCTCTCGCGCGCCCAGGACTTCGTCGCCTCGACGGGCGACACCTCCGCCACGACCGCGTGGGTGCTCGACCTGTGGGAGCGCGGGCTGCGGGCCGTGGCCGACGACGACCACGCGCTCGTGGACACCGAGCTGGACTGGGCCATCAAGGAGCGCCTGATCGGTCGCTACCGCGAGCGGCAGGGCGTCGGCCTCGGCGATTCCCGCATCGCCCGCCTCCTGCTCGCCTACCACGACATCTCGCGCACCGACGGTCTGCTGGCCTCCATGGAGGCGAAGGGTCTGGTGCAGCGCGTCACGACCGACTCGGAGGTCGCCGTGGCCACCGAGACGCCGCCGGCCACCACGCGAGCCAAGCTGCGGGGGGACTTCGTCCGCGCGGCGCAGGAGGCCCGCCGCGACCACACCGTGGACTGGGTCCACCTGAAGATCAACGACGTGGCGCAGCGCACCGTGCTGTGCTCCGACCCGTTCAAGTCCCAGGACGAGCGGGTGGACCGGCTGATCGCGAGCATGCGATGACGGCCCGCCGCCTGGTCGCCGCCGTCGCGGTGGGACTGCTCGCCGTCGGCGGTCTGGCGTCCTGCCGCAGCGAGCCCGAGCCCACGCCGACCGCGACGGCCGAGATCGAGGTCGCCGGGCAGTTCGGCGTCCGGCCCACCATCACCGTCCCGCCGGGCACCGAGGTCGAGGCGACGAGCTCGGGCGTCCTCATCACGGGTGACGGGCCGGTCCTCGCCGACGGCGACAGCGTGCTCCTGGACTACGTCGCGATCGACATCGCCACGGGCGAGACCGTGGCGGACACCTACCCCGAGCTCCCCGAGATCCGGACGCTGTCCGCCGAGTCGCTCGGCCAGCCGCTGCACGCGCTGCTCCAGGGCGTGACGGTCGGCAGCCGCGTCGAGCGGATCGAGCTCGGCACGGCCGCCCGTCCCAGCCCGCACGTCCTCGTGGTCGACGTGCTCCCGGTCAGGGCCACCGGTCAGACGCGCGAGCCCGAGCCCGGCCTCCCCACCGTCACCCTGGACGAGACGGGTGCCCCCGCGGTCACCGTGCCCGCCGAGGATCCGCCGACCGGCTCGCGGTTCGCCGTCACGGTCAAGGGCGCCGGACCGCAGGTCGGGTCGGAGCAGTCCGTCGTGCTGCAGGTCATGGCGGTGCGCTGGTCCGACGGCGCGGTCGTCGACTCGACGTGGGGGAGCGGACCCCGGGCGGTCCCGCTCGCCGACCTGGGCGTGGCGCTGCGCGGCGCGCTGGTCGAGCAGACGGTCGGCTCGCAGGTCCTGGTCGTGGCCCCGCCCACCGACGCCTCGAGCCCGGACACGCTCGTGTACGTCGTGGACGTCCTGGCGACGGCGGACGTGGCCCTCGACCCGGCAGGGACCGAGGGGCAGACGCCCGCCACCTCGCCCGGCGTCGAGCGCCCGACGGACACGCCGACCACGCAGTAGGGCCGTCCGCACTGGAACCGCTTGCAGGATCGTCCGGTCCGCGTGCTCGGACGGCGGAACCGGTCCCGCCGGGGCGTAAACTCGAGACATGCCCGTTGCTCTCCGCGTCGTCCCCTGCCTGGATGTCGACGCCGGTCGGGTGGTGAAGGGCGTCCGGTTCGAGGGTCTGCGCGACGCCGGCGACCCGGTCGAGCTCGCCCGGCGCTACGACGCCGAGGGTGCGGACGAGATCACGTTCCTCGACGTCAGCGCCTCCACGTCCGGCCGCGCCACGACGCTCGAGACCGTGACCGCCGCCGCCGAGCAGATCTTCGTCCCGCTCACCGTCGGCGGCGGTGTGCGCAGCGTCAGCGACGTCGAGGCGCTGCTCCGCGCCGGCGCCGACAAGGTCGGCGTGAACACCGCCGCCATCGCTCGCCCCGAGCTCATCGGGGACATCACGCGCCGGTTCGGCAACCAGGTCCTCGTGGTCTCCGTCGACGCGCGCCGCTGCCCGCCCGGTGTCGAGACCCCCTCCGGTTTCGAGGTCACCACCCACGGCGGTCGTCGCGGCACGGGGATCGACGCCGTCACCTGGGCCAGCGAGGCGGCCGACCGCGGCGCCGGCGAGGTCCTGCTCAACTCCATCGACGCCGACGGCACCAAGGACGGGTTCGACATCGAGATGCTCACGGCCGTGCGGGCCGCCGTCGACGTGCCGCTGGTCGCCAGCGGCGGCGCCGGCACGACGCAGGACTTCGTCGCGGCCGCGGCCACCGGCGCCGACGCCGTGCTCGCGGCCAGCGTCTTCCACTTCGGCACGCTGACGATCGCCGGCGTCAAGGACGCGCTGCGTGGTGCGGGCCACGTGGTGAGGTGACCGGCTCACGACTGCGCGGGGGTGAGCTGCGGCGGTCCTTCGCCCTGATCGGGCGGGGGCTGCGCGAGCAGCGCCGCGCCGCCACGATCGCGATCGTCTTCTCCACCCTCTACGGCCTCGGGACCGTGGCCTCCGGCTGGCTGCTCGGGCGCGCGACCGACGAGGTCATCGTCCCGGCGGTCGCGGGCGACGGCGTGACCTCGCGGGACGTCTGGCTCATGGGCGGTGCGCTGCTGCTCGTCTCGCTCGTCACGAGCGTGTCCGTCGCGATCCGCCGCATCTACGCCGGGATGGTCGCCTTCGACGTCCAGGCCTCGCACCGCCGCAAGGTCACGCGCCAGTACCTCCGGCTCCCCATGTCCTGGCACCGCAAGCACCCCACGGGCCAGCTGCTGGCCCACGCCAGCTCCGACGTCGAGGCGGCCGCGGGCGTGTTCGTGCCGCTGCCGTTCGCGATCGGCGTCATGGCGATGCTCCTCGCCGCGAGCGGCGCGATGTTCGCCGCGAACTGGGCGCTCGGGCTGATCGGCCTCGCGGTGCTCCCCGTCGTCGTGGCCGCGAACGCCGTCTACCGCCGCGCGGTCTCCCCGGTGGTCTCGCACGCCCAGGAGCAGCGGGCGCGGGTCGCCGACGCCGCGCACGCCAGCTTCGAGGCCGCGCTCGTCGTGAAGTCGCTCGGCACCGCCGACCGCGAGGAGGCCACGTTCGCGGCGGCCACCGACCGGCTGCGCGAGGCGAACACCCGCGCGGGCAGGATCCGTGCCGTGTTCGACCCCGTCATCGACCTCATCCCGGCCGCCGCGACGCTGCTGGTGCTCGTCGTCGGTGCGCAGCAGGTCCGCGACGGCGGCGCGGCCCCCGGCGACGTGGTCACGGCCGCCTACCTCCTGACCGTCATGACGTTCCCGGTCAGGGCCATCGGCTTCGTGCTCGGCGAGCTTCCGCGCTCGCTGGTCGGCCACGACCGCATCTCCTCGGTGCTGGACTCGCCGGTCGACCGCGACCGTCTCGGCAGCGTCGGTGCCCCCGGCCAGGCCGGGGGAGCGAGCCTCGAGCTCGCCGACGTCGGGCTGACCGTGTCCGGGCCGGACGGCCCCGTCGAGCTGCTGCGCGACGTCACCCTCAGCGTCGCCCCGGGCACGCGCGTCGCCGTCGTCGGGACCACCGGAGCGGGCAAGTCCACGCTGCTCGACGTCGTCAGCCAGCTCACCCGGCCCACGGCCGGCAGCGTGCTGATCGACGGCGTCGACGCCTCGGCTCTCGCCTACGCCGAGCTCTCCCGCACGGTGGCCTACGCCGCGCAGGACGCGTTCATCTTCGACGACTCGGTCCGCGGCAACATCGCGCTGGACGCTCCCGGCGACGAGGAGACCTCCGACGACGTGGTCTGGGAGGCCCTGCGCCGGGCGCGGGTGGACGACGTCGTCGCGGCCCTGCCCGACGGCCTGGACACCATGCTCGGCGAGCGTGGCACGAGCCTGTCGGGCGGCCAGCGGCAGCGCGTCGCGATCGCGCGCGCCCTCGTGCGCCGGCCGCGCCTGCTCCTGCTGGACGACGCCACCTCCGCGCTCGACCCCGTCGTCGAGCGCGAGATCCTCACGAGCCTCGGCGAGGCAGGCGTCGGCACGGGGGCGCCCACCGTCGTCATGGCGGCCTACCGTCCGGCGACCATCGCGCTGGCCGACGTCGTCGTCCACCTCGAGCGCGGCCGCGTGCTCGCCGTCGGGACGGTCGCCGATCTCGTCTCCCGTTCCCCGGGCTTCGCCGACCTCCTCTCGGCCTACGAGCGCGACCGCACCACGGAGGTGGAGAAGTGAGCAGCGGCATCACCCCGGCCTCCGAGCTCGGCGTCATCGCGACCGTGCGTCGCGGCGTCCACGAGTCCCCGCTCATGCTGCGCGGCATCTGGCTCACGCTCGGGCTCGCGGCGCTGGCCACCGCCGGCCGCATCGTCGTGCCGTTCGCGGTGCAGCGCGCGACCGACCTGGGCGTGCTCGCCCCCGGTGGTCCCGACGTCGGCGTCGTCATCACGACGGCGCTGCTCGCCGCGTGCGTGCTGCTGGTCGCCTCCGTCTGCGCCGCGCTCTCGAACGCCCGGCTGTTCGCCTCGACCGAGGCGGGCCTCGCGCAGCTGCGCACGACCGCGTTCCGTCACGTGCACGACATGTCCGTCCTCACGCAGAACACCGAGCGCCGCGGTGCGCTCGTCTCGCGCGTGACCAGCGACGTCGACACCATCAGCCAGTTCGTCCAGTGGGGCGGCATCATGCTGGTGCTCTCCTCGCTGCAGATCCTCGCCGCGACCGTGGCGATGGCGATCTACTCCTGGCAGCTGGCGGTCCTCGTCTGGCTGTGCCTCGTGCCGATGGCGCTGCTGGCGCCGCGCGCCCAGAAGTCGCTCAACGTCGCCTACCTCCTGGTCCGCGTGAAGGTCGGCTCGATGCTCGCCGCCGTGTCGGAGTCCGTCGTCGGCGCGCACACCATCCGCGCCTACGGCATCGGCATCCGCACGCAGTCCCGCCTCGACACCGCCGTGCGGGAGCACCGCAACTCCGCCGTGCGCGCCCAGACCCTGGCCGCAGCCGCGTTCTCCACCGGGGTGCTGCTGTCGGGCGTCGCGCTGTCGGCCGTCGTGGTCGCCGGGTCGTTCCTCGGGGTGGCGGGGGAGATCAGCGTCGGTCACCTGCTGGCCGTGCTGTTCCTCGTGCAGCTCTTCGTCGGGCCGGTGCAGAACGCGACCGAGGTCCTCAACGAGCTGCAGAACGCCGTCGCCGGGTGGCGCCGCGTGCTGTCGCTCTTGGAGACGCCGATCGACGTCGTCGAGCCCGCCCGCCCGGCGACCCTGCCCTCCGGACCGCTCGGCGTCCGTCTCGAGGACGTCACGTTCGCCTACCCCGGCGGCCCGCCGGTGCTGCGGGGGATCACGCTCGACATCCCGGCCACCACGCGCGTCGCCGTCGTAGGGCGCACGGGGTCGGGCAAGACCACGATCGCCCGGCTGGTCACGCGCTTCACCGATCCGGCCGCCGGCCGTGTGCTGATCGGGGGCGTGGACGTGCGCGACGTCGCCGACGTCGATCTGCGCCGACGCGTCGTGACCCTCACGCAGGAGGGCTTCCTGTTCGACACGACCGTGGCCGGGAACGTCGCCTACGGCCTGCCGGACCCCGAGGCGCCGGGGGCCAGGGCCAGGGTCGAGGCCGCCGTCGCCGAGCTCGAGCTCGAGGACTGGGTCGCGTCGCTGCCGCAGGGGCTCGACACGCCCGTCGGCCAGCGCGGGGAGTCGCTCTCGGCCGGTGAGCGGCAGCTCGTCGCGCTGCTGCGGACCCAGGTGGTCGGTGCCGACCTGCTCGTGCTGGACGAGGCGACCTCCGCCGTCGACCCCGCCACCGAGCTGCGCACGGCGCGCGCGCTGACGCGGGCGATGGCGGGTCGCACCTCCATCACGATCGCGCACCGGCTCTCGACGGCGGCGCAGTCCGACCTGGTGGTGGTGGTCACCGACGGCGAGATCGCCGAGGTCGGGACGCACGAGGAGCTCCTGGCCAGGGGCGAGGGCTACTCCGCGATGTTCGCGTCCTGGCTGTCCGCGACGCGCTGACCGGCGACCGGCCCGGCGTCAGCGCAGGTGCGGGGGCAGGTCGGTGTGCGCGGCGAGGAACGCGGCGACGGCGTCGTCCGGCCCCTCGACCGTGGCAAGCGACGCCCGCTCGCGGCCCGAGACCCACAGCGCGAGCTCGAGCGGCGTGCCCGACAGCACGGCCGAGCGCTCGCCGCGGGCCAGCACGGCCCGCGCCAGCGGCGAGACGAGCACCAGCCCGACGCCGCCGCGTGCCGCGGAGCGGCGGTAGCGCAGCGTGGCCATCGGCCGGACCGAGCGCCAGACGGCGGTGGTCAGGTGCTCGGGAAGCTCGGCCTGCGTCTCCGGGAGACCGTTGCCGCGACGCACGTCCGCGGCGTGCACGAGGAACTCCACGACGTTGGCGACGGGGGCCCACTCGAGCGGGCTGAGCCGCGAGGGCCCCTCCTCGACCTGGTCCACGAGACGCGCGTAGCCCTCGGCGTCGCGCGCCCCGTCGGCGAGACCGGCCGTCGGATCGACCGAGCGGGCCATGCTGAGGGCCACCTGCACCGGCCTGCGCTCGCGCAGCACCACGTGCGCGGCCAGGTGCCGCGCCTCCCAGCCCTCGCACAGCGTCGGGTCGGTCGGTCGGGCGGCACGAAGCGCCGCCACGAGGTCGGCCCGAGGGCCCGTACGGAGATCGTCGTCGGCGCTCATCCCACGATCCTTCCACGCCGACCGGCGAACCTCCCGGCGTGAAAAGATGACGACCGTGACCTCCCTCGATCCCGCCATCGCCGCACGCCTGTCCAGGGACGAGGCAGGGCTCGTCGCCGCCGTCGTCCAGGACGACGTCTCGGGCGACGTGCTCATGCTCGGCTGGATGGACGACGAGGCCGTGCACCGCACCCTGACGACCGGCCGCGTCACGTTCTGGAGCCGCTCGCGCCGCGAGTACTGGCGCAAGGGGGACTCCTCCGGCCACACGCAGCACGTGCGCTCTGTCGCGATCGACTGCGACGGCGACGCGCTGCTCGTCCGCGTGCAGCAGGTCGGCGCGGCGTGCCACACGGGGGAGCGGACGTGCTTCCTCGCGGGCGGTCGGCTGCCGGTCGTCGTCGGCGAGGCACCGGTCGACGGCGAGGGTGCCGCGTGAGCGGCGTCGCCCTGCCCGCCACGCTGAGCTGGGGCGAGACCTGGCCGTCGGCGTCGGAGTTCCGCCACCTCGCGGCCACCCACCGCGTCGTGCCCGTGGTGCGACAGCTGCTCGCCGACGGACTCACCCCGGTGGGCGTGTACCGCTCGCTGGCACAGGCGCGGCCCGGGACGTTCATCCTCGAGTCCGCGGCCGCCGACGGCACGTGGGACCGCTACTCCTTCATCGGTGTCAGCTCGCGCGCCACGCTCACCTCGCGCGACGGCCGCGCCGTCTGGACGGGGGACGTCCCGGCCGGGCTGCGGACCGACGGTGACCCGCTGGAGGTCCTCGCCGACGCGCTCGACCAGCTCGCCACCGACCCGGTCGCGGGACTGCCCCCGCTGACCAGCGGGTTCGTCGGCGCGATCGGCTGGGACGCGATCCGGTACTGGGAGCCGACGCTCGTGGCCCACGCCGCCGTCGAGGTCGACGTGCCGGACGTCGCGCTGTGCCTGGTGGAGGACCTCGTGGTGGTCGACCACCACGGCGGCGTCGTCTGGCTCATCGCCAACGCCATCAACGGGGACGGCTCCGACGAGCGCGTGGACGAGGCGCACGCCGCCGCCGTCGCGCGCCTGGACGCGATGGAGCGCGGGCTCGCGACGCCCGCCGCGACCGGTGCGGCGGGTCTGGCGCGCGACGCCGTCGTTCCGCAGGTCCGTCCGCGCACGACGCAGGAGGAGTACGAGCGCGTCGTCGACGTCGCCAAGGAGCGCATCCGGGACGGCGAGGCCTTCCAGATCGTGCTCTCGCAGCGGTTCGACGTCGACTGCCCGGCACCGGCGATCGACGTCTACCGCGCGCTGCGCTCGCTCAACCCCAGCCCGTACATGTACTGCGTGCACCTGAGCGACGCCGACGGCGGCGAGTTCGCGGTGGTCGGCTCCAGCCCGGAGACGCTCGCCCAGGTCCACGGCGACACCGTGATGACCTACCCGATCGCGGGCTCGCGCCCCCGGGGCAAGGACGCCGAGCAGGACGCCGAGCTGCAGGCCGAGCTCCTGGCGGACCCGAAGGAGCGGGCCGAGCACCTCATGCTCGTCGACCTCGGCCGCAACGACCTGTCCAAGATCTCCGACCCCGCCACCGTGCGCGTGAGCGAGTTCATGGACGTCCGGCGGTTCAGCCACATCATGCACATCTGCTCGACCGTGACGGCGACCCTCGCGCCGGGATCGACGGCGCTGGACGCCCTCACCGCCACGTTCCCCGCCGGCACCCTCAGCGGTGCGCCCAAGCCGCGCGCCGTGGCGATCATCGACGAGCTCGAACCCGCCAGGCGCGGCGTCTACGGCGGGACGGTGGGCTACCTCGACCTCGCGGGCAACCTCGACATGGCGATCGCTATCCGCACGGCGGTGATCAAGAACGGCACCGCCCACGTGCAGGCCGGCGCCGGGATCGTCGCCGACTCCCGCCCGAGCGCCGAGCACGCCGAGTGCGTGAACAAGGCCGCCGCCGTCGTCCGCGCGGTGCAGCTCGCCGCGCGGCTCACCCCGGGGGGTGCCCGATGAGGCCGACCCGCGGCCGGTCGATGGGTGCCGTCACGCTGACGGCCGTCGCGACCTTCGCGCTCGCCGCGCTGCCGTGGTTCAGCGCCCCGGTCGACTCGGTGCAGGGACGCGTGGAGGTAGTCGTCGCGGGCACCGGTGCCTCGCCGATCCTCGGGGCCCTGATCCTCGTCGTGGCCGCCGGGCTCGTCGCCTACCTGCTCGCGCGCGGCGTGCTGGCCAGGGTCGTCGCGGGCGTGCTCGCGCTCGCCGGGGTCGGCGTCGTCGCCGCGTGCGTGTCCGCCCTGCTCGACCCCGTCACCCCACTGGCACGGCTCGCCGCCGAGACCAGCGGCGTGCCGGAGCTCGCGGGCGAGGTCTCGCGGACGCCGTGGGGCGTCGTGGCCGCGGGCGCTGCCGTGCTGCTCGCGCTGTCCGGGGTGGCCCTCGCCCTCGCGCCGCCGGCCGTGGCCGGGCGCAGCCGGTACGAGCGACCCGCCTCGAGCGGCACCTCGTCCGGCACCGCACCCGGCGCGACGGCGGAGGGCGCGGTCCCGCCGTCCGCCCCGGTCGAGCGCTCCTCCGGTGCCACCGACACGCCCGCGGCACGCGCCGCGCAGGTCGACGACTGGGACGCCCTGACGCGCGGGGAGGACCCGACGCGCTGATCGCGTCCCCGGGCGGGGGCTCCCACTACGATGGAGGCGGACCTTTCCTGCGGACGACGTTCCGCCAGACACCTGGAGCACCCGTGGCCCACCGCGACCTGGTTCTCATCCACCCCGAGGGTGACAAGCTGCCCCCCGCCTCGCCGTTCCACAACGAGGGGCGCACGCCCGCGGGCTGGCTCGTCTGCTACGGCCTGATGATCGGCTCCGCCATCCTCGGCGCCGGGATGATCGCCGCGATCATGCCGCTCGTCTGGGCCGGTGGGATCGTCATCGCCCTCGTGCTCGTCGCCGGGGTCGCGCTCCGCGCGGCCGGTCTCGGCCAGCCCGCGCCGGAGCCCGCCGACCACGCGAAGGCGGGGGAGGCGAAGGCCGAGCACGCCGAGGCCGAGCACTCCTCGACGTCCCCCAGGAGCAAGGGCCGCAACGGCGGCGCCGACCTCACGAACGCCTCGCGTTGAGCTACCCGCCGCGGCAGGGCGACGAGCCCGACGACGTCCCCCCGCGGTACGGCACGCCCGACCCGTACGCGATTCCCGACCCCTCCGCCCACGACGCCGGGACGGGCGGCTACGGCGTCCCCGAGGTTCCCGGTCCTCCCGGGTCCTACGGCTCGCCGCCCCCGCTGCCGCCGACGACGCCGTCTGGCTACGGACCGTACGGCGGCCAGCCTCCGTACGGCGGCCAGCCCCCGTACGGCGTGCAGGGTCCGTACGCGCGCGGACCGGTCGGCTTCCCGCCGCCCAACCACCTCGTGTGGGCGATCCTGACCACGTTCCTGTGCTGCATCCCGATCGGCGTCGTCTCGATCGTCTTCGGGTCGCAGGTCTCCTCGAAGTGGGCGGCGGGGGACCTGGAGGGTGCGCGCCGGGCGTCGGCGAACGCTCGGACGTGGGCGATCGTCTCCGCCGTCTGCGGCGCCGTCTTCTGGGTGTTCGCGATCGCGTCGGGAGTCACCGGCTCCTGAGAGCCGCTGACGGGCCCGCGAGCCCGGCCCCCGCCCGCCAGGTCCGCGACAGTAGGCTCGACCGCGAACCGGTCCCTCCGGTCTCGACGTCCGCCACCTCGACGTCCGCGAACCGACGCCAAGGAGAACCTGTGTCCTACCCCCCGCCCCCCTCGAACGGCTCTGACGACCAGCCCGACGGCGAGCCCCGCTACGGCGCACGTCTCCCCGAGGGCCAGCAGCCCTCGTCGCAGCAGCCGCCGCAGTACGGCGCACCGTCCGAGGGCTTCGGCTCCCCGGTGCCCCCGCCCGCGAACCCCTACGGCGGCGCGCAGCCCGGCTCCGAGCAGCAGCTCGGTGGCCCGCCCCCGTTCCAGCAGCAGCCCTACGGCGGCC
Source organism: Serinibacter arcticus (assembly GCF_004786095.1). Classification (GTDB taxonomy): domain Bacteria; phylum Actinomycetota; class Actinomycetes; order Actinomycetales; family Beutenbergiaceae; genus Litorihabitans; species Litorihabitans arcticus. The sequence goes on from NZ_RHPJ01000003.1 coordinate 339,885, forward strand.
AGCCCGGTTTCGGCGGCCCCTCGCCCTACGCGGGTGGTTCCGGCACCAACCCGACGCAGCGCAACGCGCTCGGCATCACCGCCCTGGTGCTGGGCATCCTCTCGGTCGTGCTGTTCTGCACCACCTGGGTCGCGACCCTGATCGGCATCGGCGCGGTCGTCGTCGGCTTCTTCGGGCTCAGCGCCGCGAAGAAGGGGATCGCCTCGAACCGGGGTCTCAGCCTGACGGGCGTCATCCTGGGCTTCGTGGGCATCGTGGCCAGCATCATCACCCTCGTCGTGGTGCTGCAGAGCCCCGAGTTCGCCGAGATGATGCGCGACTTCAGCTGATCGACCTCACGTCGAGGACCCCGTGACCGCGCCCCGCCCCACCGCCACCCCCGCCGACGCCCAGCGTCGCGGGGGTGGTTCGTGGTGGCTGCCGCTCGGTCTCGGCGGGGTCGCGCTCGGCGGGGCGGTGCTGCTCGCGCTGCGCTCCCCGCACGTGGCGGGCAGCTACGGCTTCTGCCCCAGTGCGCTGCTCGGTCTGGCGTGCCCGGGGTGCGGCGGTCTGCGCGGCACGTACGAGCTGGTGCACGGCGACGTCGCTGCCGCCTGGTCGTACAACCCCCTGGTCGTGCTGGGCGCGCCCGTGCTGCTGGCGCTGCTCGCACGGTGGTTCAGGGACGCCGCGCGGGGTGAGGCGCCGTGGAGCCCGCCGACGTGGGCAGCGGTGACCCTCGCCGTCGGGCTCGGTGCGTTCTGGGCGCTGCGCAACGTCCCCCTGCTCAGCCCCTACCTCGGGCCGCTCGCGATCCCGTGACCGCACCGGGCGCCGCCGCGCCGGTGCGGCGCGGCGGACCGTGGCGTCGGAGCCCCCGCGCTGGGCCTACCCTGGTGCACAGCAAACGGAGGGAACCGTCGTGACCGTGCTCGAGGAGATCGTCGCCGGCGTCCAGGAGGACGTGGCAGCCAGGAAGGCCGTCACGAGCCTCGACGCCCTGAAGGAACGTGCCGCGTCGCTGCCGCACGCCAAGAGCTGCTACGACCGGCTGAAGGTCGCCGAGGCCGTGCAGGTCATCGCGGAGATCAAGCGCGCGAGCCCCAGCAAGGGCGACCTGTCGCCGATCCCGGACCCGGGTGCGCTCGCCGCGTCCTACGAGTCCGGCGGCGCCGCCGTCATCTCCGTGCTGACCGAGGAGCGTCGCTTCAAGGGGAGCCTGGCGGATCTCGACGCCGTGCGCGCCGCCGTCGACGTCCCCGTCCTGCGCAAGGACTTCGTCGTCACGCCGTACCAGATCTGGGAGGCGCGCGCCCACGGCGCCGATCTCGTGCTGCTGATCGTCGCCGCGCTCGAGCAGACCGTGCTGACCTCGTTCGTCGAGCGCATCCACTCCCTCGGGATGTCGGCCCTCGTCGAGGCGCACAACGCCGAGGAGGCCCGGCGGGCGGTCGACGCCGGCGCCCGGATCGTCGGCATCAACGCGCGCGACCTCCGCACGCTCGAGGTCGACCGCGCGACGTTCGCGGCCGTCGTCGACGTCCTCCCCGACCACGTGGCCAAGATCGCCGAGTCCGCCGTGCGCGGACCGCACGACGTCATGGAGCACGCGAGGGCCGGCGCTGATGCGGTGCTCGTCGGCGAGACGCTGGTGCGCTCGGGCGACCCGCGCGCCGCCGTCGCCGACCTCGTCGCCGCCGGGGCCCACCCGGCACTGCGCGCGCTGCGCCACTAGCCGGCAGCCACACCGACCTCGTCCGGGCCACCAGCCGTCCGGCGACACCGTCCGGCCACGCAGGTGACCGGCCGACCCCGACCCGGTCCACCGGGCGATCCACCACGCAGGAAGGTTCCACGAGCTCTCGTGTCCACCAGCTCCAGCACGCCGCCCGCCACACCCGCCCCGCCGACCACGCCCCTGGCCGACGTCGCCGGTCCCTACTTCGGTGTCTTCGGTGGCCGATGGGTGCCCGAGGCACTCATCGCCGCGCTGGACGAGCTGACCGAGGTCTGGCAGAAGGCGCAGCTCGACCCGGAGTTCGTGACCGAGCTGCAGCGGCTGCAGCGCGAGTACGTGGGGCGCCCCTCCCCGCTGTCGGAGGCGCCGCGGTTCGCCGAGCGGATCGGTGGCGTCAGGGTCTTCCTCAAGCGCGAGGACCTCAACCACACCGGGTCGCACAAGATCAACAACGCGCTCGGGCAGGCGCTGCTCGTCAAGCGGATGGGCAAGACGCGAGTCATCGCCGAGACCGGAGCGGGCCAGCACGGTGTCGCCACCGCGACGGCGTGCGCCATGCTCGGCCTCGAGTGCATCGTCTACATGGGCGAGAAGGACACCGAGCGGCAGGCGCTGAACGTCGCCCGGATGCGCCTGCTCGGCGCGACCGTCGTCCCCGTGACGATCGGGTCGCGCACGCTCAAGGACGCCGTCAACGAGGCGCTGCGCGACTGGGTCGCGAACGTCGAGACGACCCACTACCTCCTGGGCACCGCCGCCGGACCGCACCCGTTCCCGCAGATGGTCCGGGACTTCCAGCGCGTCATCGGCGAGGAGGCGCGCGAGCAGCTGCTCGAGCGCACGGGCCGGCTGCCGTCGGCGATCGCCGCGTGCGTCGGGGGTGGCTCCAACGCCATCGGCATCTTCAACGCCTTCCTCGACGAGGAGTCCGTCGCGCTCTACGGCTTCGAGGCCGGCGGCCACGGCAGCGCCGAGGGTGAGCACGCCGCGCGGTTCGCCGGCGGTTCGATCGGTGTCCTCCAGGGCGCCAAGAGCTACGTGCTGCACGACGAGGACGGTCAGATCCTCCCGACCGACTCGATCTCGGCCGGGCTGGACTACGCCAGCGTCGGGCCGGAGCACGCCTGGTTGTACGACATCAAGCGGGTCACCTACCAGCCCGTCACGGACGCGCAGGCGATGGACGCGTTCCGGCTCCTCTGCCTGACCGAGGGCATCATCCCGGCCATCGAGAGCGCGCACGCCCTGGCCGGGGCCATCCGCGTCGCCGATCGGGTGAAGGAGTCCTACGCCGCCGGCGGTGGGGATCCCGACGAGCTGCCGATCATCCTGATCAACCTGTCCGGTCGCGGCGACAAGGACGTCGCGACGGCCGGGCGCTGGTTCGAGGTCCTCGACGTCGACGACGCCGAGGCCAAGGAGGGACGCGCGTGACCACCGTGACCAATCTGACGACGGGTGCGCGCATCGACGCCACCCGCGCCGAGAACCGTGCAGCGCTGGTCGGCTACCTGCCGCTCGGCTTCCCCGACCTGGACACGTCCGTCGCCGCGGCGCGGGCCATGGTGGAGGCGGGGGTCGACGTCGTCGAGCTCGGCCTGCCCTACACCGACCCGGTGCTCGACGGCCCCGTGATCCAGCACGCGGCCGAGCACGCGCTCGCCGGCGGGGTCCGCACGCGTGACGTGTTCGGCGCCGTCGAGCGGATCGCGCAGACCGGCGCCGCCGTCGCGGTCATGAGCTACTACAACCCGATCCTGCGCTACGGCGTCGAGAGGTTCGCGCGCGACCTGGCCGCCGCCGGGGGAGCGGGCCTGATCACGCCGGACCTCGTCCCCGACGAGGGCTCCGAGTGGATGACGGCCGCCGACGTCCACGGACTCGACCGGATCTTCCTCGTCGCGCCGAGCTCGACTCCGGAGCGGCTGGAGATGACCGCGGCAGCCAGTCGGGGCTTCGTCTACGCGGCGTCGGTGATGGGGGTGACGGGCACGCGCACGAGCGTGGGCGACGCCGCCGAGCGGCTCGTGGCCGACACCCGCGCCGCGGGCGCCGAGCGGGTCTGCGTCGGTCTCGGCGTCTCGACGCCGGAGCAGGCCGCCGAGATCGCCACGTACGCCGACGGCGTCATCGTCGGGTCGGCCCTCGTGCGCGCCCTCGGCACGCAGGGTGATCTCGACGCGCTGCGGCGGACCGCCGCGGCCCTGGCGCAGGGTGTCCGGGGAGGACGGCGATGAGCGCGATGGACAGGGTCACGACGCTGGCGGCCGGGATCCCCAGCCCGCCCGAGCACACCTGGCACCTCGGTCCGCTGCCCCTGCGCGCCTACGCGATCGCCATCCTGCTGGGCGGCGTGCTGGCGTACGTGATCCTCGTGCGGCGCTACCGGGAACGCGGCGGGCCGGAGGAGCAGATCGGCTCGGTCGTCGTGTGGGCCGTGGTGATGGGCATCATCGGCGCCCGGATCTACCACGTCATCACCTCGCCAGACGCGTACTTCGGTCCCGACGGCAACCTGGCCCGCATCCCCCTGATCTGGGAGGGCGGCCTCGGGATCTGGGGTGCGATCGCGCTCGGCGCCGTGGGCGCCTGGATCGGGCTCCGTCGCGCCGGACTGCGGTTCGCGCCGTTCGCCGACTCGCTCGCGCCCGGGCTCCTGGTCGCGCAGGCCGTCGGCCGCATCGGCAACTACTTCAACCAGGAGCTGTACGGCAGCGAGACCACGCTGCCGTGGGGTCTGCAGATCGACGCGTTCCCCGGGGTCCTGTTCCACCCGACCTTCCTGTACGAGCTGATCTGGAACCTGCTGGCCGCCGCCGTCCTGGTGTGGGTCGACCGCCGCTTCCGCCTCGGTCACGGCCGCGTGTTCCTGCTCTACGTCGTCCTGTACACGGCGGGCCGCGGCTTCATCGAGTCGCTCCGCATCGACGAGGCGCAGCTCATCGCCGGGCTCCGGCTGAACGTATGGACCTCGATCGTCGTCGGCGTCCTCGCGCTGGTCGCGTTCGTCGTCGTCGGACGGCGGCACCCGGGTCGCGACACGACCGTGTGGCTGCCGGGCCGTGCCCCGGAGGAGGTCGAGGCGGCGTCGCCCGGATCGAGCGCCACGGCGGCCTCCACCCTGGAGGAGGAGGACGTCGAGCCCGACGAGCTGGACCGCGTCAGGGACTCGGTCAGGGGCGACTCAGGGCCGCGTCCAGCACCTGGGCGCAGCACGACGGAAGAGTAAAAGGCAGGTATATTCTTGGACTTGTGGGCCGACGACGTCCCGTACTTTTCAGGCGTTGAGCTCCTGCCGAGGTGGCAGGAAGTAAGGACGGTCGCCGCATGGTGAGAACGCAGTGGGCGCACGAGTCCGGCCAGGCCCTCACGGCCCCCGGCGAGACTGGGCTGTACCACCCCGCAGACGAGCACGACGCCTGCGGCGTGGCCTTCGTCGCCACCATGCGTGGCACGCCGGGACGCGACATCGTCGACGCCGGTCTGACGGCCCTGCTCAACCTTGACCACCGCGGCGCGGTCGGCGCCGAGGTGAACACCGGCGACGGCGCCGGCATCCTCACGCAGGTGCCCGACGCGTTCCTGCGCGACGTCATCGACGCCGAGCTCCCGCCCGTGGGCAGCTACGCCATCGGCATGGCGTTCCTCCCGCAGGACGCCGACGAGGCGACCGCGGCCCAGCAGGCGATCGCCGCCGTCGTGGCCGACGAGGGTCTCGACCTCCTCGCGTGGCGCGACGTCCCCGTCGTCGTCGACCTCGTGGGCCCGTCGGCGCGCGCCAGCATGCCCACGTTCCGCCAGCTGGTCGTGGCGGGTCGGGACGACGACGGCGCGCCGCTGGCCGGCATCGACCTCGAGCGCCGCGCCTACCGCGTCCGCAAGCGCATCGAGCGCCAGCTCGAGATCTACCTCGCCTCGCTCTCCACGCGCACGGTGGTCTACAAGGGCATGCTGACGACGGCGCAGCTCGAGCCGTTCTTCCCCGACCTGTCCGACCCGCGCTACGCGAGCGAGCTCGCGCTCGTGCACTCGCGGTTCTCCACCAACACGTTCCCGTCCTGGCCGCTGGCGCAGCCGTTCCGCTCCATCGCGCACAACGGCGAGATCAACACGGTCAAGGGCAACCGCAACTGGATGGCGGCCCGCGAGGGCATGCTGCGCAGCGACGTGCTCGGCGACCTCGCCCCGCTCCTGCCGGTGGTCACCCCGGGCGCGAGCGACAGCCAGACGTTCGACGAGGTCGTGGAGCTCCTCCACCTCGGCGGCCGGTCGCTGCCGCACGCCGTCCTGATGATGATCCCGGAGGCGTGGGAGAACCACGCGACCATGGATCCCGCCCTCAAGGCGTTCTACGAGTACCACTCCACGCTCATGGAGCCGTGGGACGGGCCGGCCTGCCTGACGTTCACGGACGGCACCCTCATCGGCGCCGTCCTGGACCGCAACGGCCTGCGCCCCGGGCGCTACTGGGTCACGCAGGACGGTCTGGTCGTGCTCGCGTCCGAGGCCGGCGTGCTCGACATCGACCCCGCCACCGTCGTGAGCAAGGGCCGGCTCGAGCCCGGCAAGATGTTCCTGGTCGACACGGGTGCCGGCCGCATCGTGGCCAACCACGAGGTCAAGGCCGCGCTGTCGGCCGAGCGTCCGTACGCGCAGTGGCTCGAGGAGCACGCCGTCTCGCTGGACCAGCTGCCCGACCGCGAGCACGTGCGCCACACCGCCGCCTCGGTGCTGCGCCGTCAGCGCACGTTCGGCTACACCGAGGAGGAGCTGCGCATCCTCCTGACCCCGATGGCGACCAACGCGGCCGAGCCGCTGGGCGCGATGGGGACGGACACGCCGATCGCCGTCCTGTCCGGGCGTCCGCGGATGCTGTTCGACTACTTCACGCAGATGTTCGCGCAGGTGACCAACCCGCCGCTGGACGCCATCCGCGAGGAGCTCGTCACGTCGCTCGGCGGCGCGATCGGTCCCGAGCCGAACCTGCTGCAGGACACGCCGCTGCACGCGCGCAAGCTCGTGCTGCCGTTCCCGGTGCTCGACAACGACCAGCTCGCCAAGATCGTCAAGGTCGACCGCGACCCCGACATGATCGGCAAGTTCCGCTCCGTCGTCGTGCGCGGCACCTACCGCGTCGCGGGCGGCGAGGACGCGCTGCGTGAGCGGCTGACCGAGATCTGCGCCCAGGTCGACCGCGCCGTCGCGAACGGTGCGAGCTTCCTGGTGCTGTCCGACCGCAACTCCGACCAGGAGCACGCACCGATCCCGTCGCTGCTCCTGCTCTCGGCCGTCCACCACCACACGCTGCGCAAGCACACCCGCACGCAGATCTCGCTCGTGGTCGAGGCGGGTGACGTGCGCGAGGTGCACCACGTCGCGCTCCTGATCGGCTACGGCGCGGCCGCGGTCAACCCCTACCTCGCGATGGAGTCGGTCGAGGAGCTCGCGCGCTCCGGCTACGTCTCGGTCTCGCCCGAGAAGGCTGTCGCCAACCTCATCAAGGGCCTCGGCAAGGGCGTCCTGAAGGTCATGAGCAAGATGGGGATCTCCACGATCTCCTCCTACCGCGGTGCCCAGGTGTTCGAGGCCGTCGGCCTGAGCCACGAGCTCGTCGACGCCTACTTCACGGGCACCACGTCGCGCCTCAGCGGCATCGGGCTCGACGTGGTCGCCGCCGAGGTCGCCGCGCGGCACGCCGTCGCCTACCCGCCGTCGGGCAACCAGGTGGCCCACCAGCACCTCGACGTCGGCGGCGAGTACCAGTGGCGCCGCGGCGGTGAGGAGCACCTGTTCGACCCCGAGACGGTCTTCCGGCTCCAGCACGCCACGCGCGAGCGTCGCTACGACATCTTCCGCAAGTACACCGACCGGGTGAACGACGCCTCCACGCGGCTGATGACGCTGCGCGGTCTCCTGCGCCTGTCCTCCGACCGCCCGAGCATCCCGATCGACGAGGTCGAGCCGATCGAGTCGATCGTCACGCGCTTCAACACGGGCGCGATGTCCTACGGGTCCATCTCGCAGGAGACGCACGAGACGCTCGCGATCGCGATGAACCGCCTCGGCGGGCGCTCCAACACGGGAGAGGGCGGCGAGCAGACCGACCGCCTGCACGACCCCGAGCGCCGCAGCAAGGTCAAGCAGATCGCGTCCGGCCGCTTCGGCGTGACGGCGGAGTACCTGACCAACGCGGACGACCTGCAGATCAAGCTCGCGCAGGGCGCCAAGCCCGGCGAGGGCGGCCAGCTGCCCGGCAACAAGGTCTACCCGTGGGTCGCCAGCACGCGGCACTCCACGCCCGGCGTCGGGCTGATCTCGCCGCCGCCGCACCACGACATCTACTCGATCGAGGATCTCGCGCAGCTGATCCACGACCTGAAGAACGCCAACCCGGCGGCCCGCGTGCACGTCAAGCTCGTCAGCGAGTTCGGCGTGGGCACGGTCGCGGCCGGCGTCTCCAAGGCGCACGCCGACGTCGTGCTCATCTCGGGGCACGACGGCGGGACGGGCGCCAGCCCGCTCACCTCCCTCAAGCACGCCGGCACCCCCTGGGAGATCGGCCTCGCCGAGACCCAGCAGACGCTCGTGCTGAACAACCTGCGCGACCGGATCACGGTGCAGGTCGACGGTCAGCTCAAGACCGGTCGCGACGTCGTCATCGCCGCCCTCATGGGCGCCGAGGAGTACGGCTTCGCCACGGCGCCGATGGTCGTCTCCGGCTGCATCATGATGCGCGTGTGCCACCTGGACACGTGCCCGGTCGGCGTCGCCACGCAGAACCCCGAGCTGCGCGCCCGGTTCACCGGCAAGCCGGAGTTCGTCGTGACGTTCTTCGAGTACATCGCGCAGGAGGTCCGCGAGCTGCTCGCCGAGCTCGGCTTCCGCACGCTGGACGAGGCCGTCGGCCAGGTCCAGGTGCTCGACGCGCGTGACGCCGTCGACCACTGGAAGGCGCGCGGCCTCGACCTCGGGCCCGTCCTGGCGCGGCCGGAGCCGGTCCCCGGCTCGTCGCTCGTGCGCACGCAGGCCCAGGACCACGGGCTCGACCGCGCGCTGGACAACCAGCTCGTGGCGCTGAGCGCCGACGCGCTGGAGAACGGCGAGCCCGTGCGGATCTCGCTGCCCGTCCGGAACGTCAACCGCACCGTGGGCACGATGCTCGGGCACGAGGTCGCCAAGCGGTACGGCGACGGCGGCCTGGCCACCGACACGATCGACGTCACCCTGACCGGGTCGGCCGGGCAGTCGCTCGGCGCGTTCCTTCCCGGCGGCATCACGCTGCGCCTGCTGGGCGACGCCAACGACTACGTCGGCAAGGGCCTGTCGGGCGGACGGATCATCGTGCGCCCCGACCGCGCCGCGAGCTTCGACCCCGCCTCGCACGTCATCGCCGGCAACGTCGTGGGCTACGGCGCCACGTCGGGCGAGGTGTTCCTGTGCGGACTCGCGGGCGAGCGCTTCGGCGTCCGCAACTCCGGCGCCACGCTGGTGGTGGAGGGCACGGGTGACCACGCCCTGGAGTACATGACCGGGGGAGTGGTCGTGGTCCTCGGCCGCATGGGCCGCAACGTCGGTGCCGGCATGTCCGGCGGCACCGCGTACGTGCTGGACCTCGACGAGCGACAGGTGAACGCCGCCGCCGTCGAGGCCGGCGACCTGCTGCTGTCCCCCCTGTCCGACACCGACCGTGACCGCGTGGCGTCGCTCCTGCGCCGCCACCAGGAGGAGACGGACTCGCCGCTCGCGACGAACCTGCTCACCGACCTGAACGGCACGCTCGACCGCTTCACCAGGATCCTGCCCGCCCACTACGCCCGGATGACCCAGGTCCTGGCGGACGCGGCGGAGCGTGGCCTGGACCCGGCCGCCCCCGGCGCCTGGGACGAGATCTTGGAGGCAGCTCATGGCTGACCCGCGCGGATTCCTGTCCACCAGGGAGCGCGAGCTCCCCACGTCGCGCCCCGTGCCGCTGCGCCTGTCGGACTGGAAGGAGGTGCACGAGCACCGCGTCGGCGACAGCCCGTACCTCAAGCGCCAGGCCGGACGCTGCATGGACTGCGGTGTGCCGTTCTGCCACCAGGGCTGCCCGCTGGGCAACCTCATCCCGGAGTGGAACGACCTGGTCTGGCGCGAGCAGTGGGACGACGCGATCGACCGGCTGCACGCGACCAACAACTTCCCGGAGTTCACCGGTCGGATCTGCCCTGCGCCCTGCGAGAGCAGCTGCGTGCTCGGCATCAACCAGCCGCCCGTGACGATCAAGAACGTCGAGGTCTCCATCATCGACGAGGCGTGGGAGCGCGGCTACGTCGTCCCCGCCGTGCCCGAGCGCCTCACGGACTCGACCGTCGCCGTCGTCGGCTCCGGCCCCGCCGGTCTCGCCGCGGCCCAGCAGCTCACCCGGGCCGGCCACACCGTGGTCGTGTTCGAGAAGGACGACGCCATCGGCGGTCTCCTGCGCTACGGCGTGCCCGACTTCAAGCTCGAGAAGTTCCACATCGACCGCAGGGTCGCGCAGATGGAGGCCGAGGGGACGCGGTTCCGCACCGGCGTCAGCATCGGCGAGGACATGACGTGGGACGACCTGCGGGCGCGGTTCGACGCCGTCGTCGTCGCGGTCGGCGCGACCGAGCCCCGCGGGCTCCGCGTGCAGGGTGAGGACCTCGACGGCGTCGAGTGGGCCATGACCTACCTCGCCCAGGCGAACGCGGTCGTGGGGGGCGCCGAGGTGCCCGACCAGATCACGGCCGAGGGCAAGCACGTCATCATCATCGGCGGTGGCGACACCGGCTCCGACTGCCTCGGCACCGCGCTGCGCCAGGGTGCGGCCTCGGTCACGACCCTGGCGATCGGCTACCAGCCCCCGGTCGAGCGGCCCACCGACCAGCCGTGGCCGACCACGCCCCGGGTCATGGAGATCTCGACGTCGCACGAGGAGGGCGGCGAGCGCGCGTTCCTCGCCTCGACCGTGCAGCTCCTCGGTGAGGGTCACGTCCAGGCGCTGCGCGTCGCGGAGACCGAGTACCTCCCCGACGGGCGTCGCGCCCCGAAGGCCGGCACCGAGCGCGAGGTACCGGCCGACCTGGTCCTCATCGCCATGGGCTTCACCGGCCCCGACGCCGCCAGCGCCGCCGCCCAGATCGGCGTCGCGGTCTCGCCGCGCGGTCCGTTCGAGCGCGGCGAGGACTACGCCACGGCCGTCCCCGGCGTGTACGTCGCCGGCGACGCCGGTCGCGGCCAGTCCCTCATCGTCTGGGCGATCGCCGAGGGGCGCGCGTGCGCCGCCGCCGTCGACGCCTACCTCACGGGGTCGACCGAGCTGCCGTCGCCGGTGCGCCCGTCCGACCAGGGCTTCGCGGCCTGAACGCCGCCGCCCACCACCAGATCGTCCACCCCGCCGACCTGTCCGGGACCTCCGGCTGTCGGCTCGCCCCTCGACCGAACTAGGCTGACCACATGCGTAGAGCAAAGATCGTCTGCACCATGGGCCCCGCGACGGCCTCCCCCGAGAAGATCCAGGAGCTGGTCGACGCCGGCATGGATGTCGCCCGTATCAACCGCAGCCACGGCGATGCCTCCGAGCACGAGGAGATCATCGCGAGCGTGCGCGCCGCCGCCGAGAAGGCCGGCCGCGCCGTCGCGATCCTGGTGGACCTCCAGGGCCCGAAGATCCGCCTGGAGCGCTTCGTCGACGGCAAGCACGACCTCGCCGTCGGTGACGTCTTCACCATCACCACGCGCGACGTGCCCGGCACCAAGGAGCTCGTGGGCACGACCTACAAGGGTCTGCCCGGCGACTGCACCGTCGGCGACCGCCTGCTGATCGACGACGGCAAGGTGACCGTCCGCGTCACCGAGGTCACCGACACCGACGTCGTCACCGTCGTCGAGGTCCCCGGCCCCGTCTCCAACAACAAGGGCATCAACCTGCCCGGCGTCGCCGTCTCCGTCCCCGCCATGAGCGACAAGGACGAGGAGGACCTGCGCTGGGCGCTGCGCCTCAAGGCCGACTTCATCGCGCTGTCCTTCGTGCGCAGCGCCAAGGACTACGACGACGTCGCCGTCATCATGGCGGAGGAGGGCATCAAGGTCCCGGTCATCGCGAAGATCGAGAAGCCGCAGGCGGTCGACAACCTCGCCGAGATCATCGACGCGTTCGACGGCATCATGGTCGCCCGCGGCGACCTCGGCGTCGAGCTCCCCCTCGAGCGGGTCCCGCTCGTGCAGAAGGAGGCCGTCGCCCTCGCGCGTCGCAACGCGAAGCCGGTCATCGTGGCCACCCAGGTGCTCGAGTCCATGATCAGCTCGCCGCGTCCGACGCGCGCCGAGACCTCCGACTGCGCCAACGCGGTGCTCGACGGCGCCGACGCGGTCATGCTGTCCGGCGAGACCTCCGTGGGCCAGTTCCCGATCGACTGCGTGCGCACGATGGCTCGCATCATCGAGGCGACCGAGGAGCACGGCCTCGAGCGCATCGCGGCCTTCACCTCCACGCCGCACACGCGCGGCGGTGTCATCACGGCGGCCGCCAACCAGATCGGCAAGACGCTCGACGCCAAGTACCTGGTGACGTTCACGCAGTCGGGCGACTCGGCCCGCCGCATGTCGCGCCTGCGCTCCGAGCTCCCGCTGATCGCGTTCACGCCCGACGAGCGCACGCGCCGTCAGCTGGCGCTGAGCTGGGGCGTGACGACCATCGTGACGCCGACCGTCCCGCACACGGACGCCATGGTCGCCGCCGTCGACGCCTCGCTCCAGGAGCGCGGCTACGTCGCCCCCGGCGACCGCGTCGTCGTCGTCTCGGGTGCGCCCGTCGGCCGCGCCGGCACCACCAACCTGGTGCAGGTCCACACGATCGGTGACGACTCCGACCGTCACGCGCCGACGGCCTGACGCCTCGGACGCATCGCCGGCACGACCGGCACGACGCACGGCCGGCTCCCTCCGGGGAGCCGGCCGTGCGTCGTTCTCAGGCGGGGGTGCGTGCGCTCCGGTCGGCGGCGGCGGCGGCGGCGTCGTCGGGCCCGGGGAGACGGTGACCGGGGAGTCCCGCGAGGTCGCCGGGGGCGGCGGCACGCGAGGCCGTCAGGAACGAGCGCATCGCGCCGAGCCACGTCCCGGCGGGCGTCAGGCCCACGGCACGCAACGACGCGGCGTGGTCCAGCACGAGCACCGTCGCGGCCCCCGCGGCGGCGAGCGTCCACACGCCGCGCAGGAGGGAGCGCACGGGCGCAGGGACCGGGGCGAGCGCGAGGTGCATCCGGTCGATCTGGCGCTGGACGTGGTTGACCTCGTCCAGCGCCACCCGTCGACCGATGCCGCGGACGACGGCGTCCGGGGCGTACCGCGCGAGCGTCTCGACGTACCCCGTGGCGACGGTCTCGGCCACGAGGAACAGGGCGGCGGGCCGCTGCTCCTCATGCACCAGGAGCTCGAGCGCACGGACGTGGCTCGCATCGCCGGCCGCGCGCGCCTCGGCCGGGAGGTGGGCGCCGTCGGTCGAGGTGACTGCTCGGCAGTTGTCGTGGGCACGATGCGAGGAGCGCCGTGCGGGGGTTCCTGGTGGCCGCGTGGCGCGACCCGTGACGGTCCTCGCCGGGGTGTGGAGGTGTCGTGCCGGAGCGGGTGGACTAGGTTCGAGCGATGCCCCTCCTCGACGCCCGCGTCGCTCCGTGACGACGGCGAGCGTCGTCGGGGGCGGACCCGCCGGGCTCACGGCGGCCGAGGTGCTGGCGGCCGCCGGCGTCGACGTGACGGTCCACGAGCGCAAGCCCTCCACGCTGCGCAAGCTCCTCATCGCCGGCCACGGCGGGCTCAACATCACGCACAGCGAGGACCGCGCGCCCTTCATCGAGCGGTACGGCTCGTCCGCGGCGCGTCTCTCGCCCGCGCTGGACGCGTTCTCGCCCGACGATCTGCGCGACTGGTGCGAGGCCCTGGGGGAGCCGACCTTCGTCGGGTCCAGCAGGCGGGTCTTTCCCGAGACGTTCCGCGCGAACTCGCTCGTGCGGGCGTGGCGGTCGCGGTTGGCCGAGCAGGGTGTCGTGGTCGCGTCGCGGGAGCGCTGGGTCGCGTGGGGCGAGAGCGAACCGGATGCCGCGCGGTCGGGCGGGGTGACGCCGTCGATCCTGATCGAGGAGTCGGACGGGGCGGTGCGGCGGGTGGCGCCCGACGTCGTCGTGCTGGCGCTCGGGGGAGGCTCCTGGCCGCGGCTCGGTTCCGACGGCTCCTGGACGCCGCTGCTCGCCGAGCGCGGAGTCGTCGTGTCACCGCTCCGGGCCGCGAACGTGGGTCTGCGCGCGTCGTGGTCGACGACGTTCGCGGAGCGCTTCGCCGGCGTCCCGCTCAAGCACGTCGCGCTGCGCGTGCGCACGGGGGACCGGTCGGGCGTCGACGCCGTCGGCACCGTCTCGCGGGGCGACGCCATGCTCACGACCTCCGGGATCGAGGGCGGGCCGGTCTACGCCGTCGGTGCCGCCGTCCGCGACGTGCTGGACGCCGACGGGACCTGCGTGCTCGAGGTCGACCTGCGCCCGGACCTGACGCGGGCCGACCTCGCGGACCGGTTGCGCCGTCGTCGTCCCAAGGACTCCGCATCCTCCTGGCTGCGCCGCTCCCTCGGGCTCGACCCCGTCTCGATCGGTCTGCTGCGCGAGGCGGGCGGCGGCGCGCTGCCGCCGGACGCTGACGGGGTCGCGGCCCTGGTCAAGGGCGTTCCGGTCACGGTGACGGGCACGATGCCGCTCGAGCGTGCCATCTCGACCGCCGGGGGCATCGCGTGGTCCGAGGTCGACGACGGCCTCATGCTCCGGAGGCTGCCCGGCGTCTTCGCGGCGGGGGAGATGCTCGACTGGGAGGCGCCGACGGGTGGGTACCTGCTGCAGGCGTCCTTCAGCACGGGGGTGCTGGCGGCGCGGGGAGCACTCGCGTGGCTGGCTTCCGGGTGAGGTTTCTCACGGAGCGCTCGGTCGCGGGCGACGGCGACGTCGCCGCAGGTCAGCCAGGGTGCGGGGTGCCCCGGGAGGGATTCGAACCCTCACTGTGCCGGGTTTGAGCCGACTGCCTCTGCCAGTTGGGCTACCGGGGCGTGCGGGGGACTAGGCTACCCGGGTGAGCACCGAGAACGAGAATTCGCCCGTGGACGAGACCGCCGGCACCGACGAGGCCGTCGGGTCCGCCTCCGGCAACGGCATCGGCAAGGGGCGCCGCGTCGTCGTCGCCGAGGACGAGGCCCTGATCCGCATGGACGTGGTGGAGACGCTCGTCGAGGCCGGCTTCGACGTCGTCGGTGAGGCGGGCGACGGTGAGACCGCCGTCCAGCTCGCGACCGAGCTCAAGCCCGACCTGGTGGTCATGGACGTGAAGATGCCCGTGCTCGACGGGATCTCGGCCGCCGAGCGCATCGGCCGCGACCGCATCGCGCCGGTCGTGCTGCTCACCGCCTTCTCGCAGACCGAGCTCGTGGAGCGGGCGCGCGACGCCGGCGCCATGGCCTACGTCGTCAAGCCGTTCACGCAGGCGGACCTGCTCCCCGCGATCGAGATCGCGCTGCACCGCCACGCCGAGATCGTCGCCCTCGAGAGCGAGGTCGCCGACCTGGCCGACCGCTTCGAGACGCGCAAGCGCGTCGACCGCGCCAAGGGTCTGCTGATGACGCGCATGGGGCTGACCGAGCCCGAGGCCTTCCGCTGGATCCAGAAGACCTCGATGGACCGTCGCCTCACGATGCGCGAGGTCGCCGACGCCGTCATCGACCAGGTCGGGGACGACGAGTAGCGTTCCGGCGCATCCGCGACGGAGCTTCCACAAGGGTGTGGAAGCGTTACCGCATCGTTGTCAACCGTGATGGCAGCGTGACTGCTACGTCACACGCCGGACACACAACTGCGGTGTGCTTCCCCTACGACCGTGCCGCCACCGGGCGGCTGGCCATGACAAGGAGAACCACATGAACCGATCCATCGCGCGCGTCGCGGCGGTCGCGGGCGCGGTCGCGCTCGTACTGGCTGCGTGCAGCAGCGGCGAGTCCGGCGAGGGCTCGTCCGAGTCCACCTCCGGCGGCGAGACCGGCTCCAGCGAGGCCAGCGGGGACCCGCTGAAGATCGGGACGCTGCTTCCGGTGACCGGTTCGCTCGCCCAGCTCGGCCCGCCCGAGATCGCCGGCGTCGACCTCGCGGTCCAGGAGATCAACGAGGCGGGCGGCGTGTTCGGCGCCGACGTCGAGGTCTCCCACACCGACTCCTCCGACACCGAGAACGCGGCCGTGGCGACGGAGTCCTCCCAGGGCCTCATCTCCGAGGGCGTGCACGCCATCATCGGTGCGGCCTCCTCGGGCGTGACGTTCAACGTCGTCGACGACATCACGGGTGCGAACATCGTTCAGATCTCGCCGGCCAACACGGCCACCGACCTGTCGGGCTACAGCGACTTCTACTTCCGCACCGCGCCGCCGGACACCGTCCAGGGTGACGCGCTCGCGAACCTCATGATCGCCGACGGCGCCGCCAACGTCGCCACCGTCGTGTTCAACGACCCCTACGGCACGTCGCTGCGCGACGTCGTCGAGGGTGTCGTGACCGACGCCGGCGGCACGCTCGTCTACGGTGCCGAGGGCCAGGAGTTCGACCCGAACGAGACGAACTTCTCCTCGATCGTGTCCGACACCATCGCCTCCGGTCCTGACGCGATCGCCATCATCGCGTTCACGACCCAGACGCCGCTGATCGTGCGTGAGCTCGCCGCCCAGGGGTGGGACATGAGCCGCGTGTACTTCGTGGACGGCAACCTGCAGAACTTCGGCACCGAGGGCGACGTCGGCTTCCCCGAGGGCACGCTCGAGGGCGCCAAGGGCACCCTCCCGGGCGCGTTCCCGTCCGACGAGTTCCAGGGCCGCATGCTCGAGGTCAACCCCGACCTCAAGGACTTCTCCTACGGCGCCGAGTCCTACGACGCCACGATGCTCGCGGCCCTCGCCGCGCTCAAGGGTGGCGAGGCCTCCGGCCAGGCCATCCAGGAGAACATGGCGGCCGTCTCGGGCGCCGACGGCGGCACCGAGTGCACCGGCTGGGAGGAGTGCTCCACGCTCGTCGCTGACGGCGAGGACATCATCTACCAGGCCGTCTCCGGCGTCGGTCCGTTCAACGACGCCAACGACCCGTCCTCCGCGTTCATCGGCATCTACGAGTTCGGTGCGAACAACGAGTACGCGTTCGTCGAGTCGGTCCAGGGCGAGGTTCCCACGTCCTGATCGTGCACGACCTCCGCTGAGCGCTGCTCGGCGACGCGACGGGCCCCGGTGCACTGCACCGGGGCCCGTCGTCGTGCTGCCCGGGTGGCGCCCCGCGGGCGCCCGAGGGGCGCCCGCGGGGCGCCCCTCGGGCGGCTGCGGGGCCGAGAACGGTGGGTGCGGCTCGAGGGGCGCCCACGGGCCGCACCGGCCGTTCTCACCGAGGGTGCCCCTGGCCGAGAACGGTGGGTGCGGCTCGGGGGGCGCCCACGGGCCGCACCGGGCGTTCTCACCAGGGAGACGGGGTGCCCGGGGGCCGACCGAGAAAACGGTGTGTGCGGCTCGGGACAGGCGCTCCGAGGCGCACAGGCCGCTTCCAGGGGGACGACGACGGCGCCCGCCACCTCGAGGAGGTGGCGGGCGCCGTCGTCGTGCGGGCCGGGCGGGTGGTGCCCCGCTCAGCCCTCGTTCTCGGTCGCGCGAGCGGCGTCGACGTCCGTGGCCAGCGTGCCGAGGTACAGCTCGATGACCTTGGGGTCGTTCATCAGCTCGCGGCCGGGGCCCGAGTAGGCGTTGCGGCCCTGGTCGAGCACATAGGCGCGGTCGCAGATCTGGAGCGCACGACGAGCGTTCTGCTCGACGATGATGACCGAGACACCGGTCTTGTTGATGCGTCGGGTGCGCAGGAACGCCTCGTCCTGGCGCACGGGGGACAGGCCGGCCGACGGCTCGTCCAGCAGCAGCACCGACGGTTCGGGCATGAGCGCCCTGGCCATCGCGACCATCTGCCGCTCACCGCCCGACAGGGCGCCCGCACGCTGCCGGCGGCGCTTGCCCAGCTCCGGGAACAGGTCCATGACGACCCCGACGCGCTCGGCGAACTTGGCGGGCGTCTGGTAGACGCCCATCTGCAGGTTCTCCTCGATCGTCAGGCTCGGGAAGACGTTGTTCGTCTGCGGGACGAAGCCCACACCGCGCTTCACGAGCGTGTCGGCGCGCAGGTTGGTGATCGACTGCCCCTCGAGGGTGAGCGTGCCCGAGCGGATGTTCACCAGCCCGAACAGCGCCTTGAGCAGAGTCGACTTCCCGGCACCGTTCGGGCCGATGATGCCGACCAGCTCACCCGGGTGCAGCACGAGCGAGCAGCCCTGCAGGATGTTGACGCCGGGCAGGTAGCCGGCCTCGAGGTTGTCCGCGTGCAGCAGCGGCTCGCCCGTGGGCGCGCCACGGTGCACCTGGGCGTCGTCGATCGTCTGGCTCACTTGGCCTCCTCCTCAGCCTCGAGCTCGGCCATCGCCTCGGCGGAGATGACGCTCTCCTCCTCCAGCAGCGAGTCGTCGCCCAGGTCGGTGTCGTGGTGCGAGCCCAGGTAGGCGTCGATCACGGCCTGGTCGTCCATGACCTCCTTGGGCGGTCCCTCGGCGACGACCTTGCCCTCCGCCATCACGACGACCCAGTCCGAGATGTGCCGGACCATGTGCATGTCGTGCTCGACGAACAGCACGCTCGTGCCGCTGTCGCGCAGGGCGGTGATGTGGCCCAGCAGGGACTGGGTCAGCGCCGGGTTCACGCCGGCCATCGGCTCGTCGAGCATGACGAGCGTCGGGTCGGACATCAGGGCGCGGGCCATCTCGAGCAGCTTGCGCTGACCGCCCGAGAGCGAACCGGCGAAGTCGCTCTCCTTGGTGTCGAGCTTGAAGCGGGCCAGGAGGTCGCGGGCCTTCTCCGTGACCTCCTTCTCCTGCTTGCGCCACAGCGGGCGCAGCAGCGCGGCACCCATGCCCTCGCCGACCTGGTCGCGCGCCCCGAGACGCATGTTCTCCAGCACCGTCATGCGCGAGAGCGCCTTGGTGAGCTGGAACGTGCGGACCATGCCGGACTTGGACACGCGGGAGGCGGGGACGCCCGCGAGCGACTTTCCATCGAACGTCCAGGAGCCGGCGTCGGGCCGGTCGAAACCGGTCATGAGGTTGAAGAACGTCGTCTTGCCGGCACCGTTCGGGCCGATCAGGGCGGTGATGACGTTGCTCTGGACCTCGAGGTGCTCGACGTCGACGGCGTTGACGCCGCCGAACGTGCGGCGCACGCCGTCGGCCACCAGGAGGGGGGTCGGCTTCGCGACCCCGGGGGTGTGGGCGACACCGCGCAGCGCATCGCGCGCGGCGACGACGTCGGGGTTCACCGCGTCCGTCACGATCGGCTCAGCCATTGATCGCCAGCTCCTTCTTGTCTCCGAGTATCCCCTGTGGTCGGAACACGATCAGCAGGACCAGCGTGATGCCGACGAGCACGAAGCCGAGCGGCTCGATCTCCGTGGAGGACAGGACGTCCGGCGGGATCAGGCCGCGCATCAGGCCGCGGACCAGGACGAGCGCCGCCCAGAACAGGATCGACCCGAGCACCGGGCCGAAGACCGTGGCGGCCCCGCCGAGCAGCAGGATCGTCCAGGTGTTGAACGTGACCGGGCGTCCGAGCGAGTCCGGCTGCACCGAGCTCGCCAAGGAGATCACGATGCCTCCGACGGCACCGAACACACCGCCCAGCACCAGTGACTGCAGCTTGAACGTGTAGACGTTCTTGCCGAGCGCGCGCACGGCGTCCTCGTCCTCGCGGATGCCCTTGAGCACGCGGCCCCAGGGGCTGCGCAGGAGGAGGAACACGATGAGGCAGGCGAGGGCCACCAGGCCCCAGCCGACGATGCGCAGCCACCACGAGTTGGAGGCGTTCATCTGGAGCGAGATCGGGCCGATGGCGACCAGGCCGTCCGCGAACGGCGACGCGCCCTCGAAGGAGTACTTGAACTGGTTGCCGAGCAGACCCTGCGAGCCACCCGTGAGGTCGTTCAGACCCACGGACCGGCCGATGAATCGGATGATCTCGGCGGCCGCGATCGTCACGATCGCCAGGTAGTCGCCGCGGAGCTTCAGCGTCGGCAGACCGAGGATGAGGGCGAACACGACGGCGCACCCGATGGCTATCAGGAACGCGACCACCAGGGGCAGGCCGGCGATCGTCGAGATCGCGAACCCGTAGGCCCCGAGCAGCATGAATCCCGCCTGGCCCATGTTGATGAGGCCCGTCAGACCGAAGTGGATGTTGAGGCCGATGGCCGCGAGGGCGTAGGCGATGGCGGTGGGGCCGGTGGCCTCACGCAGGACGTCAGTGAGCAGAGATGCGAAGTCCATGGGGATGCACCTATCCGATCCGCTGGGCTCGGCCGAGGATGCCCTGCGGTCTCACGAGCAGGACGACGATGAGAATGACCAGCGCGCTCGCGTAGCGCAGGTCGTTGGGGAGCACGAGGGTCGAGAGCTCGACGACGAGGCCGATCACCAGGGCCCCGAGCAGGCCGCCGAGAGGGGAGCCGAGACCGCCGAGCGTGATCGCGGCGAACATCAGCAGGAGCAGCACCGATCCGAAGTTGAACCGGGTCGAGCCGAGGTACAGGCCCATCAGCACGCCACCGAGCGAGGCGAGCCCCGCGGAGGAGACCCACACGCCCCGGATGATCGAGGCGACCTTGATGCCCGACGCCGCCGCCAGGGGCGGGTTGTCCGACACCGCGCGGGTCGCGCGCCCGATCCGGGTGCGCTGCAGGACGAGGGCGACGGCGGCCAGCACGACGCCGGCGATCACCACCGAGAGGATCGTCTGCTGCGAGAGCGACACGGGTCCGAGATCGATGCGCTCCGAGATGCTGGAGACGATCGGCAGCGGGCTCGCGCCGTAGAGCACGAGGTAGAGGTTGATCATCGACAGGGCGAGACCGATGGTCACGATGAGCTGTTGCGTGACGCCCACGCCGCGGCGCCGCAGCGGCGCGAAGATCCCGGCGTCGAGCAGCCAACCCGCGACCATGCCGCCCGCGGTGGCGATGATGATCGCCGACCACAGCGGCAGTCCCCACGTGCGCACGGCGGTGAACGCGATCAGGCCGCCGAGGGTGACGAGGTCACCGTGGGCGAAGTTGCTCAGGCCCGTCGTGCCGTAGATGAGGTTCGCGCCGACCGAGGCGAGAGCGAGCAGGAGGCCGAACACGAGGCCCGAGACGACGAGCTGCAGGATCCGGTTGTTGCCGGAGCCCTCTGCCGCGGCGCTCTCACCGGAGGCCCCGCCCTCGGAGGCCGCCCCGGCCTCGGGCGCGGCGGGCGACTCCGGGGAGTCCCCGGAACCGGCGCCGTCCGACGAGCTCGCCGACGCGCTGGGGGCGGGGGCCGCCGCGGGGTCGCCGAGAGCGAACAGCGCACCGGGGCGTCGCCCGAGGTCCGCCTGGACGGTCTTGGGGTTGGCGGCAGGGTCCCGCAGGGACTCACCGGCCGGGAGGGTCGTCTCGTCGAGCGTGACCGTGTACTCACCGGCCTCGGTGACGGCGACGCTCCACTGTCCGGCGTCGTTCGTCACCCCCTGGAAGGTGCCGGCGGGTCCCTCGACGTCGAAGGTCACGCCGACGGCGGGCTCCCCGGCCGAGGTGCGCAGCGTCCCCTGGATGCAGGCCGTGGCCGCATCGGGAGAGCAGGCGGCCGGGGCCGCCCCCGCGGGGACGGCCACCAGGCCGACCACGGCGGTGAGCAGCAGGCCCAGCAGCAGGCCGGGGAGGAGTCCGAGGCCGCGTCGCCGGTGACGGCGGGACGCGGCTCGGTGGGCTGTTTCGAGCACGAGCAGCTCCAAGTCGTGGGGCAGATGATCGAGTGCCGGTCGTTCGACTGGTGAACGTTCGGCTTCCAGAACCTAGGACGGCTGTGTGTCCACGGGGTTCTCGAATGTGTCGGTCGTGTAAACGGAGAGGTGGCGACAGGTTGCCACACTCGGCGTAATGTTCCACCCCGGAGCTCGAGCAGCAAGGGAGTGGATCGGTGGGTCGTGAAATCGTCTCGGTGACCCCGGCGCGTCCGGAGGATCTGCCGATGCTGGCCGTCGTCCTCGAGGAGGCCGGTTCGGAGCACCCCATGGGTGCACCGCTCGGCGTTCCGGCGCCCGGTGTTCTTCTCGAGCGGTTGCGCGCGTTCATGGACAACCACCCCGGCCGTGTCGCCGTCGCGGAGGTCTCGGGGGCCCAGGTCGGCGCCGCCATCTCGCTCGTCCAGCGGCCCGGGCTGTTCTCCGAGACGCCGTGGCTCCAGATCGAGATCCTCTACGTCCGCCCCGAGTGGCGCCGTCGCGGCGTCGGCCGGGCCCTGCTGGCCGACCAGGCCGTGTTCGCCGCCGCCTCGGGCACCGACACCATCGTGACGCTCCCGGTCTCCGGCTCTCGCAGCGAGCAGCGCTTCCTCTCGCGCCTGGGGTTCTCGGCCGTCGGGTCGCGCCGCGCGTGCGAGACCGCGACCCTGCAGCGCCGTCTCGGTCAGGACTCGCCCCGCACGGGGCTGGAGTCGCTGATCGCGCGCCGTCGCGCCATGAACGCCGTCGCGACCCCGCCCCGCGGCCTGGACCTGGCGGGCGCCAGCGCCCAGCACGTGCCTCAGGAGGGCGAGACCGAGCTCTTCCCGGTCGCCCCCGCGGTGGTCGAACCGCTCGCGCCGTCGAGCAGGAGGCAGGTCAGGCGGGCCGAGCTGATGCGCCGGTCGGCCTCGTCCGTCACCTCCACGAGGTAGGTCGCGCTCGAGCGACCCAGGTGGACGGCGGTCGCCGTCGCGCGCACCGTGCCGGCCCGCGCCGAGCGGTGGTGCGTGATCGACAGCTCCAGCCCGACGGCGGCCCTGCCCGGTCCGGCGTGCGCCTGTGCGGCGATGGACCCCACGGTCTCGGCGAGCGCCGCCGTCGCCCCGCCGTGCAGCAGGCCGTACGGCTGGGTGTTGCCCTCGACCGGCATGGTCGCCGAGCAGGTGCGGGCGCCGACGCCGTCGCCGTCGATCACGATGCCGAGCCGCTCGATGAGCGTGCCGGCGGTCTCGGGCAGCGGGAACGGGGCGGGACGGGGGGAGACGCCGTCGGATCCTTGGATGTCGGACATGCCACCTAGGCTGGCACCGTGAGCGACCACGACGACCTCGACGCACCGGCCACCACCTCGATCGACCTGATCGACGAGGCGAAGCTGCTCCTGATCGACGGGCACTCGATGGCCTACCGGGCGTTCTTCGCCCTGCCGGTCGAGAACTTCGCGACCACCGACGGCCAGCCCACGAACGCGGTGTACGGCTTCACCTCGATGCTGATCAACCTGATCCGCGACGAGAAGCCGACGCACGTCTTCGTCGCCTGGGACCGCTCGGGCCCCACGTTCCGCACCGAGCAGTACGCCGCGTACAAGGGCACGCGCTCCGCCTCGCCCGAGGAGTTCCGCGGCCAGGTGCCGCTCATCCACGAGGTGCTCGGTGCGTTGAACATCCCGCACCTGGGGATCGACGGCATCGAGGCCGACGACATCCTTGCGACGATCACCGACCACGCCGAGCGGCGCGGCGCCGAGGTGCTCGTCTGCTCGGGCGACCGCGACACGTTCCAGCTCGTCTCCGACCAGGTCACGGTCCTCTACCCGCGCAAGGGCGTCTCCGACCTCGCTCGGATGACGCCGGCCGCCGTCTCGGAGAAGTACGGCGTCCCGCCGCAGCGCTACCCCGATCTCGCCGCACTCGTGGGGGAGACGAGCGACAACCTGCCCGGTGTGCCCGGGGTGGGGCCGAAGACGGCCGCGAAGTGGATCACCACCTACGACGGGCTCGACAACGTCGTGGCGTCGGCCGACGCGATCACGGGCAAGGCGGGCGAGAGCCTGCGCACCCACCTCGCCCAGGTGATCATGAACCGCCAGATCAACGGCCTGCTCCGCGACGTCGAGACGGCGCTCACGCTCGACGACCTGGCCCGCGTGCCGATCGACCGCGAGGCAGTGCACCAGGTGTTCGACGCGCTGCAGTTCCGCGTCCTGCGCGACCGCCTGCTCCAGATGCTCCCCGAGGACGAGGCGGCCGCCGAGGACGTCGAGGACCTCGCCCTCACGGTGACCGACCTCGCGCCCGGTGCCCTGGGCGGCTGGCTCGCCGAGCGCGCCGGTCAGGAGCTGGGTCTCGACGTCGCGGGCAAGGCCGTGCAGGGCGGCGGTGACGCGTGGGCCGTCGCCATCGCGGACGACGGCGGCACCTCGGTCGCGATCGACCTCGCCACCGTGGAGAACGCCGACCTCGACGCCCTGGGCGCCTGGTTGGCGGACCCGGCCGCGGCGATCGCGGTGCACGACGCGAAGGCGACGTCGCACGCGCTCTCGGGCCGCGGGCTCACGCTGGCGGGCGTCACGCTCGACACGCTGCTCGCGGCCTACCTGTGCCATCCCGATCAGCGCACGTACGACCTCGGCGACCTCGCCGTGCGCTACCTGCAGCGCGAGCTGCCCAGCGGCGTGGACGCCGCGGCCGACGGCATGCTCGACATCGGGCTCGACGGCGATCCCTTCGGCGGCCGCGCCGCCGCGGCTCGCGCCGTGGCGGTGCACGAGCTGGCCGAACCGCTCCGCACCGACCTCGCCTCGCGCGGGGCGACCGCCCTCATGGGTCAGGTCGAGCTGCCCGTCCTGGCGACCCTGGTCGGCATGGAGCGCGCCGGCATCGCGGCCGACGTGCCGTACTTCTCCGGTCTCGAGAGCGAGTTCGACGCCGCTGTCGAGCGCGCCGCGCTCGGCGCGTACGAGGCGATCGGGCACGAGGTGAACCTCGGGTCTCCCAAGCAGCTCCAGGAGGTCCTGTTCGTCGAGCTCGACATGCCGAAGACGCGCAAGACGAAGACCGGCTGGACCACCGACGCCGATGCGCTGGCCGACCTGTTCGCCCGCACGGAGCACCCGTTCCTGGGCAACCTCCTCGCGCACCGCGAGGCGATCCGACTGCGCCAGACGGTCGAGGGTCTGCTGAAGTCGGTCGCGCCCGACGGCCGGATCCACACGACGTTCCAGCAGACCGTCGCCGCGACCGGCCGGCTGTCCTCCACGGATCCGAACCTCCAGAACATCCCGATCCGCACCGCCGAGGGCTACCGCATCCGCGAGGGGTTCGTCGTCGGCGAGGGCTACGAGGGTCTGCTGACCGCCGACTACTCGCAGATCGAGATGCGCATCATGGCGCACCTGTCCTCGGACGAGGGCCTCATCGACGCGTTCCAGTCCGGCGAGGACCTGCACCGCTACGTCGGGTCGCGCGTCTTCCGCGTCGAGCCGGCCGAGGTCACGTCGGCCATGCGCGCCAAGATCAAGGCGATGTCCTACGGCCTCGCGTACGGGCTGTCGGCGTTCGGGCTGTCCAAGCAGCTCAGCATCAGCGCGGGTGAGGCCAAAGGCCTCATGGACGACTACTTCGAGCGGTTCGGCGGTGTGCGCGACTACCTCACCGGCGTCGTGGACGAGGCGCGGGGCGAGGGCTGGACCTCGACCATCCTCGGCCGCCGTCGCTATCTGCCCGACCTCACGAGCGACAACCGGCAGCGGCGCGAGATGGCCGAGCGCATGGCGCTGAACGCCCCCATCCAGGGTTCGGCCGCCGACATCGTCAAGGTCGCCATGATCGGCGTCACGAGCGAGCTCGAGCGCCGCGACCTCGGATCGAGGCTGCTGCTGCAGGTGCACGACGAGCTCGTGCTCGAGGTCGCCCCGGGGGAGCGCGAGGAGGTCACCGAGCTCGTGCGCGAGCAGATGGCCGCCGCCGCGGACCTCGAGGTGCCGCTCGACGTCAGCGTCGGCTTCGGCCGCTCCTGGCGCGACGCCGGGCACTGACCGGCCGCCCCCGCTCGCCCGCGCTTGCGCTCAACCCTCGCGCTCGGTCACGAGCAGCAGGGTGCCCGGCAGGTGCCGGGCGCGCAGCTCGCTCCACCCGCCCCAGGTCTCCCGGCCCGGCTGCCACGTCGGCTCGACGAGGCGCGTGATCCGCAGCCCCGCCGCCGTCACGTCCGCGACGTGCTGGGCGAGCGTCCGGTGGTACTCGGCGTAGACGACGCCGCCGTCGGCGTCGAGCTCGCGGTAGGGGTCGGCGTCGAAGTAGGACCGGGTCGCGGTCAGCCCACCGGGTCCGGGGTCGTCGGGGAAGGCCCACCGCACCGGGTGCGTGGTGGAGAACGCCCACCGCCCGCCCGGACGCAGCACCCTGGCGATCTCGCGGTGCAGCGCCGCGGCGTCGGCCACGAACGGGACGACGCCGTAGGAGGTGAACACGACGTCGAACGACCCCGCCGCGAACGGCAGCGCGAGCGCGTCCGCCTGCACGAGCGGCACGGCGACGCCGGTGCGTCGGTTCGCCTCGAGACCCGCCCGAAGCATGGCGTGCGACAGGTCCGTCGCGACCACGTCGACACCCTCGCGGTGCAGCCAGCGCGCACACGGCGCGCTGCCGGCGCCCACCTCCAGCACCCGCGCGCCGGTGAGATCGCCGAGCGCGCCGGCGTCGGCCTCGGTCAGGCCCTCCGGACCCCACGTGAAGGACACGTCGCCGAGGGCTCCGGCGTGCTCGGCGAGGTAGTCGGCGGCCTCGGCGTCCCACCAGCGTCGCGCCGTCGCGCTGCCGTCGTGGTGCGCGGGCCCGTAGCCCGCCTCCGCGAGCGAGGGCAGGGGCGGCTCGCCGGTCGGCCACCTGTCGTTCGTCATCCGGTCACGCTCCGTCCAGGACGTTTGGCGGGAGGGGCCGTCCGGCCCGGAGATAGTCTGACGTGGGCGAGCCGCTGGAGCTCGCCGAATCGCCACGCCCCGGCCCCGAGGAGATCACCCCGCATGCGAGTAGGACTGCTCACCGGAGGCGGCGACGTCCCCGGCCTGAACGCCGCGATCCGCGCCGTCGTCAAGCGTGGGGTGGGGGAGCACGGCCACCACATCGTGGGGTTCCGCAACGGTTGGAAGGGCGTCGCCGAGGGCGACGTCCAGCCCCTGACGCGGCAGGACATCCGCAACGTGCTGCCGATCGGCGGCACGCTGCTGGGCACGGCGCGGTTCCACCCGCATGCGACCGAGGGCGGTCTCGAGAGCGTCCTGGCGACCATCGAGAACGAGCACATCGACGCGCTCATCTGCATCGGTGGCGACGGGACGCTGCACGCTGCGAGCAAGATCGCCGAGGCCGGGGTCAAGATCGTGGCGATCCCCAAGACCATCGACAACGACGTGTGGGGGACCGAGTCCTCGATCGGCTTCGACACGGCCGTGACCATCGCGACCGAGGCGATCGACCGGATCCACACGACGGCGGAGTCCCACAACCGCGTCATGATCGTCGAGGTCATGGGGCGCTCGGCCGGCTGGATCGCCGCGACGTCCGGCATCGCCGGCGGAGCCGAGATCGTGCTGGCGCCCGAGCAGCCGTTCGACATCGAGCGCGTGGTGCGCTTCCTCAAGCACCGCCACCGCGCGCACGCCTCGTTCTCGATCATCGTGGTCGCCGAGGGCGCGACACCGGCCGAGGGCACCTCGATGGACTACGAGATGCAGGTCGGTCGGTTCGGGCAGATCGTCGCCGGCGGCATCAGCGATCGGCTCAAGCACGAGATCGAGCAGCGCACGGGCTTCGACACCCGGGTCACGGTCCTGGGCCACATCCAGCGGGGTGGCACGCCCACGCCGGCCGACCGCATCCTCGGCTCGCGCTTCGGTGTCGCGGCGATCGACGCCGTCACGCGCGGCGAGACCGGCGTGATGACGGCGATCCGCGACGGCGAGGTGGTGCTCGTTCCGCTCGAGGAGGTCGCGGGCAAGGTCAAGCACGTGCCGCACGACCTGCTGGACGTGGCGCGCGCGCTGGCGTGACGACGTCGGGAATCAGCCGAACACCGACGTTCTGACCCGGTTCAACGTCGCTTCGTCATCGTTTCGCAACGTCCGCAACCTTGACCTTTACATGATGTTCATGGTGACCTCCTAGGGTTCACGTGGGCGTGACACCCGTCACCCACAGCACTGGAGGAACGCATGAGAAAACTGCACATGGCCGTCGTGGGGCTGGCGGCGTCGTCGCTCGTCCTGGCGGGTTGCTCCTCGGAGCGGGGCGAGGGCGGATCCGACGGCTCCAGCAGCGAGGGCGGCTCCGGCACGTCCAGCGAGACCGGTGAGGCCGCCGGCCCCACCACCTTCACGTTCGCCTCGTCCTCGGACCCGGCCTCGCTCGACCCCGCGTTCGCCAGCGACGGCGAGTCATTCAGGGTCGCGCGCCAGATGTTCGAGGGCCTCGTGGGCGTCGAGCCCGGCACGGCCGACCCCGCCCCCCTGCTGGCCGAGAGCTGGGACGTCAGCGACGACGGTCTCGAGTACACCTTCCAGCTCAAGGAGGGCGTGAGCTTCCACGACGGCACGCCGTTCAACGGCGACGCGGTCTGCTTCAACTTCGACCGGTGGGACGGGTTCACCGGCATCGCGGCGTCGGAGTCCATGTCCTACTACTGGGGCAAGGTCAACGGCGGCTACGAGGGTGCGGGCAAGTACGCGTCCTGCGAGGCGCCCGACGACGCCACGGCCGTCATCACCCTGAGCTCGCCGCTCCCCGAACTGGTCGCCGCCCTCAGCCTCCCCGCCTTCTCGATGCAGTCGCCGACGGCGCTGGCCGAGTACGGCGCCGACGAGGTCGGTGGCTCCGAGGACGCTCCCACTCTTCCCGAGTACGCCACGGATCACCCGACCGGCACCGGGCCGTTCACGTTCGAGTCGTGGAGCCCCGGCGAGAACGTCACGCTGGCGGCCAACACCGAGTACTGGGGCGAGCAGGGTCAGATCACGACCGTCATCTTCCCGGTCATCTCCGACGCCACCGCGCGACGCCAGGCCCTCGAGGCCGGTGACATCGACGGCTACGACCTGGTCGGCCCCGCCGACGTCGTCGCGCTGGAGGACGCCGGCTACACGATCGAGAACCGCGACCCGTTCAACGTCCTGTACCTCGGCATGAACCAGGCCGTCCCGGAGCTCGCGGACATCCGCGTGCGCCAGGCCATCGCGCACGCGATCGACAAGGACGCCCTGGTCGCGGCCACCCTCCCCGAGGGCACGCTCGTCGCGACGAACTTCGTGCCGCCGTCGGTCCGCGGTCACAGCGACGACGTCCCCACGTACGACTTCGACCAGGACGAGGCCCGCTCGCTGCTGGCCGAGGCGGGCGTGAGCGACCTGACGCTCAACTTCACCTACCCGACGAACGTCTCGCGTCCGTACATGCCGACGCCCGAGCAGGTCTTCGAGCGCATCGCCGCCGACCTCGAGGAGGTCGGCATCACGGTCGAGGCGACGCCGCTGCCGTGGAGCCCCGACTATCTCGACCGCATCCAGGGCGGCGCCGACCACGGGCTGCACCTCCTGGGCTGGACGGGTGACTACAACGACACCTACAACTTCATCGGCGTCTTCTTCGGGGCGCAGTCGAACGAGTGGGGCTTCGACGACCCGGCGCTCTTCGAGTCGCTGTCGACGGCCCGCGTGGCCACCGACGAGGCCGAGCAGACGTCGCTGTACGAGGAGGCCAACGTCCAGATCATGGAGAACCTCCCCGGTATCCCGATCGCGCACCCGGTGCCGTCGCTCGCGTTCCGCCCCGGCGTCGAGAACTACCCGGCATCGCCGGTCCAGGACGAGGTCTACAACGTCATCACGCTGACGGACTGATCCGCCCGAGAACCGGAGGACCCGGTGCCCGCGCCGCACGGCGCGGGCACCGGGTCCACCCACGACCTGCGAGAGATCCCTTGTGCTGATGCTCATCGTGCGCCGCCTGGCGCAGCTGGTGCCCACCCTGATCGGTCTGACGATCCTGCTGTTCTTCTGGGTGCGCGCCCTCCCCGGCGGCCCCGCCGTCGCCCTCCTGGGTGAGCGTGCCACCCCCGAGGCCGTCGCGGACATCAACCGCCTGTACGGCTTCGACCGCCCCCTGCTCGAGCAGTACTTCACCTACGTCGGTCGCCTGCTCCAGGGCGACTTCGGCACCTCCATCCGCACGCGCCGGCCCGTGCTGGAGGAGTTCATCGACCGGTTCCCCGCGACGCTCGAGCTCAGCCTCGCGGCGCTGCTGTTCGCCGTCGTCGTCGCCATCCCGCTCGGCTACGTCGCCGCGCGGCGTCGCGGCACGATCGTGGACCACACCTCCGTGGTGGTCTCGCTGATCGGCGTGACGGTCCCCGTCTTCTTCCTCGCGTTCATCCTCAAGTACGTGTTCGCGGTCAAGCTGGGCTGGTTCGCCACGACGGGGCGCGCCTCCGTCGACATCAACGCGACCAACCCCACCAACCTCTACGTGCTGGACGGGCTGCTCACCGGTGAGCTCGACGCCAGCTGGGACGCGATCCTCCACCTCGTGCTGCCGGCGATCGCGCTGGGCTCGATCCCGCTCGCGATCATCGCGCGCATGACCCGCGCGTCCGTGATGGAGGTGCAGGGCGCCGACTACGTGCGTACGGCCCGCGCCAAGGGCCTGCGCCCCGGCCGCCTGCGCAACCGCGTCATCCTGCGCAACGCCATGCTGCCCGTCGCGACCACGATCGGCCTCCAGGTCGGACTGCTGCTGTCCGGCGCGGTGCTGACCGAGACGGTGTTCTCCTTCCCCGGCATCGGCAGCTTCCTCTACCAGGCGATCTCCTCCAGCGACTACCCGGTCCTGCAGGGGTTCATCCTCGCGATCGCGATCGTCTACGCCCTGGTCAACCTCCTGGTCGACATCTCCTACGGCCTCATCGACCCCCGGATGCGAGCTCGCTCATGACCGCCGTCCTTCCCCCCAGCCCCGAGCCCGACGAGGCTTCCGGCTCCGGGCTGGCGCAGCCGCCCGTCCTGGCCGAGCGAGGCTCCGACGGCGACCGGTCCCGGACTGGCGGCCTGTTCCGTCGCGGCGGTCGCGGCGGTCGCGGCGATCGTGCCAAGGACGACGCCGGGGCGAGCGTCTGGCGCCTGGCCTTCCGCCGGCTGCGACGCAACCCCGTCGCGATCATCGGTGCCGTCATCGTCGCGATCTTCCTCGTCGTCGCGATCGCCGCACCGTGGCTCGCGCCGTACGCCGGCGACGCCACCCCGGGCCGCGACCTGATCCGTCCGACGGCGATCCCCGGACCGTCGGCCGAGTTCCCGCTCGGGCTCGACCGCTTCGGCGGCGACGTGCTGAGCAAGCTCATCTGGGGCGCGCGCGCCTCGCTGATCATCGGCGTCGCCTCGACGCTCATCGGCCTGGTGGGCGGTCTGCTGCTCGGGCTGCTCGCCGGCTCGTTCGGCGGCTGGGTCGACTCCGGCGTGATGCGCCTGGTCGACCTCATGCTCGCCGTGCCGTCGCTGCTGCTGGCGGTGTCGATCGCGGCCGTGGCCGGTCAGCGACCGTTCGCGGTGATCCTCGCGATCGGGGTGGTCCAGATCCCCATCTTCGCCAGACTCCTGCGCGGCTCGATGCTGGCGCAGAAGGGTCAGGACTACGTTCTGGCGGCCCGCTCGCTCGGGCTCAGCCGCGGCACGGTGACGATGTCGCACGTGCTGCCCAACAGCCTCGGTCCGGTGATCGTGCAGGCGACGCTCGTGCTGGCCACGGCGGTCATCGAGGCGGCGGCGCTGTCGTTCCTCGGCCTCGGCGGCGGTCGTCCGACCACCGCGGAGTGGGGACGCATGCTCACCCAGGCGCAGAACGAGCTGGCGATCGCACCGCAGCTCGCGATCTACCCGGGCCTGTGCATCTCCATCACGGCGCTCGGCTTCACGCTGCTGGGCGAGTCGATGCGCGAGGCGCTCGACCCGCGCTCGAGGAAGGGCTGACATGGCCGGCACGACAGACACCACAGAGACTCCGAGCACCACCGCGGGCGTCACAGGCACCGCGTCGGGCGAGGTCCTGCTGCGCGTGCGTGACCTCGAGGTCACGTTCACGACCGAGCAGGGTCCCGTCGTCGCCGCCCGGAACGTCTCCTTCGACGTGCTGGCGGGCCAGACGGTCGCCATCGTGGGGGAGTCCGGCTCGGGCAAGACGACGGTGGCGACGGCGGTGCTCGGGCTCCTGCCGGGCAACGGTCGAGTCACCGCGGGCTCCGTCGAGATCTCCGGCCGCGACGTCGTCGGACTCTCGCGCGCCGAGCTCCAGCGCATGCGGGGTCGGGTGCTCGGCCTCGTGCCGCAGGACCCCATGACCAACCTGAACCCGGTCGCCACGGTCGGCAGCCAGGTCGTGGAGACGCTCGAGGGGACGGGCGTCGCCCGCGGCCGCGGCGCGAAGGAGCGGGCGCGCGACCTGCTGGTCGAGGTCGGCCTGAGCGACGCCGAGAGCCGCATGGGCTCCTACCCGCACGAGTTCTCGGGCGGCATGCGTCAGCGCGCGCTCATCGCGATGGGGCTCGCCGGTTCGCCCGCGCTCCTGGTGGCGGACGAGCCGACGTCGGCCCTGGACGTCACGGTCCAGCGCGTCATCCTCGACAAGCTCGCCGACCTGACGACCTCGCGCGGCACCTCGGTCCTGCTCATCACGCACGACCTCGGTCTCGCGGCGGAGCGTGCGTCGCACCTGCTCGTCATGTACCGCGGCGAGCTCGTGGAGCACGGGTCGGCGCGCGAGATCCTGCGGGACCCGCAGCACGAGTACACGAAGCGGCTGCTGGCCGCCGCGCCGTCGCTCGCCTCTCGCCGCATCCAGATCGCCCGCAGCACCGGACAGCTCGACGCCGTGGCGGACGACCTGCTCGCGCCGACCGAGGTGACCGAGGTCGGCGAGGTGGGGGAGGCCGTGGGCACCGAGGCTGCGCCCGTCATCCGCGCCTCCCACCTGCGCAAGGTGTTCCCCGGCGCGCGGCGCGGGCTGCGTCGTCGGCCCGACGTGGTCGCCGTCGACGACGTGTCCTTCGACCTGCCGCGCGGTCAGACGCTCGGCATCGTGGGGGAGTCGGGGTCGGGGAAGTCGACCGTGGCGCGCATGGTGCTGGACCTCCTGCCGCCCACGTCGGGCTCGGTCGAGCTCGACGGGCTGACCGTCGGGGCGAGGTCGCAGGCCGAGGAGGTCGCGTTCCGCCGTCGGGTGCAGCCGATCTTCCAGGACCCGTACTCCTCGCTGGACCCGCTGTTCACGATCGCTCGGACGATCGAGGAGCCGCTGCGCGCGCACGGCGTCGGGTCGGTCACGCAGCGGCGGGCGCGCGTGCGCGAGCTGCTCGAGCAGGTGGCGCTGCCGGAGGACGTGCTGCGGCGCTACCCCTCGGAGCTGTCCGGCGGTCAGCGCCAGCGCGTCGCGATCGCGCGGGCCCTCGCGCTCAACCCCGACGTGGTGGTCTGCGACGAGGCGGTCTCGGCGCTCGACGTCGTGGTGCAGGCGCAGATCCTGCACCTGCTCGCCGAGCTGCAGTCGCAGCTCGACCTCAGCTACCTGTTCATCTCCCACGACCTCGCGGTCGTGCGCCAGATCGCCGACCAGGTCGTGGTGATGGAGAAGGGCGCCGTCGTGGAGCAGGGGCGGACCGACGACGTGTTCGACGCACCGCAGCAGCCCTACACGCAGGCGCTGCTCGCGGCGATCCCCGGGGCGAACCTGGACCTGGCGATCAGCTGAGCGACGGGCGCCGACACCGGGCGGCACGTGTCGGCGCTCCTCCGTCCGCTCCCCGGCCCGCGGTGGTGGCACACGCGCGGCTACCCGGCTAGGATGGACGTCGGCGCCTGCTGCTCGCGCGCCCTCCCGTGCCCTCGTGTCCGCTCCCGTGCCGACACGTGCTCGGTCAGGACCGTCGAGCGTGCCGGTGTCCGTTCCCCACCACCGGGTGGGTGACGCACCTGTCCATTCGATCCTTGTCCGCAACGGAGTCTCTCCTACATGACCATCTCCACCCCCGCCCCGGCTGTCCCGCAGGTCGCGATCAACGACATCGGTTCCGCCGAGGACTTCCTCGCCGCAGTCGACGCCACGATCAAGTACTTCAACGACGGCGACATCGTCGAGGGCACCATCGTCAAGGTCGACCGCGACGAGGTCCTCCTTGACATCGGTTACAAGACGGAGGGGGTCATCCTCTCCCGCGAGCTCTCGATCAAGCACGACGTCGACCCCGAAGAGGTTGTGTCCGTCGGCGAGATCGTCGAGGCTCTGGTCCTCCAGAAGGAGGACAAGGAGGGACGTCTTCTCCTGTCCAAGAAGCGCGCGCAGTACGAGCGCGCCTGGGGCACGATCGAGAAGATCAAGGAGGAGGACGGCGTCGTCACCGGCACCGTCATCGAGGTCGTCAAGGGCGGCCTCATCCTCGACATCGGCCTGCGCGGCTTCCTGCCCGCGTCGCTGGTCGAGATGCGTCGCGTCCGCGACCTCCAGCCGTACGTCGGCAAGGAGATCGAGGCCAAGATCATCGAGCTCGACAAGAACCGCAACAACGTCGTCCTGTCGCGTCGGGCCTGGCTCGAGCAGACCCAGTCCGAGGTCCGCTCGACCTTCCTGTCGACGCTCGCCAAGGGCCAGGTTCGCCCGGGTGTCGTGTCGTCGATCGTGAACTTCGGTGCGTTCGTGGACCTCGGCGGCGTCGATGGTCTCGTCCACGTCTCGGAGCTGTCCTGGAAGCACATCGACCACCCCTCCGAGGTCGTCGAGGTCGGCCAGGAGGTCACGGTCGAGGTTCTCGACGTCGAGCTCGACCGCGAGCGCGTCTCGCTGTCGCTCAAGGCGACGCAGGAGGACCCGTGGCAGCAGTTCGCTCGGACCCACGCCATCGGCCAGGTCGTGCCCGGCAAGGTCACCAAGCTCGTTCCGTTCGGTGCGTTCGTGCGCGTCGAGGACGGCATCGAGGGCCTCGTCCACATCTCCGAGCTGGCCGTGCGCCACGTGGAGCTTCCCGAGCAGGTCGCGAAGGTCGGCGAGGAGGTCTTCGTCAAGGTCATCGACATCGACCTCGAGCGTCGCCGCATCTCGCTGTCGCTGAAGCAGGCCAACGAGGGCGTCGACCCCGCGTCGGACGACTTCGACCCCAGCCTCTACGGGATGGCGGCCGAGTACGACGAGGCCGGGAACTACAAGTACCCGGAGGGCTTCGACTCCGAGACCAACGAGTGGCTCGAGGGCTTCGACACGCAGCGTGAGGAGTGGGAGCGGCAGTACGCCGAGGCCCAGTCGCGCTGGGAGGCCCACAAGAAGCAGGTCGCCAGCGCGATCGAGGCCGACGCCGAGGCTCCGGCCGAGGCGACGAGCAGCAGCAGCAGCTCGTCCTCCTCGTCGTCCTCGTCCAGCGAGTCCTCCGCGTCGTCGAGCTACTCCTCGACGCCGTCCGGCCCGAGCGGCACGCTCGCGTCCGACGAGGCCCTCGCCGCTCTGCGCGAGAAGCTGACCGGCGCCTGATCCTCAGGCCCCACCCGTAGCACCGACGGCGCCCCCCACCTCCTCGGAGGTGGGGGGCGCCGTCGTCGTCCGTCAGGGATGTCGCGTCGGGGTCGTGGAGCTACCCGCTCCCGGTCGCGTCCCGGGTCGCGTCAGCGACCGTGACCCGAGCCGTCCGGGTGGGCGAGGCTCCGGGTCCGGCGACGCCACAGCACGGTGGCCGTCCCCGCGAGGACGAGCGCGACGCTGCCGGCCCCCAGGGCGAGGAGGCCGTCGTCGGCACCCGTCTCCGCGAGGTCGCCGCCGCGGCTGCCCCGGGGCGTGCGGGAGTCCGCCGGTGGGCTGGCGGGAGGTCGCGTGCCGGAGCTCGACGGGGGCGAGGTCGCGTCGGACGGCGGACCGGACGGCGGCGGCGTGATACCGCCCGAGGGCGGCGGGGTCGGCCCGTCCGACGGCGGCGGCCCCTCTGACGGAGGAGGTGTCGGTCCGTCGCTCGGGGGCGGGCTCGGCTCGACGGGAGGGCTGGGATCGACGGGAGGGCTGGGATCGACGGGAGGGCTGGGGTCGACCGGCGGGCTGGGGTCGACCGGAGGCTCGGTCGGTTCCTCGTCGGCGCACGACGCGTCCGTGAACACCGTCGAGTCGAGCGTGACGGCTCCGTTCCGCGCGAGGGCGCGGCCCTGGACCGTCGTGCCCGAGGTCGTGCTGATCGAGGTCAGCGCCATGATGGTGCCGACGAACGTCGTGGACGACCCGAGCGTCGCCGAGCTGCCGATCTGCCAGAACACGTGGCACGCCTGGGCTCCGTCGACCAGAGACACCGTGCTGCCGGACGCGGTCGTCAGTCCCGAGCCGATCTGGAAGATGAAGACCGCGTCGGGGTCGCCGCCCGCGTCCAGGGTGAGGGTGCCGGTGATCACCGTCGAGCTCGCGGCCGTGTAGACGCCCGGGGCCAGGGTCTGGCCACCGATGTCGGCCGAGATGGCGGCGTCCGACGCCTGACCCGCGGCGTCGTCGTAGGCGAGGACGAGATCGGCCTGGGCCTGCAGCGCAGCAGCGTCGGCCACGTGGACGGCTCCCAGCACGATCCCCGGCGGAAATCCGGTGAGGCTGCTCTGGGGGCTGACTCCGACGCCACCGGCGAGCACGCTGGGACCGGTGTTGGTCACCGCCGAGCCGGCCAGGACGGAGTAGGGGTCGGCGGTTCCGAGCCCCACGGTCGTGCCGATGGCCACGGCTGGGGACGTCCCCAGGGTGATGCCGATCGATGCGATGAGGAGCGCGGAAGCGGCGCCCGTCGCTCGGAGGAGGAGGGACCGCTTGGGCGGTCGGGTGATGCGGACAGGCGTGCTTCGCATGGAAGCTCCTTAGATCCCCGTATCGCGGGGTCAATCACAGGTTGTGATAACTGGATACTAGGAAGCATCAAAACAAAAAGAAAGGACGAACCTAGGGTTCTTCTGCGCCGAATGAGCCGGTTCTAAAAGAAGAAGAACTGCTTGATGATGTTGAGCAAGGAAGTCTGCGTGAGGTCCGCGTCACATCGTCAGCCCCAGCGTCCCAGCGCCATCGCGGCGAGCGTGAGCGCGGCGAGGCTCTCGCCGTCGCGCATCGTGCCCGAGGCGACCAGGTCGCCGATGTCCGACCACTCCACCGCGCGCACCTCGGTGATGCCCTCGGCGCGCGCGTCGTGACCGAGGCTGCCGTCGTGCCGCACCCCCTCGGCGACCACGACGGTGCCGGGCGCCCGACAGACCCCGTTGAGGGAGTCCACCTCGCCGGCGACGCGCCAGCGGCCGCCCGTCGCCCCGGCCTCCTCGAGCAGCTCGCGCCGACCGGCCGTGATCGGGTCGTCGCCGTCGGTGCCCCCCGCCGGCACCTCCCAGCCCGCACCCGTGGTGTAGCGGTGCGCGCGGACCAGGAGCACGCGGTCGCCGTCGTCGAGCGCCACGACGAACACGGCGGGGGACCGGACCTCGACCACGCCGTAGATCCCGGGTCTGCCGTCCGGTGCGACGACGTCGTCCTCGATGACGCGGATCCAGCGGTTGGCGTAGACCTCGCGCGTCGCTGTGCGCTGCCAGGGCGTGGGGAGGGGAGTCGTCACGGGGTGAGTCTGGCAGGCCGTGGCCCCGCGGTTCAGGCGAAGAGCGTCTCGCCGACGAAGCCGCCGACCCTCGCCCCCGGAGGGATCGCGAACGTGGCGGAGCCGATGTGCCGCACGTACTCGTTCAGCAGGTCGGTCGAGAGCGTGCGCTGCACCGTGACGAACTGCTCCAGGTCGCGCACGTAGGCCAGGAAGAACAGGCCGGCGTCGAGCCGACCGAGCGCGTTCGACCCGTCGACGTAGTTGTAGCCGCGCCGGAGCAGCCGGGCGCCGCCGTTGTTGTCGGGATGGGCGAGCCGGACGTGCGAGGCGACGTCGATCGCCGGGGCGCCGTCGACCTCGACGTCGAAGTCCGGGGCCGTCATCTCCGTCCCGCCCGAGAGGGGGGCGCCGATCGTCTTGTCGCGTCCGACGATCGTCTGCTGCTCGCCGAGCTGCACCCTGTCCCAGGTCTCCATCAGCATCTCGATCTTGCGGGCGACGAGGTAGGAGCCGCCTGTCAGCCACGCCGGCTCGTCCCCGGACGCGACCCAGACGGACTCCGCGAGCGCGGCGTCGTCGTCGGCGAGCACGTTCGCGGTGCCGTCCTTGAAGCCGAACAGGTTGCGCGGCGTCGCCTGGTCCGCCGTCGTGCGGGACGTGCGACCGAAGCCCATCTGCGACCACCGCACGTGCGCGCGGCCGAACGCGATGCGGCTGAGGTTGCGCACGGCGTGCACGGCCACCTGGGGGTCGTCGGCGCACGCCTGCACGCACAGGTCGCCGTGCGAGGCCTCGGCCTTGAGCACGTCACCGAGGAACGGCGGCAGCGGGGCGAGCCCCGGCGGGCGGCGGTCGGCGATGCCGAACCGGTCGACACCGTCGAGCTCGAACAGCGTCGGACCGAGGCCGATCGTGATGGTCAGCGAGGAGGCGGGCAGCCCGAGCGCCTCACCCGTGTCGTCCGGCGGCGCGGTGAGCGGTCCCGCCACGGCGCCCGACGCCGAGACGTCCAGCCCCTGCGTCAGGCGCGAGGCCGCGTAGCTCCACTCCTGGAGCAGCGCGACCAGATCCTCGCGCGTGGCCCGCGAGGACATGTCGAAGGCCGCGAGGTGGAGGTGGTCCTGCACCGGCGTCGTGATGCCCGACTGGTGCTCACCGACGAACGGGTGGACCCCCGCGGTCGAACCACCGGTCGGCGAGCCGCCTCCCACGGGCAGGGGGCCGGGCGCCGGGGCGGTCAGGCGTCCGAGGGTCGCGCCGATCGCCCCGGCCGCGACGCCGGCCGCACCGAGCCCGAGGGCGGTGCGGCGCGACGGCGCCGGGCGGTCGGCGCCGTCGGGAGTCACCGGGGTCACGCCGCGCCGCTCAGGCCAGGACCGTGGTCGTGAGCTGCGACAGCGGCTCGGCCAGGGCGTTGATGAGGTCGGAGAGCTCCTTCTTGTCCGCGTCGGTCAGCTCCGGGTAGGTGACGAACCCGTCGGTCAGCGACCCGTGCTGCGCCAGCGCGGTCTCGAGCGCGGTGTAGCCGTCCTCGATCTGCGCCGCGAGCTCCTCTCCGTCGGTGCCCTGCGCGATCGCGAGGTCCTCGACCAGCGAGAACGCCATCTTGGAGCCCTCGACGTTGGCGGCGAAGTCCCACAGGTCGGTACCCGACCACCAGTCCTCCTCGCCCGTGATCTTGCCCGTGGCGACCTCGTCGAGCAGGCCGATCGCGCCGTTGGAGATCCAGTCGACGCCCTGGTCCTCGAGGAAGGCCGTGAAGTCGTCGGAGTGCACGTAGTCGTACAGCTCGGTCACGTCCGCCACCAGCAGGCGGCCGAGCTCGGCTCGCTGCTCGGGGGTCGAGGGCGCCCAGTCCTGGAACGCGTCGGTCTCGCCGTCGGAGTTGAGGGCGCCCGGCGCGGGCTCCCACAGATCCTTCTCGATGCGGTGGAAGCCGGTCCAGTCCAGTCCCTCGG
The DNA here is from genome assembly GCF_004786095.1 of Serinibacter arcticus. GTDB lineage: Bacteria > Actinomycetota > Actinomycetes > Actinomycetales > Beutenbergiaceae > Litorihabitans > Litorihabitans arcticus. The sequence continues at coordinate 379,069 of NZ_RHPJ01000003.1, forward strand.
CGACCGCGTCGACCTCGCGGTAGTCGATCCGCGGGTCGAGGTCGCCGAGCGCCTCGGCGACGGGCTCGATCCGCTCGTAGTACGCGCGCACCTGCGGGAACGCGGTGCGCGCGGTCTCGTCGTCGCCGTCGGTGTACGCGGTCACGAAGGCCTCGGTCTCCGGCAGCAGCTGCGCGACCTGGTCCTTGACGAAGGCCGCGTAGAGGTCGACGGCGTCCTGCTTCAGCTCGGCGTCGGGACCGGTGAGCTCGACGCGGTCGCCGCTCACGGTGAACGCGGTCGAACCGACGCCGGCGCCCACCATGCCCGGCTTGCACATGGTGAGGTAGTCGCCCGGCTGGGCGGTCACGGTCAGCGTGCGGGACTCCGACGGTGCGATGTTCTCCACCTCGCCCACGATGCGCAGGCCGTCCGAGGCCATCAGGTAGAACTCCGTCACCTGCGCGCCGTCGTTGGTGACCTCGAACTGCAGCGTTCCGCTGCTCGCCTGCGCGGCGCTGACGTCGCACCCGGCGTCGGTCGAGCTGACGGTGAGGGCACCGTCGCCGGACGTGGGGGTGTTCGGCACGCAGGCGCTGGTCACGAGCACGAGGAGCGCTGCGCCGACGAGGGGTGTGGTGCGGGAGGTCATGCTGCTCCTTGGTGTGCTGATCCGTGGTGCTCCGAGGCGGCGGAGGCCGGGGCGGTGGTGGGACGGGAGGTGCCGTGGCCGAGGAACGCGCGGCGCACGAACGCCGTGCCGACGACGGCCAGGTAGGCGGCCCAGGCGAGGATCTCGAGCCAGGTCATCTCGGGGGTGAAGCCGATCGTGCCCTTCAGGAGGGCGGCCACGGCGCCGTCGGGGGCGACGAGGTGCGGGATCTGGAAGGCCCAGCCGAAGGGGAGGCCCGGCAGGCCGACGGCGACCGCGCCGGTGGTCGGGTCGATCGGCGCGGCGGACGTGAACGGTCCCGGCAGGATCGCGGCCTCCTGCAGGTCGTGCACGCCGTAGGCGAGGACACCCGCGGCGACGACGACCAGCGCGGCGCCCGTCCAGCGGAAGAAGATCCCGAGGTCGATGCGAACCATGCCGCGGTAGATCAGCCAGCCGAGCGCGACGGCGGTGAGCAGTCCGGCGACGGCGCCGAGCACCGCACCCGGCCCGTTGCCGAACGAGCGCACGGTCGACCACAGGAAGAGGGTCGTCTCGATGCCCTCGCGCGCCACCGAGATGAACCCGATCGTCACCAGGCCCCAGGCGGAGCGCGCGACCGCGGCGTCGACGTCGGCCCGGAGATCGGCCGCGAGACCGCGCGCCGCCCCCACCATCCAGAAGACCATCCAGGTCACGAGGGCGACGGTGACGATCGAGAGGATCCCGCCGATCGCCTCCTGGGCGCGGAAGCTGAGGCCGTAGGCGCCGAAGGTGAGGATCGCGCCGAGACCGAGGGATCCGACCACGGCGAGGGCCACGCCGGCCCAGAGTCGGGGGAGGATCGCCGCCCGCCCGCTCCGGTGCAGGTACGCCACGAGGATGCCGACGACCAGCGCGGCCTCGAGCCCTTCGCGCAGACCGATGAGGAAGGTGGCGAGCACGGGTGGATCCTTCCGGCGGCTGTGGCGGCCGGACGAGTCACGGTCGTAAGGGTTTGCTTACCTACGTTGAGGAAGGTACTCCTGGCTCCGGGCGCCCGGCAACGGACGCCCGTGTGACGAGCGTCACCGGTCGTCGCGCCACCTCACGTCACGACGTCCGGGCGCGATCGACGGCGCGCAGCGCCCACCAGACCTCGGCTCTGGCGTCCATCGTCGCCAGGTCGCGACCCAGCAGCCGGCCGCTGCGCTCGACGAGGCGGCGCAGGGTGTGGCGGTGGACGCCGAGCTCGCGGGCGGCCGGATCCCACTGGCAGCCGGCCGCGAGCCAGGCGCGCAGGGCGGGCTCCAGGTCGGCCGGGCCGTCGGGGGCGGCGCGCAGCGGGGAGAGCAGGGAGCGGGCGACGTCGCGCGAGCCCTCGCTCATCGCCACCCAGTCCAGCGGGCGTCCCGCGAGGTCGGAGAACATGCGGAGCTCGCCGGGGGCTGCGTCGGCGGCCGCGATGCCCGCCTCGCGGTGGGCGCGCGGGAGGTCCGCCCAGGCGGCGGGGTCGGAGGCGCCGGCCGAGACCGCTGCGGCGTCCACGACGCCCACGACGTCCGCGACGGCGGCGACGCCACCGGCGGGGACGAGCACGACGACCTCGCCCCCGTGCGCGGCGTGGAAGCACGGCACGGGGCGCAGCGCCGACCGGATCTCGGCCGTCCTGTCGGCCGGTCCGACGATGCGGACGACGACGGCCGGTGCCGTCGGCAGCGGCGTCCCGAGCCGGCGGGCCGCCGCGCGGACGGCGTCGGCGTGGCCGCCGATCGCGAGGGCGAGGACCGCGGAGGCCACCTCGTCACGGGCGAGGGCCGCCCGGTGGTCCTGCTCGAGCGCGAGTCCCGCCAGGGCGGACGCGGCGCCCAGGACGCCCGCCTCGACGCCGTCGGGCCCGTCGGTCCCGACCCTGACCAGGACGCCCCGCAGGTCGCCCGCGCGGCCGAGCGTCTGGAACGTGACGTGCGCGTCCGGCCGGCTCTGGCTGGTGGCCGCACGTCGACCGTCGCGCAGCAGGCGGTCGGCCTCCCGCCGCACCAGCGCCCAGCCCGGCGTCGCGAGCGCCGCGGGCGAGAGCGCCCGTCCCGCCGCGTCCCAGCCTCGCACCCGGTGCTCCTGCACCACCGCGACCTCGGTGACGGTCCGCTCGGCGTAGGTGGCCAGGGCCGCGGCGAGGCCGTCGAGCCGGTGGGCCGCTGACGTGACGGCGCGCATCGTCCGGACGCCCCAGTCCGCCCGTGCGCGTCCCGCCTGCGCGCGCTCCTGCGCGACCCACGCCGCGACGGCGACGAACGGTGTCGCGTACGGAACCTCGAAGAGCGGGAGGCCGATCCGGTCGCACGCGGTCACCAGGGCCGGGGGCGGGCAGCCGCGGACGACGTCGGAGCCGTACCCGAGGGCGAGGACGCCGGCGTCGCGCAGGCGTTCGACGTAGGCGTCGACCGTGTCCCCCGGGGCGGTCGCACCGCCGTCGACAGCGTCCACGGGCAGCTGGGCCCCGGTGGTGAGCACGATCGATCCCGGTTCGAGGAACGGGGTGGGGTCGGCGAGATCGGTGCTGTGCGCCCACGTCACGGGCGTGGCGTCCGCCCCGTCCTGCGCCTGCCCGGCGAGCGGTCGGAGGGCCAGCGGACGGTGCGCGAGGAGCGCGTTCAGCGTGGGGAACACGCGCTCATGGTGCCAGAGTGGCACGCTTGCTGCCGCAGCGCTGCGGATCGGCAGTATCCGCGTGAGGTGGCGCACTCCTACCCTGGGCGGACATCGCCACGAAGGAGAGCGCCGTGACCACCGCACCGACCGCCGCCGAGAGCAGCACCGCGACCGCCGCCACCCCCGGCGACCGACCGCACAGCCTCCCGCAGGTCCGCCGGCTCCGCACCACCGTCCCGGGTCCGATCTCCCTCGAGCTGATGGAGCGCAAGCGGTCGGCGGTGCCGACCGCCGTCGGCACCACGATGCCGGTGTTCGCCGCGCGGGCCGGGGGCGGCGTCGTCGTGGACGTGGACGGCAACTCGCTCATCGACCTCGGGTCGGGCATCGCCGTCACCGGCGTCGGGAACAGCGCCCCGCGCGTCGTCGCGGCCGTCACCGCCCAGGTCGCCGACTTCACCCACACCTGCTTCATGATCACGCCGTACGAGGAGTACGTCGCCGTCGCCGAACGGCTGAACGCCCTCACCCCGGGCGACCACGACAAGCGCACCGCGCTGTTCAACTCCGGGGCCGAGGCCGTGGAGAACGCGATCAAGGTGGCACGCGTCGCGACCGGTCGCACCGCCGTCGTCGCGTTCGACCACGCCTACCACGGCCGCACGAGCCTGACGATGGCGCTGACCGCCAAGGTCAAGCCGTACAAGCACGGGTTCGGCCCGTTCTCGCCCGAGGTCTACCGCGCCCCCACGTCCTACCCCTACCGCGACGGGCTGACCGGTCGGCAGGCGCTGGACCGCGCGATCGCGCAGATCACGACGCAGGTCGGGGTCGAGAACCTCGCCGCCGTGATCATCGAACCCGTCCAGGGCGAGGGCGGTTTCATCGTGCCGGCCGACGGGTTCCTCGAGGGCCTCGTGGCGTGGTGCCGCGAGAACGGCGTCGTCTTCATCGCCGACGAGGTCCAGACCGGGTTCGCCCGCACCGGTGCGATGTTCGCGAGCGAGCACAGCGGGATCGTCCCCGACCTCGTGGTGATGGCCAAGGGCATCGCCGGCGGACTTCCGCTGTCGGCCGTGACCGGGCGGACCGAGCTGATGGAGGCCCCGGGTGCCGGCGGTCTCGGCGGGACTTACGGCGGCAACCCGCTCGCCTGCGCGGCCGCGCTCGCCACCATCGAGACGTACGAGGCCGACGACCTGATCGGTGCCGCGCGCGCGATCGAGGAGGTCGCGCTCACGCGGCTGCGCGCGGCGCAGGCGCAGGACCCGCGCATCGGTGACGTCCGTGGACGAGGCGCGATGATCGCCGTGGAGCTGGTCGACGCGGAGGGGGCGCCGGACGCCGCGCTGACGCAGCGTGTCGTCAAGGCCGCGCACGCGCAGGGCGTCATCGTGCTGACGTGCGGGACCTACGGCAACGTCGTCCGGCTGCTGCCGCCGCTGACCATCCCGCTGGACCTGCTCGAGGAGGGCCTCGACGTCCTGCTCGACGCCCTCGCCGCCGCCTGACCGCCCTGCTGCCCGACCGCCTCACCCCCACCGCCTCACCCCCCACCGCCCGACCCGAGACCGAGGGACGACCGTCGTGACGATCAGCTCCACCACCCCGCACCAGCTGTTCATCGGCGGCGCCTGGCGCGACGCCGAGCACGGCGCGACCTTCGACGTCGCCGACCCCGCCACGGGCGAGGTGATCGCCGCCGTCGCGGACGCGTCGGTGGCCGACGGCGCGGCCGCGCTGGACGCGGCCGTCGCGGCGCAGGCGGGATGGGCGGCGACGGCGCCCCGCGCGCGGTCCGTGGTGCTGCGCGACGCGTTCGACCTGCTCATGGAGCGCCGCGAGGACTTCGCCGCGCTCATGACGGCAGAGATGGGCAAACCGGTCGCGGAGTCGCGCGGCGAGGTCACCTACGGCGGCGAGTTCCTGCGCTGGTTCAGCGAGGAGGCGGCGCGCATCGGCGGGCACTACGGGCGCAACCCCGAGGGCACGGGCCGCGTGATCGTCACGCGCGTGCCCGTCGGGCCCTGCCTCCTCATCACACCGTGGAACTTCCCGCTGGCGATGGCCACGCGCAAGCTCGCCCCCGCGATCGCGGCCGGGTGCACGAGCGTGATCAAACCCGCCGAGCTGACGCCGTTGACCACGCTCGCGTTCGTCGACCTGCTGCGCGAGGTCGGGCTGCCTGACGGCGTCGTGAACGCGATCCCGACGAGCGACTCGCGCGGCGTGTGCGAGCCGGTCATCGCCGATCCCCGGTTGCGCAAGCTCTCCTTCACCGGCTCCACGCCGGTCGGTCGGACCCTGCTGGCCCAGGCGGCGCAGGGCGTGCTGCGCACGTCGATGGAGCTCGGCGGCAACGCGCCGTTCCTCGTGTTCGAGGACGCTGACGTCGAGGCGGCGGTCGAGGGGGCGATGCTCGCCAAGTTCCGCAACGTCGGCCAGGCGTGCACGGCAGCCAACCGGTTCCTCGTGCACGAGGACGTCGCCGAGGACTTCACGGCGCGCATCGTGGCGAAGGTCGAGGCGCTGCACGTGGGACCCGGCGACCGCGAGGGCACGACGATCGGCCCGCTCGTGGACACGGGCGCCGTCGAGCGCATCTCCGCCCTGCTGGACGACGCCGTCGCGGCGGGTGCGCGTGTCCTCACCGCCTCCGAGCTGCCGCAGGGGCTGCCCGAGGGCGGCAGCTACCTCGCGCCCGCCGTCGTCGTGGACGTTCCGGCCGAGGCCGCGATCCTGCGCGAGGAGATCTTCGGACCGGTCGTGACGATCACGACGTTCGCGGACGAGGACGAGGCGCTGGCCCTGGCCAACGGGACCGAGTACGGCCTCGTGTCCTACGCCTACACGCGCGACCTCGCCCGCGCACAGCGCCTGGTCGAGCGGCTCGAGACCGGGATGACCGGGATCAACCTCGGCGTCGTCTCCAACGCGGCCGCGCCGTTCGGCGGCGTCAAGGCCTCCGGACTGGGCCGCGAGGGCGGCTCCGAGGGCCTCGAGGAGTACCAGTCCGTGAAGTACGCGCTCACCCCCGCCTGACACCCACCCCGACCACACCCGCACGAAAGCCCCGAGGAGAACCACCGATGGTGCTGCAGAACTGGATCGACGGTCGCTTCGTCGACGCGCACGGCACGGGGCGGCTCGACGTCGTCAGCCCCGTCACGGAGGAGGTCGTCGCGGTCTCGCCGATCAGCGACGCCGACGACGTGGACGCGGCCTACGCCGCGGCCTCGGCCGCCCGCCTCGCCTGGCGCCGCACGACACCCGGTCAGCGCCAGCGGATGCTGCTGGCGTGGGCCGACGCGATCGAGGAGGCCGCCGACGAGCTGGTCGAGTCCCAGCACCGCAACACGGGCCAGCCGAAGGAGGCCATCCGGGCGGAGGAGGTGCTGACCGGCGCCGACCACGTGCGGTTCTTCGCCGGCGCCGCCCGGACCCTGCAGGGTGCGGCGTCGGCCGAGTACATGGAGGGCCACACGTCGCAGGTGCGGCGCGAGCCGATCGGCGTGGTCGGTCAGGTCACGCCGTGGAACTACCCGATCATGATGGCGATCTGGAAGCTCGCCCCGGCGCTGGCGGCGGGGAACACGGTCGTCATCAAGCCGAGCGACACGACGCCGGAGTCCACCCTCGTCCTCGTGCGACTGACGCGGGGGATCCTGCCCGACGGCGTGCTCAACCTCGTGCTGGGCGACGCCTCGACGGGCGAGCTGCTCACCACGCACCGCACGCCCGGTCTCGTCGCGATCACCGGCTCGGTGCGTGCGGGGCTCGCCGTCGCGAACGCCGCCGCCGGCAACCTCACCCGCGCGCACCTCGAGCTGGGCGGCAAGGCGCCTGCCGTCGTGTTCGCGGGGGTCGACGTCGCCGCCACGGCCGAGGGCATCGTCGGTGCCGCGTTCTTCAACGCCGGTCAGGACTGCACCGCCGTGACGCGCGTGATCGTGGCCCGCGAGATCCACGACGAGCTGGTCGCCGCCCTCGTCGCCGCGGCGCGGGCGCTGACCGTCGGCGACGTCGAGGACGCCTACTACGGACCGCTGAACAACGCGACGCACTTCGCCAGGGTGACCGGTGTGCTGGCCGAGCTGCCTGCCCACGCGAGCATCGCGACCGGGGGCGGCCGCATCGGCGAGAAGGGCTTCTTCCTCGAGCCGACCGTGGTGACCGGCGTCCGCCAGGACGACGCGATCGTGCAGCAGGAGACCTTCGGACCGGTGCTGACGGTGCAGCCCTTCGACGGCGAGGCCCAGGCCGTCGAGCTCGCCAACGGCGTGGACTACGGGCTCGCGGCGAGCGTCTGGACCCGCGACGTCGCGCAGGCCGCACGGCTGGCGGGCGACGTCGACGCCGGCTGCGTCTGGATCAACACCCACATCCCGCTCGTGGCGGAGATGCCGCACGGCGGGTTCAAGCACTCGGGCTACGGCAAGGACCTGTCGGTCTACGGGCTCGAGGACTACACCCGGATCAAGCACGTGATGACGGCGACGGAGGCGTGATGAGCACCGTGGTGAGCACGGGTACGGGTACGGGGACGACGGGGGCCTCGGACGCGACGGATCGGGTCGTCGAGCGCGACGTCGTCGTCATCGGCGCGGGTGCGGCGGGCCTCACGGCCGCGACCGACCTCGTCGCCGCCGGCCTCACGGTCGCCGTGCTCGAGGCGCGGGACCGCATCGGCGGTCGGCTCTGGACCGAGGACGTCGACGGCGCCACGCTCGAGGTCGGCGGCCAGTGGGTCTCGCCCGATCAGGAGGCGCTGCTCAAGACGCTCGCCGACCTCGGGCTCGAGACCTATCCGCGCTACCGCGAGGGGGACAGCGTCTACGTGCCGCGCGACGGCGAGCCCACGCGGTTCACCGGCGAGATCTTCCCGGTGGCGCCGGAGACGGCGGCCGAGATCGAGCGCATCATCGAGGTCCTGGACGAGCTGGTCGCCGAGGTCGGCGCCGAGGAGCCCTGGGCCCACCCCCGCGCCGCCGAGCTCGACCAGATCTCGTGGTCGGCCTGGCTCGCGGATCAGACCGACGACGTCGAGGCGCGCGACAACCTCGCGCTGTTCGCGGCGCAGGCCATGCTGACGAAGCCGGCGCACGCCGTCTCGGCACTGCAGGCCATCCTCATGGCGGCCTCGCAGGGCAGCTTCTCGCACCTGGTCGACGCCGACTTCATCCTCGACCGGCGCGTGGTCGGCGGGCTGCAGCAGGTGCCGCTGCTCCTGGCGGAGCGGCTGGGCGGTGACGTCCACCTCGGTGCGCCGGTGCGGACGCTGGAGTGGTCGGAGACCGGTGTCGTCGCGCACGCCGACGGCGGCAGCGCCGGACCGATCACGGTCAGGGCACGCCGCGCCGTCGTCGCCGTCCCCCCGAACCTCTACAGCCGGATCGCGTTCGAGCCGCCGCTGCCGCGACGCCAGCAGGTGCTGCACCAGCAGCTCTCGCTCGGGCTCGTGATCAAGGTGCACGCGGTCTACGACACGCCGTTCTGGCGCGACAAGGGCCTGTCGGGGACGGCGTTCAGCCCCTACCAGATCGTGCACGAGGCCTACGACAACACGAGCGACGTCGACGAGCGCGACGGCCGCGGCACGCTGGTCGGCTTCGTCGCCGACGCCACGGCCGACGCGATGTTCGCGCTGCCGGCCGCGGAGCGGCGGGAGCGCATCCTGGACTCGCTCGCCGCCTACCTCGGTGACGAGGCGCGCCACCCCGTCGTCTACTACGAGAGCGACTGGGGGAGCGAGGAGTGGACGCGCGGCGCCTACGCCGCCAGCTTCGGGATCGGCGGGCTCAGCCGGTTCGGGGCCGACGCCGGCACCCCGGTCGGACCGATCCGGTGGGCCTGCTCCGACCTCGCGGCGCTCGGCTTCCAGCACGTCGACGGCGCGATCCGCGTCGGGCACGCGCAGGCCGCGGCGATCGTGACAGAGCTGACCGACGGCGGGCCGGCCGACGGCGCGACGGCCGACTGATGCGCGTCGTCGTCGGCTTCCAGGACACCGGGGCGGGCCGCGACGCGCTCGCGCTCGGGGCGCGCCTCGCCGCCTCCTCCGGCGGCGAGCTGCACGTGGTGCTGGTGCTCGCGAGCACCGAGCGCGCGACGCTCGCCCCGCCCGAGGCCGGGTTCACGCGCTACCTCGAGCAGGCCGCGCTGGAGTGGCTCGCGGGCGCGCAGGAGTGGCTCGCGCGCCACGACCGAGGTGTTCCGGGCGGCGCGACGACGCACCTGCGGTGGGCGGAGTCCGGCGCCGAGGGGCTGCTCGAGGCGGCCCGCGAGCTCGACGCCGCCCTCGTCGTCGTGGGCGCGGCCCGCGGCGGCATCGCGGGACGGTTCCGGGTCTCGGGCGTCGCGAACGCGCTGCTGCACGCCGCCGAGGTGCCCGTCGCGCTCGCCCCCAAGAAGCTGCGCAGCAGCCCTGCCGCGGGCGTGTCGCGGGTCACGGCGGCGATCGGACTGCGTCCGGGCGCGAGCGACGTGATGTCCGCCTCGATCCGCCTGGCGGACGCCCTCGGCGCCCGGCTGCGGCTGCTGTCCCTCGTCGCGATCGACGAGGAGGGACTCGGTACGAGCGACGCCGCGGCGGCGGCCGCCCACGCCCACGTCTCGACGGTGCTGGAGGGCGTCCACGAGACGCTCCCGGACGGCGTCGCCGCCGACACGCTCGTGGCCAGGGGAGCGACGTTCTCCCAGGCCGTGGTCGCCGTCGACTTCGCCGGGGACGAGCTCGTCGTCGTCGGCTCCTCCCGCCTGGCGAGCGCCGGGCGGCTGTTCCTGGGGGCGACGGCCTCGCGCATGCTGCGCGAGCTGCCGGTCCCGATGGTCGTGGTACCGCGCGACGCGGTGATGGGGGAGCAGTCGTGACCGATCTGGAGCGAGCGACGTCGGGGTCGGGGCAGGACGCCGGTGGGGTGGCGGAGCGGGACGTGCCGGGGGACGGCTCCGGCCTGTCGAGGAAGGGGCTCGGCGCGGGCACGGTCGGCCTGGTCGGCGCCGTCGTCATCGGGATCTCGTGCGTCGCTCCCGCCTACACCTTCACCGCGGCGATCGGGCCGACGGCGTCGGCGGTCGGCACGCAGGTGCCCGCCATCATCCTGGTCGGGTTCATCCCGATGCTGCTGGTGGCGTTCGGCTACCGCGAGCTCAACTCGGCGATGCCGGACTCCGGCACGTCCTTCACCTGGGCGACGCGCGCGTTCGGGCCGTACGTCGGCTGGATGGCGGGCTGGGGCCTGGTGGCCGCCACGATCCTGGTCCTGTCGAACCTCGCGGGCATCGCCGTCGACTTCCTCTACCTCCTGATCGCGCAGATCACGCGCAACGACGGCATCGCCGACCTCGCCGCCAACCCGGTGATCAACGTCGTGACGTGCCTGACCTTCATGGCCGGCGCGACCTGGATCTCCTACCGGGACATGCAGACGACGCAGAAGCTGCAGTACGTGCTGGTCGGCTTCCAGCTCCTGGTGCTGGCCGTGTTCACGGTCGCCGCGTTCGTCGGCGTGGCGAACGGGACCGCCTACGACCCGACGCCGATCTCGGCGTCGTGGTTCAACCCGCTGGAGATCCCCGAGTTCGGCATGGTCGCCGCCGGGCTGTCGCTGTCGATCTTCATCTTCTGGGGCTGGGACGTCACCCTGACGATGAACGAGGAGACCAAGGGGTCGGCCTCGACGCCGGGGCGCGCGGCGACGCTGACCGTGCTGATCATCGTGGTCGTGTACGTGATGCTCGCCGTCGCGCTGATCTCGTTCGCCGGGGTCGGGACGGGGGAGTACGGCCTGGGCAACGCCGGCATCCAGGACAACGTGTTCTTCCACCTCTCGGCCCTCGTGATGGGTCCGCTCGCGTGGCTGGTCTCGCTCGCCGTGCTGTCGAGCTCGGCGGCCTCGCTCCAGTCGACGTTCGTCTCCCCGGCGCGCACGCTGCTGGCGATGGGGCACTACGGGGCGCTGCAGCCCCGGTTCGCGACCGTCCACCCGCGGTTCTTCACGCCCGGCTACGCGACGATCGTCTCCGCCGTCGTCGCCTCCGCCTTCTACGCCGTGATGCGGTTCGTGAGCGAGAACGTGCTGTGGGACACGATCACCGCGCTGGGCATGATGATCTGCTTCTACTACGGACTCACCGCGTTCGCGACGGTCTGGTACTTCCGGACGCAGTGGTTCGCCTCGGGGCGCAACACCTTCTTCCAGCTCGTCTTCCCGCTCGTCGGCGGCGTCGTCCTGACGATCCTGTTCGTCACGACGCTGCGCGACTCGATCGATCCAGACTTCGGCTCGGGGTCGCAGATCGGGGGCGTCGGCCTGGTGTTCGTGCTGGGTGTCACGGTGCTGCTGCTCGGGGTCGTGGTGATGGTCGTGCAGCGCGTGCGTCGGCCGGGGTTCTTCCTCGGCGAGACGCTGCGCCGCGGCGTCTCCGACGGCGCGGTCGACGAGGCGGCGAACCTGCCCGACTAGGCTCGGAGGATGCCTGGGAAGACTCCGCTCGTGCTGGTCACGGGCTTCGAACCCTTCGCCGACGCCGCGACGAACCCCTCGTGGGACGCGGCCGTCCTGCTCGCCCGGGACTGGGACGAGGAGGTCGAGGGGGCGAGGCTCGTGGTCGCCCGGCTGCCGGTCGTGTTCGCGGCCGTGCGCGAGCGGCTGGCGGCGCTGGTCGCCGAGCACGCCCCCGACGTCGTGGTCGCGACCGGGTTGGCCGGGGGTTCCTCGGCCGTGCGGATCGAGCGCGTCGCGCTGAACCTGGCCGACGCCCGCATCCCCGACAACGACGGCGGCCAGCCCGTGGACGAGGAGGTCTCGCCGGGGGCGCCGCTCGCACGGCAGGCGACGCTGCCCGTCAAGGCGGCGCTGTCCGCGTGCCGCGCCGCGGGCCTGGCGGTCGAGGTGTCGCTGTCCGCGGGCACCTACGTCTGCAACGCGACGTTCGTGCACGCGCTCGAGGTCGCGCCCGACGCACGCGTGGGGTTCGTGCACGTGCCCGCCGCGACCGACATGGCGCTGGAGGAGACGGTGCGGGCGGTGCGGGAGATCGTCCGCGCGACGCTCGGGCACGCCGGTCCCGACCTGCACGTGGTGGGCGGGACGCTCTCGTGACCGGTCGTGGGACGGGTGCGGGGCCGGTGCTCGTCGGGCTCACCGGGGGCATCGCGTCCGGCAAGTCGACGCTCGCGCGGATGCTCGCCGAGCTCGGGGCGCAGGTCGTCGACGCCGACGCGCTCGCCCGCGAGGTGCTGGAGCCGGGGACGCCGGGGCTGGCCGCCGTCGTCGACCGCTTCGGTACGGGGGTGCTCGACGCCGCCGGCTCGCTCGACCGCGCGGCGCTGGCGGGGGTCGTGTTCTCCGACGAGGCCGCGCGGCGCGATCTCGAGGGGATCGTGCACCCGGCGGTCGGGGCGAGGTTCGCGGCGGTGGTCGCTGCGGCGGCGACGGGGACGGTGCTCGTGCACGACGTCCCGCTGCTCGTGGAGAACGGGCTCGCGCCGCGCTACGACCTCGTCGTCGTCGCCGACGCGCCCGCGGACGTCCGGCTGGAGCGCGCCGTCGCGCGGGGTCTGAGCCGGGAGCAGGCAGCGGCCCGGATCGCGGCGCAGGCGAGCGACGCCGACCGCCGCGCCGTCGCGGACGTGCTGGTGGACACGGACGTCGACGTCGTCACGACGCGCGACGCCGTCGCCGAGCTCTGGCGCACGCACGTGCTGCCGCTGGTGGCCGACCGCGGCCGCTGACGCCGATCGGGACCGGCCGGAGGCGTGGAAGCCTCCGACCGGTCCCGATCCGTGCGACGTTGCAGCGTGCGGACCCGAGGGTCAGGCCTTGAGCGTCGCCTCGAGCGTGATCGGCACGGACGCGAGCGCGGCGCTCACGGGGCACCCGGTCTTGGCGGCCTCGGCGACGGCGAGGAAGTCGTCCTCCGAGATGCCCGGCACGGTCGCCTCGACCGTGAGGGTGATGCCGGTGATGCCCTCGCCCGCGACGAACGCGACGCTGGCGGAGGTCTCGACGCGCGTGGGCGGCGTGCCCTTGCCGGCGAGCTCGTGCGAGAGGGCCATGGAGTAGCACGACGCGTGCGCGGCCGCGATGAGCTCCTCGGGCGTGGTCTGACCACCCTCGCCCTCGGCGCGGGAGCGCCAGCTGATGTCGACGGCGGGGAACGCGCCGCTGGCGACCGTGGTGCGGCCCGATCCGGAGGCGAGGTCGCCCTCCCAGACGGTGCTGGCGGCGCTGTTGACGGTCCTGGGCATGATGTCTCCTTGCGTCAGACCGGGGCGGACCCCCGGACTCGTGATCCATCCTGCCCCCGCCAGCCGTCGATGTCAGTGGTCCGACGTACCGTTGAGCCATGCGTCCCGTCACCGATCTGCAGCGCACCGTCGCCCCGTTCGAGGTGGTCTCCGAGTTCAGTCCCTCGGGCGACCAGCCGCAGGCGATCAGCGAGCTGACCTCGCGCCTCCAGGGCGGCGAGAAGGACATCGTGCTGCTCGGTGCCACGGGTACGGGCAAGTCGGCGACGACGGCGTGGCTCATCGAGCAGGTGCAGCGGCCGACGCTCGTGATGGCACCGAACAAGACGCTCGCGGCGCAGCTCGCGACCGAGTTCCGGGAGCTGCTCCCCAACAACGCGGTGGAGTACTTCGTCTCCTACTACGACTACTACCAGCCCGAGGCCTACGTGCCGTCCTCGGACACCTACATCGAGAAGGACTCGTCGATCAACGACGAGGTGGAGCGGCTGCGCCACTCGGCGACCAACTCGCTGCTGACGCGGCGCGACGTCGTGGTCGTCGCGTCCGTCTCCTGCATCTACGGTCTCGGCACCCCGCAGGAGTACGTCGAGCGGATGGTCCAGCTCCGCGTGGGCGACGTCGTTGAGCGCGACGCCCTGCTGCGCCAGTTCGTGGTCATGCAGTACACGCGCAACGACATGGCGTTCAACCGGGGCACGTTCCGCGTCCGCGGCGACACGGTCGAGATCATCCCGGTCTACGAGGAGCTCGCGATCCGCATCGAGTTCTTCGGCGACGAGATCGAGTCGATCGCGACGCTGCACCCCCTGACCGGGGACGTGGTGCGGCAGGAGACCGAGACGCACATCTTCCCGGCGACGCACTACGTGGCGGGCCCGGAGCGGATGTCGCGCGCCGTCGTGACGATCGAGTCCGAGCTCGAGCAGCGGCTCGCGGAGCTCGAGCAGTCCGGCCGGCTGCTGGAGGCGCAGCGGCTGCGCATGCGCACCACCTACGACCTCGAGATGATGCGCCAGATCGGCACGTGCTCGGGCATCGAGAACTACTCCCGACACATCGACGGTCGCGAGAGCGGCACGCCGCCGCACACGCTGCTGGACTACTTCCCCGAGGACTTCCTGCTGGTCATCGACGAGTCGCACCAGACGGTTCCGCAGATCGGTGCGATGTTCGAGGGCGACGCGTCGCGCAAGCGCACGCTCGTCGAGCACGGGTTCCGGCTGCCGAGCGCGATGGACAACCGTCCGCTGCGGTGGGAGGAGTTCCTCGAGCGCACCGGTCAGACGGTGTTCCTGTCGGCGACGCCGGGAGCCTACGAGCTCGGGCAGTCCGACGGGTTCGTGGAGCAGGTCATCCGCCCCACGGGTCTCGTGGACCCGCAGGTCGTGATCAAGCCCACCAAGGGGCAGATCGACGACCTGCTGGGCGAGATCCGCGAGCGGGCCGAGCGCGACGAGCGCGTCCTGGTGACCACGCTGACCAAGAAGATGTCCGAGGACCTCACCGACTACCTCCTCGAGCGCGGCATCAAGGTCGCCTACCTGCACTCCGAGGTGGACACGCTGCGCCGGATCGAGCTGCTGCGCGAGCTGCGCATGGGCGTCTACGACGTCCTGGTCGGCATCAACCTGCTGCGCGAGGGTCTCGACCTGCCGGAGGTGTCCCTGGTCGCCATCCTCGACGCCGACAAGGAGGGCTTCCTGCGCTCGGGGACGTCGCTGATCCAGACCATCGGCCGCGCGGCGCGCAACGTCTCGGGTCAGGTCCACATGTACGCCGACAAGATCACGCCGTCGATGGCGCTGGCGATCGACGAGACCACGCGCCGGCGGGAGAAGCAGGTCGCCTACAACCTCGCCAACGGCATCGACCCGACGCCGCTGCGCAAGAAGATCGTCGACATCACCGACCAGCTCGCACGCGAGGACGTCGACACGAAGGAGCTGCTCGCCGGCGGCTACCGCCAGACGGGCAAGGGCAGGTCCGGGGGCCAGGCCGCCAAGGGTGGTTCGTCGGCGCGCGAACGGCTCGCCGGTGCTGCGGCGTCCGACCTCGCCCAGCTCATCCAGGAGCTGTCCGACCAGATGCACGCCGCGGCGGCCGAGCTGCAGTTCGAGGTCGCCGCGCGGCTGCGCGACGAGATCTCCGACCTCAAGAAGGAGCTGCGCCAGATGATGGCGGCCTCGGCCTGAGGACGGGGCTTTCGGGCGGTCGGACGCGGTCGGGGGCGGTCGAGCGTCGCGGTGACGTGACGTTCGTCAACTGATTGCCTCGTCAACGAACGGGTCCGGCTCTGATAATCTCGCTCCAACGAAGGGGAGTACTCCTCACGACAGCTGGATCGTCATCACGGCACCCAACGGCGGGTTCCCGGTCCAGCTGGGCGCGGCACGTCGTCGCGCCGGAGAAGACCTTCGGTTCCCCTGTCGACGAACCGAAAGGTTACTCATGGATGTCTCACCCCTGATCTGGGCCGTCACGGTCGCGGGGATCGTCGCGATGCTCGCGGTCGATCTCTTCGGCCACGTGCGTAAGCCGCACGCCCCCACGCTGCGCGAGGCGGCGCTGTGGTCGGCGGCCTACGTCGCAATCGCCCTGCTGTTCGGCCTCTTCGTCCTGTGGATGTGGGGCGGGGGCTTCGCGGCCGAGTACTACGCCGGCTACATCACCGAGAAGAGCCTCTCGGTCGACAACCTGTTCGTGTTCGTGCTGATCATGGGCGCGTTCGCCGTGCCCCGGGAGTACCAGCAGAAGGTGCTGTTCGTCGGCATCATCCTGGCGCTCGTCCTGCGGACGCTGTTCATCTTCATCGGCGCCGAGATCGTCAACAACTTCGCCTGGGTGTTCTACATCTTCGGCGCGTTCCTCATCTACACGGCGATCCTCCAGCTGCGTCACAAGGAGGCCGACGAGCAGCAGAAGGAGACCGGTCTCGTCCGCCTCGTGCGCCGGTTCTTCCCCGTCACCGACGGCTTCAAGGGCGACAAGGTCTTCCACCGTGACAACGGCAAGCTCTTCATCACGCCGATGCTGCTGGTCATGGTCGCGATCGGGAGCGCGGACATCCTCTTCGCCGTCGACTCGATCCCCGCGATCTTCGGTCTCACGCAGGAGGTCTTCCTGATCTTCGCCGCGAACGCGTTCTCCCTCCTCGGCCTGCGTCAGCTGTTCTTCCTCATCGACGGTCTGCTCGACAAGCTGGTCTACCTCAACTACGGCCTGGCCGCGATCCTCGCCTTCATCGGCGTCAAGCTCGTCATCCACGCCATGCACACCAACGAGGTGCCGTTCATCAACGGCGGCGAGGAGATCCACCTGATCCCCGAGGTCTCGATCGCGGTCTCGCTGTCGTTCATCGTCGGCGTGCTGATCATCACGACCGTCGCCAGTCTCGCGAAGACCAGGAGCGACGAGCGCAAGGCCGCCCTGGTGGCTGGGACGAACGTGCCGCGAGTCGGCACAATCGGCGACATCGCCGACGTGCCCGAGTCCCACACCTCCACCCAGGACCGTCCCATCGACCCGGCGTTCAGCACGTCGGAGACCGATCGTGACGCCTCGTCGGAGGACCGCCGCCAGTGATCCCGGGGTGGTTCGAGGTCGCGGCCCTCGTCGTCATGACGGGGATCCTCCTCGCCGACCTCGTCATCATCGGGCGCCGCCCGCACGTGCCCTCGGTCGCCGAGAGCGCGCGCTGGGTGCTCGCCTACATCGGTCTGGCGCTGGTCTTCGCCGTCGTGCTGCTCGTGGTGGGCGGTTCGGACCCCGCGCTGAAGTTCACGACCGGTTGGCTGCTGGAGTACTCGCTCTCGCTCGACAACCTCTTCGTGTTCATGCTGATCATGAGCGCGTTCGCGGTGCCCCGGCACCTGCAGCAGCGGACGCTGATGATCGGCATCCTCATCGCCCTCGTCCTGCGGGGAGGGCTGATCCTCGCCGGGTCCGCGGTCATCGAGCGCTTCACCGCGGTGTTCTACCTGTTCGGCGCGATCCTCCTGGTGACCGCCGTCAGCATGGTGCGGGGTGGCGACGAGGACGAGTACGAGGAGAACCGCGTCATCCGGCTGATACGGCGCATCCTCCCGGTCTCCGACGGGTACGACGGCTCACGCCTGACGACCCGCTCCTCGACGGGGTCGCGCATGGTGACGCCGATGATGCTGGTGATCCTGTCGCTCGGCACCACCGACCTGCTGTTCGCGTTCGACTCGATCCCCGCGATCTTCTCGGTGACGACCGACTCGTTCCTCGTGTTCGCGACGAACGTCTTCGCGCTCATGGGGCTGCGGCAGCTGTACTTCCTGCTCGGTGGCCTCGTCGAGCGGCTGGCCTACCTCAAGTACGGGCTCGCGGTCGTGCTCGCCTTCATCGGCGTGAAGCTGATCCTCGAGGCGTTGCACCTCAACACGCTGCCGTTCGTCAACGGTGGCGAGAGCGTGGAGTGGGCGCCCGAGCTGCCGACGTGGATCTCGCTGGTCGTGATCGTCGTGGCCCTCGGGGGCGCGGCGCTGGTCTCTCACCTGTGGCCGCCGCGCGGCAGCCGCGAGGCGGGCGCCGGCGGCGCGGGTGACGACGTCGATGCCACCGACGGCGACCCGCACGCCGGTGGTTCGGTGCGCTGACCCCCGGTGCCGACGTGACGAACGCCCCGCTCGACCTCAGGTCGGGCGGGGCGTTCTCGCGTCCGGCTCGCGCGCCGGGCGTCGGGTCAGGCGTGCGAGGACCATGGGCCGATGACCGGGGACCAGCCGCGCGCCGTCGTCGTGAGGATCAGGCCGGCGGCGCGGAACGGGTCCGCCGCCAGAAGATCGGCGGCGGCGTCGTCGTCGTCCGCGACGACCACCAGCAGCGCTCCGGACCCGTCGGCCAGCGGTCCGGAGGCGAGGAGGTCGCCCGCCTCCAGCAGCCCCCGCAGGAACTCGCGGTGGGCGGGACGGACGGCGTCGCGCTCCTGCGCGCGGTCGTCGTAGGTGTACTCGACGGCGAACACGGACACGGTGCATCTCCTGACGTGGGTGGAGCCTCAGCCTAGGGCGGCGGACGCGCACCACCCTGCTCCACGCGGCCAGCGGCGTTACGCCGAGGTCGAACAGGTGTGCTACCTGTCGGTGGGGGCGAGTACGCTCGCTGGGTGAGTCTCATCATCTCGGGTGCCCGGGAGCACAACCTCCGCGACGTCTCTCTGGAGCTGCCCCGCGACCGCCTCATCGTCTTCACGGGGCTGTCCGGATCGGGCAAGTCCTCCCTCGCGTTCGACACGATCTTCGCCGAGGGCCAGCGCCGCTACGTGGAGTCGTTGTCCTCGTACGCGCGCCAGTTCCTCGGCCAGATGGACAAGCCGGACGTCGACCTCATCGAGGGTCTGTCGCCGGCCGTGTCGATCGACCAGAAGTCGACCAACCGCAACCCGCGCTCGACCGTCGGCACGATCACCGAGGTCTACGACTACCTGCGGCTGCTGTTCGCGCGCGCCGGGACGCAGTTCTGCCCGGTCTGCGGGGAGAAGGTCACCTCGCAGTCGCCGCAGCAGATCGTCGACCAGCTGCTCGAGCTCCCGGAGGGCACGCGCTTCCAGGTGCTCGCCCCCGTGGTCCGCGGCCGCAAGGGCGAGTACGCCGACCTGTTCCGCGACCTCCAGGCGCAGGGCTTCGCGCGCGCCAGGGTCGACGGCACGGTCGCCGCCCTGAGCGAGCCCCCGGTGCTCGAGAAGAAGCTCAAGCACGACATCGAGGTCGTCGTCGACCGCCTCGTGGTGCGCCCGACCGCCAAGCAGCGCATCACCGACTCCGTCGAGACCGCGCTGCGCCTCGCCGAGGGCGTCCTGCTCGTGGAGCTGGTGGACGCCGACGCCGACGATCCGGCCCGCGAGCGTCGCTACTCGGAGACGCGGGCGTGCCCCAACGAGCACACGCTCTCGCTCGAGGAGATCGAGCCCCGCACGTTCTCCTTCAACGCCCCCTACGGCGCGTGCCCCGAGTGCAGCGGGCTCGGCACCCGGCTCGAGGTCGACCCCGACCTCGTCGTGCCCGACGACGAGCGCACGCTCGCCGAGGGCGCCGTCGCACCGTGGGGCCAGGGTCAGCAGGCGGACTACTACAAGCGTCAGCTCGAGGCGCTGGGCGCCCAGCTCGGCTTCTCGGTCGACGTGCCGTGGCGCGCGCTGCCCGAGCGCGCGCGCAAGGCGGTGCTCCACGGCCAGGACCACGAGGTGAAGGTCAAGTACAAGAACCGGTGGGGCCGCGAGCGGCAGTACTCCAGCGGCTTCGAGGGCGTCATCTCCTTCATCCAGCGCCGGCACGCCGAGACGGAGTCGGACTGGTCGAAGGACCGCTACGAGGGCTACATGCGCGAGATCGCCTGCCCCGTCTGCGACGGCGCGCGGCTCAAGCCGGAGGTCCTCGCGGTCCGCGTCTCCGGCCACTCGATCGCCGACGTCTGCGGGCTGTCGATCGGTGACGCGCGCGCGTTCCTGGAGACCCTCGAGCTGGGCGTGCGCGAGCAGGCCATCGCCGGGGCCGTCCTCAAGGAGATCGACGCGCGGCTGGGCTTCCTGCTCGACGTCGGCCTCGACTACCTCACGCTCGCGCGCCCGTCGGCGACCCTCTCGGGCGGCGAGGCGCAGCGGATCCGGCTCGCCACGCAGATCGGCTCCGGTCTGGTGGGCGTGCTGTACGTGCTGGACGAGCCGAGCATCGGCCTGCACCAGCGCGACAACCGCCGCCTCATCGACACGCTGACGCGTCTGCGCGACCTGGGCAACACCCTCATCGTCGTCGAGCACGACGAGGACACCATCCGGATGGCCGACTGGATCGTCGACATCGGCCCCGGCGCGGGGGAGCACGGCGGCAACGTCGTGCACTCGGGGGACTATGCCGGTCTGCTCGCCTCGAAGGAGTCGCTCACGGGGGCCTACCTCTCTGGCCGCCGCAGCATCCCCGTCCCGACCAAGCGCCGTCCGCGCACCAAGGGCCGCGAGGTCACGGTCATTGGCGCGCACGAGAACAACCTCCAGAACGTCACGGTCACGTTCCCGCTCGGCCAGCTCGTCGCCGTCACCGGTGTCTCGGGCTCGGGCAAGTCCACGCTGGTGAACTCGATCCTGCACACCGTGATGGCCAACGAGCTCAACGGTGCCCGCCGCGTCGCCGGCCGGCACAAGCGCGTCACGGGGCTCGACAACCTCGACAAGGTCGTGCACGTCGACCAGGGCCCGATCGGTCGCACGCCGCGCTCCAACCCCGCCACCTACACGGGGGTGTGGGACCACGTCCGCAAGCTGTTCGCCGAGACGACCGAGGCGAAGGTGCGCGGGTACATGCCCGGCCGGTTCTCGTTCAACGTCAAGGGCGGGCGCTGCGAGGCGTGCTCGGGTGACGGCACGCTGAAGATCGAGATGAACTTCCTGCCCGACGTCTACGTCCAGTGCGAGGTGTGCCACGGTGCGCGGTACAACCGCGAGACGCTCGAGGTGCACTTCAAGGGCAAGACCGTCGCCGACGTGCTGAACATGCCGATCGCCGAGGCCGCCGAGTTCTTCGCCGCCTCGCCCGCGATCGCCCGCCACCTGACGACGCTCGTCGACGTCGGCCTCGGCTACGTCCGCCTCGGCCAGAGCGCCACCACGCTGTCGGGCGGCGAGGCGCAGCGCGTCAAGCTCGCCAGCGAGCTCCAGAAGCGCTCCAACGGCCGCACGTTCTACGTGCTCGACGAGCCGACCACGGGTCTGCACTTCGAGGACATCCGCAAGCTGCTCGAGGTGCTCCAGGGCCTGGTCGACAAGGGCAACTCGGTGCTGGTCATCGAGCACAACCTCGACGTCGTGCGCAGCGCCGACTGGGTCATCGACATGGGGCCGGAGGGCGGGTCGGGCGGCGGCACGCTCGTGGCCGAGGGCACCCCCGAGCACATCGCGCGCGTCCCGGAGAGCCACACCGGGAGCTTCCTGCAGGACCTGCTGCCGGCTGCGGAGCGTGAGGGCGCGAGTGCCTGACCGGGCCGCGCCGTGACCAACCCCAGCGACTACCGGCCGGCAGCGGGGGAGATCCCGACCAAGCCGGGGGTCTACCGCTTCAGCGACCCCTCCGGCCGTGTCATCTACGTGGGCAAGGCCAGGAACCTGCGGCAGCGTCTGGCCAACTACTTCGCTCCGCTGCCCACCCTGCACCCGCGCACCGCCCGCATGGTCACCACGGCCAGCAGGGTGGTCTGGACGGTGGTGGGCACCGAGGTCGAGGCGCTGTCGCTGGAGTACTCCTGGATCAAGGAGTTCGACCCGCGGTTCAACGTCAAGTACCGCGACGACAAGTCCTACCCCTACCTCGCCGTGACGATGGGGGAGAAGATCCCGCGCGTGTCGGTCATGCGCGGTTCCAAGCGGACCGGCACCCGCTACTTCGGCCCGTACTCCCACGCGTGGGCGATCCGGGAGACGGTCGACCTGCTGCTGCGGGTGTTCCCCATCCGCAGCTGCACGTCCGGCGTGTTCCGGGCGGCGGCCGCCAGCGGCCGACCGTGCCTGCTCGGCTACATCGAGAAGTGCACGGCCCCGTGCGTCGGTCGAATCTCGCCCGAGGACCACCGCGACCTCGCCGAGGACTTCTGCCGCTTCATGGCGGGGGACACCGGCACGTTCGTGCGGCGCCTCGAGGCCGAGATGGCCAGGGCCGCCGGCGAGATGGACTACGAGCGCGCCGCCCGGCTCCGCGACGACCTCGGGGCGCTGCGCCGCGTCGTGGAGAAGAACGCCGTCGTCCTGGACGACGGCACGGACGCCGACATCTTCGCGCTGGCGCAGGACGACCTCGAGGTCTCCGTCCAGGTGTTCCACGTGCGCGGCGGTCGCGTGCGCGGCCAGCGCGGCTGGGTCTCCGAGCGCGTGGAGGACCTGGACGACGGCGCCCTCGTCGAGCGTCTGCTGCAGCAGGTCTACGCCGAGAAGGGCGCTGACGTGCCTCGCGAGGTCCTCGTCCCGGCCCTCCCGGAGGACGCCGAGCAGCTGCAGACGTGGCTCGGGGAGATCCGCGGGTCGAAGGTCAGCCTGCGCGTCCCGCAGCGCGGCGACAAGCGTGCCCTGGCGGCCACGGTGCTGACCAACGCCGAGGGTGCGCTCGCGCTGCACAAGACTCGCCGCGCCGGCGACCTCACGGCGCGCTCGAAGGCGCTCCAGGACCTCGAGACCGAGCTCGAGCTCGGCTCGTCCCCGCTGCGCATCGAGTGCTTCGACATCTCCACCCTCCAGGGCACGCACCAGGTCGGTTCCATGGTCGTGTTCGAGGACGGGCTGCCGCGCAAGAGCGCCTACCGCCAGTTCGTGGTGCGCGGTGCGGACGGCGAGGGCGCGCGCGACGACACCGAGGCCATGCACGAGGTCATCACGCGCCGGTTCAAGCGGATGGCCGCCGAGCGCGCGGGCCAGGAGGAGGTCGACGACGACGGCGTCCCGATCATCCGCGGCATCGACCCCACCACGGGACGACCGCAGCGGTTCGCCTACGCGCCGCAGCTGATCGTCGTCGACGGCGGCCCGCCCCAGGTCGCGGCCGCGCGCCGCGCCATGGACGAGCTGAACATCACCGACGTCGCACTCGTCGGGCTGGCCAAGCGCCTCGAGGAGGTGTGGCTGCCGGGGGAGGACTTCCCGCTGGTGCTGCCGCGCACGAGCGAGGGCCTCTACCTGCTCCAGCGCGTCCGGGACGAGGCGCACCGGTTCGCCATCACGCACCACCGCAAGCGCCGCGGACGTGCGATGACCCGGTCCGTGCTGGACGACGTGCCCGGTCTCGGCCCCTCCCGGCAGGCCGCGCTCCTGGCGCGCTTCGGATCGGTCAAGGCCGTGCGCGCCGCTGGGCCCGACGTCATCGCCGAGGTGCCGGGGATCGGGCCGAAGCTCGCCGTCGTGATCCACGAGGCGCTCGTGAAGCCTGGCATCCTGGAGGCATGACCGCTCCCGAGCAGCCCGAGCACGTCGAGCACGCCCAGCCCGAGCACGACCGGGACGACCCTCCCACGGTCCCCGGGGGCATCCCGCTGCTCGAGTCCGTGACCACCAAGCCCTCCTCGGAGCGCAGCGAGGTGCTTCTCGTCACCGGCATGTCGGGCGCCGGTCGCTCGCGCGCGGCCGCGGTGCTGGAGGACCTCGACTGGTACGTCGTGGACAACCTGCCGCCCCGGCTCCTGGCGCCGCTGGTCGGCATGATGTCGCCCACGGGCGGTGTGCGGCGGCTGGCCGCCGTCGTCGACGCACGCGGCAAGGAGTTCTTCTCCGAGCTCGAGGGCGTCATCGAGTCCTTCCGCGCCCACGGAATCGAGTACCGCATCATCTTCCTCGACGCCGACGACGCCACCCTCGTCCGACGGTTCGAGCAGGTCCGCCGACCGCACCCGCTGCAGGACGAGGGCACGATCCTCGACGGCATCGCGGCCGAGCGCGAGCTCACCGAGCACCTGCGTGCCCGCGCGGACGTCTATCTCGACACGTCGCGGCTCAACGTCCACGAGCTCGCCTCGCGCGTCCGCTCGGAGGTCGCGGGCGAGGGCCAGCGCCCGCTGGACATCACGGTCGTCAGCTTCGGGTTCAAGTACGGCATCCCGCTCGACGCCGACCACGTCGTCGACGTGCGCTTCCTGTCCAACCCGTACTGGGTCACCGAGCTGCGCCACCTCACGGGCAAGGACGAGGCCGTCTCCAGCTACGTGCTCGGCCTGGCGGGTGCCGAGGCGTTCGTCGAGGGGTACGCCGACCTCGTCGAACCCATCACGGCCGGCTACCTCGCCGAGCAGAAGCCGTACCTGACGATCGCGTTCGGCTGCACGGGCGGCAAGCACCGCTCGGTCGCGCTCTCGGAGCACCTGGGGGAGCTGCTGCGCGCCCGGGGCTTCTCCGTGCGCAACCTCCACCGCGACCTGGGTCGGGAGTAGCGGTGGCGGAGCGTGCGCTCGATCCGCTGCGGATCGAGCCCCTGAAGATCGTCGCGCTCGGCGGTGGGCACGGGCTCGCGGCGTCGCTGCTGGCGCTGCGCCACCTCACGCCCGACCTGACGGCCGTCGTCACCGTCGCGGATGACGGCGGCTCCTCGGGCCGGCTCCGGCAGGAGATGGGCATCCTGCCGCCCGGGGACCTGCGCATGGCGCTGGCGTCGCTGTGCGACGACACGCCTCGCGGCCGCGCGTGGCACGACATCCTGCAGCACCGCTTCGTGACCGACGGCGACCTCGACGGGCACGCGCTCGGCAACCTGCTGATCGCCGCGGCGTGGCAGCACGCCGGTTCGGCGGTCCGCGGCCTTGACCAGATCGGTGAGCTCATCGGGGTCCGCGGCCGGGTGCTGCCGATGGTCGCCGAACCCCTCGTCATCGAGGCGGACGTCACGCGTCGCGGCCAGGCGGACATCGTCGTGCGCGGCCAGAGCCGCGTGGCCGTGACCAGCGGTCGCGTCTCGAACGTGCGGCTGCTGCCGCAGGAGCCCGAGATGTGCACCGAGACCATCGAGGCGATCCGTGCGGCCGACTGGGTCGTGCTCGGACCCGGCTCCTGGTACACCTCGGTCCTGCCGCACCTGCAGGTGCGGCAGCTGCGCGAGGCCATCCACGCGGCGGGGCACCTCGCCCTCACCCTCAACCTGCAGCAGCAGGAGGGCGAGACCGACGGCTTCACCGCGGCCGACCACGTCCGCGTGCTCCGCGAGGTGGACCCCGACCTGCGTCCCGACGTCGTCGTGGCTGATCCCGGCTGGGTCGACGACGTCGGCCAGCTCGAGGAGGTCGCGGCCGAGCTCGGTGCCGGACTGCTGCTGCGCCAGGTCAGGGCCGACGACGGCACGGCCCGGCACGACCCGCTCCGCCTCGCCGCCGCCTACCGCGACGCGTTCTCGGCCACGTGGGGCGACGTCGCGCGCGAGGCCTGACCGCACGAGTTTCCCTGAGGGGAGCCTCACGCACCCCTGACGCGGCGTGGGTCCGTCAGGCGCGGAACGACGCCGCTCAGCGACGTTCGCAGGCGGGGCGGGATCGGGACCTCACGCGCCACGTGGGCCCGGCCCGTGGCAGGATGTCCGGCATGTCTCTGACCGCTGCCGTGAAGGACGAACTGGCCAGGGTCCGAGTTGATCGCACCTCCAGTCGCAAGGCCGAGGTCTCGGCGACCCTGCGTTTCGCCGGGGGCCTGCACATCATCTCCGGCCGCATCGTGATCGAGGCCGAGCTCGACAACGCCGCCGCCGCGCGGCGCATCCGCGTCGCCATCGCCGAGGTCTACGGCCACGCGAGCGACATCATCGTCGTCTCCGGCGGCGCACTGCGTAAGGGCAACCGCTACGTGGTCAGGGTCGTGCGCGACGGCGAGGCCCTCGCCCGCCAGACCGGCCTCCTGGACTCCCGGGGGCGCCCGGTGCGGGGCCTCCCGCCCCAGGTGGTCTCCGCCAGCGTGACCGACACCGTCGCCGCCTGGCGCGGGGCGTTCCTCGCGCACGGTTCGCTCACCGAACCCGGGCGGTCGGCCGCCCTCGAGGTCACGTGCCCCGGACCGGAGGCAGCGCTCGCGCTCGTCGGCGCCGCGCGCCGACTCGGCCTGGCCGCCAAGGCGCGCGAGGTGCGCGGCGTGGACCGTGTCGTCGTGCGCGACGGCGACGCCATCGCCGCCCTCCTGACGCGCATGGGCGCGCACGACGCCGTCATGGCGTGGGAGGAGCGTCGGATGCGCCGCGAGGTCCGCGGCACCGCGAACCGTCTCGCCAACTTCGACGACGCCAACCTGCGCCGCTCGGCCCGCGCCGCCGTCGCCGCCAGCGCCCGCGTGCAGCGCGCGTTCGAGATCCTGGGCGACGAGGTCCCCGAGCACCTGATCGAGGCCGGCCGCCTCCGCCTGCAGCACCGTGAGGCGTCCCTGGAGGAGCTGGGACAGCTCTCCGACCCCCAGCTGACCAAGGACGCCGTCGCCGGCCGGATCCGGCGTCTCCTCGCGACGGCCGACAAGCGCGCGAGCGACCTCGGGATCCCCGACACGGAGAGCATCCTGACGCCGGAGATGCTCGATCTCTGAGAGCCCCCGCGCCCCGGCGCGGAGCGCAGTGTGTCAGGTCTTCACGACCCTGTCCCGGGCATCTCGTCCCCGGGCCGGGAGGTGCCCGGCGTAGTAGGGTCGTGGATGGAGAAACGGGGACGACCCCCTCCGGCCGCCCGGGTAGGGCGAGCCACCGGACGACCGCGTGCACTGCACGCTTGGAGGACCAATCGTGACCATCCGCGTCGGGATCAACGGGTTCGGCCGCATCGGCCGCAACTTCTACCGCGCCATCGTCGCCTCGGGCGCCGACATCGAGGTTGTCGGTGTCAACGACCTCACCGACAACAAGACGCTCGCGCACCTGCTGAAGTACGACACCGTCCTGGGTGTCCTGCCCTCCGAGGTCACCTACGACGACGACAACATCGTCGTGGACGGCAAGGCCATCCGCGCCCTCGCCGAGCGCGACCCGAACAACCTCCCGTGGGCCGAGCTCGGCGCCGACATCGTCATCGAGTCGACCGGCTTCTTCACGGACGCCGCCAAGGCCAAGGCGCACATCGACGCCGGCGCCAAGAAGGTCATCATCTCGGCCCCCGCCTCGAACGAGGACGGCACGTTCGTCGTCGGTGTCAACCACACCGACTACGACCCCGAGACGCAGCACATCATCTCCAACGCGTCCTGCACCACGAACTGCCTCGCCCCCATGGCGAAGGCGCTCAACGACGCGTTCGGCATCGAGCGTGGTCTCATGACCACGATCCACGCCTACACGGGTGACCAGAACCTGCAGGACGGTCCCCACAAGGACCTGCGCCGCGCCCGCGCGGCCGCGCAGAACATCGTCCCGACCACCACGGGTGCGGCCAAGGCCGTCGCCCTGGTGCTCCCGGAGCTCAAGGGCAAGCTCGACGGCTACGCCCTGCGCGTCCCGGTCATCACCGGCTCCGCCACGGACCTGACCTTCACCGCCTCGCGCGAGGTCACGGTCGAGGAGGTCAACGCCGCGATCAAGGCTGCGGCCGAGGGCCCCATGGCCGGCACGCTGGAGTACACCGAGGACCCGATCGTCTCCTCGGACATCGTCGGCAACCCGCACCAGAGCATCTTCGACGCCGGCCTGACCAAGGTCTCGGGTGACCTCGTCAAGGTCGTCTCCTGGTACGACAACGAGTGGGGCTACAGCTCCAGCCTCGTGAAGCTGACGGAGTACGTCGGCGGCAAGCTCTGATCGACGGGTGCTAGCGCCGTCGTGACACCGCTGTGACTGGATGCCCGCGTCCGCACCCTCCGGGTGCGGGCGCGGGCGTCGCTACGCCGGACGCGCACCGACCCCGTCGGTCGCACCGGCCCCACCCCACTGCATCGTCCGCCCGCAGGGGCGGGGAGGAGACACCTCGTGAAGACGCTCGCCGATCTCGGTGACCTGCGCGGCAAGACCGTGCTCGTCCGCTCGGACTTCAACGTGCCGCTCGACGGCACGACCATCACGGACGACGGCCGCATCCGCGCCGCCCTCCCGACGCTCAAGGCGCTGCTCGACGGCGGTGCGAAGGTCGTCGTGACCGCGCACCTCGGCCGTCCCAAGGGCGCGCCCGAGGACAGGTACTCGCTCGCTCCCGTCGCCGCACGCCTCGGCGAGCTGCTCGGCCAGGAGGTCGCGCTCGCCGGCGACCTGGTCGGCGAGAGCGCGGAGGCCGTCGTCGCGACCCTGACCGACGGTCAGATCGCGCTGCTCGAGAACGTCCGGTTCGACCCTCGCGAGACCTCCAAGGTCGACGCCGAGCGCGCCGCCCTCGCGGGTGAGCTGGCGGCCCTCGGTGGGGGCGTCGACGCGTTCGTCTCCGACGGTTTCGGCGTGGTGCACCGCAAGCAGGCGTCGGTGTTCGACGTGGCCGAGATCCTCCCGCACGCGGCCGGCACCCTGGTCGAGGGCGAGGTCGCGGCGCTCGGCAAGGCCATCGCCGACCCCGAGCGTCCCTACGCGGTCGTGCTCGGCGGCTCCAAGGTCTCCGACAAGCTCGGCGTCATCGCCAACCTCCTGGAGAAGGCCGACACGCTGCTCATCGGTGGCGGCATGGTCTTCACCTTCCTCGCGGCCCAGGGTCACGAGGTCGGGAAGTCGCTGCTCGAGGCCGACCAGATCGACACGGTCAAGGGCTACCTCGCGCGCGCCGAGGAGAAGGGCGTCACGATCCTGCTGCCCACCGACATCGTGGCCGCCGAGGCGTTCGCCGCCGACGCGAAGCACGAGGTCGTCGCGGCCGACGCGATCCCCGCCGAGTCCCTCGGTCTGGACATCGGCCCGGAGTCCGCGAAGGCGTTCGCCGAGGCCATCAGGGCCTCGCGCACCGTGGTGTGGAACGGCCCCATGGGCGTGTTCGAGATGGACGCGTTCGCCGGCGGCACCCGCGCCGTCGCGCAGGCCCTCGTGGACGCGACCGCCGACGGCGCGTTCACCATCGTCGGTGGTGGCGACTCCGCCGCCGCCGTCCGCCAGCTCGGCTTCGACGAGTCCGGCTTCAGCCACATCTCCACCGGTGGTGGAGCCTCCCTCGAGCTGCTCGAGGGCAAGACCCTGCCCGGCCTCGCCGTGCTCGAGAACTGAGGAAGACGACATGAGCAACTCTCGCACCCCCCTGATGGTCGGCAACTGGAAGCTGAACCTGGACCACCACCAGGCCATCCAGCTCGTCCAGAAGCTGGCCTGGACCCTCGGTGACGCCAAGCACGACTACGACGCGGTCGAGGTCGTCGTCTCGCCGTCGTTCACGAGCCTGCGCTCCGTGCAGACGCTGGTCGACGGCGACAAGCTCGGCCTGAGGTACGCCGCCCAGGACATCTCCGCGCAGGAGAAGGGCGCCTACACCGGCGAGGTCTCGGCCGCGCAGCTGTCCGCGCTCGGCGTGAGCTACGCGATCATCGGTCACTCCGAGCGTCGTCAGTACCACGCGGAGTCCGACGCCCTCGTGAACGCGAAGATCCTCGCCGCCCTCGGCGCGGACATCACCCCGATCGTGTGCGTCGGCGAGGCCCTCGAGGTCCGTCAGGCGTCCGAGCACGTCGCCTTCACGCTGGCGCAGGTCGACGGCGCGCTCGCCGGCCTGAGCGCGGAGCAGGTCGCCGCGCTCGTCATCGCCTACGAGCCCGTCTGGGCCATCGGCACCGGTGAGGTCGCCACGCCCGAGGACGCGCAGGAGATCGCCGAGG
The DNA here is from genome assembly GCF_004786095.1 of Serinibacter arcticus. Lineage (GTDB taxonomy): Bacteria > Actinomycetota > Actinomycetes > Actinomycetales > Beutenbergiaceae > Litorihabitans > Litorihabitans arcticus. The sequence continues at coordinate 408,802 of NZ_RHPJ01000003.1, forward strand.
CGATCCGGGCGCGCGTGGGCGAGCTCGTCGGCGCGGACGTCGCCGCCGGTCTCCGCATCCTGTACGGCGGCAGCGTCAAGGGCGACAACGTCGCCCAGATCATGGCGAAGCCCGACGTCGACGGCACGCTCGTCGGTGGCGCCAGCCTCGTGCTGGAGCAGTTCGCGGCCATCGCCGGGTTCGACCGAATCTGATCCGGCGGTCCCACCCGGGACCATCTGAACGACCTGCAGGACCCCGCACGACCGGCGGTGGGGTGCGGTGTGATGCACCGCACCCCATCGCCTATCCTTGAGTCGCCACCACGTCGGTGGCGCGACATCGAACGAAGGAACACACGCCGTGGACGCGCTTCGGATCGGACTTCAGGTGCTGCTCGTGATCACGAGCGCAGTGCTGGTCCTGACCATCCTCATGCACAAGGGCAAGGGCGGCGGCATGTCCGACATGTTCGGCGGCGGCCTCTCCTCCAGCGTGAGCTCCTCCGGTGTCGCCGAGCGCAACCTCAACCGGATCACCATCGCCACCGCCGTTCTCTGGGGTGTCGTGGTGCTCCTGCTGGGGCTCATCCAGAAGTTCGTGGTGATCTAGGGGGTTCGACCGATGGCCGGTGGAGGAAGCGCGATCCGTGGATCGCGGGTGGGCGCAGGCCCGATGGGGGAGGCCGAGCGGGGCGATGCAGCGCCGCGCGTCTGGATCTCCTACTGGTGCGCGGCGGGTCACGAGACCCGTCCGAGCTTCGCCGACGACGTCGGCACGGTCGCGCCCGAGAGCTGGGACTGTCCGCGCTGCGGTCTCCCGGCCGGGCAGGACCGAGCCAACCCGCCGTCGGCCCCGAAGAACGAACCCTTCAAGACGCACCTCGCGTACGTGAAGGAGCGCCGCAGCCCCGCCGAGGGCGCCGAGCTCCTCGAGGAGGCGCTGGGCGCCCTGCGCCGCCGCCGCGGTCGCTGAACCGCAGCACCCCTCACGCCGAGACGACGACGGCCGCCGCCCCTCAGGGGGCGGCGGCCGTCGTCGTCCTCAGGCCGAGGTGGCCTCGCGCAGCGCGGGCAGCGCCTTCGTCAGCACCTTGCCGTACACGTCGTCGGGGTCGAGGCGGCGCAGGTCCTCGATGAGGCTGTCCGAGAGCGTGCGCAGCGGCAGCGAGACCCGGTGGCTGACGCCGGAGGGCTCGGAGATCCGCAGGATGGTGGAGTCCACGGGCCGCTCCATGACGACGTCGCCGTTGGCGCGGTGCAGCGTGACACCGGTGATCGCGGGGGCGTCGTCGTGCTCCAGGTTCACCGGGATCCCGAGGCTCTGCCGCAGCCACGCGGCGAGCAGCAGCAGCGAGGGGTGCTGGGTGTTGCCGCGCACCGTGACCGCCGTCAACGGCGTGAACGGCGGCTCGTCGAGGGCGGCGGCGATGAGTCCGCGCCAGAGCGTCACCCTGGCCCACGCGAGGTCGGTGTCCCCGGGCCGGTAGCCCTCACCCAGACCCGCGAGCACGTCCCCGGGGGCGGGGCACTCGAGGGCGTCGGTGATCCGACGCTGCGCCATGGCGCCGAGCTGGTCGGTCGAGGGGCTGGCGGGCGGCGTCGCGGGCCACCACGTGACGATCGGGGCGTCGGGCAGCAGCAGCGGCATCACGAGCGAGTCGAGCTCGGTCCGGGCCTCGCCGCGCGGACGCAGCACGATGACCTCGCTCGCCCCGGCGTCACCCCCGACGCGGATCTCGGCGTCCAGGCCGTCGTCACCGTCGCCGTCGGCGCTCGGGCTGACGACGAGCACGCGGCACGGGTGCTCGCGGCTCGCGTCGTTCGCGGCGTCCACGGCGCGCTCGACGTGCTCGGGCGGCGTGCTCACGATCAGGGTGAGCACCCGGCCCAGCGCGACGGCGCCGCCCTCCTCGCGGAGGCGCACCAGTCGTGCCGCGATCTGCGAGGACGTGGTCGAGTTGAGGGTGATGATCATGGCCGCCTCCAGGCTCGTCCGTCGCGTCTCATCATGTCGTCGGCGCTCTGGGGGCCCCAGGTGCCGGGCCGGTAGGTGTCCGGCGTGCCGTGCGTGGCCCAGTACTCGAGGATCGGGTCGAGCACGCGCCAGGACAGCTCGACCTCCTTGCTGTGCGGGAAGAGCGGCGGGTCGCCGAGCAGGACGTCCAGGATGAGGCGCTCGTACGCCTCGGGGGAGTTCTCCGTGAACGCGTGGCCGTAGCCGAAGTCCATCGTGACGTCGCGGACCTCCATCGCCGTCCCCGGCACCTTCGCGCCGAACCGGACGGTGACGCCCTCGTCGGGCTGCACGCGGATGACGAGCGCGTTGGAGCCGAGCTCCTCGGTGTCCGGCAGCGCGAACGGCAGGTGCGGGGCGCGCTTGAAGACGACGGCGATCTCGGTCACACGGCGGCCGAGGCGCTTGCCCGTGCGCAGGTAGAACGGGACACCCGCCCAGCGGCGCGTGTCGATGTCGACCTTGATCGCGGCGTAGGTGTCCGTGACGGACTCGGGCGGGATGCCGTCCTCGTCGTGGAAGCCCAGGACCTTCTCGCCGCCCTGCCAGCCGGAGCCGTACTGGCCGCGGGCCGAGTGCTTGCCCAGGTTGCGGGGGAGTCGGACGGCGGAGAGGACCTTCTCCTTCTCGGCGCGCAGCGCGCTGGCCTCGAACGAGACGGGCTCCTCCATCGCGGTGAGCGCGAGCAGCTGGAGGAGGTGGTTCTGGATGACGTCGCGGGCCGCGCCGATCCCGTCGTAGTACCCGGCGCGCGATCCGATGCCGATGTCCTCGGCCATCGTGATCTGCACGTGGTCGACGTAGTGGTTGTTCCAGATCGGCTCGTACATCTGGTTGGCGAAGCGCAGCGCGAGGAGGTTCTGCACCGTCTCCTTGCCCAGGTAGTGGTCGATGCGGAAGACCGAGTCGCCGGGGAAGACCGACTCCACGACCTCCTGCAGCTCGAGCGCCGAGCGGAGGTCGTGGCCGAACGGCTTCTCGATGACCACGCGGCGCCAGGCGTCGTCCTCGCTCTGCGAGAGGCCGGAGCGCGCGAGCTGCTTGCACACGATCGGGAACGCCCCGGGCGGGACCGAGAGGTAGAAGGCGTGGTTGCCGCCCGTACCGCGCTCGGCGTCGAGCTCGGCGACCGTCGCGGCCAGCCGGTCGAACGCGTCGTCGTCGTCGAACTCGCCCTGGACGAAGCGGATGCCCTGCTCGAGCTGCTTCCACACCCGCTCGCGGAAGGGTGTCCTGGCGTGCTTCTGCACGGCCTCCTTCGTGATCTCGGCGAAGTGCTCGGCGTTCCAGTCGCGGCGCGCGAAGCCCGTCAGGCCGAAGCCGGGGGGCAGCAGGCCGCGGTTGGCGAGGTCGTAGACGGCCGGCAGCAGCTTCTTGCGCGCCAGGTCGCCCGTGACGCCGAAGATCACCAGACCGCTCGGGCCGGCGATGCGCGGCAGGCGCCGGTCCTCGGAGTGGCGCAGCGGGTTGTTGCCCGCCGAGATCGTGCGGTTGCTCATGCAGTCCTCGCGTTCGACAGGGAGGTGGTGACGGTCTCGAGCAGGTTCTCCCAGCTGGCGATGAACGAGGCGACGCCCTCGCTCGTCAGCTCGGCGAGCAGCTGCTCGTACGGGACGCCGAGACGCAGCAGCCCCGCGAGCTGTTCCTGGGCCAGGTCGACGTGCGGCGTCACCGTGTCCACCGGGCCGGAGCCCTCGGGGAGCCGGGCGTGGTCGATCGCGGCCTGCAGCGTCTTCTCGGGCATCGTGTTGACGACGTCGGGCGCGAGCAGCTCGTCCACGTAGCGCGTGTCCGCGAAGGTCGGGTCCTTGACGCCGGTCGAGGCCCACAGCGGGCGCTGCACGTGGGCGCCGGCGGCAGCCAGGTCCGTCCAGCGAGGCGAGGAGAAGATCTCCTGGAAGGCGGCGTAGGAGGCCCGGGCGCCGGCGATGGCGGCCGTACCGCGCAGCTCGGCGGCCTCGGGCGTGCCGATCTCGTCCAGGACGGGGTCCACCTTGGCGTCGATGCGGGAGAGGAAGACCGAGGCGACCGAGGCGATGGGGGCGAGGTCCACCCCCGCGGCGACGGCGCGCTCGAGACCGTCCACGTAGGCGGTCGCGACGGCGCGGTAGGTGTCGACCGAGAAGATGAGCGTGGCGTTGACGCTGATGCCCTCGGCGATCGCCTCGGTGATCGCGAGCAGGCCCTCCGGCGTCGCCGGGATCTTGATGTAGACGTTGGGGCGGTCGACGATGCGCCACAGCTCGCGCGCCTGCGCGATCGTGCCGTCGGTGTCGTGCGCCAGGCGCGGGTCGACCTCGATGGAGACGCGGCCGTCGCCGTGCGGCGGGCCGGGCAGGAGGCGCGCGAACAGGTCGGCGGCCTCGCGCACGTCGTCGGTCGTCAGCGTGCGGACGGCCGTCTCGGTGTCGGCGCCGGCTGCGGCCAGGGCGCGCACCGCCTCGTCGTAGGCCTCGCCGTCGGCGATCGCCTTGTCGAAGATCGTCGGGTTCGTCGTGACGCCGAGGACGTGACCGGCCTGGACGAGCTCGGCGAGGCTGCCGGAGCGCAGACGGGCGCGGGAGAGGTCGTCGAGCCAGGGCGAGACCCCGGACTCCACGATGCGGGCGAGGTTGTCGGCACTCATGACGTGTCTCCTGGGTCTCGAGGGTGGGACGTGCCCTGCCACCGGCACCCGGCCGCGAGGCGGCCGGGTGCCGGTGTCGAACGGTGGTGCCGGTGGTGCTGTTGGTGCTGGTCGTTCAGGTCGTGCGGTCCGTGACCTGCTGGTCAGTGACCGCCCTGGTCCCCGGTGCCCGAGGAGCCCGACGGCGCGGCGGGCCCGGGGGCGTCGTCGGACCGTGCGGCCGCGATCGACTCCTGCGCTGCCGAGACGACGGCCTCGGGCGTGAAGCCGAACTCGCGGAACAGGGTGACGGCGTCGGCCGAGGCACCGTAGTGCTCGATCGAGATGCTGCGGCCGGCGTCGCCGACCACCTTGGCCCACGGCATCGCGATGCCGGCCTCGATGCTCACGCGGGCGCGCACCCGGCGGGGGAGCACCTGCTCCTGGTAGTCCGCGTCCTGCTCGGCGAACCACTCCAGGCACGGCGCCGAGACGACGCGCGTGCTGATGCCCTGGGCCTCGAGCTGCTCGCGGGCCGCGACGGCCAGCTGCACCTCGGAGCCGGTGCCGACGAGGATGACGTCCGGCGTGCCGGTCGACCCCTCGAGCAGCACGTAGGCGCCGCGGTCGACCTGGACCTCGGCGTAGCCGTCCGTGCCGCGCGGCACGACGGGCAGGTTCTGGCGGGACAGGATCAGGCCTGCCGGGGCGTCGCGCTCGAGGACCGCGACCCAGGCCGCGGCGGTCTCGTTGGCGTCGGCGGGCCGCACGACCGCCAGGCCCGGCATCGCGCGCAGGGCGGCGAGGTGCTCGATCGGCTGGTGGGTCGGACCGTCCTCGCCGACGCCGATGGAGTCGTGCGTCCACACGTAGGTGACGCCGACGCCCATGATCGCCGAGAGGCGCACCGTGCCGCGCATGAAGTCGGAGAACGTCAGGAACGTGCCGCCGTACGGACGCGTCAGACCGTGCAGCGCGATGCCGTTGAGGATCGCGCCCATGCCGTGCTCGCGGATGCCGAAGTGCAGCGTGCGCCCGAACGGGTTGCCCGAGAACTCGTGCGTGGAGCGGTGGGCCGGGAAGAACGACGGCTCACCGGCCATCGTCGTGTTGTTCGAGCCGGCGAGGTCGGCGCTGCCGCCCCACAGCTCGGGCAGCGGGTCGGCCAGCGCGGCCAGGACCTTGCCGGAGGCGGCGCGGGTGGCGAGCGACGTGCCGGCCTCGAACGTCGGCAGGCCGGCGGCGAGGTCGGCCGGGAGCTCCCGGGCGACGAGGCGGTCGAGCAGGGCGGCGCGGTCCGGGTTGGCGGTGCGCCAGGACTGGTAGCCCTTGTCCCACTCGGCCTTGTCGGCGGCGGCGCGGTCCGCGAGGGAGCGCGTGTGGGCCAGGACCTCGGGGGCGACGTCGAAGCTCGCGGCGGGGTCGAGGCCGAGGGCCTCCTTCAGGCCGGCGATCTCCTCGCCGCCGAGCTTGTTGCCGTGCGCGTCGTGCGAGCCCTGCTTGGTCGGGGAGGGCCACGCCATCACGGTGCGCAGGTCGATGATCGACGGACGCGTGGTCTCTGCCTTGGCGGCCTCGATCGCGGCGTGCAGCGCGTCGACGTCCTCGAGGTACTCGGTGCCGCCGTTGGTCCAGTCCACGCGCTGCGTGTGCCAGCCGTACGCGGCGTAGCGGGCCAGGACGTCCTCGGTGAAGGAGATCTCGGTGTCGCCCTCGATGCTGATCCGGTTGTCGTCCCAGATCAGGATGAGGTTGCCGAGCTCCTGCGTGCCGGCGAGCGAGGAGGCCTCGGAGGAGACGCCCTCCTGCAGGCAGCCGTCACCGGCGATCGTGAAGATGTAGTGGTCGAACGGGCTGGTGCCGGCGGGGGCGTCGGGGTCCAGCAGACCGCGCTCGCGACGGGCCGACATCGCCATGCCCACGGCCGAGGCGAGTCCGGTGCCCAGCGGGCCCGTGGTGATCTCGACGCCGTCGGTGTGCCGGAACTCCGGGTGGCCGGGCGTCTTCGAGCCCCACGTCCGCAGCGCCTCGAGGTCGGCCAGCTCCAGGCCGAAGCCGCCCAGGTAGAGCTGGATGTACTGCGTCAGGCTCGAGTGCCCGGCCGACAGCACGAACCGGTCACGGCCGAGCCAGTGGGTGTCCTTGGGGTCGTGCCGCAGCACGTTCTGGTAGAGCAGGTAGGCGGCCGGGGCGAGGCTGATCGCCGTTCCCGGGTGTCCGTTACCGACCTTCTCCACGGCGTCGGCGGCCAGCGCCTTCGCGGTCGACACCGCCGCCACGTCCAGGTCGGTCCACCCCAGTGTGGTCGCGCGGGGGGCAGGTGCGTTCACGTGAGCTCCTTCGGTTCGATGCGTGGGGGCCTCTCGCGGGCGCGGAGGAGCCCTCGGGCACGTTCCGACCCTACTGCGGCGGGCGGGGACGCGGCGGGCGCGGGTCAGCATGCGAACGCTCCCGCCGTGTGCGCGATCCGACACCGCCCGTCCCCGTTCAACCGTCGGACCGTCGCCGCGACTGCCCTACGATGGAGGGACCACTGATTCCAGGGGAAGGACAACGGCGTGGCCTCGACCGACTCGCGTCCGGGACGTCTCGTGACGCCGTCGACCCCGCAGGCGGACGCCGTCCCCGGCGGTTCCTCCGAGACTTCTGCGACGGCGCCGAAGCCCGCTCCCGAGCGCTCCGGCTGGCGCCGCACCCTCGGCGCCTACGTCTCGCTGACGAAGCCGCGCGTGATCGAGCTCCTCCTGGTCACCACGGTTCCGACGATGATCCTCGCCCAGCGCGGGCTCCCCCCGATCTGGCTCATCCTGGCCACGCTCGTCGGCGGTGCCGCGGCGGCCGGATCGGCCAACGTGCTCAACTGCTACATCGACCGCGACATCGACGCCGTCATGGGTCGCACCAAGCGACGCCCGCTCGTGACCGGTGAGGTCACGCCGCGCCAGGCCCTGGTCTTCGGCACCGTGCTCGGCGTCGCCTCGATCGCGTGGTTCGCGCTGGTGGTCAACGTCGCCGCTGCGCTGCTGACGCTCGGTGCGATCCTCATCTACGTCGTCGGCTACACGATGATCCTCAAGCGGCGCACGTCGCAGAACATCGTGTGGGGCGGCGCCGCGGGCTGCATGCCGGTGCTGATCGGCTGGTCCGCCGTCACCGGTGGCCTGGAGTGGGCCGCCCTCATCCTGTTCGGGATCATCTTCCTGTGGACGCCGCCGCACTACTGGCCGCTGTCGATGCGCTTCAAGGACGACTACGCCGCCGCCGGCGTGCCGATGCTGCCCGTCGTGGCCGGCGAGCGGCGCGTGGCCGGTGAGATGGTCGCCTACGCCGTGGCCATGGTGCTGTGCTCGCTCGCGCTGATCCCGGTCGCCGGCATGGGCTGGGCGTACATCGTCGCGGCGTCCGTGGCCGGCATCTGGTTCACGGCCTCGTGCGTGCGCCTGTACCGGATCGCGATCGACCCCGAGCGTCGCGGTGTGGCCTCGCGGGGCCCGGCCATGAAGGTCTTCCACGGCTCCATCACGTACCTGACGATCGTGTTCGCGGCGGTCGCCGTCGACCCGTTCCTCCCGTGGTGACCGGCGCACCAGCGCCCGAGAACGACCCGCCCGCGCCGTCGGAGCGCGCCGTCCCGCCCCGGTCCACGTCCGGTGCGGCCGACGGTCCCTTCGCCGAGTTCCTCGGCGACTACCTGGCCCACCTCACGGTCGAGCGCGGCGTCAGCGACCACACCGCGAACGCCTACCGTCGCGATCTGACGCGCTACACCACCTACCTCGCCTCGCGCGGCCGGGACGACCTGCGCGCGGTGGGTCCGCACGACGTCGCCGAGTACGTCGAGGTGCTGCGCACGGGCGCCGACGGCGGATCGGCACTCTCACCAGCGTCCACGGGGCGCGCCGTCGTCGCCGTGCGCGGCTTCCACCGGTTCGCCGTGCTGGAGGGTCGCGCCGAGGCGGACCCCGCCTCGGAGGTGCGGCCGCCGTCGTCGACCAAGCGCCTGCCCAAGGCCATCAGCGTGGCTGAGGTCGAGGCGCTGCTCGAGGCCGCCAGCGCCGACGAGGGTCCGGCCGGGCTGCGCGACCGCGCGCTGCTGGAGCTGCTGTACTCGACCGGTGCCCGCATCACGGAGGCGGTCTCGCTCGCCGTCGACGACGTCGACCTGGACGCCGCGACGCCGCTGGTGCGGGTCTTCGGCAAGGGTCGGCGGGAGCGGATCGTGCCGCTGGGCTCGCACGCCGTGCGCGCCCTGGGTGCCTACCTCGTCCGGGCCAGGCCGGTGCTGGCCGCGCGGGGTCGCGGGGGAGCGGCCCTGTTCCTCGGTCAGCGCGGGGCGCCGCTGTCGCGCCAGAGCGCGTGGGCCGTGCTGCAGGACGCCGCCACGCGCGCCCGCCTGGACGTCCAGGTCTCCCCGCACACGCTGCGCCACTCCTTCGCCACCCACCTGCTGGCGGGCGGCGCGGACGTCCGCGTGGTGCAGGAGCTGCTGGGCCACGCGTCGGTCACCACGACGCAGCTGTACACGCACGTCACCGTCGCCACGCTGCGCGAGGTGTATGCGGCCGCGCACCCCCGCGCGCTCGGCTGAGCGGCGGATCCCGGCGGGGTCAGTCCTTCGGGGCGGTGATCGGCTTCCGCGAGATCGTCACGGCGCCGGCGTTGTCGGTCGAGGCTGCGGCCACGGCGTCGCCGTCGTCGGCGCGTCGGCGGGACTGACGCAGGTCGACGGCGGTCGTCCCACCCTCGCCGTTCGCTGCGCGCTGACGCTTGCGGTAGGCCATGTTGAACGCCTCGACGAGGATCGCGAACGCCATCGGGCCGTAGATGAGCGCCTTGTCGGCCTTGTAGCCGAAGCCGTCGGCGACCAGGAAGGCGCCGATGAGGAGCAGGAACGCGAGCGCGAGGATCTTCACCGACGGGTGCTTGTTGACGAACGTGAAGATGTGCTTCGCGGCCACCAGCATGATGCCGAACGACAGCACCACCGCGACGATGATGACGAGCAGCTCGTCGACCATGCCGACCGCGGTGATGACCGAGTCGAACGAGAACACCAGGTCCATCAGCAGGATCTGCACGAGGATCGCGCCGAACGTGGCGGTGGCGGCCTTCGAGCCGCCGTGGCCGGACTCGGTGCCCTCCATCTTCTCGTGGATCTCGTGGGCCGCCTTGTAGATGAGGAAGCCACCGCCGACGATCAGGATCAGGTCGCGTCCGGAGAAGCCCATCGAGCCGACGGTGAACAGGTCGTCCTTGAGCGAGATGACCCACGAGGCGGCGAACACCAGGCCGACCCGCATCACCATCGCGAGGGAGAGTCCGAGGTTGCGGGCCTTGGCCTGCTGCTCGACGGGCAGCTTGCTGGCGAGGATCGAGATGAAGATGACGTTGTCGACGCCGAGCACCAGCTCGAGCACGAACAGCGTGAGGAAGGCGACCAGGAGGTCGGGGGTCAGTGACACGGCGAGATCCATGAGGACAAGGTAGCGGCGCGGCCGTCACCGACGGTGGATCGACCGCGCGATACGGTGGGGCCGTGAGTGATGTTCAGCCGACCCTCGACGTCGACACCCCCGACGCGCAGGACTTCCCGGTCCCTGCGCCGCTGCCGTCGCACGGTCCGGCGCGCATCATCGCGATGTGCAACCAGAAGGGTGGGGTCGGCAAGACCACCACCACGATCAACCTCGGTGCCGCGCTCGCCGAGTACGGCCGCAAGGTCCTCCTGGTCGACTTCGACCCCCAGGGGGCCGCGTCCGCCGGGCTCGGCATCCCCGCGCACGAGCTGGACAGCACGATCTACACGGCCCTGATGGACTCCCGCGTGGACGTCCGCACGATCGTCCAGGCGACCGCGGTGCCGAACCTCGACCTCGTCCCCGCCAACATCGACCTGTCGGCCGCCGAGCTGCAGCTCGTCAACGAGGTCGGCCGCGAGCAGGCCCTGACCCGGGTGCTGCGCCCGATCATGGACGACTACGACGTCGTGCTGGTCGACTGCCAGCCGTCCCTCGGCCTCCTGACCGTGAACGCGCTGACCGCCGCGCACGGCGTGATCGTGCCGCTGGAGACCGAGTTCTTCGCGCTCCGCGGCGTCGCGCTCCTGCTGGAGACGATCGAGAAGGTCCGCGACCGCCTCAACCCCCGGCTGCGGACCGACGGCATCCTGGCGACCATGTACGACGGCCGCACGCTCCACTCGCGCGAGGTCCTCGCCCGCGTGCGCGAGGCGTTCGGGGACGACGTCTTCACCACGATCATCGGCCGGACCATCAAGTTCCCCGACGCGTCCGTGGCCACCGAGCCGATCACGTCCTACGCGCCGTCGCACCCGGGCGCCGAGGCGTACCGACGGCTCGCGCGCGAGCTCGTCGCCCGTGGCGACGTCGCCTGACGCCGCCCCGGCGGTTCGCGCGTCGCGGCCGTCCTTCGAGGTCAACCTCGACAACTTCTCCGGACCGTTCGACCTGCTGCTCTCGCTCATCGCGAAGCACCGGATGGACGTCACGGAGGTCGCACTCGCCGTCGTGACCGACGACTTCATCGCGTTCCTGCGCTCCCAGGACGTGTGGGAGCTGGAGCAGGCCAGCGAGTTCCTCATCATCGGCGCGACGCTGCTGGACCTCAAGACCGCGCGCCTGCTGCCCGGCCTGGAGACCGAGGACCCCGAGGACCTCGAGCTGCTCGAGGCGCGCGACCTGCTGTTCGCGCGGCTGCTGCAGTACCGCGCCTACAAGGACGTCGGGGCCGACATCGAGGAGCGGTGGCACCGCGGCGCGGGCTCGTTCCCGCGCAACGTCTCGCTCGAACCGCGCTTCGCCCAGCTCCTGCCCGACCTCGTGCTGGCCATCGGCCCGGAGGACCTGGCGCGCATCGCGGCCAGGGCGCTCGCCCCCCGGCCGGCCCCCGAGGTGCGACTGGACCACCTGCACGCCCCCGCCGTGAGCGTGCGCGAGCAGGCGTCGCTGATCGTCGCGCGGCTGCGGCGCCACCCCGTCACCACGTTCCGGGCGCTGACGGACGACGCCGGCTCGACCGCCGTCGTCATCGGCCGCTTCCTGGCGCTGCTGGACCTCTACCGCGAGGGAGTGCTCGCGTTCGAGCAGCCGGCCTCGCTCGGCGAGCTGACGATCCGGTGGCTCGGGGGAGCGCGCGAGGTCGAGGTGTCCTCGGACTTCGACGAGACCGCCTCCGTCGGGGCGGGCGCCGTCGGCGGGGAGGAGCCGACCGAGCCCGGCCGGGTAACCTCGTCCGGTGGCCCCAGGGATGAGTGACGACGACGGCGTCGAGCCCCGTCCCGATCCCGCCGACCTCCCCGGCGGCGAGCAGGCCGCGATCGAGGCGATCCTCGCCGTCGTGGACGAACCCGTCAGCGAGACCCGGATCGCCCAGGTCCTCGGCATCCCGCGCGAGCGAGCGCGCCACCACCTGCACGACCTGGCGGCCTCCTACCGCGGCGCCGACCGCGGCTACGAGCTGCGCGAGGTCGACGGCGCGTGGCGCCTCTACTCGGCCGCCGCGTTCGCGCCGTTCGTGCGCGACCTCGTGCTCGACGGGCAGACGGCGCGTCTGACGCAGGCGTCGCTCGAGACTCTCGCCGTCGTCTCCTACCGCCAGCCCGTCAGCCGCGGCCGGATCGCCGCGATCCGCGGTGTGAACGTCGACGGCGTGGTGCGCACCCTGGTGACGCGAGGGCTGATCGAGGAGGCGGGGCGCGACGGCGAGGGCGGCGCCACGCTGTACCGCACCACCACCTACTTCCTGGAGCGCATGGGGCTGGCCTCGCTGGACGAGCTGCCGCCCCTGGCGCCCTACCTGCCGGGCATGGACGAGCTGGACGACGTGGAGGACCTGCGGTGAACGAGGACGACGAGGGCATCCGCCTGCAGAAGGTGATGGCGGCCGCCGGGGTCGGGTCGCGGCGCGTGAGCGAGGATCTGATCGCGGCCGGTCGCGTGAGCGTCAACGGCGAGGTGGTGACGGAGCCGGGGCGCCGCGTGGACCCCACGCGCGACGTCGTGCACGTGGACGGGCTGCGCGTGCAGCTCGACGACCACCACCTGACCCTGGTGCTGAACAAGCCGCTCGGGGTGATCTCGGCGATGTCCGACGACCGCGGTCGCCCGACCCTGGAGCCGTACGTCGAGCCGACCGGCAAGCGGCTGTTCCACGTGGGCCGCCTGGACTCCGACACCGACGGGCTCCTGCTGCTGACGAACGACGGCGAGCTCGCCCACCGCCTCGCGCACCCCTCCTACGAGGTCTCCAAGACCTACGTTGCCGAGGTGCGCGGCGACGTCGCGCGCGGCGTCTCGCGTCGGCTCCGCGAGGGTGTCGAGCTCGAGGACGGTCCGGCCAGGGCCGACAGGTTCACCGTGCTGCAGCAGCGCCACGACGCGAGCGTGGTCCAGATCCAGCTGCACGAGGGACGCAACCGCATCGTGCGCCGCATGCTGGAGGAGGTCGGCCACCCGGTGACGCGCCTGACGCGCATCGCCATGGGCCCGATCCGCCTCGGTCAGCTGCGGCCGGGCCAGACGCGTCCGATCGTCTCCACCGAGCTCGGCCAGCTGATGAAGGTCGTCGGGCTGTGACGGAGAGGACGGCGACGACGGGGACCCTCAGCACCGCCGGGCCGGTCCTCGTGATCGGCTCGGGTCTGCTCGGCACCAGCGCCGGTCTCGCGCTCAGCATCGGCGGCGTGCCCGTGCACCTGCAGGACACCTCGCCGTCGGCCCGCGCCCTGGCGCGCGACCTCGGCGCCGGCGCGCTGCTGGACGACGGCGGCCTCGAGACCCGGGCCCCGCAGCTCGTCGTCGTCGCGGTCCCGCCCGACGTGACCTCCGACGTCGTGGCGCAGGCGCTGCGCGACCACCCTGACGCCGTCGTGACCGACGTGGCGAGCGTCAAGGCCGTGATCCTCGCGGAGCTGACGGCGAAGGTGGACGCGGGCGGGCTGACCGCGGCCGACCTCGCGCGCTACGTCGGCAGCCACCCCATGGCCGGGCGCGAGCGCTCCGGCGCGGCCGCGGCCGACGCGGACCTGTTCTCCTCCCGGCCCTGGGTCGTGGTGCCGCACGCGGGCAGCGCACCGGGCGCCGTCGCCCGGGTGCGTGCGCTCGCCATCGACCTCGGTTCCGTCCCGCTGCAGATGGGCGCGCAGGAGCACGACGACGCCGTCGCGCTCGTCTCGCACGTGCCCCAGGTGCTGTCCTCGCTCGTGGCGGCCCGCCTGGTCGAGGCCGACGACGGCGCGCTCGCACTGGCCGGTCAGGGGCTGCGCGACGTGACGCGCATCGCCGCGAGCGATCCGCGGCTGTGGGCCGCGATCCTCGTCGGCAACGCGGGTCCGGTGCGCGACCAGCTGCGGCTGGTGAGCGAGGACCTCGCCACGCTCGTGCACGCCCTGGACGCCGCCGCGCAGCAGGGACCGCTCACGCCGGGCGCCATGGCCGCCGCGAGCGACACCGTGCGGCGCGGCAACGCCGGCGTCTCGCGGGTGCCGGGCAAGCACGGCGGCGCACGTCGGTCCTATGCGGAGGTGACGGTGCTCGTGCCGGACTCCGAGGGCCAGCTCGGTCGCCTGTTCGCGACCGTCGGAGATCTGGGAGTCAACATCGAGGACGTCACCATGGAGCACGCCACCCAGCACCGCGTCGGCATGACGACGCTGTCCGTCGTCCCGGAGGCGGCCGACCGTCTCACCGAGGGTCTGGACGCCCGCGGCTGGCGGGTGGTGCAGGCATGAGCCTGGTCATCGCGCTCGACGGGCCCTCGGGCTCGGGCAAGTCCACCGTCGGCCGGCACCTCGCGCGGGTGCACGGCCTCGGCTACCTCGACACGGGGGCGATGTTCCGCGCCGCCGCCTGGTACTGCCACCACCGCGGGATCGACCTGGACGACGCCGCGGCCGTGGTCGACGCCGTCGCGACCCTCCCGCTCGAGCTCGACCTCGATCCCGACGCGACCGGGGTGGTGGTCGACGGCGTCGACGTCACCGCGGCCATCCGCACGACCGAGGTCACCACGCACGTCAGCCGCGTGGCCACGAACCTCGGCGTGCGCGCCGAGCTGAAGGCGAGCCAGCGCGCCATCATCGCCCGCGAGGGCACGCCGCAGGGGTGGAGCGAGGGCCGCGGGATCGTGGCGGAGGGACGCGACATCACCACCGTCATCGCGCCCGACGCCGACGTCCGCATCCTGCTGGTCGCGCGCGCCGAGGCGCGCCTCGCCCGGCGCGCGCTGGAGCTGCACGGCAGCGCCGACGACGGCGCGCTGGAGGCGACGCGCGACCAGATCGAGCGCCGCGACGCCGACGACTCCACCGTGTCGCAGTTCCTCGCGGCGGCCGACGGCGTCGTGACCCTGGACTCCTCCCACCTGTCGCTGGCGGAGACGCTGGCGGCGGCGGAGAGGATCGTCGCGGAGCAGCGCGGGTCGTGACCGGTCCGCGGGGCGATCGACGACGGGCGCGACGGTCGGGTTCGCTGGTCACTCCCGACGTGCTGCGGCGCGGGGGACCGTCGTGGTCGCGGCACGTGGGTCGGGTCCTGGACCACGTCTGGTGGCGCACCGACGTCGTCGGCGCCGAGCACGTCCCCGCGACGGGACGCGTGCTGATCGCGCCCAACCACACGGGCGTCGTCGACGGCCCGCTGGTGCACGGCGCGATCCCGCGCACCTCCCACTTCCTCGTGAAGCAGGAGTTCTTCACCTCCCGGCTCGGCTTCCTCATGGACTGGGCCGGTCAGATCCCGGTCGACCGCAGCGGCGGCGGGCCCGCGCTCGCCGTCGCACGCGCGCTGCTGGAGGAGGACCGCTGCGTGGGCGTGTTCCCCGAGGGCACCCGCGGCCGCGGCGACGTGCAGGCGGCCCGTGCCGGGATCGCGTGGCTCGCGGTGCACACGGGTGCGCCGATCGTGCCGTGCGCGGTCCTCGGGACACGCCCCGCCGGACGCCCCCGCGGCTGGGTGCCGCCGCCGCGGACGCGGCTGCACGTCGAGTTCGGGGAGCCGATCCCGGTCGCGGCCGGGGGTGGGCGGCGTGAGATCGCCACCACGATGGCGACCCTCCAGCGAGCGATGCAGGACCTGCTGGAACGGGCGCAGGCCCGGACCGGGGTGACCCTGCCGAACGCCGACGCGCACGACTGATCGGTCACTTCTCCCTCCTGGGCGGCGCTCCGGCATCGGGAGCGTCACCAACCTGGGATGATGGGTCGGTGACTGACTTCAACACGCCCGATCAGCCGGCCGCCGGCGACGAGCTCCACGACGACGAGACCATCGTCATCGACCTCGCCGAGACCGAGGACGACATCCGTCAGGCCGAGGTCATGCGCCTCGGCCTGGAGGACTACGAGCTCGACGAGGAGGACGCCGCCGTCCTGTCGGGCGTGCGCGAGCTGACTGCCGACGAGATCCCGGACGCCGCGCTGCCGGTGCTGGCCGTCGTCGGCCGCCCGAACGTCGGCAAGTCCACGCTGGTCAATCGCGTGCTCGGTCGCCGCGAGGCCGTCGTGCAGGACACGCCCGGTGTGACGCGCGACCGCGTGCGCTACCGCGCCGACTGGGCTGGACGCCCGTTCATCCTCGTGGACACCGGCGGCTGGGAGCACGACGCCCGCGGCCTGAACGCGCGCGTGGCCGACCAGGCCGAGGTCGCGGTGTCGCTGGCCGACGCCGTCATCTTCGTCGTGGACGCCACCGTCGGACCGACCGCCACGGACGAGAAGGTCGTCCAGGTGCTGCGCCGCTCCGGCAAGCCCGTGCTGCTCGTGGCCAACAAGGTCGACAGCCCGCGCGACGAGGCCGACGCCGCCACGCTGTGGTCGCTCGGTCTCGGCGAGCCCTACCCCGTCTCGGCCCTGCACGGCCGGGGGAGCGGCGACATGCTCGACGCCGCGATGCTGCTGCTGCCCGAGGTCTCCGCGGTCGGCGGCGTGCCGATGGGTGGCCCCAACCGCGTGGCGCTGGTCGGCAAGCCGAACGTGGGCAAGTCCAGCCTCCTGAACTCGATCATCGGCCACGAGCGCGTGGTGGTCGACGACGTCGCCGGCACGACGCGCGACCCGGTCGACGAGCTCGTCCAGATCAACGGCAAGCCGTGGGTCCTGGTGGACACGGCGGGCATCCGCCGCCGCGTGAACCAGACGCAGGGCGCCGACTTCTACGCCTCGCTGCGCACGCAGGCCGCGATCGAGAAGGCGGAGGTCGCCGTCGTCCTCATCGACGCGAGCCAGACGATCACCGAGCAGGACATCCGCGTGATCCAGGAGGTCATCGACGCCGGTCGCGCGCTCGTGGTCGCCTACAACAAGTGGGACCTGATGGACGAGGACCGCCGCCCGTTCCTCGAGCGCGAGATCGAGCAGGGCCTCGTGCAGATCCCGTGGGCGCCGCGCGTCAACGTGTCCGCCAAGACGCGCTGGCACGTGGACCGCATCGGCAAGCACCTCGACTCCGCGCTCGACGGTTGGGAGACGCGCGTGCCGACCGGCCGCCTCAACGCGTTCCTCGGCGAGCTCACCGCCGCGACGCCGCACCCCGTGCGCTCCGGCAAGCAGCCGCGCATCCTGTTCGGCACGCAGGCCGACACGCGTCCGCCGCGGTTCGTGCTGTTCGCGACCGGCTTCCTCGAGGCCGGCTACCGCCGGTTCATCGAGCGTCGCCTGCGCGAGGAGTTCGGGTTCGTCGGCACGCCCATCGAGATCAGCGTCCGGGTGCGCGAGAAGCGCAAGCGGTGACGAGGGGCGACGGCGGGGGCAGGTCGGACACGTCCGGGAAGGACGACCGCACGCGTCCCGCCGCGCTCCTGCGCTGGGGCCTGCCGCGCGACCACCGCGCGATGGAGCACGTCATCACGTTCGTGGTGCTGACGCTCGCGACCATCCTCGTCACGCGCCTGTTCCTCATCGCGACCGGCTACCCGCAGGTCGGGGGCGACGGTCTGCACATCGCCCACGTGCTGTGGGGCGGCGCGCTGATGGTGGTGGCGTTCGTGATGCTGCTGCTGTTCATCGGCCCGGTGGTACGCCCGGCGGCGGTGCTCGTGGGCGGTATCGGGTTCGGTCTGTTCATCGACGAGGTCGGGAAGTTCCTCACCGACGACAACGACTACTTCTACGAGCCGGCGTTCGCCATCATGTACGCCTGCGTCGTGGCCATCGTGGTGGCGGCGGACCTGGTGGCGTCGCGACGCCGTCGCGCACCCTCCGAGGACGTGGCCGCAGCCGCGGACATCGCGGTGACCGGCCTCGTGGGTGGGCTGTCCGTCCGCCAGCGGGCGGTCGCGGGCGAGCTGCTGGAGCGGGCCTCCGACGGGTCGGACGGCTCATCCGGTGCCGCCGGTGCCGTGCGTGGTGCCGACGAGGTCCGGGCGCTGCTCGAGGCCATCCCGGCCGACGACGACGAGCTCCCCGACCCGGTCCGCACCCTCACGCACCGGACGGCCGCCGCCGCGCGCCGCGTCGTCTCCGAGACCAACGGCTGGCGGATCGCGCTGTGGGGGACGGCGGTCATGCTCCTCGCCTCCGTGGTGGTGGCCGTCACGGACGTGTCCGCGGCGATCGAGAGCGGCGTGGCGTTCCTCGTCGTGGTCTCCGGCCTCTCGCTCGTCGGGTCGTGGGCGCTGTGGTTCCTCGCGTTCCGCTCCCAGCGGTCCGACGGCGGAGCACCCGCCCGCCGTCGTGCGCTCGACCTGCTGCGCGGGGCCGTCGCGACGAACCTGCTCGTGACGCAGGTCGCGCTGTTCCGGTTCGACCCGTGGCAGGCAACGATCCTGGTGATCGTCGGGATGGTCCTGCTGCTGGTGCTGTGGGCGGAGCAGCAGCGCCGCCACGCGGGCGCACCGGCCGCCTAGCTGCCTGCCCCTCCGCCGCCCCCACCCCGCGGCGCCGCTGCCCCCACCCGCACCCCTCCGCCGAGAACGTCCCTCCTCGCGGTATCGACGCCGATACGCGAGCTGCGACGTTCTCGCCGGGTGCGGTGGCCGGGGAGCGCGCTTACCGTGGACGGATGCCCGTCGTCGTCGCCGCGAAGCCTCGCCACTGGAGCGACGTGGTGTTCGTCCCTGCGGGACTGATCGGTGCGCTCGTCATCGCGCCGGACGAGGTGTGGTGGATCCGCCTCCTGGCGGCACTGGCCTCGATCGTCGTGGCCGGCGTGATCCTCTGGGTGATCCGTGGCTGGCGGACTCACGCGATCGTGGCGATCGACGACGCGCTCGAGCTGCGACGCCGGTTCGGGACGCGCTCCATCCCTCGTGAGCAGATCACCGCGGTGCGCGGCGACCACCCGACCCGACAGCGATGGTCGACGCGAGCCTTCGTCGAGGTGGGTGACGACCGGGTGGAGCTCCCGCTGTTCCTGGACGTCAAGGCCGCCGACGTCGTGGAGAGGCTGCAGGAGTGGCACGGCAGCGCCCCGGCTGACGGTGACGCGCCCCCGCCGTCGCCCCCGTCCCCGCTGATGTGACCCTCGCCCTCGGGTCGCCAGGTCTCGGGTGTCGTGCGAGGGTCGAGGAATGGAGCCGCTGCCGAGGAACGAACCCGTGCGTGTTGCGGGCCCGCCGTCCTGGGTGCTGGCGTTCGGTGTGATCTTCCTGGCGCTGGGAGTGCTGCGGCTGACACTGCTCGGCGGCGGGTCGTGGGAGCCGGCACTCGGTCTCAGCCAGATCGGTATCGGTCTGCTGTGGCTGGCCGGATGGCTGCGGATGAGACAGCTCTCCCGTCGTCCGACGCGCGGGCCGGAACCGCACGTCCCGCCGCACCCCGCTCGGCACAGCACCCGGGCTCCTCGCCAGTGACCGGCGACGTCGACGCTCCCGGCGAGGCCGTCGTCGCGAGAAGGCGGTCCTTCGGTCCGGTGGAGGCCCTCGGCATCCTCCCCGCCGTCTACTTCGGATCGGGTGTCCTCGCCTCAGGCGGCGGTCGCGTGCTGGCAGCGGCAGCGATAGCCGTCGCGCTCCTGGGGCTCTCGTGGCTGATGCGTGGCTTCGCGACCCACGCCGTCGTAGTCACGCCGACGGCCCTCGAGCTGCGACGCCGCTACAGGTCGGTCGTCGTCCCGCGCGAGACGGTCCACCGCGTCCGCGGGAGCAACGCGCAGCGGCCGGAGTGGTCGTTCCGGGTGTTCCTCGACACCGACCGCGGGAGGGTCACCATCCCGGACCTCTCCAAGCCGCCGGTGACCGAGGTGCTGACGCAGCTGCAGGCGTGGCACGCCGACACCGCGGTGGACGAGCAGGCCCGCGACTGATCCACGCCCCTCGCAATCCCCGAGAACGTCCCTGCTCGCGGTATCAGCGCGGATACCGCGAGCTGGGACGTTCTCGTCAGAGGGGCAGTGGGGGACTAGTCCAGCCCGACCGCCTCGCGCGGGGCGCGCAGCAGCGCGGCCACGGGCGAACCGTCGACGAGGTCCGCGTTGCGCACGGCGTGCACCGTGCCACCCGTGTTCAGCACCCGCGCGGCGATCTCGTCGACGAGCGCGTAGGTGCCGGGGCCGGGGGACTCCGCCGTCGTGATCGCTCCGAGGTCGTCGATGCTGCCCTCGGTGTGGTCGTCCATGTCGAAGTGCAGGTCGTCGACCTGGCCCATCGTGGCCGCGATCGCGACCTCGGAGAGCTTGCTGGTGGCGCGGCCGTTGCTGCGGGCGGTCCCGAAGTGCTCGCGCCAGGTGTCGAGCTGCTGCGCGTAGGTCGCGTCGAGGATGGCGCGGGCCTTCTCGTCCACGCTGTCGGCGTCGAGCGAGGTCGGGTGCACGTCGATGCGCTCCTCCAGGAGCGTCGGGTGCGTGTTGATCGCGCGGTAGGCCGGGTCGAACTCGGGGCCGGCGGCGAGGATCAGCGGGAGCTCGTCCTGCATGTGCGGGAGCGCGGCGTCCTGCACGGCACGCGCGAACCGCTCGCGCTCGGGCCGGTCGCCGAGGTTGCCGCGTGCCCGGCCCCGGTCCGCCTGCCCGTGGTTCTCGGCGTGCGTGAGGAGGAGCTGGAGGTCGTCGGGCAGGTCGAGGTGGACCTCGTGGGCGCGCGAGTCGGCGGTCAGCGCCCAGAGGTGCACGTCCTGCTCCGCCAGACCCAGCACGTACCCGCCGTGCGGGAACGTGCGGGCGCGCAGCAGGGCACCGAGGTCGTACCGGTCGCCGACGCGCACCGAGTCCTGCACGCGGTTCGCGAGGCGGTAGGTGCGCAGATCGCCGTCGGCCGAGAAGATCGCGAGCGAGTGCGCCTGGTGGCGCCAGAACTCGTGGTCGCCGTCCAGCTCGCGGATCGGGTCGAGGGTGCGGGCGGCGACGGCGTCGCTCGTCCCCGCCGACGACAGCTCCTTCTCGGCGTCGCTGATCGCGTTGCGCAGCGCGAGCCGGATGCGTTCGTGGTCGGCGGGGACGGGGGAGGACGCGAGGTAGATGCTCACGCTCGCGTCGTTGCGGGCCCCCATGAGGGCCGCGAGGTCGGAGGTCCTGGGAAGATCGACGGGAAGCATTCTTTACCGTACGCAGATCATTCCCAGGAAATCCAGTCCTAGGAGGTCGGGGCCTTCGGCGAGCGCGCGGTGTCCCGTCCGAGGGACTCGAGCATCCGCAGCCACACCTCGCTGAGCGTGGGGTAGGCGGGCACGACGTGCCACAGGCGGTGCAGCGGGACCTCGCCGACGACGGCGGTGGTCGCCGCCTGCAGCAGCTCGGCCACGTCCTGGCCGACGAACGTCGCGCCGAGCAGGACGCCGCGGTCGGTGTCGACGATGAACCGCGCCTGCCCCTCGTAGCCCTCCGCGTGCACGCTGCTGCCGGCGACGGAGGCGAGGTCGTAGTCGACCACCTTGGTGGCGCGCTCGTCCTCCTCCGCCTGCGCGGCCGTGAGCCCGATCGAGGCCACCTCCGGCTCGGTGAAGACGACGGCGGGGACGGCCTCGTGGTCGGCGGTGGCGACGTGGGCGCCCCAGGGGGCGTCGTCGACCGTGCCCCCGGTGGCGCGCACGGCGATGACGTCGCCCGCGGCGCGGGCCTGGTACTTGCCCTGGTGGGTCAGGAGGGCGCGGCCGTTGACGTCGCCGACGGCGTAGAGCCACTCGATCGGCTCACCGCTCGTGTCGAGCACGCGCAGGGTGTCGTCGGTCTCGAGCGTCTGACCCTTCTCCAGGCCGACGGTGTCGAGCCCGAGGTCGTCGGTGGCGGGCCGGCGGCCCGTGGCGACCAGGATCTCGTCGACCTCGAGCGTGGAGCCGTCGGTGAGGGTGAGCGTGGCGGGGTTGGCGCTGGTGGTGGCGTCGGCCGGGTCCGAGCCGACGGCGGCCGCGGTCCCGCCCCCGGCGCGCGACACCTCCGACGCGCTGGTGCCGGTGCGGACGTCGGCACCCGCCCCCGCGAGGGCCTTGGCGACGAGCTCGCCGGCGAACGGCTCCAGGCTGCCGAGCAGCCCGTCGCCGCGCACGAGGACGGTGACGTCGCTGCCGAGGGCCGCGAACATCGTGGCGAACTCCGAGGCGACCACACCGCCGCCGAGGATCGCCAGGCGCGGCGGCACGGTCGACGTCGCGATGGCCTCGCGGTTGGTCCAGGGGCGTGCCTGCGCCAGGCCGGGGATGTCGGGGACGACGGCGACGCTTCCGGTGCTGACGGCGACGGCGTGGCGCGCGGTCAGGGTGCGCGTCTCGCCGTCGTGCTCCACCTCGACGGCGAGGCGACGCGCGAGGCGGCCGTGGCCGCGGACCAGGGTGATGCCGGCGCTCTCGAGCCACTCGGCCTGGCCGGAGTCGTCCCAGCTCGCGGCGGCGCCGTCGCGGAAGGCGAACGCGGACTCGACGTCGAGCTCACCCGTGACGGCCTCGCGCGCACCGGGCACGCGGCGCGCGGCGGTGAGGGCGTGCGCGGGGCGGAGCAGGGCCTTGGTCGGCATGCACGCCCAGTAGGAGCACTCGCCGCCGATGAGCTCGGACTCGACGATGGCAACGGTCAGACCGCCCTGGACGGCGCGGTCGGCGACGTTCTCGCCGACGGGGCCGGCCCCGATGACGATGAGGTCGAACTCGGACGTGGACTCGGGAGACGCGGTGGTGTCGGTCATGGGTCGAAAGTACGCCGGGATCGGTGCCACCGGGAGGATTCCGTTCGCCCTGGGAGGAACGGGAACACCGACGGCGGGGTCGGGGGTTGTCCTTGGGGTGAAGCTCAGCGTGCTCGACCTCATCCCCGTCCGGACCGGCCAGACCTCCCGGGAGGCGCTGCTGGCCAGCGCAGCCATGGCGCGCGAGGCGGATGCGCTCGGGTTCACGCGCTACTGGGTGGCCGAGCACCACAACATGAGCGCCGTCGCGAGCTCGGTGCCGGGCGTGCTGATCCCGTTCCTGGCGCAGGGGACGTCGCAGATCCGCTTCGGCTCGGGCGGCGTGATGCTTCCGAACCACGCCGCGCTCGCGATCGCCGAGCAGTGGGCGCTGCTCGAGGCCATGCTGCCGGGACGCATCGACCTCGGCATCGGACGCGCCCCGGGCTCCGACCCCGTGACCGCCTACCTGCTGCGCGGCGGGGCGCAGGGCGCCGGCGTCGACACCTTCGAGCAGGACGTGACGCTCGCGTCGGCGCTGCTCGGGATCGGTGGCGACCCGGGGGGGTCGGTCGGCATCTCAATCTCCGGCCGTCCGTACGAGCTGCGCGCGACGCCGCGCGGTGAGTCCTCGCCCGACCTCTGGCTCCTGGGCTCCAGCGACTACAGCTCCGCGCTCGCCGCGCGGCTCGGCCTGCCGTACGTGTTCGCGAACCACTTCGGGATGCCCGGGCTCGAGATGGCGCTGGCGCGCTACCGCGCGGAGTACCAGCCGTCGGAGGCCTATCCCGAGCCGCGGACGCTGCTGCCGCTGAACGTGGTGGTTGCTCCGACCGATGCCGAGGCGATCGAGCTCGCCGGACCGCAGCTGGTGCAGATGGTGCGGCTGCGGAGCGGCGCGCCGCTCGGACCGCAGCTGAGCGTGGAGGAGGCGGCCGCGTATCCGTGGACCGACGCCGAGCGCGCGATGGCCGACCAGGTCCGGGCCGGATGGTTCGTGGGTGAGGTCGGCGCGGTCGCTGGTCGCCTGCGCGAGGTCGCGGAGCGGCACGGCGTGGACGAGATCATGATCGCGCCCGTGGCCGGGATGCGGGAGACCGACCCCAAGGACGCGGTGCCCTCGCGCGTGGAGGCGTTGCGGGTGCTGGCGGGGGAACTGCTCGGCTGAGGACGGATCGGCGACGGCGGAGGGCAGGTCTCCCGCGCGCGGCGGCCGGTTCGGGGCCCGTGTGGTCGGGGGCGGTCCGCGGGCTGTGTAGACTACTGGAGGCCCAAAAAGCCGCTGGTTCGCCAGCGGATCCGAGGGTCGGCGGGCTGTGGCGCAGCTTGGTAGCGCACTTGACTGGGGGTCAAGGGGTCGCAGGTTCAAATCCTGTCAGCCCGACCGCGAACGGCGAGCTTCCTGAGGAAGCTCGCCGTTCTTCTTGCCCGGGTGCGAGCCCGTCTCGGGACTGCAGCAGCGGTCACTCACCCGCGAGCACTCTCCTCACCGCGTCGTACGCGGGCGTCGGCTCGTCGTCGCTGAACAGCAGGTCACGGCCCTGCTGCAGGTCGCCGTCGTCGTCGACGAACCAGTCGTACCGGTCGTCCACACCCCAGGTCGTGTAGGAGACGCAGGCGTCCGACCGGAGGCAGGTGGCGAGGACCGTGGCGTACTGCTCCGCCTGGACGTCCTCGCCCTCGTCGTCCGTGACGTCGTTCTCGGAGATGCGGACGTCCAGCCCGGCATCCTCGAAGGTGGCGAGCGTCGTGGCGAGATCCTCGGCGGAGATGGCGTCCGTGTCGAGGTGGTAGACGTGCGACTGGAGGCCCACCCCGTCGATGTGCCCACCCTGCTCGTTCGTCTCGACGGCGAGCCGGAGCAGGGCATCCTGGCGTGGACCCGGCACATCGGCGCCGTTCTCGTTGATGAGCTGTCTGACGTCCGGGTCGGCGTCGTGGACCGCCTGCGAGACCGCCAGCGGATAGGTCGGTCCGAAGACCCGGTGCCAGACGTTCTCCTGCAGACCGGTTCCCTGGTCGACGTCGAACGGTTCGTTGACGACGTCGAGGGAGTCGAGGCGACCTCGGAAGTGGGTGACGACGGTGGTCACGTAGTCGAGCAGGACCGCGGCGCTGGCCCGGCGCTCCTCCTCCGAGCCGGTGGGCAGCGTCTGCATCCAGCGGGGCATCGCCTCGGTGAAGGCGATGGTGTGGCCGTGCACGGCCATTCCCCTGCTCTCCGCGAGGTCGAGGAGGGCGTCGGCCTCCTCGAAGGTGTAC
This sequence comes from Serinibacter arcticus, assembly GCF_004786095.1. Taxonomy (GTDB): domain Bacteria; phylum Actinomycetota; class Actinomycetes; order Actinomycetales; family Beutenbergiaceae; genus Litorihabitans; species Litorihabitans arcticus. The sequence goes on from NZ_RHPJ01000003.1 coordinate 433,706, forward strand.
TCGCCCTGGCGGGGTGCGAGCGCCTGCGGCTTCATCGCGTTCTCCGGGGTGAGCGCGCCGAACTCGCCCACGACGTGGTTCGCGTAGCCGGCGTCCGAGACGAGCGGACCGAGCGCCACGGCCGCGCCGATCAGGAAGTCAGGGCGAGCACGAGCGGTGAGAGCCTGCAGACCTTCCGGAGACGGTGCGGCGTGGGCCACGACGGGACCGGCCGCGGCCAGGGAAGCGCCACCCGGCGCCGAGGCGGTCAGCGACGTGACGGTGAAGGACCCCTCCTCGCTGGACAGTCCCAGCCAGAGCTCGCCCGACCCGAAGACGTCACCGACCGGCAGGGAGGAGAGTGGCTCACCACCACTGGCGATCTCGAGCCGGTCGCCGGAACGTTGGACGGAGAGCTCGGCCTCGGGGTCGACAACCGTGACGTTCTGCTCCTGCAGCGGCCGAGGGTCGTCGGCGACCTGCGGGGCAGAGCCGTCGACGACCCTGATGCGAAGCACGTCACCGCGGAGGGTGAGGTGCAGTCCCGCGGGCTCGATCCGGAACTCGTCCGCGATCACCGGCGGGCTGTCGTAGACGGCCAGCGTGGCGTCCGCGGTCACGTCCGCGAACGACACCCCGAGAGAGAAGTCGTCGGTGGCCACCAGATGCGTCCCGGCAAGGTTCACCGGCGGATCCGGCTGGCCTCCGCCGCCGTCCTGCCCGACGATGCTTCGTCCCGTCGCCGCCACGCGGAGGCCGTCGTCGTGCGCGACGATGCCGGGAACCTGCCGCCAGTCCTGCTCCAGCAGATCGATGACGGTGACGTGCTCCGACGGCGTGACCGCCGAGGTGCAGCCCGCCAGGGCGACGAGAAACCCGGCGGTTGCCGCGCTCACGACGCGCCCGCGCCCTCGCTCGCGCCGAACGGTCATGCGAGGAACCTAGCGGACGCTCCTCGACCGCCCGCGCGCTCGCGACGTCCGGCGACCGCCAGGGCCCGTCCAGCGTCCGGCGACGGCGATGGCGACGGCGCCGGTGCGCCGGCGTCGACGACGACGTGTCAGACCTGCTGCTGCCCCTGGTCGACGCGGAAGGTCTCACGCTCGCGCTCGTGCGCGCGCAGTGCCGAGCGGGTCGCGCTCCTGACGATCAGCCACTGAATCACGGAACCGATGATCAGCGCCGGCAGCCAGTACGGCAGGTTGATCATGATGGTGTCGAAGAGGCTGTGTCCCATGGACGCCAGCCTAGGGTCGGCGACCGAGCCGTGGGGGAGCGGTCACGTGGGCAGCAGCCGCGCCGCGTCGCGCAGCGCCGCCACGGTCGCCGCCACCGCGGGCACACGAATCAGGTCGGGACTGGTCAGCGCCTGCACGCTCCGCACCGACACGCCCGTCACCTCGCGCACCACGACGCCGGGGTGCCGCTGCGCGATCGGCCGCACCAGTCCCGGGAGCAGCGCGACCCCGAGCCCGGCCGAGACGAGGCCGAGCACGGCCGAGTAGTCGTCCGTCGCGTAGGTGATGCCCGGGGAGAAGCCGGAGGCCTGCGCCGCCGAGAGCAGATGCTGGCGGCAGCGCGGGCAGCCGGCGATCCATTCGTCCCGGGCCAGCTGAGCGAGGTCGAGGCCGGCGACCTCCGCCAGCGGGTGGCCGGCCGGGAGTGCGACGGTGGTGACGTCGTCGAGCACGTGGGTGGTGACCAGGCGCGCGGCGTCGTCGGCGCCGGTCGCCGCGGCGTCGCCCTGCCCGGACCCTCGATCGGTGCCCGGGTAGGAGAACGCGAGCACGACGTCGCACTCGCCCGCACGCAGCATCGCGAGCGACTCGGGCGGCTCGACCTCGGCCAGCCGCACCGTCAGGCCCGGGTGGGCGGCGCGCAGGGCGGCGAGCGCGGTCGGCACGAGGGTCGCCGTCGAGGACGGGAAGGCCGCGAGGCGCACGACGCCGGCGCGCAGCCCCGCGAGCGCCTCGACCTCCAGCAGGGCGGCGCGCAGGGTCGCGTTCAGCGACTCGCCGTGCCGCGCCAGCGCCGCGCCCGCGGGGGTGAGCCGGGCCGCGCGGCCGACGCGCTCCACGAGCGCGGTGCCGAGGCGCCGCTCGAGCCGGCGCACGTGCTGGCTCGCGGCGGGCTGGCTCACCCCGGTCTCACGGGCGGCCGCGGTGATCGACCCGTGCTCGCCGACGGCGTGCAGGAGCTGGAGCGAGGCGATGTCGAGCGGGGAGGCGGCCACCCCCTCACCATAACGTCGGCCAATGGATGCGTGTCCGAACTGCCGCTTGATCGGGGTGATCGTTCTCGCAAGGGTGGAGGCATGACCTCGGCGCTCGACACCCTCAGAGCCGCGTACACCCCGGTGCGCGGCCACCTCGACGCCGCCACGTGCGGCCTGCCCACCATCGGCACGGCGACGGCGATGCACCGCGCCGTCGACCTGTGGCAGGACGGCGGCGCGTGCGCGGTCTCGTACGGCCGCGCGGTCGAGGAGGCTCGCGCCCACGCGGCTCGCGTGTTCGACGTGCCGCTCCCGTGGCTCGCCGTGGGGTCGCAGACCTCCGTCGCGGTGGGGATGGTCGCCTCGAGCCTGCCCGACGGCGCCCGCGTGGTCGTCGTCGAGGACGACTTCACCTCCGTCACCTACCCGTTCGCGCAGCACGCCGAGCGCGGTGTCGAGGTCGTCGTCAGCTCGCTCGACGCGCTGGCCGAGACGGTGGCGCGCGGGTGCGACGCCGTCGCGTTCTCGCTCGTGTCCTCGCGCACCGGGCGGGTGGCCGACGGCGACGCCGTCGTCGAGGCGGCCCGCGCCGTCGGGGCGCTCACGCTCGCCGACCTGACCCAGGCGGCCGGTTGGCTCCCGCTGGGGACCCGGCGCTTCGACGTCACCGTCACCTCCGCCTACAAGTGGCTGAGCTGCCCGCGCGGCACCGCGTTCACGACGATCGCCCCGCACGCGCTGGACCGGCTGCGGCCGACGAGCGCCGGCTGGTACGCGAGCGAGTCCCCGTGGGACGGCGTGTACGGGACGACGCCGCACCTCGCCGCCGACGCTCGACGCTTCGACGTGTCCCCGGCGTGGCTGCCGTGGGTCGGGGCCGTTCCCGCGCTGGAGGCGTACGCCGCCGTGCCTGCGGAAGACATTCAGGCGCACGACGTCGGCCTCGCCAACGCGCTGCGTGACGGACTCGACTTGGCGCCGAGCGACAGCGCCATCGTGACGCTGCCCGACCCCGACGGCGAGCTGCGCGCACGCCTCGAGGCGGCCGGGTGCCGGGTGGCCGGCCGGGGCGGTGGCGTGCGGATCGCGTTCCACGTCTGGAACGACGTCGACGACGTCGAGCTGGCGCTGGCCGCGCTGGTGGGGGCCCCGGCGTCGGTCGCCTGAGGGGGTGCCGGGCCGGTTCCGCTGTCGGCCCGTTGACTGTCACGCCTGGACCGGGCAGGCCTTCGTGAACCGGACGGACCGTGACAGCGACCGGGATGGTGGGCCGATCAGCTGACGGCCTTCCAGGTCGTCAGGGCCCTGTGGAGGGCGTCGAGCGACCTCTCCCACGTCTCGTCCGTGGATGGCGTGCGGTGCGCCAGGGCGCCCGCGCGCCCGAGGGTGACCAGACCGTTGACGACCGATCCCAGCAGGCGTGCCGCGTGCACCTGCTCGTCCGGCGGCAGGCCGTAGGCGTGCAGCGAGGCGAGCACGAGTGCCGCGACGCGGGCGGCACCGTCGGAGGCGACGGTCGAGGCGGAGGCGGGCCGTTGCAGCGCCTCCCAGAGGCCCGGGTGGTCGTGCGCGAGGGTGCGGTGCGCCGCCGCGAGGCCGGCGAGGGCGGCGCGACCTGATCGACCGGCGAGCTGGTCGGCGAGGCGGGTCGCGAGGTCGTCCAGGGCCCGGCGGTGCAGCCGCCCGAGCAGGTCCTCGCGTCCGGACACGTGGGAGTACAGGCTCGCGGGCTGGACTCCGAGGCGACGCGCGACGGCGGCGACCGTGACGGCGTCGTAACCCTCGGTGTCCGCGATCGCGGCGGCGGTCTGCGTCAGGACGGCCGGGGTCAGACCGGCGCGGGTCACCGGGATCCGCCCGTGGTGTGCCCGACGACGGGTGCGAACGGCGCGTGGCGGGACCGGGCGTGCTCGACGAAGCGCCACGCGATCAGGTGGTGCGTGGCGGTGTCGGGGTGGAGACCGTCGGGCAGCGGAGCGGCGCGCTCGTCCGCAGCGCCGTAGAGCTCGAGACCGTCGAGCAGGTGCAGGTGCGGGTCGTCGGCGCGGTGGGCGACGACGTCGGCCAGCACCTCGCGCACCGCCTCGAGCGTGAGGCGTCCGAGCGCGGTGTCGCCGGTGGTGCCGGTGGCGAGAAATCGCAGCCGTCCGGTGGCGAGCGCCGCGGGGTCGATGCCGCCGGGGCCGGGGGTGCGCTCGTGGATCTCGCAGTGGAGCGGGGTGATGAGGAGGATCGGCGCGGTGGGGTGGCCGTCGCGCACCGTGTCGAGAAAGCCGTGGACGGCCGCCAGGAGGGTGCGACGGCGCATGCCGTCGAGATTCACGACGTTGATGCCGAACGCGAGGCTGATGACGTCGGCGGAGGCGTCACGGATGACGCGCGCCAGGGCCGGATCGACCAGCGCGCTGCCGCCGAGCCCGAGGTTGCGCAGGTCGAGGCCCAGGGCCTCGGCGGCCGCGATCGGCCAGACGTCACGCGGTCCCGCGGCGTTCGACCCCTGGCTGATCGAGCTGCCGTGATGGATCCAGCGGGGGCCTTTGCCGGGGGCGCTGTCGACGACGCCGTCCGCCCGGAGTGCGACCAGCTCGACGCTCTCCTGGTGGGGGAGCCACAGCTCGACGGTCGTGGTGCCGCTCGGCAGCTGAACGTCGGTGCGGTGGTGCTCGCCGCGGACGATCGTGGGGCTGCCCGTCGCCAGGTCGACGACGGTGAGGTCGCCGCCAGTGAGCTCGTCGCGGAGGACGTGCTCGCCGTCGACGGTGACGTCGACGTGACCGCGGGGGCGATCGACGCCCGCGAACGTGGTGCGCGAGGGGTGCAGCACGAGCTCCACGCGCGTGGCGTCGGTGCGGAACCGGAGGCGGACGCCGGACGGCTGCCGCTCGGCGGTGAGGAGCTGCGGATCGGGCATCTGCGAGCGGACCCAGGAGGGCAGGCGGTGGGGGAGGAGGCCGTGCTCGCCGGGTTCGAGCACGGCGGCACCCTCGACGACCACGGTGAGGTCGGGAACGGCGATCATGCGGTCAGCCTACGATGCGTAGGTTGCAGACTGCGACACGAAGGTTACAAGGGGGGAACCGCTCCCACCCGAGAACCTGCCTCGGTCCGACCGCGACAGCGCACCTGCACCGGGATCCTGACCCGAACTAAACTCTCGCTGAATCGTTGACTAACCCGGTTAAGTCCGTTTCCGTGACCGTCGTCGGCGCAGCGCCGACGGCTTTACTCGACGACGAGGAGTGCCATGTCTCGGTTCACAGGTTCACGCAGGGGAGTCAAGCGAGCATGGGCGGTCACGGCCGCCGCAGCGGCAGCCGTGGTGGGGATGACGGCCATGACCGCCGCCCCCGCCGCCGCGAAGACGGGTCCGGTGTCCGTCGCGTACATCGAGGTCAACGACCAGCAGCTGTCGAACGTCGGGAAGTACACGCTGCCCGACGGCTCGAACGTGTTCGACATCGCGATCATCTTCGCCGCGAACATCAACTCCGACGGCCAGGGCGGCGCCGACCTGTTCCTCAACGACCAGGTCAAGGCGACGCTGAACAACGCCGCCACGCAGATCCGCCCGCTGCAGGCCAAGGGCATAAAGGTCACGCTCTCGGTGCTCGGCAACCACCAGGCCGCCGGGTTCGCCAACTTCTCCAGCCAGGCGAAGGCCGAGGAGTTCGCCGACGAGGTGGCCGCCGTCGTGGACCAGTACGGCCTCGACGGCGTCGACATCGACGACGAGTTCGTCACCTACGGCTCCGGCGGCACGCCCGCTCCGAACGCGAGCTCGGCGTCCTGGCTCGTGAACGCGCTCGACGCCAAGCTCCCCTCGGACAGCCTCATCACGCTGTACGACATCGGTCAGGCCGCGACGCAGCTCAAGCAGGCGTCCAGCACCACCATCGCCAAGCTCGACCACATCTGGAACCCCTACTACGGCCAGTACAACGTGCCGCAGTTCCCCGGCGTCGCGAAGGCCAAGCTCGGTGCGGCCGCCGTCGACATCTCGGCCACGTCCAGCTCGACCGCCGCGAACCTCGCGACCCGCACGAAGAACGACGGCTACGGCGTGTTCGTGACCTACAACCTGCAGGCCGGGGACAAGAGCTCCTACGTCTCGAGCTTCACCCAGCCGCTCTACGGTCAGAACGCGGTCTACACGCCCTGACCCTCGCGACGGCGCGCGCCCAGCGCGTCGGTCGCCGACCCGCGATCGCCCCGCCCTCCCGCCCGAGCCCCCTCGGCGGGAGGGCGGTGGCCTGTCCGGACCTCCCCGGTCGCCGTTGACTAATACGGTTAAGTCGACCACGCTCGATCGGGTGACGACGCCGACGCCCTCACTGTCCACCGGAGCTCCGGACGACGCCCCCGCAGCGACGCCGGAGAGCGATCCCCACCGCTACCGCCGCCTGGACACCCCGGCCGGTGGAGGCGCCCTCACGCTCCCGCCCCAGCCGGATCTCGAGGACCACGTGATCGCCGACGGCGACGAGCTCGTCTACGACCACCTCCCGGTCGCGGGGGAGCGCGATCGCTACGGCGCGACGGCGTTCTCCCTCGACGTCGTGCTCGACGACGGCACCCGCCTCGCCGCTCTGGGCGCCCGTGACCAGCACGGCACCGATCTCGACCCCGTCGCGCAGGCCGAGGCGAAGCGCTCCTGGGTCGACCAGTGGAACCGCCGGACCGTCGACCTGACGCCGTGGCGCGGCCGGCGCGTGACGGCGGTGATCGCCGTCGTCGGTCCGACGGCGGAGCCCACCACCGTCTTCCTCGGCGACGTCGTCGTCCGCCCGCGACCCGCACGCCCGACCGACCTGCTCGGCTGGGTCGACACGCGCCGCGGCACCCACGCCTCCGACCGGTTCTCGCGCGGCAACGACGCCCCCATCGTCTCGGTGCCACACGGCGGGCTGTTCGGCCTGCCGATGACCGATGCGTCCTCGCGCAGCTGGCCCTACCGCTGGCAGATGTCTGCGCCGAGCCTCCAGGCGTTCGCGACCAGCCACATCCCGAGCCCGTGGATCGGCGATCGGGGCGTCCTCCAGCTGATGCCGAGCCCGTCGGCCGCCCCGTCCACCGACCGCGTCGCGCGCGCGCTGGCGTTCGACCGCGACACCGAGCACGCGGGCCCGGACCGCTACGAGGTGGAGCTCGACGGCGTCGCCGTCGTCCTGGCGGCGGCGCGCCACGCGCTCGGGCTGCGGCTGCGGTCGCGCACGGCGGACCTGGCCGTCGTCGTCGACCACCTCGGCGAGGCCGTCGCGGCCACGTGGCGCCACGACGACGGCGGCACCCTCCTCCTCGACGTCCTGCTGCGCGACGAGGGCGACGGCCCCGACCACCACGTCCACGTCGTGCTGCCGCACGTGGCCCGGCACGACCTCGCGCACGAGGACGGACGGCTCCTCGGCGTCGTCGCCTTCGACCGGACCGACGTGGACGTCCTCGTCGGCGTCTCGACGATCGACGCCGAGCAGGCGCGCCGCAACGCCGTCGACCCCGGTGGCCTCGACGCGATGCTCGAGATCGCCGCCGACGCCTGGCGCGCCGTGCTCGCGCGCGTCGAGGTCCCCGACGCCGACGCGGTCCCGGCCGACGTCCTCCGCTCGATCGCCGGCGGTCTCGGCCGACTGCACGCCTACCCCAACGCGCACGACGAGGACGGCCCAGACGGGCCGCGCTACCGCAGCCCCGTCGACGGCGTCGTCCGCGAGGGCACCTACGCCTCCAACAACGGCTTCTGGGACACCTACCGCACCGCGTGGCCGCTGCTCGGCCTCCTCGCACCCGCGACCACCGCCACGCTCGCCGACGGCTTCGTGCAGCACTTCACCGACGCCGGCTGGGTCGCGCGGTGGAGCGCCCCCGGCCCGGTGGACTGCATGACGGGAACCACCAGTGACACGGTGTTCGCGGGACTCGCCGCGCAGGGCGTTCCGCTGCGCCTGGACGCCGCCCACCGCTCGGCGCTGCAGCACGCGAGCGTCGCCGCGGCCGACGCCCGGGTCGGCCGCAAGGGGCTGCGACCGGGCATCTTCCGCGGATACATCGACACCCGTGTGCACGAGGGCATGTCCTGGACCCTCGACAACGCCATCAACGACGCCGCGGCGGCGCGCCTGGCCCGCGCGCTGCTGGCGCGTGGCACGGACGACGACGGCGCCCCCCTCGACGGGCGGCGCCGCGAGCGGCTCGCCGCCGAGGCCGACCACCTCTCGCGCCGCGCCCTTGGCTACCGCGCCGTGTTCCACCGCGACCTCGGCTTCTTCCTCGGCCGCGACGCCGACGGCGCCTGGCGCGTGCCCGAGGCGGACTTCGACCCGGCCGAGTGGGGTCACGACTACACCGAGACCAACGCCTGGGGCACGGCGTTCACCGCGCCGCACGACGGCGCCGGACTCGCAACGCTGCACGGGGGAGAGGCCGGTCTCGGTGCCGCGCTCGACGCGTTCTTCGCGACGCCGGAGACCGCCGACCCGGGCCTGGTGGGTTCCTACGGTGTCGTCATCCACGAGATGTCGGAGGCGCGCGACGTGCGCATGGGCATGCTCGGCCTGTCCAACCAGCCGGCGCACCACATCCCGCTCACGTACTGCTTCGCGGGGCGGCACGACGACGCGCACCGCATCATCGTCGAGGCTCGCGACCGGCTGTTCGTCGGCTCCGAGCTCGGCCAGGGCTATCCCGGCGACGAGGACAACGGCGAGATGTCGGCCTGGTACCTGTTCGCGGTGCTCGGCCTCTACCCGCTCGTGCCCGGCACCGGCGAGCTCGTGCTGACGCCGCCGCTGCTGCCGCGCGTCGTGCTCCACCCCGAGGGCCGCGCCCACCCGCTGGAGATCACGGCCGAGAACGCCGGCGCTCCGTACGTGCGCGAGGTGCGGGTCGACGGCGAGCCGTGGGACCGCATCGCGCTCCCGGCCGCGGTGGTGGCGACGGCGCGCAGCATCGCGTTCGTGCTGTCGGACGAGCCGACGGGGTGGGCGGCGGACACGCGTCCGACGTCGGCGAGCGCACCGGTGCGCGACGGCGGTCTCGGCGTCGACCGACCGCTGCGCGACCTGCTCGCGGTCGCCCCGGGAACGGTCGCCGACGACACCGGCGACGTCGTGACGGTGCTGGAGCCGGGGGAGAGCGTCGACCTCGCGCTCGAGGCGCCGGCCGCCGTCGGGCTCACGACCGTGACCCTCGCGGGAGGACCGGCGGGGCTGCCGGTCGTCGCGACGCCGGTGACCGTGTCGTGGCGGCTCGACGGCGTCACCGCGTCGGGCGACGTCGTCACGCTCGACGAGCGCGCGGAGACGTTCGACGTCGCGGGCCAGACCCGGCCGTTCCACGTACGGCCCCGTGCGGGCGTTGACGACGACGCGGCGCGCCCGACCATCGTGGCGGTGCGCCTCACCGCCCTGTCCCGGATCGAGCTCGCCCAACTCGAGGTGTTCGATGCGTAGACCGACCAGCCGGGCGGTGTCGCGCGGGCTGTCGCACATGCGTGAGGTACGCGCTCGTTCAAGGAGTCAGGCGGCTGCGTCGTGGGTGCTGTTCGAAGCGCTCAGCCTGCCCGACCGCGACCCGTCACGACCCTGGCTGTGTCTCCTCGACGACGAGGTCCAGCCTCGCGTCGGTGCAGGAAGTGGACGGCGGAGCCGCCCGTCGGCTCGTTGTGTGTCCGGATGCGGCCGTCTTCGGGTTCGCTCGTCCAGACCGGTACTGCGATAACGCACGATCAGTAGTCGTCCGGCCGTTCGGCGACGGCCGTCTCGGACGGCTCAGCCGGTCGATGCCGAAGCTCGAGGTGCTTCTATCGGCTCTCGCCGTTGGAGTGGGTGTACAACGCGGCCACCCAGTAGACGTCGTCAGCGGCGTCAACCTCGACGGCGCTCTCGGAAAGGGTCCGGGTGATGTTGTTCTCCGAGTCAACGCCATAGGCCCCCAGGACGAATGTCGAGTCCTCGCACGTGTCGGAGAAGCGCTCCTCACCGTCGATCTTGACGGTCATCTCACCTGCGCTGATGCACCGGATGATCACGCTGCGGGCGGACTGGGTAGCCATGAACGTGAACTCGGCGGACCCTCGTCCGGGCCGGGGCTCGACCAGGACGTCCTCCAGGCCTTCGAAGTCGGACAGCAGCTCGTCGGCAGTATCGAGGGCTTCATCGAGAGTGGGCGGTGCAGGTTCGGACGGACTGCACGCCGCGAGCAGGAGAGCAGCGACGCCGGCGATGGCGGCGATGGCGGCTCGGGCAGGAGCGCGCGTGTGATTGGTCCTGTGGTGTGTCGTCATCCAGCGACGTTACCTTCGTGCCTCGCCAGCTGCACACGACGCCCTCTGGGCAGCGCTGACGCGAAGTCCGAGAACGGTTGGCACCGTACGACCTCCTATCCGAACTTTCGACGCCGGGCATGGTGCGGACGTGTCCAAAGACCATTCTGTCACGCTCGACGAGCGCAGGTCCGCAAGCGCTGGCACGATCACTGGATGCGACGTCGTGCCGCGGTGGCTCTATCCGTCTTTGCCATACCCCTTATTCAGTGACGTCCTGACTGTCGTGGCTAACGGAAGGGCGGGTCTGGACACCGGTCGGATAAAGGAGCCGGAGCGAGACGGATGGTTCCAGCTGGCAGCTAGCATCCTTGAGCGGCTCCCGGCAGGGAGCAATCACCCCGTTGGTGGGGCGATAGGGAAGCGACAGGCCGCGGCTCCTCATGACCCCTGCAGGTACGAACCCACCGCGATCGATTCTGCGGAATGGCACGAGATTTCGCTGGAGGTCTACCGCGCTTGCGAGGGGGCCGGCCACGAGCCGCCGACCCGCATATTTACGGGTGGGTGACAACCGCAAGCCCGCGCGGGGGAAGGAGTCAGCGACACCAAACAGGTTCTCGCACGCGTTGCGCGAAGGGTCCTAAGGCCTGCGGGGTAGGGGTTCCGTGGTCACTTCGAACGCCGGGCCGAGCTCGGCACCGAGCGCGCCCGCCAGTTCGCGCTGGAGAGCCTCATACTCGCGTTGAGCACGGTCGGACCGCCACCCCTGCTCAGGCAGAACCCCTTCCTGGAACATCCGCGACAGCTCGAACAACTTGCGTTGGAGGCTGTCACTCACCCCGAGTGATGAGAGGTCTTCGACAAGTCCGTCCATCCACACCGGGGTCATCGCTCCGTAGTCAGCCGCCACCCTCACACGCTTTGGAGACATGACACGATCTAGTCACGCCAGGTCGACAGGCGCAACAGCGGGAGCGCAGTGTGACGTCTACGCGGTCTCCTCAGACGGTCGCTCGTGGGCTGGGCTGGACCGCTTGCACGTCTTTGTCCTCATCGCCCGTGGAGCCCGAGGGGAGACCCGGACACCGCCTGAGACGTCGACGGGGTGCGCCTTGAGCGTGGCCCTCATTGCGCGGGTACTGGCGCCTCGTGGTCGTCGAGTCGGGCGACGATCGCTCCGTGTGGCCTGTGTCCGGGGGCGGTGCGTTGGTGGGTTTCGATCACCGTGAGGCCGGCCTGCTCGGCGACGGCGGCCAGTTCGGTGGTGGGCCACTGGTTGGCCGGGGTGACGGCGTGGTCGAAGGCCTGAACCGAAGTCCCCGCGAAGTGGCCGAGGATCAGCACGCCGCCGGGTGCCAGGACGCGGGCGAACTCGATCAGCGGCCGGTGGATCGTGTCTGGGGTGTGGTGGATGGTCGAGTACCACGACAGCACGAGGGCGAACGTGTCGTCCGGATGGGGGATGTGGTCGATGTCGGCGATGTCGAAGTGCGCGCGAGAGAAGGTGCTGCGTGCGTGGTCGATGAAGTCGGGGGTGAGGTCGATCCCGTACGCATTCAGACCGTGGGAGGTGAGGTGGTGGGTCCAGTGGCCGGGGCCGCATCCCGCGTCGAGCACCGGCCCCTGGGTCTGCGTGGCCCAGGTCTCGACCAGGAGGCGGTCGGCGGGGTGCACTACGGCCATCGAACCCAGCTTGTCCGTGTACTCGGTCGCGCGTCGGGCGTACGCGTCAGCGGCGGCTTGCATCCAACGACGGTACTGGCGTCGGTGCCTCGTCGACGGGCGTCCGGCAATGATCATCTGCGGACGCGGTGTCGACATGCCGAGGTGGACTCGTGTCAGGAGGGGGTTGTAGTGAACGTCGTCGCGACCCAGTAGGCGTCGTCAGCGGTGAGGAGCTGCACCTGGACCGGGGTCTGTGTCTCGATCACGGTGCCATCACCATCTGCACCCAGGCCCATCCCGACGGTGCCGTCATCGCACCGTTGCTCGGTAACGAGATCGCTTCCATCGACCCGGAGGGTGACCACGCCCTCACCCAAGCAGGACATCTTGAAGAACCGTCCAGAGTCTGACCCTGGGACGTCGAAGGTGGAGCCGCCGCGCCCTGCGTGGGGGTGATGAGGACGTCCTCGATCTCGGACTCCCCGCTGATAAGGGCGCCAGCGGCCTCGATGGCTCAGTCGAGAGTCGGCCCCTCGGGCTCGGCTGGTCCCGAGCATCCGGCAGCGGTCACCGCAAGGGCTCCGGCAATCGCGGTAAGTGCGATCGGGGACAGGCTTGGTCGTGTCGTCATCGGACCACGCTACGTGACCTTTTCATTCGTTCATCTGGACCTGTCTAGCCGCAATCGCAAGGGTGGCCGCAAACGATCGATTTCGGAATTTGGCCTGTTCGACAGGTGGCAGCCCTCGGGGAAGCCGTCCATGCTGGGTGGATGGTCACGCTTTGGTCTGGGTTCTAGGTGGCGCGATGCGGCCACATGACGATTGCGCCAACACAGGATGGGCCGTCGCGCTGCTGCTCGCCACCTCGCTGCTCGTAGCGGTCCGTCCCCCCTCAGGCATCGAAGAGCGTAGATTCCAGGGCCTGCCTGACGGCGTCAGCCCTGCGATCTACGGCGACGGAAACTACGGCGTCGTGTGGGGACCCGGCCCTGGAACGATCTACCTCATCGTGCGCAGCGGCGGCAACTGCCCAGCCCTCGCCACGGAGATGGAGTGGCCCCACCCTGACCACGTCGAGCTCAACATGGAACGGTTCGACAGCCTGGCCTGCACGGGGAACCTCGCTTCCCAGACGAGTCTGATCGATCTCGGCGACGACTACGACGGTGCAGGCTTAACGGTAGAGATCGTGTCATCCAGGTACCCCGACGAACACCACACGTTCCACCTCGAGACACCCTGACGCCGACCAACCGCGCCCATGATCGTCCGGCTTTCAGGGCTCAGCACCATCGGCTGAGCTGCTCCAGCCTCGTCGGTGACCAGAGCCCTTCCCGGCGACGCCTCAGAGCGACGCGGTAGACGTCCAGAAACGTCGTATCCGGACGGCCGGTGGTGGCGCTCCGCCCGAAGGCGAGGTGCCGGGAGGCAGTTGCTTCTTGGTTCTGAGGGTCGTAGCTGGCTAGTCACAGCGAGAGGATTCGCCGGAGGTTTTCCTTCTCTCGCTTGAGTGCTCGTAGTCCGTGCGTGGTGATGGTGGCGTAGGTGCGAGTGCCTTGGGAGGTGGTGGTCTTCTCTACCGCCACTAGGCCCGCCTTGGCGAGTACTTCGAGGTGACGGCCGAGGTTGCCGTCGGTGAGGCCCAAGGTGCGCTTGAGGTGCGTGAAGTCAGCCGTGCGTGCCTCAGCGAGAAGGGCCATGATGCCTAAGCGTGAGCGCTGGTGGACGACCTCGTCGAGGTCGTGGTCGTCATCGTTCAAGGGTGCGCGTTTCCTGCCGCCAGGCGAGGACGGCCGCGGCAGCAGCAGCAAAGACTCCGAGGACCGCGAGGACCGAGTCCGCGACGGCGTAGGCCTCGTAGGGGAGCTCGCGGATCTTCGAGAACAGGCCTGGACGAACGATCAGCGCTACCAGGACGAGCGCGGCGGCGGCGATGCCGGCGTAGCGCGACCTCTCCACAGCTGAGCAGATCGCAACGCTCACGGCGAGCACGCCGAACGGGCTCGCATAAAGGAAGACGAAAGGTCCAAGGGGAACGAATAGCAGGAGAAGGAGGGCGGCTGCGGCGATGTAGAAGCGACGGACTCGCGCGAACCCGCGATCGCGCTGCCGTAGGTGCTGAACAGCGGCGATCACAACGAACGCCAGGGCCGGAAGGAATAAGCTGCCGCTTGTGTAGTTCCCGTCCAGAGTTCCCAGTGTCAGAGCCCCGAACACCGTGGCGGAACCTGCCATGGTCGAGTCGAGTCTGACCCGCGCGCGCTCACGAGACCGGACCTCGTGGAAGTAGTCCTGCATCACCATCTTGCTAACTCTGCCACACAGAGTGATCCGCGCCGAGCCCTCCACCGCCCCCGGAACCGCAAGAGAGCCGTCTCCGCGGTGGCCGTCTAACCCGTCGGAGGCCGGCGCGGAGTCCTCGGAGACCGCGCCGCGCCCGCGGGCAGCGACACCGCTAGGCGGCCCGCGTCCGTAAACGATCCTTTGTGGACACTCGACTCCCTCGGCGCTGTCGTCTCAGCGTCGAGACGCTGACCGCCAGACGAGGCCGAGGGTCGCGGCGGTCAGCAGGGCTACCAGGCTGATGACGAGTGTCTCGTGTACGTGGGCCATTCGTTCGTAGGCCATTTCCCACCCCTCGGCGGGTCCGTCCGGCACGGTGGGCAGGATGGCGACGGCCACGTACCAGCGGTTGGCCCAAGCGATGAGGTGCCACACGGCTACGGCGGCGGCCGCGGAGGCCAGGAACCCTACGAGGGGGACCAGGCGGGATATGGGGCGAGGCGACGGGGGCGCCACGCGCGTGGCGGTGTGACCACGGCTGCCGACGCGGCTACTTGTTGCTCCATCGCAGGCGCCATCGTCGGGATTCATGTTTTCAGTGTGCCGCATGACCAATATCGATGGGGTTCGGAAGCACCTCAGCCCTCCGACTGCTAGTTACACGAGCGCGTGAAGACACCGCATCCCCGTCCGCCGCGTTCATTGAGCGTGAGCTGCACGTGCTCGATCACCGCATCACGCGGCCCCCAGAAGGTGTACGTTCCACCGTTCTCGTTGTCCCACAGCACCGCGACGACGCCCGCTGCGCCACTGTTGGCGAGCTCGTAGGACAGCGAGCCGTCACCGCCGCGTTCTTCGGATCGAACACCGTAGCTGGGCACCTGTCTGGTGTACCCGTCGGGGAACTGCACCAACTGCCCGTCCATAGTGCAGGTGGCGAAGTCGAGGCCAGCGAGGTCAGCGACCGGTACAGGCGCACCCGACGTGCAGGGCGGCAGCCCCTCGGGTTGTGGCTGAAGGTTGGGTCGCTGGTACTGCGCGAGATAGAGCAGACCCGAGAGCACCAGGAGCAGCACGACAGACACCACGCTCACCACGATGAGAGGCCGCTTGTAGTTGGTCACCGCAGAGTCGTTCACATCGCGGAGCGTAGCGGCGCTGCCAGCTGACACCGCCACGCCAACGACGCACCAGCGCGGCCCACATGCGGTAGCCGATCCATAGACGTTCCGATGCCGAGGGTCACTCGGACCCAGAGGTGACCCAGTATGGCGGAGGTAGCTCCGCCTGTAGATCCAGCACAAGTTGCTCGCGAAGACGGTTGTACTTCACACGCGCCTGCGGCGAACTCCACCCGTGCTGCCAGTCGACGTTCTCGTCGAAGTGGGCAGCGAGCCTCCTCAGTCGAGCGGCGAGCGTTGCGCTGATCCCCAGCACTCCTTCAAGATCCACCACCAGACCGCCCCCGAACCAGACAGGCGTCTCGGCCGAGTAGTCGCTAAAGACCCTGACATGGAATCGCTCATCTGGGCTCACCGGGCCAACCTACGTTCCGGGACACGAACACTCAGTAGAGACCCCAGGCCGCGCGATAGGCGATCCGCAACTGCCGCGGCCGACCTCACAACTCCCGGAGATTCACCGAGCCCGTGCGTGCGTACTGCTGGGCGAGTCGTATGCACGCCCTCCAGCCGGAACCATGTTGCGTCTTGCCCACGTACAACGGTCCGTAGAAGCGCTCTTGGCCGTCATCGGCTGGCGGAGTACAGCCGGTCACTCGGAGTCCGCCCTGAGTAAAGATCTCAATTCTTGTCGCTGCTCGACGCATCGGTACTAGTCCGCGGACGTCATCGAGGGTGGGCTCGTGGGCGCCGCGCCACGGCAACAGCGCGTAGACCAGGTCGGTGCGAGACCGTGGAGCGAGTTCGACAACCTGCAAGCACGCCCACTGGCCGTCTGGGTCGGGCACGGGGACGATGTCGCCGACCCGGAGCTGCGTGGCACTAGTCGGTTGGTGGGGGTAGGACGAAGAGCGAGACATCGGAAGCTCCTGAGGACAGCCGGGCTCTGTGCTAGAGGACGAGCGCTGAGGGCACGCCCTCCAGAGCTTGGTAGGGATCCCCCACCATGCACTCCACAGCCCCTCCTGACACCTAGGCGTGTGAGTCGCGGCGCGATCTGTCGCGCTTCTGGCGGTGCTGTCTGTCGCGGCTCGCTCGTCGCGTCCGCAATCGATCGTTTCCGGACGCCCGGCTAGCAGGGCCGTCGTCTGGCACGCTCGGTTGCGTGAACAGATTCCCTGAACCCCCTGCCCTCGACCCCGAGGTCGTTCGTGGCCTCGTCCGGTACGCGCAGAACGTCGTCAAGTACTTCGAACGAGAGGCGGCGGAGGCTCAGGCGCGCGGCCTGGATAGCTCCATGGACACCGAGCTGGTCGCCGGCTGGAAGTTTGTCAGTACCGCCATAGCGGAGAGCTACGACACCCGGGGCTGACGTCAGCGCGCACAACCCGTCCGCAAACGGTCGTTTCCGAACGCCAGCAGGGGGTGCTGGCGGGCTGGTCGGACAGGGGCGGCCTGGCCGACTAGGCTCCGCACGAGTGGTCGCGACGTCGTTACGCCCCGTAGCGCTTCGATGTTTCGGAGGTAGTCCTGAACACTTTCTGTCGATCATCCCGGCGCGGCGCAACATCGATGATGTAGTACTCGTACGGGGCTTCATCCGGCCCTGGTCCGCCGCCATCGAAGTTCACGTCCCTCCCGAGTGCTGACACCCTCACCGCTACGGGGCCAGCTGTGAGCGTGAGAGCGATGGAGTTCTGACCCATTCCACCCGCGACCGTGAATCTCCCGCCTGGCCATGACGGGATGATGATCTGAGCGATGTCTTCCCACGGCTCGACGTCGAGCTCCGGCTCAGGAAGCATTGTCCACTGGCGAAGTACCACGTTGACGTCGCCCGAAGCGATGCCCGTCAAGATGTTCGCGCTGAGGCCGTCGCCACTCAGGGAGACAAGGCCGCCGACCGCCTGGTCGGGAGTGTCTGACGCGACCCAGTCGACGCCGCCAGCGATCAAGGCGTGGTAGTCAACATCGATCGCGGTATGGGCTGCGACGTCTACCGCTTCGGGAGTCATCTGGCGACCCTAACGGTGAACTGAAAGGAGCGCCGCTGGCACGGCGCCTGCCCGTGTCCGGAAACGATCGATTCTGGCCATGTGTGGAGTATCTACAAGCACGAATGGTGGGCCACCATGCTGCGTCGCTCGGACGTGAACGATCCGATGTCAGAGGTCGGTGCGACGCTCTTGGTATGAGCGCACCAGAGAACGGTGACCCGACCGCCCCGACCGGCGGTAGGAGCGATGCGGCGTTCTTCGACCTGCTAGTCAGGTTGTCTCTTGAGTACGACGCCGACGAAGGCACAATCGGGAGACTTAAGTACGGCACGTTCGACCCGGACGGGGCGCGGCGCCTGCTGTCGCTACTAGCGCAGGTGCCCACCGAGGGGCCCGTGAACCGTGAGCTCATACAGCTGCTCTGGATGATGCCTCCCATGGTCGGGTGGCAGGCGCAGCGACGCGAGGACGCCGGTGACGAGACGGCAAGAGACCTGCGGATGTTCGCGGACAGCATCGTCGACGAGGGATTGAGGATCTTCGGACCACCCCCTGTCATCAGCCACGACTAGCGTTCGCTGGTCCAGGCGTCCGGGAACGATCGTTCTGGGCACCGGTCACGGGCCTGGCCGCGGCGGCGTCGCCTGGCCGAACTACTCCACGACGCGGTCCGCGGCCGGCCACTCCCGGTCGTTCCAAGTCGCAGACGTCGCGCCGAGCGGGCCGAACTCGATTGCTGGGTCGTCGCTCTGCACCAGGCACATCCATCGGCCCCCGAACAACGACGCCACCCTGGACTGAGACGCTACGAGGTCCAGAAGGAGCTGCGCGCTGCGTGGGCTGGAACGAGCGAGGGCGTCATACCGGGTCAGGATGAGGACTAGTCCTGCCGCTCCGGGCGACCAGCCGTACCGGCGTTCGGCGACATCGCTGAGGCAGTCGTTCAGCGCGTCGAAGTTCCGGCCGTAGTACGCGGGAAAGTCCAGCGCCGTCGCTACAGACTGGTGCAGATCAGCGTCGGACGCCCACGCTGATGCATCCAGGGTGACGATCTGATAGCCATCGGCCGCCAGGTCCTCGATCGTGCTGGTGAGAACCTCAGTGCGCCAGAACAAGGTGACGGGGCCGTTCATCAGTAGGCGGAACGCTAAGTCCTGGTAGATGTCGTCGTTCGGGTCAAAGGCTCCCATGCTTGCGCATACTAGGCCGCCATCGCGTTCGCCTTCACCACCGCCGCCTGAGCGACGACCGTTGCCGTCAGCTCACCCGGGCACGCTGCCAACGCGTCGGCTCGCCCGGTGCATGCGACAGCCTCCGTCAACGATCGTTTCCGGACGGCCGGACTCACCGGCCCACGACCTCACCACCGCAACCCGCACCGACCCAGAAGTACAACCGTCGGCACCGCCGCCGCCGCTCGCTGTCTACACGCGCAGGCCCCGGCCGAAACTCCGCCGACACGCCGAGGACCGAAACCCTGGCCGGAACCAAACCGCCTCATACACGGGGCGCGTACTGACCACCGTTTCGGGCACCCGCCACTCCGCACGGCCTACGCACCGCCAGCACTGGCCGAAAACGATCGTTTGCGGTCAGGTGGCCCAAGCGCTCTCCGATCACGGGTCCTGTCGTCCGCTCGGTCGTGAAGCAGGAGTCCCGCCATCCCGGGGTTTGGCTCGCAGGCTCGTCAGCCCCACATAGAAGCTGAACGGCATCAAGACCAGCAGTGCAAGGTAGGACGATGGGTTGTCAGTGTTGATGATCAGGTTTACAACGCCAAGCAGGAACATCGGCACGGCCACGGCGACACAGAACCAGGCGAGAGGTCGAGGTAACTGTCCTAGCTTCACGTCTGCAGCCTAGGGGGCATGCCCCACGAACTCCTCGCTACTCTGCGGAGATGGCTGACTCGACGCGGCACCCAGCGTGGTGGGCGATCGCCCTTACGGCGCTGCCTCTCGTGACATGCACCGGCACTGACCCGGACGTCGCCCCGCCGTTCGCCGTCTACACGCCCTCCCCCGACTCGGACGTACCCCAGGCCGAGATCAATGGAGCCCTTACCCTGACTGATGGATGCCTCACCGTGTCCGGCTACCCGCTATCCCTCCCCGACGACGCAGTCTGGGACCCCGAAGCTCGCTCCCTGTTGGTCGACGGCAACGTCTACGCAACAGGCAACATCGTCACTTGGGGCGGCGCCTACAGCAGCACTGACCGCGCCGGCGACCTTCCCCCTGGCTGCCCATCAGGCGAGCTGGCCCAGGCGTACACCTTCAACTGAGCAGACGTGCCCGCACAACCGAACCCACTCGCCGAGCCTGTCTCACAAACGACCGTTTGCGGACGCAGGGGGCGGCGTTCGGGAGCGCTGTACGACCAGCTCGGCGTGCAGCTCCGCCTCCGAGGCGTGCTCTGACCCGCACTCGTCCACGTCGTCCCCTCGTGAGACTCACCTGGCCGTGCCGTCCGCCCGACCGCCATGATGACGGGGTGACCTTGAGCCCCTTCCCGCCGGACCTGACCGGACCGTGGATCATGCGCCAGACGTGGGCCGACCTGACCTTCGTGCACTGGGCGGTCGACCCCGAGCGGGTCGCCCCGATGATGCCGGCCGGTACGCGCCCTGACGTCCGGGACGGGGTGACGTACGTGGGACTCATCCCGTTCGTGATGCAGCGGGCGGGATTCGGTCGCGGCCCGGCTGTCCCGTGGCTCGGCGACTTCCTCGAGACGAACGTCAGGCTCTACTCCGTCGACGACGAGGGGCGGCACGGCGTGGTGTTCCGGTCGCTCGAGGCGAATCGGCTCGCGGTCAGCCTCGGGGCGCGTCTCGCGTTCGCGACGCCCTACACCTGGGCGCGGATGTCGTTGCACCGCGAGGGGGACGTCCTGGACTACCGCACCCGCCGCCGGTGGCCGTCGCCCCGCGGGGCCGGCGGACGGATCACCGTCCGCCGAGGGCCGGTGATCGCCGAGCCGGACGATCTCTCGGTGTTCATCAGTGCGCGGTTCGGGCTGCACACCCGACACCTCGGGCGCACGTGGTGGGTGCCGAACACCCACGCGCCGTGGGGCCTGCGACAGGGCGAGCTCCTCGGCCTCGACGACGACCTCGTGGCCGCGGCCGGTCTGCCGGGACTTGCGCACGAGGCCCCGGCGTCGGTGCTGGTGGCTGATCCCGTGCACACGAAATTCGGCCTCCCCCGGCTCGTCGCGGACCGCGGCTGAACCACATTCACGCGCTGGTGCCCGTCATGGCTCTCCACCTCACGGCGGCGGTCGTGCGGGGGCGATCAGAGTGCGACGGTGGCCGGCCGTCGCATACGTGTACCGCGGAGCATCGGAGTGAAGCCGGCCTTCACGTAGGCCTCCCAGGGTGCGCGGTAGTAGGGCAGTGGGGCCGTGTTGATGAAGACCTCGCGGGCGCCGTGGCCCGCCGCCCGTCGGCACACCTCCAGCGCCAGCACCTGTGCCAGGCCGCGGCGACGGTGCTCGGGGACGATACCCAGCGGTTCCATCTCCACCCATCCGCTGGATGGGTCGAGCCAGGCGGTGCAGGAGCCGGCCAGCGACCCGTCGGGTGCCTCGATCACCAGATCGAGGTCGCGGCGGTAGAGCGGAGAACTCTGCATCCTGCGGAACTTCTCGGCATCCATCCTGCTCTCCGCGTCTGGAGAGATGCTGTCCCCGGTGTCGTCGGTGAAGGGAAGGTCGGACGGCTTCCACGCCGTCCGGTGGACCTTCACGCGACAGGCCTCTTCACCCTCGTCCAACGGTCGGATGCGGTACCCGGTGGGCGGCCGGTTCCCGGTGTCTCCGGCGGGGTGGCTCAGCCCTGCGAGGGGCACGTCCTCGTCGACGAAGCCCTGGTCCGCCAGGATGTCGCGGAGTCTCTGCTGCTCGCGGTGGACGGCCACGCTGACGGTGGATGTGCCGGCCGTGTCGAGCAGCCAGTCGGCGAGCAGCTCGGTGGTGGCTTCGTCGCGGGACGCGCACTCGACGCGTGAGTCCTCCGCGGAGAAGGCCGCCCAGCCGGCGACCTCACCCGCCTGCCATGCCACGGCGAGCTCGCCGGGGAGCTGTCCGGTGGCCTCTTCCCAGGCGAACCCTCCGGGGTGGGTCGAGGAGGGGAACCATGCGGAGAGGGATCGTTGGATCTGGCTGGCAACTTCTTCGATGCTCCCGCCGTACTCGGTCAGCCCACGTGCTTCTCTGCTCACCACATCAACCTAGGTGACCTTGTCCAGAGGTTTCGTCGGCCGAGGTCCCCGATGCATCTCCGCGGGCAGACCGAGAACGTTCGTCTTCGGACGGTCACAGCTGGCGTGCTGGACGTTTTCGGCTGACGCAGATCGAGGGCTTCGAACCTTGCCCAGACCTCAACCGTTCCGTGGTGGTAGAAGAGATGGATGACGAGTCCGACCTGGTCGCTGCGGGCAGCGGCAGAGCTCCAGCGGGGGATCGAGCTCGAC
Source organism: Serinibacter arcticus (assembly GCF_004786095.1). Taxonomy (GTDB): domain Bacteria; phylum Actinomycetota; class Actinomycetes; order Actinomycetales; family Beutenbergiaceae; genus Litorihabitans; species Litorihabitans arcticus. The sequence continues at coordinate 455,703 of NZ_RHPJ01000003.1, forward strand.
CGCGTTCACGGTGTCCCCTCCTGGGTCACGGTTGAGCGAATCACGACGACCTCGGACACCTCACTGGAGGTCGTCTACCGTGTCCGTGGCGAGACGAACTCACGCGGCCTGCGTATGGATGAACTCTCGGCTGAGCATGGTCCGGACCTCTTCCGTGACCGGACGCCCGAGGAAGTCGGCTTCTACCTCGCACACACAGGGGTCCTCGAACCCAGCGACCTCTCTTCGTTCCTTCCGGTGGACGCCGACGGAATCGCCTGGATGACCCCGGCGATGTGGATGAAGGACGTCGCTTGGGAAGACCGGCCCTGAAGGCGACCCCCGCGCCCTCATGCTCACGACGTCCGTCCGCGAGCGACGCGCGCAGTGGCTACGGCCGCGCCGACCGTGTCGTCCGGGAGCGGTCGTCTCGGAGTACCCGTGACCGCCCGCTCAACACCGGTGGGCGATCGTCGACGGGCGAGATACTGGCTGCATGACAGCCACCCTGCAGGTCCGGGCTGTGTCCGGAGTCGTAGCGCTTGACTCCGCGCGGCGCGTGCTCATGGTTCGGCGTAGCGACGACAGCACCTGGGGTCTGCCCGGAGGCGGCGTAGAGCCGGGTGAGACGTGGCAGGCGGCGGCGGTAAGAGAGTGCGAGGAGGAGACCGGATGGCGGGTGAGCATCGATGGGCTTCTCGGCGTCTACAGCGACCCGGGCATGCAGGTCCACCGCTATCCAGGTGGGCGGTGGCGGCACTTCTTCGGCGTCGTCTTTCGAGCCCGCGTACTCGAGCGTCGTGGCGAAGGCGACGGGGAGGCGCGCGAGGTGGCGTTCTTCGCGCTGGACGAGCTCCCGTCACCGCTGTTCGGACCAGACGCGCCCGTGCTCAGGGATGCGGCGGCCGGTGGCGCCGGACCGTTCGTGGGGTGAACGCAGACGTCCGGAAACGACTGCTTCTCGACGATTGGTGACCGACGCAGAGCTGTCTTCTACGGTCGATGCATGTTCACGAACCCGGAACGGTCGTCCATCCGCTCGCAGCTCGTCGAGCTAGCACGAGTGGACCCATCGGTGGTCGGGGCTGCGCTCGTCGGGTCGGGTGCACGTGACGCGGAGGATGACTGGTCGGACATCGACCTCGTGCTGCAACTGGCGCCGGAGCGGATGAGCCCGCTGTTGTGAAGGACTGGTCGGCATCGGTCTCGACGATCGGTGACGGAACCTCGGACACCCTCGACGTCTTCGCCGGGAACGTGCGCTACCGAGTGTTCCTCTTGCGATCGTCCATGCAGATCGATCTCTCCTTCTGGCCGTTCGAGCAGTTCCGGGCCACAGGCGGCGAGCCGTTCACCCTTCTGTTCGGCACTCCCGGCGAGGCTGCCGCGCCTGGCCCTGTCGACACCGGACGGGTGATCGGCACGGGTTGGCTCTACGCGATCCACGCCCGCTCGGCGGTAGCTCGCGGTCGGCTCTGGCAGGCGGCCGGGATGTTTCCATCACACGCGGTTGATGGCTGAGGTAGCGCTGAACGTCCCACCTGGAGTACAGGTCAAGAACGAACGGCGCGTCGCTTGGGGTCCAACCTCGAAGCCTTGCTCGTTCACCGCGCAGCTCGATCACCGTAAGAGCCTAGGTGCCGGGCAGGCTGTCCCTCGGTCCACCCGCAGCGGTGGCCGCGCAGCGGGTCAAGGTGCCCTGCCGAGAACGGTCGTTCACGGACGCCCGCCGAAGGACGCCGGCACCGTGACGCCATTGCTTCCCCAACCCGTGTCCGAGACTCCGAGCCGGCCACCCCCCGCCCCGCCGAGTTCCGTACGCTCCCGGTACGGCCGACCGCAGGAACACTGCCGCACCCCACCGGAGGAGTCGACGCATGAAGCTGCACACGGAGCATCACGGATCCGGACCCGAGACGGTCGCCCTCGTGCACGGCCTCGGCAACGACGCAACGGTCTGGGGTGACCTCGTCGAGCTCGCCGCGGCGACCGGGCGGTACACCGTCGTCACCGTCGACCTCCGCGGTCACGGCCGCTCGGACCGGGCGAGGACCTACGCCCTCGCGGACTTCGCCGACGACCTCGTCGAGACGCTTCCCACGGAGCTGCACGGCGTCGTCTCGCACTCCCTCGGTGGCGCCGTCGTCGCCCGCGCGGTGGATCGGCTCTCGCCGGCGCGGGCGGTCTACCTGGACCCCGGGTTCAGGCTCGCGCTGCCGGACACCGGGCTCGGTGGCCTCCTCGTCCGTCGCGCCCGCTGGTCGATACCGCTGTTCGCCGCTGCGCGCGGCAGAGGTGTGCGCACCCCCGCGCTGAGCCCCGAGGCCAAGGCGCTGGAGCGCGCCTCGCAGGAACGGTGGGACCGGGGGATGGCCCTGGCCGTCCTCCAGGACGTGGCGACGCATCCGTACCGCCCCACCCGGCAACGTGCGGAGTCGACCGTGATCCTCTCGGGCGACGCGCCCTACGTCGTGCCCGATCCGCTGCCCGAACAGCTGCTCGCCGCCGGCTGGCACGTGGTGCGGGAGGACTCGCTCGGGCACGCGATGGCCCTGGAGGATCCTCGCCTCACGTGGCGCCTCGTCGAGGCCGCACTCTGACGGTCGCCACCGCCTCTCCGGTCGCGACCTACGGCGCGACCGCCGTGCTCTCGCGCACCGACAGCGTCGGAGGCAGCGCCGGCACCGACTCCACGGCGTCGTCGCCACCCACGAGCTCCATCAGCGTGCGGGCCGCCAGCTCGCCGAGCGCGTAGGTGTCGCGCGTGAGGGCCGTGATCGAGGGCCGCACGAGCCGCATCGCGACCGAGTCGTCGAAGCTCGCGATCGACACGTCCCCCGGAACAGCCACTCCCTCCTCCTGCAGCACGCGCAGTCCGGCGAGGGCCATCACGTCGTTGTCGTAGACGATCGCCGTCGGCCGCTCCGCCCGGGCCAGCAGCTCGCGCGTCGCCGCCGCGGACTGCTCGGCGGAGTAGTCGGTCTCGGCCGAGACGGGGGAGGGCGCGTCGTAGCGCTGCGCGCAGTCGCGCAGGGCGCGCCGTCGCAGCTCGGTGTGCTCGAAGTCGAGCGGACCCATGACGTGCGCGACGCACCGGTGCCCGAGCGCGAACATCTCGGCGAAGAGCCGGGTGGCGACGGCGTGGTCGTCGATCCAGACGCTCGGCACGCCGGGTTGCCGGCTCGGGTGGCTGCCGATCTGGACCGCCGGCAGCCCGAGCTCCTCCACGAGGGCGACGCGCTCGTCGTCGCGACGAGGATCGACCAGGATGACGCCGTCGACCCGGTGCGTGGACTGCCAGACGCGGTAGGCGTCGAGCTCCTCGGCGAGCGAGGGGACCACGAGGGTCTGCAGACCGGTGTGCGTGGCCGACAGGCCCGCCTGGATGCCGGCCATCAGCTCAGGGAAGAAGGCCTCCGTCCCCAGCGTGCGGGCCGGACGGTTCAGCACGAGTCCGATGACGTCGACGCGCGAGCCGCCCAGCGCGAGCGCCGCGGAGTTGGGCCGGTAGTGCAGCTCGGCGGCGACGGCGAGCACCCGTTCGCGCAGCTCCGCACTCACCCCCGGGCGGTCGTTGAGCGCGAACGAGACGGCGGCCTTCGACACGCCGAGACGCTGCGCGATGTCGCTGAGGGTGGCGCGCCGTCGGGGGCCCGACGCCGTGGGGATCGTCATCTGATCCAGACCTCCGTTGCACTGAACCGGTTTATCCGAGCCTTGACTTACCCGGTTTAGTTTATGAGAGTACACGTCAACGCCCGGTAGTCACCTGGTTCATCACGGCGCGCTTCCTCCTCGGATCGCCGCCGATCTGGTTCTCCAACGAAGGAGCTTCACCATCATGAGGATCACGCGTACCACCCTCGTCACCGGCGTCGGCGCCGTCGTCGCCACCGCCCTCCTCGCCGGCTGCGGCGGGGAATCGTCCGGCGGTTCGGACGCCGACGGCGAGATCACCGGCTCGATCCGGTTCCAGACCTGGTCGCTCACACCGACGTACACCGAGTACCTCAACGGAGTCATCGCCGACTTCGAGGAGGCCAACCCCGGCACGTCGGTCGAGCTCCTCGACCAGCCCGGTGACGGCTACTCCGACAAGGTGCTCTCGCAGGCCTCCACCAACACCCTGCCCGACGTGCTGAACCTGCCGCCCGACTTCGCGCTCCCGCTCGCGCAGCAGGACTTCCTCTACGACGTCAGCCAGGCCACCGACCTGCCGGCCACCTACGTCGAGGGTTCGGTCGAGGCGTTCCGGTTCGCCGGCGTCGAGGGCGTCTACGGCTACCCCTGGTACCTCGGCACCGACGTCAACTACTGGAACTCCCAGCAGCTCGACGCGTGCGGCCTGGACTCCTCGGCCCCGCCCGCCACCACGGACGAGCTCTTCGAGCAGGCCGCCACGATGGCCCAGGCCTGCCCGGAGAACTACCTCATCAGCCGCGTGCCCGGCCTGGGCGACTTCACGCTCGAGGGCATCGACATCCTCAACGAGGACGGCACCGAGTTCATCTTCAACACCCCCGAGGCCGCCGCGATCATCGACCGGTACGCGGAGGCGTACGCGAACGGCGAGATGCCGCCCACCGTCCTGAACTCGGACTACCTCGGCAACAGCCAGCTCTTCACCGAGGGCAAGGTCGCCTGGACCACCGGCGGCGCGACGGCGATCGACTCGTTCGAGGAGAACAACCCGAGCCTCAAGGACAACGTCGCCATCAGCCCCGCGCTGAACATCTCGCCGCTGTACGTGCAGGGCGTCAGCGTCGCGGCCGACAGCCAGAACCTGGCCACCGCGCTCGCGTTCGCCGAGTTCGTCACGAACACGGAGAACCAGAACGAGTTCGCGCACATCGCCAACGTCTTCCCCTCCACGCAGGGGTCCGACGGCGACACCTACTTCACCGAGGACGACGGCACCCCGTCCGCCCAGGCCCGCGTCACCGGCTTCGAGTCGCTCCAGACCGCCGAGGTCCTCACGCCGTACTCCGTCAACGGCGCCATGAACGACTACCTCGGCCAGCAGATCGCGCTCGCGATCCGCGGCGACATCAGCGGTCAGGAGGCCCTCGACACCTCCGTCGAGAAGCTGAACGACCTGCTGGCCCGTCAGTGAGGAGCTCACGATGACCGCCACCGACATCTCCGCACCCGCCGCGGGAGGGCAGCCCACGCGCCGCCCGCGGCGGGGCGGCGGCCCCGCCCGCACCACGAACCGGATCACACCCTGGCTGTTCCTCGCCCCGGCGCTGGCGTGGCTCCTGGTGTTCTCGATCTGGCCGTCGCTCAACACGATCCGGATGGCGTTCACCAACGCCAAGCCGCTCGGGGGCAACGAGCGCTACGTCGGCCTGGAGAACTTCGCGCTGATCCTGCGCGACGACCAGGTCGTGAACGCGCTGCTCAACAGCGTCGTGTTCATGCTGATCTGCCTGCCGCTCCTGACGATCCTGCCGCTGCTGATCGCGCTGCTGGTGGAGAAGAAGCTGCCGGGCATCACGTTCTTCCGCACGGCGTTCTACACGCCGGTCATCGCGTCGGCCGTCGTCGTCGCGCTGATCTGGACCTTCATGCTCGACGACCGCGGCCTCGTCAACGGGCTCGCGCAGCAGCTGTCGTTCATCTCCGAGCCCCTGCCGTTCCTCACGGAGCGCTGGCTCATCGTGATCAGCGCGGTCAGCCTCACGGTCTGGAAGGGCCTGGGCTACTACATGATCATCTACCTGGCCGCCCTCGGGAACGTGGGCAAGGAGCTGCACGAGGCCGCCGCGATGGACGGCGCGGGTGCGGTTCGCCGGTTCACCGCGGTCACGCTGCCCGGCGTCCGCGGGGCGATGCTGCTCATCGCCGTCCTCGTCTGCGTCGCCGCGCTGCGCGTGTTCACCGAGGTGTTCATCATGACCGGCGGCACGGGTGGCGCCGGGGGAGAGGCGCTGACGATGGTCATGCTCATCCAGCAGTACTCGCGCGGGTTCTCCGGCGACCTGGGCTACGCCAGCGCCCTGAGCATCCTGATGTTCGCCATCACGGTCGTCCCGCTGCTGCTGCTCGGCAAGATCAACTCCAGGAGCAACGCATGAGCGCCGTCACCGACCAGCGCGGAGCCGTGCCCGTCGCGGCCTCGGCGGCCGCTCCGCCACCGCCGCGACGCCGTCGCGCACGCGGCTTCGGCTCGATGAGCCTGGGCGAGAAGATCGGGCGCTACGCGCTGCTCGTGTTCGTCCTGCTCATCTGCGTGGGCCCGTTCCTGTGGCAGCTGTCGACGTCCCTGAAGAGTCGCAGCGAGGACATCTACACGCGGATCCCGCAGCTGTGGCCCAGCGAGCCGACGATCAGCAACTACACGCGCGTCATGGAGGCCATCCCGGTCTGGTCCTTCATCGGGAACTCGCTCTTCGTGGCCGTGCTGGCCGTGGCGGGCAACGTCATCTTCTCCACGCTCGCCGGCTTTGCCCTCGCGCGGCTGCGGTTCCGCGGTGCCAAGGTCGCCCTTGGACTGTTCCTCGCCACGCTGATCCTCCCGGGCGAGGCGACGATCATCGCCAACTTCGTGACGATCCGGACGTTCGGGCTGGCGGACTCGCTGCTCGGCGTCGCGCTGCCCGGCATGATCGCGGCGCTGAACGTGCTCCTCATGTACAACGCGTTCCGGCAGCTCCCGGCGGAGGTCGACGAGGCCGCCGTCATCGACGGCGCGACCGCCTTCCAGCGGTTCTGGAGCATCGCGATGCCGTCGGTGCGCGGCACCGTCGCGGTCATCGCGATCTTCAGCTTCATCGGCGCGTGGGACGACTTCCTGTGGCCGCTCATCGTGCTGACGAGCCCGGACAACTTCACCCTCACCATCGGGCTCCAGTACCTCTCCGGCACCTTCTCCAACGACCAGCGGATGATCGCCGCCGGATCGATGATCGCCTTCGTGCCGATCGCGATCGTCTTCGCCGTGCTGCAGCGCCACTTCTTCAAGGGCGTCGAGGAAGGCGGGGTCAAGGGATGAGGTTCGGCGTCAACTACACCCCGCGCGTCGGCTGGTTCCACTCGTGGCTCGACCTCGACCTGGACGCGGTCCGGGAGGACTTCGAGCAGATCGCCGCGCTCGATCTCGACCACGTGCGGATCTTCCCGCTGTGGGACCTGATCCAGCCGAACCGCGGGCTGATCCGGCCCGCGGGGCTGGCGGCGGTGGGCGACGTCGTCGACGCCGCGGCCGAGTTCGGGCTCGACGTGAACGTCGACGCGCTGCAGGGCCACCTGTCGAGCTTCGACTTCCTGCCCGCCTGGCTGACCACGTGGCACGAGCGCAACATGTTCACCGACCCCGACGCCGTCGCGGGCCAGGAGGCCTACGTGCGGGCGCTCGGGGCCGAGCTGGCGGGCCGGTCCAACGTGCTGGGTCTCACGCTCGGCAACGAGGTCAACCAGTTCGCGGCGCGGCCGCACCCGCACCCGCACCCGATCGACGCCGATCAGGCGGAGGCCTGGCTCGTGCGCCTGCTCGACGCCGCGCGCCGCGACGCCCCCGGCATCGTCACGCACGCGGCCTACGACGCCACCTGGTACGACGAGCGCCAGCCGTTCCTTCCGCGGCACGCCGCCGAGCTCGGCGACGAGACGGTCGTGCACTCGTGGGTCTTCAACGGTGCGGCGCAGCTGCACGGCGGCCTCGGCGCCGGTTCGGCGCGGCACGCGGAGTACCTCGTGCAGCTCGCCGCCGCCTGGCACACCGATGCCGAGCGACCCGTGTGGCTGCAGGAGGTCGGGGTGCCCGTGACGGTCGTCGACCGGGCCGATGCGGTGACGTTCCTCGAGCACACGGTGCGGAACGCCTCGGCGGTGCCCGTGCTCTCGGGCATCACCTGGTGGTGCTCGCACGACGTCGCGCGCAGCATGCTCGACTTCCCGCCCGTGGAGTACGACCTCGGGCTCATCGACGAGCACGGTCGGGTCAAGCCGACCGGCCGCGCGTTCGCGGCCCTGGCGCGCGAGCTGCGCGACGCGCCCGCGCCAGCGCCGGCGACCTCCGCCGTCGTGCTCGAGGACGACGGCGCCCACCGCGCCTCGTGCGCGCCCGGCGGCGGATTCTTCGAGGCCTGGGTGCGCGCCGCCGAGCGGGACGGGCGCGGCCCGCAGGTCGTGCTGCGCTCCCGCGCCAAGGACACCGCGCAGCTGGCCCGGCGCGGGATCACCCACCTCGAGACCGCGGGCGACGGCGCCGGCACGGGCGTGCCGGTGCTGTCCGGAGGGGCGGCAGCGACCATGCTGCCGTGAGCGGGCGGGCGCCCCGCCGACGCGCGGCGCCCGCCGGACCTCCCTCGCCGGAACCACCATCCCGAGACCGACCCTCCTTCGACCGGACGGAGCACGCAGACCCATGCACGACGACATCCCCCTCACCACCGGACGCGCCACCCGAGTGCTCGGTGAGCGCATCCGCCCCGCGATCCACTCCTCGCGCACCCCCGTCGAGATCACGTGGCACGAGCTGCCGGGCGAGCCGATCGCCCCGGCCGACGGCCGTGCGCTCGACTACACGCCCTTCGAGGTCGGCTCGGCCTGGGGTCGCGCCTGGGGCACGACGTGGTTCCGCCTCGCCGGCGACGTCCCCGCGGACTTCGCCGGCCGCCGCGTCGAGCTGCTGGTCGACCTCGGGTTCGACATCAACATGCCGGGCTTCCAGTGCGAGGGTCTGGTCTACACGGCCGACGGCGAGCCGGTGAAGTCGCTCAACCCGCGCAACCAGTGGGTCACGGTCGCCGAGGAGGCGACGGGCGGGGAGAAGGTCAACCTCTTCCTGGAGGCGGCCTCGAACCCGGTCCTGCTCGACTACCACCCGTTCCTGCCGACGCAGGAGGGCGACATCACGACGTCGTCGCCGCGGCACCTGTACACGTTCCGGCACGCGGACCTCGCGGTCTTCGAGGCCGAGGTGCACGAGCTCTCGCTCGACGTCGAGGTGCTGCTCGAGCTCCAGGCCGAGCTGCCCGAGAGCTCGCCGCGCCGGATGAAGATCCTCCAGGCGCTCGACGACGCGCTCGACGTGCTCGACCTGCAGCGGATCCCGCAGACGGCCGCCGACGCGCGCGCCGCCCTCGCCCCCGCGCTCGCGCAGCCCGCCGAGGCCAGCGCACACGTGGTCTCCGCCGTCGGCCACGCCCACATCGACTCCGCCTGGCTGTGGCCCGTGCGCGAGACGATCCGCAAGGTCGCGCGGACGTCCTCGACGATGACCGAGCTCATCGGGCAGACCGACGACTTCCTCTACGGCATGTCCAGCGCGCAGCAGTACGCCTGGATCAAGGAGCACCGCCCCGAGGTCTACGCCAAGGTGAAGGCGGCCGTCGCGGACGGCCGGTTCCTCCCGCTGGGCGGCATGTGGGTCGAGTCCGACACCGTGATGCCGACCGGTGAGTCCCTGGTGCGCCAGTTCCTCTACGGCCAGCAGTTCTTCGAGCAGGAGTTCGGTCAGCGGCCGGCCGGCGTCTGGCTGCCCGACTCCTTCGGATACTCCCCGGCGCTCCCGCAGCTCATGCGCCGCGCCGGCTTCGAGTGGTTCTTCACGCAGAAGATCTCCTGGAACCAGGTCAACAAGTTCCCGCACCACACGTTCGCGTGGGAGGGCATCGACGGGTCGCGGATGTTCACGCACTTCCCCTCGATGGACACCTACAACTCCCAGCTCTCGGGCATGGAGGTTGCCAAGGCCTCGCGCCAGTTCCGCGAGTCGCGCGTCGCCTCCGGCTCGATCGCGCCCGTGGGGTGGGGCGACGGCGGTGGCGGCACCACGCGCGAGATGACCGGCAAGGCCGAGCGCCTGGCCGATCTCGAGGGCAGCGCGAAGGTCCGCTGGGAGCACCCGAACGCGTTCTTCGAGCGAGCCAAGGAGGAGCTGCCGAAGCCGCCGGTGTGGGTGGGGGAGCTCTACCTCGAGCTGCACCGCGCCACGCTCACGAGCCAGCACCAGACCAAGCAGGGCAACCGCCTGACCGAGCACCTGCTGGTGGAGGCCGAGCTCTGGTCGGCGACGGCGAGCGTGCGCACCGGCCTGACCTACCCGCACGACGAGCTCGACGCGCTGTGGAAGCAGGTGCTCCTGCTGCAGTTCCACGACATCCTGCCGGGCACCTCGATCGCCTGGGTGCACCGCGAGGCCGTCGAGCAGTACGCGCGCATCGCCGCCGAGGCGACGGCGATCATCGAGCGCGCGCAGGAGGCGCTGGCCGGCGACGGCGCGCAGCGCGTCGTGTTCAACGCCTCGCCCCTGGCGCGCGACGGCGTCGGCGGCCACGCGGCCGACGTCGCGCGTCCCGCCCCGGGGGAGGTCTCGCTGACCGAGTCGGACGGCGGCGTCGTGCTCGCCAACGACCTGGTCCGGGTGACGATCTCGGCCGAGGGGCTCGTCACCTCCGCCGTCGACCTGACCACGGGGCGGGAGAGCATCGCGGCCGGCGCCGAGGCGAACCTGCTGCAGCTGCACCAGGACTTCCCGAACATGTGGGACGCGTGGGACGTCGACCGGTACTACCGCAACCGCGTCGAGGACCTGCGCTCCCTGGAGAGCCTCACGCACGAGGTGGTGGACGGCGTCGCCCACGTCCGCATCGAGCGCGCCTTCTCCGCGTCGCGCGTGGTGCAGGAGCTCGTCCTGCGACCGGGCTCGCGCACGCTCGAGATCGCGCAGTCGACCGCGTGGCACGAGACCGAGAAGTTCCTCAAGCTCGCGTTCCCGCTCGCGATCCAGGCCGAGCACACCGCCGCGGAGACCCAGTTCGGGTACAGCAAGCGGGTCACGCACACGAACACGAGCTGGGAGGCGGCGAAGTTCGAGACCTCGATGCACCGGTTCGTGCACGTGGGGGAGCCAGGGTTCGGCGCGGCGCTCGTGACCGACTCGACCTACGGCTTCGACGTCACGCGCGACGCCGATCCCGAGGCTGGGGTGACGACGACGCTGCGGCTCTCGCTGCTGCGCGCCCCGCGGTTCCCCGACCCCGACACCGACCAGGGCGAGCAGACCCACCGGTACGGCTTCGTCATCGGCGCCACGACGGCGGACGCCACGCGGGCGGGTCTCGCACTCAACCTGCCGGCTCGCGAGCGGACGGGGTCTCCGGTCGAGGCGCTCGTCACCGCGAGCGAGGGTGTGGTGGTCTCGGGCGTGAAGCTCGCGGCCGACCGCTCCGGTGACCTCGTGGTGCGCGTGTACGAGCCCGAGGGGCGGCGCGTGCGCGGCACGGTCCGCATCGCGGCGGGGTCCGCCGGGATCGCGGCCGTCCACGAGGCCTCGCTCATCGAGGACGTGCAGGGCGCCGTCGAGGTCACCGACGGTGCGATCGCGCTGGAGCTGACGCCGTTCGAGGTGCGGACCTACCGGGTCAGCCTGGCGGGCTGACCCGGTCCGACCCCGAGATCGACCTCGTCGACCTCGTCGACCTCCTAACTCCCCCTGACGACAGCGGGGTGGATCGGCGGCGTCGGACGCCGCCGATCCACCCCAGTCCCGTCCGAGCACCCGTCGAGAGTATTAGTTGTGTAGACTAAAACCATGACGACGGGACGCGGGACGGCGAGCACGATCCTCGGCGCGGTCGCGTCCGAGGACCTCTACGGCGCGCACGACGGCGAGGCCGCCCGCCGCCGTGCCCGGCGCACGCTGCGCATCCTGCGGGCCCGGGTGCACCCCGACCGCGCCGTCGAGGAGGGTCTCGACCGCGAGGTCGCGCACGCCGCGTTCGTCCGGCTGGGGGAGCTCTACGACGTGTGGCTGGCGGCGGACGCGGCGGAGGAGCGACGTGCCACCGCCGTCGCGACGGTCGTCGGCGAGCGCGGCCGCTACCCGCTGGGCGACCTGGTCGCCGTCGGCACGTGGTCGAACCTCTACGCGGCCGGGCCGGGACGCGTGGCGAAGGTCGCCCGCACCGAGGCGGCCGCGCCCCGCGCGGCCACGGTGGTGCGAGCGCTGCGCACCCTGGGGTCCGCCACCGCCCCCGGGACCGCGAACGCCTGGCTCGCGCCGTCGCTGCCGCGGCTGCTCGACGCGGGGGAGGTCGTGGGCCCGGACGGGCGTCGCGCCGCCGTCGTGCTGCGCGAGGACTCCCCGGCCACCGGCTTCGTCTCGCTGGAGCAGGTGCGACTCGCGCACGGGGGCGGGCTCGACGGCCGCGACTGGGCGTGGATGGCGCGCCGCATCCTCCGGGCCCTGGTGGGGGTGCACGAGCTCGGTCTGGTGCACGGGGCCGTGGTCGCGAGCAACGTGCTGATCCACCCGGAGCAGCACGGCGTCGTGCTGGCGGGGTGGGGCACCTCGACCAGGCCGGGATCCCCGGTGCCCGCGACGATCGCGTCGCACGCGGAGGACTACCCGCCCGAGGTGGGCGGCGCCGTCGGGCCGGGTCTGGACGTCTGGATGTTCGCGCGCCTGATGCAGCGGATGCTGCGGCCGAGCGAGGCGCGGCAGCTGCGGTTCGCCGCCGGCTGCCTGCAGGTGTCGCCGTCGATGCGGCCGAGCGCGCTCGACCTCACCCGCGAGTACGACGACCTGCTCGAGAGGACCTACGGGCCGCGCGTGTTCCGCCCGTTCGCGATGCCGACGACCGTCGGCACCACCGCAGCCCCGGCGTGAGCCGGGGCGAGACGAAGGAGGACCCCATGGGTTCAGGAGCGTGGAGCGACAGCACCTACCGAACGGCAGCGGCCTTCCGGCGCAGCGCCGGCGACGACGACTTCGGGTACACGGCCGCCACGCGGGCGCGACCGCAGCGCGAGTGGCGGGCCGACCCCGCCCTCGACCCGCTCGGCGTGAGCCTGCGCGAGGCCCGCGACAGCGCCGAGCACCCGCGATCGACCCCGATCGTCGTGCTGTTCGACGTGACCGGGTCGATGGGTCAGGTGCCCCGCATCGTGCAGGCCAAGATGTCCGGCCTGCTCGGGCTGCTGGAGCGCCAGGGCTACGTCAGCGACCCCCAGATCATGTTCGGGGCGATCGGCGACGCCGACTCCGACCGGGTGCCGCTGCAGGTGGGCCAGTTCGAGTCGGACAACCGCATGGACGACCAGCTCCGTTCGATCTTCCTCGAGGGCAACGGCGGCGGCCAGAAGTCGGAGTCCTACGAGCTGGCGGCCTACTTCGTCGCGCGCCACACGGCCACGGACCACTGGGACAGGCGAGGCCGGAAGGGCTACCTGTTCGTGATCGGCGACGAGCTCAACAAGCGTCGGCTCGAGGCTCGTCACGTGCGCCGCGTGATCGGCGACCCCGTGCTGCGCGACCTGGCCGTGGCGGACGTGTGGGCCCAGGTCCAGGAGCGGTGGGAGACGTTCTACGTGCTGCCCCGGCAGACCGCGTACTACGACGACCCGCAGGTGAACGAGCACTGGCGTGCGCTGCTCGGCGAGCGGCTGCTGCGGCTCGAGGACCCCGCAGCCGTCGCGGAGCTGATCGCGACGACGATCGGGCTGATGGAGGACTCCGTGGACCTCGACGAGGGGCTCGCGAACCTGACGGCGATCGGGTCGCCCGCCGGCGACGTCGTCGGCCGGGCACTGGCGACCGTGGCCAGGCCCGGGGGCGGCGGCCGGGGACCCGCCCGGCGCGGGGGCGGCGCCGTCGGGCTGCTGCCGCCGGGGCTCGACGTCGCGGACGACCTGGCCTGAGGGGGCGGGGAGATGGGTGAGCGGGCGAGCATCCCGACCGGCGTGCCGATCGTGGTGGTCGGGCTGGGGTTCGGCGACGAGTCCAAGGGGGCGACGGTCGACCACCTGTGCGCGACGCGCGACGTCTCGGTCGTGGTGCGCGGGAACGGCGGCGCCCAGGCGGCGCACAACGTCGTGGCGGGCGGCGTCCACCGCACCGGGCGGCTGTTCGGCGCCGGCTCGCTCACCCGGACCCCGACCCTGCTGACGGCGGCGACCCTGGTGGATCCGGAGGCGCTCGTCCGCGAGGCGTGGGAGCTGGTGGAGCTCGGCGTCGAGGATCCGTTCGACCTGCTCACGGTCGATCCCGACGCCCTCGTGACGACGCCGATCCACCGGCTCGCGAACCGCACCCGCGAGGACCTGCGGGGTGCGGGCCGGCACGGGTCGTGCGGCATGGGGGTGGGGGAGACCGCGTGGTTCGACCTCGCGTGCCGCGCGGGGCTGGCGGCGGGGGCGGTGCTGGGCAACCTCGCGGCCCCGGCCGACGCCCCGGGCGCCGCCCTGCGCGTGCGCGACCTGGCCGACCGGGGGTCGATCCGCCGTCGCCTCGTCGAGCTCGAGCGCTTCTACCACCCGCTCCTGGTGCGGGGGTCGCACGAGGTGCCGAGCCTCGCCGTGATGACGGACGAGCTGGCGGAGGTCGGCGCGCTGCTGCGGGTGGAGTCCTCGCTCGGCTGTCTCGCGCGGGCGGGGGAGCGTGGGACGGTGGTCGTCGAGGGGGCGCAGGGCGTGCTGCTGGACGAGACGTACGGCTTCCACCCGCACACCACCTGGTCCACCACGCGCCCGACGGCGGCGCGCACCCTGCTCGCGCGCGCCGGGCTCGGGCGCGCGTACACGCTCGGGCTGACGCGGGCCTACACGACCCGTCACGGTGCCGGTCCGCTGCCGAGCGAGGACGCCTCGCTGGTGGGCGCTCTGCCCGAGCCGCACAACGGCGTCGGGGAGTACCAGGGCGCGTGGCGGACCGGACACCTCGACCTGGTGCTTCTCGACTACGCGCGGCAGCTCTGCGGCGGTGTCGACGGCGTGGGGGTCTCCCACCTCGACGTCGCCGACCGGGTGGACGCGGTCCTGCGGTACGTCGGTGGCGAAGGAGCGGCGTGGTCGGAGGGTGGGCTGGTCCACCGCCCCGGTCGCGACCTCGACGCCATGGCGGCGATCACGCGCTCGCTGGCCGACGTCGTTCCCGTGCGGGAGCCGACCGACGTGGACCGGACCCTCGCGCTGGTGTCGCGTGCAGCGGGCGCACCGGTGGTGCTGACCGCGCACGGTCCCCGACGCGAGGACCGGTCGGAGCGGACGCGGAGCAGAGCAGCCCTCGCGTGAGATCGGCCCTCAGTCGGTCCAGCGCCACACGCGTCCGGGTCGACCGGCGCCCGCCGCCACCGCCTCGCCGCGCTCGAGCCCGTCGATCCTGGCGAGCTCGCGGTTGAGGTTGCCGCGGTCGACCCGCCCGAGCAGCGTCTGGGTGAGGGCGACGGCGTCGCCCGCCGTGAACGTCTCGCCCACGATGGCGCGGGTGAAGGGCAGGTCGCGCCACAGCAGACCCGCGAGCAGGGGGCGGGTGGTGGCGAGGATCGCGTCGTGGTCGAACGCGAGCGGCGGTGGTGCGTCGAGCGGGACCCAGGTGGCGCCGTCGGGGCGCTGCGGCGACAGCACGGCCCAGGTCGCGATCGAGAGCGTGGGGCCGCGCGGGTCACGGTTCGGCTCGTCGAACGTGAGGAGCTGGCCGGTGGCGAGGGGCGTCGCGGCGACCTTGGCGAGCGCGCGGCTCCCGGCCTGCGCGATCGTCTCGTCGGCCAGCAGGAGCACGCCGGGGAGCGCGAGGTCGCCCGCGAACGGGTCGAGCGGACGGCGGTGGACGGCGAGCTCGACGGTGCGCGCCGCGGCGTTGAACCGGAGGGCGAGGACGTCGACGCTGACGTGGGTCGCGGGGGTCGGGCTCACCCGGTCAGCCTAACGAGGGAGCGTCAGCCCGCGCTGCCGCGCAGGATCGCCGTCATCGCCTTCCGCCCCTTGAGCTCGTCCACGAGCTTGTCCATCCACCGGATCCGCTGCATGAGCGGGTCCTCGATCTCCTCCACCCGGATGCCGCAGACGACACCCGTGATGAGTGACGCGTTCGGATTCATCGCCGGGGCCGTCGCGAAGAACGTCTCGAGGTCGCGCTGGTCCTCCAGCGCCTCGCGCAGTCCCGCCTCGTCGTGACCGGTGAGCCAGCAGATGACCTGGTCGACCTCCTCGCGCGTGCGTCCACGCCGCTCCGCCTTGGCCACGTAGTGCGGGTAGACGCTGGCGACGCTCGTGCTGAAGATGCGGTGTCCGGCCATGGACCGGGAGCCTACTCGCGGCGACGCCGGCGCCCCCGTCGTCTGGTGTCAGCGCAGTCCGATGCGCTCCGTGAAGGGTCCGGCGAACACGCCGCGGGGGTCGGACTCGCGGACCAGGGCGACGGCGTCGTCCCACCGCGGGTAGCGACGCGCCAGCTCCGACGTGGCGAAGACCTTGCCCCAGTGCGGGCGGAACTCGTACGGCTCGAGGACAGCCTCGAGCTCGGCGGCGGCGGCGCGCACGCGGGTCTCGTCCTGCACCCAGGTCGTGTGGATGCCCACGCCCGGGCGTTCGTAGGCGCTGGAGAGCCACAGGTTGTCCGCGGCCATCGAGCGCAGCTCGGAGACGAGCACGAGGTCGCGGTGCCGCTCGAGCACCTCGCGCGCGGCGGCGACGGCGCGCGGCGCCAGCGCCTGCGGCACCAGGTGCTCGCTCTGCAGCTCCTCGCCCGCCGACGGCGTGAACTCCAGGCGGAAGTGCGGCAGCCGCGCGAACCACGGGCCGACCTCGCCCAGCTGCGGGGTGCACGCGGCGCCGTCGACGCCGGGGATGGGGTGACGCTGGCCGTCGGCCGGGTGCCCGCCGAGCCCCGACAGGTCGCGCTCGGGGGCGACGTCGGTGCGGTGCTTGCGCCAGATCGACGCCCGCCCGTCCCAGCGCGTGAAGACGCTGACGCTGGTCGCGCTCGCGTGCACGTCACCGAGGTTCTCGACGACGGCGGACAGGTCGACGTCGTCGATCACGGTCTGCGCGACGTCGTAGGTGGGCTCGACGGCGAGCGTCACGGACGTGACGATGCCCAGGGAGCCGAGCGTGACGACCGAGCCGGCGAACGCGGGGTGGTCGCGATCGACGCGGCGGACGTCGCCGTCGGCGCCGAGGATCTCGAGCGCGACGACCGCGCCCGCGAGGGTGGTGACGGCGTCGCCCGAGCCGTGGGTCGCCGTCGTGACCGCGCCGACGACGCTGATGTGGGGGAGCGAGGCGAGGGCCGCGAGGGCGAAGCCGCGATCGTGGAGCCAGGGGCCGAGCGTGCCGTAGGTGGTGTGAGCGGTCACGGTCACGGTGCCCGCGGCGGGATCGAGCACGGGGGCGCGCTCGAGGCCCTCCAGAGTCACGAGGACCCCGGGGGAGTCGGCGAGATCGGTGAAGGAGTGGCGCGACCCGATCGCCCGGACGCGCTCGCCCGAGGTCACCAGGCTGGCGAGCTGATCGAGGGAGGTCGGCGCGAGGAGGGCGCGGGAGGCGTAGGTGCGGTGACCCGCCCAGACGGTCGGGACGGGGCGGACGTCGATGTCGTGGCTCACGGGTTCAGCCTGCCACCCCGGAGGCACCCGTCGATCAACGACTCGGGGTTGATCGCCAGGCATCAACGACCAGGGGTTGAGCGCCCGCGATCACGGATCGGATCGTCACCGTGGCGCGCGGCCGCGTGGAGGTGCTCGACTGCTGGGGACGGCGCCACGTCCGTACACTCGCCCGGTGGCCAAGCTCTACTTCCGCTACGGCGCGATGAACTCCGGCAAGTCGACGGCGCTGCTCCAGGCGGCCTACAACTACGAGGAGCGCGGTCAGCGGGTGCTGCTGACCAAGCCCGCCGTCGACACCAAGGCCGCCAACGACATCAGCAGCCGTCTCGGCGTGACGCGCGAGGTCGACTTCGCCATCGGCCCGCAGGACAGCTCGCGCGAGGCGTTCCACGCGGCGGCAGGGGAGGAGGCGGTCTCGTGCCTCCTGGTCGACGAGGCGCAGTTCCTCTCCCCGCCCCAGGTCAACGACCTCCTGCGGATCGCGGTGCTCGACGGCATCCCCGTGCTCGCCTACGGCATCCGGACGGACTTCCGCACCGAGGCCTTCCCCGGCTCGCGGCGTCTGCTCGAGATCGCGCACAGCCTCGAGGAGCTCAAGACGATCTGCCGGTGCGGTCGCAAGGCCGTCTTCAACGGCCGCGTGCTGGACGGTCGGTTCATCTTCGACGGTGACCAGGTCGCGATCGACGCCGGTCCGAGCGCGCACGACGGCGAGGTCACCTACGAGTCGCTGTGCGCCCAGTGCTACCTGCGCGAGTCGGGCGGGACGCTCGACGGCAAGGGCTGAGCGCCCGGCGTCGATGTCGGTGTCGGTGTCGGTGTCGGAGGGTCTCGGTAGCCTCCCGCGCATGGGACGCATCGTGTTCGACACCGCCACCAGCCTCAACGGATTCATCGCCGACGAGGAGGGCTCGCTCGCGTGGCTGTTCGCCGTCGACGGCGGTGAGGCGCCCGACGACGGGCTCTACCCCGCCACGGCCACCGTGCTCGTGGAGGGCTCCAGCACCTACGAGTGGCTGCTGCGCGAGAACGACGTCCTCGCCCACCCCCAGAAGTGGCAGGAGTTCCACGGCGACAAGCCGACGTTCGTCTTCACCACGCGCGAGCTGCCCGTCCCCGAGGGGGCCGACGTGCGGTTCGTCTCGGGTCCGGTGACGGATGCGATCGACGCGATCCGCACGGCAGCCGGCGAGGGGGACGTCTGGGTGATGGGCGGCGGCGACCTCGCCGGGCAGTTCCTGGACGCCGGTCTGCTCGACGTCGTGGCGATCTCCGTGGCACCCGTGGCGCTGACGGGCGGCGCGCCGCTGCTGCCGCGCCGGGTCGAGGCCGACCGGCTCCGGCTGGTCGGCGCCGAGGCCGTGGGACAGTTCGCCCGGCTCGTGTACGAGGTGCGGAAGGACTGACCCCCCGCGACGCCGCCGTCACTCGCTAGGGTGACGCCCCATGGGATACCCGCAGGACACGCTCTCGGCCGACGAGCAGCTCGTGCTGCACCGGCACCCGCACTTCAAGACACTGATCCTGCCGTTCGTCGCACTCGTGCTGCTGACGACCGGCGCCGTGCTGGCGTGGCAGTGGAGCACCCGGGCGGACATCTCCGACACGGCCGCGACGGTCGTCGGCATCGCCGCCGGTGCGCTGTGGCTCATCGGCGTCCTGTGGCTGTTCGCGTGGCCGATGCTGCGCTGGGCCACGACGCACTTCGTCATCACCGACCGCCGCGTCATGTTCCGCCACGGCATCATCACGCGCACAGGCATCGACATCCCGATGGCACGGATCAACACCGTGCAGTTCCGTCACGGACTGATCGACCGGATCCTGCGGACGGGGACGCTCATCATCGAGTCCGCCTCGGACGACCCGCTGGAGTTCAACGACATCCCGCGCGTCGAGCACGTGCACTCGCTGCTCTACAACGAGGTGTTCGACACGCTCGGCGAGGAGGAGTCGGGACGTCGCTAGACCGACGTGGCGGAAGCGTCGGTCGGTGCCTCGGCACCGCTCGGCGCGGGGGTGTCCACGTGCACACCCAGCACGAACTCGAGCGCGTGCTCGAACTCCTCGACCCGGCCGTCGGCCGCGGCGCGGCGGGCGAGCACCGACGGCGTGTGCTGCAGGACGCCCGCGAGGTGACGCAGCGCCTGCTCGACCCGGTCGGCCTCCTCGGGCGAGGCGGAGCGGCGTCGGGCCCGACGGACCTCGTCGGCCAGGACACCGCCGACGTGACCGCGGAGGGCGACGACGGCGGGGGAGGCGTCCTGCTGCGCCGTGTACTCCGCCACGGCGTCGGCGATGAGCGAGGCCGAGATGTCGTCCATCGTCAGGCCGGGCAGCTGCGCGTGCTTGGCGATCGTGGCGAGGTCGAGCAGGTCGACGCCCGGCAGGGTCCCGACGGCGGGGTCGACGTTGCGCGGCAGCCCCAGGTCGATGACCAGGAGGCGCCGGTCGGTGCGGTCCGTGATCTGGTGGTCGCCGATCGCGACGCGGCTCGTGCAGGTCAGCACGATGTCCGCGCCCGCGATGCCGTCCTCGAGGTCCGCCACCGCGGCGACGTCGTGCCGCGCGGCGAAGTCCTCGGCGCGCCCCGAGCTGGAGTACACCGCGACGTCACGGACACCGCGACCGGCGAGCGCGGCCACGGCCGTGCGGGCGTGCGTGCCGGTACCCACCAGCAGCACGCGGCACGAGCGCAGGTCGGGCAGGTGACCCGCTGCGAGCTCGAGCGCGAGGTGGGTGACGGACGCGTCACCGGAGAGGTTCGAGCGACGGCGGACGTCGCGCGAGACGTGCATGGCGCGCTGGAAGGCCTGGTCGAGGGCCGCCGTCGTGTGACCGGCCGAGCGCGCGGAGTCGTAGTCGCGGCGCACCTGGCCGGCGATCTCGGGCTCACCCACCACGAGCGAGTCGAGCCCGCACGCGACGGAGAAGAGGTGACCGACGGCGTCGCCCTCGGTCCGGACCGCGACGGCGGCCGCGAGCAGCTCGTGCGTGTCGCCGGTACGGGAGGCGAGTGCCGCGACGAGGCGGGCGGTGACGTCGTCGCCGGCACCCTCCTCGACGTCGAGGTAGGCCTCGAGGCGGTTGCAGGTCGACAGGACGACGGCGCCGGAGACGGCCTCGCCGTCCATCGTGCTGGCGATCAGGTCGGGCGTGGACAGGCCGGCGAACGCGGCCGTCGTCCGCTCCAGGACGTCGAACCCCGCGGTGGCGTGGGTCAACGACAGGGAGAGGAGCACCTCGGCATCGTAGGTGACTCGAACGCGCCGTCCCACTAAGGCGAACCTCAGTAAAACCGCAGGTCAGGGGGAGTTGACGAAGTGTCACGACAACCCGTCACGACATTCACGAGGTGGTCCGCAACGGTGCAAGACTGACGAGGTGCCCCTTGCTCACACCCACCCGATCGTCGACGGACGCACCACCGACGCGCCCCTGGTGCGGGCCTACCGCGGCCAGCTCGCGCAGCACACACCGGTCTGGTTCATGCGCCAGGCGGGTCGCTCGCTGCCCGAGTACCGCGAGCTGCGCGCCGGCGGCGACATGCTGCAGGCCTGCCTCGACCCGGCCATGGTGACGGAGATCACCCTGCAGCCCGTCCGCCGCCACGGCGTCGACGCCGCCATCCTCTTCAGCGACATCGTCATCCCCGTGCTGCTGGCCGGGGTGGACGTCGAGATCGTTCCCGGACGCGGCCCGGTGTTCGCCTCGCCGGTCCGCACGGCGGCCGACGTCGCCGCGCTGCCGACGCTCGACGGCGAGGCGCTCGCCCCGATCCGCGAGGCCGTCCGACTGCTGGTGGCCGAGCTCGGCACCACCCCGCTGATCGCGTTCGCGGGTGCTCCGTTCACGCTGGCCTCCTACATGGTCGAGGGTGGGCCGTCGAAGGACCAGATGCGCGCGCGCACGCTCATGATGTCCGACCCCGAGGCCTGGTCCGCGCTGCTCGCGTGGTGCGCCGGCGTCTCCGGGGCGTTCCTGCGCGCGCAGGTCGAGGAGGGCGCGAGCGCGGCGCAGGTGTTCGACTCCTGGGTCGGCTCGCTCAGCCGTGACACGTGGCGCACGAGCGTGGCCCACCACACCGCCCGCACGTTCGGGGCGCTCGACGGCCTCGCCGTCCCCAAGGTGCACTTCGGCCTGGGCTCCGCCTCGATCCTCGACCTCGCGCCCACCCTCGGTGCCGACGCCGTCGGCGTCGACTGGCGCACACCACTGGACGAGGCCGCCCGGATCGTGCCGGGCTGGCCGCTCCAGGGCAACGTCGACCCGGCCGTGCTCGGGGCGCCGTGGGACGTCGTCGAGGCTCACGTGCTCGACGTCCTGCGCCGCGGCCGCTCGGCGCCCGCGCACGTGCTCAACCTCGGTCACGGCGTCCCTCCCGAGACCGATCCGACCGTCCTGACCCGCATCGTCGAGCTCGTGCACGCGCAGGGCAGCCCGCTCGAGGCGGCTCCCGTCGCGCGCTCCGCCGCCTCCGCCGACCCGGCCGCGGGAGGCGCCTCCGCATGACCGGCGTCGTCGTGGTGGGCGGGGGTGTGGGTGGCCTGGTGGCCGCCCACGACCTCGCGCGCGCCGGCGCGAGCGTCACCGTGCTCGAGCGCTCCGACCGCTTCGGCGGACAGCTCGAGGCCGTCGAGCTCGCGGGCCGGACCGTCGACCTCGGGGCCGAGTCGTTCGCCACCCGGGACGGCGTCGTCGCGGCCCTGCTCGCCGATCTCGACCTGACCGGCGAGGTCGTCGCCCCCCTCGACCGGCCCGCGTGGGTGCACGACGCCGCATCCGGCCGCGCCTACCCGCTCCCGGCCGCCGGGGTGCTCGGCATTCCCGTCCACCCGCGCCTGGCGCTGCGCGCGCTCGGTGTCCTCGGGGTGGCGCGCGCCGCGTGCGACGCCGTGCTGCCGCGCACGGGGGTGCCCCCCGGGGCGAGCGTCGGCGACGTCGTCGCCCGCCGGATGGGTGCGCGCGTGCGCGACCGGCTCGTCGACCCCGTCGTCCGCGGCGTCTACTCGACCGCGGCGGCCGACCTCGCCCTGACGACGGCGTCGCCCGCCCTCGCGCGCGAGCTCGCCGCGGGCCGCACCCTGGCCGGCGCGGCCGCCCGGGTCCGCGCGGCCTCGCCCGCCGGCAGCCAGGTCGCGGGGCTCCGCGGCGGGACCACCGTCCTCGTCCGGGCCCTCGTGGCCGCGATCGCCGCGCACGGCGGCGTGCTGCGGACCGGGGTGGAGGTCACCGGCGTCGACGCCGACGGCGTGAGCACGCGCCGTGCCGACGGCGCCGCCGAGCACGTCGCGGCCGACCACGTCGTCGTCGCCGTTCCTGGTCTCCTGTCCCGCGCCACCACCGAGCGCCGCATCACCGTGGTCGCCGCGGCCGTCCGCGCCCCGGGCCTCGACGCGCACCCCCGCGGCACCGGCGTGCTCGTCGCCCGGAGCGGTTTGCGCGACGGCGCCTCCGCCGGTGCCGACGACGTCGGTGGCGTCGGTGCCCGGGCGCTCACCCACTCCAGTGCCAAGTGGTCCTGGCTGGCGCCCCGCGACGGCGTGCACCTCGTGCGCCTGTCCTACGACGCCGGTCCGGCCGACGGCGACGACGGCACCCCGACGCGCGCCCAGGTCACCCACGACGTCCGCGTCCTGACCGGGGTGCGCGACGCGGTCGTCGGAGAGACCGCGACGCGGACCTGGACGCGCACGATCGCCGTCGACCTCCTCCCCACGACCGGCGCCACCACCGTCCCTGCCACGCTCGTGGGCGAGGCCGCCGGCCGGACCGGTCTGGCCGCCGTCGTGGCCCACGCGCGCTCCGGCGTCGCCACCCTCCTCACCCGCCCCACCACCCAAGGAGCACCGTCATGACCACCGAACGTCTCGGCTACGCGCTGTGGGCGGTCTTCCGCCGCGACGGCGCCCACCCGGTCGCCGACGGCCTCGCCGGCGCGGCGCAGGAGATGGCCGACCTGGGTGTCGACCTGCGCGGGATCTACGACGTCTCCGGGCTGCGCTCGGACGCCGACCTCATGGTCTGGCTGACCGGCGAGGAGCCGGCCGCGATCCAGCGCGCGTTCCGCGTGCTGCGCCGGCTCGAGCCGTTCGCGTCGATGCCCGGCACGTGGAACGCGCTCGGCGTGCACCGCGAGGCCGAGTTCACCGCCAACCACTCGCCCGCGTACATGAAGGGTCTGCCGCCGCGCCCGTGGCTCACGGTCTACCCGTTCGTGCGCAGCTACGAGTGGTACGTGCTGCCCGAGGAGGAGCGCCGCGCGATGCTGGGCCAGCACGGCCGCTCGGGCGGCGCCTATCCGCAGGTGCAGACCAACACCGTCGCGAGCTTCGCGCTCGGCGACTACGAGTGGCTGCTGGCGCTGGAGTCCGACGAGCTCGTCGACCTCGTCGACCTCATGCGCCACCTGCGCGCCACCGATGCGCGGATGCACGTCCGCGAGGAGATCCCGTTCTTCACGGGACGACTGCTGAGCACCGACGAGATCGCGGAGGTCGTGTCATGAGCACGCCGACCAGCACCACCACCGAGCCCGGCACCCCCGCCGTGCTGTTCGCCTCGCCCGCCGCGTCGAGCGGCCCGGAGCACGTCACGACGCCGACCGCCTACGACGGCATCCTGCTCGCCGGCTTCGGCGGACCCGAGGGCCAGGACGACGTCATCCCGTTCCTGCGCAACGTCACGCGGGGACGCGGCATCCCGGACGAGCGCCTGGAGGAGGTGGCGCACCACTACCGCCACTTCGGCGGCGTCAGCCCGATCAACCAGCACAACCGCGAGCTCAAGGCCGCGCTCGAGGCCGAGCTCGCCGCGCGCGACATCGACCTGCCGGTCTACTGGGGCAACCGCAACTGGGCGCCCTACCTGGAGGAGGCCGTGACGGAGGCCGCGGCGGCCGGGGACACGACGCTCGTCGCGATCGCCACGAGCGCGTACTCCAGCTTCTCCTCGTGCCGGCAGTACCGCGAGGACTTCGCGCGCGTGCTGACCGAGACGGGTCTCGGCGGCACCGTGACGATCGACAAGGTGCGGCCGTTCTTCGACCACCCCGGCTTCGTGCAGACGTTCATCACGGGCGTCCGCGACGCGGTCACCACGCTCACGGGCGACGGCATCCCCGCCGAGGCCATCCGCGTCCTGTTCTCCACCCACAGCGTGCCGACGGCGGACGCGACCCGCTCCGGCCCCTCCTACCTCGAGCTCGGCGAGGGCGGCGCGTACGAGGCGCAGCACCTCGCCGTCGCCGAGGTCGTGATGGCCGCGCAGGAGCAGGAGGTCGCGTGGAACCTCGTCTACCAGTCGCGCTCCGGGCCGCCGTCGCAGCCGTGGCTCGAGCCCGACATCAACGACATGATCGAGACGCTGCCGGGCGAGGGCGTCCAGGCCGTCGTGATCGTTCCGCTCGGGTTCGTGAGCGACCACATGGAGGTCATGTGGGACCTGGACGAGGAGGCCACGGAGACGGCCGCCGAGCACGGGCTGCGATCGATCCGCACACCCACGCCCGGCATCGACCCGGCCTACGTCACGGGCCTCGTCGACCTCGTGCTGGAGCGCGTCAACGCCACCCCGAAGGACGAGCGCCCGGCGCTGACGGCGCTCGGCCCGTGGTTCGACGTGTGCCGCCCCGGGTGCTGCGAGAACATCCGCGCGGGCTTCAAGCCGGCGGCCTCCGGTCTCCTTCCGTGACGGCGCCGCTGCGGATCGGGACGCGGGCGAGCGCCCTCGCGCTGGCCCAGACGACCGCGTGGGCCGAGTCGCTCGGACTGCCCGAGGGCGGGTACGAGCTCGTCCGCATCACGTCCGAGGGCGACCGCAGCTCGGCGTCGCTCGCGACGCTCGGCGGCACCGGGGTGTTCGTCTCCGCGCTGCGCGACGCGCTGCTGGACGGCCGCGTCGACGCGATCGTGCACTCGTTCAAGGACCTGCCGACGGCGCCCGCCCCCGGGATCGACGTCGTCGCGGTGCCGCCCCGCGAGGACGCGCGCGACGCGCTCGTCGCCGCCGGCGGGCTGCGCCTGGAGGGGCTGCCCGAGGGTGCCGCGGTCGGCACGGGGTCGCCGCGCCGACGCGCGCAGCTGCGCCGCCGTCGTCCCGACCTCGAGGTCGTCGACATCCGCGGCAACGTGGACACGCGCCTGGGCCGCGTGCTCGACCCGACGGTCGAGGAGCACCGGCGCCTGGACGCCGTCGTGCTGGCCGCGGCCGGTCTGGCCCGCCTCGGGCGCGAGGCCGTCGTGACCGAGCACCTGGAGCTGAGCGACTGGCCGTCGGCCCCGGCGCAGGGCGCCCTCGCCGTCGAGATGCGCAGCGACGCGGACGCCGAGCAGCGCGCGGCGGTCGCCCTGACCGACGACGCCGACGCCCGCCTCGCCGCCGATCTCGAGCGCGAGGTGCTGCGCATCCTGGAGGCCGGCTGCGCCGCGCCGCTCGGCGTCACCGCGGTGGTGGACGACGGCGCGGGCACGGTGAGCGTCCGCGCGAGCGTGTACGCGCTGGACGGTTCCGACGAGGTCACGGTGACCGCGAGTGCCGACCGCCCCGAGGCGGGCGGTCTGGGCGAGCGGATCGCGCGCGACCTGCTCGCCGCCGGTGCCGCCGAGCTCGCCCCGCTGGGGGCCGCGCGCGGATGACCGCCACGTCCGGGCACGACCCCGCGCAGGCCTCCGAGCCCGACGCCGAGCCGGGCCCTGCGCCGACGCTCGCCGGGCGCACGGTCCTGGTGCCTCGCGGCGGGTCGCGCGGGGCCGCCTGGGCGCACGAGGTCGAGGCCCGTGGCGGCCGAGCGGTGCTCGCACCGCTGGTGGAGATCGTCGGCCCGGTCGACGACGCCCCGCTGCGCTCCGCCGTCGCGGAGCTCACCGGGGGCGTGTTCGCGTGGGTCGCGCTGACCAGCGTCAACGCGGTGCACGCGCTCACGGCGCTCGACGCGCGGCTGGGGGGCGCGCGCGTCGCGGTCGTGGGGGAGGAGACCGGTCGGGCCGCTCGCACCGCCGGGTGGCAGGTGGACCTCCTGCCCGAGCGCCGGACCGCGGCCGGTCTCGTCGAGGCGTGGCGCGACGACGTCGGCCCGCCCCCGATCGACGGCTCCGCGACGGGCTCGAGGCGCGTGCTGCTGCCGCTCTCGGTCCAGGCCGGCGACACGCTGGCGGCGGGGCTCGTCGCGCTCGGCTGGGACCCCGTCCGCGTGGACGCCTACGACGTCGCGCCCGTCCCCCCCGGGCGCGCGGTGGTCGACGCCGTCGCCGCGGGCGAGATCGACGCCGTCATCGTGACGTCGGGGTCGGTCGCGCGCCGCGTGGCCGAGGTGTTCGGGCCGCTGCCCGACGGCGTGGCGATCGCCTGCATCGGCGAACCCAGCGCGCAGGCCGCGCGCGCGGCGGGGCTGCGCGTCGCCGTCGTCGCGACGAGGAGCACCGGCGCGGGCACGGTCGACGCGCTCGCGCAGCACTACGGCCCGCATCGAGACATCCGGACCAGCCTGACCACCCACGACCGGGAGGACCCGACGTGAGCACCACCCCGCACCTGTCCAGCAGCCCGTCCGCCGGCACGCCGCTGGCCGGACCGATCCTGCGACCCCGCCGCCTGCGCTCCAGCCGCGCCATGCGTGAGCTGACGCGCGAGACCCGCCTGCACCCGCGGCAGCTGGTGCTGCCGATGTTCGTGCGCGAGGGCGCCGTCGAGGCCGTGCCGATCGGGTCGATGCCCGGCGTCGTGCAGCACGGCACCGACAGCTTCCGCCGCGCCCTCACCGAGGCGGCCGAGGCCGGGATCGGCGGCGTCATGCTGTTCGGCGTCCCGACCACCAAGGACGCCCGAGGCTCCGGTGCCGACGACCCCGACGGCGTCCTCAACGCCGCCACCCGGATCGCCGTGGCGGAGGTCGGGGACGCCCTCGTCGTGCAGACCGACCTGTGCCTGGACGAGTTCACCGACCACGGCCACTGCGGCGTGCTGGACGCGCGCGGCGCCGTCGACAACGACGCCACCCTCACCCGGTACGCCTCGATGGCGATCGCCCAGGCCGAGGCGGGCTCGGCGCTGCTGGGGCTGTCCGGGATGATGGACGGCCAGGTCGAGGCCGTCCGCACCGCGCTCGACGACGCCGGTCACACCGGTACCGCCGTCCTCGCCTACAGCGGCAAGTACGCGTCGGCCTACTACGGCCCGTTCCGCGAGGCCGTGGACTCCTCCCTGCAGGGCGACCGACGGACCTACCAGCTCGACCCGGGCAACGGCCGCGAGGGGGTGCGCGAGGCGGAGATCGACGTGGCCGAGGGCGCCGACGTCGTGATGGTCAAGCCGGCGGGTTCGTACCTCGACGTGCTCGCCGCGGTGGCCGCGTCCTCGCCCGTCCCGGTCTGGGCCTACCAGGTCAGCGGCGAGTACTCGATGATCGAGGCCGCCGCCGCGAACGGCTGGATCGATCGCGAGCGCGCGATCGAGGAGTCCCTGCTGTCCATCCGCCGCGCCGGCGCCGACGCGGTCCTGACCTACTTCGCCACGGAGGTGGCCGCATGGCTGCGCTGACCGACCCGAGCTCGAACCCCGGTACGACCCCCGCCACCACGAACGAGGCCGAGTTCGACGCCTCGCGCGCCGTCATCCCCGGCGGGGTCAACTCACCCGTCCGTGCGTACGGCTCCGTCGGCGGCACCCCGCGGTTCTACGCGAGCGCGAGCGGCCCGCACGTCACCGACGTGACGGGTCGGCGCTACGTCGACCTCGTGTGCTCGTGGGGTCCGGCGCTGCTCGGGCACGCCCATCCCGAGGTCGTCGCCGCGGTCCAGGAGGCGGCGACGCGCGGGCTGTCGTTCGGCGCCCCGACGCACGGTGAGACCGAGCTGGCCGAGACCGTGCTCTCCCGGCTCGAGGTCGACGGCCGTCGCGCGATCGAGCGTTTGCGCCTGGTCTCGACCGGGACCGAGGCGACGATGACGGCGATCCGGCTCGCGCGCGGCGCGACCGACCGGCCGCTGATCATCAAGTTCGCCGGGCACTACCACGGCCACTCCGACGGCCTGCTGGCGGAGGCGGGCTCCGGCGTCGCGACGCAGGGGCTGCCGGGGTCGGCCGGGATTCCCGCCGACGTCGCCGCGCAGACGCTCGTCCTGCCGTACAACGACCTCGACGCGATCGACGCCGCCTTCGCGGCCCACCCGGGCCGGATCGCCGCCATCATCACCGAGGCGGCCGGCGCGAACGCCGGGGTGCTGCGGCCCGATCCCGGCCTCAACGCCGCGCTCGCGGCCCGCGCGCACGCCCACGGCGCACTGCTCATCCTCGACGAGGTGCTCACGGGATTCCGTGTCGGTCCCGCCGGGTGGTGGGGGCGCGAGGCGGCCGGTCTGGAGGGTGGACCGAGCGGCGGGTCGACCGGCAGCACCTGGACGCCGGACCTCGTCGCGTTCGGCAAGGTCATCGGCGGCGGCATGCCGCTGGCGGCGATCGGCGGTCGGCGCGACGTCATGGAGCTGCTGGCGCCGCTCGGGCCGGTCTACCAGGCGGGCACGCTGAGCGGGAACCCGCTGGCGGTGGCCGCGGGTCTCGCGACGCTGCGACTGGCCGACGAGGCCGTGTACCGGCGCGTGGACGAGGCGTCGGCGGCGGTGTCCGACGGCGTCGCCGCGGCCTTCTCCGAGCTCGGCCACCCGGTCACGATCTCCCGCGCGGGGAGCTTGTTCTCGCTCGCGTTCCGGGACGGCGCCGTGCGCGACTACGACGACGCCAAGGCCCAGGAGGGGTGGCGCTACCGCGCCTTCTTCGCCTCGATGCTCGGGCAGGGCGTCGCGCTGCCGCCGAGCGTGTACGAGGCGTGGTTCCTGTCGGCGGCGCACGACGAGGCGGCGGTCGACCAGATCCTGGCGGCCCTGCCGGTTGCGGCGCGTGCCGCCGTCGAGGCGACGCCGCCCCCGCACCATCCCTGACCATCCGCGAGGGACTTTCGGGCGCTCGCGAGGTGTTTTCGGGCGTTCGCGAGGTGTTTTTCGGATGCTTGCGGGCCCGAGAAGTACCTCGCGAACGCCCAGAAGTACCTCGGGAACGCCCAGAAGTACCTCGGGAACGCCCGACAAGGCCTCGCGAATGGGGGGAGTGCGGGGAGGGTCAGCCCGTGCGCTCGGACTGGCCGTCGCGCCAGTAGCCCATGAAGGCGACCCGGCGGCGGTCGATGCTGCGAGCGGTGACGAGCGCGCGGCGCATCGTCTTGATGACGGCGGACTCGCCCGCGAGCCACGCGTAGAACTCGCCCGGCGCCGGCTCGGGGGAGTCCCAGAGGATCTGCGTGTCGACGTCGAGGTCCTCGACGACCTGCGGTCGCGGGGACGCGGCGGCGGCGACGATCTCGGGGTGCTCGTCGAGCCACTGCGTGACGGCCGGGATGACCCGCTCCCCGACGCGGTCGTGGTTGCGCGGCAGCCACGTGACCTGGAACGAGTCGGGGATGTCGAGCGGCAGCACGTCGCCGTCGGACGGGACCTCGATGAACGCGTGGACGTCGCGCGTCGCGGGCAGCATCTCGAGGATCGCGCAGATCGCCGGAGCGGCCGTCTCGTCGCCGGCGAGCAGCAGGTGCTCGGCGGTTCCCGGCTTGAAGTCGATGCCGAGGTGGCAGGTGTCGGAGCGCGAGTCCGGTCCGCTGATGAGGATCTGGTCGCCGGGAACGGCGCGGCGCGCCCATCGCGAGGCGGGGCCGGTGTCGCCGTGGCAGACGAAGTCGATCGTCACCGTGCGGGCGGCCGTGTCGACGGCGCGCACCGTGTAGGTGCGCATCGGGCTGCGACGGTCCTGCGGCAGGTCGCGCCACTCGGCGTACCAGCCGTACGGCTCACCCGGATCGGCGCTGTCGCAGCCGAGGTCGGCCAGCGTGCCGTCCGGCAGGGGGAGGAGCAGCTTGATGCGCTGGTCGAGCCGGTGCGTGCCGAAGTGCTCGAACCGCGGGCACGTGAACGTGATCCGCAGGTAGTTCTGGGCCAGGCGGGTCACCGACTGCACCGTCGCCCGGTAGGGGCGGTGGCTCGGACGAGTGTCGACGTCGAGGGCGACGTCGGTCGTCGGGGCGGCGGTCATGCGATCTCCTCGTGGCGATCGGGGCTAAGGCGATCCTGCTCTTTGGTAAGCCTAACCTGCGCCCGGGGGTGGTGCGCCAGACCCTCGAAGAGATCGATGACGCGACCCCGGTCACACCGGCCGCACCCACGGGTGCCATGCGCCCGCCCGACCTAGGGTGGAGCGGTGAGCGAGACCCCCGCACCGCCGTCGTCCGACCTCCCGGCCCGCCGTCCCTCCCGCTGGGAGGAGATGGTCGCGGCCAACCCCGACCACTCCGCCTGGTACGTCGAGCGGTTCCGCGCCATGGCCCGCGAGGGCCGCGACCTCGACGGCGAGGCCCGCCTGATCGACGCCATGATCCCGCGCGGCTCGCGCGTGCTCGACGGTGGCTGCGGGCCCGGCAGGGTCGGCGCCCACCTCGCCGAGCGCGGTCACACCGTGGTGGGTGTCGACGTCGACCCGGTGCTCGTCGCCGCGGCCGAGGCCGACCACCCCGGCTCCACCTGGCTCGTGGGAGACCTGACCGAGCTCGATCTGCCCGCCCGCGGCGTGCCCGAACCGTTCGACGCGATCGTGGTGGCCGGCAACGTCATGACGTTCCTGGCGCAGGGCACGAGCGCGCAGGTGCTGCGACGGCTAGCCGCGCACCTGGCGCCGGAGGGTCGCATCGTCCTGGGATTCGGTGCGGGCCGCGGCTACACGCCCGACAAGCTGTCCGCCGACGTCGTCGCGGCCGGGCTGCGCGAGGACCTCCTGCTCGGCACCTGGGACCTGCGCCCGTTCACCCCGGAGTCCGACTTCCTGGTCGCGGTCCTCGCGCACGCCTGAGCCGACCGGGGCACCCGAGCCCGTCGAGGGTCCCGGGCCACCGCCGAACACCACGCGGCGCTGCAGCCCGAACGACGCCGCGAACAGCGCCGCGTCCGTGAGCACCTTGGCCTCCAGCAGCGGGAGCCCGGCGTCGGTGAGCACGCGGACCCCGAGGTAGCTGGCGGTCAGGGTCGCGACGGCGAGCGCCGCGTAGCGGCCCGCCTGCCGCAGCGTCTCGCTGCGGCCCCGCTCGCGGTCGTGCGCGTGGAACACCGCCCGCCGGTTGACCAGGAAGTTCGCGACCCCGCTCACCACGCGCGCGCCGACGACGGCGAGCAGCAGGTTCGACGTCGCCGCCGTGATCGCGAGCACGAGCATCGCGTCCAGCGCGAAGGACAGCAGCGAGGACGCCGCGAACGTCAGCAGCGGAAGCATCACGCGCACCGAGTCGCGCACGGGGCGGAAGTGCGAGGACGCATTCCCCTCGAGGTAGACCGTCGCGATCTCGTGCTCCACGACGGCGACGCCGGCCCGCGGCCCGTCCACGAGCAGCCGCAGCTCGTACTCGAACCGATCGCCCGGCACTGTCGGGAGCCACGGCAGCACCGCTGCGGGGTAGCCGCGCAGCCCCGTCTGCGTGTCACTGACGCGCTGCCCCGTGACGAGCGCGAGCAGCGCCGTCGACGCACGGTTGCCGAACCGCGAGCGCCACGGCACGTCCCCGACGAACCAGCGCACCCCGAGCACCACGCAGCGCTCCCCGGCCGCGCTCGCCACCGCGAGCCGCTGCGCCACGCCGGCGACGTCGTCGGCCCGGTGCTGACCGTCGCTGTCGACGCACACGAGGTCCTCACCCGGCGCCTGCCGCAGCAGCCACGCGACGCCTGTCCGCAGGGCGGCACCCTTGCCGCGGTTCACGGCGTGGGGCACGACGACGACACCCCGGCGCGCGACGGCGTCGAACAGGTGGCGGTGGGCGGGGCCCGAGCCGTCGTCGACGACGAGGATCCCGGTGGGCGGCTCGGCCGCCTCCTGCAGCGCGGTCACCAGGGCGACGAGCCGCTCGTCGGGCTCGTAGGCGGGGATCAGGATCCACATGGTCTCCGCCGCTCTCAGCCGATGTAGAGGATGTCGGAGGTGCCGCGCTCGGTGCCCCTGCCGAGCGGGTCGTTGACCAGCGTGCCGTCGGAGATCATCGTGGAGGACCCACCTCCGTCGAGGTTGTAGGCCTCGGTCGCCCCGAGGTCCTGCATCAGCTCGGCGAGCTCGGTCATGGTGACCCCCGCGCTCTCGTCGGACCGACCGTCGACCACGACGAGCAGGAGGTGGTTGGCCGAGACCATGCCGATCGCGGTGCGCGGCTGATCGCCCTGGATCGAGTGGTTGCCGACGTTGGTGTCGATCTCGACGTCGTCGATCCCGGTGACGACCTCGCCGTCGTCAACCAGACCAGGGCCGAACGACAGCGTCTGCCAGACGCCGTCGGCCACGAGGTCGTCCGCCGTCGTCGTGGTCTCGTCGTAGAGCTCCAGCGTGCCGTCCGCGTTGATCGCGAGGCCCTCGCGCGCGCCGTCGTCGCGGTAGGCGACGCCGTTGCGGATGACGATCCCGGTGTCGCGGAAGCCGTAGTAGTCGCCGTTGATCGCCAGGCTCGCGCCGACCTGGTCCGCGATCACCGAGGGGAGCTCGATGATGTTCTCGCCGAACGCGTCGTCGGCGAAGGCCGCGCGCAGCTGCGTGATGTCGCTGAGGACGACGTCGGCGACGTAGTAGGTGGCGGCGTCGTCACCCGTGCCGACGGTGCCCGAGGTGACCGTGACCTGGGGGCCGGCCCCGCTCGTGGTGTCGGTGGTGGCCTCGTTCGTGGTGTCGCTCGTGGTCTCGACGGAGGCGTCGGACGAGTCCGCAGCGGTCGCCTGCTCCTCCTCGTGGGCGCTGACGTCGGCGATCTCGACGTGCTCGATCACGAAGCGGTCCAGCGCCCAGGCCGTCCCACCCCCGAGCGCCGTGGCGACCACGAGCCCGCCGACGGCGATGCCACGGCGTACGCGCCGTCGTCGGCGAGGACGCAAGGGAGCCGCCGGGTCGGTGCTCGGCTCCGTCGAGCGAGTGGGGTCGGGGGTGTGGTGGTGCGGCTGTCGGCTCATGCCCCTGTTCTAGGGAGACGGCCCGTGGGCGACGTCTCAGGACGCTGTGCGCCCCCTGAGAGGAATCGCGCGGTGCGGCCCGCTACAGCTCGGCAACACCCCGGTTGGCGAGCTGGTCGGCCCGCTCGTTGCCGGGGTCGCCGGCGTGCCCCTTGACCCAGACCCAGCGCACCTCGTGGCGCGAGACCTCGTCGTCCAGCGCGCGCCACAGCTCGGCGTTCTTCACCGGCTGCTTCGACGCGGTGCGCCAGCCGTTGCGCTTCCAGCCCACGATCCAGCTCGACATGCCCTGCATGACGTAGGTCGAGTCCACGTGCAGCACGACCGAGCACGGGCGCTTGAGCGCGCGCAGCGCCTCGATCACGGCGGTGAGCTCCATGCGGTTGTTCGTCGTGCCCGGCTCACCGCCCCACAGCTCCTTCTCGCGACCGCCGGCCACCAGGAGCGCGCCCCAGCCACCGGGTCCCGGGTTGCCCTTGCACGCGCCGTCGGTCCAGATCTCCACGCGCTCGCTCGTCGCTGCTTCCGTCACCCGGACAACCTAGGCGATGAGCTCGCCGCCCCCCTCACGCGCCCGCCCCGTAGGGTTGTCGGCATGAGCGACCACGGACGTGCCCTTTCCATCGAGCGGATGCGGGAGGGCGGCGTTCCCGACCTCGCGATCGCGACCTTCGTGCGCCTGTACGGCGAGCTGGAGGCCGGCGCGACCGGTCTCATCCCCGAGGCCGACGTCGAGCCGCTGACCGGGATCGACCGCCAGGCCGACCTCGAGATCGGCGGCGCCGAGGCGGCCGAGGCGCTGGCGAAGACGGTCGTCATCAAGCTCAACGGCGGGCTCGGAACCTCCATGGGGCTCGAGGCGGCGAAGTCGCTGCTGCCCGTGCGCGACGGCCTGTCCTTCCTCGACCTCATCGCGCGCCAGGTCCTCGCCGCCCGCGAGACGTACGGCGCCCGCCTCCCGCTCGTGCTCATGAACTCGTTCCGCACGCAGGACGACTCGCTCGCCGCCCTCGCGGCGCACCCGGACCTCGCGGTCGACGGCATCCCCGCCGACTTCCTGCAGAACCGCGAGCCCAAGCTCGACGCCGAGACGCTCGAGCCCGTCACCTGGCCTGCGAACCCCGACCTCGAGTGGTGCCCGCCGGGCCACGGCGACCTCTACACCGCGCTGCAGACCTCCGGGATGCTGCAGACGCTGCTCGACGCCGGCTTCCGCTACGCGACCGTGAGCAACGCCGACAACCTCGGTGCCGTCCCGGACGCCGAGATCGCCGCGTGGTTCGCGGCGACCGGTGCGCCGTACGCCGCCGAGCTCGTCGCGAAGTCCGACGCCGACGTCAAGGGCGGTCAGCTCGTCGTGCGTCGCAGCGACGGCCAGATCATCCAGCGCGAGACCGCGCAGGTGGTCCCGGGTGAGCTCGACGTCGCCAACGACCGTCACGTGCACCCGTTCTTCCACGCGAACAACCTGTGGTTCGACCTGGTCCAGCTCGCGGAGCTGCTGGAGCGGCACGACGGCGTCATGCCGCTCCCGCTCATCCGCAACCTCAAGACTGTCGACCCGAGCGACAAGACCTCCACCACGGTCGTCCAGATCGAGACCGCGATGGGTTCGGCCGTCAACGTCTTCCCCGGCGCCCGCGTGATCGAGGTCGAGCGCAAGCGCTTCCTCCCGGTCAAGACCACCAACGACCTCATGCTCCTGCGCTCGGACGTCTACGAGCTCACCCCCGAGCAGCACCTCATCGCCCGCAAGGCCGCGCCCCTGGTGGATCTCGACGAGCGCTTCAAGCTGATCGCCGACTTCGAGGCGCGCACGCCGACGGGTCCGCCGTCCCTGCTCGGGGCGGACTCCCTGACGGTGCAGGGCGACTGGATCTTCGGTGCCGACGTCGTCGCCACCGGTGACGCGCTGCTGGTCTCTCCCGGTGAGGGCGTCCACACCGTGCCCGACGGCGCCCACATCGGTCCCGACGGTCTCGCCTGAGCGTCGTCGTGAGCTGGACGTCGTGAGCTGGACGTCGTGAGCACGACGGCGGACACCGCCCACCCGGGGGACCGCCCCCGGGTCTCGGGCTACGTCGTCGTGACGCGGCAGCGCGGCGGTGGCACGAGCGGGGGCGGCGAGGAGAACGGCGGTGAACCTCGCGACGACGTCGCCGGGGGCACCGAGGTCCTGCTCGCCCACCTGTCGCAGGCCCCCGACCGCGACCTCCCCGACGCCTGGACGCTGCCCGGCGGCGGCCTCGAGCACGGCGAGCACCCGCGCGAGGCCGCGGTGCGGGAGGTGGCCGAGGAGACGGGCCTGGTCGTCGTCGTCGGGGAGCAGCTCGGGATCGACTCGCTCGTGCACGACTCCTCGCACGGCCCGTCGCACGCGCTGCGCGTGGTGTACCGCGGCGATGTCGTCGGCGGCGAGCTCCGCCCGGAGCCCGACGGCTCCACGGACGAGGCCGCGTGGATCCCGCTCGCACGGCTGGGCTCGCTCCCGCTCGTGGAGCTGGCCCGCACCGCGCTGGCGTGGGCAGGCCTGCCGACCCCGGGCCCGTCGGAGCCCTGATCCGCCGTAAGGGTCAGTCGTGCGGGCGGACCTCGTGCGGGTCGGGCTCGGCGCGCGCGACGTCGGCCACCTCCTCCTCGGGGCGCGGCGGCACGGTCTCGTCGTCCTCGAGGACCCGGAGCTCCAGCTCGGGGTGCTCCTCGACGGGTGCGTCGTCGGCCGTCAGAGCGTTGCCGGTCGGATCGCTGTCGGTCACGTTCTCGCTCATGCTCGTTGCCTCTCGTCGGTTGCTGGCGCTGCTGGGTGGAGGGTGCGCTGCCTCGGGGCAGGCGTGGTCTCAGGTCAGGTGGGGAAGGACCTCGCGCTCGAACAGCTCGATGCCCGAGATGTCGTAGGCGGCCTCCGGGAAGTAGAAGATCCCGTACGTCATCCCGGCCTCGTTCATGGCGGTCAGGCGTTCGACGATCTGCTCGGGCGTTCCCGTCGTCAGCGAGGACCGGTAGCCCTCGACCGCGTCCCGCGTGCGCTCCGCGCCCAGGTGCGGCAGGAGCCGCTCCTCCAGCACGCGCAGCCGTCCGGCGACCTCGGCCTCGTCGGCCCCGATCGCCACGTTGTAGTTGGAGCTGCGGGTGATGGCGCCGAAGTCGGTGCCGACGTCGGCGCAGTGCTGCTCGAGCAGCCGCGACTTGTGCGCGAAGCCCTCGGGGCTGCCGTCGAAGTTCGTGTGCGTGGCGTACTGAGCCGCGATCTTCAGCGTCACCTTCTCGCCGCCGCCCGCGATCCACAGCGGGATGCCGTCGTCCTGCAGCGGCCGCGGCCAGCAGAGGGCGCCGTCGACCTGGTAGTGCTCGCCGTCCAGCGTCGCGCTGCCGGTCTCCCACGCCTGCTTCATGATCTGCACACCCTCGCGCAGCATGGCCAGCCGCTCGCCGGCCCGGGGGAAGCCGTAGCCGTAGGCGCGCCACTCGTGCTCGTACCAGCCGGCGCCGATCCCCATCTCGACGCGCCCGCCGCTGATGACGTCGATCGTGGCGGCGACCTTCGCCAGGTAGGCCGGGTTGCGGTACGCCATGCACGTGCACATCTGACCGAGACGGACGCGCTCGGTGATCGCGGCGAACGCCGACATCAGGGTCCACGCCTCGTGCGTGGCCTCCTCGCTCGGCACGGGGGTGGTGTGGAAGTGGTCGTAGACCCAGACGCTGTCCCAGGATCCGCTGTCGGCGTGACGCACCAGACCGGCCATCGCCTCCCACTGGTCCGCTGGATCGATCCCCACGAGGTCGAAGCGCCAGCCCTGCGGGATGAACATGCCTGTCTTCATCGTCATGCGTTCGAGCCTAGTGAGCGCTGGGCTAGCCTGCACGGGTGGGTGCAGACCGGGCAGGGAGCGACGTCGCCGTCGTCCGCCGACCGGACGCCTCCATGACCCTCCTGCGCGAGGTGACCGAGACCCCGCTCGACC
Source organism: Serinibacter arcticus (assembly GCF_004786095.1). Classification (GTDB taxonomy): domain Bacteria; phylum Actinomycetota; class Actinomycetes; order Actinomycetales; family Beutenbergiaceae; genus Litorihabitans; species Litorihabitans arcticus. The sequence continues at coordinate 492,993 of NZ_RHPJ01000003.1, forward strand.
CGGCGTACGCCGATGCCGCGCGACGCCGTCGTCAGGGACACGTCCGCGGCCGTGCCCGCCGCGCGGAACGCGTGGGTACCGCGGTCGTGGCGCTGCTTCTCGGCGTCGGCCTCACGACCGCGATCACGACGCTGCGCGAGCCGACCGACGTGCGCGACCGCGCCCGTGAGCTGCTCGTCAGCCAGGTCACGGAGCGCACCACGCTGCAGAACACGCTGACCGAGGACAACGCCGCGCTCGCCGGGGAGATCACCACGCTGTCGGCGTCGGCGCTGAGCACGAGCGATCCCGCCCTGGTCGCGCAGCTCGAGGTGCTCGGCATCGTCTCGGGCGTGACGCCCGTCGAGGGGGACGCGTTCGCCCTCACGCTGACCGACTCCCAGCAGGCGACCGAGGACCCGGGCGCCTACCCCGAGGAGCGGGTCCAGGCGATCGACCTCCAGATCGTCGTGAACGCGCTGTGGGCCGGGGGAGCGGAGGCCATCAGCGTCAACGGCACGCGCGTCAGCGGCTCCGGCGCCATCCGCGGCGCCGGTTCGGCGATCCTCGTCGACCTCGTGCCCGTGACCTCGCCCTACGAGATCGCGGCGATCGGCGACGTCGACGCGATCCGACGCTCGGTCACCTCCTCGACGGCGGCCTCCCACCTGTCGCTGCTCCGCGACCGCTACCGCATCGGCGTGACGAGCGGGACGCGCGAGGACACCGTGATGCCCGGCGCGCGCACGACGACGCCGCGGTTCGCCGTCCCCGTCGGTTCGGGGGAGACTGACGGCCAGGACGGCCCGTCCGACGTCGATGCCCCGGGCGGGGCGGGAGGTGAGCTGCAGTGATCGCGGTCATCGGTCTCGTGCTGGGGATCCTCGTGGGTCTGGTGTTCTCACCCGACGTGCCGCCGGCGTTCCAGCCCTACCTGCCCATCGCCGTCGTGGCGGCGCTCGACGCCCTGTTCGGCGGCGTCCGCGCACAGCTCGAGGGCGTCTTCAACGACCGGGTGTTCATCACCTCGTTCCTCTCGAACGTCGTGGTCGCGGCGCTGCTCGTGTTCCTCGGCGACCAGCTGGGCGTCGGTTCGCAGCTGAGCACCGCCGTCGTGGTCGTGCTCGGCATCCGCATCTTCTCCAACGCCGCCTCGATCCGACGCGCGATCTTCAAGGCGTGACCGTGGACGAGAAGACGGGCCCGGCGGGCGACGACGACGCCGCCGCTGGACGCGAGGGCGAGAAGCACCACCACCACCGCCACGCCTCCGGTGCACCATCCACGCCGCGATCGGGAGCGGGCAGCGGCGCGCGCAACAAGGGCTGGGGCACCCGCTCGCACCTGCTCGTCGCGCTGCTGTGCGCCCTGCTCGGGTTCGCCATCGTGGTCCAGGTCCGGCAGACCCGCAGCGACGAGTTCGCGCTCCTGCGCCAGGACGACCTGGTCCGGCTGCTCGACGAGATCACGATCCGCAACGACCAGCTCGAGTCCGAGCAGGCCCAGCTCACGCTCGACCGCAACGACCTGCGCTCCGGCGCCGACGCCCAGGCGGTCGCGGAGCGCAACGCCGAGGTCCAGGGGATCCTGGCCGGCACCGTCCCGGTCGAGGGGCCGGGCGTCGACCTGCTCGTGCGCGAGCAGGGCCGCGTCGTGCCTGCCTCGGCGTGGGTCAACCTCGTCGAGGAGCTGCGCAACGCCGGTGCCGAGGCGATCGAGATCGACGGCGTGCGCGTGGGCGCCTCGACGTGGTTCTCCGACGTCGACGGCGGTGTCGTGGTCGACGGCGTCGCCCTGACCAGCCCCGTCACCGTGCTGGCGATCGGCGACCCCCAGACGATCGACGTCGCCCTCCAGATCCCGGGTGGTGCGCTCGCCACGCTGCGCACCAACGACGCGCTGACCACGCTCGACAGCCGCGAGCGGGTCGAGATCCTCGCCGTGCGCGACCTGACGCCCCCCAGGGAGGCCTCGCCCGCCCCCGAGGACGCCGCGAGCTCGGGGTAGTTCGCGATAGGCTTGAGGCCAGCCCGCCAGCGGGTCGACGGACTGTCAGGAACGCCGAAGGGGTCACCGCATGACTGAGAACGACGAGACTCCCGTGGAGCACACCCTGGCCCCGGACGGTCCCACCACCGCGCACCTCGAGGCGATCCGCGACGGCGACGCCCTGCCGCAGGCCGGCGGAGGCTCGGGTGCCCCGGTCCAGGCCGCGGCCGCGATCGACGCCCTCCCGCCGGACAGCGCGCTGCTCGTCGTGCAGCACGGCCCGAACACGGGCGCCAGGTTCCTGCTCGACGCCGACGTCACGTCCGTCGGCCGCGACACCCGGTCCGAGATCTTCCTCGACGACGTCACCGTCTCCCGCAAGCACGCGGAGTTCCGTCGCGTCGCCGACGGGTTCGAGGTGCGTGACGTCGGATCGCTCAACGGCACCTACGTCAACCGCGAGCGCATCGAGGGCGGTGCGCTCCGCAGCGGCGACGAGGTCCAGATAGGCAAGTTCCGCCTGACGTTCCACCCGAGCCCCCACCGGGCAGCGGAGGCCTCGTGAGCCCCGCTCCGCGCGGGCTCGATCCGCGCGGGCGGAGCGGTGCCACGCCGGAGCAGGAGCCCGCTCCCACCCTGACCTCGCTCGCGCACGACCCGTGGCCGCGCGGTGCGTCGCGCAAGGCGACGATGAACATCGGCGCAGTGCTCGCCGTTCTCAAGCGCGAGTTCCCGGCTGTCAGCCACTCCAAGATCCGCTTCCTCGAGGAGCAGGGGCTCGTGACGCCGCAGCGCACGCCGGCCGGCTACCGCGTCTTCTGCGAGGCCGACCTCGAGCGTCTGCGCTACGCGCTCGCCGCCCAGCGCGACTCCTTCCTCCCGCTCCGGGTCATCCGCGAGCGGCTCGCCGCCCTGGACGCCGGGCTCGACGACGACACGCCCCTGCCCACCCAGCCGGCCGCCGCCGGTGGCGGCAGGATGCTCGCCGCCGAGCTCGCGACCCTCGCCGGCACGACGCCGGAGCAGGTGCTCGAGCTCGACAAGGCCGGGCTGATCTCGACCGACGGCGGTGGTCGCTACCCGGCCTCGAGCCTGACGGTGGTCCAGCTGGCCGGCGAGCTCGCCGTGCACGGCCTCGACACGCGGCACCTGCGCCTCATGCGCAGCGCCGCGGACCGCCAGGTCGACGTCGTCGCGCAGCTCACCTCACCGCTGCGGGGCCGCCCCAACACCCCGCAGGACGTGCGGTCGCGCGAGCGTGCCGTCCAGGCCGGGAACGAGCTGTCCACCCTGCTCTCGCGGCTGCACGGCGCGCTGGTGACGTCCGGGGTCGAACGGCTCTTCTGATGCACCGGATGACCGTCCGCAGCGTTCGGGTCCACGTCCCGCTCGGCGAGGTCGTCCTGATGCTCGAGGCCGACGGTCTCGACATGGTCCTCCCGGTGACGATCGGACCGCGCGAGGGCGCGGCGATCGCGTCGGTCCTCGCGGGCATCGTGCCTCCGCGGCCCCTCACGCACGACCTGCTCCTCGACCTCCTGCGGGCCGCGGGCGCCGAGGTCGTCCGCGTGGAGATCGTCGCGCTGCGGGCCGGGGTCTTCTACGCGGAGATCGTGCTCGACGACGGCGCCCGCGTCGACGCCCGCACCTCCGATGCCGTGGCCGTCGCACTGCGGGCCGGCGTCCCCGTGCTGTGCGACCCCGACGTGCTCGAGAGCGCCGGCGAGCTCGACACGGGTGAGCCCGACGAGGACGACGCCGGCTCGGGCGCCACCGTGGGCGGCCTCGGCGGCACGGGCGCGTCCGGCACGCCGGGGGAGGGGTCGGGTCCGGCCCCGCGCGCGGCGCGCGAGAGCGAGCTCGCCCAGTTCCGCGCGTTCCTCGAGAGCGTCGAGCCGGAGGACTTCGAGGACACCGAGTCCTGACCCTCGCTTGACCCTGGAACGCCGTTCCTTGACCTTCAAGTCGAGGTCGAGACTCGCCGTCGAGATCCGACTCGGCGTGTCGCGGCGAGGTGCGTTGACGCACCCCCGGTCGCTGCCTAGGTTGACACGTGGAAGCTCGTCCGCCAGGCGCGGGGAGCGCTACGATGAGGAAGTTGTCACGGTCCTGTGGCCGGGAGGAGATGCGGGTGTCCAGCAGCGAGGCAGGTGCGGCCCCGGCCACCCACCAGATCAGTCAGGGTCTCCTCTTCGGTGAGGAGCTCCCCGATCTCGACCAGAACACCGGCTACCGCGGTCTCACCGCGTGCCGTGCGGCCGGCATCACCTACCGCCAGCTGGACTACTGGGCGCGGACCGGGCTCGTGGAGCCCAGCGTCCGCCCCGCGACGGGGTCCGGCACCCAGCGCCTCTACTCCTTCCGTGACGTCCTCGTCCTCAAGGTCGTCAAGCGTCTGCTCGACACGGGTGTCTCGCTGCAGCAGATCCGCCAGGCCGTGGAGCACCTGCGCGAGCGCGGTGTCGAGGACCTGGCCCGCATCACGCTGATGAGCGACGGCGCGTCCGTCTACGAGTGCACCTCCGCCGACGAGGTCTTCGACCTCGTTCAGGGCGGCCAGGGCGTCTTCGGGATCGCGGTCGGCCGTGTCTGGCGCGAGGTCGAGGCCACCATCGCGACGTTCCCGGTCGAGTCGACCGAGGAGGCCGCCCCCGCCGCCCCGCACCCCAGCGACGAGCTGGCCCGGCGTCGCGCGGCCAAGGCCGAAGCGGTCTGACCGCAGCGCCCACGAGATCCACGAACGGCCCGTCACCTCGGAGGTGGCGGGCCGTTCGGCGTTCCGGGTGGTCGGCGTTCCGGGTGGTCGGTGTTCTGGGTGGTCGGTGTTTCGGGTAGCCGACGAGGCAGGGACCGCGGGGGAGAAGGTCCGTGGCGTCAGCCGTGGGTGAGGCGCGCGAGGGTGCGCAGGTTCCGCGTCGTGGTCAGCGACGTGCGGGAGAGCCTCTCGACGGCCTTCGACACCGGCGTGCTGAGGCTCGAACCGCGGGGGCACCACCAGTACAGGACGCCGACACCCGCGGCCACGGCCTCGTCGACCTCCCCGGCCGCCGACGCTCCCGGCGTCGGCACCACCGCGGCGACCGTCTCGAACGCGGTGCCCGCCGCGTCCGGGTCGCCCAGCAGCACGACGTAGGCGTGGTGCGTCTCCGAGTCGGCCGCGTAGGGGCACGCGTCGACGACGGCCGTCAGCGCCACCTGCGACAGCACGACGACGCGCACCTCACGACCGAACCGCACCAGCAGCGCCGCCTCGACGCGGGCTCGAACATCGGCACCATCGAGCTCGTCGGCCGGCGGGGCGTCAGCACCGGTCCCGTCGCCGTCGCCACCCACCGTGACGAGCGCGTTCCCACTCGCGAGCACCGTGCGGACGTCGATGAATCCGGCCTCCGCCAGCGCTGAGCGCAGATCGGCGGATCGCACGGTGACCCCACCGACGTTCACGCCTCGCAGCAGCACCGCCCAGCGCGAGCTCACCCGTCCTTCTCCGATCCTGACTCGAACCCTGCCGACCCGACACCCGCCGACTCGTCCACCCCTGCCACGTCCTCGGGATCGCGCACGCCTCCGCCGCCGACCGCCTCGAGGATCGCGGCCCCGAGGTCCGCGGGACGCGTGAGCTGGGGCCAGTGCCCGGTGGGAAGGTCGATCCAGCGCAGATCCGTCAGCAATGACAGCTCGTGCACGTAGGAGTGCCACGGGTGCTCCGCCACGAACATCTCCGACAGCGCCCGGGCGCTGAACTCGCACGCGATGACCGTCGCCGGAACGTCGTAGCGGCGCTCGTCGGACAGCTCCTGGACGCCGGACGCGACGGCTGCGGGCACGGGGACCGCGATCGACCGGAAGTGGTCGCGCAGCTCGGGCGTCAGGCCGACGAGGTCGGCGTCGTCGAACACGTCCCAGTCCGGCAGCGCGACGAGGCCGTCCACCGCGGGAAGCTCGTCGTTGATGACGCCGCCGGCGCCGAGGGGGGCGGCGTCGACGTAGATCGCCCGCGCGACCCGGTCCGGTCGGGCGTCCACGGCGGCGTGGATGACCGCGGCACCGCCGGAGTGACCCACGAGGACCACGCGATCGTCGGTGTCGTCGATCAGGGCGACGACGGCGTCGACCTGGTCGCGGAGCGTCACGTCGGCGCGGCGGGGGTGGTCCGTCTCCGCACCGGCCGGGGTGACGGGAACCACGCGGTGGCCGGCGGCCACGAGCGGGGGAGTGACGGCGTCCCACGAGGACGCGTCCAACCAGAATCCGGGGACGAGGATGATCTCCATGGGCCCAGGCTAGGACCCACCGCCGACATCCGTCAGGGGCGCGGTGCACCATCCTCGCGCGGCGCCGGCGGGACGTAGGTCCGGTCGGCGTCGGTGATGGCGCGCACCACGCGGCAGGGCGTGCCGACGGCCACGACCATCGGCGGAACGTCGCGCGTCACCACGCTGCCCGCACCGACGATCGAGCCCGCCCCGATGGTGATGCCGGGCAGGATCGTCACGTTCGCGCCGATCCAGACGTCGTCCTCGATGCGGACCGGCAGCGAGAACTGGCCCCCGCCCACGCGCAGCTCCGGGTGGATCGGGTGGCCCGCCGTCGTGATCGTGACGTTCGGGGCGATCATGACGCGGTCGCCGATGACGATCTCGGCGTCGTCGACCAGCGTGAGGTTGAAGTTGCCGAAGAAGTCGGCGCCGATGTGCACGTGGCTGCCGTAGGAGGCGTGCAGCGGCGGTTCGATCCACGCGCCCTCGCCGACGGTCCCGAGGATCTCGCCGAGCATCCGGGTGCGCTCGGCGGTCTCGCGCGGTCGGGTCGCGTTGTAGTCGTGGATGCGCTCCTTGCCCGCCAGGCGCTCCTCCTCGAGCCACTCCAGCCCGGGGCCGTAGTCGACGTAGAGCTCGCCGTCGTTGAGGGTGCGGTGCATGGACTCGGGGGTGGTCACGAGACCTCCTGGGTGGGGTTCGGGGTGGTGGCCGGGTAAGCGGTGGGTGCGTCGCCGTCGTCGTGGACGGGCGTGCGCATGGCGCGGGGCGTCACGACGGCTGCCGCCACCACGAGCGCCAGCACGGCGAGCATCGCGTTGCGCAGGCCGTAGTGCTCGCCGAGCAGGCCGAGCAGGGGCGGTCCGACCAGGAAGGCGATGTAGCCCGCCGTCGCGACGGCGCTGACCTGGGCGGCCGAGTCGGTGGGGTGGTCACCCGCGGCCGAGACGACCACGGGGAAGCCGAGCGACGCGCCGAGGCCCCACAGCAGCACGGCGACACCGGCGAGCACGGGGGAGGGGGAGAACACGACCAGGGCGATCCCGACGCCGGCGGTGATGACACCGACCTGCAGGACCGGGCCGCGGCCGTAGCGGTCGATGAACCACGAGCCGGTGAAGCGCCCCACGGTCATGGCGACGGCGAAGCCCGTGAACACGAGCGATCCGACGGTGGCGTCGAGGCCGTGCCCGTCGACCATGATCAGCGGCAGCCAGTCGTTGGCGGCGCCCTCGGCCAGGGCCATGCCGAGCAGCAGCACGGCGAGCGTGATCACGGTCGGGCGGCGCAGCACCTGCAGCATGCCCGCCGGAGGACGCGCCGTCGCCGGGGTCGCGCTGCCGTCGATCGCCTGCGCGGCCACGGCGGCGCGCAGGCCCGTCCGGGCCGGGAGCCCCGGCAGCGCCCACACGAAGAGCACGACGCCGATCACCGTGACGGTCAGGAGGTGCCACTGCGGCGGGACGTCCTGCGACGTCGCGAGGATGCCGCCGACGGCGCCGATCACGGTGCCGAGGCTGAAGCAGCCGTGCATCGCCGGGAGCACCGAGCGTCCGAGCGCCTTCTCGACGGCGGCGCCCTCGATGTTGAGCGCGATCTCGGTCAGTCCCATACCGAGGCCGAACAGCATGAGGCCGAGGAAGATGCCGACGGAGGCGCCGAGACCGGATCCGACCGTCAGGACGGCCATGCCCAGCGTGATGCTGGCGCACCCGGCGACGGCGACCGGGCGGCAGCCGACCCGCGCGACGATCGGGCCGGAGCTCAGCACGCCGACCATCGACCCGATCGAGAGGCCGAGCAGCAGGAGGCCCATCTGGGCGGTGGACGCCTCGACCGAGTCGCGGATCGCCGGGGTGCGCGTGACCCAGGTGGCCAACGAGAGCCCGAAGACGACGAAGCAGGCAAACAGCGAGCTGCGCCAGCGCAGGTCACGGGAGTGGTCGACGGCGGCGGGGGAGCCGGAGTGTTGCGTACGCACGTACACAGTCTAGGGCTCGCCACTGATCCGCCCACGCCGGGCCCGTGCGCGACACCTCCGGGAGTGGCAGGGTGTCGGCCATGCCGTCGGACCCGATCGTCCATCAGCCGCCGAAGGCCCGCGCGGGGGACCGCGTGGCGGTGCTGTCGCCGTCGTTCGCCGCCCCGGGCTTCGCCCCCGCGGTGCACGAGCAGGCGATGCGTCGCCTCGAGGCGGCGACGGGGCTCGTTCCCGTCGAGTACCCGACCACGCGGCAGCTGGGCGCGAGCGCGACGGCGCGTGCCGCGGACCTCAACGCCGCCTTCGCCGACCCGAGCATCCGCGCCGTGCTGGCGACGATCGGCGGTGATGACCAGATCACCGTCATCCCGCACCTCGATCAGGCGCTCGTCCGTGCCGATCCGAAGCCGTTCCTCGGCTACAGCGACAACACCAACCTTCTGGTGTGGCTGTGGGGTCAGGGGGTGGCGGGGTTCTACGGCGGCTCCACGCAGGTCCATCTCGGACCCGGCCCGGCGATCGACGAGGTCCACCTGGCCTCGCTCCGGGCCGCGCTCCTGACCGGCGGCCGACTCGAGATCACCGACCCGGGGGAGTCGGAGGACGTCGGCCACGACTGGCTCGACCCACGGGCGCTGACCGAGACCGGTGAGCGCGAGCCGACGCGCCCCTGGCAGTGGGCGGGGCCGGCGCACGCCGTCACCGGGCCGACGTGGGGCGGCTGCCTCGAGGTGCTCGAATGGATCCTGGTGGCCGGTCGGCTGCAGCACGAGGATCGGCTCGACGGCGCCGTCCTGCTGGTGGAGACCTCCGAGGAGATGCCCGAAGCCCTACGGGTCGGCCGCATCCTGCGCAACCTGGGGGAGCGAGGCCTGCTCGGGCGGGTCGCCGGCGTGCTGGCGGCGCGTCCTCCGGTGAGCGACCACGCGGACCGACCCGACGCCGTCGAGCGCGGTCGACGGCGCGATGCCCAGCGCGACGCGGTCATCGACGTGGTGGGGTCCTATAACCCCGACGCCGTCGTGTGCGTGGGCGTGCCGTTCGGACACACGCGGCCACAGTGGATCGTGCCGTACGGCGGCGAGATGACCCTCGACGGCGGATCGCGGCGGGTGTTCGCCGACTACGGACCGAGCGAGACGGGTGAGCTCACGGACGCGCGTCGAGCCATCGTCCGAGCGCGATGAGGCTGAGGTCGGCGTGCGATGCGACCTCGTCGACCGTCAGGCCCTTCCGCTGCAGCAGTCGAGTGAGCTCGACGATGCGGTCGACGTGCGCCACGAGGGCCGAGCCGTCGGGTGCCGCGGTCGAACCACCGTGGTCAGCAGTGCAGTCGTGCAGCGTCTCCAGCAGCTCGGCCTCGGCGCGCAGCTGACGAACGAGCGCGTGGTCGGTCGCGTCCAGCTCCCGGGGCGGCCTCGCCGACGAGGTCGACGTACCGTCGGGGTGGTCGGTGAACGTGAACGACCAGTCGGGGGACGGGTCGGGCATGGTGCTGACTCCTCGATCGGGCTGGCGCCGCCGTGTATTGACATAATGTCCATTATCGGCGGTAGGGACAGGGTGCCGTTCTCACGCGCAACCACACAACCACGGCCTTGGTCGTGCCGTCGAGACGGACCGCCGAGCACAGAAACGTCTCGCGTCGCCGGCGCGCTGGTCCTAGGGTCCGTGTCAGCACCCGCCGACCATGAACGGAGCTCCCGTGCGACGACTCGTCTACTACGTCGCGACCTCGCTCGACGGCCGCATCGCCGGCCCCGACGACGACGTCACGATCTTTCCGTTCGACGACGACTACGGCCGCGAGCTCGCCGCCGACTGGAGCGACGCCCTGCCCACCGTGGTCCTCCACGGCTACGGCGTCGAGCCGAGTGGCACCCGCTGGGACACCGTCATCATGGGTCGGCGCACGTTCCAGCCCGCGATCGATGCCGGGCTCGCCGACCCGTACGCGCACCTCGACACCTACGTCGTCTCCACGACGCTCTCACCGTCGGAGTTCCCCGACGTCACGATCGTCGACGCGGATCCGGCAGCATTCGTGTCCGAGCTGCTCCGCCGACCCGGCGGCGACGTCTGGCTGTGCGGCGGTGGGCGACTCGCCGCTGCGCTCGCACCACAGATCGACCGGCTCGTGCTCAAGGTCAACCCGGTCGTCGCGGGCGCCGGGACGGCGCTGTTCGACGGCACCGACCACCCGGTCGACCTGTCGCGCTGGCAGCTCGTCGACCATCGGGCCTACGACCTCGGCGTCGTCGTGCTCACCTACGACCGCCTCCCTGGCGGCGACGGCGAACGGAACCCCGTCGGCTGACGCACGAGGCGTGCGCGGCTCGCCGGGAGTGGCACGCCGACGCGGTCGGCGACGTAGCCGTCCGTACGGTGACCGCCATCATCGACTCTCCCGCGCGACGCCCGTAGCGTGGAACGAGCCGGGGGAACGGCCGAACCGTCGGACGACGGGGTCGTCGGCGTCGGGCGAGGAGACCACATGGCACAGCACACCGGGCCGCAGCACGACGATGCGACGGCGGGACGTTCCGGTCTGCGCGTCGCCGTCGTCGGGGCGAGCGGGAACGTCGGCACCGGTATCCTTCGCGCCCTGCGGGCCGACCCCGCGGTCGACCACGTCCTGGGCCTGTCCCGGCGCGCCCCGCGCGGCGAGCCGTACGACGGCGTCGCCTGGCACACGGTCGACGTCGCCGTTCCCGACGGCGGACCGGTCGTGGCGGACCTGACGCGCGCGTTCGCGGGGTACGACGCCGTCGTCCACCTCGTGTGGGCGATCCAGCCGAACACGCGCCGCGACGTCGTCCGACGCACCAACGTCGAGGGGACCCGCCGCGTGCTCGAGGCCGCGGCCGCGGCAGGCGTGGCGCAGGTCGTCGTCGCCAGCTCGATCGCCACCTACTCCCCCTCCCCCGGCCCGGCGCCGCGCGACGAGACCTGGGGCGCGGTCGGCGTCCGGACGTCGCACTACGCCGTCGACAAGACCGCGCAGAACCGGCTCCTGGCCGAGTTCGAGGCCGACCACCCGGGCACCGCCGTCGCCCGCATGCGAACCTCGATCGTCGTCCAGCGCGACGCCGGCGCGGAGGTGTCGCGACTGTTCGTCGGACCGTTCGCGCCGCTGCGGGCGCTCCTCGCGCGCCCCCTCCCCCTGCTGCCGCTCCCCCGCGGGCTCCGGATCCAGCTGACGCACGCCGACGACATCGGTGCCGCCTATGCGGCCGTGGTCCGCGCCGGCGCCTCGGGCGCCTTCAACGTCGCAGCCGCACCGGTGCTGACGGCTCGGGACCTGGCCGACCTGCTCGGATCCGGACGCCTGGCAGAGCTGCGGCCCCCGCTCGTGCGCGCCGCCGTCGCCCTCGGCTGGCGGAGCCGGCTCGTGGCGTCCGACCCCGGATGGCTCGACATGGCGATGGCCGCGCCGATCATGGACACGACCCGGATCCGCGCCCTGGGATGGGTGCCGAGGTGGAGCGCGCAGGAGGCGCTGCTCGACGTCGTCGCCGGGATGCGCGACCGGACCGGGACGCAGAGCCCGGCGCTGCGCCCTGACGACCGGCTCCTCGACGACGTGGACCTCCGCAAGCCCTGAGCCCCGGCCCTCCGGGGCGCCGACCGGGAGCCCTCGCCACCGAGTTCGGGCTTTCGCGCCGAGGTCGGGGCCAGGAGCCCCGAACTCGAGCGCCAACCCCGCACTCGTGGGTGGCGCCCCCGAACTCGGCCCGGAAGCCCCGTGCTCGGCGCTCGGCAAGCGCGAGCGCGCGCCCCGCGACTCACGCCCCGACGTACGCCGCCAGGTGCTTGCCCGTCAGGGTCGAGCGCGCCGCCACGAGGTCGGCCGGCGTGCCCTCGAAGACCACGCGGCCGCCGTCGTGCCCCGCGCCGGGACCGAGGTCGATGATCCAGTCGGCGTGCGCCATGACGGCCTGGTGGTGCTCGATCACGATGACCGACTTGCCGGAGTCGACCAGGGCGTCCAGCAGCCCGAGCAGCTGCTCGACGTCGGCCAGGTGCAGCCCGGTCGTCGGCTCGTCGAGCACGTAGACGCCGCCCCTGTCGCCCATGTGCAGCGCGAGCTTGAGGCGCTGGCGCTCGCCCCCGGACAGCGTGTTCAGCGGCTGGCCGAGCTTGAGGTAGCCGAGCCCGACGTCCCGCAGCCGCGCCACGATGGTGTGCGCCGCGGGGATCTTCCCCTCCCCGCTCGCGAAGAACGTCACGGCCTCGTCCACGGGCAGCGCGAGCACGTCGGCGATCGAGAGCCCGCCGAGCGTGTACTCCAGCACCTCCGCCTGGAACCGCTTGCCCTCGCACTCCTCGCACACCGTCGAGACGGTCGCCATCATCCCCAGGTCGGTGAAGATGAGGCCGTTGCCGTTGCACGTGGGGCACGCACCCTCGGAGTTCGAGCTGAACAGGGCCGGCTTGACCCCGTTGGCCTTGGCGAACGCCTTGCGGATCGGTTCGAGCAGCCCGGTGTAGGTGGCGGGGTTGCTGCGGCGCGACCCCTTGATCGACCCCTGGTCGATCGACACGACGCCGGCCCGGCCCGGCACCGAGGCGTGGATCAGCGAGCTCTTGCCCGAGCCCGCCACCCCGGTCACGACCACGAGGACGCCGAGCGGCACGTCGACGTCGACGTCGCGCAAATTGTGCGTCGAGGCGCCCCGGATCGCCAGGGCCCCGCTCGGCGTGCGCACGGACGGCTTCAGCCGGGACCGGTCGTCGAGGTGACGACCGGTGACGGTGTCGCTGGCGCGCAGCCCCTCGACCGTGCCCTCGAAGCAGATCTGCCCGCCGCGCGTGCCCGCACCAGGCCCGAGGTCGACGACGTGGTCGGCGATCGCGATGGCCTCCGGCTTGTGCTCGACGACCAGCACCGTGTTGCCCTTGTCCCGCAGCTGCAGCAGCAGCTCGTTCATCCGCTCGATGTCGTGCGGGTGCAGCCCGATGGTGGGCTCGTCGAAGACGTAGGTGACGTCGGTGAGCGAGGACCCGAGGTGCCGGATCATCTTGGTCCGCTGGGCCTCACCACCCGAGAGCGTGCTCGCCGGGCGGTCGAGCGAGAGGTAGCCCAGACCGATCTCGACGAAGGAGTCGAGCGTGTGTTGCAGCCCCTGCAGGAGCGGAGCCATCGAGGGGTCGTCGATCGTGCGCACCCACGCCGCCAGGTCGCTGATCTGCAGCTGGCAGACGTCGGCGATGCTCCTCCCGTCGATCTTCGACGATCGTGCGCCCGCGTTCAGGCGCGTGCCGTCGCAGTCCGGACACGTCGCGAAGGTGGCGATGCGGTCGACGAACGCTCGGACGTGGGGCTGCATCGCGTCGCGATCCTTCGCGAGGAAGGACTTCTGGATCTTCGGGATCAGACCCTCGTAGGTCATGTTGCTCGAGTCGATCTTGACCTTGGTGACCTCGTGGTAGAGGAAGTCGTCGAGCTCGCGCCGCGTGTAGTCGCGGATCGGCTTGGTCGGGTCGACGAAGCCCGAGGCGCCGATGATCTTCACCATCCAGCCGTCGGCGGTGTAGCCGGGGATCTTGATGGCGCCCTCGTTCAGGGACAGCGTCTCGTCGTAGACCTCGGTGAGGTCGATGTCCGAGACCGAGCCGCGCCCCTCGCACCGCGGGCACATGCCACCCGTGATCGAGAACGACTCGCGCTTCTTGATCGTCCGGCCGCCGCGCTCCACCGTCGTCGCGCCCGCGCCGCTGATGGACGGCACGTTGAACGAGAACGCGTTCGTCGAGCCGATGTGCGGCTGACCGAGCCGGCTGAACAGGATGCGCAGCATCGCGTTGACGTCGGTCGCGGTCCCCACCGTCGAGCGCGGGTTGGCGCCCATGCGCTCCTGGTCCACGATGATCGCGGTCGTCAGACCCTCGAGCCGGTCGACGTCGGGCCGCGCCAGGCTCGGCATGAACCCCTGCAGGAACGCGCTGTAGGTCTCGTTGATCATGCGCTGCGACTCGGCCGCGATCGTGCCGAACACGAGCGAGCTCTTGCCCGACCCCGACACCCCCGTGAACACCGTGAGGCGTCGCTTGGGGATGTCCACGCTCACGCCGGTCAGGTTGTTCTCGCGGGCTCCCACCACCCTGATCAGGTCGTGCGTGTCGGCGACCCGCGAGGTCTCGGCTGCTGTCGTGGGAGTGGACGTCATGGAGCGGTCTCCTGCCTGGGGAACGTGCGGCTGCAGAAGTATGACGGCTCCCGACGGCGGAACTCACCGGTCGGGCCGTCGCACCTTCTCGTAGGGTGGCGAGATGAGTCCCGCCAGCGCCGCTGCCGCCGTCGGCGGGTTCACCCCTGCGACCTACGACCTCGTCTGGACGGTCGTGGTGGTCGCCGGCGTCGCGCTGCTCGCTGCGGCCGTGGTGGCGTGGGGGCGCTCCACCGATCGGTCGATCGTCTCGCTCGTGTGGTTCTTCGTCATGCTCGCGTTCCCGATCGTCGGGCCGATCGGGTACCTCGTCGAGACGCGACGGCGTCGTCGGCTGCAGCGCGAGGAGGCCTCGGCCGACGGCGGCGCGTCGAGCTCGTGACGCCGGTCTCCCGACGCGGCGTCAGGCTCCCGACGACTCCGTGTCGTCGGCGCCGGCCGGCTCGGTGAGCCCGAGGTGAGCGGCGATCTCCCGCACCACCGCGTTCGGTGAGCGGTGGTCGGTCGCCACGACCAGGTTGCTGACCCGCAGGTAGGTGGGTCGGCGTTGCGAGGACAGCCGGGTCCAGCGCTCGCGCGGGTTCTCCTCGAGCAGCGGGCGCGAACCGGGCGAACCGATCCGGAGCATCGCGTCGCGCACCTTGACGTCCAGGAACACCACGAGCCCGCCCGCGGCCCGGTACTCGGCCAGCACGCTCTGCGTCCGGGGATCCATCACGGCCCCGCCCCCGAGGGAGAGCACGCCGTCGTGCTCCGCCAGTGCCCGCGCGACGGCGACGTGCTCGAGCTCCCGGAAGTGGGGCTCGCCGTGCTCGGCGAACAGCGCGGCGATCGTGGCGCCGGCCTCGGCCTCCACGTCGGCGTCGGAGTCCCGGAAGGAGAGCGCGAAGCGGTTCGCGATCCGGCGCCCGACCGCGCTCTTGCCCGACCCCATCGGGCCGCACAGCACCACCACGGGACGCGGGCTCACGCGCGCTCCCCCGCTCCGGCCCCGGCGGACCCGCGCGACGCGACGAGCGTCGCGTGCAGTGCATCGACGACGGCGCGCAGCTCCGGCACCGCGACCTGACCCGGCGCGGAACCCGTGCCGACCGCTCCGAACGTCGCGGGCGATCCCCAGCACTCCCCCGCCACGCGCGTCAGCAGGCCCGCCGCGCCCATCGCGATCGGCAGCACCGACCGACCGTGCCGACGGGCCGCACGGGCCGCGGTCAGCAGGCGCAGGACGTCGCCGTCGTCGGCCGCGGTGACCGCCACCTTGAGGACGTCGGCGTCCCGTGCCGCGAGCGCGTCGAACGTCGCGGCCAGCACCTCGGCGTCCGGCGTGCCGGTGAAGTCGTGGCTCGAGCCGACGACGACGGCGCCCGCCTCGCGGGCCGCGGTCGCGACGGCCGCGGAGACCGCCGTCGGCCGGCTCAGCTCGACGTCGACCCCCTCGACCGGCCGCTCGCCCCCCAGGAGCGCGACGAGCAGCGCGACGTAGGCGTCGTCGTCGAGCGTCCCGGGGCCGCCCTCGGCGGTGGAGCGATAGGTCGCGAGCACGGGCAGGTCGCCGAGCGCCTCACGCAGGCGAGGCAGCATCGCCACGGCGCCGTCGCCGTCGTGAGCACCCCAGGCGTCCAGCCGCCACTCGGCGACGTCGGCGCCGGATCGCGCGACGGCCCGCGCGTGCGCGAGGATGTCCTCGTCGTCGCGACCGGTCAGCGGGACGACGACGGCGGGTGCGCCGGAGCGGGTCTCGAACAGGGTCACGGCCCTATCCCATCACGGGGGCGACCCGTTCTTCACCCGACCTTCACGTGCCGGTTCGTCCCGACGGGAACAGGAAGGCACGCGCGCGCGTTGACAACCGTGGAAGCCCGCGTGGAGCGACCGCCCCGGACCTTGGTCTCACGGTCCGGGCCGTCCACGCCCGAAGTGAGGAGAACACCATGGCAGAGCGCACCCTGCGGGGAATGAAGATCGGCGCCAACAGCATGGAGTCCGAGGTCGGCGTCGAGTTCGCGCCGCGCGTCGAGGCCGTCTACGACTGCCCCGACGGCACCGTGCTCGTCATCCCGTTCTCGGCCGAGGCCGACATCCCGCCCGTCTGGGAGGCCCCGAACGGCGGCGAGGCGCTGCTGCGCGACGCCGAGCGCCCGGAGCCGGGTCCCGTCAAGCACCAGCGCACCCACTGGGACATGCTGCTGGAGCGTCGCACCATCGCCGAGCTCGAGGACCTGCTCAACGAGCGCCTCGACCTGCTCCGGTCGGGAGCGCTGCGCAAGAGCGCGTGATGCGCGGCGGTGAGGGAGCCCCTCGCCGACGCACGAGAACCACCCGGAGGCCCGGCGTCGAGATCGACGCCGGGCCTTCGTGCTCCCCGGATCCGGTGCGCCGAGCTCGTCAGGCCCCCGCGCCGCGACGGCGGCGCCCGGGCCGGAGCACGATCCCCACCAGGGCCAGCAGCCCCGTCACGGCCCCGACGACGACGTCGGGCGTCGTCCCCAGCCGCGTCGCGAGCGTGAGCGACGTGCGCAGACCGAGATCGGCCGTCAGCGCGTCGGCGGTGAACAGCTCGGTGCGCTGCGTGACCACCCCGTTCGGCGTCACGACGCCGGACACGCCCACCGTGGAGACCTGCACCGCGGCACGGCCGTGCTCGACGGCGCGGAAGACGGTCATCGCGAGCTGCTGCTCGGACTCGGCCGTCTCCCCGAACGAGGCGTTGTTGGTGGGCACCACGATCACCTCGGCGCCCTCGGCGACCGAGTCCCGCACGATCGCGTCGTAGGCGACCTCGAAGCAGATCGCGACGCCGAACGGCACCTCCCGGCCGTCGACCGGGACGGGCACGATCCCGACCTCGGTGCCCGGCCTCATGTCCACGGAGACGAGGTCGACGGCGGCGGAGAACCGGCGCGCGATGTCGCGCAGCGGGATGTACTCGGCGAACGGGGCGGGGTGCTGCTTGGCGTAGACCTCGGTCGACCCGACGCCCGGCTGCCACAGGATGACGTCGTTGTAGCGCGCGTCGGCCCTGCCGTCCTCGCCGTAGGTGTAGCTCTGGGTGCCGAGCATGATCGGCGCGCCGATCGCCTCGGCCGCGGCCTCGACGGAGGCACGGGCCTCGTCGTCCGTCCGCGGGTCGTAGTCGGCCGCGTTCTCGGGCCACAGGACGACGTCGAGGTCCCCCGCGTGGTCCTGCGCCAGCGCGACGGTGCCGTCCGCGTGGTTGCCGATGACCTCGCGGGCGTTGTTGAAGGCCCCGAGCCCGGGTTCGGAGACGTTGCCCTGCACGATGCCGACGGAGACGGTCCCGTCCTCGGCGCGCACGTCGAGCGGCACGGCGAGCGAGGCGACCGGGATGGCCACGAGGACCAGCACGGCGCCGACGGCCCGTCCGGAGTGACGGCGTCGCAGGCTCCACCACGCGGTCGCCAGGACGAGCCCGAGCACGGCCACGAGGGTGGAGACGAGCGTGGTGCCGCCGACCGCCGCGAGGCGCAGCAGCGGCGCCTCGGTCTGGCTGAACGCGAGCTTCCCCCACGGGAAGCCGCCGAAGGGCCCCGCCGAGCGCAGGATCTCCCACGTGGTCCACGCCAGGCCGAACGTCAGCGCCGCGAGCCACGGCCACCGCTCCACCGCGGGGATCCGACGGATCCACGCCCAGGTCACCGCGAACAGTCCGACGGCGATCGCCTGCGCGGTCGAGAGCGCCAGCCACGGGACGACGCCCACGGCCTCGTTCGCCCACCAGATGTGGACGAGGAAGAACGACAGTCCCCACGTCAGCCCCACCACGAACGACCAGCGCGCGCTGTCGCGGCGCAGCGCCAGGGCGAGGAGCGCCATGCCGACCATCGCCGCCGGCCACCAGCCGCGCTGCGGGAACGCGGCGTCGGTGACGAGACCGCCGAGGACGGCGAGCAGGAGGGTCGTCGCGCGCGAGGGAGGGCGGACGTCAGCGGGGCGCGGCACCCCGCCAGGATACGTGGCGGATCTGGACGTCGGTCCGGTCCCCGACTCGACGTCGGGCCGGTGCGCGACGCCCGTCGGAGCCCGCGGGCCGCCGTCGGGCCGAGGCCCGCAGAGCGGCTCCGGGCCGGGTCCGCGCGGGCTTCGGGCCGTCACCGGAGTGACGTTGTCTAGTGCCGGCGCGGACCGGGCCACGGACCCGCCCCACTGCGGTTGCGACGGGCATCCCGTCCGCAAGGTGCTCGTGCAGACAACTCTGCCCCGGGTCCTGTGTCAAGGAGACGTTGCCGCTGGTGACGGCTGTCCGTGCAGGTCAGCGCACAGAGATTTCTGGACGAAGTCTGGGGGAAGCGCGGCGTGTCGGACGGCGTGTCGACATCGGTCGTCCCTACCCGTCGATGGGTGTCCGACGGGTGGACGCGCGTCGTTCGTCGGGAGTTCGCCGCGCGCACCCGGGTGCGAGCGTCAGGCGCGGTGCATCACGACGCCGTCGCGCACCGCGAGGAGGCAGCTCGGCGGCTCCCACCCCGCGTCGTCCACGGGCGCCAGCCGCGGCAGCGGCGGCACGCCGGCGCGGGAGTCCAGCGACCACGAGGAGCGGCGCGCGTCGGCGGCCTGCGTCACGAGCTCCTCGGCGTCCCACACGGCGAACGTCGCGGGGGCGCCGATGTGCAGCCTGCCGAGCGCGTGCCCGTCGGGCCGCGCGCTGGCCCGCCACGCCCCGCGCGTGTGGGCGACGAAGCCGGCGCGGGCCGACAGCCCGCCCGCGAGCGCGTGCTGCACGCGGCGCCACGGACCGCCGTCCGCCGTCGTGGCGAAGCCGAGCGCCAGGGGAAGCCCGGTCGCGGCGAGAGCGGCGAGGTCGACGTCGACCAGCTCGGTCGGGTCCAGGCAGGCCAGCGTGCCGGGGTCGAGCGCACGGAGCTCGGCGTCCGTGCGGACCACGCGGGCGTAGGGCTGGCGGCCGCCCTCGTCCCACGACTCCACGACGCCGAGCCGGGCCAGCGCGTCGGGTCCCGCGCCCGAACCCCCCACGGCATCGACGAACGCGGGCGCGAGGAACGCCCCGCCGAGGTCGACCTGGCGCACGTCGCTCTGACGCGACTGCACGTCGGCGCCCGCCTCGTCCCCCAGCCACGCGATCACGCCGTCGGAGACGAGGACGGCCGTCGCGAACGCGTCCGCGTCGGAGTAGACGGTGCCGCCGCGGTACAGCGTGGTGCCCACGGCGTCGCCGCTCCCGAGGTCGTGTCCGTCCCTGGTACCCGTACTGCTGCTGATCAACGCACTCTCCCGATCGTCCTGCGTACTCACACGAGCTCCTGGGCCACGACGCCGCGGCGCACCAGCGTCATCGCCTCACGGGCCCGTGCCCGCAGCGCGGGCGACGGCGCCGCGTTGGTCAGCTGGTCCAGCACGTCGAGCGCCTGCTTGCACCAGCGCACGAAGTCGCCGGCGGCCATGTCCCCGGCGCTCAGGACGTCGCTGAGGCTCGACCCGCGCGCCCACAGGTGCGCGAGCCTGACGAAGCCCGTGTCGATCGACGGTGCCGGTGTCAGACCGGCCTCGCGCTCGAGCGCCTCGACCTCGGACGCGGCCCGCGCCGTCGCGTCGAGCGCCTGGCTCAGTCGCGTCCCGACGCCGTGCACGACGCTCGGGCCGCCCTCGTCGTCGCCGCGGGAGGAGTAGACGATCGTGGTGACGACGGCGGCCAGCTCGGCCGCGTCCAGCCCGTCCCACGCGCCCGATCCCAGGCACTGTGCCAGCACGAGGTCGCGCTCGGCGTACAGCCGTCGCAGCCAGCGACCCCGGTCAGTCACCGTGGTCCTGTCCCCCTCGCGGTCCAGGTACCCCAGCTGCAGCAGCACCTCGCACACGCGGTCGAAGTCGCGCGCGATCGACGCCGTCCGGCTCGCGATCCGCGCCGTCAGACGGTCGTGGTCGGCCTGCAGCCCCTCGGCGCGGCGCGCCCACCGCAGGTGGTCCTCGCGGTCGGGGCACGCGTGGCACGGGTGGGAGCGCAGCGCCGCGCGGAGCCGCGCGATGCTCGTCTCCGTGCCGCCGTCGCGTCCCTCCGCGTCGTGGTCGACGGCGTCGGCCCGCGGTCTCGCGGCACCCGAGAACCCGCTGGTCAGCGCGTTGCGCAGGCTGGCGGCGAGATCGCGACGGGCCCGGGGGTCACGCGCGTTGAAGTCGCGCGGGACCTTGACCCGGCCCGCGACCCGTACGCCCTGCGGGGCGTCGTGCGCCGTCAGGGTGCGCACGCGGCGCTCCTCGTCCAGGACCTCCGGTCGCGGTCCGTCGAAGCCCGACGTGCCGGGGTCGACCACCACGGCCCACGCCGACCGACGGCCGCGCGAGATCTCCAGCACGTCACCGATCCGCAGGTTGTCGAGCGAGTCCGCGACGGCGCGTCTCCGTGCCCGGGACCGCTCGCGCTCGCCGTCGGCCTCGACGTCGGACAGCTGCCGGCGCAGCTCGAGGTAGGAGTCGATGTCGCCCCGGTCGCACGCCATCGAGGCGCGGTAGCCGGCGAGCGCCTCGGCGCTGCGGCTCGCCTGGCGCGCCAGACCGACCACCGACCGGTCGGCCTGGAACTGCGCGAACGACTGCTCCAGGATGTCGCGCACCCGCCCGTACGGGGCGTTCGTGAGCAGGTTGACGGCCATGTTGTACGTCGGCTTGAAGCTCGAGCGCAGCGGGTAGGTGCGCCGGGAGGCGAGGCCGGCGACGGCGTTGGGGTCGACGCCGGAGGCGTACAGCACGACGGCGTGGCCCTCCACGTCGATCCCTCGCCGTCCGGCGCGCCCCGTGAGCTGCGTGTACTGCCCGGGGGTCACGTCGACGTGCTCGCGCCCGTCCCACTTCACGAGCCGTTCGAGCACCACGGACCGTGCGGGCATGTTGACGCCGAGCGCGAGCGTCTCGGTCGCGAACACGACCTTGACCAGCCCGCCGGCGAACAGCGCCTCGACCGCCTCCTTGAACGCGGGGAGGAGGCCCGCGTGGTGCGCGGCGACGCCCCGCATCGCGGCGACCGCGAACGAGGAGAACCCGACGGCGTCGAGGTCCTCGGCGGGGATGCGGACCGAGGTCGCCTCCAGGATCTCCCCGATGCGCTTCTGCTCGGCCTGCGTGGTCAGCCGGATGCCGGACGCGACGACCTGGTCGACGGCGGCCTCGCACCCCATGCGCGAGAACACGAACACGATCGCGGGCAGCAGCGAGGCGGCGTCGAGCCGCTCGATCACGGTGTCGCGCCGCGGGGGGCGCACGGTGCCGCCGCGGCCACCGCCCTGCGGCTTGCCCGCACGCCCGCCGCGACCACCGTCGCGTCCGCCGCGACCGCCCCGGCCGCCGGAGCCGCCTCTCCCGTAGCCCCCGGGGGCGGGTCCGGCGCTGCTGCGCTCGGCCCGCCGCACGGCCTCCACCAGGTCGGGGTTGAGGACGGCGCTCGTGTCCTTCGCGCCGGCCCCGAGGGTGTCGCCGAGGTCGTGCGAGCGGGTCGTGTAGAGGTCGATGACCTCGTGCCGGACCATCATGTGCTGCCACAGCGGGACGGGGCGGTGCTCGGAGACGACGACCGCCGTCGTCCCCCGCACCTCGGTCAGCCACTGGCCGAACTCCTCGGCGTTCGAGACCGTGGCCGAGAGCGAGACGAGCCGGACCGTCGGGGCGAGCAGGAGGATTACCTCCTCCCACACCGGTCCGCGGAACGCGTCGGCGAGGTAGTGCACCTCGTCCATGACGACGTAGCCGAGGTCGTCCAGCGTGCTGGAGCCCGCGTAGATCATGTTGCGCAGCACCTCGGTCGTCATCACGACCACGGGCGCCTCGGAGTTGATCGACACGTCACCCGTCAGCAGCCCGACCCTGTCGGCACCGTGCACGCGTGCGAGGTCGAGGTACTTCTGGTTCGACAGGGCCTTGATCGGCGTCGTGTAGAACGCCTTGCGGCCCGATGCGAGCGCGAGGTGGACGGCGCACTCCCCCACGATCGTCTTGCCGGCGCCGGTCGGGGCGGCCACGAGCACGTCCTCGTTCGAGGCGAGGTGACGGCACGCGACGCTCTGGAACTCGTCGAGCGGGAAGTCGAGCTCGCGCTCGAAGTCCTCCAGCGCCTGGGCGAGGGGCCCCATCGCTGAGATCTGCTTGGCCCGACGGCGGGAGGCCGCGTACCGCTCGGCCGGAGAGGTCATACCTCCAGCCTAGGCGAGCACCCGCAGAGCCTCCGCCACGAGTCGCAGGCGCAGCGGCACGTCCCCGACGGGTTCGCCGTCGGCGTGCACGAGCGGTGCGGGGGCCGGGCCGCGACGGCGGTCGGTGCGGCCGGTGAGGTCTGTGCCGCCGGGCAGCAGGAGCACCTCGCGCGCGCGCACCACCTGGACCACCGGGTGCGTCACGTGGGTCCCGCCGTACACGCGCGGGAAGAGGTGCAGCAGCGTGCGGCGAGGCATGGTCGGGGCGGTGACGACGTCGAACAGCCCGTCGCTCCAGTCCGCGTCGGGCGCGATCGCCATGCCGCCGCCGATCGAGCGCGAGTTCGCGACGGCGACCAGGGTGCCCGCGGGCCCGAGGTCGCGGCCGTCGGCGACCACGCGCACGTCGAAACCGTGGAACCCGACCAGCTCGGCCGCCAGCGCGACGACGTAGCGCGAGGAGCCCTTCGGCCACCCGATCCGGTTGGCGCGGCCGTTGACGGCGGCGTCGATCCCGGCGCTGAGGACGTTGACGAAGTAGCGACGCGCGACGGGCTCGCCGTCCCCGGGCTCCTCCCCCGGTGCGACGGGATCGTCGCTCGGGCGCACCGCCGTGATCTCGCCGACGTCGACGCGGCGGGGCTCGCGCGTCAGCGCACCCAGGAGTCGGGCGACGGCGGCCACCGGGTCTCCACGCGGGAGGCCGAGGCTGCGCGCGGTGTCGTTGCCGGTCCCGGCGGGGACGAGGCCGAAGGCCACGTGCGGGGCGTGCGCGAGGATCGCGTTCACGGCGAGGTTCGCGACGCCGTCGCCACCGACGCCGACCAGGACGGTGGAGGGGCCGCGCCGCTCCCGCGCGGCGTCGGCCGGCTGCTCGCGCAGGAAGGCGGCGGCGCGCCGTCGGGCGCTGGTGACGTCGGGTTCGGTGAGGTCGACGACGTCGTGCCCCGCGGCCCGCAGCTCGGCCAGCGCGATCGGACCCGCCGTGGCCGCACGACCGCGACCGGCGGCGGGGTTCACGAGCAGGCCGATGCGGGTCACGGCCGGGGTTCGCCCTCGGGCGACGGCGACACGGTGGTGGTTGACCCACCGGTGATCCCCGCCCAGCGCGCGCTGACGCGGTCGTAGCGGGCCTGCTTGCGCGCGCGTCGGACGGCGCTCACACCGGCACGCACCTCGCGCAGCTCGGCGCGGCGCTCGTCGCTCGCCGTGATCTCGGGAGCGATGGCCGAGGTCGCCTCGGCGACCTCCTCGAGCTCGGCCAGCCGGGTCTCGAGCCGTTCGAGGACCCCCTGCGCGAGGCGCACCTCGGCGAGCAGGGCGCGGAAGGACCGGTACAGCCGGAACCCGATCCACGCCAGCACCGCCAGCGCCAGGACAACCAGCACGACCCACACCAACCACCAGGGCATCAGCCCACCTCCTCGTACGCGGCCAGGGCCGCTGCGGCGCGAGCGGCGATCGACTCGGCCAGACCTCGCGGTTCGAGCCCGAGGACGTCGGGTCCGAGATCGAGCACGAGCCGGGCGAGCCAGGCCTCGTCGGCGACGTCGAGCGCCACCAGGATGGCGCCGTCGCGCTCCGCAAGGATCTCACCGCCGAACCGCTCCGCCACCCAGCGGCTCCGCGGGGTGAGCTCGAGGCGGGCCTGCAGCAGGGTCTGCTCCGGACGCACCCGACCGGACGTCGAGGCGACCTCGTGGGGCACGGCGTCCTGCCCGGTGCGGGTGATCGCGGCGACGCGGTCCAGGCGGAAGTGCCGCACGGCGTCGGACAGCAGGCACCAGCCGCGCAGGAACCAGGCCTCGCCGTCGCTCAGCAGCTCGAGCGGGTCGACGTCGCGCTCGGTGGTGGCGTCGGACGCGCTGGTGTAGCGCAGGTGCACGCGCTCGCCCTCGGCCAGCGCGGCGCGGGCGGTGCCGAGCACGCGCGAGACGTGGGCGTCCAGGGCGGGGTCGGCGGTCTCCAGGGCGACGGCCTCCGCGGCCTCGGCGGCGTCGCCGGCCGCGGCCGTCAGCTTCGCCAGCGCCGAGGCGACGGCCGGATCGGCCCCCATCCCCGGCAGGTTCGCCAGGGCCCGCAGCGCCACGATGAGCGCGACGGCCTCGCCCGGACCGAGCCGCAGCGGGCGGTCCATGCCGCGCGCGTTGGTGAGCGTGATCCGCTGCGCGTCGTAGGAGTCAGCCGAGAAGTCGAGCAGGTCGTCGGGCTGGTAGCCGGGCGTTCCCGAGACCCACAGCGTGTCGACGTCCCGCATGATCTGGGCCTGCGGCACGCCGAAGTGCGCCGCGAGCTCGGCGACGGGGACGTCGTCCCGGTCGGCGAGGTAGGCCACCATCGCCAGCAGGCGCGCGAGACGCTCGGACGTCGACTCAGCCACGGCCGGCCTCCCCCGTGGTTGGTGCGGACGATTGGATGTCGCCTGTCGCCGGGTCGGTCGCAGGCTCGGAGACAGGGTCGGTCTCGGTGCCGGTCGTCGCGGTGCCGACCGTCGCCAGCCCCGCGGCGGCGCGCAGCCGCGTCACGACCGCCTCGCGCAGGTGCGGCGGTTCGAGGACGACGACGGCGTCCGTGTGCCCCGCGAGCAGACCCGCGAGGTCGTCCGCGTTCCCGACGGCGAGCTCGAGCACGTCCCAGCCGCTCCACGCCGCCTCACCCGGCGTCGCCGCGAGGGCGCGCAGGCGGACCTCCCCGGCCCGCTCGGGCCGGACGGCGACGCGCGCGACGTCAGCGGCGCCGTCGTCGCCGACGGTTCTGCCGATGCTGCCGGAGGCGCGCGACGTCGCGCCGAGCCCACCCCCGGTGCCGGTCACGCGCGGGTGCGTCGCACCGCCGCGCGCACCGACCTTCACCGCGCCGGTGATGCGCGTGAGGCGGAACATGCGCTCGGCGTCGCGCACGAGGTCGTGCCCCAGCACGTACCAGGCGCCGTCACGGACCACGAGCTGCCACGGCTCGACGCGGCGCTGCGCCGGCGCGCTCGACGTCGCGCCGCGGTACCCGAACGTGACGACGGCGCGCGACGCGATCGCACTCAGGAGAGGGTCGAACGTGGCCGACGGCGGCGGGATCCGCAGCACGTGGCCGCTGAGCTCGCCCGAGGCCGCCGGGGACACCGCGCGCAGCTTCGTCAGGGCCCGCCGCGCGGGCAGGTCGAGGTGGGCGCCGTCCCACACCTGCGCGGCGACGCTCAGGACGCCGATCTCGGCCGGGCTGAGGTCGACCCGCGGCAGGTCGTAGCCGTCCAGGTCGATGCGGTAGCCGATGTCGTCGCCGTGGGCGTCGTCGGTCAGCGTGACCAGCGGGATGCCGAGCTCGCGCAGGGTCACCTTGTCGCGCTCGAACATGCGCTCGAACGCGTCGTCGTTGCTCGCCTGCGAGTAGCCGTTCACCGTGGCCCGGACGTCCGCCTTCGTCATCCGGTGCTCGGTGTGGGTCAACGCGATGACGAGGTCGAGTAGCCGTTCAGCCGGCGTCACCGATGTGGACATCACCACCAGCGTAGTGCGCGGCATGATGGTGCCCATGATCATCTGGCGCGACGGCGTGGTGACCTCGACCGGAACGTCGTGGCGGGGGGCGCAGGAGCTGCAGGTGGAGATCACCTCCGGACCCGTCGAACCGGCCCGCGTGGCCCCCGGCACGAGCGTGCGGGCCCTGGCCTACACCGAGCTGGTGGGCACGCCCGGGGTCGGTGACCGCGTCAGCCTCACGTGCTCGGCGCTGGCGCGCGGGCTCGGGACGGGCGGCTACGCCCTGGTGGCGGCCGTCCCCGACGCCCTGCCCGCCGACCCGCCGCCCTCCCCCGGGCACCTCGTCAAGGCGCGGTACACGCCGCTGCAGCCGATGGTGCTCGGCGTGGACGAGCAGGAGTCCGACTCGCACGCCGTGCTGGCCGACGCCGACGACCTGGGCGGGATGCCCGTCGTCGTGGCGGACCTGCACTCGGCGCTGCCGGCCGTCCTGGCCGGGATGCGCGCCGAGGCGGAGGCCGCCGGTCGCCCCGCGCCCCGGGTCGCCTACCTGATGACCGACGGCGGAGCGCTGCCCGCCTGGTTCTCGCGGTCGCTGGCGCAGCTGCGCGAGGCCGGCTGGCTGGAGGCGTCCATCACGGTCGGCCAGGCGTTCGGCGGCGACCTGGAGGCCGTCACGGTCCACTCCGGGCTGCTCGCGGCGCGTCACGTGCTCGGGGTCGACGCGGTCGTCGTGGCCCAGGGCCCCGGGAACCTCGGGACGGGGACGCGGTGGGGCTTCTCGGGCGTCGCCGCGGGTGAGGTCCTGAACGCGGTCGGGGTGCTCGGAGGGCGCGGCATCGCCTCGCTGCGCGTCTCGGACGCCGACGAGCGCGGGCGGCACCGCGGCGTCTCCCACCACAGCCTCACCGCCTACGGCCGGGTCGCACTGAGCGCGAGCGACGTCGTCGTGCCCCGGGCGCTCGGGGTGGACGTGGCCGGGTGGAGCACCGGCCTGGAGGACGACGTCGCCGCGGCGGCCCGCGGGATCACCGCGCCGCACACGCCGCACCGGTACGTGCCGCAGGCGTTGGCCGGCCTGCTGGAGGCGCTGGCCACCTCGCCCGTGCGGCTCTCGACCATGGGGCGCGGGCTCGCCGTCGACGCGACGCCGTTCCTCGCCGCGGCCGCCGCCGGACGCTGGGCGACCCGGCTGCTGGCGCCCGTGACCGGAACCGTCTGGCACGTCGCGCTCGCGCAGGAGTGGGCCGACGCCGTCGAGCGCGGTGCCTACTCGCGCTCGACCCGCGCGGCGGGGCTCGAGGAGGTCGGCTTCGTGCACGCGTCCCGCGCGGACCAGGTCGACCGGGTCGCCGAGGCGTTCTACGACGATCTCGGCGACGGTGCGCTGGTGCTGCTGGAGATCGACGCCGACGCGCTCGCGGCCGCCGGGGTCGCCGTCGTGGCGGAGCCGGGGAGCGCCGACCAGACGGGTGAGCGGTTCCCGCACGTCTACGGTGCGGTGCCGATCGACGCGGTGCGCACGGTTCGCGCGTGGCGCGGGAGCCACGCCGCGAGCGTGGGCTGAGGGTCCCTCAGCCGACGGGGACGTCCCGGTGCCAGGACTGCGTCGTGTAGCGCAGCTCCCAGCCCAGGGCGCGGTAGAGGCCGTCGGCGCCCGTGGGCGAGTCGGCGTCGACCTCGAGCGCGACCCGGTCGCGTCCGCGGGCGACGGCGTCCGCCGCCACCGAGTGCAGCAGGCCCTTGGCCACCCCGCGGCCCCGCGCCGCCTCGAGCACGCCGAGGTAGGAGACGTAGGAGCCGTCGGGATCGGTGGAGCCCTGACCGCTCTCGGAGACGGTGGCGACCAGGGCGCCGACCGGGCGGGCCTCGCCGTCGTCGATCAGCTCGGCCAGCCACCAGTGGTCCCAGCGGTGGCCGGGGTCCTCGCGCAGCCGGTGGAGGAACTCCTCGAAGGTCTCCTCCCACGAGTTGAAGTGGTCGGCGAACGCGCTCTCCAGGACGGCGTGCACGTCGCGCAGGTCGCCCGGGTGCGGCAGCCCGTCACCCTCGCGGCGCACGAGGCGGAACCGGACGCCGCGACGTTCCCACGACGTGGGGTCGGGGACGAGCGCCGCGTCCTCGGGGCTCGCGGCGCGAGACATCTGCCACCACGTGCGGGCGAGCTGGAAGCCGGAGCCGCCGAGCCAGGCGTGCTGGCGCTCGTCGGCGGCGAACGCCCCGGTGTCGATCTGCTGCACCGTCAGCCCGCGGGCGCGGCCCACCGTCGCCGCCTGGGCCACGGCCCACGCCACGAGCACGCGCGAGGCGGCATCGGCGACGTCGGGCACGAGGTCGCGCGCGACGACGTGGATCAGCAGCATCCGGCCACCGGCGCGGTCGTGCACGCTCCCCCACGCGCGGACGGCGCCGTCGCCGTCGACGAGCACGACGTTGGCACGCGTCCGCTCGGCCTCCGGCCCGACCTCGGCTGCGACGACCGCCTCGTCGGCGCCCGGCCAGCCGCGGCCGTGCTCCTCGTGGTCGCGCAGCAGGGCGGTGAGGCTCGCGAGGACGGCGGGATCCTCGCCGTCGGGGCGCGACAGGTCCCAGCCGGTCGGGAGGGCGGTCAGGGCGTCGGCGACGTCGCTGGCGAGGTCGGTCGGCAGGTCGCCCGGCTCCCGGGCGAAGCGCGAGACGGTCGGGACGTCGTCCCCGGTCCCGTCCGTCGCCGGATTGCCGTCGTCGGCGGGGCCGGTGCTGATCTTCTCGCTCGTGCGGGACGTGGTCATGGTGTTCCTCTCAGCGCTGCGGGTCGCCGTCGGGGGCGGTGCCGTAGCGGTCGACGAGTGCGGCCAGTCGGCGGGCCTCGGTCGTGGAGCGGGCGCCGTCGGCCCGCTGGATGGCCATGACGGCGAGCTCGTCGCCGTCGGACAGGTCGAGCTGCGCCCACGCGCGGTCGGCGGAGTAGCGGACCGAGACGATCTCGGCCCACGCGAGCCGACGCGTGGTGAGCAGGTTGCGGACGACGAGGCCCTCGGCGTCGGGGAGGGCCCGCACCGTCGCCTGGCGCCACAGGATGCCCCACAGGACACCGCAGAAGCCGAGCACGACGGCGTAGTCGCCCGCCCCCAGGCGGGTGGCCGCGTTGGGGCGGACGAACGTGAACAGGGCCACGAGACCGACCAGCACGACGCCGGAGAGCACCGCGGCGACCACCTTCGCGCCGCGTGGCTCGAAGGGGGCCAGGGCCGAGGACGGACGTCCGGGCCGCTCGGAACCGTCGGCGCTGCGATCGGTCGGCACGGGGGCGGCGATCCTCAGAGCCTCGTCGCGTGGATCTGCGTGACGAGGATGGCGCGGGCGCCGATCTCGTACAGCTCGTCCATGATCCGGTGGCTCGCGCGGCGCGGAACCATGACCCGCACGGCTGCCCAACCCCGGTCGTGCAGGGGCGAGACGGTGGGCGACTCGAGGCCGGGCGAGACCTCGACGGCGCGCGCCACACGGTCCACCGGGATGTCGTAGTCCATCAGCACGTACTCGCGCGCGGTCAGGACGCCGGCGACGCGACGGTCCAGCGTCTCGAACCCGGGGCGCGGGTCACCGAGGGGACGGATGAGGACCGCCTCGGAGCTGAGGATCTGGTCGCCGAAGGTCGCCAGGCCCGCCGCGCGCAGCGTGGAGCCGGTCTCGACGACGTCGGCGACGGCGTCGGCGACACCCAGCTGGACCGTGGACTCGATCGCGCCGTCGAGCCGGATGACCTCGGCGGTGATGCCGCGCTCGGCCAGGTGACGCTCGACCAGGACCTTGTAGGACGTGGCGATGCGCCGGTCCTGGAGGTCCTCGACGGCGGAGATCGCCGTCGGCGGGGCGGCGAAGTGGAAGCTGGAGCGGGCGAACCCGAGGGCGCGGTGCTCGATGGCCTCGACACCCGAGTCGATCAGCAGGTCGCGACCGGTGATGCCGGCGTCGACCGTGCCCGATCCGACGTACACGGCGATGTCGCGCGGACGGAGGAAGAAGAACTCGACCTCGTTCTCGGCGTCGGTGAGCACGAGCTCGCGGGAGTCACGGCGCTGGCGATAGCCCGCCTCGGTCAGCATGGTGGTGGCGGGCTCGCTGAGCGAGCCCTTGTTCGGGACGGCGATACGGAACACGGATCTCACGACTTTCTGGGACGAGGTGACAGGACGGGCGATCCGTCAGAGATGTCGGTAGACGTCCTGCAGCGACAGACCCTTCGCGATCATCATCACCTGCACGTGGTAGAGCAGCTGGGAGAGCTCCTCCGCCGCGTCCTCGTCGCTCTGGAACTCGGCGGCCATCCAGGACTCGGCGGCCTCCTCCACGAGCTTCTTGCCGATGAAGTGGACGCCGGCGTCGAGCTCGGCGACGGTGCCGGAACCCTCGGGGCGCGTGGCGGCCTTCTCCGAGAGCTCGGCGAACAGGGAATCGAACGTCTTCACGGTCCCAGGGTACCGGGGCGGTGCCGGACGGCCCCTGGCGGTCCAGGGTTCGGCCCCGGACCGCGTCCGGCGGACCCGGCGGTCAGGACCCGTGTCCTCGGCTCGTGCTCCCGGTTCGGGCGCTCGGCCCAGTCCTCGACGGGTGGCTCAGCTCGCGCCCTCACCCGCGTTGCGGTAGCCGCCGTCGGGTACGGCCTCGATCATCCCTGCGGCGAGCATGGCCTCGGCCATGGCGTCCCACTGCGCCGGATCGGTCGTTCCCGTGCTCGACAGGAGCGGGACGGTGGCCTCCAGGACGGCGAGCGCATCGGTCCGCGCGGCGCTGGTCATGCCCGGGATGACGTCGGCCGCGATCTCGACCGCTGCCTCGGGGTCGGCGATCGTGTCCTCGACGCCGCGGAGCGTCGCCGTGACGAACGCCTCCTGCTGCTCGGGGGTGAGCGAGGAGGTGTCGGGCAGCGCGACGCCGACGCTCACCAGCGCCCCGGGTTCGAGCGCCCTGACCGGCATCCCGGCGGCCGCGAGCCGGACGGCGTCGCCGTTGACGTAGCCCATGACCGCGTCGACGTCACCGTTCAGCAGGGCCGTGGTCTGCGTGAAGCCGATCGACTGCACGGTGACGTCGGCCGTGGACAGACCGGCGCCGTCGAGCAGCGTGAGCAGCCCGAGCCACGTGGCGCCGTACTCGCCCGGCACGCCGATCGTGAGACCGGCGAGGTCGTCCGGCGTCTCGACGGCGGAGTCCTCCGGTACGAGGAGGGCCACCGGGGAGCGCTGGTAGAGCGTCGCGATCTGGGCGAGGTCGCCGCCGGTCGCGCGCTCGGTCAGGACCTCGTCCCCGCTGGCGACGACGAGGTCCTCGGCCCCCTGCTCGATCGCGGTGAAGAGGCCCTCGTTGACGCCGTGGTGGCGCAGCTCGACGTCGAACCCGGCCTCGTCGTAGTAGCCGTTGGCCTCGGCGACGTAGAACGGCGCGAACTGGATGTCCGGGACGTAGGTGAGGCCGAGGGTGACGGGGGTGGTGCCGGCGCCGGACGAATCGCCGTCGCTCGTGCCGCCGTCGCTCGTGCCGCCAGGGTCGGTGCCGTCCTGCGCCGGGGTGCACGCGGCGACGGCGAGCAGCGCGGTGGCTGCGGTGAGGGCGAGGACGGCCCTCGTGCGGCTGGCACGGCGGGTGCGCCGCGAGGTGGTGGCGGTGTCGCGGCACGTGCGGGTGCGGGTCATGGGTGCTCCGTGGAGTGGGTGGTGCGTGGAGTGGGTGGATCGCGAGGTCTGTGGTGGGTGAGGTGGTGGTGGGTCAGATCGGTGGTGGGTGAGGTGGTGGTGGGTCAGATCGGTGGTGGGTGAGGTGGTGGTGGGTCAGATCGGTGGTGGGTGAGGTCGACGGCTCAGCGCTCGGTCAGGCGGAGGGCGCGCTGCTCGAGCAGGCGCACGATCCCGTAGGCCGTCATGGACGTGAGCGTGAGGACGACGAGGGTCGCGAACAGGCCGGCGGTGTCGTTGCGGGTGCGCTGCGACTCGAGGAGCTGGCCGAGACCCTGACCGCCGATGACGAACTCCCCCACGACGGCACCCGTCATCGCCAGCGCGACGCCGGCGCGGAGGCCCGCGAGGAACTGCGGCAGGGCGAGCGGGGTCTCGATGTGGCGCAGGAGCCGCCAGCGACCGGCACCGTCCACGCGCGCCGCTGCCAGCACCTCCGGGTCGAGACCTCGAAGACCGAGCGCCGTCGTGATCACGATCGGGAAGAACACCAGGAGGGCGGCGAGCAGCGCCGTGGTGCCGGGTCCGTAGCCGAACCAGAGCACCAGGAGGGGCGCGATCGCGACGGCCGGGATGGCCTGCGAGGCCGCCAGGTAGGGCTCGAGCGCCGCCGACGCGTGGCGCGAGTGCACGATCAGCCACGCGAGCGGGACGGCGATGACGACGGCGAGCAGGGCGCCCTGGGCCGCCACCCCGCCGGTGGCGACGACGGCGGGCCACAGGTCGCCCGTCGCGGCGAGCTCCGTCAGGGCCTGCAGCACGGCGCCCGGCGTCGGCAGGAGCACCGGTCCCAGCCGTCCGGCACCCCAGGTCCACGCGGTCAGGAGGACGACCGCCAGGACGGCGGCAGGAAGGAGACTCAGCGCCGGACTGCCGTGCGTGCTGCGGCGTGGGCCGCGGCGGGCGTCCAGGTGGGAGCGGGTGCCCGCGACGTCACCATGGCGTGGCTCGTCAGGTTCGGTGGCCGTCATCGCTGTCTCCTCCCGGTCGCGTCGCTGCGTTCCGGGGAGACGGGCGCGCGGGTGCGCACCAGCAGAGCGCGTCGCCGCGGCGACCGCAGGGTGCGGTCGAGCGCCGACGCACCTCGTGTTCCTCCCATCCGGACTTTCACCGTCGGTCCTGGAGTTCCACCAGGTCAACCGCATCCGATCCAGGGCTTGCCCTGTCTTAGGTGCGGGTCGCGGACTGTCACCGCCGGCTCGGACTTTCACCGACCCCGGAGCACGTGTGTGTTCTGGTCCCAGGATAGCGCCGCGGCGGTGGACGCGTCGTACCCGACGTCCCCGTCTCGCATACCGTCCTCGTCACAGGAACGCCCGGCCGAACGGGCCGGTGCCGACGAGGGTGGGAGCAGACATGGCGCGCGTGGGGATCGTGGTCACGGACCGGTACTCGATCGAGGACCCCGACGTCGACACCCCGCGCCTCGTCCCGGCGCTGACCGCGCTCGGTGTCGAGGCGGAGCCCGTCGTGTGGCACTCGCCCGACACCGACTGGGACTCCTTCGACCTGCTCGTCCTGCGGACCCCGTGGGACTACCCGGTGCGGGTGGCGGAGTTCGAGGCGTGGTTCGACGACGTCGCGCGCCGCACCCGCGTGCTGAACGAGCCGGCTCTCGTCCGGTGGAACCTGGACAAGCGCTACCTCGGCGAGCTCGCCGACGCCGGTGTGGGTGTCGTCCCCACGACGTACGTCACCACGGTGCAGGACGGCGCCGCCGCTCTCGGGGCGTACGGCGACGGCTGGGTGGTCGTGAAGCCGTCGGTCTCCGCCGGGGCCCACGACACGGCGCTCGTGCGGGCCGACTCCGACGCCGCCACGGAGCTCGTCGGCCGCATCCTGGGCCGAGGGGTGACCGTGATGGTGCAGCCCGAGCTGCCTGAGCTGTCCCGGGGCGCCGAGAAGGCGCTCTACCTCGTCGACGGCGAGCTCACCCACGCGATCGCCAAGGGCGCTCTGCTCGAGCGCGGGGGCGGGTTCATCGGGGGCGTCTACCAGGAGTCGCCGCAGGTCGTCGCGACCGACGACGACGAGGTCGCGTTCGCCGCGTCCGTCATGGCCGCGACGGCGGCCGTGACCGGGCTGGCGACGCCGCTGTACGCCCGCATCGACACCGTGCGCAGTGCCGAGCACGGCCTCGTGCTGCTCGAGGCCGAGCTCTTCGAGCCGACGTTCAACCTGCACCTGGTGCCGGACGTCGTGGAACGGTTCGCGCGGGCCGTGGTGGCGCGCCTGTAGCTGTTCGGGTGGCCTCGGTGGCGGCCCCGCGGCCAGGGTGGCGGTGCGGCCTCCGGGTGGCGTGGCGTCCGTGATGGCGGCGCGGCCTCCCCGGGTGGCGCGGCCCCCTTGGCCGTGCGACGTCCCGGTGGCGCGGCCTCAGTTGTGGCGCGGCCTCAGTGGCGGTGCGCGGCCTCGGCCAGCGCCCGCAGCGCCTCGACCTCGGCGGCGGCGTCCTCGGCCTTGTAGACGGCGGACCCGGCGACGAAGGTGTCGGCCCCCGCCTCCGCGGCGCGCTCGATCGTCTGGCGCGAGATGCCGCCGTCGACCTGGATCCAGAGGTCCAGCTCGCGCTCGTCCGCCGCCGCTCGCGCGGCCCGGATCTTGGGGAGCATCGAGTCGAGGAAGCTCTGACCGCCGAACCCGGGCTCGACGGTCATGATGAGCAGCATGTCGATCTCGGGGAGCAGCTCGAGGTACGGCTCGACCGACGACGCCGGACGCAGCGCCATCCCCGCGCGCGCGCCCTGCTTGCGGATCTCGCGCGCGAGGCGGATCGGCGCCGCGGCCGCCTCGGCGTGGAACGTCACCGACTGCGCCCCGGCCTCGGCGTAGGCGGGAGCCCAGCGGTCGGCGTCGGTGATCATCAGGTGGACGTCGAGCGGCACCGGGCTCACGGGGAGGATCGCCTCGACGACGGGCAGCCCCCACGTCAGGTTCGGCACGAAGTGGTTGTCCATGACGTCCACGTGCGCCCAGTCGGCGCCCGCGATCTTCGCGAGCTCGCCCCTCAGGTCGGAGACGTCGGAGTTCAGGATGCTCGGCGTGATTCGGATTCCCACTCTCGGAGCCTAGCGGGGCCACGAGCGTCGCCACCCCTCGCACCCCACCCCCGACCGCCACCCTTCCCCCGCCACCCCTCGCCCGCCACCCCCGCCGGGACTGGGGACAGGACGGGACGTTCACCGTCACGCACCGACCGGATAGGCGTTCCACGTCTGCCGACCGAGAGCGGCCCACGGCGCCGTCACCCGGAACGGACGGACCGCCTCGAGACGCGACAGCACCGGTCCATTTGCACCCCCGGTGGCGGCTGCGGCTGCGGAACCCTTCGCCGTGACCCACCGCGGATCCGCCTCGATCACCCACCGTCCCGAGTGGACGGCGTGGTGGTGGGCCGAACACAGCATGGCCGTGTTGTCGATCGAGGTCGGCCCGCCGTGGGACCAGGGCACGACGTGGTGTCCCTCCGTCCAGGTGGACGGGATGGTGCACCCCGGGAACAGACATCCTCCATCGCGGGCGATCAGGGCACGACGCATCGCGGCCGGGACCAGCCGCCTGGCGCGTCCGACGTCCAGGATCTCGCTCTCCCCTCCCATGACTATCGGGATGATGTCGGCATCGCACGCGAGCCGGCGCAGCAACGACACCGGGACCGGGCCCGCGTGCGGCAGCCGGCCCCGGCCCGTGCGTCCGTCGACCGATGGTGCGCGAGCGCTCCGCGTCGTCGTAGCAGGCGGGTCGGATGATCCAGGTGGCCCGGTCCGGCGAGGCTGCAGCGTCGCTGCCTGCAGGTCGCCGATCCCGACCGTCACGAGGAGCTGGGGCGGCAGACCCCCGACGGACGGGAGCCCCGCCGTCCGGAGCGCCGCCTGGCACGCGGTGACGAGCGCGTCGAGCATGCGCTGCGGGCGCGACCTGTCGTCGATCGGTGCTGCGTGCGGCGCGCCGTCGGGCGGTAGGAGCGTCAGCGACGTCTCGCCGGCACCGGCGGTGGGAGTCTCGCCGCCGTCCGGATCGGCGCGCCCTCCGTCACCGAGAGCGTCAGCGTCACCGCTGCTGCTGCCGCCGCTACTGCAGCTGCTCCCGCTCCCGCTGCTGCTGCCGCCGCTACTGCAGCTGCTCCCGCTCCCGCTGCTGCTGCTGCTGCTGCTGCTGCTGCTGCCAGCGTCGCGCACGACCACCGGTGCGGCGGCGCGCGGGTTGGTCCCCGTGTCGAACACGGTCATCAGCACCTCGGTCTGGACGGCGTCGGCCCAGACGTCCAGGTGGGTGAGCCCGTGCCACGTCGCGCCGACCTTCACGCCCTGCCGGGAGGCGGCGTCACGTTCGGAGGGCTCGACGCCGTCGGGATCCAGCAGCGACAGCAGCCTCCGGGCCACCCGCCTCATCGTGTCCGGGTCGAACGTCTCGGCGTACCCCACGAGGGTGCGCTCCACGTCGCAGACGACCGCGGGGTCCGCCACCGCCCGGGCCTCCTCGAGGGTGCGCAGGACGACCTCGACGTTCTCGGGTCCGGGGGCCACGGCGAGGTCGTCCAAGACGGAGCCGTCGCCGCCCGGCTCCCCGCCATCGGCCAGCCCGATGCGTGCCGACAGCACCGGTGCCACCGGCGCCAGCGGATCTCCGCTCAACGCGCGTCGCGGCAGCACGGCCGACGCCGCCCGGATCCGGCGGCTCGCCTCGCGCCCCGAGATGCGCAGCCGCGTGCGCAGCAGGTCGCACCCCCGTCGGAACGGCGCCTCCGGCGGCGGGTCGCTCCGTCGCGAAGCCGGCGACTCCGCCTCGACCGCTCCCGCGGCACGCACCTGCAGGCGGTGCACGAGACGGGCGAGCTGCTCCACCTTTTCGGCGAGCTCGACGGCGTCGCTCAGATCAGCGCCCGCCAGGGCGGAGGTGAGCGAGGTGTCCGCGTGCGCGAGGGAGTCGAGACAGTCCTCCAGGACCGCCTCGCACTCGCCCCGCCGCTGGTTCGCCATGCGTCGATTCTATCGAACAGACGTACGAGAGCGCCAGGGCTGGAACAGAACCTACATCCACAGATTTCGCTGCAACGACAAGGAAAACTCGTCCTGGGGACAGTCGCAGGCGAGGCTACGTCAGCGTTCGACGCACCGGAGTGGAGCGCCCCTCGCAACGCCCTTCGCAACGCCT
Source organism: Serinibacter arcticus (assembly GCF_004786095.1). Classification (GTDB taxonomy): domain Bacteria; phylum Actinomycetota; class Actinomycetes; order Actinomycetales; family Beutenbergiaceae; genus Litorihabitans; species Litorihabitans arcticus. The sequence continues at coordinate 529,868 of NZ_RHPJ01000003.1, forward strand.
CCGATCGCCTCTCGCAGCTCCCCCGCTGAACCCGGTCTCAGAGCCTCCGCAGCAGCGCCAGGAACATCGCATCCGTCCCGTGCCGGTGCGGCCAGAGCTGCGCGTACGGACCCTCGAGCCCCACGACCTCGTCGGTCGCGACCGCGGAGACGGCCGCCGCGGCGTCGAGCACCTCGACGTCGGCACGCGACCGCAGCACCGCGTCGATCACGGCGCGCGTCTCGGCCACGTGCGGCGAGCACGTCACGTACCCGACCACTCCCCCGGTGCGCGTGGCCTCGATGGCCGAGTCGAGCAGCTCGCGCTGCAGCAGCGCGAGCGGCTTGAGGTCGGCGGGCGTGCGGCGCCACCGCGCCTCGGGACGACGGCGCAGCGCCCCCAGCCCGGTGCACGGCGCATCGACGAGGATCCGGTCGTACGTGCCGGGCTCCTGCGACCCCACCGTCCGCCCGTCCCACTGCACGACGTCGACCAGCTCCTCCGGCAGCGCCTTGACGCTCCGCCGGACGAGGCCCACCCGGTGCTCCTGCAGCTCGCCGGCAACCAGCCGGCTGCCCTGCTGCAGCACGCCGTCGGCCGCGAGCTCGTCGGTCCGCTGCGCCAGCACGGCGCCGAGCAGGGCGCTCTTGCCCCCTGGTCCGGCGCACAGGTCCGCCCACACGGCGTCGCGACCGGTCACCGTCACGGCCGCCAGCGCGAGCGCGACCAGCTGGCTGCCCTCGTCCTGGACACCCATGCGGCCACTGCGGACCGCCCCGATCGTGTCCGGGCTCCCGCCCGCGAGCCGCCACGCCGTCGGCGCGAGCCCGGCAGGGGCGATGAGACCCTCGGTCTCGGCGCGCTCCAGCTCCTGCTCGGAGACCAGCCCGGGCCGCGCCACGAGCGTCACGGCGGGGGCCGCGTTGTCGGCCTCGAGCAGCCCGACCAGCTCCGCATCCAGCCCGCCCGACGGCGTCCCGGGGTCCAGCGCCAGGCTCTCGCGCATCGCGCGCACGATCCAGGCGGGGTGCGCGAGTCGCTGCCCGAGCAGCTCGGTCGCGTCACTGGTGCGCTCGGCCATGCGGCGTTCCCACTCGGCGGCGTCGGCGCGCGTCACCTGACGCATCACCGCGTTGGCGAACGACGCCGCGCCCTGGCCCACGTTCGCCCGCACCAGATCCACCGTCTCGGACACCGCCGCGTGCTGCGCGACGCGCATGCCGAGCACCTGGTGGACCCCGAGGCGCAGCGCATCGAGGACACCCGGGTCCACCGAGCTCAGGCTCCGGGTCGAGCACATGGCGAGGATCGCGTCGTAGCGGCCGCGCAGCCGCAGCGTGCCGTAGGCGAGCTCGGTCGCGAAGCCGGCGTCGCGCCCCGTCAGCCCCCGATCGGCGAGCAGACCAGGCAGCACGAGATTCGCGTAGGCGTCCGACTGCGCGACGGCGCGCAGCACGTCGAACGCGACCTGGCGCGACGGATCGACGCGACCGCGCGGGGCACGCGCAGCACCACCACCAGCACCAGCACCAGCGGCACCACCGGACGAACGCTCAGCCACGGTCGACCCCCTCGAACGCCGCACCCTGGTCCAGGCGCGCCCCGCGCGCCCAGTCGGCCGCCGCCATCCACGACTTCCCCGCCGGCGCCACCTCGCTCAGCACGACCGGCGTCGTCGCCGTCCCCACCAGCACGTCCTTCCGGCCGGCCCGGATCTCTCCGGGCGCGAGCACGTCGGTGTCCGAACCAGACGCTCCCGAACCAGACGCAGCACCCGAACCGGCACCGAGTGCCACCGGCGCCACCTTCACCCGCATCCCCGCGAGCACCGTCCACGCCCCGGGCGCCGGCGTCATCGACCGCACGAACCGGTCGACGGCGAGCGCGGGAAGATGCCACGGCACCTGCGCGTCGGCCACCTCGACCTTGGGAGCCAGCGAGACGCCGTCGGTCGGCTGCTCGGTGGGCGAGGCGGAGCCGTCGGCGAGCGCGTCGAGGGTCGCGAGCACGAGCGGCACCCCCGCCTCCGACAGGCGCCCCAGCAGGTCGCCGCTGGTGTCGCGCGGACGCACCATCTCGGTCATCGTCCCGACGACGGGTCCCGTGTCGAGCCCCGCGGTGAGCCGGAACGTGGTCGCGCCGGTGACCTCGTCGCCGCTGCGCACCGCCCACTGCACCGGCGCCGCGCCGCGCCACGCCGGGAGCAGCGAGAAGTGCAGGTTGATCCAGCCGTGCACGGGCACGTCCAGCAGCACCGGGGGCACGAGGGCGCCGTAGGCGACGACGACGGCGACGTCCACCTCCAGCGCTCGGATCGCCTCCGCGGCCTCGGGGGTGCGCAGCGTCGGCCACTCCAGGACGTCGATCCCGAGCTCTCGCGCCGCGTGCGCCACCGGCGACGGCTCCTCGCTCCCGCGGCGCGAACGGCGGGCGGGCGGACGCGTCAGCGCGGCCACCACGGTGTGCTTGGCCGCGAGGGCCTGCAGGGTGGGGACGGCGACGTCGGGGGTGCCGGCGAACAGCACGCGCAGGGGGGTGGTCACCGTGTCGATTCTAGGCGTGCGCGAGATCCAGCACCGCGAGCTCGCGCCGCAGCACCGTCGCCGTCGTGAAGACGTGTCCCCGGAAGCCCAGCGCCCGTGCCGCCTCGACGTTCTCGGCTCGGTCGTCGACGAAGAGCGCCCGTGCCGGCTCGACCTCGTGCGTGGCGACCAGGTGCTCGTAGATCGCGGGATCCGGCTTGACCAGGCCGATCTCCCCGGAGACCACCACGGCCTCGAGCTCGCCGATCGCGGGCACCGCGGCGACCCCGCGCGGGAACGTCTCGGTCGACCAGTTCGTCAGTCCGAGCAGCCTGGTGCCACGCTCGCGCAGCTCCCCGACGAGCTCGGGCATGCCCGCCACGGGTCCGACCAGCGTCGCGGCGAACTCCCGCTCGTACTGCTCGACGAACCCGGCGGTCCCCGGCCACCGCGCGGCGACCTCGATCTCGAGGTCCGCCCACCGCTCCCCGGCGTCGGCGCGCAGGTTCAGGTCGTGGAAACCGATGCGCCCGGCGACGGCGTCCCACTCCTGCCGCGTCAGGTCCGGATGGGCGCGCCACGGCTCCCACGAGACGAGAACCTGCCCGAGGTCCAGCACGACGGTGTCGATCACGCCGCCCATCCTCACAGGTCCCTCGGGTCGACGACGACGCGCACCGACCCCGCCCGCTTGTGCGCGCTGCGGACCCCGAGAGCCTCCTTCACGGCGCGCGAGAGCGCCGCCCCGTCGGCGAGCGAGGAGCGCAGCAGCAGCCGCGAGGGATCGACGACGTCGTCCTCGCCCTCCTCGGTGGCGCCCCGCCCTCGCCCGCCGGGCCCCGTCGCGGGGGGCGGTACCGGGAACGGTCCGAGCACCTCGGCCCCGGTCGACGGCTGGAGCTCGGAGCGCAGGTCCGTCACGGCCCCGAGCGATCCGGTCACGGTCACCACGCGCGCCGACGGCGGGAACCGCAGCTCGGCGCGTTCGGCCAGCTCCCGCTGCGCGTGCCCGACGGCGTCCCACCGCACCAGCGCCTGCACGACGGCGGGTGTGCCGCCCCCGACCACGACGACGCGACCGCCGTCGGACGCCGGGCGCGCGAGCCACGCCGCCGCGAACCAGCGCCGCAGCGCCTCCTCGCTCCCCGACAGACCGGGCAGCGACGTCGCCAGGGCGCCGTCCAGCAGCACGACGCACGCGTAGCCGCCCTCGGCCTCGGGTTCGGCACCGGGCGTGGCCACGACGATCCGGGGCGCGGCGTCCACGCCGTCGACGATCCCGTGGCCGGACTCGCTCGCGGTCACCGGGGTCTGCGGGAACGCCCGCCCCAGCTCCTCGGCGGTCCGCATCGACCCCACGCGCACCGCACGCAGGCTCGACGAGCCGCACTCCGGGCAGTGCCAGTCCTCCGCGACCGTGCCGCACGCACCGCACACCGGCGGTCCCGACGCCGGCATCGTCAGCGTGCCGCCGCAGGCCGCGCAGCGCGCCGGCGTGCGGCAGCGACCGCACGCGAGGTGCGGCAGGTATCCCGCGCGCGGCGTCTGCACGAGCACGGGTCCGATGGCGAGACCGGCGCGCACCGCCTCCCACACGGGTGTCGGGATGCGCGCGTGACCACCGGGGCCGGAGCGCGCGAGCTCCTCGGCGTCCGGGGCGCTGACGCGCGGCGCGAGTGCGCGCAGCAGCCCGCGATCGGCCCGGAGGGAGACCGCCCAGCCCGTCTCCACGAGGTGCTGCGACCAGACCGAGCGCGACGGCGACGCGATGAGCACCGCGGTCCGCTCGGGCAGCGCGCGCATCGCGAGCACCTGGGCCGCGTGCGGGTAGGGCGAGCGCTGCTCGACGAGCGAGTCGTCGCCGTCGTCCCAGCAGACGACGAGCCCGAGATCGTCGACGGGGGCCCACGCCGCCGACCGCGTCCCGACGACGACGCGCGCCAGCCCCGTCAGCGCCCGCAGGTGCGCCCGGGCGCGCACGGACGGCCCGTCGGACGCGACGAGCCTGGCGACCTCCTCGCCCAGGTGATCGGTCAGGTAGGGCACGAGCGCGTCGACGTCGCGCAGGTCAGGGACGACGACCAGCACGCCCCGGCCCGCCGCACGCACCTCGCGCGCGGCGACCACGAGCGCCTCGCGCCACGCGGCCGGCCCGCCGACGACGGTCCACACCGCTCGCGGCGCCTCGCCCCCGCGGAGGCGGCGCAGGAGGGCGGGGCCGCCGGGGACGTCGGCCCAGGGGCCGGGGTGGGGGTCGGGGTCGGACGTGGGCTCGGTGCCCCCACCGGTCCCGGCGTCGGGTCCGGCGTCGGTCCCGCCTTCGGGTCCACCGTCCGCCACCGATCGCGTCTCCGCCACCGATCGCGGCTCCGCCTCCGCCTTCGCCAGCGCCGTCAGCACGCCCGCCTCGGCTCGCGCGTGCCGGGGCGGCACCGCGAACCGGAGCACGTCGGTCAACGTCCCGGCGTACCGGTCCGCGACGGCGCGCGCCAGCGCCAGCACCGCCGGCGTCAGCGACGCGACGGGCGAGACGAGACGCCGCACGGGGGTGAGCCGTCGGCCGACGTCCTCCGGGCCGAGGTCGCGCACGCCGAGCACCCAGCCGTCGCGCTCCCGACCCGCGAACCGGACCTTCACCCGGGTCCCCGGCACGACGTCGTCCGGGCCGTCGGCGCCGGCGAGCTCGTCCGGCACCAGGTAGTCGAACGCGCGGTCCAGGTGCGGCAGCGGCACCTCGACGGCGATCTGCGCCACCCGGCTCCCGGCCACCGGCAGGTCGTGACGACCGGCGGGTGCGCCGGACGGCGTCGCGACACCGGCCACGACGGGTGCACCGAACAGCGCGTCGTGGCCCGCCGCGTCCGCCGCCCCCGCGCGGCCCGGCGTGGTGGTCACGGGCGCGTGCTGGTCAGACGGCGGCGCGCAGGGCGTCGGCGCGGTCGGTGCGCTCCCACGTGAACGCGGGCAGCTCGCGACCGAAGTGGCCGTAGTTGGACGTCTGCGCGTAGATCGGCCGCAGCAGGTCGAGCGCGTCGATGATCGCGGCCGGGCGCAGGTCGAACGTCTGCGAGATGGCGGCGCTGATCGCCTCGTTCGTGACGCCGTCGGCCTCGGTCCCGAACGTCTCCACGTACACGCCGACCGGGTGCGCCCGGCCGATCGCGTAGGCGACCTGGACCTCGCACCGGCGCGCGAGCCCGGCGGCGACGACGTTCTTGGCCACCCAGCGCATCGCGTACGCGGCCGAGCGGTCCACCTTGGAGGGGTCCTTGCCGGAGAACGCGCCGCCGCCGTGGCGGGCCATGCCGCCGTACGTGTCGACGATGATCTTGCGGCCGGTGAGGCCGGCGTCGCCCATCGGACCACCGAGCGTGAACGCCCCGGTCGGGTTGACCAGGAGGCGCAGTCCCGCGACGTCGACGCCGTCGGGCACGTGCTCGGCTAGCACCGGGGCGAGCACGTGCTCGCGCAGGGCCACGGCCAGCGCCTCCTCGGTGAGGTCGGGCGAGTGCTGGGCGGAGATCACGACCGTCGCGAGCGCGGCCGGGCGGTCGCCGTCGTAGTCGATGGTGACCTGGGTCTTGCCGTCGGGGCGCAGGCCCTCGACGACACCGTTCTTGCGGACGGCGCTGAGGCGCTCCGCGAGGCGGTGCGCCAGGTGGATGGGCAGCGGCATCAGCGTGGGGGTCTCGTCGGCGGCGTAGCCGAACATCAGTCCCTGGTCACCGGCGCCCTGGGCGTCGTACGGGTCCACGGCGACGCCGTCGCGCACCTCGAGCGAGTCCGTGAGGCCCTGCTCGATCTCCTGCGACTGCTGCCCGATCGACAGCGACACCCCGCACGAGGACCCGTCGAACCCGACCTCGGAGGAGGTGTAGCCGATCCCGGAGATGACCTCGCGGACGAGAGCCGGCATCTCGACGTAGCCCGTCGTGTTGATCTCCCCGGCGACGTGCACCAGACCGGTCGTGACCAGCGTCTCCACGGCCACGCGAGCGTGGGGGTCGGCGGCCAGCAGGGCGTCGAGGATCGAGTCGGAGACGAGGTCGCTCACCTTGTCGGGGTGGCCCTCGGTGACGGACTCGGAGGTGAAGCTGCGCAGGGTGGTCACAACGATCGAGGGTAGTGCAGGGGTCCGACAACCCGGAGTCAGCGGCCCCGGCGTCCCACGATGAGGTCCACGAGGCCCCAGGCGACGTCGATCTTGGAGCCGTCGGCGCGCCCGACCTCCTCGCCCGCGGCGTCGAGCACGACGACCGCGTTGGGGACGTCACCGAACCCGGCGCTCTCGCCCACCACGTTGACGGCCAGCAGGTCGGCGCCCTTGCGCACGGCCTTCGCGCGCCCGTGGGCCGCGGCGTCCCGCTGCGCGTCGCCGGTCTCGGCGGCGAACCCGACGACGATCTGGCCCGGGTGTCGGCGTCCGACGAGCCCGGCGAGGACGTCGGGGTTCTCGACGAGCGTGAGGGTGAGGTCCGCGCCCGACTTCTTCAGCTTGGCGGCGCCCGCGGTGGCGGGGCGGTAGTCGGCGACGGCCGCGGCCATCACGACGACGTCGCACGCGGGGGCGAGGTCGGTCATGGCGCGCTCGAGGTCGAGCGCGGTGCTCACGTGCACGACGCGGTGCTCCGGCGCGCCCGCGCGGGACGGGCCGTCCAGCGGGACCTCGACGTGGGCGGCCACGAGCGTGACGTCCGCGCCGCGGGCTGCGAGCGCGTCGGCCACCGCGAGGCCCTGGCGACCGGAGGATCGGTTGCCGAGGAAGCGGACGGGGTCGAGCGGCTCGCGCGTGCCGCCGGCGCTGACGACGGCGCGGACCCCGGCGAGGTCGTGTGCGCCCTCGCGGTCGGGCTGGTGCGCGGACGACGTCGTCGCGACGGCACCCTCACCGACGAGCGCCAGCGCGGCGGCGGCGATGGCCGAGGGCTCCGGGAGGCGTCCCTCACCGGAGTCGGTCCCGGCGAGGCGGCCGGAGTCCGGGTCGAGCACGTGGATGCCACGCTCGCGCAGCAGCGCGACGTTCGCGCGCGTGGCGGGGTGGCGCCACATCTCGGTGTGCATCGCCGGGGCGACGAGCACCGGACAGGTGACGGTCAGCATCGTGGCCGTCAGGAGGTCGTCGGCCCGGCCGTGCGCCAGGCGGGCGAGGAGATCGGCGGTGGCCGGTGCGATCACGGCCAGCTCGATGCTCCGGCCGAGGTGGACGTGCTCCACCTCGGCGGCGTTGGTCCAGACGTCGGTGCTCACCCGGTGCCCGGCGAGGGCCTCCCAGGTGGGCCGCCCGACGAACTCGAGCGCGGACGCCGTCGGGACCACGTGCACGTCGTGCCCGCTCTCGGCCAGCAGACGAAGGAGCAGCACCGACTTGTAGGCGGCGATGCCCCCGCTGACCCCGAGCAGGACGCGCAGGGGACTACTCCTCGTTGGCGGAGTAGGTGAGCAGGCCCTTGTTGATCTCGCGCATCGCGATGGAGAGAGGCTTCTCCTGCGGGCGGGTCTCCACCAGCGGGCCGACGTACTCGAGCAGGCCCTCGTGGAGCTGCGCGTAGTAGGCGTTGATCTGGCGTGCACGCTTGGAGGAGTACAGCACCAGCGCGTACTTGGAGTCGGCGACCTCGAGGAGCTCGTCGATGGGCGGGTCGGTGATGCCCTCGGGCTGTGCGACAGTTCCGGACATGGGTGGATCCTTCCAGCGGGGGGAACAGCGGCCCACCCTACCAGCGAGGGCCGCGCCGATCGGCGGGTCCGGCCGCGCGGGTCGCGGTGGCGTACGTCTCGTGCGGGTCGGCGTCAGGCCTGCATGAGCGAGGCGAGCTCGTCCGTGGCGCGCGCGACGGAGTCGTTGACGACGACGTGGTCGAACTCGCGCTCGGCGGCGAGCTCGACGCGGGCCGTCGCCAGACGCCGCTCGCGCTCCTCCTCGTTCTCGGTACCGCGCCCGACGAGCCGCTGCACGAGGTCCTCCCAGGTGGGGGGCGCGAGGAACACGAACCGCGAGCCGGGCATGGTGCGCCGCACCTGGCGGGCACCCTGCAGGTCGATCTCCAGGAGCGCGGGGACGCCGGCGGCGAGCTGCTCCTCGACCGGTCCGCGCGGCGTGCCGTAGCGGTGGCGCCCGTGGACGACGGCCCACTCGAGCAGGTCGTCACGCTCGGTCATCGCGTCGAAGGTCGCCTCGTCGACGAAGTGGTAGTGCACCCCGTCGATCTCGCCGGGACGCGGCGCGCGCGTGGTCGCGGAGACGGAGAGCCAGATGTGCGGGTACCGCGTCCGGATGTCGGCCGAGACGGTGCCCTTGCCCACGGCCGTCGGGCCGGCGAGCACCGTGAGGCGAGGGATGCCACCGGTGCTGCTGCCACCACCCGACGTGGTCTGCTGCGCCGCCACCTCAGCCGAACCGGGAGACGAGGGCGTCGCGCTGGTGCGGCCCGAGACCGCGGACACGCCGGGTCTCGGCGATGCCGACCTCGGCCATGATCTGCTTCGCGCGCACGGGTCCGACGCCGGGGAGCGCCTCGAGCAGCGCGCTCACCTTGAGCTTGCCGATGGCCTCGTCGCTCTCGGCCGCCTCCAGGACGCTGGACAGGGAGGCACCGGAGTACTTCAGGCGGTTCTTCACCTCGGCGCGGGTGGCTCGGGCCTGCGCGGCCTTGGCGAGCGCGTCCGCGCGCTGCTGCGGCGTCAGTTCGGGAAGTGCCACCGGTGAATCTCCTGCCTGATGAACGGGGGTGCTACAGCAACCTAGCGGGACCGTCAGCGACGGGCAACGTGACCACCTCGCCCGGCGCCGCGACGGGACGGCCGCACCGCCGTGCTCGCTGGGCACGGGTGGCCGCACCCCGCGCTCGCTGTGCCCGGGTGGTCGCACGAACGGGTCCCGGGCGGCCAGCCGCGCACAGCGAGCGGGCGTGGCCCCGGCGGGACCGCTTCGCGGGACCGGGGCTAGTCGGTCGGACGCAGGCGCGCCGCGAGGCGCTCCAGCGCGACGTCGTCCACACCCGCCGCCGCGGCGAACCCCGCCAGGCTGCCGTGGGAGGCCGTCACGGTCGCGAGGGCCCCGCGCAGCGACGCCGCGTCCACGCCCAGGATCGGTGCGAGGAGCGCCGGATCGACGCCGGGCACGGCCGGCACGACGGCGCGCTGCGCCGCCGTCGCGTGGTTGGAGTAGAGGAAGTCGGTCTCGACGGCGTCGGGGTCGGCGCCGGCCAGCAGCGCGGCGAGCGCGACCACCACCCCCGTGCGGTCCTTGCCTGCCGAGCAGTGCACGACGACGGCGCCCTGCGCGTCCGCGATCACGCGCAGCGCGCGTCCGAGCTGCGCCACGGCCTCGGGCGAGGTGACGATCTCGCGGTAGACCTCGGCCATCAGCTCGGCCGCCCAGCCCGGGCGGTGCACGAGCTCCACGAACCGGGCCATCGCGTCGGGGTCGCTGCCGCGGCCCGCGATCTGACCGGCCAGCGCTCCCCCGGGCGTGATCGGCAGCCGGTGCACCCGCACGCCGGCGGGGACGGCGTCGCCGCCCTGGTGGTCGGCCTCGGCGTCGCTGCGCAGATCGACGACGTCGCTCACGCCGAGCTCCGTCAGGCGTGCCCGACCCGCCGGTGTCAGGCCCGGGAGCGCGGCCGTGCGCAGCAGCACACCGGGACGGATCCCGGCCAGCGCCGCGGCGTCTCGGTCGTTCCACGTGCCCTCGATCCCGAGCGAGACGCCGCGGGGATCGAGCTCGGCCGGGTCCAGGTGATCGAACGGGCCGGGCCCGGGCGCGCGCTCGGCCGGTGACGAGGCCGGAGGTCCGCCGGTCACGGCTGATCCTCGAGCTCGCGGCGAGCCTGGTCCGCGGCCGCGACGAGCGAGCCCGCGTCGGGCCCCGCCCCCAGCACGCCGCGCGAGGTCGAGGGCAGCGAGCGCGGCCAGGCCGCGCCGACGACGGCGCGCACGTCGGCCGCCGTCCCGCCCTGCGCCCCGAGGCCGGGCACCAGCAGCGGCCCGCCGACGGCCTCGAGGTCGACGCCGAGCGTCGCCGCGGCGTCGCGGACGGTCGCGCCCACGACGAGCCCGACGCTCCCCATCACCGCCCCCGCCGCGATCTCGGCGGCGTTGCGCTCCCCCGCCGCCCGCGCGATGCGGGCCGCGACGCTCGTCCCGTCGGCCTCGCGCGCGTGCTGCACGCTCGCCCCCTCAGGGTTGGAGGTGAGGCAGAGCGCGAACACACCGCGTCCGTGCGCGGCGGCAGTCTCCAGCGCAGGGATCAGCGATCCGAACCCGAGGTAGGTCGACAGCGTGACGGCGTCGCCCGCGAGCGGCGAGCCCTCGCGCAGGAACGCGTCGGCGTAGCCCTGCATGGTCGAGCCGATGTCGCCGCGCTTGGCGTCCACGATGCTGAGGCCGCCGGCGGCCCGGATCGCGGCCACCACCTCCTCCAGCACCGCGACGCCGGCGGACCCGTGCCGCTCGTAGAACGCGGCCTGCGGCTTCAGCACGCCGACCCGGGTGGCGAGGGCGTCGACCGTCCGCAGCGAGAACTCCCGCAGCCCGGCGACGTCGTCGCGCAGGCCCCACGCCGCCAGCAGCGAGGCGTGCGGGTCGACACCGACCGTCAGCCGACCGCGCGCGTCGATCGCCTCGGCGAGCCGGTCACCGAACGGTCGCACGCCGTCGCTCACGCCTGCACCGTCGCGAGCTTCTCGGCGACCGCCAGCTTCTCCGCACGCTCGGTGTTGAACTCCTGGAGCGAGCGCACCGCGAACGGACCGCGCCGGATCGCCTCGATGCCGAGCACGGCGACCGCGAACTGCTGGATCGTCGTGACGATCGGCTTGTCGACGGCGGTCGTGGCGGTCCGGATGTCGTACCCGTCGGCGCGCGCGCCCTGACCGTTGGGGGTGTTCACGACCATGTCGATCTCACCCGCCACGATCATGTCCAGGACCGTGCCCTCGCCGTCGGGGCCGGGGCCGTCCGACGCCTTGCGCACGAGCGTGGTGTCGATGCCGTAGCGGCGCAGGACGTCGGCCGTCCCCGTCGTCGCGAGGATCTCGAAGCCGAGCTCGACCAGACGGGCGACCGGGAACACGATCGAGCGCTTGTCGCGGTCGGCGACCGAGACGAAGACGCGCCCCGTCGTCGGCAGGCCGCCGTACGCGGCCGCCTGCGACTTCGCGAACGCGAGCGGCACGTCGACGTCGAAGCCCATGACCTCGCCCGTCGAGCGCATCTCCGGGCCGAGGACGGTGTCCACCACGGTGCCCGCCGCCGTCCGGAACCGCTTGAACGGGAGCACGGCCTCCTTGACGGCGACCGGGGAGTCGGCGGGGACGTGCGCGCCGTCGAGCTCGGGCAGGCGGCCCTGCGCGCGGAGCTCCGCGATCGGGACGCCCGACATCACCAGTGCCGCGGCCTGCGCGAGCTGCACGCCCGTGGCCTTGGCCACGAACGGCACGGTGCGCGAGGCCCGCGGGTTCGCCTCGAGCACGTAGAGGATGTCGGAGGAGAGCGCGTACTGGACGTTGAGCAGACCGCGGACGCCGACTCCGCGCGCGATCGCCTCGGTGGAGGCGCGGATGCGGTCGATCTCCCGGCGCGAGAGCGTGACGGACGGCAGCACGCACGCGGAGTCGCCGGAGTGGATCCCGGCCTCCTCGATGTGCTCCATGATCCCGCCGAGGTAGAGCTCCTCGCCGTCGTAGAGCGCGTCGACGTCGATCTCGATCGCCTCGTCCAGGAAGCGGTCGATGAGCACCGGGGCGGCGAACACCTCGGCGCCCTCCCCCGTGACCGGGGTGGAGCGACGGACGTAGTCGGTGAGCTGCTCGGCGTCGTAGACGATCTCCATGCCGCGTCCGCCGAGCACGTAGCTGGGACGGACGAGCACCGGGTAGCCGACGCGGTCGGCGACCTCGAGCGCCTGCGGCAGCGACGTCGCCGTGCCGAACGCCGGTGCCGGCAGCCCGGCGGCCACCAGCACGCCTCCGAAGATCCCGCGGTCCTCGGCGGCGTCGATGGCCTCGGGCGACGTGCCCCAGATCGGGAGCCCCGCCTTCGCGAGCCGGTCGGCGAGCGCGAGCGGCGTCTGACCGCCGAGCTGCACGATGACCCCGGCCACGGGCCCGACGGCGAGCTCGGCCTCGTAGATCTCCACGACGTCCTCGAACGTCAGCGGTTCGAAGTACAGGCGATCGGCCGTGTCGTAGTCGGTCGAGACCGTCTCGGGGTTGCAGTTGACCATGATGGTCTCGTAGGTGTCCTTGAGCGCCAGGGCGGCGTGCACGCACGAGTAGTCGAACTCGATGCCCTGACCGATCCGGTTCGGACCCGAGCCCAGGATGATGACCGCGGGGCGGTCGCGCGGCAGCACCTCGGTCTCGGTGTCGTAGGAGGAGTAGTGGTAGGGCGTGCGCGCCTCGAACTCCGCCGCGCACGTGTCGACAGTCTTGTAGACGGGGCGCAGCCCGTAGGCGTGCCGGACCTCGCGCACGGTCGCCTCGGCCAGGTGGCGGATCTCGGCGATCTGGAGGTCGGAGAAGCCGTGCCGCTTCGCGCGGCGCAGCACGCCCTCGCCCAGGGCGGGCGCCTGCGCCAGCTCGTCGGCCACCTCCTGCAGGAGCAGCAGCTGGTCCAGGAACCACGGGTCGATCGCCGTCGCCTCGTAGAGCTCCTCGACGGTCGCGCCGCCGCGGATCGCCTGCTGCACCTGCAGCAGACGGTCCTGCGTGGCTGTCCGCGCGGCCTCGACCAGAGCGGCGGTCGCCTGGGCGTCCGGCGCCTCCCCGCGCCAGTGCAGACCGGCGCCCGGGGTGTCGATCGAGCGCAGCGCCTTGTTCAGCGCCTCGGTGAAGTTGCGGCCCATGGCCATGGCCTCGCCGACCGACTTCATGGTGGTCGTCAGGCGCGCGTCGGCCGCCGGGAACTTCTCGAACGCGAACCGGGGCACCTTGACCACGACGTAGTCGAGCGTCGGCTCGAAGCTCGCCGGCGTCGAGCCCGTGATGTCGTTCGGGATCTCGTCGAGCGTGTAGCCGACGGCGAGGCGCGCGGCGATCTTGGCGATCGGGAAGCCGGTGGCCTTGGAGGCGAGCGCGGAGGAGCGCGAGACGCGCGGGTTCATCTCGATGACCACGACGCGGCCCGTCGTCGGGTGCACCGCGAACTGCACGTTGCAGCCACCGGTGTCCACGCCGACCTCGCGGATGATCGCGATGCCGACGTCGCGCAGCTTCTGGTACTCGCGGTCGGTCAGCGTCATGGCGGGCGCCACGGTGATGGAGTCGCCCGTGTGAACCCCGACGGGGTCGAGGTTCTCGATGGAGCACACGACCACCACGTTGTCGGCGCGGTCGCGCATCAGCTCGAGCTCGAACTCCTTCCAGCCGAGGATCGACTCCTCCAGGAGCACCTCGGTGGTCGGCGAGTAGTGCAGTCCCTGGCCGGCGATCTGACGCAGCTCGGCCTCGTCGTAGGCGATGCCCGAGCCGAGGCCGCCCATGGTGAAGGAGGGACGGACCACGAGCGGGTAGCCGAGGTCCTCGACCGCGGCCAGCACCTCGTCCATCGTGTGGCAGATCGTGCTGCGCGCCGACTCGGCGCCGCACCGCTCGACGACCCCCTTGAACTGCTGGCGGTCCTCGGCGAGGTGGATCGAGGCGATGTTGGCGCCGATGAGCTCGACGCCGTGCTCGGCGAGCACGCCCGCCTCGTCCAGCGCGATGGCCGTGTTCAGCGCGGTCTGTCCGCCCAGGGTCGGCAGGAGCGCGTCCGGCTTCTCCTTGGCGATGATCGCGGCGACGACCTCGGGCGTGATCGGCTCGACGTAGGTCGCGTCGGCGAACTCGGGGTCGGTCATGATCGTGGCCGGGTTGGAGTTGACGAGGATGACCCGCAGGCCCTCCTCGCGCAGCACGCGGCACGCCTGGGTGCCCGAGTAGTCGAACTCCGCGGCCTGTCCGATGACGATCGGGCCGGACCCGATCACGAGGACCGAGCGCAGATCGGTGCGGCGGGGCATCAGACGTTCTCCTTCGGTGATGACGCTGTCGTCGCGGTCGAGGCGTCGCGACGCGCGGTGATCAGGTCCACGAAACGGTCGAAGAGGTAGGCGGCGTCGTGCGGTCCGGCGGCGGCCTCCGGGTGGTACTGCACCGAGAAGGCGGGCACGTCCAGGCACTCCAGGCCCTCGACCACCTGGTCGTTCAGGCCCACGTGCGAGACGATCGCGCGGCCGTAGCGGCCGCCGTCGTGGGGCGTGGTGAACTCCTGGCCGATCGGCGCGTCGACGGCGAAGCCGTGGTTCTGGGAGGTGATCTCCACCTTGCCCGTGCGCACGTCCTTGACCGGCTGGTTGATCCCGCGGTGGCCGAACGTCAGCTTGTACGTGCCGAGCCCGAGCGCGCGGCCCAGGATCTGGTTGCCGAAGCAGATGCCGAAGTAGGGCACGCGGGCGTCGAGGACCTCGCGCAGCAGCGCGACCTCGGCCTCGGCGGCCGCGGGGTCACCGGGTCCGTTGGAGAAGAACACGCCGTCGGGGGCGTGCTCGGCGATCTGCGCGTAGGTGCCACCGGTCGGCACGACGACGACGCGCAGCCCGCGCTCGGCGAGCCGCACCGGCGTCATCGTCTTGATCCCGAGGTCGACGGCGACGACGGTGCCCACGGGCTCGGTCCAGTCACCGATCGGCTCGACGACGTACGTCTCCCGGGTCGTGACCTCACGCGCCAGGTCGGACCCGGCCATCCGCGGCGCGGTGCGGACGCGCTCGACGAGCTCGTCGATGCCGCGCCGACCGGGGTGGGCGGGCAGGGCATCACCCGAGAAGATGCCGGCCCGCATCGAGCCGGCGGAGCGGAGGTGGCGCGTCAGGCTGCGCGTGTCGACCTCCGAGATGCCCACGACGCCCTGCTCGACGAGCTCGTCGTCCAGCGTCGAGGTGGAGCGCCAGCTCGAGGGGGTGCGGGCGGGGTCGCGCACGACGAACCCGGAGACCCAGATGCGGCGGCTCTCGGCGTCGTCGGTGTTCACGCCCGTGTTGCCGATGTGCGGCGCCGTCATCACGACGATCTGGCGGTGGTAGCTCGGGTCGGTGATCGTCTCCTGGTACCCGGTCATCCCGGTGGAGAAGACGATCTCGCCCAGCGTCTGGCCGCGCGCGCCCCAGGCGCGGCCGACCAGGTGGGTGCCGTCCTCGAGGACGAGGAGGGCCGTGTCGGGGGCGGTGTCGGGCGAGACGTCGTGCGCGGGGGTCATGCGGGGTCCTTCGCGTCGGTGCCGGCGAGCGGTGCGGGAGCGGTGGGGGTGAGGGCGTTGATCGCCTCGATCAGCGGGTCGCGATCGGCGGCGTAGCGGGTGCGGATGCCGGTGTCGAGCGCGCGGTCCTCGCGCTGCCAGCGCAGCACGACGAGGCCGTGGCGGCCCGGCACCTTGCCGGCGATGCCGCTCTCGCGGCGCGCGCCGCGCAGGTCGGCGGTCGGGACGGCGACGTCGGGCGCGCCACGGCGGCGCAGCCACACGCCGTCGGGCGAGACCTGGACGCGGACGGCCGAGCGCACACCGAGACCATCGGCGGCGATGCGGTCGAGCCACTCCCCCGCCGTCGTCGTCGAGACGTACACGCCCTCGACGTCCAGGGTCGGCTCGGCGCTCGGCTCGGAGGCGGCCGCGGCGACGCCGGCGGTGCGGCGCGCCCGGGCACGCCAGCCGACCCACATCAGCGCCAGCAGCGCGAGCCCCAGGACGATGAGGAGCCCGACGGCGTACGGCCGGCTCACGCGTGGGCCCCGGTGCGGGACGGTGCGAGCACGGCCACCGTGTCGGCGATCGTGGCGCGGCCGCGCAGGAAGGTCCAGCGGACCTCACCGGGCAGCTCGCGGCCCGCGAACGGCGAGTTGCGGCTCGCGGTCTGCTGCACGCGCGGGTCGATCGTGCGTCGCGCGGCCGGGTCGACCAGCGTGAGGTTCGCCGGTTCGCCGACGGCGATCGGCCGGCCGTGGTCGGTCACGCGGCCGATGCGCGCGGGCGTGTGCGAGAGAACGCGGGCGACGTCGGCCCACGTGAAGGAGCCCTCCTCGACCATGACCTGCTGCACGACGGCGAGGCACGTCTCCAGCCCGGTCATGCCGAACGCGGCGGCGGCCCACTCGCAGTCCTTGTCCTGGACGGCGTGCGGGGCGTGGTCGGTGGCGACGACGTCGATCGTCCCGTCCGCGAGCCCGGCCCGGACGGCGGCGACGTCCTCGGCGGTGCGCAGCGGCGGGTTGACCTTGTAGACCGGGTCGTAGCTGCGCGCGAGCTCGTCGGTCAGGAGCAGGTGGTGCGGCGTCGCCTCGGCCGTCACGGCGATGCCGCGCGCCTTGGCCCACCGGATGATCTCGACGCTGCCCGCGGTGGAGAGGTGCTGCACGTGCAGCCGTCCGCCGACGTGCTCGGCGAGCAGCACGTCGCGCGCGATGATCGCCTCCTCCGCCACGGCGGGCCAGCCGGTCAGGCCGATCTCGGCGGACACGACGCCCTCGTGCATCTGCGCGTCGACCGTGAGGCGCGGCTCCTGGGCGTGCTGCGCGACGACGCCGTCGAACGCCTTGGTGTACTCCAGCGCGCGGCGCATGAGCACCGGGTCCCAGACGCACCTGCCGTCGTCGGAGAACACGCGCACGGCGGCGGCCGAGGTGGCCATCGCCCCGAGTTCCGCGAGGCGTTCGCCCGCCAGCCCGATCGTGACGGCCCCGACCGGGCGGACGTCGGCCCAGCCGGCGTCGCGCCCGAGGCGCCAGACCTGCTCGACGACGCCCGCGGTGTCGGCGACCGGGGCCGTGTTCGCCATGGCGTGGACGGCCGTGAAGCCACCCGCCGCGGCGGCACGGGTACCCGAGTCCACCGTCTCGGTGTCCTCGCGGCCGGGCTCGCGCAGGTGGGTGTGCAGGTCGACGAGACCGGGGAGCGCGACCAGACCGTCGGCGTCGATCACGGTGTCCTCGCTCCCGGCCTGCGACGCGGCGTCGCGGCCGAGGGCCACGACCACGCCGTCGCGCAGCAGGAGGTCGGTGCGCTCGGCGCCCAGGGGCGCGACGGATCGGACGAGGTAGCCGGGCATCATGCGTCTCCTTCGCCCGCGAGGTCACCCGCGAGCAGCGTGTACAGAACGGCCATGCGGACCGAGACGCCGTTCGCGACCTGCTCCACCACGGTGGAGCGGGGCGAGTCGGCCGCCTCGGCAGAGATCTCCAGGCCGCGGTTCATCGGGCCGGGGTGGAGCACGAGGGCGTGGTCGCTCAGGCGGCCCAGGCGGGTGCCGTCGAGCCCGTACCGGCGCGCGTACTCGCGCTCGGACGGGAAGAAGCCGCTCGTCATGCGCTCGCGCTGGACGCGGAGCATCATGACGGCGTCGACGTCGTCGGTCAGGGCGGCGTCGAGGTCGTAGGTGACCGCGCACCGCCAGCTCTCCACGCCGATCGGCAGCAGCGTCGGCGGGGCGACCAGCGTGACGCGCGCACCGAGCGTGGCGAGCAGGTCGACGTTGGACCGAGCGACGCGCGAGTGCAGCACGTCCCCCACCACCACGACGTGTCGGCCGGCGAGATCGCCGCGGCCGTCCGCGAGGTGGCGGCGCAGCGTGAACGCGTCGAGCAGCGCCTGGGTGGGGTGCTGGTGCATGCCGTCGCCGGCGTTGACGACCGGGGTGTCGATCCAGCCGGCGTGCGCCAGGCGGTGCGGGGCGCCGGAGGACGGGTGGCGCACGACGACGGCGTCCGCCCCGATCGCGCGCAGCGTCTGCGCGGTGTCCTTGAGCGACTCGCCCTTGGAGACGCTCGAACCCTTGGCCGAGAAGTTGATGACGTCGGCCGACAGTCGCTTCGCGGCGGCCTCGAACGAGATCCGCGTGCGGGTGGAGTCCTCGAAGAACAGGTTCACGATCGTCAGACCGCGCAGCGCCGGCAGCTTCTTGATGGTGCGCGACTGGGTCTGCGCCATCGCCTCGGCCGTGTCGAGCAGGGCGACGGCGGCGTCCCGGTCCAGGTCGGTCGTGCTCAGCAGGTGCCGCATCACTCGCTCCCCTCGCCGGTTCGTGACGGCTCGGGTGCGGCCGGCGCCTCCGGGGCGCCCGCGTCGGAGATGCTCACCGCGTCGTGCCCGTCGATCTCCGCCAGCTGCACCTGCACGCGCTCGCTCGTCGCGGTGGGGAGGTTCTTGCCGACGTAGTCGGCGCGGATCGGGAGCTGCCGGTGGCCGCGGTCCACGAGCGTCACCAGCTGGACCGACCGCGGGCGACCGAGGTCGGCCAGGGCGTCGAGCGCGGCCCGCACCGAGCGGCCGGAGTACAGGACGTCGTCGACGAGGATGACGGTCTTCTCGTCGATGCCGCCCTCGGGCAGGCGGGTCGGCGTCAGACCGCGCGTGGGGCGGCGACGGATGTCGTCGCGGTAGAGCGTGATGTCGATCTCGCCCACCGGGACGGTGACGGGGGCGGGGCCACGGCTGTCGTCGGGCTGCTGGCCCTGGGAACCGCGGGCGTCGGCCTGGGCGATGCGCCCCGCGAGACGCGTCGCGAGCGGGACGCCCCTGCGCGGGATCCCCAGGAGCACGAGGTCCGCGGAGCCGCGGTTGCGCTCCAGGATCTCGTGGGCGATGCGGGTGAGGGCGCGCGAGATCTCGTCGGACTCGAGCACCACACGTGTGGTCGGCACGGCTGCCTCCTTCCCCGCCTCACAGGACGGGCTTAAAGGTGGAGTGGTCGTTCGTGACTCTACTGCTGCTCCCCAGGGGTCGCCGCGGCATCTCGGAGGGCGGGCGCCTGGCGCTGGAGCTGCCCCAGGAGACCGTTGACGAACTCCGGCGAACCGTCCGTGGACAGGTCGGCGGCGAGGTTCACGGCCTGCTCGACGGCGACGGCGTCGGGGACGTCGTCGTTGTAGAGCAGCTCCCACGTCCCGATCCGGAGGATCGCGAGGTCGACGGCGGGCATCCGGTCGACGGTCCAGGCGTGGGAGTAGGACTCCAGGAGCTCGTCGATGCGGTGGAGGTGCTCCGCGACGCCCTCGACGATCTCGGCGGCGTAGGTGCGCATCGGCTTCAGGCCGGCGTCGTTCGCCATCCGCTGCGCGAGCAGGTCGATGATCGCGATGCGGTCGCCGGCGCGGCCGCGCTGGTCGGCCTCGAAGAGGAGGTCGAGCGCGCGCCGTCGGTCCTTGCTGCGGTCAGGCACGGGGTGTCGACGCCGGCTCAGGCGCGGCCGAGGTAGGCACCCGTGCGGGTGTCGACCTTGACCTTGGTGCCGATCTCCACGAACAGCGGGACCTGGATCTCGGTGCCGGTCTCGATCGTGGCGGACTTCGTGCCCGCGTTCGAGCGGTCGCCCTGCAGGCCGGGCTCGGTGTAGGTGACCTCGAACACGATGGAGGCGGGCAGCTCGACGTAGAGCGGGTTGCCCTCGTGCAGCGCGACCATGACCTCGGTGTTCTCGAGCAGGAACCGGGCGGCGTCGCCGACGGTGGGCTCGGTCACGTAGATCTGCTCGTAGTCGCTGGAGTCCATGAACACGAAGGACTCGCCGTCCTTGTACAGGTACTGCATGTCGCGCTTGTCGACGTTCGCGGTCTCGACCTTGAGGCCGGCGTTGAACGTCTTGTCGACGACCTTGCCCGACAGGACGTGCTTGAGCTTGGTGCGGACGAAGGCCGGGCCCTTGCCGGGCTTGACGTGCTGGAACTCCACGACGCTCCAGAGCTGGTTCTCGAGGTTGAGGACCATGCCGTTCTTCAGGTCGTTCGTGCTAGCCACAGGGAGTCCTTCGTGTCGTGGGGCGGTGGCCCCTGGTCGGTGCGTGCGTGCCGTTCCTGTCCCGACGGCGGCCGCTGCGACCGGGCACGGGGGGCGTGCGCGCGGGCGGGCCGGGGAGTCGACGGACGTGCCGCCGACACTTTACGGCATCGGGGCCCCGCGGGCCGCTGGGCTCACGAGGAGCCGGCGGCGGGCGGGCCCGCCGACGGCCGGCCCATCTCCAGCATGAGAGATCTGTCATCGTCCTCTCACGCTCTCCTCAGAAGCCGCGGTGAGGCTGGTGCCATGACACGGATCACCACCGCCCTCGGCGTCTCGGCCGCCCTCGCCCTCACCCTCACCGTCGGTGCCTGCAGCACCTCGGCCCCGACCGACGGCGGCAGCGCCGCAACCGCGAACCCGGCCACCCCGAGCAGCTCGGAGAGCTCCTCCGCCGCGCCGACGACCAGCTCGTCCAGCAGCCCGACGCCCAGCTCGACCACCGGCGCTCCGGCCGACGGCGCCGGTGACGCCGGCCCCGACGACCGCACCGCGGCGGGCCTGGCCGCCATCGGGATCGCCGAGAGCGAGACCGGCGGCGTCGCCTACGCGATCGACGACTCCGACGACGACGGCGGGTGGGAGGTGGACGTCCGTACCGGCGACACCTCGGTCGAGGTCCGCGTCGGCGCGGACGGCGTCGTCAGCGGCACCGAGGCAGACGACCTCGACGGCGAGGACCGGCGCATCCTCGACGCCGTCGGGATCACCCTGGCGCAGGCGATCGAGGCGGCGGTCGCCGAGACGGGCGGCACCCTCGACGACGCCGACCTCACCGACGACGACGGCGACCACGTCGAGGTCACCGTCGACACGGCGGAACGCACCGACGTCGACGTCCACCTGGACCCGGTCAGCGGCGACGTGCTGCGCGTGGGCTGACGGACTGCGCGTGGGCCGACGGGCGGCGCGTGGGCGGACGTCGGCGCGATCCGGTCCGCCGGTGGCGACCGGATCGCGTCGAGGCCATGATGGACGGCTGCACCAGCTCCCTCCTCGCCCACCGTGACGCTCCCGCCGGAGCCCCCAGCGTCAGGACACCCATGAGCCGTCCCCGGCCGATCTACCTCGACTGCGACACGGGCATCGACGACGCCCTGGCGCTGACCTACCTGCTCAACAGCGACGGCGTCCGTCTCGCGGGAATCGGCACCGTCTCGGGCAACACCTCCGCCCGGGAGGCTGCGGCCAACACGCAGAGCCTCCTGCGTGCGCACGGCTCCGTCGTCCCCGTGGCGGTGGGCAGCCACGACCCGCTCGACGGTCGCTACCGCGGCGGAGCGCCGCACGTGCACGGCGGCAACGGGATCGGGGACGTCTCGCTGCCGCCCGGCGACGACGTCACCTCCGAGACCGCCCCCGAGATGCTGCTGCGCCTCGCCCGGGAGCACGGGCGGGACCTGGACGTCGTCGCGATCGGCCCGCTGACGAACATCGCGCACGCGCTCGCGCTGGATCCCACGCTCCCGGAGCGCGTGGGGACGCTCACGATCATGGGCGGAGCGGTCTGGGCCCCCGGGAACATCACCGCCGTCGCGGAGGCCAACATCCACAACGACGCCGAGGCAGCCAGGCAGGTGCTCGCGGCGGGGTTCACCACCGTGCTGGTCCCGCTCGACGTCACGCTCCAGCACTGCTTCGACGACGAGGACGCCGAGGTGCTCGCCCGCGAGGCCACGCCTCTGCACGTCGCGCTCGGAGCGATGCTGCACCGCTACCTCGACTTCTACGAGAGCGTCGACCACGTCCGGCGCTCTCCGCTGCACGATCCGCTGGCCGCCGCGATCGCCGCCGGAGACCTCAGGATCGACACGCGCGAGACGGGCGTGGCGGTCACGATCGGTGGGCCGGAGCACGGCCGCACCGTGGCCACTGACGAGGGACCGGTCGCGCGCGTCGTGATCGGGGCCGAACCCGCCACGGCCGCCCTCATCCGCGACCGGATCATCGCCGGACCCCACCCGAGCCACTACGCCCCTAGAGTTTGAGGCAGTCCACCTGACCGACCGGTCGCGCACGATCGCGACCGGATCTGATCGAGGAGTGCCATGGAGCTCTCGGAGTCCGTCCCCGTCATCGTCGTCGTCGCGGTCGTGATCGCGTTGATCGTCGTGGTCGCCGTCGTCGGCGCGATCTACGCCAAGGTCCGTTTCAAGATCGCCACGCCCGACGAGGCGCTCATCATCACCGGACGCAAGAGCGGGAAGCCGGTGATCAACCCGGAGACCGGGGACGAGACCACCGACCTGTCCGGCCAGCGCGTCGTCATCGGCGGCGGAACGTTCGTCAAGCCGATCTTCGAGCAGGTCGTGCGGCTGTCGCTCGCGTCGCAGAGCTTCTCCGTCGCCGCCGAGGACGCGACCACGAAGTCGGGTGTCGCCGTCACGCTGCGCTCCATCGCCGTCGTCAAGGTCGGCGGGACCGAGCGCATGGTGCGCGCCGCAGGTCAGCGCTTCGCCGGGCGCAGCCAGGAGCAGGTCATCGAGCAGCAGACCTCCGAGGTCCTGGTCGGTGTGCTCCGCACCATCGCCGGGACGCTGACGGTCGAGTCGATCCTGTACGAGCGCCAGGACTTCTCCAAGGAGGTCAAGGACATCGCGGTGCCGATGCTGGCCGAGCGGGGCCTCGTCCTGGAGAACTTCGAGATCCAGACGGTCGAGGACACGGGCGCCTACATCCGCAACCTCGGCCGTCCGCGCGCCGCCGCGGTCGCGCGCGACGCCGAGATCGCCGAGGCCCAGGCGCAGCAGGAGAGCACCGAGCGCTCGAACGAGGCCGCCGTGCAGATCGCCGAGTCGAACAAGGCCCTGGCGCTGCGCAACGCGACGATCACGCGGGAGACCGCGACGGCGCAGGCCGACGCCGAGGCCGCGCGCGAGCGCGCCGAGGCCGCGGCGCAGCAGGAGGTGCTGATCCAGCAGGAGCAGGTCGCCGTCCGTCGCGCCGCGCTGCGCGAGCAGGAGCTGCAGACCGAGGTCCGCAAGCCTGCCGAGGCCCGCAAGTACGAGGCCAGCCAGGAGGCCGACGCGCGCAAGTACTCGGTCGAGCAGGAGGCCGAGGCGGCCAAGACCACCGCGATCCGCAAGGCGGAGGCCGAGGCGCAGCGCACCATCGCGCAGGCCGACGCCGAGGCGTCCGCCGCCCGCGCACGGGCCGAGGCGTCGCTGATCGAGCAGCAGCGTCGGGCCGAGGGTGCGCTGGCGCTGGCGAGGGCGGAGGCCGACGGCATCCAGGCGCGCGGCGAGGCCGAGGCCGCCGCCGAGCGTGCCCAGGGTGAGGCCCGCGGTGCGGCGATCAAGGCCGAGGCCGACGCCTACCAGACCTTTCCGGAGTCGGCGCGCCTGCAGATGGTGCTGGACGCCCTGCCGAAGATGGCGCAGCCGTACGCCGACGCGCTCGCCGCCATCGACGGCATCACGATCATCGACAAGGACGGCGCCTCGCGCCTGCCCGGCCAGGTCTCGACCGGCGTGCAGGAGGTGGCGACCCTGCTCAAGGCGCAGACCGGCGTCGACCTGCTGGAGCTCATCGGCGGGCTCGGCGGGGAGAAGGGGACAGACGTCACGCCCTCGTGACGAGGTCGACGTCGACCGCGCGGATCGGCCGGACCTCGGCCGCCGCGACGGCACGGAGGTAACTCCGGCGTCCGGGGTGGTCGTCGCGCCGTCCCGGCAGCGCGACGACGACCAGTCGTCGCACCGCGTCGACGGGCGCCTCGAGCACACCACGCCAGTCGGCGGGACCGATCGACGAGACCTCGGTCGGTGCCGCGCGGTCGGCACGCTGCGGTGCGAGTCGCACCGCGTTCGGCGACAGGGTCAGCCCGAGGCCGGCGGCCTTGAGCACGGCCTCCTTCTCGACCCACCGCTGCATCCGGGCCCGATCGGCGTCGGCGGTTCCGACGACGTCGGCTCGCTCGTCCGGGTGCAGCGCGTAGTCGTCGAGGCCGGCGGCGCCGCCGAGGGCCGTCGGTGTCACCGCCTCGACGTCGACCCCCACGCGGGCGGAGCCGGGGGCGACGGCGACGAGCACGCGCTCCCCCGAGCCCGACGTGCTCAGCGACAGCCCGGCCGTCCGGGGCTGACCGTGCGGTGCGCCGCAGTCGCGGCACCGGCGGTCGATGACGATCTCCGACGCGCGACCGGCGGGACGTCCCGTCCGCGCGGCCACGAGGAGCCGCAGCGCCGCCCGCCCGGCGAGCGTGCGACGGGAGTCCTCCGGCCGACGCCGGCGCGCGGCGGCCGCGCGATCGACGTCGTCCACGAGCTGCTCGGCCCCCGTGAGGCGCGCGCACGCCGCGAGCACGTCCGTCACGGACGCGTCGAGGAGCGTGATCACCGCTTGCTGATGCGGCGGTACTGCCCCACGGCGATCGGGGCGAAGATCGCGATGATGGCGATGCAGCAGACGAACGCGTAGAGCGTCGCGTTGTCGGCCGCCCACCCGGTCGCGACCTCGAAGCCCTCGGGAGGCTGGTTGCCGAAGCCCTGGCGGACCGCCGTGGCCACCGCGGTCACGGGGTTCCACTCCGCGATGGTGCGGAGCACGCCCGGCAGGGTGTCGGCCGAGACGAAGGCGCCCGAGATGAAGCAGACCGGGAACAGCCACAGCAGCCCGAGGCTCTGCGCCACCTCGACGCTGCGTGCCGTCAGGGCGATGGCCGCGCCGATCCACGAGATCGCGAAGGCGAACAGGACGAGCAGCCCGAACGCGAGCAGCACCGGTCCGATCGAGGTGTGGACGCGCCACCCGATCGCGAGACCGCACACCACGATGACGGCGATCGAGATCCCGCTGGTGACGAGGTCCGACGTCGTGCGCCCGAGGATCACTCCCACGCGGGACATCGGCAGGGAGCGGAAGCGATCGATGAGACCCGACTGCAGGTCCTTGGCGAGGTAGACCGCCGTGAAGGAGGAGTTGAACGTCAGGGTCTGCGCCAGGATCCCGCCGATGAGGAACTCGCGGTAGGCGTCGCCGCCCAGGGCGCCGCCGAACACGAAGGCGAGGATGAGCACGAAGATGATCGGCTGCGCGACGCCGGTCACGAGCGCACCGGGCGTGCGCCGGACGTTGACGACGTTGCGGCGCGCGACCACCCAGCCGTCCCTGGCGGCGGCCAGGAGCGGTGCGAGGACACCGCCGCGGGGCTCGTCGGGGACGAAGGGGCCGCGGGGGGCGACGGCGGTTCCTGCGGTTCGTCCGTCGGTCTCGGTCGCCTCGGTGGTGAGGTCGTCGGGAGCGGCGTGCCGCCCCCGGGGGGTCAGTGTCGTGGGCGTGGTCATGCGACCACCTCCTCCCGGTCGTGGCGCCGCGCGCCGGTCGGTGCCGTCTCCGCGGACTCGAGGGCCTCCGCCGGCTCGTTCGCCGGGCTGCCCGTCAGACGCAGGAACACCTCGTCCAGGGTCGGTTGGCGCAGCGCCGCCTCGGCGACGTCGACACCGCGGTCGGCGAGGGCGCCGAGCACCGTGCGGAACGCCTCGGGGCCGCCGGTCGCGCGGGCGGTGAGGCGCCGCGCGCGCTCGTCGAGCTGGGCGTCCTGCGCGGTGCGACGGGCGGTCGCGAGTGCGACGGCGCCGTCGGCGCCGGGCGCGAGGACGATGTCGATCCACGCTCCCCCGGCGCGCGCCTTGAGCTCGGTGGCCGTGCCCTCGGCGATGATCGCGCCCGCGTCGATGACGGCGATCGAGTCGGCCAGCTGGTCGGCCTCCTCGAGGTACTGCGTCGTCAGCAGGACGGTGGTGCCCGCCGTCGCGAGGGACTCGATCGCGTCCCACGTGTCGCGGCGACCGCGCGGGTCGAGGCCCGTCGTCGGCTCGTCCAGGACGACCACGGGGGGCCGCGCGACGATGGCGCCCGCGAGATCGAGCCGGCGCTTCATGCCGCCGGAGTACGACCCCGCCTGCTTGCTGTCCGAGACGTCCTCGAGACGGAAGTCGCGCAGCAGCTCGCGGGCCCTGGCCTTCGCCTGGGACCGGCGCATGCCGTACAGCTCGCCGACCATCGTCAGGTTCTCGAAGCCGCTCAGCTTGTCGTCCACCGCCGCGTACTGCCCCGAGACACCGAGGTTGCGGCGGACGAGGTCGCCCTGCGTCCGCACGTCGTGACCGGCCACCCGGACCTCGCCGGAGTCCGGCACCAGCAGCGTGGTCAGCACGCGCACCGTCGTCGTCTTCCCGGCCCCGTTGGGACCGAGCAGACCCTGGACACTGCCCTCCGGCACCTCGAGATCCACGCCCGCGAGGGCCTGGAAGTCGCCGAAGCGCTTGGTCAGGCCGTGGATGGAGATCACGAGGCGACGCGCTCCCGGTCGGTCACGGGGGTGATGTCGTGCCAGTTCTCGGTGACGTAGTCGACCGCCTCCACCCGCGGCGCGGGACCGAACACGGCGACCCAGCCCTGGGGCACGTCGGCGAACTCCGGCCAGAGGGAGTGCTGGTTCTTCTCGTTCACGAGCACGCGGAAGCGTGCGTCCTGGTCGTCAAAGGGGTTCGTCATCGTGTGTCCTCGTCCTGTCTGTCTCGGCAAGCTCTCTGCCAGGGGTTCGGGGCCGTCCGACCCGTGGATGGGTCGGACGGCCCGTCTCACGCCTGCGCGAGCAGTCGGTCGAGAATCGGGACCAGCTCGGCCATCGCCTCGTCGGAGAGCAGGTCCGAGTGCCGCACGTGGACCGTGCTCGACGTCACCGACCCCGTCACGTGGCCCTCCCACGCCGCAGGCGCCGGACGGCCGTCGGGCACCTCGAGCGTCGCCTCGACGATGTGCAGGTCACCGTCGAACGTCGGGACGGGCGTGCTGTCGAACAGCTCCCCCAGCCGGACGAACCGGCGGACCATGCGCTCCACGGTCTCGACCGGGAGGTCGGCGAGCGGGTTGCCCGCCGCGCGCAGCAGGCCCTGCACCGCGACGACGTCGAGCTCCACGTCCGCCGGTGCCTCGATGCCGTTCGCGTCGAGCAGCCCGCGCCACATCGCGTCGCCCGGTGCGACGCCCTCGAGCGCGGACTCCTGCGTCGGGTACGCGTCCAGCAGGATTAGCAGGGCCACGTGCTCGCCGTGCGAGCGCAACCGGGCTGCCAGGTGCTGCGCGAGACGTCCGCCGAACGACCAGCCGAGCAGGTGGTACGGCCCGTGAGGCTGCACCTCTCGGACGGCGTCGACGTAGGAGTCCAGCAGCTCCTCGATCGTGGCCGCGGGGGGCGTCTCGGGCTCGTCCGGTGCGATCCCGGGCATCTGGAGCCCCAGGACCGGGCGCTCGGTCGCGAGCCGACCGAGCAGACCGCCGTACTTCCAGCTGACACCGCTGGCGGGGTGCACGGCGAACAGGGGTGCCCCGCGTCCCTCGGTCCGCAGCGGCAGGATCGTGCGGAGGCTGTCGGCGACGTCCGCCGTGCCGGTTCCCACCAGGGCCGCGAGGGCGGCCACGGTCGGGGCCTGGAACAGCGCCTGCACCGGCAGCCGGGACCCCAGCGCCTCGTTGATCGCGGCGATCGTCGGCTGGGCCACGAACGAGTGCCCGCCGAGCTCGAAGAACGAGTCGTCCGCCCCGACGTCCGCGACGTCCAGCACTCGGGCGAAGGCCTCGGCGACGGCGCGCTCGGCGTCGGTCGCCGGGGCGCGTCCACCGGCGGTGGCGGTCGTGTCCAGCGCGGGCAGCGCGCCGGCGTCGACCTTGCCGTTGCGCGTCAGCGGGATCTCCGCCACGACGGCGACGGCGACCGGCACCATGTAGTCCGGCACCCGGGTGCGGAGGCCGGCCAGCAGCGCCGTCGCGAGATCGGCGCCGCCCTCGTCGAGGGCACTCGCGTCGCTCGGCACCACCCAGGCGCCGAGGCTCCGACCCCTGGCTGTCTCGACCGGCCGGACGACGGCCTGCGCGACGCCGTCGGCCGCGCGCAGCAGCGCCTCGACCTCACCCGGCTCGACGCGGTGGCCGCGGATCTTGACCTGGCCGTCGCTGCGACCCAGCGAGACGATGCGGGCGCGGGAGCCCTCCTCCTCGCCGGGATGGACCGCGACGAGGTCACCCGTGCGGTACATGCGGCTGCCGTCGGCGGCGAACGGGTCGGCGACGAAGCGCTCGGCGCTCGCGCCGGCCCGCCCCGCGTACCCGTGGGCGAGCTGGTCGCCCGCGAGCCAGAGCTCGCCGACGCTGCCGGACGGCGTCGGCCGCAGGAGACCGTCGAGCACGTAGCCCCGCGTGCCGGGCGTGGTCGCGCCGAGGCCGGGGCGCGGGGCGTCGGCGACGCGCGCGACGAGCGAGTCGACGCCGACCTCGGTCGGTCCGTAGAGGTTCCACGCCGCCACGGCGGGTCGCTCGTTCAGCCAGGTCCACAGCCCGGCGTCCAGCGCCTCGCCGCCGAGCAGCACGACGAACGGGGCGTCGGCCGGTCGGGCGTCGAGCACCTGCGCCAGGCGCGTCTGGCCCACGAGGGCGGCGACGTACCCCGGGGTGGTCTCCCACGCCGCGATGTCGCGCTCCTCGAACACCGTGACCAGCGCCTCCGGGTCGCGGCGCACCTCGTCGTCGACGACGTGCACCTCGTGACCCGCGACGAGCCACAGCACGGGATCCATCGCGGCGTCGAACCCGACGCCCGTCGTGTGCGCCATCCGGACCCGGCGCTCGGCGGGGTCGGGCATCAGCGTCGAGCGGTGGGAGGCGAGCAGCGCCGCGAGGGCGCGGTGGGGCACCTGGACGGCCTTGGGCTCGCCCGTCGTGCCCGACGTGAACACGAGGTAGGCCGGGTCGTCGAGCGTCGCCGCACCCGCTCGGGTCGCCTCGGGCACGGACGTGCCGGCGCCCTCGGTGAGCAGGGTCGCCAGGGTGACGACGGCGGCCGGGTCGAGGCCCGCGGCGCTCGCGGCGTCCTCGGTCGTGGAGTCGTTCGTCCCCGGGGCGGGCTCGTGCACGACGAGCCGTGCCCGCGCGGTGCGCAGCATGCTGGCCACGCGCTCGGTGGGCAGCTCGTCGTCCACGGGGGCCACGACGGCGCCCGCGCGCCAGACCGCCAGCAGCGCGGCGATCGTGTCGATCGAGCGCGGCAGCCGGAGCGCGACGACGTCGCCGCGACCCGTCCCGCGGGCGACGAGCCCGGCGGCGATCGCGTCGACCCGCGCCGCCAGCCCGCGCAGGTCGAGGCGCGGGAGCCGGTCGAGTGACGCGAGCCGGTCGGGGGACGACGCGTGCGCGGGGACGAGCGCGTCGGCGCCGCTCTCGCGACCGGTCCCGACGATCGCGGTCAGGTCGCCGAAGCGGCGCACCGTGTCGGCGAACGCGTCCATCACCGGGACGGGCTCGTGCGTGGCGTCCCAGGACTCGAGCGCCGCCGGGGTGTCCCCCAGCACGGCGTCGAGCATCGGGGCGTCGGGCGCCGCCGCCACCTCGCGCAGGAACGCGAGCCAGCGATCGACGAGTCCCCGGGCGGCCGACGCGCTGAACATGGCGGCGTTGTACTCGAGCACGCCGTCGACCTCGTCGCGACGGTCGGCCGCGTCGGACGTGTCGGCTGCACCGGTCCGGTCGGGACGCCCGCGCGGACGCAGGGTCATCGACAGGTCGACCTTGGCCGCCCCGGTGGTGTCCGGCGCGACGGCGTGCGCCCGGACGCCGGGCAGGTCGAGCGCGAGGCCCGTGGGCTCCTCGACCGAGAGCATGGTCTGGAAGATCGGGTGTCGTCCGAGCCGGCGCTCGGGGGCGATCGCCTCCACGATGCGCTCGAACGGGACGGCCTCGTGCTCGACGGCCGTGAGCGTGGCCGCGCGGGCACGGTCGACGGCGTCGGCGAACGTCAACCCCGCCGCACCCTCCGACCCGAGCTCGAGCCGCAGCGGCAGCGTGTTGACGAAGAAGCCGACGAGGTCGGCGACGTCGGGGTCCGTCCTCCCGGCCGACGGCGATCCGACGACGACGTCGTCGCCCGCACCGATCCGCTGCAGATAGCCGGCGAGCGCCGCCAACCAGCCGTGGAACGCGCTCGCGGAGCGGCGTGCGGCGGCGCCACCGATCCGGTGGGCGACCTCCGCGGGGATCTCGAACGCGATCAGCCCGGCCGGCTGGGCGGCCGTCTCGGGACGGCGACCGTCGGCCGGCAGCTCGAGCTCGGTCGGCACGCCGTCCAGGATCTGCGTCCACGCCGCGAGGAGCGCGTCCTCGCGGGACGGGCCACCCCCGTCCGCGGAGCGGAGCGAGCGCTGGTGGCGGGCGACGTCGGCGTACTGGACGTCGAGCGGACGCTGCACCGTGGGGCTGCCGCCGAGGCGCGCGGTGTAGGCGGCCGCGATGTCGCGGACCAGGGGCGCGAGCGAGGCACCGTCGGTCGCGATGTGGTGGATGACGAGCTCCAGCAGCCACGTGCCGTCCCCGGTGGGCACGAGGGCCGCGCGGACGGGCAGCTCGCGGGTGAGGTCGAAGCCCGCGCGGGTCTCGACGGCGGTGTCGCCGACGACACCGTGCGGGGCGTCGTGGATGCGCTGGACCGGCCGGCCGTCCACCTCGGGATAGCTCGTGCGGAGGATCTCGTGACGCGCGAGCAGGTCGTCGACGGCGCCGACGAGCGAACCGGTGTCGAGGTCGCCCTCGAGCTCCACGCGGAGCACGACCGAGTACTCGGCCGAGGCCGGGTCCAGCCGGTTGAGGAACCAGAGCCGGGACTGGCCGGAGGTCAGCGGCAGCTCCTCGGCCTCCTCGCGCGGGTGGTCGGCGAGCCACTCGCGCAGGCCGGGGTCCGGCGCGGCGGAGGGGTCGGCGGCACCCAGGACCGGGCCGGCGCCGTCGGCGGACGTGCCGTCCGCCGCCGCGTCCGTCGTCGTCCCACGGTCCAGCACGGCGAGCAGCGCGGCCGGGGTGGGGGCGTCGAACACGGCGCGCAGCGGGAGGGTGGCGCCGAGCTCGTCGCGCACCCGGGAGACCAGCGCCACCGCGAGGAGCGAGTGGCCGCCGAGGGCGAAGAAGTCGTCGTCGAGCCCGACGTCGGCCACCGCCAGCACGTCGGCGACGATCCCGCACAACGCGCGCTCGTCGTCGGTCTGCGGGGCACGCGACGGTCCGCGGTCCCCGGGCTCGGGCAGCGCGGCGACGTCGACCTTGCCGTTGGGGGTCAGGGGCACCGCGTCGATCGGCGTGATCGACGTCGGCACCATGTACTCGGGCAGCTGGGCGGCGGCGTGCGCGCGCACGGCAGCCACGTCGAGCTCGGTGCTCGTCGCGGTGCCCGCCCGGGGACCGGTGCCGACCACCCACGCCACGAGTCGTGCGGTGTCGGGTCCGCCGGGTGTGACCACGCGGGCCACGGCGGTGCGGACGCCGTCGGCCCGCTCGAGCGTGCGCTCGACGTCGGCGACCTCGATGCGGTAGCCGCGCAGCTTGACCTGGTCGTCGTCGCGACGGACGAACTCCAGCTCGCCGCCGGGCCGGCGGCGCACGACGTCACCCGTGCGGTACATCCGGGTGCCGGTGCCTCGCGGGTCCGCCACGAAGCGTGCGGCGGTCTCCGCGGAGCGCCCGCGGTAGCCGTGCGCCTCCGACAGGCCGGAGAGGTAGAGCTCCCCCTCGACGCCGGGCGGGACCTGGCGCAGGGTCGCGTCCAGCACGCGTGCGGTCACGCCTGCGATCGGGCCGCCGATGGTCGGCGAGCCCGGCTCGATCGGCGCGAGCACGGAGTCGACCGTGAACTCGCTCGGTCCGTACAGGTTCCACCCCGCCACACCGGGTGCGGCGGCGAGCCGGTCCCAGAGCACCGCGGGGAGGGCCTCGCCACCCACGGCGACGAGCAGCGGGACCCCGCGGTCCGCCGCGGCGTCGAGCAGCCCGACGTTGGCGAGCTGCTGCGCGTAGGACGGCGTCGTCTCGAGCACGTCGACGCCCAGCTCGGCGACGGCACGCACGACGGCCTCGGCGTCGGTCCGGGTCGGCTCGTCCGCGACGTGCAGCGCGGTCCCGGCGGCGAGCCACAGGATCGGGTCCCACGCGGCGTCGAACCCGAGGCCCGAGAGGTGCAGCATCACGGGCAGGCGACCGAGGCGCTCGGTGAGCGGGCCCACCAGGACGTCCTCGTGCTGCGCGAGCACGGCCGCGAGAGCGCCGTGCGGCACCTGGACACCCTTGGGCGTCCCGGTGGTGCCGGACGTGTAGACGAGGTAGGCGACGTCGTCGGGCCCGGGGAGGGCCGGAAGCGGCGGGAGCTCCGACGACGCGTGGGAACCGGTGGCTCCGGTGGCTCCCGCGTCCACGACCGCCCGCGGCGTCAGCACGCGCGGGGGTGTCGACCCCTCCTCCACCAGCAGGGCGCCGAGCAGCCGGGCCCGGTCGGTGTCGGCCGTCACGAGCACGGGTGCGCCGCTGTCGGCGAGGATCCGCGCGACCCGGGCGTCGGGGTAGGCGACGTCCACCGGCACCGCGACGGCCCCGGCACGCAGCGCGGCGAGGACGAGGACGACGGCGTCCGTGACGCGTGGCAGGGCGACGGCGACGGTGGCGCCGGGCGTCACGCCGTGCGCGAGCAGACCACGCGCGGCGTCGTCGACCCGGGTCGCGAGCGCGTCGTAGGTCAGGGCGACGTGGTTCGACGCGGTGTCCGACCCGACGAGGGCCAGGGCGTCCCCGTGCGCGGCGACGGTCGACGCGAGACGCGTCAGCACCTCGGGTGCGGCCACGGTGGGCGCGCGACCCGTGCTCTGCTCCTCGAGGACGGCGAGACCCGCGTCGTCGAGCCGCGGCAGGTCGGACAGGCGACGGCCGGTGGCGGTGACGAAGGCCGCCAGCACGCGGTCGAGCGCGTCGCGCAGCCGCTCCGCGGTCGACTCGTCGAACAGCGCGCGGTCGTAGCCGAGCGCCCCCGCGAGCGGTCCGTCCTCGCCCTCGGGCGTGGCGAAGTCGACCAGCAGGTCCGCCTTCACACCGGCGCTCGTGACCTGGCCGGGCACCGTGACGGTGAGGTCGGCGAGCTCGAGCACGGCCGGCTCGTTGCTCTGCAGCGTCAGGAGGACCTGGAACAGCGGGTGCCGGTCGGCCACGCGCGGCGGGCGCAGCGCGTCCACCAGCGAGTCGAACGGGACGTCCTGGTGCGCATAGGCCTCGGTGTTGCCGGCGCGGACGCGACCGAGCACCTCGGCCAGGGTCGGGTCCTGCGCGAGCGAGGTGCGCAGCACGACGGTGGTGACGAAGAAGCCGACGAGCTCGTCGAGCTGCGGGTCGGTCCGACCGGCCACGGGGGTGCCGAGCACGACGTCCTCCCCCGCGCCCTGCTGCTCGAGCGCCACGGCCAGCGCGGCGTGCAGCACGATGAACAGGCTGGTGCGGTGCTCCGCCGCCAGGGCGCGCAGCGCGGCGTGACGTGCGGCGTCGAGCAGCAGCGGGACCTCGCCGACGCCCTGCTGGTCGGGGTCGGTCGGGTCGGCGGTCCCGCGGGAGCGGTCGCGAGGCAGGCTGATCTCGTCCGGCGCCCCCGCGAGGGCGCGCCGCCAGTGGTCCAGCTGCCCGGCGAGCACGCTGTCGGGGTCGTCGGCCTCCCCCAGGTGCTCGCGCTGCCACAGCGTGTAGTCGGCGTAGCTGACCGGGAGGTCGGTCTGCTCGGGCGCGCGACCCTGCGACCGCGCCCGGTAGGCGAGGGAGAGGTCGCGCGCGAACGGCGCGAGCGACCAGCCGTCCGAGGCGATGTGGTGCATGGTGACCACGAGCACGTGCGCCTCCGGGCCGGTGCGCAGCAGCACGGCTCGCAGCGGGGTCTGCGTGGTGACGTCGAAGGGGCGCAGCGCCTCCTGGCGGGCGATCTCCTCCGCCCGCTCGGCGGGGACGTCGACGGCGGTGAGCACGACGTCGACCTCGTCGCGCACGACCTGGACCGGCTCGCCGTCGACGTAGGGGAAGACCGTGCGCAGCGGCTCGTGCCGTGCCACGACGTCGGTGAGCGCGGCGCGCAGGGCCGCGACGTCGAGCCGACCGGCGAGCTCCAGGACGACCGGGATGTTGTAGGCCGCCGACCCGGGCTCGAGCCGGTTGAGGAACCAGAGCCGACGCTGGGCCAGCGAGACCGGCAGCAGGTCGGGGCGCGGCGTGCGCGTCAGGCGCACGGGGCGACGGGCGGGGTCACCCGCGGCGCCGTCGCCCTCACCGTCCTCGCCCTCGGCGAGCGCCGCGAGCTGGGCCACCGTGGGACGCTCGAACACGTCGCGGACGGTGACCGTCCGGTCCAGCGCCGTGGTGAGGGTGGCGGCGAGCCGGGTCGCGAGCAGCGAGTGCCCGCCGGCGGCGAAGAAGTCCTCCTCGATGCCGACCGGCGCCGTGCCGAGAACCTCGGCGAAGGCCGCCGCGACCGTGCGCTGCGCCGCCGTGCCGGGCTGCTGCGCGGCGTCGTCGGTGGTGCGCTCGGGCGTGGGCAGCGCCCGCCGGTCGAGCTTGCCGTTCGGGGTCAGCGGGAGGTCGGTGAGCGTCATGATGCTGCTCGGCACCATGTAGTCGGGCAGCTCGGCGCGCAGCGCGTCCCGCACGCGGGTGCCGAGACGGTCGCCCTCGCCCGTGACGTAGCCGACCAGACGGGCCGTGGCGCCGTCGCCCTGGACCATGGCGGCGGCCAGGCCGACACCGTCCTGACGGCGCATGGCGGCCTCGATCTCGGCCAGCTCGACGCGGTAGCCGCGGATCTTGACCTGGTCGTCGATCCGTCCGAGGAACCGGAGCGAACCGTCGTGACGACGGCGCACGACGTCACCGGTGCGGTACATCCGCGAGCCGTCGTCGGCGAACGGGTCGGCCACGAAGCGCTCGGCGCTCAGGCCCGGCTGTCCCACGTAGCCGCGCGCGACGTTGACGCCGGCGAGGTAGAGCTCGCCCACGGCGCGATCGGGCACGGGGCTGAGGCTGGAGTCCAGCACGTAGTGGCGGCTGTTGCGCACGGAGGAGCCGATGTGGGGCTCGCCGACCGTTATCGTCGCGATCAGCGAGTCGACCGTGACCTCGGTCGGGCCGTAGAAGTTGACCGCGTGGACGTCGGTCAGCGCACCGAACGCGTCCCACAGCCCCGGGCCGACCTCCTCACCGCCGAGCGCGACGACGGTCGGGTGGGACTCCCGCTCGAACAGGCCGGTGGCCAGGAGCGCCTCGGCGAACGACGGCGTGGTCTCGATCGAGTCGATCCCGACCTCCGAGAGGTGGTCGGCGAGCCGCTGCGGGTCGCGGCGCACGTCGTCGTCGATCATGTGCAGCTCGTGGCCGGCGAACAGCCACAGCAGCGGGTCCCACGCGGCGTCGAAGGACAGCCCGGCGGTGTGGGCGACGCGGACGGGACGGCCCAGGCGCTCCGCCGCGGGATCGAACAGCTCGGAGCGGTGGTGCTGGAACAGGTTGCGCAGCGCGACGCGCTCGACGCCGACGCCCTTGGGGCGGCCGGTGCTGCCGGACGTGAAGACGACGTAGGCGAGGTCGGTGCCCGACACCGCGGGAAGCGTCGTGGGGTCGTCGCTCGCGCGGCGCCACGAGGTCGCGGTGTCGGAGTCGACGGCGAGCGACGGCACGCTCCAGGTGGCTCCGGCGTCGCGGTCGCGCCCCGCCTGGCGGTGGCTCGTGAGGAGCAGGACGGGTGCGGCGTCCTCGATCATCCCGGCCACGCGGTCCGTGGGGTACTCGGGGTCCAGCGGCACGTAGACGGCACCGGCGCGGAGCACGGCGAGCACCAGCATCGGCAGGTGCCGGCTGCGCTCGATGCGGACGGCGACGCAGCTGCCGGGCACGACGCCCTCGGCCAGGAGGTGGTGGGCCATCCGGGTGGCGCCGGAGTCGAGCTCGGCGAACGTGAGGGTGCCGTCGGGTGCCACGACCGCGAGGTCGTCGGGCCGCGCGGCGGCCGCGGCGGCGAGCGCCTCACCCACCGTCTCGGCCTCGATGGCGAGCTCCGGGCCGGCGCCCTGCTCCAGGAGCGGGGCGATCTCGTCCTCGGCGACGACGCGCGCGTCGACGACCGAGACGTCGTCGGACTGGGCCACCTGGTCGAGCAGACCGAGGAGGCGACCCGCGTGCTCGGTGAGGCTCTCGACCGTGTGGAGGTCGGCGTCGCCCTCGAGCTGGACGGTCGCGGCGGCCGCGCTGCTCTCCAGCCCGGAGACGACCACGGAGAGGTCGTGCACCGGTCCGGTCGACAGGATGCGGACCTCGCCGGTCGCGGACCCGAGGATCAGGGCGTCGATGACGGGCAGCAGGTTGACGGACGGGCCCGCCTGCGACGGCGCGCCGGGCAGGTCCTCGACGCGGAAGCGCTGGTGGGCCACGACGCCGCGGATCACGTCCCCCGCGTGGGAGATCGTCTCGGCGACCGTGGCGGAGGCGGCGACGTCGACGCGCAGCGGCAGGATGCTCGAGAGCATCGACGGGGTCGACTTGGCGACCTTCCCGCGACGCGCGGTCACGGGGAGCCCGAGCGAGACGGTCTCCGCACCCGTGATCTTGGCGAGGTACAGCGCGATGACGCCGACCATGGTCTTGGGGAGGTCGCGGCCGAGCTCGGCCAGCGGTGCGGCCTGGGCCGGCGTCAGCGGGACGCTGACGCGCACGATGCGGGTGGCGGCGCGACCCGTGGTGCCCTCGAGACCGTCCACGGTCGACTCCTGCGCGAGCTCCTCGCGCCAGAACGCCTCGTCGCGCGCGAAGTCGTCGGACTCGCGGTACTCGGCCAGCGAGGCGAGCAGGTCCTCGTGCCCGGGGAACGGCGACGGCGTGCGCGCGGCGGTGCGGGCGACGCGGCCGGCGAACGGCCGCAGCAGCAGGCCTGAGGGTGCGCGCTTGTCGAGCTCGGTGTAGACGCGGGCGAGGTAGTGCAGCGCGATGACCGCCGAGTAGCCGTCCAGGGCGATGTGGTGCACGCGCTGGAACAGGAGCGACCGATCGCCCGCGAGCCGGAAGAGGGTGGCGCCGAAGAGCTCCTCGCCGGTGAGGTCGCGCGGGGTCGTCATCTCCACGTCCATGAGGGCGAGCGCCTGCGCGCGGGCCGCCTCGACGTCGTGCTCGCGGAGGTCGACGACCTCGAGCAGGTCGTCGGTGGGCTCGGGTCGGCGGAGCACGGCGTGCGGACCGTCGGCGTCCGAGCGGAAACGCATGCTGAGGGAGTCGATGTCGCGGACCGTCTTGGTCAGCGCGATGCTCAGGAGACGCGGGTCGAGCGCGCCGTCGACGTCGAGGTACTGGCCGATCTGGTAGGTCGGGTTCGCCGGGTCCAGGTCCTGCGCGTACCAGATCCCGCGCTGCGCGGGCGTGAGGGTCAGGCGCTCGTCCGGCGTCGTGGTCGGGGTGGTCTCGGGGCGATCCTGCTGCTCGTGCATCGTCAACGCGTCACTCTCTCCATGGACGAGGCCCCGCCCGGTGGGGGCGGGGCCTCGAGTCTCGACGCCGGTCGTGCCGACGTCGCTCACCGGTGGTCGGGGACTACTGGAACTGACCGATCCGGAGGAAGTTCAGGATGCCGCCGACGTCGATCAGCGGTCCGTTGACGAGCGGGCCTTCGATGAGTGCGTTCCACATCTCCATGGGGGGCTCCTTCGTGCGTTCGCGGTCACGCTCCCGGGTGGGGCGTCACAGGGGGTTCGGAGCCCTCCCCGGGGGTGGATGGGTCGGGTGCCTCGTCGCGCGGCAGAGCCTCAGACCTTGCCCTGCAGCAGCCGGCGGAAGTAGATGATCGGCTCCAGGTAGCGGTCGAACGCCCACGTCAGCACCCGCGGGCGCACGAGGTCCACGACGGGGACGGACGGTTGCGGGCGCCCGTCCCTGTCGAACTCCGCCAGCAGGAGGTGGTGCCGGGAGGTGGTCACGGGGGCGATCGAGTAGCCGTCGTAGCGGGTCATGGCGCGGCCCCGCCGGCGCGCCGCGATGTTGTCGGCGACGACGGGCACCTGCTTGCGCAGGGCTCCCCCGGACGGCAGCGTCGCCAGGTCGGCGACGTCCCCGAGGCCCCAGACGCGCGGGTGCTCGGGGTGCTGCAGCGTGTGCGGGTCGACGTCCAGCAGTCCGCTCGCGCCGGGTCCCGCGAGGCCGCTCTCGGCGATCCACGCCGGCGCACGGTGCGGCGGCGCCAGGTAGAGCGCGTCGTAGGCGAGGCTTTCACCCGCGACGACGACGGTGCGCGCCTCGGGGTCCACGGCGGTGACGGCCGCCCCGAACCTCACCGTCACGCCCTGCTCGGCGGCGGTCGTGCGCAGCCGGGCGTCGGCGTCGTCCAGCGCGACGATCCGGCTGCCCTCGACCAGCAGTTCGACCTCGATCGCGTCGCGCACGCCGGTGCGCCGCCAGTGCGCGAGCGCGAGGAACAGCGGCTTCAGCGCCACCGGGGAGCACGGCACGTGGCCGCCGGCCAGCACGAACACGGCCCGACCCGAGGTGAGGCCCGACAGCATCTCCCACGTGTCGACCGCCGAGTCGGGCAGGTAGCTCGTGGCGGCGTGCGGCGTCGCGACGGCCGCCTCGGCGCCGGGGACAGCGTCCCAATCGACGCGGGAGCCCGGGCAGAGCACGAGGTCGGAGTAGGTCAGCTCACCGCCGCCCGCCAGGTGCACGAGGCGACGCCGCGGATCGACGCGCGTGACGGCGTCGGCGTACCACCGCACCCCGTCCGGCGTGACGCTCCCCTGCGGGCGTCGCAGCTCGGCCAACGTGGCCTGTCCCCCGGCCACGTAGGACAGCATCGGGCGGTAGTGGTGCACGCGCTCGGGTTCGACGACGACGACGTCGCGGGCACCGTCGCGCCGCAGCCGCCCCGCGATCGAGAGTCCGGCGTTGCCGCCGCCGACCACGACGACGTCGTGGTGGGCGCGGGCGGGGACGGGTGTGGACGAGCTCATGGTGGCTGCGCTCCGGGGGCGTCGGGGAGTGACGGGGAGGGGTGGGCCCCGTTCTCCCTTCACGCTACGCGCCGCGACCCCGGAGTCGATGGATCGCGTCGGACGCGATCGTGCCACCCGGGACCCGCGCCGTTACAGTGGAAATATGGTCATCAGCGTCCACTCGGTGGCCACCTCGGTCCCACCGACGGTCATCAAGCAGCCCGACATGCGCGACCTCCTCCTCGTGCAGCCGGAACGCACCCGCCTGGGACGCCGGTTCATCGCCTCGGCCTTCGACGGCTCGGCCATCGACACGCGCCACACCGTGGTCCGCGACCTCGACCTGGGCGCCCCGCTGGACGGTCCCGGCGCCGCCGGGGACTCAACCACCGGTCCGGCCGTGTTCTGCGACCGGGCCGAGCGCCGCGTCCTGTCCCCCACCACCGGCACCCGCAACGACGTCTACGTCGAGCACGCCCCCGCGCTCTTCCTCGAGGCGGCGCGCGGTGCGATCGCCGCCTCCGGCTCCTTCACGACGGCGGACGTCACGCACGTCGTCACCGCGTCGTGCACGGGCTTCTTCGCCCCCGGCCCCGACTACGTGCTGGTCCGCGACCTCGGCCTGCCCCCCACCACCCGGCGCCTGCACGTCGGCTTCATGGGCTGCTACGCGGCGTTCCCCGCGCTGTCCACGGCGCGCTCGATCTGCGCGGAGGACCCCGGCGCCGTCGTGCTGGTCGTGTGCGCCGAGCTGTGCTCGCTCCACCTGGAGGCCTCCGACGATCCCGACACCATCGTCGCGTCCGCGGTGTTCGCCGACGGCGCGGCGGCCGCGATCGTGTCGGCGCGCCCCGCACCGGCCGGTCACCTCGTGCTCGACCTGGACGAGATGCGGACCACCCTGACGCCCGTGGGCGAGCAGGACATGGCGTGGACGATCGGGGACCACGGGTTCGAGATGGTCCTGTCGCGCTACGTGCCCTCGATCATCAGCGAGCACATCCGCGGCGCGCTCGACCCGCTGCTGGCGCAGGCCGGGACCGACCACGCGGGGGCGCACGACGACATCCCCCGGTGGGCCGTGCACCCCGGCGGGCGCTCGGTGCTGGACAAGGTGCAGGACGCGCTCGCGCTGACCGCGACGCAGATGGAGCCGTCCCGCTCGATCCTGCGCGAGTACGGGAACATGTCCAGCGCGACGATCCTGTTCATCCTGCAGCGGTTGCTCACCTCGCCCGACGCCCCCGCGGCCGGTCGGGGCGAGCGGGTGTGTGCGATGGCGTTCGGACCGGGCCTCACGGTGGAGTCCGCGCTCCTCACGCTGCGCCGCTCCGAGGCCGCGTGAGCGCGGAGGGCGGGCGCTCGCGCCCGGTCCTCGCCCGCACCACGCGTTCGGGTCACGGCCTCGAACGCCGGGACGTCGCCGCCGTCGAGCTCATGGATGATCCGGCGTGCGACGCCGAGGGTCTGACCAGCACCTACCGCGCGTTCGTGGTCGTCAACCGGCTCGTGGCGGGATGGCGGGCCGTGTACGTGCGGCACGTGCGCCCGCTCCTGTCGACGGGGCGGACGACGACGCTGCTCGACGTCGGCTCGGGCGGCGGCGACGTCGCGCGCTCCCTGGCGAGGTGGGCCGCACGCGACGGCCTGCGCCTGGAGATCACCGGGATCGATCCTGACCCGCGCGCCGTCGCCCACGCGAGGGCGCAGCCCGCCACCCGGGGCGTCACGTTCCGGCAGGTGCTCAGCTCCGACCTCGTGGCGGAGGGTGCGTCGTTCGACGTCGTCGTGTCCAACCACGTGCTGCACCACCTGGACGACGCGCAGCTGGCCGGACTGCTGAGCGACAGCGAGGCGCTGGCCCGGCGCCGCGTGATCCACAACGACATCGCCCGGGGTCGGCTCGCCTACGCCGGCTACTGGGTGGGCACGCTGCCGCTGCACCGGCGCGGCCGGCCGCACGCGCCGTTCGTGCGCGACGACGGCCTGCTCTCGATCCGGCGCAGCTACCGGCGCGACGAGCTCGCGGCCGTCCTGCCGACGGGGTGGCGCGCGGCGACGCTGCCGTTCCGGGTACTCGCCGTCTGCGAGGTGCCGGGTGCGTGACGTCCTGGTCGTCGGGGGCGGCGCCGTCGGGCTCGCGCTGGCCTCGACGCTGGCCGCCTCGGGGCTCGACGTCGTCGTGTGGGAGCGGCGTGCTGCGCCGGAGGCGGTCCCGGGCCGCGCAGCCGCCGGCACGGCCCGGCCGGGGCACTCGCGCGCGATCGGGCTGCACGCCCCCGCCCTGGAGGTGCTCCACCCCGACGTCGCCGCGCACCTGACGCGCGAGGCCGTCCAGGTCGTGCGCGGTGTCGCGCGCACCCGCGAGCGCGTGCTCGGCGTCGTCCCGTTCGACCGGGTCTCGCGCCGCTTCCCGTTCGTCGCGACGCTGCCGCAGGTCCGGACGCAGGAGGTCCTGCACGCGCACGCCGCGACGGTACCCGGCCTCGAGCTCGTCCACGGGCGCGCGCTCGTGGGCCTGCACGGGTCGCCGGGACACGTGGTGGCGCGGGCCGAGGACGGCGGGGTCGAGCACGCGCGCTTCGTCGTCGCCGCGGACGGTGCGCGCAGCGGCGTGCGCGACCTGCTCGGCGTCCCCGCACCGGTCCACCCCTACCCCGACACCTACGTGATGGGCGATCTCGCCGACAGCACCCACGCGGGGAGCGACGCGATCATCCACCTCGAGCACGCGGGCGTCGTGGAGTCGTTCCCGCTGCCGGGCGGTCTGCGGCGGTGGGTCGTGCACACCGGGACGGGGCGCGGCGGGAAACCGACCGTGTCGGGTGCGTCGGACGCGCCGACCGCGGAGAACCTGGCGTCACTGATCGAGCAGCGCACGGGGATCGCCGTCGA
Organism: Serinibacter arcticus; assembly: GCF_004786095.1. GTDB lineage: Bacteria > Actinomycetota > Actinomycetes > Actinomycetales > Beutenbergiaceae > Litorihabitans > Litorihabitans arcticus. The sequence goes on from NZ_RHPJ01000003.1 coordinate 571,866, forward strand.
CCCTGGAACCTGCAGCATGCTGAGCGCGTTCACCGTCCGCCGCCGACTCGCCGCACGCACCGTGCACGGTCGCGTGGTGCTGCTCGGCGACGCGGCGCACGAGATCAGCCCGATCGGCGGGCAGGGCATGAACCTCGGTTGGCTCGACGGCGCCCGGCTCGCCCCGGTGCTCCTCGCGTCCGTGCGCGGCACGGCCGACGACGCGGCCACGCGGGTCGCGCTGCGCCGCTACGACGACGCGCGCCGCCGTCGGGCCAGGTGGGCGGCGCGCCAGGCCGAGCTCAACATGGGGCTGGGCCGACCGGTGGCGGGAACGGCGGCGACGGTGCGCGACGGCGTGCTGCGGGCGCTGCTGGGCAGTCCCGCGCGTCGTGGGCTCGCGTCGGTGTACGCGATGCGTCACCTGCGCTGACGGCCCCGGCCCCTCGGGCCGGACCTCTCAGACCGACAGCGCCGTCCCCGACAGCGCGAGCTGGGCCACGACGACGAGCGCGGCCACGATGATGAGCTGGAACAGCAGGCGGCCCGGCGGACGGGTGGCCACCAGGACGATCCCGAGCGTCGCGATCGCCAGGCACACGACGAGGGCGACGACGCCGAGCACGCTCGGACCGGCCGCGGCGCCGATCAGCACGGGACCGAACGTGACCAGGGCCGCGGCGAGAGCCAGCGACAGGAACGCCACGACGCCGGAGACGACCCTGCCCAGGCGGTGCGGCAGCCCGTCGATGCCGGTCGTGGCGTCGTCGTCGAGATCGGGCAGGACGTTGGTGAAGTGTATGGCGACGCCGAAGACGCCCCCGACCGCCAGCGCCCACCAGGCCGTGGTGGCCGGAGGCTGGGCCGCGAGCGTGACGACGGCGGGCAGCAGCCCGAAGCTGAGCACGAACGGCAGCACCGAGGCCGCCGTGCGCTTGAAGACCGCGTTGTAGGCCCAGCCCGACGCCACCAGGACGAGGTGCGCCAGCGCCGAGCGCCAGCCCAGCACCAACGACAGCGGGACCGTCGCGGCGGCCGTGACCCAGGCGGCCGTGCGCACCGTGGCCACCGAGACGTCGCCCCGGGCGACCGGTTTGTCGGTCCGGTGGACCGCGCGGTCGCGACCGGCGTCGATCCAGTCGTTGGAGAAGCCGATCGAGAGCTGACCGACCAGGACCGCGAGCCCGAGCACGACCACGCGCCACGCCGGCAGCCCCGTGCCGATGCCGAGCACGACCGCCAGCGTCGTGACCGTGGCGGTCGGTCCGGGGTGGCTGGAGAGCAGGAGCGAGCGGGTGCGGGCGAGCATCCGACCACAGTAGGGGCGAGGGGCGCCGGCGGGCCGGTCGGCGGCCACCCGTTCGCGACCGGTGGGTGCGCGCAGGTGGTCGCTTCCGGCGACGCGAGGCGACCTCAGGCGCGCACGACCGGATCCGTGCCGGGTCCCGTTCGGAGGTACGGGCGCCCGACCGGGCGGACCGTCAGGCGCCGACGGGGAACTGCTTGCGCGCGTTCGCGGCGATCTTGCGCATCATGAAGCCGTCGAGGCCGCCACCGACGAGACCACCGACGATCGGGACACCGCGACCCAGGCGGGTGAGTAACTTCTCGCCGACGCCGCGCAGCAGACGGAAACCGATCGCCTTGTTCACGATCATCATCGAGGACGCCGGCAGACGCTTGAGGGCGAACGCGGCCACGCGGCCGGTCCCGGTGCTCATGCCGGCCTTCTTCAGGACCTCGTCGGCGTCGGAGCCCACCAGGGTGAGCATGACGGCCGTACGGATGTGCGGTTCGGTGACGTCGTAGCCCCGGAGCGTCGCGATCGAGGCCACCATGCGGGTGGCCTGGACGTAGAACTCCACGAGGTTCGCGGGCAGCGCGACGACCATCGTGGTGAAGCCACCGATGCCGGTGACGACACCGCCGACGGCGCCCCAGCGCGTCGCTGAGGAGATGACGTCCTTGACGGCGCGCTCGATGTCGCCGTCCTCCTCCTTCAGCGCCCGGGCGGCGATGTCGGGCGCCGAGCGGATGGGACCGACGCCGTCGATGCCGACCGACATGATCGTGCGGATGAGGCGGTCGATCGCGCCGCCGTCCTCCTTGCCCTCGCGGGCCTCCTCCAGCGCGGTGCGCGCCTCGTCGACGTCCTTGCGGCTCGGTCGGAACTTCTCGAACAGTCCCACGGGGGCTCCTCTCGTCGGTCGGGCTGCGCGTCCTCCGCCGTTGCGGTACGCGCAGCCTCGGAAACGAGGCTAACCACGATGGTGTCGAGAGTGTCGAAACGGTCTCGTGCGGCGTACCCGTGACGGCGGGACCTTCGTCCCGCCGCCGCTCTCGCCGGCGCACCTAGGGTGAGGCGGTGACCACCGAACGCACCCCGTCAGCCGCCCGCCCCCGCGCCGTCGTCGCCGGGGCGTCGGGCTTCATCGGCGTCGCCCTCGTGGCGGCGCTGCGCGAGGACGGCTACGACGTCGTCACGATCGGGCGCGGGTCCTCGGCGTCGGCCTCGTGGGACGACAACGCCGCGGTGACCGAGCTCGTCGACGGCGCCGAGCTGCTCGTCAACCTCGCCGGGCGCTCGGTGGGGTGCCGCTACCACGACGCGAACCGCGAGGAGATCTGGTCGTCCCGGATCGACACGACGGAGCTGCTGAACCGCGCGGTCGCGGCCGCCGTCGCTCCACCTGCCCTGTGGCTGAACGCCAGCACGGGGACGATCTACCGCTACGCGCTCGACCGGCCGCAGTCCGAGGCGGACGGCGAGCTGGGCACCGGGTTCTCGGTCGACGTGGCGCGCGGCTGGGAGGCGGCGTTCGACTCCGGGGACCTCCCGGGGACCCGACGGGTCGCGCTGCGCATGGCGATCGTGCTGGGCGACGGCGGAGCGGCCCGGCTGCTCAAGCGCGCGGCACGGTTCGGCCTCGGCGGGCCGCAGCTCGACGGGCGCTGGTTCCCGCACCGGCGCTACCGCGGCATCGGTCCGCACGCGACCCCGTCCAGCACGGCCGTGCACCGGTCGCGCGGCCACCAGAGGTTCAGCTGGATCCACCTCGACGACGTCGTCGGCGCGGTCCGCCACATCCGGGACACCCCGAGCATCGCCGGACCTGTCAACCTCGCCGCTCCGACGGCCGCCACCAGCCGGACCGTGATGGCGGCGCTGCGCAGGCGGGTCGGGGTGCCGTTCGGACTCACCGCACCGCGATGGCTGCTCGAGATCGGGATGCTCGTGCTGCGGCAGGAGTCCGAGCTCGTGCTCAAGAGCCGCTGGGTCGAGCCGCGCGTGCTCGTCGACACGGGCTACACGTTCGTGCGCCCCGACCTGGACGACGCGCTCGCGGCGTCGTGACGCTCGGCCCGAGGGTGGTCAGACGCCGGTGAGCAGCAGCCAACGACCGAGCGCCCCGACGGCCACCGCCCAGATCAGCGATGTCAGGGTCCCGATGATGAAGCGCTCGGACACGGCCGCGCCGAGCGCGGCGACGGACGGCTCTCCGCTCGCGGACGGGGCGTTCGCGGCGCCGGACGTGCTCGCGGAGCCGCGCAGCTCGGGGTAGCGGCCCAGCCCCTTGACCGCGACGACGACGGCGATGCCCTCCGGCTGCCCCAGCAGCACGCACCCGGCCGTGGCGAGTCGTTCGAGGAGACCGATGACGAGCCCTCCTCGCAGCACCGCCTGCACGCGGGTGGCCGAGACGGCGCCCGTGCCCTGGGCGGCGCGAAGCACGATCGGGACGAGCAGCACCCCGCCGCCCGCCGCGAGAGCGAGGGTGAGGACGACGACGAGGAGGCTCATGCCTCGATCCTGCCAGCCGGGTCCGACACCGCGGTGGAGGTGGACTCCGCCAGCGCCAGGAGCCGGGCGGCGGCCGCGCGCGCGTCCCGCTCCTCCTGCCACAGCGCGTCCCGCCGGAGCTTGCTCACGTTCTGCGGGCTGACGCCGAGGTCGCGAGCCACCTGCACCCCCGTGGCCCCCGGCCGCGCCAGCTGGTCGATCGCGCGCCACTGCGTCGCGGTCCGTCCGGCCACGACCGAGGCGAGCAGCTGCAGCACGCCCTCCGCGAGCGCGGCGTCCGGCGAGTCGCTCGCGACCGCGAGCGAGTTCGCCACCGTGCGCCCCTTGGCGCGCTCGACCGCCTCGCGGGCGTGCACGAAGGCCGCCCCGGTGCTGGCCGGGGCGCTCTCGGCGAGGGCCCCCTCCCCCGCACCGACACCGATGCTCCAGCCGCCGCGGCGGACGAGGTGCAGCACGAGGTCGACCACGACGTCCGGATCCGTCAGCACGCCCTGGACCTCGTCCCCCACCGTCCGCACGAACGGGAGCACCGGCGGACCCGGGGCAAGCAGATCCTCGAGGTCGTCCAGGAGTGCGGGAACGAGGTCGCTCCCCCGGCGGCTGCCGCGCTGGTCGATCGTGATGACGAACATGCATCAACCCTAGCGAGTTGATGCATGCAGAACAACCCTGGAGGGTTGATCGATACTCCGGCGCGTTCAGCCGAACCGGAACGGGTCGATGTCCCAGGTCGACGGCAGGATGGCAGGCATGCTCCTCGACACCCTGGTCCGGGCCTCCGCCGACGTCGCCGCCACGCGATCACGGTTGACGAAGCGAGCACTCCTCGCGGAGGTCCTGCGCGCCGCGACGGCGGAGGAGATCGCCCTGGTCGCGACCTACCTCTCCGGTTCGCTGCGCCAGCGGCGCACCGGCGTCGGCGCGGCCGGCCTCCAGCACACGCCCCCGCCCGCCGAGCGCGCCACCCTCGAGATCGTCGACGTCGATGCTCGGTTCGAGCGCCTGAGCGCCGAGCTGGGCGAGGGATCCGCGGCGCGGCGCACCACCGAGGTCGGGGCGCTGTTCGCTGCGGCGACCGCGCAGGAGCAGGCGTTCCTGCGTGCGCTGATCTTCGGCGAGCTGCGCCAGGGCGCGTCGGCGTCCCTGGTCCAGGACGCCCTCGCGACCGCCTACGACGTGCCGCTCGCCTCGGTCCAGCGCGCCGCGATGCTGCTCGGGTCGACGGCGACGGCTGCCGCGCTGACCGCTGCCGGCGGGCTCGAGGCGCTCGACGCCGTCGCGCTGCGCCTCGGTGTCCCCGTGCAGCCCATGCTCGCGGCCTCGGCGCCCGACCCGGCGACCGCCGCTGCCAAGGCGGGCCTCCCCGCCGTCGTCGACGTGAAGATCGACGGCATCCGCGTGCAGATCCACCGGTGGACCGACGAGTCGGGGAGCGACGTCGTCCGGCTGTGGACGCGGAGTCTGGACGACATCACCGACCGGTTGCCGGAGATCGTCGAACAGGTGCGTTCCCTGCCGGCGACCGCGTTCGTGCTCGACGGCGAGGTCGTCGGGCTGCGACCCGACGGGACCCCGCTGCCGTTCCAGGTCATCGCCTCCCGCACCGCGAGCAGCACGGACCCGGTCACCGCGCGGGAGCGGACGCCGCTCACGCTCGTGGCCTTCGACGTGCTCCACCTGGCGGGGCGCGACCTGCTCGACGAGCCGTTCGAGGTGAGGGCGCAGGCGCTGGCGGACCTGGTACCCCCCGAGCTCGCGGTCGCGCGGCACCGGGTCGAAACGGATCAGGAGGCGACGGCGGTGTTCACCGACGCCGTCGCGGCCGGCTGGGAGGGCGTCGTCGTGAAGAAGCCGTCGGCGCCGTACGCGGCGGGTCGGCGCGACTCGGGCTGGATCAAGGTCAAGCCGCGGCACACGTTCGACCTGGCCGTGATCGGTGCGGAGTGGGGCTACGGACGCCGGCAGGGCTGGCTCTCCAACCTCCATCTCGCCGCGCGCGATCCCGCCACGGGCGGGCTGGTCATGCTCGGCAAGACGTTCAAGGGGCTCACCGACGCCGTCCTGACCTGGCAGACGGCCGCGCTGCAGGAGCGCGAGGTGCGCCGCACGCGGACCACCGTCTTCGTCGATCCGCCCCTCGTCGCGGAGATCGCTTTCGACGGCGTCCAGATCTCCACGCGCTACCCGGGTGGCATCGCGCTGCGGTTCGCCCGCGTGCTGCGCTACCGCGACGACAAGACCCCGGAGGAGGTCGACTCGCTGGCCGACATCCTTGCCCTCTCCCCCGTCATCGACGACGCAGCCGACCCAACCACCGACGCCTGACCCCTCGTTCGCGAGGCCCTTGAAGGCGTTCGCGAGGCACTTGGGGGCGCCCGCGAGGCTTTTTCGGGCGTTCGCGAGGCACTTTCGGACATTCGCGAGGCACTTTCCGGTGAGCACCGCTCTCGGGCGCCCCGGCCGAGCGCCGATCCGACGCCGCGCCGTCTCACCGTGCAGGAGTGGTCGCCAAGCCCGCTCGCTGTGCACCGGTAGCCGCTGAGCGTCCCCGACAACGGCCACGACCGCACACCGAGCCAGGGGGGCGGACCCCGCACGCCACCGGCGGCGCAAGCGGACCGATGGTCCGGTGCTCAGCCCAGCGAGATGGCGCTCCCCCGGCGCTTCTCGCCGATCTCGGCGTACGCCGCGAGCAGCAGCGACGGATCGGGGCCCTCGAGCCGGACCGGGCGGCCGACGTCCTCGAGCACCACGAAGCGCAGCAGGTCGCCACGGGTCTTCTTGTCGCGCCGCATGGCGTCGAGCAGACCGGGCCAGACGTCGTCGCGGTAGGTGGTCGGCAGCCCGAGCAGCGTCAGGATGCTGCGGTGACGCTCGACCACCTCGTCCGAGAGCCGTCCCGCGAGCCGCGCGAGCTCGGCGGCGTACATCATGCCGACCGAGACGGCCGCGCCGTGCCGCCACGAGTAGCGCTCGACGTGCTCGATCGCGTGCCCCAGCGTGTGCCCGTAGTTGAGGATCTCGCGAAGGTCCGCCTCGCGCAGGTCGACCGAGACGACCTCGGCCTTGACCCGCACGGCACGTTCGACCAGCTCGCGCAGGACCGGCGAGGTGGGGTCCGACGCCGCCTCCGGGTTCCCCTCGATCAGGTCGAGGATCGCGGGGTCGGCGATGAAACCGCACTTCACGACCTCGGCGAGCCCGGCCACCAGGTCGTGCCGCGGCAGCGTCTCGAGCGTGGCGAGGTCGGCGAGCACGCCCACCGGGGAGTGGAACGCGCCGACGAGGTTCTTGCCCTCGGCCGTGTTGATGCCGGTCTTGCCGCCGACGGCAGCGTCCACCATCGCGAGCAGCGTCGTGGGCACCTGGACGACCTTGACACCGCGCAGCCAGGTCGCGGCGACGAAGCCGGCCAGGTCGGTGGTCGCGCCACCGCCGAGCCCGACGATCGCGTCGGTCCGCGTGAAGCCCGCCTGCCCGAGGATGCCCCAGCAGAACGCGGCCACCTGACCGGTCTTGGCCTCCTCGGCGTCCGGCACCTCGCCCACGAACGCCTCGTACCCCGAAGCCAGCAGGTCCTCGCGCACGGCGTCCGCCGTCGCGGCCAAGGCACGGGGCGCGAGCACCAGCACGCGCTGCACGTCCTTGCCCAGCAGCGGGGCGAGCTCGCCCAGCAGGCCGCTCCCGACGACGACGTCGTAGGTGCGCTCGGCGGTCACGGTGATGCGGGTCATGCGGACTCCTCCAGCAGGGCGTCGACGGCGTCGGCCACCTCGGCGATCGTGCGGTCGTCGGTGTCGACGCTCCAGCGGCTGACCGCGTCGTAGTGCGGGCGGCGTCCCTCGACCAGGCGGCTCCAGAGCGCGCGCGGATTGCCGAGGAACACGGGTCGGGCGGTCGCGAACCCGAGGCGGGGTGCGGCGTGCGCGAGCGTCACGGTGAGCTGCACGACCGGGCCCCCGGAGAGCAGGTCTCGGACGCCGGGGTCGGTCACGCTCGCGCCGATCACGATCACGTCGGCGCCGTCGGCCGCCTCGAGGGCCGCGACGGCGCACCCCCGCTCGCGCTCGGCGAACGCGGCCTCGCCGACGCCCACGAAGGCGGCAGCGACGTCGTCGTAACCGAGCTCGCGCGCCGCGCGACGCTCGGTGTCGATCGCGAGCGATCCGCGGCGCGCCGCGACCTCGGCCGCGACGCCCGAGGTCCCCGATCCGGGCGGACCGACGACGACCAGCGCGGGCCGGCTCACGACCGGGTCACCGCTGGGTGGCGGGGACGGCGTCGAGGTAGGCCGCCAGGTTGCGGGCAGACTCACCCACGCTGTCGCCGCCGACCTTCTCCAGGAGCGCCTGCGCGAGGACCAGCGCGACCATCGCCTCGGCGACGACGGCGGCCGGCGGGACAGCGCACACGTCGCTGCGCTGGTGGATGGCCTTGGCGGCCTCGCCGGTCGTGGTGTCGACCGTGTCGAGCGCGCGCGGGACGGTCGAGATCGGCTTCATCGCGGCGCGGACGCGCAGCACCTCGCCGTTCGTCATGCCACCCTCGACCCCGCCGGCACGATTCGTCCGGCGGTGGAGGCGGCCGGATCCGACGTCGGCGCCGTCCTGCGAGGTGCGCTCGATCTCGTCGTGCGCCTGCGAGCCGCGGCGGCGGGCGGTGCGGAAGCCGTCGCCGACCTCGACGCCCTTCATCGCCTGGATGCCCATGAGGACGCCGGCGAGCCGCGCGTCGAGCCGTCGGTCGGACTGGACGTAGGAGCCGAGGCCGGCCGGGAGCCCGTAGGCGAGCACCTCGACGACGCCGCCCAGCGTGTCGCCGTCCTTGTGGCACTGGTCGATCTCGGCGACCATCGCGGCCGAGCTGGCGGCGTCCCAGCAGCGCACGGGATCGGCGTCCAGGTGCGCGACGTCGTCGGGACCCGGCAGCTCGGTGCCCTCGGGCACCTCGGCCTCGCCGATCGCGACGACGTGCGACACCAGGCGCACGCCGGCGGCCTGCTCGAGGAAGCTCGCCGCGACGACACCGAGCGCGACGCGCGCCGCGGTCTCGCGGGCGCTGGCGCGCTCCAGGACGGGGCGCGCCTCGTCGAACGCGTACTTGGTCATGCCGACGAGGTCGGCGTGACCGGGGCGGGGTCGCGTGAGCGCGGCACCCCTGGCCCCGCTGAGCACAGACGGGTCGACGGGATCGGCCGACATCACCTGCTCCCACTTGGGCCACTCGGTGTTGCCGATCTCGACGGCGATCGGGCCGCCCTGGGTCAGGCCGTGCCGCACCCCGCCGAGGATGCTGACCTCGTCCTGCTCGAACTTCATCCGGGCGCCGCGGCCGTAGCCGAGCCGACGGCGGGCCAGGGCGCCGGCGATGTCGTCGGTCGTGACCTGCACGCCGGCCGGCATCCCCTCGAGCATCGCCACGAGTGCGGGGCCGTGGGACTCCCCGGCCGTCAACCATCTGAGCATGGTTCCCATCCTTTCACGCCGCGGCCGGGACCCCGGCGCGCGCTCACGGGCTGGGAAGCGTCGGCGCCGCCGCTCGCCTCAGGCGGTGAGGATCGCGACGGCGGCCCCCGCCAGGAGCCACGGCCCGAACGCCAGGTGGGTGCCGGCCGCGGCGCGTCGGGTCACGAGCAGCAGGAGCGCGGCGACTCCCCCGAGGACGACGGCGGCGACCACCGCCGTCACCACCGCCCCCGGCCGGAGCAGCGCGACGGCGAGCGCGAGCAGCCCCAGCAGCTTGACGTCGCCGTAGCCCAGCGCGCGTGGCGCGGCGAGCGTAACGGCGGTGAGCACGGCCCAGCAGAGCGCCGAGACGGCGACGCCGAGGAGGACGCGCGCCGCGCCGACCCACGGCAGGACGGCGCACGCCAGCACGGCGCCGACGGCCCAGCCCCGCAGCACCAGGACGTCGGGCAGGCGGTGCCCCGCGGCGTCGACGAGGCCGGCGCCTGCGGCCGCGGCGAGCAGCACCAGCGCGCTCGGCCACAGCAGGGGTTCGATGCTCGCCCGCACGTGCGCGCCCGCGAGCAGCCCGACCACCGCACCGACGACGACGACCGCCGGTCGGGTGAGGAACCAGCGCCGCCCGGACGCGGCACCCTCGGGCACCAACGAGATCAGCCACGGCGCGACGGCGGCCCCGACGACGGCGCCGAGCAGCGCGCCGGTCGCGGCGAGCACCTGCCAGATCGCGACGTCCATGGTGCCGACCATGATGGCGTACCGGCCCCGACGGGGGCGGTCAGCCCGCGAGGGCCCCGACGAGGGCGTCGCGCATGGCCTCGACCGGCGCCGGGCGACCGGTCATGAGGCGGACCTGCTCCGCCGCCTGGTGCAGGAGCATCAGCCAGCCGGGTGCGACGGCACCCCCGGCGGCGGACCACGCGGCCGCGAGGTCGGTCGGCCACGGGTCGTAGATCACGTCGAGCAGCGTCTGCTCGGGGCGGAGTCGTCGGCCGTCGAGCAGCGCGGCGAGGTCGGCGGCGACGGGGTCGGCGGCACCGGCGACGGCCGTCTGGACGACGAGGTCGGCGTCGACGATCAGCGACGCCGCAGCGTCGAACCGGCGCAGCGTGACGTCGACCCCCATCCGGTGGGCGGCCTGCAGCAGCCCGGCGGCGCGCGCCTGCGACCGTACGCACACGATCGGGGCGGTGACGCCGAGCTCCGCGAGCGCGGCGAGCACGGCCGCGGCGGTCCCGCCCGCACCGAGCACGACGGCGGTGCGCGGCACGGGTACCGAGCCCGGAGCGGCCGCGGCGCGCGTCTCGCGCAGCGCCTGGGCGGCGCCGTGCACGTCGGTGTTCGCCGCCACCAGGACGCGGCTCGATCCGGAACCGGTGACGAGCACCGTGTTCGCCGCTCCGACGACCGTGGCGAGCGGGTCCGCCGTGTCGGCCGCCGCGAGCACGGCGTGCTTGTGCGGCATCGTGACCGAGAGCCCGAGCCAGTCCGCGTCGAGCGACGCCAGGAGGCCGGGCGCGCCGCCGTCGGGCACGTCGATCGCGTCGTAGGTGTGCGGCAGCCCGAGCTCGCGGTAGGCGGCACGGTGCAGGACCGGCGACAGGCTGTGACCGACCGGGTGACCGATCACGGCGGCGCGTCGTGAGGTCAGCACTGGCTCCCGCCGTCGACGTACGGGCCGTACCACGCCCGGAACTCGTCGCGTATGACGGTGAACTCCGCCGGGCTGTCCGTGAACTTGGTTTCCCCGGTGCAGAGGTTGACCGTCACGAAGTAGAGCCACGGACCCTCGGTGGGCTCGACCGCGGCCTGCATCGCGATCGCGTCGACCGCGCCGATCGGGGACGGCGGCAGCCCGGGGTGGAATCGGGTGTTGTAGGGATCGGTGCTCGTGTTGTGCTCGTTGTCGGGAAGCGGCACACCCGGGTTCTGACGGTCCCACGCGTAGCGCAGCGTGGAGTCCATCCCCAGCGTCGGGAAGCTGCTGAGGTTCTCGGGAAGCAGCCGGTTGTCGATGACCCGGACCACCTGGCCGTACGTCTCGGCGCGAGACTCCCGCATCGCGATGGAGGCCTCGGTCAGGACCCGGACCCTGTCCTCCGGCGCCACCCCGAAGCTGTCGAGCTCGGCGATGGAGCGGTCGTAGGCCTGCTTGAGAACGTCGGTGGGTCCACCGTCCGGCGGGACCACGTAGGTGCCGGGGTAGAAGAACCCCTCCATGGGATCGAGCGCCTCGGGGTTCGTGTTGGGAGGTCCCTCGATCCCCAGGGCGGCGTAGTCGTGGGCGGCGGCGTCGACCTCCTCGACCGAGACGCCCAGCGCATCGGCGATCCGCTGGTAGAGCTCGTCACTGCGTCGGCCCTCGGGAAGGGTCACCCGTGTGTCGGCCCGGCGGTTGGGGTCGAGCAGCGCGGTCACGGCGTCGGACGCCCGCATGCCCTGCGGCAGGTCGTAGGCGCCCGGTTGGATCGCCGTCGCGTTGACGTTGGCGGTGTGGGCGGACGTGAAGGCGTCCACGGTCGCCACGACACCCGCCTGCTGGAGGATCTGACCGATCTGCGTTCCCGAGGAGCCCGCGGGGATCTCCACGACGACCGAACCCTGACCGGGGCCCGGGTAGTCGGTGACGGCCGATACCGTCGGGGATCCGTCGTCGAACAGCGGCGGGATCACGCGGACGGCGAGCACCGCGAGCCCTCCCAGGATCACCACCATCACGAGGAAGCTCGCCAGGGAGCGACGGCGGCGCTTGGCCCCGGTCGCCGGCGCCGGCCCGCGACGGGGCCGCCGGCCGTCGGGCTCGACGGTCCGGGTGTCGCTGTCGTCTCCGAAAAGATCAGTCACGTGTCGTGTCCTCCACGGCTTGGCCCCCCGCGTGTACGAGCTGGCCCGGTTCGCGGCCAGTACTGCGTTCGATGTCGAGCGCGTGCTGCAGCACGATCACTGCAGCCACCTGGTCTACCACGGCACGCTGTGAGCGGCCTGGAAGTCCCGACGCGGTCATGGCCTGGTGGGCCGTGGCCGAGGTGAAGCGTTCGTCGACCATGCGGACGGGCACCGGCGCGACGAGACGGGCGAGACGACCAGCATAGGTGCGGGCGAGCGAGGACGCCTTGCGGTTGCGGCCGTCGAGCGAGCGCGGCAGCCCGACGACGACCTCGACCGCCTCGTGCTCGGCCACCAGGGCGCTGATGCGCGCGGTCCCGTCGTCGGCCGGCGTCCGGCGGACGGTCTCGACAGGGGTGGCCAGGATGCCGTCGGGATCGCTGCGTGCGACCCCGACGCGGACACTGCCGACGTCGACCGCCACGCGTACCCCGCGCCGCACCGTCAGGCCCGCCCCACGATCTCGCGCACCGCCGGCTCGACACCCGCCAGGGCCGTGGGCAGGGACGCGGCGTCCGTGCCACCACCCTGGGCGACGTCGTCGCGCCCGCCACCCTTGCCACCGAGCGCCGCGGCGAGCCCGCGGACGAGCTCACCCGCCCGCACCCCGCGGTCGCGGGCGTCGGGGGCCGTGGCCACCACGACGGCGGCGCGGCCCTTCGTGACCCCACCGACCACGACGACGGCGGACGAGCCCAGCCGGTCGCGCAGGTCCAGCGCGAGGGTGCGCACGTCGTCGGCCGAGGAGACCTCGCCGAGCTCGTGGGTCAGCACGCGCACGCCGTCGACGTCCTGCGCCCCCGCGAGCAGCGCGGCGGAGCCGGCGAGCAGCTGCGCCTGGCGCAGCGTGGCGACCTCGCGCTCGGCCTCCTTGAGGCGCGCGAGCAGCCCGGAGATGCGCTCGGGCAGCTCCTCGCTCCGCGCGCCCACCATGGTGGACAGCTGCGAGACCAGCACCTGCTCCTTGGCGTGGAAACGGGTCGCGGCGTCGCCGACGAGCGCGTCGACGCGGCGCACACCGGAACCGATCGAGGCCTCCCCGAGCAGCGTGATCGGGCCGAGGTGGCCGGTGGAGAGCACGTGCGTCCCGGCGCACAGCTCGCGCGACCAGTCCCCGCCGATCGAGACGACGCGGACCTTGTCGCCGTACTTCTCGCCGAACAGGGCCATCGCGCCGAGGGCACGCGCGTCGTCGATGCCCATCGTGCGGTCGGTGACGTCGAGGTCCTCGGCCGCCCGCGTGTTGACGCGCTCCGAGATCTCCGCGAGCGAGCCCGCCGGCGGCTGACCGCCCGAGCGGAAGTCGAAGCGGAGGCGGTGCGGCGCGTTCTCGCTGCCGGCCTGGGTGGCGTTCTCCCCGAGCGTCTCGCGCAGCGCCTTGTGGACCAGGTGGGTGGCGGTGTGGGCGCGCGCGATGGCGCGCCGACGCTGCGTGTCGATCGTGGCGACGCCACCGGCGTCGAGCGTGATCTCGCCCTCCACCAGGCGGCCGCGGTGGACGCTGAGACCCTTGATGGGCGCCTGGACGTCGTCGACCTCGACGACGCCGCCACCGTCGAGCACGATCTGGCCCTGGTCGGCGAGCTGGCCGCCGGCCTCGGCGTAGAACGGGGTGCGGTCGAGGATGACCTCGACGTCGGCGGGCGCGACGGCGTGGGGCACGCTCGCGCCGTCGGCCAGCAGGCCGACCACCCGCACCTGCGCGGTGGCGTCGGTGTAGCCGAGGAACTGCACGGGCTGCGCGAGGTCGCTCGCGAGCGCGGTGTAGACCGAGGTGTCGACGTGGCCGGTCTTCTTCGTCAGGGCGTCGGCGCGGGCACGCTGCCGCTGCTCCTGCATGAGGCTCGTGAACGCCTCGGTGTCGATGCTGACGCCCTGCTCCGCCGCCATCTCGACCGTGAGGTCGATCGGGAAGCCGTAGGTGTCGTGCAGCTTGAACGCGTCCTCTCCGCCGAGCACGGTGCCGCCGCCGTCGCGCACGCGGCGCACGGCGGAGTCCAGGATCGTGGTGCCGGACTCGAGGGTGCGGCGGAACGCGTCCTCCTCGCCGTAGACGATGCCGGCGATCCGCTGGAAGTCCGCCTCGAGCTCGGGGTAGGACTCCTTCATCACGGCCACCGAGACGGGCAGGAGCTCCGGGAGCGACGGCGTCGTGACGCCGAGCAGGCGCATCGCGCGCACGGCACGACGCACCAGGCGGCGCAGCACGTAGCCGCGGCCCTCGTTGCCGGGCCGCACGCCGTCGGCCACGAGCATGAGTGCCGAGCGGACGTGGTCGGCCACGACGCGCATGCGGACGTCGTTCTCGACGTCACCGGACCCGTAGGCCTTGCCCGACAGCTCCTCGGCCCTGGTGATGACGGGGCGGACCTCGTCGATCTCGTACATGTTCGCGACGCCCTGCTTGAGGAAGGCGATGCGCTCGAGGCCGGCGCCGGTGTCGATCGCCTTGGCGTCGAGCTCCTTGATCAGCGGGTAGCTCTTGCCGGTGCCCTCACCGCGCAGGAACTGGTCGAAGACGAGGTTCCAGATCTCGAGGTAGCGGTCGCCACCCGGGTCGACGTCACCACCGACGGCGTCCGGTCCGAACTCGGGGCCGCGGTCGTAGTGGAACTCGGCGCACGGGCCGGCGGGGCCGGGCTGGCCGGTGTCCCAGAAGTTCTCCTCGCGCGGGAGGCGCACGATCTGGTCGGGGTCGACGCCGACGCGCACGAGAGCGGCGGCCGCGACCTCGTCCTCCTCCCAGATGGTGACCCACATGCGGGAGCCGTCGAACGCGAGCTTGCCCTCGTCCTCCGGTCCCGTGAGGAACTCCCAGGCGAGGTCGACGGCGCCGTCCTTGAAGTAGTCGCCGAAGGAGAAGTTGCCCATCATCTGGAAGAACGTGCCGTGACGCGTGGTCCGGCCGACGTTCTCGATGTCGTTGGTCCTGATGCACTTCTGCACGCTCGCGGCCCGCGGGTAGGGCGCGGGCTCCGTCCCGATGATGTAGGGGATGAACGGCACCATGCCGGCGATCGTGAAGAGGATCGACGGGTCGGGTGAGATCAGCGAGGCGCTCGGCACGATCGTGTGGTCGTGGGCCTCGAAGTAGTCGAGATAGCGGCGACGGATGTCGGCGGTGCGCATCGGGATCCTCGTGTCGAACACCTCGGGCCGCGATGGGCCGGGTGCAGCGGGTCTGGGTGGTGCGGCGGGTCTGATCAGCCGAGCGGGGGGAGGTCGGAGCGGAGGCTCAGAACTCGTCGTCGACGTCCCACGGGTCGGTGTCGGCCGCGGCGCGGCGCGAGCGGCGACCGGCGCGCAGGGTGCGGGCGTCGGCGACGTCGTCGGGCGCGGCGAGCAGATCGGCCGAGAGGCGCTCCTCCTGCTCGCGCATCGCGGCGGCGACCTCGGTGCCCATGGCGCGCAGCTCGTCGACGCCGCGGTTCAGCGCCTCGACGAGGCCGGCGGGGGTCGCGACGGCGGCGACGGACTCGGCGGTCGAGCGGGCCCGGCCGAGGACGACGAGCGCGGCGACGGCGGCAGCGGCCCCGCCGACGGCCCAGACGACCTTCACGAGCGCTTCCCGCGACGGCGGGCGACGACGGCGCGCACCGCGTAGCTGAACGACGCGGCCTTGATCAGGGGGCGGGCGACGGTCGCGGAGACG
Organism: Serinibacter arcticus; assembly: GCF_004786095.1. GTDB lineage: Bacteria > Actinomycetota > Actinomycetes > Actinomycetales > Beutenbergiaceae > Litorihabitans > Litorihabitans arcticus. The sequence goes on from NZ_RHPJ01000003.1 coordinate 587,650, forward strand.
AGCGTGGTCAGGGCGGAGACGTTGGTGCCGATCTCGGCGGCGGACGTCGTGACGGTGTCGACCTTCGCGAGCTGGGCGTTGGCGCCGCGCACGGTCTCGGCGGCCTCGTCGATCACGGGCAGCGTGGCCTGCGTGAAGCGGGAGACCGACGTGCGGGTCTCCTCGAGCACCGAGCCGAGCTTGAGGAGCGGGACGGCGATCGCGACCACGAGCGCGACGAACGCGACGGCGGCCACGAGGCCAGCGATGTCTCCGAGGGATACCGACACGTTCCACCTCTGGGGATCGGGGATCGGCCAGCCGGTGCTGGCCGGGGCGGGGGGACGCAGGGACGAGCCGTGCGCACCACCCCGGTGAGACTACCCGGTGCAGACACGTGTGCCCCGGTTCTCACCGGGGCACACGTGACGCTGCGGGTCGGCCGGAGGCCGTGGTTCAGGCGGTGATCAGCGGGCGTAGAGCTCGACGATCAGCTGCACGTCGGCGGTCACGGGGACCTCGGCGCGCTTGGGGACGCGCACCAGCGTGGCGCGCAGCTTCTCGAGGGCGACCTCGAGGTAGCCCGGGACCTGGGGCAGCACGTCGCGGTGCGCACCGGCGGCGGCGACCTGGAACGGCGTGGTCGTCTGCGACTTCGGCTTGACCTGGATGGTCTGGCCCGGCTTCACGCGGAAGGACGGACGGTCCACCAGCTTGCCGTCGACGAGGATGTGACGGTGCACGACGGCCTGACGGGCCTGGGCGATGGTGCGGGCGAAGCCCGAACGCAGCACGAGGGCGTCGAGACGCATCTCGAGCAGCTCCACGAACGTGTCACCGGTCAGACCGGGGTGCTTGCGCGCCTCGTCGAAGGTGTTGCGGAACTGCGCCTCGCGGATGCCGTACTGGGCACGCAGACGCTGCTTCTCCTTCAGGCGGACGGCGTAGTCGCTCTCCTGGCGCTTGCGAGCACGGCCGTGCTCGCCGGGCGGGTACGGACGCTTCTCGAAGGCGCGGGCGGCCTTCGGGGTCAGCGGGATGCCGAGTGCGCGCGAGAGGCGCACCTGGTTGCGGGCGCGGTTCGAAGCCACGTGATCTACTTCCTGTTCGTTGTCACACCGCCCGGCACGTGCGCCGCGGCGGAGTGGGACCGACCGGTACCGCAGACCGGATCACTCCGGTGCGGCGAGGTGGCTAGGGCCCCAGGGAGCCGACCCTCACGGGTCAGGCAACCGCACCATCCTAGCGGACGCGCGGCCCGGCCCCACCCACGCCGGCCGGGGACGGCGCTACTCGCCGAGGATCTGGCGGATGCGCTCCAGCCGCGTGGCGACCTGGGCCTCGAAGCCCCGGCCCGTCGGCTCGTAGTAGCGCGCGTCCTCGAGCCCCTCGGGGGCGTAGGTCTGTGCCGCGACGCCGTGCGGGGCGTCGTGCGCGTAGACGTAGTCCTGCCCGTGGCCGAGCTTCTTCGCGCCGGAGTAGTGCGCGTCGCGCAGGTGGAACGGGACCGCGCCACCCCTGCCGGCGGCGACGTCGGCCATCGCCGCGTTGATCGCGGCGTACGAGGCGTTGGACTTGGGCGCCGTCGCGACGTGCACGACCGCCTGGGCGAGCACGATGCGCGCCTCGGGCATGCCGATGAAGCTGACGGCCTGGAACGCCGAGACCGCTGTCGCCAGCGCGCTCGGGTCGGCCATGCCGACCTCCTCGCTCGCCGCGATGACGATGCGCCGCGCCACGAACCGCGGGTCCTCCCCCGCCGTCAGCATGCGCGCGAGGTAGTGCAGCGCGGCGTCGACGTCGCTCCCGCGCATCGACTTGATGAACGCGCTGGCGACGTCGTAGTGCTGGTCGCCGTCGCGGTCGTAGCGCACGGCGGCGATGTCGACGGCGCGTTCCACCGAGGTCAGCGAGATCTCGCTCTCCCCCACCTCGTGCGCCGTCCCGGCCGCCGCCTCCAGCACCGTCAGCGCCTTGCGCGCATCCGGTCCGACCAGCCGGAGCAGGTGCGCGGCGGCGTCGTCGGCCAGGGTGAACCGACCGCCGAGTCCGCGCTCGTCGACGAGCGCGCGCTGCACGAGGGCGGCGACGTCGTCGGGCTCGAGCGGCCGCAGCGTGAGCAGCAGCGAGCGCGACAGCAGCGGGGAGATGACCGAGAACGAGGGGTTCTCGGTCGTCGCGGCGACGAGCGTGACGAGCCGGTTCTCCACGCTCGGGAGCAGCGCGTCCTGCTGGGTCTTGGAGAAGCGGTGCACCTCGTCGACGAACAGCACCGTCTCCTGGCCGCCGCCGGAGAGGCGACGTCGCGCGTCCTCGATCACGGCGCGCACGTCCTTGACACCGGCGGTGACGGCGGAGAGCTCGACGAACCGGCGGTTGGCCGCGGCAGCCATGAGGTAGGCGAGCGTGGTCTTGCCTGTGCCCGGTGGGCCCCAGAGAACCACCGAGGTGGGCGGGACGGCACCCGGCACGCCCTCGACGAGCCGCCGCAGCGGGGAGCCGGGCTTCAGCAGGTGCCCCTGACCGAGGACCTCGTCGACGGAGGCGGGCCGCATCCGCACCGCGAGCGGCGCGTCGGCCCGCACCGCGGGGGTGCCGGCGTCGTCGCGTCCGGCGGCCTCGAACAGATCCACCGCCCGAGCCTACGTGGGAGACTCGGGCACGTGTTCGCACGTCTCGGTCACCTCGTGACCCACCGGCCCCGTCTCCTCGTGATCGTCTGGATCCTGCTGGCCCTCGGCGCCGGTGGTGCGGCCATGACACCGGTGCTCGGCGAGCCGCTGTTCGCGAAGCTCGAGACCGGCGACCCCGGCGTCCCGGGCAGCCAGTCGATGCGCGTGCAGGAGATCCTGAGCGACGCCGGCTCCGGCGCCACGACCACGCTGCTGGTGGACGACGTCGACCTGGCCGACACCGACGCGCGCGCGGCCCTCGACGCCCTGCTGGTCCCCGCCCGCGAGGACCTGGCCGCGATCGACGGGGTCGACGCCGTCGTCGACCCGCTGCTGGTCCCCGACCCGAGCGTCGATCCGGGGCTGGCCTCCCTCGTGAGCACCGACGGCGACGCGTTCGTCGTGCGGGTGACGCTCGGTGCTGACGAGGGAGACTTGCCCGACGACGATCTCGCCGCCGCCGAGGGTGCCGTCGAGGACCGGCTCGGCACCCTGGCCGACGACCTCGTCACCGACGACCTGGCCGCCGTCGCCACGGTCTCCAACACCTCGATCATCGTTCGCGCCGTCAACCACCAGATGGAGCAGGACCTCATCCGGGGCGAGCTCGTCGCGCTGCCCATCTCGCTGCTGGTGATGGTCGTGGTGTTCGGCGGGGCGCTGGCGGCCGGCATGCCGATCGTGGGCGCCGTCGCCTCGATCCTCGCGGGCCTCGGCGCCATCCTCGGGCTCAGCTTCGTGATGGAGCTCGACTCCGTCGTCATCAACGTCGTCACCGTCCTCGGTCTGGGGCTGTCGATCGACTACGGGCTGCTGATGGTGTCGCGGTTCCGGGAGGAGCTGACACGGCTCGTCGAGGTCGCCGACCGGCTCGAGACGGCCGGCATCCCGGTGGGTCGCCGGCGGCGGGGCGGGCGCCGTCGCGACCCCCTCGTGCTCGAGGCGGTGCACACCACGGTGACCACCGCCGGCCGCACCGTCTTCTTCTCCGCGCTGACGATCGCGATCTCCGTGCTCGGACTCGCGGCCTTCCCCGCCGACCTGCTCAAGGGTCTCGGCGTGGGTGGCGCGCTCATCGTCGTGCTCGCGCTCGCGACCGCCCTGACCCTCGTGCCGGCCCTGCTCGTGCTGAGCGGACGGCGCTTCATGCGCCCCTCGGTGCTGAGCCGCGTGCCGGTCCTGCGCTCCGTCGTCGGGAAGCTGGGCGACGTGGCCCCCGACGAGGGCGTGTTCTCGCGCCTGACCGGCGCGGTCCAGAAGCGTCCCGTGCTCGTGATGGTCGGGGCGTTCGCCGCGCTGCTCGTGATGGCCTCGCCGCTGCTCGGGCTGCAGCTGCGCAACTCCGGCATCGACATGCTGCCGCGCGGGTCGCAGCAGCACACCTACCTCGAGACCGTCGGCGAGCAGTTCCCCGCGCTCGGCGGCAGCGACGTGTGGGTCGTGGCGACCGGCGACCCCGACGACGCCGCCCTGGCGGCGACGTCGGCCGACCTGGCGGCGGTCGACGGCGTCGCGTCGGTCGATCCGGCCGCCGCCCTCGGCGGTGGTGACGTGCTGCTGGGGCTGCGGCTCGACGTCGACGACGCGGGCGGCGCCGAGGCCGTCGCCGTCGTGCACGACGTGCGGGCGCTCGACCCCTCGCTCCTGGTCGGCGGGCAGGCGGCCGGCCAGATCGACTTCGGCCGGTCGCTGATCGACGGCCTGCCGCTCGCGGCCGGTCTCGTCGTGCTCGCGACGTTCGTGCTGCTCTTCCTCATGACGGGGTCCGTGCTCGTGCCGCTGAAGGCGCTCGTGACCAACGTGCTGTCGATCGCGGCGTCGCTCGGGATCACCACGTGGGTGTTCCAGGAGGGCCACCTGAGCGGGCTGCTGCGGTTCGAGTCCGTGGGCGGCGTGGAGAGCTACATCGTGGCGGTGGTCGTCGCGTTCGGGTTCGGGCTGGCGATGGACTACGAGGTGTTCCTGCTCTCGCGCGTCAAGGAGCTCTACGACGGCGGCGCCTCCAACGACGACGCCGTCCGGCTCGGGCTGCAGCGCTCCGGCCGGATCATCACGTCGGCCGCGCTGGTGATCATCGTCGTGTTCGCGGGTTTCGCGACCTCGAGCCTGCTGCCCATCAAGCAGGCGGGGTTCGCGCTCGCGCTCGCCGTCGCCCTGGACGCGACCCTCGTGCGCATGCTGCTCGTGCCCGCCACGATGACGGTGCTCGGCGACGCGAACTGGTGGGCGCCGCGCTGGCTGCGGCCGCTCGCGCGACGGCTCTCGCTGCAGCACTGACGGTCGCCCCCTCGCGGGAGGGTTCAGCGCAGGGGACGCGTCGCGCTCGCCGGACCGTAGGAGCTCATGGCCGCGTGCAGCTCGAAGCCCGCGCGCCGGTAGAGCCGGCGCGCACCGTCGTTCTCCGCGTACAGGCCGAGCGAGACCCAGTCCGCACCGGCGGCGAACCCGGCGAGCGTGAGGTGGTCGGTCAGCGCACCGCCCAGACCGGCGCCGCGGCGCGTCTCGAGCACGCCGAGCCCGTGCAGGTGCCAGGAGAAGCCGTGCTCACCCCGACCCTGCTCGCGTCGCGCACCGAACACGCCGACGAGCTCGTCGCCGTCGTAGGCCCCCGACCAGGCGTCCTCGCGGTCCGCGAGCGGATCGGCGGTGGAGCGCGGGTTGGTGCGGCGCAGCACGTCACGCACCGCGTCCGCCTCGGCGGCGGTGTCGATCGCGCGGACGACGTGGCCGTCGGGCAGCGTCCGGCCCACCGCCGGCCGAGAGGCGGCGGGATCGACCCGCTCGCGGGCCATCCAGTCCCACTGCGAGAACGGGACCAGCCCGAGCGTGTCCAGCACCCACGAGGGCACGGTCACGTCGCGCGGAGCGCTCAGCCACAGCGCGCGCTCGGCACCGGTACGACGGCGCAGCCGCCCCTCGGCGTCGAGCAGGTCCAGGACCTCGCCCGGCTCGCCGCGCGACATCAGGACGTCGCCCTGCGGCGACGAGCGCACGAGCAGCGCGGCGCCCGCGGAGGCGACGGTCCGGGCGTCGGCCCAGTCGTCGCGCTCCGCGAGCAGCAGCAGGTCGGAGCGGTACGGGGCCGGGAGCGACCCCTCGGTCACGGGCCCGCCGGGGCTTCCGGCGCGTCGGCCGCGGGCGCGTCGGCGACCGCGGCGGGCTCCGGGACGTGGTCCACGCCGGCCTCCTTGCGCTGCGCCGCGGTGATCGGCGCGGGCGCACCGGTCAGCGGGTCGAACCCGCCGCCCGACTTCGGGAACGCGATGACCTCGCGGATGGAGGCCGACCGCGTCATCAGCGCCACGATGCGGTCCCAGCCGAACGCGATGCCGCCGTGCGGGGGCGTGCCGTAGCCGAACGCGTCGAGGAAGAAGCCGAACTGCTCCTGCGCCTGGGCCTCGTCGATGCCCATCACCTTGAAGACGCGCTCCTGCACGTCGCGGCGGTGGATACGGATCGAGCCGCCGCCGATCTCGTTGCCGTTGCAGACGATGTCGTAGGCGTAGGCCAGAGCCTCACCGGGGCTGTCCTCGAAGCGGTCGATCCAGTCGGGGTTGGGCGAGGTGAAGGCGTGGTGGACGGCGGTCCATGCACCCTCGCCGACGGCGACGTCGTCGTCCTCGCCCGTGGGCTTGAACAGGGGCGCGTCGACGACCCAGACGAAGGACCAGGCCGACTCGTCGATCTGACCCGTCCGCTTCGCGATCTCCAGGCGCGCGGCGCCCAGCAGCGTCTGCGACGCGGTCACGCCGCCGGCTGCGAAGAAGATCGCGTCACCCGGCTGCGCGCCCGTGGCGGCGGCGAGGCCGTCGCGCTCGGCGTCGGTGAGGTTCTTGGCGACCGGCCCGCCGAGCGTGCCGTCCTCGGCCAGCGTGACGTAGGCGAGGCCCTTGGCGCCGCGCTGCTTGGCCCACTCCTGCCACGCGTCGAACTGGCGACGCGGCTGCGAGGCCCCGCCCGCCATCACGACGGCGCCGACGTAGGGCGCCTGGAACACGCGGAACGTGGTGTCGGCGAAGTACTCGGTCAGCTCGACGATCGGGTTGTCGAAGCGCAGGTCGGGCTTGTCCGAGCCGTACAGGCGCATGGCGTCCGCGAACGTGATCCGCTCGATCGGCGTCGGGATCTGCACCCCGATGAGGTCCCACAGCTCGACGAGGATGTTCTCGCCGAGCGCGATGACGTCCTCCTGGTCCACGAACGAGGCCTCGACGTCGAGCTGCGTGAACTCGGGCTGGCGGTCCGCGCGGAAGTCCTCGTCCCGGTAGCAGCGGGCGATCTGGTAGTACTTCTCCATCCCGGCGACCATGAGCAGCTGCTTGAACAGCTGCGGGCTCTGCGGGAGGGCGTACCAGGAGCCGGGCGACAGGCGCGCGGGCACGACGAAGTCGCGGGCACCCTCGGGGGTGGAGTGCGTCAGGGTCGGCGTCTCGATCTCGACGAAGCCCTCGCCGTCGAGCACGCGGCGCGCGGCGGAGTTGACCTTCGCGCGCAGCCGGAGCGCCTGCGACGGCGCGGGCCGGCGCAGGTCGAGGTAGCGGTACTTCAGCCGCGCCTCCTCGCCGATCACGGAGTCGCCGTCGTTGCCGCTGAGCGCGGTGGAGACCTGGAACGGCAGGGCCGAGGCGGAGTTGAGCACCACGACCTCGGACGCGACGATCTCGATCTCGCCCGTGGCGAGGTTGTCGTTGGCGTTGCCCTCGGGGCGGCGCGAGACCTCGCCCGTGACCTGCAGCACCCACTCCGCGCGCAGCGGGTGGGCCACCTCCTCGTCGCGCACGACGACCTGGGCGATGCCCGAGGCGTCCCGCAGGTCCAGGAACGCCACACCGCCGTGATCGCGACGGCGATCCACCCACCCGGTCAGGGTGACGGTGGTGCCGATGTCGGAGGCGCGCAGGTCGCCGGCGTGGTGGGTGCGGAGCACGGGGAGGTTCCTTCCGAGGGGCTGTGTCGAGCGGACCCTGCCGGCTGCGCGAGCGCGGACGTCGCGATCACGCGGGGCGGCGGGTCACCGTCGATGGTAGTGCCAGCGCCCCGGGGCGCCACGCGCCCGAGGTCACCGCCGCCCGGGCAGCGCCTGCGTCCACGCGGCGATCCGCTCGCACGCCTGCTCGAGGACGTCCCTCCCGGGCGAGAACGACAGCCGCACCCAGTCGCCGCCGTCCCGCACGTCGAAGTCCGTCCCCGGCGCCAGGGCCACGCCGGTCTCGGCGAGCAGGCGGGCGCAGTAGTCGGGCGAGTCGAGGCCGGAGCCGGAGATCTCCGCCCAGAGGTAGAAGGCGCCGTCGACCGGGGCGATGCGCGAGAAGCCGAGCGACGGCGCCGCGCCCAGCAGGGTCTCGCGGGTGTCGGCGAGGGCGGCCACCCGCGCGTCGCACTCCTCGTAGGACTCGGGCTCGAACGCCGCCAGCGCCGCGTGCTGCGCGAGGGTCGGCGCGCACAGCGCCATGTTGCCGGCGATGTCGAGGGCGGGGCCCGCCAGGTCCTGCGGCATCACGAGCCAGCCGAGCCGCCACCCCGTCATGCCCCAGTACTTGCTGAACGACCCGATGGTCAGGGCGTGCGGGTCGGCCGCGGCGGTCGTCACTCCCCCGCCGTCGAACGTGATGCCGTGGTAGATCTCGTCGCTGAGGCAGCGCACGCCCTCCTCGCGGCACCACGCGAGGATCTGCCGCAGGTCCGAGGTCAGCGTGCCTGTCGGGTTGGACGGGCTGGCGATGACGACGCCGTCGAGCCGCCGCTCGGCGTGCGCGGACCGCAGGCTCGGCAGCGTCAGCCCGAACCGCTCCCACGGCCCGGCCTCGACGTCGACGACCTCGCACCCCAGCGCTCGCAGGACGTTGCGGTAGGCGGGGTAGCCCGGGTTGGCGAGCGCGACGCGCGCCCCGGGGTCGAACGCGGCGACGACGGCGGCCAGCACGGCGCCGGACGCGCCCGTGGTCATGAGGATGCGGTCGGGGTCGATGCTCGCTCCGTACCAGCGCGCGTAGTGACCGGCGATCGCCTCGCGCAGCGCGGGCAGCCCGAGCGGCTGCGTGTAGCCGAGGTCGCCGGTCAGGGCGCGGGTCGCGGCCCGCCGCACCGGCGCCGGGGCGCCACCACCCGGCTCGCCCACGCACAGCGTCAGGACGGAGCGACCCTGTGCCCGGAGCGCGTCGGCGCGCGCCAGGACGTCCATCACGGAGAAGGCGGGGACGGCGCTGCGTCGGGAGGGGCCCATCTCCCCATCGTGCCCCGAGCCGGCCCGCGACGTCGGCGGCCGGCGACGGATCGGCGCAGCGGCGTGATCGACCTCACGTGCCGCTTCCCGGGCGCCGCGACCCGTGGCGCGGTAGTGTTGTCGAGTCCTTGGAGTGCAGTCCCGCCACAGGGCCCCAGAGAAGATCACCAGGCACGTGAACGAGCCGCAGGTGACCACGCAAGCCGCAGAGTGCGGCGGCGAGACGACGGGCGCAGACGCGGGTGGATCGGTGGACACCGGTCGGATCTCCGCATCGCCCCATCGTGAATGGTGTCTTCTCCTATGTCTGAACTCTCCTTCGCCGACCTCGGCATGCCCCACGATCTCCTCGAGGTCACGCAGAAGCTCGGCTTCACCACCCCCACCGCCATCCAGCAGCGCGCCATCCCGGTCCTGCTCGGCGGCAGCGACATCGTCGGTGTCGCGCAGACCGGTACCGGTAAGACGGCCGCGTTCGGCCTCCCGCTGCTGGCCGCGATCGACCCCGAGCTGCGCACCGTGCAGGCCGTCGTCCTGACGCCGACGCGCGAGCTCGCCATCCAGGTGAGCGACGCGATCGCGTCGTTCGTGCCCGGCAACAGCCGCGTGACCGTTCTCCCGATCTACGGCGGCGCGTCGTTCGTCCCGCAGCTGCGCGGCCTCGAGCGTGGCGCGCAGGTCGTCGTCGGCACGCCCGGCCGCGTCATCGACATGATCGAGCGCAAGGCGCTGAAGATGGGCGAGCTGCGGTTCGTCGTCCTGGACGAGGCCGACGAGATGCTCCGCATGGGCTTCGCCGAGGACGTCGAGACGATCCTCTCGAGCACGCCCCCCACCAAGCAGGTCGCGCTCTTCTCCGCCACCATGCCGCCCGCGATCCGCCGCGTCGCCGAGACCCACCTGACCAACCCGGTCGAGATCACGGTCACGCGCCAGTCCTCCCCGATCGCCTCGGTCGAGCAGACCTACGCGATCGTTCCCTACCGCAACAAGGCCGAGGCGCTCGCCCGCATCATCGCGACGAGCGACGTCGACGCCGCCATCGTGTTCGTCCGCACCCGCGAGACGGCCGAGGAGGTCGGCGCCGCGCTGGCCGCGACCGGCGTCAGCGCCGCCTCGATCAGCGGTGACGTCGCCCAGCGCGACCGCGAGAAGATCATCGATCGCCTCCGCGGCGGTCAGGTCGACGTCCTCGTCGCGACGGACGTGGCCGCTCGGGGTCTGGACGTCGACCGCATCGGTCTCGTCGTGAACTTCGACGTGCCGCGCGAGGTCGAGACCTACGTGCACCGCATCGGCCGTACCGGCCGCGCCGGCCGCACCGGCAAGGCGCTGACCTTCCTCACGCCGAAGGAGAAGCCGCGCCTGCGCACGATCGAGCGCGTCACGGGCTCCCGCATCACCGAGGCCGTCCTCCCGACGCGTCTCGACGTCGTCGCGCACCGTCTCGGCTCCGCCCTGGCGAACGCCGAGCAGCGCATGTCGATCGGCATGCTCTCGGTGCACCGCGACCGTCTCGCCGAGCACGCCGCCGCGACCGGCACCGACGTCCTTGACCTGGCCGCCGCGCTGCTCGCGCTGTCGGTCGGCGACACCGGCGCCCCCGCCAACGACGAGCTCTCGCTCCCCGACCACTCGGGCCGCGAGCCCCGCTTCGAGCGCGACGGCGACCGCGGCGGCCGTGACCGCGGCGGCGACCGTGGTGGCCGTGAGCGTGGCGGCCGTCCCGGCGGCAGCGCCGACGGCAACCGCTACCGCATCGCCGTCGGCCACCGCGACGGCGTGACCCCCCAGGGCATCGTCGGCGCCATCACCGGCGAGGGCGGCCTGCGGGGCGCCGAGATCGGCAAGATCGACATCTTCCCGTCGTTCTCGATCGTCGAGATCCCCCTCGGCCTCGACTCCGACAGCGAGCGCAAGATCGGTGCGGCGAAGATCGCCGGCCGCGCGCTGCGCATCAAGGCCGACTCCGGCCCGCCCGCCCGCGGTCCCCGTGACCGCAACGACGGCGAGCGTCCCACGGCGCGTCGCCCGCGCAGCTACTCGCACTGACGAACGAAGGCCAGCGGCCGCCGTCCCCTCGGGGACGGCGGCCGCTGCCGCATCAGGGAACATCCGCCCCCGCCGAACAAGCCTCAGGGGTCGTTGTCAGCGCGACAACGACCCCTCAGGCTTGCTCGGCGGGTGAGAGGGAGACGAACTAGCTCTCGGACGTGGGGACGGCTCGCGGCCAGAGGTCCTCCGACGGCGGGGTCCACGTGGCCGCGTCGGCCTCGACCTGGTCGCCCGTGCGGATGTCCTTGACCGTGTCCGCCGTGCTCTCGGCGCCGTCGGCACCGTCGGTGCCCGGGAACCACACGAACGGGATGCCGCGGCGGTCCGCGTAGCGGATCTGCTTGCCGAACTTCGCCGCGGCGGGAGCCACGTCGCACGGGATGCCCCGGGCTCGCAGCCGGGTCGCGACGGCGTCGGACCGGCCGCGCGAGTCCTCCTGCGCGACGGCGATCAGCACCGCCGTCGGGACGCTGCGGGTCGCGGTGGCCAGGCCGGCGGAGAACAGGCGCGACAGCACCCGCGAGAGACCGATCGAGATGCCGACGCCCGGGAACGTGCGGGAGCCGTCCGTCGCGAGCGAGTCGTAGCGACCGCCCGAGCAGATCGACCCGAGCTTCTCGTGACCCACCAGCACCGTCTCGTACACGGCGCCGGTGTAGTAGTCGAGACCCCGCGCGATCGAGAGGTCGGCGACCACGACGCCGGGAGCGCGCGTCTCGGCCCGCACCAGCAGGTTCTGCAGCTGGGTCAGGCCGGCCTCGAGGTCGACCGCCTCGGCGCCGGTGACGCCGGAGGACGCCGCCAGCTCGCGCACCTGCTCCACGACCTCCGAACCGCCGGACAGCCCGGCCAGCGCGAGCGTCGCGGCGACCTGGTCCTCGCTCGCACCGAGCTCGGAGCGCAGCAGCGCCGCGACGCCGTCGGCCCCGATCTTGGCCAGCTTGTCGACCGCCTGGAGCACCGCGTCGACGTCGGTCAGCCCGATGCCGCGGTAGAACGCGTCGGCCACGCGCCGGTTGTTCACCATCACCCGCACGGGCGGCAGCCCGATCTCCCGCAGCGCTGTCAGCGCCTCGGCCGCCACGAGCGGAACGTCCACCTCGAAGTGGTCCGCGAGCTCGCCGTCGCCCACGACGTCGATGTCGGCCTGCCAGAACTCGCGGAAGCGGCCGTCCTGGGGGCGCTCACCGCGCCACACGGGCTGCACCTGGTAGCGCTTGAAGGGGAACGTCAGGTGGCCGGCGTGCTCGAGCACGTACCGTGCGAACGGCACCGTGAGGTCGAAGTGGAGTCCGAGGTCGTCGTCGCTCGCACTCGCACCGGGCTCGGCGTGCAGCCGCCGAAGCACGTAGACCTCCTTGGAGGTCTCGCCCTTGCGGAGCAGCTCGCGCAGCGGTTCGACGGCCCGCGTGTTCACCGAGGCGTAGCCGTGCAGCTCGAAGGTTCGCGTGATGATCTCGACGGCTCGCTGCTCGATGATGCGCTGCGCGGGCAGCCACTCCGGGAAGCCGGACAGGGGGGTCGGTCGGGGCATGCGTCGATCTTCCCAGACACCGGGCTGACGACGGGCAACGCCCCGATCCTCCCCGGGCGGCGTCACCCGCGGCGTCCTATGCTGGGCGCCGCGGACGAGCAGCGGAGGACCGATGACCGGCAGGCAGGCACGCGAGGCGGAGCGGCGCCGCGCCGCGAGGTCGAGGGCGCGCCACGACCGCGCCGAGAAGGTCAGGCGGGAGCGGCGCATCGTCGCGATCGTCCTGGTGATCGGGCTCGTGCTGGCGCTGGCGGCGACCGGACTCGTCCTGACGAACCAGTCCGCGGCCGACGGCGCCGTCCCACCCGCCGATGCCGCGGCCTGGAACCACGGGGTGTTCGGTACGGTAGTCCAGGGACTGGAGACACTTCGGTCCGTCGGTGCCGTGGGCATCGACACAGGCGCCACGGACGGACGGCCGGCGACGGACGTCATCATCGAGAAAGCGGTCATCTCGTGACTAGCACACCCGAACCCACCAGCGACGAGCAGTCGACCCCCGCGAGCGAGGAGGTCGCGCAGGCGACCCTTAGCGACGTCGACACGACGGACGCCGCGACGGACGAGCAGACGCCCGAGCTGCAGCCCGAGCCCTCGGAGGACGGGCCGCAGGAGGTGACGGAGGCGGAGGAGATCCCGCCGGCACCCGAGCTCGACCTCACGCTGGAGGAGACGCTCGCCGAGGGGATCGACGACGTCGACCTCTCGGCCGAGGAGCTGACGGCCGACGAGGTCCCGGCGTCCGAGGAGTCCACGGTGGCGGTCGCCGAGGCGAGCGACGAGCCGCCGACGGTCGAGGAGACCCTGACGGCCGATCAGACGCCGGCGCCCGACGAGGTCGTCGCGGACGACGTCGCCGCGCAGGACCCGCCCGTCGAGGGTGAGATCGTCGTGGACGTCGTCGAGGCGCACGCCGCACCCGAGCCCGAGGACGAGGCCCCGGCCGCCGAGGAGGCACCGGTCGTCGCCGAGGAGGCACCGGTCGTCGCCGAGGAGGTGCCCGCCGAGGATTCACCGGCCGCTGACGAGGCGCCCTCCCCCGCGGCAGCAGCCCCCGCAGCCCGCCCGACGCCGCGCCCCGTGCCGCGCCCGGTCCCCCGTCCGGTGGCCCGCCCGGCCGCCGCCGAGGCGTCCGACGCCGCGCCCGCACCCGTCGTCGCGCCCACCCCGGCCGCCGAGAAGGCGGAGATCGAGGCGGCGTCCGCGTTCGGCAGCGTCGCGGAGGACGGCACGGTCACGGTCCGCGACGGTGACCACGAGCGCGTGGTCGGCCAGTTCGCCGGTGGCGACACCGACGAGGCCCTCGGTCTGTACGTGCGCCGCTACCTCGACCTCAAGGCCCAGGTCGCCCTGCTCGAGACCCGCCTGCCGACGATCGCCGTGAAGGAGGCCACGAGCACGCTGGCCACGCTCACGGAGCAGCTCGTCGAGCCGGCCGCCGTCGGCGACCTCCCCGCGCTCCGGGTGCGCCTGGCCGTCCTCGGCTCGCAGGCGGACGCACTGCAGGCCGAGGCCCGCAAGGCCAAGGAGGCCGCACGCGCCCAGGCGATCGTCGAGCGCACCGCGATCGTGGAGCAGGTCGAGGCCATCGCCGCGACCGACGCCGCGCGCATCCAGTGGCGCGACGCGACCGCCAAGGTCACCGCCCTCCTGGACGAGTGGAAGGAGGCGCAGCGCACGGGTGTCCGCATCGACCGCCCGACCGAGGACGCGCTGTGGAAGCGGTTCTCGCACGCGCGCACCAGCTTCGACAAGGCCCGCCGCGCCCACTTCTCCGACCTCGACCGCCGCAACAGCGACGCCAAGGGCGTCAAGGAGCAGCTCGTCGTGCAGGCCGAGGCTCTCGCCGGCTCGACCGACTGGGGACCTACCGGCTCGCGGTTCCGGGCGCTGATGGACGAGTGGCGCGTCGCCCCCCGCGGCCGCCGCAAGGACGACGACGCGCTGTGGGCCCGCTTCAAGGGTGCCCAGGACACGTTCTTCGGGGCCCGCGCCCAGGTCAACGCCGAGATCGACACCGAGTACGAGGCCAACCTCGCGGTCAAGCTCGAGCTCCTGGAGAAGGCGGAGGCGCTCCTGCCGATCACCGACCTCGCGGCCGCACGCAAGAACGTGCGCGTGATCCAGGACGCGTGGGACGAGGCCGGCAAGGTGCCCCGTGCCGAGATGCAGCGCACCGAGGCTCGGCTGCGGGCGGTCGAGCAGGCCATCCGCGACGCCGAGCAGGCCGAGATGCGTCGCACCGACCCCGAGATGAAGGCGCGGGTGGACGGCGCGACCGCGCAGCTGCTCGACTCCATCACCGCGCTCGAGGCCGACCTCGCCGCCGCGCAGGCCGCCGGGAACGCCCGCAAGGTCAAGGACGCCGAGAGCGCGCTCGCGACGCGTCGCCAGTGGCTCGAGGCCGTGCAGAGCTCGGGCGCCTGACGGATCGCACCAGCACCACCCGCGCCGCAGCACCACCCGCACCACCCCGGACGGCCGGTCGCCACGCGACCGGCCGTTCGGCCGTCCACAGGCGCCTCGCACCCGTGCCGGCCCCGGGCATGATCGGGCGATGACGACGTCCTGGCTGCCCCGCCCCACGGGTCTGGTCCGCGTGCCGCACGAGCGCCCCGGCACGCGTCTCGGCCCGGACGACGCCGACCTGCTCGGCGACCACCTGTGGTCCGGGCGCGTCGCGGCCGACGTCGTGCTCACCCCGGCCGACCGGGCGCGCGACGCGGTCGTCGCCTGTGGCGTCGCGACGCTGCTGGACCGCTCCCGCGCCGACGGTGACCTTCCTCGTCGCCCGTCGCCCGCCGACGGCGGCACCGTCTGCCTGCTGGCCGCCGCCTGGATCTGCACCGGCGGGCCACCACCGGCGCGCCTGGACGTCACGGTCCCCCGTCCCGTGCGCGCACGTTTCGGACCCGTGCGCTACCGCACCGTCGTCCTGCGCGACCGCGACGTCGTCGTCGTGGGAGGCGTGCGTGTGACGTCGCCGCTGACGACCGCGTGCGACCTGGCGCGGGACGCCGTCGAGCAGAAGGACAGCGCGTCCGGCCTCGATCCGGTCGACCACGCCGAGGCGGTCGGGAGGCTCGTCGCCGCCGGTGTCGAGCTCGATGCCGTCCGGGCCCGCCTGATGACGGCGAACCGATCACGCGCCCGCCAGGCGCGCGCGTGGCTCGACACCCTCCACCCGAGGGCGGAGCGGTCGGGTCAGCCCTTGGCGTTCAGCTCGGCGCGTCCCGAGGGCACGGGCGCCGCATCGGGCCGGACGCCGGTGACGCGGTAGACGTCGTAGACCCCGTCGATCTCCCGGACCGCACGCAGCACGTGGCCCAGGTGGGCGGTGTCCCCCATCTCGAACACGAACTTGCTGACCGCGAGCCGGTCGCGGGAGGTGGAGACGCTGGCGGACAGGATGTTGACGTGGTTGTCGGACAGCACGCGCGTGACGTCGGACAGCAGTCGCGCGCGGTCGAGCGCCTCGACCTGGATCTGGACGAGGAAGACGCTCTGGGCGTCCGGCGACCACGACACGTCCACGAACCGCTCGGACTCGCCCTGCAGCGCCTCGAGGTTGGGGCAGTCGGCGCGGTGCACCGAGACGCCCTGGCCCCGCGTGACGAACCCGACCACGGGGTCTCCGGGGACCGGCGTGCAGCACTTGGCGAGCTTGGTCCACACGTCGTCCATGCCCGCGACGATGACGCCGCCGCTCGTGCTGCGCGGCCGGGCGACACCGGTGGACCCGGGGTGCGTGACCTCGGCGAGGTCCTCGGTCGTGCCCTCCTCGCCGCCCAGGCCCGCGACGAGACGCGAGACGACGTTGGCGGCCGAGACGTGGTGCTCACCCACCGCGGCGTACAGCGCGGTGACGTCGGGATAGCGCATGTCGGACGCGAGCGCGGTCAGCGAGTCGTGCGTCAGGAGCCGCTGCATGGGCAGGTTCTGCTTGCGCATGACCTTGGCGATCGCGGTCTTGCCCTCCTCGATCGCCTCGTCCCGACGCTCGCGCGTGAACCACGCCTTGATCTTGTTCCGCGCGCGCGGCGAGGTGACGAAGGTGAGCCAGTCGCGGCTCGGACCGGCGTTCTCGGCCTTGGAGGTGAAGACCTCGACCGTGTCGCCGTTGTCCAGGACCGACTCGAGCGGAACCAGACGACCGTTCACCTTGGCCCCCACCGTCCGGTGACCGACCTCGGTGTGGACCGCGTAGGCGAAGTCGACCGACGTCGAACCGCCGGGCAGCGACATCACGTCACCCTTGGGGGTGAAGACGTAGACCTCGTTGCCCGACATCTCGTAGCGCAGCGAGTCGAGGAACTCCCCGGGGTCGGAGGTCTCGCGCTGCCAGTCGACGAGCTGGCGCAGCCACGGCATCTCGCCGCCGCCCGCGGCCGTGCCGCCGGCGGCACCCGGCTGCTCCTTGTACTTCCAGTGCGCCGCGACGCCGTACTCCGCGCGCCGGTGCATGTCGTGGCTGCGGATCTGGATCTCGACGGGCTTGCCGCTCGGACCGATCACCGTGGTGTGCAGGGACTGGTACATGTTGAACTTCGGCATCGCGATGTAGTCCTTGAACCGGCCGGGCACCGGGTTCCACCGCGCGTGCAGCGCACCGAGCGCCGCGTAGCAGTCACGCACCGAGTCGACCAGGACGCGCACGCCCACGAGGTCGTAGATGTCCGCGAAGTCTCGGCCGCGCACGATCATCTTCTGGTAGATCGAGTAGTAGTGCTTCGGGCGCCCGGTCACGGTCGAGCGGATCCGAGCGACCTTGAGGTCCTCGACCACGCTGTCGCGCACGATGCCGAGATACTCCTCGCGCGCCGGAGCCCGCTCCGAGACCAGCCGCACGATCTCGTCGTACACCTTGGGGTAGAGGGTCGCGAAGGACAGGTCCTCGAGCTCCCACTTGATGGTGTTCATGCCGAGCCGGTGCGCGAGCGGCGCGTAGATCTCGAGCGTCTCGCGGGCCTTCTTCTCGGCGGAGCCCGAGGAGACGAACTTCCACGTGCGGGCGTTGTGCAGGCGGTCGGCCAGCTTGATCACGAGCACCCGGATGTCGCGCGCCATCGCCACGACCATCTTGCGGACCGTCTCGGCCTGCGCGGCCTCGCCGAACGTCACCTTGTCGAGCTTCGTGACGCCGTCGACCATCCCGGCGATCTCGTCGCCGAACTCCTTGCGGAGCGTGGCCAGGGAGTAGTCGGTGTCCTCGACCGTGTCGTGCAGGAGCGCCGCCGCCAGCGTCGTCGGGGTCAGCCCGAGCTCGGCGAGGATCGTCGCGACGGCGACCGGGTGCGTGATGTAGGGGTCACCGCTCTTGCGGAGCTGTCCCTCGTGCGCGCGCTCGGCCACGAGGTAGGCGCGCTCGATGAGCGAGACGTCGACGCGCGGGTGGTTCGCACGGACCACGCGCAGCAGCGGTTCGATCGCCGGCGGCGTCTGGTGGCCGCGCGACCCGAACCTGACCAGCGTGCTGCGCATGCGTGAACGGGGCACCACGGGCGCGACGGCGTCGGCCGCGCCCCGGTTCCGGATCTCCTGCCGCGTCTCGTCCGCCATCACACCATCCTAGGTGGGCGCACGACGACGCCCGCACCGGCCAGTGCCGGTGCGGGCGTCGTCGTGCCGGGTGCCGTCCGGTGCGGACGGCGGGTGGTCGGGCGAGCGCGAGCGCTCAGCGCTTGCGGCGCGGCTGCGATGTCGTGCCGAGGTGGATGCCGGGGATCGTGGCCACGACGCGCTCGGACTCGGGGCGGACGTCCGAGCTCGACACGACGGCGGCCTCGCCCGACTCGGCACGCAGCTCCAGCACGCGCGCGGTGTGCTCGCGGTAGGCGGGGCGACGCATCCGCAGCGCCGCCTCGAGCGGCGTCGCGAGGAAGATGGACGACGCGGTCGAGACGATCATGCCGATGAACAGCGAGAGCGCGATGTCCCGCAGCGTGCCGGCCCCCAGCAGGAACGCGCCGACGAACAGGATCGACGCGACCGGCAGGATGCCGACCACCGAGGTGTTGATCGAGCGGACGATCGTCTGGTTGACGGCGAGGTTGGAGGCCTCCTCGTAGGTGACGCGCGTCTGCTCGAGCACGTTCGCGGTGTTCTCGCGGACCTTGTCGAACACGACGACCGTGTCGTAGAGCGAGTAGCCGAGGATCGTCAGCAGCCCGATGACGCTCGCGGGCGTCACCTCGAACCCGATGCCGGCGTAGAGACCGACGGTCACGACGAGGTCGTGCAGCAGCGCGATGAGGGCCGCGACGGCCATGCTCCACGTGCGGAAGTAGAGCGCCATCACGATGGCGACCAGCACGAGGAAGATCACCAGGCCCTGGACCGCCTTGGCCGTGATGTCGGCACCCCAGGACGGGCCGATGAAGGACGACGTCACGGCCGTGCGATCGACCTCGTACGCCTCGGCGAGAGATCCGGCGACCTGCTCGGTCTGCTCCTGCGAGAGCTGGTCGGTCTGGATGCGGACCGAGTCCCCGCCGACGACGGAGACACGAGCCACCTGGTCGGTGGCGATCCCCTGGAGGACCTCCTCGGCGGGGCCGGACGACGTCGTGGCCGCGCCGGAGACCGTGAACTCGGAGCCGCCGCGGAACTCGATGCCCACGTTGAGGCCGCGAGCCAGCAGCAGGACGCCGGACAGCGCCACGAGCAGCACGGCGGCGATGAACCAGACCCTGCGCTTCCCGACGATGTCGTAGCTGCGCTTGCCCGTGTAGAGGTCGTTGCCCAGGCGGGCGAACTGGCCGGCCATCAGCGGTTCTCCTCGGTCGTGTCGGACGTGCGGGTGGTGCCGGTGGCGGTGTCGCGGTCGCCGTCGGCGACGCGATCGGTCGCACCGACGGGGGCGGCCACGACGACGTCGGAGTCCACCCCGCTCTCGGCGTGGGCCTGCGCCTGGGCGGCCTCGGCCTCGGCGCGGGCCTCGTCGGCCTTGCGCTGCGCGATGGTGCGGGTGTCGGCGTTCGCGACGATGGCGGCACGCTCGGCGACCGTGCGGGCACGGCCGCGGCCGGCGTAGGCCGCCACGGATGCCCCGAGGTGGACCGGGTCGAGACCGGAGAACCGGTGGCCCTGACCGAAGAACTTCGTCCGGACGAGCAGCTTCATCAGCGGGTGCGTGAACAGGATCACGACGACGAGGTCGATCACGGTGGTCAGACCGAGCGTGAACGCGAAGCCGCGCACGCCGCCGACGGCGATGAAGTAGAGGATCACGGCCGCGAGGACGTTGACGGCGTCGGAGGCGAGGATCGTGCGCCGGGCGCGGATCCAGCCGTGGTCGACGGCGGCCTGCAGCGTCCGGCCCTCACGCACCTCGTCGCGGATGCGCTCGAAGTAGACGATGAAGGAGTCGGCGGTGACGCCGATCGCGATGATCAGACCCGTCACACCCGGCAGCGAGAGCCGGTAGCCCTGCCACCACGAGAGCAGCAGGATCAGGCCGTAGGTGAGGGCACCGGCGACCACGAGGCTCGCCACCGTGACGATGCCGAGGCCGCGGTACTGCAGGAACGAGTAGCCGAGGACCAGGACGAGCCCGATGGCGCCGGCGAGCATGCCGCGCTCGAGCTGCTCGGTGCCGAGCGTGGCGCTGATCTGCTCCTGCGACTGCACCTCGAACGTGAGCGGCAGCGAACCGAAGTTGAGCTGGTTGGCCAGCGTCGTCGCGGCGGCCCGCGTGAAGGGGTCCGTCGGCGGGCCGCTGATCTGGGCCTCGCCGTTCGGGATGGGCTGGTTGACGCTCGGGGCGGAGATGACGAGCCCGTCGAGCACGATCGCGAACTGGTTCAGCGGTGCCTGGCTGGTCGACAGGCGGGTGGTGACGTCGGCGAACTTCTGGCCACCCTCGTTCGTGAAGTTCATCTGCACGATCGGGATGTTCGTCGAGGCGCCCGTGGAGGAGGCCTGGTAGGCCATCTGCGCGCTCGTCAGATCGGAGCCGGTGAGCTCGACCGGGCCGAGGGCGTACTTCGCGGTGCCGTCGGGCGAGCACGCCACGAGGGGCGCCGCGAGGTCGTCGTCACTGCCGCCCGCACGGTTCTCGGGGAGCGTGCAGTCGAGCGTGTAGAGGTCGTAGTAGACCTGCTCGGTCAGCCACGCCTGGTCGCTCGGGTTCGTCGGCTCGGTGAGCGGCTCGGACGAGATGGTGCCGTCGCCGTCGAGGTCGGCCGCCGACGTGGCGGCGGCGTCGATCTCCTCGGCGGTGGGCGGCGTCGCGGCCTCGGTGGGCTCCGGCGTCGCGGTCTCGGTCGCCGGGTCCGACGGGGCGTCGGTGGCGGCGGCGGCCTCGGCGGGCATGGCGCCGTCGGCACCGGTGTCCGGCGCCGGGGTCTCCGTGGCGCCGTCGGCCGGCGCGCTCGGGTCGACCGTGGCGTTCGGGTCGATGACCGCGTTCGGGTCGACCGCGTTCGGGTCGACGGCGGTGGGGTCGGTCGCGGCCGACTCGGCGGCGGCCTGCGCCGCGGCGACGGCGGCGGGGTCGATCGTGCCGGGGTTGGCGACCTGGAGCACGGGACGCATCCGCATCTGCGCCGAGGCGGTGATCAGGGCGACGGTCTCCTCGTCGACCTCACCGGGGATCGCGACGACGATGTTGCTGCCGCCCTGGCTCGTGATCTCGGCCTCGGCGACACCCGAGCCGTCGACGCGCTGGCGGATGATCGCGATGGCCTGGTCGATGTCCTCTGAGGTGATCTCCTGCCCGTCGTCCGCGCGCGGCGTCAGGATGAGCTGCGTCCCGCCCTCGAGGTCGAGCGCGAGGTTCGGGGCGAACGACGCGCCGCCCTCGTCCTCCGGATCCGCGGTCGCGCTGCCGATGCCCACGGTCCCGTAGATCGCCACGAGGAGCAGGAGCAGGAAGTACAACGGACGTGCTATCGAGCTGCGTCGAGCCACCGAGATCTTCTTTCAGTCAAGCGCGGGCCGGCGCACCACGGCGCACCGGCGAGTGGAAGGGTGCGTCAGCGCCGCACGTCGGGGGTCGTCGGACCGCCGTCGATGTCGGGTCCGGCGGTGCCGTCGGTGCGGGGGTTCTCGACGCCGTCGACGTCGACCCCCGGGCTCACGGGCTCGGCGTCGAGCTCCGCGTCTCCCGCGAGCAGCTGCTGCTCGTCGTCCACGGGGTCGACGGCCGGCGCACGGCCGAACGCGGCGTCCGCGGCGGCGGTGAACTGCGGCGGCACCTGCTGGATCGCCGCGACCACCCAGGTGGACAGGGTGCCGGCCGAGGAGATGGTGACCGCGTCGCCGTCCTTGGCGACCACCACGCCGAGCTGGCCCGAGGCGGTCATGACCTCGTCACCAGCCGCCAGCCTGGTCCGGAAGTCCGACACGGACCCCTGGGCCTTCTTGTTGCGCCGGCTGATGAAGAACATCCCCACGACGGCCAGGATCAGGAGACCGATGAGCAGCACGTTGGAGCCGCCACCTTCAGCAAACATGAGGAGAGGAGTCTTTCGTCGGGGGAAGGGCCGCGCACGAGTCTAGGTGACGCAACCCACAGGTGCGTGCGGGCCCTCCGGGACCGCGTCCCGGGTGCTCGAACGGCCGTCGTCAGTCGAACAGCCGCGACGGACCGCCGTCGGGGACGGGGAGCCCGAGGTGGCGCCACGCGGCCGGCGTCGCCACCCGGCCGCGAGGCGTGCGGGAGAGGAAGCCCTCGCGCAGCAGGAACGGTTCGGCCACGGTCTCGACCGTCTCCGGCTCCTCGCCGATCGCCATGGCGATCGAGGTCAGCCCGACCGGTCCCCCGGAGAACCGCTCGCACAGGCTCCGCAGCACGGCGCGGTCGAGTCGATCGAGACCGCGCGGGTCGACCTCGAACACGTCCAGCGCGGCGTGCGCCGCGGCGACGTCGGCCACCCCGGTGCCGCGCACCTGCGCCCAGTCCTGGACGCGGCGCAGGAGGCGGTTGGCGATGCGGGGCGTCCCGCGCGAACGGCTGGCGATCTCGTGAGCCGCCTCGTCGTCGAGCTCGATCGCGAGCAGGCGCGCCGAGCGGTGCAGCACGCGCTCGAGGTCGGCGACCTCGTAGAAGTCCATGTGCCCGGTGAAGCCGAACCGGTCGCGCAGCGGCGCCGGCAGCAACCCGGCCCTCGTGGTCGCGCCGACGAGCGTGAAGGGCGGCAGCGACAGCGGGATCGCCGTCGCCCCCGCACCCTTGCCCACCACGACGTCGACCCGGAAGTCCTCCATCGCGAGGTAGAGCATCTCCTCGGCGGGACGCGCCAGACGGTGGATCTCGTCGATGAACAGGACGTCGTTCTCCTGCAGCGCCGACAGGATCGCCGCCATGTCACCCGCGTGCGTGATCGCCGGACCGGACGTCAGGCGCAGCGCGGCGCCGACCTCGCCGGCGATGATCATCGCCAGCGTGGTCTTGCCGAGTCCCGGCGGTCCGGCGAGCAGCACGTGGTCGGGCTGGCGGTGGCGGGCGACGGCGGCGTCGAGCACGAGCGAGAGCTGGTCGCGCACCACGCGCTGACCGACGAAGTCCGCCAGCCGTCGCGGGCGCAGGGCCGCCTCGGCCGCGCGCTCGATCTCGTCGGCCTCGGCCGCCATCACGGCGTCCATCCCGCCGTCAGCCACGCGGCACCCCGGCGAGCTCGCGCAGCGCCGCCCGCAGGATCCCGGCGGCGTCGTCGGCCGAGGCCTCGCCGCGCTCCGTCACGGCGGTCACGGCCGCCTCCGCGGCGCGCGCGTTCCACCCGAGCCCGACAAGGGCCTCGACGACGTCCGGGGCGATCCCGGCCGGCGCTGCGGTGGCCGGCGCCTCGAGCGCCCCGGTGGCCGCGCCCAGCTTGCCCGCGAGCTCGAGCACCATGCGCTGCGCACCCTTGCGGCCGATGCCGGGCACGCGCTGGAGGGCGTTCAGGTCGTCGCCCGCGACGGCCCGGCGCAGCGCGTCGGGCGTGTGGACGGCCAGGGTGGCGAGCGCGAGCCGGGGTCCGACGCCGCTCACCGTCATGAGCGTGTCGAAGACGTCGCGCTCGTCGGCCTCGTCGAAGCCGAACAACGTCTGGGAGTCCTCGCGCACCACGAACGCCGTGTGCAGCGTGGCCTCGACGCCGACGCGCAGACCGGCGAGTGCGGCCGGCGTCGCCAGGACCTTCAGCCCGAGCCCCGAGGCGAGGACGACGGCGTGGTCCAACCCGATCGAGACGACCTCGCCCCGTACCAGTGCGATCATGCCGACGAACTCCTCTCGCCGGCGCGTGGGCCGGCTGGGCCGCGCCGGAGAACTCGACCGGCGGAGCGAACACCTGTACGAAGGAAGGCTAGCGCCCGACGCTGCCCCGTGCGGGCGCGACGCGCCGCGCGGTCCGGCGCGAGCGGCGCTCCGCCTCGAGCCACAGGGCCTGGGCGGCGGTCGGTGCGGCCCCGTTCGCCGGCGACGCGGCGGCCGGACCGCTCGGCTCGTCGTCGACCTCGATCGTCGCGGTCGCCACCGCCGCCACGGGCCTGCCCGCGGGCGAGCGCCAGGCGTGGCAGATCGCGAGCGCGAGGGCGTCGGCGGCGTCGGCGGGTCGGGGCGCGCTCGCGAGACCGAGGATGCGCGTCACCATGGTGGTGATCTGCTCCTTCTCGGCGCGGCCGTTGCCCGTGATCGCGGCCTTGACCTCGCTGGGGGTGTGGAGCTCGACGGGGATGCCGCGGCGCGCGGCCGCGACCATCGCCAGCCCCGCCACCTGGGCGGTGCCCGTGACCGTGGAGACGTTGGACTGCGCGAACACGCGCTCGACGGCGACCGCGTCGGGCCGCAGCCGGTCGATCCACTCGTCGATCACGGTGCTGATCTGGAGCAGCCTGAGCTCGAGCGGGGTGTCGGGCGAGCTGGTCGCCACGCCGACGTCCACGATCCGCACGACGCGGCCGGCGGTGGCGGTGATGGCTCCGAGGCCGCAGCGCGTCAGACCGGGATCGACGCCGAGGATCGTGCGTCCGCGAGCCAGCGCGGGTCGGCGATCGGCGTCGCGACCCTCGCGCGGGGCGACCGACGGCTGGCTCACGTTCGTCACTCTCGCACGTCCCCGAGCCCCGTGACGGGCCCCGACACGCGCATCAGTCCTCGTCGTCGTCCAGCGCCGCCATGACCTCGTCGGAGGCGTCGAAGTTGGCGAACACGTTCTGCACGTCGTCGGAGTCCTCGAGCGCGTCGATGAGCCGGAGCACCTTGCGCACGCCCTCGACGTCGACCTCGACCTCGACCGACGGCACGAACGACGCCTCGGCGGAGTCGTAGTCGAGGCCGGCCTCCTGGACGGCCTTGCGGACCGCGACGAAGTCGCTGGCAGCGCTCAGCACCTCGAAGGACTCCCCCAGGTCGTTGACCTCCTCGGCCCCGGCGTCGAGCACCGCGACCAGGACGTCGTCCTCGGTCAGGTCCTCGGCCTTGGGGACCACGACGACGCCGCGACGCGAGAACAGGTAGGACACGCTGCCGGGATCGGCCATCGACCCACCGTTGCGGCTGAACGCGAGGCGCACCTCGGCGGCGGCACGATTGCGGTTGTCGGTGAGGCACTCCACGAGCACCGCGACACCGCCGGGGCCGTAGCCCTCGTACATGATCGTGTCGTACTGCGCGCCGCCGGCCTCCTGGCCGGAGCCCCGCTTGACAGCGCGATCGATGTTCTCGTTCGGGACGGACGTCTTCTTGGCCTTCTGGATGGCGTCGTAGAGCGTGGGGTTGCCCACGGGGTCCCCGCCGCCGGTGCGCGCCGCGACCTCGATGTTCTTGACCAGCTTCGCGAAGAGCTTGCCGCGCTTGGCGTCCTTCGCGGCCTTCTGGTGCTTCGTGGTGGCCCACTTGGAGTGACCCGACATGGTTCTCACCTTTCGTCCGTTGACTTGCCCGCACACCCGCGACTGCGTGGGTGGCGTGCGACCGGGCTCGATCCTACCGGCGGGCCGGCCCGGACTCCGTGAGGTCCCAGACCTCGGGGGCCCAGCCGGTGCGCGCCCCGGCGGCCGGACCGTCGGAGCGCGGCAGGTGCTCCAGCACGTGCGCGAGCAGCTCGGGCAGCCGGGCGGGGAACACCTCGCCGTCGATCGCTCGCAGCTCCTCGGGGCTCCACCAGCCGAGCTCGTCGACGAACGAGCGCTCCACCGCGGTCCAGCCCGCGGTGCTCAGGTCCTGCGCCGCCGTGCCCACCTCGGCCAGCCGGTGCACGAAGAACACCTCGTGCTGGCGGACGCTCCTGGCGAAGAAGTCGAACACGGCCCAGCGGCTCGCCACCGGGCCGACCAGCGCGTCGGCGTCGATCACGAGTCCGGTCTCCTCGGCGACCTCGCGGACGGCGGCCGCCCGGGGGGTCTCGCCCGCGTCGATGCCACCGCCCACGGTGAACCACCAGGTCCGCTCGACCTGGTCGGCGTCGTGCGCGCGCACGAGGAGGAGTCGGTCGTCGGCGTCCAGCAGGAGGACGCGCGCGGCGTACCGGTACGGCACGCCGTCCTGCCCGACCAGCCAGCCCTCGCCGGGCTGGAAGGACTCCTGTCGTTCCTGCGGCTCCTGTGCTTCCTGCGGCACGATCAGCGGAACGCCTGCGGTGCGGCGGCCTGGAACGCCTGCCGGTCGGCGGAGATGGCGGCGAGCAGCTCCTGCTCCGTCGAGCTGTGCGTGCGCAGGTCGGCCCGTCCGCTGACCGCGCGCTGACGCATGTAGGCCAGCGACGTCGCATCCTTCTGGAAACGCTTCATGGCGGCGCCGGCGTTCGGTCCGAGCCTGCTCGCCCAGGCCCTGGCCTGCGCCCGGGTGCGCAGCGAGGCGACCATCTCGATCTCGTGCGGCGCGAACCAGCCCGCGCCGGCGTACTCCGTCAGGCGCGCGCGGATCGCCGCGCTCTCCTGGCGCCTGAGCCAGAACACCAGCACGACCGCGGCCACGAAGAGCGGGATCTGCACCAGCCCGTAGACGAGGAAGAACGTGCCCTCGCTGCCGGTCACCCCGCCGAGGCTGGCCGAGGCGTTCCACAGGGCGTGCAGCGCGGCCGAGCCCAGCAGGCCGAGCGGGAACAGCCACCACACGGCCGAGGCGTTGCGGTGCCGCGAGGCGATGCCGAGCGCGATGCCGACGCACGCCGTGAACAGGATGTGCGCGAACGGCGACATGATCCCGCGCATGAAGAAGATCTGCGGCAGGAAGTCGACCGAGCGGCCGAAGTAGATGATGTTCTCGGTGAAGGCGAAGCCGGCGGCCACGACCGCGGCGTAGACGATGCCGTCCACCACGCCGTCGAAGTACTTGCGCCGCAGGAGGAAGATCAGGAGCACGCCGAGGCCCTTGGTGGTCTCCTCCACGATCGGGGCGGAGACGACGGCGCCCACCAGGTTCGCCCCGTCGATGTCGCCCGTGGCCTCGTAGAAGCTCGTCGTGACCGCGGTGTTGCCGTAGAACGACAGCACGACCGAGACCCCGGCACCCCACAGCAGCGCGATGAGGAGCATGACCTTGGGCTCGGGCTCCCAGCGGTCGAGCCACATGACGACCGCCAGGACCGCGGCGAGCGGGATCAGCGCGGCGATGAAGCCGATGGCGGCCGGCGCGGGACCGACCTGGCTCAGCGCGATCCACAGACCCCAGATGCCGGCGAAGCCGACCACGCAGAGCGCGACGATCGTGCCGGTCCCCAGCGCGCTGGAGCGCTGGCCGCCGTGCCAGATCTGGGGGTGCTGCTGCGCCGACTGGCCGTGCTGCTGGGGCTGTCCGTAGCCGTCCGGCCGGCCGAGGGCCGCCTGCTGGCCGTAGCCGGGCCGACCGTACCCACCGGGCTGACCGGGCTGGCCGTACGGACCGGGCTGACGGTCGGACGCGGGAGGCCGGGACGGCGCCGGATAAGGGTTGGACGACGACGGTCCGGGATAGCCACTCGACATGGCGCCCACCCTAGTGGCGGGCACGCGCGCGGGGACGAACGGACCGGCGGGCGTCAGCCCAGGCGCGGCGGGGTGTCGTCCATCTCGAACGTGCGCGGCAGCCGGGCGTTGCCCGCCAGCCGCAGGAGGCGCACCATCGCCTGCCCGCGGATGCGGACGGTCTGGGTCACGGCGTCGTTGTGGAACCGCCGCGCCATCTCGACGCGGCGCCCGGTCGCGACGACGTCGGCCACGATCGCGAGGTCGGACGGGCCGCCGTCGCCCGCACCCTCGAGCGCCTGCCGGAGCACGCGTGACAGGTCGCTCTCCACGACCTCCCGCTCCTGAGTCAGCGTGGCGCGCCCGGGGAGGGAGCGCTCGGCGTCGACGGGGAGCTCCAGGTCCTGCCCGGTGGTGAGGCACGCGTCGGCGGCCCCGGCGAGCACGAGCGAGGAGGCGGGGTCCAGCCGACCGGTCGCCGCGAGCTCGGCCGCCTGGCCGGCGCGGCGCAGCAGCTGCGCGTCGAGGGTCGCCGCGGTCCTGGTGATCTTCTGGTGCAGCAGGTCGAGGCGGTTCGCCTTGGCCAGCACGAGCCAGACCAGCAGCACCAGCACCACCACGACGGCGAGGACGATCTCCGCGGTCATCGCGCCACCACCTTCTCGGCCTCGCCCGCCGCGAGCTGGTAGACGTCGAGGATCTGCGCCACCACGACGTCCCACCCGTACTGGCGGCACCACGCCGATGCGCTCGTGCGGACGGTGTCCACCCGGTCGGGGTCGGCGAGCGCGGCGACGACGGCGCGGGCCAGCGACTCGCCGTCGCCGACCTCGAAGAGCGTCCCGGCACGACCCTCCTGCAGCACCCGCCGGAACGCCGACAGGTTGCTCGCCACGACGCCGGCGCCCGCCGCCATCGCCTCCACCAGCACGATGCCGAAGCTCTCGCCGCCGGTCTGCGGGGCGATGTACAGGTCGACCGACCGCAGCAGCGCGGCCTTGTCCACCTCGGTCACCTCGCCCAGCAGCTCGAGCACCCCGGGGTACCGGGTGGCGACCTCGCGCGCCTGGGTCAGGTCGCCCCGGCCCGCGACGAGGATCCGCACGCCCGGGACCGCCGCGACGATCGAGGGCAGCGCGGCGAGGAGGACGCCGAGGCCCTTGCGCGGCTCGTCGGTGCGCCCGAGGAAGGCCAGCGTCGGCCGGTCGGGCGTCCCGACCCACGCCGGACGGCGCTCGGCGTCGCGGAACAGGTCCAGCTCGACACCGTTGGGGATGACGATCGCGTCGCCCCCCATGTGCTCGACCACCGTGCGCCTGGCCTCCTCGGAGACGGCGATCCTGGCGGTGATGCGCTCGAGCGTCGGGCGAAGCATCGGGTAGGCGACCTGCATCGCGCGCGAGCGGTCGTTGGCCGTGTGGAACGTCGCGACGACGGGCACCTCCGCCTGCCAGAGCGCGATCAGCCCGACGCTCGGGACGAGCGGCTCGTGGATGTGCAGGACCTCGAAGTCACCGTCCTCGAGCCAGCCGTGCACGCGCCGGGCGGTCACGGGGCCGAACGCCAGGCGGGCCACCGAACCGTTGTAGCGCACCGCGAGGCTCCGCCCGGTGGCCTCGACGAAGTCGGGCACCGGGGTGTCGTCGTCGGCGGGCGCGAGCACGCTGACCTCGTGGCCCTGGCCGATCAGTCGCGCGGCGAGGTCGGTGACGTGGACCTGGACGCCGCCGGGGGCGTCGAGGGAGTAGGGACAGACGATGCCGATCCGCATCCGCTCAGGCCCCCTCGGCGCGCGGGACGTCGGTCAGCCGCGCGGGGTCGAGGTCGGCCAGGAAGACCTTCTGCAGCATGTGCCAGTCCTGCGGCGACCGGGCGACGGCGGTGAACAGGGCCGTCACCCAGTCCTGCGTCACCGCGACGACGTCGCGCCGGACGCCGTCGGGCGTCCTCGTGGCCACGGGCTCGCCGAACTCGATCAGCAGCCCCCAGGGGGTGCCCGCCCGCCGTCGACGCTCCCCGTGCAGCCGCTCGTAGGACAGCGCCGCGGGAAGCAGGGCGTGCCCGCCCACGAGCGCGAGGGTCGCGGGTCCGGCCGCGACCCGCGCCGGCGTGCCGAGCAGGTCGACCTCCACGCCGTGGGCCGTCAGGTCGCGGTCGGCCAGCAGCGGCACGAGCTGCGGCTTCGCGCGCGCGAGCCGGGTGAGCCGGCGGAACGTGGTGCCGCCCTCGAGCGGCACGATCTCGATGCCCAGGGAACCGCGGAACGCGACGAACTCCTCGTACAGGCCGTCGGGCAGCTTCTCCGCCACCGTCAGGACGGGCCCGAGGTGCCGCGAGGCCCAGGCCCCGGCGAGGTCCCAGTTGCCGGTGTGCCCCAGGGCCAGCACGAGGCTCTCCCCGGCGTCGATCACGTCGCGGACGTGCTGCGTGCCCGTGGCGCGGACGCGCGCGTCGATCCGCTCGGGCGACCAGCCGGGCAGCTGGAACGCCTCGACGAAGTAGCGCAGGTAGGAGCGCATCCCGGCGCGCGTGGTGCGGCTCAGGGCGCGGGGGTCGAGGTCCGGTCGCAGGCGAGCCAGGTTGCGGCTCAGCTGCCTCACGCCCGCTGTCCGCGTCAGCCACACGACGTCGGCCACGAGGTGCGCGGCGCCGCGCACCAGCGGATCGGGCAGCCGGCGGACGTGCCGCCAGGCCAGGACGTAGAGGTCGGTGGTGGTGGGGCGCCTCACGACGGGGTCCCACCGGCCCGACCGGCGGCCACGATCTGCCGCCGCACGTGGAGCATCCGGTGGATCGCCGTCGCCAGGCTCAGGAGCGCCAGCACGACCAGCACCACGACGAGCACCACCGCCGGCAGGCCGAGCCCGACCAGCCCGGTGGCCACGAGGGCGATGAGCAGCCGGTCGCCGCGTTCGGCGATGCCGACGGTGGCGGTGTGTCCGATCGACTCCGCCTTGGCACGGGTGTACGGCACGATGCTGCCCAGGACCAGGCACGCGAGGGCGGCCGCGGCGCCGACGGGCTGGTCGGTCAGCACCAGGTGGATGGCGAGCGCGGAGAACAGCGCGCCGTCGGCGAACCGGTCGAGCACGGAGTCCAGGAAGGCGCCCCACGGACCGGACGTGCCGGCGAGGCGGGCCATGGTGCCGTCGAGCACGTCGAACAGCACGAAGAACGTGATGACCATGGTGCCGGCGAACAGCTGGCCGCGGGCGATGAGGCCGAGCGAACCGACCATCGCGCCGAGCGTGCCGATCACCGTGACGACGTCGGGCGTCAGGCCGAGGCGGAGCAGGAGCGCGGCGACGGGCCGCAGGATCTTGCCGACGATCGTGCGCAGGTGCTTGAGCATCAGGTCTCCGTCCCGGCGGGGCGGGCGACGGCGTCGCTCCCGCTGTGCTCCGCCCACGCGGCGGCGAGCGCGTCGCGCGTCGCGCCGAGCAGCTGCGGCAGCGGTTTGGTCCCCGCCACGATCGGCATGAAGTTGGCGTCGCCGCCCCAGCGCGGCACCACGTGCTGGTGCAGGTGCGCGGCGATGCCCGCTCCCCCGGTCTGCCCCTGGTTGACGCCGAGGTTGAACCCGGTCGGGGCCGACGTCGCCCGCAGCACCCGCATCGCGCCCTGCGTGAGGGAGCCGATCTCGGCGACCTCCGGCGTCGTCAGCTCGGGGTACCCGGCGACGTGGCGGTAGGGCACGACCATGAGGTGCCCGGGGTTGTAGGGGTAGAGGTTGAGCACGACGTAGGCGAGCGCACCGCGCGCCACCACGAGGCCGTCCACGTCGGAGCGCCGCGGCACCGTGCAGAACGGGCACCGCTGCTCGCCGGCGTCGGTGGGCTTGTCCGCGCCGTCGATGTAGACCATCCGGTGCGGGGTCCACAGGCGCTGGAACGCGTCGGCGTCGCCCGCGAAGGACGCGGGGTCCTCCGCGGGTGGCGCGGCCGCCGCGTCTGCTGCGTCCCGAGCGGGCGTGGCGCCCGTCCCGGGCTCGAGGCCGGTCACGCTCAGACCTGGACGCGCGTGTCGATCGCGGTCCGGACGATCTCGATCGCCTCCGCGATCGGGACGCCGTTGCGCTGCGTGCCGTCGCGGTAGCGGAAGGAGACGGCCCCGGCCTCGGCGTCCTCACCGCCCGCGATCAGCACGAACGGCACCTTCTCCTTGGTGGCGTTGCGGATCTTCTTGTTGAAGCGGTCGTCGCTGAGGTCGACCTCGGCGCGCACGCCGGCGGCCTTGAGCTGCTTGGCGACGTCGATGAGGTAGTCGTTGAAGGGCTCGGCGACCGGCACGGCCAGCACCTGGACGGGAGCGAGCCACGCGGGGAACGCCCCGGCGTAGTGCTCCAGGAGCACCGCGAAGAACCGCTCGATCGAGCCGAACAGGGCACGGTGGATCATCACGGGGCGCTGACGCGACCCGTCGGCGGCCTGGTAGGTGAGGTCGAACCGCTCCGGCAGGTTGAAGTCGAGCTGGATCGTCGACATCTGCCAGGTGCGGCCGATCGCGTCCTTGGCCTGGACCGAGATCTTGGGGCCGTAGAACGCGGCGCCACCCGGGTCGGGCACGAGGTCGAGACCCGAGGCCTCGGCGACCTCCTTGAGCGTCTGCGTCGCCTCCTCCCAGGTCGCGTCGTCACCGACCGACTTCTCGGGGTTGCGCGTGGACAGCTCGAGGTAGAAGTCCTCCAGGCCGTAGTCCTTCAGCAGGTCGAGCACGAAGGTCAGCAGGCTGGTGAGCTCCTCGCGCATCTGCTCGCGCGTGGTGTAGATGTGCGCGTCGTCCTGCGTGAAGCCCCGGGCGCGCGTGAGGCCGTGCACGACGCCGGACTTCTCGTAGCGGTAGACCGTGCCGAACTCGAACAGCCGCAGCGGGAGCTCGCGGTAGGAGCGGCCGCGCGCATCGAAGATCAGGTTGTGCATCGGGCAGTTCATCGGCTTGAGGTAGTAGTCCTGCCCCTCGCGCTTGACCGTGCCGTCGGCGTGGTACTCGGCGTCGAGCTGCATCGGCGGGTACATGCCGTCGG
Source organism: Serinibacter arcticus (assembly GCF_004786095.1). GTDB lineage: Bacteria > Actinomycetota > Actinomycetes > Actinomycetales > Beutenbergiaceae > Litorihabitans > Litorihabitans arcticus. The sequence goes on from NZ_RHPJ01000003.1 coordinate 620,007, forward strand.
CGTACCAGTCCAGGTGGCCCGAGACCTCGAACAGCTTGCCCTTGGTCGCGTGCGGGGAGTAGACGAACTCGTAGCCGGCCTCGATGTGCCGCTTGCGCGAGTACTCCTCCATCTCCATGCGGACGACGCCGCCGCGCGGGTGGAAGACGGCGAGGCCGGAGCCGATCTCGTCGGGGAAGGAGAACAGGTCCAGCTCGGTGCCGAGGCGGCGGTGGTCGCGACGCTCGGCCTCCGCCAGGCGCTCGGTGTAGGCGCGCAGCTCGTCCTTGGTCGGCCAGGCCGTCCCGTAGACGCGCTGGAGCTGCGGGTTCTTCTCGCTGCCGCGCCAGTAGGCGGCGGCGCTGCGCATGAGCTGCACGCCGTTGCCGATGAGACGGGTGCTGGGCAGGTGCGGGCCGCGGCACAGGTCCTTCCAGACCACGGCCTCGGTCTCGCGACCGGCGCCGCGCACGTTGTCGTAGATCGTCAGCTCACCGGCGCCGACCTCGACGCTCGCGCCCTCGCCGACCGACTGCTCGTCGTCCGAGACGGCGCTCTTGAGTCCGATGAGCTCGAGCTTGTACGGCTCGTGCGCGAGCTCGGCGCGGGCCTCGTCCTCCGTGACGACGCGACGGCGGAAGGTCTGGCCCTCCTTGATGATCCGGCCCATGACCTTGTCGAGCTCGGTGAGCTGCTCGGGCGTGAACGGCGTCTCGACGTCGAAGTCGTAGTAGAAGCCGTCGGTGATCGGCGGGCCGATGCCGAGCTTGGCGTCCGGGTTGATCTGCTGCACGGCCTGGGCCAGCACGTGGGCGGCGGAGTGGCGCAGGATCGCGAGCCCGTCGGGCGAGTCGATCGTGACGCGCTCGACGCTCGCGTCCGCGGGCAGCTCGCGGTCGAGGTCGCGCAGCTCGCCGTCGACCCGCACCGCCACGACCGTGCGCTCCTTGGCCAGGAGCGCGATCGCCGTCGTCCCCGCCTCGATCACGGTAGGAACGCCGTCGAGGGTGAGGTGGATCTCGGGCACAGCGGACTCCAGACGAGGTAGCGGAAGGACCCCTGGAGCCTACTGCCCAGGCCCCGTCGGGAGAACGACGACGCCCCCGGACCGCGGGTCCGGGGGCGTGACGTGCGTGGTGGGCGATACTGGTCTCGAACCAGTGACCTCCTCGGTGTGAACGAGGCGCTCTACCGCTGAGCTAATCGCCCGAGCACGGTTCTCACCGTGCGGCCTGTCGATAGTAGCCGAGAACGGCCGGGCTGCCGAATCGGCGCGCTGGCGGCGTTCGCGGCCCTCAGGGGTCCAGGTTCTCGCGCTGCTTGAGCGGGAACAGCTCCCCCATCGCCAGGGTGAGCCGACCGGGCTCCTTGCGCACGCCGTCGACCTCGACGACGGGCGAGATGCCCCGCGTCGAGGACGTCAGCGCCACGTGCGCCGCGGTGTGGATCGCGCTCAGCGGCACCGTCTCCTCGCGGACCGGGATGCCGGCCTCGGCGGCCCAGTCCAGGACGAGCGCGCGCGTCACCCCGGCCAGCGCGCCCGACGTGAGCGGCGGCGTCAGGAGACCGCGCTCGTCCTCGAGGAACACGTTCGTGCCGGTGCCCTCGCACAGCTCGCCGCGGTTGTTGCCGAAGATGGCCTCGCCGGCGCCGTGGGCCCGTGCCCGCGCCAGGGCGAGCGCGTTCTCGCCGTAGGACGTCGTCTTGAGACCGGCGAGCGCTCCGCGCTCGTTGCGCGTCCACGGGACCACGTGCACCTTGGCGTCGCCGTGCCGGGGTGCGGCCGACGCCGCGACGACGAGCGTCCCCGGTCCCCCGAGCCGGTCGGACCCGAGCGGGCCGAGCCCCGCGGTCCACGTGATGCGCAGGCGGGCGACGACGCCGGGCTCGGCCTCGTTCCAGGCGGCCGAGACCTGGGCGACGGCGTCGCGCACCACCGCGTCCTGCGGCGGGTCGATGCCGAGACCGACCGCCGAGGTGGTCAACCGCGCGAGGTGGCGGGTCAGGGCGAAGGGTTCGCCGTCGAGCAGCTCGCAGGTCTCGAACACCCCGTCGCCGACGACGAAGCCGTGGTCGAGCACGCTCAGGTGTGCACCCCGCGGGTCCACGAGACGGCCGTCGAACCACGCGATCGTTGTCATGCCAACGAATCATGCCACCTCGGGGGGTCCGGGGAGGCGTCTCGCGACCCGCGGAATCCTGCCGATTTGGTGCTCAGCGAAATGCTGGGCTAATGTCTACACCGCACCGGGGAACGGCACGGCGGGACACCGCAGGGCTGACCACCACGGAGCATGCGGATGTGGCGCAGTGGTAGCGCATCACCTTGCCAAGGTGAGGGTCGCGAGTTCGAATCTCGTCATCCGCTCGGAAGGACCCAGGGAGGGCTTCCCCGCCAGGGGATCCAGCCACGGTGGGTTGGCCGAGAGGCGAGGCAGCGGCCTGCAAAGCCGTATACACGGGTTCGAATCCCGTACCCACCTCGCACACCTGGGCGATTGGCGCAGCGGTAGCGCGCTTCCCTGACACGGAAGAGGTCACTGGTTCGATCCCAGTATCGCCCACCAGCTCACGACGGCCCCGGACCATGTGGTCCGGGGCCTTCGTCGTCCCCGGCGCCTCATCCGTGAGAGCGACCCGTGCGCCGCGAGAGCGACGTGTCGGTGGTCGCTCCCACGGCGCGAGGGTCGCTCTCACGGCTGAGGCGCCGCGCCGCGGGTGGCGGGCCCGTCGTCAGGGCTTCTCCGGCCAGGCGTGCTTGGGGTAGCGGCCGCGCAGGTCCGACCTGACCGCGGTGTACCCCGTCGCCCAGAACGAGGCCATGTCCGCCGTGATCGCGGCCGGACGACCCGCCGGTGAGAGCAGGTGCATCACGACGGCGACGCGCCCGTCCGCGAGCCGCGGCGTCTCCCGCAGCCCGAACGCGTCCTGGAGCTTGACCGCCGCGGCGGGCGCCGCCCCGGAGTAGTCCAGGCGCACGCTGCGACCGCTCGGCAGCGTCACGCGTTCCGGCGCCAGCTCGTCCAGCCGCGCCGCCTCCGGCCACGGCAGGAGCTGTCGCAGCGCCGCCACCATGTCCAGGCGGCGCAGGTCGCTCAGACGGCTCACCCGGCGCCCGAGCAGCCAGCCGTCGAGGTGGTCCAGCAGAGCGTCGTCGTCGACGGCCGGCCACGGCTCGCCCAGGTGCTCGTGCAGGAACGCCAGCCGGGTGCGCAGCGTCGTCGCCGACTCCGACCACGCCAGCGCGTCGAGGCCGTCCCTGCGCAGCACGCGCTGCAGCGCCGCGACCACGAGCGCGGGCGGCGGGTCCGGCAGCGGGCTGGAGCGCAGCTCGACCGCCCCGAGCACGCGCACCGTCCGGGCGCGCAGGCGACCGCCCTCGAACGTGACTTCCTCGCGCACCGCGAGCAGCGCGGGGGCGGCCGCCACGGCGGTCTCCTCGTCCAGCGGGACGGCCGACCGGATGACGGCGTCGCGCCTGCCGGGGGTGCGACCGGCGTCGGCGACCGCGAGCCAGGCCGCACCCCGCAGCGGGGACGCGTCCGCCAGCACCGCACCGGTGCCCGACGTCAGCAGGTACGCGCCGCCGTCGGGACGCAGCCTCGCGATGCGGTCGGGGTAGGCGAGGGCGACGACCTGGGCCGCGGCACCGTCCTCCGGCGCCCCGGCGGCGCCATCGTCCGCCGCCGCCCGCGGCAGGTCCAGCGTCCGTGCCGTCGCCATCAGCTGCTCGACGGCGCGAGCCCACTCACCGCCCGCTCCCGCGCGACCACCGCGCCGCAGCCCCCGCAGCGCCGCCGTCAGATCCGCGTCCGCCACGCGCACGTCCTCGCTCAGCATCGCGACCACCTCCGCCGCGCGCCGCCGTCCCACCAGCGCGGCCCCGTCGATCAGCGCACGTGCCAGCCGCGGGTGCACGGGCACGTCGGCCATCGCCCGGCCGCGGGCGGTCACACCCCCGTCGACCGCCATCGCCCCCAGCGCGCGCAGCGCCGAGGTCGCCGCCTCGAGCGCGGGTGCGGGCGGCGGGTCCAGCAGGGCGAGCCCGGTCACGCCCTCGCGCGACCAGCACGCCGCCGCGAGGACCAGCTCGGTGAGGTCGGCCGTGAGGATCTCGGGCAGCCGGTGCGGGGCGAGACGCGCGTGGTCGCCCTGCGTCCAGGGCCGGTAGACGGCACCGGGACCCTCGCGCCCCGCCCGGCCGGCCCGCTGGGTCGCCCCGTCGCGGCTGACCAGCACCGTCACCAGTCCCGCGAGCCCGCGCGCGTGGTCGGTCCGCGGTTCGCGCGCGAGCCCGGCGTCCACGACCACGCGCACCCCCGGCACCGTGACCGAGGACTCGGCGACCGCCGTCGAGACGATGACGCGCCGTCCGACCCCCGGTCGCAGCGCGCGGTCCTGCTCGCGCGCGTCGAGGCGGCCGTGCAGGCGCAGGACCTCGAGCGGGCCGCCGCCGTCGGCCACCCCGGCCAGGGACCGCGCCACCTCCTCCACCTCGCCCACGCCCGGCACGAACACCAGCACGTCGCCGGTCCGCTCGGCCACGGCGCGCCGGGCCGTCGCGGCGACGTGCGCGATCCACGCCCGCGTCGTCCCGCGGTCGTCGGTGCGCACGACCGGCCGCGCCGGCGGGCACCACACCTCCGCCACGGCGAACAGCCCGCCGGGCGAGGTGACCTCGGGAGCGGGACCCGCGTCGTCGCCCCACAGCGTCGCGAGCCGCTCGGACTCGAGCGTCGCGGACATCGCCACGACCGCGAGGTCCGGCCGCAGCGCGTGCCTCACCTCGTGCAGCATCGCCTGGAGCAGATCGGCGTCGACGGCGCGCTCGTGCACCTCGTCCAGCACGACGGCGGAGGTCCCCGCCAGCTCCGGATCGCGCTGCAGGCGCCGCAGCAGCACACCGGTGGTCACGAACTCGACCCGCGTGCCCGGGCCGACGCGACGGTCGCCGCGCACGCTCCACCCGACCGTGCCCCCGACCTCCTCCCCGAGCAGCTGCGCGAGCCGGCGGGCCGCCGCGCGCGCCGCCAGTCGACGCGGCTGCGTCACGACGACGCGGCCTGGCCGGTCGCGCGCCACCAGGGGCGGCACCAGCGTGGTCTTGCCCGTCCCCGGAGGTGCGTGCACGACGGCGACGCCCCGCTCCGCCAGCGCCGTCGCGATCGCGGGCAGCACCTCGGCGACGGGGAGGTCCGGCGGGGCGGCGAGCAGGGCGGCGATCGGGTCGGGCACGCCTCGAGTCTGCCCTCCCGGTAGGATGTTCGCGGCCACGGCCCCCGATCAGCGGCGGATGCGACCTGGTCCCGCTTCTCCCCCAGGATCCTCATGAGCCACTCCCCCTCCGCCACGCTGCCCGACGACGCCGCCGACCCGATCACCTTCGGCCCCGGCGTCGACCCCGACGACATGGCCGTCTTCCTCCGCGTGGCCGCCCAGGTCACCCGCCTCGAGACCGGGCACCCCGACATGGTCGCCGCGCGCCGCGCGACCTCGGGCCTGTACAAGCTGGCGAAGAAGTTCCGGCGCGACGAGAAGCGCCGCGACGAGCTCGCGCACGACGCCGCGGTCATCGCCGCCACCGCGACGGGCAGCCCCGGCCGCATCGACGACGAGACGCAGGGGCTGCTGCCCTCCTCGGCCGTGACCGACCGCGGACTCGCCGGCACGCTGCTGCAGCCGCAGCCCTGCTACGTCTGCAAGCGGGACTTCACGCAGGTCGACTGGTTCTACCACCAGCTCTGCCCCGAGTGCTCCGTCGTCAACCACGCCAAGCGCGACGCCCGCACGGACCTGACCGGCCGCCGCGCGCTGCTCACCGGCGGCCGCGCCAAGATCGGCATGTACATCGCGCTGCGACTCCTGCGCGACGGCGCCGACCTCACCATCACCACGCGCTTCCCGCGCGACGCCGGGCGCCGGTTCGCGGCGATGGACGACAGCGCCGACTGGCTGCACCGCCTCACGATCGTCGGCATCGACCTGCGCGACCCGGCCCAGGTCGTCGCGCTGGCGGACGAGGTCGCCGCGCGCGGTCCGCTGGACATCCTCGTCAACAACGCCGCGCAGACCGTGCGCCGCTCCCCCGGCTCCTACTCCGCGCTGGCCGAGGCCGAGCTGCGCGAGCTGCCCGGCGACCCCGACGTCCCGACCATCACGTTCGGCCGCACCAGCGCCGCCCACCCGGCCATGCTGGCCGGGTCCGTGACCGACCTTCCGAGCACCGCGCTGGCTCCCGGCGGGGTCGCGCGCGAGGCCCTGGTCGCGGCCAGCGCGTCGCTCGAGCGGCACCTCGCCGGCACGGCCATCGACGCGGGCGGCCTGCTCCCCGACGAGGTCGACCACAACAGCTGGGTCGCCACGGTCGAGAACGTCGATCCGATGGAGCTGCTGGAGGTGCAGCTGTGCAACTCGACCGCGCCGTTCATCCTGCTCTCGCGGCTGCGCGCGGCGATGACCGCGACCTCGACCGGGCGCGCCTACGTCGTCAACGTCTCCGCCATGGAGGGCGTGTTCAACCGCGGCTACAAGGGTCCGGGTCACCCGCACACGAACATGGCCAAGGCGGCCGTCAACATGCTCACGCGCACGAGCGCCGGCGAGCTCGCCGAGCACGGGATCTACATGACGAGCGTCGACACCGGCTGGATCACCGACGAGCGCCCGCACACCACCAAGATCCGGCTCGCGCAGGAGGGTTTCCACGCTCCCCTGGACCTCGTCGACGGCGCCGCACGCGTCTACGACCCGATCGTGCGCGGCGAGAGCGGCGAGCTGCTGTTCGGCTGCTTCCTGAAGGACTACGAGCGCGCCGCCTGGTGACGGGCACCCGCGCTCGGGGGCGGGGCGATCGCCGTCGTTGACCACCGCCGCCCCCCGGCGGAGGCTGGTGGGATGAGTGACGACGGCGACGCCCAGCCCCTCGAGCGCACGCCCGACGGTCGGTACGTCGTCATCGACGGCCGGCGCTGGCGCGCCACGGACCCCGGCATCCCCGAGCCGCTCGCGGCCGAGCTGCGCAAGGCGCTGATGGCGGCGCGCCGCGACGTCGGTGCGGCCACGCGACGGGGCGAGGACCCGACGCCGGTCCGCCGCCGGGTGCAGGCCGCGAAGGTCGCGCTCGGCGAGCGTGGCCGGCCGTGGTGGGAGCCCGCGCAGGAGGAGACGGACGACGACGAGCGGATCGCGGAGACCGTCCGCGCGATGGTCGACGTCCGCTCGCCCGGCACGACCTGCCCGAGCGACGTGGCCCGGATCGTCGGCGGTGAGGACTGGCGCGCGCTGATGCCCGCGGTGCGTCGCGTGGCCGAGCAGCTGGTGGCGGAGGGCGCCGTCGTCGTCACCCAGAAGGGAGAACCGGTGCCGACGCCGTGGCGGGGACCGGTGCGGATCGGACTGCCCGTCCGCGGGGACGCCGAGGTGTGACGCGCACCACCGGGGGTGGACGACTTCGAGGCGAAGTCCTACCCCTGTGCCAATCTTGACCCATGCAGATCTGGCCGGGCCACCCCTATCCCCTTGGCGCCACGTACGACGGTACGGGCACCAACTTCGCACTCTTCTCCTCCGTCGCCGAGCGGGTCGAGCTGTGCCTCGTGGACGACGACGGCGCGGAGCAGCGCATCGAGGTCGACGAGGTCGACGCCCACGTGTGGCACGTCTACCTCCCGGCCGTCGGCCCGGGCCAGCGGTACGGCTACCGCGTGCACGGCCCGTTCGACCCGGCCGAGGGTCAGTGGTGCAACCCGTCCAAGTTCCTCATCGATCCCTACGCCAAGGCGTTCGACGGCGACCTCGACGGTGACGAGTCCCTGTACTCCTACCGCTTCGGCTCCGAGCCCGGCCCGGACTCCGAGCTCAACGACGACGACTCCTTCGGGCACAACCTCACGTCGGTCGTGCACAACCCGTTCTTCGACTGGGGCCACGACCACCCGCCGGCGCACGAGTACCACCGCAGCGTGATCTACGAGGCGCACGTCAAGGGCATGACCCAGACCCACCCGGCGATCCCGGAGGAGATCCGCGGCACCTACGCCGGCATGGCGCACCCCGCGATGATCGACCACCTCACCAAGCTCGGCGTCACCGCCATCGAGCTGATGCCGGTGCACCAGTTCATCAACGACCCCTCGCTGCAGGACAAGGGCCTGAGCAACTACTGGGGCTACAACACCATCGGCTTCTTCGCCCCGCACTCGACCTACGCGGCCTACGGCACGCGTGGCCAGCAGGTGCAGGAGTTCAAGTCGCTCGTCAAGGCGATGCACGAGGCCGACATCGAGGTCATCCTGGACGTGGTGTACAACCACACGGCCGAGGGCAACCAGATGGGTCCGACGCTCTCGTTCCGCGGCATCGACAACCAGGCCTACTACCGGCTGGTCGACGAGGACCGGATGCACTACTTCGACACGACCGGCACCGGCAACTCGCTGCTCATGCGTTCGCCCAACGTGCTCCAGCTGATCATGGACTCGCTGCGCTACTGGGTCACCGAGATGCACGTCGACGGTTTCCGCTTCGACCTGGCCGCCACCCTCGCTCGCCAGTTCCACGAGGTCGACCGCCTGTCCGCGTTCTTCGACCTGGTCCACCAGGACCCGATCATCTCGCAGGTCAAGCTGATCGCCGAGCCGTGGGACCTCGGCGACGGCGGCTACCAGGTCGGCGGGTTCCCCCCGCTGTGGACCGAGTGGAACGGCGACTACCGCGACACCGTGCGCGACTTCTGGCGCAGCGAGCCCTCCACGCTCGGCGAGTTCGCCTCGCGCCTGACCGGGTCGAGCGACCTGTACGAGCACACCGGCCGCAAGCCGATCGCGTCGATCAACTTCATCACCGCGCACGACGGCTTCACGCTGGCCGACCTCGTGTCCTACAACGAGAAGCGCAACGACGCCAACGGCGAGGACAGCCGCGACGGCGAGTCCCACAACCGGTCCTGGAACTCGGGCGCCGAGGGACCCACCGACGACGAGGTGGTCAACGAGCTCCGCGGCCGACGTCAGCGCAGCTTTCTCGCGACGCTCCTGCTGTCCCAGGGCGTCCCGATGCTCGCGCACGGCGACGAGATCGGCCGGTCGCAGGACGGCAACAACAACGTCTACGCCCAGGACAACGAGCTCGCCTGGATGGACTGGAACCTCAGCCCCGACCAGGCCGCGCTGCTGGACTTCACGCGCCGGGTCATCCGGCTGCGGGCCGAGCACCCGGTGTTCCGCCGCCGCCGCTTCTTCGGCGGCGCGTCCACCGACTCCACGGGCGAGACCGTCGAGGACATCCAGTGGTTCTCCCCCGCCGGCACGCCGATGACGCAGGACGAGTGGAACACGGGGTACGCCCGGGCGCTCGGACTGTTCCTCAACGGCGACGCGATCACGGAGCCCGACGAGCGCGGCGAGCAGATCATCGACGACTCGTTCGTGCTCCTGTTCAACGCCGCCCACGAGACCGTGACGTTCACGCTGCCCGCGCCGCGCTACGGCCAGGCCTGGTCGTCGGTCCTGGACACCGACGGCTCGACCGAGTCGTGGCAGGTGCTGGCCAGCGAGTCCACGCTCGACGTCGCCCCGCACAGCCTGATCGTCCTCTCGCGGCCGAGCGACATCGCGAGCACCGCCACCGACCCGCTCCTGCCCGAGCGGGCACGCCCGGGATCGACGAGCCAGGTGGCCAGCGCCGCCGAGACGGCGACGACCGCCTCGACGTCGCCGCACGTCTCCGCCACGGACGAGTCGGCGTCGGACGAGTCGGAGAGCCGGTGAGCCGCACGCCGGTCAGCACCTACCGGCTCCAGCTCGGTCCCGACCTGACGTTCGACGGCGCCCGCGAGCAGCTGCCCTACCTGCACGACCTGGGCGTCACGGACCTCTACCTCTCCCCCGTGCTGCAGGCGGCACCGGGGTCGACGCACGGCTACGACGTCGTCGACCACGACCGCATCAGCGACGTCATGGGCGGGCGTGAGCGACTCGAGGCGTTGTGCGACGCCGCGCACGAGCTCGGCATGGGCGTCGTGCTGGACATCGTGCCCAACCACATGGCCGTGCCCACGCCCGCGTGGCACAACCGGGCCCTGTGGTCGGTGCTGTCCGACGGCGCCGAGTCGCCGTACGCCGACTGGTTCGACGTCGAGTGGGACGCCTCGAACAGCCTGCTCATGCCGATCCTCGGCGACCGCATCGGATCGGTCATCGCCCGCGGCGAGATCACGCTCGACACGCAGGACGTGCCGGGGGTGGGCGAGAGGACCGTGCTGCGCTACTTCGAGCACACCTTCCCGGTGCGCCCCGGCACCGAGCAGCTCCCGCTGACGCAGCTCCTGCAGCAGCAGCACTACCGCCTCGCCTACTGGCGCGTGGCGGACGAGGAGCTGAACTACCGACGGTTCTTCGACGTCGGGACCCTGGTCGCCGTGCGGGTGGAGCGCGAGGACGTGTTCGACGCCACCCACGCCGTGGTCGTCGACCTCGTGCGCTCCGGCCACGTCGACGGGCTGCGGATCGATCACCCGGACGGTCTCGCCGACCCGCGCGGCTACCTCAAGCGCCTGTACGAGCAGACCGACGGCGCGTGGATCGTGGCGGAGAAGATCCTCGAACCCGCCGAGGAGCTGCCCTCGGACTGGCCGGTGGCCGGCACGACCGGGTACGACGCCGCGTGGCGGATCGGTCAGGTGCTGCACGACCCGGCGGGCGCCAGCCCGCTCGCCGGCGTGATGCACCAGCTGACCGGCGACGACCCCATGGGGCTGCCCGCGCTCATCGAGTCGAGCAAGCGCCAGATCGTCGAGGAGTCGCTGCACGCCGAGGTCAACCGCCTGGCGGTGCTCGTGGCCGAGGTCTGCGCCGACGACATCCGGCTGCGCGACCACACGTGGCGCGCCATCAACGACTGCGTCACCGAGATGGTCATCGCCATGGAGGGCTACCGCGCCTACGTGGTGCCCGGCGAGAACCCCGCCGGTGCGAGCGTCCATCAGGTCCAGGAGGCGGCTCACCGTGCCGCCTCGCGCCTGGACGAGGAGCGTGCCGACACGCTCGCCGTCGTCGTCGACCTCGTCCTCGGTCGCGAGGTCGGCAGCGCGGGCCGCACGCTCGAGGCCCGTCGCGCCGAGATCATCATCCGGTTCCAGCAGGTCTGCGGCGCGGTCACGGCCAAGGGCGTGGAGGACACCGCGTTCTACCGCTGGACGCACCTGGTCAGCCTGTGCGAGGTCGGCGGTTCACCCGCGTCGTTCGCGCTCGGACCGGATGCGTTCCACGCCTGGGCGGGTCACCAGGCCGAGCGTCAGCCGGCGTCCATGACCGCCGGCACCACGCACGACACCAAGCGCGGTGCCGACGTCCGCGCGCGCCAGGGGGTGCTGACCGAGCACGCCGACGCGTGGGTCGCCCTCGTCGCCGATCTCCGCGCGGCCACGCAGGAGACCCGACCGGTCGGCCTCGACGGTCGCAGCGAGAACCTGCTGTGGCAGATGCTCGCCGGCACCTGGACCTCCGACGGACCGCTCGAGGCCGACCGTCTCACGCGCTACCTCGTGAAGGCGGCGCGCGAGGCCAAGGACTGGACGCGCTGGACCGGCGTCAACGAGAAGGCCGAGGACGAGCTCGTCACGTTCGCGGCCTCGCTCGGCGAGCACCCTCGCGTGGTGGAGCTGATGACGGCGTGGGTGGAGCGCACCGCGCCGACCGTCCGGGCCGCCACCCTGGGACAGACCCTGCTCCAGCTCATGACGACCGGTGTCGCCGACGTCTACCAGGGATCCGAGACGACCCGGATCGCGCTCGTCGACCCCGACAACCGCGGGCCGGTCGACCACCGCGCCCTCGCGGAGACGCTCGAGCGTCTCGAGTCGGCGTCCCCGAGCACGCTGGGCGAGGAGAAGCTGCACCTGACCGCCACGACGCTCCGCGCCCGGCGTCGCAACGCCGAGGCCGTCGTCGGGCCGCGGTCGGGGTACCAGGCGCTGCCGACCTCCTCGGGCCACGCGCTCGCGTTCGCGCGGACGCTCGACGGCGCCCCCGCGCTCGTGACCGTGGTGACGCGGCTGAGCGCGTCGCTGGCCGCCATCGGCGGCTGGGGCGAGCACCAGGTCGTGCTGCCCGAGTCCGAGCACGGCTGGGTCGACGTCCGCCGTCCCGACACCGTCCACCCCGGCGGCAGCGTGCCCCTGGCGACGCTGCTGGCCCACGGTCCGGTCGCCCTGCTGGAGGAGGCCCGATGAACGCGAGCACGAGCGCTCCCGCGCCGTCCGAGCCGGTGCTGTCAGGCGCCGTCCGCCTGTGGGCGCCGGCCGTCACCGAGGTCGCGATCGAGACGGGGGGGCACCGTCTGCCGCTGACCGCGGTCGGTGACGGCTGGTTCGAGGGTCCGGTCCTGGCGCACGGTGCCGACTACGCCTTCCACCTCGACGGCGGTCCCGCCCGTCCGGACCCGCGCAGCGCGTGGCAGCCGGACGGCGTCCACGGGGGCAGCCGCTGGTTCGACACATCCGAGCACGACTGGTCGGACGGCGACTGGGCCGGTGTCGACGCACGCGGCGCCGTGACCTACGAGCTGCACCTGGGCACGTTCACGGCGACGGGCGACCTCGACGGCGCGATCGCGAGGCTCGACCACCTGGTCGAGCTCGGCGTCGACATGGTCGAGCTCATGCCGGTGGCGGCGTTCAACGGCGAGCACGGCTGGGGGTACGACGGCGTCGCGCTCTGGGCCGTGCACCACGCCTACGGCGGCCCCGCCGCGCTGCAGCGCTTCGTCGACGCCGCGCACGCCCGCGGTCTCGGCGTCTGCCTCGACGTCGTCTACAACCACCTCGGCCCGAGCGGCAACTACCTGGGCGAGCTCGGCCCGTACTTCACGGACACGCACCACACGCCGTGGGGCGCCGCGGTGAACCTCGACGCACCGGGAGCCGCGGAGGTGCGCGCGTTCATCGTCGACAACGCGCTGCGCTGGCTGCGCGACTTCCACATCGACGCGCTGCGTCTCGACGCCGTGCACGCGCTGGTGGACACGTCGGACCGGCACGTGCTGGCCGAGCTGTCGGACGCCGTCGCGCAGGCCGCGGCGCAGGTCGGACGACCGCTGTCGCTCGTGGCCGAGTCCGACCTCAACGACGTCGTCATGGTCACGCCGACGGCGCAGGGCGGCCTCGGCATGACGGCCCAGTGGGACGACGACGTGCACCACGCGCTCCACGCCATGCTGGAGCGCGAGCGGCACGGCTACTACGTCGACTTCGGCGACGCCTCGACGTTCGCCTCGGCGGTCCAGGACGTCTTCGTGCACAACGGCTCGTACTCCACCTTCCGCGAGGAGGACTGGGGCGCCCCGGTGCCGGACGACGTCGACCCCGCGTCGTTCGTCGTGTTCTCCGCCAACCACGACCAGATCGGCAACCGCGCCATCGGTGACCGCCCCGGCGGTCGGAGCGGATCCGCGACGTCGGACCCGGCGCCGCTGGCGGCCTCGGCCGCGCTGGTGCTGCTGTCCCCGTTCACGCCCATGCTGTTCATGGGCGAGGAGTGGGCCGCGACGACGCCGTTCCAGTTCTTCACCGACCACCCCGAGCCCGAGCTCGGCGAGGCGGTGTCCCAGGGGCGCGCGAAGGAGTTCGGCGGCCACGGCTGGGCCGACGTGTACGGCGAGGACGTCGAGGTGCCCGATCCGCAGGCCCGCTCGACGTTCACCGACTCGCGGCTGGACTGGTCCGAGCTGGAGCGGCCCGAGCACGCCCGCGTGCTCGCGTGGCACCGCGACCTCGTGGCGCTGCGCCGCTCCGAGCCTGCGGCGACCGTGCGGGACCGCCGTCGCACGTCCGTCGAGGTGGGCGGCGACGCCGACGGGAGCGGTCGCGGCGACTGGGTCGTGCTGCACCGCGCACCGGCGGACGGGTCCGCCGCCGGGATCGCCGTCGTCGTCAACCTCACCGACGGCGAGATCGAGGTTCCGGTCGGCAACGACGGCCCCGCCCTGGTCTGGGACGAGGCCGCGACGACGATCACCGACGACGCGGTCCGCCTCCCGGCCCGCGGCGTCGCCGTCGTGCGCACCTCCGGGACGCGCTGACAGCCCCTCGGGAGTCGGCTGCAGCAGCTGCTCGACGGCCGGTCGCTCAGCGGTAGTACACCGCGAGCGGCCGGCCGTCGTGCTGCAGCACGTCGACCGGCGTCGCGAACACCTCGCTGAGGATCTCCGGCGTCATGATCTCGGCCGGGGTGCCCACGTGGCTGATGGTGCCGTCGGACATCGCCACGATCCGGTCGGCGTACGCCGCGGCGAAGTTGACGTCGTGCACCACGATGACGACGGTGCGACCGAGCTCGTCCGCGGCGCGGCGCAGGTGGCCCATCATTGCCACGGCGTGGGCCATGTCGAGATTGTTGAGCGGTTCGTCCAGGAGCACGTAGTCGGTGTCCTGCGCCAGCACCATGGCGACGTAGGCGCGCTGCCGCTGCCCGCCGGAGAGCTCGTCGAGGAACCGGTCGCCCAGGGTCATCAGGTCGAGGAACTCCAGGGCGGCGTCCACCTGTGCGACGTCGTGCGTGCTCAGCCGACCCTGCGAGTGCGGGAACCGCCCCGTCGAGACCAGCTGCCGCACCGTGAGGCGCGTGACGAAGTGGTTCTCCTGGCGCAGGATCGACAGCACCTTGGCGAGGTCGCGCGACCGCGATCGCGCGACGTCGAGTCCCCCGACCTCCACGCGCCCGGTGTCCGCACCCAGCAGCCGCCCGACGATCGTCAGCATCGTGGACTTGCCGGCGCCGTTCGGTCCGACGAGCGCGGTGATGCCTCCGCGCGGGATCTGCAGGTCGACCGGTCCGAGCGCGCGGGTGGCGCCGTAGCTCTTGGAGACGTCGGTGAGCGTGATCACCGCAACCCCTTCCTCAGGAGGTGGACCAGGAACACCAGGCCACCGACCAGCTCGATGATGACGGAGATCATTCCCCCCGCGTAGAACACGTGCCGGAGCACGAAGTAGGCCCCGAGCAGCACCGCCGTCGCCAGCAGGGCGACCATCGGCAGCATCCGCGAGTGCTCGTTGGACGCGAGCACCTGGTAGGTGAGCGTCGCGACGACGAACCCGAAGAACGTCATCGGTCCGACCAGCGAGGTCGAGACCGAGATCAGGACGGCGACGAGCACGAGCACGAGCAGCACCTCGCGCTGGTAGCGCACGCCCAGGTTGGTGGACGTCTCGCGGCCGAGGGCGAGCACGTCCAGGACGTGACGCCGCCGCCACAGCACGAGGCCGACCACGAGGCACACCCCGAACGCCCACGGCAGGTAGGCGACGTTCGAGACGCTGATGTTGCCGAACAGCCGGGCCGAGAGGATGTCGAACTCGCTCGGCGTGAGGAGGCGCTGCATGAACGTCGACAGCGACCCGAACCCCATCCCGAGCACGACGCCGACCAGCAGCAGCACGTGGAGGTTGGCCTTGCGTCCGGAGAACAGCCAGCCGTACAGCAGCGTCGCGACGAGCACCATCAGGAGGCTCTGCAGCGCGACCTTGCCCAGACCGTCGGTGGCCGCCAGCGCGCCGGCCCCCAGGAAGAACACCAGTGCGGTCTGGATCACGCGGTAGAGCGCGTCGAAACCGAGGATCGACGGCGTGAGGATGCGGTTCGCCGTCGCGGTGTGGAAGGCCAGCGTGCCCACGCCCTGGCAGAACGCCACGACGACGATGGTGCCGATCGACACCAGCCGCATCTGCACGATGGTCCGGTGGCCGGCCGAGCCGACGGGCAGGCGGTTGTCCCAGAGCAGGATGCCCGCGGCGAACAGCAGCGTCAGCGCACCAGCGACGGCCGCCGGCACCCAGGTCGGGACGCGACGCGGCGTGGGACGCGAGGTGTCGGTGGCGGTGTCGGTGTGCGCGGCGACGCCCTCGGACACCGTCTCAGCCACGACGCGTCCGCAGCACGAGCGTGATGAACACGGCGGCGCCGAGAATCCCGAGGACCATCGAGGCCGGGACCTCGAACGGCATCCGGACGGTGCGGCCCACGATGTCGCAGATCGTCACGAGCGCGACGCCGCCCAGGCAGACCCACGGCAGGTTCGACCGCAGGTCGTCGCCCCGCAGCATCGAGACGATGTTGGGCACCACGAGGCCGATGAACGGCAGGAAGCCGACGACGACGGTCGTCACCCCCGTCGCGACCGCCACCAGCGCCGTGCCCAGGAACACCACGCGCTCGTAGCCGAGGCCGACGTTGGTGGCGACCTCCTTGCCCAGGCCCGCGACGGTGAAGCGGTCGGCGACGACGAACACGACCACGGCGATGACCGCCACGACCCACAGCACCTCGTACCGGCCGCGCACGACGCTCGTGAAGCTGCCCATGAACCAGGTGCCCAGGAGCTGGAGGTAGTTCGTCTGGACGGCGATGACCGTGGAGGCCGCGCTCACCACCGCGCCGAGCATGATCCCGACGATGGGCACGACCAGGGCCGAGCGGATCGCGACCCGCCGCAGGATGAGCATGAAGACCATCGCGCCGACGAAGGCCGAGGCGCTGGCGATGACCATGCGGGTGGTGAGGCCCGCCGTCGGGAGCAGGATGATCGAGAGCAGCAGGCCGAGGGCGGCCCACTCGGTCGTGCCGCTCGTGGTGGGCTCGACGAACTTGTTCTGCGTGAGCAGCTGCATCACGAGCCCGCTCATCGCCATCGCGCTGCCGGCGAGCACGAGGGCCAGCGTCCGGGGGACGCGCGTGATGTGGAACATCGCGACGCCGTCGTCGGCCCCGAGCACGTCGTAGACGCCGATGAACAGCGAGGCGACGACGAGGCCGAGGGTCACGACGACGGCGGCGGGCAGCGCGAGACGGCGCGGCCGGGTGGCCGCGCCGTCCCGGGCGACGGTGAGCGTCTTCGTCACGGGTGGTAACTGTGACGCGGTCGGCGGGCGCTCAGCGCGCGGCGCCGAACGCCTCACCGATCTGGTCGTAGAGCGCCGTGTACGCCTGGATGTCCTCGGTCAGGTAGAAGTCGGGGTCGAGGTAGACGATCTGGTTCTGCGCGACGGCCGTGACGCCCGCCAGCGCCTCGGAACCCGAGATGAGCTGCTGGGCGGAGGTGTACTCCCCCTCGCCGACGCCGGAGCCGTCCCGGTCGAGCACGACCAGCCAGTCGGGGTTGGCGGCCGCGATGGCCTCGACGCTGATGTCGTCACCGTGCGAGACGTCCTCCGCGGCCTGCTCGATGGCGGGGGTGAGCCCGAGCGTCGGGAAGAGGACGCCGATGCTGCGGCCCGTGACCGGGGCGCTGTAGGCGATCTCACCACCGGAGGTGATCAGTCCGATGACGGTGTCCGTGCCGTTGTAGGCCTCGGCCGCGGTCGCGATGGAGTCCTCGTAGTCGGCGACGATCGCGGCGGCGTCGTCCTCGCGGTCGAAGATCTGACCGAGGATCTCGACCTGGCGCGTCATCTCGGCCTCCGGGTCCTCGCCCTCGCGCGGCGCGAGCTCGATCACGACGGCCTGCGGGTTCTGCGCCTTGATGTCGGCGTAGGACTCGCTGAAGCGATAGCCCCCGATGATGAGGTCGGGCTGCGCCTCGATGATCGCCTCGAGGTTGGGCTCGCGATGGCTCCCGACGTCGAGCACGGCGGCGTCGTCGGTGTAGGCGGGCCAGACGTCGCCCATGATCGTCTTCGGCGCCGCGACCAGCGGGACGTCCCACGCGTGCAGCGTCTCGAAGACGTGGTTGTCGAGCGCGACCACGCGCTCCGGGTTCACCTCGACCTCGACCTCGCCGTGGTTGTCGGTGATCGTGACGGTCCCCGCGTCCGACGAGCTGGCGGACCCCTCACCGCTCCCGGAGGTGGAGGTGGCGTCGGCCGCGTCCGTGCCGGTGTCGGTTCCGGCATCGGCACCGCCGCACGCGGCGAGCGCGAGAGCGGCCAGACCGGCGGTGGCGGTGGTGAGCAGGCGGGCGGTCAGGGACCGGCGTGACATCGATCGACTCCAGGGTTCAGGGTTGGTGAGGCAAGCCTCATCTCACCAAGGCAACCCTAAGTCTGGCAAGCGCCGGCCATCCCTCGGACGCGGGACCGGTCGACCGAGAACGCCCCAGGTCGCGCCATCCGTGGGGATGGCGCGACCTGGGGCGTTCTCGTGCGGGGGCGTCCGGTCCGTCAGGGGGTGGCCATGGGCTCCGGGGTCGGGGCGGCGGTGGACGACGGGTCCGGCGAGGGCGTCGGGGTCGCGCTCGGGTCCGGTGACGGCGTCGCCGTGGGGGCCGGGCTCGGTTCCGGGGTGGGCTCGGGAGCGGGGGTCGGCGTGGGGGTCGGTGTCGGTGTCGGGGTGGGGGTGGGCGTTGGCGTGGGCTCCGGGGTCGGTGGCGGCGTCGGCACAGGGGTCGGCGTCGGCGTGGGGACCGGCGTCGGGCTCGGCTCCGGCGTCGGGACGGGAGTCGGCGACGGTGCGGGCGCTGGGGCGGTCGGCACCGGGGCGGTCGGGACGGGCGCCGCGGGGACGGCGGGACCGGCGGCGCGCCGCTCGCGCAGCGCCTCCTGGGCCGTGAGCCAGTCCTGCGTCAGGGGTACGGCGGTCACGGCCGTCCCGGCCCGGAGGTCGATGCCCTGCGACAGCAGGTAGGGCACCGGGTCGACGGCCTCGCCGTCGATCCGCACCGCGAAGTGCAGGTGCGGGCCGCTGGAGCGCCCCTCGTTCCCCACGACGGCGATGATCTGACCCTCGCGCACGACGTCGCCCGCCGTGACGAGGATGCCGTCCTGCGCCATGTGGTTGTAGGTGGTCACGACGCCGTCGCCGTGGTCGACGGCGACCAGGTGGCCGGTGTTGCCGTAGGCGTAGCCGAGTCCCGTGAACACCACGGTGCCCGCGGCCGCCGAGCGGATCGGGTAGCCGAGCGGCGCCGAGATGTCGATGCCGTTGTGCAGACCGGCCGACGTCACGCCGGCGATGGCACCACGGAGGCCGAAGGGCGAGGTGAAGCGGCCCTGAGCGAGCGGGTGGACCCAGCCCTGCTCGGAGACCGGGATGCCGTCGGCCACGAGCTGGGCCCGGTAGACGTCGACGTCCGCGGGCGGCGGCGGGGGCGGCGCCTCGGCCTGGACCACCGTCGGCGACCACCACTGCGCGATGGCCGCGGCGCCCTCGTCGACGCCCATCACCTCGTGCATGGGAGCGCCGAGGCCGGTCGCCCCGCCGTCGTGCCACACCACGGTCGGTGCGGCCGAGGCGACGGCACCCGTGCCCGCCACCAGCGCCACGGCGCCGACGCCGGCCACCGCCGCCGTCCGCAGCGCACGCGCCATCCGGTTCCCGACCGATCTCATCCTGGACAACCCGCCACCGCTCCCGTACCCGCTCGTGTGTCGAACCGACATCATCACCGACCGCCGCATCGCCGTCGTGACCTGCCTCACACGCTAACCCGCCGACCTCAGGACGGGCACGTTAGGTTCGTGCTCATGGCCACTCTCTTCGAGCGCATCATCGACCGCGAGATCCCCGCCCGCCGGGTGTGGGAGGACCGCGAGTGCATCGCCTTCCTGACGATCTCCCCCGTCACCACCGGACACGTGCTGGTCGTGCCGCGCGTCGCCGTCGACCACTGGCTCGACGCCCCGGCGCCGCTGATGGCGCACCTGGTCGCGACGGCACGAACGATCGGCGCGGCCCAGCTGGCGGAGTTCGGCGGGGAGCGCTCCGGGCTCGTGGTGCAGGGGTACGGCGTGCCGCACCTGCACCTGCACGTGTTCCCGACGTCGGGACCCGAGGACTTCCGCGACCTCGAGGGCCGCGAGGCTGACGCGGCCGACCTCGACGACGCCGCCGCGCGGCTGCGCCACCGTCTGACCGCCGACGGCGCCGAGCACGTCAGCGACTGAACCGCGGCGCCGTGGTGCGCCGTCGAGCGCCGGAGCGCCGCTAGGACGCGGCGCGCTCCCCCGGCAGCGGCAGCGCCGCGAGCGCACCCAGGCGTGACAGCGCGCGGTAGTACTTCTTGCGGTAGCCCTTGGTCAGCATCCGCTCGCTGACGATGTCGGCGACGCCGGCGCCCCCGAGCCGCACGGGCACGCCCCGGTCGTAGAGACGGTCGATGAGGACGACGAGCCGCAGCCCCACCATGTCGTCGTCCAGCTGGTCGACACCGGTCAGCGCGACGGCGTCGACCCCGTCGACGAGCCGGCCGTAGCGCGAGGGGTGGATGCGCGCGAGGTGCGCCATGAGCGGTCGCCAGGCGTCGAGCGAGACGACGGCGCCACCCGCCGTCGAGGCGTCGACGGCCTCGCGGACGGCGTCGTCGGTGTGCCCCGTGCTCTGCGGGCGGCCGGTGCGCTGGCGGTAGTCCTCGCCGTCGATGCGCATCACCGTGAAGCGCGCGGCCAGCGCCTGGATCTCGCGCAGGAAGTCCTCGGCCGCGAACCGGCCCTCCCCCAGCGCCTCGGGAAGCGTGTTGGACGTCGCGACGAGGCTGACGCCGGCGTCGGCCAGCTCGCGCAGCAGCCGCGACATCAGGACGGTGTCACCGGGGTCGTCGAGCTCGAACTCGTCGATCGCCACGAGGGAGCGCGTGGAGAGCTCCTTGACGCACGGCGCGAACCCGAGCGCGCCGACCAGGTGGGTGTACTCCACGAACGTCCCGTACGCGGAGCGCTCCGACCCGACGGCGTGCGCGAGCGACGCGAGCAGGTGCGTCTTGCCGACGCCGTAGCCGCCGTCCAGGTAGATGCTCGGGGGCGGCGCGGCCTTGCGGAACAGGCTCTTGCGCGCCGGTCGGAGGAGCTGCTCGCCCAGGTCGCGCAGCGCCTGCTGCGCCTTGGCCTGCGAGGGGTGGGCCGGGTCGGGCACGTAGCTGTCGAAGCTGGCGCGGGCGAACTGCGGCGGCGGGACGAGTCCGGCCAGCAGCTCGGCCGCCGAGGTCTGCGGTTCACGGCCCGTGAGGGTGATCGGCTGCGGCACGCGCGCAAGCCTACGCAGCGCGGGCGCGAGCACGGCACACCGTCCGGGACGGAGCGCACCCCGGATCCCGCGAGGCACCCGCGCACTAGGCTGGGACGGCCGTCCGTACGCCCGCCAGGAAGCAGGAGCTCCGATGCCCCAGACCGTCATCATCCTCACCGAGGACGCGCTCGTGCCGAGCGACGTCGAGCAGATCCTGGGCCTCACGGCCGAGGCGGTGGACGTGTCCTACTCCGTGCTGGTGCCGACCGAGGCCGAGCAGAGCGTGGTCTCCGCCTTCCTGAACAACCTGTGGCTGCTCGACCTCAAGGAGGCGTGGGAGGACGTCACGGGCGCCAACGACGTCGACGAGACCACCGCGCGCCAGGCCGCGGCCGAGGCGCTGGGGGCCTCGGTGGGGGTGCTCGAGTCCGCGGGCGCCTCGGTGTCCTCCGCGACCGTGGCCGACGACCCGATCGAGGCCATGAAGGCCGAGCTCGCGGCCGGTGAGGTCGTGCAGGTCGTGGCCGTCACGCAGCCGCGCCCGGTCGAGGACACGTTCCACACCAACTGGGCCGACAAGGCGCAGGAGGCGCTCGGCGTGCCCGTGCTGCACTTCTACTCGGGGACCTCGTTCCTCGGGAACTGAGGCCTCGCGGGTGCGCGCCGCTCAGGCGCCCGGGTGGTACCGCCGGAACTTGCGCACCTGGTTGACCATGGCGACGGCGATGAACAGCCAGCGCCGCGGGTTCCGCTCGGCCCGGTAGTACAGCGGGTTCGTGACGGCGCCGCGACGGCGGAGCGAGCGAACCCGGGCGCGCTCGCCGGGCGCGTAGCGGCGCACGATCGCGAGCGGGACGACGACGAACAGGTGCTCGCGGGTGCCGAGCTCCGGCTCGGAGCCGGCGGCACTCCCACCGGCGCCGGGCGAGACCCACCCCGCCACGTACATCCGCGCGACGTTGTAGCCCGACGCCGTCGGCGCGTAACCGCTGCGGCCCACGCGGGGGTTGACCTCGAGCACGCGGTAGACGCCGTCGGCCCCGCGCATGAGGTCGACGTTGGCGAAGCCGCGCCACCCGAGATCGGCGAGCAGCAGCAGCACGTCCTCGATCGCGGTCCGGGCCACGGCGTCGACGCTCGCGTCCGCCGTCACCTGGGCGACGGAGTTGCCGAGCGCGCTCGGCGTGTGCTCCTCCAGCAGCACGCGTCCGAGCTGGGCGAACCGGACGGAGCCGTCGGCGTCGACCATCACGTTGACCGCAGCCATCGAGGCGTCGCCGCCGGGCAGCTCCTCCTGGACCAGCAGCTCACCGGCGAACCCGGTCGCGGCGATCCGACCCACCAGGTCGGCGAGCTCCACCGCGTCGGCCACGCGGTGGACCTTGGCCTTCCCGGCGTACGTCACGTCGTGCGCGAGCGTCGTCGAGGCGAACTTGGCGATCGCGGGGTACGGCGCATCCGCCGGCAGGGCGGGCTGCTCGCCGTCGCCCGCCAGCGCGACCACGCGCGTGCGGGGGTGGGGGATGCCGAGGCGCTCGCACGCGGCCATCACCACGGCCTTGTCCCCCACGGCGGCGACGACGTCGGCGTCGGCGTAGGGCACGACGACGTCCGGCAGCTCCGCGCGCACCGCGACGGCGACGCCCACGAGCCAGTCGGCGCTCGCGAGCAGCACGTGGGTCCGGTCCGGCTCCTCCGCGACGATCGCGCGCAGCAGCGGGACGAGCCGAGCGGCCGACATCGAGTCGTCGGCGCCGCCCACGACCCGCAGGTCCACGATCCGGGAGTCGCGCACGGGCCACGTGGCCGCACCGGCGACCACGACGCTCGTCACGCCGTACGCCTCGTGGAACGCGCGCGCCGTCGCGTAGGCACCGATGTCACCGCCCAGGACGATCGGGCGCGGGCGGGGGGCGGGGGGACGCGACACGGTCGACCTTTCGGACGGGGAGAATGCGGATGGCAGTCTACGGCGTGGCCTCGCGGCCCGACGGGGGCCGTCCGCCTAGCCTGGGGGCGTGCCGGAGATGGACTCGCCCCCGATGCCGCAGGAGTTCACCGCGGCCCTGCTCAGCCTGCGCGGGCACACGTGGCGACCCGAGGTGCGCCTCGAGGAGGTGCCGCCTCCCACGCGCATCGCGCCGTGGGCCCTCGCGCTGACCGCCGAGATCAACCCGACCGACGACCCCGACGACATGCTGGCCAACGGCCGGTTCGTCGTGCTCCACGACCCCGAGGGTCAGGACGCCTGGAACGGCACGTTCCGCGTCGTCGTCCTGATGCGCGCGCAGCTCGAGCACGAGATGGGCGCCGACCCGCTGCTGGGGGAGGTCGGCTGGACCTGGCTGACGGACTCGCTGCGCGACGCCGGCGCCGAGTACCACTCGCTCTCCGGCACCGTCACCCGTGTGCTGTCGGAGACCTTCGGCGGCCTGGAGGTGCGCGGGCAGGAGGTCGAGATCGAGATCAGGGCCTCCTGGAGCCCGACCACCCCGGCGATGGGCGAGCACCTGCGCGCCTGGGTCGCCGCGACCGCCTGGGCGGGCGGACTGCCGCCCCTGCCCGAGAACGTGACGGCGCTGACCCCGCGCCGCCCGAGGAGCTGATCCGTGCCTGTCGACAACCGCGACGCCGTCGAGCCCGAGCTCGACCCGACCGACGCCACCGCCGCAGCGTCCCCCGAACCCGTCCCCCTGGTGGAGCCGCGTGACGGCGTCCCCGAGATCCTCACCACCCCCGAGGGCCTGGCCGACTACGTCGGCAGGCTCGCCGCCGGCACCGGTCCGGTCGCCGTCGACGCCGAACGAGCCTCGGGCTTCCGGTTCGGCCAGCGCGCCTACCTCGTGCAGATCCGCCGCGAGGGCGCCGGGACCGCGCTGATCGACCCGATCGCGCTGCCCGACCTGAGCTCGGTGGACGAGGCGCTGCGCGGCGCGGAGTGGGTGCTGCACGCAGCCAACCAGGACCTCGCGTGCCTCGCCGAGGTCGGCATGACGCCGGACGCGCTGTTCGACACCGAACTCGCGGGCCGTCTCCTGGGGCGCGAGCGCGTCGGCCTCGGAGCGATCGTCGCGGCGGAGCTCGGGTACACCCTGGCCAAGGAGCACTCCGCGGCCGACTGGTCCACGCGCCCGCTGCCGCCCGAGTGGCTGCGGTACGCGGCGCTCGACGTCGAGGTGCTGGTCGACCTGCGGGACGCGCTCGCCGCCGACCTGGTCCGCCAGGGCAAGGACGACTGGGCGCACCAGGAGTTCGAGGCGGTCAGGCTCGCGCCGCCGCCGCCCCCGCGGGTCGACCCGTGGCGCCGGACCACCGGGATCCCGGCCGTGCGCGACACGCGTCGGCTCGCCGTCGTGCGCGAGATGTGGCTCGAGCGCGACGCCACGGCCCGCGACCGCGACATCGCCCCCGGCCGCGTGCTGCCCGATCGCGCGATCGTCGCCGCCGCGCAGGCGCTCCCTCGCACCCGCGCCGCGCTGGCCGAGCTGCCCGAGTTCAGCGGCCGCGGCACCCGCCGCCGGCTCGACCGCTGGTGGGGCGCGATCGCCCGCGTGCACGAGATGGCCGAGTCCGACCTTCCCCCGCGCCGTGCACCCGGGGGCGACACGATGCCGGCGCCGCGCGGCTGGTCCGAGCGCCACCCCGAGGCCGCCGAGCGGCTGCGCGCCGTCCGAGCGACGATGCGGCTGCTCGCGATCGACCAGGGCACGCCGCAGGAGAACCTGCTCTCGCCCGACCTGCAGCGCCGGCTGGCGTGGGACCCGCCCGCACCGCGGGTCGACGCCGTGACCGCTCGCCTGCTCGACGGCGGCGCGCGGCCCTGGCAGGCCGCGCTCGCGGCCCCCGTGCTCGCCGGGGCGCTCAGCAACCCGAGGGCCGTGCCCGACGTCGCCTGAAGTGTCGCGGACGGCGAGTCTCAGGTAGTCCGGTATCGTCGACGGCGACACAGCCGTCGAGCCGCCGACCCCCTGGCGGCGCAGGAGGTACCACCGTGACCCACCCGTCCCCCGCCGCCCCCGGCATGCTCGGCCGCCGCGTCGTCTTCGTCGACGGCGCCCGCACCCCGTTCGGACGGGCCAGGCCCGACGGCCTCTTCGCCCACTCCCGCGCGGACGACCTCGCCGTCGTCGTGATCCGGGAGCTGCTGCGCCGCAACCCCGACCTGCCGCCGCACCTCGTGGGCGAGGTCGCGCTGGCGGCCACGTCCCAGGTCGGCGACCAGGGGCTCACGCTGGGCCGCACCGTGGCGCTGCTCGCGGGACTGCCGCAGCAGGTGCCCGGCTACGCGATCGACCGGATGTGCGCCGGCGCTATGACCGCGACCACGCAGGTGGCCGCGCAGATCGCCGTCGGCTCGATCGACGTCGCGATCGCCGGTGGCGTCGAGCACATGGGCCACCACCCGCTCGGTGCCGGCGCCGACCCCAACCCCCGGTTCGTCGCCGAGAAGCTCGTCGACGCCGACGCCCTGGTGATGGGGGCCACGGCCGAGAACCTGCACGACCGCTATCCGGCGCTGACGCGCGAGCGGGCGGACGCGTACGGCGTCGCGAGCCAGCGGCGCTACGAGGCCGCGCGGCTCGCGGGCCGCATCGACGCCGACATCGTGCCCGTGGCGGTGCGCGACCCCGAACGCGGCTGGGGTCTCGCGACCGCCGACGAGCCGCCGCGGCCCGGCACGTCGTTGGCGGACATCGCCGACCTTCCCACCCCGTTCCGGCCTGGCGGTCGGGTGACGGCCGCGACGTCGTCGCCGCTCACCGACGGTGCGACGGCGTGCCTGCTCGCCGCCGAGGACGTCGCGCTGCAGCTCGGCCTCGCCCCGAGGATGCGCATGCTGAGCTTCGCCTACGCCGGGGTCGACCCCGCCGTCATGGGTGTGGGCCCGGTCCCGGCCACGCACCGGGCGCTGCACCAGGCGGGCCTGACGATCGAGGACATCGACGCGATCGAGGTCAACGAGGCCTTCGCCGTGCAGGTGCTCGCGCTCCTGGACGAGCTCGGCATCCCCGACGACGCTCCGTCGGTCAACCCGGACGGCGGCGCGATCGCCGTCGGCCACCCCCTCGCCGCGTCCGGCGTACGCCTGATGGTGCAGCTCGCGCGCCGGTTCGAGGCCGATCCGAGCCTGCGGTACGGGCTGACCACGATGTGCGTGGGGCTCGGGCAGGGCGGCACGGTGGTGTGGGAGAACCCCCACCACCCCGACTACGGCCAGAGCGGTCCCACCACCACCGAGACGGAGACCGACCGATGAGCACCACGCGCGTCCTCGTCCGCGACGTCGAGCTGCCCACCGCCACCGCGCACCGCGGCGGCGGCACTCTCGCGCTCCTCACGCTCGACAACGGAGCCGACCACCGCACCCCCAGCACGCTCGGACCGGAGACGATCGCCGAGCTCACCGGGGTGCTGCTCGCCCAGCGCGAGCGGGCAGCGGCGGGCGAGATCGTCGCCGTCGCCGTCACGGGCAAGCCCTACGTCCTCGCGGCCGGCGCCGACCTCAAGCGGGTCAGCCAGGTCGCCTCGCGCGAGCAGGCGCTCGACCTGGGGCGGGGCGGCCACGAGGCGTACGCCCTGCTGGCCGACCTCGGGGTGCCGTCGTTCGCGTTCGTCAACGGTGTCGCCCTCGGCGGCGGGCTCGAGCTGACGCTCAGCTGCACCTACCGCACCGTGTCCGGCAGCGTGCACGCTCTCGGACTGCCCGAGACCTCGCTCGGCCTCGTCCCCGGCTGGGGCGGCGCCTACCTGCTGCCGCGCCTGATCGGGATCGAGGCCGCGGTCGACGTCGTGCTGCGTCGTCCTGCGGCGAACAAGCCGCTGAGCGCGCACGACGCCGCGATCCTCGACCTCGTCGACCGCGTGCTCGACCCTGCCGACTTCCTCGAGCAGTCGATCGCGTGGGCCGCCGCGGTGCTCCGCGGCGAGGTCACCGTTCCGCGCCGCGAGCTGGACTCGCTCCAGGAGTGGGACGCCGTGGTGGCGGGGGCGCGCGAGCACCTCGACGCCGTCGTCGGCACGTCGCGCCCGGCGCCGCACCGGGCGCTGGAGCTGATGGCCGCGGCGCGCACGGCCACGCAGGAGGAGGCCTACGCGGCCGAGGACGAGGCGCTGGCCGACCTGATCATGACCGACGAGATGCGCGCGAGCGTCTACGCGTTCGGCCTCGTCACCGGCGCGAAGCGACCCGTCGGCGCACCCGACGCCGCCCTCGCCCGCAAGGTGCGCCGGGTCGGCATCGTGGGTGCCGGTCTGATGGCCGCGCAGATCGCGCTGCTCGTCTCGCGCCGGCTGAAGGTGCCCGTCGTGATGCGTGACCTCGACGACGAGCGGGTGGCCGCAGGGATCGGTCACGTCGCCTCCGAGGTCGAGAAGGCGGTGCGCCGCGGCCGGTTGACGCCCGACGCCGCGAGCCGCGTGCTCGGCAGCGTCACCGGGACGACCGACCTGTCCGAGCTCGCCGGGTGCGACCTGGTGATCGAGGCCGTCACCGAGCGCCTCGACCTCAAGAAGCGCGTGTTCGCCGAGCTCGAGGACGTGATCGACGCCGAGGCCGTGCTCGCGACCAACACCTCGGCGCTGTCCGTCACCGCGATGGCGGCGGACCTGCGCCACCCGGAGCGCGTCGTCGGGCTGCACTTCTTCAACCCGGTCGCGGCCATGCCGCTGGTGGAGGTCATCCGGGCGGGGAAGACCGACGAGGCGACGTACGCGACGGCGTTCGCGGTGACGAAGGCCCTCGGCAAGAGCGCCGTCGCGTCCGCCGACCGCCCGGGCTTCATCGTCAACCGGCTGCTGGTCCTGCTGATGGGCCGAATCGTCGGCGCAGTCGAGGGTGGCACCCCGGTCGCCGTCGCCGACCGGGCGTGCGACGTGCTCGGGCTGCCGATGCCGCCCTTCCAGCTGTTCGACCTCGTGGGTCCCGCCGTCGGGCTGCACGTCCTGACGTCGCTGCGCGAGGAGCTCGGGGACGCGTTCCCGCACTCCCCCGGGCTCGAGCGGATCGTCGCCGAGCGGACGCCGCTCGTCGGTCCGCCCGCGGCGCCGGGGCGGCCGCGGCGCGTGCTGCCCGAGGTCCAGGACGTCTTCGACACGGCGCGGGGTGACGGCGGTGCCGGCGGTGCTGGTGCGGTCGGATCGGGTGAGCCGCTGGACGAGGCGGGCGTGCTCGACGACGTCCTGACGGCGCTGACGCGCGAGATCCGGCTGATGCTCGACGAGGGCGTGGTCCAGACCCCGAGCCAGATCGACACCGCGATGATCCTGGGCGCCGGCTGGCCCTTCCACCTCGGTGGCATCACGCCGTACCTCGACCGGACGGGCTACTCCGAGCGCGTCGCCGGGCAGCGGTTCCTGCCGCGCGGCGTCGCGGACGTGCCGCCGGCCGGCTGATCGCGGTTGCGCGGCGCGGTGACCGTCACGTCTCGTCCGGTCGACCGCCGGGCTGCGCGGTGACCGTCACGTCCGACCCGGATGGCCGAGGCCGACCGGATCGGACGTGACAGCCACGCGCAGGGGTCTCGGTGGGTCGAGCGAACAGCACGGGTTCGGCATGCTGACCCGGTGACCTCCGCGACGCCCACGCCCGTACCCGCCGCCTCGGCGAGCGACCTCGATCGCTCGCGCCGCCCGATGTTCGCCGTGCTCGGACTGGCGGCGGTCGCCCTGCTCGTGGTGTCGGCGGTGCTCTCGATCCAGGCGGTCCCGGCGGCCCGCCTCTCGGAGGACGCCACGATCCCCGCGGCGTTCCTCGGTCTGGCGACGCAGCCGGTCGTCATCACCGTGGCCGTCGCCGGGTTCGCGGGGACGCGCCTGCCGCGCTGGTTCGTCCACGCAACGACCGTGGGCACGTCGATCGCCCTGGGCGTCGTCGCCGTCCTGCTCGTCCTCTCGTTCGCCGATGGCGGCACCTCCGTCGCGTGGGGCCTCCTCGCCACGGTCGCGGCGGCCGTCGCCGTCGTCGCCGCCGTGCGTCTCAGCCTGCTCGCGCACCGCGAGCGCTGACCTCAGGCCGCGTCGCCCCGGTGTGCGACGTGGTGGCGTCCGAGCGGCAGCACCATCGGCTTCCCGGTGGTCGGGTCGGGGATGACGACGTTCTCCAGGCCGAACACCCGCTCGACGAGGTCGCTCGTCAGCACCGTGCCGGGATCGCCGACGGCGAGCAGCTCGCCGCCGCGCAGCGCCACCAGGTGGTCGGCGTAGCGAGCCGCGAGGTTGAGGTCGTGCAGCACGATGACGATCGTCGTGCCGTGCTCGCGGTTGAGGTCGGTCAGCAGGTCGAGCACCTCGACCTGGTGCGTGACGTCGAGGAACGTCGTGGGCTCGTCCAGGAGCAGCAGATCGGTCTGCTGCGCCAGCGCCATCGCGATCCACACCCGCTGGCGCTGACCGCCCGAGAGCTCGTCGACCGAGCGGTCGGCCAGGTCGGCCGTGCCCGTGACGTCGAGCGCCGAGGCGACGGCGACGTCGTCGTCCGGGCTCCAGCGGCTCAGCACGCCGTGGTGCGGGTGCCGACCGCGACCGACGAGGTCGGCCACCGTGATGCCCTCGGGCGCGATCGGCTGCTGCGGCAGCAGCCCCAGCGTGCGCGCCACCTCCTTGGTGGGCAGCTTGTGGATCGCGTGTCCGTCCAGCAGCACGGCGCCGTGGCGGGGCGGCAGGAGGCGCGCCATCGCCTTCAGCACGGTCGACTTGCCGCACGCGTTCGGCCCCACGATGACCGTGATCTTCCCGGCGGGCACCTCGAGGTCGAGGGCCGCCACGACGTCCCGGTCGCCGTAGGCGAGACCGAGCGCGGCCGTGGTGAGGGTGTGGGCGGTCGTCACAGGGAGCCTCCGGCACGGTTGGTCCGCACGAGCAGATAGACGAGGTAGGGAGCGCCGAGCACGCCGGTCACGACGCCGACAGGGAACCGGGTGCCGAACGCGAACTGGGCGAGGAAGTCGGCCACGAGCACGAGCAGCGCGCCGACCAGCCCACCGGCGAGCACCGGCGAGCCGACGGGACCGAGGATGCGGGCCGCGATCGGTCCGGCGAGGAAGGCGACGAACGAGATCGGGCCGGCGGCCGCCGTCGCGAAGGCCAGGAGGGCGACGGCGGCGATCACCAGCAGCAGCCGGGTGCGCCCGACCCGCACCCCCAGCGCGGAGGCCGTCTCCTCCCCGAGACGCATCGCCTCGAGGTCGCGTGCGCACCACAGCAGCAGGGGCAGCGCGACGACCGCGACCAGCGCGAGCGGGAGCAGCGAGCTCCACGAGCTCGAGTTGAGGTTGCCCGTCAGCCACCGGGTGGCGATCTGCAGGTCCCACTGCGCGGCGCGCGACAGGGCGTAGGCGACGACGCTGTTGAGCATCGCCGCGACCCCGATCCCGATGAGGATCAGTCGCGATCCGGCGACGCCGCCGCGGTTCGCGAGCGCGTAGATCGCCAGCGCCGTGACGAGCGCGGCCACCATCGCCATGATCGAGACGGTCGTGGGGCCGAGGCCCAGGATCACGATGCCGACGACGGCCGCGGCGCTGGCGCCCGAGCTGATCCCGATGACGTCGGGGCTCGCGAGGGGGTTGCGCAGGAGCGTCTGGAACGCGGTGCCCGCGGCGCCGAACGCAAGTCCGGTCAGGACCGCCGTCGAGGCGCGCGGGAGCCGCAGCACGCCGATGGTGAACGACGCGTCGGAGTCCATGCCGAGGACCACGCGAACCACCTCGGCCGGGCTGTAGACGGCCTCACCGACGGTCAGCGCGACGACGTAGGCGGCGGCGACGGCGACCAGGAGACCGGCGGTGACGAGGCGGCGACGGCGGGTGCGGCGACCGCGGGCGGCGGCGACCGCGGCGACGGTGGCGCTGCCACGATCGCCGGGCCCGGGCCCGGATGCGGCCGCGGCCCGGGTGGTGGAGGTGGCGCTCACAGGTCCCTCACGCGCTGACGTCGGACGATCCAGATGAAGAAGGGGGCACCCAGGATGGCGGTCACGATGCCGACGTCGACCTGCTCCGGTCGCGCCACGATGCGCCCCAGGATGTCGGCGACGGTCAGCAGGAGCGCGCCGACGATCCCGCTGAACGGGACGAGCCAGCGGTGGTCGACGCCGACGAGCAGACGGCACGCGTGCGGGACGACGAGGCCGACGAACCCGATGGGTCCGCAGATCGCCGTCGCGGCGGCGCAGAGCACGACGCCGCCGGCCGCGGCGACCAGGCGCGAGCGCACGACGTTCTCGCCCAGGCCGGCGGCGAGCTCGTCGCCGAGCGCGAGCGAGTTCAGGCCGCGCGCCGAGAGCCACACGATCGCGAGCCCGGCGAGCAGGAACGGCACGATGAGGGTCAGCTTGGGGAACGTCGCCCCGCCGACCCCGCCGATCTGCCAGAACCGGAAGACGTCCAGCGCCGCGGCGCGCGGGAGCAGCACGGCGCTCACCAGCGAGGACAGCGCGACGCCGGTCGCGGCGCCGGCCAGCGCGAGCTTGAGGGGTGTCGCGCCACCCCGGCCCATCGACCCGACCGAGTACACGAACACCGCCGTGACGGCGGAACCGAGCATCGCCACCCAGATGTAGGCGAGCGTCGAGGTCATGCCGAAGAACACGATGCCGAGGACGACGGCGAGCGAGGCCCCGGAGTTGAGGCCGAGGATCTGCGGGTCGGCCAGAGGGTTGCGCGTGACGCCCTGCAGCGCGACGCCGGAGATGGCGAGCGCGGCGCCGGCGAGCATGGCCAGCAGCGTCCGCGGAACCCTGGCGGCCACGGCCGCCTGGGCGGTGGTGTCGGAGGCGCCCTGGAGTCCGGCGACGACGTCGTCCCACCCCACGCTGAGGGCACCGAACGTCACGGACGCCGCACCGGCCAGCACGAGCGCGACGACGCCCACCACCAGCCAGGTCAGCCGGACGCCCAGCGACCGGCGCACCCGCGAGGGGCGCGCCGGTCGGAGGGTCGGCAGGGCCGTGACGTCCTGGGTCACGCAGCCGCTCGGGCGGCCTCGGACAGCATGTCGATGAACTGCGCGGTGAAGTCGGACGGGATCGACAGCGGCGAGGGGTTGGCCGCGGCGGCCAGCGGGGCGTCCGCGGGCAGGACCGCCACCGCACCGTTGGCGACGGCCGGGATGCGCGACCACAGCGCGTCGGCCTGGAGGTCGGCGACCGTGGAGTCGCCGCCGTAGCCGACGATGACGTCGACGTCGGAGAAGCGGTCGACCTCCTCGGAGCTGTAGGTCAGCCAGAACTCGTCGGAGCCCTGCGAGGACTCGTCCACGACGGGTGCCGCCGTGAAGCCCAGCTCGTCGAGGAACAGCGCGCGGGGGTCGTTGAGCGTGTAGAACCCGATGGTGCTGAGGTCGGTGGGGTCGGGCGAGCTGAAGATCGTGGTGAGGCCGTCGATCTCGGGGTGCTCGGTGGTGACGGCGGCGAGCTGGCCCTCGAGGTCGGTGACGAGCGCCTCCGCCTCGGCCTGCAGGCCGAGGGCCGTGCCGTTGACCAGCGTCAGCTCCTGCCACGTCGTGCCCCACGCCATCTCGGGCGGCGCGACGACGGGCGCGATCTGGCTGAGCAGGTCGTAGTCCTCCTGCTCCATGCCCGAGTACGCGGCGAGGATGACGTCGGGGTTCAGCTGCTCGATCGCGGCGAAGTCGTAGCCCGACGTCTCGTCGAACAGGACGGGCGTCTCGGCGCCGAGCTCGGCGAGGGAGTCCTCGACCCAGGGGAGGATGCCGTTGTCGTCGTCGTCGCCCCAGGTGACCTTGGGCATGCCGGCCGGCACGACGCCGAGCGCCAGCGCCGCCTCCTGGTTGGCCCAGTCGACCGTGACGACGGTCTCGGGCTTGGACTCGATGACGGTCTCACCGAACATGTGCTCGATCGTGAGGGGGAACTGGTCACCGGAGCCGGACTCGCTCGAGTCGCTCGAGGCGCTGTCGCTCGGGTCGCTGGAGGCGGCGTCGGCGTTCTCGTCGCTCCCGGTGGAGCAGGCGGCGAGGGTCAGACCGAGGGCGACGGCGGCCGTCGCGGCGAAGGGGCGCGAGAGGCGCATGGGGTCTCCATTCGAGGAAGCGGAACGAGGAAAGGATAGCCTTGCCTTCAAGCAAACGACGACCATCGTTCCGAGACCCCGATCACGTCGGTCCGGCTGACCTACCCTGATCCCATGCGTTTCCTGCCGGGTCAGACCCCGTCCGCCGACCTCACCTACGGGGACGTGTTCCTCGTCCCCTCCCCCTCGGACGTCGCGAGCCGCTTCGACGTCGATCTCGCCACGAGCGACGGCACCGGCTCGACCCTCCCGGTCGTCGCCGCGAACATGACGGCCGTCAGCGGGCGCCGGATGGCCGAGACGCTCGCGCGGCGCGGCGGTCTCGCCGTCATCCCGCAGGACACGCCCACCGAGCTGGTGGCCGCGACGACGGCGTGGGTCAAGGGGCGCCACACGGTCGTCGAGACCCCCGTGCACGTCGCGCCCGACGCCACCGTGCACGACGCGCTCGCGCTCATGACCAAGCGGGCGCACGGCATGGCGGTCGTGCTGAGCGACGGGCGACCGGTGGGCGTCGTCACCCCCGCGGACTGCAGCGGTGTTGACCAGTTCACGGTCGTGGAGCAGGTGATGGCCGCCACGCCCACCGTCATCCGCCAGGAGACGCTCGAGGGCGAGGACGCCGTCGTCGCCGCGTTCGACGCGCTGCACGCCGCCCGCCGCCGGGTCGCTCCCGTGGTGCGCGCCGACGGCACGCTGCTGGGCGTGCTGACGCAGATCGGCGCGCTGCGCTCCTCGATCTACTCCCCCGCGCTCGACGCCGCCGGCCACCTCCGCGTGGCCGCCGCGATCGGCATCAACGGCGACGTCGCCGCGAACGCCTCGGCGCTGCTGGACGCCGGGGTCGACGTGCTCGTGGTCGACACCGCGCACGGTCACCAGTCCAAGATGATCGACGCCCTCCGGGCCGTGCGCTCGGTCTCGAGCGAGGCGACCGTCGTCGCGGGGAACGTCGTGACGGCCGAGGGCGTGAGCGACCTCGTCGCGGCGGGCGCCGACATCGTCAAGGTCGGCGTCGGTCCCGGCGCGATGTGCACGACGCGCATGATGACGGGCGTGGGACGGCCGCAGTTCTCCGCGGTGCTGGAGTGCGCCGCGCGGGCGCGCGAGCTCGGCGCGCACGTCTGGGCCGACGGCGGGGTCCGCCACCCGCGCGACATCGCGCTCGCGCTGGCGGCCGGTGCGTCGCAGGTGATGGTCGGCTCGTGGTTCGCCGGCACCTACGAGTCGCCGGGGGACCTGCACACCGACGGCGACGGCCGCCGCTACAAGGAGAGCTTCGGCATGGCCTCGGCCCGCGCCGTCGCCGCCCGCACGCGCGGCGGTTCCGCGTTCGACCGGGCGCGCAAGGCGCTGTACGAGGAGGGCATCTCCTCCTCGCGGATGTACCTCGACCCCGAGCGCCCCGGCGTCGAGGACCTGCTCGACCAGATCACCGCGGGGCTGCGCTCGGCGTGCACGTACGCGGGCGCTCGCACGCTGGCGGAGTTCCACGAGCGCGCCGTCGTCGGCGTGCAGTCCGCCGCCGGGTACGAGGAGGGCCGCCCCCTCCCCGCCGGGTGGTGACACCGCTCCTGCTCGCCGCGGACACCGGCGACCTCGCCGCCGCCAGCGTCGAGCTGGTGCGCGTGCTGGACCTGCTCGGGGTCGCGGCGAACGTCCTGCTCGCCGGGGTCCTCGCGCGCGAGCACAAGTTCGACCTCGTGGGCTTCCTGGTGCTGGGGGTCGCCGCCGGTCTCGGCGGCGGGATGATCCGCGACACGCTCCTGCAGCGCGGCACGCCGGTGGCGCTGACCGACCTGTCCTACCTGAGCGTCGCGCTCGTCACCGCCGTCGTGGCCTACCTCGTCCACGTCGAGGGTCGGTGGTGGAGCCGCGGCGTGCGCGTGCTCGACGCGATCGCGCTCGGCACGTGGGGCGCCGTCGGGGCGCAGCGTGCGATCGCGGCCGGGCTGCACTGGCTGCCCGCGCTCATGCTCGGCACGATCACGGCCGTCGGCGGCGGCATGGTGCGCGACCTCATGCTGCGCCGCACCCCCATCGTGTTCGGTGGCAACACGCTGTACGCGACGTGCGCGACGGCGGCCGCCGGCGTCGTCGTCCTGGCGGACCTCCTGACCTCCAGCGAGCACCAGGGGCTGACGACGCTCCTCGCCGCCGTGGTCGGAGGAACGTTCTGCCTGCTGTCCTACCGGCTCGGCTGGCGGCTGCCGGAGGCCCGCGACTGGCGGCCGCGGCGCCGGAGCGCACGGCGTCGCCGGGGGACGGCGTGAGTCCCGGCGGGCGGTCCGACGGCGTGCCCGCCCCGCAGCTCGCGCGCCGCGACCTGCTCGAGCTCGCCTCCGGCGCCCGCCCGTGGGCCTCGCCGCTCGGACGCGCCCCGGTGCGCACCGGTGGTCAGCGGCACTCGGCCGTGCTCCTGCTGTTCGGGCTGCTCGAGGAGTCCGACGTCGCCGATCCCGGTCACGCCGACCTCGACCTGCTCCTGACCCGCCGAAGCGACGCGCTGCGGCACCACCCCGGTCAGATCGCCTTCCCGGGCGGCGGGATCGACCCGGGCGAGACGCCCGAGCGGGCCGCGGTCCGCGAGGCGGTCGAGGAGACCGGGGTCGACCCCTCGGGCATCGAGGTGCTCGGCTCCCTGGCCGACGTCCCCGTGGTCGTGAGCGGGAACGTCGTGACCCCCGTCCTGGGGTGGTGGGCCACGCGCTCGCCGCTCGTGCCCGACGGCGTCGAGACGGCCGAGGTGTTCCGCGCGCCCGTGCGCGATCTCGTCGACCCGGCGCTGCGCGTCACCGTCGCGTTCCACCGCGACCGCGAGGCGGGTGCGAGCAGCCGGAGCACGGTGCATCGCGGCCCGGGCTTCCAGGTCGGCGACCGGCTGGTGTGGGGCTTCACCGCGTTCGTGCTCGACGCCGTGCTCACGTCCCTGCGCTGGTCGGTGCCGTGGGACCGCACGCGCGAGGTCGACCTGTGAGACCGGAGGCGGACGTCGCGATCGACGTCGACCTGGTGCGCGCGCTGCTGCGCGAGCAGCACCCCGACCTCGCTGACCTGCCGCTCACCGTCGCGGCCGACGGCTGGGACAACGTGACCCTGCGCCTCGGCGACGAGCTCGCGGTGCGGCTGCCGCGCCGCGCCGTCGCCGTCGCCCTGCTGCGGAACGAGCAGCGCTGGCTGCCGGAGCTCGCGCCCGTGCTCCCGGTCGCGGTGCCCGAGCCCGTGCGGATCGGCGTGCCGAGCGCGGCGTTCGACCGTCCGTGGACCGTCACGCGATGGATCGACGGCGAGCGGTCCGCCGCCCGACCGCGCGCCTCGCGCACGGCGTGGGCGCGCGAGCTCGCGCGCGTGCTGGCGGCGCTGCACGCACCGGCACCCGCCGACGCGCCGCACAACCCGGTGCGCGCCGTACCGCTGCGCGATCGGGACGCCTCGGTCAGGTCCCGGCTGACCGACGAGCACGACCTGGCGTGGGCCCGGCCGCTGTGGCGCGCGGGGTGCGACGCCCCGGGGTGGGCGGGGCCACCGTCGTGGGTGCACGGCGACCCGCACCCCGGCAACGTGCTCGTACTCGTGCTCTCCGGACCCGACGCCCTCGCCGCCCTGATCGACTTCGGCGACGTGAGCGGCGGCGACCCGGCGTGCGACCTCGCGGCGGCGTGGCTGCACTTCGACGACGTCGGGCGGTCGGCCTTCCGGGCCGCCTACGACACGCTCCGGCCGCAGCCCGACCCCGGTCGCTGGGAGCGCGCCGCCGCCTGGGCGCTGGCGATGGCCAGCGCCGTCACGGTCCTCGCCGCCGACGACGAGACGAACGCCGCCTGGGCCCACGGCGCCCTCGCCGAGCTCCGCGCGGGGGCCGCGGAGCCGCTCGGGTGAGCACCTAGGGTGAGGGTCATGCGCGTGCTGATCACCGGGTCCAACGGCTTCGTCGGGATCCGGACGGTGCGCGCGGCGCAGCAGCGCGGCTGGCAGGTCGTCGGCCTCGGGCGCGCGGCCGCGCCCTCGTGCGACGTCGACCACTACGTGCGCCACGACCTCACCCACCCGCTCCCGCCCGACGCCGTCCCCGGCGAGGTCGACGCCGTCGTCCACGCCGCGGCCCTGGCCTCGCCGTTCGCGCCGCCGCGCGACTTCGTCCGGGCGAACGTGCACGGCACGCGCCACGTGACGGCATGGGCGAGCGCGCGAGGTCGCGTCCCGCTCGTGCACGTGTCCAGCTCCTCGGTGCTCTACCGCGACGCCGACCAGCTGGACCTCACCGAGCACTCCCCCGTGACGCCCGACGCCGAGCAGCTGAACGCCTACGCGCGAAGCAAGGCCGTGGCCGAGCGCGTCGTCGCCGACTACGCCGGGCCGTGGTCCGTCCTGCGCCCCCGAGCCGTGATCGGCGAGGGCGACACCGTGCTGCTCCCGCGCATCCTGCGGCTGGCCGACCGCGGCCTCCTGCCGGTGCTCGAACCGCGCGGCGGGCCGCGGGTCCGCGTCGACCTGACCGACGTCGGCACGGTCGCGGAGTACCTGGTCCGCGCGGTCGACCGCGGCGTCACCGGCACGTACAACATCACCAACGCCGAACCCGTCGAGCTCTACCCGTTCGCGCTCGACCTGCTGGCGCGCATCGGCCTGCGCCCGCGGCTGCGCCGCATCCCGCCGACGCTCGTGCGCGCGCTGGCCGGGTGCGGCGAGCACGTCTCGGCGCACCTGCTCGGGCACCGCGAGCCCCCGCTGACCCGCTTCGGCGTCTCCGTGCTCTCGCGGTCGAAGACGTTCGACGTGACGAGGGCGCTGCGCGACCTGGGCGAACCCGCGGTACCGCTGGCCACGAGCGTCGACCGGCTCGTCGCGGACTGGACGAGGCAGCGGGCGCTCGCCCGTGGCTGAGGCGCGCACCGCCGTCGCGGCCGCCGGGATCCTCGCCCTCGCGGGACTCGCCGTGACGCGGACGGTCCTCGCGCGGCGCGTGATCCGCCGCCCCCGCCCGGCCGCACCCACCGCGACCCTCGCGGACGTCACCGTCCTG
Source organism: Serinibacter arcticus (assembly GCF_004786095.1). Taxonomy (GTDB): domain Bacteria; phylum Actinomycetota; class Actinomycetes; order Actinomycetales; family Beutenbergiaceae; genus Litorihabitans; species Litorihabitans arcticus. Next base: position 657,968 of record NZ_RHPJ01000003.1, read on the forward strand.
GTCGCCGTCCGCTCGGGCGACCCCCTCCTGCCCGAGCGCCTGGCCGAGCAGGCCGACGCCCTCGCCCCGGCGCAGGTGCGGCTCCTGGTCGACGACGACGACCGCGCCGGCCGGTCGGCCGCCCTCGCCGCGGCGCGAGGTCGCGACCACGTGACCGTCCTCGACCACCCGCCGCCCCCGCCCGGCACGAACCCCAAGCTGCACAAGCTCGCGCTCGCCGAACCCGACTGCCGCGACGTCGTCGTGGTCCTCGACGACGACACGGTGCTGCCCGACGGCGGCCTGGCGCGCCTGGTCGGCGGGCTCGGGAGCGCCGACCTCGTCACCGGCATCCCGGTCTACCTCGACCGCGGCACGCTGCCCTCCCGCATGGTCGCCGCGTTCGTCAACTCCTCGGCGCTGCCGTCCTACCTCGCGCTCGCCGCCGTCGCCGCGCCGGTCAGCATCAACGGGATGGTGCTCGCGACGCGACGTCGCGACCTGGCGGCGATCGGCGGCCTCGGGACCCTGCTGGACGCGACGTGCGACGACTACGCGCTCGCCCTGGCCTACCGTCGTCACGGCCTGCGGATCGCCCAGCTCGCGCAGCCCGTGCTGCTGGCCACGACGGTCGAGGGGACGCGCGGCTACGCACGACTGCTGCACCGCTGGATGCTGTTCGCGCAGCAGGTGGTGCAGCGCGACCTCACGCCCGGTCTGGTCGGCCTCGTCGTCGTGCCCGCGGTGCTGCCGCTCGTCGTCGTCGCCGCCGCGGTGGCCTCGGGCCCGGTCGCGACCGGCGCCGCGGTCGCCGTCCTGGTCGGGCAGTCCGTCGCCACGCGCGGTCTCCGCCGGGACCTCGGGGTCGGACCCGACGGCACGCGCGGCCTCGGGCTCGAGGTCCTCGCGCTCCTGCTCGCACCGCTGCACGCCACCGCGGCGTTCGTCGGACCGCGGCACGTGCGCTGGCGCGGGCGACGCGTGCGCGTCGGCGTCGGGAGCGCTGCCGACGGCGGGGGCCACCGCCCGTGAGATGGCTCGACGCCCACGCCGGCTCGCCGTCGCTCGCCACCCCCGCCCGCGCGCGCGTCGCGTGGCTGACCGGGCAGAGCTCGTGGCGCCACCAGCGCCTGTCCGCCGCGCAGGAGCGTGTGCTCGACGCGCTGGCCGAGCACGGCTGGGAGCCGCTGCGCGCCGGGTTCCCGTGGACGCGGCTCGCGGCGAGCGCGCCCCCGCGCACCGAACCGCTCGGCACCGCCTCGGTGCGCAACACGGTGCAGGGACTCGCCGCGTACCCCGGAAGCCGGTTCGCCGCCGGTGTCGCCCACCACCTCCAGCCGCTGCTGACGTCCACGCAGGACCGCCTGCTCCTGCTGTGCGCCAGTGCGGGTGCCCGCATGATCACGGGCGCGGCCGGCGCGGTCGACGTGCCCCGGGGGCTGGTGGTCGACGTCGTGGGGATCGGTCCGGTCGGCGCGCTGCCGCGCGCGGGCGGGCCGTGGCGCGTGCACGCGGTCCGGGGCCGCGGCGACTGGCTGAGCGTCGTCGGCCACGCCCGCCGGTTCGACGCGGTGGTGCCCGGCGGGCACCTGAGCGCCGCGACGTCGCGCGCGACGATCGACGCCGTGCTGCGGCTCGCGGGGCCCGCGTGAGCGGCCGCCTCCTGCTCGCCGCTCCCCCGTTCGCGGGGCACCTCAACCCGCTCCTGACGCTGGGCCTCGGGCTTCGCGAGCGCGGCTACGACGTCGAGGTCGCCACCGGTGCGACCAAGGTCGACCTGGTGCGCGACCTCGGCCTGATCGCCCACCCGCTGCTGGCCGACGAGCCGGGGATCTTCGACGCGATCGCCGACACCGCCGGTCCCGTCCGCAGCAACCCGCTGCTCCTGACGCGTCAGCTGCGCGCCAACCTCGCCCTGCTGCCACGGGCCCGCGCCGACCTCGACCGCGTGCTCGCCGACGGCGCGTTCGACGCCGTCGTCGCCGACTTCACCGCCCCCGTCGCCGGCCACGCGGCCCAGGCGGCGGGACTGCCGTGGATCACGACCATGCCGACGCCGTTCGCGCTCGAGACGCGGACGGGAACGCCGTCGTACTGCGGCGGCTGGGGTCCGGCGACCCGGCCGTGGCACCGGGTGCGCGACGCCGCGGGCCGCCGGGCGACGCGCGTCACCAAGCGCGCGATGCAGGCGGTGCTGGCCGGCGCGTTCCGGGCCGCGGGCACCGGCGTCTACCGGGCCGACGGTTCGGAGGCGGCCTACTCCCCCACCGCGATCCTCGGGCTCGGCATGCTCGAGCTGGAGCTCGCGCGTGACTGGCCGGCCCCGTTCGCCATGGTCGGTCCGGTGACGGCGACGCCGGAGCGCCTGCTGCCCGACGACGGTGCTCGCGAGGCCCCCGCCCTGCCGGCGGGGCCGCTCGTGCTCGTCACGGTCGGCACCCACCTGGGCTGGGCGCGCCGCGACCTCCTCGCGCAGGTGCACGCGCTCGCCGCCGCGGTGCCGAGCCACACGTTCGTCGTCACGCTCGGGCAGCGCGGGGCGACCACCACGGCTCCCCCGGCGGAGGCCGGGGGCCACGTCGTCGTCGTCGACCACCTGGCCTACGACGACGTGATGCCATCCTTCGACGCCGTCGTCCACCACGGCGGCGCCGGGGTGTCCTACTCCGCGATCCGCGCCGGCGTCCCCGCCCTCGTGCACCCGCGCGACTACGACCAGTTCGACTTCGCGGCACGGATCGTGGCCGCGGGCGCGGGGCTGCGGACGCGGCGACCGCTGGACCACCCCGCGACGGCGACGGCGCTGCGGGACGTGCTCACGATGGACCGGGCGCGACTGCGCGCGCTGGCGTCCGCGGCCGAGCGCTACGACCCCGTCGCGGCGACGGCCGCCGTCGTCGCACGCCTGATCGCCTAGGAGCCCGAGCGGCCGCCGACGGTCACGACGCCGCCAGCAGCCCCTGGACGTGGGCGATCGCGTCCTCGTCGTGCGAGGGCAGCAGCAGCAGGTCGGGCCGCCGCCGGGCGAGCCGGGCCAGGTCGACGACCGTGCGCCGGTAGCCCGCCCAGTCACGCGTGATCAGTCGCACGACGGGGTGCGGCAGGTCGCCGTGCGTGACGGCACGCAGGTGCCACACGGCGTCGCCGAGCAGCAGCAGCTCGCCCACGGGCGTGCGGACCAGCAGCCCGAGGTGCTCGTCGCTGTGCCCCGGCAGCGGGACGACGACGACGCTTCCGTCCGCGACCAGAGCGTGCGCGGGCGTGACCTCTCCCAGCGGAGCCAGGTCCGCCTCGACCGCCGGGAGCGACGTCGGGTCGAGCACCCGGTCGACGACGTCGTCGGGCAGCAGCGCGGGCAGCCAGCCGCGGCTCAGCCGGCCGAGGCCGCTCGAGCCCCGCATCGCGGTCACCGCGCGCGGGTCGACGACGATGCGCGCCGCCGGGAAGTCGCGCAGGCCCCCGAGGTGGTCGGCGTGCAGGTGCGAGAGCACGATCGTGGTGACGTCCTCGGCCGCGATGCCGCGACGCGCGAGCTGCTCGACGGCGGTCTCGCCCTGCGTCACGTGCACCGGCAGCAGCGCGCCGTACACGCGGTCGATCCCGCGGCCGACCGCGCGCTGCACGCGGGGCGCGTACCCGGTGTCGAAGAGGATGACGCCGTCCGGGTGGTGCACGACCGCGACGAGAGCGGGGAAGCGGACAGGACGTCGCCCGCCGCCACGGCGGGCGACGAGGCCGGGATGGCTCGTCCAGCCGGCGGTCAGCAGCTCGACGTGCGGCTCGACCCGTCGGTCGCCGCCCCCCATCAGTACCGCACCACGGTCGCGGCGAGCGTGAGTCCGGCGCCGGTGCCGAGCAGCAGCGCCGTCGACCCGCGCGTCAGGCGGCCGGTACGCACGGCGTGGTCGAGCGCCGTCGGGATGGAGGCGGAGACCTGGTTGCCGTGCTCGGCGAGGATGTCGACGACGGCATCGGGTCGGGCGAACGAGCGCAGGTAGCGCAGCCCGACCCCGCTGGCCTGGTGCGGGACGACCACGTCGACGTCGGCCACGTCGATCCCGGCCCGCGCGGAGACGTCGCGCAGGAAGCCCGGCAGGTGCCGCGCGACCTGGCGCAGCAGCGCGGCGCCGTCCATCTGGAACAGGTAGGCGCCCGGGTCCTCGGGCGGCGTCATGGGGTTCCAGCGCGTGCCGCCGGCCTCGATGCGGCACGCCTGTGCGGCGGCGGGCCAGACGGCCGAGCGGGACGCGAGCACCGCGGAGTCCTGACCGGGCGCGCTGCGGCCCAGCACCACGGCACCCGCGCCGTCGCCGAACAGCGCGCTCGCCTCGGTGTGGGTGTGGTCCAGCCCCTTGGAGGCGATCTCGCTGGCCACGACGGCGACGCGGTCCCACCGCCCGGCGTCGATCCCGTCCTGGGCGATCCGCAGTCCGGTGAGGAACCCGACGCACGAGGCGTTGACGTCGAACGCGTCGCACCGGCCGCCGTCGACGCCGAGGGCCACGAGCGTGAGCACCGCCGTCGTCGGCATCGGCTGCTCGGGGGCGACGGCGGAGACGATCACGGCGTCCAGGTCGTCGGCCTCGAGGCCGGCCGTCGCCAGGGCCGCCGCGACGGCCGAGGCCGCCAAAACCGAGGAGGTCTCCGCAGGGCCGACCCAGCGTCGCGAGGACACGCCGGAGCGTGCCTCGCTCTCCCCCGGCACGCGCCCGTGGACGCGGTCGAGGTCGGCGGAGGTGACGATCCGGGACGGCCGGTGGGCGCCCGTCCCGAGGATGCGGACGGGGCTCGCTGCAGGCACCGGGACAGACTCGCACACGCGCGGGCGCGCCGGGGAAACGCTCGCCGGTCAGGCGCTCGGGTCGAGCTCCTTCACACCCCACGGCGACCCGTAGGCGGTCAGCAGGTCGAGGAACGGCGTTGCCGGGAACGCCTCGGGGCCGAGCACCCCGGCCCCGGACCAGACGCGCGTGGCGAGCAGCTCCAGCGCGACGACGGGGTTGATCGCGGTCTGCCAGACCACCGCCTGGTGGCCGTACTCCGCCATCGACCAGGCGTTGTCGACCACGTGGTAGAGGTAGGTGGAGCGCGGTCGACCGTCCTTGCCGAGGCCGCGGACCCACAGCCCGGCGCACGTCTTGCCGGTCATCCGGTCACCGAGCGTGGCGGGGTCCGGCAGGCAGGCGGCCACGACGTCGCGCGGCGAGACCGACGCGCCCTTGACCGTCACGGGTTCGGTGGAGTCCAGCCCGAGCTTGTGCAGCACCGTGAGCACCTCGATGAACTCCTTGCCGAGCCCGTACTTGAACGTCACGCGCCTGGCCCCGGTCCAGCGCGGGATGAGGAGCACCTCCTCGTGCTCGACGTTGACGCACTCGACCGGGCCGATGCCCTCGGGGAAGTCGAACACCTCGGGCTCGCTGAACGGTGGCGTCGTGAACCAGCCGCGCCCCTCCTCGTAGATCACGGGCGGGTTCAGGCACTCCTCGATGGTGGTCCAGATCGAGAACGACGGCGCGAAGTCGTACCCCGCCACGGTGAGGTTGGCACCGTCGCGCACGCCGGCCTCGGAGATCTCGGAGAACAGGTCGTCCTCGGCGTGACGCGCGAACACGTCCGCGAGGCCCGGCTCGATCCCCATGCCGACCAGCGCGAGCCGCCCCGCCGCCTCCCACTCGTCCGCGACGGCGAACTGCTCGTCCCCGAGCTTGACGCCGGTGAGCTCGTGCGGCCGCTCGGGGTGCGGGCGCGACAGGCTCATCGCCATGTCGAGGTAGGTGACGTCGGCCCGCGCGCACGCGGTGAAGATCGGCATGACGAAGCGCGGGTCGACGGCGTTGAGCACGTGGGTCGCACCGGTGCGGGCGATGAGCGCCGCGACGTCGTCGGCGCTGCTCGCATCGACCTGCGCCGCCTGGAAGCGGTCGTCGTCGAGGGTGGCGACGGCGCGCTCCGCCCGCGCGACCTCGTGGTCGGCGATCGTGAGCCGGTCGAAGAAGGGGCGGCGGGCGGCGATGGCGGCGACGGCCGAGCCGACTCCCCCGGCTCCGACGACGAGGATGTGCATGCTGATTCCTTCCGGTGCGACTCTCAGAGCCCGCCGTCGACGCTGCGGGGGTAGCTCTCGGGGTTCTCGGGCACGAGGACGTCGGTCTCGGCGTTGAGCGACTCGCCGCGGAAGAACGGGCGCGATCGTGCCCGGGTCGACCAGACCGCCATCAGCACGGCACCGATCAGCAGCGAGCCGATCCCGATGACGAACGTGCCACCCACGCCCAGCAGCGTCGTGTAGCCGTACTCGGTGTCGAGCATGTCGATCGCGGACTGCACGAACGCGTAGCTGAGCATGAGCGCGCCGAGTAGCGGGAAGACGCCCTTGAGAAAGAGGTCCCGCGGCGAGCGGCGCAGGTCGCGGCGGAAGAACCACACGCACGCGAATCCCGTGATGCCGTAGTAGAACGCGATCGCCAGCCCGAGCGAGAGGATCGAGTCCTGCAGGATGTTGTCGCTGACGATCTTCATCCCCACGAAGTAGACGCTCGCGACGACGCCCATCATCAGCGTGGAGAACGACGGCGTCGCGAACCTGGGGTGGACGCCCGCGAACCGCTGCGGCAGCGCCCGGTACGTCGCCATCGCGAGGGTGCCGCGCGCCGTCGGGAGGATCGTGGTCTGGGTCGAGGAGATCGCCGAGACCATGACGGCGAACACCAGCACGAACGCGAGCGGGCCCATGACCGGATCCTTGAGCGCGAGGAAGACGTCGTCCGCGTTGGCCTCGTTGGCGAGACCGACGCCGTCCTCCCCCACCCCGGCGTAGGCCATGGCGGCCACGGTGACGCCGACGTAGGTGATCAGCAGGATCGCCGTCGAGATGATCGCGGCGCGGCCGGGGATGCGTGCGGGGTCCCTCGTCTCCTCGTTCAGCGCGAGGCAGGTGTCCCAGCCCCAGTAGATGAACAGCGCGAGCAGAACCGCCTCGATGAAGCCCGAGTAGTCCGTGAACGCGAACGGGTTGAACCAGCTCCAGTCCACGCTGTCGGAGCCCGGCGCCTGCCCGGTCGCCACCTTCCACACGGCGAGGCCGACGAACAGGGCCAGCGCGAGGTACTGCAGCCCGAGCAGGACGTTCTGCAACCGCTCGCCGAGCTCGAGGCCGCGGTAGCTGACCCAGCACATCGAGGCGATGAACACGACCCCCGTGGCGGTGACGACCGCGGGATTCCCGGCGACGGACTCCTGCCCCACCAGGAGCCAGAAGTAGCGACCGGCCACCTCGGCGAGGTTCGCGAGGACCACGATGCCGGCGACGGCCACGCCCCAGCCGCCCATCCAGCCCACGCGTGGGCCGAACGCCTTGGTCGCCCACGTGAACGTGGTGCCGCAGTCGGGGACGGCGCGGTTGAGCTCCTGGTAGGCGGCGGCGATGAACAGCATCGGGATGAACGCGACGATGAAGGCGATGGGTGCCTGCGCACCGACGGCCATGACCACGAACCCGAGCGTCGCGACGAGCGAGTACACGGGCGCCGTCGACGCCAGTCCGATCACGACCGACCCACCCAGACCGAGGGTGCCGGTCGCCAGTCCCTTGCCGCCCCGCACCGTGTCCGGCGTCGCTGTCATGACCAGAACCTAGGGTTGCCGCCCCGCGCGGTCAACGCCCACACCGTCAACACTCCACCCCGTCCGCCGAGAATGCGCGTGGCTGCCGTATCGCGCCGTTACGGCAGTCGTGTGCATTCCCGACCGGTCGAGCATTCACCGAACATGCGCGCGACTGCCGTATCGCGCCGATACGGCAGTCCTGTGCATTGTCGACAGCCCCGGGGTGGGCGGTGGGCGACGGGCGGTGGGGGTGGGCGGTGGGCGACCGGCGGTGGGCCACCGGCGGAGGGCGCGGGCCTCGACGACGACGGCGCCCCCGGTCCGCTGGGACCGGGGGCGCCGTCGGGGCGCGCTGGTGTCAGGCGACCAGCGAGCGCAGCACGTACTGCAGGATGCCGCCGTTGCGGTAGTAGTCCGCCTCGCCGGGGGTGTCGATGCGGACGACGGCGTCGAAGGACACCACGCTGCCGTCACCCTTCGTGGCGGTCACCGCGAGCGTCTTCGGCGTCCGCCCCTCGTTCAGCTCGGTGATGCCGGAGATGTCGAACGTCTCCGAGCCGTCCAGGCCGAGCGAGTCGGCCGACTCGCCGGCCGGGAACTGCAGCGGGACGACGCCCATGCCGATGAGGTTGGAGCGGTGGATCCGCTCGAAGCTCTCGGTGATGACCGCGCGGACGCCGAGCAGCGCCGTGCCCTTGGCCGCCCAGTCGCGCGAGGAGCCGGAGCCGTACTCCTTGCCCCCCAGCACGACGAGCGGGATGCCGGCCTCGGCGTAGGCGGCGGAGGCGTCGTAGATCGAGGTCTGCTCGCCCGTGAGATGGTTCAGCGTGAAACCGCCCTCGACGCCCTTGCCCTCGTTCCGGTCGGCCAGCAGCTGGTTGCGCAGGCGGATGTTGGCGAACGTGCCGCGGATCATGACCTCGTGGTTCCCGCGGCGCGAGCCGTAGGAGTTGAAGTCGCGACGCTCGACGCCGTTCTCGGCGAGGTAGCGACCGGCGGGGCTGTCCACCTTGATCGCGCCGGCGGGGCTGATGTGGTCCGTGGTCACGGAGTCACCCAGCTTGGCGAGCACCCGGGCGCCCGCGATGTCGGTGACGGGCGTCGGCGTGGCCGGCATGCCCTCGAAGTACGGGGGCTTGCGGACGTAGGTGGACTCGGGGTCCCAGGCGAACGTGTCGCCGTCGGGCGTGTCCAGCCCGCGCCAGCGCTCGTCGCCCGTGAAGACGTCGGCGTAGTCCGAGACGAACATCTCGCGGTTGATCGAGGAGTCGATCGTGGACTGGACCTCCTCGGCGGACGGCCAGATGTCCGCCAGGAAGATCGGACGCCCGTCCTCGTCACGGCCCAGGGGGTCGGTGTCGAAGTTGAAGTCCATCGTGCCCGCGAGCGCGTAGGCGATGACCAGCGGCGGGGAGGCCAGGTAGTTCATCTTCACGTCGGGGTTGATCCGGCCCTCGAAGTTGCGGTTGCCCGAGAGCACCGAGACGACGGCGAGGTCCTCGTGGTTGACGACCTCGGACACGGCCGGGTCCAGCGGACCCGAGTTGCCGATGCACGTGGCGCAGCCGTAGCCCACGAGGTGGAAGCCGAGCTTCTCCAGGTACGGCCACAGGCCGGCCTTCTCGTAGTAGTTCGTCACGACCTGCGACCCGGGGGCCATCGACGTCTTCACCCACGGCTGGGCGACGAGGCCGCGCTCGACGGCCTTCTTCGCGAGCAGGCCGGCGGCGAGCATCACCGAGGGGTTGGAGGTGTTGGTGCACGAGGTGATCGACGCGATCGCGACGGCGCCGTGGAACAGGTCGAACTCGCGGCCCTCGGAGTCGGTCACCGGGACCGTGTGACGCGCGGCGGCCGCACCGACGGCGGGCGGGTCGGAGGCCGGGAAGGACTCCTTCTCGGCCTGGTCGATCAGGTTGACGACCTCGGGCGCGTACGTCGGCAGGTCGCGGGCGAACTGCGTCTTGGCGTGGGACAGCTCGATGCGGTCCTGCGGGCGCTTGGGACCGGCGATCGACGGGACCACCGTGGACAGGTCGAGCTCGAGGTACTCGGAGAAGATCGGCTCGATGTAGTCCGACGCCTCGGGGTCGAGCCACATGCCCTGCTCCTTGGCGTAAGCCTCGACGAGCGCGAGCTGCTTCTCGCTGCGGCCGGTGAGGCGCAGGTAGTCGATCGTGACGCCGTCGATCGGGAACATGGCGGCGGTGGAGCCGAACTCCGGGCTCATGTTGCCGATGGTCGCGCGGTTGGCGAGCGGCACGGCCGCGACGCCGGCGCCGTAGAACTCTACGAACTTGCCGACGACGCCGTGGCCGCGCAGCATCTCGGTGATCGTGAGCACGACGTCGGTGGCGGTGACCCCCGGGGGGATCTGACCGCTCAGCTTGAAGCCCACCACGCGCGGGATGAGCATCGAGACGGGCTGGCCGAGCATGGCCGCCTCGGCCTCGATGCCACCCACGCCCCAGCCCAGCACGCCCAGGCCGTTGACCATCGTGGTGTGGGAGTCGGTGCCGACGCACGTGTCCGGGTAGGCGCGGAGAACGGAACCGTCCGCCGTGTCCACAGAGCGCGTCATGACGACGCGCGCCAGGTACTCGATGTTGACCTGGTGCACGATGCCGGTGCCCGGCGGGACGACCTTGAAGTCGTCGAACGCCGTCTGGCCCCACCGCAGGAACTGGTAGCGCTCGTGGTTGCGCTCGTACTCGAGCTCGACGTTGCGCTCGAACGCGTCGCGGCGACCCGCGACGTCGATCTGCACCGAGTGGTCGATGACCATCTCGGCGGGCGCGAGCGGGTTGATGCGCTTGGGGTCGCCACCGAGGTCCGCGACGGCCTCGCGCATCGTGGCGAGGTCGACGACGCACGGGACGCCCGTGAAGTCCTGCATGATCACGCGGGCCGGCGTGAACTGGATCTCGGTGTCGGGCTGCGCGTCCGGGTCCCACGCCGCGATGGCGCGGACGTGGTCGGCGGTGATGTTCGCGCCGTCCTCGGTCCGCAGCAGGTTCTCGGCGAGGACCTTCAGGCTGAACGGGAGCTTCGACGCTCCCTCGACCGCGCTGAGGCGGTAGATCTCGTACGACGAACCCTCGACCTCGAGGGTTCCCTTGGCTCGGAAGCTGTCCACGGTGCTCATGGGGTCTCCTCCACGTCGCTCGGCGGCGACTGATCAGAATTTATCTCGACGTCAAGATATCTTACCGCGCGGGTGCGGCGCACGGCGACGCGCCAGCGCCTGGACCCCCGTCAGCGCGGCCCCACCGACGGCGACGACGGCGGCCACGAGGAGCCACTGCCGGCCGTCCGGTCGCTCGAGCAGGAAGAACTCGGCGGCGAGCGGGACGTAGGGCGCGGCGAGCCCGGCCAGGGTCAGCCCCGCGACCATCGCGAGCTTCCACCACACCAACGGCCGCGCGTGCAGCACGACCACGACCATGCCGAGACCCAGCGTGCTGAGCGTGGCCAGCGTGCGCGCCGTGGTCGGCCCGGCGACGTCGGGGTCGCCCGCGACCCACGAGACGAGCAGCGCCGCCCCGGCCACGATCACCCCGGCCGGGATCGCGAACGTCAGCACGCGGCGCAGGAACCCGGGGACGTACCGCTCGGAGCTCGCCGGGAGCGACAGCAGGAACCCGGGGACGCCGATCGTCAGGGCCGACACGAGCGTCAGCTGCCGCGGCAGGAACGGGTAGGCGATCGGCACGACGAGCCCGGCCACCACCGTCACCGCCGCCAGCACCGTGGAGTAGACGGTCTTGACGAGGAAGAAGTTGGCCACCCGCTCCATGCTGGCGATGACCCGGCGTCCCTGCGCCAGCACGCCGGGCAGCGTCGAGAACTTCCCGTCCAGCAGCACGAGCCGTGAGACGGCCTTGGTCGCGCGCGCCCCGTTGCCCATCGCGATGCCGAGGTCGGCGGTCTTGATGGCGAGGGCGTCGTTCACGCCGTCGCCGGTCATCGCCACGGTGTGGCCCCGGGACTGCAGCGCCTCGACGATCCCGACCTTCTGCTCGGGCGTGACGCGCCCCAGCACGCGGGTGCCCTCGAGCGCCGTCGCCAGGGCGCCGGTCTCGGTCGGGAGCCGCCGGGCGTCCGCGCCCTCGACCCGCACGCCGGAGCCCTCCAGCTCGACCTTGGTGGCGATCGCGGCGACGGTGGCGGGGTCGTCGCCCGAGATGACGCGCAGACCCACCTCCTGCTCGCGGAAGTAGGACAGCGTGGCCGCGGCGTCGTCGCGCACGTGCTCGCCCAGCACGATCAGCGCGGCCGGCTCGAGGGTCGGCAGCGGTGCGTCGGGGTCGGGGACGGTGGCACCGGCGCGGCACAGCACGACGACGCGCGACCCGTCGCTCGCCCGGGCGTGCGCGGCCTCGAGCGTGCCGACGGCGACGGCGTCGCTCCGGCCCGCGAGCACCACCTCGGGGGCGCCCAGCACCCAGGCGACCCCGGCGACCTGGACGGCCGACCACTTCCGTGCGGAGGAGAACGGCACGGCGTCCGTGATCCGGGCGGACCCGGCACCCGCGGCACGCCCGGCGACGTCGGCCACCCCCGCCCCTATGGCGGCGGCGGTCGCGTTCGCCTCGGGGTCGGCGCCGATCGCCGCGAGCACCCCCAGCACCTCGGGATCGAGGTCGGTCGCAGCGACGGCGTCGGCCCGCCCGTCGGCGTCGACGTGCAGCAGCTCGTCCAGCGCGACGGCGCCGTCCGTGATGGTACCGGTCTTGTCGAGGCACAGGACGTCCACGCGAGCGAGCACCTCGACCGCCGGCAGCTCCTGGACGAGCACCTGGCGCCGCGCCAGCACCACGGCGGCGAGCGCGAAGTTGACCGAGATGAGCAGCACGAGACCGTCGGGGATCATCCCCACGACACCGGCCACGGCCTGCACGACGGCGTCGCGCCACGTGCCGTTCGAGCGGACCACGTCCCAGCCGCCCAGCGCCCTGACCTGGCTGAGCGCGAGCAGGATCGCCATGGGCACGATGAGGAATGTGACCACGCGCAGGATCTTCCCGACGGCGCCCTGCAGCTCCGAGGACGCGAGCGAGTAGCGCCGGGCGGCGGCCGTGATCTTCTGCGCGTAGGAGTCGTCGCCCACGCGCGTGGCGCGCACCCTGGCCGAACCCGCCACGACCGAGGAGCCGGACAGCACCTCGTCGCCGTCGGCCTTGCGCACGGGGCGCGACTCGCCCGTCAGCAGCGACTCGTCGGCCTCCAGGCCGCGGGTCTCCACGACCTCGCCGTCGACCGGGACCTGGTCCCCCGTCGACAGCGCCAGCACGTCGTCGAGCACGATCTCCGCGACCGGCAGCGCCACCTCGACGCCGTCGCGCCAGACCCGCGCGGTCGGCGCGTCCAGGATCGCCAGGTCGTCGAGCGTCCGCTTGGCGCGGTACTCCGTCACCACCCCGACGGCCGTGTTCAGGACCAGCACGAACCCGAAGAACCCGTCCTGCCAGCGCCCGGTCAGCATCACCAGCACGAAGGCCGTGGCGAGCATCGCGTTGAACAGCGTGAGCGTGTTGGCTCGCAGGATCTGCCCGAGGCTGCGGGAGCTGGCGTCGTCGGCGACGTTGACCTGCCCCCGCGCGACGCGCTCGGCGACCTGCGCCGAGGTCAGTCCGGCCGCCCCCGTCGGGCGGGCGGCCGGGGCGGTCACGCCGGTCCGTCCAGGACGGCGACCGCCTCGACGTGGTGGGTGTGCGGGAACAGGTCATAACCGCGCACGTCCCGCACGGTGGCGCCGCCCGCCACCAGGAGCGCCAGGTCACGCGCCAGCGACGCGGGGTCGCACGAGACGTAGACGATGCGCCGCGGCCGAGCCGCGACGATGGCGGCGACGACGTCGGCCCCCGCCCCCGCGCGCGGCGGGTCGAGCACGACGACGTCCGCGCCCTGCGCCGTGGCCTCACCGATCGAGGTCGCCACGTCGCCGTGCACGAGCTCGACCCACGGGTGGGCGTGCGCGTTGCGCCGCGCGTTGCGGACGGCGGCGTCGTCGCCCTCGATCGCGACGACCGTGCCGGTCTCGCCCACGGCATCGGCCAGCGGGAGGGTCAGCAGCCCCGCGCCGGAGTAGGCCTCCACGACCCGGTCGCCGGACCGGACCTCGGCCGCGGCGAGCACCTTCTCGATCAGCAGGCGGGCGGCACCGTGGTGGACCTGCCAGAAGCCGCCGCCCGCCACGCGGTACTCGTACCGGCGCGTCTCGCCGTTCGGGAGGGTCACGAGGACGCGCTCGCGCACGTGCTTGCGCGTGGATCCGAGCGCCTCGCCGTCGACCAGCACGAGCAGCCCGCTCGCCGAGCGCACCAGCTCGACCCGGGCGCCGGGGCGCAGCCGCGTGCCGACCTCGCGGCTGCGGCGCACGTGCTCGGCGATCTCGGGGACCGCGAGCGGCATGGTGCGCAGCGCGACGAGGTCGTGGCTGCGGTGCGGGTGCATCGCGAGGCGGCCCGCGTCGTCGACCACGAGCTCGATGCGCGTCCGCGTGCCGAGACCGTCGGTCTCGCCGGGGACGGGTTCGACCTCGACGTCGGCCAGCTCGAGCTTGCCGATGCGGCGCAGCGTGTCGTTCACGACCGCCGCCTTCCAGGCTCGCTGCGCCTCGAGCGACAGGTGGCCCAGCTCGCCGCCACCGACGCCGCCGGGGCCGGCCTCGGGCCAGACGTGGCGCACGCGGTCGGGCGAGGGCTCCAGCACGCGGGTCGCGTCACCGCGCCAGAACCGGGCGTCCGCGGCGTGCTCGGTGAGCGTCACGTCGACCACCTCGCCCGGGGCCGCGTGCCGCACGAAGATCACGCGGCCCTCGTGGCGGGCGACGGCGTGGCCGCCGTGCGCGGGGGCGCCGACGGTGACGCCGTGGACGATCGGGGCGGGCGCGTCCTGAGCGGGGGCGTCGCCCTCGACCGGGTCGCCGGGCTGGGTGCTGCTGGTGGTGCGGGAGGTCACGGGGTGTCGTCCTTCGTCTTCCACGGCACGGCGGGTTCGTCCCACCGCGTCACTCCGCTGCCACCCTTCGCGGAGTCCAGCTGCCACGGCACGGAGGCCACGACCACTCCGGGGGAGAACAGCAGTCTGCTCTTGAGGCGGAGCGCGCTCTGGTTGTGCAGGAACTGCTGCCACCAGTGCCCCACCACGTACTCGGGCACGTACACGACCACGAGGTCGCGCGGCGAGGTCCGTCGCAGCGACTGCACGTAGTCCACCACGGGCCTCGTGATCTCGCGGAACGGGGAGTCCAGCACGGTCAGCGGCACCGGGACCTCGGCATCGGCCCACGACTGGCGCAGGCGCGCCACGTCGTCGGCGTCGACGCCGACCGTGATCGCCTCGAGCGAGGAGGGCCGGGTGGCCCTGGCGTACGCGATCGCGCGCATCGTCGGCTTGTGCACGCGCGAGACCAGCACCACCGCCTGCACGCGGGAGGGCAGCGCGCGCGATCCGCCGACGTCGTCCAGCTCGAGCTCGACCCGCACGCGGTCGTAGTGCTTGGCGATACTGCGCATCGCGATGAAGAGGATCGCCATCAGCAGCAGCGTGATCCAGGCGCCGCGCGTGAACTTGGTCACCAGCACGATCGCGAGCACGAGCGACGTCAGCCCGAGGCCGAACGCGTTGACGGCGCGCGAGCGGATCATGGTCGCGCGCGCCCGCGGGTCGACCTCGGTGCGCAGCGCCGACGTCCAGTGCTTCACCATGCCGAGCTGGCTCATCACGAAGCTGATGAAGACACCCACGATGTAGAGCTGGATCAGCCGGGTGACGGAGGCGTCGAACAGCCACACCAGCGCGCTCGCGGCGACGGCGAGCGCGACGATGCCGTTGGAGAACGCGAGCCGGTCGCCGCGCGTGTGGAGCTGGCGCGGGAGGAGGCCATCGCGCGCCAGGATCGAGCCCAGCACCGGGAAGCCGTTGAACGCCGTGTTGGCGGCCAGGACGAGGATCAGGCCCGTCACGGCCGTGACCAGGTAGAACAGCGGCGGGAACCCCTGGAAGACCGCCTGGGCGACCTGCCCGATGACGGGGTCCTGCTCGTACCCGACCGGAAGCGCCTCACCTCCGGGGAAGCTCATCTGCTCGTGGGGGTTCTCGGCGTAGCGCACCCCGGTCGCGCGCGCCAGGTAGAGGATCGCGCCGATCATCGTCACCGAGACGAGGCCGAGCAGCAGCAGCGTGGTGGCGGCGTTGCGGGACTTGGGCTCCTTGAACGCCGGGACGCCGTTGCTGATCGCCTCGACGCCCGTCAGCGCGGCGCAGCCCGAGGAGAACGCGCGGGCGAGCAGCATCGCTCCCCCGAGGCCGACCAGGCCCTCCTCGAACCCGGGCTCGGCCACGAGCTCGAACGCGGCGCTCTCGGCGGGCTGGAGCGTGCCGGCCAGCGCCTGGAACGTGCCGACCACCGCGAGGAGGCCGATCGACCCCATGAACAGGTAGACCGGCAGCGCGAACGCGGTGCCGGACTCCCGCACTCCGCGCAGGTTCATCACGGTCAGGAGCGCGATGCCGCCGACGGCGATGGCCGCCTCGTACCCGCGCGCCGCCGGGACGATCGCCCCGAGGTACTGCGACGCCGTCGAGATCGACACCGCCACGGTGAGCACGTAGTCCACGAGCAGCGCGCTCGCGACGCTGATGCCGGCGTTGCGGCCGAGGTTGGTGGTGGCGACCTCGTAGTCGCCGCCGCCCGAGGGGTAGGCGTGCACGGTCTGCCGGTAGGAGGCCACCACCGTCAGCATGACCACGACGACGGCCAGGCCGATCCACGGCGACAGCGCGTAGGAGGCCATCCCCGCGATGGAGAGCGTCAGCAGGATCTCGTCGGGCGCGTAGGCCACGGACGAGAGTGCGTCGGAGGCGAAGATCGGCAGCGCGATCCGCTTGGGGAGGAGGGTATGGCCGAGCTTGTCGCTCGAGACGGGTTTGCCGACGAGCAGCCGCTTGGCCCCGTCCAGGATTCCGGGCACGGGCCACAGCCTAGGCGCGTGTAGCGTCTGCGTCGTGCACGTCGTGATCATGGGCGCCGGACGGGTGGGCGTGACCCTCGCGGAGACCCTCGAGAAGCAGGGCCACTCGGTGGCCATCATCGACTCCAACCCGGATGCGTTCCGCCGGTTGGGTCCCGACTTCTCTGGTCGGCGGGTGACCGGGCTCGGCTTCGACCGGGACGCGCTGACGCAGGCCGGGATCGACGAGGCGTACGCGTTCGCGGCCGTCTCCAGCGGCGACAACTCCAACATCCTCGCGGCGCGCGTGGTGCGGGAGACGTTCGGCGTCGACAACGTCGTCGCCCGCATCTACGACGCCGGACGTGCCGCCATCTACTCGCGTCTCGGCATCCCGACGGTCGCCACCGTGCGCTGGACCGCTGACCAGATGATGCGTCGGCTGCTGCCCGCCCGCGAGGTGACCGAGTACACCGACGCCTCCGGCCGCGTCAGCATCGTGGAGATGAGCATCCACCGCGCCTGGATCGGCCACGCCGTGACGTCGCTCGAGCAGGCGGCCCAGGCCAGGGTCGCGTTCCTGACTCGATGGGGCAGCGGTGAGATCACGCGCCCGGACCACGTGGTGCAGGAGAACGACGTCGCGCACGTGCTGTGCGAACCCGAGCGGGCCAACGCGATCCAGCGCGTCCTGGCCACGCCGCCCACCCGGAGGAGCGAGTCATGAGGGTCGTCATCGCCGGGGCCGGCAGCGTCGGACGGTCCATCGCCCGCGAGCTGCTGGGGCACGGTCACGAGGTCACGCTCATCGACCGCAACCCCGCCGCGATGCGGGTCGCGAGCGTCTCCGACGCCGAGTGGCTCCTGGGCGACGCGTGCGAGATGACGATCCTGGAGCAGGCCAGGCTCGAGGAGTGCGACGTCGTCGTCGCCGCGACGGGTGACGACAAGGTCAACCTGGTGCTCTCCCTCATCGCGCGCACCGAGTTCGCGGTCCCGCGGACCGTCGCCCGCGTCAACAACCCCAAGAACGAGTGGATGTTCGACGACACGTGGGGCGTGGACGTCCCGGTGTCGACGCCGCGCATCATGACGGCGCTCGTGGAGGAGGCCGTGAGCGTCGGCGACCTGGTCAAGCTGTTCGAGCTGCAGGCCTCCGGCGCCGGCATGTACGAGGTCACGCTCGCCGACGACTCCCACCTCGTGGGCGTGCGGGTGGGCGAGGTGGCGTGGCCGGCCGACGCCGTGCTCGCCACCATCCTGCGCAGCGGCCGGGCGATCCCGCCCAGTCCCGACGACACGCTCGAGGGTCACGACCAGCTGGTGTTCGTCATCTCGACGCCGCTGGGCGACGGGCTCACCGCCCCGGCGACGCCTCCGGCGCAGGAGCTGCAGCGGATCTTGGACGAACCAGCAGCCACGTGACCCACAGGACCAGCGCCCACAGCGGCAGTCCCATGATCAGGCGGGCGGTCCCGAGCCAGGCGACCTCGGAGCTGAGGTAGAGGGGCACCTGCACCGCGAGGCGGAGCAGGAAGGCGCCGCACCAGAGCACGGTCGCCAGCGAGTAGCGGCGCAGGCGGTCGGGGTCCTGGCGCCACGACGTGTCGAGCGCGCGCTCCCCCGTCCCGGGCTTGTCCAGCGCGGGGTCGAGCCCGAGCGCCGAGACGACCAGCCCGACCAGCGGGCGTCGAACGAGGAGCGAGATGCCCGTGACCAGCACGAACGCGGCGTTGGTGATCAGGCCCCAGACGTAGTAGTCGCCGGCCTCGCCCGAGCGCCAGGCCGCGAACGCACCGATCGCGACCCCGAGCACGCCGCCGAATGCGTACGTCACCGAGCTGCGGCGCACCAGGCGGGCCACGACGGCGACCGCCGCCACCGCGAGCGCGGCGACCACGGGCGGGACGACCTCGTTCGTGATGACGTACACGACCACGAAGACGATGCCGGGCGCAACGGACTCCACCAGGCCGCGCCAGCCACCGACGGCCTGCTCGATCGAGAAGTCCTCGCCGCCGAGCGCGCCGAGGCCGGTGGCGGGGACGCGCTCCCCCGGTGCGGTCCCGGGTGCGGGACGGGGGTGCTCGTGCTCCGGCAGGCTCATGCGGGCTCGCTGACGGGGAGCAGGTCGTAGGTGGGGTTGTGGATCACGAGGCGGGGCCGACCCGCCTCGCGGCGCGAGACCATCCCGGTGGCGAGCAGGCGGCGGCCGGGGGTGATGCCCGGGATGTCGCCGCGCCCGGTCCAGACCAGGTCGAGGCTGCCGGTGCCGTCGAACAGCTCGGCCCGCAGCGCCGTCGTCGAGCGCGTGGGCGCGTAGGTGACGCTGCGGAGCACGCCGGCCACGTGGGCGCGGCTGCGCGGCTCGACGGCGCCGATGGCCTCGACGTCGTAGGTGGCCACCCAGGCGCGCTGGTCGGACGCGTGGATCTCCTCGTGCGAGGCGAGCAGCCGCGTGCGCTCCACCGTCCTCACCGCACCTCGGAGATCTCTGGACCGCGCGGCGCGAGCAGGTTCGGCGCCTGCATCGGGGCCGGCAGCGGCGCCTCGGGCGCACCGGCCGGTCGGCCGGGCATCGTCAGCGCGAGGAGCTCGCTCGGCGGTCGGGCGTCGGTGCCGCGCACGACGACGATCTCCGAGAAGTACTGCTCGAGGTCGCGGGCGGCGGTCTTGTCGGCCACCGCAGCGCCCGTCAGGACACCGCGCAGGAACCAGCGCGGCCCGTCGACGCCGAGGAAGCGCGCCGGTCGGCGTCCGACGTTGCCCTGGGCGTCCTTGACGGGCAGCAGCGCGAGCAGCTCCTTGCCGAACGGCCCGGTCGTCTCGGTGACCTGGCCGCCCTGCTTGGTGATCGACTCGGAGATCTGGGCGCGGATGTCCTCCCAGATGCCCGCGGTGCGCGGGGCGGAGAACGCCTGCACCTGCAGGTTGGACTGACCGATGGAGACGTTCGCAGCGATCACCCGACGGCTCGCGCGATCGAGCTCCATCCGCAGCGCCATGCCGTGGCGACCGGGGATCTTCAGCGCCCCGAGGTCGACCCGCCCGGGCTTCTCCTGCGCGTCCGCCTCGTCCCAGGGGCCGCGCTCGGAGTCGACCGGGAGAGCGCCGTCGGGCGATGCGCCCTCGACCGCCGCGTCGGCGCCCGCGGTCCCGCCGTCGGTGGAGTCGACCTCCGCCACGTCGTCCGGAGCGGCCGGATCCTTGTCGGCGTCCTTGCGCCGACGACCGAACAGTGCCATCAGATGTCCTTCCCCGCGGACGCGTGCCCGCCTGTGGAACCGAAGCCGCCCTCACCGCGCGCCGCCTCCGGCAGCGCGGTGACGACGTCGAACAGGGCGGTGGCGACCGGCTGCACCAGCAGCTGGGCGATCCGATCACCCCGAGTCACGGTGACCGACGCGGTGCGGTCGGTGTTGACGAGCACGACGGCGATCTCGCCGCGGTAGCCGGCGTCGATCGTTCCCGGTGCGTTGAGGACCGTCAGGCCCTGCCGCAGCGCGAGGCCCGATCGCGGGTGCACGAGTCCGACGTAGCCCACCGGGAGGGCGAGCGCGACACCTGTCGGCACCAGGGCCCGCTCCCCCGGGGCCAGCACGACGTCGGTGCGAGCGAGCAGGTCGGCGCCGGCGTCTCCGGGGTGCGCGTAGCTCGGGACGGGAAGGTCGGGGTCGAGCCGAACGAGGGGGACGGTCACCGTGCTGCTCACCCGCCCACCATACCCGCGGCGTCCCTGGCCCGTCGGGGACGTGGCAGGCTAGGTGCATGCCTGCCTCCCTCGACTCGCGCGAGGTGTTCGTCGAACGGCAGTGGCCCTCGTTCGGGGCCTGGCTCCTCGCCCCCGGGGGCGGCCTCTTCGCCGGTCTCGCCGTGTTCCCGCTCTCCGACGTCGCCGCCGTGGCCGTGCTCCTCGCCGTCACGCTGACCATCGCGATCGTGCTGGCTCGGACGGCCGAGCGGGTGACCGTGACCGACGGGACCGATCCCGGTCTGCGGGCCGGCCGGGCGTTCCTCGAGGCGTGGCACGTCGGCGAGGTCACCGAGCTCGACCGCGAGGCCAGCCGCCGGGCCCTGGGCCCGGGATCGGACGCGCGGGCCTACCTGGCGCACCGCGGATGGATCAGGACCGCCGTGCGGGTGCGAGTGCTCGACCCCCAGGATCCGACGCCGTACTGGTTGATCTCCACCCGGCGCCCGGCCGAGCTCGCAGCCGCGCTGGTCTCGGTCCGGCCGCCCACCGCCTGAGCCATCTGCCCGAGAACGACTGAACGCCGCCAGCGCATCGCTGGCGGCGTTCGACGTCCGGTGAGCGGCCGGTGGGACCACCGCTCGTGGGGTCGCGCTGCTAGGCGGCGCACTCCGAGCAGACCGGGCCGACCTTGTCGGTCAGCGCGAGCTGGCTGCGGTGGTGCACCAGGAAGCAGCGGGTGCAGGTGAACTCGTCGGCCTGGCGCGGAAGCACCCTGACGGTGAACTCCTCGCCGGACAGGTCGGCACCGGGCAGCTCGAATCCTTCAGCCGCTTCGGTCTCGTCCTCGTCAACGGCTCCCGAGCTCTTCTCGTTGCGACGAGCCTTGAGCTCCTCGATCGAGTCTTCCTTGAGCTCTTCCTCGGTCTTGCGGGGGGCGTCGTAATCGGTCGCCATGTCGGGCGTCACACTCCGTCGGTCGGCTCGACGACGGGGACCGCCGAGCTCTTTCATCTCGTCATTGCTGCTGCGCGCCCTGCTCTCGGCGGGAACGGTCGGAACCGGACCCACCAGGACGGCGCGCTGATTGTGCACCATCGAACGGCGAGGCGCACACGCTCGGCCTGCCGGGACGTACCAGGAGCCGGGCGACCGGCCTGAACCGGGCTGCCAGGTCGGACAACGCCCCGGGTGGGCCGTTTGTTCCCGGGTGCGGCGTGGCCCCGACGGGGGCGCGGGACGGGTCAGTCCGCGATCGTCGCCGAGTCGGCGGCGGCCGCGGCATCGCGCAGGACGTCGACCAGCGGATCGGCCAGACCGGCCTGTGTGAGAACGGTCACAAGCCCGCCGTCGGGGCCGGACAGGTGACGAACGACACCGCCCGCCTCCGTCACGACGAGGACGGCCGCGGCCACGTCCCACGGGTTCAGGCCGAGCTCGTAGTGCGCGTCGAGCTCACCCGTCGCGACGGCGCACGCGTCGAGCGCACCCGCCCCGGCGCGCCGGATGTCCCGCACCTGCGGCAGGACGTCCGCCACGACGTCGCCCTGCCAGGCGCGCGTGGCGGCGGAGTAGGAGAACCCGGTGCCCACGAGCGCCTCGGCGAGCGGGGTCCCGGTCGGCGCCGTGAGCGGTCGGCCGTCCGCCGTCGCCCCCTGACCGAGGCCGGCGGTCCACGTGCGACCCATCGCGGGCGCGTGCACGCACCCGGCGACGGGCTGCCAGGTGGTCATGTCGCGCGGGTCACCGGCGACGACGGCGACGCTGACCGCCCAGTCCGCCCGGCCGTAGAGGTAGTTCACGGTGCCGTCGATCGGGTCGAGCACCCACGTCAGACCGCTCGTCCCTGTCCGCTGCGCCCCCTCCTCGCCGAGGATGCCGTCCTGCGGACGCAGCCGGGTGATCAGGTCGAGCAGCAGCGCCTCGCTCGCGAGGTCGGCCTTCGTGACCACGTCCGTGGCGGAGGACTTGGTGGCGGCGACGTCGACGGCCTCGGCGCGCATCGTCAGCGCCAGCTCGCCCGCCCTCCGCGCGAACCTCTCGCTCGCCTCGCGCAGCTGCGCCACGACCTCCGCGGAGGGAACGGGGTGTGCGGGCTGTCCGTCGTTCTCGCTTCGCGTGACCACGACCTCAACCCTAGGCCAGCACCACTCCGAGCCAAATGCGGCGGATCGCGCCGCACGGGTGGCACGCTGGGCCCGAAGGAGGCGCACATGGTGGAGCTCGAGCTCGACAGCCTGCACGCCGACGGCGAGAACCTGATCCTGCGTGGCCCTGACGGCCAGCGTTATCGGCTCGTCATCGACGAGGCACTACGCACTGCGGTGCGCCGCGACCGACCGCACCTCGAGGCCCTGCGGGCCCGGGAGCTCTCGGCGCTGCGCCCTCGCGACATCCAGTCCCGCATCCGTGCCGGGGCCAGCGTCGAGGAGGTGGCCGCCGAGGGGGGACTCACCCTGGAGTCGGTCCGCCGGTACGAGGGACCCGTCCAGGCCGAGCGGTCGTGGATCGCGCAGCAGACGCGGGCGCTCCCGATCGGTCGCGAGGTGGGGGCGCCGACGCTGGGCGACCTCGTCGTCGACCGCCTGGCCGCGCGCGGTGTGACCTCCGAGGCGGAGTGGGACGCGGTCCGCCGCGCCGGTGAGCCCTGGGAGGTCGCCGTCGCGTTCACCGCGGGTGGCTCCCTGCGCGTCGCGCACTGGCAGGTCGACCTGACCACGCGTTCGCTGGTGGCGCTGGACGACGAGAGCCGGTGGCTGTCGGAGACCGAGCTGACGGGATCGCGCCGGTCCGCGCACGGACGGCCGTTCGACGTCGAGCACGAGGACGACTCCCGGCGCGCCCCCGACGTCGTCATCCTCGACTCGCGCTCGCTGCCCGCGGAGCCGGGCGACGACGGACCCGGCGACCACGCGTCCGGTGCCGCCTCCTCGGCGACCGACTCCCCCGACGTCCCCGACCGGCACGCGGCGTCGCCCTCCGACGAGCAGGACACCGCCGGCGACGAGGACCGTCTCGGCTCCCCCGCGGCGACCGAGGCGCTGCTGGACCGGCTCGACGCCACCCGTGGCCGTCGTGGCTTCGGTCGGCGGCGGCCGGCGCGCGGCGACGAGCCGGACGAGGGCGCTGCCCCGCCGTCGTCGTCCTCAGACGACGCCGATGACGCCGATCCCGCCGGGAGCGCGAGAACCGGCGCCCGTACCGGTGGTGCGTCCGGCACGGCGTCACGCTCGAGCGCGGTCGACGACGCGCTCTTCCCCGTCGCACCCGTGCTCCGGCTGCGGCAGCAGGGGGCTCCGACCGACGAGCCCCACGACGGCGTCACGCACGACGCCGGCGACACCCCCGACGGCGACGCGACCGCCGGAGCCGACGACGACGAGGCGGCGCCCGCACCGTCGAACCGTCCGGCACGGTCCCGCGCCAAGGCCCGACGAACCTCGATCCCGTCGTGGGACGAGATCGTCTTCGGCGCGAAGCAGGACTGAGGCGCGAGGGCCGGGCGGCCACCGCCCGGTCCGACGTCGACGATCAGGCGGTCGCCAGGATCGCGGGGACCGCGAGCTCGTCGTGCGTGAGCGATCCGTGCATGCCGATCAGCGCGATCGACGCTGCGCTCTGCGTGCGCGAGTCGACGATCGCGTGCCGGCCCCGCGCCGCGACCACGAGGTCGCCGATGAGGGCCGCGTTGCGCTCGGGCACGGCGCCGAACAGCCCGCGCTCGACAGCCTCCGCCCGCGTCAGCACCCAGGCCAGCTCCCCCAGCTCCTCGCGCCAGCGCGCCGCCACCACCGCGGCCTCGGCGCCCGGGACCAGGTGCACGTGGCTCGCGCGCGGCTCACCCGCGACGAGCACCACGTCGCGGTGCAGGGCAGGGACGGCGGCGACGTCGGTGTGCCCCGTCACGTCGACCATGCCGTGGTCGGCCGTCACGAGGACGACCGTGCCTCGCGGCAGCCGCCGCAGCAGCCGGGTGAGCTCGTGGTCGAACGCGCCGAGCTCCTCGCCCCACTGGGCCGAGCCCCAGCCGTGGTGGTGGCCCGCCTTGTCGAGGTCGCCCCAGTAGAGGTAGGCCAGCCCCGGCTGGCGCAGCGCCGAGATCGTGGCGTCGACGCGCTGCTCGAGGCTCTCGGCGGCACGGTAGGTCGAGCCGCGCAGACCGGCCGTGGTCAGACCGGAGCCGGCGAAGCGGAGCGGTCCGACGCTCGTCACGGTGTGCCCGGCCGCCACGAGTCGCTCGAACACGGTCGGTTCCGGCTGCCACGTCCGCGGCTCGGGCACCTCGGGCACCGGATCCCGCGACGCACCCGGCTGCGTGGCCCACGAGACGAGGTTGACGAGTCCGGGGGCGGCGTCGGGCGTCCGCGGATCGCGCACCGTGTAGCCGAGCATGCCGGTGGTCCCGGAGGGCAGCCCCGTGCCGAACGAGGCGAGCGAGGCCGCCGTCGTCGAGGGGTAGCCGGCCATCACGGGCGTGCTGCCGGACACGAGCCCGCGCAGCGTGGGCGCGTGCCCCGTGCGCGCGCGCAGGGGCACGTCCCCCAGCCCGTCGACCAGGACGACGCAGACGCGTTCGGGGCGACCGAGGTCGAGGCCGGCGGTCGCACCCGGGACGTCGGTCACGCCGAAGGACCGGGCGACGTCGGTCAGGACCCCGGCGAGCTGTGGCAGCCCGCGCGGGTCGAGAAGATCCGACGGGAAGGGGAACGGGTCGCTCACGTGAGCGACGTCGCGGCGGACAGCGCCCGTGCGAACGCGACGGCCCCGGCCAGCGCGGGTTCGCCCTCGGCCTCGGCGCTGACGCGGATCAGCAGGTCGTCGGGCGTCGAGGCGCCCGTGAGGCCGTGGTCGGCCTCGCAGCTCGGATCGGCGCAGCCGGCCGGCTCCAGGTCGATGCGCTGGACGGCGCCCCAGCCCAGGGAGATCGTGATGTCCCGACGGCGCGACCCGCCCTGGGCGGCCGGATCGCTGAAGCCCTGCGTGATGACGACGGAGCGCAGCTCGCGCAGCGGCACCGCCTCGGTGCTCGCCACGGCCGTGAGCGTGCCGTCCACGACCTGGTCGTCGACGTGCGCCACGAGCAGCCGACGCGGGGTCAGGACGAGCGCGGTCAGGTGCCGGCGGACCTCGGCGTCGTCGAACGTCGTCTCGGGCTGCAGCAGGTGGGCGGCGACCGCCTCCCCCGCGAGCGCGAGGTCGATGACGTCCGTCACGAGCTCCGGGTAGTAGCCGGAGAGGGTGATGTCGTCGAGCAGGTCGGTGTGGGCTGAGGTCTGACGCACCCGACCATCCTTCCACCTCGGGCGGTGTGACCGCTCGGACCCTGTGGGTCAGGCGCGCAGCGCCCGGCGCGCGCCGTCGGGTCGGACGGTCGCGGCCAGCACGATCTCGCCGCGCAGCACGACCGCCCCGGAGGCGGAGACCAGCACGGGCAGGAGGTCGAGGCGGCGCAGCGACGGCGTCGCCTCCACGAGCACCGCGACGCGGGCGAGCAGGACCTCGAGCGCGGCGACGTCCGGCACCTCCCCGCCCTGCGGCGTCAGCAGCCGGGGCGCCGCGCGCAACGAGGTCACGAGCCGGTGCACGTCGCCGGTCCGGAGCGGGGGGACGGCGTAGGTCGCGTCCCCGAGCAGCTCCGAGGCGTCGCCCGAGAGGCCGAACGACAGGACGGGTCCCAGCAGACCGTCCTCCCACGCGCGCACGACGCACGCGACGCCGAGCGGTGCCATGGGCTGGATCTCGACGGCGGCGTCCTCGCTCTGGCGGTTTCGGATCTGGCGCACCGCCTCGACCAGGTCGACGGGGCCGCCGATGTCCAGCCGCACACCGCCGAGATCGGCCCGGTGCCGCAGCCGCGGCAGGCTCGACTTCACCGCGACGGGCCAGCCGAGCTCGCGCGCGGCGACCAGCGCGGCCGGCGCTGACCGGACCTCGCGCGAGGGCAGGACCTCGATGCCGAACGCCCCCAGCAGCCCCGCGGCGTCCTGCGTGCCGAGCGTGACGTCGTCACCGGGGGCGACGCCGTCGAGCGCGCGCTCGACGATCGCCCTGGCCGCGCGCACGTCCAGCCCCTCGGGGCTGACCAGCCCGCCGTGGTCGGTGCGCCGCCAGTCGGCGTAGGTGGCGGCGTGCGTCAGCGCGTCCACGGCCTCCTCCACGCTCTCGTACGCGACGACGACCTCGCCGTGCGGCGACGTGAGCTCCGCGCACGCCCCCTGCAGCCCGAGCACGACGGCCAGCACGGTCCGTCCGGAGTCGGCGAGCGCGGCGAGCGCTGCCATCACGTCGGGGTCGCGCTCGCGCAGCGGGGGCGAGTACAGGACGAGCGCGACGTCCCAGTCCTCGTCGGTCGCGAGCGATCGCGCCGCGTCGACGAGGTCCGGGGGGCGGGGTGCGACCCGCACGTCAGGGTGGGGGTCGAGCCGCTGCACCTGGGCCGCGGCGAGGTCGGCCAGCGAGAACGAGCTCGAGAGGACGGCGATCCGGGAACCGCGCGGCAGGGGCGCGTGCGCCAGGAGCTGCGTCGCGCCGACCATGGCACGCATCGAGTCGGCGACGATCACGCCGGAGGCGAGCATCGTCTCCTCCACGACGTCGCGCCCGAGCACGTCCCCGTCCGGTCCGGCGACGCCGTAGCTCGCCCCGACCACCGCGACCACCGGGATGCGCGAGCTGACGCGGCGCGCGACGCGGGCGAACTTGCGCGGGTTCCCCAGGGACTCCAGGTACATCCCCACGGCGCGCACGTGCGGGTCGTCCGTGACGTACTGGAGCAGGTCGTTGCCGGACACGTCGGCCCGGTGCCCGGCGGTGACGAACGTGTCGACGCCGAGGCCGAGGCGGTCCACCAGCGTCATCAGCTGCTGCGCGGCCGCGGGCGACTGGCAGAACAGCGCGGTCGGCCCCAGGGGTGTCCGTCCCGGCCAGAGCAGGGCGCCGAGCCGCTCCCCCGCCACCTCGGTCATGATCCCGAACGAGCGGGGTCCGACCAGGCGCAGGCCCCGCGACCGGACGGCCGCCAGCAGGGCGCGCTGGCTGGCGGGGCCGTCGTCGTCGAACCGGCCGGACAGGACGACGACGCCGCGCACCCCCAGCGCCGCCAGGTCGGGCAGCCAGGCCACGACCTCGGCGGGCGCTCCGGAGACGAGCGCCAGCTGCGCGCTCGCACCGGCGCCACCCGCGGCCGCGAGGTCGGGGAACCAGGTGGGCGTCGGCCCGGTCGGGTGCGTCGCCCCGGTGCCCGGGTGCTCGAGCGGCGCCCCGACCGTGGTGACCCGCACCGCGGGCGGCACCTGCAGGTGCGCCAGCACGGCCAGCGCCAGCTCGGCCTCCGCCGATCCGGCGACCACCACGACGCCCTCGGGCGCCAGGAGGCTCAGCATCGAGGCGGAGTCGGTGCGCTGCTCGCGCCCGTCGACCACCGCCCGGGACGCCTCGGTCGGGTCGATGCGGAACTCGAGGCTGATGACACCGTCCTCGTAGCGCTGCGCGACCTCGTAGCCGGCGTCGGTGAACACCCGGATCATCCGGGCGTTCCCGGGCAGGACGTCGGCGACGAACGTGCGGATGCCGCGCTCGCGCGCGGCGGCGGCGAGGTGCTCGAGCAGGACCGATCCCAGACCGCGGCCCTGGAGCGTGTCGGAGACGTTGAAGGCGACCTCGGCGCGGTCGGGCGCCACGCGGTCGTAGCGCCCCACGGCGACGATCGAGGTGCCCCCCGTCACCACCAGCGCGACGCGGTCGACGTGGTCGACCGTGACCAGGCGGTCCAGGTCGCGCTCGGGCAGGCGGCGCAGCGGGGCGAAGAACCGGAAGTAGGTGGAGCGCTCGCTCTGGGCGACGTGGAAGGCCTGGAGCGCGGCGGCGTCGTCGGGCCGGATCGGTCTCACCCGCATGGTGGAACCGTCCCGCAGGAGGACGTCCGCCTCCCAGTGCTCCGGGTAGGAGGCGTGGGGGGAGGCCATGTCCGCCACCCTAGCCGCCCGTCCGGCGAGGCACCCGGGACCTGGGGTGCTGGTGCGGGATGATGGAGCCATGGCACGTCCTTCCGCGAACCCCGAGAGCGGCGGAGGTGTCGGCGCCGTCGTCGAGATCGACGTCACGACGGAGATGCAGGACTCCTTCCTGGAGTACGCCTACTCGGTCATCTACGCCCGCGCGCTCCCCGACGCCCGTGACGGGCTCAAGCCGGTGCAGCGCCGCATCCTGTTCCAGATGGACCAGATGGGGCTGCGCCCCGACCGCGGTCACGTGAAGTCGGCCCGCGTGGTCGGCGAGGTGATGGGAAAGCTGCACCCGCACGGCGACTCGCCCATCTACGACGCGATGGTCCGCATGGCGCAGCCGTTCTCGCTGCGCGTGCCGCTCGTGGACGGGCACGGCAACTTCGGCTCGCTCGACGACGGCCCCGCCGCGTCGCGGTACACCGAGGCCCGCCTGGCACCGGCCGCGCTGGTGATGACGGCCGGGATCGACGAGGACGTCGTCGACATGGTGCCGAACTACGACAACCAGTTCCTCCAGCCGGAGGTGCTGCCGGCGGCGATGCCGAACCTGCTGGTCAACGGCGCCTCCGGGATCGCCGTGGGCATGGCCACGAACATGGCCCCGCACAACCTGGTGGAGGTCGTCGCGGCGGCGCGCCACCTCATCGAGCACCCCGAGGCCGACCTCGACACCCTGATGCGCTTCGTGCCGGGGCCCGACCTGCCGGGCGGCGGCAAGATCATCGGCCTCGACGGCGTCCGCGAGGCCTACGCCACCGGCCGCGGCCTGTTCCGCACGCGTGCCACGACGCGGATCGAGAACATCACCGCGCGCAAGAAGGGCATCGTCGTCACCGAGCTGCCCTACCTCGTGGGTCCGGAGAAGGCCAAGCTCAAGATCGCGGACGTGGTCAAGGCGAAGAAGGTGCTCGGGGTCGCCGACGTCGTCGACCTGACCGACCGCGCCCACGGCACCCGCCTGGTCATCGAGGTCAAGACGGGGTTCAACCCCGAGGCGGTGCTCGAGCAGCTGTTCCGCTACACGCCGCTGGAGGACTCCTTCGGCATCAACAACGTCGCGCTCGTGGACGGGCAGCCGCGCACGCTCGGCCTGCGCGAGCTGCTCCAGGTCTACGTCCAGCACCGGTTCACGGTCGTGGAGCGCCGGACCCGGCACCGCCTGGAGAAGCGCCGTGCGCGGCTCCACCTGGTGGAGGGGCTGCTGCTCGCCATCGCGGACATCGACGAGGTCATCGCGGTCATCCGGTCGAGCGACGACGCCGCGACGGCCCGCGAGCGGCTGATGTCGGTGTTCGACCTCACGCAGCTGCAGTCCGACTACATCCTCGAGCTGCAGCTGCGGCGCCTGACGAAGTTCTCCACGCTCGAGCTGAACGGCGAGCGCGCCGCGCTGCTGGAGCAGATCGCCGAGCTGGAGCGGATCCTGCCCGTCGACGGCGACAACGCGGTGCTGCGCGGCGTGGTCTCGGACGAGCTCGCGGAGGTGGCGGCCAAGCACGGCACGCCGCGGCGCACCGTGCTCCTCGCCTCCGGCGGCGGCGCCGTCTCGGCGCAGCCCGCCGCGCGGCGGGCTGCCTCCGCCATCCCCCTCGAGATCGCGGACACGCCCTGCCACGCCATGCTCTCCGTGACCGGGCTGCTCGCGCGCACCACGGGCGAGGCGGTCCTGGTGCGCTCGGGGTCGCGCGCGGCGCACGACGCGCTGCGGTCCGCCGTCGCGACGTCGGCCCGCGCCACGATCGGTGCCGTCACCTCACGCGGGCGGATCGTGGAGCTGTCGGTGCTCGACGTGCCCACGCTGCCGGCGACCGACTCCGCGCCGAGCCTCGCGGGCGGGGTGCCCGTGACCGAGCTGCTCGTGCTCGAGGCGGGTGAGCGCGTGGTCGCGCTGACCGCGCTCGAGGAGACCTCCCCCGTGCTGGCGGTCGCGACCGCGAGCGGCACGGTCAAGCGCGTCGCGCCCGGCGACCGGCCCGTGCGGGGCGAGGCGTGGGAGTGCATCGCGCTGCGCCCGGGCGACGAGGTCGTCGGGGCGGCGCCCGCGGCCGACGACGACGAGCTCGTCCTCGTCACCTCCGCCGCCCAGCTGCTGCGCTTCCCGGCTGCCACGGTCCGGCCGCAGGGCCGCTCGGCCGGCGGCATGGCGGGCATCAAGGTCGACGGCGGCGACGTCGTGATCCACCTCGCGGTGATCGCGCCCGGCCGGGTCGAGGACGCCGTGGTCGTGACGATCGCCGGATCGCGCGACGCGCTGCCGGGGACCGAGACCGGCAGCGCCAAGGTGACGCCGTTCGCGGTCTACCCCCCGAAGGGCCGCGCGACCGCCGGCGTGCGGGCGCAGCGGTTCGTCCGCGGCGAGGACGCGCTCACGCTCGCCTGGGTCGGGTCGCACGCGCCGCGCGCGGTGGCCTCCTCCGGCGCGCCGGTGGACCTGCCGGACCTCGACGACCGTCGCGACGGCTCGGGCCGCGCCCTGGCGATGCCGGTGGCCGGCATCGGCTGACGCGTCGCCGGGCGGCGGTGCGCCGCGGCGCGCTCAGAGCTCGATCGTGTACAGGGCCGATCCGCGCGTCGCGCGGTAGCCGAGGCGCTCGTAGAGGCCGAACGCGGCGGTCGGGTTGTCGGTGTCGACGCCGAGTCCGGCGTACTGCATGCCCGACGCGGCGTAGGCGCGCATGGCGGCGCCGAGCAGCGCCGTCGCGACCCGCCGTCCGCGCCAGTCGCGGCGCACCCCGAGCAGGTCGGTGTACCCCACGGTGTAGCCCAGCGCGTCCCAGTCCTGCTCGTAGCGGCCGGAGATGAGGTAGCCGGCGATCCGGACGCGGTCGGTGGACCGGTCCATCACGATGAAGCTCCACTCCGGGGCGAAGTGCGCGTCCCCCTCGCGCCACGTCTCCGTCGTCTGCGGCTCCGAGCCCCAGTGGTCGGCGAACGCCTCGTTGTGCGCGAGCCGGATCTGCTCGTCGAGCTCCGGCGTCCACGGTTCGACCACGAGCGACCCGTCCAGCGACGTGGGCGCCGGCACGGGCTCGGCCAGGTCGCGCCGCATGTCCGTGTAGTACCGCAGCGGCGAGAACCCGGCACGCGAGAGCAGGTGGGCGTGGTCGGTCATGCCGTCGTCGACGTACGTGGCGATCCGGACCGGCACCTCCTTGCCCGTCTCGGCGAGCATCTGACGGGCGCGGTCGGTCTGCCACTGCAGGATCTGGGTGCCGAGGTGGTCGCGGCGGTGCTCGGGGTGCACTCCCCCGCCCAGGAACGCGCGCACGACGCGTTCGTCACCGGGGAGCACCCGGACGCGGCCGTACGCGACGAGCGAGCCGTCGTCGGCGACGGCGGCGAGCGTGTTGGAGCCGGGGTCGCGGTCCTCGCCGTCGAACAGCGCCTCGTCCAGCTCCGCGGGGGTCGTGCGGTAGGGCGGGTCGTCGACGGACTCGCACGCCGCGACCAGCGCACCGAGCGCGGGGACGTCCTCGCGCTGCAGCGGGCGCCACACGAGTCCGGGGCGGTCCGGCGGCGGCGCGGCGACGATCGGCGGGGACACCCGGTCCAGCAGCGTCCGCGCAGCGGGGTCGGGCGTCGTCATGGTCGCGAGCCTACGCGAGGCTGCCTGACGGGTCTCGGCGCACCCCACCGGGAGAGGCGAACATCACGTCACGCTCAGGCGTCGATCCGGTCGCGGTCGAGCCCCGCTGCGCCGGCGACGATGAAGTCCTTCCGGGGGGCGACCTCGTTGCCCATGAGCAGGTCGAAGACCTCCTCGGCCCGGGCGGCGTCGCGCATCGTGACGCGTCGCAGCGTCCGGTGCCGCGGGTCCATGGTCGTCTCGGCCAGCTGGTCGGCGTCCATCTCCCCCAGGCCCTTGTAGCGCTGGATCGGCTCCTTGTACCGCTTGCCGGCGCGGTTGAGCCGCGTGAGGTGCTTGTGCAGCTCGGCCTCGGTGTAGGTGTAGATCAGGTCGCCGGGCTTGCCGCCCGATCCGTACGTCTCGATGCGGTGCAGCGGCGGAACGGCCGCGTACACGCGGCCCGCGTCGACCAGCGGCCGCATGTACCGGAAGAACAGCGTGAGCAGCAGCGTGCGGATGTGCGCGCCGTCGACGTCGGCGTCGGTCATCAGGACGATGCGGCCGTAGCGGGCGGCCTCGAGGTCGAACGAGCGGCCGGATCCGGCACCGATCACCTGGATGATGGCGGCGCACTCGGCATTGGCCAGCATGTCCGAGAGCGAGGCCTTCTGGACGTTCAGGATCTTGCCCCGGATCGGCAGCAGCGCCTGGAAGTTGGAGTCGCGCGCCGCCTTGGCGGTGCCGAGCGCGCTGTCCCCCTCGACGATGAACAGCTCGGAGCGCTCGACGTCGTCCGACCGGCAGTCCGCGAGCTTCTCCGGCAGCGAGGACGTCTCCAGCGCGTTCTTGCGACGCGAGATCTCCTTCTGCGTGCGGGCCGAGACCCGCGCCCGCATCTCGCCGACCACCTTCTCCAGCAGCAGACCGGCCTGCGCCTTCTCGTTCCGGGCGCTGCTCGTGAGCACCCTTCCGAGCTCGGTCTCCACGACCTTGGCGACGACGGCGCGCACCGGTGCGGTGCCGAGCACCTCCTTGGTCTGGCCCTCGAACTGCGGTTCGGGCAGGCGCACCGTCACGACGGCGGTCAGTCCCGCGACGACGTCGTCCTTCTCGATCCGCTCCTTGCTGCCCTTGCCGGTCAGCTTGAGCCGACGCGCGTTCAGCTCGATCTGCTTGCGCACGACCTTGAGCAGCGACTGCTCGAAACCGGTCAGGTGTGTGCCGCCCTTCGGGGTGGCGATGATGTTGACGAACGAGCGCAGCTCGGTCTCGTAGCCGATCCCCCAGCGCAGGGCGATGTCGACCTCGCACGTGCGCGTGACCTCGACCGGCGACAGGTGCCCCTGGTCGTCGAGCTGCTGGACGGTCTCGAGGAAGTCGCCGGACCCGCGCAGGAGCCAGGTGTCGGTGACCGCGGTGTCCTGCCCGAGGAACTCCACGAAGTCGGCCGTGCCGCCGTCGTGGCGGAACGTCTCCTCCACCGGGCCGTCGGCGCCGGGGGTGCCCGGCAGTCCCCGCTCGTCGCGGATGACCAGGGTGAGTCCGGGCACCAGGAAGGACGTCTGGCGCGCGCGGGTGACGAGCTCGTCGTAGGAGAACGCCGCCGACGTCGGGAAGATCTGGCGGTCGGCCCAGTACCGGATGCGGGTGCCCGTGCGACCGCGCGGCACCTTGCCGACGACGGTCAGCTCGGAGGTCTCGACGAACGGGGTGAACGCGGAGTCGGGGCTCGGGCCGCCCGCGCCGTCGGCGAAGGTGCCGGGTTCGCCCCGGCGGAAGGTCATGCGGTGCGTCTTCCCGCCGCGGTCGACCTCGACGTCGAGCCGGGAGGACAGCGCGTTCACGACGGAGGCGCCGACGCCGTGCAGACCGCCCGAGGAGCCGTAGGACGACCCACCGAACTTGCCACCCGCGTGGAGCTTGGTGAAGACGACCTCGACGCCGGACAGCCCGAGCCTCTCCACGGTGTCCACCGGGATGCCGCGTGCGGTGTCCCTGACCTCGACCGAGGAGTCGGGGTGGAGGACGACGTCGATGCGGTCGCCGTGGCCGCCCAGGGCCTCGTCGACCGCGTTGTCGATGATCTCCCAGACGCAGTGCATGAGGCCGCGCGAGTCGGTCGAGCCGATGTACATGCCGGGTCGCTTGCGGACCGCCTCGAGCCCCTCGAGCACGGAGAGGTGGCGCGCGGTGTAGGAGGACTCGGCGGTCGTGGTCACCCCGTCATCGTAGGTCGGGGCTCCGACACGCGCCGTGAGGCGGGGCCGGGCGTGAGCCACGTCGCACCGCGGCCGACACGGCTACGCGGTGAGCGAACCGTGGGCCGCGGAACGGCCCGGCGGTGGTTGTATGGATGCGTGACTACCACGACAGCCGACCAGCTGACCGCCTCCGACCGGTGCGACCGGTGCGGCGCGCAGGCCTACGTCCGCGTGACGCTCGAGTCCGGCCAGCTCTACTTCTGCGCCCACCACGGCCGGGCGCTCACCCCCGCGATGACCGAGATCGCACTCGAGATCCTCGACGAGTCCGACCGCCTCCACGCGACCAGCTCGCCGGACGCGCGCTGATCGCGGGACAGCCCGAGACGCACTGACGCCGAGAGCCCGGCCGCGCACCGCGCGGCCGGGCTCTCGCACGTCCGGGTCGGGGTGGACCGGATCCGATCGGTCCCGCCCGACCGGTCCCGCCCGATCGGTCCCGCCCGATCAGTCCTGCTGGCCGGCCTCGTGGCCGGCCTCGGCCGCGGCCTGCTCCGCCTTCGCCTGGGCGAGACGGGCCTCCTCGCGCTTGACCTCGGCGAACCCGGCGCGCTCCTCGCGGAGCCACTGCGGGGCGTCCTCCTGCAGCTCGGCGATCTCCGCCGTCGTCAGCGCCTCGGTGATGCCACCTCGCGCGAGACCGGAGATCGACACGCGCAGCCGGGCGGCGACCACGGGGCGGGGGTGCGGACCGTTGGCCCGCAGCTCCTGCAGCCACGCGGGCGGGTCCGCCTGCAGCGCGGCCAGCTCGTCGCGCGTGACGACACCCTCCCGGAAGGACTCCGGCGTCGCCGGGAGGTACACCTCCAGCTTGCGGGCGGCGGTGGTGGGCTTCATGGTCTGCACCTGACGAGTCACCCCGCCACGATAGGCGACGGACCGGGTCCGCGAGCACGCCCCGACTAGGCTGGGCCGGTGAACAGCCCCGACTCCCTGCGGCTCCTCATCGTGCCGGGCGTCAGCCCGGGGCGATGGGTCAGCACGTGGAAGGACCGTTACGCCCAGCCGATCGAGGTCGAGGTGGTCGCGGCGGCGGAGATCGAGGCGCGGTTGGTCGCGGGCGACGGAGACGCCGCATTCGTGCGGCTCCCGCTCGGCGGGCCGGTCGACGGCGGGGGGTCGGGCGCGCTCGCGGTCATCCCGCTGTGGATCGAGCAGTCGGTCGTCGTCGTCGCCCGGGAGAACGAGCTGAGCCTGCTGGCGGAGGTGTCGCCCGCGGACCTCGCGGAGGAGACCATCATCACGGCCGGCGACGACGTCCTGGGATGGGCGGAGTCCCCCGGCGCACCGTTCACGGGACCACGCCCGGCGACCTCGGGTGACGCCGTCGAGCTCGTCGCCGCCGAGGCGGGGGTGCTCGTGCTCCCGGCATCGATCGCCCGGGCCCACACGCGCAAGGACGTCGCGGTGGTCCCGCTGCTCGACGGTCCGACGTCGCAGGTCGGCCTCGCGTGGCGACCGGTCGACGGCGCGCCGACCCCCGCCGTCGACGACCTCATCGGCGTCGTGCGGGGCCGCACAGCCAACTCCTCCCGCGGCCGCACCGACGAGGAGCCCGCAGTCCCGCTGCGACCGACGGAGAAGGCCAAGGCGGCCGCCCGCGCCGCCCGAGCAGCAGCGGCGCGCGGCGCCGGTGCCAAGGGCGCGGCGCGCGGACGCGCCAGCGGCAGGGCAGCGGGGGGCAAGGGCTCCGGGGGCGGCCGGAGCGGCGGCGCCCGACGTCGCGGTGGCCGCTGACCCGCTCCTCCCCCGCTCCCTGCGCACGACGAGACCAGGCACGACGAGACCCCGGCACCGAATCGTCGGTGCCGGGGTCTCTCGTCCGTGCTCGACCCGCTGCGCGGGACGGTCCGACCTCAGTCGAGGTAGTCGCGCAGGACCTGCGAGCGCGAGGGGTGACGCAGCTTCGACATCGTCTTGGACTCGATCTGACGGATCCGCTCGCGCGTCACGCCGTAGACCTTGCCGATCTCGTCCAGGGTCTTCGGCTGGCCGTCGGTGAGGCCGAAACGCATCGAGACGACGCCGGACTCGCGCTCCGACAGCGTGTCCAGGACCGCGTGCAGCTGCTCCTGCAGGAGCGTGAAGCTGACGGCGTCCGCCGGGACGACGGCCTCGGAGTCCTCGATGAGGTCGCCGAACTCGCTGTCGCCGTCCTCGCCGAGCGGAGTGTGCAGCGAGATGGGTTCGCGACCGTACTTCTGGACCTCGACGACCTTCTCGGGCGTCATGTCGAGCTCCTTGGCGAGCTCCTCGGGCGTGGGCTCACGGCCCAGGTCCTGCAGCATCTGGCGCTGGACGCGGGCGAGCTTGTTGATGACCTCGACCATGTGCACCGGGATGCGGATGGTGCGGGCCTGGTCGGCCATCGCGCGCGTGATCGCCTGGCGGATCCACCACGTGGCGTACGTCGAGAACTTGTAGCCCTTGGTGTAGTCGAACTTCTCCACCGCGCGGATCAGACCGAGGTTGCCCTCCTGGATCAGGTCCAGGAACAGCATCCCGCGGCCGGTGTAGCGCTTGGCGAGCGAGACGACGAGACGCAGGTTGGCCTCGAGCAGGTGGTTCTTGGCGCGACGGCCGTCGGCGGCGATCCACTCGAGCTCGCGGCGCGCGCTGAACTCCATCTGGCCACCCTCGCCGAGCTTCTCGTCGGCGAACAGACCGGCCTCGATGCGCTTGGCGAGGTCGACCTCCTGCTCGGCGTTCAGCAGCGCGACCTTGCCGATCTGCTTGAGGTAGTCCTTGACGGGGTCGGCGGTGGCGCCGGCCGTCACGACCTGCTGGGCGGGCGCGTCGTCGTCGTCGGCGTCGGAGTAGACGAAGCCGCGCGTGGACTCCTCGTCCTTCTCTTCGGACTCCTTGGCCTTCTCCGTCTTCTCGCCGTCCGCACCGTCGGCGGTGTCGGTCTCGACGTCCTCGACCTCCACCTCCTCGGACTCGTCCTCGGCGGAGGCAGCCTTGGCGGCCGCGGCCTTGGTGGTCCGGGCGGGCGCGCGCTTCGCCGGGGCGGCCGCCTTCGCGGGCGCCTTGCGCACCGGCGCCTTCCGCGCAGGCTTCGCGGGAGCGGCCGTCTCGTCCGCGCCGTCGACGGGGGCGTCGGCCGCCGGCTTCGCCTTGGCGCGCGAGGTGGCCGAGGTGCGACGGGCGGGCTTCGCCTCGGTGGACTCGTCCTGCTTCGTCGTCGCTGTGGGGGTGCTGACCGACACGTAGAACCTTTCGGCAGAGGGCAGCGCGGGGACGAGGAAGTCCGTCCAGCGCTGGTACATGGTACTCGGCCGAGGAGAGCAGGCAGCGCGCTCAGGGCACGCCGTCGGCAGGCTCTCGTCAACCACTAGTCACAACGCAGCGACCCGGGGAGTTGTTCCCCACCCGGAGGACTTTCTTCGAACGTGCGCCGACCGGCCCACGACACCCACCCGCGACACACCTTCGGGTGCGCGTCGTGCGGCTCGACCCCGGTCGGAACGGCTCAGCTCAGCGCGTCGACCTGCGCCTGGTAGTCCTCGGCGCTGAGCAGGTGGCCGAGGTCGGGCTCATGGACCTGGACCCGGAAGAGCCAGCCGGATCCGAACGGGTCGCTCCCCGCGAGCTCGGGCTCGCCCTCGAGCGACGCGTTGACCTCCGACACGACGCCGCCGAGCGGGGCGAACAGCTCCGAGACCGACTTGTGCGACTCGACCTCGCCGCACACGGCACCGGCGGTCAGCTCGTCCCCGACGGCGGGCAGCGCCACGTAGACGACCTCGCCGAGCTGGTCGGCGGCGTACGTCGTGATGCCGACGGTCGCGAGGTCTCCCTCGATCTGCACCCACTCGTGCTCGCTGGTGTAGGACAGGTCGGCGGGAAGGGTGCTCACGGGGCGAGATCTCCTGGTTCGGGTGGTTCGGGTCGACCTGGGGGACGTGACGCCCGGGACGGATCCGTCCCGGCGCGGTGGTCAGGACTTGACGGCCAGCACGGGGGTGGGG
This sequence comes from Serinibacter arcticus, assembly GCF_004786095.1. GTDB lineage: Bacteria > Actinomycetota > Actinomycetes > Actinomycetales > Beutenbergiaceae > Litorihabitans > Litorihabitans arcticus. The sequence goes on from NZ_RHPJ01000003.1 coordinate 696,009, forward strand.
GCGTCGAGCAGGATGCGCTGCGCGTTGGAGCCGAGGATGAGCTTCCCGACCGGGGACCGGCGGCGCAGACCGATGACGATCAGCTCGGCATCGCTGGCCTCGGCGGCGTCGATCAGGTCGTCCGCGACGTCGCGGCCCCGCTCGACCTGCCGGACCTCGTACCCGAGACCCGCGTCGTCGAGGCGGGTGCGCACGCTGTCGAGGTTCGCCTCCAGCACCGCGGTGTCCTCGCCCCGGCGCTGGGACACCAGCACCAGGAGCCGGGAGGAGCGGCGGGTGGCCTCGGTCATCGCCGCGGTCAGGGCGGCCTCGCCCTCCGCGGTCGCCAGGTACCCCACGACGATCGTCACGCGCTGCCTCCTCGGCTGATGTCCGACCCGCTCAGGACCGGTTCCTCTTGGAGGTTAGTGCATCGGTCGTCGCGGGGCAGCGATCTCGTCGCTCAGGCTCCGCCCGAGCGCGCGGCCGCGACCCACGACGGTGCCAACCCCGCGTCCAGCGCCTGCTCCACGAGCAGGGCGAGGCGGTCCTGGTCGTGCAGGTCGAGCGCTTCCTGCGCCATCACCTGGGCCGTGGCCCCGTCGCCGCACCACCAGCTCACCCACGCGAGCACACCCAGCAGGCGGGACCGGGTCCGCCCGCGCGCCAGCCGGACCGCGTCCACCAGCACGGCACGTGCGGATCCGACCCGGTCCCGGTCGGGCGCCGGCGCCCCCGACAGGAACATCGCGTCGAGCGCACCGGCGAGCCCGACCTCGTCGTGCACGGTGCGCGAGGTGAGGACGCCTGCGATCGCGGCATCCCGCACCAGGACGTCACGCAGGCCCTCGGCGAGCCGGCCGAGCGCCGCCGGGTCCGCGACGCCCGCCCCACCCGAGGAGAAGGCCCCCGCTGCCCGCCGCTGCGTGTCGCACAGGATCCCGACGGCGTCGTCCGCCGCGGCCCGCCGCCACCGCTCCTCGCGACCCTCCCGCCGGGCACGAGCCCGCCGGGCACGTTCCGCGCGCGCCCCGGCCTCGAAGGCGGCCAACGGGGCCGGATCGGCCTCCGCACCGGCACGCAGGTCGCGGCGTCGCGCGACGGGCGCCGACCCCGCCACGATCATCGCGGCGTTGATCTGGGTGGTCTCGAGCTCGGACAGGGGGTGGCCGGCCTCGGGGCAGCACCGCGCGTCGTCGCACCGCAGCGCGGCGAACCCGTCGTCGGCCACCACCCAGGCGTCCCGCACGGGCACCGTCGCCGCCCGCTCGACGGCGGCGACCGCCGCCCGCACGACCGTCGACCGCCTCGCCAGCGCGAGCGGACCGCCGACGTAGGCGACGAGGAAGACACCGGACGCGCCGTCAGCCAGGAGGTGGCGCACCAGGCCGTGTGCGACGGCGTCGCCCGCGACGCCCGTGACGTCACCCAGGTCCACCCTGGCGACCAGGCCGATGCGCCCGCGCGGCGGCCGCAGCGAGATCGCGACCAGCGACGACTCCGGTCGGAAGCCCATCGCGTGCGGGACGTAGGAGAGCACCTCGCGCGCCTCGGACACGCGGATCAGGGGCGGCTGCTGCGGAACGGGCTGGGCTGACATCGGTCCTCCTGGGTCGTGCCGGCGGGCCCGGCGCACCCCCATCGCACCGCCGCAGGGCACCCACCGGGCGGGCATCCACGGCCGAACGGGAAACCACGTCGCTCCAGGGCACTGGGGACAGCCCTCACCTAGGCTCGGACCATGACGACCGCACAGTCCCCCGGCACGACCGAGCACCTCACGACCTGGCGGCGGCTCGTGGACGACGCGGTGGTCGCGACGTTCGGACCGACGCGGCACGAGGTGGCCGCCAGCGGGGTCGAGGGCCGAACGGTCGTGGACACCGCCGAGCGGGCCGCCACCGGGGGCAAGCGGCTGCGTGCGTTGCTGTGCCTCGCGGCGGCCGAGGTCTGCGGCTCCGACCGCATCGTCCGTGGCTCCGCCGAGGTGGGCGCCGCCGCGGCGCTGGAGCTCTTCCAGGCCGCGGCGCTGGTGCACGACGACCTCATGGACGCCTCGGACACGCGGCGCGGTGTGCCGTCGACCCACCGCCACCTCGAGGCCACCGCCTATCCCGGCGCGGGCGACCGCACCGCGAGGGAGCGGTTCGGTTCGTCGGGTGCGCTCCTGGTGGGCGACCTCCTGCTCACGATGAGTGCCACGACGCTGCACGCCGCCGTGCTGCCCCTGGACCGCGACGTCGCGGTCCCGGCGCTGCGCACCTACTCGGCGATGGCGAGCGAGGTCGCCGTCGGGCAGTACCTCGACCTGCTCGCCTCGCACGCCCCGTGGACCGACGACGGCACGGACCTCGAGCGGGCGGAACGAGTCATCCACGCGAAGTCGGCGCGCTACTCCGTCGAGCTGCCGCTCCACCTCGGCGGCGTGCTCGGTGGCGCGAGCGAGGAGCAGCTGGCGTGGTTGGGCAGGATAGGTCGCGACGTCGGCACGGCGTTCCAGCTGCGCGACGACCTGCTCGGCGTGTTCGGCGACCCCGCGGTCACGGGCAAGCCGGCGGGCGACGACCTGCGCGAGGGCAAGCGCACGATCCTCGTCGCGCTCGCCTACCGCGCCGCCGACGAGTCCGAGCGCGCGCGGCTGCGCGACGGGCTGGGGCGCCCCGACCTGTCGCCGGAGGAGATCGACGGCATCCGGGCCGTCCTGGAGTCCACCGGGGCGCTGGCGGAGGTCGAGTCGCGGATCGACACCCTCGTCACGGCGACCGACGCGGTCCTCGCATCCCCGCCGCTGGGCACCGGGGACACCACCGTGCTGCGGGCGCTGCTGGAGTCGGCGGTGCGCCGCACCGCCTGAGGCGGTCCCGGCGCATCGGCGAGTGCCGAGGTCGGGCCGGAGTCCCCGAGGCTAGAAGGCGAGCCCCTGCGCCGCGCGACGCACGGTGGCGACGCGCCCGCCACGAAGCGCCTCGATCGGGGTCGACCCGAGGGACTCCTCGTGGGTGTACAGCCACCGGAGGGTCTCCACGTCGTCGTAGCCCGAGTCCGCGAGCTGCGTCAGGCTGCCGCGCAGTGCCGGGAGCACGTGCTCCTGCCCCGGGTGGTCGGGGTCGGCGACGATGAAGTCCTCCGGCACCGCGAGGGCCTTGTTGGCGCCGACGCGGAAGGCGAGCAGCCTGCCGTCACGCACCAGCGACCGCACCTGGCGGTCGGCGATGCCGAGCCTGCTGGCGACGTCCGGCAGAAACACCCATGCGGGGACGAGCCCCTCCCACTCCTGATCCACCCCGCGAGCCTAACGGTCCCGGCGCGCGGATCCGACGCCGATCCGCGCCCCCCACGCGCGCGCCGCTCCCCTGCGACGAGCCACCACCCCGGTAACCTTCGGGAGATGAGCGCCGTGACCTCCGACCCGCTCGTCGGCCGCACGGTCGACGGGCGCTACGACGTCCTCCGGCGCATCGCGCGCGGCGGGATGGCGACCGTGTACCTCGCCAGCGACCGACGCCTCGACCGGCACGTCGCCCTCAAGGTGATGCACCCGCACCTGGCCGACGGCGCCGACGTCGTGGCCCGGTTCCGGCGCGAGGCGCGCGCCGCGGCGAGGCTCGCCCATCCCGGGATCGTGGCCGTCCTGGACCAGGGCGTCGACGGCGAGACCAACTACCTGACGATGGAGTTCGTCGCGGGTCACACGCTGCGCACCGAGATCGCCGGGCACGGCTCGCTGCGGCTCGGCCGCGCGCTGGAGATCACCTCGTCCGTGCTCGATGCGCTCGCCGCGGCGCACCGCGCCGGGCTCGTCCACCGCGACGTCAAGCCCGAGAACGTCCTGCTGGCCGTCGACGGGCGCATCAAGGTGGCCGACTTCGGCCTCGCCCGCGCGGTCAGCGAAGCCACGGTCGCGAGCACCGGGACGCTCCTGGGCACCGTCGCCTACCTCTCCCCCGAGATCGTCAGCTCGGGCGAGGCGAACGCGTCGGCCGACGTCTACGCGGTCGGCGTGGTGCTCTACGAGATGCTCACCGGACGTCCGCCCTTCACGGGCACGACGCCGATCCAGGTCGCCTACCGGCACGTGCACGAGGACGTGCCCGCGCCGTCGGACGCCGTCGCGTGGCTGCCCATGGAGGTCGACGACCTGGTCGCGGCGCTGACGGCGCGCGACACGGCCGACCGCCCGAAGGACGCCGCGGCGGCCCTCGTCCTGGTCCGCCGCACGCTGGCGGGCCTCGACTCGCGGGCGCAGGCGCTGCGCGCCAACGTCCCCGGTCGACCCGAGCTGCTCGTCCCGGTCGAGGCTCTCGAGCACGAGCTGGCCGACCTCGACGCCGGCGATCGCGACGAGGACGGACGCCGCGTCTCCGGCGCGGGCGACCACGACGCCACCACCGCGCTCGATCGCGGACCCGGCACGGGGACGATCGCGCTCCCGATCGGCGCCGTCGGCCGGCCGGGGGCAGCCACGGGACGCATCGACGACGCCGAGCCGTCCGCGGGCGCCAAGCCCACCACGCCCCCACGGCGGCGGCGCGGCCTGGCCTGGTTCCTCGGCATCCTGCTCGTGCTCCTCGCGATCGGAGCCGCCGGAGCCTGGTACCTCCTGCTCGGTCCCGGCAGCCCCGTGACGGTCCCCGCGCTGACCGGCGAGCGGTCTGCCGTCGCCGAGACGGCGCTGACCGACCTCGACCTCGAGGTCACGTCGACCGAGCGGTTCGACGACGTCGCCCCAGCCGGGACCGTCCTCGAGGTCGACCCGCGCGAGGGCACCGTGCTGGACCGCGGCGAGAGCGTCGCGCTCGTGATCTCGCAGGGCATCGAGACCCACGCGGTACCGACTCTCGTCGGGCTCTCGCAGGAGGAGGCGGAGGCAGCGCTGGCCAGGGCTGGTCTGTCGCCGGCCGAGGAGGTCACCACGCAGGAGGACCGCGACGCGCCCGAGGGCCAGGTGCTCGCGAGCGTCCCCGAGGTCGGTGCGGTCGTCCCGCACAACGAGCCGGTGGCCCTGACGGTCTCATCGGGGCCGAGCGTCGTGCGGATCCCCGACAACTACGTCGGCAAGGAGTTCGAGATCGTGCAGGCCGACCTCGCCCGCACCCTCGACATCGATCCGAACGCGATCACCCTGTCCGAGGCGTACTCCGACGACGTCGCGGAGGGGCTCGTGCTGTCCGTGACACCGGCGCCGGGCAGCGACGCGCGCCAGGGGGCGCCGGCCGCGATCGAGGTCTCGCTCGGACCCGAGCTGTTCGAGGTGCCGAACGTCCAGGGCACGCAGATCGGCGAGGCGACCGAGATCCTCGAGGCCCAGGGCTTCGTGGTGGAGGAGAACAACTTCCTCGGCGGCCTCTTCGGGACCGTGCGTCAGCAGGACGTCGCCGCGGGCGAGATGCGCCCCCGCGGAACGGTGATCACGCTCACGATCGTCTGACGACGACCGCCCCTCAGGGGAGCGTCAGGCGTTCGCGCGCTCCCGCAGCATCTCGGCCACGAGGAACGCCATCTCGAGCGACTGCGCGTGGTTGAGCCGCGGGTCGACGAGCGTCTCGTAGCGGGCCTCGAGACCGATGTCGTCGATGTCCTCCGACCCGCCGAGGACCTCGGTGACGTCGTCGCCCGTGAGCTCGACGTGCACACCGCCGGGAATCGTGCCGAGCGCGGCGTGGACCTCGAAGAATCCGCGGACCTCGTCGATCACGTCGGAGAACCGGCGCGTCTTGTAGCCGTTGGACGCCGTGATCGTGTTGCCGTGCATGGGGTCGCAGACCCACAGCACGGGACGGCCGTCGGCGGTGACCTTCTCGACGATCGAGGGCAGCGCGTCGCGGATCTTCCCCGCGCCCATCCGCGTGATGAACGTCAGGCGCCCGGGGACACCCTCGGGGTTGAGCTTGTCCATCAGCGCGATGGCGTCCTCACCGGTCGTCGTCGGACCGAGCTTGACCCCGATCGGGTTCTGCACGCGCGAGAAGAACTCCACGTGCGCGCCGTCGATCTTGCGGGTGCGCTCGCCGATCCACAGGAAGTGCGCCGAGCAGTCGTACGGCAGTCCGGTGCGCGAGTCGATGCGCGTCAGGGGTCGCTCGTAGTCCAGCAGCAGACCCTCGTGACCGGAGTAGAACTCCACGGTCTTCAGCGCGTCGAAGTCGGCGCCCGCGGCCGCCATGAACTTGATCGCACGGTCGATCTCGGCGGCGAGACCCTCGTAGGTGCGGTAGGCGGGCGTGACCGTGAAGCCGCGGTTCCACTCGTGCACGCGCCGCAGGTCCGCGAAGCCACCCATCGTGAAGGCGCGCGTCAGGTTCAGCGTGGACGCCGACGTCGTGTACGCCTTCATGAGGCGCTGCGGATCGGGGATGCGGGACTCCGGCGTGAACGCGTGACCGTTGACGATGTCACCGCGGTAGGCGGGCAGCGTCACCCCCTCGCGCGTCTCGGAGTCGCTGCTGCGCGGCTTGGCGTACTGCCCCGCGATGCGGCCCATCTTCACGATCGGCATGCTCGCGCCGTAGGTCAGCACGATCGACATCTGCAGGATCGTCTTGATCTTGTTGCGGATGCGGTCGGCGTCCGCCTCGGCGAACGACTCGGCGCAGTCACCACCCTGCAGCAAGAAGGCCTCGCCACGCTGCGCGCGCGCGAGCTTCTCGCGCATGTTGTCCGCCTCGCCGGCGAAGACCAGGGGCGGGCTGACGGCGAGCTGGGACTTCACGGCCTCGAGCGCGTCGCGGTCCGGCCAGGTCGGCTGCTGCTCGGCGGCCAGGGCCCGCCACGAATCGAGATCCGTGTCGAGCTCGGGAGGAACGGCGGATTCTGCACTCACACTCACGACGGTCGAGTCTAGGCGTCCGACCGGGGTGCGGTGTCCGGGCACCAGCGGCTGAGACGCGGGAGGCGAGACGCCGACGGCGGGGGTCACGCGGTGCGTGGCCCCCGCCGTCGGCGGGCTGCTCGTGCTGCGGCCGCCGCGGGGCGGTCGGTGGGGTCAGTGACCGGCGCCGGCGGGCGCGGGCACGACGTCCTGGCCGATCTCGGCCATGAGGTCGGTGAACCACGGCAGCGTGACGTCGAACGCCTTGCCGCCCGCGATGCGCGGGAACTCGACGGCGCGCAGCTCGTCGCCCCGCTCCTCGTCGTGCCCGATGACGCCGGAGACGCCCGCGAGCGCGGAGTCCACGGCGAGCTCGACCATCGAGGCGATGAGGGCGAGGTCCTCGTCGCTCGCGGCGGCCGAGCGGGAGAAGTAGCCGCTCTTCTGGACCATGGTCTTCTCGGCGCCGACGAGCCCGGCGAACTGCTTGGCGAACCAGGCGCCCGGGTTGATCGTGTCGAGCTGGACGTGGCCGAACGGGTCGCGCTTGACCTCCTCGCCCTTGGCCTCGAGCTCGGCGATGATCTCGGGCACGCCCGCCCCCTCGCTGAGGAAGATGTTCACGTTGCCCTGCTCGTCCATGATCGCCTTGAGACGCTCGGCCTCGGCCGCCAGGTCGATCGCGAGCTCGGGCAGGAAGACGGCGTGGACGTCCCAGCGCTCCTTGCTCAGCCCGATGCTCGGGTTCCACGACGGCTGACCCTCGACCCAGCCGTGGTAGCGGCGCGCGGCCTCGGCCGTCAGCCAGCCGCAGTGCCGACCCATGACCTCGTGCACGATCAGCATGCGCGGGTTGGAGCGGTGCTCGCCGATGATGTTCTGCGCGAACCGGCTCGCCTCCTCGGCCGCCGTGTTGGCGCCCAGGCTCTGACGGATCGGCACGATGTCGTTGTCGATCGTCTTCGGCAGACCGACGACGGTCAGGCCGTAGTCGTGCTCGAGCAGGTACGCCGCGAGGTCGGCGGCCGTGGTGTTGGTGTCGTCGCCGCCGATGGTGTGGAGCACGTCGACGCCGTCGGCCTGGAGCTGCTCCGCGGCCTTCTGCAGCGGGTTCTCACCCTCGGCGACGAGACCGCGCTGGACCAGGTTCTTGGCGTTGGTGAGCTTGACTCGGCTGTTGCCGATCGGGCTGCCGCCGAAGGAGTGCAGCAGGCCGGCGTTGGCGCGCGCCTCGTCGTCGACGACGACCTTCGTGCCGGTCAGCAGCCCGTGGTAGCCGTAGGAGTAGGCGATGATCTCGATCTCGGGGGCGAGCTCGGTGTAGCGCTGGATCAGTCCGCCGACGGCGGAGGAGAGGCAGGGGGCGAAACCGCCCGCGGTGAGCAGGGCGACGCGCTTCACGGTCATGCTGGACCTTCCTGGGGTGTGCTGTCATCGGAACCGGCCTGGCCGGTGGTCGTGGGGCCGTCCGTCTCGGACGGTGCTGAGTCGGACGGCGCGGGCTCGGGGGCCTGCGGGACGTCGGTGTCCGGGGCGGTCCGCCCGCCGGGGGCGTCGGAGGCGGTGTCCGTCGTCTTGCCCGCGGCGATGCGGGCCTTCGCCGTCGCGGCGTACATGTCGACGTACTCCTGGCCGGACAGCCGCATGATCTCGTACATGATCTCGTCGGTGATCGAGCGCAGGACGAACCTGTCGTTCTCCATGCCGCGGTAGCGCGAGAAGTCCATGGGCTCACCCATGACGACCCCGATGCGCTTGAGCTTGGGGATCCGCTTGCCGATCGGCTGAGCGATGTTCGTCCCGATCATCGCGACGGGGACGACGGGGGCTCCGGACTCGAGCGCCAGGCGAGCGACGCCGGTCTTCCCGCGGTACAGGCGGCCGTCCGGGCTGCGCGTGCCCTCGGGGTAGATGCCGAAGAGCCCGCCCTCGGACAACCGGGACAGCCCGGCGTCGAGCGCCGCCTCGCTCGCCCTGCCGCCGGAGCGGTCCACCGGGATCAGCCCGACGCCGCGCATGAACCACGCGATGAAGCGACCCCGCAGGCCCCGACCCTCGACGTAGTCCGACTTGCCGAGGAACACGATCTCCCGCGGCATCATGAGCGGAAGGAAGAACGAGTCGATGACGGCGAGGTGGTTGCTGGCCAGGATCGCCCCGCCCTGGGCGGGGAGGTTCTCCGAGCCCCGGATCCAGGGCTGGTAGGCCACCCGGAGAAGGGTTCCGAGCGTGGCCTTCATGAACCGGTAGAACACACCTGGGACCCTTCGTCGCGACTGGGGTGGGCGGGGGCGGGGCGTGCCGGACGCCCCTGCCGGGGTCGCTCGTGGTGCCCGCCGTCGTCGACCCACCGGACATCACTCTAGAGGGCGGGAGTGCCTAGAGTCGTCGCATGAGCAACCGCGAGGGGCCCGAGGTCGGCCCCGACCCCGACTCCTCGGACGCCTCCGAGCCCGAGAGCACCGGGGGCACCGAGGGCGTGGTGGGGGGTGGCGACGGCGGGGGCGACGACCGGGGCGACGCCGACGACCGGAGCCGCGCGGAGCGCGACTGGGACGCGGAGTGGCGGTCGATCACGTCCGACCTCACCCCGCCGCGCCGGAGCTACCTGGTCTCCGACACCCCGGTGGTCGGCGCGGCCCAGGGACCGCGCGACTACACGCCGACGGAGGATCCGGACGAGGACGCGTTCGTCCCCGTGCCGGTCGAGCACGCGCCGATGGACCGCCTCACCCGGCTGGCCTGGACGGCGATCGTCGCCGGTCCGGTGCTGATGCTGCTCGCCGTCGTCGCGTTCGATCGCGCCCCCACCTGGTACGTCGCCACGTGCCTCGGGATCTTCCTGACCGGGTGCGTCATCGGCTTCACCCGGCTCCCGGCACGCCGCGACGACGACCGGGGCGACGGCGCGGCCCTCTGACCGCCGCCGCGCCCGGCCGCCGCGGGACGCGCCGGCTCAGTCCAGCAGGACCCGGCTCAGGTCGGCCGCGCCGACGACACCGGCGTCGTTCCCGAGGGTCGCCAGGACGACCTCGGGGAGCGGTCGCTGGGCACGGGCGAACAGCTCGTCCTCGAGCACCTGGCGCGCGGGGGCGAGCAGCATGTCACCCGCCTCGCCCACTCCCCCGCCGACGACGTACATGCGCGGGTCGAGCAGCGCCGAGAGCGCGGCCATGCCGGAGCCGAGCCACCGGCCGAGGTCGGCGAGCATCTCGATGGACAGCGGGTCGCCCGCCTTGGCGGCCTGCGTGACGTGCGGTCCCGTGACCCGCTTGGCCTTGCCGCCCGCGAGCTCGAGCAGGGTCCGGGCGCGCTCCGGGTCGGTGGCCAGCGCGGCGCGGGTCTCGCGCACGAGCGCCGAGCCCGAGGAGTACATCTCCCAGCACCCGTCGTGGCCGCAGCCGCACGCGCGGCCGTTCGGGACCATCCGCATGTGGCCGACCTCGCCGCCCGCGCCCGCCGCGCCGCGGACGAGACGCCCGCCCACGACGACGGCGCCCCCGAGACCGGTCCCGACGGTCAGCATCACCATGTCGTTGACGTCGCGCCCCGCACCGAAGCGGAACTCGGCCCAGCCGGCGGCGTTGGCGTCGTTCTCGACGACGACGTCGAGACCCAGCCGCTCCTGCAGCACGTCCTTGAGCGGGTAGTCCCGCCAGGCGAGGTTCGCGGCGAACAGGACCTTGGAGCGCGTGGGGTCGACGAAGCCCGCGGCGGCGACACCGACGCCCGAGACCTCGAAGGACCCGCGCAGCTCCGCGACGGCGTCGACGACCGCGTCCTCGATCTCGCGCGGCTCCTCGGGGTTGGTGTCGCGGCGGGTCGACGCGAGCAGCGTGCCGTCGTCGTCCACCACCCCTGCCGCGATCTTCGTCCCACCGATGTCGATCCCGACGGCGTGCATGGCCAGCTCCTTCGTTGGTGTGCGTGCTGAGGGTGCTCCCGGTTCGCGACGCCCTGGGGGCGCTCACGCCGGGTCCTGCGCGACCCATCCTGGCCCACGACCGGCCCCGGCACGTGCCGGGGACGCCCCTCGGACGGGGCCGCCTCCCGCCGACCCGTCACCGCGACCCGTAGGCTGAGGCACCGGATCGACGCCGCACCGCGGTCCCGCACGCCGCACATCGGACAAAGGAGCCACGATGGACACGACGCGACTCTCGGCCGCACCGGAGGTGCCGGCGACCTTCAGCATCACCGACCTGCTCGAGGACCACCTCGAACGCACCCCCGACGCCGAGCTGTACCGCGTCCCCGAGAACGGTGGCTGGCGCAGCGTCAGCGTCGCGGAGTTCCGGTCGCAGGCGATCGCCCTCGCGCAAGGGCTGATCGCGCAGGGCGTCGCGCCGGGCGAGCGCGTCGGCATCATGTCCCGCACCCGGTACGAGTGGACGCTCGCGGACATCGCGATCTGGTACGCCGGTGCGGTTCCCGTGCCGATCTACGAGACCTCGTCCGTGTCGCAGGCCGCGTGGATCCTGGGCGACTCGGGTGCCGTCGCGGTCATCGTGGAGACCGAGGCGCACGCCCGCGTCGTCGAGCAGGCGCGAAAGGAGGCCACGGACCTCCGGCTCGTCTGGGGCATCGACGCCGGCGACCTCGACGAGGTCGTCGCCTCCGGCGCCGACGTCGACCCCGAGCGCGTGCGCGCCGCCTCCGCCGCGGTCGGCCTCGCCGACCTCGCCACGATCATCTACACCTCGGGCACGACGGGTCGCCCCAAGGGCGCCGAGCTCACCCACGCCAACTTCGTCCTGCTGACCAGGAGCGCCGTGGAGGACCTGACCGAGATCGTGCACCAGGAGGGCGCCTCGACCCTGCTGTTCATGCCGCTCGCGCACGTGTTCGCGCGCTTCGTGGAGATCCTCGCCCTGGCGGGACGCATCCCGCTCGGCCACACGCCGGACCCGTCGGGCATCGTCGCCGACCTCGGGACGTACCAGCCGACGCTGATCCTGGCCGTTCCCCGCGTGTTCGAGAAGGTCTACAACTCGGCGGAGCAGAAGGCCGTCGCTGGCGGCAAGGAGAAGATCTTCGCCTGGGCCTCCCGCACCGCCATCGCCTGGTCGAGGGCGCACGACGACGGCGCCCGACCCGGCGTCGCGCTGCAGCTGCGCTACAAGCTCGCGCACAAGCTGGTGCTGCACAAGATCGAGAACGCGATGGGAGGTCGCCTGACCTACGCCGTCTCGGGCGGCGGACCGCTCGGCGAGCGGCTCGGCCACTTCTTCCGCGGGGTCGGCCTGACCGTCCTGGAGGGTTACGGCCTGACGGAGACGACGGCACCGCTCACGGTCAACGTGCCCGCGAAGGTCAAGATCGGCTCGGTCGGGACGCCGCTGCGCGGCAACCAGCTGCGGATAGCGCCGGACGGCGAGATCCTCGCGCGCGGTGTGGCCGTCTTCCGCGGTTACCACAACAACCCCGACGCCACGGCCGAGTCCGTCGTCGACGGCTGGTTCCACACCGGTGACCTGGGCGAGATCGACGACGAGGGCTACACGCGCATCACGGGACGCAAGAAGGAGATCATCGTGACGGCCGGCGGCAAGAACGTCGCCCCCGCGCAGCTCGAGGACGCGGTGCGGTCCCACCCCCTCGTGAGCCAGTGCCTCGTGGTCGGCGAGGGGCGCCCGTTCATCGCCGCGCTCGTCACCCTCGACGTCGAGATGCTGCCCGGGTGGCTCTCCTCGCACGGCAAGGACTCCCTGACGCCGTCGCAGGCCGTCGACGACCCCGACGTGATCGCCGCGGTGCAGGGCGCGATCGACCGGGCCAACGAGCACGTCTCGCGGGCCGAGTCGGTGCGGACGTTCAAGCTGCTGGACACCGACTTCACGATCGCGAACGACTACCTCACGCCCTCGATGAAGGTGAAGCGCTCCGCCGTGCTGCGCGACCTCGAGGGCACGGTGGACGCGCTGTACGACGGCGCCGCCGCCGCCCGGGGCTGACCGCTGCGGCGGCGGTGCCGCCCGTCCCGGCCGGGCCGGCTGGCGCGCCTGACGGCGATGTCGGAGGCGGCACGTAGGTTCGGCGCGTGACCACGACCCTCGCGCTCCAGCCCTCCCTGCTGGAGGACGGGCTGCCGCTGCACGAGGTCGAGTTCGTCGTCGTCGACCTGGAGACCACGGGTGGTTCGCCGAACGCCGACCGGATCACCGAGATCGGAGCCGTCCGCGTGCGCGGCGGCCAGGTCCTCGGCGAGCTCGGCACCCTGGTCAACCCCGATCGCGCCATCCCGCCCCAGATCACCGTGCTGACCGGCATCACCGACGCGATGGTGGTCGACGCCCCGCGCGTGGAGGACGTCCTGGCGACGTTCATGGAGTTCGCCCGCGGCGCCGTCCTCGTGGCCCACAACGCACGGTTCGACATGGGCTTCCTGCGCGCCGGGTGCGAGCGGATGGGGCTGCCGTGGCCCTCCCCCGTCGTCGTGGACACCGTGGCGCTCGCGCGCCGCGTGGTCACGCGGGACGAGGCGCCCAACCACAAGCTCGGGAGCCTCGCGCGGCTCTTCCACGCGGCCGTCGTGCCGGACCACCGCGCCCTCACCGACGCCCGCGCCACGGTCGACGTGCTGCACGGTCTGCTGGCCAGGCTCGCCCCGCTCGGCGTGACCCACCTCGAGGACCTGGTCACGGCCGCCGACCCCGTCCCCGAGGCCCGGCGACGCAAGGCGACCCTCGCCGACGGACTGCCGAGCGCCCCCGGCGTCTACCAGTTCCTCGACCACACGGGTCGCATCCTGTACGTCGGCACCGCCACCAACCTGCGCACCCGCGTCCGCAGCTACTTCACCGCCGCCGAGAAGCGCAAGCGGATGGCCGAGATGGTCACGATCGCGGCGCGCGTGCACCCGATCGTCTGCGCCACCCCGCTCGAGGCGTCGATCAGGGAGATCCGGCTGATCGCCGAGCACCGGCCCCCGTACAACCGTCGGTCGCGCTCCCCCGGCTCCGAGCCGTGGATCCGGCTGACGGACGAGGCGTTCCCGCGCGCCTCGATCGTGCGCTCCGTCCCGCTCACGCAGACGACCGGCGTCCTCGGACCGTTCCGCACGCGGTCGCAGGCGACGCTGGCGCTCGAGTCGATCCAGTCGGTGTTCGCGCTGCGCGGGTGCACGGACCGGCTTCCCGCACGTCCCGCCGCCGGCGCGACCGCGTGCTCCCTGGCCGAGCTCGGTCGGTGCGCCGCGCCGTGCACGGGCGGGATCGACAGGGCGGGCTACGGGGCGATGGTGGCAGCGTTCGCGGCCTTCTGCGACGGCGAGACGGCGCCGCTCCTGCTGCACGCCGCGCAGCGCATCGGACTGCTCTCGGCCCAGCACCGCTACGAGGAGGCCGCACGGGAGCGGGACCGCTGCCAGGCGCTGCTCCGGGGAGCCCAGCGCGTCCAGCGGCTGCGGGCGCTGCGCACGGAGCAGCTCGTGGCCGCGCGGCCGGGTTCGGGCGGGTGGGAGGTCGTCGTCGTGCGTCACGGGCGGCTCGCGGCCACCGCCGTCGCACCGCGCGCCGCCGACGTGCTGGGGCTCGTCGACGCGATGGTCGCCACGGCCGAGGACGTCCCGGCCCCCACGACGTGGTCGGGTGCGGCCCTCGTGGAGGAGACCGAGATCCTGTCCCACTGGCTCGAGCAGCCGGGGGTGCGCCTCATCGCGCTCAGCGAGGGGCTCGCCCCGTCGCGGCCCGTGCGCGGCGCCGACCACGCCCTCAGCGACCTCGCGTCCCACCTCGGGCTGCCGGCGGTCGAGGTCACGGAGGGCGACGGCGGGACGGCGGAGGTCGGCGCTGCGTAGGCTGCTCGCATGATCACCGCCATCGCCCTCATCGACGCCGACGTCGCCCGCATCCCCGAGGTCTGCGAGGAGGTGGCGGCCATCGAGGGCGTCACCGAGGTCTACTCGGTGACGGGTGACACCGACCTGATCGCGATGGTCAGGGTGCGCCGACACGAGGACTTCGCCGACGTGATCGCGAACCGGATCGGCAAGGTGGCCGGCGTCGTCGCCACGCGCACCTACATCGCCTTCCAGGCCTACTCCCAGCACGACCTCGACCAGGCCTTCGCCATCGGGGCGGACGAGTAGGGGCGAGTCAGTCGGGCCGGCCGCCGCTCGCCAGGACCCAGCGCTCGAGCGAGCTCGCGGCGGCACCGGAGTCGATCGCCTCGCCCGCCACGGCGATGCCCTCGCGCATCCGCGCGACGAGGTCACCCGTGCCCACGAGCGAACCCTCGGCGACCACGGCCGAGGCCGCGCCCAGCACGACGGCGTCGCGCACGGGGCCGACCTCCCCCGCCAGCACGCGCCGCACGACGGCGGCGTTGAACGCGGCGTCGGCGCCCCGGAGGTCCTCGAGCGTCGCCCGGGGCATCCCGAACGCCTCGACCGCGTCGATCTCGTGCTCCCGCACCGTGCCGCCGGCGACCTCCCAGACGTGGGCGGGCGCCGTCGTCGCCCACTCGTCCAGGCCGTCGCCGGAGCGGTAGAGCAGCACGCTGGAGCCGCGCTCGGCGAACACGCCCGCCATCAGGGGCGCCATCCGGGCGTTCGCGACGCCGATCGCGCCCGCGACCGGCCGCGCGGGATTGGTCAGGGGGCCGAGCACGTTGAACACGGTGGGCACCCCGAGGTCGCGGCGCGTGGTGCCCGCGTGGCGCATGGACGGGTGGAACACCTGGGCGAAGGCGAAGGTGATGCCGACCTCGCGGGCGAGCTCGGCCACCCTGCCCGGCGAGACGTCGAGCCGCACGCCGAGCGCCTCGAGCACGTCGGCGGCCCCTGACGCGGACGACGCCGCGCGGTTGCCGTGCTTGACCACGCGCAGCCCCGTGCCGGCGACCACCAGCGCGGCCATGGTGGAGATGTTGACCGAGCGGTGACGGTCCCCACCTGTGCCGACGATGTCGACCGTCCGGCCCTCGACGGGGAGCGGGACCGCCGCGGCGACCATCGCCTCCGACAGCCCGGCGAGCTCCTCGACGGTCTCGCCCTTCGCGGCCAGGGCGATGAGGAGACCGGCGAGCGCGACAGGGGTGACGTCGCCCGCCATCACCTGCTCCATCGCCTCGCGGGCGTCGGAGGCGGAGAGGTCGACGCCGTCGACCAGGTCGCGGATGAGGTCGGGCCAGGCCCTCATGCGGACGTGCGGGCGCGCAGCAGCCCGGCGACCGTGTCGGCCACCTCCATGGGCTTGAGGGGGTAGGGCACCGTGGCGTCCGCCTGGGACCAGGCGGCGATCCAGGCGTCCTGCGCGCGCGCGACCAGGAGCAGCACCGGCGGGGCGTCGAAGTAGCTGTCCTTGATCTCGCGCGCCAGACCGAAGCCGCCCACCTTGGCGGTCTCGCCGTCGAGCACGAGCAGGTCGACGCCGCCCGCGGCGACCGCCGCGAGCATCGCGTCGGGTGTCGCCACCTCGAGCCAGTCGACCATCGGGGTGTCCTTGGAGGCCCGGCGCCCGACGGCGCGGCGCACGGCCTCGCGGGTGCTCGAGTCGTCGCTGTAGAGCACGACGCGCGCGGTCGGCGCGGCTGCGGCGGCGGCGTCGTCACCGGCCCTCGCGACCCCCCGGGCGACGGACGTGGCGGGCGGCGCGACACGGGGCTCGGTGCTCATCACCCGACTGTAGTGCGCACCGCTCGTGGCGCGCTGGCCGACGGCCCGCAGCACGGGCCGGACGGCTTTTCTTACACGCGACGCGGACGCGTCAGATCGCCCCGCGGCCGCCAGGACGACGGCGGTCGCCGGAGGGCCGATTCCTGCGGGAACACGCCGCTCGCGGCAACCGTTCGCGGGCCCGGACGCGACCGTTCGCCATACTGGTGAGGTGTCAACCCATGCCGCCACCGCACCCAGCGCCCACGTGAGTGTCGACCGACCGAACATGACCCAGGTCGGCACCATCGTGTGGCTGTCGAGCGAGCTCATGTTCTTCGCCGGCATGTTCGCGATCTACTTCACGCACCGCAGCGTGTCCGACCCCGCCGAGTGGGCGGCCGCGACGGACCTGCTGAACATGCCGCTCGTCGTCATCAACACCACGATCCTGATCCTGAGCTCGTTCACGTGCCAGTTCGGCGTGATCGCGGCCCAGCGCCACCAGGCCCGCCGGACCGGCAGCCTGCTGAACGTGCGCGGCTGGGGCCTGCAGGAGTGGTTCACCCTCACGTTCATCATGGGCGCGGTGTTCATCGGCGGGCAGATCACGGAGTACGCCGAGCTCGTCGAGCACGGCCTGATGATCTCGAACTCCTCGTTCGGCACCGTCTTCTACCTGACCACCGGCTTCCACGGCATCCACGTGGTCGGTGGGCTCATCGCCTTCCTGTTCGTCCTCGGGTCCTCCTTCGTCGCCGGCCGGTTCGGCCACCGCGAGGAGGTCCGCGCCCACGTGGTCTCGTACTACTGGCACTTCGTCGACGTCATCTGGGTCGCGCTGTTCTTCGTCATCTACTTCCTGAAGTAGTCCGGCCATGACCGCACCCACCTGCTCAGCACCGCCCATCCACGACAGAAACGAGGACACACCGTGGTGAAGGCCCTCGCCTCCGCGCGACGCCACCGGTTCGCACCCGTCGTCCTGATGCTCTTCGCGCTCCTCGCGGTCGGCGGCATCTACGCCGTCGCCGCCCCCCAGGCCGCGGTCGCCGACTCGGCGAGCCAGGACGACGTCACGGAGGGCGAGAAGCTCTTCCAGGCGAACTGCGCCAGCTGCCACGGCCCCTCGGCCGAGGGCCGCACCGACGTCGCCCCCTCGCTGATCGGCGTCGGCGCCGCCTCGGTCCACTTCCAGGTGAGCACCGGCCGCATGCCGATGGCCGCCAACGCCCCGCAGGCCCCCGAGAAGGGCGTCCAGTTCAGCACCGAGCAGACCGCTCAGCTCGCCGCCTACGTCGCCTCCCTGGCTCCCGGACCGGCCATCCCCGACGGTGAGCAGGTCGACCCCGCGCTCGGTGACGCCGCCAACGGCATGCTCGTGTTCCGCACGAACTGCGCCATGTGCCACAACGCCGTCGGTGCCGGTGGCGCCCTGAGCGAGGGCAAGTACGCGCCGTCGCTCTTCAACTCCACACCGACCGAGATCTACGAGGCCATGCTCACCGGCCCGCAGTCGATGCCGGTGTTCAACGACGAGAACATCACGCCCGAGGCCAAGCGCGACGTCATCGCCTACCTCATGGAGCAGCGCGCCGACGACTCCTCCCCCGGCGGCGCCAACCTCGGCGCCATCGGCCCGGTGTCCGAGGGCATGTGGGTGTGGATCATCGGCATGGGGGCGCTCATCGGCGCCTCGGTCTGGATCGGAGCCAAGTCCTCATGAGCGACCTGACGAAGTCGGAGCACGTCACGCCCCCGGGCGCGTCCGACCCGTTGTCCGTGGGTGAGAGGGAGCTCGACCGCTTCCCCAACCCCGGCCTGCCGGAGCACAAGCACCGGCTCTCCGACGAGTCCGAGGCCGGCTCCAAGCGCGTCGAGCGTCAGATCGTCATCCTGTTCGTCCTGTCCCTGCTCGCCTCGATCGGCGGTGTCGTCGGGTACTTCGCGTTCCCGGTCGGCGTCACGCTCGGCAGCGTGCAGGCCTCCACGCTGAGCATCGGTCTCGGTCTCGGCGTGGGCATGCTCGGCATCGGCATCGCGGCGGTCCACTGGGCCAAGGCGCTCATGTCCGACGTCGAGCAGGTCGACGAGCGGCACGCCCAGCGCAGCGACGACGCCACGCGCGCCGCCGCCGTCCAGGCTCTCAAGGACGGTGCCGACGACTCGCGCATCGCCCGCCGCCCGGTGCTGAAGGGTGCCCTCGTCTCGGCCGTCGCCGTCGCCCCGCTCGCCTTCGTGGTGCCGCTGGTGGGCAACCTCGGCGGCGACTGGAACGTCAGCAAGTTCCGCTACACCATGTGGGGTCCGGGCGTCCGTCTGGCGCGCGACCCCGACGGCGGACTGATCCGCCCCGAGCAGGTCACCATCGGTTCCGTCTGGCACGTCATCCCCGACGGCCTCCTCGGCTCCGAGCACATGCTGGAGGAGAAGGCCAAGGCCGTCGTCCTGATGGTCCGGATGAACCCCACCGAGCTCACGGAGGCGCCCGAGCGCGCCGACTGGTCGTGGGACGGGATCGTCGCCTACTCCAAGGTCTGCACGCACGTCGGTTGCCCCGTGGCGCTGTACGAGCAGCAGACCCACCACCTGCTGTGCCCGTGCCACCAGTCCACGTTCGACGTGTCCGACGGCGCCAAGGTCGTCTTCGGTCCCGCGAAGCGTGCACTTCCTCAGCTGCCCATCACGGTCGACGACGAGGGTTACCTCGTCGCTCGGAGCGACTTCACCGAGATGGTCGGCCCCTCCACCTGGGAGCGCGAGCGCTACACCGATCTCCCGGTCTCCGACGAGGAGAAGGCCCATTGAGCACCACCACCCCGCTCGCCAAGGCTGCCGGCGGAACCGCCGACTTCTTCGACACCCGCGTGGGTGCCGGAAAGATGGTCAAGGAGTTCGCCAGGAAGGTCTTCCCCGACCACTGGTCGTTCCTCCTCGGTGAGATCGCGCTGTACAGCTTCGTCGTCCTGCTCCTGACCGGCACGTTCCTGACGATGTTCTTCGTCCCGAGCATGACCGAGGTGCACTACCCCGAGGACGCCCTCCCCGTCGCGATGCGCGGCGTGGAGATGTCCGAGGCGTTCGCCTCCACCCTGAACATGTCCTTCCACGTCCGTGGCGGCCTGCTCATGCGCCAGATCCACCACTGGGCGGCCCTGCTGTTCATGGCGTCGATCGTCACGCACATGATGCGCGTGTTCTTCACGGGCGCGTTCCGCAAGCCGCGCGAGCTGAACTGGGTCGTGGGCTTCACGATCCTGATCCTCGGCCTCGCCGCCGGCTTCACCGGCTACTCCCTCCCGGACGACGTCCTGTCGGGCAACGGTCTGCGGATCACCGACGGCGTCGTGAAGTCGATCCCCGTGATCGGTTCCTACATGTCCTTCATGATCTTCGGCGGCGAGTTCCCCGGCACCGAGATCATCCCGCGCCTGTTCACGGCGCACATCCTGCTCGTGCCCGCGCTGATCCTGGCGCTGATCGCGGTGCACCTCGTGCTCATCGTGGTCCACAAGCACACGCAGTACCCCGGCCCGGGCCGGTCGAACCGCAACGTCGTCGGGTACCCCCTGTTCCCGGTGTACGTGGCCAAGGCCGGCGGCTTCTTCTTCGTCGTCTTCGGCGTCCTGGCGATCATGGGCGCAACGCTCGCGATCAACAGCGTGTGGGCCTACGGGCCCTACGACCCCTCCCCCGTCGGGGCGGGCGCTCAGCCCGACTGGTACATGCTCTTCCTCGAGGGTTCGCTGCGACTCATGCCGGGCCAGCCGGAGTTCGTGATCGCGGGTTACACCATCTCGCTGAACGTGCTGATCCCGGCCGTCGTCATCCCGGGCCTGCTGTTCACGGCCCTGGCGGCCTACCCGTTCCTCGAGGCCTGGGTCACGGGCGACAAGCGCGAGCACCACGTGCTCGACCGTCCGCGCAACGTCCCGACCCGCACCGGTGTCGGCGTCGCGATCCTGACGGCGTTCATCATCCTGGTGCTCGCCGGCTCGAACGACATCCTGGCCACGCACTTCAACCTGTCGATCAACTCGATCACCTGGGTCTTCCGCTTCCTGTTCTTCGCGGGTCCGGTCATCGCGTTCATCGTCACGAAGCGCCTGTGCCTCGCCCTTCAGCGCCGTGACCGCGAACTCGTGCTCCACGGTCACGAGACGGGCCGCGTCGTGCGGTTCGCCTCGGGCGAGTACATCGAGGTCCACCAGCCGCTCACCGACCACGAGCGCTGGCTGCTCGTGGGTCACGAGCCGGTTCGCCCGCTCGAGATCGGCCCGGGCGAGAACGAGCGCGGGGTCGCCCGTCCCGCGTACAAGAAGGCCGTCCGACGCTCCAAGCTGTCGAACTTCTTCTTCGCCGACCGCGTCGAGCCGGTCACGCCGTCGGAGCTCGCTGCGTCCCACGGCCACGGCGAGCACGAGGAGATCGAGTCCGCCGAGAGCAACGAGGGTCTGCTGACCAACGCGAGCACGCGCGGCTGATCGTCTCACTGCACGAAATTCACCACGAACGGCCCCTCTCGCGGAACGCGAGGGGGGCCGTCGGTGTTGCAATAGAGGTACGAGCGGGCGCGTCAGGTGGATGCGCCCGCCAACGATGGAGAGGAATGTCGATGTCCGGCTACACACTTCCCGAGCTTCCGTACGACTATGCAGCTCTCGAGCCCCACATCTCGGGCAAGATCATGCAGCTGCACCACGACAAGCACCACCAGGCCTACGTGACGGGCGCCAACACCGCCCTGGACAAGCTGGCCGAGGCCCGCGACTCCGGCGACCTCGCCGCCGTCAACCTGCACTCCAAGAACCTGGCGTTCAATCTCGGTGGTCACGTCAACCACTCGGTCTTCTGGACCAACCTGTCCCCCGAGGGCGGCGAGCCCGCCGGTGAGCTCCTGGCCGCGCTCGAGGACTTCTTCGGTGGCGTCGAGGCGTTCAAGAAGCACTTCACGGCTGTCGCGGCCGGCGTCCAGGGTTCCGGCTGGGCCGCGCTCGCGTGGGACACCATCGGTGCTCGTCCCGTGATCGTCCAGCTGTACGACCAGCAGGGCAACCTCGCCCTCGGCCTCGTTCCGCTGCTCATGCTGGACGTCTGGGAGCACGCCTACTACCTGGACTACCTGAACGTGCGTGCCGACTACATCGCCGCGTTCTGGAACATCGTCAACTGGAACGACGTTGCCGCACGCCTCACGCGCGCCACGACCGCTGGCGCCGGAGGCCTGATCGTCCCCGCCTGACCCTCCGCGGGCCGGTGCCTCGCCACCGTGCCGTGATTGCACCACAGGGGCGCCTCCCGGACGGGAGGCGCCCCTGTGGTGCCTCACCCGGTCTTCCACCCTGCGAGGCCCCTGGAGGACGACGAACGGCGGGCGCCTCGGGGCACCCGCCGTTCGTCGTTCCCGGCTCGACCGGGGTGGAGCTGCTCGCCTAGTGGGCGTGCTGGCCCCGGGAGAACTCGAAGATCAGGCCGACGAGGCCGATGGCCCCGATCACGGCGCCGACGCCGCTGATCCACCAGCCGACCGCCACGCCGAAGAACACGACGGCGGCACCCAGGCCGAGGACGAACGGCCACCAGGAGTGGGGCGAGAACTCGCCGTACTCCCCCGCCGCCGACTCGATCGTGCCGAGCGGGTCGTCCTCGGGACGAGCGTCGATCGTGCGCCCCGTGATGAACAGGAAGAACCCGACCAGGCCGGCGAGCCCGGCGAGCAGCAGCAGGCCGATGAAGCCGACCGGCTCGGTGAAGTTCGTCAGGAGGCCGTAGACGATCGCGAGGGCCGCGAACACCGGGACCCCCGCCCCGAACACGACGGTCTCGAGGAACATCGGCGGACGGGTCTTGGAGGAGGCCTTCACCTTGCGGTCCGGCCCTGCGGTCTGCTGGCTCATGACTGGTCCTTCCGCGAGGTGCTCTCCTGGATCGAGCCCTGCATGTCCGCGTTGCCGTAGATCTGGTCGAGGAAGCCCTTGTCGGTCTCGACGTGGTCCATCGCGGCGACCTCCGGGTGGTGGAGGTCGAACGCGGGAGACTCCGAGCGGATGCGCGGGATCGACGTGAAGTTGTGGCGCGGCGGCGGGCACGACGTCGCCCACTCGAGCGAGCGGCCGTAGCCCCACGGGTCGTCGACGTTGACCTGCGGCGCCGAGCGCCACGTCTTGATGACGTTCCAGATGAACGGCAGCGTGGCCGCCGCGAGGATGAAGGCGCCGACGGTGGAGATCTGGTTCCAGAGCGTGACACCGTCCTCGGGCAGGTAGTCCACGTAGCGACGCGGCATGACCTTGGCACCGATCCAGTGCTGGATCAGGAACGTGGTGTGGAAGCCGACGAAGGTCATCCAGAAGTGGACCTTGCCGAGACGCTCGTTGAGCATCTTGCCGGTGAACTTGGGCCACCAGAAGTAGAAGCCGGCGAACATCGCGAACACGACCGTGCCGAAGACGACGTAGTGGAAGTGCGCGACCACGAAGTAGGTGTCGTGCAGCTGGAAGTCCAGCGTCGGCACGCTCAGGATCACGCCCGTGAGGCCGCCGAACAGGAACGTCGCGAGGAATCCGATCGACCACAGCATCGGCGTCTCGAACGTGATCTTGCCCCGCCACATGGTGCCGATCCAGTTGAAGAACTTCACCCCGGTCGGCACGGCGATCAACATCGTCATGAGCGCGAAGAACGACAGCATGACGGCGCCCGTCGTGTACATGTGGTGCGCCCACACCGTGACCGACAGCGCGGCGATCGACAGCGTCGCGAGCACCAGCGTCTTGTAGCCGAAGATCGGCTTGCGGCTGAAGACCGGGAAGATCTCCGAGACGATGCCGAAGAACGGCAGGGCGATGATGTAGACCTCGGGGTGACCGAAGAACCAGAACAGGTGCTGCCACAGGATCGGGCCGCCCAGCGCCGGGTCGAACACCATCGCGTCGAGCCGTCGGTCCGCGAGCAGACCGAAGTAGGCCGCCGTGAGGATCGGGAACGCCATCAGCGCCAGGACCGCGGTGATGAGGATGTTCCAGGTGAAGATCGGCATCCGGAACATCGTCATGCCGGGGGCGCGCATGCAGATGATCGTGGTGATGAAGTTGACCGCACCGAAGATGGTCGAGAAGCCGGTCAGACCGAAGCCGACGAGCCAGAGGTCGGCGCCGAGACCCGGCGAGAACGTCTCCGAGGCGAGCGGCACGTACGAGGTCCAGCCGAACCCGGCCGGGCCCTCGGGCGTGAGGAACCCGCCGAGGACCATCAGGCCGCCGAAGATGTACAGGTAGTACGCGAACATGTTCATCCGCGGGAACGCGACGTCCGGCGCACCGATCTGCAGCGGGACCATCACGTTGGCGAAGCCCGCGAACAGCGGGGTCGCGAACAGCAGCAGCATGATGCCGCCGTGCATCGTGAAGAACTGGTTGTACTGCTCGGCGCTCGTGAACAGCTGCGTTCCCGGCGAGAACAGCTCGGCGCGGATCGCGAGCGCGAGGAGTCCGCCGATGCAGAAGAACAGGAACGACGTGGTCAGGTACATGTACCCGATCGTCTTGTGGTCCGTGGACGTCATCCACTTCACGATCGCGTTGCCGCGACGCTGCCGGCGGGCGGAGAGACCGGGAACGCGGTCCTCCGGCTGGCGGGGGGCTGAGTCGATGTGGACGACCTCGTCGATGGCCATCAGTTGCCGCTGCCTTCCTGGTGCTGCTCACCGTCGTTGTTGCCGGTGAAGTACTGCGGGTCGTACTCGGGTCCGCGAAGGCCCGTGTTGCCCTGGTCGGCGAGCGCGGCCATCTGCTGGTCGTACTCCTCCGGTGTCACGACCTCCACGTTGAAGAGCATCGAGGCGTGGTACTCACCGCAGAGCTCGGCGCACTTGCCCTCGTAGACGCCGGTCTTCTCCGGGACGATCTGGAACGTGTTGGTGCGGCCGCTGATCATGTCGAGCTTCATCAGGAAGCCCGGGACCCAGAACGCGTGGTTGACGTCGCGGGTGCGCAGCGAGATCTCGACGAGCTCGCCCTGCGGCAGGTAGAGGGTCGGGAGCGTCTCCGGAACACCCTCCACGCCCGTCAGCTGGGCCTGGACACCCGAGAAGTGGACGTCGTCGGAGGTGTAGTTGAAGTCCCAGCTCCACCGCTTGCCGACGACCTCGATCTCGACGTCGGGCGTGGCCGAGGTGTCGAGGATCTCGCCCATGGAGCGAGAGGTGTAGGCGAACAGCACGCCGACCATGACGATCGGCACGAAGGTGTACATGAGCTCGAGGGGCACGTGGTAGCGCAGCTGCACGGGGAGCTCGTTGTCACCCTTGCGACGGCGGTAGGCCACGACGCACCACAGCAGCAGACCCCACACGAGGACGCCGACCGCGAGGGCGGCGATCCAGGAGTTGTTCCACAGCGACATGATCGTGTCGGTGTGGTTCGTGGCGCCGGGCGCCGATTCGGGGAGGAAGCCGCGCTGCGCTTCCTCGGAGCAGCCCGCCAGAGCGGTCGCCGCGACGAGGGCCGCCGCCGTGACGGCGAGCTTCCTGGAGCGTGGAGAAGGCGATGTCGACACCCCGTCACCATAGCGTCGAGAGGGGCTGGACGCCGCCTTCGCCCGCCGTGATGCGGCGCGTCCCCCGGCATCGCCTCGGTGAGGCGACGCCGGGGGACGCGGGCGTCAGATCGTGACCGATCTCGACTCGGCCAGGGGCCGCGTCGAGCCGTCCTCACTCGACGACGATGTCCACCACGACGGCGAGCGCGGGGTTCCCGCTGGCGGGGTCGCCTGGCACCTGGAACAGCACGCGGGAACCGCCGGGAACGTCGACGAGCTGGTCGAAGATCGAGCCCTGACCGAGCGTGGCGCTGCTGATCCCGATGCCGTCCGGCGGCCAGGTCGTCTCGGTGTTCGCGTTGTCCCACGTCGAGAGCGTGTACTGCAGGTTGATGGTGTCGCCCGCGGCCAGCGGCGCGCCGGTTCCGGTGGCGATCACGGTCGCGGTGGGCTCGGTCGGCTCGACGGCGCCCTCGGTGACGGTGACCGCGGTGATCGGCGCACCCAGGTCGCCCTCGATGGTGACGGGCACCTCGGCGTTCGTCGGGACGGCGTCGGCCTGGCCCACGCCGTCGGCGGGCACGACGCTCACCAGGTCGACGACGAACACGATCGTGTCGCCCGGCTTGATGTCGTCACGGCCCTCGGGGTAGCCCAGGAAGCTCGGCACGCTGAGCAGCACGCGCGATCCGACCTTCTGACCGGTCAGACCGGTGGTCCAGCCGGGGATGACCTGGTTCAGCGAGAAGCTCGAAGGCTCGCCGCGGTCGTAGGAGTTGTCGAAGACCGTCTCGGTGTCCCAGATCTGGCCGAGGTAGTTCGCCACCACGGTGTCGCCCGCGGCGACCTCGGGTCCGTCACCCTCGGAGACGACCTCGGCCTGCAGGCCCTCGGGGGCCGTATCGGCCGTGAACTCGAGGGTCGGCTTCTCGCCGAACGCCCCGGAGGCCGTGAACCCCGCCTCGTTCCCGGCGACGACGTTCTCGACGCTGGGCACCTCGGACGGCTCGCTCGCGCTCTCGGAACCCGTGGCGGAGCTGGTCTCACCGCCGTCGTCGGGGTCGGAGCTGCACGCACCGAGCACGAGGGCTGCGGCGATGACGGCGGCGGGCAGGGCGATCAGACGACGGCGCAACGAGTTCTCCTAGGGTTCCCGGCCAGGTGGCCGTGGACACGTGTGTACCGGGCGAGCCTGGACGCCACCTGGGTGCGCGCCGGTCGTCGCCGGGTGGGTGGTGCTGGGTCGGGCTCGGAGGCGAGGCTCAGTGGAACGAGTCGCCGCAGGCGCAGGACCCGCCCGCGTTGGGGTTGTCGATCGTGAAGCCCTGCTTCGCGATGGTGTCGGCGAAGTCGATGGTCGCGCCGGCGAGGTAGGGCACGCTCATCCGGTCCACGACGACCTCGACACCGTCGAAGTCGCGGGTGGCGTCGCCGTCGAGCAGGCGCTCGTCGAAGTAGAGCTGGTAGATCAGGCCGGAGCAGCCGCCGGGCTGGACGGCCACGCGCAGGCGCAGGTCGTCGCGACCCTCCTGGTCCAGCAGCGAACGGACCTTCGACGCCGCGACGTCGGTGAGGCCGACCTCGTGCGTGGGGTCCTCGATGGCGGTGGGCGCGCTCGCCGGGGCGGTCTGAGCGGCGACGGTCTCGGTCATCGTGTCTCCTCGGGTGGCAGGGCACGGAACGGACCCGTGCGTCACGATTCGATCGTACGCCTGCCCCGCCGCGCGACGGCCTCGCCGCCGGTGGTCCTCACCACCCGGTCACGAGGCGCTCACCAGCGCCACGCGCGCGCGTGCCGGTGCGCCAGGGCGGCGACGTCGTCGAGCTCGAGATCTGCCGTCTCGCCCGTCGCCCCACCGGGCTCCCCCGCGACCGACGGCGCGAGCGTCGCCGTCGCGCTGATGCCCGCCGCTGCAGCGGTGCGGCGCTCGAGCCGGACGCGCCGGGCCAGGGCCAGGACGGCGACGCCGTGCGTCGCGGCCGCCGCGGCGACGGCGGCCACCACTCCCCGGTCGGCCTCGACCGGGTCGAGCTCGTCGGTGCACACGACGACGAGGTCGACGCCCTCGGCGCGACCCGCCAGCCCGCACTCGACCGCGAGGAACGCCGGCCCGGTCTCGACGCGTCCACCCAGGGCGATCACCGCGAGCCCGAGGCCCCCGCCGCTGCCGGATCCGGCGGGACCGGACGGCGAGGCGGCCGCGGCGGGCGCGGTCGCAGCCTCCGATGAACCGAGGAGGTCGCGACGGCGGGGCGTCAGCTCGGCGTACAGCCGCACCAGCGACGTCAGTCGCGCGTCCAGCGCCTGGCTCTCCCCGGGGCCGAGCGCGGCGGTGAGCCGCGAGGCCGCACCGCGCAGTCCGCGCACCGGCACGGGTTCGGGGGCGAGGAGCACGACCTCGACGCCGGCGCAGCGCGAGCGCGCGGCCGCGAGCACGTCGGCGAGATCCGCCTCGGCGCCGTCGGGGTCGAAGGGGGCGGGGTCGCGCCCGGCCAGCGCCAGCAGCATCCCGGTCCCCGCGTCGAGCGTGGCGGGCGTCCCCGATCCGAGGACGACGCGTCGCGCGCCCCGGTCGATCGCCGCGGTCACCAGCTGCCCGACGCCGAAGGAGGAGCCGGCGCGCGCCGTCGCACGCCCCGTCTCCCCCGGGGCGGATCCCGCCACGCCGAGCACGTCGCGCGTCTCGAGGTAGGCGGTCCCCTCCGCGAGGAGCACCACGACGGGCAGCTGCTCCGGTGTCATGGGATCGGACGCGTCACCCCGCAGGACCGCCACGACCTCCCGCACCCCGCCCCGCGCGGCCTCGACGGCGTCGAGCAGCCCGCGGTCGCCGTCGGAGGCTCCGCAAGCGTCGATCTCCGCCTCGGCGTTGCTCTCGCGCCAGCCCCGTGCCAGCGCCTGCGCGACGGCGCGGCCGGGCACGACCCCGAGCGCGGAGGCGGTCAGCAGGATGCGCACGTCGACCCTTCCCGGCCGGCGCGCGTCAGTGACGCAGCGAGGCGAGCAGCAGCACCTCGGCCAGCACCGCGCGCTCGAGCTCGCCCAGGTGCACCGACTCGTCGGTGCTGTGCGCCCGGGAGTCGGGGTCCTCGACCCCGGTGATGAGGATTTCGGCGTCGGGCGCCAGCGTCAGGAGGTCCGCGATGAACGGGATCGAGCCGCCCATGCCGACGTCGACCGGATCGGTGCCCCACGCCGTCGCGAACGCGCTGCGCGCGAGCGTCATCGCCGGGCTGTCCGACGGCGCGAGGAACGCGCTGCCGCGCTCCCCCGGCGTGATCGTCAGTCGCGCGCCGAACGGCGCGTGCGCCTCGAGATGGGCGATCAGCGCCTCCTGGGCCGCCATCGGGTCCTGCCCGGGCGCCAGACGCATGCTGATCTTCGCGTTCGCGGTGTGGGCGATCGTGTTCGACGCGCGCTCGACGCTCGGGGCGTCGAGACCGATGAGCGAGATGGCGGGCTGGGCCCAGAGCCGGTCCTGCACGCTCCCGCGCCCGGCCAGGCGCACACCGTCGAGCACCCCCGCCTCCTCGCGGTACATCTCCTCGGGGTAGTCCAGGTCGGCCGCGGTGCCGTGCACCAGGCCGGCGACGGCGACCGCTCCGTCGTCGTCGTGCAGCGTCGTCACGAGGCGGGCCATCAGCGTCAGGGCGTCCAGCACGGCGCCGCCGAACATGCCGGAGTGGACGGCGTGGTCGAGCACGTCCAGGCGCACCGTGAGGTCGACCAGACCGCGCAGCGACGTCGTGAGCGCGGGGGTCCCGACCTTCCAGTTGGCGGAGTCCGCGACCACGATGACGTCGCCCGCGACGCGGTGACCGTGCGTCCGGAGGAAGTCGCCGAAGGTCGGCGAGCCGATCTCCTCCTCGCCCTCGACGAAGACCGTCACGCTGACGGGCAGGTCGTCGCCGAACCGCTCGCGCAGCACCCGGAGCGCGCCGACGTGAGCCATCACACCCGCCTTGTCGTCCGCCGCGCCGCGACCCACGAGCCGCTCGCCCACCCGGGTGGGCTCGAACGCCGGCGACGTCCAGCCCTCCCCCGGCGGCTGCACGTCGTGGTGCGCGTACAGCACGACGTGCGGGGCGCCGTCGCCCGCGTCGTGGTGGGCCACGACCGCCGGCGCGCCGCCCGGCACCGAGAGGATCTCGACGTCGAGGCCGACGTCGCGCAGCAGCACCGCCACGGCCTCGGCGCTGGCGACGACGTGGGCCTGGTCGAACGCGGGGGCCGAGACGGACGGGATCCGCACGAGGTCGACGAGGTCGTCCACCACGGCGGGGAACGCCGCCGCGGTGCGCGCGGTCAAGTCCTCGACCAGCTCGGCGGACAGGGGCAGGGGGCGGGGGCTCGTCGTCGTGGGCACGGGAGAGAACCTACCGGCCGCTCGTCTATTCTTCAGGGGTGTTCGGACGCAAGAAGGACTCGACCCTGACCCCCGGCTCCACCATCAAGGCGGAGGACGTCGGCTCGCTCGACGCCGCCATGGACGCCGCGACGGGCAAGGGCCGCGCCACCCCCAAGCGCCGCGAGGCCGAGGCGAAGAACCGCCGCCCGCTCGTGCACAACGACCCCAAGCTGGCACGCTCGGAGCAGCGCAAGAAGAACGCCGAGGCCCGCGCGCAGATGAACGCGGCGATGGTCTCGGGCGACGACCGCTACCTGCCCGCGCAGCACAAGGGCGCACAGCGCCGCTACATCCGCGACTTCGTGGACGCCCGCTGGTCGCTCGGCGAGTTCTTCCTCCCGGTCGCGTTCGTGTTCGTCATCGGCACGTTCGTGGTGGGCAACCGCCCGGAGTTCGCGCTGCCGCTGATCCTGGCGCTCTACGGCCTTGTGGCGATCGCCGTCACGGACTCCGTGCTCATGGCGCGGCGTGTGCGCAAGCGGCTGCGCGAGTCCTTCGGCGAGGACAAGGTCCAGCGCGGCAGCATCATGTACGCCGTCCTGCGCTCGTTCCAGATGCGTCCCACGCGCATGCCGAAGCCGCAGGTCAAGCGCGGCCAGTACCCCGGCTGATCCGGCGGGTCACGCGGCCCGGCCACGCCGGACCGTTGAACACGAAGGCGCTGTAGGCCTGCACCAGGTCGGCGCCGGCCTCCAGCATCGCCCGGGCCTGGCGCTCGTCGCCGATCCCGCCGACGCCGATGACGACGCGGTCGGGACCCAGCTCGGCGCGCACCAGCGCGACGACGGCGCGGGCGCGGTCGTGCAGCGGCGCCCCGGACAGGCCGCCCGCCCCGTGGTCGTGGGCGATGGTCGTGTTCGTCGCGACGACGCCGGCGAGGTCGAGCTCGCGCACGAGGGCGACGACGTCGCGCACGTCCTCGTCGGACAGGTCCGGCGCGATCTTGACCAGGACGGGCAGACGTCGGCGAGCCGCGCCGTCCGCCGCGCTCTGCACCTCGGCCAGGATCGGACGCAGCGACGCGACGGCCTGAAGGTCGCGCAGGCCGGGGGTGTTGGGGCTGGAGACGTTGACGACCAGGTAGTCCGCATACGGCGCGAGGGCACGGGCGCTGAGCGCGTAGTCCTGGGCGGCGTGCTCGGCCGGCGTCACCTTGGTCTTGCCGATGTTGACACCGATGACGGCGGCCGCCCCGGCCCGCGTGCGCCGCAGCCGCGCGAGCCGCGCGGCGACGGCGGCGCTGCCCACGTTGTTGAACCCCATGCGGTTGACGAGCGCCCGCTCGGGCAGGTGCCGGAACAGGCGGGGTCGCTCGTTGCCCGGCTGCGGGTGCGCCGTCACGGTGCCGATCTCGACGTGGCTGAAGCCGAGCGCGACCAGGCCCAGGACCATCCGCGCGTCCTTGTCGAAACCCGCCGCGGCGCCGAGCGGCCCGCTGAGGTGGCGCCCGAACAGCGTCACCTCCTGGCGGCCCCCGCGGGGCGGGCGGCCGAGCGTGGCGGCGAGGAGGTGGCGGGCGGGCGCGATCCGGCCGGCGAGCTCGATCGCGGACGCGGCGCGGTGGTGGGCGTCCTCGGGGTCCAGCCGCACGAGCACGGTGCGCAGCAGCAGGTCGTAGAGCGGGTGGGCGGTGCGCACGGGTGTCCTTCGTTCGGATGGGATCGCGGTCGGGGCGGCGATCAGCGGGTGCGGGGCGACGTCTCGGCCCGCACGAGACGCGCGGGGTCGGAGCGCCACAGCCACAGGATGCCGAGCACCGGCAGGATCGCCGGGACGTAGCCGTAGCCCTGACCGAGGTGCGACCAGACCGTCGCCTCGGGGAACTCCTGCGGTGCGATGAACGACCACGTCCCCACGGCGAGCACGCCCACGAGCTCGACGGTCACGGCGGTCCAGGCCACGCGTCGCATGCGCGTGCCGTTGTGGGCGAGCGCCACGGTCGCGACCACGTAGACGAGGGCCGCCAGCGCCGACAGCGCGTAGGGCAGGGGCGCCTCGGCGGCCTTCGTGGTCAGCTGGTAGAGCGAACGCGCCGTCGCGGCGAGCGCGAGGACGCCGTAGACGGCCACGAGCGCCCGACCGGCGCCGTACGCGCGCGGTCGCGGGTCGGCGCCGTCCTGCGACGCCTCCGGAGTGCTGGACATCTCTCTCCTGGTTGCTCTCGCGTGCTCGGGACTCACTGCCACAGCTGCCAGATCCTCACCTGGAGCACCACCACGACGGCGGCGGCGATCGCCAGCACCACCGAGCTCCAGCGCGTGCGCTCCACGAACGCCCACGCGAACGCGGCGGGCAGCAGGCACAGCGACGTGATGACGTAGCCCCACAGCAGGATCCCGTCGGGCACCGGGTGACCGCCCGCCTGCAGGACCCCGACCACGACGGCCTGGACCACGAGCGCGGCCTCCACCGCGATCATCCCCGGGAGCTGGCCGCCCTGCACGGGCTGGTCGCGCGCGGCGCGGACGACCGCCCAGACCGTCAGCGCCGTCGCGAGGACCCCCACGGAGACGAGGACGGCGAGCACGTGCCCAGAATATCCCCGCCCATCCCCGCGCACGTCCGCCGCCCACGCCGGCCACGCCGCCCGACCCTCGGGGAGCGGGCCGTCCCCGGCTACCATCGAAAGCATGCCCAGCTCACCTGTTCTCGCCGCCCGCTCCCTCGAGACCGTCGAGGCCGCCGCGCTCGTCGTCTTCCTCGGTGGGGGTGATGGTGAACCCGGGACCGCCCGCGTGCTGGCCGACGCCTCCGAGGCCCTGGCGGACGAGCTGCTCGACGCCGTCGCCGCCCTGCGCCTGACCGGCCGCGCCGACGAGGTGACGGTCATCCCGGCCTCCCCGCTGCTGCGCGCCTCCGTCGTCGTGCTCACCGGGGTCGGTGGCGACGACGCCCACGAGCCCACCGCCGAGGCCGTCCGACGCGCCGCGGGCGCCGCCGCGCGCGCCGCCGCGGGGCACCCGACGATCGCCGTCGTCCCGCCGTCGGACGCCGCCGCGCTCGTCGGTGCCGCGTACGAGGGCGCCGTGCTCGGGTCCTACTCCTTCACGCGCTACCGCCCGGCGAAGGCCGAGGCGGCCGCGGTCGACGTGAAGGTCGTCACGGGCAAGGGCCGCAGCAAGGACGTGCGCGCCGCCGTCGAGCGCGCCCAGGTCCTCACGCAGGCCGTCGCCGGGGTCCGCGACCTCGTCAACACCTCCCCCGCCGACCTCACCCCGGCCGTCTTCGCCGACACGGCTCGCACGGCCGCCACCGGCACCAAGGTCAAGGTGGCGGTCGCCGACCTCAAGGCGCTGCGCGCCGGCGGCTACGGCGGCATCGTCGGCGTCGGTCAGGGTTCGGTCAACGAGCCCCGTCTCGTCACGCTCAGCTACACCCCCGCCCGCGCCAAGGCGCACGTGGCGATCGTCGGCAAGGGCATCACGTTCGACTCGGGCGGCCTCTCGCTCAAGCCGCCGGCCGGCATGGCCGCGATGAAGAGCGACATGGCCGGTGCCGCCGCCGTGCTGCACACCGTGCTGGCCGCCGCCGAGCTCGGCCTCCCGGTCCGGGTCACGGGCTACCTCGCCCTCGCCGAGAACATGCCCTCCGGCGCGGCGCAGCGCCCCAGCGACGTCATCACGATGCGCGGCGGCACGACCGTCGAGGTGCTGAACACCGACGCCGAGGGCCGCCTGGTGATGGCCGACGCGCTGGTCGACGCCGTCGCGCTCGCCCCCGACGCCGTGCTCGACATCGCCACGCTCACGGGTGCGCAGCTGGTCGCGCTCGGCACGAGGGTCGCGGGCGTCATGGGCACCGACGGCGTGCGCGACGCCGTCGTGGCCGCGGCCGGCGAGGCGGGCGAGGGCGCGTGGCCGATGCCGCTGCCCGAGGAGCTGCGCGCCGGCCTGGACTCCCCCGTCGCCGACATCGCCAACATCGGGGACAAGTTCGGCGGCATGCTGTCGGCGGGCGTCTTCCTGCGGGAGTTCGTCGGCGAGACGCCGTGGGCGCACCTCGACATCGCCGGCCCGTCCTTCAACGAGGGCAAGCCGTGGGGCTACACCCCCAAGGGCGGCACGGGCGCCGGGCTGCGCACCCTGCTCGCCTACCTGGAGAACGTCTCGGCGACGGGTGTGGCGCAGTAGACACCCCCGCAGACCCCGGACACGCGCCGGGGGCGGCGACCGGTGGACCCCGCCGACCCCGGTCGATGCCAAGATAGAACCCGACCGGTGCTCGCACACGAGCCTCGGACCTCAGACCCAGGGAGCGACGTGCCCGAAGTGGACCTCGTCCGCGACGTCGTCGTGCTCGGTGGCGGGAGCGGCGGGTACGCGACCGCGCTGCGAGCGACGCAGCTCGGGCTGAGCGTCGCCCTGGTCGAGGCCGACAAGGTCGGCGGCACGTGCCTGCACCGCGGCTGCATCCCCACCAAGGCGATGCTCCACTCGGGCGAGGTGGCCGACGCCGTGCGCGCCGCCGCCGGGGTCGGCGTGCTCGCCCGGCTCGACGGCGTCGACCTCACCGGGGTCCGTGCCTACCGCGACGGTGTCGTGAACCGGCTGCACCGCGGTCTCGCGGGCCTGCTGCGGGGCCGCAACGTCGACGTCGTGACGGGACGGGGCCGTGTCGCCGAGGTGACCGCGTCGACCGTCGTGGTCGAGGTCGACGGGCGTCGCGTGATCGGGCGGCACCTCGTGCTCGCCACGGGGTCCCGGCCTCGCTGGCCCTCCTGGGCCGCGCCCGGCCCCCGCGTGCTGGACAGCGACGGCGCGCTCGCCCTCGAGGCGATCCCCGCCCGCCTGGCGGTGCTGGGCGGAGGCGTGATCGGCGTGGAGATGGCGAGCCTGTGGCGCTCGCTCGGCGCGGAGGTCGTGCTCGTCGAGGCGGCCGACCGCCTCGTGGCCGCCGAGGAGCCGGCCGTCTCGGCCGCCCTCGCCAAGGCCCTGCGGGCCCGCGGCATCACGGTCGTGACCGGTGCGCCGGTCGCCGCGGTGACCGAGAGCGAGGACGCCGTCGAGATCGAGGTCGACGGCGAGCGGCACACCGTCGACGTCGCGATCGTCGCCGTCGGCCGCGAACCCGTCACCGCCGATCTCGGCCTCGAGGCGGCGGGGGTGCGCACCGAGGGCGGGTTCATCGCGGTCGACGAGCGCCTGCACACGAACGTCCCGCGCGTGTGGGCGGTGGGCGACCTGGTCACCGGGTACGCGCTGGCCCACCGCGCGTTCGGCCACGGCATCGCCGTCGCCGAGCGCATCTCCGGCGCCGACCCCGTCCCCGTGCCGGAGCACCACATCCCCCGGGTGACCTACAGCGACCCCGAGATCGCCTCCGTCGGCCTCACGACGGCGGCCGCGCAGGCCCTGCACGGCGCGGAGAACGTCACCGCCACCACGTACCCGCTCGGCGGCAACGGCCGCAGCCAGATCCTGGGCACGACCGGGTTCGTGCACATGGTGCGGTTGAACGACGGTCCCGTGATCGGCGTCCACGCCATCGGGGCCCGCATGGGCGAGCAGATCGGCCAGGCGCAGCTCCTCGTGGGCTGGGAGGCCCACCCCGAGGACGCCGCGCCGCACCTGGCCGCGCACCCCACCCAGAACGAGGCACTCGGAGAGGCCGCCCTGGCCCTCGCCGGGAAGCCGTTGCACGCACACAGCTGAGAACCGAACGAAGGAGACACCATGTCCGAGTCAGTGAAGATGCCCGCCCTCGGCGAGAGCGTCACCGAGGGCACCGTCACCCGGTGGCTCAAGGCTGTCGGTGAGAGCGTCGAGGTCGACGAGCCGCTGCTCGAGGTCTCCACCGACAAGGTGGACACCGAGGTGCCCTCGCCGGTCGCCGGCGTCGTGGAGAAGATCCTGGTCGAGGAGGACGAGACCGTCGAGGTCGGCACCGAGCTCGCCGTCATCGGCGACGGCAGCTCCTCCGGCTCCGAGGACTCGGGCTCCGGCTCGAGCGACTCCGCCGCGGCCTCCGAGTCGTCCGACGGCCCCGCGTTCACTGACGCGGCGCAGGAGAAGTCGATCCAGGCCGATGAGACGCAGCCCGCCACGTCCGGCGCCGACTCCGACCCGGAGCAGGCCGAGCCCGAGACCTCCGAGGACACCGAGCCCGCGCTGGCCGAGAAGCCGGCCGCCGGGACCGCGTCCTCCGGCGAGGCGAGCGGCACCGAGATCACCCTCCCCGCGCTGGGTGAGAGCGTGACCGAGGGCACCGTGACCCGCTGGCTCAAGGAGGTCGGCGACGCCGTCGAGGTCGACGAGCCGCTGCTCGAGGTCTCCACGGACAAGGTCGACACCGAGGTCCCCTCCCCCGTCGCCGGCACGCTGCTGGCGATCAAGGTCGCCGAGGACGAGACGGTCGACGTCGGCACGGTCGTCGCTGTCGTGGGCGATGCGTCCGCGCAGTCCGCCTCCGAGCCCGAGAAGGCTCCGGAGCCCGAGAAGGCCGAGGAGCCCGAGGCCGAGGAGCCGAAGCAGGAGGCCCCGAAGCAGGAGTCGGCGCCCCAGCAGGAGGTCGCCCCGCAGAAGGAGCCCGTCAAGCAGGAGGATCCGAAGCAGGAGGCTCCCCAGCAGGACGAGCAGAAGCAGGAGGCCGCCCCGGCCCCGCTGCCCGACACCGCGGGCATCTACGTCACGCCGCTCGTGCGCAAGCTCGCCTCGCAGCACGGCGTGGACCTGTCCTCCGTGACGGGCACCGGCGTCGGCGGCCGCATCCGCAAGCAGGACGTGCTCGACGCCGCCGCTCCGAAGGCGGCCCCCGCCGCCGAGCAGAGCGCCCCGGCGGCGCCGAAGGCCGCTCCGGCCCTCGAGGTCTCCGAGCTCCGCGGGACCACCGAGAAGATGTCGCGCCTGCGCAAGGTCATCTCGGTCCGGATGGTCGAGGCCCTGCAGACGATGGCCCAGCTGACCACGGTCATCGAGGTCGACGTCACGAAGGTCGCCAAGCTCCGTGCGGCCAAGAAGGACGCGTTCCAGGAGGCGACGGGTCAGAAGCTGACCTACCTGCCGTTCTTCGCGAAGGCTGCCGTCGAGGCTCTCCAGGTCTACCCGAAGCTCAACGCGCGCATCGACGGCGACCAGATCGTCTACCCGGCCGGCGAGAACCTCGCCATCGCCGTCGACACCCCGCGCGGGCTGCTGACCCCGGTCATCAAGGACGCGGGCGACCTCGACATCGCGGGCTTCGCCGGTGGCATCAACGACCTCGCGGCGCGCACGCGCGACAACAAGGTCGGCCCGGACGAGCTCAGCGGCGGCACGTTCACGCTGACGAACACCGGCAGCGCCGGCGCGCTGTTCGACACCCCGATCGTCCCGGTGCCGAACGTGGCCATCCTGGGCGTCGGCTCGATCGTCAAGCGCCCCGTCGTGATCTCGGGCCCCGACGGCGACGTCATCGCCATCCGCTCGATGGTCTACCTCGCCATCTCCTACGACCACCGCCTGGTGGACGGGGCCGACGCCGGTCGCTACCTCAGCGCCGTCAAGCGTCGTCTCGAGGAGGGCGCGTTCGAGGCCGACCTCGGCCTCTGAGCACGACGGCACCACCAGCACCACCCGCACCACCGCACGCACCGACCGCACGCGCGAGACCGAGGCAGGCACCCTGTGAGCACCGATCAGCCCGGAACCACCGTCCTTCTGGCCGGGGGTTCCGGGCTGATCGGATCGGCCCTCGTGCACGACCTCGAGTCCCGGGGAACGCGCGTGCGCCGGCTGGTGCGGCGCGAGGCGAGCGGCGAGAACGAGGTCTCGTGGTCGCCGCAGGACGGCGTGCTCCCGGACTCGGCCTTCGACGGCGTGGGCAGCGTCGTCGTGCTCTCGGGCGCGGGCGTGGGCGACAAGCGGTGGAACACGGCGCGCAAGCGCGAGCTGCTCAGGTCCCGCACGTCCACGACGTCGCTCATCGCCCGCCGGATGGCGGAGCTGGGCGGCCCGCAGCGGCTCCTCACCGCCTCCGCGGTCGGGTACTACGGCAGCCGGGGTGACGCCGAGCTCGTCGAGACCGACGCCCCCGGCGAGGGCTTCCTCGCCGACCTGTGCCAGGCGTGGGAGGCCGCCGCGCAGCCCGCGCGCGACGCCGGCATCGCCGTCGCCACCGCTCGGACGGGCCTGGTCCTGACGCCCGAGGGCGGTGCCCTCGGCAAGCTCCTCCCGCTCCTCAAGCTCGGCCTCGCCGGCCCCATGGGTGGCGGGAAGCAGTGGTGGCCCTGGATCTCGCTCACCGACGAGATCCGCGCCCTCGTGCACCTGATCGGCTCCGACGTCACGGGCCCGGTCAACCTCACGGCCCCCGAACCGCTGCGCAACGCCGAGCTCACGCGCGTGCTGGCCAAGGCGCTCAACCGCCCCGCGACGGTGCCGGTCCCCGCGTTCGCGCTGCGCATCGTCCTCGGGGAGTTCTCCTCCGACCTGCTCGCCTCGCAGCGCGTGCTCCCGGCGGCGCTCCTGGCCGACGGCTTCGAGTTCCGCCACCCGCGCCTGGCGCCCGTGGCGGAGGAGATCATCGCCGGCTGACGCCTTCGGCGGCGGCCGTCCGGTCACGCGCACGGGGCCCAGTCCACCAACCGCGTTCCCGAGGGGGTCGGGATCGCGGCCACCACGAGGCACGACGGCGGCTGTGGTCCCGACACCGACGTGACTCCCCCCGCATGGCGCCGGTGGGCGGCCTGGGCCACGAGCACCGCCCCCGGGCCCGCGGACGCCTCGGCGGGGAGCACGACCGTGCGGACGCCGTCGAGCACGACGCCGCCGCGGCGCAGGGCGTCGATCGTCGTCAGGTCGCGCCGCCAGGCGGGGCCGCCCGGCTGCACCGCCCGGGCGAGCATCGCCGCATCGCCCGTCTCCAGAGCTCGGTCCCGCAGCGCGAACGCCGCCGCCGGACCGAGCGGCGCACCTGCCGCGAGGTCGGCCGACCCGGGCGGGATCGACGACCCGTGAGGCAGCACCAGGGTCCAGGCACCCAGGGCGAGGGCCACGGCGGCACCCGCCGCGCCGGCCCACCGACGAGCACGGCCGGCGCCTCGTCGTCGTCCGACGAGCGTCGGTGCCAGGAGCACCACCTCCCGCTCCGCCTCCGCGACGGCGTCCCCGATCTCCCAGGTGTCCGGCGCCACGCGGCCCCAGGCCCGCCCCGGCTCCCGCGCGCCCCGCGCACCGGCCACCGCGGCGATGCGGGCGGCGCTCGGGCGCGCTGCGGGATCGTCGGCGGAGGCGGCCTCCAGCAGCTCACCGACGTCGGGGTCCAGGTCGTGCACCCCGGTCCGCGTGCCGCTCGCCAGGACCTGCGCGACGACGGCGGCCAGCTCCCAGACGTCGCTCGCCCGCGTCGCGGCGACGGCGTGGCCACCACGACGCTCGGGGGCGAGCTGGCGGACCGCGCGCTCCGCCGTCGCCCCACGACCTCGCCCGTGAAGCGCCTCCGCGAGAAGGTCGGTCAGCACGGCACCCTCGGGCCGCAGGACGACAGCCTCGGCGGTAATGGCACCGTGCCCGAGCCCGTGCGCGTGCAGCGCGGCCAGGGCCGCCGCGAGGTCCAGCAGCAGGCGCTGCACGCCGTCGGCCGACAGCCCGCCGTCCGCCGTGGCGACGTCGGACAGCCGGGGTCCGGCGACGAGGTCGGTCACCACCACGAGCGCGCCGTCGACCCCGTCGTGCAGCGAGCGGACGGCGGCGAGACCGTCGGCCTCGAGTTCCACGAGCCGCTGGGCGCGACGGCGGACCAGACTCCGGTCGCTCGGCGTCAGGTCCAGGCGCTGGACCCGGACGAGCTCGCCCGACCGGCTGCGCGCCGTCGCCGTCCCACGCCAGGGCAGCCCGAGCTCGAGGCCGGCACAGCCGGGGATCGAGGGAGCGGAGGTCATCCGAGCATTACACCGCTCCGGACCCGCGGCCCGCTCGTCGTCCACAGGCACCCGGCCACCGGTAGGCTGGGGACATCATGGCCCGTTCATCATCTGGCTCCACTGAGCCCACGAAGAAGCCCAAGGTCAAGAAGCGTCGCTGGTACCACCAGGTGTGGGACGTCTTCCAGATGACCCGGAAGGCCGACCCGACCGTCCCGTGGATCATGCTCGCCATCCTCGTGGTGGCCGCAGGAGCCGGGTTCGCCATCGGTGCGATCTTCAACCAGGGGCCCTACGGCCTGTTCATCGGCATCCCGCTGGGGATCCTGCTCGCGACGATCTTCCTGTCGCGCCGCGCCGAGCGAGCCGCGTACTCCAGCCTCGAGGGTCAGCCGGGTGCCGTCTCGGCCGCCCTCGGCACGATCCGCCGCGGTTGGAACATCGAGGAGCAGCCGGTCGCGATCGACGCCCGCTCGCAGACGATGGTCTTCCGCGCGATCGGACGCCCCGGCGTCGTCTTCATCGGCGACGGTGGCACGCGCGGCATCCAGCAGCGCCTCCTCGAGGGTGAGCGCAAGCGCGCCTCGCGCCTGGTGCCCGACGTCCCCGTGCACCTGATCCAGACGGGTCGCGAGGAGGGTCAGGTCCCGCTGCCCAAGGTCGCGACCGCCGTCAAGAAGCAGAAGGGCAAGCTGACGCCCGCCGAGGTCGCCGAGATCACCAAGCGCCTCAAGGCGCTCGGCGCCGCGCGGATCCCCGTGCCGAAGGGCGTCGACCCGACGCGCATGCGGCCCGACCGCAAGGGCATGCGCGGGCGCTGATCGCGCCGTCGCGATCGCCCGCCCGACGACGACGCACCCGGTGGCAGCTGCCACCGGGTGCGTCGTCGTTCCGGGGTCTGCTGCCCGCAGGATCAGGCGCGTCGCACGCGGTCGATCCGGGTGCCGGCGGCGATGTCGTGCAGGCCGCGACCGTCGGGGCCGGAGACGACGGCCGGGATCACGAGCAGCATGAGGACGGTCCGCACCAGCGTCTGGACCGGACGGGGCGGACTGCCGCCGTCGACGATCCGGTAGACGCGCAGCCCGAGGACGCGGTGTCCGATGGAGAAGCCGACCGTGCCGACCAGGAGCAGCGTCATCGCGGCGAAGACGCCGAGGGTGGCGGCCGAGGAGTACTCGAAGAATCCCGCGCTGATCGCCAGCGCGATGCCCCAGTCGATCAGGAGGGCGAGCAGGCGCCTGCCCCAGTGCGAGTCGGCTCCCTGCGCTGCGGCGCCGGCGGTGTCACGTGCGGAGGTCACCCACCGATCGTAGGTGCACCACCCCCGGGAGCTTCTCGCCCTCCGAGAAGGCCCACCCGGCCGACGCCCGTCCTGCGTAACCTGAACGACACGTGCGGGTCACGGCTGCGACATCGCCACGCCCTAGCGTTCACACGACCCCGGGAACTACCCACGAAGGAGCCCCATGTTCAGCACTGCCGAGGAGGCCATCGCCTTCACGCGGGAGCAGGACGTCAAGTTCATCGACGTCCGCTTCATCGACCTGCCTGGTGTGCAGCAGCACTTCAACATCCCGGCAGACGCCTTCAACGACGACGCCTTCTCCGAGGGCCTGATGTTCGACGGGTCCTCGATCCGCGGTTTCCAGGCCATCCACGAGTCGGACATGAAGCTCATCCCCGACGTGACGAGCGCCTTCATCGACCCGTTCCGCAAGCAGAAGACGCTGGTCGTCTACTTCTCGGTGGTCAACCCCTTCACGGACGAGCCCTACTCCCGTGACCCCCGCCAGATCGCCTCGAAGGCGGAGGCGTACCTGAAGTCGACCGGCATCGCCGACACCGTCTTCTTCGGTGCCGAGGCCGAGTTCTACCTCTTCGACAGCATCCGCTACGAGTCCTCCCCGCAGGCGAGCTACTACCACCTCGACTCCGTCGAGGCGGCGTGGAACACGGGCCGCGAGGAGGAGGGTGGCAACCTCGGGTACAAGACCCGTTTCAAGGGCGGCTACTTCCCCCTCTCCCCGAGCGACAAGTTCGCCGACCTCCGTGACGACATGGTCACCGTGCTCGGTGAGGTCGGCCTCGAGGTCGAGCGCGCGCACCACGAGGTCGGCACCGCCGGCCAGCAGGAGATCAACTACCGGTTCGCGTCGCTGCGCACCGCGGCCGACGACCTGATGAAGTTCAAGTACGTCATCAAGAACGTCGCCTACGAGGCCGGCAAGACGGCCACGTTCATGCCGAAGCCCCTGTTCCAGGACAACGGCTCGGGCATGCACTCCCACCAGAGCCTCTGGAAGGACGGCAAGCCGCTGTTCTTCGACGAGGCCGGCTACGGCGGCCTGTCCGACCTGGCCCGGTGGTACATCGGTGGCCTCCTGCACCACGCGCCGTCGCTGCTGGCGTTCACCAACCCGTCGGTGAACTCCTTCCGCCGCCTGGTCCCGGGCTACGAGGCGCCGGTCAACCTGGTCTACTCGGCCCGCAACCGCTCGGCCTGCATCCGCATCCCGATCACGGGCAACTCCCCCAAGGCGAAGCGCGTGGAGTTCCGCGTGCCCGACCCGTCGGCCAACCCGTACCTCGCGTTCTCCGCGATGCTGATGGCCGGCATCGACGGCATCAAGAACCGCATCGAGCCGCCGGACCCGGTCGACAAGGACCTGTACGAGCTGCCCCCCGAGGAGCACGCCGCGATCCAGCAGGTTCCGGGCTCCCTGCCCGCCGTCCTCGACGCGCTCGAGGCCGACCACGACTACCTCACCGAGGGCGACGTGTTCACGCCGGACCTCATCGAGACGTGGATCGACTACAAGCGCACCCGCGAGGTCGACCCGGTGCAGCTGCGCCCGACGCCGCACGAGTTCGAGCTCTACTACGACGTCTGATCGTCCGACGTCGGTCAGTGGCGCAGCACCGCCTGCGACCTGACCTGCAGTGATGGCAA
The DNA here is from genome assembly GCF_004786095.1 of Serinibacter arcticus. Taxonomy (GTDB): domain Bacteria; phylum Actinomycetota; class Actinomycetes; order Actinomycetales; family Beutenbergiaceae; genus Litorihabitans; species Litorihabitans arcticus. Next base: position 738,129 of record NZ_RHPJ01000003.1, read on the forward strand.
CCCCGTCGCCCTCCGGGCGGCGGGGTTGTCGCTGTTCACGCCCGTGGTTCCGGGTGGTGATCGCGCCATCGGCGCTTCGTCGTGCAGTCCCAGTCGTGAATCCACGGAGCACCCCGCGTCCCCCGGTCGACCTGACCGACTGGATCTAGACCCTCAAGCACCTGGCCCAGGCACCGCGCCTGGGAGCGCGAGCCACCCGCAGCCTGGTGGCCGGCGCCAGCTTCCCCTCCCCGTTCCGCCTCACCTCCTCACGCACCGCCCGGCTGTATTGGCTGAGGCAGGACCTGCTGGACCACGTCGCCTCACGGCGGGGACGGATGCCGGTCCCCGAGGTGCCGCTGGAGCAGCGAGCTCCGGGCTTGCCGACCAGCCAGTTCGGCCCGTCGGATGAGACGGCCGCCCTGGCCGAGCTCGCCACCCTGCCCGTGACCGGATGGGGCGGGCGATGAGCTCACCATCAGCGCGATCCTTCGGATGCGACCGTGGGCCGTGATCAACCTGGGCTACCTCGGCGCCGCCGACCAGGAGAGGCTGGAGGCAGACGGGATCGCTGTCGTTCCGCAGCGCACCGTCCCTTCCCCCCGCGCCAGGCACGACCCGATCGCCGAGCTTGAGATCGAGATCGACGCTCTCACCGCTCGCGGGCCACGATCGATCATCTTCGCGGGCATCGCCGATCAACGCCCCAGCCCTTGGGAGCCGCAGCGATACGAAGCCATCCGAGCGGTCTGCGCCGACCGGGATCTGCCCGAACCCCGACGCGTGAGCCTTCCACTCGAGCTGGCCGGCGCCACATCGGTGCTCGAGGGGTTGCTGGGCCCTTCTGCGCTCGGCCTCGCCTGCTACAACGACCACGTCGCTCTTGCCGCGCTCGCAGCTGCCCGTGACCTCGGAGTCCACGTACCAGACCGGCTCGCCGTCGTCGGACTGGACGCGACGGCACTAGGCAGCTGTGGAGCCCACGGCTCACCACCATCGCGTTCGACATCCGCGGCCTCATGAGTGCCGCAGTGAGCACGCTTGTCGAGATGCAGGACGTGGGAGCCCCTTCGCGCCCCACAAGAAGCGCCTCTCCCCCACCCTCCGACACGTCCCAGCTGCTCACGCTGGTGCCCGGCCACACGACCTGAGCCGGTACGCGCGCCGACACGTCCGTGTGATCTCGCTAGTGAAGCGGCTCGCCCGGTGGACACGATCGACGACTTTCTGGAGCGAGCGCGTGACGGTCGGCGGTGTCGTGGCGTCCTTACCTGTGACCAAGCCTGACAGGAACAGCACGAAGGAGAGCCCGTGACCAACGAGCAGCTGTCCACCCGCACCGATGGTCCGAACGACCCCCCGACGGACATCACCAGCATCCCGTTCAACTACCGGGGTGTGGCGTACACCGTCGACCTCGACCCGGCGAGGGCCGCCGAGTTCGACAGGTCCCTGGCACCGTTCATCGCAGCCGCTCGACGCGTGGGCGGGAGCACCCGGCCCACGCCCACTCCGAGCCCCTGAGAATCCGAGGCCCTCGACATCCCGGTAGGTACAGCCGCGCGGGTCACGCCTACTGTGGAGAGATGGTCAACTATCGATACCTCGGCAACTCCGGTCTGAAGATCTCGGAGATCACCTACGGCAACTGGCTCACCCACGGCTCGCAGGTCGAGAACGACGCCGCGACCGCGTGCGTGCGTGCCGCCCTCGACGCGGGGATCTCCACCTTCGACACCGCGGACGTCTACGCGAACACGAAGGCCGAGCAGGTGCTCGGCGACGCGCTGAAGGGTGAGCGTCGCGAGTCCCTCGAGATCTTCACGAAGGTCTACTGGCCGACCGGCCCCGGCGGGCCCAACGACACGGGCCTGTCTCGCAAGCACATCATGGAGTCGATCGACGGGTCGCTCACCCGCCTCGGTACCGACTACGTCGACCTGTACCAGGCGCACCGCTTCGACACCGAGACGCCGCTCGAGGAGACGATGCAGGCGTTCGCCGACATCGTCCGCCAGGGCAAGGCCCTCTACATCGGCGTGAGCGAGTGGACGGCCGACCAGATCCGCGCCGGCCACGCCCTGTCGAAGGAGCTGGGCTTCCAGCTCATCTCCTCGCAGCCGCAGTACTCGATGCTGTGGCGCGTCATCGAGGACGAGGTCGTCCCCACGTCGGCCGAGCTCGGCATCTCGCAGATCGTCTGGTCCCCGGTCGCCCAGGGTGTGCTCACCGGGAAGTACGTGCCCGGCGCCGAGCTGCCGGCCGGGTCGCGCGCCACGGACGAGAAGGGCGGCGCGAACATGATCAAGCGCTTCATGAACGACGACGTCCTGCAGCGAGTGCAGGACCTCAAGCCCGTCGCCGAGCAGCTTGACCTGTCCCTCGCCCAGCTCGCCGTCGCGTGGGTGCTCCAGAACGACAACGTCGCCGCCGCGCTCATCGGCGCCTCCCGCCCCGAGCAGGTCGCGGAGAACGTCAAGGCGTCCGGCGTCGTCATCCCGCAGGAGCTCCTGGAGAAGATCGACACGATCCTCGGCGGCGTCGTCGAGCGCGACCCCGCCAAGACGGCCGAGACCGCGCCGCAGACCCGCGTGGCCTGACCGGTCGCAGCACCGCCCGGAGCCCGACGAACAGGCCGAGGACAGCGCGATCCCCCAGGACGGCTCAGAGCCGACCTGGGGGATCGTGCTGTCCCCGGTGCCCTCGACGTCCATCGGGTTCGAACCCCGCCGTCGAGGCCGAGACGGACGACGAGCTCGGGGGCCGGCGACGCCGACGCGACCACCGGCCCACGGGGCTCAGCCCTCGGCGCTGCCGATGGTCCACCCTGCGACGTCCGCGATCGCGTACCGCCACACGGCGTTGCCGCCGACGGAGCGAGCACCGGAGAGGTTGACGACGTCCTCGAGGTGGATGAAGTTCGGGAGCAGCGCGCCGGGGCCCGTCACCTGGCCCGTCCCGAGGGCGGCGCGGTGCGCGTCGATCTCGGCCTCGCGCGCGTCCGCCATCGCGTCGTAGATGCCGAAGCGCCGCATCCAGACCGTCGACGGCGTGACCTTGCCCGTGACGATCGAGCCGGCGATGTTCAGGGCGACGTTCACGCTGAAGTCGTCCTGGCTGGTCTCGACGAGGTAGGCCAGCACGCGCAGCGCGGAGTCGGACTCGGGAACGGGGTTCTCTTCTGAGGTCATCCCCGCAGACTGCCACAACCGGTGCCCGCCGCAGCGACGTGAGGTCCTGCGGCGATGTCGTCGTCCACGGCGGGCGCACCGCCGCCCCGCCGGGTCGAGGACCTGGCGGGGCGGCGGACGATCCGGTGGCGCTTCGGCCGCCGAGCGACTACCGGCGAGCGCGGCGTCGGGCGATCACCGCGTCGACCGAGTACGCCCCGGGGCCGGTCAGCACGAGGGCGATCGAGACGGCCGCGAGGACGAGCACGAGCTCGTACCCGCCGTCGGAGGCGAAGAAGCCCGCGGCGAGGTGGACGATCACGAGCGCACCGATCATCGCCGCGGCGTTCAGCGCCGCTACGATCCGGGTGCCCACCCCCACGAGGAGCAGCACTCCCCCGACGAGCTCGAAGATGGCCAGGGCAGGCCCGGCGACATCCGCGGCGGGGACGCCCATCTCGCCGAACGACGCGGCGGTGCCCGTCAGGGTGAACGTGAAGACCTTCTGGGCGCCGTGCACGATCATCACGACGGCGATCGCCACGCGGGCGACGAGCAGTCCGAGCGACGTCGTCGACGGCGTGGCGGTCCTCCGGCCTGAGGAGCCGGCGGCGGCGCTGGTGGTGGCGGTCGGCTGGGACGTGGAGAGGGAAGTCATGTCGGACCTTCGTCGGGGAGTGTCGGCAGAAGTTGTCGCGGCAACTACTCGACCCTAGGGAGCGTTCCTGGGAACACCCTGGAAGGCCCGTCCGCGCGACCCCCGTGGCAGGATCGGGGCATGCCGACGCCCACCCGGCCGTGACCTACATCCTCGGTCGACACGACCCCGTCTTCCGCCTGCGCCCGACCCTGGCGAGCGGGATCGTCACCGTCCTCGCGACGGGCGCCCTCGTCGTCGGGCTGCAGTTCGCGAGCGGCACCCCCTACCGGGCGTGGGCCTCCTCCGACCGGATCCTCGTGCTGACGGAGGTCGTCCCGGTCGCCGTCGCCACCGTCTTCCTCGTCACGTTCCTGCGCTGGTCGCAGTGGGACGCGATCTGGCGCGACACCTACCGTCTCCCGACGTCGATCCTCACGCGCGCGATCGTCCTGCTGGCCGTGGCTGGCGTGCTCGCCCGCACCGCCGGCGCCACCTGGGGCGCCGTCCCCGCCCGCACCCTGGTCATCCTGGTGCTGAGCGCCGTGCTCACCGGACTGGTCGAGGAGCTCGCGCTGCGCGGTGTCCTGCTCCGCGCGCTGCGCGTCGGTCGGCGCCCCGAGGTGGCGTGCGCGCTGTGGGTCGTGCTGGCGTCCGCGCTCGTCCAGCTCCCGATCCTCTGGCTCGGTTCGCGCGCCGTGTCGGGGGCCGACGTCGTCGTCGCCCTCGTCCTGGGCGCGCTGCTCTACCTGGTCCGCCGCACGACCCGCACCCTGGTGGTCGCGATCGGCGTGCACGTCGCGTGGGACCTGGGGTCGCTGCTCGAGCGGGCCGACGGCGTGGCCTGGCTGACGGGAGGCACCGCCCTGATCGCCGTGGTCGCATCGGCCGCCGTCGCCCTGGCCCTGCTCGCGACCGTCCGACGCGACCGGCTGCGCCGGGCGCTGATCGACCCCGCGCTCTCCTGACGCGCGCCCGGCAGATACGACAGCGCCGCCCCCGGAAGGCCCGAGGGCCCACCGGGGGCGGCGCTGTGGTGCGGTGCTGCGGTACTGCGTCGTGCCGACTGCTCAGGACTGCTGGCCCACGTTGGAGAAGCCGGCGGTGTCGTAGCGGTGCAGGAACGCGGCCATCGCGTCGCGGTTGATCGGCGTCGTCGGGCGGTAGATCGCCGTTCCGTCGTTGCCGAGCCAGCCGATGGAGATGCCCTCGGAGACCAGCCAGGTGATCTCCGTGTAGAACTGCGTGGCCGGGGTGGTGTCCGTGAACGGCGAGATCGCGGGAGCGGTGTAGCTCGGGCTCTTCGCCATCCGGTACAGGAACGCGGCCATCGCGTCACGGTTGATCGGCTCGAGCGGGCGGAAGGAGAAGGTCCCGTCGCCGTTGGCCCACCCGGTGGAGATGTCCTGGTCGGCCAGCCAGGCGATCTCCTTGTAGAACTGGTTGCTCGTGCTCACGTCGCTGAACGGGGAGACTGTCGGCGCGGTGAACGCGGGCGAATTCGCCTGGCGGTAGAGGAACGCCGCCATGGCGTCACGGGCGATCGGCGTCAGCGGGCGGTACTCGCGGCCCTGCTCGGTCTCCCAGCCGGTGGAGATGCCGTTGTTGAACAGCCAGGACATGTCCTTGAAGAACAGCGTGCCCAGCGGGACGTCGGAGAACGGCACGGTCTGGAGACCGGTGATGTACTCGAAACCCTTCTGCGTCGGGGTGAAGGGGTCGAAGGTCGGGTCGGTGAAGGGCGGGTCGCGCTCGATCACGTAGTACTGGATGTCCTCGCCGGCGGCTACGAAGATCGGCGCGAAGTCGATGGTGCCCTCGCCGACGGTGGTGATGGATCCGTCCGCGGCGAGGTCCTTGACGTGCAGCAGCTCGATGCGGTCGCCGTAGCTCTCGATCACCTCGAGGGGGTCGGCACCCGCCTTGGTGGCCCAGTACAGGTCGAGCTCGAAGACCACGTTCTCGGGGCTGGTGTTGGCCTGGAGGATGTCGTAGCCGGTCTCGCCGTCGAAGACCTGGGTGAACTCCCAGTCGTGGGAGTGGACCATGTACTGCACACCCTGGGCCCGGGAGAGCTCGCCGAGGTGGTCGATCTTCTCGGCGTAGGCGACCCACTGCTCCTTCGTGGTGAAGTCGTTGGGAGTGGATCCGGCGCCGATGAACGGCGCACCGATGGTGAGGGCCGTCTGGACCGACGTCGCCCACTGCTCGTCGGTCGTCGCCATCGAGACCGAGGTGTGCAGGCCGCTCGCCTCGAGACCGTACAGGTCCAGCAGGGCGCGGTACTGCGTGGCACCGATGCCCTGGAAGGCGGTGTAGTCCACCGCCTCGACGTTGAGGTAGCCCATGTCGGAGACGGTGGAGAGCACCGCCACCTGACGCGCCTGCGCCTCCGGCGACTGGTCGAAGCCGATGTAGGCGAAGAAGTTGAACAGCTGGACGCTGACCTCCTCCACCGCCACCGGCGGCTCCAGAGAATCCGCGAGAGCCACGGCACCGGGGGCCGGATCCGCCACCGCCGTGCCTGCGGCGCCGAGGACGACGGCCACCGCCGTGACTCCTGTGACCAGTGCTCGTCTCGCTGTTGTCATCGTCAATGCTCGCAACGCAACCACCCTTTCATCGGACCGTCGTTGGCCTCGGAAGTGAGCTCCGACGTGATCATGGCGTCCGCCTCTGACGGAAGTCAAGAAGGTTCTGACGGTGGTTACGTTCGCTTTCGTCGAAAGGGCGGGGAATCGTTTCAGCAGCAGCGGCGACGACGGCGCTTCCACCAGGACGACCGTGCCGAACCGGGAGAGGATGGGGCCGTGTCCCGCCCACCCAGCGACCGCCCGGTCCGCATCGCCGACGCCGCGCTCGAGATCATCGCGGAGTCCGGCCTCCACGCCCTCACGCACCGCACCATCGACGCGCGCCTCGGATTTCCCGCCGGGACCACGTCCTACTACGCCCGCACGCGCGCGGAGCTGATCTCCCGGGCGCTGACGCTGCTGATCGAGCGCTTCACCGAGGCGATGGCCGACTTCCCGACGGACGGCATCGACACCGACGAGGCGGCGATCGATGTCGTGACGGCGTCGACGCTGCTCATGGACTCCTACGAGACCGACCAGATCGCGCACGTCGTGCTGCTCATCGATCTCCGGCACGACCCCGAGCTGCACCCGCTCCTCAACGACACCTCGCCCGGCCGGCGCGCCGTCCTCGGCATGGCCACGAGCCTCATCGAGCGGTGCGGGATCCCCGACGCCGAGCGGCACGCCCACGGCCTCGTCGCGCTCCTGCAGGGGATGACGCTCGCGCGGCTCGCCGGTGGCAGCGACGTCTCGGTGCGCCACGCCGTCGAGACCTACTGGGCGGGGATGCGCCGGTCCTGACCGTCCCACGAGCCGTGCTCCGACAGGGGTCGGAATCGCAGGGTCGTGAACTCGTGGTGGAAGTCGCGCCGCTCGCGCTCGGCCATCGCCGCCACGTGCCGGTGCGGCTGCGCGACGGCGCTGCGCCCGTGCACCATGTCGGTCATCTCGCGCGCCGTGCGCCACACCGAGAACGTCGAGACCGTGCGCGGGGGGCGGATCGCCGCGAGCGCCAGCGTCGTGGCGGGGTGGTCGCGCACCAGGCGCTCCACCGGACGTCCCCAGTGGATGAAGCGGAGCAGCTCGGGCAGCCGCATCCGGGCGATCGTGACGGCGACCACCGGCTCGTCCGGGTGCGAGCGTCCGGGCTCCTGGGGCAGGTCCGCGAGCGCCGCCAGGCTCCCCCAGCGTCGAAGAAAGGCGAGGCGGACGTGCCAGCCCTGGGCCAGGCGGCGGCCGAGGGGGTCGCCGTCGAGGAACGCCTCGAGCGCGGCCTCGTCCTCCCAGCGCGCGAACACCGCGACCCGGCGCAGCTGCAGCCGCCGCGGTGAGACCACGGGAGCTCCGAGCTCCATCCCCGCCATCACCTCCACGTGCCGCAGCCCGGGCACCCGCGCCGTCGTCGGCGGCCGGACGAGGGCGCGGACCGCCGTCGTCACGGGGAGGTGCGCGAGGTGGAAGGAGAACACCGGCCCACCCTAGGGCGCGCGCCGCCGTCGCTACCCTCGGGACGTGGCCACTCCCCGCTCCCCCTACGCCCATGCGCTCGGCGCGACGATCGACGAGCTGCACCCGAGCCTGCAGCGCTACTTCGCCACCATCCCGGCGGGCCGCCGTGGTGTCGGCGAGGGCGTGTTCACCCGCGCGGGCACACCGCGCCGGTGGCTGTGGCCACTGATCTGGCTCGTCCAGGATCGCGGCGTGGTGTTCGCGGGCGACGGGTGCGACGTGCCGTTCCGGATCGTCAACCGCACCGTCGGCGGCACCGCCGTCGCGACGCGCACGTTCCACCTGCCGGGTGGTCGCTGGACGATGACCGACGCCGTCGTGACCCATCCCGCGGGCGGTGTCGCCGATCGGCTCGGATCACCCGCCACGGTGGCGGCCGCGTTCGACGTCGCGGTCGACGGCGAAGCCCTCACCCTCACCAGTCGCAGCCTGGGCGTCGCGCTCGGGCGGTGGCGGGTGCGGGTGCCGCGCCCCCTCTCCCCGGTGGTGCGGCTCCGCGAGAGCCACGACGCCGCGAGCGGCCGGCAGCGCGTGGAGCTGACGGTCGACGCGCCGCTGCTCGGTCGCGTGTACGGCTACGACGGCACGTTCGACTACCGCCTCGAGGACGACCCCGACGCCCCCGGGCGCGTAGCCGCCGTCGCGGACGTCCGCGGGTAGAGTTCCCCGCGCTCGCCACGACGAGCCCGCACCATCCCGGCGCCAGCGCGCACCTCCCCCAGAACGGTCGGCACGTCCATGTCTGCTCGCCCCCGCACCGCCCCGACCGACGACCGTCACACGGTCCGTGCGGCGCTGCGCTCCCCCCGCCTGCTGCGCGCCGAGGTGCTGGGTGGGCTCGTGGTCGCGCTCGCCCTCATCCCCGAGGCGATCGCGTTCTCGATCATCGCCGGCGTGGACCCGCGCGTCGGCCTGTTCGCCTCGTTCACGATGGCCGTCTCGATCGCGTTCCTCGGCGGGCGCCCCGCGATGATCTCGGCGGCCACGGGCGCCGTCGCCCTCGTGGTCGCCCCCGTCGTGCGCGAGCACGGCCTGGACCACCTCATCGCCACGGTGATCCTCGCCGGCGCGCTCCAGGTGGTCCTCGGCGTGCTCGGTGTGGCGCGCCTGATGCGGTTCATCCCGCGCTCGGTGATGATCGGCTTCGTCAACGCGCTCGCCATCCTCATCTTCACCGCTCAGCTCGTCCACCTGCGCGACGTCCCCTGGATCGTGTACCCGCTCGTCGCCGTCGGGATCGCGATCATGGTGGCGCTGCCGCGCGTGACGACGCTCGTGCCCGCGCCGCTGGTCGCGATCGTGCTGCTGACGGGGGCCGTCGTCGTCGCCGGCATCACCGTCCCCACGGTCGGCGACCAGGGCGAGCTCCCCAGCACGCTGCCGCACCTGCTGCTGCCCGACGTCCCCCTCACGCTCGAGACCCTGCAGATCATCGCGCCGTACGCGCTCGCGATGGCCGTGGTCGGGATCCTCGAGTCGCTGCTGACGGCGAAGCTGGTCGACGACGTCACGGACACCGGCTCGAACAAGACGCGCGAGACCTGGGGGCAGGGCGCCGCGAACGTCATCACAGGACTGTTCGGCGGCATGGGCGGCTGCGCCATGATCGGTCAGACGATGATCAACGTGAAGGCCTCGGGGGCGCGCACCCGCCTCTCGACCTTCCTCGCCGGCGTGTTCCTGCTGATCCTCGTCGTCGGTCTGGGGGACGTCGTCGCGATCATCCCGATGGCCGCGCTCGTGGCCGTGATGATCATCGTGTCGATCGGCACGTTCGACTGGCACTCGGTCCGCCCCTCGACGCTGCGGCGGATGCCGCTCTCGGAGACCGCCGTCATGCTGGTGACGGTCGCCGTGACGGTGCTGACGCACAATCTCGCCTACGGCGTCCTGGCGGGCGTGCTGGCGGCCGCGGTGCTGTTCGCTCGCCGCGTCGCGCACGTGACGACCGTGACCCCGGTCGACGGCGGACCCGAGGGTGAGCGCACCTACCTGGTGCAGGGCGAGCTGTTCTTCGCCACGTCCGACGAGCTGGTCCACTCCTTCGACTACGCGGGCGACCCGGATCGCGTGGTGCTCGACCTCTCGGGCGCGCACGTCTGGGACGCCTCCACGGTCGCGGCGCTCGACGACGTCCGCGCCCGGTACGCCCGCCGCGGCAAGGGCGTGCGGATCGTCGGCATGAACGCCGGCTCGACGGACCGCCACGACCGGCTCACCGGTCGGCTCGGCGCCTAGCCCCACCCGCCGAGGTAGGCGGCGAGCTCCGGCTCGTCGGGGAGGGACACGATCCCGTCCGGGGGGCGCGCGACGTCGCGCCATCCCGCGGCCTCGCCCCAGCGACCACGGCGCAGCGTGCCTCGCCCCGACCGCACCGTGACGTGCTCCCCCAGGGCGACCGTGGCGACGTCGTCGCGCAGCTCCGCGATCGCTCGCCCCAGGACCTCGGGGTCGGTGAACCGGACGGGCTCACCCAGGTGGACCGTGACGAGCGGGGGCGACGGCGTCGCGCCCGCCGGCGCGTCGATCGCCGCAGCCGGGGACACGCGCGGATCCGCCGCGAACACCCCGGCGACCTCGGGCGGCACGACGACGCGGGCGTGCGGCAGCGCCGCCAGGACCGAGTCGACGCACACCAGCGCCTGGGCCGCGCCGTGCGCCCGCTCGAGCACGACCCGGGTGTCCGTCCCGCCCGTGAGCACCGCGAAGGGACGCGAGCCGGCGACCGGGATCGCCGTCGTCAGCCGCAGGGTCTCGGCGTTCTTGGCCGCGCGAGCCGCCCGGGCGCCGGCCTCGTCGCGCTCGGCCCACTCCGGCCCGTCGTGCCACGCGACGGCGTCGGGCACGTGCGCGAGCACCGCGCCGCCCGCCCACGCGCGATGGGCCCACTCCCAGTCCTCGCCGCCGTAGGCCAGGAACGTCTCGTCGAATCCGCCGATCTGCTCCAGGAACCAGCGCGAGCAGCCGATCACCGCGCCGATGACGTGGCGGTAGGAGCGGTCGTCGGCGTCGAGCAGATCGCGTGAGCCCCGGTACGCCTGCGCGAGCCACGACGGTTCCGGGAGCGGGTGGCGCGCGACGGCGTCGGCGAGCGCCTCCTGGGGCGCGGCCTCGCGCAGGTCGGCGTGCCGCCGTCGTCCCACCGTGACCGCCTCGGGCAGCGCGGACGGGAGCCGGAGCAGCCGGGCGAGGTAGTCGGGTTCGGGCGCCGTGTCGGCGTCCAGGAAGCACAGCAGCTCCCCCGTGCTGTGGCGCACGCCCAGGTTGCGCGCGGCGGCGAGCCGGAAGCCGGCGTCCTCCTGCCGGACCAGGCGGACGCCGTCGGGCACGCGGGGCGGGACGGGCGAACCATCGTCCGCGACGACGATCTCCACCAGGTGCGCGGGGTAGGTCTGGCGGGCCAGCGCCGTCAGCGTGCGGTCGAGCTGCCGCTGCTGGTCGTAGTGCGCGACGACGACGGACACGGTGCGCGTGGGGGTCGGGGCGGGATCCGCCGTCACGAGGTCCCAGCGGTTGCCGGGGACCGTGCGGCCGAACGGGGGCGGGAGGGTCACGCCTCCGGCCCCGCGGCTCGATCGGTGGCCGCCCACAGTGCGAGGTGGGCGCGGGCCGTGTCGGACAGGTCGGGCCGGGTCACGGCGTCGGCGTCCTGCCACGTCGAGTCCGGGTGCGCGAGCGCGTGCGCGATCGCCGCGGGCAGGTCACGGGCCGCGACCGGTGTCGTCGTCCCCGGCCGCAGGCGCGCCATCTCGAGGAAGTAGGCGGAGTCCAGCACGATCGGGCGGCGGCCCGCCGCGATCCAGTCCGTGAGCGATCCCGACGCCGAGACGTGCTGGTGGGCGATCACCGGGACGGCCGCCGACCGGCTGCGGGCGAGCAGATCGGCGTCGCTGAGGAAACCCGTGCTGCGCAGCGTCACCCCGCGCTCGTGCGCCAGGGCCACGAGCTCGGCCAGCTCGCCCTCGTGACCGGCGGAGGCGCGGCCCAGGGCGACGACCGGCGGCACCGTGGCGACCAGGTTCTCCTGCGCGAGGTGCGCGACGGCGTCGACCACCTCGCGGTGCCCCTTGCCCGGGTAGAAGAAACCCAGGACCGCGACGCAGCCGTCCGAGCGCCACGAGCCGGGCTCGGGTGCGTTCCCCGCGGTCGGCACCGGGAGCGGAATGACGACGACCGTCGTCGCGGGCCGCACCCCCGGCTCCGGCCCCGCGTTCGTCAGCGCCGCCAGCAGCGTCCGCTCGTGCTCGCTGTTGCAGACGACCGCGGACGCGGCGGCCACGACCCGTCGGTAGCACGCGAGACGCCGCGGGAGCCGCGTGGGCCCGTCGGAGGTCTGCGGCAGGTCGTGCAGCGTGACCGACACCCGGGTGCGCCGCGCGAGGGCCTCGAGCCGGGCGGCGGCGCGCTCGGCGTCGTCGCCCCAGAGACGGTCGGTGAAGTGGACGTGGACGCGCGGGGGCAGCGGATCCGGCGGAGCCGCGCCGTCCCCGTCCAGGGTCGCGGGGTCGAACAGTCGCAGCTCCACCGCGGGATCGATGGCCGCCACGGCCCGCGCGACGGTCCGCGCGTACCGGTCGACGCCGTGGGCCTCGTCGCCCAGGTGCAGCAGCACGGGCAGCGGCGCGGCGGTCGCCCCGGTCATCGCACGCCGAGCGCGGCCAGCGCGGCCGCGTGCCGCTCGAGCCCGGCGGTCACGGCGTCGGGATGGCGGGCGTACCAGGCCAGGTGCTCCTGCCGCACGTGGGCGGCCGGGACGGCGTCGCCCTCCACGATCCAGTCCGTGGTGGGTGCGTCCTCCAGGCCCCAGGTCTCCACCACGACGGCCTCGCGCGGCGCGTGCACCGAGGTGAGGAGCTCGCGCGTCAGGGGCGGCACGGGGTCAGACAGTGCGAGGGCGTCGCCCACCCGCTCCGCGAGCGCGGACCAGATCGCGTTGCCGGGATGGTTGAGGGTCCGCATCTGGTCGAACCGGGGCCGCGCGAAGAGGTCGGAGACCACGACCGTCGCGTGCGCCTGCTCCCGCCGCCGCAGCTGGTCGATCGACTCGTTCGCGATCGCGCGGACGGCGTCGGGCGTCACCGCGGCGGGGGCCGCGAGGCCGGCCGCCTCGGCCAGGACCCGCAGGTCGTGATAGGCCACCAGCGGCGGCGTGAGAGAGGGGTCCGACGGCGGCCGCACGATCGCGTGCACCGGATACAGCCCCGCGAACCGGATCACCGGGATGCGGACCACCCGCGCGCCCGCCGGCAGCGCGGCGGCGAGCTGCCGCGACCCGATCGGTAGGCCGTGATAGTCGTCACGCACCGGCTGCGTGATCAGGACGTGCGAGCGCTCGAGCCAGCGCTGCAGGTGCGGGAGGTCGGACGCCACGATCTCGTGCACCGGGGGCATCCGGACGAGGTCGAGCTCGTCGCCGAGCGCCAGCCGCAGCGACTCCGCCTGGCAGTTGCCCACCACCAGCCCCGTGCGGCGGCCCGTCGCACGGGTCTCGTCGTCGAGCCCGTAGAACTGCCCGTAGTGTCGGCGGCGACCCTCGTCATCGTCCACGGTGTGCTCCGTTCCTGCCGTCACCGGCACCGACGGCGAAACGCGAACCTGGAGGTTGGGGGCCGTACGACCTACCGTAAACGCAGACCCGCCGGAACGATCACCCGGCTTCCGTGTCCCGGCGCACGCCCACCGGTGGTGCGCCCCGCGCGCATCGACGACCGAGGAGGCACGTGACCGAGCAGCTCCTTCCCGAGAACGTCCAGACCTGGGCGCAGGCACCGCTGCCGACCGCGCCGCCCGAGCCGACTCCCGCGGGACGGCTCACGATCGCCTCGGTCCCGGCCGGGCACCCGTACGTGCGAGGCATCTCCGGGGCCGACGACGGCGTCGTGCGGCTGCGCGATCCGCTGCCGGATCCGGCCGATCCCGACCGCTGGTGGCCACCGGTCGTGCTGGACGCCGCGTGGATCACGCAGAACGCGGACGTCGTCGACGTGGTGCACGTGCACTTCGGTGCCGAGTCGCTGCCCCCCGGCCGCCTGGCGGGGGCGCTCGACGCGCTCGACGCGGCCGGGCTCCCGCTCGTCTACACCGCGCACGACCTGACCAACCCGCAGCTGGCCGACCAGGCGCCCCACGAGGCCGATCTCGACCTGCTGATCAGCCGGGCGAGCGCGGTCATCACGCTGACCGACGGCGCGGCCGACGAGATCGCCCGCCGCTGGGACCGCACCGCCGTCGTGATCCCGCACCCCGCGATCGTCGCGGAGGGTGCCACGCCTCCGCCGGGACGTGCCACAGGCGCCTTCACCGTCGGGGTGCACCTGCGCGACATCCGTCCGGGCATCGACGCCGTCGGCTCGGTCAGGACGCTCCTCGCGGGGCTGACGGACCTGCGCGCCGCGGGCGTCGCGGCCGCGGGTCGCGTCGTCGTCAACGACCGGGTGCGGGACTCCGATGCGCTCGACGCCGTCGCCGCGCTCCTGACCGATCGTCCGGACTGCGTCCTGGTGCGCCGCCCGCGCGTCGCCGACCCCGAGCTGGAGCAGGAGGTGGCCGACCTCGACGTCGCGCTGCTCCCCTACCGGCACGGCACGCACTCCGGGTGGGTCGAGCTGTGCCACGACCTCGGTGTCCCGGTCGTCGGACCCCGCGTCGGCTACGCGCACGAGCAGCATCCCGACGAGTTCACCGCGTTCGAGCCGGACGACGGCGTCTCGCTCGCCCGGGCGGTCCTCGCGGCGCTCGCGCGCGGCACGCGCCCCGGCAGCGGCGAGCGCGCAGCCCTGGTGCAGCGCCGAGCGCTAGCCCGCGTGGTGCAGCACCGCGCGATCGTGCGCGCCCACACCGACGTCTACCGCACCGTCGTGCGCCGGACGGGAGCATCCGCGTGAGGCGGCTCGGGTCCCGCCCCCTGCGCATCGCCGTCATCGCGCCGTCGCGCCACCCGCTGCGCCAGCCGCACGCCGGCGGTCTCGAGGCGGCGGTGTGGGACCGCGTCGACAGCCTGCGCCGGCGCGGGCACCGCGTCCGCCTGGTGGCGTCCTCCGGATCGGACTTCCTCGCGGAGTCCCCCGCGCAGCTGCACCTGCCGCCCGCGCTCTGGGCCGGCACGTCCTCCTCGGACACCGACTACCCCGACGGCTACCTGGACGAGGCCCTGACGTCGCTGGACCGGGCCCTGCGTCACCTCAGCGACCACCGTGACGACTTCGACGTCGTGGAGAACCACAGCCTGCACGCTCTCCCCCTGGCGTGGGCGCCACGCCTGGGCATCCCCGTCGTCACCACGCTGCACACGCCGCCGCTCGAGGTCATGGTCGAAGCGATCCACCGTGCGGGTGACGCACTGGGACCGATCCTGGCGGTCAGCACGCACACCGCGCGGGCCTGGCGCGAGCACGGCGTGCACGCCCGGGTGATGCCGAACGCCGTCGACACCGACCGCTGGCGCCTCGGGCCCGGCGGACCGGACCTCGTGTGGTTCGGCCGACTCGTCCCCGAGAAGGGCGCGCACGTCGCCGTCGCGGCCGCGCGCCTGCTGGGGCGTCGGCTCGTCCTGGCGGGCAGGATCGGCGACGCCGACTACGTGCGCTCCGAGATCGACCCCCACCTGGGCGACGACGTCGTCCACGTCGGCCCGCTGCGTCACCACGACCTGGCGCGCCTGGTCGGCTCGAGCGCGTGCGCCCTGGTGACCCCGATGTGGGAGGAGCCCTTCGGGCTGGTGCTCGCCGAGGCTCTCAGCACCGGGACCCCGGTCGCGGCGTTCGACCGCGGCGGCGTGCCGGAGGTGGTCGCCGGCTCCCCCGGCGCTCGCCTCGTTCCTCCGGGTGACGTCGCCGCCCTCGCGCGCGCGGTCGCGGCGATCGCCGACCCCGGGGCGGGGGCGCGACGCCGCATCCGCGCCCACGCGCTGCGCCGGTTCTCGCTGGAGCGCCAGCTCGACGACATCGAGGCGATCCACCGCTCCGCCCGCCGGCTCGCCGCCGGGGCCGCATCCGCCCCCCTCACCCCGATCGCGGAGACGGCCGTGCCCGCGTGAGCACGATCGGCTGGTACGTGCACCACCACGGGTCGGGCCACCTCGTGCGGTTCCTGGCGATCCGGCCGCACCTGGACGCCGACGTCGTCGTGTTCAGCTCGCGGCCAGCGCCGCCGGAGCTGCCCGCCCGGACCCGCTGGGTCGCTCTCGATCGCGACGACGACGTCCGCACCGATCGCGACGGCGTCGCGCTCGACCCGCACGACCTGCGTCGGTCGCGGCCGACCGCCGGCGGCGCGCTGCACTGGGCCCCGCTGCACCACGCCGGTCACGCGGCGCGGCTCGCCACGATCGCGGCCGTGCTCGCGGAGGAGACGCCGTCCGCCTTCGTGGTCGACGTCTCGGTGGAGGTCGCGGTGCTCGTGCGCCTGCTCGGCGTCCCGCTCGTGCTGATGACGCAGCCCGGCGTGCGCGACGACGCCCCGCACGCGCTCGCCCACCGCCTCGCCGACGCCGTCGTCGCGACCTGGCCGAGCGGCCGGTCCGACCCGAGCGGTCTCGATCCGATCGAGGTCGGCGGGATCTCCCGGTTCGACGGTCGACCCCGGGCGGGTGACCCCGTCCCGGGCCGCGTGCTGCTGCTGGGTGGGGGCTCCGTCGGCGAGCGCGCGGGTGTCGCCGGCGTCGCGTCGCGCGACTGGCACCGCCTCGGGGGCGACGGACCCTGGGTCGAGGACCCGTGGCCGGAGATCTGCGCGGCCGAGGTCGTGGTTTCGGCGGCCGGTCAGAACGCCGTCGCCGACCTCGCCGCGGCGGGGGCGCGCGCCGTCGTCGTGCCCGAGGACCGACCGTTCGACGAGCAGCGCGCGACCGCGCACGAGCTGCGGGCGGCGGGGCTCGCCGTCGTCGTGGACGCCTGGCCCGACGACGACGCCTGGCCCGCGCTGCTGGAGCGCGCGCGGCAGCTGCGACCCGACTGGTCGGCGTGGCAGGTGGCCGGGGCGGCGGCGCGGGCGGCGGCGGTCGTCTCGGCCGTGGCCGACGGCAGGTCTCCCACCGGTGAGCGCGCGGGTGTCTCGGCGTGACCGCCGTCATCACGCTCGCGTCCGCCGCGCGTCTGGACCACGTCGAGCGCCAGCAGGCCCGGCTGCAGGCGCTGCCCGAGCCGCCGGAGGCGATCGTCGTCTGGCTCGACGACGCCGCGCCGCCCGCCTCGCTCGCGCGCCACGCGCGCATCGTGCACGTCCCCCCGGGACCGCACGGCCTGCGCCTGGCGGCGGGCCGCAACCTCGGGGTGGGGGCGGCGCTGGCGGCCGGGCACGAGCTGCTGGTGCTGCTCGACGCCGACTGCGTGCCCGCGCCCGACCTGCTCGACCGGTACGCCGCCGCGGCGCACGAGCACCCGGGCGCGCTGCTGTGCGGTCCGGTGACCTACCTGCCCGAGGGCGTGACGGTCGAGGTCGACACTGACCTGGGCCCGCTGACGGCGCCGCACGCCGCCCGGCCCGATCCCCCGGACGGCCGCTGCGTCGTCGCCGGTCCCGAGCAGTACCCGCTCTTCTGGTCGCTGTCGTTCGCGACGACGCCGGCGGGCTGGGCCGCGTTCGGCGGCTTCGACGAGAGCTACGAGGGCTACGGGGGCGAGGACACCGACGTCGCGTTCCGGGCACGGGAGGCCGGCGTCCCGCTGGTGTGGGTGGGAGGCGCGCACGCCTACCACCAGCACCACCCGACGTCGTCACCGCCGTGGCAGCACCTCGACGACATCCTGCGCAACGGCGCGATCTTCGCCCGCCGCTGGGGACGGTGGCCGATGGAGGGCTGGCTGGAGAGCTTTGCCGGGGCGGGTGCGGTCGAGCGGACCGCCGACGGGTGGCGCCGGACCGACGGGTCGGCGGCCGGGGGGTCGTAGGCCCCCGGCCGGCTCAGCCCAGGATGCCCGCGAGGTAGGCGATGAAGTAGGCGGCCGCGAGGACGCCGACGCCGATGACGATCCCCGCCGCGATCTTGTTGAACGCCGCGCCGCGGGCCTCGGGCTCCTTCTGCGGGGACGCGGCCGTGCTCGCCTCGCCGGGGGGCGTCTCGCCGGGAGGGACGCCGCCGCCGGGCTCGAGGCCGGTCGTGCTCTCGGGATCGGGATCGGGACTGGTCATGGCGGTGATCTCCCACGTGTTGCCGGAGATTCCACCGTACCTGCGCACCCCGCCACCTCCCCCAACGGGCTTGGCTCACCCCGCCAGCAGCAGCGCCCCGACCGAGGCCAGCAGCGCCAGGGGCGCCAGCACCAGCCCCTGGCGCACGATGGTCCACACCGGCACGTCGAGCAGCGCCTGTCGGCACCGCTGCCACCACAGCACCGTGGCGAGCGAGCCCCACGGCGTCAGCAGCGGCGCGACGCCGGACCCGATCAGCAGCGCGGCGATCCGGAGCGGGTCCCCCGTCGTCGCCGGGTCCAGCGCGAGGAAGGCCGGCAGGTTGTTGACCGCGTTGGAGGCGAGGGCGGCGACCGCGGCGAGCCGCAGCAGGTCGAGCGGACCGTGGCCGGTCCCGGCCGCCACCTGCAGCGCGTCGCCGATCTGGTGCGCCGCCGCGATGACGACGAACAGGGCGGCGACCACCACGAGCGTGCGCCACGGCACGAGGTCGCCGACGGGTACGGGCAGCGGTCGCCGTCGGGCCAGCGTCGCGACCAGGAGGACGACGGCGGCCGCGAGCGCCGCGAGCGCGGGCTCCACCCCGACCACGAACGCCACCGCCATCACCGCGACGACGGCGGCCGTGATCCGCAGCAGGGTCTCGTCGGGCGCGCCCGGCGCGGGTGCGGTGACGTACCGGCCGCCGATGGCGCGGCGGTCGCGGAGGCCCAGGACCACGACGGTCACGAGGATGGCGGCGAGCGCCGGCGCCCACATCAGGGCGAGGTAGCTCGCCCCCGCGACCATGAGCGCGTGATCGGCGAGGAGGTTGGTGAGGTTGGAGACGGGCAGCACGAGCGAGGCGGTGTTGGCCAGGGCGACGACGGCGAGCGCGAACGGCAGCGGCGACGTCCCGGTGCGACGCGCGAGGGCGATGACGACGGGCGTGAGGAGCACCGCCGTCGTGTCGAGCGACAGGACCGCGGTGCTGACGGTCGCCAGGACGATCACCAGCGCCCACAGCGCCCACCGTCGGCCGCGCGCGAGCCGGGCCGCGAGGGCGGCGGCCGCGGCGAACAGACCCGCGCCGGCGCACAGCTCGGCGACCACCGTGAGGGCGGCGACGAACAGCAGGATCGGCCCGGTGCGCTCGGCGAGCGCGACGGTGTCCGCGCGCGGGAGCCACCCCGTGGCGATCGTGACGACGGCGGCGACGAGGGCCAGCGCCCACCACGGGCGGGCCCGCCGTGGGGGGCTCGACGCGACGTCGACCTCGCCACCCGGTCCTGCGCCAGGTCCGGCACCCGGTTCGGCACCCCTTGAGGGCTCGCTCTGCGGCACCGGAACACCGTAGTGCTCCCGCCCGGCACCCGCTCCTCCTGGTCCGCCCGGCGGCGACGTAGCGTGGTCGCATGACCCACGAGCCCGCGGCCGCATCCGAGTCCGCACCCACGTCCGCCCGCACGATCGTCCTCACCGGGGCCTCCGACGGGATCGGTGCGGCCGCGGCGCGCACCCTGACGGCAGCCGGTCACCGCGTACTGCTGGTCGGCCGCTCTCCCGAGAAGACGGCGGCGGTCGCGAAGGAGACCGGCGCCGAGTCGTTCGTGGCGGACTTCGCGCGCTTCGCGGACGTGCGGCGGCTGGCCGGGGAGATCCGCGAGCGCGTCGATCGGATCGACGTGCTGGCCAACAACGCCGGTGGCGTGTTCGGCGAGCGCCGCCCGACCGCGGACGGCCACGAGCGGACGTTCCAGGTCAACCACCTCTCGCCGTTCCTGCTGACGGAGCTGCTGCACGAGCCGCTCGCGGCCGGCCGCGCGAGCATCGTGAACACCTCGAGCGTGGCGGCGGCGCGGTTCGGGGTCATCGACATCGACGACCTGGACAACCGCCAGCGGTTCAACGCCAACCGCGCGTACGGCAGCGCGAAGCTCGCGAACATCCTGCACGTGCGCGGCCTGCACGAGCGCTACGCGGCGGAGGGGATCTCCGCCGTCGCCTTCCACCCCGGGATGGTGGGGACCAACTTCGCCGCCGACACGACGAGCTGGTTCCGCTTCATCTACCGCACACCGCTGCGGCACCTCATCCTCATCAGCGCCGCGAAGGGCGGCAGCACGCTGGAGCACTTCGTCGACGGCACGCCCGGCCGCGACTGGGAGCCGGGCCAGTACTACGACGAGCGCTCGCTCGTGCGCGAACCCCACCCGCAGGCGCAGGAGGCCGATCTCGTCGACGAGCTGTGGCGGCGCAGCGCCGCGATGGTGGGGCTCGCCGACTAGCGGCTCGCCGCGCCTAGCTCGTCAGCCGGCGCAGCGCCGAACCCTGGTGGGCCGCCGTCGCACCGCTCTTCTCGGACCTCACGACGTAGGCCGGCTCGTCGGTCGAGGCGGTGAAGTGCTGGCCGTCGTGCTCGAAGTCGCTGGTGCGCTTCTCCTCGACCGTGCCGCGCGTGCGGCCCTGCGGGGTGTTCCAGCTGACGCGATCGCCCTTGCTGAGGTCGTCCTTGGCCACGGTGGTCTCCTTCTCGTCCCCACCAGGTTCTCCCAGACCTTCGCGCGGGTCCAGGACGGCGTGCGCCCCGTCGTCGTCAGATCTGCTTGACGACCCGGGCCGGGTTGCCGACGGCGACCACGTTCGCCGGGATGTCGCGCGTGACGACGGCGCCCGCACCGATCACGCTGTTCTCGCCGATCGTGACGCCGGGGCAGACGATGACGCCGCCGCCGAGCCACACGTTGTCGCCGATGACGATCGGCTGCGCCGCCTCGAGCTTGTCGCGGCGCGGCTGCGGGTCGACGGGGTGGGTGGGGGTCAGGAGCTGGACGTTCGGCCCGATCTGGCAGTCCTCTCCGATCGTGATGGTCGCGACGTCGAGCGCGGTGAGGTTGTAGTTGACGAACGTGCGGGCGCCGATGTGGATGCCCTCGCCGTAGTCGACGAACAGCGGCGGCTTGACGTAGGCGTCCTCGCCCAGCGTGCCGAGGAGGTCGGCCAGGATGGCGCGGGCACCGGGGTCGGCCGCGACGTCGGCACGGTGGTAGCCATCGGCCAGGGCGACACCGCGACGGGCGAGGCGCTCGTTGTCGGGGTCGTCGGCGATGTAGAGGTCGCCCGCCAGCATGCGCTCGCGGTTGGTGCGGGGGTCTCCGGCGAAGTAGTCCGTCATGGGGGTAGCGTACATTCGTACACACAAGGTCGCGACGACGAGGAGGGGCCGTGCCGAGCTCGACGAGGTCCTCCGGGGCACCCCGCACGTCCGCCGCCCCCCGCGCGTCCGCCGCACCTCGCACCCGTCGCACCGACCCCGACCGCCGCGACCGGATCATCGACGCGTGCCTCGACGTCGTGGCGGAGCACGGCGTGGCCGGCACGACCCACCGGAAGGTGGCCGTGGCCGCCGACGTGCCGCTGGGCTCGATGACCTACCACTTCGAGGGCATGGACGAGCTGCTGCGGCTGGCGTTCGAGCGGTTCTCGCAGGCGATGAGCCAGCGGTTCGAGGACCGGATGGCGGCGGTGACCACGCGCGAGGAGGCGCTGGACGCCGTCACCGCCATCATCAGCGACGACGTCTTCACCGACGACCGCGAGCTGGTGCTGACCCACGAGCTGTACACGTTCGCGGCGCGACGGCCGGAGTACCGGACGCTGACGCGAAACTGGATGGCGGCGTCGCGGCGCGCGCTGGAGCGGCACTTCGACCCGGCCACGGCGCGGCTGATCGACGCCGCGATCGAGGGGCTGACGATCCACCAGGCGTTCGACCCGGCACCGCGCACGCAGCTGGACGTGCCCGCCGTCGTGCGGCAGATCGCTGCGATCCACGCCTCCGACGCACCCTGACGGGGCGGCTCGGGCAGGCTCGCCCGCCTGCTCGCCGCCGCGCGACCGGCCCACCGACCGCGAGAGCGACCCCAGCGCCGCGAGAGCGACCCGTCCGCGGAGGCTCCTTCGCGAGAGCGACCTAGCCGCCGCGAGAGCGATCTCCGACGCGTCGCTCTCGCGGCACGCAGGTCGCTCTCGCGCCACGGCCATCCACCGATCCACCGCTCCAGCGACCGACCGAGCTGCCGCGAGGTCCGGTCGGCGTGGGTGTCGGTTGCCGCGATCCTGACCCGCTGTTAACGTCACCACGCATGGTGTGAACGCTCACACTGCTACTTCGACGGAGAAGAGCCCATGGTCAGACACTCCCGCCGAGCGATCGGCTCCCTCGCTGCGTTGGCGGTCGCCGCCACCCTCGCGACCACGGCGGTCCCCGCCCAGGCCCAGGACGTCGCCGCCGACGACCTGCTCCTGAGCTACGACTTCACCACCGCGACGGGCACCGACACGGCCGCGGTCGTCCCCGACGGATCGGGTCACGGCCGGACCGCCACCGTGATCGGCGGCGCGGCTCGGACACCCGACGGACTGACGCTGGACGGCGTCGACGACTACGTGCAGCTGCCCGGCGACGTGCTCGCCGGCGTCACCGACATCACGATCTCCGCGGAGGTGCGTCTCGCTGCGAACCAGGCCACCCCCTACTTCCTCTGGGGCTTCGGCAACACCACCGACGGCGCCGGGAACGGCTACCTGTTCGCGACGGGCAACGCCTACCGCGCCGGGATCGCCTCGGGCAACTGGAGCACCGAGCAGGTTGCGGGCAGCGGCGCCAACCTCACGCGCGACGCGTGGCACACGCTCACCTACACGCAGTCGGGCACCACCTCGCGGCTGTACCTCGACGGCGCCCAGGTCGCCACGAACACGAACGTCTCCCTGACCCCTGGCTCCATCGGCGCCGGCAGCACCACCCGCAACGCCATCGGCCGCTCGGTCTACGACTCAGACCGCCTGCTCCAGGGTACGGTCCGCAGCTTCGACGTCTGGGACGCCGCCCTCAGCGCGGACCAGGTCGCCTCCCTCGCTCCCGCCGACGCCGACAGGGTCGAGCGCGACGCCGCGCAGCTGACCCTCGGCGACACGTCCGCCGTCACCGCCGACCTCGCACTCCCTCCCACGGGCGGGTACGGATCGACGATCGCCTGGGCCACCTCCGATCCGGGGGTGGTCACGGCCGAAGGCGTCGTCACTCGTCCCGCGGACGGCGGCCCCGACGCCTCCGCCACCCTGACCGCCACCGTTGCTCGAGGTGGAGCCACGCGGACGCGCACCTTCGACGTCACCGTCCTGGCGCAGCTCGATCCCGGCGCCCGCGCGCAGGCCGACCTCGACGCCCTCGTGCTGGCGAACGCCGACGACGTGCGCGGCAACCTGACGCTCCCGAGCACCGGCGCCGTCCACGGCAGCACGCTCGCGTGGACCGCCTCCCCCGCCGGCATCGTCGCCACCGAGGCCGCCGACGGCCGCTCAGCGGGCGTGGTCACGCGCCCGGCCGCCGACACCGTCGTCACGCTGACCGCCACGGTCCCCGGCACGACGGCGACCCGCGCCATCCCCGTCACGGTCACCGCGGCCCCCGCCGACCTCGACGACGACTACAGCGCCGGCTACCTCTGGACCCACTTCGCGGTCGAGGGCGGCTACGAGAAGATCTTCATGGGCCACTCCGACGACGGCCTGCAGTGGTCCAAGCTGAACGACAACACCTCGATCCTCGCCAACCTGGGCGGCGACCTCGGCGTCCGCGACCCCCACCTCGTCCGCTCGCCCGAGGGCGACCGGTACTGGATCATCGGGACCGACCTGCATGCCGAGGGCGGCGGCCCAGGTGGCTCGGGCTGGGACCAGCTGAACGCCAGTCAGAACATCGTCGTGTGGGAGTCCACCGACCTCGTGACCTGGAGCGACCAGCGCATCGTGTTCGCGGGGTTCGACGCCGCGGGCTGCGTCTGGGCGCCTGAGGCGGTGTGGAACGAGGCCACCGGCGAGTACTACGTCTACTGGTCCGCCCGCGACCGCGGCGACGTCGACACCCCCGACTGGGCGCTGCGCGTCTACCTGACCAAGACCCGCGACTTCGTCACGTTCTCCGAGCCCGAGATCTGGGCATCGCTCAACGAGCAGGGCGACGGCGCGGGCGGCGCCAACATCATCGACTCCAGCATCGCGGTCGAGGACGGCGTCTACTACCGCTTCTCCACCTCCGACTGGGACACGGTCATCGACACCGCCCCGAGCCTCGACGGCCCGTGGACCACCGTCGTGGCCAAGGGCGAGGCGGCCGCGCACGGCCTACGACCCCGCATGGAGGGGCTGACCGTCTTCCCGCTCCCCGACGGCCGCTGGGCGCTGTACGGCGACGAGAACGCCTACTACGGCCACGTGACCGACTCGCTCGCCAGCCTGCAGTTCACCCAGCTGACGACCGGCACCGGACCCGAGGAGTTCTCGTTCGAGGAGAAGTTCCGCCACGGCTCCGTCCTGCAGCTCACCCGTGCCGAGGAGGAGCGCCTCCTGGCCGCGTACGGCGACCCCGAGCCCGAGCCGCAGGGCCTCGTCGCGGAGTACACCTTCGACGACGGCACGCTGGCGGACTCGGTCGGCGACAACGACCTCACCTCCCACGGCTCGGCCGCGGTGGTGACCGACGCCGAGCGCGGGTCCGTCCTGCGCCTGGACGGCACGGCGGGCGGCTACGCCTCCTTCCCGACCGGGTTCTTCGACGGTCGGGACGAGATGACCGTCTCCTTCGACATGCGTTCGGACCTCACCGGGGGGAACTTCTTCTCCTTCGCGTTCGGGAAGGACCAGCAGAGCTACTACTTCCTGCGCACGCGCGGCGGTGAGGTGCGCAGCGCCCTCACGGCGAGCTCCTGGCAGGGCGAGTCCGCCGTCACGGGGTCCGTCGCCCCCGGCGCCTGGCACCGCTACGACGTCGTCCTCGACGGCCGGACGACGGTCGTCTACGTCGACGGCGTGAAGCTGGGCGAGAACACCGCTCTCAGCGCGAGCGTCGCGGACCTCGGGTCTGATCTCGCCGGCTATCTCGGTCGGTCGTTCTACGCGGGTGACGGCTACTTCGCCGGCGCCTTCGACGACGTCCGCATCCACGACCGCGCCCTGACGGCGGACGAGCTCGTCGGCAAGGACCAGCTGCTCGACGTCTCCCTGACCACGACCGGCGTGCTCAAGATCGACCCGATCGTGTCGGGCGCGGACCGCACGGTCACGTTCCCGGTCGTCCCGGGCACCCCGCTCACCGCCCTGGCCCCGACCTTCTCGGCGGCCACCGGCGTCACGGTCTCCCCGGCGTCGGGCACACCGGTGGACCTCAGCACCCCCGTCACCTACACGCTCACGGCCGACGACGGCGCCCGGGCCACGTGGACCATGTCCGCCGTCGAGATGCGCAGCCCGGTGCTGCCGGGCCTCTACGCCGACCCGAACATCGCGATCTTCGGCGACACGTACTACATCTACGCCACCAGTGACGGATTCCCGGGCTGGGGCGGCAAGGAGTTCTACGTCTGGAGCTCACCCGACCTCGTGGACTGGACGCGGTCGGAGGAGCCGTTCCTCACGCTCGACGGCGCGAACGGCAACGTCCCGTGGGCGTCGGGCAACGCCTGGGCCCCGACGATCATCGAGCGGGCGGGGAAGTACTACTTCTACTTCTCCGGCCACAACGACTCCGTGGACCGCAAGACGATCGGTGTCGCCGTCGCCGACAGCCCGGAGGGGCCGTTCACGGCCCAGCCGCAGGCGATGATCCTCAACGACGGCCCGGTCACCTCCGGCCAGGCCATCGACCCGGCTGCGTTCCACGACCCGGTCAGCGGGAAGTACTTCCTCTACTGGGGCAACGGCCGACCCGTCTACGCCGAGCTGGCCGAGGACATGGTCTCGCTCGTCCCCGGCACCATCGCCGCTCAGGAGGGCCTCGTGGACTACCGCGAGGGCTCGTTCATGAACTACCGCGACGGGATCTACCACCTGACCTACTCGATCGACGACACCGGATCACCCGACTACCGGGTCGGGTACGCCACCTCGGCGAGCCCGCACGGTCCCTGGACCTACCGCGGCGTCATCCTGAGCAAGGACACCTCCCTCGGCATCCTCGGCACCGGGCACCACTCGATCGTCCAGGTCCCCGGGACCGACGACTGGTACGTCGCCTACCACCGGTTCGCCATGCCCGGCGGCAACGGCAACAACCGCGAGACCACCATCGACCGGGTCACGTTCGGCGCCGACGGCCTCATCCAGCCGATCGTCCCGACGCTCGAGAGCGTCGGACCGCAGACCATCGAGGTCGAAACCGCGCCCCCGAGCGCGGTGACGGTGACGCCGTCGACGGCGACGCTGGAGGTGGGCGAGCAGGTCGCGCTGACGGCCGCCGTCGCACCCGTCGGTGCTGACCAGGACGTCGCCTGGTCGTCCTCGGCACCGCTCACGGCGACCGTGGACGGGACCGGCACCGTGACCGCGCACGCACCGGGCCGGGTCGAGATCACCGCGACCTCGCTCGCGGCGGGCTCGATCTCCGGGACGGCGAGCGTCACCGTGACGGACACGGACGTGCCCCCGCCGCTCGTGTTCACGGACGTCAGGGAGGGCGACCAGTTCTTCGACGAGATCTCGTGGCTGTCCCAGCGCGGCATCACGACCGGCTGGCTGCTGCCGGACGGGACGCGGGAGTACCGGCCCGTGACCCCCGTCGCGCGCGACGCGATGGCGGCCTTCCTCTACCGTCTCGCCGGATCCCCCGCCTTCACGGCACCGGAGGTCTCCCCCTTCACCGACCTCGACCTCAGCAACCAGTTCTACAAGGAGATCACCTGGCTGCACGCCACCGGGATCTCCACCGGCTGGCCCCAGACCGACGGAACCGCCGAGTTCCGCCCCCTGGACCCCATCGCCCGCGACGCCATGGCCGCCTTCCTGTACCGCTACGCCGACCAGCGCGACGGCATCGAACCCGGCTGGACCCCACCCACGGTCTCCCCGTTCTCCGACGTGGGCACCGGCAGCCAGTTTTACGAGGAGATCGCCTGGCTCGCTGACACCGGCATCGCCACCGGCTGGACCGGAGCAGGCAACGACGGCACCGACATCTACCAACCCCTGTCCCCCGTCAACCGCGACGCCATGGCCGCCTTCATGAACCGCCTCCACCACCACCTCACCCAGAACTGACACCAGCACCACCACAAGCACCACCCACGAACGGCGGGCCACCCCAGGTGGCCCGCCGTTCCCACACCCCTGGGTAGACCCAGACCCACCATCAACCTCCCCCACCACCGCGAGAGCGACCCCAGCGCCGCGAGGACGACCCCGGACACGTCGCTCCCACGGCGGACGGGTCGCTCCCACGTCACCCTCGACCCCGAGCGCACGGACGACCGGGTGCGTGAACGTTCACACCACGTTATGATTCCAGCAGATGGTGACGTCATCATCTGCGCCCCAACGTCGGGGCACCTTTCTTTCTCACGATGGAGTGTGGAATGGCGACACGCACGTACGCCCTCACCGCAGCCCTCGCCATGGGGCTCGGGCTCCTGGTTCCGGTCGGCGCCAGCGCCGCACCGGACGAGGGCCTGGTGGCTTGGTACAAGCTCGACGAGACGGCCGGCTCCGTGGCCGCCGACTCCTCGGGCAACGGTCGCGACGCGGCCGTCGAAGGCGCCGCCGGCTGGAACGCCGGCGCCGGCTTCACCTTCTCCGGCGGCGCCGCGAGCGGCGGCAACGCCGTCAAGCTGCCGAACGACATCATCGCCGGGCTCGACGAGATCACCGTCAGCGCCGACGTCTGGGTGGACCCCGCCCTGACGGGCAACCACTTCATCTACAACCTGGGCAACACGGCCACCGGCGGCGGCACGGGGTCGGGCTACCTGTTCGCCACGGCGGGCTACGGCAGCAACCCCAACTTCCGCGGCGTCATCTCCGACCGCTGGTGGAACAACGAGTCGGGCGCGCAGCGCACCGGCGCCCTGCCCAAGGGCGTGTGGAAGCACGTCACGCTGACGCTCGCCGACCGCACGATGACGCTGTTCGAGGACGGCGTCCAGGTCGCGCGGACGGCTGACATCGACCCGGCGCGCATCCCGTCGGCCATCGGCGGCGGCACCACCACGCGCAACTACATCGGCCGGTCCGCCTACGCCGCCGACACCTCCTTCAAGGGTGTCGTGCGCGACTTCCGCATCTACGACGGCGCACTGAGCGCCACCGAGGTGGCCGAGATCTCCGGCGAGGCCCACCGGGCCACGGTCGACGCGGACGCCGCCTGGGTCGCCACGGCGCTCGGGGACACCTCCGCCGTCATCGCGAACCTGACGCTCCCCGCCACGGGTCCCGCCCGGTCCGCGATCACCTGGACCTCGAACAGGCCCGCCGTCGTCTCGAACGCCGGGGTCGTCACGCGCACGACGCAGTCGGAGAGCGTCGAGCTGACCGCCACGCTCACCGCGGGGACGACCTCGACCACGCGCGTCGTGACCGTCGTCGTGCCCGGCACCGCGAACCCCGACCAGGACGCGGTCGACGCCGTCGTGGACGACGTCGTGGTGCACGACGTCGACGACGTGCGCGGCAACCTCACGCTGCCGACCGAGATCGGCGACGGCGTCGCGATCGCCTGGGCCTCCTCCGCCCCCGCGACGATCGCCGTCGACGGCGTGGTCACCCGCCCCGCGACCGGCTCCCCGGCCGCGACCGTCGAGCTCACCGCCACGCTGACGCGCGGCACCGGCACCGCGACCCGGACCTTCACGGCCACCGTGCCGGCGCTCCCGGTCTCCGAGCCGTACGAGGCGTACGCGTTCTCCTACTTCACCGGCGACTCCGTCCCGGGCGAGAAGATCTACTTCGGCGCCTCCAACGGCAACGACGCCCGCAACTGGGTCACGCTGAACGGCGGCCAGCCCGTCATCACCTCGACCGAGGGCACGACCGGCCTGCGCGACCCGTTCCTCATCCGCTCCCCCGAGGGCGACAAGGTCTACATGATCGCGACCGACCTCTCCATCGGGAACAACCCGAACTGGGACGCCTCGCAGCGCCAGGGCAGCCAGTACCTGGAGATCTGGGAGAGCACGGACATGGTGACGTGGTCGCAGCAGCGCCACGTCAAGGTCTCCCCCGACAACGCCGGCAACACCTGGGCGCCCGAGGCGTACTGGGACGACACCATCGGCGCCTACGTCGTCTTCTGGGCCTCCAAGCTCTACGCCGACGACGACCCCGGCCACACCGGCGGTCAGCCCAACCGGATGATGTACGCCACGACGCGCGACTTCCACACCTTCACTCCCGCCCAGGTCTGGCAGGACACGGGCGTCTCGCGCATCGACTCCACGGTGATCAAGGAGGGTGACACCTACTACCGGTTCACCAAGGACGAGGGTCGCAACCTCACCGGGCCGAACGCGTGCCTCGACATCTTCGAGGAGCGCTCCACGAGCCTGCGGGCCGTAACCACGACGACCACGACGACGGCGCCCGCCGACGAGTGGTCGCTCGAGGCGACGTGCATCGGCCAGCAGGCCGGCACCGGTGCCGTCGAGGGCCCGACGGTCTTCAAGGCGAACGAGGGCGACGTCAACGGCGAGGGCTACTACCTCTTCGTCGACGAGTTCGGGGGCCGCAAGTACATCCCGCTGTTCTCCACCGAGCTGGGCGACGACGCCGACTGGACCGTCCCGACGCAGTTCTCCCTCCCGACGCCGGCCCCGCGCCACGGCACGGTGCTGCCGATCACGAAGGCGGAGCAGGAGCGCATGTTCGCCGCGCTGCTGGCCGAGCCGACCGCCGCGCTGCCCTCGGCCGTGCGGACGGCCGTCGGCACCCCGGCCGAGCTGCCCGCACGCGTCCCGGTGACGTTCGCCGACGGCACGACGCAGCAGCTCGCCGTCACGTGGGACGTCACGGACGCGGACTACTACGAGACGGCCGGCACGGTCACCTTCTCGGGCGCGGTCACCGGTTTCGACCTGACCGCCCAGGTCACGGTCACCGTCTCCGACGTCGTCGAGGTCAACATCGCCCCCGAGCCGACCACCACCGCCGTCGCCTCCTACAGCGAGGGCGGCTTCGGGATCGACCGGACCCGCAACCGCGACCGGACCGACAAGGGCTGGTCGAACTGGCAGGGCGGCACGCGCCCCTCGCCCGCGACGCTGACGTACACGTTCCCCGAGGCCCCGATCAGCGGCGTCGGGACGTGGTTCTACAAGGACGGCAGCAACACGAGCTGGCCCGAGACCATGAGCGTGGAGTACCGCACGCCCGCGGGCACGTGGACCCGGGCACCCGGTTTCGAGGCGGATCGCACCCTGGCGAACCCGGCCGTCGGTGCCCCCGTCGTCGAGGACCACTGGGACGCCGTGCAGGCCACGGGCGTCCGCCTCACGCTCGCGAACACCGCCAACCGCTTCCTCACCGTGTCCGAGGTCGAGATCTACCGGGCCGAGGGTGAGGCTCCGGCCACGGCTCCGGTGCTCTCGGAGCTCGCCGCCGGTGGGACGAGCGTCCCGCTCCTCGCGGGTCAGGTGGACTACACGGTCCCCGTGACCGGATCGGCGTTCCCGGCCGTCACGGCGGCCACGGCCACCGGCGGCGCCACCGTGACGATCGTCCAGGCCACGGCCGGTACCGACGGCGTCGCCACGGTGACCGTCACCGGGCCGACCGGGCTGAGCACGGTCTACACCGTGACGTTCCCGCGCACGGTCGGTGTCACGGCGTCGCTCCCGGCGGCGGCGGTCACGGGCGACCCGGTCTCCGCGACGGTCACGACCGACCCCTCGGACGCCGTCGTGAGCTACGCCTGGACGCGCAACGGCACGCCGGTCGACGGCGCGACCGGGGCCACCCTCACCCCGACGACCGCGGGGACGTACCGGGTCAGGGTGACCGCGACCGTAGACGGCTTCACGTCGGGTTCGACGACGGCGCAGGTCACCGTCACGGCAGCCGTCCCGCTGGTCTTCACGGACGTCACGCCCGACACGGCGTTCCACGACGAGATCTGGTGGCTCGCCGAGCGCGGGGTCACGCGCGGCTGGCTGCTTCCGGACGGCACGCGGGAGTTCCGCCCCGTGACGCCGGTGGCGCGCGACGCCATGGCGGCGTTCCTCTACCGCCTCGCCGACGAGCCCCCGTTCACCGCGCCGGAGGTCTCGCCGTTCACGGACGTGGCCACCGACAACGAGTTCTACACGGAGATCGCCTGGCTCCACTCGGAGAAGATCTCGACCGGCTGGGACAACGGCGACGGGACGTTCTCGTTCCGCCCCCTGGCTCCGATCGCACGCGACGCGATGGCGGCGTTCCTCTACCGCTACGCCGACGTCTCCGGCGACGTCTCCGGTGACGAGGCGCCCGCCGTCTCGGCCTTCGCCGACGTGAGCACGGACAACCAGTTCTACCGCGAGATCTCCTGGCTCGCCTCGGAGCGGATCGCGACCGGCTGGGTCGACGGGAACGACGGCACCGCCGTCTTCCGCCCGCTGAACCCGGTCAACCGGGACGCCATGGCGGCGTTCATGTACCGCCTGGACGACGAGCGCGACTGACCCGACGCGTGCGATGTGGGCGGTGGTGGTGGCGGGCGACCGTCACCACCACCGCCCACCTGATCGCCCACCCCTGAGCCAGACCCCGCCCCACCCCCGCTGGATCCCCGAGAGCAAGGACGACGACGTGCACCTCTCCCCCTGGCGTCGACGGACGGCGGCCGCAGCAGCGGCCGCGGTCGCGTCGGTCGGGCTGCTGATCCCGACAGCAGCGGCCGACCCCGTCACCGACGACCCCGACCTCCTCCTGCACTACGACTTCGCGAGCCCGGGCGTCGTGGCCGACGTGTCCGGCAACGGCAACGACGGCACGCTGCTCGGCGCCGGCGCCACGATCGCCGACGGCGAGCTCCGCCTGCCCGGCGGCGGTGCCGGCTCCGGCGCGGGCCACGTGCGCCTGCCCGACGGCCTGTTCGACGGCCGCGACACCCTCACCATCTCCACCTGGCTGAAGAACGAGACCGGCGACGGCAACTACGCCGCGGCGTTCTTCGGTTCGCCGGGCAACCCGCCCGCGCAGTACTGGCTGCTCAACCCCTCCACCCCGTCGGGCACCGTCAAGACCGTCCTGACGGGCTCCAGCGCACCGAGCGCGCCGTGGGGCACGGAGGTCGGCATCTCCCCGACCAACGGCGCGCAGGGCGTGGCCGGACCGCGCTCCACCACCGAGTGGGCGATGTACACCACGGTCATCACGCCGACGTCGATCACGGGCTACCTCAACGGCACCTCGATGGGCACCGTGCCCGTCGCCCGCACCGTCTCCCAGTTCGGTACCGGGCTGGTCGGCTACCTCGGCCGCTCCTCCTACCCCGACAACTACTTCAGGGGCGGGATCGACGACGTCGTCGTGTCCGCCGGCGCCTACGACGCCGCCGACGTCGCGAACCTCTACCACTCGGGCGACCGCGTCCCCGAGGCCACGACCCAGGCCGCCCTCGCGGCCGACGCCGACGCCGTCGTGCTCCCGGTGAGCACCTCGGGCGACGTCACGCTGCCGAGCGCCGGCGCGAGCGGCGCAGCCATCGCCTGGGCGAGCGACGACGTCGCACACCTAGCCGCCGACGGCACGGTCACGCGGCCCGGCCAGGGTCAGCCCGACGTCGAGGTCACGCTGACCGCGACCCTCACCCTGGGCGGATCCACGCTGACGCGCACCTACGACGTGACGGTGCTGGCGCTGGACCCCGCGGGCGATCTGGACCGGACGGCCGACGCGTTCGACCTCGGCGTCACGGTCACCGCCGACGACATCACGCTCCTGCCGCAGTCGCGCGACGGCGCCGCGGACATCGCGTGGGGGACCTCCGACGCCGGCGTGATCGGTCTCGACGGCACCGTCACGCGCGGCGGGAGCGACCGCGAGGTCACGCTCACCGCGACGTTCACGGCCGCCTCCGCCCCCGGCGCGAGCGCGGTGCGCACCTACCGCGTGACCGTCCCGGCCCAGGACGCCGGCCGGATCGCCGCGTACATCAGGACCGGCGACACGGACCGCACGGACGTGCTGCACCTCGCGGCCGCGACCGGCTCCGACGGTGCGTACGTCGCCCTGAACAACGACAAGGGTGTGCGCTACCCGACCTTCGGCCGCGGCAGCTCGCGGTACGGCTCCCCCGTGATCTTCCGTCAGCCCGACGGCACCTTCGGCTTCCTCGCGACGGACAACGGCACCAGCGCACAGGTGTTCGTCTACGACTCGGCCGACCTCGTCACGTACGGCAACGAGCGCCTCGCCACCACCAACACGGCCGGGCACGTCGTGTCGCGCGCGAGCGTCCGCTGGGACAACGCGATCCTCGCCTACCGCGTCGTCTACACGACGCCGGCCGGTGCCTCGTACGAGGTCACCACGGCCGACTTCGCGTCGTTCTCCGCCCCGGTCTCGACGACGACCCCGGCCGCCTCCGCGGTCGCCGGCCTGCCGGGCGACGCCGTCGAGGCGAGCGAGCTCGCCGTCACCCGGGACGTCTACGACGCGGTGGTGGCGAAGCTCGGACGCATCACGAACACGGGCGTGGGTGGTTTCGCCGACGTGACGCTGCCGGTCGACGGCGACCTCGCCCTGCCCGAGAAGGTCGACCTGACCTACTCCGACGGCTCGACCAAGCAGCTCGGGGTCGAGTGGGACACCA
Source organism: Serinibacter arcticus (assembly GCF_004786095.1). GTDB lineage: Bacteria > Actinomycetota > Actinomycetes > Actinomycetales > Beutenbergiaceae > Litorihabitans > Litorihabitans arcticus. The sequence continues at coordinate 771,729 of NZ_RHPJ01000003.1, forward strand.
GCGACGTCGACCTGACCGCACCCGGCACCTACGAGGTCACCGGCGAGGTCCAGCAGCCGGTCTACGGCGACACGGACGGCATCCTCGTGCGCGAGCGCGCCGATCCGTGGGTCCTGCGCGACGATGAGCGCACGGGCGAGACCGAGTACTACCTCACGGGCTCCTACCCCACCACGCAGGAGAACGCCGGAGTGGGGTACGACCGGATCGTGCTGCGCCGCGCCGGGGACATCAACGGCCTGACGAGCGCGCAGGAGAAGGTCGTCCTGTACGCGGGCAACGTCAGTCCGTCGGTCACGAAGGAGCCGGGCGTTCAGACGGCGACGTCGCACTTCCGCTACTTCTGGGCGCCCGAGTTCCACAAGATCGACGGCGACTGGGTCATCCTGTTCACCGCGTCGACCGGGACCGGCTCCCCCTGGGACATCCGCCCCGCGATCATGCGGGCCGACGGCGAGGACGACCCGCTGGACCCGGCGAGCTGGAGCGAGCCGCAGTTCATGCAGGCCTTCCCCGGTGACACCGCGGCGTTCACGCACTTCTCCCTCGACATGACCTACTTCGAGGCGAACGGGAAGCACTACATGGTGTGGGCCGAGAAGCCTGGCTCGTCCGACCTGCGCATGGCCGAGATCGACCCGGCCGACCCGCAGCGCCTGACGTCGCCGTCGATCCTGCTCTCCACCCCGAACTACGCGTGGGAGCGCAGCAGCGGCAACGTGATCAACGAGGGCGCCTCGGTGATCTCCGACGACAGATCCGTCTTCGTCTTCTTCTCGGCCGCCTCGGTCGACGAGACCTACGCCGTCGGCGTGCTGTCCGCGCCGAAGGACGGCGACCTCATGGACCCGGCCACGTGGACCAAGTCGGGCTACCCGCTGCTGACCACCGACGACTTCGACGGTGCGCAGATGGGGCCGGGTCACAACTCATTCACGCTGGACGCCGACGGCAACCCCGTCATCGTCTACCACGCGCGGCCCCCGCGGGCGGAGTGGGCACCGGGCGCCGACGGCGGTCTGAACGACCCGAGCCGCCACGCCAGGGTCAAGACGGTCCACTTCGCCGCCGACGGTCAGGCCGTGCTCAACCAGACGCGCGAGGAGGAGCTGGCGTCGGAGAACCGGGAGGTCTCGCTGACGGTGACGGTCGAGGCCGAGCCGGTGGAGCCGGTCGTCCCGGTCTTCGCCGACGTGCCCGCCGGCACGCAGTTCTTCGAGCAGATCCAGTGGCTCGCCCAGCGCCAGATCTCCACCGGCTGGCAGCTGCCCGACGGAACCAAGGAGTACCGACCCGTCACCCCCGTCGCACGCGATGCCATGGCGGCCTTCCTCTACCGCCTCGCCGGATCCCCCGCCTTCACAGCACCGGAGGTCTCACCGTTCACCGACGTCGACGTCAGCAACAAGTTCTACAAGGAGATCACCTGGCTCCACACCACCGGCATCTCCACCGGCTGGCCCCAGACCGACGGAACCGCCCAGTTCCGACCCCTGGACCCCATCGCCCGCGACGCCATGGCCGCCTTCCTGCACCGCTACGCCGACCAGCGCGACGGCATCCAGACCGACTGGACACCCCCCGCCGTCTCCCCGTTCTCCGACGTCGACGTCAGCAACCAGTACTACGAGGAGATCACCTGGCTCCACACCAGTGAGATCGCCACCGGCTGGACCGGAGCAGGCAACGACGGCACCGACATCTACCAACCCCTCTCACCCGTCAACCGCGACGCCATGGCCGCCTTCATGAACCGCCTGGAGAACCACCTCACCCAGAGCTGACACCAGCACCACCACAAGCACCACCCACGAACGGCGGGCCACCCCAGGTGGCCCGCCGTTCCCACACCCGCGAGGTAGACCCACCCGGCCACCCCCACCTCCGCGAGAGCGACCCCAGCGCCGCGACAGCGACCCCGGACACGTCGCTCCCACAGCGCTGGGGTCGCTCCCACGGGACTGGTCGCACCCCAGGGTCAGTCGCTCCCGGACGCCGGCTCGTCACCGCACCCGACCTCCCCCTGCCCGCGAGGTAGACCCGCCGGGCCACCCACAACCACACTCGGCCTCGGCATCGGCCTCACCTCCGCGAGAGCGACCCCAGCGCCGCGAGGACGACCCCGCACACGTCGCTCCCACGACGGACAGATCGCTCCCACGGGACGGTCGGCGGGTCGGGGTCGGGGTCGGGCTCGGGTCGGGGGCGGGGGCGCGCGCACGGGCCGCACGAGAACGACGAGAGGCGGCACCCTGACCGGAGTGCCGCCTCTCGCCTTCGTCGCCGGTCGTCGCCGACCGGGACAGCTACTCCCGCCGTCGCACCACCGCGCGCTGCAGCAGGACGAAGGCCAGCAGCACCCCGCCGGTGATGACGGTCGTCATCTCGGGCGGGATGGAGCCGTCGCGGGAGATGATCACGTTCATGAGGCCGAGCACCAGCGCGCCGATGACCGAGCCGAGCACGAAGCCCGCTCCCCCGGTCAGGAGCGTGCCGCCGATGACGGCGGCCGCGATCGCGTCGAGCTCCCAGCCCACACCCGTGATGTTCTGGGCGATCCCGAGCCTGGCGGTGTAGACCACGGCCGCGAGACCCGAGAGCGAGCCCGAGATGACGTAGACGAGCATCTTCGAGCGGTGCACCGGGAGTCCCATGAGCTGCGCGGACTGCTCCTTGCCGCCGATCGCGTAGATCGTTCGGCCCGTGCGCGTGCGGTGCAGCACGAAGAACCCGCCGAGCACCACGAGCAGCGCGATGACGACGCCCGGGGTGATGACGAAGTCGTTCACCTTCGGGCCGTCGTAGATCTTGATCTGGGTGCCGAGCGCGCGGATCGGCGAGTCGTCCCCGAGGCGCTCGGGCACCGTCGACAGCGTCGAGGCGAGCCCCCGGGCGAGGAACATCATGGCGAGCGTGGCGATGAACGGCTGCACGTTCAGGTACTGGATCAACCAGCCGGAGATCAGTCCGAACGTCGCGCCGAACGCGATCATCAGCACCATCACGAGGTAGGCGTTCCAACCGGCGTTCGCGAGCATCACGCCCGCCACGGAGCTGAACGCGATCACGGCGCCGACCGAGAGGTCGATGCCGCCCGTGATGATCACGAACGTCAGCGCCACGGCGATGATGATGAGGTGGCTGTTGTTGATCAGCAGGTTCGAGGTGGTCGACGGCTGCAGGATCCGGCCGTAGACGATCTCGGCGTAGATCACCATGCCGACGAAGATCACCAGGGCCGCCCACGTGGGCAGCGAGGTGGTGTGCGTGCGCATCCATCCCGTCACGCGGGCCAGGGGTCCCGCGGGCGGGGTCGGGGTCTCCGGGGGGGCGGTCGCTGTCTGGACGGACATCAGGCCGTCACCTCCGCGGTGGTCGGGGTGGTCGTGCGGCGCGAGCGCAGCTTCGCGAGCTGGGTGTGCAACCACGGCGACTGGATGAGGAACAGGATGACGATGACGGCGGCCTTGAAGGCCGGCGTCGCCGAGGACGGCACCCCGAGGAACACGACCGTCTTGTCAAGGGTCGCGATGAGGACCGCGCCGACGGCGGCGCCCCTGATCGAGAACTTGCCGCCCGCCAGCGACGTGCCGCCGATCACGACGGCGAGGATCGCGTCCAGCTCCATCTGGTTGCCGGTGTTGGAGACGTCGACGGTCATGACCGACGCCGTCGCGAACACGCCCGCCATGCCGCCGAGCACGGCCGCGGCGACGTAGACGGTGAAGATGATCGCGCGCTTGTTCACGCCCGCGAGGCGCGCGGCCTCGGCGTCGATCCCGATGGCCTCGATCATCAGGCCGAGCGCGCTGCGACGCACGATGAGCCCCACGACCGCGACGATGGCGACGGCGAGCAGCACCACGACCGGCAGGCCGACCACGTAGCCGTTGGCGATCCAGCGGAACGGCTCCGACGTCGCCGTCGTGTTCTGGCCCCCGGTGATGACCTTGGCGATGCCCCGGCCCGCGAGCATCATGATGAGCGTCGAGATGAAGGGCTGCAGTCCGACGACGGAGACGAGCACGCCGTTCACGACGCCGAGGACGCCCGCCACGAGCAGCGCGAGCAGCAGCGCCAGCCCCGCGGTCCCGAGGCTGGAGGAGCCGCTCGCGGAGAGGAACTCCATCGCGACGGCGCCCGCGATCACCATGGCCGAGCCGATCGACAGGTCGATCCCGCCCGTCGCGATGACCAGGGCCATGCCCGTCGCGATCATCAGGATCGGAGCCGAGGCCCGCAGGATGTCGACGAGGTTGCCGCGCAGGCCGCCGAGGTTGTCGCTGTAGCTGATCGACAGGTACGTCGGGTCCTTGATCACGTTGATGACCAGGAGCAGGACGATCGCGACGATCGCCCACACGAACTGCTGGCGCCCGACGTTGCGCAGGCGCTCCCCGAACGTGGAGGACGTGGCGGTGCTCATGACTCGCTCCTCTCGGTGCTGGTGGAGGTGCCGGTCGGGGTGCTGGTCGAGGTGGTGCCGGGGAACGTCTCGTCGCTGACGTCCAGCGCGGCGACCGTCTGGGCAGTCCCCTCCTCGTCGGCGATGACGGCGACGATGGTGGCCGCGGAGACGGTGCCGTCGTTGACGATCTCGGCGACCTTCTCGCGGTCGCGCATGACGACGATCCGGTCGCTCACGCGTGCGACCTCCTCGATCTCGGAGGAGATGAACACGACGCTCATGCCGTCCTCCGCGAGCTTCTGGACCGCGGTGATGATGTCGGCCTTGGCACCGACGTCGATGCCGCGGGTCGGCTCGTCCAGGATCATCAGGTCCGGCCTGGTGGCCAGCCACCGGCCGAGCAGCACCTTCTGCTGGTTGCCGCCGGAGAGGTTCTTGATCGGTCGGTCCGGATCCGCCGGGCGGACGCCGAACTCCTTGATGTACTTGTCGACGATCTCGTCGGTGTCCTTCTTCGACAGTGGCCGCATCCAGCCGCGGCGGGCCTGGACGGCGAGAATCATGTTCTCGCGGACGCTGAGGTCGGCGATGATGCCCTCGTCGCGACGGTTCTCCGAGGACAGCGCGATGCCGTTGGCGAGACCCGCCGCGGGCGAACCGATCGCGGTCTTGCGGCCCTTGAGCGTGATGCTGCCGGAGTCGGGCCTGTCCGCGCCGTACAGGAGGCGGGCGAGCTCGGTCCGGCCCGATCCGAGCAGACCGGCGAAGCCGACGATCTCGCCCTTGCCGATGGCGAGGTCGGTCGCGCCGACCGACCCCTTGCGCCCGAGGTTCTCCGCGACGAGGAGGGGCTCGCGCTGTCCGGGGGCGACGCCGTCGCGCACCTCGTGCTCGCCCGCGAGCGTGGAGAGCTCGCGGCCGATCATCGTGGCGATCAGCGACGAGCGGTCGAGGTCCTTGGTCAGGAACTCCCCCTCGAAGCGTCCGTTGCGCAGCACCGTCATCCGGTCGGAGATCTCGTAGACCTGCTCGAGGAAGTGGGAGACGAAGAGGATCGCCACGCCCTCGGAGCGCAGCTGGCGGATGACGCCGAAGAGCGTGGAGACCTCCTGCTTGTCCAGGCTCGAGGTGGGCTCGTCGAGGATCAGCACGTGCGACTTCGTCACCATCGCGCGAGCGATGGCGACGAGCTGCTGCACGGCGATCGAGAGGGTGGACAGCGGGAGGCGCGTGTCGAGGTGGCCGAGGCCGAACCGCTCGAGGTTCTCCTTCGCGCGGCGGTGCGTCGCCCGCCAGCTGATGCCGAAGCGGCCGCGCACCTCGTGGCCGAGCATGACGTTCTCGCCGATGCTCAGGTTCCGGACGAGGTTGACCTCCTGGTAGACGGTCGCGATGCCCGCCTCCTGCGCGTCGGCCGTTCCGGCGAGCTGCCGCGGCGACCCGTCGATGACGATCTCGCCCGCGTCGATGCTGTAGACGCCGGTCAGACACTTGATCAGCGTGGACTTCCCTGCGCCGTTCTCGCCCATCAGGGCGTGGACCTCACCGGGAAGGAGACGGAAGTCGACTCCGTCGAGCGCCTTCACACCGGGGAACCCGATGTGGATGCCGCGCATCTCGACTATGGGCTCGTGGCTCATCGTTGATGCCTCACTCGTGCGTGCGCGGAACGGTCCGCGCGGGATCTGCTGGTGACCTTCTCGCCCGACGGTGGGGAGAGGCCCTTCTCGCCCGGGAGGGCGTGCCCCCGTGGGGAGCACGCCCTCGTCGAGAGATCAGAACTTGCGGTCGGGCAGGGCCTCGGTGGCCGCTTCCGGGGAGTCGAACGTCGTCGACGGCACGATGATGTAGGAGTCGACGTCGGCGCCCTCGAGCGCGCTGGTGACGGCCTCGACGGCGGTGTCACCGAACAGCGGGTTGTACTCGGCCACGAAGCTCAGGCGGCCCTCGGACAGCGCCTCGAGCGCGCCCTTGGTGCCGTCGATCGTGGCGATCTTGACGTCCTCGCCCGGGGTCAGGCCGGCCTCCTCGATGGCGAGCGCGGCGCCCAGACCCATCTCGTCGTTCTGCGCGAAGATCAGGTCGATGTCGTTGTTGTTGGCCTTGAGGACGGTCTCGACGACCGACTTGGCCTCGTCCGTGGACCAGTTGGCGGTCTGTGCGCCGACCTTGGTGAAGGACGACTCGGCGCCGACGACCTCGTCCCAGCCCTCGTTGCGCTCGTTGACGACCGAGACACCGGCCGGACCCTCGAGCGTGAAGTACTTCGCGCCGTCGGGGAACGTCTCCAGGGCCCAGTTCGCGACGGACTTGGACACCTCGATGTTGTCGGGCGCGATGCGCGTGACGTACAGCGAGTCGTCGTCGGGCTCGATGCCGCGGTCGATCAGGATGACCGGGATCTCGGCCTCCTGCGCACGCGTCAGGGAGTCCTCCCAGCCGGAGCCCTCGGTGGCCGAGAGCAGGATGACGTCGACACCCTCGTCGACGAACGACGTGAACGCGTCGATCTGCGACTTCTGGTCGAGGTTGGTGGCGGGGGCGTACTTCAGGTCGTAGCCCGCGTCCGTGGTGAACGTGTCGCGGATGTTCTGCTCGTTGGCCGAGCGCCAGGCGCCCTCGGGCCCGACGGCCACGAAACCGACCGTCGTGGTGCCGCCGTCGCCGCCCGCGTCACCGCCACCGTCGCCCTCACCGCTGTCGCCGGGGCCGCACGCGGCCAGGGTCAGCATGGTCGCTGCTGCAGCTGCGGCGACGAAAGTCCGACGTGTCCGCACGGAAACCTTCATGGAAACTCTCCTTCGAGTCGTGGGCGTCACACCTGTGACGATCTCCAGGACGCTGTCGCGTCCCCCGTGGAAGAGTGTTAACGCTCACACCTCTGGACGCAACCCGAACACGGTCACAGTTCGATCACGCTCGGCATGCGGATGGTGACGTCGCCATAGTGGGCGCCCACGCTAGCGGTGAGATCTCGCTGATCACCGACCTGTCACGGGCAGCACCATGATCGACTCCCCCACCTCGGGATCGTCGACGGCGCCCGCCAGCCAGTCCGGTCGCGTGCGCAGCACCTCCACCCAGCCGGTTGCGCGGTAGAGCCGTCCCGCCACCGGGTTGAGGTCGACCACCTCGAGGCACGGGTGCAACCCCGCGTCCCGGATGCCGCCGACCGCCGTGGCCAGCAGCCGTCGCCCGAGCCCGCGCCCGCCGGCCGCCGGGTCGACGAACAGCGTCGAGACCCAGGCCAGGCCGGAGACCGGGCAGCCGTGAGCCGTCGCGCAGGCCTCGACGGCCGCCGTGCCCGGATCGGCCGGCCGCGTCCAGCACACGTGCCCGACGACCCGCCCGTCGATCTCGGCGACCCACGCCGCGACGGCGTCGTCGGCGTGCAGGAACTCCTCGACCGGGAACGGCAGCGGGTTGCGGACCGGATAGCTCGTGAGCGGCTGCTGTGCCAGGAGCACGTCGGCCAGCACGGGGACGTCGTCGCGCCGCCGTCGCCGGATGACCGGAGCGCCCGGCCCCTCCCCGGTCGGCCCCTCGCTCGGTCCCCCCGCGCGCGACGGCGGGGCCACCAGCACCGCGCACGCGATCCCGATCGCGGCTCCGACCAGCGTGTCCACGACCCGCTCGAGCGCCACGTCCGTCGAGGCGAGCGCGCCACCCGTCGCCGCCGTCGCGATCAGCAGCACGAGCGGTGTGATGAAGGTCAGCGCGAGCGCGTAGTGGCGCACGACGACCAGCTCGACCGCGAGCTGGAGCGCGCCGAGGACGAGTCCGAGCACGACGCCGCTCGGGCCCAGCTGGGCGAGAAGCAGGAAGAGCGCGGCCCCCGCGACCGTCCCGACGGCGCGGTGCACACCGCGCGTGACCGTCACGCGCCGCGCGGCGGAGACCCCCACCACGGCGACGCCGGCCGTGACGACCCAGTACGCCCGCTGGGGATCGACGACGGCGGCCGCCGCCACGCCCACGACGGCCACCGCCGTCGCTCGCAGCAGCACGGTGCGGGCGCCGTCGTCCAACCGAGGACCGGGCAGCAGCTCGCGCAGGGACCGCGCCGGGGCGCGGCGGTGGCGCCGTCGCAGCAACGGGGCGACGGCGAGCAGGTAGGCGAACGCGGAGGACCCCGCCACGGCCGCGAGGAGCGTCGCCGGCTCGACCACGCGCGCGCCGTCGTGCACCGCCGTGACCCCCGCCGAGAGGCCGAAGACGAGCACGAAGAAGATCGGGCCGGGTGGGCCGAGGGAGAACGCCAGGGTTCCGGCGGATGCCAGCACCGACCACACGAGCAGTCCGACCAGCACGACGGCGGTCCCACCGGCCGCGGCCACGGCGCCGGCCGCGGCGCTGAGCAGCAGCGCCACCGCGACGACGGGGACGAGGACCGCCCGCTCCCGGGGGGTCGCGCGCCCGCCGTACAGGCCGGTGAACGCCCCGGTCGCGGCGAGCAGCCCGAGGTCGGCGCGACCCAGGGCCGCAAGCAGGACCACGGGGACCGCCATCGCGAGCGCCGCCTGGATCGCGAGCGGCCAGCGCCCTCGCGTGGGTGGACCGAACGTGAGGAGGCTGCTGCGCACGTGCGCGACCTCGCGGCGGACCCGCGTCGGCCGGGTCGGCCGGGTCGGCGCGCCGTCGTGCCCGGCGCGCTCCTTCTCGATCATCGCCCCCATGGTAGATCTGCGCCTTGGTTCGATCGTGCGCACGGCGTCCGTGCCCACCGCGCTCATGCCCCGTTCACCCGCTCGACCTGCGCGTGTCACAGGGGCGACCTACGGTGGACGGACCCCTGAGAACGAGAGGACACCCATGCCTGCTCACCGCAGACTCAGCGTCAGCATCGCCACGATCGGCGCCGCTGCCCTGGTCATCCCCACGGCCGCCCTGCCGGCCGCCGCCGTCCCCGCCGTCCCGGACGACGCCGTCGAGCTGACCCTCATGGCGACCACGGACCTTCACGGTCACGTGCGCGACTGGGACTACTTCCGCAACGCACCCTTCCCCGCCACCGACAGCCTGGGTCTGGCCCGCGCCAGCACCGCGATCAACGAGGTGCGCGAGGAGAAGGGGGCCGAGTCCGTCGTCGTCGTCGACAACGGCGACACCATCCAGGGCACTCCCCTGACCTACCTCTACGGCTACGGCCGCGAGCGCCAGGCCGTCCTGGACGGCACTGTCGAGCACCCGATGGCCAAGGCGTTCAACGTCGTGGACTACGACGCCCAGACCGTCGGCAACCACGAGTACAACTACGACCTGGACCTGCTGAGCGCGTACGAGCGCGACCTGGAGGACACCCCGATCCTGGGGGCGAACGTCGTCGACGAGGTCACCGGCGAGCCCTACCACGAGCCGTACACGCTGCTGGAGCGGACGATCGACGGCGAGGAGGTGACGGTCGGCGTCATCGGCCTGGTCACCCCCGGCGTGCGTGTCTGGGACCAGCAGTACGTCGAGGGCAAGCTCGAGTTCCGCGACATGGTGGAGACCGCCAAGGAGTGGGTGCCGATCGTCGAGGAGCAGGCCGACGTCGTCGTCGTGCTCGCCCACACGGGCCAGGGCACCGTGCCCGACGAGGGCTACGACCCCGCCGAGCTGCACGAGAACGTCGCGAACAACATCGCCGTGCAGGTGCCCGGGATCGACGTGCTGGTGGCCGGTCACAGCCACCGCGACCTGCCCGAGACGGTCGTGACGAACGTCGAGGGTGAGCGCACGCTCATCACCCAGCCGAACTACTGGGGCCGGGGCGTCACCGAGACCACGCTCACGCTGCTGCCCGACGGCGAGGGCGGCTTCGGAGTCGACTGGGACGTCGCCGCCCCCACCGTCACGCCGCACTACGGCCGCGACGGCTACGCCGAGGACCCGGCCGTCGTCGAGGCGATCGCCGACCAGCACGAGGCGACGGTCACCTACGTCAACACCCCGGTCGCGACGTCGACGCAGGAGCTCCCCGCCGCGTCGTCCCGCTACGAGGACACGGCGATCATCGACTTCATCAACGACGTGCAGCAGACGACCGTGGCCGATGCGCTGGCCGGCACCGAGCACGCGGGCAAGCCCGTGATCTCGCAGGCCTCGCCGTTCTCCCGCACCGCGCTGTTCCCGCAGGGCGAGGTCACGATCCGCGACATCGCGGGGCTGTACATCTACGAGAACACCCTGCGCGCCGTCGAGCTGACGGGGGCGCAGGTGCGCGACTACCTCGAGTACTCCGCGCGCTACTTCGTGCAGACCGAGCGGGGTGCGGCGTTCGACCCCGAGACCGGCACGAACGCGATGTACCCCGGCGACACGCGCGGCATCCCGGACTACAACTACGACGTGCTGAGCGGCCTGGACTACACGATCGACGTGTCCGAGCCGGTCGGGCAGCGCATCAAGGGCCTGTCCTTCCCCGACGGCTCGCCGCTCGCGGACGACGCCGTCGTGGTCATGGCCGTGAACAACTACCGTGCCTCCGGTGGCGGCGGCTTCCCGCACGTGGCCGACGCACCCGTCGTCTACGACGAGCTGCTCGAGATCCGGCAGCTCCTCATCGATCGCGCGCAGGACCTCGGGGTCATCGATCCCGCGACGTTCTACGACGAGAACTGGGCGCTCACGACGGCGTCCTTCACCGACGTCGCTCCCCGCAACCAGTTCTTCCGCGAGATCCGCTGGCTGGCCGAGAACGAGATCGCCACCGGCTGGGAGAACGGCGACGGCACGTGGGACTACCGCCCGCTGGCGCCGATCGCCCGTGACGCCATGGCGGCGTTCCTCTACCGCCTGGCCGGATCGCCCGACGTCGAGCTGCCCGAGGTCTCGCCGTTCACCGACGTCAGCACGAGCAACCAGTTCTACGCCGAGATCTCCTGGCTCGCCGAGCAGGACATCGCCACCGGGTGGAACAACGGCGACGGGACCTTCTCGTTCCGCCCGCTCGAACCGATCGGCCGTGACGCCATGGCGGCGTTCCTCTACCGCCTGGCCGACTCGCCGGAGCACGACGCGCCCGCGGTCTCGCCGTTCACGGACATCACGCCGTCGACGCAGTTCTACGACGAGATCACCTGGCTCGCCGAGACCGGCATCTCGACCGGCTGGCAGGGCAACGACGGCACCGCGATCTACCGGCCGACGACGTCCGTCGCCCGCGACGCGATGGCGGCGTTCCTGACCCGCTACGACGACGCCGGATTCACCCCGGCGTCGTGAGGTCCTGACGCGCTGATCACGGACGGTCGGCTCCCCTCGGGGGCCGGCCGTTCGTGCGCCGTGGACCTCGTCCGCTCTCAGCTCGCACGCATGCGGGCGCGCAGCTCAGCGGTGTCGGCAGCCGGCGAGCGGCCGTAGGCGGCGCGGTAGTCGCGGGAGAAGTGCGACGGACTGAGGTACCCCACCCCGGCGCTCGCCCGGCTCGCCGTCTCCCCCGCCACGAGCATCCGCCTGCGCGCCTCGCCGAGCCGAAGGCGCTTGAGGTAGGACATCGGGGAGAGCCCGGTGAGCTCGCGGAACCGCCGGCGCAGCGTCGCCTCGCTCGCGCCGACGGATGCCGCGAGGCCCTCGGCGGTCCACGGGTGCGCGAGTGCGGCGTCGAGGCGCCGGACCGCGGCGCCGACGACGTCGGCGTCGGCGTGGTGGGCCGCGTGCAGCAGGCGTGCCGCCTGGTCGGTCTGCAGCAGCCGCAGCACGATCTCGCGGCTCAGCAGCGGTGCGAGGACGGCGGCCTCCTCCGGGGCGTCGAGCAGGCCCAGGAGCCGGTCGACGGCGTCGGCCAGCGCTGGGGTCATGGCGCCCAGCCGCCCCGGGTCGGCCTCGTGGCGCGGGCGCGGCATCTGCGAGGCCACCTCCGCCACCACCGCCGGGTCGAGGCGCCAGTTGACCGACAGGAAGTCTCCCTGGTCCCCCAGCTCGACGACCCGCGCCATGAGCGGCAGATCGACCGGCGTGATGAGGAAGCGGTCCCGGCCCCACTCCTGCTCGGCCGAGTCGTCGTCCACCGAACGCTTCCGACCGCTCAGCACGATGGACAGGCACGGCGGGTAGCGCACGTAGACGGTCGGCGTCGGCGCCTCCGCCCGCGCCAGGCGCAGTCCGAGAGGCTCGGCGCGGTGCGGCGATGCGACGTGCCGGCGCACCCGTTCGGCCGACCGGTCCAGACGCGCCGCGAGGAGGGGATCCACGGCCCCATTCAAGTCGACGATCGGATCAGGCAAGCATCTGACCGCCTCGGACAACCCGACGTCGCCGCGGCGGGGCACCGTGGTGGCATGACGACGAACGAGATCCTCTCCACCCTCCCCCGCGACGAGCGGCTCGCGGGCCGCACCGCGATCATCACCGGCTCCACGAGCGGACTGGGCGAGGCGACCGCCCACGTCCTGGCCGCCTCGGGCGCACACGTGGTCGTCCACGGTCGCAGCACGGAGCGGGCCGCACGGGTCGCCGACGCGATCGCGGCGGGCGGGGGTCGCGCCTCGGTCGTCACCGGCGACCTGGCCTCGAGCCCGACGGCGGCGCGCAACTTCGCCGCGCGGGCCACCGATGCGCTCGGCGGGCGGGTCGACGTCCTGGTGAACAACGCCGGCATCTTCCCCGTCGGGCCGACGGCGACCCTGCCCGACGACGACGTCGCCGCGCTGCTGGCCACCAACGTCCGCGTCCCGCACGACCTCGTCGGCGCGCTGGCTCCGGCCATGGCCGCCCGAGGCAGCGGCGTCATCGTCAACATCACCTCCTGGATGGCTCACGTCGGCACGCCCGGGGTCGGTCTCTACCCGGCGACCAAGGCCGCCCTCGAGCACCTCACCCGTGCCTGGGCCGCGGAGTTCGGGCCGAGCGGCGTGCGCGTGAACGCCGTCGCTCCGGGAGCCACCCTGACCCCGGGCAACGAGGCCTCCCTCGCCATCCTCGAGGCGATGACCGCCGCGGCGCCTGCGGGCCGGATCGGCCGCCCGATCGACATCGCGCACGCCGTCCGCTTCCTCGCCTCGGACGAGGCCGCCTACGTGCACGGCACCGTCCTCGACGTGGACGGCGGCATCGTCGCGGCGCGGGTGGGCTGACTGCCGTCCGCCCCCGCCCGGCGGCCCGCGGCGCTGTCTCGCCGAGCGGTTTCCGGCCCCGCCGACGGTCAGCTCCGGGTCGCGGCGCTCATGTCGGCGCAGAGGATCCCGGTCGCCCCGTGCTGGTCGGCGATCACGGTCGTGCCAGGGGCGCCCGAGTCGTCGACGACGATCCCGCCCGCGGCGAGGACGGCGGCCACCCGCTCCTCGACCACCTCGGGTGCGACGTAGACCTCGAGATGGAAGCGCTGGCGGGCCGGATCGGATCCGTCGTCGTCCCCGAACCACAGGTTCGGCACCCGCCCCGTGACGTCCCGCACCTCGTCGCTGGGGCTGCCGTGCCCCTGCGACGCCGGGTCCCCCGTGAGCAGCGCGGCCCAGACCGGGGCGACGGTCGCCGACCCGGCCGTGTCGAGCCCGAGCTCGAGCTGGCTGACGCCGGTGGGGTCGGCCGCGAGGTCGTGGCCGCGGGCGACCTCGGTGATCCGGCGGGCGAGGTCGAGGTCGAGCTGGGTCACCCACTGCACCACGTGCTCCGTGCCGTCACCCTCGCGATAGATCGCGTCGTCGCTGACGAGCGTCAGGTCGACGTGCGCCGCTCCGATCGAGACGCGCGGGTGGTGGCCGAGCCCGTCACCGACCTCGCCGATCGCGACGACGAACCGCGCCGCGGTGGCGAAGTCCGCCACGAGGTATCGCGCGTGCAGCCCCTGCGCGAGCTTGCGCCAGTCGGCGAGGTCGGCCGCGGCGATCTGGGCGCCGGAGAGCATGTCCATGGCACTGGTTCCCTTCGAGCGGGCTCCGACGGGTCCATCGGCGCCTGACGGTACCGCCGCGCGCCGAGCCACCGCCAGACCCGCGTACGCCATGCTTGCGCGAGCCGACCCGGCCCGACCCGACACCCGCAGGAGACACGACGATGCTGTTCGAGCACCGCGGCCACGAGCCGCGCATCCACCCCGACGCCTACGTCGCCCCGTCGGCCGTGGTCGTGGGCGACGTGGAGATCGGCTCGGGCGCCAGGATCCTGCACGGTGCGGTCCTCACCGCCGAGGACGGGGAGGTGCGGATCGGGCAGAACACCGTCGTGATGGAGCACGCCCTCGTCCGCGGACGGGCGGGCCACCCTGCCGTCGTCGGGTCCGCCGTCATGATCGGACCGCACGCGCACCTCAACGGCTGCACCGTGGAGGACGAGGCGTTCATCGCCACGGGAGCCTCGCTGTTCCCCGGGAGCCGCATCGGTCACGGGGCCGAGGTGCGGATCAACGGCGTCGTGCAGGTCAGCACGACCCTGGAGCCCGGCGCGACGGTCCCCATCGGGTGGATCGCCGTCGGCACGCCCGCCACGATCCTCTCCCCCGACCGCCACGAGGAGATCTGGGCGATCCAGCGGGAGCTGGACTTCCCCGGCACGGTCTACGGCGTCGCTCGCGGCACCTCGATGCGGGACCTGATGCGGCAGCAGTCGGAGTTCTACGGCGCGCACGCCGCCGACCGCGAGATCCAGCCGTAGCGCGATGGACCAGTCCCTGGAGCGAGCGCTGGCACCGGTGCTGCGCGGGTGAGGTGAACGGCGGACGAGGCCGCGGTCACGCGACGGCGACCATCCGGATCCGTGTCGCACCCACCTGCGAGGATCACGGCATGCCGCCCGACGCCGACCCCTACGCGCTGGTCATCGCGCCACCGCCGCTGACGGACTACCTCGAGCTCCGCCGTCGGTCCGGCCTGACACCGGTGACGCCCCCGCAGGGCGAGGGTGCCCTGAGCGGCAGCTGGTACTTCTGCCACGTGCGGCACGCGGACGACGGCGTCGTCGCCATGGGCCGCATCATCGGCGACGGCGGCTGGTACTTCCACCTCGCCGACATGGCCACGCTGCCGCAGCACCAGCGACACGGGCTCGGCGCCCGCGTGCTGGGCGCGCTCCTCGCCCGCATCGACGAGGTCGCCCCGCCCGGGGCCTACGTCACGCTGATGGCAGACGAGCCCGGCCGACCGCTCTACGCGAGGCACGGCTTCGTGCCGACGGCGCCGCGCAGCATCGGGATGCGCCTGGCACGCTGACGTGCCACGATCCAGCACAGGTCAGCACATTCGGCACATCCGGCGGGACCGAGTCGAGGAGAACGAGATGGCCAGGGACTCGAACGAGGACGACGGGACGTTCTCGGACCACGAGCGGCAGGCGATGAAGGACCGCGCCGCCGAGCTGAAGGCGCAGAAGGGCGGCAAGGGCACCAGGAAGGACAAGGACCGGCAGGCGGTCCTCGACCGGATCGCGGAGATGCCTGACGCCGAGCGCGCGATCGCCGAGGCGTTCCACCGCATCGTCACCGAGACCGCACCCGACCTCGACCCGAAGACCTGGTACTCGATGCCCGCCTACGCCAGGGACGGGAAGGTCATCTGCTTCTTCCAGGCGGCGACCAAGTTCGACACCCGCTACTGCACGATCGGTTTCAGCGACGCAGCGGCGCTCGACGACGGCGACGTGTGGGCGGCCAGCTACGCCGTCACGAGGCTCGACGAGTCGGGTGAGAAGCGGATCGTCGACCTGGTGCGCCGCGCCGTCGGCTGATCCTGCCTCACGTCCCGCCCTCGCGGGCGAGCCGCTCGGCGGCCGCGAGCGCCGCGGCGGCATCGAGGTAGACGCCGCCGCGCACGAGCGGGACGAGCAGTCCGTCACGTTCCGGTCCGGCGGGGTCGAGCTCGTACAGCAGCGGGTGCCCGGTGGGCAGCCCGAGCTGCTGCACCTCGACGTCGTCGAGCGCGTCGACGACGGCGCAGAGCGCGCGCAACGAGTTGCCGTGCGCCACGAGGAGGACCGAGCCGCCGCGGCGCAGCACCGGGTCGACCCGGTCGCGCCACAGCCGGCCGACGCGGATCATGACGTCCGCGAGCGACTCGGTGCGCACGAGCGCCTCGGCCGGGAGCCGCCGGAACAGGTCGGAGTCGGCGAGCTCGCGGAAGGCGTCGTCGGCCATCTCCGGCGGCGGCACGCGCACCGATCGGCGCCAGGCGAGGAACTGCGTCTCCCCCACCTCGGCGCAGACGTCGGCCTTGGTCCGACCGGTGAGCGCGCCGTACGTGCGCTCGTTCAGGAGCCAGGTGCGCTCGACCGCCGGGAGCGCGGGGAGGTCGTCGGCGAGGATGGCCGCCGTCGCCCACGCCCGCTCCAGCTCCGACGTCAGGGCGAGGTCGAACCGGATGCCCGTGGCCGCGACGAGCTCGGCGGCCCGGTGCGCCTCGAGCACCCCGCGCTCCGACAGCGGGACGTCGAGGATTCCGGTGAACATCCCGGCGGCGTTGGCCACGCTCTCGCCGTGGCGGACCAGGACGACGCGGCCGAGATGGGCGTGAGCGGTGACCGGGGGCATCCCACCACCGTAGGCGGGAGCTCAGCGCCAGCCGAGTCCCGGCGCCACGTGGGTGAGGATCGACTCCAGCACGTGCGCGTTGTAGTCGACGCCGAGCTGGTTCGGCACCGTCAGCAGCACGGTGTCGGCGGCGGCGATCGCCTCGTCCTGCGCGAGCTCCTCGATCAGCACGTCCGGCTCGGCGGCGTAGCTGCGACCGAAGATCGCGCGCGTGGTGGCGTCGATGTTGCCGATCTGGTCGGTGCTCGAGCGGTCGCCGCCGAAGTAGGCGCGATCCGTGTCGGAGGTCAGGGCGAAGATGCTCCGGCTGACCGACACCCGGGGCTCACCGGGGTGCCCGGCCTCGCGCCACGCCGCCCGGTAGGCCTCGATCTGCTCGGCCTGCTGGACGTGGAACGGCTTGCCGTTCTCGTCGTTCTTCAGCGTCGAACTCATCAGCTGCATGCGCTGCTGCGCTGCCCAGACGGCCGTCGCGTTGGACCCGGCGCCCCACCAGATCCGGTCACGGAGCCCGGGCGACTGCGGCTCGATGCCGAGCGGCCCCGGGTGGGGGTTGGGGAACATCGGGCGCGGGTTGGGCTGCGCGAACCGGGCGCCGTCGATCGCCTGGAGGAAGACCTCGGTGGTGCGGCGAGCCATGTCGGCGTCGGTCTCGCCCTCCGGCGGTGCGTAGCCGAAGTACCGCGACCCGTCGATGACCTGCTCGGGTGAGCCGCGGCTGATGCCGAGCTGCAGCCGACCGCTCGCGATGAGGTCCGCGGCCCCGGCGTCCTCCGCCATGTACAGCGGGTTCTCGTAGCGCATGTCGATGACGCCGGTGCCGATCTCGATGCGGCTGGTCCGGGCACCGACCGCGGCCAGGAGCGGGAACGGCGAGGCGAGCTGACGCGCGAAGTGGTGCACGCGGTAGTACGCGCCGTCGACGCCGAGCTCCTCCGCCGCGACGGCGAGGTCGATCGACTGGTGCAGCACGTCACCCGCCGAGCGGGTCTGGCTGTGCGGGGACTCCGACCAGTGGCCGAACGAGAGGAAACCGATGCTCTTCATGTTGGGTACAACATTCAGGTGCATGGACTATTCCCGCTGTTCCCGGCGGGGCTCAGTCCGTCTCCGGTGTCGCCTCGTGACCGGCGCGGCCGTCCGTGCGCCGGTCGGCCTTCATCTCCGCCTCGAACACGTGCCGCCGGCCCGCCAGCAGCGCCTCGCGCGCCCGCTGCTCGTGGGCCCGGAAGCGCGCGTAGTACCCGTCGTCGTACTCCTCGACGATCTGGAAGGACCACCGGCCCGCGAGCACGTTGCGGCCCACGAGGTCGCGCTCGATCTCGTCGGCGAGCTCACCGTGCCCGGCCTCGCGCAGACCCTCGACCGCCTCGCCGAGCGTCAGGTCGGCCGTGCCGCACCGTCGGTGGAACGCGTAGAGGTGTCCGCGCGCCTCCTCGACCACCTCCAGCGCCTCGGACAGCTTGCCGAGGGCGGCCACGGTGGCGTCGGAGGTGCCGGCGGGGCGGGCGTGCTCGTCGTCGAGGTCCATGACGGCCACGCTAGACCCGGGGCGCGACGGGGGCCACGGCAGGACCAGGGACCCGCGGGACTAGGGACCCGCGAGCGCCACCGGACCGACGGGAACGACGGCGCGGGCCGCCGCCCCCAGCTCGTTCAGCGCGCGGACCAGCCGCGCGTTGAAGGCGAGCGGCTGGTGGAGGTTCGCGTCGTGGCCGGCGCGACGGATCACGCTGTGCCGGGCCCGGGGGTTGGCGAGCCGGTAGCGCAGGGAGCCGAACCGCATCGGGTCGCGGCTCCCGCTGACCAGCCAGACCGGCAGGGTGGTGCGCCGCAGCACGGCGATCGGGTCGATGGTCACGACCTCGCGCAGCACGTCGGTGACCACGTGCCAGGTCCCGCCGCCGAGCCCGGTCAGACGCGTGACGTGGTGCGCGGCCGCACGGAAGGCGGGCACGAGCTGGCGGTGCGGCTGCGTGGAGCACGCCACGGCCATCACGCCGGCGATCCGCTCGGGATGCTCACCCGCGTAGTGCAGCGCGGTGTACCCGCCGAGCGAGAGCCCGACCAGGAGCGGCGGCTGCCCGAGGTGGGCGACGGCGTCGTCCACCGTGGCCATCGCGCCGGCCAGCGTGAAGCGCTCGTCCTTGCGCGCCCCGTGACCCGGCAGGTCGACGGCGATGCTCGCGACGCCGCGCCGCCGCAGCACCTCGACCTGGGCCGCCCACACGAGCGAGGACGACCGCGTGCCGTGCAGGAACACCACCGGAGCGCTCACCTGCGCCTCCCACCGTGCCGTGCGGGACCCGACCGTCCCGATCGTGGCGAGACGATACGCCGCCATCCTGTGAACCGTCTGCGAGCAGCGATGCGAACGGGTCCGCGAACGATCTGGCGGGCGCCGCCGTCGTTCACATCGCGGTGACACGCGCCGGGTAGTCTGACCCGACCCGGAGGCGCGACCCGCGCCGACGGGGAAGATCGGCAGCACCGCCGCTGCCCCCCGCCACGCAGGAACGGAGGTTTTCTCATGTCGCAGACCACCCACCAGCAGGTCACGAAGTCGATCGTCGGAGAGCCCGAGGTCCTGGAGGACACGACGCTCGCCGCCGGCGTCGAGCACTCCCCCGCGTGGCTCGACCTCAAGGCCGCCGCCACCGAGATCCAGGCGCTCCAGATCAAGGACGGTTCGATCCCCGACGCCGGAGCTCACGAGGCGGCCTCGGCCCTCGTCGAGCGGATGGTCGCCGGCGTCGAGATGCTGGCGCCCGCCTTCCCGCACGAGGACGCCTACCTGCGCGCCGTCGTCGTCGACCTGCGCCGCTGGCGCGAGGAGGCCTTCGGCGTGCCGGACTTCCTCGACGCGCTGACCGCGTTCCAGCCGCAGCAGCACCGCGTGGACGGGCTGCGGCACCTGGTGCTGTTCCCGATGGTGACCCAGAACGGTTCGCCCGACCGGCACGTCGAGGCCCTGATCGTGGAGAACATCTGGCCGGAGTCCGTCGCGGCGCTGGAGAAGGAGCAGTACACCAACGCGCTGTTCTGCTCGCTCCGGCTCGTGGACTTCACGCCGGGCTACGAGACGAACTCGGCCGTGCTGTTCCCCGAGACCGTCGCGATGCGCGAGGTCCCGCGGTTCACGTGGGGCGCGATCTTCCAGGACCGAGAGGCCGCCAGGTTCCGCCGCGTGACCCTGGCCGCCGCCGAGATCACGCAGCTCGAGCTCCCCGACGACCTCGCCGAGATGCTCGCCGACCAGCACCAGGCCGAGCACACGTTCGTGATGTGGGACCTCATCCACGACCGCACGCACATGCGCGGCGACCTGCCGTTCGACCCGTTCATGATCAAGCAGCGCATGCCGTTCTTCCTCTACTCCCTCGAGGAGATGCGGTGCGACCTCACGGCGTTCCGCGAGGCCGTCGCGATCGAGGAGCGGACGGCCACGCGCCTGGCCGCGGGCGAGGACCTCACCGAGGTCGAGCTGGCCGAGGGACGGCACGCGCGGGGCGTCCAGTACGCCGTCGTGCTCGACCGGATCTTCCGGTTCGCGCTCACCGGCACGCGCGTGCGCAACTACGACGGGCTCGGCGGTCAGCTGCTGTTCGCGTGGCTGCACCAGCGCCACGTCATCGAGTGGACCGACGTCAAGCTGCACATCGACTGGGAGGCGGCCAAGGACGCGGTGGTCGCGCTCTCGGACGCGATCAACGAGCTCTACTGGGCCTCGATCGACCGCCCCAAGCTGGTCCACTGGCTCGCGGCCTACGACCTGGTGCGCGACGTGCTGCCGCCGAACCCGGCGTCGCTGTGGGGCCCGGGCCTGGGCCGCGAGATCCTCGCCGGGCCGCCCAGGGGCTACACCGACGCCGTGATGGACGACGAGTTCCCGCTCTCGATGTTCCACGAGGCGCTCGGCAAGAAGCTCAAGCCGGTCATCGACTCGACGGTCGGCATCACCGCCGCCGATGCCTGAGCAGGCCGCTCCTCCCGGTTCTGGGTCGGGTGGCGGGTCGGTCGCCGGTCGCACCGTCCTGCTCGCCGGTGCGTCCTCCGCGCTCGGCGCCCGCCTCGCCCAGGTCCTGGGCGGGGCGGGTGCCCGCGTCCTCGCCGTCGCCCGGCGGGAGATGCCGGACCTGGCCGACCTGCCGGGCGTCACCACCCTCCGCGCCGATCTGACGGATCCCGACGCCGTCGCGCGCCTGGTCGACCGGGTGCACGACGCCGTCGGTCCGGTGGACGGTGTGCTCCCGCTGGTCGGTGGCTGGCGGGGCGGCGGGGGGATCCCCGGGCAGACCGAGGACGACTTCCGCGTGCTCGAGGCCTCCTTCACCACGCTGCGACTCGTCACGACGGCGTTCTGGGGCGATCTCGTCGCCTCGCCCGCCGCCCGCGTGGCGATCGTCTCGTCGACCACCGTCGCCGCGCCGCGCGCCGGCAACGCGTCCTACGGCTCGCTCAAGGCGGCGTCGGAGCACTGGACCGGGGCGCTCGCGCACGGTTTCACCGTGGCCGCGCGCGGGAGCGGGGGCGACGGCGCCGGCGCATCCGAGCTCACGGGCGCCGCCGTCGTGCTGCGCGTCAAGGCCGTCGCCGGGCTCGAGGACGTCCTCGCGGCGAGGGTCGCGGCGCTCTGGGACGAGCCCGCGGCCGCACTCAACGGCAGCACCCACACGATCACTCCAGGAGAATGACAGCGTGACCACGCCCTCCCCCACCTCCCTGCACGACGCGACGCTCCGGGCGTTCGCCTCCGACAACTACTCCGGCATCCACCCCGAGGTGCTCGCCGCCATCGCGGCCGCCAACGACGGTCATCAGGTGGCCTACGGCGAGGACGTCTACTCCGCCCGCCTCACCGAGGTCGCCGTCGACGTCTTCGGCGAGGGCACCCGGATCTTCCCGACCTTCAACGGCACGGGGGCCAACGTCGTCGCCCTGCAGGCCCTGCTCCCCCGCTGGGGCGCCGTGGTGTGCGCGACGACGGCGCACATCAACGTCGACGAGGGTGGCGCTCCCGAGCGCATGGGCGGGCTCAAGCTGCTCGGCGTCGAGACGCCGGACGGCAAGCTCACGCCCGAGCTGGTGGACAAGGAGGCCTGGGGCTGGGGCGATGAGCACCGCGCGCAGCCGCTGGTCGTCTCGATCACCCAGACCACCGAGCTCGGCACGTGCTACACGCCGCAGGAGATCCGGGCGCTGGCGGACCACGCGCACGAGCGCGGGATGTCGCTGCACCTCGACGGCGCTCGGCTGTCCAACGCCGCCGCGACGCTCGGCGTGCCGCTCCGGGCGTTCACGCGCGACGCCGGCGTCGACGTCCTCAGCCTCGGCGGCACCAAGAACGGCATGATGCTCGGCGAGGCCGTGGTGGTGCTGAACGAGGACGCGATCCTCGGCGGCGCGGCCGCGCTCCCCTACGTGCGGAAGCTGTCGATGCAGCTCGCCTCGAAGATGCGGTTCATCGCGGCGCAGCTGATCGCGCTGTACTCCGGCGACCTGTACCTGCGCAACGCGACGCAGGCGAACGCCATGGCGCGGCGGCTGCGCGCGGCGCTCGAGGACGGCGTCGCGGCGGGCGAGCTGCCCGGTCTGGCGTTCACGCAGGACACGCAGGCCAACGCGGTGTTCGCGACGCTCCCCGTGGGTGTCGCCGACCGGCTCCGCGAGCAGTTCCGGTTCTACGACTGGGACGCGGCGCGCAGCGAGGTGCGGTGGATGGCGTCCTACGACACGACCGAGGCGGACATCGACGCGTTCGTCGTGGCGATCCGGTCGGAGCTCGCGCGGGCCCAGGAGGCCTGAGGCCGGCAGGCGGGCGGTCCGCCGGCTCCGTGTGCACCGCGCGGAGCCGGCCACCGATCAGCAAGGCGACCAGGCCGCCCGGCCGCCTACTCCCCGAAGAACACCCGCTCCACCACGGCCCTGGCCCGCCGCGCCGTGCGGAGGTAGTCCTCCTCGAACTCGCCGCCCGCGGCCGGTCCGTACCCGAGCAGGTGCGCCACACCGGCGAGCTCGCGCCGCTCCGACGGGAGCACGTCGATCCGCGCACCCGACGTGCGGCCCGTCGCCAGCACGATCGCGTCGCGCGCCCGGACGGCGAGCCGCCACGCCGACCGCAGCACCTCGGCGTCGCCGGCGTCGATCAGGCCGGCCTCGGCGGCCGCCGCCAGCGCCTCGAGCGTCCGCGTCGTGCGCAGCGCCGGGACCTCGTGGGCGTGCAGCAGCTGGAGCAGCTGGACCGTCCACTCGACGTCGGTGATTCCGCCGCGGCCGAGCTTCAGGTGCCGGTTCGCCGGGACGCCGCGCGGCATCCGCTCGTTCTCCACCCGCGCCTTGATGCGACGGATCTCGCGGAGCTGTCCGTCGTCGAGCCCACCGGCGTAGCGGAGCGGGTCGATCAGCGCGACGAAGCGCTCGCCCAGCTCGATGTCGCCCGCGACCGGCCGCGCCCGCAGGAGCGCCTGGCGCTCCCAGATCGCCGACCAGCGGCCGTAGTACTCCTCGTAGGCGGCGAACGTGCGCGTCAGCGGCCCGTTGCGCCCCTCGGGTCGCAGCGCGGCATCGACCTCCAGCGACGGCTCAGGGCCGGTCTGACCGAGCAGGCTGCGCACCTGCTGCGCGACGGCGAGTGCGAACGTCTGTGCCGCCGCGTGGTCCACGCCGGGCCGCGGGTCGTGCACGAACATCACGTCGGCGTCCGAGGAGTAGCCGAGCTCGTGCCCGCCGAGACGCCCCATCGCGACGATGAGCAGCGTCGTCGGGGAACCCTCGAACCCCTGGGCCTCGCACACCCGGTCGGTCGCGATCCGCAGCGCGCCGCGCAGCGCGGCGTCGGCGGCCGAGGAGATCCCCGGCGTCGTGTCGGCCGCGAGGTTGGTCAGCACGTCGGCGACGGCGGTGCGGTTCAGCTCCCGGCGGCGCAGGTAGCGCACCCGGGTCGCGCTGGACTCGGAGTCCCCGGCCCGACGGCGGAGCGCGGCGTCCATCTCGGCCTCCAGCGCCTCCGGCGCGCGGGGCGCGAGGTCGCCGTCCTCGGCCAGCCACGGCACCGACTCCGGTGCCCGTCGCAGACCCGCCGCCACGTACTGCGAGGACGAGAGCACGCGTGCCAGGTTCTGGGCGGCGACGCCGGAGTCGCGCAGCAGCTTGAGGTACCAGTGCGAGGAGCCGATCTCCTCCGACAGCGACCGGAAGGCGAGCAGGCCGGCGTCGGGATCGGGGCCCTCGGTGAACCAGCCGAGCATGACGGGGAGCAGCTGACGCTGGATCGCGGCGCGGCGCGAGACGCCCTCGGTCAGCGCGGCGATGTGGCGCAGGGCGGCGTCGGGGGCGCGGTAGCCGAGGGCCGCGAGCCGGGCTCCGGCCGCCTCGGGGGCGAGCGCCGCGTCCTCGGCCGAGAGCTGCGCCGTCGCCGGGAGCAGGGGTCGGTAGAACAGCTCCTCGTGCAGCCGCCGGACGTCGCGGCGCGTGTGGCGCCACCGCACGAGCAGCTCGGTCGTGACGTCGGCCTCGTCCTCGGCCGTGATGAGCATCGAGCGACCCAGGCGGTCGAGGTCGCGCTCGTCGGTCGGCACCAGGTGCGTGCGGCGCATCCGCGACAGCTGGATGCGGTGCTCCATGAGGCGCAGGAACCGGTAGCAGACGGCCAGGCGCGCGGCGTCGGCCCGCCCGACGAACCCCTCCTGCGCCAGCGCTGCCAGCGCCGCGAGCGTGTTGCGCTGCCGGATCTCGGGCGCGAGCCGGCCGTGCACGAGCTGCAGCAGCTGCACGGTGAACTCGACGTCGCGCAGACCGCCGGCACCGAGCTTGAGCTGGCGGTCGGCCTCGCGCGGCGGCACGTGCGCCTCGACGCGGCGGCGCATGGCCTGCGCGTCCTCGACGAAGTTCTCGCGCTGCGCGGCGGTCCAGACCAGCGGGCTGAGAGCCTCGACGTAGGCGTTGCCGAGCGCGCGGTCGCCCGCGACGGGGCGCGCCTTCAGCAGCGCCTGGAACTCCCACGTCTTGGCCCAGCGCTGGTAGTAGGCGAGGTGGCTGGCGAGCGTGCGCACGAGCGGGCCCTGCTTGCCCTCGGGGCGCAGCGCGGCGTCGACCTCCCACAGCGCGGGCTCGAGGCTCGTGCCCGAGCAGGCGCGCGCCATCCCGGTGGCCAGGCGGGCACCCACGCGCATGGCGTGCTGCTCGAGGTCGGCGCGGTCGGGTCCGCCGGACGCGTCCTCGTCCCCGGCACCGTCGCCCTCCACCGGGGGTGCCACCTCGGCGACGTACACCACGTCGACGTCGGAGATGTAGTTCAGCTCCCGGCCGCCGGTCTTGCCCATGCCCAGCACCGCGAGGCGCACCACGTGGTGGTCCGGGGTCTCCGAGCGCGCGATCGCCAGCGCCGCCTCGAGCGCGGCGGAGGCGAGGTCGGCGAGCGTCGCGGCGACGCCGGGCAGCGTGGACAGCGGGTCGGGTCGGGTGAGGTCGGTGGCCGCGATGCGCAGCAGCTGCTGGCGGTACGCGCGCCGCATGGCGTCGGTCGGGCCCTGCGCGGTCGCGACGGGCGCTGCGTCGTCGGGGTCGGCCCCGACGGCACGCAGCAGCGTCGCGCGCACCTCGTCCGCACCCTCGGCCAGGATCCCCTGGCCGGTCTCGCCCGTGACGAGCGCGACGTCGTCGGGATGCATCGCCAGCGTGTCACCGAGCGCGGCGGAGGCGCCGACGACGGCGAGCAGCCGCGAGCGCCGCTCCCCCGGCGTGCGGAGCACCTCGTTGAGCTGGGCGCGCGCGTCGGGCGTCGCGTTCTCGTGCACGCGCGCGAGCGTCAGCAGGCCCTGGTCGGGGTCGGCGGAGCGGGCGAGGTCCGCGAGGAGGTCGTCACCGCCGTCGTCGCCCGCGACCTCCGTGAACCACGGTTCGGCGAGGATCGAGCTCGCGCGTGCGAGCTCCCGGAAGCCGAACCGAATGAGTCGGGTCGAGGGAGACGCCGCTCTCATCGCGTCACAGCGCTCGCAGGAACTTGGAGACCTCGTACGGGGTCACCTGGGCGCGGTACTCGTTCCACTCCTGCCGCTTGTTGCGCAGGAAGAAGTCGAAGACGGACTCGCCCAGCGTCTCGGCGAGCAGCTCAGAGGACTCCATGATCTCCAGGGCGTCCTGGAGGTTGTTCGGGAGCGGAGCGATGCCGAGCGCGCGGCGCTCGGACTCGCTGAGGTCCCACACCACGTCCTCGGCCTCGTCGGGCAGCTCGTAGTCCTCCTCGATCCCCTTGAGACCGGCGGCGAGCAGGACGGCGTAGGCCAGGTAGGGGTTCGCGGCCGAGTCGAGCCCCCGGTACTCCACGCGCGCGGACTGGCCCTTGTTCGGCTTGTACATCGGCACGCGCACGAGCGCGGAGCGGTTGTTGTGGCCCCAGCACACGTAGCTCGGGGCCTCGCCGCCGCCCCACAGGCGCTTGTAGGAGTTCACGAACTGGTTCGTGACGGCGGTGATCTCGGCCGAGTGGCGCAGCAGGCCGGCGATGAACTTGCGGCCCGTGGAGCTCAGCGCGTAGCGGCCGGAGGGATCGTAGAACGCGTTGGTGTCGCCCTCGAACAGCGACAGGTGCGTGTGCATGCCCGACCCCGGCTGACCCGAGAGCGGCTTCGGCATGAAGGACGCCATGATGCCCTGGTCGAGCGCGACCTCCTTGACCACCGTGCGGAACGTCATGATGTTGTCCGCCGTGGACAGCGCGTCGGCGTAGCGCAGGTCGATCTCGTTCTGGCCCGGGCCGCCCTCGTGGTGGGAGTACTCCACCGAGATCCCCATGGACTCGAGCAGGCCGATCGCGGCGCGGCGGAAGTCGTGGCCGGTGCCGCGGGCGACGTGGTCGAAGTAGCCGGCCTCGTCGACCGGGACCAGCGGACCGCTGGGGCTCTCCGGGGTGTGGAAGAGGTAGAACTCCACCTCGGGGTGCGTGTAGTAGGCGAACCCGAGGTCGGAGGCCTTGGCCAGCGCGCGCTTGAGCACGTTGCGGGAGTCGGCCGCGGCGGGCTCGCCGTCGGGCGTCAGGATGTCGCAGAACATGCGCGCGGTGCCGCGCTGGTCGCCGCGCCACGGCAGGACCTGGAACGTGGAGGGGTCCGGGCGGGCGAGCATGTCCGCCTCGGACACGCGGGCCAGGCCCTGGATGGCGGAGCCGTCGAAGCCGATCCCCTCGGCGAACGCGCTCTCCAGCTCGGCGGGGGCGATCGCCACGGACTTCAGCATGCCCAGGACATCCGTGAACCACAGCCGGATGAACCGGATGTCGCGCTCCTCGATCGCCCGGAGCACGTACTCCTGCTGCTTGTCCATCGTTCTCCTTCGCGAGGCTGGTGGCCGACGTTCCTATCATGCTGCCTGGGCCACGGTCCCACAGCACGGGCGCGCCCGCACGGGCGTCCCAGACCGGGCGTCCAGCCCGTGCGCGACACGTGGTGCGGCACCCGGCCGTGGCTAGGGTGGACGGATGAGCACCGCACCTGGCGTCCCCGGCTCCCCCACCCCCGCGACCGGCCCCGCGACCGGCCCCGCGGCAGGATCCTCCCCGACCACCGGTGGCGCCGTCGCCGCAGCCGCCCCGGCACCGGCCCCCCGCCGCGTGCGGGTGCAGCACCTGCGCGACGCCAAGGAGGCGGGTCGGCGCCTGACGATGCTCACGGCCTACGACGCCGCCACGGCCCGCATCTTCGACGCGTCCGGCGTCGACATGCTCCTGGTGGGCGACTCGATGGGCGACAACATGCTCGGCCACGCGACCACGATCCCGGTCACGATGGACGAGCTGATCCCCGCCGTCCGCGCCGTCTCGCGCGTCGCCCGTCGCGCGCTCGTGGTGGCGGACCTGCCGTTCGGGTCCTACGAGGCCTCGCCGCAGCAGGCGCACGCCGCGGCGGTCCGGATGCTGAAGGAGGGCGGCGCCAACGCCGTCAAGCTCGAGGGCGGGCGACGCATCGCCGCCCACGTGGAGCTGCTGACCGGGGCGGGGATCCCCGTCGTCGGGCACCTCGGCCTGACGCCGCAGGCCGAGAACATCCTGGGTGGGAAGCGGGTGCAGGGTCGGGGCAGCGACGCGGCGGACGCCCTGCTGGCCGACGCCGTCGCCCTGGCCGAGGCGGGCGCCGTCGCCATCGTTCTGGAGATGATCCCGGAGCAGCTCGCGCAGCGCGTGACCGACCGTCTGGCGATCCCGACGATCGGCATCGGCGCCGGTGGGGCGTGCGACGGTCAGGTCCTCGTGTGGCTCGACATGGCCGGGATGACCGACTGGTCACCGCGGTTCGCGCGTCAGTTCGGCGACGTCGGCGCCGCCCTCGCGCAGGCGACCGGCGCCTACATCTCCGCCGTGCACGACGGCACGTTCCCCGGGCCGGAGCACACCTACCAGTCGTGACGCTCGCGCGACGGCGTCAGGACCTCTCCCACTCCCGGTCCTGCTCGTCCCAGTCCTCGGAGCGCTGACGCGCCTTGGCCAGCGCCGCCCCGGCGTCCTCGCGCGTGGCGTACGGCCCCATCCGCTGGGTCCAGGAGGACTGCAGCCCCTGCTCGACCGCGCCCGTGGCGAGGTTGAAGTAGTAGCCGTTCTCGGTCAGGTTCGCGTCGTCGGACATCGCAGGCTCCCGTCGTCGTGCAGCGTCAAACCCCGTGGGGCTCCTAGACTCCCATGGTGGCACCGCCCGTGCCGGGACAGGTGATCGACGGACCGCGCACGCGCGGAGGATGAGGCAGCGCCATGACGAAGAAGCACCACCTCGCGTTCGGCATCGATATCGGCGGCTCCGGCATCAAGGGCGCCCCGGTCGACCTGGAGACGGGCGAGTTCGCGGCCGAGCGCGTGCGCATCCCCACGCCCGTGCCCTCGACCCCGGCCGCCGTGGGCAGCGTGCTCGGCGACCTGGTCTCCTCGTTCTCGCTGCCGAAGGACACGCCGGTCGGGCTGACGTTCCCCGCGATCGTGAAGAAGGGTGTCGCGCAGTCGGCCGCGAACGTC
Organism: Serinibacter arcticus; assembly: GCF_004786095.1. Taxonomy (GTDB): domain Bacteria; phylum Actinomycetota; class Actinomycetes; order Actinomycetales; family Beutenbergiaceae; genus Litorihabitans; species Litorihabitans arcticus. The sequence goes on from NZ_RHPJ01000003.1 coordinate 800,571, forward strand.
GACAAGTCCTGGATCGGCACCGACATCGCCGAGGTGGCGCGCCGGGCGACCGGCCTGCGCGCCGTCGTGGCGAACGACGCCGACGCGGCGGGCTTCGGCGAGGTCGTCTACGGTGCGGCCAAGGACCAGGAGGGCCTCGTCCTGGTCATCACGCTCGGCACCGGCATCGGGTCGGCGATGATCCACGACGGCGTCCTCATCCCGAACGCCGAGCTCGGCCACCTGGAGATCGACGGGTTCGACGCCGAGTCGCGCGCCTCCTCGGGCGTGCGCGAGCGCGAGGGGTGGACGTACGAGGAGTGGGCGCCGAAGCTGCAGCGCTACTTCGCGCACGTCGAGTTCCTCTTCTCCCCCGACCTGTTCGTGGTCGGCGGCGGCGTGAGCAAGAAGCACAAGGAGTTCCTCCCGCTGCTCGATCTGAAGACCCCGATCGTCCCCGCCACGCTGCGCAACGCCGCCGGCATCGTGGGCGCCGCCGCGCTCGCGGCCCGCGCCGCGTCCTGAGCACCGACGACGTGACGCACGAGCCCGAGGTCGACACCGCTCCCGGTGGCGCCGCACCGGCCGACGCCGCACCTGACGACAGCGCCCCTGACGACAGCGCCCAGGAGGCGCACCTCGCCGCGTGGCGCGCGGCCTTCGCGCAGGAGCGGTGGTTCGTCATCGCGCGCGGGTACGGCGACCAGATGACGCCGTTCGCCGTCGAGTCCGACGGGCAGGGCGTGATCACGGTCTTCACGACGCCGGAGCGCGCCCGGGTGTTCGGCGTCGCCTCCGGCCTGCCCGAGGAGGAGGCCGGGACGCTCATCGCCCTGCCGCGCGAGAGCGCCGTGGCCTACCTGGTGCAGTTCGCCGAGGACGGGGTCGACGCCGTCGTGCTCGATCCCGGGGTGAGCGACAGCGCCGTGCTGCTGGCCGCGCTGCCGCACGTGGAGCAGCTCTCCCTGCGCGAGGCCGAGGGGCCCTCCAGCGACTGAGCTCGCCGGCCGGTGCGCCTCGTGTCGAGGCGATGTCTGACCCCGGTGCGAGCATCGGGTCATGGCTCGTCAGGCGTGGGAGATCCCCCGGCACGGCCCCGGTACGCAGCGGATCGAGAACGCGATCTCCGAGCCGGGTCGCTTCCCGCTGACCTGGACCGAGGCACCCGAGCCGGTCGGTCCGCTCGAGGTGGCGGCCCGCCTGGCGTGGGCGGTCGACGGCGAGGAGTGGGTCGCCGCGCGCGCCCGCGCCTGGACACGCTCGCTCGTGCTCGTCGAGCTGCGCGACGAGCGGTGGCCCCTGGGCCTGGTGTGGCTCCCTGCGGCTGACGTCCGACGTCGGGCGGCTCACGAGGAACGGCGCGGGCACGCGGCCTGACCACCTCGCGCCTCTCGACCAGCGATCTGGATCCGTTCCGCCCCTGGACCTCTACAGTGGGACCAGCCCGGGCCAGATAGCCCCCTGCCTGGTCCGGGCGCTCCCGTTCCGCCCGTCCGAGCGTCGCCCTGCAGGCAGCACCGCCGCTGCCGCAGGCCGATGTCCCACCCGGGTGCGAGGGTCCCAGGGTGCCTGGAATCCACATCGACGTCGCCCCGTGGGGCGGTCATCGGCAGCGACTCGTGAACGCGCGACCCGTGCCGTCCCGCTTCACCTCGTGCCGCTACCCCGAGGGGCCCATCCCGGTGACGGTTCGCCTGGTGTGGGAGCGGGACGGCGTCGAGCTGGCCCGTGGCAGGGCGACCGGGTGGACGAGGCGACTGGTGCTCGTCGAGGTGGTCGACCAGCGGCTGGTGGTCAACGGGGTGTGGCTGCCCGTCGTGGACGTGAGGCGGCGCTGACTGCTGTGGTCCGTCTAGCCCGCGGCGTCGTCGGAGACCAGATCGTCCTCGACGTGTCCGACGGAGCGAGCCTCGAGGTACGAGCACAGCTCGGCAGCCACGAGCAGCTCCATCGCGAAGGCGTTGACCTCGTGGCTCGTGAGCACCGTCAGGTCGGCCTGCGGCTCGATGGTGATGCGCCACTTCTGCTCACCCAGGCCGAGCGGCTCCATGAAGATGGACGCGGTCGAGTCACGGAGAGGAACGATGACGAGGCCCGTGTCCGAGCCTTCCGGCCCGTCCTGCACCACGACCTTGATGAGGTCGCCGGCACCGCGCTGGGAGGTGAACTCCTCGAGCCATCGCTCGAGGGTCTCCTTGCTACGGAAGGGCATGCGGAGATCTCCAGGGGACGGTGTGGTTGGCCGAGGGTGTTCGAAAGCGTGTCCGACGATATCAAGGGTGTCGGGTGTCGTCGCGCCAGGGTGCCCGGGCCGGGCCGTCGATCGTCAGGCCCCGGCGATCACCGCGACGGTCGCGGTCGCGGGATCCCAGCGCCGCAGCACGGTGCCGCTGGCCTCGAACGGGTCACCCGGCAGGTCCAGCGCCGTCGCGACATCGGTGACCCGGAGCCGCCTCGCGAGCGTGACGTGCGGGAGCCACGGCGCGCCGGAGTCGTCGCCGCTCGGGGCGGGGCCGGCCGCCGCCACGACGGCGGAGCGCAGGTCGAGCAGGGCCGACGTCGGCAGCACGGCCCGCGCGAGCACCCGTCGGTCGCCCGATCCCAGAAGCATGATCGGCCCCAGGACGAGTGGGATCGGCAGGAAGTCCGCGTCGAGCGTGAGGTCGTCAGGCAGCGGTGACCGACGCTCGAGCAGCGTGAGGTGCGGGGCGTTGCTCGGTGAGGTGTGCGGGGCGAGGCTGGAGAGCCCGGCGGAGGCGAGGGCGTCCCACTCGGCGCGGACCCGGGCGTCGGTGGCCTGGTCGAAGGTCAGCTCGACGCTGCGGGCGCGGGTGTCGGTCTCGGCGTGGCTGCCCGTCTCGGTCACGGGGCCCCCCCGCCACCGCGACCGCGCCGGAGATCCCGGACGTACACGAACGTCAGGGCGAGCCCGCACGCGATCTGCAGCGCTCCGACGACGGTCGGCACGGCCTCGCTCGCGGCGGCCCCGCGGCTCACCTGGACCACCCCGATCACGGTGAAGACGACGGCGAGGATCGCCAGCAGGATCGGCGGACGACGGCGGGGGCTCGGGTCGGTGGTCACCGCACCAGCCTCGCCGATCGGGGGCGGTGGGGCGAGCGCGAGCGCTTCGCCGTGGCTGCGGGACGGTGCCCTCGCCTGGCCGGAGGCCATCCTGTCGGTCGGGCACGACACGAGTTCCCGGGTCGTCGGCGCGGGGGGAGAAGGGCAGGAGGTAGACGTTCGTGGTACGCCCGAACGGTCGGTCGGGTGCTGCCGCATCACCGCAGGTCAGCGCACGTTCAGGGGATGAGCCGGCCGATACGCCGGGTTCTGTGCCCGCCGCCGGTCTCCCGACGACGGATGGCGACCATCCATCTACGACGCACGTTGCCGTACGCCTCCAGCGGCCTACCCGGGAGCATCGAGCGGGCAGCTCGCTCCCTGTCTGGCCTTGCTCCGGGTGGGGTTTACCTAGCCGCACCGGTCACCCGGCACGCTGGTGCGCTCTTACCGCACCCTTTCACCCTCACCTCGCGACTCCCGAAGGAGCTGCGCGGCGGTCTTCTCTCTGTGGCACTGTCCCGTGGGTCACCCCAGGTGGCCGTTAGCCACCACCCTGCCCTGTGGAGCCCGGACGTTCCTCGGTCCCCGAGCGAACCCGGGGAACGCGGCCGCCTGGCCGACTCATCCGCCACGGAGTCTACAAGCCGCGCCGGGTCTAGATTCGTCGTCATGGCCTCCCACTCCTACGCGACGGCGCTCACCTGGCACGGTTCGACCGGCGAGGGCTACCGCACCTACTCGCGCGACCACGACGTCACCGCCGCCCCCGCCGAGCAGACGATCGCCCTGTCCGCAGACCCCTCCTTCCGCGGTGACGCCGCTCGCCTCAACCCCGAGCAGCTCGTCGTCGCGGCCGCGAGCTCCTGCCAGCTGCTGTCGTTCCTCGCCGTCGCCGCCCGTAGCGGGCTGGACGTCGTGGGCTACGACGACGCCGCGACCGCCGTCATGGACCTCGCCGCCGACCCGCCGCGCCTGACCTCGATCGACCTCCACCCCGTTGTCACCATCGCGACGGCCGAGGTCGAGCGCGCCACGGCTCTCCTGGCCGAGGCGCACGAGCAGTGCTACATCGCCAACTCGCTGCTCACCCCCGTGCACCTCCACCCGACGGTCACGGTCGACACGGCGGCCGCACCAGCGGGCGCGACGCCGTCGTGATGATCCCCGCGGCCACGGCCGCCGCGATCGAGCAGGGCACCGTGACCGCCGCCTACCGCCGCTGGGAGACGCCCCGCGTGAAGGTGGGCGGCACGCAGATGACGGCCGCCGGCGTCGTCCGCTTCGACGCAGTGGAGGAGGTGGCCGACCTCGCGACCCTCACGGACGACGACGCCCGCGCGGCCGGTGTCCGCGACGCCGCCGAGCTCCGCCGTCGACTCGCTCCGAGGACCGCATCTCCCGACGGCGACTCCCCCTCCCGGCGCGGCCCTCGCGCCAGCCGCGGCGGCGACCACGTCTACCACGTCACGCTGTCGTGGGTCGGCGTCGACCCGCGCCTGGAGCTGCGCGAGAAGATCGCGCGCGGCGCCGCGCTGACGCGGCTGAAGGTCGACGTCGCCCGCCTCGACGACGGTCGACACACGGGTCCGTGGACCAGGCAGATCCTCGCCTGGATCCGTGACAACCCGGGCGTCATCAGCACCGAGCTCGCCGATCTCCTCGGCCGCGAGCTGCTGGGCATGAAGGCCGACATCCGCCGCCTCAAGGCGCTCGGCCTCACGATCAGCCTGCGGGTCGGTTACGAGCTGTCGCCCCGCGGACGCGCCTACCTGCGCGCCGTCGAGAAGGAGGGTCGAGGAACAGCCACCTAGGATCGACGGGTGCTCCTGGTCCTCCCCCCGTCCCGCGGTCAGACCTCAGGTCCCGACGGCGCCGCCCCCCTCGACCTCGAGCGGCTCAGCATGCCGGAGCTCACCGAGCGGCGACGCACGCTGCTGACGGCCCTCGCCGGAACCGAGCACGATCCCGCCGGCGCACCGACGGCCCGCGCCGCCGACGTCCTGACCGGGGTGCTCTACGCCGCGGCCGGGCTGCCCTCGCTCCTCGCGCGCCCCGGCGTCACCTCGGCGAAGACGCGCTCGAGCGTGCTGATCGCGTCACCGCTGCTGGGGATGGTCGGAGCGGACGACCCGGTCCCGGCGAGCCGGCTCGCGATGGGGACCGTGCCCGGCGTCGGCGGCCTCGGTCCGTTCTGGCGTCCCGGTCTCGAGACCGCGCTCGACGCACGGGCGGCGGGCGACCTCGTCGTCGACGTCCGCTCGAGCGAGTTCGCACCCCTGTGGCGCCCCCCGGCGTCGGCCGCGTGGGTCACCGTGCGCATCGAGCAGGGGGTCGACGGCGAGCGGCGCGTGGTCAGCCACTTCGCCAAGCACCTGCGCGGGGTGCTGGTGCGACACCTGCTGCACCGGCGGGGCACCGAGCCGACGGACGCCAGCTCGCTGGCTCGCGCCGCGAAGGGGCTCATCACCTCGGGGTCGATCATCGGCGTCGAGCTGACACCGTCACGGACGGCCTCGAAGCCGGACGTGCTGACGCTCGTCTCGGCCTGACGGCCCGGAAAGTACCTCGCGAACGCCCGAAAGTACCTCGCGAACGTCAGTCGTCGAGGCGGACCAGGATGTAGCCGTTCTCCTCGTCGCGCAGCACCTGGTCCTTTGCGGCCCCCTTGATGGCGGACACCTCGGACAGGCTGAGGTCGAGCTGCAGCGGCTCGGTGCGCGTCCCGCGCAGCCCGAGGACCGCGAGCCCGCCGTTGCCGGCCCGGACCTTCTCGTACAGCGCGAGCAGTCCCGCGTCGATCCCGGTGGCCGCCACCTCGCGGCGCGCGGCGAGATCCGTCAGCTGCGCGTCGAGGTCGGTGAACGCGGCGTCGCGCTCGGCCGTCGCCGCGGTGACCTGGGACTCGATCGCGGCGATCTGGTCACGAATGGCAGCGAGCTCGCCCTCGGCGGTCTCGAGCTGCTCCATGACCTCGATCTCGACGTCCTCCAGCACCCCCTGGCGACGCGCGAGCTGCTCGAGCTCGGCGATCACGGCCACGGAGTCCTTGGCGTTGAACGCGCCGGAGTCGAGACGGCCCTGGTCGCGCCTGGCGCGCTCGCGCACCTGCTCGACGTCGGCCTCGGCCTTGGCGACGGCGCGTCGGTGGTCGTTGACGACCGACTCGGCCAGCACCGACGAGCGACGCAGGTCCTCGGCGCGGCCCGCCAGCTCGGTCAGCGTCGCCAGGCTGGGGTGGCTGCGACGCTGGTGGGCGACCTTGGTCAGCTGGGTGTCCAGGGCCTGCACGTCCAGCAGTCGGCGCTGGTCCAGGGCGGGGGCGGTACTCACGGGGTCTCCTCGGGCAGGTGCTGCGGTCGGGCGACGTCGGTCCAGGCGTCGGTGCGCGCGGTGGAGACGTGGACCTCCACCGTAGTGCCGCGTGCGTCGGCGTCCTGCCGCAGCTGGTCGGCCAGGTTCGGCAGCCAGACCCACTCGCTCGCCCAGTGCGCGGCGTCGAGGAGGAACGGCCGCTCCCCCGCGGCGCGGAAGTCGGTCGCGGGGTGGTGGCGCAGGTCGGCGGTCAGGTAGACGTCGGCGCCCGAGGCCCGCGCGGCGTCGAGATAGCTGTCGCCGCTCCCGCCGCACACGGCCACGCGGGTCACGACGGCGTCACCCTCCCCCGCGATCCGGATGCCCTGCACCGTGGCGGGCAGGACCGCGGCGACGCGTCGGGCGAAGGCGGTCAGCGTCGTCGGCTCCGCGAGCCGACCGATCCGACCGGTGCCCGCACCGGGCGCCGACTCGGGGTGCGTGGCGGGGACGAGCGGCTCCGTGTCCACGAGGCCGACGGCGTCGGCCAGCGACTGCGAGACACCACCGGGGGCGTCGTCGGCGTTGGTGTGGGCCGCGTACAGCGCGACGCCGCCGCGCACGAGGCCGGTGAGGATGCGGCCCCTGGCCGTCGTCTCGGCGATCGTGGTGACGCCGCGCAGCAGCAGCGGGTGGTGCACGACCAGGAGGTCGGCGCCCAGCTCGACCGCCTCGGCAGCCGTGGCCTCGGTGGCCTCGACGGCGCACAGGACTCGGCGCACCGGCCGGGTCGGGTCACCGACGACGAGCCCGACGGCGTCCCAGTCCTGCGCGGTCGCGGGCGGGTAGCGCCGCTCGAGGTCGGTCAGCAAGGCGCCGAGCGTTCCCGCCTCGGACGTGCCGTCGACGGGTGTGCTCACGCTGTCCTGCCTCAGACGTTGAACCCGATGGCGCGCAGCTGCTCGCGCCCGGAGTCCGTGATCTTGTCGGGCCCCCACGGCGGCATCCAGACCCAGTTGATGTTCAGCGCCGTGAGGATGCCCTCGACGGCCTGGTTGGCCTGGTCCTCGATGACGTCCGTCAGCGGGCAGGCGGCCGACGTGAGGGTCATGTCGACGGTGGCGGAGCCGTCGGGCTCGACGACCACGCCGTAGATGAGGCCGAGGTCCACGACGTTGATGCCGAGCTCGGGATCGATGACGTCGCGCAGCGCCTCCTCGACGTCGGCGACGTTCGGGACGGCGGTCGGTGTGTCGGTCATGTCCCCAGGGTAGTCGTGCCGGTGGCGGGGGGAACCCCACCACCGGCACGACTCACGCGTTCTCGCTCAGAGCGTCACGCGCGCCTAGCTCGACGCGCCACCCCGACGACGCCGCCACACCAGCACGCCACCCAGCAGGAGCAGCCCGGCCGCCGCCAGCAGCGCCGCGTCCAGACCCGGAGCCCCCGTGCTCGGCAGGTGCCGGCCGGGGCGCGAGGCCGGAACGGCCCCGTGCGTCAGCGTGACGGTGTCTGACCCGGTCGCCGTGCCGTGCTCGCTCGGGACGTCGGCGTTCGTCCAGGTCGCCGTCGCCGTGTTGACGATCGACGTCCCGGTCGCCCGCGGGTCCACCGTCACGGCCACCGTGACCGTCGGGGCGCTCGCCCCACCGACCAGCGGACCGAACAGCGAGCACGTGAGCGTTCCGCCGTAGCCGGCCGCGTTCTTCCCCGTCACCGTGCAGTCGTGCCAGGCCGGGAAGCCCTCGGTCGACGTCGTGATGCCGGTGACCTTGAGGGATGCCGGGATCGGGTCGCTCAGCACGAGCGGCGTGGCCGCTCCGAGCCCGCTGTTGCTGACGTCGATCGCGTAGTTGAAGCTGCCGCCGGGGGCGACCTGCTCGACGCTGGCGGTCTTGGTCAGCGCGATCGCGGGGTGCTGATCCATCGGGCACGCGGGCACCTGCGGGTACGTCGCCGTGAGGACGACCTGCGGGTTGACCGAGAACGTCACGGTCGTGGCCCCGAACCAGGCCGAGTCGGCCTCCGCCGTGTCCCTGACCAGACCCGCGCGGGTCTGCAGACCCGCACGGAGGGTGCCGTCCGGGTTCAGGTCGGCGGCCGTCATGGCCCGCCAGCCGGGAAGGTCCACCGCCTGACCCGTGGGCGAGTACACCGTCCCGGGCCACGCGATCTCGCCGGAGTCGCCGCTCGCGAGCGTCCGCACCACCTGGGCCGGCACGGCCGCGGACGACGGCGCCCACGTCAGGGTGATCGGCTGGTCCGCGACGGTCGAGGACGAGGTCACGCTGTAGCCGAGGTACGGAGCTCCCCCGACGCAGCGGACCCAGGCCTGGGAGGAGATCTCCTCGAGCGGCACCGTGACGTCGTCGCAGTCGTTGCTCGGGTCGACGTCGCCCGGGGCCGCCACGCAGGCCTCGTTGTCGAGCCTGTCGAGCGGGATGCCGGCCGTGGGGGCCGCCTCACCCGCGAGGATCACGGGCACGCTCCCGGCCGGGGGCGCGAGGACCTCGACCGTGACGACGACGTCGGCGCTGGCGCCGACCGCGAGCGTCGGGGCGAGCACGCGCACGGCGTTCCCGACGGACTCGTCGGACCAGCCGTCCGGCACGCCGACCCCGGTCACCCGCAGCCGGTCGGTGGGGACGTCGTCGGTCACGACGCCGCCCGTCACCGCGCCCGTGCCGTGGTTGGTCACGGTGAGCACGTAGTCGAAGACGTCTCCGGCCTCGACGATCTCGACGCCGACAGGCAGGCCTGCCGTCTTGACGATGCCCAGGTCGGGCACCTCCACGACGCCGCAGCCGTCGTCGGTGCGCGTCCAGCTGCCCGCCGCGACGGTCGCGCTGTTCACGACCGCGACGCCCTCGGTTCCGCCCTCGGTGCACCGCTGCTCCGAGGTGAGCGCCTCCGTCGTCGGACGGATCGTGACCGAGACCGCGTAGGTCCAGGTCGTGCCCGCGGCGATCGGGCCGTCGGCCAGCACCCAGTCCCCGGACCCGGGAGGCTGCGTCGCGGTCGGCGCGGGGGTGTCCCCGACCGCCACGACGCTCCACCCGGTGACGACGTCGGCGCCGGTGATGACCGCCGGGTCCTCCGTCAGGCGCACCCACGGCAGCGGCGTGTCGTCGTGCTGCGGGTCGCCGCTCGAGGGGTTGCTGACGGTCACGGTGTACGTGAGCGTCGAGGCCCCGTCCGCGGCGGGCGTCACGACGGCGTCGCTCTTGTCGAGCTCCGGCAGCACCGGGGTGGTGCAGGCGTCGTCCTCGCCCGCACCGCCGTCGTACGTGAGGTCGACGTGGTTGAGGAAGCCACCGGGGCCCTCGCCCTCGCAGCGCCAGGAGTCCTCGTCGATCGCCGAGGGGTCGACCGTCGCGGTCACCGTGACCATGTAGGTGTGGACGTCCCCGGCCTCGATGACGACGTCGTCGGCGAGAACGGCCGACCACTCGCCCTCGTCCTCGGCGAACGACCCTGACGGCTCGCCGTCGCGGTCGGAGCGCCACGTCGCGTCGGTCGGGACGAGCCCGTCGCCGTAGTCGAGGTCGTCGGTCAGGTCGTAGAACGCGCTCACGGCCTCGGGGTTCGCCTCGCCCTCGGGCTGCGTGACGACGACGTCGTAGACGATCGTCCAGTCGCCCCTCGCGTCCTGCGTCGCGGAGGCGACGTTCTTCTCGACGCTCGGCGGGACGAGCTCGGTGACGGGCGCGCACGCGTCGTCCTCGTCCGCCGGACCCGCTCCCGTGCTGAGCAGGACCGCGTTGGAGAGGCCGTGCCCCGGCGTCCCGTCGCACTCGCGCTCCGCGGCGGGGATCGCCGTCACCCGCAGCACGTGCGCCACGGTGTAGACGTCCACCTCACCGGCACCCAGGGGCACCGTCGTGGCCAGCGGGGTCGTACCGTCCCAGGCGGCCGGGTCGCCGTCGGGGCCGGTCACGGTCGCGCTGACGACCGTGACGCCCGTGGGCAGCGCGGGCGTGTCCGTCAGGCTGTAGACGGTCGGGTTGGCGCCGCCCGTCACGGTGATCCGGGTGGTAAGGGTCCACAGCCCGGTGACCTTGTCCTGGACGACCGAGACGACGTCCTTCTCGACGCTCGGCTCCGACGGCTCGGCGCACGCGGAGGCGTGGTCGCGGCTGCCGCCGGCCCAGACCTGCGCGGTGTTGAGGAACCCGCCGCCGCTCTCGCACGTGAGGTCCGTGCGGGTGCGGGCGCCGTCGACCGATGCGGGGAACGCCGCGGGGTCGACGTCCGCGCTCACCACGACCCGGAAGGTCGCCCTGCTCGCCGGGGCCAGCAGGCCGGAGGCGACGATCTCGGCACGCCAGGTGCCGGGCGGGTCCTCGACGAACGCGGTGGGGGTGCCACCGGCCGACGGGGCCCACGTGGCACCGAGGACGGTGATGCCGTCGCCGTAGTCGAGCGTGTCGACCAGGCGGTAGACGGCCGCCTCGTCGGCGTCGGCGTTGGTGACGACGACGTCGTAGCTGATCGTCCAGTGACCGTCGGCGTCCTGGGTGGGCGTGCCCACCACGCTCTTGTCGACCGTGACGGTCGGGGGCGTGATCGGCGTGCACGCGGAGGCGTGGTCGGTTCCCACGCCGTTGCCGACGACGGCGGTGTTGCGCACGCCGCCGTACCCGCCCTCGGTGCAGCGCAGGGCGGTCGTCGTCACGTCCGGGGACAGGGCGACGTCGGCCTCGACGCGGTAGGTGTGCGTGTCACCGACCGCGAGCACGCCGTCCGCGACGTGCTGGTGCGCACCGCCGTCGAACGTGGCGTCCAGGGTGCCCGAACCGGTCGGGACCGGCCCGCTCGCCCGCCACGCGCCGACCAGGGTCGCGCCCGTGGGCAGGGTCGGGGCGTCGCTGAGGGTGTACCCGACGGTGTCGGGCTGGTCCTCGCCGTCGACGGCGGGGTAGGTGACCGCGACGTCGTAGGCCACGCGCCAGGTGCCCGTGGCCGGGTCCTGCACCGCGGTCAGCGCGGTCTTGGTCACCGACGGCGACGCGGGCTCGGCGCACGCGGACGCCTCGAGCGAGCGGCCGCCGTAGGTGAGGTCGGCCTCGTTGACGAAGCCGCCCTCGCCCTCGCCGTCGCACGTCAGGGGCGAGGCGGGCGGCGCGGTGGTCGGTGCCGTGGTGACCACGACGCGGTAGGTGTGCGTCGCGCCGACGGCGATCGACATGTCCGTGGCGAGCTGCGTGGTGGGCAGCGCGCCGTCCTGGACGATGCCCGAGCCGAGCCGCTCCCACGCCAGCGAGACCGCGGTGAGCTCCGGTCCGAGGGCCGGGGTGTCGGTCAGGGAGTAGGTCGTGGGGACCGTGCCGGTGTTGCGCGCCTGCACCAGGTAGGTGACGGTCCACGCCAGGTCGGCGCCCTGCCGCACGCTCTCGACGGTCTTGTCGAGCGCGAGCTGCGGCGGGATCGCGACGTTCGTGTAGGTGCACGCGACGACGTCGCCGCGGGACAGCGCGAGCGACGGGTTCGAGCCCGACACGGACTGCGCCGCTGTGGTGCCCGTGCAGGTGAGGTCCTGCCAGGTGTACCCGGAGGGACCGCTCTCGCCGAGCACGTAGGTGCCGGCGCTGATCGCCTTCGTCTCACCCGTCGCGAACGTCGTGGCGCTCGCGCCGCTCGTGGCGCTGAGGGTCCAGTCGGTGGCGACGGCCGTGCCGCCCCGCACGACCTTGGTCAGCGTCAGGCTCGGGGCGACGTCGTCGTTCACGAACCGGTAGGTGGCGCGCTCGCCGGCGGCCAGCGTGACCGTCGTGGAGTCGACGGCGACCCAGGAGCTCCCCACCAGCTTCTGCAGCTGCTGGGTGTACCCGCCGGGGCCGGTCTCACCCAGGACGTAGGCGCGTCCCGGGCGGACGGTGCGGGTGGAGGAGGCGCCGACGGCGGTCTCCGCGCCGACCACGGACTGCGTGGCGAGGGCGGGGGTGCCGGCGACCGGGGTGGCCTGCAGCGTCCAGTCGCTCGCCGGGCGGGCATCGGAGCTGTCGGAGACGACGTGCTTGAGCAGCGTCAGCTCGGCGGTCGCGTTGGTCACGGTGCAGCGGGTCCAGCCGCCGAGCGGAACCGTGACGGTGTCGACGGACGCCGCCTGCCCCGTCGGCGTGCCGTTCGGGTCGACCGCGGTGCAGGACCACTGGCCCTGCTGCACGTAGCTCGGCTGGGCGACGCCGCCGGTGGGCTGCTCGCCCAGCACGTGGGCGACACCGGCCGTGACCGTGCCCGTGACCGTGCCCGCGCCGGACAGGGCCGGGCCGCCGGGCGGGGTGGCGCTCAGCGTCCAGGCCGCCGGGGCGGCGCTGCCGAGCGTGACGGCCTTGGTGAGCGTCAGCCGGGTGTCGCACGTGAGGCGGTTGACGATCGTGTAGGTGGTGGTGCCGGCGGGACGGACGTACTCGGTGCTGTCGCTGCCCATCGAGACACCGGCGGCGGTGCCGGTCACGACCTCCGGGTCGCCGTCGAAGCGGCACCGCGGCATCGCGGCGGCGTCGAACGAGCGCGTCTCCGCGAGCGTCACCTCGCTGCCGCTGGCGACGCGGGTCGTGGCGCCCCAGGCCGCGCCCGTGCCGTTGACCGTGACGGCCGAGCTCGTGCCGGCGGGCATCACGTTGACCGGCTGGTCGACCCCGTTGACGACCCACCGCTTGTTCACGGTGATGTCGACGCCGGGATCGGATGCGCGGTTGTAGACCGTGCAGCTGATCGCGCCGTTGACCGGCACCTGGACCGAGAACGCGGAACCGGTCGAGGGGACGTCGGCCGGAGCGCCGTCGGGCAGGGTGCGGCACTGCGTGCGGACGTAGCTCGCCCCGGCGAGCGGGCCGGGCAGCGTCTCGGCGACCTGCACGGTGGCGGGCGAGGTGCGGCCGCGGAAGTTGAGGTCGAACAGCGCGGCCGACGTCGCGTCGGTCGTCCCGGTGGTCGGGTTGACCGTGACGGGCGACGCCGTGGTCGGGGTGAAGGTCCACCCGGCGCCACCGGGCGCGGCGGTCGTGAGGTCGTCGCTGCCGTGCGGCAGGACCTTCTTGACCACGGTGAGCGTGCCCTTGCAGCCCTCGAGCGCGAGCGACTTCAGCGCCTCGGCGGCGCTGGCGTAGCTGGACTCCTGGAAGTAGTCGGCGGCCATGATGTTGCTGCCGCTGTACCGCGTCGGACCGCTGACCGCACGGAGGTTGAGGCCGGCGGCCGCACGCTCGACGCCGGAGCCCACGCCCAGCGCGAGCACCCGCGTCCCGCTGCTCTTGACGGCGTTGGCCGAGAAGACGGCCTCCTCGACCTCGCGGAAGCGGTTGAGGACGTCCGAGCCCTGGTTCTGGCCGGTGCCGTAGCGCGTGGGGTTGCCGTCGGTCAGGAGGATCACGACGTCGTGGCCCTTGCTCGCCGTCTGGTAGAGGCCGCGGTCCCAGTTGGTCGCGGCACCCGCGGTCGGCGCGGGGAGGCGGGAGGCCCAGGAGGTGACGGCGCCCGCGCCGCCGGCTGTCGACGTCGACGGGAGGCTGTAGCCACCCCCCGTGAGGATCGTGGTCGCGAAGGCGTAGCCGGTGACGGTGGAGGTCGTGCCCGCCAGACCGTTGCCGAACGCGGTGACGGCGTTCTTCAGCTGGTTGAACTCGCTGTTCGCCCCGCCGCTGGTGCTGATGGAGCCGGACAGGTCCACGACGATGCCGACGTCGAGCCCGCACTGGGCAGGGACCGCCGGGTTGTCGAGCGCGTGCGGCCAGATGCCGCCGGAGGCCCGCGTGTTGGTGAACGTGTCGTTGGCCATGAACGTCGGGTTCGCGGTCGTGCTGCGGTAGGTCTGACCCGCGACGATCGTCGGCGTCTGGAAGCGGTAGTTCGCCCCGTCGGTGCCGACGCCGGTGAGTCCCTCGTTGTGGCCGGTGCGCAGGCGCGGGTTGCTGAAGTAGCTCGCGTTCGCGCCGGCGTCACCGGGGAGGTCGCCGACCCAGGAGCGCGAACCGACGGGCACGTTGGTGAACGTGCACGCTCCCGCGACGACGGAGCAGGTCTGGCTCGCAACGCCCGAGGTCTCGGACGGGAAGAGGCCGAGGCGCGTGCCGTCGGGCAGCGGGTTCACGGTGGTGAAGGAGGTGCGGATGCCGCCGGTCTGCACGACGACCGTGCCACCGCTGACGGTGGTCGTGGTGAGCGTCCGGGGCTGGACGGCGTCGGTGGTGACCTCGGGGGCCGCCGCACGGGCGGCCGGGGCCGGGGCCACGTCGGTCTCTGCCGGTTCGGTCTTTGCCGATTCGGTCTCTGCCGGTTCGGTCGGTGCGACCGGCTCGGTGGGGGCAGCCGGCGCCGCGGGCTCCTCGGCGGTCGGCGTGGCCGTGGGGAGCGAGGAGGCGGTGTCGCTGGGCGTCGGGTCAGACGTCGGCGTCGGCTCGCTGGTCCAGGTCGGGTCGGCCGACGGCGAGCCGGAGGCCGCCGCCGTCGCACTCGTCGTCGCCGCCTGCTCTGCCGTCCCCGTCACCGTCGCGGCCTGCGCCGCCGCCGGCGTCGCGACGCCCATGGTCAGGCAGACGGCGGGGACGGCGATCCACGCGAGGAGGCGACGTCGTCGTTCCCGTCTGATCGATGTTCGTGCCTGCCGCCTGGTCCCGCCGACTCCGGTCATGCTCGTCTCCACCCGCTACGTGCGCCTCGCTGCGCACAGAAATACCCCCTGGCGACTGGAACACTAGATCCGGGAAATGCCGCGCCGACTCCGGTTCCGCACAAGATTTGCGCAGAATGCGCCGACCCGTCAGGGCGAGCGGGAGCCGCGGGAGGCCGGGGGAAAACGGGACGAGGACGCCGCGGTCCTCAGTGAACGATCACGCTGATCCAGCGCGCGACGAAAGGGTGAGCGGAACACCAGTTCTTCGTCAGGTGCTGACGCCGCAAACAATTCCCGAGCGACATTCTCGCAACGGGAACGAGACCTCAGGAGGGCCCGATCACCAGCGCCTTCGCCGTGGCGTCGCGCAGCGCCATCCAACCGAGCAGCGCGCACTTGATGCGCGCCGGGAACTTGGCGACGCCGACGAGGGCGGCGCCGTCCTCGAGCCGGTCCTCGCGCTCGTCGCCCAGGGACACCCCGCGGTTGCCCATGAGGGCGCGGAAGTCCTCGGCGAGGCCGTCGACCTCGCGCACGTCCTTGCCGACGACGAGGTCGGTGAGGATCGAGAGCGACGCCCGGGAGATGGAGCACCCGACGCCCTCCCAACCGAGGTCCTCGAGCACCGGGGCACCGCCGTCGGGCGACGGTGCCAGGCGCAGCCGCAGCGTGACCTCGTCACCGCACGTCGGGTTGACCTGGAAGGACTCCCCCGCCATGGCGGCACCGTCGACCTCGATGAGGCCCTCGCCGTGGCGCTCGCGGGCGTGGTCGAGGATGACCTGCTGGTAGAGCTGCTCCAGATGGCTCACGGGCTCAGTCCTCCACGCCGAAGTAGGCACGCACGCCGGCGAGCGCGTGCAGGAAGGTCTCGATGTCCTGGGGCGTCGTGGCGATGCCGACCGACGCGCGCGTGGAGGAGGCGACGCCGAGGCGGCGGTGGATCGGCTGCGCGCAGTGGTGCCCCACGCGCACGGCGATGCCGTCGGCGTCGAGCACCTGCCCGACGTCGTGCGGGTGCACACCGGCGACCTCGAAGGCGACGACACCGAGGCGATCGGTCGCGGTGAGCGGACCGAGCACGCGCACGTGCGGGATCGCGGCGAGCCCGTCGAGCAGCTGCTGCGTCAGCACGCGCTCCTGCTCGGCGACCCCCGCCATGCCGAGGTCGTCGAGGAACTGGGCCGCGGCGCGGAGACCGACGGTCTGCGCGACCATCTGCGTGCCCGCCTCGAACTTCTGGGGCGGCGCCGCGTACGTGGTCGTCTCCATCGTGACGATCTCGACCATCGAACCGCCGGTCGTGACGGGCGGCAGCGCGGCGAGCAGCTCGCGGCGCCCGTACAGCACGCCGATCCCGGTCGGACCGAGCATCTTGTGGCCGGAGAACGCGGCGAAGTCGACGTCCAGCGCGTGCAGGTCGACCGGCATGTTGGGCACCGACTGGCACGCGTCGAGCACGACGATCGCCCCGACGGCGTGTGCGCGCGCCACGATCGGCGCCAGGTCGGTCACGGCACCGGTGACGTTCGAGGCGTGCGTGACGGCGACGACGCGCGCGCGGTCGGTCACGACCTCGTCGAGCACCGACAGGTCCAGCCGGCCCTCGTCGGTGGCCGGGATGAACCGCAGCACGGCTCCGGTCCTGGCGGCGAGCTCCTGCCACGGCACGAGGTTGGCGTGGTGCTCGAGCTCGGTGACCACGAGCTCGTCCCCGGGGGCGAGCGCGAACCGGGCCGCCTCGGCTCCCCCGCGGCCGGCCGTCGCGTTGGAGATGCCGTAGGCGACCAGGTTGATCGCGGCCGTCGCGTTCGACGTCCAGACGATCTCGTCGTCGTCCACCCCCACGAGCCGAGCGACGACGGCGCGCGCGTCCTCGAACGCGGCCGTCGCCTCCTCGGCCAGCGCGTGGGCGCCGCGGTGCACGGCAGCGTTCGTCGTCAGGTAGAAGTCCTGCTCGGCGTCGATGACGCACTCGGGCTTCTGCGACGTCGCCCCCCAGTCCAGGTAGACGAGGTCCTTCCCGTTGACCTGACGCGTCAGGATCGGGAAGTCTGCCCGGACGCGCGCGAGCTCCTGCGCGCCGAGACCCGTGGCCTGCTCGGCTGTGGTCGACATGGGGAGGCTCCTACCTGGATCGGGGGTGCGTGCGGGGGTGGCTCAGACCGCCGAGGCGAGGAAGCGGTCGTAGCCCTCGGCCTCGAGACGGTCGGCGAGCTCGGGGCCGCCCTGCTCGGCGATGCGACCGGCCACGAAGACGTGGACGAAGTCGGGCTTGATGTACTGCAGGATCCGCGTGTAGTGCGTGATCAGCAGCACGCCGACCTCGGAGTTGCCCTTCAGGCGGTTGACACCCTCCGACACGATGCGCAGCGCGTCGACGTCGAGGCCGGAGTCGGTCTCGTCGAGCACGGCGATCTGCGGGCGCAGGAGCTCCATCTGGAGGATCTCGTGGCGCTTCTTCTCGCCGCCGGAGAAGCCCTCGTTGACGTTGCGGGTCGCGAACTCGGGGTCCATCCGCAGGGCGTCCATGGCGGTCCGGACCTCTCCGGTCCAGGTGCGCAGCGCGGGGGCCTTGCCGTCGATCGCGGTCTTGGCGGTGCGCAGGAAGTTCGAGACGGTCACGCCGGGGACCTCGACCGGGTACTGCATGGCGAGGAACATGCCGGCGCGGGCGCGCTCGTCGACGCTCATCTCCAGGACGTTCTCGCCGTCGAGGAGGATCTCGCCCTCGGTGACCTCGTAGCGCGGGTGGCCCGCGATCGTGTAGGCGAGGGTCGACTTGCCGGAGCCGTTAGGGCCCATGATCGCGTGGGTCTCGCCGCTGCGGACGGTGAGGTCGACGCCGCGGAGGATGGGCTTGAGGCCGTCGGCGATCGCGATGCTGACGTGGAGGTTCTTGATCTCAAGGGTGGCCATGAGGAGTCCTTCTGGTAGGTCGGGAGGTCAGGAGGTGGGGGTGGCCGGCGAGTCGACGTCCACGAGGATGACCTCGCCGTCCAGCGTCACCGGGTAGGTCAGAACGGGTCGCGTGGCCGGGAGGCCGAGCGGCTTCCCGGTCCGGACGTCGAAGCGCGCGCCGTGCTTCCAGCACTCGACGCTGCGCTCGTCGACGTCGCCCTCGCCGAGCGAGGCCCGACCGTGCGAGCACTCGTCGTCCAGGGCGTAGACCTCGCCGTCGGTGGTGCGCACGAGCGCGACCGTCATGTCGGAGCCGTCCGGCGCCGTGACGGCCACGCTCATCGCGCTCCCCGGGGCCAGGTCGTCCAGGAACGCGGCGCTCTGCGCGGTCACAGGCCCGTCAGCTCGAGCTCGGCCTCGATCGCCGTCTGCAGACGGTCCTCGACCGCCGGGACGCCGATCTGCTGGATGAGCTCGGCGAAGAAGCCGCGCACGACGAGGCGGCGCGCGACGTCCTCGGGGATGCCGCGAGCCTTGAGGTAGAACAGCTGCTCGTCGTCGAACCGGCCGGTGGCGCTGGCGTGGCCCGCACCCTCGATCTCGCCGGTCTCGATCTCGAGGTTCGGCACCGAGTCGGCGCGGGCGCCGGGCGTCAGCACGAGGTTCCGGTTCAGCTCGTAGGTGTCGGTGCCCTCGGCCGCCTTGCGGATGAGGACGTCGCCGATCCACACGCTGCGCGCGGACTCGCCCTGCAGCGCACCCTTGTAGGTGACGCGGCTCGTGCAGCGGGGCACGGCGTGGTCCACGAAGAGGCGGTGCTCGAGGTGCTGTCCGGCGTCGGCGTAGTACAGGCCGAGGGACTCCAGGCTCGAACCGGGCTGCGTGAACTCGCCGTCGACGGTCACGCGCACGACGTCGCCGCCGAGGCTGACCACGATGTGCTTGAGCGTGGCGTCCCGGCCGAGGCGCGCGCGGTGGCTCGAGCCGTGCACGGCCCCGCGGTCCCAGTCCTGGATGCTCACGACGGTGAGGTGCGCGCCGTCGTGCACGTCGATCTCGACCGTCTGGGCGAGCTCGCCGCCACCGACGTGGTCGATCACGACGAGCGCCTTGGAGTGGTGCTCCGCGGTCAGCAGGAGGTGCGCGGACGCGGCGGGGGCGCCCGCCTCGCCGCGCACGACGACGGTGGTCTCGGCATCGGTCTCGACCTCGGCCCCGACGGTGACCTGCGTGCGCTGCGCGGCAGCGATCCACGCCGTCGCGGCGAGCTGGTCGTTCGGGACGCCGGCGACGCCGGGGGTCGAGGCGCCGTCGCGGTCGGTGACCGTGACGGTGACGCCCTGCGCGGGCGTCACGTCCACGGACACCGCGCCGGTCGCGGCGCCCGAGATCAGGTGCTGCAGCCGGTCGACCGGGGAGAAGCGCCACTCCTCCTCGGCGCCGGTGACGGCCGGGAACTCGGCGAGGTCGAACGAGGCGAACCTGCTCGCGCGCGACGCCTCGGGAACGACCCCGACGCCGGGAGCGCCGTGCGTGTGCGCCCCGTCGGCCGTGGCGCGGGTGTGATCGGTGGTCAGATCGGTCGTCATCAGCCGACGGCCCCTTCCATCTGCAGCTCGATGAGTCGGTTGAGCTCGAGGGCGTACTCCATCGGCAGCTCGCGCGCGATGGGCTCGACGAACCCGCGCACGATCATGGCCATGGCCTCGGTCTCGGTCATGCCTCGCGACATGAGGTAGAACAGCTGGTCCTCGCTCACCTTGGAGACGGTGGCCTCGTGACCCATCTCCACGTCGTCGACGCGGACGTCGACGTAGGGGTAGGTGTCCGAGCGCGAGATCGTGTCGACCAGGAGCGCGTCGCACAGCACGTTGGACTTGCTCGCCTCGGCGCCCTCGAGGACCTGGACCAGGCCGCGGTAGGACGCGCGACCGCCGCCGCGGGCGACGGACTTGCTCACGATCGAGCTGGACGTGTGCGGCGCCATGTGCACCATCTTGGAGCCGGTGTCCTGGTGCTGGTCGGCCCCGGCGAACGCGATCGACAGCGTCTCGCCGCGGGCGTGCTCGCCCATGAGGTAGACGGCCGGGTACTTCATGGTCACCTTGGACCCGATGTTCCCGTCGATCCACTCCATCGTGCCGCCCTGCTCCACCGTGGCGCGCTTGGTCACGAGGTTGTACACGTTGTTGGACCAGTTCTGGATGGTCGTGTAGCGGACGCGGGCGTCCTTCTTCACGATGATCTCCACGACGGCGGAGTGCAGCGAGTCGCTGGAGTAGATCGGGGCGGTGCAGCCCTCGACGTAGTGCACGTACGAGCCCTCGTCCGCGATGATCAGCGTCCGCTCGAACTGACCCATGTTCTCCGTGTTGATGCGGAAGTAGGCCTGCAGCGGGATGGTGACGTGGACGCCCTTGGGCACGTAGACGAACGAGCCGCCCGACCACACCGAGGTGTTGAGCGCGGCGAACTTGTTGTCACCCGTGGGGATGACCGTGCCGAAGTACTCCTCGAAGATCTCGGGGTGCTCGCGCAGCGCGGTGTCGGTGTCGAGGAACAGGACGCCCTGCTTCTCGAGCTCCTCGTTGATCTGGTGGTAGACCACCTCGGACTCGTACTGCGCGGCGACGCCCGCGACGAGGCGCTGCTTCTCCGCCTCCGGGATGCCGAGGCGGTCGTAGGTGTTCTTGATGTCGTCGGGCAGGTCCTCCCAGGAGGTGGCCTGCTTCTCGGTGGAGCGCACGAAGTACTTGATGTTGTCGAAGTCGATGCCGCTGAGGTCCGAGCCCCACGTGGGCATCGGCTTGCGGTCGAACAGCTTCAGGCCGCGCAGGCGGCGCTGCAGCATCCACTCCGGCTCGTTCTTGAGCGAGGAGATGTTGCGCACGACCTCCTCGGAGAGGCCGCGGCGGGCCGTGGCACCGGCGTCGTTGGCGTCGTGCCAGCCGTAGTTGTAGTTGCCGATGGACGCGATGGTCTCGTCCTGCGTCATCGGCGTGGGCTGAGTCGGGCTCTCTGTGCTCATTCCGCTGCTTCCTTCTGGGAGTGCTGGGACTCGCGCGCCGCGATGGGGCGAACGGAGATCGTGGGGATGTGGGTGGTGCACGCGTGGCCGCCGGCGGCGATGGTCGCCAGGCGCTGCACGTGAACGCCGAGCAGGCGCGAGATCATCCGGGTCTCGGCCTCGCACAGCTGCGGGAACTGGGCCGCGACCTGCTGCACCGGGCAGTGGCCCTGGCACAGCTGGAGCGCGGTGCCGAGCTCACGGGTCGACGCGGCGTAGCCGGCGTCGCTGAAGAGTCCGGCCAACGCACGGGTGCGGTCGGTCAGGTCCTCGCCCGCGGCCTCGACGACGGGTCGGTACGAGGCCTCCAGGGCGGCGACCCTGGCCTCGGCGAACTGCTCCACGCCCGCGTCGCCGAGCACGGCGGCGAGGTGGTGCAGCGCGTCCGTCGCGAGCGCCGACGAACCGTCGGGCAGGTGCTGCTGCGCCGCGCGCGTGGCGACGTACTCGCGTGCGGGTCGACCGCGACCGCGGGGGCCGGTGAGGGCGACGGCGCGCTCCGCGATCTCGCCGGCGGACACCAGGGCGCCGAGGTGACGGCGGACGGCCGCGGGGGTGAGGTCGAGGATCTCCGCGAGCGTCGAGGCGCCGACGGGGCCGCGCTCGACCACGAGCTGACGGACGCGGTCGCGCGTGCCGGCGTCGAGGCGGTCGTCACGGGTCTCCACAGCATCGAGGTCCTGCACGCGTCACCTCCACCGGTCGTCGCGACGAGCGTCGCACTTTAGGTAACAGTGTCCTGCCCTAAATCGATTCCCTCAAGCAAGGCCAGCCTCACCGAAGGCCTCGGGCACCGGCGCGCCCGTAGACTCACCCCTCGTGCCCTCCCCCGCGCTCGCCATCGACGACCTCACCGTCGCCTACGGCGGTCGCGTCGTGGTGGACCGCCTGAGCCTGAGCGCCGACGCCGGCCGGGTGACGGCCGTGCTCGGTCCGAACGGTGCGGGCAAGACCACCACGATCGAGTGCGCCGAGGGCCTGCGCCGAGCCGACTCCGGCACGATCACGGTGCTCGGGCACCCCGCGGGTTCGTCGCCCGCGCGCGCCCGCGTGGGCGTGATGCTGCAGGACGGCGGGCTCCCGATGGCGCGCACCGCCACGGAGGTGCTCTCGCTCGTCGCGGCGATGCACGGCCGGTCGCGCGACGTCGACCCGCTCCTCGCCCGCCTGGACCTCACGGACGTGGCACGCACGCCGGTCCGACGGTTGTCCGGGGGCCAGCGTCAGCGCGTCTCGCTCGGTGCGGCGATCCTCGCCGAGCCGGACCTGCTGTTCCTGGACGAGCCGAGCGCGGGACTCGACCCGCAGTCGCGGCGTCTCGTGTGGGACCTGGTGCGGTCGCTCCGCGACGGCGGGGCCGCCGTCGTCCTGACCACGCACCTCCTGGAGGAGGCCGAGGCGCTGGCCGACGTCGTGCACGTCCTGGCCGCCGGACGCCTCGTCGCCTCAGGCTCGCCGCACGAGCTGATCGAGCGCTTCGCCGGCCCCGACACCGTCCGGCTGCGACCGGTCTCCCCGCTGTCCGACGACGCCGTCGCCCGCCTCGCGCACGCGGTCGGCGCCGCGACGGTCGGGGCGGGTCGCGAGGGCGGCCGCGGCGCCGTCGTGACGCTGCGGCACGAGCCGACGCCCGCCTTCGTCGCCGCGATCACCGCGTGGTGCGTCGAGGAGGACGTGCGGCTGCGCGCGCTCGACGTCGGGGGCGGCACCCTCGAGGACGCCTACCTGGAGCTGACCTCGCCCGCCGCGCAGTCCGCCGACCACCCCGTCGACCGCGAGCGGGCGGCGCGATGAACCGCGTGCTGACCTACGCCCGGTTCGAGGCGGTCTCGGCGCTGCGCAACGGGGAGCAGCTCCTCATCTCGATCATCCTGCCCGCGCTCGTCCTGATCGGTCTCGGCCGCAGCGGTGTCGTCGAGCTCGACCTCCTGCCGGGTCAGGACCGGCTGGACGTGGTGGTGCCGGGGGTGCTGGGCCTGGCGGTCCTCTCCTCGGCGTTCACGTCGCAGGCGATCGCGACGGCGTTCGACCGCCGCTGGGGCGTGCTGCGCCAGCTCGCGACCACGCCACTGGGCGCCCGCGGCATCGTGGCGGGCAAGGTGCTGTCGGTCTTCGCCGTCCAGGTGGTCCAGGTGGTGGCGCTCGGCGCCCTCGGCCTGGCTCTCGGCTGGCGACCCGAGGTGGCAGGCGTCCCCGGCGCCCTGCTCGTCGGCGTGCTCGGCTCGGTCGCCTTCACGTCGCTCGGGCTGCTGATCGCCGGGACGCTCCGGGCCGAGGCCGTGCTCGCCGTCGCCAACCTGCTGTGGGTGCTCCTCCTGGTGGGAGGCGGCCTCGTGCTGCCCGCCGCGACCTTCTCGTCCGGCCTCGCCGTCGTCACCGCCTGGCTGCCGTCCGGAGCGATGGGGGACGCGCTGCGCCTCTCGCTGACCGGGGGCGGGTTCGACGTCGTCGCCGCAGTGGTGCTGGCCGCGTGGTCCGGGGTCCTGACCGCGCTCGCCGCGAAACTTTTTCGCCCGACCTCCTGACCCGCCGGCGGGAGTGATGTGATCCGCGTCATTCCGCGGATGTGACACCGGTCACGAAACGTCTCGCCCCTTGACCGGGCCGTGACCGTCAACGCTGACGAAACACTGAGGCTTTACTCTCGGGTTGACGGGACCTTAACGTCACTTCCACTGCGTACCCGCAGGTCTGTCCAACCCCTGGAGATTCGCGTGTCACCACACCCTCACACCCCACGGTGGCGGTACCCCGCCGCAGCCGTGGCAGCAGCGGCGCTGCTCGTCACCACCGCGGCCGGCGCCACCGCCGACCCCGCCGACCTCCCGGAGGCCACGGGCCTCTCGGCACAGCTCGAGGACTCCGTCCGGGCCGAGCTCAAGGTTCAGTCCCTAGCCGGGCTGAGCGGACCCACCGAGGCGTTCGTCGAGTTCACCGACCGCACCACCCGCGAGGCGGTCGCCCAGTCGCGCTCCAGCAGCTCGCAGGCCGTGGCCGACTCGGCCGAGCAGCAGATCGAGGGCACGGCGGACTCGGTCGTCGACGACCTCGGTGACGTCACGGTGCTCTACACCGCGACCAACGGGCTCGCGGGCGTCGCGGTCAGCGCCGACGCCGACGCGCTGCGCGCCCTGGCCGACCGGGACGACGTCGTCTCGGTCCGCCCGATCGTCCCCAAGGAGCGCCAGTCCAACGCCGGCATCGACGTCTTCACCGGTTCGGCCGCCTCCTGGCAGAACGCGGGCATCACCGGTGAGGGTCAGACGATCGCCGTCATCGACTCCGGCATCGACTTCACGCACGCGTCGTTCAACGCCGACCCCGCGTACGCCTACCCCGCCGAGCTGAACGCCGAGACGAAGACCCTCCTCGCCACGGCACCGACGTGGCCCCAGGGCAAGGTGCTCGGCGGTTACGACTTCGCCGGCCTGAACTACACCGCGGCCGCCGGTCAGAACCCCGAGCCCGACGCCAACCCGCTGGACGAGGCCCCCGGCCTGTGCGGCGAGGTTCCCCCCGCGTCGCCGCGCAGCGACGGCCACGGCTCCCACGTCGCCGGCACTGCCGCCGGCTTCGGCGTCGGCCCCGACGGCACCACGTTCGAGGGCGACTACACCACGCTCGCGCAGGAGGACCTGCTCGACCTCCAGGTCGGTCCGGGCTCGGCTCCCGAGGCCGATCTCGTCGCGCTGAAGATCTTCGGCTGCGCCGGCAGCAGCTCCGTCACCGGTGCCGCGCTCGACTGGCTGCTCGACCCCACCAACGAGCTCGCGCAGCAGGTCACGGTCGTGAACATGTCGATCGGCTCCACGTTCTCCACGGTCGACGACCCCGAGAACGACCTCATCGAGCAGCTCGTCGCGGAGGGCGTCGTCGTCGTGACCTCGGCGGGCAACTCCGGCGACACGCACGACATCGGCGGCTCCCCGGGCAACGCGAACGCGACGCTCGCCGTCGCCAACTCGGTGGCCGACTCGTTCAACTTCGAGGGCGCCTCCGTCAGCGTCTCGGGCGGCGAGGCGGAGACCGTCCCCGGCCAGTACTCGATCGCCTACCTCTTCCCGAACGGTCCGGTCGGACCGTCCGAGGTCGTCACGCTGACTCCTGGGACGCTGCCGTACAACTCCGGCTGCCTCCCGTACACCACCGAGGACGCCGCCAAGGTGGCCGGGAAGACCGTCGTCGTCTCCTGGGACGACACCGTGGCCCTGCCCTGCGGCTCCGCCGGACGCGCGAACAACGCAGCCGACGCCGGCGCGGCCGGCATCGTCTTCACCAGCGGTTCCGAGGTGTTCGCCGCCGGCCTGACCGGCAACGACCGCATCCCGACGTTCCAGTTCACGGGTCCCGTCACCGAGGAGCTCCTCGACTGGAACCCGGCCACGGGTGTCATCACGATCCCCGCGCCCCTGACGATCACCTACGACAACACCCTCTCGGTGCTGGCGGTCTCGGCACCCAGCGTCGCCGACACGCTGAACGACTCCTCCTCGCGAGGCGTCCACGGCTCGCTCGGCTCGACCAAGCCCGACGTCGCCGCCCCCGGCACGACGATCGCCTCGGTCGCCGTCGGCACCGGCAACGGCTGGTCCAACAAGTCCGGCACGTCGATGGCCTCGCCGCACGCCGCCGGCGTCGCTGCGCTCACCCGCGCGGCGCACCCCGACTGGAGCGCGGCCCAGGTCAAGGCCGGTGTCATGAACACCGCCACGCACGACGTGACGATCAGCGACGTGCCGTTCGGCCCGCAGCGCGTGGGTTCCGGCCGCGTCGACGCGCTCGACTCGGTCAACAACTCCGTCATCGCCTACGACAAGGCCAACCCGACCGGCGTCTCGGTCGGCTTCGGCGTCGTCGAGCTGGAGAAGGCCGTCTCGATCACCCGCACGGTCGAGGTGCTCAACACGGGCGCCGCCGCCGTCACCCTCGGCGTGGGCTACAACGCCCAGACCGCGGTCCCCGGTGTCGAGTACGTCCTGTCCGCCGACCAGGTCTCGGTGCCTGCGGGCGGCACGGCGTCGTTCGACGTCACGCTGTCGGTCACCGACCCGGCGGCCGTCGCGCGCACGCTCGACCCGTCGATGACCCCCACCCAGGTGGGTGCCCCCCGCGAGTTCCTCACCATCCCGCAGGGCTGGGTCGAGCTCACCGGTGCCCCCGAGGTCGACCTGCTGCGCGTCCCCGTCAGCGCGGCCGTCAAGCCGACGAGCGCCATGGCCGCCGGCCCGGTCGTCTTCGGCGCCGCCGACTCCGAGTACACCCGGGTCGGCCTCGCCGGCCGTGCCGTCGACCAGGAGGGCTTCCTCTCGGTCGTCGCACCGTTCAACCTGGCGGCCGAGTCCGGTGTGGTGAACGCCGAGGCGGACCCGAGCCTGCTCGCCGCCGACCTCAAGGCCGTCGGCACGTCGCAGTGGCTCTACAACGGCACCGCCCCCTACGTCGGTTTCGGCATCGAGATGCAGGGCCCGTGGGCCACGCTCGGTGCGTCGAACTCGATCTCGCTCGAGGTCGAGACGCCGCAGGGCACGTACGACGTCGTCGTGCAGAAGTACGACGACGGTGTCGACAGCTACGACCTGACCCTCGTCCTCGTCTTCGACGAGGACGGGGAGAACACGGGCCTGGAGTTCATCAACGACGTCCCCGCCACGGTGGACACGAACTCCTACGACTCCGCCGTGGCGGTGCTGCCCGTCTCGCTGGACTCGCTCGGCTACTCCGACGAGCAGATCGCGGCCGGTGACGTGTCGTTCGACTACAGCGTCAGCGGCACGTCGTGGCTCGCCGACGGCGGGACGTACGACACGATCGCGGACCTCTCGTTCGAGTGGAACACGGGTCTCGGCTTCGGCGACCTCGACACCGCGGTCTTCGCCTCGCTCCCCGAGACGTCGATCCCCGTCACCCGCCTCGAGAGCCTCGTCCCGGCCGCCGGTCTCGGACAGACCCAGAAGGACCCGGCCGGCCCCGCCGGTGTCGGCACGCAGGAGCGCGTCGAGACCGTCCCGAGCGGCGAGAGGATCCTCTTCCTCCACATGCACAACGCGGTGGGCAAGCAGGGTCAGATCGTCGACGTGCAGAACGTCTCGGCACAGGTCCCCGGCGACCGCGTCTTCACGGACGTCAATCAGGGCGACATGTTCTTCGACGACATCACGTGGCTCGCCAACCAGGGCATCTCCACGGGTTGGGACAACGGGGACGGCACGTACCGTTTCGAGCCGCTGAGCAACATCAATCGTGACGCGATGGCCGCCTTCCTCCACCGGATGGCCGGCAGCCCCGACGTCGTCCTGCCGGAGTCGTCGCCCTTCAGCGACGTCGCCGAGGACAACGAGTTCTACGCGGAGATCGTGTGGGCCTCCCAGAACGAGATCACGACCGGCTGGCCCGACGGCACCTTCCGTCCGACCACGCCGATCGCCCGTGACGCGATCGCGGCGTTCCTGTACCGGTACGCCGAGGTCGACGGGCTCGACCTGTCCGGCTTCCAGCCGCCGGCCGAGACACCGTTCATCGACATCACCCCGAGCTCGCAGTTCTACCGCGAGATCACGTGGCTCGAGTCGGTCGACGTCATCCGCGGCTGGGACGACGGCTCGTTCCGTCCGCTCGACCCGGCCAAGCGTGACGCCATGGCGGCGTTCCTCTACCGCCTGTCCACCGAGGTGCTGTCCTAGCACCTCGACGTGACGGCCCGTCCGTCACCTGCACCACCAGCACCACCTGCTCCATCGCTGCGGGCGTCCGGTCACCGGGCGCCCGCAGCGCTGTCCGGGGTCGTCCGGGTGTGTCAGCGGCCACGCCCGCAGCGGTAGGGCCTGCCGGACGCCGCGGATACGCTGGGACGGTGTCCGCCGCCACCCGCCCCGCCGTCCGCCGGACCGACCGCGTCGTGGGCCGGCTGACGCCCCGCCTCGTGCTCGGCGTCGCGATCGCGAACCTCGTCGCGCAGGCCGTCATCATCCTCACGGGTGGCGTCGTGCGCCTGACCGCGTCCGGCCTGGGCTGCTCGACGTGGCCGGAGTGCGAACCGGGTGAGTTCACCCCGGTGTTCCACGAGGCCGCGACCATCCACCCGTTCATCGAGTTCGGCAACCGGACCCTGACGGGGGTGCTCGTCGTGGTCGCCCTGGCCCTCGCGGTCCTCGTCCTGTTCTCCCCCGCCACGCGGGCCCGGACCGTCCGGTTCCGGGTGCTCGGGCTCGTGCCGCTCGTGGGCGTCCTGATCCAGGCCCTCATCGGTGGCATCACGGTGCTGGTCGACCTGCACCCCGCCGTCGTCGGCGGCCACTTCGTCATCTCGGCCGCCCTCGTGTGGGGCTCTGCGGCCCTCGTGGCACGGTTGCGCGAGGGCGACGGCCCCCGCACGCCCACCCTCGTGGCGGAGGGTCGCCGGGCGACGGTCATCCGTCGGGCACCCGTGGTGATGGGGATGCTGACCACGGTCGTGGTCGTCCTCGGCGTGATCACCACCGGCGCCGGACCGCACTCGGGCGACTCCGAGGTCGGGTACCGCTTCCCCGTCGACCCGGCGCTGATCGCCCGGTTCCACGCGCTCTCGGTGTGGGTGTTCGTCGCGGCGCTCGTGGTGGTGCTCGTGACGATCCACGGTCGGAGCGTCCGGAACGTCACGCAGACCGCCCCCGGGGCGCGGACGCCCCGCGTGCGACGCACCTGGTGGATCCTGCTCGCCGTCACCCTGTCCCAGGGCCTCGTGGGCTACGTCCAGTACTTCACCGGCCTGCCCATCGGGCTGGTCGCGATCCACCTGTTCGGTTCCGCGGGTCTCGTGGCGGCGACGACGTTCGCGGTTCTGTCGCTGCGCACGCGGCCGTCGCTGCACCGCTGACCCGCACCCCCGCCGCCCCCGCTCACCGCAGGACGGGCGCCTCCCCGGGGCGCAGGTCCACCGACCACGGTCCGTGCGGTCCGGGCAGTCCTCGCACCGAGACCACGCCCACCAGGTCGCGCCCCCGGGCCCGCACCCGCGGGTGCCCCGCTCCGGCCCGTCCGGTCCGCTCACCGGGGGCCAGGCCGAGCACGGCCTGCAGCACGGTGACCGAGGACGCCGCCGACCAGGCCTGCGGGTGGCACGAGGCGGGGTAGGGCACGACGCCGGAGACGTCGTCGGGCGACGTACCCGCGAACAGCTCGGGCAGCTGGTGGTCGAACCGCTCGGCGGCGGCGAGCAGCCCGGCGACCAGCACCTCCGCCTGGTCGTCCAGTCCCGCCTGGGTCATGCCGCGGATCGCGATGGCGGTGTCGTGGGCCCACACCGCGCCCCCGTGGTAGCGCAGCGGCCAGTAGCCACCCATCCGGGCCGACAGCGTTCGCAGTCCCAGGCCGGAGGACATGTCCCAGGCCACGAGCCGGTCGGCGATCGTCCGCTCCTCGGTGGGGGTCAGGATGCCGGTCCCGATGACATGGCCCATGTTCGAGGCCACGGAGTCCACGAGGGCGCCGTGGCGATCGACGGCGATGCCCAGGTACGGCCCACGCTCGTCCGAGGTCCAGAACGCCTCGCGGAACCGGTCGGCCAGACGCCCGGCCCACGCACGCCACTCCCCCGCGCCGTCGCGACCGAACGCCTCCAGCAGCTCCGCGCCGCCGGTGGCGGCCTCGTAGGCGTACGCCTGCACCTCGCACAGCGCGATCGGCCCCTCGGCGAGGCTGCCGTCGCGCCACTGCACGGAGTCCCCCGAGTCCTTCCAGCCCTGGTTCGCGAGACCCGACCCCGTCTCGTCGACGTAGTCCACGAACCCGTCGCCGTCACCGTCGCCGTGGTCGCGCAGCCACGCCAGAGCGCGCTCCATCGCGGGCAGCAGCGCCTCGACGTCGGCGGGCGCCATGCCCCACCGCCACGCGTCGTGGAGCAGGCAGATCCACAGCGCCGTCGCATCCACCGTGCCGAAGTACACGGGCGGCAGCACCGTGCCGTCGCCGAGCGCCAGGGCGGCCGGCCGGACCTCGTGCAGGATCTTGCCGGGCTGCTCCGCCGTCGCCGGGACGACGGCCGTGCCCTGGGCCGCCGCCAGCGTGCGCAGCGTCCCGCGCGCGAGATCGGTCCCCAGCGGCAGCATGAGGCGGGCCGCCCAGAGCGAGTCCCGCCCGAACAGCGTGAAGAACCAGGGCGCACCCGCGGCGAGGAAGACCTCCTGGGGAGCCCGCGTCCACGTCATCCGCAGCGTGCTCAGGTCGTCGAGCGACCGGGCCAGGAGCCGCGAGAGCCGGGGGTCGGACGCCGTCACGTCGGGGATCGACCACTCGGCGGTGGGCCGGGCGGGCGCCGTCACGACCGCGCCGGAGTCGGTGACGGTCACGACGCACTCGGCGGTGAACGGCGTCCCCGGCGCGGCGCGCGCGTCCCAGCGCAGCACGACGCCGGATCCCCCCGCCGTGGCCCGCGCGCCGCGCGCGGCGACCTCGACCCTGGCGGTCCCGCCGACGAACGCGAGGATCGCGGTACCGGGGCCGGAGTCGGAGTGGGAGCCGCCGCCGTCGTCGACGACGTCGGCGGTCACGGGATCCAGGCGTCCCCCCTGCTTGACCACCTCGAGCGAGGCGAGGTCGGATCCGACGGTCAGCTCGAGCACGCCGTCGACCGCCTCGGCCGTGGCGCACTCGAGCTGCAGCCGGATCTCCACCCGCCCCGGGCGCACGACGGTCCGGCGTCGCAGCCACGTCGTCGGATCGGCGCCGTCGCCGTCGATCTGACGGACGGCCATCACGGCCTCGGTGCGCCCCGGT
Organism: Serinibacter arcticus; assembly: GCF_004786095.1. GTDB lineage: Bacteria > Actinomycetota > Actinomycetes > Actinomycetales > Beutenbergiaceae > Litorihabitans > Litorihabitans arcticus. Next base: position 831,239 of record NZ_RHPJ01000003.1, read on the forward strand.
CCCGCGGGTGCGGCCGAGAGCGGTTCGGGTTCGACGCCGTCGACCGTGACGACCGCGTGCGTGAGCGCGCGGAGGTCGCCGTGGAAGACGCCCTGCGCCCCGGCGTCGCGCACCTGACCGTCGCGGTCGCACCACACCTGGGTGGGCGCCATCAGGGTCGGGATCAGCTGGTGCAGGAAGGGCTGCAGACCCATGGAGGCTCCTCGGTCGGGCGGGGCGGGGCGGGGCGGGTCGTGGCGTGGCGTGGCGGATCGGAGTCGGGCGGTGGCACGGGCGGTGCGCCTCAGCCCTTGACGGCGCCGCCGCCCTGACCGCGCACGAGCTTGCGCTGGAACACGAAGTACACGAGAGCCACCGGGATCGTCATGATGAGCGCGGCCGCGAGCTTCAGCGGATACCTGTTCCCTGACCCGAACTGGCCGGTCGTGAGGGCCGCGACCCCCGTGGTCAGCGTGTTCGTCTCGGCGCTGGACCGGGCCACGATGAAGTGGGTGAACTCGTTCCAGCTCCCCTGGAACGCGAACACGGTGAGGGTCACCAGGGCGGGTCCGGCCATCGGCAGCATGATCGACCAGAATCGGCGAACGACGCCGGCGCCGTCGATCCGCGCGGCCTCCTCCACCGCGGGCGGGATCGTGTCGAAGTACTGCTTCATGATGAAGATGCCGGTCGCGTCCCACAGCAGCGGGATGATCATCGCCGAGAACGTGTTGTACATCCCCAGCTGGTTGAGGATGAGGAACTTCGGGATGAGCAGCACGACGCCGGGCACCGCCATCACGGCGAGGATCGCGGCCAGCAGGAACTTGCGTCCGACGAAGTGCAGGCGCGAGAGCGCGTACCCCGCCGCCGAGCACAGCAGCACCCGGCCGACCGTGACGAACGCGGTCACGATGACGGAGTTGCGGAACCACAGCGGGAAGTCGACGTCGGCGAGCGTGGCGTAGGCGTCCAGCGTGAACAGCGAGGGGAACGGGTTCAGCGGGTTGTACGTGGAGTCGCCGTCGGTCTTGAACGACGTGCCCGCCTGGATGACGAACGGGTAGATGTAGATGATCGCGACCACGATGAGCACCGTGTAGAACGCGGCGATGCTCGCGCGGCGACGGCGCCCCTCGGCAGCCAGGTCGCCCGTCGGGGGACGCTTCGTGGTCGGACGCGTGCGCAGGTCGCTCACGACGCCACCTCCTTCCTCGCGCGACGACGGCGGCCGGAGGGGTTCTCCCGGTCGCGGGTCGCGGCGCGCTGGATGATCGTCAGGACGACGATGAGGGCGAACAGCATGAAGGAGATCGCCGTGCCCTGACCCCACTGGGCCGAGCCGAACGACGTCGTGTAGCTGAGGTAGGCCGGGGTCAGGGTGGTCTTGCCGGGGTTGCCCTGGCTCATGATGTAGACCTGGTCGAACACCTGCCACGTGCCGATCAGGCCGAGCGTCACCACGAGCGTGGTGGTGGGCCGCAGGATCGGGACCGTGATGTGCCGGATGCGCTGCCACGTGGACGCGCCGTCGACCACCGCGGCCTCGTTGACCTCCTCGTCGATGCCCTGCAGCGAGGACAGGAAGATCAGCATGTAGCCGCCGGCGGAGACCCACACGACGAGCGCGATGATCGAGACCATCGCCACGCTCGGTCCGGCGAGCCACTGCCACAGCGAAATCCCGGCGATCGAGCCGGACGCCCACGCGGGCTGCTGCTCGACGCCGAAGGCTCCGGCGACGACGTGGATGAGGCCGCGGGGGTCGGCGAACCAGTTGGGCCCCTCGATGCCGACCAGACCCAGGATCGAGTTGACCGGACCGCTGGCCGAGAACATGAAGAGGAAGACGACCGCGATCGCGACCGAGCTCGTCACGGACGGGAAGTAGTAGGCCGTGCGGAAGAAGCTCTTGGCCTTCAGCCGCCGGGAGTTGAGCACGAGTGCCAGCCCGAGCGCGAGCAACGTCTGCAGCGGCACCACGAGCAGGACGAAGTAGAACGTGTTGCGGATCGACGTCGTCAGGTCCCGCTGGGCGAGTCCGGGCGAGAAGAACGCCGCGTAGTTCTCGAACCCGACGAACTGGACCGAGGAGGCCAGCGGGCTCCCCCGGCCGCTCCAGTCCGAGACGCTGACCCACAGCGCCATCAGGATCGGGACGATGAGGAACAGCAGGGCTACGGCCACCATGGGGGCCACGAAGACCCAGGCGAGCACGGGCTCGCGCCCGTGCAGACGGTTGCTGCGGCGGCGCGGCCCGCCCGGGCGGGGAGCCTGGTCGGCTCCCCGCCCGTGCGTGGCGACGACGATGTCGTCGGCGCTGGTGAGTGCCATCGGAGGAGCCGGTCAGTTCCCGAGAACGGCCTGGCCGTTCTCCTGCGTCTGGGACGCGATGTCGGCGGGCGCGAGCCCCGGGAGCTGCTGGATGAGCGTGTCGAGCTCCTTCATCACCGGGTCCATCCCGACGGCGGAGACGGGGCCCTGGGCGTAGTCGGCACCGGCGAGCCAGGCCTGCTCGGACTCGGGCACCCCCGCGACGTACTGCTCGCGGGCCGACTCGATGGACGGCATGACACCGAAGCGGTTGGCCAGGTCGACCTGGATCTCCGGGGTGTACAGGCTCGTGATGAAGTCGAGCGCCGCCTCCTTGTTCTGCGACGCGTCGGCGATCGCCCAGCACTGCGTGAAGGTCAGCGTGCCCTTACCCGCCGGGCCCTCGGGCAGCTCGGCGACGCGCCAGTTCAGGTCGGGGTAGTCGGCGCCCGCGGCGCTCTTGAACCAGTTGCCCTCGATCGTCATGGCGGCCTTGCCGGTGCCGATGGCCTCGCCGCCCCAGCCGGAGTCCACCGCCTTGGGGAAGGCTGCGGCGCCGGACTCGAGCAGCTCCTGCACCTCGGTGATGCCGGCGATGGCCTCGGGGGTGTCGATCGTCATCTCGGTCTGGTCGTCGTTCACGATCCACCCGCCGGCCTGCACCATGAAGGCGCCGACGCGGTCGCGGGTGTCGCCGATGACGAGGCCCGTGACACCGTCGGTGGTCAGCGTCGTGGCGACGCTCTGGAGCTCGTCCCAGGTGGTGGGGATGTCGTCGTCCGTCAGGCCGGCCGCGTCCCACAGGTCGGTGTTGATGACGAGGCCGAGGTTGGAGAAGTCCTTCGGTGCGCAGTAGAGCTCGCCGTCGTAGGTGAAGCTGTCCACCAGCGCGGGGTAGAAGTCGACGTCGGACATCTGATCGCCGTAGGGCCACAGGTTGCCCGCGGCCGCGTAGGTCGGCAGCAGCGACGCGTCGACCCAGAACACGTCGGGCGGGTTGCCGGCCGCGAAGCCCTGCGAGAGCTGCTGGTTCATGTCGCTCGCGGGCTGGACGTCGACGGTCGCGCCGGCGCCCTCGGCCCACGTGTCGGCGAGGTCCTGGATCGCGCCCAGGCTCTCGGTGTCACCGGTGGCGACCAGGACGCTCAGCTCGGCGCCCTCCGTGCCACCGGAGCCGCCGTCGCCGGAGTCGTCGGAGCTGGACGACGTGGTGCCGTCGTCGGAGAAGCCCTGCCCGCCGCCGCAGGCGGTCAGGACGAGGGCGAGCGCCGCGAGCGCGCCCAGGGTGAGGATGCGGGGTCGGTGGGTGCTCGTCGTCATGTCGTGGCCATCTCTTCCTTGTGTGGGACCGGCGAACCGGTCGTGAGGCGTCGTTGCTTCGGATGCAGAGATCGGGGTGGTGCGGGGTCGAGCGGGTGGGACGTGGTGGGTCAGGGAGACGGATCGGCCAGCGTCGGCCGGATCACGAGTCGGGGTTCCAGCAGCACGCCGCGCTCGGGCGCCGAGCTGCCCTCGAGCTGCCCGACGAGACCGCCGATGCAGGCGTCGGCGACCCCGCCCAACGGCTGCAGCACGCTCGCGATGCCGAGCGCCCGCGCCGCCGGCGTGTCGTCGAAACCGACCACCGAGACGTCGGCGCCGGGGCGGAGGCCGCGCTGGTTGAGCGCAGCGGAGACGGCGATCGCGAGCGTGTCGCTCGCGCAGACGATCGCCGTCGGGCGGGAGCTGAGGAGATCGGCGACGACGGCGAGCGCCTGCTCGATGTCGTCCTCCGACGTGGCCTCGACCGCGACGCCCGCGAGCCCGGCGGCCGCCATGGTCCGCAGCCATCCCGCCCGACGGTCCTGCCCGACGTCGGAGGCGTGCGGCCAGCCGAGGTAGGCGATGCGACGGTGGCCCCGGGCGAGGAGCTCCGCCGTCGCCGCAGCCGTACCGGCCGCGCCGTCGACGTCCACCCAGGAGGCGTCGTCCTCGCCGAGGGAGCCGTCGCTCGCCCACGGCCGGCCGAAGCTCATGAAGGCCAGCTTCTTGTCGCGCAGCCACGCCCGGCGACCGTCGCCCGTGTGGGTCGTGGCGAGCACGACGCCGTCGAGCGCCATCGTGGCGCGCAGCTGCTCGTACTCGGCGAGCTCGGCCGCGTCGCCCGAGGCCGTGCACAGCAGCATCCGGTACCCGGCGCGCTGGGCGGCCTCGGACAGCGCGTGCAGGAACCGGTCACCGACGACGCCGTTGACGCCGTCGCGCACCGGTTCGATGCGCATCGCGAGGAGCTGCGAGCGACCGGTGCGCATCTGGCGGGCGGCCACGCTCGGGCGGTAGCCGAGGTCGTCGATGCGGGCGAGCACGCGGGCGAGCGTGTCCGGACGGACCCGCTCGGGAGCGTTCAGCGCGTTCGAGACCGTCTGGCGCGAGACTCCCGCGGCGGCGGCCACGGCGGCGATGGTGGGGCGGGTCGACACGGTTGGCCTCCTTCGTTGGAGCTGCAGCGGGCGTGATCGCGATCGTCGGACGGCGTCGTCGCGGCGATTGGATCGTTCATAAGATCGATCAAGTAGGATCCTGGATCACATCGGCACCGCTGTCAACCACCTCGACGACGAGAGACGAGCGCCATGATCGGCACCCCGACCTACCGGCCCTGGCTCGATCCGGAGCTCGCGGCGCAGGATCGCGTCGCGGCGCTCCTGGCCGAGATGACGCTCGCCGAGCTGGTCGGCCAGCTGCACCAGAGCGCGAACGTCGACCCCGCCGTCGCCGACGATGCGGACCTGCTCGCCGCCGGCGGCATCGGCTCGACCCTCCTCGCCTCGGGTGCGCTCGCCGGCACCGAGCGGGACGACGGCGTGGACCGCGCCCGCGTCGACGCCCTGCAGCGCGCCGCCATCGGCTCCTCGCGCCTCGGCCTGCCCCTGCTGATCGCCCGCGACGTCATCCACGGCCACCGCACGATCGCGCCGATCCCCCTCGGCCTCGCGGCGAGCATGGACGAGGCGCTGGTGACGGACGTCGCGCGCCGCGCCGCGCTCGAGGCGTCCGCCGACGGCATCACGTGGACGTTCGCCCCGATGGTCGACCTCGTCGAGGACGCGCGGTGGGGCCGCGTGGCCGAGTCGTTCGGGGAGTCGCCGCTGCTGACCGCGCGGCTCGGGACGGCCGCGGTGCGCGGGTTCCAGGAGAGCGGCCGCCTGGCCGCGTGCGCGAAGCACCTCGTCGGCTACGGCCTCTCGCGCGGCGGTCGTGACTACGCAGGCGTCGACGTCGGCGAGATCACGCTGCGCAACCAGCACCTGCGGCCGTTCCGCGCCGCCGTCGACGCCGGCGTGCACACCGTGATGGCGGCCTTCAGCGACGTCGACGGCATCCCGATGCACAGCCACCGCCGCCTTCTGCGCGAGGTCCTCAAGCAGGAGTGGGGCTTCGGCGGCGTCGTGGTGGCCGACTGGAACGGCATCGGTGAGCTCGTCGAGCACGGGGTGGCCGCCGACCTGCGGGAGGCGGCCAGGCTCGCGATCGAGGCGGGGGTCGACGTCGACATGGTCTCCGGCGCCTACCGCGCGCACCTCGCCGAGCTCGTCGAGTCCGGCGAGGTGGCCCGGGATTTGGTCGTCGACGCAGCGCGCCGGGTGCTGCTCCTCAAGGTGCGCCTGGGCCTGCTGGACCCGGGCTGTCCGGCCCTCCCCGGGGGCGCGCCCGCGGTGGGGAGCCGCGCCCTCGGCGTCGACGGGGAACTCGCGGCCAGGGCCGCGGCCGCGGCGCTCGTGGTGCTCGAGGACGACGGCGTGCTTCCGATCGCGCCCCCGGCCGCGGGGACGACGCTGCTGCTGACCGGCGCGTTCGCCCGGGAGACGACCGGACTCCTGGGCACCTGGGTGCTGGACGGCGACGGCGCGGAGGTCGTCCCGATCGGGCCGGCGCTGCGCTCGGGTCTGGCCGCGCTCGCCGGGCAGGAGGCAGCAGGGCGACTCGTGATCGACACCGGCGGGTTCGCGGACGTCACACTGCGACACGCTCGCGAGGCGAGCACGACGATCGCCCTGGTGGGCGAGCACCCGTGGCGCTCCGGCGAGGACAGCGCGGTCAGCGACGTCGGCCTGCCGCCCGGGCAGCTCGAGGTGCTTCGCGCCCTCGCCGCCGTGGCCGAGCGGCTGGTCGTGGTGGTCCTGACGGGCCGTCCGCTCGCGCTGGGCGAGGTGCTGGTGGTGGCCGACGCCGTCGTGCTCGCGTTCCACCCCGGCACCGAGGGCGGCGCGGTGATCGCCGACGTCCTGCTGGGCCGGACGCGCGCGACGGGCCACCTGCCGATGTCGCTGCCGCGCTCGGCCGGACACCTGCCGATCTCGCACGCCGAACGACCCTCGGGACGGCCGCTGCCCGCGAGCGCGACGGGCCGCGGACGCTACGTGGACTCCCCCGCGACACCGCTGCTCCCGTTCGGCGCGGGCTCCTCGGGGCTGGCCTACGGTCCGCTGCGACTGGTCGACGGGTCGGAGGTCCCCGTCGACGGCGGGACGGCGCACCTCGCTCTGACCGTGACGAACGCGGGCGGGACCGACGTGCGGGAGCCGGTGCTGGTGATGATGCGCGACGAGGTGGCCGAGGTGACCCGGCCGATGCGCGAGCTCGTCGACCTCGCCGTCGTCGACGTGCCCGCCGGCACCTCGCGCGAGGTCACCTTCGCGCTGCCGGCCGCGGCGTTCGGCTACCACGGCCGCGACCTGCGCCACCGGGTCGACCCCGGTCGCATCGTGCTCACGGCCGGCTGGGGCAGGCCGGACGCCTCGTCGGTCGAGATCGACCTGGTCTGAGGGGCCGGGCGGGGCGCCCCCGGACGGTCAGGCCGGCCGGACGTCCGGACGCAGCAGGAACGGCGCGTCGGTCGCTCGGAGCCCGGCGAAGTCCGCGCGGTGCGCCCGCTCGGCGGCGAGCAGCCCGACGACGGCGCTGGGGTTGTGCACGCGACCGGCCAGGACCGCCTCGACAGCGTCGCCCAGCGGCACCCAGGCCAGCTCGATCTCGGCCTCCTCGCCCTCCCGGACGAAGTCGCCGGCCGGGGCCGGGGCGAGGTCGCGCGCCAGGAAGACGCGCAGCGCCTCGTCGCCCATGCCGGGCGACGTCGCGTAGTCGACCAGGACGTCCCAGCGGCCGGCGGCGAGATCGATCTCCTCGGCCAGCTCACGCTGCGCGGCGGCCAGCAGGGTCTCCTCCGGACCGCCGTCGAGCAGGCCCGCCGGCACCTCCCACAGGAACGCCTGCACCGGCACCCGGTACTGCCGGATGAGAGCCACGCGACCGACCTCGTCCAGGGCGACCACGGCGACGGCGCCCGGGTGGGCGACGAGGTCGCGCACCACGGTCCCCGCCTCACCGAGGTCCACCTCGCGGCGCACGACGTCGAAGATCCGTCCGGAGAACACCGTCTCCGACGTCACGACGGGCCGCTCGCGTCGCTCGTCGGCGACACCGTCCCCCGTCGTCGGGCTGGTCGTCGGGGTGCTCATCGGGCCGGGTCGACCTCGAGCAGCCGGGTGCCGCGCTGACGCGTGAGCGCGGCGCTGACCAGGCCCTCGAACAGCGCGTGCGCGCGGGTCGGGCGGGACTTGAACTCCGGGTGCGCCTGCGTGGCGATGTAGTACGGGTGGACGTCGGCGGGGAGCTCGACGAACTCCACGAGCGAGGAGTCGGGCGAGGTGCCGCTGATGCGGAGCCCCGCCTCCTCCAGCCGCGGACGGTAGGCGTTGTTGACCTCGTAGCGGTGGCGGTGACGCTCGGTCACGCGCTCGCTGCCGTAGGTTGCCGCGGCCACCGAACCCGGCGCCAGGACGGCCTCGTAGGACCCCAGACGCATCGTGCCGCCCAGGTCACCCTCGCCGCCGACGATCGCGAGCTGCTCGGCCATGGTGGCCACGACCGGGTCGGGCGTGGCGGGGTCGAACTCCGAGGAGGACGCCTCGGTCAGGCCGAGCTCGGTGCGCGCGTACTCGATGACCATGCACTGCAGGCCGAGGCAGATGCCGAGCGTGGGCACGAGGTTGCGACGGGCCCAGGTCAGGGCGCCGAGCTTGCCCTCGATGCCGCGGACGCCGAAGCCGCCGGGCACGAGGATCGCATCGACTCCCTCGAGAGCGCGGCGCGCGCCCTCCGGCGTCTCGCACTGGTCGGACTCGACCCAGCGGATGTTGACGCGCGCCTCGTTGGCGAAGCCGCCGGCGCGCAGCGCCTCGGTCACGGACAGGTAGGCGTCGGGCAGCCCGATGTACTTGCCCACGAGCGCGACCTCGACCTCGTGGCGCGGCTGGTGGACGGCGTCGAGCACCGTGCCCCAGGTCGTCCAGTCGACGTCGCGGAACGGCAGGCCGAGTCGGCGCACCACGTAGGCGTCCAGGCCCTCGGTGTGGATCACCTTGGGGATGTCGTAGATGCTCGGGGCGTCGGCGCAGTTGACGACGGCCTCGTCGTCGACGTCGCACATCGCGGCGATCTTCGTCTTGATGCTCTCGGGCAGCTGGCGGTCGGAGCGGCACACGATCGCGTCGGGCTGGATGCCGATGCTGCGCAGCGCGGCCACGGAGTGCTGCGTCGGCTTGGTCTTGAGCTCCTTGCTCGGGCCGATGTACGGCACGAGCGAGACGTGGAGGAAGAACACGTTGGCGCGGCCCACGTCCTGGCGGACCTGGCGTGCAGCCTCGAGGAACGGCTGGCTCTCGATGTCACCGACCGTGCCACCGATCTCGGTGATGATCACGTCAGGCGCGTCGTCGTCGTGCGCACGGGCGCGCATCCGGGACTTGATCTCGTCGGTGATGTGCGGGATGACCTGGACGGTGTCGCCGAGGTACTCGCCGCGGCGCTCCTTGGCGATGACCGTGGAGTAGACCTGACCGGTCGTGACGTTGGAGCCCTGGTCGAGCTCGACGTCGAGGAACCGCTCGTAGTGACCGATGTCGAGGTCGGTCTCGGCGCCGTCCTCCGTGACGAAGACCTCACCGTGCTGGAACGGGTTCATCGTCCCCGGGTCCACGTTGAGGTAGGGGTCGAGCTTCTGCATCGTCACGCGCATGCCGCGCGCTCGCAGCAGCTGGCCGAGGCTCGACGCCGTCAGGCCCTTGCCGAGCGAGGACACCACCCCTCCCGTGACGAAGACGTGCTTCGTGACCGTCGAAGGGTTGTTACCGGCATTCCGTCTGGAGTGTTCCACCACGGAACTCCACCCTACCGTCGTCAGCGGGTGAGCGAGGCATAGCGCTCGCGCCACGCCGTCACGACGTCCGACGAGGTGGGCAGTCGGGCGAACCGCTCACGCGCGTGCTCGGCGAGCTCGGCGCGCCGCTCGGGGTGGGCCGCGAGGTGCGTGACGGCAGCGGCGATCGCGGGCGCGTCACCCACGGGGACGAGCGAACCGCAGCCCGTGACGAGCTCGGGCAGGCCGCCGACGTCGGTCGCGACGACCGGCAGACCGGCCGCGAGCGCCTCCTGCACCACGAGCGCCCGCGCCTCCCAGCGACTGGGAACCACGAGCAGGTCGGCCGCGGCCATCCAGGTCGGCACGTCGTCGCGCGCGCCCACGAGGTGGAACGGCAGACCGGCAGCGGCGGCCTCGAGCTCGGCGCGCAGCGGCGCGTCGCCGTCGCCCACGACGAACCAGCGCACCTGCTCGGCGCCCGGCACCGCCGCGGGGAGGGCGCCCGCGACCGCGCGCGCTGCCGAGACCAGCACGGCAAGGTCCTTCTGGGGTGCGATGCGCGAGACCGTCAGCGCCCACACCTCGGGAGGGACGGTCCCAGCCTCGCCGTCGGGAACGACCTCGATCCCGGCTGCTGCGGCGACGACGGCGCGCGCCTCCTCGTGCGTGCCCGGGTACGTCCCGGCGCTCGGCGCGGCGACGGGGGCGAGCACGCTCGCCCGCGCACCCAGCAGCGCGGCACGGTCGACGAGGTCCTGCGAGGCCCCCGTCACGAGCGCGGCCCGGCGGGCCTGCCAGCGCTCGGCGAGGGCACCCGGACCGCGCCGCGCCAGGATCGCGTTGTGCCAGGACACGACGACCGGGACGCCCGTGCCCGCGGCCGCGAGCAGCGCCGTCAGACCGGCCTGGTGCCCGTGGGCGTGCACGACGTCGCTGCCGCGCACCAGTCGCCGGAGCCGCTGCAGGCCCCGCAGGTAGCTCACCGGCGACGTGCGCTGCGGCCACGCCGCGGTGTCGACCTGGCCGAGGCTCGCGTCACCGAGGGCGAACCGCTGCGCCGTCGCGGACGGGGCGACGACGCGGACGTCCTCCCCCACCTCCCGCAGCCCACGCGTGAGATCGGCGACGTGCACCCCGATGCCGCCGGCCGCGTGGCCGACCACCTGGACGATCCTGGTCATGGCTGCTCCTGGGTCGGTGGCACGGTCGGTGGGACAGGTGCGACGGTCGTGACGGGGGCCGGCGTGACGGGGGCGGGTGTCGCGCCCGCACCGCGGCGCGCGCCGCGCAGCCGGGCGAGCGCCTGTCGGTCGCCGAGCGCAGAGATCGCGAGTGCGACGACGACGGCGACCAGCCCGCCCAGCGCACCGAGCGCGAGGGCCTGGCCAGGGCCGCCGTCGGACGCGCCGGTCGTGCCGAGACCCGCCGCCCAGCGGCCGGCCAGGGCGCCCAGCCCTGCCCCGACGAGCGAGACGAGCGCGGTGCGCCCGACACCGGCGATCCCCGCGCCGCCGAGCGCGTGCCGCACGCCGAGCAGGAGCGCGAGGGAACCGACCAGGGTGCCGATGCTCGTCGCCCCGCCGAGCACGGCGAGCGTGGTGGCGGAGGCCGCTGCGTCGGAACCGCCACCCACGAGGAGGAGCGCCCCGAGCACGGCGGCGAGCGCCACGGTGAGCCAGCCCACGCTGATGGCAGCCAGGGCCGTGCGGTTGTTCTCGATCGCGTACAGCACGCGCGAGAGGTGGAAGACGAGCGCGAGGCCGACGACGCCTGCCGCCCCGAAGGCGATGCCGCCCGCCATGCCGGCGACACCGGACTCGCCCCGGGCGTAGTGACCGAACACCTGCTCGACGCGCCCGGCCGCTGCCACGAGCGCCGCGGCGCCGGCGGCCGCCACCACGACGATGACGCGGGTGGACATGGCGCTCTCCCGCGCGAGCGCGTCGCGCCGACCGGACGCGGCGTGCTCGGCCAGCCGGGGGAACATCGCGGTCGCGACCGGGACCGCGAGCACGGCGTAGGGCAGCAGGATGACCGCCTGCGCGTACTGGTGCACGTTCAGCGTGCCGTCCGTGGTGCCGAACGTGTTGGCGACCTTGACCGCGACCACGACGCTCACCTGCTGCGCGAGCAGGCCGCCCGTGCCGGCGAGCGCGAGCGACCGGGCACGGACGGCGACGCCGTCGGGGAAGTGCAGCGTCGGGCGCAGCCGCACCCCCAGGCGCGCGACGGGGACGAGCAGCGGCAGGCTGAGCACGACGACACCGGCCGTGGTCCCCCAGCCCAGCGCGCTGACGGCCGCCGAGGTCAGGTCGGCCGCCGTCGGGTCGTCCGGGGTCAGCACGCCGACGACGTAGTACGACCCCATGACGACCAGGCTCGAGAGCAGCGGCGCGACGGCGGGCCACACGAAGCGGCGGTGGGCCTGCAGCACGCCGGACAGCACGACCCCCACCCCGTACAGCGGGATCTGCACCGCGAAGATCCGCAGCAGCGTTGCCGCCAGGGCGACCTGTTCCGGCGGGGCGTCGGGACCCGACAGGGCGCCGACCGCGGCCGGCGCCACGACGAACGTCAGCGCCGCCACGGGGATCAGGACAAGCGCGGCCCAGGTGAGCAGGGCCGAGGCGGTGCGGTCGACGTCGCGGCGCAGGTGCCGCGCGAGCGGACCGGCCAGCAGGGGCACGACGGCGCCCGCGAGGGCACCCCCGGCGGCCACCTCGAACAGCACGTTCGGCACGGTGTTGGCCGTGGAGTACGCGGTGCCGACCTCGTTCGGTCCGACCCAGGCGTTGAGCGCGAACCACCGCGCGAAGCCGACGATCCGTGCCGCGAGCGTCAGGACGGTCAGGACGGCAGCGGCCCCGGCGACACCGGCGGTCAGGCGCCGCAGGCGCCCCCGTGCCGCGTCGCGGTCGGTGCTGGGGTCAGCGGCCGGCACCGTCGCGCCCGAGCCCGTCGACCCACGCGAGTGCGGGCGTCGCGTCGATCACGCGGGAGAAGCTCACGCGCTCGCTCGCCAGCGTGCCGGCCACCACGACGGCGAGCGCGCCCAGCCGGACGGCGGGGTGCGGGTGGGACGCGAGGCCGACGCCGAGCGCCGCGCCCAGCGCGTTGGCACCCGTGTCGCCCAGCATCGTGGTCTCGGCCAGGTCGGTGGGGGCGGCCGCGACCGCGGAGCCGACGACGGCGGAGCCGATCCCGGCGCCCGGTCCCCCGGCCGCGGCGAGGGGGGCGCCGAGCAGGATCGCCGCCTTGAGCGCGCGGCCCGGTCGCAGGTCGAGCAGGTTCAGGAGGTTGGCGGTACCCGCGACGAGCGCGCCGCTCGTCACGGAGTCCAGGGCCGTGGCCGCGAACGAGGCCGAAGGGCCTGAGGCGCCCGAGGCGCGACGGCGGGCGTCGGCCAGCACGGTCCCGGCGAGCAGGCTCGCGGCCGTGATGCCCAGGAGCTTGACCGCTCCGGTGGTGACGGTGCCCTGCGCCAGCGCACCGAGGTGGCCGCGCAGACCCTTGGTGCCGCGGTCCTGCTCGCGCTCGGTCAGGTCGTCCAGCGCCCCGAGGCCACCGGCCGCGGTGACGGCCACCGCCCCGGCCAGGGCGGGGGCCCCACCGACGGAGGCGGTCCCGGCGAGCGTGCCGACCGCGGTCGCGATCCCGCCGGACAGGCTCACGGTCCGGCCGCGAAAGTTGGTGCGGTGCCACGATTCGCGATCGCTGCGGCGCGCCTGGACCGATGCCGCGGCCGTCCAGGCTGCGGCGTGGAGGGCCGGGAGGAGCCGGCTCACCGACCGTCCCCGCTCGGCGAGGCGTCGTCGGCGGGCTCGTCCGACGTGCCGGTGCCGTCGAAGCCGTCAGTCCCGTCAGAGCCGTCGGCGCCCTGACCGTCACCCGGCGAGGTGGTGGGCGTCTCGAGCGCGGGCGGTCCCGTCAGGTCCTGCTGGGGCGGGAGGGGGTCCTGCGCACCGATGCCGAACCCGTAGGGCAGCGGCTCGGCGTCGGCGGCGACCGCCGCGAGGACGAGCGGCACGGTGACCTGTCCCGCGACGGTGCCGAGTCCGTCGACGGTCGCGACGGTGCGCTCGCCCCTGACCCGGACCAGCGTGTCGATGTCGAGCTCGGCGTAGCCGGCCACGACGGTCGGGGCGGCCTCGCCGGTCGCCGCGAGCGTCAGCGCCCAGGTGACGTTGCTCGGCTCGAGCTCGGGGTCGACGGTCGCGTCGGCCTCGGGCGCGACCTGCGGCGTCGTGAGGACGAGCACGAGGTCGGCCGGGGCCGCCTCCCCCTCGACGCGCACGAGGGGGTCGTCGCCGTCGGCGAGCGCCGTCAGGACGGCGACGGCGTCGGCGGACGCCGCGCGCGGGTCGGCCGCCGTCGCACCGGTCAGGGCGAAGCCGAGAGCCTGGCCGAGCACGACGTCGTCGGTGTCGGCGCCGCCGACACCCGGGACCTCCGAGCGCACCTCGTCGGCGACGGCGGTCCGCTCGGCCTCGGCGGCCGGGTCGGCCCAGTCGGTGCCGAGCTCGACGCGGGCGGTGATCTCACCGCCGGCCTCCTCGATGCGCTGGCTGACGGCGGAGGTGACGTCGTCGGTCACGCCGGGGAACGTCGCGACGGCGACGCGGTACCCGGGCAGCGCGCCGTCGAGCAGCGCGGGGGCGGCGCTCTCGATGAAGGCGACGTTGTCGGCGATCGTCGCGCGGTTCTCGTCGACCTCGAGGCGCAGCGCGTCCTTCTCCTCGCGGAGCACCTCGACCTGGCCCGTGAGCTGGTCGGAGATGGTGTCGCGCAGCGGACCGGCGCCCAGCACGATGCCGACGGCCAGCGCGAGGAAGACCGAGATGAGTGAGACGAGGTGGTAGCGGAAGTCGATCACGCGTCACCCTCCAAAGAATCGACGGATGGTGGTGGCGATGTCGTCCCACCGGGCGAGGAGCAGCTCGAGCGCGGCCTGGCCGGCGGGCGTGACGGCGAGCGCCACCACCAGCGCGGCCAGTCCCGCCAGGACGAGCAGGACGAGCTGCCAGGTGGAGATGCTGGAGCGGTACAGGCGCGAGACGCCCTTGGCGTCCACGAGCTTGCTGCCCACGCGCAGGCGCGTGAGGAACGTGCTGGCCATGCCGGAGCGGCCCTTGTCGAGGAACTCCACGAGGGTCGCGTGCGTGCCGACGGCGACGATCAGGCTCGCGCCCATGTCGTCGGCCAGCAGCATGGCCACGTCCTCGCTCGTCCCCGTGGCCGGGAAGACGACGTGCTTGGCGCCGAGCTCGGCGACGCGCGCGGCGCCGGGCGCGCGGCCGTCGCGGTAGGCGTGCACGACCACCTCGGCGCCGCTGGTCAGGGCGCTGTCGGAGACGGAGTCCATGTCACCCACGATGAGGTCGGGCTTCCAGCCGGCCTCGATGATGGCGTCCGCGCCGCCGTCGACCCCGATGAGGACCGGTCGGCTCTCGCGGATGAAGGACCGCAGCATCGCCAGGTCCTCCTTGTAGTGGTAGCCGCGCACCACGATGAGGACGGCGCGCCCGTCGATCTTCGTGTCCACGCGCGGGACCCCGATGCCGTCCAGGAGCAGGTCGCGCTCCTTGAGCATGTAGTCCATCGTGTTGCTGGCGAACGCCTCGAGCTGGTCGGACAGACCCTCGCGCGCCTTGGCCTGGTCGGCCTCGACGGTCTCGGCCGTCTGCTCCACCCCCTCAGCCAGCACGGTCGTCCCTGACAGCACGGCGTTGCCGCGCACGACGAGGCGGGTCCCGTCCTTGAGCCCCATGAGGGCGTCCCCGAGGCCGTCGACCAGCGGGATCCCGGCATCCAGCAGGATCTGCGGGCCGACGTTCGGGTAGCGGCCCGACGTCGAGGCGGCGGCGTTGAGGACGGCGGCGGGGCCGCACGCGACGAGCGCCTCGGCGGAGACCCGGTCGATGTCGACGTGGTCGATGACGGCGACGTCACCCTGCTTCAGCCGCTTCGTCAGCGCCTTGGTGCGGTGGTCCACGCGCGCGGGTCCGGTCGCCGTCGCGTCGGCGTCGACGGCGGGCGCGGCGGTGCGGCGCAGGGGGCGGAGTCTCATATCGCCGCCTATCGTCCCACGTCGGACCTCTCGAGGAGGTCTGCCGCGTGCTCGAGCGCCGTGGCGGTCGTCTCACCCGACAGCATCCGCGCCAGCTCGGCGGTGCGGTCGTCCCCGCTGACCGCGCGCACGCTCGTCACGGTGCCGTCGGGGGCGCCCGTGTCCTTCTCGAGCACGATGTGGTGGTCGGCGAACGCGGCGACCTGCGCGAGGTGGGTGACCACGACGACCTGGGCGGTCCGCGCGAGCTCGGCGAGCCGCTGCCCGACCTGGCTCGCTGTCCGGCCACCGATGCCGGCGTCGACCTCGTCGAAGACGAACGTGGTCGGCGTCGCCTCGCCGGCGTCGGCGAGCGAGACCTCGAGCGCGAGCATCACGCGCGAGATCTCGCCGCCGGAGGCGCCCTGACCGAGCGGCCGGGCCGGGGCGCCGGGGTGGGGCGCGAGGAGGATGGCGACGTCGTCGGCCCCGGTCGGACCGACGACCACCGGATCGAGCGCGACCTCGACCTGCGCGCTCGCCATCGCGAGGCCGGCGAGCTCGGCCGTGACGGCCGTGGCGAGCCGGTCCCCCGCGGCTCGGCGCGCGGCGGTCACCCGGGTCGCGACGGCGGCCGCCTCGGCGCCGAGCTCGGCGACCTGCTCGCGCAGCGTGTCGGGGTCCTGACCGGGGCCGGTCAGCTCGTCGAGCCGGGCGCGCGCGTGCCGCGCCCACAGGATGACGGCGTCCGTGCTGCCCGCCGGCGGGTCCTGGGGCCCGCGCTCGGCCCACGGCACGCCGTAGGTGCGTCCGAGCGTCGCGAGCACGGCGCGGCGCGCGTGCACGACGTCGAGGCGGCGGGGATCGGACTCGAGCCCCGCGACGTAGGTGCCGATCTCGGCGTTGAGGTCGGCCACCACCCGGGAGGAGTCCATGATCTGCTCGGCGAGGGCACCGAGCGAGGGGTCGTGCTCGGCCGCGCGGTTGAGGGCGCGGGCCGAGGCCTCCAGGAGGTCGACGGCGCCGAGGTCGTCGGCGCCACGACCCGAGAGCGCGACGACGGCCTCGGACGCCCCGGAGCGCAGCACCTCCACGTTGTCGAGGCGGTCCACCTCCTCGCGCAGGGCGAGGTCCTCGCCCGGCTGGGGCTCGGCGTCGTCGATCTCGGCCAGGGCGGCCGTCAGCGTGGTGACCTCGAGCGCGCGGGTGCGGCTGTTCGCCGTGAACTCCGCGAGCGCCTGCTCGGCGCGGCGCAGCGCCGCGTGGGTGGTCCGCATCGTCGCGAGCAGGTCGGCGTGCTCCGGACCGGCGAACGCGTCGACGACGTCGCGCTGGGTCGCGCGGGAGCGCAGGTGGAACTGGTCGGCCTGGCCGTGGACGGTGACGAGCTGCTCGCCGATGTCCCCCAGGACGGCCTGCGGCACGCTCGTCCCGCCGACGTGCGCGCGCGACCGCCCCTGGGCCACGACGGTCCGGGCCAGGATGAGGGTGCCGTCGTCCAGCTCGGCGCCGGCGTCCTCGGCACGCGCGACGGCGGCGGCCGGCACGCTCGTGAAGCGGCCCTCCACGACGGCGCGCTCCGCGCCCACCCGCACGCGCGAGGCGTCGGCCCGCCCGCCGAGCAGCAGGTCGAGCGCGCTCAGCAGCATCGTCTTGCCGGCTCCGGTCTCACCGGTGATCGCGGTGAAGCCGGGCGACGGTTCGAGCGTGGCCTCGGCGATGACACCGAGGTCGCGGATGCGCAGCTCCTCGATCACGGGGCGCGCCTCCCCCGCCAGCCGGCGACCGGGAGGTCGAACTTGCGCACGAGACGCTCGGAGAACGGTCCGGGGCTCAGGCGAGCGATGGCGACGGGGTGCGCGCCGCGCCGCGCCTCGACGCGGCTGCCGGGCGGCAGGTCAAGGGTTCGGCGGCCGTCGCACCACATCGTGGCGGCCGTGGCGGTGCGGGTGAGGAGCTCGACCTCGAGCACGCTCGAGGGGCCGACGACGAGGGGGCGCGCGAACAGCGCGTGGGCGCTCAGCGGCACGAGCAGGAGCGCCTCCACGTCGGGCCAGACGACGGGGCCGCCCGCCGAGAAGGCGTAGGCGGTGGATCCCGTCGGCGTGGCCAGCACGACGCCGTCGCAGCCGAAGGTCTCCAGGGCTCGGCCGTCGACGCCGATCGCGAGCTCGATCATCCGCTCGGGTCGGTTCTTCTCGACCGTGGCCTCGTTCATCGCCCAGGCCTCGTGGACGGTGCCGTCGGGCGTGATGGCGCGGACGTCGATCGTCATGCGGTTCTCGACCGTGTAGTCGCGACGGGCGATCTGGCCGACGAGATCGGTGATCTCCGCGACGTCGGACTCCGCGAGGAAGCCGACGTGGCCGAGGTTGATGCCGACCACGGGGACGTCGGTGCCGCGGACGAGCTCGACGGCGCGCAGGATCGTTCCGTCCCCGCCCAGGACGACGACCACCTCCACGGCGCTGAGCCAGCCCGGCTGCTCGGGCAGGACGGCGTCGAACGGGGCGATCTCCTCGGCGGCACGCACGGTCAGGCCGTGCGCGGCGAGCTGCTGCTCCAGCTCCGCGCGCGCCTCCATGGCGCGCGCGTGCGAGTGCGAGACGACCAGGACCTCTCGATTCACCACGTGCCCCATTCTGCGGCCACGAGGCGTCCGGCGACGGCACCCGTCGCGAGTCGCGTGTGCTCGGCCGCCTGCGCGGGCGTGTCGCCTCGGCCGGGGACAGCGCTCGCGGCGTCACGACGCTGCAACCAGGCGACGAACTCGCGGTTGCCGTGGGTGCCCTCGATCGGGCTCGGCAGCACGGCCCGGGCGCGGAGCCCGACGGCGGCCGCGGCCCCGAGGACGCCGACGATCGCGTCGGCGTGCGCGCGCGGGTTGGTCACGATGCCGCCGCTCCCGAGGCGCTCCCGCCCGACCTCGAACTGCGGTTTGACCAGCACGAGCGCATCGGCCTCGTGCGCGAGGCACGCGGTCAGCGGCCCGAGCACGAGACGCAGCGAGATGAACGACAGGTCGGCCACCAGCAGGTCGGCCGGTGCGCCCACGCGGGCGGGATCGAGCCGGCGGACGTTGGTGTGCTCGATCGCGGTGACGCGCTCGTCCGCGCGGATGCGAGGGTCGAGCTGACCGCTGCCGACGTCCACGGCCACGACGTGCGCGGCGCCGCGCCGGAGCACGACGTCGGTGAACCCACCGGTGGAGGCTCCGGCGTCGAGCACCCGGCGCCCCGCCACGACCGGTCCGGACCACGGCGTGGCAGCCAGTGCGTCGAGCGCTCCGGCGAGCTTCAGGGCGGCGCGGGAGACGTAGCCCTCCCCCGCCTCGACCTCGAGGACGCTCTCGGCGGCCACGGGCGTCGAGGCACGTCCCAGCACTCGCCCGTCGAGCGTGACGTCCCCCTGGGCGATCAGGCGCTGGGCCTGCGTCCGGGAGGTGGCCAGGCCACGGGCGACGAGCTCGACGTCGGCGCGGACCACCTAGGAGCCCGTGTCGTCGAGGCGGTCGGCCAGGGTTCGCTGCAGGTCCTCGAAGAGCGTGACGTGCTCGCGGATCGTCATCGCGGCGAGCTGCTCGTCGTCGGGGAGGTCGGGCAGGGGCGCGGTGGACGGGGACGGGGACGCCGGGTTCCCCGAGACGCCGGCGGTGCCGCTCGGCGGCGCCGGACGCGGACCCGGCCGGTCCTGCGGTGTGCTCGTCATCGTGCGTCCTCCCCGTGCAACCTGCTCGTGCGACTCAGGCGGCGACGACCGCCAGCGGGCGGGGCTGCAGCGTCAGTGTGACTCCACCGTCGGCAGCCTCCCACGCGACGCAGCACGCCGCACGCAGCTCGTCGAGCGAGATCTCCGTCAGGCTCGCGAAGGACTGGGCGATCCCGTCGCGCACGACGTGCAGGTCGGTCCCCGAGACGCGGGCGACGCCCGCGCCCGAGCGCCACGAACCGTCGTCGTCGCGCGTGACCTCGGGGTGCGGCTCGAGCAGGCCGCGCAGGTCGATCGCCAGCAGGTCGGGGCGCTCGTGCGCGGCGGCACCGATGAGGTCGTACGCCTGGCTCACGCCGGTGAGGACGTGCAGCCCCGGCATTCCCGCGGCCCGCGCACCGGCGAGGTCGGTGTCGAGCCGGTCGCCGACGACGATCGGCGTCGTCGAGCCGACCAGCGCGGCGGCCTCGTGGAAGATCCCCGCCTCGGGCTTGCCGGCCGAGACCGGGCGGACCCCCGTCGCGTTGACAACGGCGGCGACGAGCGAACCGTTGCCGACCGCCATCCCGCGCTCGGTCGGCAGGCTGGCGTCGAGGTTGGTGGCGATGTAGCGCGCCCCCTGCCCGACGGCGTAGGCCGCCTCGGTGAGCTCCGCCCAGCCCACGTGGGGGCCGTAACCCTGCGCGACGGCGTCGGGGTGGTCCTCGGCGCTCGTGACCACGCGGTAGCCCTGGGCGGACATCGCCTGGGCGAGGCCGGGGCCACCGACGCACAGCACCGTGGAGCCGGCGGGCAGGTCCTGCGCGAGCATCTTGGCCGCGGCGAGCGACGACGTCATGACGTGCGCCGGATCGGTCGGGATGCCCAGACCGTTCAGCTGGTCGGCGACTACCTGAGGCGGTCGTCCGGCGTTGTTCGTGACGTACACCGGCTGCGCCCCGGCCGTCGCCGCGGCGGCGATCGAGTCGGCCGCGTGCTCGACGGCGAGGGCGCCGCGGTACACGACACCGTCCAGGTCGAGCAGGACGGCGTCGTGCGCCTGGACCAGCGGAACGGCCGAGGCCGCCAGGTAGCTGCTCAAAAGAGTCGCTCCTCCTCGTCGCCCTCGTTCGGGTCGTCGTTCTCGTCCGCCTTCTGCCCGGCGTCGTCCTGCGGCTCGGCGACCGGGTCCGCGATCTCCTCGGGGACCTCGTTCGTCGCGAGCTCGATCTCCGGCTCGTCGTCGACGGTGGGCTGCTCCTCGACCACGATGGCGGGCTCGGGCTCGGGCTCGGGCTCGGGCTCGGGCTCGGGCTCGGGCTCGGGCTCGGGCTCGGGCTCGGGCTCGGTGAGATCGTCGTCAACCTCGGAACCGGCGGCAGCCTCTGCGGCCTGCTGGGTCTCCCCGGACTCGATCTCCTCCACGAGGTCGATCACGTCGTCGTCGTCGAAAGCGACGGGCTCCGGTGACGGCGTCGACCGCTGCTGACCGTCACCGTCGTCGTCGTGCTCGCTCTCGTCGTCATCGCGGTCGTCGCCGTCGTGATCGGGCGCATCCTGCGGAACCACGTCGCGCTCGTCGTCGTCCGGATACTCGTCGAGATCGAACACGACGATGTCCTCGTCGTCGTCCTCGGTCTCGTCGGAACCGACGGTCGCCTCGAGCTCGTCCGCCTCGGTCTCGCGACCGAGCGCTCGGAGCACGGGGATGCGCGCCTGACTCACCCGCGTCTGCAGCTCGGCGTCGCCGGCCGGGATGACGACCTCCTCGAGCAGGAGGAGGGCGACCTCGGTCTCACCCATGTCGTGCCGGGCGCCGGCCTCGACGAGGGTCAGCTCCACACGCTCGGCTGGATCGACCTCGCCCGCCTCACGGATGACGGCGAGCGCACGCTCGGGACGGCCGAGGCCACGCTCGGAGTCGGCCTCGAGGGCCCGGTGGGCGTCGACGCCGCTGAGACGGCGGGCCGCGCGCACCTCGCGGAGGGCATCGGCGTACCGACCGGTCGCGTACGACGTCAGTGCCAGGGCCTCCCGGACGATGTCGATGCGCGCCGCGCGCCGAAGGGCGGCGAGAGCGTGCTCGTGAGCCAGCTCCGGCTCGGTGTCGATGAGCCGGCCTGCCATCACGAGATGGAGGCCGACGGTCTCGGCGTTCTCCTTGGTCAGACCGCGGAGGCTGCGACGCGTCTCGCGGTCGAGCATCGAGAACTCGATGTCCTCGGGGAGGTAGGGATCCTCGACGCGCTCGGCACGACGCTCCTGACCCGGGCGCAGCGACCGCTCACCCTGAGGGGCGAAAGAACCGCGTCGATCTCCCCGGTCACCTCGGTCGTCGCGGCCGTCGCGGCCGCCGCGGTCGTCGCCGCGTCCGCCGCGGTCCTGGCCGCCACCGCGACGGTCGCCGCCGGAGGACCGGCCGTCGCGACCCTGGTAGCCGCCGGTGCGGGGGCCGCGGTCATCGCGGTTGCCCTGGTAACCACCGGTGCGAGGTGCCCCACCGCGGTCGTCCCGGTTGCCCTGGTACCCGCCGGTACGGGGTGCCCCACCGCGGTCGTCCCGGTTGCCCTGGTAACCACCCGTGCGAGGAGCCCCGCCACGGTCGTCACGGTTGCCCTGGTAGCCACCCGTGCGAGGAGCCCCGCCACGGTCGTCACGGTTGCCCTGGTAGCCACCCGTACGGGGTGCGCCGCCACGGTCGTCACGGTTGCCCTGGTAGCCACCCGTGCGGGGGCCGCGGTCGTCGCGACCCTGGTACCCGCCGGTACGGGGTGCGCCACCGCGGTCATCGCGGTTGCCCTGGTACCCGCCGGTACGCGGTGCGCCGCCACGGTCGTCACGGTTGCCCTGGTACCCGCCGGTACGCGGTGCCCCACCGCGGTCATCGCGGTTGCCCTGATAGCCACCGGTGCGAGGTGCCCCACCGCGGTCATCGCGGTTGCCCTGGTAACCGCCGGTGCGAGGTGCCCCACCGCGGTCATCGCGGTTGCCCTGGTAGCCGCCGGTGCGGGGGGCGCCGCCACGGTCGTCACGGTTGCCCTGGTACCCGCCGGTACGCGGTGCCCCACCGCGGTCATCGCGGTTGCCCTGATAGCCACCCGTACGGGGTGCCCCACCACGGTCATCGCGGTTGCCCTGGTAGCCACCCGTACGGGGTGCCCCACCACGGTCACCGCGGTTGCCCTGGTAGCCACCCGTACGGGGTGCCCCACCACGGTCATCGCGGTTGCCCTGGTAGCCACCCGTACGGGGTGCCCCACCACGGTCATCGCGGTTGCCCTGGTAGCCACCCGTACGGGGTGCCCCACCACGGTCATCGCGGTTGCCCTGGTAGCCACCCGTACGGGGTGCGCCGCCACGGTCATCGCGGTTGCCCTGGTAACCGCCGGTGCGAGGAGCCCCGCCACGGTCATCGCGGTTGCCCTGGTAGCCACCCGTACGGGGGGCGCCGCCACGGTCGTCGCGGTTGCCCTGATACCCGCCCGTGCGGGTGCCGCGGTCGTCACGCCCCTGGTAGCCACCCGTACGGGGTGCCCCACCGCGGTCATCGCGGTTGCCCTGGTACCCGCCAGTGCGGGGTGCGCTGCCACGGTCATCGCGGTTGCCCTGGTAGCCACCGGTACGGGGTGCCCCACCACGGTCATCGCGGTTGCCCTGGTACCCACCGGTACGGGGGCCGCGGTCATCCCCGCCAGAGCGCGGCGCCGCGCTGCGGTCCTCGCGGTTCGGACGCGGGCCGCTCGAGCGCGACGATCCCCCACGATTGCCCTGGTACCCGCCACCGGACTTCGGACGGCTCGAGCGGCCGTCGCGAGCGTCCCAGCTTCCGCTGGAACCTCGGTCGTTGTTGCGGTCGCCTCGGCGCTCGGCGCGGGAATCGTCAGCCATCTGTACTGCTCCTGTCTGCGGGGAACCAGTCGGCTCGACCTCGCGTGGTGGTACTCCCGCTGCACTACCCAACAGGACCACCCAACGATACTCGCCTTCGCCGGGACCCGCCCACGCTGTCCGCCGCCCGACCCGTGACGCTCCCCACCCCTCGCCGGCCGGATCGCGGCCTCCGCGACGACGAGCTACGTGCTGACCGCCTCGAACCATCCCCCGCTCCCGCCGCACCGGACCCGTACGCCGGCCAGTGCGTCGTCACGCGGGGGATCTGTCATGAGGCCCAGCTCCCCACCTCCTGGCGGCGCATCTGACGTCCCCGCCATCGAACCCGCGCCCGCGGACCTCGGCACGAACCGAGACTTGACGAGCAACGACATACAAGGCGTCCGTGAATGCAGAAAAGCCCCGCACCGGTGGGTGTGGGGCTGTGGTGGTGGGGACGCGTGTGGTTGTGGGTGTGCGAAAGGCCCCACACCGGGGGGTGTGGGGCCTTTCGGCTTAATGGGTGTTCGGCGGTGTCCTACTCTCCCACCCCGTCTCCAGGGCAGTACCATCGGCGCTGAGGGGCTTAGCTTCCGGGTTCGGAATGGTGCCGGGCGTTTCCCGCCTCGCTATGGCCGCCGTAACTCTATGGAACTATCAACACAAACCCTCCCAACCAGGGCACATCACCCGTGAGGGGTGTGCCTGGTTGGGGTGTGCTGGTGGTTCGGGAACCGCACAGTGGACGCGTCGCAACAATTTTGAGCTTGTTGGTGTGGTGAAGTGATCGGCTTATTAGTACCGGTCAGCTCCACGGGTCTTTAGTCCCCGCTTCCACTTCCGGCCT
>NZ_RHPJ01000004.1 GCF_004786095.1 Serinibacter arcticus
CTCACCCGTTCGCCACTAATCAGGGATGCAAGCACCCCATCATCGTTCGACTTGCATGTGTAAAGCACGCCGCCAGCGTTCGTCCTGAGCCAGGATCAAACTCTCCGTCAAAAACAAACCCCAACCCGAAGGCGGGAATCCATACAACGGGAATGACCCCAACAAAAACCCCACACCACCCACTGACGAGAAGATGCGAGGCAAAACAATCAAAACCACGACCAACCAGACACAAAGATCCGACCAGCCGAATGGCATCACATTCACAAACACACTGTTGAGTTCTCAAACAACACACCACACCAGCAAGCCAACCCCCACCAGGAGAGCCAGCCCCACCGGGGCAACTTCTCAAACTTACACCCCCCAGACCAGACCGTCAAACCGAAGTCCGACCAGATCCAACCCGAACGAGTGACCCCGCGACAGTGGAACCGCATCAGCGGCTCTTCGCTTGGGATTCACGGTCAGCCCGTCCCTCTCGGTCCGGCTCGCTTCCCCGTGTGACAAGAACATTACGTCACCGGCGGCAGGCTGGCAAAACGTTGCAGTTCCGCCGATCGCCGGTCCGCGCCGGCGAGCTCGGCCGCTGTCGCGGGAGGCGGTTTGCCGCGTCGTTCCGCCGCTTCGAGGCGTCGCGCGACGGCGACGGCCGGTGCGCTGCGCCGTCGTCGGCGTGGCCACGACTTCCTGTGGCCTGCGTCACCGGTGCGCAGACGACGGCGGGCGTCGGCGCCAATGGCACCGACGCCCGCAGGACGCTGTCTGCTGGAGGCAGCGCGCCGGCCTACTCGAGGATCGCGCCTCGCGAGGCGGACTGGACGAGCTTGGCGTACTTCGCCAGGACACCGCGGGTGTACTTCGGCTTCAGCGGCTCCCACCCGACCTTGCGCGCCTCGAGCTCCTCTGCCGGCACCACCAGGTCGAGCGTCTTGTTCGCGACATCGAGCCGGATGCGGTCCCCGTCGTTCACGAACGCGATCGGTCCGGCGTCGACCGCCTCCGGAGCCACGTGCCCCACGCACAGGCCGGTGGTGCCACCGGAGAACCGACCGTCGGTCAGCAGCAGCACCGTCTTGCCGAGCCCGGCACCCTTGATCGCCCCCGTGATCGCCAGCATCTCCCGCATCCCGGGTCCGCCCTTGGGCCCCTCGTAGCGGATGACCACGACGTCGCCGTCCGTGATCGTGCCGTCCTCGAGGGCGTCGAGCGCCGCCCGCTCGCGCTCGAACACGCGCGCGGTGCCCTCGAAGACGTCGTCGTCGAAGCCGGCCGACTTCACCACCGCCCCCTCGGGCGCGAGCGACCCGTGGAGGATCGTGATGCCACCCGTGTGGTGGATCGGGTTGTCCATCGCCCGCAGGATCTTGCCGTCGGGATCGGGCGGGGCGATGTCCGCCAGGTTCTCCGCGACCGTGCGCCCCGTGACCGTCAGCGCGTCACCGTGCAGCAGCCCCGCGTCGAGCAGGGCCTTCATGATCACGGGAACGCCGCCGATGCGGTCGACGTCGTTCATCACGTAGCGGCCGAACGGCTTGAGGTCGCCCAGGTGCGGCACGCGCGCCGCGACCCTGTCGAAGTCCGCCAGCGTGAGCTCGACCTCCGCCTCGTGCGCGATCGCGAGCAGGTGCAGCACCGCGTTCGTCGAACCACCGAACGCCATCACCACGGCGATCGCGTTCTCGAACGCCTCCTTCGTCATGATCTGGCGCGCCGTGATGCCGCGGCGAAGCAGCTCCACCACGGCCTCGCCCGACTTGCGCGCGAACATGTCCCGGCGGCGGTCGGCCGACGGCGGCGCCGCCGACCCCGGCAGCGACATCCCCATGGCCTCGGCCACGGACGCCATGGTGTTGGCGGTGTACATCCCGCCGCAGGCACCCTCACCCGGGCAGATGGCGCGCTCGATGCGGTCGAGGTCGCCCTTGCTCATCAGTCCTCGCTGGCACGCGCCCACGGCCTCGAACGCGTCGATCAGCGTGACGTCCTTCTCGGTGCCGTCCTCGAGCTTGACCCAGCCCGGCATGATCGAGCCGGCGTACATGAACACCGAGGACAGGTCCAGCCTCGCGGCGGCCATCAGCATCCCGGGCAGCGACTTGTCGCAGCCCGCCAGGAGCACCGAGCCGTCGAGGCGCTCGGCCGAGATCACGGTCTCGACCGAGTCAGCGATGATGTCGCGCGAGACGAGGGAGAAGTGCATCCCCTCGTGGCCCATCGAGATCCCGTCGGAGACGGAGATCGTGCCGAACTCGAGCGGGTAGCCGCCCCCGGCGTGCACCCCCTCCTTGACCGCCTTGGCCAGCCGGTCGAGCGACAGGTTGCACGGCGTGATCTCGTTCCACGAGCTGGCCACGCCGATCTGCGGCTTGACCCAGTCGTCGTCGCCCATCCCGACCGCGCGGAGCATCCCGCGCGACGCCGTCGCCTCGATCCCGTCGGTCACCTGCCGCGACCGCGGCTTGATGTCTGGCTTGTTCTCGACCTCGTCACGCACCGTCTCGCTCATGACCCCACTCTAGGAACGCCGACGCCCCCGCGACAGCCCGTCTCGTCGGGCGTGTCTCGGGGGCGGGCGCGGGGGCGTCCGGGGCGAGCGGTCAGCGCCGGATCAGGGAGACGTCCCGCACCGCGCCGCGGTCGGCCGACGTGGCCATCGCGGCGTAGGCCTGCAGCGCGGGAGAGACGTAGCGCTCGCGGTCCACCGGCTGCCACGGGTGCTCGGAGGCCTCCATCCTGGCGCGGCGCTCGGCGATGACGGCGTCGGGCACGTTGAGGCGGATGAGCCGCGTGTCGACGTCGATCTCGATCTCGTCGCCGTCCTCGATCAGGGCGATCGTCCCGCCGGCCGCCGCCTCGGGCGAGACGTGCCCGATCGAGATGCCGCTGGAGCCGCCGGAGAACCGGCCGTCCGTGATGAGGGCGCAGACCTTGCCCAGGCCGCGGCCCTTGAGGAACGACGTCGGGTACAGCATCTCCTGCATGCCCGGACCGCCCGCGGGGCCCTCGTAGCGCACGACGACGACGTGTCCCGGCTTCACCTGCTTCGTCAGGATCTTCTCCACCGCCTCGTCCTGCGACTCGCACACCAGCGCGGTCCCCACGAAGTGGAAGACGTCGGGGTCGACACCGGCGGTCTTGAACACGGCGCCGTCGGGGGCGACGTTGCCGCGCAGCACGGCCAGGCCGCCCTCGATCGTGTACGCGTGCTCGAGGTCCCTGATGCAGCCGTCAGCCGCGTCCGTGTCGAGGGTCTCCCAGCGGTTCGACGTCGAGAACGCCTGCGTCGTGCGCACCCCGCCGGGCGCCGCGTGGAACAGCTCGACGGCGCGCTCGCTCGCCTTCCCGCCCCGGACGTCCCACTCGTCGAGCCAGGCCCGCAGCGTCGGGGTGTGAACCGAGGTGACGTCGTGGCTCAGCAGCCCGGCGCGATCGAGCTCGCCGAGCAGCGCGGGGATGCCCCCGGCGCGGTGGACGTCCTCCATGTGGAACTTCGGGTGGTTGGGCGCGACCTTGGACAGGCACGGCACACCGCGGCTGATGCGTTCGATGTCGGTGAGGTCGAAGTCGATCTCACCCTCCTGCGCCGCCGCGAGGATGTGCAGGACCGTGTTGGTCGAGCCGCCCATGGCGACGTCGAGGGCCATCGCGTTGCCGAAGGCCTCCTTGGTCGCGATGCCGCGCGGCGCGGCGGAGTCGTCTCCGTCGTCGTAGTAGCGGCGCGCGAGGTCGACGATCGTGCGGCCCGCCTCGAGGAACAGCTCCTTGCGCGCCGTGTGCGTCGCGAGGGTCGACCCGTTCCCCGGCAGCGAGAGGCCGAGCGCCTCGGTGAGGCAGTTCATGGAGTTCGCCGTGAACATGCCCGAGCACGAGCCGCACGTGGGGCAGGCGTTCTCCTCGACCTCGGCCAGCGCGGCGTCGCTCACGGCGTCGTCGGCCGCATAGTTGATCGCGTTGACGAGGTTGAGCGGGGTCTTCGCGACGCCGTCGGCCACCACGGCCTTGCCGGCCTCCATCGGGCCGCCGGAGACGAAGATGACGGGGATGTTCAGGCGCAGCGCGGCGTTCAGCATGCCGGGCGTGATCTTGTCGCAGTTGGAGATGCAGACGATGGCGTCGGCGCAGTGCGCGTTGACCATGTACTCCACCGAGTCCGCGATGAGGTCGCGGCTGGGCAGCGAGTAGAGCATGCCGCCGTGGCCCATCGCGATGCCGTCGTCGACGGCGATGGTGTTGAACTCCTTCGCCACTCCCCCGGCCTCGACGATCGCGGAGGCGACGAGGTCGCCCATGTCCTTGAGGTGGACGTGACCGGGGACGAACTGCGTGTAGGAGTTCGCGATGGCGATGATCGGTTTGCCGAAGTCGTCCGCTCCCATGCCCGTCGCACGCCAGAGGGCGCGTGCGCCCGCCATGTTGCGACCGTGGGTGGAGGTGCGCGAGCGCAGGGGACGGGACATGCGGTGCTCCTTCGGCAGCTCCGGGCGACGGGTGCAGACGTCGCTGCCGGACGCCGCCGGCCGAACCTACGCCTGCGTAGGTCCGACGGCGGACGACGTCCGCCACGTGGTCCGCGTCAGCGCGGACCGGTCGAGATCAGCCGGATCTCGGACAGCACGAGCATCGAGATCGGTGCGTAGACCGCGGTGTACAGCAGCGCCAGCAGCACGAAGTGCGTCAGCGTGAACCCGACGAGCTCGCCGACCTTGCCCGGCTGGCGCAGGTGCCTGCCCAGCTTGGCCAGGAGCCGCCACGGCAGCACGATGTCCCAGCTGTTCAGCCGGATCATCCGCCCCATCCACACACCGACGCACGCGAGAAGCAGGATCCCGGCCGCCACGGCCCAGGTCCACGCGGGAGGCGAGGTCGGGAGGCCACCCCGGAGGTCGAACCCGAACATCAGGAACGTCTGCACGAGCGACAGCGACACGATGGCGTTGAGGATCCCCGACATCGTCAGGGTGAGCGTCATGACGATGTCGAACCACATCGGGACGCCGTCGCCCTCCTTGCGGTGGGAGAAGTTCAGCTCGGTGATGAGGTAGGCCGCGTTGGGGAAGAACGCGACGAACACGATCGTCGCCAGGACGAAGGCCGTCGGTCCGACCCACGCCAGCCCCGGATCGTCGTTCACCGGGATCTGGGCCAGCAGGACCACGACGAATCCGATGATCGCGAGCGCGATGGGGACGTTCGAGAGCACGATGTTCAGCAGCATCGGCTTGTACAGCGGCGTCCTGAACCGCTTCGCGCGCAGCACGATCAGCAGCCCCGCGTAGAGGTTCACGCCCAGCACGCACAGCGCCCCGACGACGACGGCCTGGCCGGTCGCGAAGATCACCCCGGCACCACCCAGACGTGGTCGAGGGCGGCGAGACCGAACGGCACGGGGGCGGCGCCCGGACCTGCCGCGTCCTCGGGGTCGCCCGAGGCGTCCTCGTGCGGACGGGGCGCGACGAACATCAGGGCGGAGGCGCCGTCGCGGTCGGTCACCAGGACGTGCTCGCCCGGGACGACCCGCACCTGCGCGAGCCGCTGCAGGAGCTCGGGGTCGGCGTCGGACACGCGCGTCACGACGCCGCACTCCCCCGCCGCCAGGTCGCCGAGGTGGCGCGCGGCGGGGATGGAGATGACGCCGTCGACGGTCGGGATCGGGTCGCCGTGCGGATCGTGCGTGGGGTGACCGAGGTGGTCGTCGATGCGGCGCTCGAGCTCGTCGGAGATCGCGTGCTCGAGGACCTCGGCCTCGTCGTGCACCTCGTCCCACGAGTACCCGAAGGTCTCCACCAGCAGCGTCTCGACGAGCCGGTGCCGCCGCACGACGGCCAGGGCGGCGCGCCGCCCCTGCGGCGTGAGCGCGATCTGGCCGTACCGGGCGTGGTCGATCAGCCCGGCGTCGGCGAGCTTGCGCACGCCCTCCGAGACCGTGCCCGCCGTGACGCCCAGGCGCGCCGCCAGCTCCTTGACGCTCAGGGGTGTGGAGGACCACTCCTGCGCGTTCCAGACCACCTTGAGGTAGTCCTGGGCGACGGCGCTCAACGTCTCCAGCGGGGAGGCGTGCGAGTCGGTCATGCTCAGCCCTGCACCCGCTCCAGGACCAGCTCCCGCACGCGCCCGGCGTCGGCCTGGCCGCGCGTGGCCTTCATGACCGCGCCGATGACCGCACCGATCGGTCCGAGGTTGCCGCCCCGGATCTTCTCGGCGATGTCGGGCTGGGCCGCGAGCGCGGCGTCGATCGCCTCGAGCAGCGGGCCGTCGTCGGAGACGATCTCGAGGCCGCGCGCCGCGGCGACGGACTCGGGGTCCCCCTCGCCAGCCAGCACACCCTCGAGCGCCTGGCGCGCGAGCTTGTCGTTGAGCCGTCCGGAGTCCACCAGCGCCTGCAGCTGGGCGACCTGGGCCGGGGTGATCGCGAGGTCCTCGAACGCGACCTCGGCGGCGTTCGCGACCCGCGCGAGCTCACCCATCCACCACTTGCGAGCGGTGGCCGGGCTCGACCCCGCCAGCACGGTGGCCTCGATGAGGTCGAGGGCGCCGGCGTTGACGACGTCACGCATCTCGGCCTCGGCGAAGCCCCACTCGCCGTCGAGACGACGGCGGCGCGCGGCCGGCAGCTCGGGCAGCGTCGCGCGGATCTCCTCGACCCACTCGCGCGACGGCGCGATCGGGACGAGGTCCGGCTCGGGGAAGTAGCGGTAGTCCTCGGCGTCGGACTTCACGCGACCGGGCGAGGTGCTCGCGTCGCTCTCGTGGAAGTGACGCGTCTCCTGGACGACCAAGCCCCCGGCGTCGAGCACCGCGGCCTGTCGCGAGACCTCGTAGCGCACCGCGCGCTCGACGCTGCGGAAGGAGTTGACGTTCTTCGTCTCGGTGCGCGTGCCGAGCGGGCTGTCCGCACTCGCGCGCAGCGAGAGGTTGACGTCGGCGCGCACGTTGCCGCGCTCCATCCTGGCCTCGGAGACGTCCAGCGCCCGGAAGATGTCGCGCAGCGTGCGGACGTAGGCGGCCGCGACCTCGGGGGCGCGCTCACCGGTGCCCGGGATGGGGCGCGTGACGATCTCCACCAGCGGGATGCCGGCGCGGTTGTAGTCCACGAGCGAGTACTCGGCGCCCTGGAGGCGGCCGTCGTGCCCGCCGACGTGGGTGTTCTTGCCCGCGTCCTCCTCCATGTGCGCGCGCTCGATCTCGACGCGGACGACCTCGCCGTCGGACAGCTCGACGTCCAGCCAGCCGTCGAACGCGATCGGCTCGTCGTACTGCGACGTCTGGAAGTTCTTCGGCACGTCCGGGTAGAAGTAGTTCTTCCGGGCGAAGCGGCACAGCGGCGCGATCTCGCAGTTCAGCGCGAGACCGATCTTGATCGCCGACTCCACGGCCTTGCGGTTCACGGCCGGGAGAGCGCCGGGCAGGCCGAGCGAGACGGGCGTGACCTGCGTGTTCGGCTCGGCGCCGAAGGTGACGGGGGCGCCGTCGAACATCTTGGTGTTCGTGCCCAGCTCGACGTGGACCTCGATGCCGAGCACGGGGTCGTAGCGGCGCACGGCCTCGTCGAAGTCGACGAGGGCGACGGCGGTGCGGGACGGGCTGGTCATGAGGTCACCTCAGGGATGCGGTCGAGGATCGCGCCCTGCGACGCCTGGAAGTGGTGCTCGAGGGCGGCGCCGACGCGGTACAGGCGGTCGTCCGCGCGAGCGGGCGCGAGCACCTGGATGCCGATCGGGAGGCCGGCGTCGTCGAGACCGTTGGGCACCGAGATGCCGGGGACGCCGGCCAGGTTGGCCGGGATGGTCGCGACGTCGTTGAGGTACATCGCGAGCGGGTCGTCGAGCTTCTCGCCGAGCTTGAACGCGGTCGTCGGGGCCGTCGGGGAGACGAGCACGTCGACCTTCTCGTAGGCGGCGGCGAAGTCGCGCTGGATCAGCGTGCGGACCTTCTGCGCGCTGCCGTAGTAGGCGTCGTAGTAGCCCGCCGACAGCGCGTAGGTGCCGAGGATGATGCGTCGCTTCACCTCGGCTCCGAAGCCCTGGCCGCGCGTCGCGGCCATGACGCGCTCCGCCGTGACGGGACCCTCGGTCGGCTCCACCCGCAGGCCGAACCGCATGCCGTCGAACTTGGCCAGGTTGCTGGAGGCCTCGGCGGGCAGGATCAGGTAGTAGGCGGCGAGCGCGGCCTCGAAGGACGGGCAGGACACCTCCACGACCTCGGCACCGGCGGCCTCGAGGTCGCGCACGCTGCGCGCGAACGCCTCGCTGACCTCGCGCTGGTAGCCCTCCCCCGCCAGCTCCCTCACGACGCCGACGCGCACGCCCGTGAGATCACCCGTACCACCCAGGCGGGCGGCGTCGGCGTAACCCGTGGCCGCCTGCGGCAGCGACGTGGAGTCGCGCGGGTCGTGGCCGCCGATGACCTCGTGCAGCAGCGCCGCGTCGAGCACGGTGCGCGCGCACGGACCGGCCTGGTCGAGGCTGCTCGCGAGCGCGATCAGGCCGTAGCGCGAGACCGAGCCGTAGGTCGGCTTGACGCCGACCGTGCCCGTGACGGCCGCGGGCTGACGGATCGAGCCGCCCGTGTCCGTGCCGATCGAGAGCGGCGCCTCGAAGGCCGCGAGCGCCGCGGCGCTGCCGCCGCCCGAACCACCGGGGATGCGCGTGAGGTCCCACGGGTTGTGCGTGGGGCCGTAGCCGGAGTGCTCCGTGCTGGAGCCCATCGCGAACTCGTCCATGTTGGTCTTGCCGAGCATCGGCAGGCCGGCGGCCCGCAGCTTCTCGACCAGCGTCGCGTCGTACGGCGGGATCCAGCCCTCGAGGATGCGCGAGCCCGCCGTCGTCGGCGTGCCGCGCGTGACCACGACGTCCTTGACCGCGATCGGGACGCCCGCGAGGTGGTGCAGCGGGGTGCCGGCGGCGCGGGCGGCGTCGACGGCGCCGGCCTGGGCGAGCGTGTCGGCCGCGTCCACGTGCAGGAAGGCGTGGACGGCGCCGTCGACCTCGGCGATCCGGTCCAGGTGCGCCTGGGCGACCTCGACGGCGGAGACGTCACCGGCCGTCAGCAGGTCGGCGAGGCCGGCCGCCGTGGTGCGGGTGAGGTCGGTGTCGCGCGCGCTCATGCCTCCTCCCCCAGGATCTGCGGGACGAGGAACTTGCCGTCCTGCGACGCCGGTGCCGCCGCGAGCACGGCGTCGCGGTCGACGACGTCGGACACGACGTCCTCGCGGTAGACGTTCGTCAGCGGGATCGGGTGGCTGGTCGCGGGAACGTCGGCCGTGGCCAGCTCGCTGACCTTCTCGACGGCGTGGGCGATGACCTCGAGCTCGCCGGCGAACTGCGTGAGCTCGTCCGGGGTCAGGTCGATCCGGGCGAGTGCCGCGAGGCGCGCGACTTCCTCGGAGTTGAACGTGGGCATGGACAGGAGTCTAGAGGGGGCGGGGGTGCGGCACCCCGCGCGCCCGGCTGCGCTTCTCGTAGTCCGCCGCTCTGAGCGGCGGACGTCCCTCGGCACCTTCCGCCCTCCGTACCGCGACGCGGATCCGGGCCGCCGAACCGCTGCGGCCCGAGCTACCAGCCACTCACAGCGGTGAGCGAGTCACCACCGACCGCTCGTCCGATCCCGCGCGGGTCGTCCTGCCAGGCGATCAGCGCCCGCCGCCGCACGCGCGCGGCGGCCGTGGCCTCGGACGACGGCACGCTTCGTGCGGTGGCCAGAGGCTTCCACCCGACGGCGTCGAGCGCTCCGAGTGCCGATGCGACGACGAGCGCCGGTTGTGTCGCGTCCTCGTAGGCCAGGCGCACCGTGGGGAATCCCCGAGCGAGACCCGCGACGTCGCGGCGCCGGTCCCGGCGGTACTCGCCGCGACCGCTGTGGTAGGCGAACCCGTCGATCTCCATGATGAGCACCCCCTCCACGAGGAGGTCCACCTCCCCCACCCCGGCGATCGTCAGGCCCGCCCGCACCCGAAGCCCGTGGCGGCGAAGTGCCAGCCGCACGCTCGTCTCGATCCACGAGCGGCAGGCCGGGTCCACGAGGTCGAGCAGGAGGGCTGCTCGTCGCGGCGAGCGTGCCGAGACGATGCCGAGCACGTCGTCGACGTCCGCCTTGTCGAACCGGCCCGCGACGGCGTCGAGCGCCGCCACCGCGGGCTCGAGCGGCAGGCACTGCACCGCGCGTGCCGCAGCCCAGCGGGACGCCGCCGTGCGGGGACGATCCGCGAGACCGACGTCCTCGTGGTGACGCACGAGGCCGGCGCCCGGGATGCGTGCGGTACCGCGGTGCCGTGGGACCGAGCAGTGGATGATCGAGGCGTCGCCGGGGACGTCGACCCCGTCGGCTCGCAGGGCGCTCACGCACGACACGACCCCGGCCAGCCGAGCGGCCGCCAGCAGGTCGCGCGGTGCACCGGGGAGGGAGTACAGGCCCGTGCCCTCCCGGTTCAGCCGGCCTTCGCGCTCCAGACGCGCGAGCTGCGAGCGCTGCGCTCCGAGCTCCGAGAACCTGGCTGAGCCACCGAGGTCGGCGAGGCGGCTGAGGACGTGCACGAGAACGAGGGTGGCACCGGACGGCTCGCCCGTGCTGACGCCCTGTGGACAACACTGCGTCCGGGAGAGTCCGAGCGGGACAGCCGCTGGCGCACAAACGCCGCTGTGAGCGGCTGGCATGACGATCGGGACGTGTCGAGCGGCGACAACAGGCCGATCTTCCCCGGCCCTCGCCGCCGGACCGGTGGTCAGCCGCTCACAGCGGCGGTCCCGGTCGGCCCGGGCCTCGGGCGGTCGTCGGACCTCGGGCGGTCGCGCGTCAGCGGAGGCCGGTGCGGCGCTTGATGCGGCGCCGCTGCGCGAACCAGCCGACGACCACACCCACCACCACCAGGATCGTGTACACGAGCCACGCCGGCGCCGTGAACGTCCTGGTGAACAGGTAGATCGAGATGTCGGCCGTGTTCTGCACGATGAAGACGACCGCGAGCACCGCCAGCAGCGCCGGGAACCAGTACCTCCTCGCGATCGCCCCGATGCCGGGGCCGGAGTCGGGCTGCTGCTGGGTCATGGGTGGAGCCTCTCGACGTGGTGGCGGCGCTGCGACCTCATCGTGGCACCGGGGACCGGTGCGCGCCCGTGGACGGACCGACGGTCGTCGGCACGAGCCGGACGCGGGTACCCGGTCGCACCTGCGCCAGGCGATCGAGCGACGCGCGCGTGAGCGCCGCCACCACCGGGTAGCCGCCGGTCAGCGGGTGGTCGGGCCCCATCACGACCGGCTCGCCCGACGGCGGCACCTGGACCGCCCCGGCGACGAGTCCCTCCGACGGGAGCTCGGGCGACGGACGGTCGCCGGCAGGCCCGCCGACGCCGGTCGTGGCGCGGTGCACCCTCGCCCCCTCCAGCCGCACCGCGACGCGATCGCACCGATCGCTCACCGTCCAGACCTGCGAAGCGAGGTCCCCCAGAGCATCGGTCGCGAAGTCCTCCGGCCGGGGCCCCGGCAGAACCTCCAGGAGCACCTCCGTCGGCGGGCGCGCACCGGCGTCACCGGCCTCCGCCGACCCCACCTTCGCCACTCCCACCGTCGCCGCCCCCGCCGCCGGCACCGGCGGACGCAGCGGCGTCGCGACGTCGTCACCCACGGGCAGCTCGTCCCCCGACGCGAGCGGCGCAGGGCCGAGCTCGGCCAGCGTGTCGCGCGCCCGCGAGCCGAGCACGGGCTCGACCGCGAAGCCGCCCCGGACCGCGACGTACCGGCGCACGCCGTCGCGCGCCGCCCCCACGGTCAGGACCGCCCCCGGCACCAGCGTGAACGGTCGGCGGGGAGCGACCGCGAGACCGTCCACGCGCACGTCGCCGCCGGCGCCGGTGACCGCCAGGACGCACGCGCGCCGCGCCCGCAGCACGAGGGGCCCCAGCAGCAGCTCGATCGTGGCCGCCCCCGGCGCGTTGCCGACCGCCGCGTCGGCGGCCAGGTGCGCCCCGACGTCGAACGCGCCCGACGGCGCCACCCCCAGCCGTGCGTGGCCCGGCCGCCCCGGGTCCTGCAGGAGCGCCAGACCCGTGACCTGCTCGACGACGATCACGCGTGCCCCCGACCGACGTCCACGAACCGCACCGTGTCGCCCGGTTCGATCAGCGCCGGCCGCGGTCGCGCCAGGTCGAACAGCACCGCGCCGGTCCGTCCGAGCAGGTTCCAGCCGCCCGGGCTGCTGCGCGGGTAGACCGCCGTCATGTCGGCCGCGAGCGCCACCGACCCGGCCGGCACGCGCGTGCGCGGCACCGCGAGCCGCGGTGTCGCGAGCACGGGGTCGAGCCCCGCCAGGTAGACGAAGCCGGGCGCGAAGCCGGCGAACGCCGCGGTGTAGGCCGTCCCCGCGTGCCGGGCGACCACCTCGGCCGGCGTCAGCCCGGATGCCGCCGCGACGACGGCGAGGTCCGCGCCGTCGTAGACCACCTCGATCACGATCTCGCGACGCGACCCCGCCGTCGCCGCCCCGGCCTCCGGTGCGCCACGGGAGGACAGGTCGGCCGCGAGGGCAACGGCCACCCGCTCGTCCGCGCACCGCACGAGCAGCGTCCTCGCCGCGGGGACGACGTCGACCACCCCCGGCAGGCCCACCACCTGGGCCGCGAGGGCGTGCGCGACGGCGGCCGCGGGCACGTCCACGAGAACGTCGCGCTCCCCGTACCGACGACTACGCATCGATGAGGAAGGACCGCAGCGCGACCCCGGCGTCGGCCAGCCCCTCGCGCGCGGCTCGGGCGAGGAGCACGGCGTCCGGCGAGTCCCCGTGCACGCACAGCGTGCGCACGCGTCGGGCGAGCTGCGCCACCCGCCCCGCCACGGCGTCCGGATCGGTCAGCACGGCACCGGGCTCGGAGCGCGGCACCAGCGTGCCGTCGTCCGCGTAGGCCCGGTCGGCGAAGCCCTCGGCGACGAACGGCACGCCGTTCTCGACCGCGACCCGCTGCAGCGCCGACCCGGGCAGGCCCAGGACCGGCAGGACCTCGCCGAGCGCCGAGCGCGCGGTCCCGATCACGACGTGCGCGACGTCGTCGTCGATCATCGCGGTGGTGTAGAGCGCGCCGTGGGCCTTGAGGAAGCGCACACGCGTCCCGACGGCGTTCGCCTGGGCCTCGAGGTCGCGCACCTGCCCGAGGAGCTGGGTCAGCAGCGTCTCGGGCGCGACCTCGAGCCGGCGCCGGCCGAAACCGGCGTGGTCGACGTAGGAGGGGTGGGCGCCGATCACGACGCCGCGGGCGTGCGCGAGCCGCGCCGCCTCCCGCATCGAGGCCGCGTCGCCGCGGTGGCCGCAGCACGCGATCGAGGTGCTCGTGACGACGTCGAGGATCGCGGCGTCGTCACCGACCCCCTCCCCGAGATCGGCGTTGAGGTCGACGGACACCGCCGCGAGCGAGGTCACCCGGCCGCGTCCGCCTGCTCGAGCAGCGCGAGCAGCGCGTGCGCGTAGGCGTCCACCGGGCTGGCGGCGCTGAACGCGTCGTCCTCCCCGGTGACGGCGTCCACGACGTGCACCTCGTAGCTGGCGTCGTCGCGCGTGAGGGCGACGAACGTCTGGCCGAGGAGCTCGCGCAGCTGGTCCTCGCGGGGCAGCCAGAGGGTGTCCTCGACCGCGACGGAGTCGAGCGCCCACTCCGTGGTGCCGTTGAAGCCGAGGACCTGACCGCCGGGGTAGGAGTGCACCTCGACGGTCAGCTCGGAGATCGCGAACGACTGACCCTCGAAGGCGTCGCCGGGGATGGTGAAGGAGTCGCCCGACCGGGGCTGCCAGCGCAGCCCGGCCCGTTGCAGTCGCTGGGCAAGCGCGAGGGAGATCACCTC
Organism: Serinibacter arcticus; assembly: GCF_004786095.1. GTDB lineage: Bacteria > Actinomycetota > Actinomycetes > Actinomycetales > Beutenbergiaceae > Litorihabitans > Litorihabitans arcticus. The sequence continues at coordinate 13,825 of NZ_RHPJ01000004.1, forward strand.
GCCAGTATGCCCGGGCGCGCCTGTGAGTGGACTGTCAGTGGCCCGCGACGGCCTCGCCGCGCGCGACCATCCCCGCCTCGTTCGAGAGCTTGACCTCCTTGAGGAACAGCGCGAACACGAAGCCGACCAGCACGAGCGGGATCAGGTACCAGAAGCTCGGCGCGAGCGCGTTGGTGTACGCGTCCACGACCTGGGCGCGCACGTCGTCGGGCAGGGCGGCGACGACCGACGGCGTCAGCCCGGCCTCGCTGCCGCCGCCCTCACCGATCCCGGTCGGGAAAGCGCCTGAGAGGTTCTCGGTCAGGCGCGAGGTGAAGATCGTGGCGAACAGCGCGGTGCCGACGGCGGCGCCGATCTCGCGGAAGAAGTTGTTGGAGCTGGTGGCGACGCCGATCTCGCTCGGGTCGACCGAGTTCTGCGTGGCGAGCACGATCGTCTGCATCACCAGACCCATGCCGGCGCCCATCACGAAGATCATCGTGCCGAACAGCACCATCGACATGTCGCCGGTGATGCGCGTCAGCCAGATCATGCCGAGCGCCGTCGTCGCGAGCCCGACCACGGGGAAGATCTTGTAGCGGCCGGTGCGCGTGATCGCGATGCCGGACCCGATCGCCGTCGCCATCACACCGACCATCATCGGCAGCAGCAGGAAGCCGGACTCCGTCACCCCGGCGCCGGTGGACATCTGCAGGAACGTCGGCAGGAACGCGAGCGCCGAGAACATCCCCATGCCGAGCACGAACCCGATGATCGTCGCGATGGTGAAGGTCGAGTTGCGGAACAGGCGCAGCGGGATCAGCGGATCGGGCACGCGCGTCTCGACCACCACGAAGGCGACGACGGCGGCGACCGTGGCGAGGGCCAGGGCGATCAGGCGTCCGTCGCCCCAGTCGTAACCGACCTCGGCCCCGACGATCGACTCCCAGCTGGTCAGCAGGACGATGCCCGACGTCGCGAGCACGATGAGGCCGCCACCCGCGTAGTCGAACGGCTTCGGGTTGCGCCGGCTCGGGAGCTTGAGCGCGATCCACGCCACGACGATCGCGGCGATGCCGATCGGGATGTTGATCCAGAACGCCCAGCGCCACCCCGGACCCTCGGTGAACCAGCCGCCGAGCAGCGGACCGATGACGGCCGAGACGCCGAACAGCGCACCCATCGGTCCCATGTACTTCCCGCGCTCCCGCGCCGGGACGATGTCGGCGATGATCGCCTGCGACAGGATCATCAGACCGCCGCCCCCGAGGCCCTGCACGCCGCGCCACGCGACGAGCTCGCCGAACGAGCCGGCGAAGCCGGCACCGGCCGAGCCCAGCGTGAACAGCGCGATGGCGACGATGAACGGCCAGCGGCGCCCGACGACGTCGCCCACCTTTCCGTACAGGGGCATCACGATGGCGATGGCCAGGATGTAGGCGGTGATGACCCAGCCCTGGTGCTGGACGCCGTCGAGCTCGCCGACGATCGTCGGCATCGCGGTCCCGACGATCGACTGGTCGAGCGAGGACAGGAACATCGAGGCCATCAGGGCCCCGAAGATCACCCAGACGGTCTTCTGGGTCAGGACGATCGGCGCCCGATCCGGGGAGGCCCCGGGTGAGGTGACGGTCTGGACGCTCTCAGACATGACGTGCTCCCTGCTTCGTGGTGCCGGTGCTGGTGGGGGTGGTGGGGGTCGCCAGCAGCCGGAGCTGGGCGACGACGTGGGTGAGGTGGTCGGTGGGATGACCGCGGCGGTCGTCCTCGATCCAGGCGATGGCCGCGGCGCGGAACAGGCTCATCAGCACGGTGGCCGCGACGCGGGCGTCGGTGCCGGAGGGGTGCTGCGCCTCGCGCTCGAGGATCAGGTCCTGCAGCTCGACGCGCTGGTTCTCGATCCAGAAGACGTGGCGCTCGAGCAGGCGCGGCTCGCGCTGCACCAGCGCCATCAGCGCGTCCAGCTCCTCCGAGGTGATCCGCGGGTCGTCGGCGACGGCGCGGAGCACCTCGGTCGCGTCCAGGAGCAGGTCACCGGTCGGTCCCCCTCCGACGAACGTCTCGCGCACGTGCGCCGTCACCCGGAGGTCGTCCAGCGCATGGCCGAGGACGGCGTCCTCCTTGGTGGCGAAGTAGTTGAAGAACGTGCGCGGGGAGACGCCGACGGCGGCGCAGATCTCCTCGACGGTCACGGCGTCCAGCCCGCGCTCGAGCACCTGGGCGCGCGTGCGCGCGACCAGCGCATCCCGGCGTTCGGTCTTCTTGCGCTCGCGCAGGCCCGTCTCCGTCATGGAGTAATTGTTGCAGTCGCTGCATAGTTGCAGCCAGTGCATATCCGGTGACATCGGTCACCGGCACGGGTGCGCCGCTAGTCTCGGGACATGACCAGCCCAGGGACGTACGGACCGGGCACGAGCGCCGTCACCGCCGTCAGCACCATGACGGATCCGCTGCACCACACCCGCACCCCCGGTGCGGGGCTGCGGCCCCTGACCGCGCTGATCGCCACGCTCACGCTCGTCGGCGCGTTCGTGGCCGTGGGCTGGCGCTGGTCGCAGGACGGTGCGGCGGCCTGGGAGCTGCTGTCGGCGTGCCCCGCGGCGGACGTCGCGTGTCCCGTGCAGCCCACGGTCCGGCAGGCGCTGCTGGACCCGCTGCTGCTCGGCGCGGGGATGGTCGCCCTGTCCGTGGGCGCCCTCGTCGACGCCCGACGGCGACCGGTCACCGGTCTGCTGCTCGCCGTCGGCGCCGTGGCGCTCGGCGCCCTGGCGGTGGGGTCGTGAGCGGCCAGCACCCCTACCGGCAGCAGCCGGGTCAGGGGCAGCAGCCGTACCGTCAGCAGCCGGGGCCGCAGCGGCCGCAGCAGCGGCCGGGCCAGAATCCGCAGCAGCAGCCCGGTCCCTACCGGCAGCAGCAGCCCGGTCCCTACCGGCAGCAGCCACCGTCGTCACCCCGACCCGCGCAGCCCTACCGCGGGCAGCCCGACCGCGTGCAGCCCAACCCCGCGCAGCCCACCCCGGTGCAGCCCATCCCCGCCCCGCAGCACCAGAGCACCTACGGCGTCGCACCACCCCTGGTGCAGAACGTGTCGCTGGGCGGCAGCACCGACCGTCGGGAGCCCTTCGGAGCGCTCGTGGCGCTCGGGGTCTTCCTGCTCGCGCTGAGCGTCGTCGTCCCGTTCCTGCTCTTCCTGCTGACGGCGAACGGTCCCTCCGGCTTCGAGGCCGACCCGGTGTGGACCCTCGCCGTCCCCGCCGCGACCGCGGTGCTGACGTTCGGGTTCGCGGCCCGCGCCGTCGCCAACGGCGGCACCCGGCGTCGACCGCTGCGGGCGCTCGTGCACCTCGTGCTCGGCTGCGCCGTGCTGGTGCTGGCGGTCTCGTCGACCGTCGACGCCACGGGCATCCAGTTCGTCAGCTACTGAGCCCGTCGACCGGCGGTCAGGCCAGCTGCTCGGCCATCGCCAGCGCCGCCTCGGCGGTGTCGCGCAGCGTCAGCCCCGCCGCCTCCGGTGACAACGTGCCGAGCCCCGGCCGCGCGGTCAGCGTGAGCGACAGGTCCGTCGTGGCGAGGCCGAGGGATCGCCACCGGTCGAGCACCCCGCGCGCGGCGGCGCCGGCGTCGGGCCGGACCTCGGCGCTCCGGTGCGGGACCGACGCCGCCCACACCCGGCCGCCGTCCTCGACGGTCTGGGCGAGCGCCTCCCAGCCCGGCCGGTCCAGCGCCGTGACGTCGAGCGCGAGGGCGTGCGGTCGCGCCGACGCGGCGGCGGTGATCGCACCCGCGTCGGGCGGCACGACCACGACGCACCGGTGCGGCGCCCACGCCGCCACCAGCAGCCCGAGCTGCGCCGTGACGCGCTCGACCTCGGGCGGCCGCAGCCGCCCCGAGCCCACGAAGGTGCGCACCCGACCGGTCAGCACGTCCGCCAGGAGCGGCTCGTGGAGCAGCACGGTGCCGACCCCGGCCTCGGCAGCCGCGTCCTGCTGCCGATCGCCCTGCTTCAGCGCCGTCGCCGCGGCGCGCGTGCCGCTCACGGCGGCGGCGATCGCCTCCAGGTGGCGCGCCACGCCGACCCCGAGGGACTCACCGATGTCGGAGGTCGCCTCGGCGTCGTCGATCACGCGCTCCCCCACCGGCAGCCAGAGCGACGCCGCGAGCGAGAACGGTCCCAGCACGGGCGCCGCGACCGGGCCCTCGTAGCCGGCCCCCGCGAGCGCGAACGACTCGACGTCGTCGGCCAGCACGCGCCCCGCCCGCACGAGCTCGGCCGACGGAGCGCCGGACAGCCGCCAGCCGTGCGGTTCGAGCGACGCGGGCAACGCCTCGAGCATGGACAGCGTGCGGCCGATCGGCGCGGCCCACGGACCGCGCGCGGGGAGCACCGCGAGGTGCGGCAGACCGGCGATGCCCGCCGGCGCCTCCGCCAGCGTGCCGAGGATCGTCTGGTGCGCGGCGAACGGGTCCTCGCCCGGCCAGGCGCCGAGCCCGGAGATCGTGAGCGTCATGCGGTCGCGCCGGAGCTGGACCCGAGGGCGGCAGCAACGGCGGCGGTCCCGCGCGTCCGCTCCGCCGCCCGCCGCCCGGTCAGGGCCACGGTCGCCTGCCCGAGCACGCGGTCGCCGTCGTAGACCACGATGCTCTGCCCGGGCGCCAAGCCGCGGAGCGGGGCGTGCAGCCGGACGAGCAGGTCGTCGCCGTCGCGGCGCACGGAGGCCGCCTGCGGCTCGCCGTGCGCCCGCACCTGGACCGTGACCTCGAGGTCACGGTCACCGTCGTCGGCCCCCTCGCCGTCGACCGCCGTCCCGGGAGCGAGCCAGACGACGTCGCCGCCGACGACGTCGCTCACCGAGAGCAGCTCGTCCGCCCCGACGATCACGCGGTTGGCGGACGTGTCGACCTCGAGCACGTAGCGCGGACGGCCGTCGGCCGCCGGGCGGGGCAGGTGGAGCCCCCTGCGCTGGCCGACCGTGAACGCGTAGGCGCCGTCGTGCGTGCCGACGACGTCGCCGCCCTCGTCCACGATCTCGCCCGGCTGCGACCCGAGGTGGGAGCGCAGGAAGCCCTGGGTGTCGCCGTCGGCCACGAAGCAGATGTCGTAGGAGTCGGGCTTCGCGCTGACGCTGAGCCCGCGCGCGGCGGCCTCGGCCCGCACCTGGTCCTTGCTGGTGACGTCGCCGAGCGGGAACAGCGAGCGCGCGAGCCGATCGCGACCCATCACCGCCAGCACGTAGGACTGGTCCTTGAGCGGGTCGTGGCTGCGGTGCAGCGACGGCGTGCCACCGGCGTCGTGGGTGATGCGCGCGTAGTGCCCCGTGGCCACGGCGTCGAACCCGAGCGCGAGACCGCGGTCCAGCAGCGCGGCGAACTTGATGTGCTCGTTGCAGCGCACGCACGGGTTGGGCGTGCGCCCGGCGGCGTACTCGGAGACGAAGTCGGCCACGACGGTCTCGGTGAACTCCTCCGAGAGGTCCCACACGTAGTACGGGATGCCGAGCACGTCGGCGGCGCGGCGGGCGTCGGAGGCGTCCTCGAGCGAGCAGCAGCCGCGACTGCCGTTGCGGTGCTGGGCGCGGCTGCGCGAGAGGGCCATGTGCACGCCGACGACGTCGTGGCCGGCGTCGACGGCGCGCGCGGCGGCGACCGCGGAGTCGACTCCCCCGGACAGGGCGGCAAGAACACGCATGGGAGCCAGTCTACGAATCGTTGTGACCTTGTGACCGGTCCGGACGCCCTCCGGGCGGGAGGCACCCCCGGGGCGCTGGAATCCTGGAGGCATGGCTCATCCCCTCGTCCGGCTGGCCGACGGCACCGTGGTGCAGGTCGGTCCGCTCACCGGCACCCAGGTCTGGACGATCCCGGGGCGGTCGCACCGGCCGCTGCCCGTCCAGGTGAGCGACGCCGTCGCCGTCGCCCCGGAGGACCACGGCCGGCTGTGTGCGTTCTGCCAGGACCGCTACCTGGAGACGACGCCGGAGAAGGCTCGCCTGGTGCGCCGGGGCGAGGAGGTGCTCGTCTCGGAGCGGCGCTCGGCGCAGCGCCTGTTCGACGACGTCGCCGACGTCCGCCGGTTCGCGAACCTGTTCGAGATCGTCCCGGCGTCCTCGTGGCGCACGAACCACGGCTTCGTGGCCTCGGCCGACGTCGCCGCCTGGGCGCGCGACTACCTCGCCGACCCGATCGGTCGCGATCACGTGCTGTCCCTGGCGCACGCGCGCGAGAGCGCGGGCGGGGTGCTGGCACCGGCCGCGCGCGACGAGGTGGCCCTGGTGCAGGTGACGGAGGACTTCATGTCCGGATCGCACGACGTCGTCGTCGCACGCCGCCACCTGCGCGAGGACGCGGTGACGACGGCCGACCTCGCCTCCGCCGGGACGCTCACGCCGACCGAGCACGCTGACCTCATCGACTTCACGGTCGAGGCGCTGCGCGACGTCTACGCGCGCCAGCCCGCCGCGCGCTACGTCTCGGTGTTCCAGAACTGGCTGCGGGCCGCCGGCGCCACGTTCGACCACCTCCACAAGCAGCTCGTCGGCATCGACGCCTACGGCCCCCAGACGCAGCGCGAGATCGCGATGCTGCGCCAGGACCCGCACCTGTACTCCCGCGCCGTCATCGATCTGGCCCGCGGCGAGCAGCTCGTCGTGGCGGCGAACGACGGCGCCGTCGCGGTGGCCGGGGTCGGGCACCGCCACCCGAGCATCGAGATCTACTCCACGGCGCCGGTCCAGCTGCCGTGGGAGCACGACGCCGGCCAGCGCCGCGCGGTCTCCGACCTGCTGCACGCCGTGCACGCCGCCACCGGCGCGCAGGTGGCGACCAACGAGGAGTGGCACCACCGACCGCCGGACGTCGTGGAGCCGATGCCGTGGCGCATCGTGCTGAAGTGGCGGCTCCAGGTGCCCGCCGGGTTCGAGGGCGGCACGAAGATCTACATCAACACCATCGACCCGTGGGCGCTGCGGCAGCGCGTGGTCGACGAGCTGCTCGCGCTGCGCGAGCGCGGCGCGATCGCGCCGGTGCGGATCGGCGCGGAGTGCTCGCGCGAGGACAGCCGGTTGCGCTACGCCGATGCCTGAGGCCGTCCCACCGCTGGTCCCGCACGCCCCCGACCCCCCGTTCGTGACAGGCTAGGACCATGCGCATCGTCCTCGTCGGAGCCACCGGCAACACCGGCACCGCCCTGCTCCGCGCGGTCGCCGACCGCGGCAGCGTCACCCACGTCGACGCGGTCTCGCGCCGCGGCCCCGGGCGGCTCCCGGCGTCCGACGGCGTCGCCCAGGTCGCGCACCACGCGCTCGACGCCGCCGCCCCCGCCGGATCGCCCGACGCCGAGCGGCTGGCCGAGCTCGCCGCCGGTGCCGACGCCGTCGTCCACCTCGCGTGGTCCGACGAGCGGCGCGCCTCGCGCGCGACGGCCGCCAACGTCGCACTGGCCCGCGGCGTGATGCGGGCCGCGCGCGGCGCCGCGCAGCTCGTCGTCGGCTCGTGCGCCACCGTCTACTCGGCCTCCTACTCCGACGACCCGCGCGACGAGGACTGGCCGAGGGACGGCGTCGCCGGCGTGTCCGTCTCGCAGGACAAGGTCGGGCTCGAGCGGCTCGCCGACGAGTTCGAGCGCCGCTCCCCCGGTGTCGTCCTGACCCGCCTGCGCCCTGGCGTCGTGCTCCAGGAGTCGGCGGGCGCCGAGCTCGTGCGCCGCCACCTCGGACCGCTCGTGCCACGATCCGGGCTCGGCCACGACGTCCCGTTCCTGCTCTGGCCGGAGGGCCTGCGGCTCCAGGTCAGCCACGCCGACGACGTCGCCGCGGCCTACCTCTCGGCCGTCGAGCGACGCGCCCCCGGTGCCTACAACCTCGCCTCGCGCGAGGTGCTGCACGGCGAGGAGGTCGCCTCTGCGATCGGCGCCGCCCGGGTGGTCACCGTCCCCGAGGCGATCGCTCGCGCCGGGCACGAGGCCGCGTGGTGGACCAGGCTCGTGCGCGCGCGCCCCGACTGGCTGACGGCGCTGCAAGCCGTCCCGGTGCTCGACGTCGCGCGCGCCGAGAAGCTGCTCGGCGTCGTGCCGCAGTGGTCGGCGCGCGACGTGCTGGAGACCGCGGCCCGGGGCATCGCCCACCGCCGCGAGGGGTGGACGCCGGCGCTCTCCCGTCGGCGCGCCCCGGGTCCCGACCACCTCTGACGCCGGAGCGTCCCTGCGGGCGGCGCCGCGGTCCCGCCGCGCGTCAGCGCCGGATGCCCGCCACGGCGCGCGCCCGCTCGACCGCCTCCGGCAGCACCGCCAGCACCCGCTCGACGTCGGCCGCGGTGCTCGTCCGCCCCAGTGTCAGCCGGAGCACACCGCGCGCGGCGCGCTCGTCGTCGCCCGCCGCGAGCAGGACGTGCGAGGGCTGCGTGACACCCGCGACGCACGCCGCCCCGGCTGACGCCGCCACCCCGGCGCTGTCCAGCGCGAACAGCAGCGCGTCGACGTCGACCCCCTCGATCGACAGGTGCACGTGACCGGGGAGCCTGGCCTCCCCGGCCGGACCGTTCAGGCGCGCCCCGGACACGCGGGCGAGCGCGCCGCCCGCGAGCGTGTCCCGCAGACCGGTGAGCCGCACGCGCTCGGACTCGAGTGTCGCCACCGCGTGCTCGACGGCCACGGCGAGCGCGGCCGCGAGCGCCACCGGGACCGTGCCCGAGCGCACACCCCGCTCCTGCCCGCTCCCCAGCACGATCGGGGAGAGCGGCAGCGTCCGCTGCACGAGCAGGGCGCCGATTCCCGCGGGGGCACCGAGCTTGTGACCCGAGAGGCTGAGCGCGTCGAGCCCGCTGCCGGCGAAGTCGACCGGGACGTGGCCGACGGCCTGCACGGCGTCGGAGTGCACGGCGACCGCGTGGCCCCCGTACCGCCGCACCAGGGCGACCACCTCGTCGATCGGCTGGATCGCACCCGTCTCGTTGTTGGCCCACATCACGCTGACCACGCTGGTGCGGCCGGCGTTCTCGGCGAGCTCGACCTCGAGCGCGCCCAGGTCCAGCACACCGGACCGGTCGACGCCGATCAGCGCGGTGCTCGCGCCGTCGTCGGCCAGGGCGTGCACCGCCTCGAGCACGGCGTGGTGCTCGACGGCGGACGCCACCGCCCGGTTCCGGCCGGGGTCGGCGCGGTGCGCGGCGCGGTGGCTTCCCACCACGGCGAGGGTGTTCGCCTCGCACCCGTTGCCCGTCAGGACCACCTCGGCGCTCTCGGCCCCCAGCGCGTGGGCGATCCGCTCGCGCGACGTCTCCAGGCTGGCCCGCGCGCGGCGGCCGTCCGCGTGCAGCGACGAGGGGTTGCCCAGGACCGCCGCCTCCCGGACGAACGCCTCGAGCGCGGCCGGCAGCACCGGCGTCGTCGCGGCGTGGTCGAGGTAGGTCACCAGTCGCCACCCCCGCCTCGTCCGGACCCGCCCTGCCGCCCCTTCTTGACGGCGCCCCGCTGCTTCTTGGCCGTGAGACGGCGCTCCTTCGAGCCGCGGGTCGCCCTCGTCGCCCGACGGCGCGGACCGGGCGGCGCCGCCGCGGCCTCGACCAGCGCCGACATCCGCAGGTGCGCCGATCGCCGGTTCGCGAGCTGGTTGCGGTGCTCGCTGGCCGTGACGACGAGGACGCCGTCCACGAGCCGGGCGGCCAGCCGCTCCAGCAGCCGCTCGCGCAGCACCGGGGTCAGCGACGGCGAACCCGCGACGTCGAACAGCAGCTCCACGCGGCTGTCAGCCGTGTTGACCCCCTGACCACCCGGGCCCGAGGACCGCGAGAACCGCTCGGTCAGCTCCCCGCCCGGGACGATCACGGACGCGGTCACCCGCAGGTTCTCGGCCACGGCGCGGGCTCAGCGCGCCCGGCGGGCGGCGATCTCGTCGGCGGCCTGCAGCAGCACGTCGGCCGCGCTCCCGACGACGGCGAAGTCGGCGATCTCCATGATCGGCGCGTCGGCGTCGATGTTGATCGCCACGATGACCTCGGACGCCTGCATGCCGAGCCGGTGGTGCGGCGCGCCGGAGATGCCCGCGCCGATGTACAGCCGCGGCGAGATGATCGTGCCGGTCTGGCCGACCATCGTCTCGTGGCCGATCCAGCCGTCCTCGACGATGTCGCGCGTGGCCCCGACGGCGCCGCCGAGCGCGTCCGCGAGCGCCTGGACGGGGGTGAGGTCGCCCTCGAGCCCGCGACCGCCCGCGACCACGACGGTGGCGTCGGCGAGGGCCGGTCGGCCGTCGCCCGCGTGCTCGGTGCGGCTCAGGACCTCGACGTCGCGCCCGACGACGTCGGCCTCGGGCAGCGGCACCAGCGTCAGCTCGACCTCGTCGGCGGGCGGCGGCTTGGCCAGGACGACGGCGGGTCCGACGACGGCGCACGAGACGTCCCACGTGCCGCCCAGCTCGCGCTTGTGACCGACGAGGCGGTCGCCCTCGCGCTCGAGGGCGTGCGCGTCGACGACGAGGCCGGCGCCACGCGCGTGCGCGACGAGCGCGGCGAGCTCCTTGGCCCGGTGGGAGGAGGCCAGGACGAGGGTGTCGGAACCGGCGGCGTCGAGGTGGGCCACCAGCGCGGCGGCCTGCCGGGCGGAGGTCCACGCGGCCTCGAGGGTGACGACGGCGACGTCGCCGGCCCGGGCCGCGAGCGCCACCAGCGCCGAGGTCTTGGCCCTGTCGATGCCGTCGATGCCGCCGACGACGGCCACGGTGATCGTGCTCATGCGGACACCTCCACGAGGCCGCGCGCGACGAGGAAGTCGACCAGCTCGGTGCCGGCGCTGCCCGTGTCGGTGACGACCTGCACGGGGGGCCGCGGCGGCCGGGGGCGGGCGTCGGCGATCGTGGCGCGCGCGCCGGCCACGCCGACGTCGTCGGTCGCGAGACCGAGGTCGGCCACGGTCAGCGTGCGCAGCGTGGCCTTGCGGGCGGCGAGCATCGTGGCGAAGCTCGGCACGCGCAGCGCGGCGATCGTGTCGGTGACGCTGACGACGGCGGGCAGCGACGTGCGCAGCTCCTCGCTGCCGTGGTCGGTGGCGCGGGTGATCGTGGCGTGGGCACCGCCCGCGCTGGCGAGGGTCCCGTCGCCCGCGTCGATCGCGACCGTCGCGGAGTAGGAGGCGATCGGCCAGCCGAGCTCGGCCGCCACCAGCGCGGGGACCACGGAACCGAGGCCGTCGAGCGCGGACATCCCCGCGACGACGAGCGCGACCGGATCCTGCGGATCCTCGCGCTCGAGCAGGCGGATCGCGGCGGCGAGCACGCGCGCCGTGCCGACGACGTCGGAGCCCGCGAGCGCGTCGTCGCACACGTGGATCCCGAGGGCGGCACCGACCTGGAGGGCCTTGCGCGCAGCGGCCGAGGCCTGCTCCGGCCCCATCGTGATCGCGACGAGGCTCGCGCCGAGCGCGTCCGCCGAGCGCAGCGCCGTCTCGAGGCCGCCCTCGTCCAGCTCGTTCAGGACGGCCGTGGTCGGCGTCCGCTCCAGCCGACCGTCGGAGGAGAGGCTCCGGTCGGAGGAGATGTCGGGAACCTGCTTCACGAGAACGACGACGCGCATCCCCCTAGCCTGCCACCCTGCACGCCCGGGTCGGCTGCGTGCGTCAGACTTCGGTCATGGAGAGCACCGCCACCGACGAGACACCCCTGGCCGACCGGGAGACAGCGACGACGGCGACGGCGACCGCTGCGACGGCCGGACCCGCCGCCCCGGCGGCGCAGGGCGCCGCGAGCCTCGCCCGACCGGGCACGCACGTCGTGGGTGACGGGATCGACGTCGTCGTGTCGGCGTCGCAGGCCTCGGCCGTGGACCTCGTGCTGCTGGGCGGGGACGGGACGGAGGTCGACGGCGAACGCCGGGTCGGCCTGCTGCGCGCCCGGCACGGCCTGTGGCACGCGCACGTCCCCGGCGTCGTGCCGGGCGACCGCTACGGGTTGCGCGTGCACGGCGAGTGGAACCCGGCCGCCGGCCAGTTCCACAACCCTGCCAAGCTGCTGCTCGACCCCTATGCGCGCGGCGTCGAGGGCGAGGTCGCCTACGTGCCGGAGATCTTCGGCCACCACGTCGACGACGCCCGCGCGACCCACGGCGGTCTCGAGGTCCGCGACGACCGCGACAGCGCCCCGTTCGTGCCGCACGGCGTCGTGCTCCCGCCGACCGATCCGGCCGAGAGCGCCGAACGGCTGCGACGCCGTCCCCGCGTGCCGTGGCAGCGCACCGTCGTCTACGAGGCGCACGTGCGCGGCTACACGCTGCTGCACCCCGACCTGCCCGAGGAGCTGCGCGGCACCTACGCCGGGCTGGCGCACCCCGCCGTCGTGGAGCACCTGGTGGCGCTCGGCGTCACGACACTCGAGCTGCTGCCGATCCAGTCCTTCGCGACCGAGCACGCCATCGCGGCCCGCGACCTGCCCAACTACTGGGGCTACTCCACGCTCGGCTACCTCGCGCCCGAGCCGAGCTACGCCACGGCCGCCGCGCGCGAGGCGGGGGCGGGCGCCGTCGTCGCCGAGGTCAGGGCCATGGTCGACGCGCTGCACGCGGCCGGGATCGAGGTCGTGCTCGACGTCGTCTACAACCACACGTGCGAGGGCGGCACGGACGGACCGGTGCTGAGCCTGCGGGGCCTGGACAACACCGGGTACTACCTGCACGACGGCGGCTCCCCCGCCCGCTACGCCGACGTCACCGGCACGGGCAACTCGCTGGACTTCCGTCGTCAGCGCGTGGTGCAGCTGACCCTGGACTCGTTGCGCTACTGGGCGGGCGAGATCGGCGTGGACGGCTTCCGGTTCGACCTCGCCGTCACGCTCGGGCGGCGCGCCGGGGAGTTCGACCCCGACCACCCGTTCCTGGTCGCGCTCGCGAGCGATCCGGTGCTGGCCGACGTCAAGCTCATCGCCGAGCCGTGGGACGTCGGCCCCTCGGGGTGGCGCACGGGGCAGTTCGCGCCGCCGATGCACGAGTGGAACGACCGCTTCCGCGACAGCCTGCGCCGGTTCTGGCTCGCCGACGCCCGCGCGCTCGCGCAGGGCGGCCACGGCACGCCGCACGACATGCGCGACCTGGCCACGCGTCTGTCCGGCTCCGCCGACATGTTCCACCGCCGGGACCGCGGCCCGACGGCGAGCATCAACTACGTCACGGCCCACGACGGGTTCACCCTGGCCGATCTCGTGGCCTACGACCACAAGCACAACGAGGCCAACCTCGAGGGCAACCGGGACGGCAGCGACAACAACCTGTCCTGGAACCACGGGGTCGAGGGGCGGATCGAGCCCGGCAGCCCGGGGTCGGAGGTGCGGCCGGTGCGCCGTCGCTCCATCCGCAACGTGCTGGGCACGCTCCTGGCCGCCTCGGGGACGCCGATGATCACGGCCGGCGACGAGTTCGGTCGCACGCAGCGCGGCAACAACAACGCCTACTGCCAGGACTCCGCGATCTCGTGGGTCGACTGGGACCTGGAGCCGTGGCAGCAGGAGCTGCTCGCGACCACGCGGTACCTGATCGAGCTGCGCCGCGAGCACCCCGTGCTCCGCCCGGCCAGGTTCGCGTACGGCCGCCCCCGGTCCAACGACCCCCTGACGGACCTGGCGTGGTTCAGCGAGGACGGCGGCGGCGTCGAGGGGGACGCGTGGCACGACCCCCACCGCCGGGTGCTGCAGATGCGGCGCGCGGCGGGCGCGGCCGTGGATCCGCGCTCGCTCGACGGCGTGGCGACCGACGGCGGACGCGACCTGCTCGTCGTCGTCAACGGCGCGCTGAACGACGTCGAGGTGGCGCTCGCCCCTTCCCGCACCGACGGCTGGTCGCTGGTCTGGGACTCCTCGTGGGACCACCCCGACGAGATCGCGGAGGCCGAGACGGCGGGGGTCGTGGACCTCGACGCCGGCACCGTCGTCGAGGTCGACGCCCTCAGCGTGCGGTACTACCTCTCGCGGTGAACCGATGAGCGAGCCGACCTCCGTCACCCACCTGAACCGCAAGCAGTGCGAGCGGTTCTTCCGGCGTCAGGGGCTGCCCCTGCTCGTGGACTCCCACAGCGTGGGGCGCGACGTCTTCGGACGGTCGGCGTCGTTCCTCGTCGTCGTCGTGCTCATGGAGACCGTCACGCTCGTGGACCGCCAGTGGGACTGGTGGGAGAACCTGCTCGCCGTGGTCGGCGGACTCGCGGCGGTGCTCGGGCTGTACGCGCTCCTGAACGTGGTCCGACGCCGCCACCCGCTGACCGCCCCGCAGTCGATCGGGTGGCCCGAGCTGGCGTTCTTCGTGCTCGCGCCGCCCGTGGTCGCCCTGGTGCTGGCGGCGGGGTGGCGCGTCGCCCTCGCCCTGGCGGTCGGCAACCTGGTGCTCCTGGCGGCCGTGCGCGTGCTGGTCGGCCTCGGTCTGCTGTCGACGCTCGGCTGGGGCCTCTCGCGCCTGGCCGACGAGCTCGGGTCCTCGCTCCGCCGCCTCGTCCGGCTGCTGCCGCTCGTGCTGATCTTCTCGATCGTGCTGTTCTTCAACACCGAGGTCTGGCAGGTGTTCGACCGGATCTCCGGTCAGGCGGACATCGCGCTCGCCCTCGTGTTCCTGGCCCTGATCGTCGCGCTGACGGCCGTCGGCGCGCGCCGCGAGGCCGATGCCGTCATCGCGGACGCCGCACCCCACGCCTCCGCCGCCGCGACGACGTTCACCGTTCCGCAGCGGCGCAACCTCGTGGCGATGGTGGCCGCGTCCCAGCTGCTCCAGGTGCTCGTAGTGAGCCTCGCGACCGGGGCGTTCTTCGTGCTGGTCGGGGTCCTCACCATCACGCCGGAGGTCAGGGAGGCGTGGTCGATCACGGGCGGCACCTGGCTGCGGCGCGACATCCCGTTCCTGGGCACCACGCTCATGATCGACCAGACCCTCGTGCGCGTCGCCGTCGCGCTCGCGACGTTCAACGGGCTCTACTACGCGATCAACGTCCAGGTCGACGCCGTCTACCGCACCGAGCTGATCGAGGACGTCACGGCCCAGCTGCACGACGTGGTGCGCGTCCGCGAGCACTACCTCACGCTGCTGCGACCCTGATCTCGCGAGGGCTTCGCGCTCCCGTCCTCGCGCGCGCTCGCGCGATCTGTGACTGAATGTTCAGCATGGCGGCGACGGCGTACCTGACCGGACTGGGCAGCTACCTGCCCGGAGAACCCGTCGAGAACGACCAGGTCGCGAGCCGGCTCGGGGGGGTGGACCGCCGCACCGAGGCGATCCGGCGCCGCATCCAGCGCGCCAACGGCATCCGCCTGCGCCACTACGCGATGGACTCGGACGGCCGCACCACCGAGCTCAACGAGGAGCTCGCCGTGAAGGCGCTGACCGCGGCCCTCGCCGACCGCGGGATCGGCGCCGAGCAGCTGGGCATGCTGGCGTGCGCGACCACCCAGGGCGACCTCCTCGTCCCCGGCTTCGCCTCGATGGTGCACGGCCGTCTCGGCGGCGGACCGATGCAGGTCCTGACGGCGACCGGCGTCTGCGCGTCCAGCATCGCGGCGCTCGACGCCGCCGTGGCCAAGGTGCGGCTCGGCGACCACGCCCGCGCCGCCGTCGTGGGATCGGAGCTGTCCAGCCGCTGGCTGCACCAGCGACGCTTCACCGGGGTGGCGGACCACCTCGACGCGCACTTCCTGCGCTGGATGCTGTCCGACGGTGCGGGCGCAGCGATCGTCGAGATGCAGCCGCGGCCCGACCGCCCCTCGCTGCGGGTCGACTGGGTCCGGCAGGTCTCGCTCGCCCATGAGCACGACGTCTGCATGCGCGCGGGACTCGCCGGCTCCGAGCTCGTGGCGGGGCAGACGTGGCAGGACTACGACGACGTCGCCACCGCCGAGCGCGAGGGCCTGCTCCAGATCCGGCAGGAGACGTCCGTGCTCGGCGCGCTCGCCGAGGCCGGGCTGCGGCAGTTCGAGGACCTCGTCGACCTCGGCCTGATCGACCTGCGCCGGCTCGACCACGTCATCTGCCACTACAGCACGAACGCGTTCCGCGACGTCGTGTTCGACGCGCTGCGCACCCGCGTCCCGGGTCTCGACGAGGACCGCTGGTTCTCCAACCTCGAGACCCGCGGGAACACGGGGGCGGCGTCGATCTTCGTCGCCCTCGAGGAGGCGTGGCGCACCGGCCGGCTGCAGCCGGGCCAGACCGTCCTGCTCGCCGTGCCCGAGTCCGGCAGGTTCTCGTTCGGATTCGCCCACCTGACCGTCGTCGCCCCCCGCACGCCCCGCCGATCGCCAAGGAGCCACGGATGACCGCCACGACCAGCACGAGCCTGAGCGGGTACGCCCCGCCGGCGCGCGACACCCGCCCCCTGCCGGAGCGCCTGGACGAGGTGTGGGCGGACCTCGAGCGGCGCCTCGCGGACGTCCCGATCCTGCGAGCGCTCGCCGCGGGGGACGTCACGCTGGAGGACTACCACCGGCTGCTGCACAACCTCCGCCAGCAGGTGGTGGACGGGTCGCTGTGGATCGCGCGCGCCGCGTCGAACTTCGACGTCGAGCACTTCGACCTCCGGTCCGCGGCGATGGCGCACGCGCAGGAGGAGCACCGCGACCACCTGCTGCTGCAGCGCGACTACCTCGCGATCGGCGGATCCCTGCAGGAGCTGCGCGCCGGCCGGAAGAACATCGGTTCGCAGGCGCTGTCGGGCTACATGTTCTCGATCGCGAGCGGGCCCAACCCCGTGGCCGCGCTCGGGGCGATGTTCGTCAT
Source organism: Serinibacter arcticus (assembly GCF_004786095.1). Classification (GTDB taxonomy): domain Bacteria; phylum Actinomycetota; class Actinomycetes; order Actinomycetales; family Beutenbergiaceae; genus Litorihabitans; species Litorihabitans arcticus. Next base: position 30,529 of record NZ_RHPJ01000004.1, read on the forward strand.
CGAGGGCCTCGGTGCTCAGAAGGCCGGCGAGTGGGGCCGCAGGTTCGCCGACGTGCTCGGGCTGGCCGACAGCCAGGTCCACTTCATGATCTACCACGCCGAGGCGGACGTGGAGCACACCGGGACCATGGAGGGATTCCTGACCTCCGACCGGCTCGACGCCGACGCGCAGGACGCGATCGTGTCCTGCGCCAGGGTCGTGGCGCGGCTCTACGTCATGCAGCTCACCGAGCTCGACGAGATCTGAGGGCGACGCCGTGCCTCCCGAGTTCGTCAGGTCCGACCCGAGCATGTGGGAGGCGATCCACGCCGACCCCTCGATCCCGCTCGCCAAGCCCGTCGTCCGGATGATCATCGACGACCAGCGCCGCATCTCCCGCCGCTGGCTCTACCCCTACGCCCGGTTCTTCTCGCGCATCCTGGTCACGGCGCTGTCGCTGATCAAGCGGATCGCCCCGGGCCGCTGGATGTCGCTGACCACCATGGACCGCCTGTGCCTGTGGTTCCTGCGCCGGTTCGTGGCGCCGGACGCCGTCGAGCTCCTCATCCGACACTTCGTGGTCGAGACGAACCTCGTCAACTTCATCATCCGCAACACCGCCACGACGATGGAGCCCGTCACGCTGCGGCCGACGACGCTCGCCGGGCTCGGCGAGAACGCCGTCGTCGAGCACGACATCAACGTCTACGACGTGCTGATCTCGCTGGAGAAGGTGCGCGTGGACGCGCCCGACCAGATCGACTTCAGCCAGCTCGACGTCCCGACGCTCGATCCCGAGCGCCGGCAGCGCCGGATCATGCGCCTCGACATCCAGACGGCGCTCTGCTTCATGAACGTCCCGTTCTGCATCGCCCTGAGCCTGGAGGAGTTCCGCCGGGCGATCCACTCGCTGCGGTTCGACGACTCCTTCCTCGAGATCCTCGCGGTGATCACCGAGGACGAGACGTTCAAGCACTGGAAGATGGGCGGGCTGAGCCTCTGGATGGACACCAACGTCGACGTCCCGCACCTCGTCTACCGGCACGCGCTGGTGTGCGAGTACGCGCACGCGCACCTGGCCTCGATCGCGCGCCGGAACGGCGTCGACCCGGGCTGAGGGCGCGCGTCGTCCACAGGGGCAGAGAGGGGTCTTGCCCGGCGACGTCGTCGCTCGGCACCGTGGTCGCGTGGCCGCCACCCTCACCCCGGACCAGCGAGCCGTGCTGAACGCCCTCACCGCGGAGCAGTGCGGCGTCGTCTCGCGCTCGCAGCTCCTGGCTGCCGGGCTCCCCGGCGAGTTCGGGAGCAACCGTGTCGCCGCTCGTCGCTGGCGAGCCGTCCTCGACGGCGTCTACCTCACCCACACCGGCACGATCGGGTTCCGGGAGCGTTGCTGGGCCGCGCTCCTCCACTGCGGGCCGGGGTCCGCGCTCGCGCGGGGGACAGCCGCGCACCTGCACGGGATCGAGCGTTCGCCGTCGACGACCATCGCCGTCGTCGTTCCGCACGGCCGACGCATCGTCGCGCCCCCCTGGATCGCGGTCGTGCGCCAGCGCCGACCGATCGCCTGGGGCGGCCAGCCCGCGCGCACCACGGCCGAGGTCACGGCGCTGGACCTGTGCGACCTCACCGACGACGTCGACCGCGTCGTCGGTCTCGTCACGGCGACGGCCCGGCTGCAGCGCGGCACCGCGCACCTCCGGCGCGAGCTGGCCCGCCGGCGCGGTGTCCGCCACCGCGGGGTTCTGCGCGACCTCCTGGCGGAGCACGGTCTGGAGTCCGTGCTCGAGAACCGGTTCCTGCGCGACGTCGTGGGGGCGCACGGTCTGCCTCGTCCCGTGCTGCAGCGCGCCGACACCGTCGAGGGGCGCTCGATCCGGAGCGACGCCGTCGTGGAGGAGTACGGCGTACGGGTCGAGCTGGACGGGCGGATCCACGAGACGAGGACGGACGAGGACGTGTGGCGCGACGACTGGGTGGCCGTCGACTCCGGACACCTGACCCTGCGCCTGCGCTGGCGGCACGTGCTCGGTCGCCCGTGCCGCAGCGCCGCCCTGGTCGCGCGGGCCCTGCGACGTGGCGGGTGGACGGGGAACATCGGACCCTGCGGCCCGGACTGCCGGGCCGTCGACGCGGCCCCGTCACGCTGATGACTGCTCGTGGGGAGGTTCTGCGTGCTCCGAGCACGCAGAACCTCCCCACGACGGCGCACACGGGCGTTCTGCGCTGCCGGGCCGAGGCGCCGGCGGCGGCGCCGACCGCGCGCCGACGTCAGGATGGGTGACCGCAGGGACCCGCGCGACTAGGTTCGTGCTGTGACCTCGACGAACCCGACGACTCCGAAGCCCACACCCCACACCCCCATCGGACGCATCCCCGTGGTGGACGTCGCCCCGACGGCCGAGAACGGCAGATGGCCCACCAAGGCCGTGGTCGGGGAGGTGGTCCCGATCCGCGCGACCGTGTTCCGCGAGGGGCACGACGCCGTCGCCGCCACGATCGTCCTGACCCGCCCCGACGGGTCCGTCGCCTCCACCGCCCGCATGGCCTGCACCAACCCCGGCCTCGACCTGTGGGTCGGCAGCGTCGTCCCCGACGCCGAGGGTGACTGGACCTTCCACGTCGAGGGCTGGTCGGACCCGTGGGGCACGTGGACGCACGACGCCGACATCAAGGTCCCGGCCGGGATCGACGTCGAGCTCATGCTCACCGAGGGCGCCCTCCTGCTGGACCGCGCCGCCGCCGCCGGCGCCGGCACCACCGCTGCGGGCCCCCGCGTCCTGGCCGACGCCGCCGCCGCGCTGCGCGACCTCACCTCCCCCGCGCTCGCGCGGCTCGCCGTCGCCCGCAGCCGCGAGGTCACCGACACGCTGGCCGCGGCCCCGCTGCGCGACCTCGTCACCTCCGGCGCCGCCTACCCGCTCCGCGTCCACCGCGCCCGCGCCCTGGCCGGCGCCTGGTACGAGCTGTTCCCGCGCTCCGAGGGCGCGTGGCAGGACCCGGACACGGGCGAGTGGCGCTCCGGCACCTTCGCGACGGCGAGCGAGCGCCTGCCCGCGATCGCCGAGATGGGCTTCGACGTCGTCTACCTGACGCCGATCCACCCCATCGGCAGCACGAACCGCAAGGGGCCGAACAACACCCTGGTCACGACGCCGGGCGACCCCGGTTCGCCGTACGGCATCGGCGCCGCCGAGGGCGGCCACGACGCCATCCACCCCGACCTCGGCACGTTCGAGGACTTCGACGCCTTCGTGGCCACCGCCCGCGGGCTCGACCTCGAGATCGCGCTCGACATCGCGCTCCAGGCCTCCCCCGACCACCCGTGGGTCACCGAGCACCCGGAGTGGTTCACCACGCGCGCCGACGGCACGATCGCCTACGCCGAGAACCCGCCCAAGAAGTACCAGGACATCTACCCCCTGAACTTCGACAACGACCCCGAGGGCATCTACGTCGCCATCCGCGACATGCTGCTGCTCTGGATCGAGCACGGTGTGACGGCGTTCCGCGTGGACAACCCGCACACCAAGCCGCTGGACTTCTGGGAGCGGATCCTGCAGGAGATCCACGCCGCCCACCCCGACGTCATCTTCCTGTCCGAGGCGTTCACGCGCCCGGCGATGATGCGCACGCTGGCGGCCGTCGGGTTCCACCAGTCCTACACCTACTTCACGTGGCGCAACACGAAGGAGGAGGTCGAGGAGTACCTCGCGGAGGTCTCCGGCGACTCGGGCGCGCTCATGCGACCCTCGTTCTGGCCGACCACGCACGACATCCTCACGCCGTACATGCAGCAGGGCGGGACCGCGGCGTTCGCGATCCGCGCGGCGCTCGCGGCGCTCTCCAGCCCCACGTACGGCATCTACGCCGGCTACGAGCTCGTCGAGAACGTCCCGCGCCCCGGCGCGCAGGAGCAGATCGACAACGAGAAGTACCAGTACGTCAACCGCGACTGGGAGCAGGCCGACCGCCTCGGCATCGCGCGTCTGCTCGGCGTCCTCAACGACGTCCGCCGTCGGCACCCGGCGCTGCAGCAGCTGCGCAACCTCACGCTCCACCAGACCTCGGACTCCTCGATCGTCGCGTTCTCCAAGCACCTGAGCGCGCAGGACTCCCCCACCGGAGAGGCGGACACGGTTCTCGTGATCATCTCGCTCGACCCCTTCACCACCCGCGAGGGTGTCGTCACGCTCGACCTCGAGGCACTGGGCCTCGCGGGCGCCGACGCCGGAACCGGCTTCACCGTGCACGACGAGATCACGGGGGCCGAGTGGGAGTGGGGCAGGGAGAACTACGTCAGGCTCGACCCGCGCGGCGCCGTCGCCCACGCCCTGGTGGTGCACGCGTGAGCGCCGACGTGTCGCCCGTCTCCCTCGTGGACGCCCGCAGCGACGACAACGAGTGGTACCGCACCGCGGTCTTCTACGAGGTCGTGCTGCGCGCCTTCGACGACTCCGACGGCTCGGGGTCGGGTGACATCAAGGGCCTGATCCGCCGTCTGGACTACCTGCAGTGGCTGGGTGTGGACTGCCTCTGGCTCCCGCCGTTCTTCCCGTCCCCGCTGCGCGACGGCGGCTACGACGTCGCCGACTACACCTCGGTCGCCGGTCAGTACGGCACGATCGAGGACTTCGAGCTCCTGGTGAAGGAGATCCACGCGCGCGGCATGCGCATCGTGATCGACCTCGTCATGAACCACACGAGCGACGCGCACCCGTGGTTCCAGGCCTCGCGCAACGACCCGCAGGGTCCGTTCGGCGACTTCTACGTGTGGAGCGACGACAACACCGCCTACTCCGACGCGCGCATCATCTTCATCGACACCGAGACGTCGAACTGGACGTTCGACCCGGTGCGCAAGCAGTACTTCTGGCACCGCTTCTTCTCCCACCAGCCCGACCTGAACTTCGAGAACCAGGCCGTGCAGGACGCGATGTTCGACTCGGTGCGGTTCTGGCTGCGCACCGGCGTGGACGGCTTCCGCCTCGACGCGGTGCCCTACCTGTTCGAGGAGGAGGGCACCGACTGCGAGAACCTCCCGCGCACGCACGAGTTCCTGGCCGATCTGCGCGCGATGGTCGACGCCGAGGCCCCCGGCACGCTGCTGCTCGCCGAGGCCAACCAGTGGCCGCAGGACGTGGTGGCCTACTACGGCACGGCCGAGCGGCCCGAGTGCCACATGTGCTTCCACTTCCCCGTCATGCCGCGCATCTACTACGCGCTGCGCGACCAGCGGGCGACCAACATCCGCGAGATCCTCGCCGAGACGCCGGACATCCCGGTCGGTGCGCAGTGGGGCACCTTCCTGCGGAACCACGACGAGCTGACGCTCGAGATGGTCTCCACCAACGAGCGCGCGGCGATGTACGGCTGGTACGCCGAGGACCCGCGGATGCGCGCGAACGTCGGCATCCGCCGTCGCCTCGCCCCGCTGCTCAACAACAGCCGCGCGGAGATCGAGCTCGCGCACTCGCTGCTGATGTCGCTCCCGGGCAGCCCGTGCCTGTACTACGGCGACGAGATCGGGATGGGCGACAACATCTGGCTCCCGGACCGTGACGGCGTGCGCACGCCGATGCAGTGGACGCCGGACCGCAACGCGGGCTTCTCCCCCGCCGACCCCGGCAAGCTGTACCTGCCGCTCGTGCAGTCGCTCGTCTACCACTACAACTCTGTCAACGTGGAGGCCAACCAGGCGCAGCCGACCTCCCTGCTGCACTGGGTGCGCGGCCTGCTGGCCGTGCGCCGTCAGCACCCCGTCTTCGGCCGAGGCGAGTTCATCCCGCTGCCGTGCGACGAGGAGTCGGTGCTCGCCTTCCTGCGCCGCGACCCCGGACCCGGTGGCGAGACCGTCCTGTGCGTGGCGAACCTCGCCAACACCCCACGCACCGCGACCATCCGCATCCCCGACACGGCCAACGCCGTGCTGGTGGACCTGTTCGGGGGATCGACGTTCCCGCCCGTGGTCCCGACGCCGGAGGGTGGCGGCGCCGTCATGCTCACGTTCGGTTCGCGCGACTTCTTCTGGCTGGAGGTCACCCGTGGCTGAGGTCCACCGCACCACCATGGAACCGAGCCGCATCGAGCTCCTCACGGCCTGGATGCCGCAGCAGCGCTGGTACGCCGCGAAGGGCAGCACGCCGTCGCTACGCATCGTCGGCGGCTACCGGCTCGACGACCCCGCCGGCGAGGTGGGCGTGCACGTCGCGATCGTCGCCGACGACTCCGGTCCCGCGCCCGTCGTCTACCAGGTGCCGCTCACCTATCGCGGCGCCGAGGCGCCCGAGCTGGCGCACGCGCTGGTCGGCACGACCGAGCACGGCGTCCTGGGCACGCGCTGGGTCTACGACGGCGCGCACGACCCCGTGTTCGCGGCGACGTTCCTGGACCTGCTGACGAGCCGCGCGCACGCGCAGTCGCCGTCCCTCAGCGACACGCCGGAGCCCCGCGTGGCCGGGCACACGCCGGGCGACGCGTCGCACCTGCGCCTGTCCTCGCACGCGGTCCTGTCGGGTGAGCAGTCCAACACCTCGCTCATCTGCTCGCTCGTCTCCGACCCGACCGGCACCGTCATGCCGCCGGTGATGGTCAAGCTGTTCCGGGTGCTGGCGGCCGGGGACAACCCCGACGTCGTGGTCGCCGGGACGCTCAGCGGAGCGGGCTCGCCCTACGTCCCGGCCGTGTTCGGCCACGTCAGCGGCGTGTGGACCGATCCCTCGGTCGCCCCCGATGACTCCGACGACGGCGACGCGCCCGTCCTCGCGGGACACCTCGCCTTCGCACAGGAGTTCCTGCCGGGGGTCGAGGACGCGTGGCGCGTCGCGTCCCGCGCCGCCGCGGCGGGTGAGGACTTCACGGGTGCCGCGCGCGAGCTCGGCGTCGCGACGGCCGGCATCCACCGCGGACTGGCCGAGAGCCTGGGCACCCTGCCCACCGGCGAGCTCGAGCAGGAGCGCCTGGTCGCCGGCATCCGTGCGCGCGCGAGCGCCGCCGTCGCCGAGGTCCCTGCCCTGGCGACCCACCGCGACGCCGTCGACGCAGCGCTGACCGAGCTGGCCGAGCTGCGCACCTGGCCCCCGCTGCAGCGCGTCCACGGCGACTACCACCTGGGTCAGGTGCTGCACGCGGGCGACCGCTGGCTCGCCATCGACTTCGAGGGCGAGCCGCTGCGCCCGCTCGCCGAGCGCACGCTGCCCGACCTCGCGCTGCGCGACGTCGCGGGCATGCTGCGCTCGTTCGACTACGCCGGCGGCAGCGCCGAGCAGGCCGGCGGCGACTCCGCCCGTGCCTGGGTCGCCGCGGCCCGCGAGGCGTTCCTCGGGGGCTACTCGGGCGCCGCGGGGATCGACGTCGAGGAGACGCACGGTCCCCTGCTGCGGGCGCTCGAGCTCGACAAGGCGCTGTACGAGGCCGTCTACGAGCACCGCAACCGACCCGACTGGCTGGGCATCCCCCTGGCCGCGCTGAGGCGGCTGCTCGCTCCGGCCGAGGAGAGCGCACGGCACCACGGGTCCGAGGACGATCTCGGATCCGCTCCCCACCCGATCGACGGAGCTGACATGCCTGTGTCCGAGTCCCGCCCGCCCCAGCCGCAGCCCGTGGACCACGCGATCCTCGGGGCGATCGGCCGCGGTGAGCACCCCCTGCCGCACGACGTCCTCGGCGCGCACGTGCTCGACGGCGTCGTCACGTTCCGCACGCGCCGACCGCTCGCCGAGTCGGTCACCTACCGCGTGCTGCAGGCCGACGGGGACGTCGTCGACGTGCCCGCCGAGCACGAGCTCGACGGCACCTGGGTGGCGGCGGTCGCGTCGGAGACGGTGCCGGACTACCGGATCGAGGTCGTCTACGACGGCGCCGCGTCCGTCGTCGACGACCCCTACCGGTTCCTGCCCACGCTGGGCGACGTCGACCGGCACCTGCTGGCCGAGGGTCGGCACGAGCGCCTCTGGGAGGTGCTCGGCGCCCACGTCCGCACCTTCCCGAGCGCGCTCGGTGAGGTCCGTGGCGCGTCGTTCGCGGTGTGGGCCCCGAACGCGAGCGCGGTGCGCGTGATCGGAGACTTCAACGGCTGGGACGGCCCGTCCGGGTCGATGCGCTCGCTCGGCTCCACGGGCGTGTGGGAGATCTTCGTGCCCGACGCCGGCGAGGGTTCGCGCTACAAGTACGAGATCCGCTACGCCGACGGCTCGTGGCACCAGAAGGCCGACCCGATGGCGCGCGCGACGGAGGTTCCGCCGTCGACCGCCTCGGTCGTGGCGCACGACTCCTACGACTGGGAGGACGGCGCCTGGATGACCGCGCGCGCCGCCTCCGACCCGCACTCCGGCCCGATGTCCATCTACGAGCTGCACCTGGGCTCGTGGAAGAAGGACCTCACCTACGTCGACGCCGCCGACCAGCTGGTGGAGTACCTGACCTGGCTGAACTTCACGCACGTCGAGCTGATGCCGCTGGCCGAGCACCCGTTCGGTGGCTCGTGGGGCTACCAGGTGACGTCCTACTACGCGCCGACGTCGCGCTTCGGCAGCCCCGACGAGCTGCGCTACCTCATCGACCGCCTCCACCAGGCCGGCATCGGCGTGCTCCTGGACTGGGTGCCGGCCCACTTCCCCAAGGACTCCTGGGCGCTGGCGAACTTCGACGGCACGCCGCTGTACGAGCACCCCGACCCGCGCCGCGGCGAGCAGAAGGACTGGGGCACGCACGTCTTCAACTTCGGCCGGACCGAGGTGCGCAACTTCCTCGTGGCGAACGCGGCCTACTGGCTGCAGGAGTTCCACGTCGACGGGCTGCGCGTGGACGCCGTCGCCTCCATGCTCTACCTGGACTACTCGCGCGAGGCCGGCGAGTGGCTCCCCAACGTCTACGGCGGCCGGGAGAACCTCGAGGCGATCTCGCTGCTGCAGGAGGCCAACGCGGTCGCCTACCGCGTGGCCCCCGGCTCGGTCATGATCGCCGAGGAGTCGACCTCGTTCCCCGGCGTCACGACGCCGACCAGCGCGGGCGGTCTCGGCTTCGGCCTGAAGTGGAACATGGGGTGGATGAACGACACCCTGCACTACCTCTCCGAGGACCCGATCAACCGCCGCTACCACCACGGCGAGCTCACGTTCTCCCTGGTGTACGCGTTCTCCGAGCAGTTCCTGCTCCCGCTGAGCCACGACGAGGTCGTGCACGGCAAGGGGTCGCTCTACGGCAAGATGCCCGGCGACCACCGCCAGAAGCTCGCCGGCGTGCGCGGTCTGCTGTCCTACCAGTGGTCGCACCCGGGCAAGCAGCTCATCTTCATGGGCCAGGAGTTCGCGCAGAGCGCGGAGTGGAACGAGGAGCGCGGCCTCGACTGGTGGCACATGGACGACGGCGGCCACCGCGGCGTCGCCGAGCTCGTGCGGCGGCTGAACGAGGTCTACCGCGACCACCCGGCGCTGTGGGCGGACGACTTCTCCCCGGCCGGGTACCAGTGGCTCGACGCGAACGACGGCGACCACAACGTGCTCGCCTACCTGCGCACCGACGGTGACGACGTCGTCGTGGTGGTGCAGAGCTTCTCCGGCGAGACGCACGAGGGCTACCGCGTGGGGCTGCCGTTCGGCGGCCGGTGGACCGAGATCCTGAACACGGACGCCGAGCTGTACGGCGGCCACGGGGTCGGGAACCTCGGCGTCGTGGAGGCGGTCGAGGAGCCGTACCACGGCCGCTCGCACTCGGCCACGCTGCGCGTGCCCGCCCTCGGCGCGGTCTGGCTGACGCCGGAGCGCTGACGGTCACGCGGGCGAACGACGAACGCCCCGCCTCCTTCGGGAGGCGGGGCGTTCGTCGTACGGTCCGTCGGTGCCGGCGTCGGTGCCGAACGGTCAGAACAGCGCGAGCGCCAGGTTGCGCCGCGCGGCGCGGATCTCGTCGGCCTGCGGGTCCACCAGCTCGAAGAGCTCCAGGAGTCGCTTGCGGGCCGCCTCGCGGTCGGCCTCCCGCGTCGCGCGGACCACGGCCACGAGCCGGTCGAACGCCGCACCCACGCGTCCGGCCGCCATCTCGATGTCCGCGGCGTGCAGCTGCAGGTCGAGCGCGGTGGGACCCATCGCCTCGGCCTTCTCGAGGTCGGAGACCGGGTCCGTGACGCCGTCGAGCCGCTTCATGAGCGTGACCTGGCCCAGGCCGGCCTTGGCGTCCTTGTCGATCGGGTTCTCGTTCAGGACCTGCTGGTACGCGGCGGCCGCGGTGTCGTAGTCGCCCGCCTCGATCGCCTCGTAGGCCTTCGCGAACAGCGGCGGCAGCTCGGGCTCGGGCTCCGGCACGTCGGTCGGGTCCTGCTGGGCCGGGCCGGCACCGGCGACGACGCCGGTCACGCCGGCCTGCGCGGCCGCCGCGAGCACCTGGTCGAGCACCTGGTCGACCTGGTCGGGTGCCGGCGCGCCCTGGAACAGCGGGAGCGGCTGACCCTGGATCACGGCGACGGCGCACGGCACGCCCTCGATGCCGAACGCCTGCGCGATCTGCGGCTGGGTGTCGGCGTCGACGCGGGCCAGCACGAAGCGGCCCGCGTAGCGCACCGCGGCCGCCTCCAGCAGCGGCGTCATCTTCTCGCCGATCGCGGTCCGCGACGCGCCGATGGCGACGACGACGGGCACGGTCGCCGAGCTCTCGACGATGGTCTGGAAGGACTCGGTCGTCATGTCCACGATCAGGCCGTCGGGCGCCGACGCGCGCGTCGCCGCAGCGGCGGCCGCGGCCTTCTCCTGCGCCGGGGTCGGCTTCTGGAGCGAGGACAGGTCGATCGCACCGCGCGGGTCGAAGTGGGGCTGGGTCACGGCTGGGCCTCTCTCGGGGAACGACGGGACGGCGGGGGTGGCGTGCTACTCGGTGCGCGCGACGGACGCGAGCACGCGCTCCACGCCGAGGAACTGGAGCTGGGCGTCCGGGCTGCTGGCGGGCGGCACGTAGACGGTCACGAGGTGGCGGTAGGTGGCCGAGGCCGCAGCGTCGACCGGACCAGGCGCGTCCAGCACCGCCCAGGAGTCGGGCAGCGGGAGCGTGGAGCCCTCGACGGTCTTGCGCAGGGTCTGCGTGATCTCGACGGTGCCCATCACCAGGGCCCCGCCGTCGGCCGTGGCGATGGCGAAGTCGGGCCCGGCGGAGGTGGCGCTGGTCGACAGCTCACCGGCGACCGCCACCCCCTGGCGCAGGCCGTCGACCTCGGCGTTCAGGAACGCGCGGTAGGGGTCGTCCGCGAACTCGCCCGCGAACTCGCTCGCGGGGTTGGCCATGACGTCGGCGAGGCGGGCCAGGGCGTCGGCGGGGGTCACCTTCAGCTCGGCCTGGTCGTCGGCGATCGGAGCGGAACCGATCTCCGCGGTGGCGAACGTCGGTGTCGGGACACCCGGCAGCAGTCGCGACCACGACACGAGCTGGTACTCGGCGCGCGGGTCCTCCTGCACGAGGCCGTAGTAGTGGCGCACGGTGCTGTCGGCGACCGGCTCCGACACCGCGAGCACCGAGCGCGGCCACGAGTCGGTGGCCGTCACGACCAGCACGTCCGAGTCGGTCGTGAGCGAGAGGGGCAGCTCGGCGCCGCCCGTGGCCGTCTGCAGCGCGTACTGCGTCTGCCGGAAGTCGATCGCGGGCGACGCGACGCGCGCGCGCATCTGCTCGACGTCGCCCGAGGTGTCGGCGGCGGAGACCTGCTCCTCGACCTGGTCGAGGATCTCCTGCGCCCGCTCCTCCGACACGGCCGGTGGGGCGAACTCGGGTGCGGGCTCCGGCGTGAACGTGGGTGCCGGCTCCTCGGCGCAGCCCGCGAGCAGCGCGGTGGCGGCGAGCAGCGCGGCGCCGAGGATCGGGCGACGACGTCGTGACGTGCTCATCGGTGCTCCTCGTTGTCGTCGGTGGGCTCGGGCTCGGGCTCGGGCTCGGGCTCGGGCTCGGCCTCGGGCTCGGCGTCGGTCTCGGACTCGGTTTCTGTCGGCAGCGGCTCGGACGACGTCGTCACGCCCCACCGCTCGCTCCAGGTGACCTTGGCGACCGGGGCGACCGCGTCGTCCTCGGAGCGCGTCCCGCCGTCGGTCTCGGCAGCCTCGACGTCGGAGTCGGCGTCGGCGTCGGGGCTGCCGACGGACTCCCCGTCCGCCCGCAACCACGTCGGGTAGGACTCCGGGTCGTCCGGAGCCTTGCCCGTACCGTCGGCCGGCGCGATCTCTGAGGCGATGCGCTCGACGTCGACCGCGGCCAGGCGGTCCCGCAGACCGTCGTACGCGCCGGGCCCGTCGCCCACCTCGGCACCGGACTCGCGCAGCTCGCGGCGCTGGCGGCGCGTCAGCACGGCGGTCTCCGCCGTCGGCGGATCGCTCGGCTCGCCGACCAGCGGCTGCTCGGGTCGCACGGCCGCGAGCACGGTCGTGTCGGCATCGTCGTCGGTGCTCTCGCCCTCCACCACGGCGGGCTCGGCATCGCGACGGCGACCCGGCAGAGCGAAGAAAGACCAGAGGATCAGGCCCAGCCCGAGCACGACGCCGGCGATGCCACCCGTCAGCAGGGGCTGGTAGTAGGGCGTGGTCACCTCGCGCTGCCACGTCAGGGACACGGTCGGGGCGGGGCCGTCGGCGGCGTCGCGCACGATCAGGAGCGTCTGGCGACCCGTCGTGGGGACGTCGTAGGCGAAGGCCAGCTCACCCTCGCCCTCGCGCGTCTCGAGCCACATGTCGTTGCCGACGGGGCTGGGCAGGTCCGCCGTGACGCCGTCGACGTCCTGCGTCACCATCGTCTCCCAGTCCACGACGTCGACCAGGCGCTGCTGCGCGGCGTCCGCGAGCCAGCCGTCGACGTCGACGTCGCGACCCGTGATGACCGTCACCTGCTGCGCGGGGTCGGCCGCCGTCACGACGACGTCGACCCGGTCGTCCACGATGCCGGCGACGCCGGGCTCGAGGACGACGAACGGGACGTCGGCCGAGGGGGACGTCGCCGTGACCGTGTCGGAGGTGCGCCACGACGTCGCGGAGAGCACGCCGAGGACGATCGCCGTGGCCCCGAGAAGGGTCACCACGATGCCGATGATGCGACGGGCCATGGGTGCCACGTCCTTTCCGGACCTGCGCCGAGCAAGCACTGCTGGATGTCGGATGCGCACGCACCGGGGCGTGCGCGCGACCCAGGGTACCCGCGCCCCCTGGGCACCAGGCCTGTCGGGGGCGGCCGATAGGCTGGGGATCACGGTTCCTGCTCCCCACTCCTGCGAAGGACTCCTCCCATGACTGACGAGCACGCCGACTTCCCCGTGGTCCTGCGCGGGTACGACCGCGCCCAGGTGGACCAGCACGTGAGCGACCTCGCGCGGGCGCTGAACGAGGCCCGCCGCCAGGTCGAGGCGTCCGACGCCGAGTCGCTGCGACTCTCGGGCCAGCTCTCGGAGACGCAGCGCGCGCTGAGCGAGACGGAGGCGCCCACCTACGCCGGTCTGGGCTCGCGCATCGAGCAGCTCCTGCGCTCGGCGGAGGAGCAGAGCACCGACGTCGTGACGCAGGCCACCGGCAAGGCCTCCACCATCACGTCGCGCGCCGAGGGCGACGCCACGCAGCTGCTGGACCGCGCCGAGCGCGAGGCCGCCGACGTCCTGGCCGCCGCCCGCTCCGAGGCCGACCACCTCACCACCTCCGCCGCCGCCGAGTCGGAGTCCGTGCGCAGCGCCGCGGCGCTGACCGCCGGCGAGCTCGTCTCGTCCGCCGAGCGCGAGGCGCGCGGCATCCGCGGCGCCCTGGACACCGAGGTGGCCGAGCGCCGCGCCACCCTCGAGCGCGACCTGGCCGCCCGTGAGTCGCTCGTGCTCCGCGAGACGACCGAGCTCCGCGTCGCCGCCGAGGCCGAGGCCCGCGAGGTCGTCGCGACGGCGACCGCTGCGGCGCGCGTGCTGCGCACCGAGGCCGAGACGTACGCCCAGGTCACGCGCGACGGTGCCCGCGCCGAGGCCGACGACCTGCTGGCGCAGGCCCGTCGCGCCGCCGAGAGCGCGCTGACGCAGGCGCGTGACGAGGCCGACGTGCTCGTGGAGGTCACCGCGACCGCCAAGGCCGACGGCGACCTGGACATCGCCCGGCGCCGCGAGGCCGCCGAGGCGGAGAACGGCGCCATCCACGGCGCCGCGAAGGCCGCGGCGGACCAGCTGCTGGCCGACGCCGACGCCCGCGTGGCCGACGCCGAGCAGCGCGTGGTGGACGCGCTCGCCCGGGCCGAGGCCATCACGACGGCCTCGGAGGCGAGCGCTCGCACCACGCTGTCGACCGCCCGCGAGCAGGCGACCCGCATCGTCGAGGACGCCGACGACCAGGCCGACCGGACCACGGCCTCGGCCACCGAGGAGGCCGACCACCGCCTGAGCTCGGTGCGTTCGGAGGTTGCGGACCTCGAGCGCCAGCGCGAGGCCATCACGGCCTACCTCGACGAGCTGCGCGGTCTCCTCGGCTCGAGCACGGTGCCCGACGCCAGCCTCATCGCCAAGGCCGACGAGGCCGCCGCGGCGCTGGAGGAGGCGAAGGCCGAGGCCGGGAGCGACGAGACCGACCCCGACGAGTCCGACGAGGCCGACGACGACGAGTCCGACGCCGAGGTCACCGAGCACGCCGAGACCGACGAGTCCGTCACCTCCACGTCGCGCTGACGTGACCCCCGACGACGCCACCACCCCCTGGGCCCAGGGCCGCCGCGAGGCGGCCCTGGAGCTGGAGCGGCGGCTGAACGAGCGCAAGGCGGCGGAGTCCGCGAAGGCCCAGTCGATGATCGACGCCTTCCTCGCGACCGCCGGGACGTCCGCCACCGAGCCGGAGCCGCTCGCGGTCCAGGGCTACCGCGGCGGGCGCGCCCGTACGACGCTGCGCGGCTGGTACCTCAAGGCCGACCACTCGGTCGCCCTCGGCACCGACGGCGGGTTCTACGTGCTGCGGGCGGACCTCAGCCTGCGCGAGCGGCTGCGCGGCTACACGCCCTCGCCCGTGCCCCCGCCGCTGATCGTGGGCGAGGGTGGCGGCGACGGCGAGACCATCGACATGTCGGCCGCCCTGGAGCGGCACCGCCGGAGCTGACCGCTCGACCTCGCGGGCGGCCCGCCCGACGGCGACGAGGTCACACCAGGCAGCGCCGCCAGAAGGTGGCCAGCAGCTCCGCCGTCGTCGAGGGGTCCTCGGTGGCCGTCATGTGGCCCGCTAGCGGCACGACCACGAGCTCGACGTCCCCGCCTCCCGACCGGATCGCGCTCGCCATCGCCTCGGCGTCGGCCTGCGTGGCGATCTGGTCCTCGGCGCCCCGCACCACGAGGCCGGGCACCGCGAGCCGCTCGAGCACGTCGAAGCGGTCGGGACGCGCGGCCATGGCCCGCTGCGCCCAGGCGATACCGGCCGGCGGCGCGGCGGCGAGCCGCGCGCGGTGCTCCTCGACCACGTCGGGCTCGTGCTCGAGCGCGGTCTCGCCCAGCAGCGTCGTCAGCATGGGGGCGACGGCGTCGGCCCCCGCCTCGCCGAGCGCCGCCTCGGCCACCCGCAGCCGGTTGGCGCGCGCCTCGTCGGAGTCGGCCGAGGCCTTGGTGTCCAGGAGCGCCAGTCCAGCGATCCGACCCGGGTGCCGGTCGGCCACGGCCAGGGCGATGTAGCCGCCCATCGACAGCCCGACGAGCACCGCGCGGTCCACACCCAGCTCGTCCAGGGTCGCGACGACGGCGTCGGCCGCCAGCTCGAGGCCGGGTTCGCCGTCGGGCACCTCCGAGCGCCCGAACCCCGGGGCGTCGAGCGCGATCGAGGGCACGCCGTCGTCCACGAGGTCCTCGACGACCTCGTCCCACATGCTCCCGTCGAACGGGAACCCGTGCAGCAGCACGAGCGGGACGGGCGGGAGACCGTTCTCGACTGCGTCGGTCATCATGATCCTTCGGTGGCGGTGGACGCGGTGGTGACGCTGCCGTCCCACTCGCGCGGGAGCGGCAGGGCGTCGGGATTCACGACGGCGAGGATCTGCTCGAGCACCCACGTCACGGCGGACTCCCCCACCCACAGGTGCTTCATCCCCTCGCCGGCGATCACCGTCGCCTGCGGAACACGCGCGAACCGCTCGCGCGCCTCGTCCGGGCGGAGGTAGTCGTCGAGCTCGGGCACCAGCACGATCAGGGGCTTGCCGAACGCCGCCCAGGCGTCCAGATCGGCGTCGGTGGCCCGGTGCAGCGGCGGGGAGAGCAGGATCGCGCCCTCGATGCTCGGGTCGGCGCCGTGCTTGAGCACGAGCTCGGTCCCGAACGACCAGCCCACCAGCCAGCGGTGCGGCAGGTCGTGGAACTCGCCGTGCTCCAGCAGCGCGGCGACGTCGAAGCGTTCGGCGTCGCCGCCGTCGAACTCCCCCTCGCTCGTGCCGCGGGGGGAGGACGTGCCGCGCGTGTTGAAGCGGACGACGGCGACGTCGGCCAGCGCGGGCAGGCGCCACGACGCCTTGCGGTAGACGTGGCTGTCCATGTAGCCGCCGTGCGTGGGCAGCGGGTGGAGCGTCAGCAGGGTGGCCACGGGCGTCGCGGTCGCGGGTCGCGCGACCTCGCCCACCAGGGTGAGGCCGTCAGCGGTGTGGAGCTCGATGTCCTCGCGCGCGGCGGGCAGGATGCTCAGGGGTCCGATCGTGGTGCTCATCGCGCCCCAGCCTACGGCGCGCGCTCGAGGTCACGCAGGCCCACGGCGTCGGCGATCGTCGCGAGCTGGACGCGGGCGAAGACCTCGGGTTCACCAAGCGGGTCGCGACCGAGCTGCCCGAACACCTCGGAGCTCACCGCGCCGAGCAGGGCGGTCCAACCCGCGATCACCTGGGCGACCGCGGCGGGCGCCACATCCTCGTCGAGGCCCCCCTCGACGTCGCCGCCGATCACACGCAGCTCCGCGGCGAGCGCCGTCGGCAGCGCCGGACCACCGCTCAGCGGTCCCACGACGGCGGCCACCTCGCCGCGCGCGAGCGCGGCGCTCAGGATCGCGCCCAGGCGGAGCACGACCCGGGTGCCCTCCGGCGTCGTCTCCTGGGGCGGTGCGCTGTACCCGGGGACCGGGGAGCCGTACAGCAGCGACCACGCCGCGGGGCGACGGATCGCCCAGGAGCGCAGGGCGTGACTGGCGGTGAGCCACTGCACCCGCCCCGGGGCGGCCTCACCACCCGGCAGGTCCGCGAGCGCCCGCTCGACGTCGTCCGCCAGGTCCCGGTAGCCCTCCGTGATCAGCAGCGTGAGCAGGTCGTCGCGGCTGGGCACGTAGCGGTAGATCGCCGACGAGACGATGCCGAGCTCGCGCGCTATCGCGCGCAGGGACAGCGCCGCGGCCCCGTGCTGCTCGAGGTGCTCCCACGCGAGGCGGCGGATCTCGGCCAGGGTGCGGACGCGGGCGAGCTCGCGCGGTGTGCTCATGGACCCATGATGCCCAATGTGAGCAGTGCTCTTGCGCACCGGCTCGCCGCGGGCCTATCTTCCACATGAGAGCACTGCTCACATTCACGACAGGGAGACGCACATGTCCGCTTCGAGCACCCCCACCCCCGCACCCCGCACCACCCCCGATGCCGTCGTCATCGGCTACGGCCCCGTCGGCGCCGGACTCGTCGACCGGTTGCTCGAGTCGGGTGCGCGGGTCCGCGTCCTCACGCGGTCGGGCTCGGGGCCCGCGACCACCGAGCGCGTGCGGGCGGACGTCCTCGATCCCGACTCCGTCGCGCGCGCCGTCGGTGACGCCCCCGTCATCCACATGGCCTTCCACGCCCCGGCCTACTCCGCGAAGGTGTGGGCAGACACGCTTCCTGGCATGGAGCGGAACGTGCTCGACCACGCGCGGCGCACGGGCGCCACCGTGGTGGCGCCCGAGAGCCTGTACGCGTTCGACGCCGACGGCGGCCCCATCACGGCCGCGACGCCGCTGCGGCCGCGCAGCCGCAAGGGTGAGGTCAGGAAGGCGCTGCTGGCGGCCAGGACGGCGTCGAGCGTCCGCATCGTCTCGGTGGTCGCGGGCGACTTCACCGGACCGCGCGTGCTGGCGGCGCACGCGGGAGACCGGCTGCTCGAACCGCTGCTGGCCGGCCGGACGCTGCGGCCCGTCGGGGATCCCGACCTGCCCCACGCCTTCACGCACGTCCCCGACCTCGCGCGGGCGATGATCGCGGCCTCCGCGCTGGCGGGTGCCGGTCACGAGGTCGTCATGGCGCCGAGCGCCGGGTCGATCACGATGCGGGACCTCGCCGGTGCGATGGCGACGGCGGCCGGCGTCGAGATGCCTCGCGTCGCGCCGATGAGCCCGGCTCTCCTGCACGCCCTGGGACTCGTGGTGCCGAGCCTGCGCGAGATCGCCGAAGTGGCCTACCAGTTCACCCAGCCCTTCGAGGTGGACGCGAGTGCGGGCGAGGCGCGCCTCGGCGTCGTCGCGACGCCGTGGCCGCAGGCGGCGCGGGAGACCGTGGCGTGGTGGCGCGATCGACGCGCCGTCCTCGCGTCCTAGCCGCAGCGCCCGCCAGAAGGGTCGCTCAGCGCGCGACGCGCGCGACGTCCCACACGGGCTCGTCGCTCGCGGTCACCGTGCCGGCGCCGTCGAACACGAGGAACCGGTCGAGGCCGCGCGCGAACCAGCGGTCGTGCGTGACGGCCACGACCGTGCCCTCGAACGCCGCCAGCCCCGCCTCGAGCGCCTCGGCCGAGGCGAGGTCGAGGTTGTCCGTCGGCTCGTCGAGCAGCAGCATCGTGGCTCCGGAGAGCTCGAGCAGCAGGATCTGGAACCGTGCCTGCTGCCCGCCCGAGAGCGAGGCGAAGCGCTGCTCCGCCGACTTCGCGAGTCCGTAGCGGTCGAGGACGCGGGAGGCCTCCTCCCGGGCGCGGCCGTGCCGGTGCGCGTCCCCGCGGTGCAGGATCTCGAGCAGGGTCCGCTCCAGCAGCTCCGGGTGCTGGTGGGTCTGCGCGAACCAGCCCGGCCGCACGCGCGATCCGAGGCGGACGACGCCGGAGTGCGCCACGCGCTCCGGCTGCACGTCCCCCACGGGCCGGTGCTCGACGTCGGGGTCGGAGCCGCCCGCCGCGAGCAGACGCAGGAAGTGCGACTTGCCCGTGCCGTTCGCGCCCAGGATCCCGATGCGCTCGCCGTACCAGAGCTCGGCGTCGAACGGCCGGGCGAGGCCGGTCAGCTCGAGTCCCTCGACCACGACGGCGCGCTTGGCCGTGCGGCCGCCCCGCAGCCGCATCGTGACCTGCTGGACCTCCGGCACGGCCTCGGGCGGGCCGGCCTTCTCGAACCGCGCCAACCGGGTCTCGGCCGCCTGCAGCTTGGCCGCCATGGTGTCCATGACGGACGCCTTCGTGCGGTACATCAGCACCAGCGCCTTGAGCTTCGCGTGCTCCTCGTCCCAGCGACGGCGCAGCTCCTCCAGCCGCGCGTTCCGGTCCTCGCGCGCCTGCGGATAGGTGCGGAACGGCCCGGGGTGCACCCAGAGCGTCGCCCCTGCGGCGCCGGGCTCGAGCGTCGCGACGCGTGTGGCGACCTGGTCCAGCAGCTCGCGGTCGTGGCTGATGAGCAGCACCGTCTTGCCGCACTCGCGCAGGGCCCGCTCGAGCCAGCGCTTGCCGGGGACGTCCAGGTAGTTGTCCGGCTCGTCCAGCAGCAGGACCTCCTCCGGCCCGCGCAGCAGCGCCTCCAGCACCAGGCGCTTCTGCTCGCCACCCGAGAGCGTCGAGACCCGACGGTGCTCGGCGCGGTCGAACGGGAGGTGCATGGCCGCCGTCGTGCACATGTCCCAGAGCGTCTCCTGCTCGTAGCCCCCGGCGTCGGCCCAGTCGGCCAGGCCCTGCGCGTAGGCCATCTGGGCGGCCTCGTCGTCGATGGTGAGCATCAGCTCCTCCGCCGCGGCGAGCGCGGCCCCCGCGACCCGGATCCGTTCCGGCGAGACGCTGACGAGCAGGTCGCGCACGGTGGTGTCGTCGCGCACGGACCCGATGAACTGGCGCATGACGCCGAGCCCACCGGTGCGCACGACGGCGCCCTCGTCGGGGTCGAGGTCGCCCGCCAGGATGCGCGAGAGCGTGGTCTTGCCGGAGCCGTTCGGGCCGACGAGCGCCATCCGGTGGCCCTCGCCGACGCGCAGGTCGACGCCGCCGAGCAGCGGACGGCCGTCGGGGAGGGAGAAGGTGATCTGGCTGAGGTCGATGTGGCCCACCCGAGCACTGTGCCTGACGGCGGGGCTCGCCGTCACCTCGATTGCCAGGGCCGGCCC
Source organism: Serinibacter arcticus (assembly GCF_004786095.1). Classification (GTDB taxonomy): domain Bacteria; phylum Actinomycetota; class Actinomycetes; order Actinomycetales; family Beutenbergiaceae; genus Litorihabitans; species Litorihabitans arcticus. The sequence goes on from NZ_RHPJ01000004.1 coordinate 50,759, forward strand.
GTGGTGCTCAGCGCCGGGTCGGTCGTCGTCCCGCGCGCCAGCACGACGTGTGCCAGTGGCGCCGGTCCTCGAGACCGGCCTGCGCCCCGAGGAGGTGGTCGTCGGGCCAGGCCACGACGTGCGGCGTCGCGGGCGGGATCATCTGGTCGCACCCGGGGCAGCGGTAGGACTTCTCGCTCCCACCGACACTGCGGACCTTCCAGGCGTGGCCGTCGTCGGTGGTCTCACCGCGGGTCCAGCCGCGGGTGAGCTGGTCGACGTCGAGCGGCACGTGCTCGCTGCCGTACGCGCGCTTGCTCGACCGACGACCCATCCCCCGAGCCTACGCGGCACCCCACGACCGCGGCCCGCCGCCCGCCGCCCGCCGCCCGCCGAGAACGCTCCGTGCGACTCGAACGACACCGTCGAGCCGCACCCGCCGTTCTCACCGCCGCCTCCCGATGCCGAGAACGCTCGGCGCGGCTCCAGGGCAGACGTCGAGCCGCACCCGCCGTTCTCAGCGAGGGGTCCGACGTGTCGGCGGGTCCGCACGAGGGCGGCCGGGCGGCCGGGCGGCGCGCGCCGGCGCCGCTCAGAAGAGGCGCGAGTCGGGGTCGTCGACGCCGCGCATCGCGTCGTAGTCCAGCAGCAGGCAGTCGATGCCGCGGTCGGTCGCGAGGGTGCGCGCCTGCGGCGCGATGCTCTGCGCCGCGAGCACGCCGCGCACGGGCGCCAGGTGCGGGTCGCGGTTGAGGAGCTCGAGGTAGCGCGTGAGCTGCTCGACCGCGTCGATGGTCGCGCGCCGCTTGATCTCGACGGCGACGTGGCGGTGCGTGACGCCGGACGGCGTCGCGACCTCCACCTCGATCTCCACCACTCCCCCGGCGCCGGCCGATGCGGTGGCCGACGACGTCCCGGCCGACGACGGCACCCGCACCATCAGGTCGACGGGACCGATCGCCGTCGGGAACTCGCGGCGCACGAGCGTGTGGCCCGCGCCCACCAGCTCGACCTGCTCGGCCAGCAGCTTCTGCAGGTGCGCCTCGACGCCGTCCTTCTGCAGGCCGGGGTCGACGCCGAGCTCGTGCGCGGAGTCGTGCGCGACGTCGTGCAGCGAGACCACGAGCTTGTCGTCGGTCTTGGTGGCGGTCACGGTCCAGACGGCCGTGACGCCCTGGGCCGCCTGCTCCGGCGTCGGCTGCGACACCTTCAGCGTGCAGGGCGGGCTCATCCAGTTCAGCGGCTTGTACGACCCGCCGTCGGAGTGGACGAGGACGGAACCGTCGGCCTTCACCATGAGCACGCGAGGCGCGAGCGGCAGGTGGGCGGACAGCCGTCCGGAGTAGTCGACGGCGCAGGTGGCCACGACGATTCTCACAGCGGAAGCTCCCTGGGGGGTTGGGACTCGAGCCACGAGGACAGTCCCGAGTACTGACCGGCGCGCATGGCCAGCACGAACTCGTGGCCGTCGACCTCGCAGGCGACCTCGAAGATGCGCGTCGCGGTGACGGCGGCCTCGGGGTCGCGCGCGTCACGGCTCACGACGTGGAGCCGCGCCCGCGGCCATGACTGGCCGGGGCGCGGGTCCAGGGAGACGAGGCGGTACCAGTGCAGGGCGTCGGCACCGTAGTGCGCGATCCCCGAGGCCCATCCCGTCGGTGTGCGCAGGGCGCACTCGAACGATCCGACGCGCAGCCCGAGGGTGCGCAGCCGGAGGTAGAACGCTCCGGCGCCGATGAGCCCGATCGCGCCCGCCACGGCGAGCGCGATCACGAGGGCTTCCGGCACCGGCGAGGCTCAGTCCTGCGAGTCGACGACGACCGTCACCGCGTCGTCGTCGAAGGAGACGAACCCCGACGTGACGGCGAACTCCTCGGACGACCCTGCGGCGGAACGGACGCGGACCGTGCCCGCACGCAGCAGCGACAGGACCGACTCGTGACCGGGCAGCAGCCCCATGTCACCCTCGGCCGCCGGCACGCTGACACCCGCCGCCGTCCCGGACCACAGCGTGCGGTCCGGGGCGACGATCTCGACGGTCAGCTCTCCGCGTCCGGCCATCAGCGCAGCTCGGACTGGATGCGGGCCCAGTTGCGCTCGAGGTCCTCGAGGCCACCGATGTTGAAGAACGCCTGCTCGGAGATGTGGTCGAACTCGCCGTCGGCGATCTTGCCGAACGCCTCGACGGTCTCCGTCAGCGGCACCGTGGAGCCCACGACGCCGGTGAACTTCTCGGCCATGTACGTGTTCTGCGAGAGGAACTGCTCGATCCGGCGCGCACGCGCGACCGTGATCTTGTCCTCCTCCGAGAGCTCGTCGACACCGAGGATCGCGATGATGTCCTGCAGCTCCTTGTTCTTCTGCAGGATCGACTTCACGCGGGTCGCGGTGCGGTAGTGGTCCTCACCGACGTACTGCGGGTCGAGGATCCGGCTGGAGGAGGCCAGCGGGTCGACGGCCGGGTACAGACCACGCGACGCGATGTCGCGCGAGAGCTCGGTCGTGGCGTCCAGGTGCGCGAACGTCGTGGCCGGGGCCGGGTCGGTGTAGTCGTCCGCGGGGACGTAGATCGCCTGGAGCGACGTGATCGAGTGACCACGCGTCGAGGTGATGCGCTCCTGCAGCAGACCCATCTCGTCGGCCAGGTTCGGCTGGTAGCCCACGGCCGAGGGCATGCGGCCCAGCAGCGTGGAGACCTCGGAACCGGCCTGCGTGAAGCGGAAGATGTTGTCGATGAACAGCAGCACGTCCTGCTTCTGGACGTCGCGGAAGTACTCCGCCATCGTCAGGGCGGACAGCGCCACGCGCAGACGCGTGCCCGGCGGCTCGTCCATCTGACCGAAGACGAGGGCCGTCTTGTCGAAGACGCCCGCCTCCTCCATCTCGACGATGAGGTCGTTGCCCTCACGGGTGCGCTCGCCGACACCGGCGAACACCGACACACCACCGTGGTTGAGCGCGACGCGCTGGATCATCTCCTGGATCAGCACGGTCTTGCCGACGCCGGCGCCACCGAACAGACCGATCTTGCCGCCCTGGACGTACGGGGTCAGCAGGTCGATGACCTTGATGCCGGTCTCGAACATCGTGGTCTTCGACTCGAGCTGGTCGAAGTCGGGTGCCTTGCGGTGGATCGACCACCGCTCCTTGATCTCGAGGCTGTCGGCCGGCACGTTGAGCGGCTCGCCGATCACGTTGAACACGTGACCCTTGGTGACGTCGCCGACCGGGACCGTGATCGGGCCGCCGGTGTCGCGCACCTCGGCGCCACGGACGAGACCGTCCGTGGGCTTGAGGGCGACGGCGCGCACCAGGTTGTCACCGAGGTGCTGCTCCACCTCGAGGGTGAGCTCGACGGCGTCGCTCTCGCCCTCGCCCTGGCCGGCCAGGTCGATGGTCGTCTTGAGCATGTTGTAGATCCCGGGCAGCGTGCCCGAGGGGAACTCGATGTCGACGACGGGGCCGATCACCCGGGCGATACGTCCGGTACCGGCGCCGACAGTCGTGGGAGCCTCAGCGGCTTGCGCAGTCATGGTTGTCCTTGTCAGTTCTCAGCGTCGGTGGATCAGCCGGCGAGAGCGTCGGCCCCGGAGACGATCTCGCTGATCTCCTGGGTGATCTCCGCCTGCCTGGCCGAGTTGGCCAGTCGGGTGTAGTTGCGAATGATGTCTTCGGCGTTCTCGGTCGCCGTGTGCATGGCGCGCTGGCGCGAGGCCAGCTCCGAGGCGGCCGCCTGGTGCAGCGCCGTGAAGATCCTCGCGAGGATGTAGCGCGGCAGAAGGGCGTCCAGCACGACCTCGGGCGACGGCTCGAAGTCGTACAGCGGCAGCGGCTCCTCGCCCACCGGGGCCACCCCGTCCACGACCTCCAGCGGGAGGATGCGGACCACGCGCGGCTCCTGCGTCACCATCGACAGGAAGCGCGTGTAGACCAGGTGGATCTCGCTGACGCCGCCGGCGTCCGCGGGAGCCCGGAAGGCCTCGAGCAGGGTGTCCGCGATCTCCTCGGCACGCTCCAGCTGCGGGGCGTCGGAGTTGCCGAGCCAAGTCTCCTTGATGTCCCGGTTGCGGAACGTGAAGTACCCGACGCCACGGCGACCGGCCACGTACAGCTCGGGTTCCTTGCCCTCCTCCGTCAGACGCGTGATGAGGCGCTCGGCCTCACGCAGCACGCTGGCGTTGTAGGACCCGGCCATGCCCCGGTCCGCCGTCAGCACCAGGATCGCGACGCGGTTGGTGTCGGTGCGGTCCGAGGTGAGCGGGTGGTCGACGGACGCGTGGGTCGCGGCCGCCGACAGCGCCCGCGTGATCGCACGGGAGAACGGTGCAGCGGCCTGGGCCTGGTCACGGGCCTTGCCGATCCGCGAGGCAGCGATGAGCTCCATGGCGCGGAACATCTTCTTCAGCGTCTGGGTCGACTTGATCCGCTGCTTGTAGACGCGCTGCTGACCTGCCACGGCTCAGCCCCGCTTCTGGCGGACGATCTGCTCCTGCTCGACGTCCAGGCCCTCGTCGTCGACCGGCTCGTTGCTGCCGAGCAGGTCACCGTCGGAGGTCTGGAACGTCGGCGCGAAGGCCTCGATGGCGCTCTTCAGCGCCTCGACGGCGTCGTCGCCGAGCTTGCCCGTGGAGGCGATGGTGCCGAGCACGTCGGTGCTGCGACGGATGTGGTCGATGAGCTCGCGCTCGAACCGCAGCACGTCGGCGACGGGGACGTCGTCGAGGTAGCCGTTGGTGCCGGCCCAGATCGCGACGACCTGGTCCTCCACCGGGTACGGCGAGTACTGCGGCTGCTTGAGCAGCTCGGTCAGACGCTCACCGCGGGCCAGCGCCTGGCGCGAGGCCGGGTCGAGGTCCGAGGCGAACATCGCGAACGCGGCCAGCGAGCGGTACTGCGCGAGCGTCAGCTTCAGGGTTCCGGAGACACCCTTCATCGCCTTCACCTGGGCGGCACCACCGACGCGCGACACCGAGACGCCGACGTCGACGGCGGGGCGCTGGTTGGCGTTGAACAGGTCCGACTGCAGGAAGATCTGGCCGTCGGTGATCGAGATGACGTTCGTCGGGATGTAGGCCGACACGTCGTTGGCCTTGGTCTCGATGATCGGCAGCCCGGTCATCGAGCCGGCGCCCAGCTCGTCGGAGAGCTTGGCACACCTCTCGAGCAGACGGGAGTGCAGGTAGAAGACGTCACCCGGGTAGGCCTCGCGGCCCGGCGGACGGCGCAGCAGGAGCGACACGGCGCGGTACGCCTCGGCCTGCTTGGACAGGTCGTCGAAGACGATCAGGACGTGCTTGCCCTCGTACATCCAGTGCTGACCGATGGCCGAGCCGGTGTAGGGGGCGAGGTACTTGAAGCCGGCGGGGTCGGACGCGGGAGCGGCGACGATCGTCGTGTACTCCAGGGCACCGGACTCCTCGAGCGCGCCGCGCACGGCCGCGATGGTCGAACCCTTCTGACCGATGGCGACGTAGATGCAGCGCACCTGCTTCTCGGGGTCGCCCGAGTCCCAGTTCGCCTTCTGGTTCAGGATCGTGTCGAGCGCGATGGCCGTCTTGCCGGTCTTGCGGTCGCCGATGATGAGCTGACGCTGGCCGCGACCGATCGGGATCATCGAGTCGATGGCCTTGATGCCGGTCTGCAGGGGCTCGTGCACGCTCTTGCGGGCCATGACGCCGGGCGCCTGAAGCTCGAGGGCGCGGCGGCCCGTCGTCTCGATCTCGCCCAGACCGTCGATCGGAGCACCGAGCGGGTCGACGACGCGGCCCAGGTAGCCGTCACCGACGGGGACGGAGAGGACCTCACCCGTCCGGCGGACCTCCTGGCCCTCCTGGATGCCGGTGAACTCACCGAGGACGACCACACCGATGTGGCGGACGTCGAGGCTCAGCGCGAGCCCCAGCGTGCCGTCCTCGAAGGTGAGGAGCTCGTTGGCCATGGCGCCGGGAAGTCCCTCGACCTCGGCGATGCCGTCGGCGGCGAGCGTGACCCGACCCACCTCCTCGCGCGCGTCCGTCGTGGGCGTGTAGGAGCTGACGAACGTGTCGAGTGCAGCCCTGATCTCCTCGGGCCTGATCGTGAGCTCAGCCATCGGTTCCTTCTCTCGTCTTCGCGTCGGGCGCGGGGTGTCTGGGGTGAGCGCTCAGCCGGCGATGCGGCGTCGGGCTTCGGCAAGCTTGGACAGCACGGTGGCGTCGACGACCTCGGCACCCACCTGGATGCGCATGCCACCCACGATGCTGGGGTCGACGCCCACGTTGACGTGGACCTCGGTGGAGTAGATGCGCGAGAGCGTCGCGCTCAGGCGCTCGACCTGGGCCGTGGTGATCGGCGAGGCGACCAGCACCGAGGCGACGACCCGCTTGCGACGGGCGGCGGCGATCTCGGCGATGTGCGACAGGCGCGTGGTCACGGACCGCTGGCGCAGCGCGCCGACCGTCCGGCGCACGAGGACCTGCGACTCCGGGGCGACCTGGCCGTTGAGCAGCTGGTCGGCCAGTGCCGTGCGGCGCTCGGCCGCGACGTCCGTCGAGGCCAGGGCGACGCGCAGGTCGCGCTCGTTGCTGAGGATGCGGCCCAGACGGAACAGGTCGTCCTCGACGCGGAGCAGGTCGTCGCGCGACTCGGCGGCGACGAGCACCGCGGTGGTGCCGAGCTCCTCGAGCGCCTCGGCGAGGTCGGCGTCGGCCGACCAGCGAGCACGCGCGAGACCGGCGACCAGGTCGACGACGTCCGCGTGCACCTGCGTGCCCAGGAGCGTCGTGGCCAGCTGGGCCTTGGCCTCGCCGGACCGGGTGGGGTCGGTGAGCGCGCGACGCAGGGAGGTCGAGCCGTCGAGCGCGTCGACGACCGAGAAGATCTGCTCCCCGATCTCGCGTGCCCCGTCACCCGCGGCGTCCAGGATCGGCGCGAACCGCTCCCTGGCCGACGCGAGGGATGCCTCGCTGGTCGCCCGCATCACTTCCCCGTCTCTGTGGTGGTGGCGGCCGGCTGCGTGCCGGCGTCCACGGCCTCGGACGAGCGCGAGGTCTCCTCGAGCTCGGCCAGGAACCGGTCGATCACGCGCGACTGGCGCGCGTCGTCGGTGAGCGACTCGCCCACGATCCTGGAGGCCAGGTCGGTCGCGAGCGATCCGACGTCGGCCCGCAGCGAGACGAGCGCCTGCTGACGCTCGGCCTCGATCTGGCGGTGGGCGTTCTCGACGATGCGCTGGGCCTCGACCTGGGCCTTCGACTTCGCCTCGACGACGATCTCGTTGCCCTCGCCGTGCGCCTCCTCGCGGATGCGTCCCGCCTCCTGGCGGGCGGCGACGAGCTCGGCCTGACGCTCTGCCTTGGTGGCCTCGGCCTCCGCCTGGATCTTGGCGGCGTGCTCGAGCCCGCCCTCGATCTTGGCGGAGCGCTCGTCGAGCAGCGCCGTCATCTTCGGCATCAGGTACTTCAGGAAGAAGAACGCGATGACACCGGTGACGACGAGCGACCAGATGATGTCGTAGTCGGCCGGGATGAAGACGCCGATCCCCGCGGGGGCGCCACCCTCCTCCGCGGCCAGCAGCTGGACGCCGCCCATCAGATGAAGAGGAAGCCGGCGATCAGACCGAGAAGCGCGAGCACCTCGACGAACGCGACACCGATGAACATGTTGGTGCGGAGCGTGTTGGCGACCTCGGGCTGGCGAGCCATGCCCTCGAGCGCCTTGCCGATCAGGATGCCGAGGCCGATGCCCGGGCCGAGGGTGGCCAGGCCGTAGCCGATGGTCGCGATGTTGCCGGTGAGCTCGGCGTAGTTGTCCATGGGTGGTCCTTCCTTGGGCGGCGGGTCCGTGCCCGCCGTCGATGGGTGGTCAGTCGTTCGAGCTGGTGGAGCGTGGAGCTCAGTGCGCGTCGTCCTCGGACATCTGGATGTAGACGGCAGCGAGAAGAGTGAAGATGAACGCCTGGAGGAACCCGACGAAGATCTCGAAGAGCGTGATGCCGAACCCGCCGACGAGCGTCATCACGCCGGTGAGCGGGATCAGCCCCCCGCCCTCGAAGAAGAGGAAGTGGGTCGCGGCGAAGCACAGCACGAGCATCAGGTGCCCGGCCATCATGTTGGCCAGCAGTCGGAGCGCCAGCGTGAGCGGGCGCAGGACGAAGACCTGCAGGATCTCGATCGGCGTGATGAGCAGGTACATGATCGGCGGCACACCGCTGGGGAACAGGCTGATCTTGAGGTAGCCCGGACCGTGCTTGCGGAAGCCGGCGACGATGTAGGTCACGTAGACGATGATCGCCAGCACGACCGGCAGGCCGATCACCGAGGTTCCACCGATGTTGAGGAACGGGATCACGCCGGCGAAGTTCATCGCCAGGACGATGAAGAAGAGCGTCGTCAGGAGCGGCAGGTACCGACGCCCGGCCGTCTTGCCGAGGACCGACTCGACGATCTGCACGCGGACGAAGTCCAGCGCGAGCTCGACGATGCTCTGGGCGCGGCCCGGGACGAGCTTGGCGTGGCGGGTGGACAGCCACAGCCACAGGATCAGCAGCACGGTGACGATGACGCGCACCAGCTGGATCCGGTTGAACTCGAACGGCGTGCCGTCGAAGAAGATTGCCGGAGGGAAGAACTCGGAGATGCTCGGAGCGTGGAAGCCCGAACCAGAGTCGGTCTCGGCCATGAGAGGTCCAGCCGCGTTCAAAGGTCTCCCCGGGTCTTGTGATGGAGGCGCAAGGCCCAGCAGCGGTGCGGCGACGCACCGTGCCGTGCTGATTCCGTGATGGATTCGCAGGTCTGTCGACCACCCTACCGGATGTTCACGACCCCTTCACGCCCGCGCGGGCCTCGGGATCGACCACCGGCACCCTGGCCGTCATGACGGCTCGCATCTCGATCACCAGCGACGCCAGCACGATCGCGGCGAGCGTGCCGGCGAGCACGTACCGGTCGTAGAAGTCCAGGCCGCGCAGCACCGCGAGCATCGCGACGATGACGACCATCTTGGCGAGCCAGCCACCCAGCACGGCAACCGCGAGGAACTGCGGCGACCGCCCCTCGCTGACGAGCATCGTCACCACGGTGGTCGCGCAGAAGATGACGCCGACGACGCCGCCGAGGAGCGCCCCCCACAGGCCGGTGGACCCGACGGTCACCAGCCCCACGACCGCGGCCAGCACGGTCACGCCCACGGTCACGACGGCGACCTGGCGCAGGATGCGGGAGAGCACGCCCTTGAGCGTGGTGGGGACGGTCGAGACGGCGGGGGCAGGACTGGTCACTCCCCTACTCTCCCACGGGTCAGACGCGGGTCTCGGGGCGCGGGGACTCGGCCGGGGGCCGCTCGGCGGTGCGGACGTGACGCGAGGACGCCCGCGGCCGCGTCCGCCGCACCGGCAGCGGCACGATCGTGAGCACGATGCCGACGACCACCACGACGGTGAGCGCGATGACCACGGTCCGGAGCGGAAGAAAGGCCAGCGCGACCGCCCCGAAGGCGAACACCGTGGTCCAGGCGTAGAGGATCACGACCGTCCGGCGGTGCGAGTGCCCCCGCGCCATCAGGCGGTGGTGCAGGTGCAGACCGTCGGCGGCGAACGGCGACTTTCCGGCCGCCACGCGTCGCACGACGGCGAACACCAGGTCGATGAGCGGCACGACCATCACCGCCACGGGCAGCAGGATCGGCAGGAAGGCCGGGAACCCGACGAACTCGGTCAGCTGCTGCGACGCGCCGGGGTCGATGTTGCCGGTGACCACGATGCTCGCTGCGGACACCGTCAGGCCCAGGAACATGGCGCCGGAATCGCCCATGAAGATCGAGGCCCTGAAGAAGTTGTGGGGCAGGAAGCCGAGGCAGGCCCCGACCACCGCCGCGATCACGAGCGTGGCGAGGTTGGAGTAGTCCGACTCGGTCGAGCGCGTCAGCAGGTAGGTGTAGACGAAGAAGGCCGTGCCCCCGATCGCGATCAGGCCCGCGGCGAGACCGTCGAGCCCGTCGACGAAGTTCACCGCGTTGATCGCCACGAGCACGACCAGGAGCGTGATCGCCAGCAGCATCCGCGGCGACAGGATCGCGATCGAGTCGAACAGCGGCACCGTGATGAGCTGCACGCCCTGCCAGACCATCAGCCCCGCGCACAGGATCTGCCCGACCAGCTTCGTCATCCAGTCCAGGTCCCAGATGTCGTCGGCAGCGCCGAGCAGGCAGATGAGCCCGGCGGCCGCAAGGATCGCCCAGGCCTGGGACGAGATCGTGAACGCGTCGCCCAGGAAGTCCGTCCGCGACGCGATCAGCAGGGCGACGGCGAAGCCGGCGAACATCGCGATCCCGCCCATCCGCGGGGTCGGGACGGCGTGCACGTCGCGGTCGCGCAGCGGGGTCACGGCGTTGACGCGCCGCGCCAGCACACGCACCAGCGGCGTCGCGACGAACGTGACGGCCGCGGCGACGACGACGACCAGCAGGTAGATCCTCACCCGGCAGACCGCCCGGGGCCGGGGTCGGCGGCCGGTGACTCGTCAGCGAGGGACTCCCCGGCGACCGGCTGGTCGACGACGGCCTCCACCTCGACCGCCGGCTCCTCCTCGGCCACCACGCGCAGGTGCGGGACGACGGCGGCGAGCCGCTCGCGGTCGATCGCTCCCTCGCGCACGATCGTCAGGCTCGGACCGGTGGCGTCCACGATGGTGGACGCCTGGCCGCCGGGCGCCTCGCCGTCGTCGAGGTAGCGGGCGACCCTCGCGCCCAGCTGCGCGCTCGCCTCGGCGGCGTTGGTCGCCGCCGGCTTCCCGGTGCGGTTGGCGGAGGAGACCGCCAGCGGGCCGGTGGTGCGCAGCAGGTCCAGGGCCACCTCGTGGTCGGGCATCCGCAGCGCGACCGTGCCGGCGGTCTCGCCCAGGTCCCACGTCAGCGTCGGCTGCGCGCGCACGATGATCGTCAGCGCCCCGGGCCAGAACGCATCGGCCAGCGCCTTCGCGGCGGGCGGGACGTCGACGGCGAGCACCTCGAGCATGGTCGGCGACGCCACCAGCACCGGCGGCGGCATCTGCCGGCCTCTGCCCTTGGCTGCCAGGAGGGCGGCGACGGCGTCGGCGTCGAACGCGTCGGCGGCGATGCCGTAGACGGTGTCGGTGGGCAGGACGACGAGGCCACCGCTGGACAGCACGGCGGCTGCCTCGGCGATGCTGGCGGAGCGGTGCTCCGGGACGCACGACAGGTTGGTCACGGCCCCGATCCTGCCACGCCCGCAACGCCGGGACACGGTGACCTGGCAGGCTCGGGGCGTGCCAGACCCCACCCCGCTGACCCGCCCGAGCACGGGCGTCCGCCGCCTGCTGCTGACGGGAGCCCTCGCGCTCAACCTCGTCACGATGTACGCGCCGAGCCTCCCGGCGCAGGTCGAACCCGCCGTCGACCTGCGGCTGGACCTGCTGGGACACGCCGCGAGCTTCGCGGCGCTGACGTTCACCGGGCTGCTGGCGGGGGTCCCGCGCCGGCTCCTGCTCGTGCTCGTGGCGCTCAACGCCGTCGCGAGCGAGCTGATCCAGCACCTCCTGCTGCCGCGGCGCACGGGCGATGTCACCGACCTGGCGGCCGACGCCGTCGGGATCGCGCTGGGGCTGCTGGCGTGGCGGACGTGGGAGCGGATCAGGGCGCGACGGCGCGCACGCCGCGCGGCCGGGACGTCAGGTCCTCGAAGCTCGTCACCTCGGTGAACCCGGCGTCGGACGCGATCGCGCGGACCGCCTCCGCCTGCACCTCGGCGTGCTCCATCACGAACACTCCCCCGGGGCGCAGCAGCCGTCGCGCGGCGAGCACGACGGCGCGCGGCACCTCCAGGCCGTCCAGGCCCCCGCCGTAGAGCGCCAGGTCGGGATCGAAGTCGCGGACCTCCGGCTCGTTCGGGACGGCGTCGGGCGGGATGTACGGCGGGTTGGACACGACGACGTCGACCGTGCCGTCCAGATCGGCCAGCAGCGCCGGGTCGCGGACGTCACCGAGCTCGGTGCGGAGCGCGGAGGACCCCGCCAGCGTCTGCGCGTCGCCGTTGCGGCGGGTCAGCGCGACCGCCTCCGGCGAGGCGTCCACCGCGACCACCCGGCTGGCGGGCACCTCGACGTCGACCGACACCGCGATCCCGCCCGCGCCGCAGCACAGGTCGACGACCAGCGGGTCGCTCCCCCGGGCCGCCACGGCCAGCGCCGCGTCGATCGCGTGCTGGGCGACGACCTCGGTCTCCGGCCGCGGGACGAACACGCCGGCCTCGACCCGCAGCGTAATGTGCCGGAACACCGCGGAGCCGACGATGTGCTGGAGCGGTTCGCGCCGCCGTCGTCGATCGACGAGCTCGGCGAACTCCTGGCGCAGCGACGTTGGGAGCGCGGCGGGCGCGTAGGCGAGGTGCGGGACGCCGAGCGCGTACGCGGCAAGGGCGCGCGCGTCGTGCTCGGGCGAGGGGACGCCGGCCTCGGCGAGGATGGCCCCCGCCCCGCGCACCAGCGCGCGCAGCTCCGGGTTCACGCCTCGCCCGCGGCCGCGAGCTGCGCCGCCTCGTCCATCTCGATCGCGGAGGCGACGAGGGCGTCCAGGTCGCCGTCGAGCACCGTGTCGAGGTTGTACGCCTTGAAGGAGGTGCGGTGGTCGACGATGCGGTTCTCGGGGTAGTTGTAGGTCCGGATCCGCTCCGAGCGGTCGACCGTGCGCACCTGACTCCGGCGCGCCTCGCTCGCGGCCGCTGCCGCCTCCTCCTGCTGGGCGGCGAGGATGCGGGCGCGCAGCACGCGCATGCCGGCCTCGCGGTTCTGCAGCTGGCTCTTCTCGTTCTGCATCGAGACCACGATGCCGGTGGGCAGGTGGGTGATGCGGACGGCGGAGTCGGTGGTGTTGACGCTCTGGCCACCCGGGCCGGAGGAGCGGAAGACGTCGATGCGCAGGTCGTTCTGCTCGATCTCGACCTCGCCCTCGTCGTCCGCCTCGGGGAGCACGAGCACGCCGGCGGCCGAGGTGTGGATGCGGCCCTGCGACTCCGTCACGGGCACGCGCTGCACGCGGTGCACCCCGCCCTCGTACTTCAGGTGGGCCCACACGCCGTCCAGCTGGTCGGCACCGCCGGCGGCGCCGCGCGACTTCACGGCGAGCTGGACGTCCTTGTACCCACCCAGGGCGGAGTCCGTGGCCTCGATGATCTGCGTGGACCAGCCGCGCCGCTCGGCGTAGCGCATGTACATCCGCAGGAGGTCGCCGGCGAACAGCGCGGACTCCTCGCCGCCCTCGCCCGCCTTGATCTCGAGGATGACGTCGCGGCCGTCGTCGGGGTCGCGCGGGACCAGCACGCGGCGCAGGCGCTCGGCCGCGGCGGCGGCCTGCGCCAGCAGCGTCTCGTGCTCGGCGGCGAACTCCGGGTCCTCGTCGGCCAGCTCGGCCGCCGCCTCGGCGTCGGCGACGGCGGCGCTCCACGCCCGGTAGGCGCCCACCACCTGGCCGAGCTCGGCGTAGCGCCGACCGACCTTCCTGGCGCGGCCCGGGCTGGCGTGCAGCTCCGGGTCGGCGAGGTCCTGCTCGAGCTGGGCGTACTCCTGCAGCAGCCCGTGCACGACGGCGAAGTCCTCGCTCACGGCATCTCCTTGCGACGGGCGGCCTCGCGGCGGCGTCAACGGTCAGTCAGTCGGTCGGTCAGTCGGTCGGTCGCGGTGCGACACCGCGGGGGAAAGACAAAAGCGAGCGCCGGCACCCCAGGGGTGCCGGCGCTCGCCGAGGTCGCTAGTTGGCGGCCTTCTTGCCGAAGCGGCGCTCGAACGCCGCGACGCGACCACCCGTGTCGAGGATCTTCTGCTTGCCCGTGTAGAACGGGTGGCAGGCGCTGCACACGTCGGAGCTGATCTTGCCCGACTTCTCGGTGCTGCGGGTGGTGAAGGTGCTGCCGCACGTGCACGTCACCTCGGTGACGACGTACTCGGGGTGAATACCGCTCTTCATGGTGTCCTCCTGTTAGGGGTGCTGCCGGGTCGCCACGTCGGGTGCGCGGGGCGTGAACCGGGAGCCAACGGTCTATCTTGCCAGATGTTGCGTGCGGATCCGTCCCTGTTCGCCAGGGGAGGATTCAGCCGACCAGCTCGTTGGTCTGGTTGGCCACCGACGGCGTGGTCTTCTGCACGGTCATGAGGAACTCGGCGTTCGTCGGGAGCTCACGGACCTTGCCCAGCAACAGCTCGAGCGCGGGCTGCTGCTCGAGACCACCCATGATGCGGCGGAGCTTCCAGATGATCTTGAGCTCGTCGGCGGCCACGAGGATCTCCTCGCGGCGCGTGCTGGAGGCGTTGACGTCGATCGCCGGGAAGATCCGCTTGTCCGACAGGTGCCGCGACAGACGCAGCTCCATGTTGCCGGTGCCCTTGAACTCCTCGAAGATGACCTCGTCCATCTTGGAACCGGTCTCGACCAGGGCCGTGGCCAGGATCGTGAGCGAACCGCCGTGCTCGATGTTGCGCGCCGCCCCGAAGAACTTCTTCGGCGGGTACAGCGCCGAGGCGTCCACACCACCGGAGAGGATCTTGCCCGACGTCGGCGCCGCGAGGTTGTAGGCCCGCGACAGACGCGTGAGCGAGTCGAGCAGCACGACGACGTCCTGGCCCAGCTCCACGAGACGCTTGGCGCGCTCGATCGCGAGCTCGGCGACGATCGTGTGGTCGGACGGCGGACGGTCGAACGTCGAGGCGATGACCTCGCCCTTGACCGTGCGCTCCCAGTCGGTGACCTCCTCGGGACGCTCGTCCGCGAGGACGATCATCAGGTGGACCTCGGGGTTGTTCGTGGTGATCGCGTTCGCGATCTGCTGCATCACGATCGTCTTGCCGGCCTTGGGCGGCGCCACGATGAGACCGCGCTGACCCTTGCCGATCGGTGACACGAGGTCGATGATCCGCGCCGTGATGGCCTGGGGCTGCGTCTCGAGCCGCAGGCGGTGCTGCGGGTAGAGCGGCGTCAGCTTGCTGAACTCGGGACGCTGGCGCGCGCGGTCGGCCGGCAGGCCGTTGACCGTGTCCAGACGGACCAGCGCGTTGAACTTCTGCCGGTTGCCCTGGCCGCTCTGGTTGTTCTGCTGCTCACCCTCGCGCGGTGCGCGGATGGCGCCCGTGACGGCGTCGCCGCGGCGCAGTCCGCTCTTCTTGACCTGGGTCAGCGGCACGTAGACGTCGTCGGAGCCCGGCAGGTAGCCGGAGGTCCGGACGAAGGCGTGGTTGTCGTTGACGTCCAGGACGCCGGCGACCGACACGAGCACGTCGTCGTCGGAGAGCTCGACCTCGTCGTACGTCAGCGGGGCCTCGCCGCGGCCGCCGCGGCGCTTGGTGGTGCGGTCACGATCGCGGTCGCGGAAGCGGTCGCGGCCCCGACGGCGACGGCCACCCTGCTCGTCGTCGTAGATCTCGACCGTGCGCTGCTCGGCCTGACGCTGGCGGTTGCCGTTCTGGTTGCCATTCTGCTGACCGCGCTGGCCCTGCTGCCCCTGGCCACCCTGCTGTCCACCCTGGGGGGCGTCCTCGCTGCGGGGCTCGGGCAGCTTGATGTCGTCGAGGGCCGGACGGCGGTTGCCACCCTGGCCGTTCTGGTTCCCCTGGCGACGGCCACCCTGGCGTCCGCCGTCGGGCTGCTGCTCGGAGCGCGCCGGCTGGTCCGCGCGGTCGCTGCGGTCGGTGCGCTCGCTCGCCTGCGCGGGCGCGCCACCGCCGTCGGCGACGCGCTCCCGACGGGAGCGGCCGCGGCGGGGCTCGCCGTCGGACTGCTCGGTGCGGGGCTGCTCGCTGCGCGCGGGCTCGCTGCCCGATGCGGCCTGCGGGGCCGCGGCTGCGGGGGCCGACGCGGCGGGCGCCTGCTCGACGGCCGGGCTCTCCGCGGCGGCGGAACGAGCCGTGCGCGGTGCGCGACCGGCCGCGGGCGCCGAGGCGGCGCCGTCGCCGCCCCTGGCCGAGCGGATCGCGGTGACGAGGTCGCCCTTGCGCATCTTGGAGGTGCCGGCGATGCCGAGGCCGCCCGCGAGCTGCTGCAGCTCGGCGAGACGGAGGGTGCTGAGGGACCCACCGCGCGAGGCGGCGGTGTCGGTGGTGTCTGTCACGAGTGTCCTTTGCGGGTGCGTCGCGGTGACGCGGTGTCGTGGAGAGGTGGGACCGGTGTGCCGCAGGTTCGGGGCATCAGGTCGTCCGCACAGCACGGTGCTTGAGAGGGCGTGTCGGCGCCATCCGGGAGCGGCCACGGGCGGTCACGACCTCGTTCGTCAGCTCTGATTCATCAGATCTGTGACGACACGTCGAGGGTGCGACCACGGTGGAGATGCGGTGGGATGCCGCGCGGTGCAGTCCCGAGACTACACCGCGGTGGCGCCCGTGCGGTCGACCGGCAGCCGCACGGCGCGCCACCCGCGTGCGACGACGGCCGCCTCCAGCCGCTCGGGCACCGTCCCGAGCACCAGCACGGTCGGACCCGCCCCCGAGATCACGGCGGGGTGGCCGGCGGCACGGAGCGCGTCCAGCAGCTCCGAGGAGTCCGCGAGCACCTCCCGTCGGTAGGGCTGGTGCAGCCGGTCCTGCGTCGCGGTCATCAGCAGATCGCTCCGGCCGCCGAGCGCCAGCACGAGCAGCGCGGTGCGGGCACCGGTGAACGCGGCGTCGGCGTGCGGCACGACGGCGGGCAGCACGCCGCGGGCCACGGTGGTGGCGAGCGCCGTCGTCGGGATGAAGGCCGTGCACACGAGGGTCGGGTCGACCTCGAGCCGGACGGCGTCGACGGCGCGCGTGACGTCCCCGTCCCCCGCCGCGCCCCGGTCCGGCGTCCACGCCAGCGTCGCCCCGCCGAGCACGGCGGCGGCGGCGTTGTCGGGATGGCCCTCGAACTCGGTCGCGACGTCGAGGACGACCTCGTCCGCGAGCGCCTCCGGCTCGGAGATGAGGCCGCGGGCCGCGACCAGCCCCGCCACCACGGCCGCGGCCGAGGACCCGAGCCCGCGGCCGTGCGGGATCCGGTTGAACGCGGTCAGGTCGAGACCGACCTGCGGCGCCCCCGCGAGCTCGAGCCCGGTGCGGATCGCCCGCACCACGAGGTGCGCCTCGCCGTCGGGCACCGTGTCGGCGCCCTCGCCGCGGACCGTGGTGCGGGTGGCGCCGGTGGTGGCGTGCACCTCGACGACGTCGTGCAGCCCGAGCGCGAGGCCGAGCACGTCGAAGCCCGGGCCCAGGTTGGCGCTCGTGGCGGGCACCCGCACCCGCACCGAGTCGGTCGCGATCCGCATGCTCAGACCAGCTGCAGCGCGTCCGCGACCGCGGCGGTCGTGGACGCCACGACGACGGGGTCGATGACGGTCTCGCCCAGGGCGGTGGCCGTGTCCTTGAGGCCGTTGCCGGTCACGGTGCACACGATCGTGGCGCCCGCGGGGACGTCGCCCGCGGCGGCGCGCGCCAGGAGCCCGGCGACCGAGGCGGCCGAGGCCGGCTCGACGAACACGCCCACCTCGCGCGCGATGAGCGCCTGCGCGTCGAGGATCTCGGCGTCGCTGACCGCGTCGATCCGACCACCGGAGTCGTCGCGCGCGGCGACGGCGAGCGACCAGGACGCCGGGTTGCCGATGCGGATCGCGGTGGCGATGGTCTCGGGGTTCTCGACCGGCTCGCCCTTGACGAAGGGGGCGGCGCCGTCGGCCTGCACGCCCCACATGCGCGGCGTGCGGGTCGCGTACCCGGCGGCCGCGTACTCGCGGTAGCCCATCCAGTACGCCGAGATGTTCCCGGCGTTGCCGACGGGGAGGACGTGGATGTCCGGGGCGTCCCCGAGCGCGTCGACGATCTCGAACGCCGCCGTCTTCTGCCCCTGGAGGCGGTAGGGGTTGACCGAGTTCACGAGCGCGACGTCGGGGCGCTGACCGAGCTCGCGCACCACGCGCAGCCCGTCGTCGAAGTTGCCCTCGAGCGTCACCAGGGTCGCACCGTGCACGATCGCCTGCGCGAGCTTGCCCGCGGCGATCTTCCCCGCCGGCAGCACGACGGCGCAGGGCAGCCCGGCGTGCGCGGCGTACGCGGCCGCCGAGGCGGAGGTGTTGCCGGTGGAGGCGCACAGCACGAGCGCCCCGCCCGCGGCGGCCACCTTGGAGACGGCCATCGTCATGCCGCGGTCCTTGAACGACCCCGTCGGGTTGGCGCCCTCGACCTTGAGGTGCACGCGGGCGCCGACGCGCTCGGACAGGGCCGGCGACTCCACGAGGGGTGTCCCGCCCTCGCCGAGCGTGATGACCGGCTCACCCGGTTCGACGGGCAGGAAGTCGGCGTACTCGGCGATCAGACCTCGCCACTGGTGGGCCATCAGGTGTCTCCTCGGTGGGGTTCGACGATGTCTCAGGGACGTTCGACGCGGTACGCGGCCAGCAGCTGCTTCACGCCGTCGGTGTGGCGCAGCGCCTCGACCGTCCGGCTCAGCGAGGCCTCGTCGGCCTCGTGCGTCACGACGGCCAGGGTCGCCGTGCCGGCGTGCCCGACCTGCTGGCGGACCGACTCGATCGAGACGCCGTGGTCGGCGACCGTCGTCGAGACGTGCGCGAGCACACCGGGCCGGTCGTCGACCAGCAGCCGGATCTGCAGGCGCGCCACGACGTCGGCGTCGCTCGCCAGCGGCAGCGCCGCGTGCGCGCTCTCGGCCGGGGCGCGGCCGCCGTGCGTGCGGTGACGCGCGGCGGCGACGACGTCGCCCAGCACCGCGCTCGCCGTCGGGGCGCCGCCGGCACCGGCGCCGTAGAACATCAGGCGGCCGGCGGCCTCGGCCTCGACGACGACGGCGTTGTACGCCCCGCCGACGCCGGCCAGCGGGTGCGCGAACGGCAGGATCGCGGGGTTGACCCTGACCGAGACCGACTCCGCGGGCTCGCCGGCGGCGTCGGTCGTCACGATGCGCTCGGCGATCGCGAGGAGCTTGATCACTCCCCCGGTCTCGCGCGCGGCGACGATGTCGGCCGCGCTGACGGCGGTGATGCCCTCGCACGCGACGTCGGCGAGCGCCACGCGCGTGTGGAAAGCGAGCGAGGCGAGGATCGCGGCCTTCGCGGCGGCGTCGTGCCCCTCGACGTCGGCCGTCGGGTCGGCCTCGGCGTAGCCGAGCTCCTGCGCCTGCTTCAGCGCGACGTCGAAGTCGAGGCCGCCGGTGGTCATCTCGTCGAGGATGAAGTTGGTGGTGCCGTTGACGATGCCGAGGATCCGCTGCACGCGATCGCCCGCGAGCGACTCCCGCACGCCGCGCACGACGGGGACGGCACCGGCCACGGCGGCCTCGAACAGCAGGTCGACGCCGGCCGCGTCGGCCGCGGCGTAGAGCTCGGGTCCGGAGGTGGCCAGCAGGGCCTTGTTGGCGGTGACGACCGAGGCGCCCGCGGTGAGGGCGGCGAGCACGAGGTCGCGCGCCGTCGTCGTGCCGCCGAGGAGCTCGACCACGAGGTCGGCGTCGGCGAGCAGCGCGTCGGCGTCGGTCGTCAGCAGTCCGGTCGGCACGGCGGGGTCGCGCGGGGCGTCGACGTCGCGCACGAGGATGCCCGTGAGGCGCAGCCGCCGGCCGACGCGCTGGCCGAGGTCGTCGGCCTGCTCGGTCAGGAGTCGCACGACCTGCGTGCCGACGGTGCCGCACCCGAGGATCGCGACCCGGAGGTCGGGGCGCTGCGGGGCGCTGTCGGGCGCGTCGGACACTTCGAACTCCTCGAGCAGGGGTGGACGGGAGGCTCACGATACGACCTCGTCCGCGGGCGGTGCCCGGCCGTCTCAGCCCAGGTCGAGGGCGAGCAGGTCCGCCACGCTCTCGCGGCGCACGATCGGTGTCGCGACACCGCCGGCGACCGCCACCACGCCGGGACGCGGCACGAGGTTGTAGGTGCTGGCCATCGAGCGGCCGTAGGCGCCCGTCACGGCGACGGCGAGCAGGTCGCCGGCCGCGACGTCGCCGGGGAGCGCGACGTCGTGCACCACGATGTCACCGCTCTCGCAGTGCTTGCCCACCACGCGGCAGCGCACGGCCGGGGCGGTCGAGGACCGCGAGACGATCTCGGCGTGGTAGCTCGCGCCGTACAGCGCCGGGCGGATGTTGTCGCTCATGCCGCCGTCGACCGAGACGTAGGTGCGGGTGCTGCCGTCCTCCGTGCGGACGGGTTTGACGGTGCCCACCGTGTAGAGCGTGACGCCGGCGGGTCCGATGACGGACCGGCCCGGCTCGATCGAGAGTCGCGGCAGGGGCGCGTCGCCCTCGCCGAGCTCGCGGGCGGCGTCCGCGAGCGCCGACACCATCTCCTTCGCGGCGCGGTCGGGGTCCAGCGGGACCTCGCCGGGCAGATAGGCGACGCCGAAGCCCCCGCCCAGGTCGAGCTCCGGCACGAGCACGCCGGTGCGCCGGGCGACGGCGGCGCGCAGCCCCATCACGGCGCGCGCGGCGACCCCGAAGCCCGCGGGGTCGAGGATCTGCGAACCGATGTGGGAGTGCAGCCCGAGCAGCTCCAGCTCGGGACGCTCCAGGACCGCCAGCACCGCGACCAGCGCGGGCGAGTCACCGCCGTCGGGCGCGGCCAGCGACAGCCCGAACTTCTGGTCCTCGTGCGCGGTGGAGATGTACTCGTGACCGCCGGCGTGCACCCCGGTGGTCACGCGCACCATGACGGGGGCGCGCACGCCCAGCGCCCGGGCGGCGTCGGCGACCCGGGTCACCTCGGGCAGCGAGTCGAGCACGAGGCGCCCGATGCCGCTGCGGAGCGCCAGGTCGATCTCCGGCTCGGACTTGTTGTTGCCGTGCAGCCCGATGTCGCGCGGTGCGACGTCCGCGCGCAGCGCCGTGGTGAGCTCGCCCAGGCTCGCGGTGTCGATCCGGAGCCCCTCGGCCGTCATCCAGCGGGCGACGGCGACGCTCAGGAACGCCTTGCCGGCGTAGTAGACGTCGACCTCGGTCCCGGCCTCGGCGCACGCGGCCGCGAAGGCGTCGCGATAGGCGCGGGCGCGTTCGCGGGCGTCGAGCTCGTCGAGCACGTACACGGGCGTCCCGCCGGAGGCGGCCAGCTCGGTGAGCGCGACGCCGCCGATCTCGACGGATCCGTCGGACGTGCGGCGTGCCGTGGCGGGCCAGGGGGTCGGCATCGCCGTCATTCAGAAGTCCAGACCGTTGTAGAACCCGAGCGCGTCCTCCGCGTCCTCGGAGACGACGACGTACACGCCGTCGGTGCCGGCGTGCCAGACGACGGTCACGAGGCCGTCGTTGTTGTACGTCCAGTACGTGCCGAGCCCCGTGTCGGGGAAGACGACACCCGTGTCCACCGCTGTCCCCAGCTGGCTCGAGATCGCGGTCGCCGCGGCGAGCGCCTCGTCGGCCGTGGCGAAGGTCGAGGCGGTCAGGGTGACGTCCGCCGTCCCGCCGGTGTAGAGCGCGGTGAGGGACTCCGCGGCGCCGGCCGGCGGGAGCGGGTTCTCGACGAGACCCTGCTCGTCCAGCAGGTACGTCACTCCCGTGGGGCCGCTCTCGGAGAACTCGCCTCCGTTGACGGAGGCGGGGATCAGCGCGGCCAGGCCGGTCGCGGCCGACTCGGTCGCGGACGTGGCCGGGGCGGTCGGGGTGTCCTCGCCGCGGTTGACCAGCAGCAGCACGGCGACGGCGATCGCGGCGGCCACGACCAGGCCGAGGACGACCCAGAGCAGGCGACGGCGGCCGCGCTCACGCGTGCGAGCCCCGGGGTCGTGCCAGCCGGGGGCGAGGGCGGTGGGATCGCCGGGGTCGGTGGACGCGGCGACCACGTCGTCGCCGGAGACGTCGTCGGCGTCGTTCGCTGCGGGCGCGACGCTGTCGTCGAGCGATCGGGAGGCTGCCGACGTGCCCCACGACAGGACCGGCGCGGTCGCGGCGGCGGGGGCGACGCCGTCGACCCGGGTCCCGTCGGTGGCGGACTCATCGCCGTCCTCGGGCTTCGGGGTCCACGCGACGTCGGACCCGTCGGCGCGGGACTCGACATCGCGGGGCTCGGCGGCGTCGGACTCGGCAGGGGTGGTCGGCACCGAGGCGGCGGCCGCCGCACGCTCGGCGCGTCGCGCGCGACGTTCGCGCAGCTCGCGGCGAGTCATGCCGACCGTGACGTCGTCGTCCTCCGGACCCTCCTTCGGCGCTGCCGGTGCGGCGGGGTCGTCGGTCTCGGTGGGCGCCGTGGGCTCGGCCCCGGCACCGTCGACCGCGCCCGGCAGGTAGGAGGACTCCTCCCCCTCGCCGGCCGTCAGGTACCCGTAGGGATCGGACGTCGACCTCGTCGTCCGATCGTCCTCTCGCGGTCTCTCGCTCACGGTCGTCCTCCAGCGCTCATCGGAGCCACCCTAGGCGATGGGGGACGTCCGGGGCCGTTCAGCGTCGACGCGAACCGCTGGTAGGCTCGATCGTCGTCGTCGGAGTACCGTTCGACGCCGGTTCGCCTCCGTAGCTCAGTGGATAGAGCGTCTGCCTCCGGAGCAGAAGGTCGCTGGTTCGAATCCAGTCGGGGGTACCACCATCGGGCCCGGTCGCACGCGACCGGGCCCGTCTCCGTCCCTCGGCGTCGAGCGGCCGTGCCGCCTAGGCTGGTGCCATGCCCACCCCCCTCCCCACCGGTTTCCAGCACGTCCTGCACGACCCCGTCGCGGGGTCGACAGCCGTCGTCACCGAGGTCGGCGCCTCGCTGCGCCACTTCGACGTGGCGGGTCGCGACGTGATCGTCTCCTACCCGCAGGAGGACCTCTCGCCCGCCGGGCACGGGGCGATCCTGGCCCCGTGGCCGAACCGCCTCGCCGACGGCGCCTACAGCTTCGACGGGACCGACTACCAGGTGCCGATCACCGAGCCCGCGCGCTCGACGGCGCTGCACGGTCTGGCCATGCACGAGCGCTGGACCCTGGCGCACCTCACCACGACCGAGATCGTCCTGACGCTGAGCACCGTCCCGATCGCGGGCTACCCCTGGCCGCTGCTGCTGTCGGCACGCTACGAGCTGCGCGGTGCCGAGCTGACGATCACGGTGAGCGCGACGAACCTGGGCGAGAC
Organism: Serinibacter arcticus; assembly: GCF_004786095.1. Classification (GTDB taxonomy): domain Bacteria; phylum Actinomycetota; class Actinomycetes; order Actinomycetales; family Beutenbergiaceae; genus Litorihabitans; species Litorihabitans arcticus. The sequence goes on from NZ_RHPJ01000004.1 coordinate 73,772, forward strand.
CGACGCGCCCTACGGCATCGGGTTCCACCCCTGGCTCTCCCCCGGCGACGGCGGCCTCGACGCCGCGACCCTGCGCCTGGACGCGAGCCGGTGGGTCCGTCCGGACGAGCGGCTGCTCCCGGCTGGTGTCGAGGACCTGCCCGAGGCGTTCGACTTCCGCAGCGAGCGCGTCGTGGGCGCCACCGACCTCGACGACGCGTTCCTCGCGCCCGTCCGCGACGCCGACGGTCTCTCGTGGATCCGCCTGACCGGGACGGACGGCCGCACGTCCGCCGTCTGGATGGACGAGTCGATGGACTCCTGGCAGGTCTGCTCGGGTGACCACATCGGCGCGGTCGACTACCGCCGCCGCGGGCTGGCCGCCGAGCCCATGAGCTGCATCGCCGACGCCTTCAACACCGGGGAGAGCCTGGTGCGGCTGGCCGCTGGCGGCGGCTCCGATCCCGCCGCGAGCACGCACACCGTCCGCTGGGGCCTGTCGCTGCTCTGACGGCCGGCCGTCGGACACCGACGCGAGAACGAGCGAGGCCCGCACCCCCCCGGGGGGTGCGGGCCTCGCTCGTGGCTGCTGCGGTCAGGCGCAGACGGCGCCGGTGGTCGTGACCGGGGTGGCGTCGTTGGCGCGCAGCCACGCCAGCGGGTCGACCGCGCTGCCGTTGGGGTCCTCGACGTTGCCGATGTGGATCTCGAGGTGCAGGTGGGGGCCGGTCGAGTTGCCGTTGTTGCCGACCTCGCCGATCACGTCACCGACCTGGACGACGTCGCCCTCGGAGACGAAGACGCCGTCGTCGAACATGTGGTTGTACCAGATCTCGACGGTCTCGCCGTCGATCTCCGAGCGGATGGCGACCAGGTTCGGGCTGCGGCCGGCGAGACCGCCGCCGGCGTGCACGACCTCGCCACCGACGACGGCGCGGATCGGGGTGCCGAGCGGGGCGGCGAAGTCGGTCGCGTAGTGGAACGCGCCCCAGCGCGCACCGAAGCCGGAGCTGACGCGGTAGACGCCCTCCTGCACCGGCATGCTGAGCGTGAGGTGCTCGGTGGACTCCATGGCCGCGAGCGTGCCGTTGGGCAGGTCCGTCGCCGGCTCACCGCACTGCGGGAGACCGGTGCGGCCCTCGCTGCGGCTCGCGGCGGCGGCGCCGCGGACGTCGGCGAGCGAGTCGGCGGCGAGGAGCGTGGCGGTCTCGTCGACCGGGGCGGCGGCCACGGTGGCGGCCGAGGCGTCCGCGAGCGGATCCTCCGCGACGACGGCGGCGCCGGCGACCTCGAGCGCGGCCGCGCCGTCGGCGACGACGAGCGTGTCGAGCGCGCTGCTGTCGGCCAGCGGAGCCTCGACGACCTCGGGCTCGTTCGAGCCCTGGGCGATCGCGTGGATCGGGGTGACGACGGTGGCCACGCCGAGCGCGGAGAGCACCGCGAGGCGGGGCACCCACTGGCGGGGGCCGTGCGACGCGGCGGCCTGCGGCGTCCGCGTGCCGACGCCGGCTCCGCCACCACCGGCGAGGCTGGTGGGGACGGGGGGTGCGCCCTCGACGACGGCGCGCGGGGCGGGCTCCGTGAGCGAGGCGGGCTTCGGCGTCGAGACGACCGCGACCGGCGCCGTGACGGCGGCGCTGCTCACCGTCGAGGACTGCGTCAACGAGCTGAGGGTGAGGGCGACCGACGCGAAGTCGAACTCGAGGTCGACGGGCTGCTCGGCGGGCTCGGGTCCCTCGGACGCGTCCTGCTGCAACGAGACGGCGGCGCTCGACGGCGCCTCGACGTCGGCGTCCAGCCCGGCCTCGCGACGCGTGGCGGCGCGCAGCTCGCGACGGGTCAGCGATCCGCCGCGGGCGGTGAGCACGGCGGCGGCGAGGACCTCGCCGGCCGTCTGGCGCTCGACGGGGGCGGCGGAGCTGACGGCGATGCCGAACGCCTCACCCTGACGACGGCGCAGCTCGCGACGCGTGAGCGGCCGCGTGGTCGCGCCTGCGGGATCCGCGGGGGTGAACACCGTCTGGACGATTACGGGCTGGAAGGACTCGGCCGCGGCGTCGGCGACGACGACCGAGGCGATGTGCGGGCCGTAGCCCGGGATCCCGGCCTGCACCGGCGTGGCGGAGGACGCGAGGGGGGAGGCTGACCGGTCCGCGCCGGCGGAGGCGAGTCGTCGGGCGCGTCGAGTGGTCGGGGACGGGGTCCCGGGCTCGGCGACTTCCACTGACGACACGCTCACTCGTCCTCCGGTTGCTCAGCTGCTCTGGGGGGCCGTGCACACTTCGGTCACGGCGGGACGTCCCTCGTCCAGGTCACGGGCGGCGCGGGGGACGCGCCCGGTGGGTCCGGGGGACGGCTTGATCACGAAACCATAACGCGCCGTCGCGCTCCTGCCAAACGGGTGCGGCTCACCTCACAGGCGTCCCCAGGGCCTGCGCGAAGCGTCCACATCACGCCCCGCCCGTCCCCTCGTCCGGGTGGGGGCCGTGTGCCAGTCTGGGTCGATGACCACTCCCAGCCCCGCCAGCGGTTCCAGCAGCAGCGCCTCCAGCGGCGGCGAGAGCGGGGTGCGCGTCCTCGTGGTGGAGGACTCCCCCGAGATCGCCACGCAGGTGTCCCGACGCTTCACGGCGGAGGGCTGGGAGGTCCGCGTGGCGACGGACGGGCCCGGCGGCGTCGCCGGCGCCCACGACTTCGCACCCCACGCGATCGTGCTCGACGTGATGCTGCCGGGCTTCGACGGGCTCGAGGTCTGCCGCCGCATCCAGGCGGACGACACGCGCGCCGTCCCCATCCTCATGCTCACGGCGCGCGACGACGAGACCGACCTGCTGGTGGGCCTCGGCGTCGGGGCCGACGACTACATGACCAAACCGTTCTCGATGCGGGAGCTGGTCGCGCGCGTCAAGGCGCTGCTGCGCCGGCACGAGCGCACCGCGCGCGTCGCCGTCGCCGACACCTCCACCGCCGGCGGACCGCCGCCGCTCGAGCTCGGCGACCTCGTGATCGACCGCGCGCAGCGGCGTGTGAGCCGTGCCGGTGAGGAGGCGCACCTGACGCCCACCGAGTTCGACCTGCTGGTCTGCCTGGCGACGTCGCCGCGGACCGTGCTCACGCGCGAACGCCTGCTGGAGGAGGTGTGGGACTGGGTCGACGCGAGCGGCACGCGCACCGTCGACTCCCACATCAAGGCGCTGCGCCGCAAGCTCGGGTCCGACCTCGTGCGCACCGTGCACGGGGTCGGCTACTCCCTCGAGCCCCCGACCGAGTGATCGTGGCGACGACGACTCCGCCGTCGCGCGCGGGCGCGCTCGCGTGAGGGAACGGACGAGCGTGCGGCACGCGCGCGAGGTGCCGGCGCTGCGCTACGCCGTCGACGTACGGCCGCTGGACCGCCTGACGTCGATCCGGATCAAGCTGGGCGTCGTCATCGCCGCCTCGGTGCTGGTCTCGGCGATCCTCGTGTGGGCCGGGCGCAGCTACGGGGCGCGCTGGTACATGACCTTCCCCGTGGCGATCCTGCTCTCCCTGGTCGTGACGCAGCTCCTCGCCCGCGGCATGACCTCGCCGCTGCGCGAGATGACCGCGGCCGCCCGCGCGATGTCGGCGGGCGACTACGACATCAGGGTGCGCACCACGAGCCGCGACGAGGTGGGGCAGCTCGGTCTGGCGTTCAACGCCATGGCCGCCGACCTCGCCTCGCTCGCCGAGGCGCAGCGCGCCATCGTCGCCAACGTCTCGCACGAGCTGCGGACGCCGATCGCGGCGCTGCGGGCGCAGCTGGAGAACATGGTCGACGGCGTCACGCAGCCCGACGAGGAGGCGCTCACCTCGGCGCTGGACCAGACCGAACGACTCACCAGGCTCGTGACCTACCTGCTCGACCTCTCACGCCTCGAGGCGGGCGCCGCGGGCCTGCACCTGCAGCGCGCGGGGGTGCTCGACGTCGTCGAGGAGGTCGTGGCCGCCGCCTCGCACGCGGCGCGCGCCGCCGGCCGCACCGTGACGTGGGACGTGCAGGTCCCCGAGGACCTGTCCTTCCGCGTCGACACCGAGCGGCTGCACCAGGTGCTGCTGAACCTGCTGTCCAACGCCTCGCGGCACTCCCCCGCCGGCGGCACCGTGGTGGTCGCCGCCCGCGCGTCCGGGACCGACGTCGTGATCGACGTCGTGGACGAGGGGCCCGGCATCCCGGCGGCCGAGCGGGCGCGCATCTTCGACCGGTTCGAGCAGGGCAGCAACCGGCTCGCCGTCGACGGCACGACGTCCGGCGGCACCGGCCTCGGGCTGGCCATCGCACGCTGGGCGGTGGGGCTGCACGGCGGGACGCTCGACGCCGTCGCCCCGGCGCCGCCGAGCACGGGGGCGACGCTGCGCCTCGTGCTGCCCGCCGACGGTCCGCCCTCTCCACGGCGCGAGTCCGCGGCGGCCTGACCTGCGCGTTGGGCAACTTTGCCCCAGCCTTGCCCGCCGTATGCCAACCTGGGACGAAAGTCCTGGTCAGAGGCGTGATCGATGGCCGAAACTGCCCCCTCGTGGCACCTGCGGACACCTCCGAGGGCCTACCCTGGAAGGCGGCTCGAACAGACGACGGCGATGGAGTGAGCGAGCGTGGCAACCGATTCCCAGACAACCCCGACGACGGCCGATTTCGGCGCGAACGAGTGGTTGATCGACGAGCTGCGCGATGCGTACGCCGCCGATCCCTCCTCGGTCGACCCGAAGTGGCGCGAGTTCTTCGCAGCCGAGGGCGGGTCGACGACGGGAGCCCCCGCCGCGAAGCCGGCGGCGACGCCGGTGGTGACCCCCGCCGAGGCGACCGCGAAGGCAGCGGCGCAGGCACCGGCCCCCGCTGCGGCCCCGGAGCCCGCTGCGGCCCCGGAGCCCGCGTCGGCCCCGAAGCCCGCTGCGGCTCCCCAGGCCGTCGCCGACCCGCACACCGACCCCCGCGCCCAGCTCGACCCGCAGGACGTGCGCGCGGACCTGCCGCCCGCCTACCCGCAGCCGGCCACCGCCCCGTACGTGCCGGGCGACGACCGCCCCGCGACGAGCCCGCTGGGTGACGGTCAGACGACGAAGCTGCGCGGACCCGCCGCCCGCGTCGTGGTGAACATGGAGTCCTCCCTCGAGGTCCCCACGGCCACGAGCGTGCGCGCCGTGCCCGCCAAGCTGCTGGTCGACAACCGCATCGTCATCAACAACCACCTGGCCCGCACGCGCGGCGGCAAGGTCTCCTTCACGCACCTCATCGGCTTCGCCGTCGTCGAGGCGCTGGCGGACCTGCCCGAGATGAACGCGAGCTACCGCGAGATCGACGGCAAGCCCGGCGTCTACCGGTCCGAGCACATCAACTTCGGCCTGGCGATCGACCTCGCCAAGCCCGACGGCACGCGCCAGCTCCTGGTCCCCTCGGTCAAGCACGCCGAGTCCCAGGACTTCGCGCAGTTCTGGTCCGCCTACGAGCAGCTGGTCAAGAAGGCCCGCGGCGGCAAGCTCGCGGTCGAGGACTTCGCCGACACGACGATCTCGTTGACGAACCCCGGCACCATCGGCACGGTGCACTCCGTCCCGCGCCTGATGCAGGGGCAGGGCACGATCGTCGGCGTCGGCGCGATGGACTACCCCGCCGAGTTCCAGGGCGCCTCGCCCGAGACGCTCGCGAACCTCGGCATCTCCAAGGTGCTGACGCTGACGTCCACCTACGACCACCGCATCATCCAGGGCGCGCAGAGCGGTGACTTCCTCCGCCTCATCCACACCAAGCTGATCGGTGAGGACGGGTTCTACGACCGCGTCTTCTCGGCCCTGCGCGTGCCGTACGAGCCCGTCCGCTGGCGCACCGACATCGTCGAGGACCCGACGACGGCGCTCGGCAAGCCCGCCCGCATCGCCGAGCTGATCCACGCCTACCGCTCGCGCGGCCACCTGATGGCCGACACGGACCCCCTGGCCTACCGCCAGCGCCGTCACCCCGACCTCGACGTCGCCAACCACTCCCTCACGCTGTGGGACCTGGACCGCACGTTCCCCACGGGTGGCTTCACCGGCAGGCCCACCGCGCCGCTGCGCGACATCCTGGCGCGGCTGCGCGACTCCTACTGCCGCACCATCGGTGCCGAGTACATGCACCTGCACGACCCGGTCCAGCGCCGCTGGCTGCAGCAGAAGCTCGAGGGCGGGTGGCCCAAGCAGTCGCCCGAGGCGATCCGACGGATCATCTACAAGCTCAACCAGGCCGAGGCGTTCGAGACCTTCCTGCAGACGAAGTTCGTCGGGCAGAAGCGCTTCAGCCTCGAGGGTGGCGAGGCGCTGATCCCGCTGCTCGACACGATCCTGGGCGGCGCGGCCGACGCCGGGCTCGAGGGCGTCGGCATCGGCATGGCGCACCGCGGTCGCCTCAACGTGCTGGCCAACATCGCCGGCAAGTCCTACGGGCAGATCTTCAACGAGTTCGAGGGCAACGCCGATCCCAAGACCGTCCAGGGTTCGGGCGACGTGAAGTACCACCTCGGCACCGTGGGCGAGTACACCGCCGCCACCGGGGCGACGACGTCGGTCTACCTCGCCGCCAACCCGAGCCACCTCGAGGCCGTCGACGGCGTGCTCGAAGGTGTCGTGCGCGCCAAGCAGGACCGCATCGACCTCGGTGGCGACGGCTTCTCCTGGCTGCCGATCCTCATCCACGGCGACGCGGCCTTCGCCGGCCAGGGCGTCGTCGTCGAGACGCTGAACCTGTCCCAGCTGCGCGGCTACCGCACCGGCGGCACGGTGCACGTGATCATCAACAACCAGGTCGGCTTCACGACGGGCGCCTCGAGCTCGCGCTCGACGCTCTACCCGACCGACGTGGCCAAGGGTCTGCAGATCCCGATCTTCCACGTCAACGGGGACGACCCGGAGGCCGTGGCGCGGGTCGCCCGCCTCGCGTTCGAGTACCGCGAGGAGTTCCACAAGGACGTCGTCATCGACATGGTCTGCTACCGCCGCCGCGGTCACAACGAGGGTGACGACCCCTCGATGACCCAGCCGGTGATGTACAGCCTGATCGAGGGCAAGCAGAGCGTCCGCACGCTCTACACGCAGTCGCTCATCGGCCGCGGCGAGCTCTCGGCCGAGGAGGCCGAGCAGGCGCTGGCGGAGTACCAGGGCGAGCTCGAGCGGGCCTTCCGCGAGACGAAGGAGGGCTCGGCCGCGGCGTCGGGCGACGACGAGGGCCGGCGCGGCCTCGAGGTTCCGGAGTCGCAGCGCGAGGACGCCGGCACGATGGTCGGCTGGAGCACGGCCGTTCCAGAGAGCGTGCTGACCCGGATCGGCGAGGCGCACCTGTCCCCGCCCGAGGGCTTCGCCGTCCACCCCAAGCTCGCGCAGCTGCTCGAGCGTCGCGCCACGGCCTCGCAGGCCGGCGGCATCGACTGGGGCTTCGGCGAGCTGCTGGCGTTCGGCTCGCTGGTGATCGAGGGCACCCCGGTGCGTCTCGCCGGTCAGGACTCGCGCCGCGGCACGTTCGTGCAGCGCCACTCGGTGCTGCACGACCACCGCACGGGCGCCGAGTGGACCCCGCTGTCCTACCTCTCGGCCGACCAGGCCAAGTTCATGGTCTACGACTCCTCGCTGTCGGAGTTCGCGGCGGTCGGGTTCGAGTACGGCTACTCGGTCGAGCGACCCGACGCGCTCGTGCTCTGGGAGGCGCAGTTCGGGGACTTCACCAACGGTGCGCAGACGATCGTGGACGAGTTCCTGTCGGCGTCCGAGCAGAAGTGGGGCCAGCGCTCCTCCGTCGTGATGCTGCTGCCGCACGGCTACGAGCACCAGGGCCCCGACCACTCCTCGGCACGCATCGAGCGGTTCCTGCAGCTCTGCGCGGAGAACAACATGACGGTCGCGCAGCCCTCGACGCCGGCGAACTACTTCCACCTGCTGCGCCGCCAGGCCTACGACCGTCCGCGCAAGCCGCTGATCGTCTTCACACCCAAGCAGCTGCTGCGCCTGCGCGCGGCGACGTCGGCGGTCGAGGACTTCACGACCGGCACGTTCCGCACGTCGATCGGCGACACGGTGGACCCCGGCAAGGTCGACCGTGTGCTGATGTGCTCCGGGCGGGTCTACTACGACCTTCTCGCCGCTCGCACCAAGGGTGAGCACGGCGCGGACGAGCGCACCGCGATCGTCAGGCTCGAGCAGCTCTACCCGCTCGACTCCGACACGCTGCGCGAGGTCATCGCGCCGTACGACGGCGCCGAGCTCGTCTGGGTGCAGGACGAGCCCGCCAACCAGGGCGTCTGGCCCTACCTGGCCGGTATCACGTCGCGCAAGATGGACGGTGTCCCGGTCCGCCGGGTCTCGCGCCCGTCGTCGGCCGCGCCGTCGACCGGATCGGCCAAGGTCAGCCAGGCCGAGGCGCTGCAGCTGGTGAAGGACGCCTTCGCCCGCTGACCACCGCGTCACCGCACGCGCGGCCGCCTCACCCCTCGGGGTGGGGCGGCCGTTCGCGTCGCCGGTTGCCGTGGCCGCGTCGCTCGGGGGCGGACGACGACGGCGGGCGCGCGTCAGACCCCGCGGAACCGGGCCCGGTAGGCGCGAGGCGACAGCCCGAGCGTGCGGGAGAAGTGCTGGCGCAGCAGCGCCGCGTCGCTGAACCCTGCGAGCCTGGCCACGTCGTCCAGGCCCTCCTCCCCCTGCTCGAGGATCTCCTGCGCCCGCGCGAGCCGCATCCGGCCCACCCAGGCCGCCGGCGTCGTGCCGGTCTCGGCCCGGAACCGCCGAGCGAACGTGCGCGGCGTCAGGAGCACGCGGCGGGCCAGCGCCTCCACCGAGAGGTCGGTCGCCGGATTCTCGCTCGCCCACCCCAGCAGCGCCGCGAAGCTGTCGCTGGAGCACTCCGGCACCGCGTGGTCGATGTACTGCGCCTGGCCGCCGTCACGGTGCGGCGGCACGACCATGCGGCGGGCGATGTTCGCCGTCGGGGACGCGCCCAGCTCGGAGCGCACGAGGTGCAGGCAGGCGTCGATGCTCGCCGCCGTCCCGGCCGAGGTGATGATGCGGTCGTGCTCGACGTAGAGCACGTCGGGGTCGACCTCGACGTCGGGGTGGCGGGCGGCGAGCGCGGCCGTGTAGAGCCAGTGCGTCGTCGCCCGCCGACCGTCCAGCAGCCCCGCGAGGGCGAGCGCGAAGGCGCCGCTGCACAGGCTGACGATCCACGCGCCGCGGGCGTGCGCGGCCCGGAGCGCCTCCAGCACGGACTCCGGGACCTCGGTGCCGGCCGCGTACGGGGCCATCACGACGGCGTCCGCCCCGTCCAGGTCCTCCAGGCCGTGCTCGACGAGGACGTCGAACCCCACCTTCGTGGCCAGCCGTCCGGGCGTCGGGGTCACCACCCCGAAGTCGAAGACCGGTCCCCCGGTGTCGCGTCGGTCGATGCCGAAGACCTCGGCCGCGGCGGAGAGCTCGAACGGCGAGACGGTCGGGAGCGCGATGACGCGCACCTTCAGGAGGCTCATGCCCCGATCGTCACACGCGGCATGGCAGAGATCAAGCGTTCTGTGTCAGTTCTGCCACTGGTGACTTGAATCGCGCGAGAGGAGCATTACTGCCATGACTACTGCACTGATTCTCCTCGTCCTCCTCGGCCTGCTCTCGCTCGTCGGCATCGTCACCCACCTGGTGCACGAGGTCCGCCTCGACGGTTACGGCATCCGCCCCGCTCCGCCGTCGCACCACGCCTGGGACGACGGCCTGCGGCCCCGCCTCCCCTGACCCGTCGGCAGGCCGGCAGCGCCGGTGGGGCGGCGAGCGTGACGGCAGATGGCACGATGGGCTGGTGGTGGACCTGACGCAGGACGTGCGGCGACTCTTCGTCGTCGGGGACGAGCTCGTGGCCGGCTTCGGCGACCCGCGGGCGCTGGGCTGGGTCGGTCGGGTGGTCGCGCGGTCGAGCCCGCAGCAGCTGCTGACCTTCACCCTCCCGGTCGCCGGCGAGACCACGACGGCCCTCAGCGCGCGCTGGGAGGGCGAGGTCGCCCGACGTCGCGGCAACGCCGAGGGCGCGCTCGTCATCGCCCCGGGTGCGCACGACCTGGTGGTCGGCACCTCGATGGCCCGCAGCCGTCTCAACCTCGCCAACGTGCTGGACAAGGCCGATGCGCTGCACCTGCCGGCGTTCGTCGTGGGGCCGCCGCCCCGCACCGACCTCCCGGGAGACGCTCAGGCGGCGCTGTCGACGGCGTTTGCCGACGTCTGCCTGCGACGGCGGGTCCCCTACGTCGAGACCTACCAGCCGCTCGCGAACCACGAGCAGTGGCTCGCCGACCTCGCCTCGACCGACGGCGTCCACCCCGCGCAGGCCGGACACGGACTGCTGGCGTGGCTGGTGCTGCACCACGACTGGGCCGGGTGGATCGGGACGGTCGTCGAGGAGGTCTGAGCCGGCCGACTCACGCGGCAGCCCTCAGGCCACGCGCACCACGATCTTTCCCCTGACCCGGCCCTCGGCCAGGTCGCCCAGGGCGTCCGGCACGTCCTCGAGCCCGACGACCCGGTCGACGAGCGGACGCACCCCCGTGGTGACGAGCAGCCGCTGGACCCGCTCCAGCTCCCCCCAGGTGCCCATCGTGGAACCGACGACCCGCAGCCCGCGGAAGAACATCCGGTTGAGGTCGGCATCCGCCGACGCGCCGGTCGTCGCCCCCGCGACGGCCACGACGCCACCGGGCCGGAGCGACCGCAGCGAGTGCGCCCACGTCGCCTCCCCCACGGTCTCCACGACGGCGTCGACCTGCTCCGGGAGCCGCTCCCCCGCGGCGAAGCTCGCGTGCGCCCCGAGCGCGACGGCGGCCGCGCCCCGTTCCGGCTCGCGCGCCGTCACCCAGACCCGCAACCCCGCGGCCCGCGCAAGCAGGATGCTCGCCGTCGCGACACCACCGCCGCTGCCCTGCACCAGGACCGTCTGACCGGGCCGCAGGTCGGCGGCCGTGAACAGCAGGCGGTAGGCCGTGAGGTAGGCGGTCGGCAGGCACGCCGCGTGCTCCACCGACAGGTCGGGGTGCCGCGGCAGCGTGTTGCGGGCCGGTACCCACACCTCCTGCGCCAGGGTTCCCGGGTGCTTCTCGGAGAGCAGCGTGCGGCGGGGGTCCAGCGTCTCGTCGCCGTGCCAGTCGTCGGCCGACACGACGCCGTGCACGATCACGGGGCTGTCGTCGTCGAGCAGCCCGGTCGCATCGGTGCCCAGCACCATCGGGAGCCTGTCGGCCGGCAGACCGACGCCGCGCAGCGACCACACGTCGTGGTGGTTGAGGCTCGCCGCCTGGACGCGGACGCGGACCCATCCCGACGGCGCCGACGGTGGCGCCAGGTCGACCACGGCGGCGCCGGAACGGGGGTCGGAGGCGTTCTGGTCACGGACGACGACGGCTCTCATCGGGCCACCGTACCCACCGTCCGCCCGTCTCCCGCGCTGCAGGCCGACCGGCCCGCCCGAGGACGGGTCCGGATGCACGAACGGCCACCCGAGGGTGGCCGTTCGATCGCGATCACGTGTGATCAGGCGTTGGGGCGCTTGCCGTGGTTGGCCGCGCTGCCCTTGCGAGACTTGCGCTTGCGTCCGCGCTTGCTCATGAGAACTCCTCGGATACGTCGGTTGTGACGGACCATCGTCCCACACCGGGGGCGAGGTTCCCGACCGGCGGTCAGATGCTGCGGCGCACCGTGATCTGGCTGACGATGCGCAGCCGCAGCTCGTCGGGAGCCCGGGACGAGCAGGCGCGGCGAACCAGGAGGCGGACGTGCTCCTCGACGTCGGCGGCCTCGAGGCACGGTTCGCACGTCTCGATGTGGGCCCGGACGATCTCGGCGTCGGGCTCGGACATCGCGTGGTCCAGGAGCTCGGCGAGGTGCCCGAGCGCGTCCCGGCACTCGTCGCTCAGCGGCTCGCCGGCGCCCTGGTCCACGCGGGGAAGAGTGGTGTCGCTCATGATCCGACCCTCATCCCGAGATCGCGTGCGTGGTCGGCGAGCAGCGTGCGCAGCTGGCCGCGTCCGCGGTGGAGGCGGGACATGACCGTCCCGATGGGGGTGCCCATGATCTCGGCGATCTCCTTGTAGGCGAAGCCCTCGACGTCGGCCAGGTAGACCACGAGCCGGAAGTCGTCGGACAGCTGGGCGAGCGCGTCGCGCACGACCGAGTCACCGAGGCGGTCGAGCGCCTCGACCTCGGCCGAACGCAGCCCGTTGCCCGTGTGGGAGGCCGCTCGCGCGATCTCCCAGTCCTCCACGCCGTCGGAGTCCGACTGCAGCGGCTCGCGCTGCTTCTTGCGGTAGGAGTTGATGTACGTGTTCGTGAGGATGCGGTAGAGCCACGCCTTGAGGTTCGTCCCCGGGCGGAACTGGTGGAAGGACCCGTACGCCTTCGCGAACGCCTCCTGCACCAGGTCCTCGGCGTCCGAGGGGTTGCGCGTCATGCGCATCGCGGCGCTGTAGAGCTGATCGAGGTGCGGGAGCGCATCCGTCTCGAACCGCAGCGTGCGCTCGGCGTCCGTCTCGGTCTCCCGGACGTCCTTCTCGGCAGGGGCTTCCGCTGCGTCGGCGTCGGTGGCGGGAACGGCCGTCTCGTCGGCCACGACGGGCGGTGCCACGCGGTCGTTGGCGACGTCGACGGCGTCCGACGCGTTCAGCGCGCCGACGGCACCGTTCGCGGCGTCGGTCCCGGGGTCGTTCGAGGTGGCGTTCATCATCCACCAGCCTACGGCGGCGAGGTCGTCGACGGCGGCACCGGCGGCGGCGGCGCCCCCGAGCGCACCCCTGGTCGGCGGGGACGGTCTCGTCATGGTCTGCTCGCTCACACCTGGGCCAACGCGGCACCGACGGCGGTCATTCCCCGGGCCCGCCCCGACGAGCATCGGACCGCCGCGCCGCCGCTCGTCCTCGACACCACGACGATGCCGGGACGACGCCGGGAGGCTCGCCTTTGACGTCGTCGTGCGGTAGGCATGTTCCATGATGCTGCGACGCGTTGCGCGACCCCTGCTGGCCTCCGTCTTCGTCGCGGACGGATGGCGCGCCGTGCGCCACCCCTCGGCCGAGGTCGAGCACCTCCCCCAGGCGCACGCCACCCTGACGTCCCTGGCCGACAGGGCCCCGCTCCCCCTGAGCGCCGACCTCATCGTGCGTGCCGCCGGTGCCGCCAAGATCGTCGCGGGCGGTCTGCTCGGTCTCGGCGTCGCCCCGCGCGCCGCGGCCACCGTGCTCTCGGTGCTCCACCTCCCGACGGTCGCCGCCGCCAACCCGTTCTGGAACTCGCACGGCGAGCAGCGCAAGGAGCAGCTCGTCGGTTTCCTCCGCGACTCCGCCGTCCTCGGCGGTCTGCTGCTCGCCGCGGCGGACACGGCCGGCAAGCCGTCGCTGGGCTACCGCCTCGACACGGCCCGCCACCACGCCGCGGACAAGGCCACGACGTCGGCCAAGCACGCCCGGCGCACCGCCAAGATCGCGAAGGTCGCCGCTCGCCAGACCGTCGCTCGCGTACCCGACAAGGCGAAGCTCGCCCTGCACGAGGTGACCGACCGCGGCTGAGTCGGCCGACGCCCCCGGCCGCGACGCGACTACCCTGGCTCGCGTGACCGATCAGCCCTGGGCAGCCCCGCACGCCGACCGACCCCTCGACGCCCTCGTCGCGGTCCCCGGGTCGAAGTCGCTGACCAACCGCTACCTCCTGCTCGCGGCCGTGGCCTCCGAGCCGACGCGTCTGGTCGCGCCCCTGCACTCGCGGGACAGCGCGCTGATGATCGAGGCGCTGCGCGCCCTGGGGGCCGGCATCGTGGTGGAGCCGGGGGGCGACGTCGACGTCGCCCCGGCCGGGACGATCCGTGGCGGCGCCAGGATCGACTGCGGGCTCGCCGGAACCGTGATGCGGTTCGTCCCGCCGCTGACCGCGTTCGCCGACGGCGACGTGCACCTCGACGGCGACGAGCGCGCCCGCGAGCGCCCGATGGACGGCGTGATCGACGGCCTCACCGGCCTGGGCGTCCGGGTCAGCCACGACGGCGCCCCCACCCGGACGCTGCCGTTCACCGTGCACGGACAGGGCGCGGTGACCGGCGGTGACGTCACGATCGACGCGTCCGTCTCCAGCCAGTTCGTCTCCGCCCTGCTCCTGGTCGCGCCCCGGATGCTCACCGGCCTCGACCTGCGCCACGTCGGCGATCGACTGCCGAGCAAGCCCCACATCGACATGACGCTGGAGGTCCTGCGCGCCCGCGGCGTCGACGCGCGCGAGGTTGGGCCGGGGCACTGGCGCGTCGAGCCGGGCCCCGTCGCGGGCGGCCGGATCCTCGTCGAGCCCGACCTGTCCAACGCCGGCCCGTTCCTGGCGGCCGCGCTCGCGGCCGGCGGCACGGTCCGTGTACCGCACTGGCCCGCACGGACGACCCAGCCCGGTGACGACCTGCGCGAGATCCTGGCCAGGATGGGCGCCGTCGTCGACCTCGCCGCGGACGGCACGCTGAGCGTGACGGGGACCGGCGTCGTGCACGGCCTCGACCTCGACCTGACGCGCGCGGGCGAGCTCGCCCCGACGATCGCCGCCCTCGCGGCCCTGGCCGACTCCCCCACGCGACTGCGCGGCATCGGCCACCTGCGCGGCCACGAGACCGACCGGCTCGCGGCGCTCGTCACCGAGATCACCCGCCTGGGCGGGGAGGCGCGCGAGCTCCCCGACGGCCTCGAGATCATGCCAGCGACGCTGCACGGCGGTGTCGTGGAGACCTACCACGACCACCGGATGGCGACCTTCGGGGCCGTCATCGGCCTCGCCGTGCCGGGCGTCGAGGTGCGCGACGTCGCCACCACCGCCAAGACCCTCCCCAACTTCCCGGGCATGTGGCGGCGCATGCTCGGCTCGGGCGAGGTCGCCGCGGCGTGAGGGCGGCCGACTACGACGAGTCCGACGTCCGGGTCCGACCCGCCCGCGGCGGCAGCCGTCCACGCACCAAGCAGCGGCCCGCGTACAAGCAGGCCGTGGACGGGTTCGTCACCGGGGTCAACCGCGGCCGGTACGACGTGCTCGTGGCCGGTCGCGCCGTCACGGCCGTGGCAGCCCGCGAGCTCGGACGCGGTGGCGTCGTGGTCGGCGACGACGTCGCCGTCGTCGGGGACACCACCGGTGGGCCGGGTTCCCTGGCCCGCATCGTGCGCGTCGCCGAGCGGCGGACGCTGCTGCGCCGATCCTCGGAGGACGTCGGCGGCATCGAGCGGGTGCTGGTGGCCAACGCCGACCAGCTCGTCGTCGTGACGGCGCTCGCCGACCCCGAACCGCGGACCCGGATGGTCGACCGCTGCCTCGTGGCGGCGTTCGAGGCCGGGATGGACACGCTGCTGTGCCTGACCAAGTCCGACCTCGCCGATCCCGACGTGTTCCTCGCCCACTACTCACCGCTCGACGTCCCCGCGGTGGTCACCCGGCGTCGGGACGGGGAGATCCTCGGCCAGGACGAGGTCGCCGCGCTGCTGCGGGACCGCGTCTCCGTGCTGGTCGGTCACTCCGGGGTCGGCAAGTCCACGCTCGTGAACGCCCTGGTGCCGGACGCGTCGCGCGCCGTCGGCCACGTCAACGCGGTGACCGGACGCGGCCGCCACACCTCGACGTCAGCCGTCGCCCTCGCCCTCCCCGACGGCGGGTGGGTGATCGACACCCCCGGCGTGCGCTCGTTCGGGCTCGGCCACGTGCACGTCGACGACGTGATCGCCTCGTTCGCCGACCTCGCCGAGGTCGTGACGGCCTGCCCGCCCGGGTGCACCCACCTCGCGGGCACGGCCGGCTGCGCGCTGGACACCTGGCTCGCCCGACCGGAGGTCACCGAGCGCGAGATCGCGCGGGCCGAGTCCCTGCGGCGCCTGCTCGTCTCCCGGCTCGGCGACGCCGAGCCCGAACCCACCGCCTACGACGGGATGCACCAGCGATGACGACCCCGTACGAACCCGCCACCGAGTTTGACGCGCCTGCGCCTGCGCCCGCGCCCGAGCCCGCGCACGCGTCGGTCGCTGACGACCTGACGCTCGCCCTGCTGATCGCCGACGCGCTCGACGCCGTCACCCTCGACCGGTTCGGCGCGCTCGACCTGCGGGTGGACGCCAAGCCCGACACCTCCCCGGTCTCCGACGCCGACCTCGCCGCCGAGCGCACCGCGCGCGAAATGCTGGCGCGTCACCGTCCCGACGACGTGATCCTCGGCGAGGAGTTCGGCGGCGCGGTGGCCGCCGCGGGGCGGCAGTGGATCATCGACCCGATCGACGGCACCAAGAACTTCGTCCGCGGCGTCCCCGTGTGGGCCAGCCTCATCGCGCTCGCGGTCGACGGCGAGGTCGTCGTCGGCGTCGTCAGCGCCCCCGCGCTGCACCGGCGCTGGTACGCCGCCACGGGCTCCGGAGCCCACCTCGTCGTGGCCGGTGGCGCGCCGCGCCGTCTCGGGGTGTCCGGCGTGGCCGAGCTCGGCGACGCGTCGCTCTCCTACGCCAGCCTGGGCGGCTGGGCGGCCCGCGGCGAGCTCGACGCGTTCGTCGCCCTCCTGGGCGAGTGCTGGCGCACCCGCGGCTACGGCGACTTCTGGTCGTACATGATGGTCGCCGAGGGCAGCGTGGACGTGGCGTGCGAGCCGGAGCTCGAGGTGTACGACATGGCGGCGCTGGTGCCGATCGTGATCGAGGCAGGCGGGACCTTCACCTCGCGGGCCGGCGCGGTCGGTCCCTGGGACGGCGACGCCGTCGCCACCAACGGCGTGCTGCACGCCGCCGTGCTGGAACGGATCGGTCGGTCCTAGCCCTGCGTCCTCGACGAGGCGACCAGGGACGCGCGCTCGGAGGGGTCGAACCACAGCAGGTCGATCTCGGCCAGCTCCTCGAACGCCGTCTCGTCGGTCAGCGCCGCCCGGACGGCGTCGGCCGCCTCCGGCTCGTCGACGTGGAGGCTGACGAGCGCCGACCACGGCGTGGCCGGGATCTCTCCGACGACGCAGCCGAGATCGGCGGCGTCCTGGCCCGCGTCCGCGGACGGCACCGTGAACGGGGTGGACGCCGGCAGCTCCAGGGCGAGAACGACCCGGCGGTGCGGACCGGAGCCGGCTGACAGCCGCAGCGCGGCGAGGTCGGCCGCGGACAGGAACGCCGACAGCTCCAGCCCCTCCTCGTCCTCCTCGGGCAGCGCGGCCCGCAGCGCGGGGGTCACGGCGCACGCGAGCCTGGGCCCGATCTCGGGCAGCTCGAGATCGGCGAGGACGGCGGGCACGTAGAGGCGCATCAGGCCAGTCTGGCACCACGACGGCGGCGCGGCCGCGGCGCCGTCGCCGGATCGGGCGAGAGGTGGTCGGCGAGGGCGACGTAGGCCCGGCGGGCCGCCGACCGGGCAGCCACCTCGCGCAGGCTGACGCCGGCCAGCAGCGCGTCGTCGAACACCGCGTCCTGCGGCACCCGCGCAACCGGCGACGCCCCGAGGAACCGTTCCAGCGCCTGCGCGACGGCGTCGCCACCGCTGCCGGAGCGGCCGCCGCGCACCCGCGTGGCGAGAAGATGGCGCGGCGCGTCCACCCCCGCCTCCTCCAGCTCCGCCACGGCCTGGACGGCGCGCCGCACCCCCACCGGGTCCGAGGCCACGGTGAGCACGACGTCGTCCGCCGCGTGCAGGGCCGACCTCGTCGCCGCCCACCGGTCCGCGCCGCGCGGCGGTGGCGGCTCGAGCCCACCCCCGACGTCGACGACCACCCACGCGGCGCACCGTCGCAACGTGCGCCAGACCAGGTCGAGATGGTCGGGGGCGAGCTCACGCCAGCGATCGGCGCGCGTCAGCCCCGAGACCAGCACCACCCCCGACGGGAGCCGGCGCGCCCGGTCGCGCACGGTCGACGCCTCGAGCGTGCCGTGCCCGGCCGCCCGGCACAGCGCCGCCAGCGCGGCCGTCTCCTCCACGACGCCGAGCGCCTGGGTCAGGCTGGGCGCGAAGGAGTCGGCGTCCACGAGCATCGTCGGCGCGCGCGTGGCCAGCTCGCTCGCGAGGTTGACGGCGGAGGTGCTGCGCCCGGGGGCGCCGTGCGCCCCCCACACGACGACGAGGCGCGCGTCCGGGGCGAGGAGGTCGCCCGGGTCGTCGGGAACGCTCGTGGCCCGACCGGCCCGCCAGCCGAGCTCGCTGCCGCGACCGACCGGATCGGTGGCGACGGCGGTCTCCTCCGCACGCCGCGAGCACCTCCGTGACCACGGCCACCAGCCGGTCGCCCAGGCCCTCGCCGTCCGGGACGACGGCGTCCGCACCGATCGCGAGGGCCCGGGGTGCGTCGCGGCTCGGGACCACGAGCACGGTCGCGAGCCCGCAGCGCCGCAGGTGGGAGGTTTTCGACGCATCGACCCCGCGCCCGAGGTGAAGCACCGCGAGGTCACCGATCCCGGCCTCGGCCGCGGCGGAGAGCTCCGCGAGATCCGCGCACCGCCGCACCACGCGCGCCGGGCTGCCGGGTGCCTCGAGGCGTGCGACGACGGTGGGCTCGTCGGGTCCCGGCAGCCAGACCAGCGCGCCCGCGCCCACGATCAGCTGCCCGGACGTTCGACGAGGGTCACGCTGCCGCCGTCGGCCTGCGCCGCCAGCACGGCGGCCACGGCGTCGACGTCGACCAGGACGCGCGCGACCGTGCCGCTGCCGGACCGCAGCATCCCCGAGTCCTCCTCGATCCCCAGCACGAGAACCCCGTCGGCGAGCTGGCTCGGAGGAGCGTCGTCGAGCCGCGGAACCGCCCAGAGGTCGACCAGGACACCCGGTTCGAGACTCACCCCCGCCGGGACGGGCACCGTGACGGGTCGGCCGTCGACGTCGGCGGCCACGCCGAGCGCGGCGGCCGGGACGAGCTCGCCCGCCCCCACGAACGACGTCACGACGGCGTCCCGCGGCAGGTCACCCGCCCTCAGGTAGACCTCGGCCCCGCCCTCCCAACCGACGGCGACGGCCCGCAGGTCGTCGGCCGTCAGCACCGCCCCCGGGGCGAGGTCGTGCCGCGCGACCCACATCTCCTCGCCCGAGGCGGCTCGCTCCAGCGCCCAGCTCCCGAGGGCCACGGAGGCTGCGACGAGCACGACCCCGACACCGAAGCGCGGACTGCGCCACGCGGGCGGACGGCGCGAGGTGACCGCCGCCTGGATCTGCTGCTCCGTGCCCGGGCGGTCACCGGGGCGGTCGACGCGACGCACCACGTGCTTCTCCCTGCTGCTGGCCTCGTGAGTCCGACATGGTCCCACGAGGAGGTCCACCCCGTGGGACTTTTCCACAGACGTTCTCCGTCGGCGCGCACGGCGAGACGGCAGGTGCGATGCTTGGGTCATGCCCGAACGGATGCTGACCCTTGCCGATGTCGCCGAGATCCTCGACATCACCGTGCCCACGGCGCGCTCGCTCGTCCGTCAGGGAGAGATCCAGGGTTTCCAGGTCGGCGGACGCGGCATGTGGCGTGTGGAGTCCAAGGAGCTCGACGCCTACATCGAGCGCGAGAAGGCGGCAGCGGCAGCTCGCCGCACCACCTCCTAGCATCACCCGTCAGCAGCCCGACCCGGCGCCGGCTCCTGCGACCGCCGTCATCTGCTCGCTCAGAGCGCGACCGACGTGACCGCCGGGAACGGAACGGCGATCGTGGTGCCGTCGTCCTGGGCCACCTCGAGGTGATCGAGGCCGACCGCCTCGACCCTGCCCACCACCGTTCGCCCCGCGACGACCACGCGCACGGGCACCTCCTGGGACGCCAGTCGCCGCAGCACGTGGGCGAGCGAGAGGCGTGACTCCGCCGCACCCGGATCGGGTGCCGTGCGACCGGCACCGTCGACCCACCTGATCGCCCCCGACGGCACCAGGACGTCGCGGACGTCCGTCCGCAGCACGCACCAGGAGCGCGTCGCCTCGATCACGGTGCCGGTGTGGCTGCCCCCGTCGACGCCGACGACGAGCCGGTGACCGACGCAGCCTCGGAGGCGATCGGCCAGCAGGATGCGCCCGCGCTCCGCCTCGCCCAGCTCCGCGACCTCCTCCTCCTCGCGCCACCGGTCCTCGGCCTCCGCCTGGGACTCGAGGTCGTCGAAGAGCTCCTGCCACCGCATCGCTGCACTCTTCCACAGCCCTTGACTCGGTGGTGAACGGTTTGACATCGTGACGCAGTACCAAACGGCCTCAAACACCCGGAGACACGATGCCTCACCCCCGTCTCGTCGTCGCACGCACCCGGCCGACCCTCGCCCGCACCCTGCGAGTCCTGCTGAGCCTGGTCGTCGCCGGCATCGGCACCGGTGTCGGTCTCGCGATCGCTCTCACCTGGGATCCCGCAGCAGCCACCGTCGAGGCGCTCGTGGTCCAGGCGATCCGCGTCGCGGGCATCGGAGCCTGCGCCTGGTACGCCCTCGCGGCACTCGTCTCGACCGTCACGCTGCTCGTCGAGGGCGCGGGCGGGACGTGGCGGACGGGCAGACGGGTGCTGGCACGGTGGGGTCCGCGCCTGGTGCGGCACGTGGCCGGCGCCGGCGCGGTCGCGGGACTCACCCTCGTCGCACTCGTCGCACCCTCGAGCGCCGTCGTGCCCGACAACCTCACCGTGCCGCCGGCTCAGGACGCGCAGGCCTCGCGCGAGACGTCCGGCGGCGGGAGCGAGCGTCCGACGTCGTCACCCCAGGGCGGTCCGGAGGCCGTCGAGGACCGGTCCGTCCGCCAGCTCGACGACCACGTCGTCGAGGTCGGACAGCACGGCGTCGCACCGCTCGCCGTCGCGGCCGTGGAACCGAGCTCCGAGACCGTTGCAGCATCGGAGCCCCGGCCGATCAAGGCCACACCGTCGGTCACACCCGCTCCGCCCGCCCCGGCGCCGCTCGACGCGCCCTCGGACCCGCCCCGGGCAGCCGCACCCGTGCCGACCGACCTCGTGGTCGACATTCCCACCGTGAACGCCCCCGCCGCGGGGTCCGACGGTCACCCCTACACCGTTCGCCCCGGCGACTCGCTGTGGCGCATCGCGGCGGAGCACGACCGGGCAGGTGAGCCGGGCGCCGGTGCCTCGTGGCGCGACTGGTACGACGCCAACGCCGACGTGATCGGGCCCGATCCCGACCTCATCCATCCCGGGGCGGTGCTGACGAGCCCGACCGCCGGCCCCGTCGCCCCTCTCGACACGACCTCGCCCCACGAGTAGGAGCAGCCATGTCCGCACTTCCGCTCGACCCCGACGTCGCCGCCCAGCGCGTCCCCGCCCCGCCCCCGCTGCCCCTGCACCCTCGCCCCGTGCGACGACCGGCGACCGCGACCGACACCTCCGAGCCGGCACCGACGGCAGAGGCAACGCCCTCGCCGCCCACGACGGCCGCCGTCGAGCTCGCGGATCCGGACCGGTGGTTCGGCGCGATCGCCCTGGCGGTGGTCGAGGTGCTGGCGGGCGGGCGGGCCGCGCAGCAGCTCGTCCGCTGGGTCACCCCCGAGATCTACGGCGCCGTGGCACGCCGCGCCGGCCTCCGGGTGCGCCTGCACGGTCGACCGGCGCGACCGGCGCACGGCCGCGTGCTCTCGGCGCGCGCCACCATCACGGAGAGCGGTGCGGTGGAGGTGTGCGCCGTCATCCACGACGGCCGCCGCGTCCGCGCCGTCGCCGGGCGCCTCGAGCTGTTCCGCGACCGCTGGCGCGTGATCGAGCTCCAGGTCGGCTGACCGGTCGCCGCCGCCACCGTCGCGCGCCGGAACGAGCGACGGCCGGATCTCGAGAGGTCTCGAGATCCGGCCGTCGGTGCGCGCGAGGCGCCGGGGATCAGCGCTTCTTGGCCTGCTTCGCGGCGCGGCGCCGCTCCTCGCGGTTCACCGAACCGTCCGCGGAGTCGTCACCCGGCTCGGCGGCCGCGGCGGGTCGGCGAGCCGCACCGCGCGACGAGCCGGACACGAAGGCCGACCCGTCCTCCGACGGCGCCGAGTACTGCAGGTTCGAGGGCCGCTGCGGCGCCTCGAGGCCGAGGTCGTCGAGCTGGGCCGCCGGCGCCGGAGCGGCCTGCCGAGCAGCGGTGCGCGTGGCGGTCGCCGGTGCCGCAGCGGCCGGGCCGTCGGCGTCGGCGGGGGTCGCCTGCTCCGACGGCGAGGCGCCCGAGGCGTCCTCCGCGCCCTCGACGACGTCGACCGACTCCACCGGCGCGCCGGTCGTCGTCGTGACGGCCGCGGGCTCCGGGGCCTTCACCTCGAGGTGGAAGACGTAACCGACGGCCTCCTCCTTCACGGCCTCGTTCATGGCGTTGAACATCACGAAGCCCTCGCGCTGGTACTCCACCAGGGGGTCGCGCTGCGCCATCGCGCGCAGTCCGATGCCCTCCTTGAGGTAGTCCATCTCGTAGAGGTGCTCGCGCCACTTGCGGTCCATGACCGAGAGCACGACCCGACGCTCGACCTGGCGCATGACGTCGGAGGTCAGCTCCTCCTCGCGACGCTCGTAGGCGAGCCTCGCGTCGGAGAGCACCTCGCGCAGCAGCGCCTCGCGCGTGAGGCGGTTCTTCCCGCCGGCCGACTCCACGATCTCGTCCACGGTCAGCGAGACCGGGTACAGCGGCTTGAGGAGGTTCCACAGCTCGTCGAGGTCCCACGTCGCCGCGTCGTTGTCCGCGGTCGCGGAGTTGACGGTGTCGGTGATGACGTCGTCGATGAAGCCCTCGACCTGGTCCTCGAGGTTCTCGCCCTCGAGCACCCGGCGGCGCGTGCCGTAGATCGCGGCGCGCTGGCGCGACAGGACGTCGTCGTACTTCAGGACGTTCTTGCGGATCTCGAAGTTGCGGGCCTCGACCTGGCCCTGCGCGCTGGCGATGCCGCGCGAGACGATCTTGGACTCCAGCGGCACGTCCTCGGGGTAGGACGACGAGCTCATGAAACGCTCGGCGAGACCCGAGTTGAACAGGCGCATCAGATCGTCCTGCATCGAGAGGTAGAACCGCGACTCGCCGGGGTCGCCCTGACGGCCGGAGCGACCGCGGAGCTGGTTGTCGATGCGGCGCGACTCGTGACGCTCCGTGCCGAGGACGTACAGACCACCGAGCTCGACGACCTCGTCGTGCTCGGCCGCGACCGAGGCCTTGGCCTCCTCGAGCGCGTCGGTCCAGGCCGCCTCGTACTCCTCCGGGGTCTCGGACGGGCTGAGTCCGCGGTCGGCGAGAGCGTCGACGGCGAGGTGCTCGGCGTTGCCGCCGAGCATGATGTCCGTGCCTCGCCCGGCCATGTTGGTCGCGACGGTGACCGCGCCCTTGCGGCCCGCCATCGCGACGATCGCGGCCTCGCGTGCGTGGTTCTTGGCGTTCAGCACCTCGTGCGGCACGCCCTGGCGCTTGAGGCGCACCGCGAGCACCTCGGACTTCTCCACCGACGTCGTGCCGACCAGGACGGGCTGGCCCGCCGCGTGCCGCTCGACGATGTCCTCGACGACCGCGTTGATCTTGGCGTCCTCGGTCGTGAAGACCAGGTCGGGCTGATCGATGCGCTGCATCCCCCGGTTGGTGGGGATCGGCACCACACCCATCTCGTAGGTGTTCTGGAACTCGGCCGCCTCGGTCATGGCCGTACCCGTCATGCCCGAGATGCGGTCGTAGAGACGGAAGTAGTTCTGGAGGGTGATCGTGGCGAGCGTCTGGTTCTCTGCCTTGATCTGCACGCCCTCCTTGGCCTCGATCGCCTGGTGCATGCCGTCGTTGTAGCGACGCCCGGCCAGCACGCGACCGGTGTGCTCGTCGACGATGAGGACCTCGCCCTTCAGGACCACGTAGTCCTTGTCGCGCTTGAACAGCTCCTTGGCCTTGATCGCGTTGTTGAGGAACCCGATTAGGGGGGTGTTCAGGGACTCGTAGAGGTTCTCGATGCCGAGGTGGTCCTCGACCTTCTCGATCCCGGGCTCGAGCACGCCGACGGTGCGCTTCTTCTCGTCGACCTCGTAGTCCTCCTCGCGGTCCATCCGTCGCACGACCCTGGCGAACTCGGCGAACCACTTGTTGGTGTCGCCCGAGGACGGCCCCGAGATGATGAGCGGCGTCCGCGCCTCGTCGATGAGGATCGAGTCGACCTCGTCGACGACGACGAAGTTGTGACCGCGCTGCACGAGCTCGTCCGTCGACCACGCCATGTTGTCGCGCAGGTAGTCGAACCCGAGCTCGTTGTTCGTGCCGTAGGTGATGTCGGCCGCGTAGTGGGCGCGGCGCTCCTCGGGCTTCTGGCCCGAGAGGATGACGGCGGACGTCATTCCCAGGAAGCGGTAGACGCGCCCCATCAGCTCGCTCTGGTAGCTCGCGAGGTAGTCGTTGACCGTGACGACGTGGACGCCCTTGCCCGAGATCGCGTTCAGGTACGCGGGCAGCGTCGCGGTGATGGTCTTGCCCTCACCGGTCTTCATCTCGGCGATGTTGCCGAGGTGCAGCGCCGCGCCACCCATGACCTGGACGTCGAACGGTCGCTGACCGAGGGTGCGCTTGGCGGCCTCGCGAACGACCGCGAAGGCCTCCGGGAGCAGCGCGTCGAGGCTCTCGCCGTCGGCGTGCCGCGAGCGGAAGACGTCGGTCTCCTCGCGCAGCTCCGCGTCGGTCAGGTCCGAGAACGAGTCCTCGAGCGTGTTCACCTGGGCAGCGATCCCGTGCAGCTTCTTGAGGATGCGGCCCTCGCCCATGCGAAGGACCCGGTCGAGGATGGAGGCCACGCTTTGCTCCCAGGTTGGTGTCAGGCCCACGGCGGCGGGCCTCGCGCCCCCGACACCGGAGACGCCCACCCATCGTAGGCGTCCTCGCCCGCCCCGGCAGCACGCGACGACGGGCGCCGGATGTCTCCGGCGCCCGTCGTCGTCCAGCACTGCTCGCTCTCTCGCTCGAGCGAGAGAGCGAGGGCGGCCTAGCTGTTGGCCTCGGCCTGGGCGTCCAGGCGGATCACGCCGTAGGTCCAGCCGTGCCGGTGGTAGACCACGGCGGGCTGGCGCGTCTCGGTGTCGATGAACAGGTAGAACGGGTGACCCGCCGCCTCCATCTCCTCGATGGCGTCCTCGACGGTCACCGGCGACGTGCGGTGCACCTTCTGGCGCACCACGACCGGCGAGTCGCCGAGCTGGCTCTCGACGGCGACGTCGGTCTCCGTCGGTGCGACGATGCGGTCCTCGGCCTCCTCCTCGACGGCGGCGTCCAGCGCCTCGAGCGCCTCCAGACCGTCGTCGGCGGCCGGGATCGCCCGGCTGTCCCGACGGGCGGCCTTGCCCTTCTTGCGGTCGTGCGAGCGGCGGAGCCGCTCGAGCAGCTTGGTGGCGGCGGCGTCCAGCGCCGCGTACCGGTCGGAGGCACTCGCCTCGGCGCGGACCACCGGCCCCTTGTCGCGCACCGTCAGCTCGATGCGCTCGCTCGAGGCGGCCTGCCTCGGGTTGGGCTCGTGGGTGATCTCGACGTCGACCCGCTGGGCGTACGGCGCCAGCTGAGTGACCTTGGACAGCTTGTCCTCGACGTGCTCGCGGAACCGGGGTGCAACCTCGGTGTGCCGACCGACAACGACGATTTCCATGGCTTACCTCCGTGGATCGCCTGGCTCGCTGGCCAGGGCGTGTGTGCGTGGATCCACCCTCACGGGTGGAGGACGACGGGCATCACCCCCAGCCCGGGCGCTGCTCGCCGACCGCCGCGTCGTCGCGATGTGGTCGTGGTGCGCTCCATGAATCGACGTTAGTCCACCCGCGGCCGAGATGGCATGCGCGACGGCCCGCCCGGGCTCCCGGCGGCGGCGAGGACGACCGCACCGAGCACCTCCCCGCCGGCCCGGGCGACCGCAGATCGGCACCGTGCCAACGTCTCGCCGGTCGTGAGGACGTCGTCGACCAGCACGATCCCGCGGACGGCCATCTCGAGGAGTGGGACGACGCGGGCGTGTCGCCCCCGTCCCGGACCGGGACCCGTCGCTCGCCCTGACCCGCCACCGACGTGGTGGGTCGAGCGGCCGCGGCTCGCCAGCGCGGTCACCACGCGGGACGGCGTCCCCCGCTCCGCGAGGCGGCGCGCGACGGCGTCGGCCAGACCCGTGACCGAGGGCCGCCCGCGCAGCGCGCGGCCCACGCGCGAGGGCGCCGGCACCACCCAGACCTCCTCGACCGGGGCACGGCCGACGGAGGTCGTCCCTGACCACCCGCCGGCGTCGAGCCAGGCGTCCACGACCCCCGCCAGGGCGGCGCTCAGCACCGGGTCGAGGTCGCGGCGGCCACCCAGCTTCCACGCCAGCACCGTCCGCCGCAGCTCCTCGCGATAGACGCCGAGCCCCCAGACCGGCAGGCCGTCCGGCAGCGCGGGCGCGGCGCCGTCGAGGCGCCGGGGCGGACCCAGGGCGGAGCGGCAGCGCCGGCACAGCGTCACGTCCCACGCGTCGCAGCCTGCGCACGCGAGCGGGACCAGCAGGCGCGCGACCTCGGCGGCGAGCGCCCCGGCGGCGGCGGTGGCGACGCGGAGGCCGTCGGGAGGACGGGGACGGGCACGCGTGGTGGGCACGGGACCAGGGTGCTCGGCGAGGTCGCCGACGAGCCGTGGCCCGCGACGAGCCCGGTGATCGGGCCCGCCCGCGTGCCCGGGGGACAGCCGATCCGGCCGCCGGCGCGTCAGCCGGCGAACGCCGGGTCGGTCACCCCCGCGACGATCTCCTCCCACCGGAGCGAGACGCGCAGCAGGAGACGCCCCTCCGCCGTCGCCAGGTAGAGCTCGCCGAGCCCGTTGCCGGCGGCGATGGAGACGGCCTGGGCCGTCGTGGAGACGGGGGCGACGGGGCCGGTCACGAGCGCCGTGCGCACGCTGGGGGCCGAGCCCGGCTCCTGCGAGGCCAGGACGGCGACCTCGGTCGCCCCGGTCCAGACCACGCCGAGGCCGCTCGCCAGGTCGCCCACGAGCACCGGACCGGGGACGAGACGCAGCGGCACGCCGTCGCCGTCGCGCACGACGGCCACGATCTGCACCTGGGCGGCACCGTCGCGCTCGCTCATCACGACGGCGCGCGCGCCGTCGCGCGAGACGCGGACCTCGGTCACGCGGCCGGTCAGCACCTCGGCGTCGACCTGGACCACGGCTCCCTCGGGCGTCACGGCCGTCAGGACGCCCGCGTTGTCGCGCTCCCCCGTCAGGATCCAGCCGAACCGGTCCTGGCTCGGCGGCAGCAGCTCCCGACCGCTGGTGAGCACCGTGAACGTGCCGTCCGGCGCGATGTGGAGGAGCCGGCCGTCGCCCTGGAGGACCGCGACGCCCGCGTCCTCGTCGTAGGCGGGGGCCGGGCGGCGCAGATCGGCCAGCCCCGGGGGTGGCGCCTGCGGGGGCTCCTCCGGTGCGGTGCCGGTGTCGGCCGGGTCGGGGGCATCGGTGGCCTCGGGCGACGCCGGAGCGTCCGGGCCGGCCGGGTCGGCCGCGTCGCCGTCGGGCGCGACCCCGACGTACGCCTCGACGTCGTCCCCGTCCACCCGCACCAGGACCCCGTCCGCGAGCGCGACGAGACGGTCGGGGACCCGGGCGACGAGCGCGGGCGCCACGGCACCGGTCGACGGCTCGTACGGATTGCCGTCCAGCCAGAGCGAGACGCCGAGGATGCCGGGGATCGAGGTGAGGGTGGCCTTGACCTGGGCGAACAGCAGATCGCGGTCGGCCGCCGACAGCCCCGCCGCGCCCGTCAGGCGGACCTCGGCCTGGGCGTCGTCCTCGGTCACCACGACGCCCGCACCGAGCTGCTCGAGCGTGGTCCCGAGCGGGACGCGCGTCGAGACGCCGGACTCCAGCCAGTCGGCGGGTCCGGCCAGCAGGCGGTCGAGCGCGTGCGAGACGGCGTTGCGGGTGGGGACGAAGCGGACGTCCGGCACCAGGGCGCTGAGGTCGGGCGTCAGGAACATCACCGGGACGGGCCGGAACACGTTCCCGAAGGCGACCTCCGGGAGCAGCAGACCGCTGGGGACCGAGTCGATGCGCCACTGGCCCGACACCCTCACCAGCTCGTAGCTCAGCTCCGACTCCGCCCGCGAGGTCGAGGCGGTGTAGACACCGCGGTCGTCGACGTCCGCGACGGCGTCGATGCCGAGCCGGACCTGCACGCGGTCGAGGCCCTCGAGCTCGTCCGACCCCAGCGTCGCCGGTCCGTCCGACGGCGTCGCCTCCTGCGGCGTCCCGGCGGCCGGATCGTCCGACGACGGCGCGGCCCCCTCGGGCAGGGTCACGACGGGCAGCTGGGGAGACTCGTTCGCGGACACGACGACCTGGGCCAGCGGCGTCCACCCGCTGCTGGCGGCCTCGGTGAGGAACGATCGCGCGACCTCGAAGTCGTTGTCCCCCGACAGGCCGGCGGCCCCGGCCTGGAGGAACCCCTCGATGATCTCGGTCGGACCCGCGCCGAGCACCGGACCGCTCGCTTCGTAGCGGATGGTGCCGTCCGTCGGGGACTCGGTCAGGCCGACCTCGACCGGTCCGGAGGTCGGCAGCGACGTGCAGCCGGCGAGCGCCAGGGCCAGGGCCACCGCGAACGCCCCGGCCCGCGGGGTGCGACGCCGTCGGGGTGACGGTCTCATCGTGCCTCCTCCGGCGTTCCCGCGAGGTCCGGCACCGAGGCCGGGGACGGGCCCAGCAGCTGGTTGGGCAGCTCCGGCACGACCTCCTCGCGCACGAGCGGTCCGGGTGAGTGGACGACCCGGACACCGGCGCGGCGGGGCAGGGTCAGGCGGAAGGTGGCGCCGACGCCGGGGCTCCCCCACGCCTCGAGGTCGCCGCCGTGCAGCCGCGCGTCCTCGAGCGCGATCGCGAGGCCGAGCCCCGTCCCCCCGATCGTGCGGGCGCGCGAGGGGTCGCCGCGCCAGAACCGGTCGAAGACCTGCTCGCTCTGGCGCGTCGTCATGCCCACGCCGTGGTCGACGACGCTGATCGCGACCGCGCGCGCGTCGGCGCGGACCACGACCTCGATGCCGCGCCCCTCGGCGTGCTCGATCGCGTTGGCCAGGAGGTTGCGCAGCACGCGTTCGACGCGGCGCGGGTCGATGTCGGCGCGGCACGCCTCCTCGGGCTGCTCGACGCTCAGGTGCGACCCCGTGCGCTCGGCGAGCGGTGCCGCGAGGTCGACGGCGCGCCGCACCACCGTGCGGACGTCGAGGTGCTCGACGTCGAGGATGGCGGCCCCGGCGTCGAACCGCGAGATCTCCAGGAGGTCGGCGAGCAGCGCCTCGAACCGGTCGACCTGCGTGTGCAGGAGCTCGGCCGAGCGGCGCGTGACGGCGTCGAAGTCGCCACGCGCGTCGTAGATCATCTCCGACGCCATCCGGATCGTCGTGAGCGGTGTGCGCAGCTCGTGCGAGACGTCGGAGACGAACTGCTGCTGCACCACGGACAGCCCGGCGAGCCGCTCGAACTGCTCCTGCAGGCTGTCGGCCATCTCGTTGAAGCTGCGCCCGAGCAGCGCGAGCTCGTCGCGGCCCTTCGTGGTCATGCGCTCGTCCAGGTGCCCCGAGGCGAGCCGCTCGGCGGTGCGGGCGGCGAGCTGCACGGGTCCGAGCACCTGCCGGGTGAGGTAGAGCGCCATCGCGGCCAGCAGCCCGAGCAGGACGAGCGCCGCGAGGGCGAGCGTCTGCTGGATGAGGACGACGGTGGCCTCCTCCGGCTCGAGGCTGTAGACGAAGTACAGCTCGTACGGCCCGACGACGGGCGGGGCGACGACAGAGCCGACGACGATGCCGGGGCGGTCGCTGCCCGCGGGTCCGAGCTCCACCGCCTGCCAGTGCTGCGCCCCCGTCTCCCGCACGGCCGCGCGCAGGTCGGGGCTGAGGTCGACGCTCGTCCCGACCGTGAACGTGATGAGCGAGGTCACCGGGGTCTCGGTCGGGCTGCGGCGCAGCAGGGTCCCGACGGCGCCGGAGCCCGAGCTCTGCGTCCGCCGCACGATGTCGTTGGCGACCGTCTGCACGAGCGCGGGGGTCGAGGCCGTGGAGGCGTCGAACTGCTGCTGCACCAGGCCGGTCCGGGTGGCGGCGTCGGCCAGCGCCTCGTCCACGCGCTGCTCGTACAGCGTGTCCCGCACGCGCTCGGAGAGGTAGGCGCTGATCAGCACGAGCGCGACGATCCCGACGACCGTGGTCACCGCGAGCACCCGCAGACGCAGCGAGCTGCCCCACGCCACGCGCAGGCGACGCAGGCGCTGCCCGAGCGCGCCGCGCCGCCACCAGCGCCGCACCCCCGCCGTGAGCGCCGTCGGGCCCCGGCGGCCGGGGGCGGGCGTCGCGACCGGCGCGCCCCCGGCCGTCACGAGGTGGGCGTCCCCGCCCGGTAGCCGACACCGCGGACGGTGACGACCACCTCGGGGTGCTCGGCGTCGCGCTCGATCTTGGCGCGCAGGCGCTGCACGTGGACGTTGACGAGCCGCGTGTCGGCCTGGTGGCGGTAGCCCCAGACCTGCTCCAGCAGGGCCTCGCGGCTGAACACCTGCCACGGCTTGCGCGCGAGCGCGACCACGAGGTCGAACTCCAGCGGCGTCAGCGCGATCGTCTCGCTGCCGCGCATCACCCGGTGGCCGGCGACGTCGATCGTCAGGTCGCCGATCTGGAGGCGCTCGGAGGCGTCGTGATCCTGCCGGCGCAGGCGGGCCCTGACCCGCGCGACGAGCTCCTGCGGCTTGAAGGGCTTGACCATGTAGTCGTCGGCGCCGGCCTCGAGCCCACGCACGACGTCGACCGTGTCGGAGCGCGCGGTCAGCATCACGACGGGTGTGTCGGCCAGGCGACGGATCTCGCGGCAGACCTCGATGCCGTCCTTGCCCGGCAGCATCAGGTCGAGCAGCACGAGATCGGGGTTGGACTCGTTGAACACCTCGATGGCGTGCTCGCCGTCGGGGCAGAAGGCCGCCTCGAACCCCTCCGAGGCGAGCACGATGCCGATCATCTCGGAGATGGCGGGGTCGTCGTCGACCACGAGGATGGTGGAGGTCATGCCCCCTATCGTGGCACCCATGAGCTCACCTCGCGGCTGGGGAGAACCGGCGCGCCCCTCGCCCCCTCCCTCGGAGCCGGCGGGCGTCGCCCCGACGGCGCCCCGCGCGATGGGTCTGGGCGACCTGATGGAGCGCGTGATCGGCAGCATCCGGACCGTGCCGCGCTCCACCTGGCTCGTCGGCGCCGCCGTCGTCGCGGTCGTCGGGGCCCTCGAGCTCCTCGCCGCGCGCGTGCTCCCGTTCGGAAGCCTCACGGACGTCGTCCTGGGCGAGCGGTTCGGCGACCAGGAGTGGTACGAGCAGACGGGCCAGGAGGTGCGGCTGCTGGCTGCCTCGGCCCTGACCTCGGCGCTGACGGCCGTCCTGGGGACCGTCGCCACGACGCTCGTGGTCGGCTGGACCGCCCGCGCCCTCGTGCTGCACGACGCCGGCGCCCCCGCCCGGATCCGGGACGTCTGGCGCGGGCTGCGCCCCCGTGTGGCCGGCCTGCTCGGTCTGGTGCTGCTGCTCGCCGTCGTGGTCGTCCTCGCGCTGGCCGTGCCGGTCCTCCTCGCCGTGCTCGTCGGGGCGGCCGCGGGCTCGCCCGGTGCCGCGGTCGGCGCGGGGCTCGTGGGCCTGGCGGTCGCCGTCGCGCTCCTGGTCCGCTTCGTGCCCGCGCTCGTGGTGAGCCTGCCCGCGCACGCGAGCGCCGACCGCACCGGCGCCGGGACGTCGCTGCGCCGCGCCGTCGCGCTGACGGCGGGCGAGCGCTGGCGCCTGGTCGGCATCTGGCTGCTGACCGTGATCGTGCTCGGCATCACCGCCGGCGTGATCGGTTCGCCGTTCGCGGGCATCGGTGCCGCGGTGGGTGGGGACGACGCCGCGACGTGGAGCCTGCTCGGCTCCGTCGTCGCGTCAGCCGTGACCGCCCCGCTCGGCGCGCTCGTCCTCGCCCTGGTGCACGGGGAGCTGGCGCAGCGCCGCGGCACCGAGCCCGGCCGCCAGGACTGAGGCCACCAGCACCGCGATCACGACCTCGGCCGTCCGGTCGCCGTCACCGAACGCCAGCGAGCCGATCAGCAGCGACACCGTGAAGCCGATGCCCGCCAGGCACGAGACGGACCCGATCGCGCGCCACGTCACTCCCGGGGCCAGCGATGCGCCCGTGAACCGGCACAGGAGCCACGTGGAGGCCGTGATCCCCAGCGGCTTGCCCACCACGAGCCCGAGCACGATCCCCCACGCGACGGGGTCGCGCAGCGTCGCGCCCAGGAGCGCGGGATCGATCCGCACACCGGCGGCGAACAGCGCGAAGAGAGGGACCGCGAGCCCGGCGGAGATCGGACGCCACACGTGCTCGTAGCGCTCGGCGAGGCTGCCCGCACCGTCGTCCGCCGGCACGTCGGGGGCAGCGCCCGGCGAGCGCGCCGGCACCGCGAGTCCGATCGCCACCCCCGCCAGCGTGGCGTGCAACCCCGCGTTGAGGGTGGCGACCCAGGTCGCGACGCCCAGCACCACGAGCACCGGTGGCAGCCACGGCGCCCGTGCGACGCGTGAGCGCAGCAGCAGCGCGACGAGCGCGACGCCGGCCACCGCGCCGAGCAGCCACGTCCAGGAGACGCCGTCGGAGAACCCGACCGCGATGATGAGGATCGCCAGCAGGTCGTCGACGACCGCGAGCGTCAGCAGGAAGGCGCGGATCGCGAGCGGCAGCCCGGGCGCCACCAGCGCGAGGACGGCGACGGCGAAGGCGATGTCGGTCGCCGTGGGGATCGCCCAGCCGGCCACGTCGCCCCCGGGTGCCACCAGGTTGGCGCCGAGGTAGATCAGCGCCGGGGCCGCCATCCCGCCGATCGCGCCGACGACCGGCACGACGGCGGTGCGCAGGCGCCTCAGCTCCCCCACCTGGATCTCGCGCGTCAGCTCGAGCCCGACCACGAGGAAGAAGATCGCCAGCAGGCCCTCCGAGGCCCAGTGGGCGACGTCGAGCGTGACCGGGCCCGCGGTGAGCTCGGTGCCGGCGAGCCTGGCGAACCAGGTCCGCGTGGGGCCGTTGGCGAGGACCAGGCCGAGGAGCGCGGCCGCGACGAGGAGGATGCCGCCCGTCCGCTCGGCACGCAGGGTGTCGAGCAGGTTGCGGCGACCCCCGGGACCGGGCGGGGCGAACGGGGTCGGCTGCTGCGGGGGGTGCGAGTGGTTCACGGGTGCTCCAGGGGTCGGGGACGTCGTTGCCGACCAGACTTCCCGGCGCACCGGGGACCATCCTAGTAGCGGTAGTGATCGCTCTTGTACGGCCCGGCGACGTCGACGTCGATGTACTCCGCCTGCTCCTTGGTGAGCTCGGTGAGGTCGGCGCCGAGCGCCTCGAGGTGCATCCGGGCGACCTTCTCGTCCAGCTCCTTGGGCAGCCGGTGGACGTCGGGCGTGCCGCCCACGGCGACCTGCAGGTACTCGGCGTCGGTGTGCAGCTCGATCTGCGCCAGGACCTGGTTGGCGAACGACGCGCTCATGACGAAGCTCGGGTGGCCGGTCGCGTTGCCCAGGTTGAGCAGCCGTCCCTCGGACAGCACGATGACGCTGCGCTCGGTACGCTCGGTGCCGTCGGGGGCGACGTCGGCCGGGAGGGTCCACTCGTGGACCTGCGGCTTGATCTCGGTGCGCACCACACCGGGGAGCGCCTCGAGCCCGGCCATGTCGATCTCGTTGTCGAAGTGACCGATGTTGCCGAGCACGGCCTTGTTCTTCATCGCCGCGACGTCCTGCGCGGTGACGACCGCGACGTTGCCCGTCGTCGTGATGACGAAGTCGACCTGGCCGATGACGTCGGCCAGGCGCGCGACCTGGTAGCCGTCCATCGCCGCCTGCAGGGCGCAGATCGGGTCGATCTCGGAGACGATCACGCGGGCGCCCTGGCCGCGCAGCGACTCGGCCGCACCCTTGCCGACGTCGCCGTAGCCGACGACGAACGCGACCTTGCCGCCGATCAGGACGTCCGTGGCGCGGTTGAGGCCGTCGGGCAGGGAGTGACGGATGCCGTACCGGTTGTCGAACTTCGACTTCGTGACGGAGTCGTTGACGTTGATCGCCGGGAAGAGCAGGTCGCCGGTCGCGGCGAGCTGGGCGAGGCGGTGGACCCCCGTGGTGGTCTCCTCGCTGACCCCGCGGATCGAGGCCGCGAGCCGCGTGAAGCGCTGGGCGTCCTGCTCGAGCGAGCGGCGCAGCGTGGCGAGGAAGACGAGCTTCTCGTGCGAGAACCCGCGGTCCCCGGGGACGGGGTCGGACTCCACGGCGCCGCGGCGCTCGGCCACCACGCCCTCGTGGACCAGCATGGTGGCGTCCCCGCCGTCGTCCAGGATCAGGGTGGGGCCGACGTCCTGCCCCGTCTCGTCGTCGATCCACCGCAGGATCTCGTCGGTGCACTCCCAGTACTCCGGGAGGGTCTCGCCCTTCCACGCGAACACGGAGACGCCGCGCGGGTCCTCGGCCGTGCCGCCGGTCTCGGGGCGTCCGACGACGACGGCCGCCGCCGCCTCGTCCTGCGTGGAGAAGATGTTGCAGCTCGCCCACCGCACCTGAGCGCCCAGCGCCGTCAGCGTCTCGATGAGGACGGCGGTCTGGACCGTCATGTGCAGCGATCCCGCGATGCGGGCACCGCGCAGCGGCTGGGCGTGCCCGAACTCCTCCCGCAGCGCCATCAGGCCGGGCATCTCGTGCTCGGCGAGGCGGATCTGGTGCCGCCCGGCCTCGGCCAGGGACAGGTCACGGACACGGTGCGCGAGGGGGAAGGTCACGGCTCACGAGCCTACTGCGCCGCGCCCCGGGGCATTCCGGCGGGCTTGCATAACGAAGGCGTAACGATCGTCACAACGCTTCGCCGCAGGTCAGCGGGGGTGCGCGTGAGATCGATCTCGTCAAAGGGCACCATTCACCACAATGCTGCCTTTGCGCATTCTTGGTTCATGGTTCACGGTGGATGCAGACCACAAGGGACCAGCCCGGCGCACGACGTCGGGCTCGCTTGGCACGCCCGCTTCACGGAATCCAGCACGCAGAAGCGACCCGCAGGGGTCAGGGCTGTGTCCGGAAGGACGCAACACATGACCGAGAACCACACGGAGATCCGCGCCGACGGCGCGTACAAGGTGTTCGGACGGCGAGGGGCCGAGGCGGTCCGCCGTCTCCGCTCCGGCAGCACCCGCGACGAGGTCAAGCCGCTCGGCACCGCCGCGGTGATCGACGCCTCCTTCGAGGTGCGCAAGGGCGAGATCTTCGTCGTCATGGGGCTGTCGGGCTCCGGCAAGTCGACGCTGATCCGCATGCTCAACGGGCTCTGGCGACCGACCGCCGGCTCGATCCACCTCGGCGACGACGACCTCGCCACCGTCTCCCCCGCCCGGCTGCGGGAGA
Organism: Serinibacter arcticus; assembly: GCF_004786095.1. GTDB lineage: Bacteria > Actinomycetota > Actinomycetes > Actinomycetales > Beutenbergiaceae > Litorihabitans > Litorihabitans arcticus. The sequence goes on from NZ_RHPJ01000004.1 coordinate 109,097, forward strand.
TCCGCCGCACCAAGGTGTCGATGGTGTTCCAGCACTTCGCGCTGCTGCCGCACCGCACCGTGCTCGAGAACGCCGCCTACCCCCTGGAGATCCAGGGGGTGCCGAAGGAGCAGCGACGGGAGCGCGCCCTGGAGGCGCTGCGACTGGTCGGCCTCGCCGGCTGGGAGGACTCCGTGCCCGGGGCCCTGTCCGGCGGCATGCGCCAGCGCGTCGGGCTCGCCCGCGCCCTGGCCGCCGACACGGACGTGCTGCTCATGGACGAGGCGTTCTCCGCCCTCGACCCCCTGATCCGCCGGGAGATGCAGGAGCAGCTGCTCGAGCTGCAGAGCTCGCTCGGCAAGACGATCGTCTTCATCACGCACGACCTCAACGAGGCGATGTTCCTCGGCGACCGCATCGCCATGATGCGCGACGGCCGGATCGTCCAGATCGGCACCGCCGAGCAGATCCTGTCCGAGCCGGCGGACGACTACGTCGCGCAGTTCGTCGCCGACGTCGACCGCACCCGTGTGCTGACGGCCTCGTCGGTGATGCGCCCCTCGCGCGTGGTCGTCTCGATCTCGGGCGGTCCGCGGCTCGCGCTGCGCACCATGGAGGAGAACGCCGCCTCGGCCGCGTTCGTCACCGACCGCAACCGCGTCTTCCACGGCACCGTCACCGACACGGCGGTGCTGGACGCGCAGCGTCGGGGGGACGCGGACCTGAGCGCCGTCGTCGAACCGGACACGCGCCAGGTCCACCCCGACGCCCCGATGTCGGAGATCTTCGCTCCCGCGGCCGAGTCGGTGCTGCCGGTCCCGGTGGTCGACGACGGCGGCCGGCTCGTCGGCGTCGTCCCGCGCGTCCGCCTGCTCGAGGCGATGTCGCAGACCACCTCCCTCGACGCCACGCCCAGCACGGAGGACTCCCTGTGAACGACCCGATCATCCGCATCCCCGTCGGCTCCTGGGCCGAGTCCGCCGTCGACTGGCTCACGTCGACCTTCTCAGGGCTGTTCGCGTTCATCAAGACCGTGCTCGGTAGCGCCTACGAGGGCCTGGACCAGATCCTGACCGCGCCGCCGTTCTGGGTCGTCGTGCTCGTGCTGGCCGGACTCGCCTGGTGGGTCAAGAGCTGGAAGATGGCGCTGGGCACCGTGATCGGGCTCGTGCTGATCCAGACCATGAACCAGTGGGACAACGCGATGCACACGCTCGCGCTCGTCCTCATCGCGACCGTCATCGCGCTGGCGATCGCCGTTCCTGTCGGGATCCTGGCGGCCCGCAACGACGCTGTCTCGCGGGTGATCCGCCCGGTGCTCGACCTCATGCAGACGCTGCCGGCGCTCGTCTACCTCGTGCCGATGGTGCTCATCTTCCTCACGGGCGCCGTACCCGGGCTCGTCGCCACGATCATCTTCGCCATGGCCCCCGGCGTCCGGTTCACCGAGCTGGGCATCCGGCAGGTGGACCGCGAGGTCGTCGAGGCCGGCGAGGCGTTCGGCGCCTCCTCCGGTCGCATCCTGCGCCAGATCCAGCTGCCGCTGGCCACCCGCACGATCATGGCCGGCGTCAACCAGGTCATCATGCTGGCCCTGTCCATGGTCGTGATCGCCGGTTTCGTCGGCGCCGCGGGACTGGGCTCCGACGTCACCCGCGCCCTGTCGAGCATCAACATCGGGCTCGGCTTCGAGGCGGGCCTCGCCGTCGTCATTCTCGCGGTCTACCTCGACCGCGTCACCTCCGCCCTCGGCACGCGCTCCGCCGTCGCCAAGGCACAGACCGCGGCGTCCTGACCGACGCCGACCGCCGCGCACCCCTCGGGTGCGCGTCCCCAACCAGAGCTGACGGCAACGTCAGCCGAAGGAAGGTAGCAACCATGACCGTCTCCACCCGCCGCCGCACCCTCGCGGCCGTGGCCGCAGCGGCCCTCGGCCTCACCCTGGCCGCCTGCTCCACCGACGACGCGGGCTCCGGCTCGACGTCGGACGGCTCCGGCTCGGCCTCCTCCGAGGACGAGACCACCGTCCGCATCGGCATCCCGTCCGGCTGGGACGAGGGCATCGCCGTCTCCCACCTGTGGAAGGCCGTGCTCGAGGACGAGGGCTACACCGTCGAGACCCAGACCGCCGACATCGGCATCCTGTTCACCGGGCTCGCCGGTGGCGACTTCGACCTGATGTTCGACGGCTGGCTGCCGCTGACGCACGCCTCCTACTGGGAGCGCTACAGCGAGGACCTCACCGACCTGGGCGTCTGGTACGACGACGCCAAGCTGACGATCGCCGTCAACGAGGACTCCCCCGCGCAGTCGCTCGAGGACCTGGCCGCGATGGCCGACGAGTACGACAACCGGCTCGTCGGCATCGAGCCGGGCGCCGGTCTGACCGAGACCACGATCGACGCCGTCATCCCCGAGTACGGCCTCGAGGGCATGGACTACATCACGTCCTCCACGCCCGCGATGCTCGCCGAGCTCTCGGCCAAGGCCGACAGCGGCGAGAACATCGCCGTCACGCTGTGGCGCCCGCACTGGGCCTACGACGCGTTCCCGGTCCGCGACCTCGAGGACCCGGCCGGCACGCTCGGCGAGGCCGAGGAGATCCACACGTTCGGCGCGGCCGACGTGATGGAGCGGTTCCCGGAGCTGTCGACCTGGGTCGAGGCGTTCGAGCTGTCCGACGAGCAGCTCTTCGAGCTCGAGAACATGATGTTCAACGACGACGCGTACGCCGACGACCTCGACGGCGCGGCCGCCGCGTGGCTCGACGCCAACCCGGACTTCGTGACGGACCTCAAGGAGGCGGCGCAGGCCTGACCTTCGCCGCGCCGCGCTCCACCAGCACCACCAGCACGACCAGCACCACCTGACGCCGAGTTCGGGCTCTTGTCGCGAGTTCGGGGATCTGATCCCCGAACTCGCCCGCAGAGCCCGAACTCGGCGTTCGTGCGCCACCGAACTGTCCCCAGTGGACGACGGCGGCACTCCCGCAGGCTGGCCGATGACCCGCTGACACGCGCGGGGCGAGGACCACCACGCTGACGGACATGGAGCCTCGTGACTCGTGGGACGGACTCGCCTCGCCCAGCCGTGGCCTGACCATGCAACCCCGGCACCTTCCCGACCTCGTGCGGGCGCGCGATCTGCGGCAGCTCGTGTCGGAAGGTCGCGATGACGCCGGCCCCCTGGTCCGCGTGCGCCGAGGGGTGCTCGCTCCGGCGACCCCGCCCTCAGCGCCGAGCACGACTGAGAGCCCGGCCGCGCGGGGGGTCGACGACGTGCTGAGACATGCTCGGGCGTTCGAGAGGGTGGCGGGGGCGAGGTTCGCGTTCAGCCGCACCACCGCAGCCACGTTGCTGGGCTGCTGGGTGCTGCGCCCGGGCCTGCCGGTGCACGTCACGCAGGAGACGCGGTCGAGCACGTCCGCGGAGGATCGCCGTCTGGTGGTCCGACACCGGCAGCACGTCCCCGACCGTGACCTGCGGGTGCACGACGACGTCGTCGTGACCAGCATCGAGCGCACGGTGGTCGAGTGTGCCGCGACCCTGCCGTTCACGGCGGCGGTCGTGCTCGCGGACTCGGGACTGAGACTGGGGGCCGACCGCGCGGTCATCGAGGACCTTCTCGCCTCCCTCGCGGGACACCGGGGCATCCGCAACGCCCGCGCGGCGATCGAGGCCGCGACGAGCGTCGTGCACTCGCCGGGCGAGTCGATGGTCCGGGCCGTCGCGCTTCGCGCCGGGCTCCCCGCGCCGACACCGCTGCACGTGGTCGACACCGACCTCGGCCCCCAGGAGCTCGACATCGCCTGGGTGCACGAGCGCGTCGCCGTCGAGATGGATGGGGCAGTCAAGCTCGTGGGGCTCGGCGAGGCTGACCTGACGCGCCGGCTGCACGCAGCGATGGAGCGGCACGACGCGCTCACCCGCGCGGGCTGGGTGATCCTTCGCGTGACGTGGGCGATGGTGCTGCGCGAGGCCGAGCTGGCGAGACGCCTCACCCGCCTCGTCCGTCACCGGCTGGTCTGAGACTCACCCTCGACTCCGCCGGTCTCCAACCCGGTCACCGCCGAGTTCGGGACTTGTCGCCGAGGTCGGGCCTTCCTCGAGCCCACCAACGCCGAGTTCGGGACTTGTTGCCGAGTTCGGGGCGCTAACGCCCGAACTCGGCAGTAAACCCCGAACTCGGCGGATCGAGCCGTTGCCGGCGCGGCCGCAGCGGTGCCACAGCGCGGCGCCGGGGCGGCGCCAGGGCCGCCGGCGCGCGGGCGTCAGCCGGCGACGGCGTGGCGCAGGTCCGGCTCCAGGTAGATGACCCGCGCGATCGGAACGGCTTCGCGGACGCGCCGCTCCGCGCCGTCGATCGCCTCGGCGACGTCGGCCGCCGTGGCTGCGGACGGCACCTCGATCTTCGCCACCACGAGCAGCTCCTCCGGACCGAGATGCAGCGTCTTGAGGTGGATGATCGACGTCACCCCGCCACCCACGAGCGCCTCCCGCACCGCCGCGACGACGCCGGGTCCAGCGCTCTCGCCGAGCAGCAGCGACGCCGTCTCGCGCGCCAGGATCGCGGCGATCGCCACCAGCAGGAGCCCGATCGCGGCCGACCCGATCGCGTCCCACCTGCCGTCACCCGTCACGAGCGTCATCGAGACGCCGAACCCCGCCAGCACCAGGCCGACCAGCGCCCCGAGGTCCTCCAGCAGGATGACCGGCAGCTCGGGCGACTTCGACGTCGTGATGAAGGACCACCAGGACTGCTCGCCCTTGCTCGGCCGCGACTCGTGCACCGCGGTCCGCAGCGAGAAGCCCTCCATGACGATGGCGAGGGCGAGCACGGCGAGCGGCACCCACCACCAGCGACCCTCGATGGGGTGGGGGTCGGAGAACTTGTGCCACGCCTCGTACAGCGCGAAGAGCCCACCGAGGGTGAAGAGCACGATCGAGACGACGAACGCGTAGAAGTAGCGTGCCCGGCCGTAGCCGAACGGGTGCTCGGCATCGGCGGCGCGTACCGCCCGACGCCCGCCGAGCAGCAGCAGGAGCTGGTTGCCGGAGTCGGCCACCGAGTGAACGCCCTCGGCGAGCATCGAGGACGAACCCGTCAGCGCCCAGGCGACGAACTTCGTGACGGCGATACCGAGATTCGCTGCCAGGGCCGCGATGATCGCCCTGTTTCCACCCTTGGTCGACATGTCGATCCCTCCCGAAGGCGCACCGTGCGCCGTCGAGGATCGTAGACCTCGCTGGGCGAGATCCCGCCGACCCGCCCGGCCGACCGGGCCGGGTCGCCTCGGGACGAGCCGCGGCTCAGGCCTGGAGGGTGCGCGCCTCGTCCGCGAGCAGGACGGGGACGCCGTCGCGCACCGGGTACGCCAGCGGCGACTCGGCGGAGGTGTTGCGCAGCTCGGGGGTGCCGTCGGGGGACGTGCCGTCGACGAGCTCGGTGCCGGTCACGGGGCAGCGCAGCGACTGCCTGACCCAGTCGTTCGTGGTCATGGTCACTCTCCTCCGTCCAGCACGCGCAGGTGACCGCGGCGCCGGGGGGTGCTCGAGGCGGGCGGCTCCTCGATCGGGGGCCGTCCCTGGGCGGGGGGTGTCGCGCGGCGCGGGACGCTGCGCGAGGCCTCGCGGACGGCGTCGGCCAGCGCCACGAGGTCGTCGGACGTCGGCGCTGCCGGCGTCAGGTCGACGTCGAGACGCACGACCTCCCAGCCGCGGGGAACGGTCAGGCGACCGGCGTGCGCACCGCACAGGTCGTAGGAGTGCGGTTCGGCGTGCGTGGCCAGCGGGCCGAGCACCGCCGTGGAGTCCGCGTAGACGTACGTCAGCGTGGCGACGGCGGGCTGCGCGCACGTGGCTCGGGTGCACTGACGGGCGGGTCTCACACGTGCCAACCTACCCCGTGGGTGCGCCGACGTCGCACCGCCGCCACCGGGCTACCGTGAGGTCATGGCCTCCCCCGCACCACGTCCCACCGGTGGCACCGACGTCGGGGACCTCGCCATCCCGTCCCGCCGCGGCGCCCGACGGCGCGACCGCCGCGGTCGTGGCGTGCGCGGCCCGCTCCTGCCGCCCGGCATGCCCGCCGCGCGCAGCCGCGCGGAACGGTTCGACGACGCCGTCCTCGAGGTCGTCGAGGCGCTCGAGCGACGCTGGGAGCAGCAGCTGCGCGGCGTGGAGTACGCCGTGGAGGACGTGCCGCCGTCGGATCCCTCGCCCTGGGAGCACGGGGTCCCGCTCGGCCGCTACTTCGCGGCGGACCCGGTGGCCGGCCTGACCCACCGGATCGTGCTGTACCGGCGCGTGGTCGAGGAGCGGGTGGACGACCCCGAGATGCTGCGCTCGCTCGTGCGGGAGGTCATCGTGGAGCAGGTGGCGCAGCTGCTCAACCGGCGGCCCGAGGAGGTCGACCCGGGCTACCGGGGCGACTGAGCGCGACCCGTCAGCTCCCCGAGATCGTGATCGCGGCGGAGCGTTCCACCTGCGGATCGGCCTGCGCGGCGACGACGGCGATGAGCTCGCCGAGCACGTCGCCCCAGGACAGGACGGTCGAGGAGCTCACCGGGCCGGTCGAGTCGAGCAGCACGCCGGCGACGCCCGAGCCCAGCCCCGACACCTCCAGCGCGGTGCTGCCCCCCGCCGCGACGGCGATCTCCCGGGCCGAGACCACCTCGCCCGTGCCGTTCACCGCCGTCACCGTGACGTCGGCGTCCGTGTCCTCGCCGTTGCCGACCACGAGCACGGCGCGGTCCACGAGAGAACCGAGTCCGGGCACCGCGACGGCGGCGGCGGTCGCGCTCGGCACGGCCGGCAACCACGCCCTGTCGACGACGGGCACGTCGGGGTCCTCGGGCGCGGGGTCGCCGCGACGCACCAGCATCGCGCCGGCGACGACGGGGTCCTGCGCCGTCACCTGCAGCGTGAACGTCCCGGCCGGCGAACCGGCGAGCGAGACGTCGGCGACCGCTCCGGGCTCGATCACGAGCCCGGCCTCGTCGGTGAGGGACGTGGCACCCTCGGCACCGAGCAGGTCGAGCTGCACCGTGGTGGGCTCGTCGTTCGGGTTGAGGATGCGGACGAGGCTGGGGTCCTCCTCGTCGACCGTGGTGGTGGTCAGCACGACGCCGGGCAGCAGCTGCGTGAGCGCCGGGGCCGCCGTCGGGGCGACGACGTCGGTCCCCGCCGGCGTGAGCCCGGTCAGCTGGGACGTCTGGACCGTGGGGCTGACCTGACCACCCGTGGCGGTCACGAGGATCGCGAGACGCTCGACGTCGGGCACGGTGGCCTCGAGCGCCTGCGTCACCTCCTGACCGGCAGGCACGAGGATGCTCGTGCCCCCGACCGCCACCTCGCCGACGGCGTCCCACGCCCTGATCGTGACCGTGGCCGCCGTGGCGCCGACGTTGCGCAGGCTGAGGACGGCGGAGGCACCCACCAGCGTCGTGCCGCCGACGAGCCAGGACGAGGTCGCCGCCGCCGGGCACGTGGCCGCCGCGAGTCCGCGCAGGTCGCCGGAGTCGGCGCGCGAGACGCTCGCGGCCGCGGCGAACGCGGCCGCCGTGGCGGTGGGCTCGGCGCGCAGCACGCTGGAGCCGGTGGGGGCGACGAGCTCGCCGACGAGGGCGTCGGCGCTGCCCGACAGCTCCAGCGGGGCGGCGCCGTCCGAGACGAGCGGGGCGAGCGTGGCGGCGGCGGGGTCGTCGGCGCGCGGGACGACGAGCCCGCGCACGGCGGCCGTGGTCGCCGACGCACCACCGAGCTCGGTGTCGGTCCCCCCGGTCGCGCCGCCGGGGAGAACCCCGGGTCCGGGGCACGCCAGCGCGACCTGGGTCGGCGGGACGGCGACGGCGAGCGGGTCGGACGACGCCGGGGCCGCGCGATCGAACAGACCGCCCCCGAACGCGACACCACCGGCGAGGGCGAGCACGAGGCCGCCCGTGAGGATCGATCCGGCGCGGCGCAGCGCCGAACGGTCGCGGGGCGCGCGAGCGGCCCTGGCGGCCCTGGCCTCGCGCGGCGTGCGCGCCGGGCGAGGCGCGGGCTTCTGCTTCTCCTCGGTCCCCGGAGAGGCCACTGCGGTCGCGGCGGCGCCGGGCTCGTCCGCGGCAGGTGCGGGAGCGGGCCCCTCGAGCTCGCCGGGCTCGGCCTCGACCGACTCCTTCGGCTCCGGGTCCGACTCGGGGTCGGCCTCCGTGGCCTCGGGCTCGGGCTCGGGCTCGATGGCCTCGGGCTCGGCTGCCTCGGGCTCCATCTCAGGCTCCGGCTCGGGCGGCGTGGCCGGCGGCGTCAACCGGTAGGGCGACGCCAGGGACACCGCGTCCTCCCCCGGGCCGGACCCGGGCTCGCGCCCCTCGTCGTCGCGCTCGTCGCGCTCGTCGCGCTCGTCGCGCTCGTCGTTCTGGTGCGTGTCGCGGGTCATGCGTCCTCCCCCGGGCTGCGGCGGCGGGTCGGCAGGGCGAGCAGCCCGGCCAGTCCCAGCACCACGATCTGGCCGACGGTCCAGAGCATCCGCAGCGGGTCGACGTAGCTGATCGTCAGGGTTCCCTCGGCGCCGGCCGGCAGGGTGAACGCCTGCCGCCAGTCGAGGTCGGTGGTCTCGAGGCGTCGCCCCTCCAGCGTGGCGCGCCACCCCGGGTGGGCGCGCTCGGCGAGGACGACGAGACGGTCGGCGTCGGCCACCCGCACCTCGCCGCCCGCCCGGACGGTGCCGGACGTCAGCCCGCCGACCGGGAGGTCGCGGCTCGTGACGTCCACGTCGGGCGACGGCGTGACGCCGTCGGCCAGCAGCACGCGAGCCCGCGCCACGCCCGAGTCTGCCGTGACGCGCCAGATCGTCCCGGAGGCGTTGGAGGTCACGCGCTCGAGACCGGCCGTGCCGTCGAGGCTCGAGACGAGCTCGGCGCGCGCCGTCGGATCGACGCCGGGGCGCCACGAGGCGTCCTCCGGTGGGACGACGACGACGGCGATGCCGTGCTCGACGAGCGCGGGTGCAGCCTCGTCCGCCGCGACGGACAGGCGCGCGACGGCGACGGCGAGCGCCTCGTCGGCGGCGTCCGGCACCGTGACCGTGGGGCGCAGGAGGTCTCCCTCGAGCGAGAACGGCGCGACGCTGGTCTCCAGCAGCTGCGGTCCGTCGCTGCGCCAGACCTGGAGGTCGTAACCGGTCGTGGTGGGCGCGAGCGAGAGCACGCGGGCCGAGGCGGCGGACGCCTGCACCTGGCGTCCCAGAGCCGGTACCGGCGAGTCTCCGCGCGGCTGGACCTCCAGGACGGCGGGGTCGCTGCGCACCGACCAGGTCCACGCGGTCGCGGCGGCGGCGGGGGCGATCGCGACGACGACGGCCACCACCGCGAGCACCGGCTGGCGCCAGCCGAAGGTGTTCTCGCCGAGCACGCCCTGCAGCCCCTCGGCCGCGACCACGGCGGCCACGAGGAGTGCGAGCAGCAGGAGCGAGACGGCGGGGCCCGACCAGGCCGTCACGGCGATCTCGGTGCCCGTGAGCAGATCCAGGCTGACGCCGACGGGCACGTGCGTGACGGCGACGGCTCCGGCGAGGGCGACGGCGGCGAGCACCCAGGCGATGCGGATGGCCCGCGCCCGGGCTCCGCCGCGCAGCAGCGCCAGCACCGCGCCGAGGACGACCGGTCCGGTGAGCAGGAGCGGTCCGACGGCGCCGAGCGCGTCCAGCTGGGACGGCAGCAGGTCGCTGCCGCCGGGCCAGAGCAGCAACTGCTGCCACGGCGCGACGTCGTCGCCCGGCAGCGGGCGGCCGGGCTCGGAGAGGAGCAGACGAAGCACCGACTCCCACGACGACGCCTGGGCGTCGGACCCGACGGCTCCGAAGGGCGCGGTGAGCCAGGGGCCGACCAGGGCGATCGCGGGCAGCAGGACGAGCACGAGGCGGCCGCGACCGGCCTGGGTGCCGCGCGAGGCGCGCGGGAGCGTGAGGACCAGCACGAGGACGACCACGACGCCCAGCGGCAGCAGCAGCGGCGCACCGGCGCACGCGATCGCGAACGCGAGACCGGCCGCGGCGGCGGCTCCGATCGAGCCCTGGGCCCGAGCGGGGCGGCGCCCGGGACGGGGCGGCGCGACGGCGGCGCGCGGCGAGGCGCCGTCCGCATCGTCGTCGTCGTCGACCTCACCGGGTACGGCGTGGACGCGTCGCGCGCCGACCATCCCGCCGAGCACGACGTCGCGGCGCTGCACCCCGAGCGCGCGGGCGACGCCGAGCGCCACCCATGGCAGGGCGAGGTGGGCGAGGATCGACCCGATCCGGCCCTGCGCGAGGGAGATCAGGAGCGTCGGCGTGAACGCCCAGACGGTGGCGGCCCAGGCGCGCGCCGCGAGGCCGCGGGTGGCGGCGCCGGCGGCGAACCACGCGCCGAGCGCGGCCAGCGGGATCGCCCCGACGGTCAGCACCGCGACGGTCGCCGAGACGGGCGTGCCCCAGAGCCCGCCGATCAGCGTGGTGAGGAACGCGAGCACCAGGGCGAGCGGTTGCGGCAGCACCGCGTGCCCGTCGCCGACGGCGAGCCAGGGCGACGTCGCCAGGGTCCAGAGCTGCGACGCCCCCGCGTCCACGGGCAGGAGCGCGCCGCCGATGAGGGCGCCGTCCAGAGCCCAGCGGCCGACCGTCACGGCCGCCACCCCCACGGTGATCACGAGGACGGCGAGCAGCGCGAGACGACGGCGACGGTTGAGCGAGGCGACCTCGGCCTTCTCCAGCTCGCTGCGGGCTCGGCGCGAACGGCGCAGCGCCGAACGCTGCAGCCGGGTGTCGCGCCACGCGGCCAGCTGCGTGCCGACACCGACCTGCAGCGGCGCGAGGACACGACGCGGGACGACGGCGGTGCGCGTCGCCTGCGCGCGGGCGCGGCTCACGGCCGACAGGTGTGCCGCCGTCGCGAACGGGGCGCGCAGCTCGCCGCCGATGAGCGCGAACTCCTTCGTCGCCACGCGCGCGAGGGCGCGCACCGGGGCGAGCAGGAACATGCCGAGGAAGGCGAGGACGGCGCCGACCGGCGAGGCGCCGACCAGGCGGGCGTGCAGCACGGCGCGGCGGCGTGCCGGCCAGCTGCGCACGGGTTCGTGCGGGGCGTCGACGGCGGCCTCGCCGTCCTCCGGGTGGCGCAGCCAGGCGTAGCTCGCGCGGGCGTGACGCACGACAGCGGCGGGGACCACGACGGCGCGGTGCCCCGCGAGGCGGGCTCGGCGGGCGAGGTCGGCGCCGTCGCCGTAGGGGCCGAGGGCCGGGTCGGGTCCCTGCAGCGCGTCCCACACGTCGCGACGGACGAGCATGCCGGCGGTCCCGATGGCCAGGACGTCGAGGCGGTCGTCGTACTGACCCTGGTCGATCTCGCTCTCCTCGAGCGCCGTGAACCGGCGCCCGGACCGCGTCAGACCGACGCCGACGGAGATGAGCTCGTCCGGGGCGGTCCACTCGACCTGCTTGGCTCCGGCGACGACGATCGAGGAACCCTGCTCGACGGCGCGCAGCTGGGCCGCGAGGGCGGTGCGGGCGGGGGCGCTGTCGTCGTGCAGCAGCCAGAGCCACTGGCCGTCGACGGCCGGGTGGTCCCGGACCGCCGAGCGGACCGCGGCGCCGAACGTGGCGGCCCCCGCGGTGGCGACGACGTCGACGTGGGCGAGCCCCGCCGTCGTGGCGGCCTCACGGACGTCGGACAGGGCGGTCGGGTCCCAGACCGCGAGCACGAGGCGCTCCGGCGCGACCTCCTGCGAGGCGAGGGCCTCGAGGGTCTCCGGCAGCCAGGGGGTGACCCCACGGGTCACGAGAACCGTGAGCACCGAGCGGGGCTCACGCACGGGGGCGACTGACGACACGGCGACCGTTCGTCAGACCGCGCGGCGCTTCAGCTTGCGGCGCTCCCGCTCAGAGAGGCCACCCCAGATGCCGAAGCGCTCGTCCTTCTCCAGCGCGTACTCGAGGCACTCGCCCCGGACGTCGCACGACACGCAGACCTTCTTGGCCTCGCGCGTCGAACCGCCCTTCTCCGGGAAGAAGGCCTCGGGGTCGGTCTGTGCGCACAGCGCACGCTCCTGCCACCCGAGGGCGCCTTCGCCCTCGAACGGTCCGGAGTTGATCTCGCTCCAGGCGGACGGAGAGGACAGCGGTCCCTCACCGAGGATGTTCCACATCCGCGCCTCCTTAAGATTGTGTTCGCAACCGCACCCCCTGCGCGGCGCTCGTTGAATTACACGCGTGTCATCCCCACTGCGTCAAGCCGGTTGGTGGTATCTATCACGACTCGCTCGGCGTGTCGGGCGGGGATCGCCGTAGGTTCGGACGTATGAGCATCGAACCCACGACCCTGTACCGCCGGCTCCTTGACGACGGCGCCTCCCCCCGCCTCGCGTGGTCCTCGTCCGACGGCGAGGCCCTCGAGCTCTCCGGACGCGTGCTGGCCAACTGGACGGCCAAGATCGCCAACCTCCTGGTCGAGGAGGCGGACGCCGAACCCGGCACGCGCGTGCTGCTCGACGTCCCGGTGCACTGGCGCAGCCTGGTGTGGGCGCTGGGAGCGTGGGTGGCGGGAGCGACCGTGGTGACGGACGTGGCCGGTGCGGATGTGGACGACGACGCGCCCCACCACGTCGACGTCGTCGTGACGACGCGGCCGGAGGCGTGGTCGGGTCGCGCCGACCTGGTGGTCGCCGTGACGCTCCCCTCGTTCGCGCTGCGCTGGACGGGCGCGCCGCTGGGTGAGGCGATCGACGGGTCCGCCGACGTCGCCGCCCAGCCCGACGCCCTCGGACCGGTCGCGCCGGGCGAGCTGGACGCCGTCGCGCTGCGCTTTGGCGGGGTCGAGGTGACCTTCGCCGAGCTGGCGGCCGGGGACGGGGCGGGGCCGGAGGACTCCCTCGGCGGTGTGCTTCTGCGGGCGGCGCGCGCGCTCGGGGGCGACGGCGTCGTCCCCCTCCGGGGGTGACTGCGGTCGTTGCCTAGACTCGGGGGCGGTGCGCCCCGCCCGGGTCGGACCGCCCCCGCCGTGGAAGGTCGTCGCATGAGAGTTCTCGTCACCGGAGCCGCAGGGATGCTCGGTCAGGACCTGTGCGCTCGGCTGGCGGGCGAGCACGACGTCGTCGCGGCTGATCGCGACACGCTCGACATCACCTCAGAGCGTGCGGTCGACGCTGCGGTCCGCGACGTCGACGTCGTCGTCAACTGCGCCGCCTGGACCGCCGTGGACGACGCGGAGACGCGCGAGGCAGACGCCTTCCTCCTGAACGCCGTCGGCCCGCACCTGCTCGCGCGCGCCGCGAGCGCCGCCGGGGCACGGCTCGTGCAGATCTCCACGGACTACGTCTTCGACGGCGCCGCGACCGAGCCCTACGCGGCCGACGCTCCGGTGCGCCCCGCCTCCGCCTACGGCCGCACCAAGGCCGCGGGCGAGTGGGCGGCGCTCCAGGCCGACGCGCTCGTCGTGCGGACCGCGTGGCTCTACGGCGCCGGCGGACCGAACTTCCCGCGCACGATGGCGCGGCTCGCGTCCGAGCGCGACCGGCTCACCGTGGTGTCCGACCAGGTCGGTCAGCCGACGTGGACGGTCGACGTGGCCGACGTCGTGACGCAGCTGCTGGAGACCGAGGCGCCGCGCGGGGTCTACCACGCGACGTCGTCGGGGAAGGCCTCGTGGTTCGAGTTCGCCCAGGAGGTCGTGGCCGCCGTCGGGAAGGACCGCTCCATGGTCGCGCCCGTGACGAGCGCCGAGTTCGTCCGGCCGGCGCCACGTCCCGCCAGCTCCGTGCTCGCGCACGACTCGCTCGTCGCGGCCGGTGTCGAACCGATCGGCGACTGGCGCGGGCGCTGGGCGCTCGCGGCACCCTCGATCGTCGGGTGACCGCCGCGCGCGGACCGGCGCCGGGCGCGCACCCGCCCGCATGGGCCAGACTGTCCTCATGAAGGGCATCATCCTGGCCGGTGGATCCGGCACCCGACTCCACCCGATCACGCAGGGCGTGAGCAAGCAGCTCGTCCCCGTGTACGACAAGCCGATGATCTACTACCCGCTGACGACGCTGATGCTGGCAGGCATCAGGGACGTGCTGATCATCACGACCCCGCACGACGCGGAGTCCTTCCGCCGGCTGCTCGGTGACGGCTCGCAGTTCGGCATCTCGATCAGCTACACCGTCCAGGCCGAGCCCAACGGACTGGCACAGGCCTTCGTCCTCGGCGCCGACTTCGTCGGCATCGACTCGGTGTCGCTCGTGCTCGGCGACAACATCTTCTACGGTCCCGGACTGGGCTCGCAGCTCCAGCGGTTCTCCGACATCGACGGTGCCTCGGTGTTCGCCTACCAGGTGGCCGACCCGACGGCGTACGGAGTGGTCGAGTTCGATGCGGACAACCGCGCGATCTCCCTCGAGGAGAAGCCCGCCCACCCGAAGAGCGACTACGCGATCCCCGGCCTGTACTTCTACGACAACGACGTCGTGGCGATCGCCCGTGACCTCGAGCCCTCCGCGCGCGGGGAGTACGAGATCACCGACGTGAATCGCGCCTACCTCGAGCAGGGACGCCTGGGGGTGGAGGTCCTGCCCCGCGGCACGGCCTGGCTCGACACGGGGACCTTCGACTCGCTCGCCGACGCCACCAGCTTCGTCCGCACGGTCGAGGCCCGGCAGGGCATGAAGATCGGCTGCCCGGAGGAGGTCGCCTGGCGTCGTGGTTTCCTCGACGACGACGGTCTGCGCGAGCGGGCCGAGAAGCTCGTCAAGTCCGGCTACGGCGAGTACCTGCTCAAGCTCCTCGCGTGAGCGCCACCACGAGTCCGACCTCGCTGCGCCCCGGTGCTGCGACTGCACCCGGACGCGCCTGGCTCCGACCCGTGGCGTTCGACCCCCGCAACAACAGTCTCAACCTGATCCGGTTGGTGCTGGCGCTCCTCGTCCTGGTCTCGCACACCTTCCCGATCGCCGGGTGGGGTGACGGACCGATGTACGCGGACGAGAACCTCGGCGGCTGGGCCGTCATCGGGTTCTTCGTCCTCTCCGGCTACCTGATCATGGGCAGCCGGGTGCGGACCGACGCCGGCACGTACCTGATGCACCGGGTCGCGCGCATCTTCCCGGCCTTCCTCGTGTGCCTCGTCGTCACGGCGCTCGCTTTCGCGCCCATCGGGTACTGGCGGCTGAACGGGACTCTGTCGGGCTTCCTCACCACGGCGAACACTCCAGCCAACTACGTCTTCGCGAACTCCTTCCTGCGCATGTCGGACTACAGCGTCGCCGGTACGCCCGGGGCGGTGCCCTACCCCGGTGCCTGGAACGGGTCCCTGTGGAGCCTGTACTTCGAGTTCCTGTGCTACATCGTCGTGGGCCTGCTCGCCTTCGTCCCGCTGGTCCGCCGGTCCGCGTGGGGGATCGCGGTCGCCTTCGTCCTCAGTGTCGTCGCACAGATCAGGGTCGGCGACGTGGTGGCACTCTTCGGCGGCAACGGTGAGATTCCGCTCCTCGCCAAGCTCCTCCCCTACTTCCTGGGTGGCGCGCTGCTGTACATGCTCAAGGACAGGATCCGGTTCTCTGCACCGTTCGGGCTCCTCGCCGCCGGTGTCTCGTTCGCGACGATCTCGCTGGTGCCGTCCTGGGGTGGCCAGCTGGTGGCCCCGCTCGTGGCCTACGCCCTGCTGTGGGTCTCCCTCGTGCTGCCGGCACCGCGCGTGATCCTGCGCAACGACGTCTCCTACGGGGCGTACATCTACGCGTTCCCCGTCCAGCAGATGGTCGTGATCTTCGGTGGGCACACGCTCGGTCTCGTGCCCTACGTCCTGATCTGCACCGCCTTCACCGCCGTTCTCGCCACCGCCAGCTGGCTGCTCGTGGAGCGGCCGGTGATGCGTCGGGTGCGCCGCGGGACGCCTTCCCCCGCGCCGACGGCGGCTCAGGCCGCCGTGACTCCGGGCTGAGCGTCGATCCAGCGAGCCAGTCGCTCGACACCCTCCTCGAGGGAGAACCGGGGGCGCCATCCGAGCGCCGCCGTGGCCGGCGCGGTCTCCGCCCAGGCGTGCCGGACGTCCCCGTGCCGGAACTGACCAGTGACGTGAGGTGCCGGAGCGCCGTACCGACGCGCGATCAGGTCGGCGGCGGCCCCGATCGTCTGGGTCTCACCCGAACCGATGTCGAGGGGTGCCGCAGCGACCTCCTGCGCCGTCACCGCCGCAACGACCGCGTCGACGACGTCGTCGATCAGCACGAAGTCGCGACGCACTCGTCCGTCCTCGAAGAGCGGGATCGACCGGCCGCCCATCGCCATCCGGCAGAAGAGGGACATGATCCCGGTGTACGGGTTGGTCAGCGACTGCCCCGGTCCGTAGACGTTCTGCAGTCGCAGCACGGCGACCTCGACGCCGAGTGCCCGGCCCCAGACGCCGAGGAGCTGCTCCTGAGCGAGCTTGGTCGCCCCGTACACGCTGACGGGTAAGGGCGCGACGCTGCGGGCGTCCATCGCCGTCGGGCGGAGGCCGGGGAAGTCCCACTCCCCCTCCGTCAGCATGGTGTCGCCCCGCTGGCCCGGGTACGTCGTGGATCCGTCGGCGTCGATCCACGCACCCTCGCCGTAGACGGCCCGCGAGCTCGTCAGCACGATCCGCGAGGGCCCCGCGCCGGCTCGGCCGAAGGCGTCGAGCATCTGGGTGGTGCCCACCACGTTCACCGACGCGTGCCTCGTCGCCTCGTCGAGGGACTGTCCTGTGCCCGTCTCTGCGGCCAGGTGCAGGACGACGTCGGGCGCCACGTCCTGCAGGAGGTGGTCCCAGACCGACGCGACCGTGACGTCGCCGGTGACGAGGCGCACGCCCTCGGGCAGGGCGGCGGGCCGATCACGGGTCGAATGGACCTGGGGGTGCAGGTTGTCCAGGGCGACGACGTCGTACGTCCGAAGGAGCTCCGGTGCCGCGGCCGCACCGATGAACCCGGCACCCCCGGTGACCAGGAGGGTGGGTCGGACGCTCATGCCGCTGCTCGCGCGTCGCCACGGCCGAGCGCGTGGGCAGCGAGCCCACGAAGCGCGGCGCCGTCCCGCAGCGCCAGCGCCCGCGGGGCGAGAGCCACCGCGTGGAGACGCGACGTGAGGTGCAGTCGAGCGGCGCGCTCGGCCCTGCGCCACCCCAGCGCCCGCATCTGCGCGGCCGCCAGCGCGAAGTAGCGCCGCTCCCCCGCGAACCGACGCCCGTCGATCAGCGTCGCCGACGAGGCGCTGGCGGAGTGGCGCCGGTAGCGGAAGGAATCGGTCGTGTCGAGCACGAGGCTTCCCCCGTCCCTGACGATGTCCACGACAAGGGCCAAATCCTGGATCAGCGGGAAGTCGTCCCGGAACGGGGTCCGCAGGAGTCGTTCGCGTGCGAACGCCAGGGACGGCCAGTACATCCAGTCGGCGCGCAGCAGACTGGCCGCGAGCTCCTCGCCCGCCAGCAGTCGGCGTCCGCGAGCTCGGGGCATCGTGAGCCGTTGCTTGACCGTGTCGGCGAGAGTCGTGCGCAGCTCTCCGGCCTCGTCGATCACCCGCACGCCGGGCTGGATCACGTCGGCGTGCGGGAAGGCGGCGTGCGCCGCGCGGATCGTGTCGACGTAGTTCGGGAGCATCACGTCGTCGCAGCCCATGAACACCACGACGTCCTCGGTCGCGTGGGAGAGGCAGACCCGGTAGTTCTCAGTGATCCCGCGGTTGGTCTCGTTCCGGTGGAACACGATTCGGCCGTCCGCGAGCGAGTCGAGCCACGGCTCGAGCCACGGGTCGGGGTAGCAGTCGTCGACCACGGTCATGCGCCAGTCCCGGTCCGTCTGGGCGATCACGCTCCCGACAGCGGCACGCATGTGGTCGGGGTCGCCCCAGTACGGCATCAGGATGTCGATCGTCACGGTCCAGGATCTCCTCTGGCAGCTCGTCGGCGTCTGCCCGCCGCACACCTCGTGCTCGGGCCAGATCGACTCTAGACCAGCGGCCCGGCCGCGCCGCGGGCTCGGCGCCCGGCGCCCGGCGCGGTGCGGCAGACTGCTGGACATGCGCGCGAGCACCCCACCCCCTCGATCCGACGCCGTGATCGGACGTCGCCAGGGCGCACAGGTCGGACTCGCCTCGGCGGTCGCCGCGGGCGTCGGCATGCTGGTGCTGCTCGCGTCGGCCCGTCTCCTGCCACTGACGGAGTCGACGGACTTCCAGACGTTCTGGGCCGCCCTGTTCGCCTGCTTCGGTGTGCTCAGCGGACTCTCGATCGAGGTGACACGGTCGGCGGCCACGGCCTCCGCCACACCTGCGCGCGGTCCGAGACTCGCCGTGGTCGCTCTCGTGGCCACCGTGGCTTGCCTGACCCTGCTGGCCGTCTCGTCGGCGTTGTGGGCCCCCTTCGTCTTCCCGCAGCACACGGTGATGTTCGCCGCCCTGCTCGTCCTGGGGGCGTCGGCCTACGCGGGTCACTCGACGCTCGTGGGCGCGCTGGCGGGCTCCGGGCGCTGGTCGACCTACGCCGCGACCATCACCCTCGAGAGCGCGGTGCGGGCCGCTCTCGTCGGTCTCGCGCTCCTCGTCGGTACCGGTCTGTTCGGCATGGCGGTCGGAGCGACGGTCGCTGCGGCGACGTGGCTGGCGGTCTGGCTGACCCGCCCGGCGGCGCGGGCCGCCCTCGCCGCGCGGGCCGACGTCGCCGCACCCGCACTCACCAGACGGATCGGCGCAGCTCTGGCAGCGCAGGGGTCCTCTGCGCTGCTGGTCGTCGGCTTCCCCGTCCTCCTGCGACTGACGACCGACGCGTCGGAGTTCGCCGCGGCCGCGCCGCTCCTGCTCGCCATCACGCTGACTCGCGCTCCCCTCCTCGTGCCCCTGAACGCCTACCAGGGCGTCGCCGTCGCGCACTTCGTCGCGCAGCGGGAGCGGGGACTCGCTGCGGCAGCCCGCCCCCTGGCCGCCGTCGCCGGTGTCGGTGCGGTCGGAGCGGGGCTCGCGCTCCTCGTCGGCAGCCCCCTCCTGCGCCTGCTCGGCGGGCCGGACTTCGTCGTCCCGGGCACCGTGCTGGCGGGTCTGGTTCTGGCCGCCACGGCCATCGCGCTGCTCACGCTGACCGGCGCTCTCACCCAGGCGCTGGAGCAGCACGCCTGGTATCTCGCGGGGTGGCTCGTAGCCACGGCCACCGCCGTCGCACTCCTGCTCACGCCGGGAACGATGGCGGGCCGCACGCTGCTCGCGCTGACGGTCGGCCCCCTCGCGGGCATCCTCGTCCACCTCGTCCGAGCCGCGAGGCGGTGAGGCCGCGTCGCGTCAGCGGGTCGGCTCGGGGCGTCTCCCGGTTTTGCCGCGCAACCCGTCCACGAGTCCGGCGCGCAGCTCGGCCAGGCGTGCGCGACGCCCCGGGGCGAGGAGGGTCGTGATCGCGACGTGCCGCACGTGCTTGGCCACGGCCGTGGCGGCCCATCCCGGACGCCGTCGCGCCCATCGCCGGAGCAGGATCACCAGGTTGCGCTGCTGGTAGTAGTACCGGAACGTCGACGCGACCGTCACGGGAACGGACCGCCCCAGCACCTCGACCGCCAGGGTCCCCCCGAGCTGGTGCCCCGTCGCCAGACCGGGAGCGACGAGACAGCGGGCACCCTCCTGGGTCGTCCGGAGGAAGTACTCGGTGTCGACGCCGTCGATGAACAGCGCCTCGTCGAGAAGTCCCAGCTTCTCGAGCACGTCCCGGGGGACGAGGAGACCCGACTGGATCGGCTCGCGGGCGAGGACGAAACCGGACAGCTCGCCGCTGCGGTTCGAACGCAGGCCTCCCGCGAACTCCGGTGCCACGCTGCCGACGCGGATACCGGCTGTCCGCGCCTCGTCGGCGAGGGACACGAGGATCGCGACGTAGCCGGCCGGAAGCGTGGAGTCCTGGTCCATCGTGAGGACGTAGGAGGTGTCGGGGTCGGCGAGCGCGTCGCGGATACCCGCGTTGAGCGCCGCGCCGATGCCGGAGTTCCGTGGCAGACGGACGACGCGTGCACCGAGACCCTCGACCGCGTCCAGCGTCGCGTCCACGGATCCGTCGGCGGGTGAGCCGTCGTCGACCACGACGACACTCGACTGGCCGATCGCGGAGCGCACCGCCTCCACGAGGGACGACCCCGGCGCGAAGGCGGAGACGACGGTCACGACAGCGGCGTCGGACGGCGAGTTGTCAGCGTTTTCGGGCATCCCGGGAGCGTACACTCGGGCTTCCGACATCCCGACCCATTGGAGTGTGGATGCCCCACGCTGCGCGCAGCGCCGTGTCCGTGTGCATGGCTGCGTACAACGGAGAGCGTCACATCGAGGAGCAGATCGGGTCGATCCTGGCCCAGCTCGGTGCTGACGACGAGCTCATCATCGTCGACGACCGGTCCACCGACGGAACCCGCGACGTGGTCCGAGGGATCGACGACGAGCGGATCCGCCTGGTGGCGCGAGACGTCAACCTCGGGTACGTGCGGACGTTCGAGGAGGCCGTGGGCCTCGCGACCCGGCCACACATCCTGCTCACCGACCAGGACGACGTCTGGCTCCCCGGGCGGGTGGAGGCGATGTCGGCGGCTCTCGAGCTCACCGACGTCGTCGCGACCAACCTCGGCACGCTGGGCGGACCCGAGAAGCTCCGCGGACCGTTCGGTCAGAACGACTGGCGCCTGCGCGCCGACGACTCGCGCCACCACGGGCGCAACATCCTCGGCATCCTCCTCGGAGACCGGCCCTACTACGGCTGCGCCATGGGCCTGCGTCGATCCGTTCTCCCCCTGGTCCTGCCGCTCCCCTCCTTCCTGCACGAGTCGCACGACCTCTGGCTCGCCCTGGCGGGGAACGTCCAGGGCTCGATCACCCACCTCGAGATCCGGTCGCTCGAACGACGACTCCACGACTCGAACCAGACCCCGGAACGCCCCAGGGGACCCGGCGCCGTCGTGCGCTCACGTCTCGTCCTCGTCCAGTGCCTGCGCGTCCTTCGCACCCGTCGCCGTGTGCTCCGCGACCGCGCCAACGAAGGGATCCACCCGTGATCGTTCGATCTTCCCTCCGCATCGTGCGGGCCGTGGGGGTGGCGGGCCTGGCGCTCGCCCTCGTCGCCGGTTGCACGGCACCCCAGCCGACGTCGGGCGAGCCGGCGAACCCGGACGCCTCGGCCACCTCGTCGGCGAGCCCGTCAGGCCCGGCGTCCGACTACCCGAGCCCGACACCGACCTCCGCCGAACCGACGTCGTCGGCCCCCACGGCCGACCCCACCCAGAGCTCGTCGCCGGACGACCCGTCGGCGACGCCGACGGAGACCGCCGGGGAGGAGGGCAGCTCCGGTTCCTCACCGTCGCAGGAGCCGACGCAGTCTCCTCCGCCCACCGGGGACGCCACACCCACGGTGGCTCCGGTCGTCTCCTTCGCGGAGGTGTCGTCCGGCACGCTCGTGGTCAACGCCCACGTCCCCGTCGTCGAGACCGGTGGGACGTGCGTCCTGACTGCGACTCGCGGGACGAACGAGGTGTTCCGGACGGTCTCGTCGTTCGCCGACGCGACGACCACGCTGTGCGACCCCTTCTCGCTCCCGCTCCCCTCCCCCTCGCGTGGCACGTGGACCGTCCAGATCGCCTACTCCTCCCCGCAGTCGACGGGGAGCACGTCCGTGGAGGTGACGGCCCCGTGACCGCGATCCGACGCGTGCTCACCGCGCTCGCCGCGGCCGTCGTCGCCGCCGTGGTGGTGGTGGCGGCACCCTCCGCTCCCGTGGCCGAGGCGGCGACCGGCTCCGACTTCCGCGCCGGAAACATCATCTCCGACGCGATGTTCTACGACTCGGGCTCGATGGGCGTGGCCGAGATCCAGCAGTTCCTGAACCAACGGGGCGCGAACTGCGTGGCTGGCGAGATGCCGTGCCTGAAGGACTTCCGGGAGAACACACGCACGTCGTACGCCCAGGCCGGGCTGTGCGACGGGTACCTCGGGCAGCCCAACGAGTCGGCCGCCCAGATCATCTACACGATCGCGAGATCGTGCCGCATCAATCCTCAGACGCTCCTCGTTCTCCTGGAGAAGGAGCAGAGTCTGGTGGCGCGCAGCCGTCCGACCGCCCGCTCCTACCAGATCGCGATGGGTTACGGCTGCCCCGACACCGCACCGTGCGACGCGGAGTACTACGGGTTCCAGAACCAGACCTACCGCGCCGCGCGGCAGTTCCAGGTGTACAAGGCCAACCCCACCCGGTACGGCTACCAGGCCGGACGCGTGAACTCGATCCAGTGGCACCCGAACGCGGCGTGCGGGAGCTCGCCGGTCTACATCGAGAACCAGGCCACGGCGGCGCTGTACATCTACACCCCGTACCAGCCCAACGCGGCAGCGCTGAACAACCTGTACGGCACGGGTGACTCGTGCTCCTCCTACGGCAACCGCAACTTCTGGCGCATCTACACCGACTGGTTCGGGAACACCGGTTTCCCCGTGATCGGTGCCATCCGCGCGGACTGGCAGGCGGAGGGCGGCGCCACGGGCTACTTCGGATCACCGCGGACCGCGGAGATCTGTCGGGCGGACGGTACGTGCGCCCAGCGCTTCGAGCGCGGCACCATCACCTACCGTCCCGGCAGCGGCATCACCCGCGTGATCGGATCGATGCACGCGAACTGGTGGACCGACAACGGGCCCACGGGGTACTTCGGGTACCCGCTGGGGAACGAGGTCTGCCGCGCCGACGGCTCCTGCGCCCAGCGCTTCGAGCGAGGCACCATCACGTTCCGGCCCGGTGTCGGAATCGTCAGGGCCATCGGTTCGATGAACGGGAACTGGTGGCTGGAGAACGGACCCACCGGGTACTTCGGCTACCCGCTGGGCAACGAGACCTGCCGCGCCGACGGCGCGTGCGCGCAACGTTTCGAGCGTGGCACCATCACCTTCAGGCCGGGCGGTGGCATCGTCCGTGTGATCGGCGCCACCAACAACAACTGGTCGCTCGAGAACGGACCTACCGGATACTTCGGCTACCCCCTGAGCAGCGAGGTCTGCCGCGCCGACGGCGCGTGCGCCCAGCGCTTCGAGCGCGGCACCATCGCCTACCGCCCCAGCACGGGCGTCGTCAGGGTCATCGGTGCCACCAACAACAACTGGTGGCTCGAGAACGGCCCGACCGGGTACTTCGGCCAACCCCTCAGCAGCGAGGTCTGCCGCGCCGACGGCGCGTGCGCCCAGCGCTTCGAACGCGGCACCATCGCCTACCGCCCCAGCACGGGCATCGTCAGGGTCATCGGTTCGATGCACGGGACGTGGTGGAGCGACAACGGGCCGACCGGCACCTTCGGGTACCCCGTCTCCCCCGAGGAGGGCGGCCCTGCGGCAAGCACCCTGCAGAGGTTCGACGGCGGTGCCTACTCCTTCACCGGCAGCCCCCAGGCCACCCGGGTGCGCGACGTCATCGCGAGCACGTGGCTGCAGAACATCGCCCGCCTGGGCTCCCCGACCGGCGAGGAGGTCGTGACGTCGGGGTCTCGTGTCCAGCGCTTCCAGACCGGAACGATCACGGTCGCGGCGGACGGCTCGGTCCGCGTGAGCTGACGCGGCCCCGCCGGTACGACGGAGGGCGGTGCACCCACCTCGGTGGGTGCACCGCCCTTCGTGTCGGGTGCGAGCGGTCCCTACTGCCCCTGGCTCGCGTAGGAGGCCTCGACCCGTGCCTTCTCCGGCCGCCACCAGTCCTCGTTGCTCCGGTACCAGTCCACGGTGTGCGCCAGACCGTCCTGGAAGTCGGTGTGCTGCGGCCGCCAACCCAGCTCGTCCCTCAGCTTCGAGGCATCGATGGCGTACCGCAGGTCGTGACCGGGTCGGTCGGTGACGTGATCGAAGTCGTCCTCCGGTCGCCCGAACGCCGCGAGAAGCTCCTGAACGACCTCGAGGTTCGACTTCTCACCGTCCGCCCCGATCAGATACGTCTCGCCGATGCGGCCGCCGTCGATGATGGCCCACACGGCTCGGTTGTGGTCGTCGACGTGGATCCAGTCGCGCACGTTGGCGCCGGCGCCGTAGAGGCGGGGCCTGATCCCGTCGATCAGGTTGGTGATCTGTCGGGGGATGAACTTCTCGATGTGCTGGTAGGGACCGTAGTTGTTGGAGCAGTTCGAGATGGTCGCGCGAAGACCGAACGAGCGGACCCAGGCGCGCACCAGGAGGTCGCTGCCGGCCTTCGTCGAGGAGTACGGGCTCGAGGGGTTGTACGGGGTGCTCGCCGTGAACTTGGCAGGATCGTCCAGCTCGAGGTCGCCGTAGACCTCGTCCGTCGAGATGTGGTGGAAACGGACGTCGTTGCGTCGCGCGGCCTCCAGCAGCGTGAATGTTCCCACGATGTTCGTCCGGACGAACGGTGAGGGGTCGTTCAGGGAGTTGTCGTTGTGCGACTCGGCCGCGAAGTGGACCACGAGGTCGGACTCCGCCACCAGCGGGTCCACGACGCCGGCGTCGGCGATGTCCCCCTCCACGAGTGACACGGACGCCAGATCCTGGATGGACCGGGCGTCGCCCGCGTAGGTGAGCGCGTCGAGAACGGTGATGTCCACATCCGGTCGCTCGTTCGCTGTCAGTCGGACGAAATTCGCCCCGATGAACCCGGCTCCGCCGGTCACTAGCACCTTCATCGCACATCCTTCGCAGTCTTCGGAGATGCTCACGATACTGGAGCACGTCCCGCCACCACGGCGTCGAGCATTCTGGCTCGCTGACGTCGGACGGCTACTATTGCCGGCATGCCCTCACCTCAGGCGGACTCGCTTCTCGTCATCGTCCCCGCCTGGAACGAGGAAGAGACCCTTCCGGCCGTGATCCGCGAGATTCGTGACTGCGCCCCCTGGGCTGACGTCCTGGTCGTGAGTGACGGATCCACCGACTCGACGGTTCGCGCCGCGGTGGCCGCCGGCACCCGGGTCCTCGACCTGCCGTTGAACCTCGGCGTGGGCGGAGCGATGCGCGCCGGGTACAAGTACGCGCTGCGCCACGGCTACTCCTACGCGGTGCAGGTCGACGCGGACGGACAGCACAACCCCAACGACCTGTCCCGGCTGCTCGACGCCGCGAAGGACCTCGGAGCAGACGTCGTGATCGGCGCTCGGTTCGCGGGACGGGGCGAGTACAGCGTGCGCGGACCTCGCAAGTGGTCCATGAAGCTCCTGTCGGTGGTTCTCTCCCGAGTCAACCGGACGAAGCTGACCGACACCACCTCGGGCTTCAAGCTGAGCAACCGCCGCGCGATCAGCGTGTTCTCCGCCAACTACCCCGCCGAGTACCTCGGAGACACGGTCGAGGCGCTCGTGATCGCGGCTCGGTCCGGACTGGTGGTCAGGCAGGTGGGGGTGGAGATGAGGGAACGCGCGGGCGGAACGCCGTCGCACAGTCCGCTCAAGGCCGCCGTCTTCCTGGGGCGGGCCGCGCTCGCACTTCTCATCGCCCTCACCCGGCCGAGCTCGGGCGACCGGGAAGGACACGACCTGTGACCGGCTACCTGTTCGCGATCGCGCTCTGCCTGATCCTCATCGCCTTCCTCGTCCACCTTCTGAGGACACGACGGCTCAGGGAGAAGTACGCGGGCCTGTGGATCGTGGTGTCTCTCGCCGTCGCGGTGATCGCCGCGTTCCCGGGGATCCCGGTGAGACTCGCCACCCTCGTGGGCGTGGAGCTGCCCGTCAACCTGTTGTTCGCGGTGGCTCTGCTCGTGCTCCTCGTGGTCTGCATCCAGCTCAGCATCGGCGTTTCGAGCCTCGACGAGCGAGTCAGAACCCTGACCGAGGAGCTGGCGCTGCTGCGTCTCGAAGCTGTCCCGGAAGAGGTGACGACCGCCGAGGGGGACGAGCCCTCTCAGCGCGGGGGCCCCGGAGAACACCGGCCCTAGCAGCCGGTGACCCCCCAGAGCTTGGCGTCGCCCACCTGGTCGACGAGCGTCAGGACGTCGGAGTCGGAGACATCGGTGAGCCCGTGGAAGCCGTTGTCGCCGCCGTGGATCTCGACGCGTCCGAAGTCCAGCACGTGCGTGACGCCCTCCCGCTCGACCGCCGCGCAGACCTCGGAACCGGGCTCGGCCGTCTGGAGCCCGTCGTTGATCAGGCGCATGTCCTGCGTGAAGGTCGTCATCGTGTGCGGGGCCGTCGTCGGGACGTCGGAGATGGCGTAGGCCAGCGACCCGCCGGTGAAGGGGTTGACGGCGATCCGGGAGCCGTCAGGAACGACCTCCGGCAGCTCCTCGATGAGGGCCAGCTCGTCCGACGTGACGAAGACCGAGTCGGGCTGGACCGCGTACCTCTCGCGCATGCTCGCGACGGCGACGCCGACAGCCGATCCCTGGGTTCCCGCGACGACCAGACCCAGGACGACGGCGCTCACCGCGTACGACACGACCACGCCCCAGCGGTCAAGGGTGAGGGATCGCAGCACGTCCGCCAGCCACAGCACCCCGGCCACCACGAGTGCGCCGGTGACCAGGGGCAGCGCTGAGGCGATGCGGTTGGAATCGTTGTACCAGACGCTCGTGATCGTGTCGCGGAGCCAGTTCGGCTGCATTCCCGAGACGATGATCCACAGCAGCCCCACGACGGCGACGCTCCCGAGGAACCAGACGGTCACAGCGCGCCGGCGCACGATCACCGCTGCACCGGCGACGGCCAGCACCGCGAGCACGACGGCCACGGGTCGCTGCATCCCCGTGGCCATCACGGCTTCGCCGATGGCCTGGGCAGCGGTCTGGTAGGGCTTCCAGAAGCGAGGATCGAAACCGGGGTTGATGGCTTGCCACAGGATCGGGTAACCGACCACCGCGATCGCGGTGACGCCCACCGCGGTGCCCCACGCGGCGATCCGTCGGACCGGGGTGGGTGAGATCCGAGGCGAGTCGGACCCCGACCGGGCACGTCCTCCGAGCCCCGCGCTCACGCAGCGGACGACGACCACCACGATGAGCGGGATCGCCAGCGCTGCCACCATCATCGCGGCGGAGGGGTGCGCCAGACCCGCGCCGAGAGCGACCGGGACGAGGAGGAGGGCGGCGGAGCCCGCGGCCGGCACCTGAGGCACGGCAGCTCGAACGAGGACGGCGGCGACCGACAGCGTGGCAGGAACGAGGGCGTAGCCGAGGAAGTTGGGGTACAGGACCCCGAAGTCGACCAGGAGGTACGGGAACGTCGCGAAGCCGGCCAGGCACGCGGCTGCCGCGACCACGGCCCACCGACGGATCTCGACCAGCACACCGGCCAGCGCCAGGAGGCCGAGCGGCCAGGCGACGGCGCCGATGGCGATGGTGACGGCGTTCGCGCTCGCCGGCACGCTGGCCGACGTGATGCTCTGGGTGAGGGAGACCACGCCGTGCCACGCGGCGGGGTAGAAGGACGCGGGCCCGCCCGCCGACGTCATCGTCCCGATGGTGAGGGAGGAGGCGTCACCCGTGTCGGCGATCCACTGGACGGCGTTCAGGTGGAAGTTGTTGTCGTAGGTCTGCGAGAACGCCTCGGGCGAACCGATGCCTTCGGCGAGCCGCCACGAGAGCAGCAGTGCCGCGAGCAGGACACCCGCCAGCACCGGCGCGTCCCGTCGGAGCGACCCTCGCCACGAGGTCACGGTCGCTGACGGGGACGGCGCTGCGATCAGGCCCCGGCTCCTGAGGAGCACGCGGATCCCGAGGACCGCTCCAGCCACGAGGACGGTCAGTCCGACAGGTGGCAGCACTCCCCAGGGAATGCCTGCCACCGAGGCGATGACGGCGCTCGTCGCCACGAGACCGACCGAGGCGGCCGGCGCCCAGACGAGGGACCAGTGCCCTCGCACCCCCGCCGCCCGGGTCATCGCCAGTCCGGGAAGGATCAGGATCGCCGTCGCCACGACGACGGTCGGGAGGAGCCCCATCCAGCTAGTCACGGTCGTCGATCCTCTTCTCGGTTCGGATGGGCAGGAGTCCCACGGGCTGTTCGATCGTGCATCAAGCGTCGATGGCGGGGCCGACGGTCGTCCACAGCGCCTGGCTCAGCGTGGTCGCATACGTGTCGGTCAGGTGGTTGTCACGGTAGACCAGGACGTTTCCCACCACCGAGTCGCACGACGTCGGACCACAGACGTGGTTCGTGAGATCCGCCACCACCGCCCCCTGCACCTCGAGGGCCGCCTCGACCAGAGGGTCGCGCTGGGACGCGGCCGCCGACCTGGTGAGCGAGCAAGCTCGCCCGGCGGCGACGCAGTCGGGTGGGCTGAACGGCATGTAGGGCGTGTCGCGCACCACCACGACCGGGATGGCTGCGTCGACCAGAATCTCCACCGTCTCCGTGTAGCCGGCGACCGCCGCGTCGAAGCTCTCCCAGTCCCAGCCGAGCGCCTCGCGGTAACCGAACGGCGTCATCGACGTGACCACGACGACGTCGGGAGGGTCGGCTGTCAGCAGGTTGAGGACGCGGTCGTTCTGGGCCTCGCAGTCACCGAGACCCACGGGCGCACGGACGGTGAAGGGACAGCCGTTGCGGAGGTATGCCGTGACCTCGAAGTGCTCCTGGTCCGCGAGAGCTGCGAGCGGGGTGCTGAGCACAGCCGCGTGGGAGTCCCCGACGAGGACGACCTGCACGGTGCTGCCGTCGTCACCGTAGTGACACGTCCGTGGGTCACGCCCGGGGTCGACCGTCGTGATGTCCTCGCTGATGCAGCCGTCGCGGAAGACGAGGGGAACGTCCTGGAGGGCGATCCTCGGGTCCGGGGCGACCGGCACCCCGCTGGGGACCGGGGCGCCGCCGAGAGCGAGCGCGCCCGGATGGTCGGAGGCGACGGTGGAGACCGAGGACGTCTGCATCTCGACGACGACGAGAGGTATCGCCCCCATCGCCGTGACGGACGCCGTGACGGCACCGCCGAGGAGCAGGACGTGACGCCTCTGACGCCGTCGCGCCGGCGTCGGGATCGCGAGTGTCGGACGTCGGAAGGGTCGCTCCACGAAACGCTCGGAGGCCCACGCCGCAATCAGGCTGGCCGCGATGACGACGGGGCCGCCCAGGAGTCCGAGCGTCGGCCCGGACACCGCGAGAGCCCCTACGACGATCGGCCAGTGCCAGAGGTAGAGGCTGTAGGAGACGTCCCCCAGCCACGTCAGCGGTCGCACACCGAGGACGACGGTCACTCCCCCGGCTCGCTCGACGGTACCCGCCGCCAGGAGCAGGATCGTGCCCACCACCGGGACCAGCGCCAGCACCCCGGGGAACGGCATCGACGTCGTCATCGTCGTCGCCGACGCCAGGACGAGCAGCACACCGACCACCCCGATCGACGTCGAGGCTGCACGGGTGAGCACCAGGCGCCGGAGCGCGAGCGCAGCCAGCCCGCCGAGGAGCAGCTCCCAGGCCCGGGTCACCGTGGAGTAGTAGGCGATCGACGCCGCCTGGGACGTCAGGACGACCGACAGGGTGAGAGACGCCGCCCCGAGGAGGGCCAGGACGGTGGCGACGGTCGGCAGCAGCGCCAGCCCGGACGATCTCACGAGGAGGGCGACGGCGATCATGACCACGGGCACGACGAGGTAGAACTGCTCCTCGACCGCGAGCGACCAGAAGTGCTGGAACGGTGACACGCTGGCGGTGGCCTGCGCGTAGGCGTCTGGTCCGAGCGCAAAACGCCAGTTCGCCACCTGCAGCGACGCCGCGATCGCGTCCCCGAGGTTCCGGCGGAGCTGGGAGTCCTCCAGGACGACGAGGCTGAGCACGACCGTCGCCACGATGGCGGCGCTCGCGGCAGGGAGCAGCCGGCGCACCCGGCGCACGTAGAAGCCCGGGATGTCGACGGTCCCCCTGCGCTCGACCTCGCGCGTCAGCGAGTCGATGATGAGGTATCCGGAGATGACGAAGAAGACGTCGACGCCGACGAAACCCCCGGGGAGCACACCCGGCCAGACGTGGTAGACGACCACGAGGCCGACGGCGAGCGCACGCAGCCCCTGGATGTCGGGGCGACGGCGGTCCCCGGGCCCGTCTCCCGGCACTGCTGTCCGACGTGCCGCGTGACGGGCGGACGACGTCATTCGCCTCATTCCCCCCGCATCTGCCGCACGACGTCCGACGTCGGTCCGTCTGCGACCATGCGCCCGTGCTCGAGGAGCACCGCCCTCCGGCACAGCTTCTCGACCATGTCGAGCTGGTGGCTGACGATGACGAGGGTGCGTCCCTCGTCGCGCAGCTCCTTGATCCGGGTGATGCACTTCTCCTGGAACGGCTCGTCACCGACCGCCAGGATCTCGTCCACCAGGAACACCTCGGGGTCCGTGTGGACGGCGACCGAGAACGCGAGGCGCAGGAACATGCCGGAGGAGTAGAACTTCACCTCCGTGTCGATGAACTTCTCGATCTCGGAGAAGGCGACGATCTCGTCGAAACGCGCCGTGATCTGCTTCTCGGTCATCCCGAGGATCGCGCCGTTGAGGAAGACGTTCTCGCGACCCGTCAGATCGGGGTGGAACCCGGCACCCACCTCGATGAGCCCGGCGAGACGGCCGCGCACGCCGACCGTGCCGCGGTCGGGCGTCAGGACACCCGAGATGCACTTGAGGAGCGTCGACTTTCCGGAGCCGTTGAAGCCGAGCAGGGCGAGGGTCTCCCCCTCCGCCACGCGCAGGTCGATGCTGTCCAGCGCGGTGAACTCGTCGACCTCGGCCTGTCGGCCCCGGACCGCCCGAGACGCCATCTCCTTGAGGGAGTGGACGTGCTTGAGACGGAACGTCTTGGTCAGGTCGTCGACGATGATCGTCGCGGAGTCGGCCACGTCACAGCTCCTGGGCGAAGTTGCGGGACAGCTTGCGGAACACCCGGTCGCCGATCACGAGGAGGACCGCGCACACAGCGAGGGCCACCAGACCGCGGTTCATCACGTGGTCGACGATCGCACCCTCACGGGCCGCCGCATCGGCCGCCGGCCACCAGAAGGCGCGGTGGAAGAGCTCCACCGCGATGGTGAGGGGGTTGTTCTCGTAGATCCGCATGAGCACGCTGTCGGCACCGAACGTGTCGCGCACCGTCGCGATCGGGTAGAGCACGGGCGAGAACCAGATGGCGACCATCAGGATGAGGTCCACGATGTTCTCGATGTCGCGATAGGCCACGTTGATCGCCCCGAAGGCGAGACCGAGACCGAGCGCCAGGCACAGCACGATCATCACCGCCAGCAGCGCTGCCGCGAGCTCGACGGGTCCGGGTCGCCATCCCGCCACCAGCGCTCCGATCAGGAGCACGACCAGCTGCGGGACGAAGTGGACCAGTGCCACGAGGACCGACGAGACCGGGAACATCTGCCGCGGCAGGTAGATCTTGTTGACGAGGGCGCCGTTGGCGACCACCGACCGCGTCGCGTTGCCGAGGATCTCGGAGAAGAGGTTGATGATGACGATGCCGCTGAAGAGGTAGACCGCGAACGGCGGCAGCATGCCGCGCATCCCGAGGAAGTTCCCCATCACGAAGAAGAAGACGACGAACTGCACGCCGGGCTTCACGTAGGACCAGGCGAGTCCGAGGAAGGACGCCTGGTACCGGACGCGCAGCTCCTTGCGCACGATCAGGCGCAGGAGGTACCGCTGCCCGAAGACGTCGACGAGCCCACGGCTGCGACCGGGCCGCTCGAAGCCGGGCGGGAGGGGTGCTGCGGAAGGCGTCGCGACGCGATCAGTCACGGGGCTGGGCGGGGTTGTCCGCGAAGGTCTTCTCCCACGCCTCGAACGACGTCACGTCGGTCAGGGCGTCCTTGTACTCGGCGCTGAGGGACGACCAGCGTCGCTGCAGCTCGAGGTGGAGCGACGCGACCTCGGCGAGCTGCGACCGCAACCGGGCCGGGTTCCGGCGGTACCACGCCACGCCCGTGCCTTCGGCGTTGGTCACCAGGGCGCTGTCGTACTGCGCGAGGCGCCACCAGCGGGCGTCCTGGAACGCGATCTCGTCCTGGGGCGCGGAGCGGGCCCGGTCGGTGATCGGCTCCGCCAACTGGCGCAGCGTGGTCCGAGCGGTGAACGGGATCAACGAGCGGATCGACGGCGGCCGCAGGCCACGCCCGCGGTTCTTCGGCTTGCCGCGATCGACGGCGGGGAAGTCGTCGGCGTCCTGCTTGTAGACGGCGTCGTCGAACTCCTTCGCCATCGCACGGATCTCGGGGAGGACCGTGCCGATCTGGCCGTGGAGGGCGCGCGGGCCCTTGAGGAGGTCCCGCATGCCTCGGATGCGGCCGGCCTGCGTGTAGTACTGCATCGAGAGCAGGTGCTTGACGTCGTTCATGGCCGCCTCCTTGAAGGCGCCGCCCCCCTTGGCGTACTGCGAGTAGAGGAGCGCCACGATCAGACGGTTCTTCGTGTGGAAGTAGGCCTGCCAGCCGACCAGGTCGTCCTTGTCGATCCACGACATGTGCCAGACGGCGGCACCGGGGAGCGAGACCGTCGGATACCCGGCAGCCTTGGCACGGAGGCCGTACTCGGAGTCGTCCCACTTGATGAAGATCGGGAGCGACAGTCCCAGCTCGCGCACGACCTCGACGGGGATGAGGGTGCTCCACCAGCCGTTGTAGTCGACGTCGGCGCGTCGGTGGAGCCACGGCGTGGAGCGCAGGCCCGAGGCTGCGAAGTCGTGGCCGTTGGTCAGATCACCGTGCGCCACGACCGGCTGCACCCGCCACGGGTCCACGCGCTCCCCGAACGTGTGCAGGACCGAACGGTTGTTCAGGTCGAACATGTGCGCGCCCACCAGGGTGGGCTTCTTGGCGAAGTCGGCGAACGTGACGAGGCGGACGAGCGTCTCAGGCTCGACGTCGATGTCGTCGTCCATCAGGACGACGTAGTCCGAGCGTCCCCGGGTGGCCACCTCGTACATGCCGCGGGAGAAGCCTCCGGAGCCACCGATGTTGCCCTGCTCGACGATGCGCAGCTGGTCGCCCATCGCTGCCGCCAGGTCGTCGAAGCCCTCGGCGTCGGCCACGCGCGAGGAGCCCTGGTCGACGATGATCATCTCGTCGAGCACGCCTCGGACCGACTCGTCGCGCGAGATGGTGGCGATGTTGCACAGCACGTCGGTGTTCTTGTTGAGCGTGGTCATGGCGAGGGAGATGCGCCCCTCCCGCCGAGCGAGCGACCCGGGGGCGGTCCACACGGCCGAGTGGATCTGTGCGGCCTTGCCGAGACCCTCGACGTCGAACCAGTACCAACCGCCGTCGCCGAACTGCTTCAGGGGCAGGTCGAACTCGACGACGCTGCGGCCCGTGACCGCACGAGTGGCGACGCGCTGCTGAGCGCCACGGGCGTTCGAGCGGTACACGATGACGTTGGCGGGGCCGGCGATGTCGACGGCAAGGCGAACGGCCTCGAGGGTCGTCCACTTCTTCCAGTAGGACGCCGGGAACGCGTTGAAGTAGGTCCCGAACGACGTCCGGTGCCCCGTCCGCACCCGGATGGACGTGCGGCTCTGCACGTCCGTGGTCGAGGCTCGGTCGCCGCTGCCGCTGGCATCCGCGTGGTGCTCGTCGGCTCGACCGGAGCGCGCGTCCGTCGACTGTGACACCACGCGGGTGCCCTCCTCGACGTAGAGCACGAGCGA
Source organism: Serinibacter arcticus (assembly GCF_004786095.1). GTDB lineage: Bacteria > Actinomycetota > Actinomycetes > Actinomycetales > Beutenbergiaceae > Litorihabitans > Litorihabitans arcticus. The sequence continues at coordinate 142,639 of NZ_RHPJ01000004.1, forward strand.
GTCGGACTCGGCGTCGGGAGGGAGGATGACCCGCTGGACGACCCGGTGGCCCTCAGGGACCAGGACTGCAGCGGGCTCCGCCGTCGGTGCGTCCTGCGCGTGCGAGGTGTCGGTGGTCATGTCAGACGTCCTTCGTGCCGCTGAACAGCGGGCTGAGCTTGTTGTCGACCAGGCTGAGGGCCGCCCCGATCGCCATGTGCATGTCGAGGTACTGGTAGGTGCCGAGTCGACCCCCGAAGAACACGTTCGGCTCGCCCTCGGTCAGGCCGCGGTAGGTGAGCAGGCGCTCACGGTCGGCGGCGGTGTTCACCGGGTAGTACGGCTCGTCGCTGCGCTCGGCGAAGCGCGAGAACTCGCGCATGATGACGGTCTTGTCCGTCGGGTACTCCCGCTCGGGGTGGAAGTGGCGGAACTCGTGGATCCGCGTGTACGGGATGTCGGCGTCCGGGTAGTTCATCACCGGGGTGCCCTGGAAGTCGCCGACCTGGAGCACCTCCTGCTCGAAGTCGAGGGTGCGCCAGGAGAGCTCGCCCTCCGCGTAGTCGAAGTAGCGGTCGACCGCACCGGTGTAGAGCACCGGAACCTGCCCGACGACGGCCGCCTTGTTGATCGGCTGCGACGTGTCGAAGAAGTCCGTGTCCAGCTGGACGGTGATGTTGGGGTGGTCGGCCATCCGCTCGAGCCACGCGGTGTAGCCGTCGACCGGCAGGCCCTCGTGGGTGTCGTTGAAGTAGCGGTTGTCGTACGTGTAGCGCACCGGCAGGCGGGAGATGATCGACGCCGGGAGCTCGCGCGGATCGGTCTGCCACTGCTTGGCCGTGTACTCACGGATGAAGGCTTCGTAGAGGGGACGACCGATGAGGTTGACGCCCTGCTCGTCGAGGTTCTCGGGCGTCTTCCCGCCGAGCTCGGCGGCCTGCTCCTTGATGAGCGCACGCGCCGCGTCGGGCCCGTGGGCGCTGCGGAAGAACTGGTTGATCGTCCCGAGGTTGATCGGCATCGGGTACACCTCGCCTTTGTGGGAGGTGTACACGCGGTGCACGTACGAGGTGAACGCCGTGAAGCGGTTGACGTACTCCCAGACGCGCTCGTTGGAGGTGTGGAAGAGGTGGGCGCCGTACTGGTGCACCTCGATCCCGGTCTCGGGCTCGTTCGCGCTGTAGGCGTTGCCACCGATGTGGGAACGCCGGTCGATGATGAGGACCTTCAGCCCCCGCTCCGTCGCGAGACGCTCGGCCACCGTCAGCCCGTAGAACCCGGAACCCACCACAACAAGATCGGTCATCCACCCACTCCTAGCGGTCTACTACCCGGAAATGACAGATTCCGGGCGGCCACCACACTAGCCGCCCGTGCTCCAAGCGCCGCACCGCTACACCGGTCGCGCACGGTATCCACTCAATCACGGCCACCACGAGACCTCGGCGAGCTCCCGAGCCAGGGCCGGGGCCAGGGTCCGCGCGAAGGTCGCCGTCAGGTGGTTGTCGTCGATGTAGGCGAGGACGTTCCCGACGACCGGGCGGCACACCTCCTCCTCGCACAGCACGTCGCTCAGGTCGATGGCCGCGAACCCCTCACCGGCGAGGGCCGCAGCGAGCGGGTTCTCTCCCAACGCTGCGCGTCGTTCGACGGCACAGTCGTCGCTGGTCGGTCCCTCGCGGTCGACGCACGGCAGCGGATCGCTCGGGAACCAGGGGTTGTCCCGGATCGCCGCGACACCGATGCCCCGGTCCCCCAGCCACACCCAGGCGTCCGCGTACGGACCGGGGAGGTAGTCGCCGTCGTCCCAGTCCTCCAGCTCGAAGCCCGATCGCGTTCCCGTCGTGATCACCCCGGCCACGCCCAGGTCGGCGACGTGCTGGAGCACCGACTCGTTCCAGTCGGCGCACGTCTGGGTCTGCTCGTCGAACGGGCCATCGCCCCAGCGCGCCAACGGGCACCCCTGCTTGAAGTAGCCCTCGATGCGGACCCCGTTCTCCAGCGCCACGGCGTCGAGCGGTTCGGCGAACGTGACGGCGTGCGACCCGCCGACCAGAGCGACGGTGATGGCTCCGGCCGGGTCGCCGAGGACACAGAGGCGGACGTCGGTCTCCAGCACCCCGGTCGTGTCGCACTCCTCGCGTCCCACCAGCGGCCAGTCCGACTTGGCGTCGGCGAGGTCGGGAACGTAGGGCTGACCCGAGGCGTCCGGCCAGCGGTCGGGATCCATGAGACTGAGGGCGCCGGGATGGCTCGAGGCGTCGAGGTCCCCTCCCCCGGTCCACGGGCTCGCCGCCCGGTAGGAGAGCCAGCCGGAAGGAACGGCGAGGACGACCGCGAGACAGGCCACCAGGACGAACCGACGGGCACCGCCCCCTCGCACGGCCTGACTGGAGCGTCCCGCGACCGCGGCGTCCGTCACCCGCCGCGCCAGCCACGCCGCGCCACCGGACACGACCAGCACGACGCTGCCCGCCAGCCACCCGAACGTCTCCCGCCCGGTCGCGGCGAGCGCGAGCACCAGCACGACCCAGTGCCACAGGTAGAACTCGTAGGCGTACCCGCCCGCCACCGCCAGCGGCCGCCAGCCCAGCACCCTGCCCACCCCGTGATCCCGAGGAGCGGCCGCTCCGAGCCCGGCGACGATGACGAGCACAGCACCCCCGATCGGCAGCAGCGCTGCGGGACCGGGGAACGTGGCGCGGGCGTCGACCGCGAGACCGGTGGCGAGGATCATCGCCAGGCCGACCCACCCGAGCGCGACGGCGGCGACCCGCGGGAGGCGGACGGACGAGGCGGCCGCGGCCACCAGCGTCCCGGCCAGGTACTCCCACGCGCGGGCCCCGGTGTCGAAGTAGGCCACGTTCTGGTTGACCTGGACGCCGATGATCGCCCAGACGAAGGACGCGACGGCCAGCACGGCGACGGCAGCGATCAGACCCCGGCGAGCGGCCTCGGCAGCCAGCCCCGCCCGACGCAGCACGAACCGGATCGCCAGCAGCAGCAGCGGAAGCGCGACGAAGAGCTGACCCTGCACCGAAAGTGACCAGATGTGCTGGACCGGGGAGGACATCGGGTCGGCGGCGGCATAGGCCTGGCCGGCGAGCGCCATCCGCCAGTTCTCGACGTAGGTCGCCGAGGCGAGCACGCCACCCGACACGTCGGACCACTCCGACCGCGGGAGCCAGAGCCAGGTCCCGACCACGACGGCCGCGAGCGCCAGCAGCAGCGGCGGGACGAGGCGGCGGCCGAGCTTGGCGACGTAGGCGCCGAACGCGAACGGCTGGCCACCGCCGACGCGCCGCAGCAGTCCGCCACCCACGAAGAATCCGGAGATGAGGAGGAAGACGTCGACGCCGCCCGAGACCCGTCCGTCACCCCACACGTGGAAGCCGGCGACGAGCAGGATGGCGACGGCGCGCAGCCCCTCGACGTCGTACCGGTGACCGGGGCGCGGAGCCGCAGGACCTCCCGGGCGCGGGGCGGCCGACGCCGCGGCGGCCGGATCACCGGGGGTCGACCGGACCTGCCCGGGGGGCATCCGGTGACGCATGCAGCGGTCTCCTGATCGTGGGGGAACGGTCCAGGGGTGAACAGCAGTGGCCGATCCTACCGGCGGGCACCCCGCCCGCCCCGCGCGATGAGGATGCGATAGGCCACCCTGCGCACCCCCTCGGGCACGAAGCGGTAGGTGCCGCGCACCACGATGTTGCGCACGTACTGCCCGCGCGAGGTGAACCCGATGCGCAGCATGGCTCTCTGCAGCGCGACCTCCGTGCGCCACTGCTCACGCCCGCCGCGCCGGGCGTAGGCCCCCTCCCCCACGCGGTAGCGCACGAGCGGTTCGACGACGTTGTCGACCCGCGCCCCGGCCTCGAGCATCCGCACGAACAGCCAGTAGTCCTCCATGCGCCCGAGCGGTTCGTACCCGCCCGCGGCCTCGACGGCGCTGCGCCGGTAGACCACCGTGGGGTGGGAGAACGGGTCGTGGAAGCGCGCGTAGGCCTCGATCGCCGCCTGGCCCGTCCTCGGGACGCGGGTGCCGACGGCGACGTCCTCGTCGTCCTCGAACTCCACCATTCCGGATCCCACCAGGTCGAGGCCGCCGGCGACGAGCGGGACCTGCGTCGCGAAGCGGTGCGGCAGGGAGACGTCGTCGGCGTCGATCCGCCCGACGATCTCGTGGCTGCAGCGCGCGAGGCCGAGCGTCAGGGCCTGCGCGAGCCCGACGTTGGTCGGGCTGGTGACCCGGACGACCGGGACCGGACTGCCGTCGGCGAGCAGCTCGAGGGTCGCGGCGAGCGCCTCGCCCACGGGGCCGTCCTGCACCAGGACCACCTCGGCGGGCGGCAGCGTCTGCTCCTGGACCGAGGAGGTGAAGGCCCGCACGACGTGCGCGGGGTCGTCCGCACGGTAGACGGGGATCAGGAGCGAGAACGCCGTCGTCGGCTCAGCCACGCGCGGCCTCCGCACGCTCGACGGCCGTCGTCGTGGCACCGAGACCGGCGAGGGAGCGCACGTTGGCGCGCGGCGCCGTCGTGACGCCGTCGCGCAGGCCCCGCAGCAGGCAGCGCAGCAGAAGTGCGCGGTCGTTCGACCGCGCCACCGTGCGCACCCAGCGGCGCAGCGTGGAGCCGCCGTAGACGATCTTCTCGCGCGGGGTCAGCGATCGCGACCGCGCGAAGAGCCACACCTTGTTGCGCACCTCGTGGAAGAACCGCTCCCCCGGGTCGACGTCCGTCGAGGCGGGCGCCTTCGTCTTGTGCACGACGACGCTGGACGGCACGTGGATGCCGCGCGCACCCCGGATGAGGCGCGTGGAGTACTCGAAGTCGTCGTTCCAGATGAAGTAGTCGGCGACGGGAAGACCGCGACGTCGGACGGCGGCGGTTCGCGCCAGCATCGAGACGAACGACGTGCTGCGGACGTCGAGGCCCCCGGCGACGCGCGCCGCCTCGCGCTGCGGCGACGGCGCGAACGGGTTCTCGCGCGGCGTGTTCATCGGGTGCTCGGAGCCGTCGGTCCACACCACGCGCGATCCGGCGACGACGGCGTGCGCCTGCGTGGCCACCCGCACGAGCTCGGCCAGCGCCGCCGGCTCGGGCACGGTGTCGTCGTCCATCAACCAGACCCACGTGGGGTCCTGCTCGAGCGCGTGCGCCAGGCCGGCCGCGAACCCGCCTGCGCCCCCCGTGTTCCGGGTCAGGCGGACGACGTCGACCTCGGGGTGGGAGGCCGCCACGTCGGCCGAGTCGTCGTCGGAGTCGTTGTCGACGACGACGACACGCGCCGGCCGGAGGGTCTGCGTCCGCAGGGCCGCGAGCACCTCCGCGAGGAGGTCGCGACGGTTGTAGGCGACGACGACGGCGCACACGTTCGGCACGGCCTCGGGGTCCTGGTCGGTCACCGCCTCACCGTACCGGCCGCGCCACGGGTGTCCGCGGCCGACCCGCGTGCACGAACCCTTCACAGGAACCCCGCCCAGCGCCCCGGGGAGGGCGGCCCCCACGCCCTACGATCAGTGGCGATGCCATCGACACGCCCGCCCGCCGCCAGGGTCCCGCGCCACTCCCGCCGCACACGCCGACACGGCGTGCTGCGGCTCGTGGCGACCGTCCTGGTCGGCGCGCTGACCTTCGTGGGCGGCGGTGCCTTCGCGGTCTACAGCAACTTCGCCTCGAACGTCGGCGGTGGGCTGGACATCGACGCGCTGCGCTCCGAGGCCCCGCAGGACCCCGAGCAGACGGCCGAGCCGCAGCAGGAGCAGGCGGCCGACCCGCGCGCCGGTCAGGCCCTGAACATCCTGCTCGTCGGCTCCGACTCGCGCGGCGGCGACGAGAACCAGGCCATCGGCGGCGGCGACGTCGGCGGCGCCCGGTCCGACACCACGCTCCTCATGCACATCCCCGCCGACCGCAGCCGCGTCGAGGCCGTGTCGATCCCGCGCGACCTCCTCACCGACATCCCGGCCTGCCCCCGCACCGCGGACGACCTGACGGACACGTACGCGAGCGAACGCTCCCAGATGTTCAACAAGGCGTTCTTCAACGGCTCCGGCCAGGGCGACGTTCACATGGGCGCGTACTGCACGCTGCTGACCGTGGAGAGCCTCACCGGGCTCACGGTCGACGAGTACGCGGTCGTCGACTTCGCCGGGTTCCAGCGCATGGTGGACTCGATCGGCGGGGTCCCGATGTGCATCCCCGAGCCGATCGTCGACCCGCGCTCGGACCTCGACCTGGCCGCCGGGCAGCAGACCCTGAACGGGCAGCAGGCCCTCGGACTCGCTCGCGCCCGCAAGATCGCCGGCAGCGACGGCAGCGACATCCAGCGCATCGACCGGCAGCAGGAGCTGCTCGCCGCAGTGGCCCGCCAGGTGCTCTCGAAGAACCTGGTCACGGACCTCCCCGCGCTGCTGTCGTTCTTCGACGCCGTCACCGACTCGCTGTCGGTCAGCACGGGTCTCGCGAGCCCCATGAACCTCGCGGGGATTGCGACGTCGCTCGGCTCCGTCGGGGCCTCCGGCATCACGTTCGTCACGATGCCGTTCGACTACTCCGGGGCACGGGTGGTGGAGAACGACCTCAGCGAGCAGCTGTGGGACCGGCTGCGCACCGACGAGCCGATCGTGACGCCCGAGCCCCCGATCGTCGCCGACCCCGCCACCGAGGCCCCGCCGGCGGGCGAGGAGACCACGGACCCCGCGGTCGAGACCCCCGCGCCGGAGGAGACCCCCGTCGAGACGCCGGCCCCCGACCCGTGGACCGTCGTGACGGGAACCGATCAGGCCGTCTGCTGATCGCCACCCTGTCCGACCCGGTGGTCACCGGGCGCGCCCCGAGCACGACGGTGCCGGTGCGTCCTACCCTGACCTCAGCCAGCACCTCGCCGGACCGATCGTCCGCGCGACACCGACAGGAGAGCCGATGACCGACGACGCGCCTCCCCCGTCGTTCGAACCCGGCACCGGCCGGCCGATCCAGCGGCGGCCCGCCGCACCGCCGAGCGCGCCGCCCGCGAACGCGCCTGCACCGGGCAGCCCGCAGCGCCGTCCGATCCCCCGCACCACGGCCACGCCCCCCGGGCGGGCCGCGTCGCCCGGTCGCTCCGCGCCGCCGCGACCCGGTTCGCGGCCGCCCGCGCCGCGCACGGCCGCTGCTCCCCCCGCTGCCGCGCCGTCGTCGGCCGCTCCCCGAGCGATCCCGGTCCGCGAGTCCTCGCGCACCTCCGGTGAGGTCGGCGCGACCCGGGCGATGCCGCTGTCCGCGGCGCCCGGAGCGCTCGGACCCGGCCGTAACGCCGCCCCGCAGCGCGGCGCGTCCGGTCCGCAGGGTCCTCGGGGTCCGCAGACGCCGTCCGGCCCCGCCTCGCTGCCCCCGGGCGGCCCCCGACGACCGTCGCGCTCGACCTTCCGCCGTCGCCGGCTCCTGCTGATCGCCTCCGTGCTCGTGCTGCTCCTGGTCTGGCCCATCGGCCTGGTCGTGTGGGCGGACGGCCGGGTGCAGCACACCGACGCGCTGTCGGAGGCACCGAACACCCCCGGCACGACCTATCTCCTGGCCGGATCGGACTCGCGTGCCGACGGCACGCTCGTCGGCGACCCCACCCAGGGCGCCCGGACCGACACGATCATGCTGCTGACGGCGCCGGGGGACGGCACGTCCTCGCTCGTCTCGCTGCCTCGCGACACCCTCGTGGAGATCCCGGGGTACGGGCAGAACAAGCTCAACGCCGCGTACTCCTTCGGCGGCGCGCCCCTCCTGGTGCAGACCGTCGAGGGTCTGACCGGCGTGACCGTCGACCACTACGTCGAGATCGGCATGGGCGGCGTGGCGTCGATCGTCGACGCGGTGGGCGGGGTCAACCTGTGCTGGGACTCCGACGTCGACGACCCCGAGTCGGGGATGGTGTGGGCCGCCGGCTGCCACGACACCGACGGCGCCGGTGCCCTCGCGTTCGCGCGCATGCGCAAGTCCGACCCCACCGGCGACATCGGCCGTGGCCTGCGCCAGCAGCAGGTCATCCAGGGCGTCACGACCCAGCTCCGGGGCCCGCAGCTCCTGCTGCCGTGGGAGCAGGTCCCGCTGATTACCGCCGGCACCGACGCCCTCGTGACCGACCCGGGCACCGGCGTCGTCCCGCTCGGCCGGATGGCGCTCGCCTTCCGCGGCGCCACCGGCCCCGACGGGTTCCGCGGCACCCCGCCGATCGCCGACCCCGACTACCGTCCGGGGAACCTCGGTTCGACCGTGCTGCTCGACGAGGCCGCCGGAGCCCTCTTCTGGCAGCAGGTGCTCGACGGCACGCTGGCCACCCAGGCCGAGCAGGACGCCGCAGCGGGCGGAGCCGAGGGGTGACGGACGTATGACCGAGCACGAGGACGTCGCACCGACGACGGGCACCCTGAACGACGACGCCGTGATCCGGCACCTGCTGACCACCCCCGCGCGCTGGGCGGTCGTCGGTCTCTCGACGAACACGGCTCGCGCGGCCTACGGCGTCGCCGCGCTCCTGCAGCGCCTGGGGATGGAGATCGTCCCGGTGCACCCGAGCGCACCCACGGTGCACGGCGCCGCCGGCGTCGTCGACCTGCACGAGGCCGCCGCCGACCGGAGCGGTGGGATCGACGTCGTGGACGTGTTCGTCAACAGCGCGCTGGCAGGTGCCGTGGTCGACGACGCGATCACCGTCGGCGCCTCGGCCGTGTGGCTGCAGCTCGGTGTCATCGACGACGCCGCCGCGGACCGTGCGCGCGCCGCGGGTGTGAACGTCGTGATGGACCGCTGCCCGGCGATCGAGGCCGGACGCCTAGGGTTGCGGGCATGAGCGTACGCATCGACGACTTCCGTACCGAGACCACCGCGATCGACGGGCTCGTGGTCATCCGGGTCAAGCAGATCCACGACGAGCGCGGCACGATCCGCGAGTTCTTCCGGGCCTCCGCCATGGCCGAGGCCGGGCTCCACGCCGGACCGTGGCAGCAGCTCAACCTGACCGAGACCTCGCACGGCGCAGTCCGCGGTCTGCACGGCGAGGCCATGACCAAGCTCGTCTCGGTCGTCCGAGGCACGGTGTTCGGCGCCTACGTCGACGCGCGTCCGGAGTCCCCCACGGTCGGAGCGGTCGTCACCGTGCCGATCGAGCTCGGCGTCCAGGTCCTCGTTCCCCGGGGTGTGCTGAACGGGTTCCAGTCGACCAGCGCCGAGCCGTCGCAGTACCTGTACTGCTTCGACCAGGAGTGGCGGCCCGGGATGGCCGGCGTGGGTGTGACCCCGGTCGACCCGTCGCTCGGCATCACGTGGCCGGTGCCGATCGATCTCGGTGACCGCGCCCAGCTGTCGGCCAAGGACCACGATGCTCCGACGCTCGAGCAGGTCCTCGAGCAGCTGCGCCAGAGCTGATCCCCGGGGCGTCCCGGTCGGTGCTCACGGCACGCCGGCGCGCACCAGCCGTCCGTGACCGCGCACGACCGGGTCCTCACCGTCGGCCAGGAACATCGCCGACCCGCGGCTCAGCGTCTCGACGCGGTCGCCCAGGCAGATCTCCAGCTCGCCCTCGATCGCGAGGACGATGCGCGGACCACCGCCGTCGATCGCGACCGGGACGTCAGGTCCCGTCACCGTGATCACGGCCAGCTCGAAGTCCTCGACCGGGGCGTAGAAGACCTCGACCCCGGTGCGGGCGTGCTCCGGGGCGAGCCGGATCGGCGGCGCGGGTCGGACGTCGACGATGTCCAGCAGCGCCCGGGCGTCCACGTGCTTGCGGGTCATCGCGGCGCGCACGACGTTGTCCGAGCTCGCCATCACCTCCACGCCGACCCCCGAGACGTAGGCGTGCACGGCGCCCGCCGGCACGAACATCGCCTCACCCGGCCGCAGCGTGACGGGGTTGAGGAGGAGCGAGGCCAGCACCCCGCGGTCTCCCGGGTGCTCCCGGGCGATCTCGAGCGCGATCTCGTCCGCGTGCAGCGACGGGCTGCTGCCCTCCTGGAGCCGACGTGCGATCTGCTCCACGACGTCGTCCACGTCCGCGTCCCGGTCCCGCGCCCCCAGGAGCACGTACTCGAACGCCGAGCGCACGCCCTGCGCGGAGTGTCCGTAGCGCAGCCGCTCGATCGTGTTCGCGATCAGCGGTGCCTCGAGGCCCGCGAAGATCTCGATCGCGCGGCGCGGGGTCCGGAAGCCGCTCAGCGCCTCGAACGTCGTCAGGGCGTAGAGCATCTCGGGCTTGTGGTTCGTGTCGCGGTACGTGCGGCCCGGGTCGTGCGCCGAGACGCCGGAGCGCTCCTCGCGCACCCAGCCCACCGCGGCCTGCTCGAGCGAGGGGTGCACCTGCAGCGACAGCGGCGCCACGGGGGCGATCAGCTTCAGCAGGAACGGGAGCTCGGCCCCGAACCGCTCCACGACGTCGTCGCCCAGGAGACCGCGCGGATCGGTGGCCACGACCTGCGACAGCGTCAGCGTCGGGAAGTCGCGGTGCTCCACGAGGCTGGAGCCCTGGGCGTGGGCCCCGAACCAGGCCTCGGCGACGGCTCGACCGTCGGCTGCGCGGCCGAGGATCTCGGGGATCGCTGTCGTGGAGCCCCAGTCGTAGTGACGGAGCGCGGGCGTGAGTCGGTACACGGGCTCTCCCCAGGTCAGGACCGGACACCGAGAGCCTACGGGTCCGTCGCTCGGTAGGCTGAACCACCATGACCTCCCCCCGCGTCGCCGTCGTCGGTGGCGGCCAGCTCGCCCGCATGATGGCCCAGGCCGCCGTCGGTCTCCAGGTGCACGTCACCGCCCTCGTGGAGTCCGCCACGTCCTCGACGGCACAGGTCGTCCCCGACTCCGTCGTGGGGGTCGCGAGCGACGCCGACGCGCTGCGAGGGCTCGCCGAGAACGCCGACGTCCTGACCTTCGAGCACGAGCACGTGTCGAACGAGGTGCTGCGCGACCTGCGGGCCGCCGGCCACGCCGTCGAGCCGGGTCCCGACGCCCTGATCGCGGCGCAGGACAAGATCGTCATGCGACGTCGGCTCGGCGAGCTGGGCGTGCCGTGCCCGCGCTGGCGCGAGGCGGCGGAGGTCGCGGACGTCCTGGCGTTCGGCGACGAGACCGGCTGGCCGATCATCGCCAAGACGCCGCGCGGCGGCTACGACGGCAAGGGCGTCCGCGTCCTGTCCCGCGAGGACGCGGAGCGCTGGGACCTCGACTGGTCCTGGCCCGTGCTGCTGGAGGAGAAGGTGCCCTTCACGCGCGAGCTCGCCGTGCTGGTCGCGCGCCGCCCGAGCGGCGAGATCCGCTCGTGGCCGGTGCTGCAGACGATCCAGCGCGACGGGGTCTGTGCCGAGGTCCTCTCCCCCGCGCCCGGTCTGAGCCCGACGGCGGCACGTCAGGCCGAGGGCGTGGGCCGCCTCGTCGCCGAGGGCCTCGGCGTCACGGGCGTGCTGGCGGTGGAGATGTTCGAGGTCGACGGCGATCTCGTGGTCAACGAGCTGGCGATGCGCCCGCACAACTCCGGCCACGTCACGATCGACGGGCACACGACGTCGCAGTTCGAGCAGCACCTGCGCGCGGTCCTCGACCTGCCGCTGGGCGCCACCGACCAGCGCGAGCCGTTCGCCGTCATGGCCAACCTGCTCGGCAGCGGTCTGGCGGACCCCACGAGCGCCTACCCGCGGCTGCTCGCCGAGCTGCCGCACGTCAAGGTCCACCTGTACGGCAAGGAGGTGCGGCCGGGGCGCAAGCTCGGCCACGTCACCGTCGTCGGGACCGACCTCGACGCGCTGCGCCGCGACGCCGCCCGGGCGATCGCGATCCTGGACGGAGACCCCCGATGACCGCAAGCACGACCGCCGCGACCGTCGCCGACCCCGTCGTCGGCATCGTCATGGGTTCCGACTCCGACTGGCCCACGATGGAGGCTGCCGCACTGGCGCTGACGGAGTTCGGCGTCGCGGTCGAGGTCGACGTCGTCTCCGCGCACCGCATGCCGACCGAGATGATCGAGTACGGCCGGACCGCGGCCGACCGCGGCCTGCGCGTGATCGTGGCGGGAGCCGGCGGCGCCGCGCACCTCCCCGGGATGCTCGCGGCCGTCACCCCGCTGCCCGTGATCGGCGTCCCGGTGCCGCTGAAGCACCTGGACGGCATGGACTCGCTGCTCTCGATCGTGCAGATGCCCGCCGGGGTGCCCGTCGCGACGGTCTCGATCGGGGGTGCCCGCAACGCCGGCCTGCTGGCGGCGCGCATTCTCGCGGCCGGGACCGACGACGAGGCCACGCGGCTGCGCGCGGCGATGGTCGCCTACCAGGCGGAGCTGGGCGACATCGCGCGCGCCAAGGGCGAGCGGCTGCGCCGCTCCCGCGCGTGAGCCGGGGGGAGGCGACTCCTCCGCCCCGGACGGCGCCCCAGGACGTCGGCGCGCCTCGCCGGGTGTGGCGTGCCCTCGTCGCCGAGCTGGCGAAGTTCGGGGTGGTCGGCGCCGTCGCCTACGTCGTCGACGTCGGGCTCTTCAACCTGCTCAGGTACGGCCCGGGTGAGGTCCTCGGTGAGAAGCCGCTGACGGCGAAGATCATCGCCGCGGTGGTCGCCACCGTCGTGGCGTGGGTCGGGAACCGCCAGTGGACGTTCGCCGACCGGCGGATGACGTCCAAGACGCGCGAGTTCATCGCCTACGCGATCGTCAACGTCGCCGGGATGGGTGTGGCCGTCGCGAGCCTGTGGGTCTCGCACTACGTTCTGGGCTTCACCAGCCCGTTCGCCGACAACCTCTCGGCGAACGTGATCGGCGTCGGCCTCGGGACGATCGTGCGCTACCTCGGGTACAGGCTGCTCGTGTTCCGCGGAGAGCCCGTGCCCGCCGGGAAGGCCGGGGTCAGCTCCGCTCCGCGGCCATGATCTGACGGATCCGGGTCGCATCGCCCCACACGCCCGGTGAGTCGTACGGGCGATCGGGGAAGGCTCCGTACTCCAGGGCGATACTGAAACCCCGCTCGGCGATGAAGGACTCGACCTGGTCCGCGAGCGACACGGGCGTTCCGGAGCAGCAGTTGATCACCCCGGTGACGGTGGTCTGCACCACGACGGCGGCGATCTGGTCGCCGAGCTCGTCGACCTCGAGGAAGTCGTACCGGTTCGCGCCGGTCGTGAACGGGAACGTCGTCGCACCCTCGCGAGCCGCCCGGGCGATCTTCGCGAAGATCGACTGGCCGCGCTCGTCGTCGCCGTAGACGTAGAAGCAGCGGAGCCACTGGAAAACTGTCGGAGACGCGTCGAACCGCAGCTCCAGCGCCTGACGCAGGGCGTTCTTGGCCACCCCGTAGAGGGAGCTCGGCCGGGCAGCGGTCGTCTCGTCGATCGGCCCTTCGTGGTACCCGATCTCGTGCATCGAACCGAGGACCGCGATCTGACCGACACCCGCCGCAGCGAGCTCGTCGAGAAAACGAAAGTGGTCGGAGAGGTTGAGGACGTGAACCGGGTCGTTGTGGACGAAACCGGCACGCCACGCGAGGTGGACGCACGCGTCCACGTCGGACACCTGGGCCGCGGCTCCCGGGGCGAAGATGTCGATCTCGAGCCACGTGACGCCCGCTGCTGGCTCGGGCAGCGCCTGTCCGGGGAGGTGCGTGGCCAGGACGTCGGCGCCGCGGGCGAGGAGGGCCCGCACCACGTGGACACCGATGTACCCCGCCGCACCCGTCACCAGGATGCGCTTACGTGTCGTCACTGATCGTTCTCCCTCTCGCTACGTGCGCGTGCCGAGCGCCCGCTTCCGCGCAGCGGAGCAGGTCGACGTCGTTCGCTGTGCCCCTCAGGGTACCGGCGAGCCGGTCACGGCCGGCGCCGACGGCGGCCCACGGCCACCAGCGACCCCGGCGGCAGCACGCGGTCGGGGTCGAGCTGCGTCGGCACGGCGCTGAGGAAGATCTGGAACGTGGCGGGCACGGCCCTGGCAAGCTCGAGCTTGCCGCCGTCGGCCGCGACGAGGTCGCGCGCCAGCGCCAGCCCCAGACCCGTGCTCGAGCCGCCGGAGACCGAACGCTCGAAGATGCGCGGCGCGAGGTCGGCCGGCACGCCCTCACCCTCGTCGCTGACCTCGATGACCACGGACTGCCGCGTGGAGGCGGGGCGGCACACCACCCGGGTCGTGCCGTCGCCGTACTTCAGCGAGTTCTCCAGGAGCGTGGCCAGCACCTGCGCGAGCGCGCCGGGGCTGGCGAGCACCGACGTCGACCCTGCCGCCTCGAACACCAGCGCACGGCCGGCCTTGGCGTAGGTCGGGCGCCACTCCTTCTCCTGCTGGCTGAAGGTGTCGCGCAGGTGCACCACCTCGGTCGTGCCACCGGCGCCCTTGCGCGAGGTCTTGAGGAGGTCGTCCACGACGCCGACGAGGCGCTCGACCTGCTCGAGGGCGACCTTCGCCTCGGTGCGCACCTCCTCGTCGGCCGACATCAGCTCGATCTCCTCGAGCCGCATCGACAGCGCCGTCAGCGGCGTGCGGAGCTGGTGGGAGGCGTCGGCGCTGAACTGCCGCTCGGCGGCGAGCCGCGCCGCGAGCCGGTCGGAGGTCCGGCCGAGCTCGGCCGCCACGAGGTCGATCTCCTCGATGCCGGACTCCTCGGTGCGGGGCCGGACCTGGCCGGAGCCCAGCTGCTCGGCGCTGGCCGCGAGGTAGATGAGCGGGGCGGCCAGACGTCTGGCCTGGAAGCGGGCGACGGCGACCGCCGCCGCCGTCGCGACGATCGCCGCCAGCGCCACGAAGATGACCACCTGGGCCATCCGGAACGCCATCGCGTCACCCGAGATCGCGACCCGGACCTCCGCGCCCGATGCCGTCGGGACGATGTTGACCACGGCGCGGTCGGGCGTCGGCGCCCCGACCTCGACGACTGACCCGCGCGCGGGTGTCACCGTGATGCTGAGCGGGAGCTGGCTGTCCTCCGCGATCCACGGTTCGAGCAGGTCCTCCGTGATCGGCTCGTTGATCGCGGCGCGACGCTCGACGGCGCGTGCGATCGCCTCGGTGCGCACCCGCAGGTTCTCCTCGATGGAGTTGCGCACCGTGACGGCGCTCAGGATCGCGACCGGCGTGCCGATGAGGACGACGGCGACCAGCACCGCCGCGATCGTCGCCTGCAGGAGTCGACGCTGCACGTCTCAGCCCTCGCTGCGCGGGTGGCGCGACGTGCGCGACGAGAGCACGGACACGGCTACGCCGTCGTCGCCTCGAACCGGAAGCCCATGCCGCGCACGGTGGCGATGTAGCGGGGCGATCCGGCGTCGTCCCCCAGCTTGCGACGCAGCCAGGAGACGTGCATGTCGAGGGTCTTGGTGGAGCCGGACGGGTCTGAGGCCCAGACCTCGCGCATCAGCGACTCGCGCGAGACGACCGTGCCGGACTCGCGCACGAGCACGCGCAGCAGGTCGAACTCCTTGGCGGTGAGCTGGAGCTCGCGGTCGCCCTGGAACGCACGGTGGGCCGAGACGTCCACGCGGACGTTCTGCGCGACGAGCTCGTCGCTCTCCTCGCCCTCGACGCCGGCGCGGCGCAGCAGCGCCCGGACCCGCGCGAGGAGCTCGGCCAGCCGGAACGGCTTGGTGACGTAGTCGTCGGCGCCGGCGTCGAGGCCGACGACGAGGTCGACCTCGTCGGCGCGAGCGGTGAGCACGAGGATCGGCGTCGTCATGCCCTGGCTCCGGATCCAGCGGGCGACGTCGAGGCCGTCCATGTCCGGGAGCCCGAGGTCGAGCACGAACAGATCGGCCGTGGGCGCGCCGTCGATGGCGCCCCGACCGGTGCCGTGCACGGAGACCTCGTAGCCCTCGCGCGTCAGGGCGCGGGCCAGGGGCTCGGCGATGGCCGGGTCGTCTTCAGCAAGCAGAACCTTGGTCACCCGTGCATGCTAACGCCATCGGCTCGTCAAGACCGCATATCCCCCCGGCTAACAGCGGCCCCTCGCCCCGATCAGGAGTCGGGACGGCCCAGGAGCACCGGCTCGACCGGTCCGATGCCCGGGACCTGCGCCGTCGGGAGCGACGTCGCCACGACGGTCGAGCGCACGCCGGCGTCAGCCTCGGCCAGCGCCCAGGTGATCTCGTCGGTCAGGATCTGGCCGGCGCTGGCGATGTCGGCCAGCCGCGCGGCGAGGTTGACGGTGGGTCCGAAGACGTCCCCCGAGCGCGACAGCACGCGCCCCCAGGTCACCGCGCCGTGCACCTCGAGCGGCACGGGGGCCCGCGCGTAGGAGTCCACGAGCTCGAGCGCGACCTCCAGGCCGGTCGGCAGGTCGTCCGCGACGAAGAGGACGCCGTCGCCCATCGTCTTCACGACGCGCGCGCCCGCCTCCGTGACGACGTCGCGTGCGCGCTCCTCGAAGGTCGCGACGAGCTCGCCGAGACCGGCGGCGCCGAGCCGGGCCGAGCGCTGCGTGTAGGAGACCACGTCGACGAACCCGGTCGCGCGCTCGAGCGGCAGCTCGTCGCGCGCCTCGGCGGTGCCCGCCTGCCCGACCGACTGCTCGGTCCGGGTGAGCAGCGCGAGCAGATGGCGGCGCCACGCGTGCGCACTGAGCGCCTCGAGCGCCGGGACCGCCTCCCCCACCGTGTCGAGCACGACCAGGCGCGCCGAGATGTCGTCGAGCACCCACCGGCGCTCGGCGTCCTCCACGAGCGTCTCGAGCTGCCACACCGCGAGGCGGTCGGCCGAGTGTGCGGCGGCGCGCACGACGGCGCGCCACGCCGTCTCCGTCAGCCCCGTGTCCTCCACCAGGCTGAGTGCGGCGCGCAGGGCGTCGGCGTCGGCGGGCGTGAACGCCTTCTCGGAGGCGGCGATGCCGGCGAAGCCGAGTGCGCGCCAGAACTGCAGGACCCGCGCGGCACTGGTGCCAGCGAGGCGGGCGACCTCGTACGCGTCCAGGCTCGGGAGCGCCCCGAGCAGGAGGCGCGTCTGGCGCTCGAGCGTCTGGGAGTCCGTCCGCCTCGACGTCGCGCTGCCGGTGTGGTCCACGTCACGCCATGTTACGCGCCGGAGCGGGCCACCGCCCGGTCCGGCCGCTCGCGGCTCGTGCGGCGGGCGCGGCGCCTCAGGCACGTCGCGCGTGCACGACGTCGCCCGCGGCCACCGGGTGCGCCGCGCCGTCGGGCGTCACGACGACGAGCCGACCGTCCGGCTCGATCCCGCTCGCCCGGCCCGCCAGGACGACGCCGTCGCCCAGGTCGACCGCGACGTCGCGGCCGATCGTGTCGGTGGCGGCCGCGACGACGTCGTGCAGCGCGGCCAGACCTCCGGCCTCCCAGGTCGCCGTGAGGGTGGCCAGCTCGCGGCCGACGGCGAACGCGACCTCGCGGGGCGTGCACGCCACGCCCGCGAGCGCCAGCGACGTCGCCCACGGCACCGGCAGGTCGGCGACCTCGCGCTGGGCGACGTTGATGCCGATGCCGACCACGACGGCGTCGCGGCCCGGGACCGTCTCGGCCAGGACCCCGGCGATCTTGCGGGTGGTGCCCCAGCCGGGGACGTCGGCCGCGTCGGCGTCGGCGTCGGCTCTCACGGTCCGCAGCACGACGTCGTTGGGCCACTTCAGTGCGGCGTCCAGCACCGCGCCGCGCACGGGGCCCAGATCCCGCAGCGCCCGGACGACGGCCAGACCGGCGACCAGGGACAGCGTCGCCCACTCCGCGCGCGGCCGGCCCGGACGCAGCACGACGGAGAACGTCGCCGACGTGCCGGGCGGGGTCGTCCAGGTGCGTCCGGCGCGCCCGCGTCCCGCCACCTGGTGCTCGGTCCGCAGCGCGGCCAGGTGGGGCCAGGCGCCGTCGTCGGCCAGGATCGCGGCGACGAGGTCGGAGCTGGTCGACCCCGTCTCGGCGACCTCGACGAGGGTGGTGAAGGGGCTGGCGGCAGGCTCTCGACTCACGCCGCCAGCCTGCCACCGGTAGCCTCGCCTGCGTGAGTGACACCAGTGCGAACCCGACCGGCCCGGCCGACCAGATCGACCTGACCACGACGGCGGGGAAGCTCGCCGACCTGCACGCCCGCGTGGCCGAGGGCATCGACGCCCCGGCCGAGGCGGCCGTCGCCAAGCAGGGCGCGCGGGGCAAGGGCTCAGCTCGCTCCCGCATCGACGCGCTGCTGGACGAGGGCTCCTTCACCGAGATCGACGCGTTCACGCGCCACCGCGCGACCGCGTTCGGGCTGGCCGCGCGCCGACCCTACGGCGACGGCGTCGTGATCGGCCACGGCACGATCGACGGCCGGCGCGTCTGCGTCTACAGCCAGGACTTCTCGGTGTTCGGCGGCTCCCTCGGCGAGGTGCACGGCGCCAAGATCGCCAAGATCCAGGACTTCGCCCTCCGCACCGGCGTCCCCCTCGTGGGGATCAGCGACGGCGGCGGCGCGCGCATCCAGGAGGGGGTCGCGGCGCTGACGCAGTTCGCCGAGATCTTCCGCCGCAACGTCGCGGCCTCCGGCGTGATCCCCCAGATCTCGCTGATCCTCGGCCCGTCCGCGGGCGGGGCCGTCTACTCCCCCGCGCTGACCGACTTCATCGTGATGGCCGACAAGACGTCGAACATGTTCATCACCGGCCCCGACGTCATCCGCGCCGTCACGGGCGAGGACGTCGGCTTCGAGGAGCTCGGCGGCGGACTCACGCACAACGAGCGCTCCGGCGTCGCGCACTACCTGGCGGCCGACGAGGAGGAGGCGTTCGACTACGTCCGCGCCCTGCTGACCTACCTGCCCTCGAACAACCTGGCCGACCCGCCGACGTACGAGGAGGAGGCCTCGCTCGAGACGACCGAGACCGACGTCGCCCTCGACACCCTCGTGCCGGACTCGGACAACCAGCCGTACGACATGCGTGCCGTCGTGGAGGCCGTGCTGGACGAGGGCGTGCTGCTGGAGGTCCAGCCGCTGTTCGCCAAGAACGTGCTGATCGGGTTCGGGCACGTCGAGGGCAACGCGGTCGGGATCGTGGCGAACCAACCGCAGGTGATGGCGGGCACGCTCGACATCAACGCGGCCGAGAAGGCGGCGCGGTTCGTGCGCACGTGCGACGCGTTCAACATCCCCGTGCTCACGTTCGTGGACGTGCCCGGCTTCCTGCCGGGCACCGACCAGGAGTGGAACGGCATCATCCGGCGCGGGGCGAAGCTCATCTACGCCTACGCCGAGGCGACCGTCCCGCTGGTCACGGTCATCACGCGCAAGGCGTACGGCGGCGCGTACATCGTCATGGGCTCCAAGCAGCTCGGCGCCGACGTCAACCTCGCGTGGCCGACGGCGCAGATCGCCGTCATGGGCGCGTCCGGGGCGGTCAACATCCTGCAGCGCGGCGCGCTGAAGAAGGTCGCCGACGCCGGCGGCGACGTCGAGGCGGAGCGCACGCGGCTCGTGGACGAGTACAACGACGCGATCGTCAACCCGTGGGAGGCCGCCGACCGCGGCTACGTGGACGCGGTCATCGCCCCGTCCCAGACCCGCGTCCAGGTGACGCAGGCGCTGCGCGCGCTGCGCACCAAGCGCGCGTCCCTGCCCGCGAAGAAGCACGGGAACATCCCGCTGTGAGCGACGACGGCGGGGCGGGGCTCGGGGGCTCGGGGCTGGGTGGTTCTGGGCTCGGAGGCGCCGCGGGTGCCGACGCTCCGGGGGCGACCGAGCGCACGCGGCTGGGCGAGCTGTACGGCGAGGTGCCGGAGGCGGCGACCCACGCCGTCGGCACGCCCCCGGTCACCGTGACGCAGCCGACGACGTCGGCCCAACCGCTCGTCCGCGTGGTCAGGGGCGAACCGGACGCGATCGAGCTGGCGGCGCTGATCGCCGGACTCAGCGCGGCGGCCGCGGCCTCCGGCGGGGAGGAGAGCCCCGAGGTGGTGCGTCACCGCTGGCAGGACCGCTCGCACGCCCTGCGCGGCGGCGCCCGCGGCCTCCCGGCCCGCGGCGACAACGCCTGGCGCTGGTCGCTGCACCCGTAGCCGCGGCGACACGCGGGGCCGGCCCCGTCCCGCCGGGGCGCGGTCGTAGGGTTGGCGGGTGACCCAGACCCCCCGCACCCCCACCGAGATCGACGCCGTTGCCGACGCCTACGTCGACACCCTCGCGAGCCTCAGCCCGCTCCTGCGCACGAGCCTCGGCCTGCCGGGTGACCAGACCACGTTCGACGACGTCTCCCCCGCCGGGCTGGCGACGCTCGACGCCGAGCGCACCGCGGTTCTCGGACGCCTGTCCAAGCTCACCCCCGCCGACGACGTCGACGTCGTCACGAAGGCCGCGATGCTCGAGCGCATCGGCCTGGAGAGCGAGCTGTACGACTCCGGCGAGAGCTTCGCGACGCTGAACGTCATCCACTCCCCGCTCCAGACCACGCGCGACATCTTCGACCTCATGCCGACCGACACCGCGCAGGACTGGGAGGTCGTCGCGGCCCGCATGGGCAACGTCCCCGACTCCCTCGCCGGCTACGTCGAGTCGCTGCGCGAGGGTGCGGCCACCGGGATCGTCGCCGCCCGCCGCCAGGTGGAGGCCGGCATCGCCCAGGCCGAGGAGCTCGCGGGCGAGTCCTCCTTCTGGTCCAGCCTCGCGCGCACCGGATCGGGCGGCGAGGGCACCCACCACGCGTCGGCCCTCGAGGCCGGCGCCACCCGCGCCCGGGCCGCCTACGCCGACCTCGCCGAGTTCCTGCGCTCGGAGCTCATCCACCGCGCGCCGGAGGAGGACGCCGTCGGCCGTGACCGCTACGAGCTCTTCAGCCAGCAGTTCCTCGGCGCGCGGATCGATCTGGACGAGACCTACGAGTGGGGTCGCGAGGAGCTCGCGCGCGTCGTCGCCGAGCAGGAGGCTACGGCCGCCGAGCTCTACGGCGCCGGGACCTCGCCGCAGGAGGCGATGGAGCGCCTCGACGCCGACCCCGCCCGCCAGCTCCACGGCACCGACGCGCTGCAGCGCTGGATGCAGGAGACGTCCGACGCCGCCGTCGCCGCCCTGGCCGACACGCAGTTCGACATCCCCGAGCCGGTGCGCCGCCTGGAGTGCTGCATCGCCCCCACCCAGTCGGGGGGCATCTACTACACCGAGCCCACCGCCGACTTCTCCCGGCCCGGCCGCATGTGGTGGTCCGTCCCCGCGGGCGTGACCGAGTTCGGCACCTGGCGCGAGAAGACGACCGTCTACCACGAGGGCGTCCCCGGCCACCACCTGCAGATCGGTCAGACGACCTACCGCAGCGGCCTGCTCAACTCCTGGCGTCGGCTCGCGTGCTGGGTCAGCGGCCACGGCGAGGGCTGGGCCCTGTACGCCGAGCGGCTCATGGCCGACCTCGGGTTCCTCGACGACCCGGCCGACCGCCTCGGCATGCTCGACGGTCAGCGCCTGCGCGCCGCGCGCGTGGTCCTCGACATCGGTGTGCACCTGCGCAAGGACGCCCCGGCCGACCTCGGCGGCGGCACGTGGGACGCCGAGAAGGCGCGGACCTTCCTGTTCGCGAACGCCAACATGGCTCCGGGCTTCCTGAACTTCGAGCTCGACCGCTACCTCGGCTGGCCGGGGCAGGCGCCGTCCTACAAGGTCGGACAGCGCCTCTGGGAGCAGATCCGCGACGAGACCGCGGTCCGCGAGGGCGCCGCGTTCGACCTCAAGGCGTTCCACCGCCGCGCGCTCGACGTCGGGTCGGTCGGCCTCGACGTGCTCGCGCAGGCCCTGCGCTGACCACCGTGACGACTCCCGCCCGACGACGTCGCGACCGCGTGCGCCCGGCCACCCACCCGCACGTGCGCCTGGTCCTGGCCTCGGCCTCGCCCGCGCGGCACGCCCTGCTGGTGGCGGCCGGCATCGTGCCGCAGGTGGTGGTCTCCGACGTGGACGAGGACGCCGCCCTCGCGGCCGCGACCGCGGCGGCCGGATCGGTGGGTCGTCCGTTCCCGGTCTCCGAGCAGGTGGGCGTGCTGGCGCGCGCCAAGGCGGAGGCCGTCGCGGCCACGCTCCCGCCCGAGAGCGCGCCGCGCCTCGTGCTCGGGTGCGACTCGCTCCTCGAGCTCGACGGCGTCGCGCACGGCAAGCCGGGCACGCCCGAGAGAGCGAGCGCCGCCTGGGCGTCGATGCGCGGCCGGTCAGGGGTGCTCCACAGCGGTCACCACGTGATCCTGACCGGGGCGCTGCCCTCCGACGGCGGAGCCGGCGACGAACGCACCTGCACTGCCGTCAGCTCCACGACCGTGCACTTCGCCGAGGTCTCCGACGAGGAGATCGCCGCCTACGTCGCGACCGGTGAGCCGCTGCAGGTCGCCGGTGCATTCACGATCGACGGCCTCGGCGGGGCGTTCGTGACGGGCGTCGACGGCGACCACCACGGCGTGCTCGGACTCAGCCTCCCGCTGCTGCGCAGCCTGCTGACCGATCTGGGCATCCCCTACCCCGCGCTCTGGGCCTGACTGGAGACTCTCCACGACCGACGCGCCGCTACACCCACGAGCGTCGGCCCCGCGTTGGAGGATTCCTACAATCGATCCCCGGCGCGCCTTGCCGCCCCTGACAGACTTCCCGGCGCACCGCGGGGCGCGGAGGGGACGCCCGGCCCACGGGTCTACCGTGGCTCGAACTGGAAGCGCCGACCGAGCAAGACGCCATCAGCAACAGGAGAGTGGATGACGCCCGACGCCAGCGTGCCCGGATCGCCGACGATCCCCGTTCGGAGCACCGACCAGGCGGGCGAGACCACGGCCCGACCCGCCGTCGAACGCCTCACCCGCCCCGTGACCCGGGTCCTGATCGCCAACCGCGGCGAGATCGCCGTCCGTGTGGTCCGCGCCGTGCGCGACGCCGGGCTGATCTCGATCGCCGTGTACTCCGACACCGACCGGGACGCACCCTTCGTCCGGTTCGCCGACGAGGCGTTCGCGCTCGGCGGCGTCCGCGCCGCGGAGACCTACCTCGACCCGGCCAAGATCCTCGACGTCGCGCGCCGCTCCGGCGCCGACGCGGTCCACCCCGGCTACGGCTTCCTGTCCGAGAACGCCGACTTCGCCCGCGCCGTCGCGGCCGCCGGACTCACCTGGATCGGCCCCAGCCCGGCCGCGATCGACGCGCTCGGCGACAAGGTCTCCGCGCGTCACATCGCCCAGGCCGCCGGCGCCCCCCTCGTCGCGGGCACGCCCGACCCCGTCCGGAACGCCGACGAGGTCGTCGCGTTCGCCCGCGAGAACGGTCTCCCCGTCGCGATCAAGGCCGCCTTCGGCGGCGGTGGTCGCGGCCTCAAGGTCGCCACCACGCTCGAGGAGATCCCCGAGCTGTTCGAGTCCGCCACGCGCGAGGCCGTCGCCGCCTTCGGGCGGGGCGAGTGCTTCGTCGAGCGGTTCCTCGACCGCCCCCGCCACGTCGAGACCCAGTGCCTCGCCGACGCCTACGGCGGCGTCGTCGTCGTCTCCACCCGTGACTGCTCGCTCCAGCGTCGACACCAGAAGCTCGTGGAGGAGGCGCCGGCGCCCTTCCTCACCGACGAGCAGAACGCCGAGCTCGTCCGGGCCTCGCAGGCGATCCTGCGCGAGGCGCGCTACGAGGGCGCCGGGACGTGCGAGTTCCTCATCGGGTCCGACGGCACGCTGTCCTTCCTCGAGGTCAACACGCGCCTCCAGGTCGAGCACTGCGTGACCGAGGAGGTCTCGGGCATCGACCTGGTCCGCGAGCAGCTGCGCATCGCCGCCGGTGAGCCGCTGGGCTACGACACGGTCGCCACGCGCGGCCACAGCATCGAGTTCCGCATCAACGGCGAGGACCCCGCCGCGGGCTTCCTGCCCTCCCCCGGCACCCCGACGACGATCACGTGGCCCGGTGGCCCCGGCGTCCGCATCGACGCCGGCATCACCGCCGGCGAGAGCGTGACGGGCAACTTCGACTCGATGCTCGCCAAGATCATCGTCACGGGCGCGACGCGCCAGCAGGCGATCGAGCGTGCGCGTCGGGCTCTGGCGGAGGCCGACATCGTCGGCATCCCGACGGTCCTGCCGTTCCACCGCGCCGTCCTGCAGGAGCCCGCGTTCGTGGGCGAGCCCGGTGCGCCGCTGACCGACCTCGGCATCTGGACCACCTGGATCGAGTCCGAGATGGCACCCCGGCTCAAGACGCTGGCCCCCGCCAGCACCGCCGCCCCGGCCGAGAGCGCCCCCGAGCTCGAGGTCGAGCGGGTCGTGGTCGAGGTCGGTGGGAAGCGCCTCGAGGTCGTCCTGCCCGCCAGCCTGGGCGGGCTCGGCGGTCTCATGGGCGGCCGGGCGCGCGCGGCCAGGCCGACGCGTCCGCGCGCCGTCGGCCGCTCCTCGGCGTCGGCCGCGGGCAACGGCGCCGCACTCACCTCGCCCATGCAGGGCACCATCGTCAAGGTGGCCGTCGCCGAGGGCGACACGGTCGCCGCGGGCGACCTCGTCGTCGTGCTCGAGGCCATGAAGATGGAGCAGCCTCTCGTGGCGCACCGCGACGGCGTCGTGACGGGCCTGCGCGCGAGCGCGGGTGCCGGCGTCACCGCCGGTGAGGTCCTCTGCGAGATCACCGCCGCGTCCTGACCGTGGCCGACCCCGTCCGGCGCGACCCGAACGACGCGTGGGTCGAGTGCACCTGCGGGTCCCGCCACTGGGGCCTGGCCGGCGCCGCCGGCCTCGCCCTCGTCGACCGCGCCACGCGCACGGTCGCCCTGCAGCTCCGCTCCGCCCGCAGCCACCAGGGCAGCACGTGGGCGCTGCCGGGCGGCGCGATCGGCACCGGGGAGACCCCGCTGCAGGGCGCGCTCCGCGAGGCCTCGGAGGAGGCCGACATCCGCGCGGACGACGTCGTCCCCGACGTCGTCTCGGTGCTGGACCACGAGGTGTGGTCGTACACGACCGTCGTGGCGCACGTCGCCCGCGACGCCTCCGCCACCTCGCGGCCGGTGCTGCGGCCGCTCGACGGCGAGTCCGCCGACCTGCGATGGGTCGACCTCGACGAGGTCACCGACCTCCCGCTGCACCCGGCCTTCGCCACGGCCTGGCCCCGCCTGCGCGTCCTGGCCGACGCCGGACCCACGCTGGTCGTGGACGTCTCGAACGTGCTGGGCGCCCGCCCCGACGGCTGGTGGCGCGACCGGGCCGGCGCGTCGAGCCGCCTCCTCGCGGAGATCGGGACCGCCGTGTCGCCGTCGGGCCCCGGCGTCCCGGCGGCCTGGTTCGGCCTCGACGCCGCGACCGCCTGGCCTCGCACCGTCGCGGTCCTCGAGGGCGCCGCACGCGATGCGACCACCACCGTCCCCGCCCCCGGGGCTCGGTTCGAGGTGGTGCGCGCCCCGGGTTCGGGCGACGACGCGATCGTCGCCGCGGTCGAGGCCGTCACCGCCGACGGGAGCGGCCCGGTCGTCGTCGCGACGGCCGACCGCGGGCTGCAGGGCCGCCTACCGCCCGGGGTGCGGACCCTGGGACCCGGCACGCTGCGGAAACGTATCCTGGAGGCATGACGCGCGCAGCCTGGGGCATCGGACTGGCCACCATCTCCGACATCGACGGGGCGGTGCTGGACACCTGGTTCCCCTCGCCCCAGCTGGGCGAGGCCGCCCCGGCCAGCCCGTGGGACGTCCCCGCGGAGATCGGCGCGCTGGAGGCCGTCGACCCCGTCCGGCGCGTGCGCCGCACCGTCGTGCGCACCGACGTCGACCTCGACGCCGCCCCGACCTCCGCCTCGGACGCCTACCTGCGCCTGCACCTGCTCTCCCACCGGCTCGTGACGCCCAACTCGATCAACCTCGACGGGATCTTCGGCGCGCTCGCGAACGTCGCGTGGACCTCGCTCGGGCCGTGCTCGACGCTGGACTTCGAGGTCACGCGCGCTCGCCTGCAGGCCAAGCACCCCGGCGTCAGCATCGACGGCGTCGACAAGTTCCCCCGCATGACCGACTACGTGCTGCCCGAGGGCGTCCGCATCGCCGACGCGTCCCGCGTCCGGCTGGGCGCCCACCTGGCTGCCGGCACCACCGTCATGCACGAGGGGTTCGTCAACTTCAACGCGGGCTCGCTGGGCGTCGCGATGATCGAGGGCCGGGTCTCGCAGGGCGTCGTGATCGGGGACGGCACCGACATCGGCGGCGGCGCCTCGATCATGGGCACGCTCTCGGGCGGCGGGACCGAGCACGTCAGCATCGGCCGGCGCACCCTGCTCGGCGCGAACGCCGGCCTGGGCATCAGCCTGGGCGACGACTGCGTGGTGGAGGCCGGGCTGTACGTCACGGCGGGGACCAAGGTCAGCCTGCTGGGCGACGCCGCGAGCTACGGGATCGACCTCTCCGGCGCCCGGGCCGACGCCGACGGCCGCCCGGTCGTCCCGGCGCGGGCGCTGTCGGGTCTGGACGGGCTCCTGCTGCGCCGGCACTCGCTCACCGGCGGCGTCGAGGTGCTCCCGCGCGCCGCGCGCGCCGTCGAGCTCAACGCCGCGCTGCACACGCAGTAGTGGTGGCACGTCGTCGGGCGGCCCGCGCCCTCGCCTGGACCGCCGTCGTGGGGCTGGTCGCCGCCGTCGGGGTGGGCGGTGTCGTCGTCCTCCTGCGGTCGGTCGACGGCGCGCGCCCGCTCGTGCAGGGCTGCACCGCGGACGGGCACTGGCTCGCCCCGGACCAGACCGAGAACGCCGCCCTCATCGTCGGCACGACGGTGCGACGCGAGCTGCCCGCACGGGCCGGCACCATCGGCATCGCCACCGCGATGCAGGAGTCGCGCATGCGCGCCATCGACTACGGCGACCGGGACTCCCTCGGCATGTTCCAGCAGCGGCCGTCGCAGGGCTGGGGCACGCCCGAGCAGGTCATGGACCTCGTCTACTCGACGTCGATCTTCTTCGACACGCTCGTGGAGGTGCCCGGGTACACCGAGATGGCCGTGACCGAGGCGGCGCAGGCCGTGCAGCGCAGCGGCTTCCCCGACGCCTACGCGCAGCACGAGGATCTCGCGCGCGCGTTCGCCTCCTCCCTCACCGGGTGGACGGAGGCGGGGCTCTCGTGCACGCTCCTCGACGTCGAGGACACCTCCGGCGTGCCGGAGGCGGTGACGGCCAGGCTCGAGCGCGACCTCGGCCTGGGGACGGCGACCACCGTGCGGGTGGGTGCTGACGGTGGGCGCGAGGTCGTCGTCGACCTGCCCATGACGGATCCCGCCAGCGGGGACGGCGACCGGCTGGCCTGGGCGGTGGCCTCCTCGGCCGTCGCCTCGGCGAGCAGCACCGGGGCCGGGCGGGTCGCCGTCGGATCCTCGGTGTGGGACCGCGCGGGCGCGGAGTCCGGCTGGCGCGCGCGGACCGGGGCAGACCCCGTGCCCGCGCGCGGTCAGGTGCTGATCAGCGCCGCTCGCTGAGAGCGACGAAGTCGCGCTCGTCCGGGCCGGTGTAGACCTGGCGCGGACGCGCGATCTTCGTGGCAGGGTCGTGCATCATCTCGCGCCACTGCGCGATCCAGCCGGGGGTCCGGCCCACCGCGAACAGCGGCGTGAACATCGAGGTCGGGAAGCCCATGGCGCGGTAGATCAGACCCGTGTAGAAGTCCACGTTGGGGTAGAGCTTCCGCTGCACGAAGTACTCGTCCGAGAGGGCGATCTCCTCGAGACCCATCGCCAGGTCGAGCAGCTCGTCGCGTGCACCGAGAGCCTTCAGGACGCTGTCGGTGGCCTCCTTGACGATGGCCGCGCGCGGGTCGTAGTTCTTGTAGACCCGGTGGCCGAAGCCCATCAGACGCGCACCGCTGGCCTTGTCCTTGACCTTGGTCACGAACGAGCCGGCGTCACCGTGCGTGTCGCGGATCTCCTCGAGCATCGACAGGACGGCCTCGTTGGCGCCGCCGTGCTTGGGGCCCGAGAGCGCGTTGATGCCGGCGGCCACCGAGAGGAACAGGTTGGTGTCGGCGGAGCCGACGGCGCGCACGGTGGCCGTGGAGCAGTTCTGCTCGTGGTCGGCGTGCAGCACGAACAGCATGTCCATCGCCGCGACCACCTCGGGACCGAACTCGCCCTCGCGGGACTGGCCCAGGGCCAGGCGCAGGAAGTCCTCGATGAAGCCGTGGGAGGGCTCGGCGTCGAGCATCTCCTCGCCGTTGACGTGGTTGAGGACGTAGGCGACGATCGTCGGCGTCTTGGCGAGCAGCAGGATCGAGGCCAGCTCCTCGGCCTCGTCGTCGGACGTCTCGAACACCTCGGGGTAGAAGCCCGGCAGCGCGGAGATCGCGCTCGAGACGATCGCCATCGGGTGCGCCGTGCGGGGGAACGCGCGGATCAGCGCGCGGAAGCCCTCGTGCACGTGCGTGTGGCGCAGGACGCGCGTCTCGAACGCCTCGTACTGCGCGGGTGTGGGCAGCTCGCCCTTCGCCAGCAGGTAGGAGACCTCGAGGTAGGTCGAGCGGGCGGCGAGCTGCTCGATCGGGTAGCCGCGGTAGCGCAGGATGCCGGCGTCGCCGTCGATGTAGGTGATCTCCGACCGGCACGCGGCGGTGTTCATGAAGCCCGGGTCGTAGGTGACCACGCCGGTGTCGGACAGCAGCGAGGAGATCGCCAGCCCGTCGTTGCCGACCACGGCAGGGACGCGCTCGAACTCCAGCGTCGTCTCGTCCAGCGTCAGGCTGCCTGCCGATGTGCTCGCCGTCATCGGATCTCCGTTCCTCCGGTGGCGCGACCGGTACCCGGGACCGCGCTGTTCATGGGTGTTCACTGTTCATGGGGATCGCCTCGTTCCACCAGGAACGGGCAAAGAACCTCGGTGATCCTCTCACGTCCAGGAGGACAGGCGCACGGCCGCTGCGGCGATCCGCTCGTCCGACGCGGTGAGCGAGACCCGCACGTGGTCGGCGGCCGCGGGGCCGTAGAAGACGCCGGGTCCGGCGACGATCCCGTGCTCCGCGAGCAGGCGCATGAGCGGCCAGCAGCCGGGCTCGTCGGGCTCGGCCGAGCGGTTCGGCTCGGCCGTGTCGAGCCGCGTGCGCAGCGCCGCCCCCGCACGCACCCACAGGTACAGACCGGCGTCGGAGTGGTCGACCTCGAATCCGGCCGCCACCAGCGCGGGCAGCAGCACGGCGCGCCGCGCGCGGTAGCGCTCCACCTGCGCGTCGACGTGCGCGTCGTCCGCCAGCGCCGCGGCCATCGCCTGCTGGACGGGCCACGGGAGCATCATCCCGAGGTGACGCCGCTGCTGGAGCAGCTGGTCGACGAGGTCGGGGTCGCCCGCCGCGAAGGCGGCGCGGTATCCGGCCAGGTTGGACTGCTTGGACAGCGAGTAGACCGCGAGGAGCCCGCGCGGGTCGCCGCCGCTGACGCGGGCGTCCAGGATGCTCGGCACTCCCCCGCCGTGCGCGACGTCGTCGCTCCACGGCGTGGTCCACGGCAGCAGCGCGTAGCACTCGTCGCTCGCGACGACGGCGTCGACCTCGCGCGCCGCGCGCACGATCGCCGCCAGGCGGTCGTGCCCGAGCACCTCACCCGTGGGGTTGGACGGCGAGTTCACCCAGACGAGGGCGATCTCCTCGCGTCCGGCCCACTCGGCCGGGTCGTCGCTGGCGAGCACCTCGGCGCCCGCCAACCGCGCCCCGACCTCGTAGGTGGGGTAGGCCGCCGTCGGGATGACGACGACGTCGCCCGGGCCCAGCCCGAGCTGGCTCGGCAGCAGCGCCACGAGCTCCTTGGAGCCGATGGTCGGCAGCACGGCCTCGGGACCGAGGCCGTGGACGTTCCGGCGTCGCGCGAAGAAGTCGACGACGGCGGTGCGCAGCGCGGTGGTCCCGGCGACCGTCGGGTAGCCGTGCGCGTCGGACGCGGCGGCGAGCGCCTGCCGCACGACGTCGGGCGTCGGGTCGACGGGCGTGCCGATGGACAGGTCCACCACCCCGCCGTCGTGCCGCGCCGCGCGCTCGCGCAGGGGCGTCACGGCGTCCCAGGGATAGGCGGCGTCGAGGTGGTGGAAGCCCACGGCCCGCTACTCGCCCTGGGGCGGGAGCGCGGCGATCAGGGCGTGGTCGGTGGGGATCAGGCCCATCTTGGCGGCGCCGCCGGGCGAGCCGACCGCGTCGAAGAACTCGACGTTGGCGAGCGTGAACGCCGACCACTGGTTCGGGACGTCGTCCTCGTAGTAGATCGCCTCGACGGGGCAGACGGGCTCGCAGGCCGCGCAGTCCACGCACTCGTCGGGGTGGATGTACAGCGAGCGTTCACCCTCGTAGATGCAGTCGACGGGGCACTCGTCGATGCACGCCTTGTCCTTGACGTCGACACAGGGCTGTGCGATCACGTACGTCACGAAGCGACTCCTCCTCCTGCTGATGCTGGCTGAGCACCTAGTATCTCTCGCGATGAGCGATGCCCGCGCGAACGCGCTGCAGATCGGGACGCGCGTGACCGTGCGCCACCGGATCGACGACGACTCCCACTCCCTCACCGACGCCCTCGGCGAGGTCGTGGCGCTGGACGACGCCGCCGTTATGGTGCGGACGAGGCGGGGTGACGTGAGGATCTCGCTGGCGGCCGTCGTGGCCGTGCGGCAGGTGCCGCCGGCCCCGCCGCGCCGCGCGCCGCGTCAGCCGCCCCAGCCCTGACCTGCCCCCACCCGGCCGAGAACGTCGCAGGTCGCGGCATCCGTCGGGATACCGCGACCTGCGATGTTCTCGTCGGGGGTGGTCCGGGGCCTCAGCCCTCCGCGGCCGGGGGCTCCGGCGTCGGCTCGGGGCTGGGCGGCGGGAGCGTGGCCGGGTCCGGGCCGCAGACCACACGGTTCCAAGGGACGTACGTCGTGGAGTAGGTCCGGTCCTCGACCGGGGTTCCGTCCAGCCGCGTCACCGTGCGGGTGACGTCGACGGAGAAGCCACCCTGTCCGCCACCCTCGGGGGTGCAGTCGGAGCGCGTGTTGTACACGGTCGACGAGCTGCGGAGCGCGTACCGCGACCCGGTCGAGATGGTGGTCTCGTACGTGGGCGTGCCCCACACCCGCGCCCACGTGCGGCCGCCGTCGACGAACGCCTGCACGAGCACGCCGTGCTCGGTGCGGTTGGTGAACTGCATGTCGATGGAGCCCTCGAACAGCGTCGCCTCGCGACCCTCCGGGTAGCGGGCGAACCAACGCGTGTGCGGCTTGTGCTCGACGTCCTCCAGGCCGGCCTCGAAGGCGGCGTTGAAGAGCGTCGTGGACAGCTGGGAGAGCCCGCCGCCGTAGGCGGTCGAGACGTTCCCGTTCTCCACGACCCCGGAGGGCCGGTAGCCCGTCGCCGCGTTGATCGGCCCCACGTGGTCGATGAGGCTGAACGTCTCACCCGGCTTGAGCAGCACGCCGGTGACCCTGCCGGCCCCGGTGACGATGTTGCCGGTCCGGGGGGCGTCGTTGCCCGGGGGCAGCGGCGTGGAGAACTCGCCGATGACCTCGGTGACGCCGAGCGCCTCGGCGTCGGCGGTGGAGAACTCCGCCTCGGCGC
Source organism: Serinibacter arcticus (assembly GCF_004786095.1). GTDB lineage: Bacteria > Actinomycetota > Actinomycetes > Actinomycetales > Beutenbergiaceae > Litorihabitans > Litorihabitans arcticus. Next base: position 174,035 of record NZ_RHPJ01000004.1, read on the forward strand.
CGACGAGCTCGACGGCGGCGGTGCGCTCGGTCGGCGAGAGGGCGGCGGCCTGCACCACGCCGACGAGCTGGGCCGGATCGATCCCCGTGCCGTCCTGCGACGGCACGATCGAGGGTCGGCCGTCGGTGAACGTGAAGGATGCGTCCTTCGGGGCCGCGCCCGCCTCGGGCAGGGCCGCCGAGACCGTCTCCGCCAGGGCGTCGGCGTCGAGCTGCAGCGTGAAGGCGCCGTCCGCGCCCACGATGCTCGCGACGGAGGTCAGCGTGGCCGTGTCCAGCTCGGTGGTCAGCTCACCGGTGTTGATCGTCACGGGACCGGCGAGCAGCGGGTCGACGATCTCGGTCATCGCGGTGTCGAGGGCGGCCTGGTCGAGCGACGGGGTCAGCACGGTGACGGGAAGGTCGATGGCCGACTGAGCACTGAGCCACGTCTGGCTCAGGACGTCGACGGCGCCCGGCACGTCGAGCTCGGTGCCGTCGACCGGATCGCCGACGACGGCGGCCCCGTCGGCCAGCGCGATCGTCGCGTCCACCGGCGGGACCTGCACGAACGCCGCGGCGTCCGCGAGCGCGGTCGTCAGCGCGGCGTCGTCGACGGCGGTGACCGCGGGCGCCTCGACGCTGCCGAACAGGCGCTCGGCCAGGTCGGAGGGGTTCCAGGCGGGTCCGGTGACGGCGGCGACGCTCGCGTCGGCGTCGAACGTCAGCCCGGCGTCGGCCGGGTCGATCGAGGCCTCGAGATCGCCGACCGTGACCGGGATGGGCTGCGCGGTCCGGTCGCCGAGCTCGGAGGTCAGGGTCGCCACGGCGTCCTCCCTGCTCTGCCCGCTCACGTCGACACCGGCCACGACGGCCTCGCGGGGCACGGAGTCCTGCGTCGTCAGCACCGCGGCGACGTAGGCGCCGGCCAGCACCACCACACCGATGCCACACCCGATCGCGACGGCGCGACCTCGGCGTGACGGCTTCTCCCCCTCGAGCTCGTCGAGCGGCGAACCCTCCACCTCGGTGGAATCAGACACGCACTTCTCCTCGTCGCTGCCGGTGCGGGACGGTCAAGTGTATGGAGCGAACGAGGCCGAACCGGCCTCGAACATGCTCTCCCGTGTAACGATCTCGTACAGATCGGGTCAGGACGCCCGCTCAGGGAAGGTCGCGCACGCGGCCCAGCCGGTGCACGAGCGCGCCGTCCGCGCTCCCCCGCCCGGCCTGGGTCACCCGGCCGACCACCACGAGGTGGTCGCCCGCCTCGTGCACCTGCTCGGTGACGCACTCGATCCACGCCGTGCCGCCCGCCAGCAGGGCGGCACCGCTCGTCTCGCCCCGGTCGTGGTCGACGCCCCTCAGCTGCCCGAGGTCGGGCCTGCCCGGTTCGGCGAGCCAGGTCACGGCGGGTGCGCTGCCCGCGCCCATGACGGTGGCGGCCCAGCGGCTGCCGACGTCGAGCGTCTCGCCCAGCCTGCTCGCGCCGTGCACGACGACGAGCGCCATCGGCGGGTCGAGCGAGACGGAGACGAGGGACGTCACGACCGAGACGACGTCGCGCCCACCGGCGCGGCCGGCGAGCACCGCGACGCCGCCCGGCAGCCGTGCCATGGCGGCGCGGTAGCGGCGGGTGAGGTCCTCGGACTCGTCGGTCATCGCGCGTCGGGCCTCATCGGGTGCGCGTGCGCCCCACCCAGCGCTCCGGCAGGAACGCCGCGACCCCGACCGCCACGACGGAGCCGAGCAGCCAGACCATCCCGAGGGTGTCACCGGGCACCAGGACGTCGCCGCCGGCGACGACGAACGCCATCGCCTGGATCATGCCGACCGCGCCGACGGCGAAGCCGAGCAGCCCGGCGCCGCGCCCCCACGACCGGGCGGTCAGCCCGCCGACGACCACGGTGACGAAGGCCAGCACCAGACCCAGCGGCAGGTCGACCACGCGCCAGCGGTGCACCACGGTGGCGGTGAGCCCGACGACGAGGCCGAGCACGAGGCACCCCAGCACGGCGGCGATGCGGCCGCGCGACGGCGGTGTCACCAGCGGGCGCACGTCCGCGGGACCGGCCGCCTCGCCCGCACGGGGCAGATCGCCCAGCGCGGCGCGCAGATCGGCGACGTCGCCGCGCACGGCCGTCAGCCCGACGACGGGGAGGAGGGGCTGGGCGACGCCGTTGCTCATCGCGTACCAGCCGATCGCGGCCTGGTCGGTGGCAAGGGCGGCGAGCGCCCGGGTGGCGGCGCCTCCGCGGGCGCCGGTGCGCACGCCGTCGAGCGCCGGGACGGTGACCCCCTGCACCTGGGAGGGGTAGGACCGCAGCGCGGCCAGGACCTGCGGGGCGACGCCGGTCGTGTCGAGCTCGACGTCGACGTCCGCGAGCGGACGCGCGAGCGTCGGCAGCGGCGTGCCGGCGCCGGGGGGCGGCAGGAGCGGCAGGCCCGTGACGGTCAGGGTCTCCTCGACCGACAGACGGACGGCGACCGCCTCGTTCGCGGCGCGCTGGCGGTCCTGCGCGACGGCGAGCGCGGCGTGCACGGGGCGTGCGCCGTCGGCACGGCCGTCCTCGCCCCTCGCCGCGAGCACGAGGGCGCGCGCCAGGATGGTGTGCGCACGGCTGTGGTCGGGGTGGCCGTAGGAGCCGCCGGCCTCGTCGCCCACGACGACGGCGGGCCGCACGTCGCGGATCAGTCGCGCGAGAGCGGCGGCCTGGACCTCGAGGTCGCCCGACGTCAGGGCGGTGCCCGGGGCGTCCGGTGCCGGACCGGCGATGCCCGGGGCGACCCAGGTCATGCCGGAGTCGGTCCAGCCGTATCCGGCCCCGTCGACGAGGTCGCCGAGCCAGTGGTGCTCGCGCACGCCCAGCGCCTCGAGCGCGGCGGCGACCTCCTGCTCCCTGACCCGGGGGACGGCGTCGGTCCCCTCGAGGTCGGGACGACCGATCATCTCCCCGCGCTCACCGCGCGTCGCCGTGACGACGACGACCCGTCGTCCGCGGGACGCGGCGAGCGCGAGGAGACCGCCGGCGAGGAGCGTCTCGTCGTCGGGGTGGGCGAAGACGGCGAGCACCGGCCCGAGGAGGAGTTCCTCGGCCGGGCCGCCGCCGTCGACCGACGCCACCCGCGGAACCTCAGCCCTTCTTGGCGCGCGAGGCCGCGCGGGCCCGGTCGGTCTGGTTGAGCTGGACCTTGCGGATGCGGACGACCTCGGGCGTGACCTCGACGCACTCGTCGTCACCGGCCCACTCGAGCGACTCCTCGAGCGTGAGCAGGCGCGGCGGGGACGTGCGCTCGAGCTCGTCACCCGTGGCGGAGCGGATGTTGTTGAGCTTCTTCTCGCGCGTGATGTTGACGTCCATGTCGTCGGCGCGGCTGTTCTCGCCGACGACCATGCCCTCGTAGACCTCCTCGGTGGGCCGCACGAAGAACGTGCCGCGGTCCTGGAGGAGCATCAGGGCGTTCGTGGTCACGACGCCGGTGCGGTCGGACACCAGCGAGCCGGAGACCCGGAACTCGATGTTGCCGGCCCACGGCTCGAAGCCGTGCGCGATGGACGAGGCGATGCCGGTGCCGCGCGTGTCCGTGAGGAACTGCGTGCGGAAGCCGATGAGGCCACGGGCGGGGACGATGAACTCCATGCGCACCCAGCCGGTGCCGTGGTTGCTCATGGTCTCCATGCGGCCCTTGCGGGCGGCGAGGAGCTGGGTCACGGCGCCGAGGTACTCCTCGGGCACGTCGATGGTCATGTGCTCCATCGGCTCGTGGACCTTGCCGTCGACCTCCTTCGTGACGACCTGCGGCTTGCCGACGGTCAGCTCGAAGCCCTCGCGACGCATCTGCTCCACGAGGATGGCCAGGGCCAGCTCACCGCGGCCCTGGACCTCCCACGCGTCGGGGCGCTCGGTCGGGAGGACCTTGAGGGAGACGTTGCCGATGAGCTCGCGGTCGAGACGGTCCTTCACCTGGCGGGCGGTGACCTTGTGGCCCTTGCCGCCCTTGCCCGCGAGCGGGGAGGTGTTGATCCCGATCGTCATGGAGATGGCGGGGTCGTCGACCGTGATGAGCGGCAGCGGGTGCGGGTTGTCGATGTCGACGAGGGACTCACCGATGGTGATGTCCTCGATGCCGGCGACGGCGACGATGTCGCCGGGGCCCGCGCTCTCGGCCGGGACGCGCTCGAGCGCCTCGGTGCGCAGCAGCTCCGAGATGCGGACGCTCGACAGGGTGCCGTCCTTCTTGGCCCACGCGACCGTCTGACCCTTGCGGATCGTGCCGTTGAAGACGCGCAGCAGCGCGAGACGGCCGAGGAACGGCGAGGCGTCGAGGTTGGTGACGTGCGCCTGGAGCGGGGCGTCGACCGTGTAGCTCGGGGCCGGGATCCGCTCGAGGATGGTCTTGAAGAGCGGCTCGAGGTTCGGGGAGTCGGGCAGCTCGCCGTCGCCCGGCTGCTCGGTGCTCGCGCGACCGGCCTTGGCGGAGGCGTACAGGACGGGGAGGTCGAGGATCGCGTCCAGGTCGATCTCGACGCCGTCCGCCTCGCCGTCCATGTCGCTCGCCAGGGCGAGGAGGAGGTCCGTCGCCTCGTGCACGACCTCGGAGATGCGGGAGTCGGGGCGGTCGACCTTGTTGACCACGAGCACGACGGGGAGCTTCGCGGCGAGCGCCTTGCGCAGCACGAAGCGCGTCTGGGGCAGCGGGCCCTCGGAGGCGTCCACGAGCAGGACGACGCCGTCGACCATCGACAGGCCGCGCTCGACCTCGCCGCCGAAGTCGGCGTGACCCGGGGTGTCGATCACGTTGATCGTGATGCCCTCGGGGTGACCGGCCGCCGCGGCCGCGGGGCCGGAGTAGTGGATCGCCGTGTTCTTGGCGAGGATCGTGATGCCCTTCTCACGCTCCAGGTCGCCGGAGTCCATGGCGCGCTCGTCCACGTGGGCGTGCTCACCGAACGCCCCGGACTGCCACAGCATGGCGTCCACGAGCGTGGTCTTTCCGTGGTCGACGTGCGCGACGATCGCAACGTTGCGCAGGTCGGAGCGCAGGGCGGTCGTGGCGTCTTGCTGCGTAGCAGCGGGCATGCGGGGACTCATCTCATCGGCGGTGGTGGTGCGGCTGGTGCACCGGCGCCGGTGTCCTGTGGTGGACCGGGTGGTCCGCCGGTGGAGCCGCGCGGTGTGCGGCGCCGGCCAGACGTGGCGCGGTGCCATCGTACCCGCCGCCGACCGGGTGGCCGAAGAGATGCGTGCAAGGTCACCCCCGCCCGTCTAGCGTGAGCGGTCGAGGGGCCGACCGACGGCCCCGACGGAAGGGATCGACATGTCCAGGAGTGCACGCATCGGAGGGCCCATCGCCCTCGCCGTCATCGGGGCGATCCTCTACTTCGCCGTCGCCGACATGGTCGAGGGTGTCGACCTGACGATGATCGGACTCATCCTCATGGTCGCCGGCGCCGCGTGGCTGCTGATCGAGCTGATCGTCAACCGACGCCGCAGCGCCGTCACGAGCGAGCGCACCGCGGTCCGCGACCCGAACGCCCCCGGCGGCGTGACGCGCACCGAGCGCGAGGTCCGCCGCGACGAGCTCTGACTCCCACCTGCCCCACCAACACCCGCCGAGCAAGCCTCAGGGGTCGTTCTGACGCTCAGAACGACCCCTGAGGCTTGCTCGGTCGGGGTGGGGCGGCGCGAGAGCGAGGGGGCGGGCGGGTGTCAGGCCGGACGCAGGCGGCCGTCGTGCAGCTCCAGGACCCTGTCGGCGCGCGCCATCAGCGCCGGGTCGTGCGTGGCGACGACGGCGGCCACCCCGGCGGAGTGCACCAGGTCGGCGATGAGCGCCATCACCTGCTCCGCCGTTCCGCTGTCGAGCTGACCCGTCGGTTCGTCGGCGACGAGGACGGCGGGGCGCGTCACGAGGGCTCGTGCCACGCCCACGCGCTGCTGCTGCCCGCCGGACAGCTCGTACGGCCGCTGCCGCGCGTGGCGCGCGAGGCCGACCCGTTCCAGGACCTCGGCGACGCGGGCGGCCCGCTCCCCCGGCTCCGTACCGATCAGTCTCAGCGGCACCTCGACGTTCTCGGCGGCCGACAGCACCGGCAGCAGCCCGAACGACTGGAACACGTAGCCGACGCTCGCGGCGCGCAGGTCGGCCAGGGCGTCGTCGCCCATCCCGGCCACGTCGCGTCCGGCGAGCTCGACCGAACCCGACGTCGGTGCGTCGATGGTCGCCGCGATGTTCAGCAGCGTCGTCTTGCCCGAGCCCGACGGACCGCGCACGACGACGAGCTCCCCCGACCCCACCTCCAGGTCGAGCCCGCGCAGCACGTGGACCGGCCCCGCCGCCGTCGTGAAGCTCCGGTGGACGTCGCGCAGCCTGACGCGCAGGCCGTCCGGCTCGCGGTGCGTCATCGTTCGCCCTCCTGCTTCCCCTGCGGAACGTCGCGGAACACCTCGACGTGGTCGGTCTCGAGGTCCAGCCGCACGCGGTCGCGCAGGTCCAGAGCCTCGAGGTAGCTCTCGGGCAGCTGCATCCGCCCGACCCGGTCCAGCACGGCGAACTCCTCGATCACGCGCCGCTGCGCGCCGTGCTCGTCCGTCTCGGTGCGGCGCAGCACCTCGCGGGACGTCCGGCCGTCCCGGATCTGGATGGTGCGGTCGACGTGCTCGGACACCTCCGGATCGTGCGTGACGATGACGACCGTGACCCCGAGCTCGGCGTTGACCGCCTCCATCGCGCGCAGCACGTCGACCGACGCCGCCTCGTCCAGCTCGCCCGTGGGCTCGTCCGCCAGCAGCAGCCGGGGGGCGTTCGCGATGGCGACGGCGATCGCCGTGCGCTGCTGCTGGCCGCCCGAGAGCTGGGCCGGCCACCGGTCGGCGCAGTCGCCGAGGTCCAGCAGCTCGATCAGCTCGGACACGCGCGCGTCGCCACCGTTCGACCGGCCACCCCGTCTCCCGGCCAGCGCGCGGGGCAGAGCCACGTTCTCGCGCGCCGTCAGGTAGGGCAGCAGGTTGCGGGAGGCCTGCTGCCACACGAACCCGACGATCTCCCGCTGGAACGTCACCCGCTGCCGCGACGTCAGGGTGGTGAGGTCGAGACCGGCCACGCGGGCCGATCCGCCGGTCGGACGGTCGAGCCCCGACAGGATCGTCAGGAGGGTCGACTTCCCGGAGCCGGACGCTCCGACGATCGCGACCAGCTCGCCCTCGTCGATGCGGAGGTTCAGGCCCTGCAGCGCCTGCACCTCGAGCCCGTCGACCGAGAAGATGCGCACCAGGTCCTCGCACTGCACGAACGGTCCGGCTGTCATGGGTCCTCCTGCGCGGTGGGCGTTCTCGCCCGGCGGATGGTGGGAAGGATCGAGCAGGCGACGACGGCGAGGAGCACCCCGACCGCCGTCGCCGCGAGCGCCACGGGCGGCAGCACCGGCTGCGGCTGGTCGGCGCCGGTGAAGGCACGCAGGTCGAGCGTGCGCAGCAGGAGGTGGGAGGTGACCAGGCCGAGACCGTAGGCGGCCGTGGCGCCGAGCACCACCCAGGGCGTCAGGTCCCACCACGCGAGCGAACGCTGGGCGGAGCGCCGCAGCCCGAGCAGGCGCAGCGTCGCGAGCATGCGAGCACGGCGCGGGGCGGCGGCCGCCTGCACCGCGACGAGCGACCCGAGGGCGAGCAGGGCTGCGGCCACGACGCTGCCCGCGAGCGTGCCCGTGAGCAGCCGCAGCACGGGCGTGCCGGTCGCGGCCTCGCGCGCCGCCGCGGCGTTCTCCACCCCCGCCGGCCCGACCACCCCGACGACGGCCTCGGCGACGGCGTCGCCGTCCGCCCCCGGCACGAGCCGCACGAGCAGGAGCCGCGCCGGCGTGCTCGCGGCCACGTCGGGCAGCGCGGCGGCGTCGGCGAGCACCCAGGTCGCGCCGGCATCGGCGACCCCCGGCAGCACGTTGCCCGACGCGACCACGCGGACGTCGACGCTCTCCCCCGTGCTCAGCCGGACGCCGTCGGCGCCCGGGGCGAGGTCGAGCCTCGGGGAGACCATGAGAGGCACCGCGCCGCCAGCGCCACCGCCGTCGCCGAGGAGATCGGCCACCGGCGCGGCGCCGACCGACGGCGGGACGTCGGCGAGCACGTCGGCGTACGCCGCGCCGTCGACGAGGTGGAGCGTGGCCCGGACCGACGCGCTCGGCGAGCTGAGGATCGCCGGCGAGACCGTCGCGACGGTCGCGGCCGCCGCGACGCCGTCGAGCGAGCGCACCTGCTCGAGCTGGGCGGCATCGATCCGGGGCCCGGAGATGCGGAGGTCGGACCCCGAGGTGACCCACACGGTGCGCTCCACGCCCTCGCGCAGCGTCGCGAGCGTGACCACCGAGAACACCGCGACGCTCACGCCGACCACGACGGCGAGCACCGACGTGAGCGTCGCGCCCGGGTCGCGCACCGCACGCGCCGATCCGAGGAAGCCGGTCAGGCTGCGACCGCGGCGCAGCACGGTGTGCGCGGCGCGCGCCAGCCAGGGGTAGAGGCGCAGCACGAGCACCGTGACCGCGAGCGCGAGGACCAGCGGCGCGACGACGAGGAGCGGATCGCCGGTCCCGGCGACCGCCCCGGGCGCCACGGACAGCACCTGGGACAGCACGAGTCCGGCCGCGGCGAGCACGACGACGTCGCGCGCGAGGCCGCCGACGGCGAGGTCGCGCCGTCGCCCCCGCAGCCCGGTCGGCAGCGGCGGGGAGAGCAGGACGACGGCGGGCACCACCCCGAGCACGACGGCCGGCAGCCAGCCGCGCCAGCCGGGTGAGGTGCCGAGCAGGGACGTCGCGACGCCCCACCCGACCGCCGCTGCCGGGAGCCCCAGCAGCAGCCCCTCGAGGCCGAGCACGGTGCGCAACCGCGCCGGGGACGCGCCCCTGGCCCGCACGATCGCGAGCGCGGGCCGCCGTCGCTCCAGGAGGAGCTGCGTCAGCAGCGCGAGCACGGCCACGGCCACCCCGAGCGGGCCGACCACCACGAGCGCCACGATGTTCGAGGCGGCCGCGTTCTCGCCCGCGACGGCGTCGACGCGAACCGCGAGCTCGCTCGCGAAACCGATCGAGACGGACCGTTCGCCACCACCACCACCACCACCACCACCGCTCGCGGTGAGCTCCACCTGCTGGGCGGTGAGGCCGCGGAGCTGGGCCGCCAGCAGCGCGGGGTCGCCCCCCCGGATCGCGGCGACGTCGACCGGGTACCAGAGCGAGACCTGCGCCGGCTGGCCCAGCGCGGCCAGCGTGCTCCACCAGCCGTCGCTCGCGACGTAGGCCCGGCCGTTGACGGCCGTCCCGAGGTTCAGGTCCTCCACGACGCGCGGCTGCGCGCCGTTCGTCTCGTGCGCCCAGTAGCCGTCGTCCGGATCGAGCACCCGGTAGGTGCCGCTGAGCACGAGGGTGAGGTCGTGGTAGAGGTTCCCGACCGTGATGCGGTCGCCGGTGGCCAGCCCGAGGCGGTCGGCGCTCGCGTCCAGCAGCATCACCTCGATCTCGAGATCGGGCAGCTCCTCGGCCCCGCCACCGCCACCCGCGGCCGGGTCCCAGGACACCGGGGCGGGCGGGGCGCCGTCGACCATCTCGACGCGCTCGGCGATGCGCTGGTCGGCGGCCAGCGACAGCGTGGGAAGTCGGACGTCGCTGCCCGGGCCGAGCGGGATCGCGTACCCGTCCGTGGTGGCGGTGACCTCACCGGCGCCCAGCGCGTCCCGCAGCGGCGGAGAGACCTCCGTCCGGGTCGCCTCGAACGACTCGGCGATCGCGGCCCACCGTCGTCGGTTGTCCTCGGGGGTGACCGGGAGGCTCGGGTCGAGCGCGCTCAGCGCGTCGGCGCTCGTGACCGCCGACAGGTCGCGCAGCTGCGGCGAGACGTCCGCCAGACGGTGGCGCACCTGGTCGGCCCTGGCCGTCGCCTCGATCCTCGGCAGCGCCGTGACCGCGAGCGAGAGCACCGTGATCACCAGCACGACGAGCGCGACGGCACCGCGCTGGTCGGCCAGGGCGCGGCGCGAGAGCCGCCACCACGTCATCGGGTCTCCTCGCGGTGCTCGGTGTCGGCGTGCTGCCGCCGGACGCGTCCCGCGGACAGCACGGCTGCGGCCACGACACCGGCGACGGCGAGGAGCAGCCCCGCGCCGAGCGCCGGCCACGCGAGGCGCAGCGGCGAGGTGTCGTCCGCCAGGCCGACCACGCTGAGGCGGACCAGCGTCGGCATCGTCAGGCTCGCGACGACGCCGCCCACCACGAGTCCCGCGGGCAGCGCCGCCGCGCCGAGGACGAGCGTCTCCAGCAGCCGGCTGCGTCCCTGCACGCGACCGGGGACGCCGATCGCGCGGAGCGCGACCACCTCGCCGCGCCGGGTGCGGGTGAGCACGTCGACCGCCGCGAGCGTGCCGACGGCGGCCAGCAGCGTGGCGACCGCGGCGACCGCGAGGAACACGGGCTGGGCGACGGCGGTCCCCGCCGAGGCGCCGGTCCCCGAGGCCGTCACGATGCCGCCGCCGTCGCGCACGAGCGCCCGCAGCGCGGGTACCGCGTCCGCCGCCGCGGCTCCGTCCGCGAGCGCCACCCAGATCTCGTCGGCGTCGCTGACGGGGCGACGCTGGAGCGCGTCGGTGCGTTGCAGCGCGACGAGGTCCACGAGCGCGGCCGGGGCATCCAGCGCGCCGGGCAGGAGATCGGCGACGGCGGCGACCTCGACGTCGACGTCCGCACCACCGAGGGTCAGAGCGACCCCGTCACCGACCCGGACGGCGAGCCGGTCCGCCAGCGCCGTCGTCACCACGACGGGCAACCGGTCGGGGACGGGCGGGGTGAAGCGCGCGCCGGGGCTGTCGATGCTCCCACCGGACGCTCGGACCCCCGATCCGACCAGACCGGCGGCGTCGAGGTGGGACCACTCGAGCTGCAGCGGCGCCCCGCCCACCTCGACGCCGTCGAGCACGACGTCGAGCAGCCCGCGCCAGGGGGCGAGCCCCGGCCCGGAGGCGGCGACGTCGACCCCCAGGAGCGTCCACGCACCTTCCGGCACGTCGGCCGTGATCGCGACGGTGGTGTCCACGCCGGTGACAGGTGCGGGCACGCCCTCGAGCCGGAGGACCCGCCCTCCGTCGTCGACGAGCCACAGCACGGACTCGAGCGTCCCCGTCAGGGCGTCGGGCAGGAGCTCGGGTGCGAAGCTCACAGCGGCGTCGTTCCCGGTCAGCCGCGCGGACACCACCGCGGCGCCGGCGGGCACGGCGACGCCGGGCGCGACCGCGATCGCGTCGGCGAGCTCACCGGCCGGCACCGTCCCGCCGCGGAGCACCGCGCGTGCCCCGTCGGCGGGCAGCGCCTCGACCGCGACGTCGAGCTCGCCCGCGCGGCCGTCGACGGTCCGGACGAGCGCGGCCGCCTCGACCCCGTCCACGGCCAGCACGTCCGCGGTGCCCCGCCCGGACCGGACCGCCGTGACGACGGCGCCACCGGACGGCGCGACGCGCGCGTCGGCACCCACGCGGGTGTCCTCCACCAGGGCGCGTGCGGTCGCCGTCGACCCCGCATAGCCGGCCCCCACCACGGAGGTCGCCACCGCCACCACGAGGAGGAGCAGCGGGACGCTCAGCACGGCGCGGCGTCGAGCGACCGAGCGCAGCGCGAGGGTCGTCGTGAGCCTGCGGGCGCGGCCCGCGACCGCCTCGAGGAGCCCCCAAACCGGGACGAGCGCCAGCAGGGCGAGCACGGCCAGGGCGAGCGTGAGGAGACCTGGCGCGACGACGGCGATCGCCTGGTCCGTCGCGGTGCGGTCCGCGGGCGGTCCGGCGAACGTCGTGGTGTACCGCCACAGGCTCGTGCCCGCCGCGAGGAGCAGCAGCACCGCGACGCCCGACCTGGCCAGCGCCCGGCCTCGTCCCGAGCGGTCAGCGGTGCGGGCGCCCTGGGCGTCGCGCAGCGCACCCGCCCCCGGGACGCCGAGCACGAGCGCCCACGCCGCGGTCAGCAGCACGACGGCGAGCAGCCACCCGGCGGTGACGGCGGCGGCGGTGCGCATCGCCGCGCCCAGGGCGATTGCGAGCGCGGCACCGACCACCGTGCCGACGATCGCGACGCCGGCCGCCTCTCCCCACACCAGCCGTCGCAGGTGGGTGGGGGCGGCGCCGCGCGCGGCGAGGATGGCCGTCTCCCCGGAACGCGCCTGCGCCAGGAGCCGCGCCACCTGGGAGACCGTCGCGGCACCGACGACGCCGAGGAGCACGAGGGCGACGCCGCACACGGTCCGGGCGGCCTCGGCGGCCACGCGGAGCTCCGCGAGCGTCGCCCCCAGCAGCCCGGCGCTCGTGACACCCTGCGGCGCGAGGTCCTCGTCGGCGGCGAGGACGTCGGGCAGCCGCGCGACCCCGTCGGCCGCCCGCGTCAGCGCGGCGAGGTCGAGCGGGGCCCCCGAGCCGAGCACGCTCCACCGGACGAAGGGCCGCCCGCCCGCGACCGCGACGTCCGTCACGACGACCGGTCCGGCGGCGGCCGCGCTGCCCGAGACGTCGGCGGAGGCGAACCCCGCCCAGCGCGGGTCGCTCGGCACGCGCGGGGTCCAGACGCCGACCACCTCGACCACGGTGTCCGCGTCGCGTCCGAGCAGCAGCACGTCGCCGACCGCGACACCGAGCTCGGCGGCGGCGGACTCGGGCAGGGTGCCGGCGACCCTTCCGTCCCCGGGGGCCGCAGCGTCCTCGGCCCAGGACCCGGCCACGAGGTCGGCGTGCTCGACCAGCCAGTCGACCTGCACGAGGGAGGTGCGGCCGGTCGGGAACGCCTCGTCGGGCGACGTGAGCGTCAGCGGCTCGCCGACGAGGGTCGTGACCGGGGCGACGGCGTCGCCCGCCTCGCGACGCAGCAGCGCCTGGAAGGCGTCCGCCTGCGCGGCGGGGTCGGCCCCCAGACGGGTCTGCAGGACCAGCGCGCCCGCGGGGCCGTCGGCCGACTGCAGCTCGACGGCCGAGACGGCCGCCGAGCGGTCACCGACGAACGAGAACGACGCCAGCAGCGTCGCCGTGACCAGCGCGACCAGCGCGGCGAGGGCGGCGAGCATCGCCACCCTCGCCCGGCTGCGCTGCCACGCGAACCTCATCCCGTCTCCGGCCGCCCCCGCCGAGACGTCGACCTAGGCGATGTTGAGCTCGTGCGACTTCTCGCCGAGCTCCTTCATCAGCTCGTACCGGGCCTCGCGGCGCGCGCGCTGCTCGGCCGGGTCGGGTACCGGAGCGGCGGCGAGCAGGCGCCGCGTGTACTCCTTCGTCGGGTGCTGCAGCACCTGGGTGCGTTCGCCCTGCTCGACGATCTCGCCGTTCTGCAGCACGACGACCCGGTCGGCGAGCATGTCGATCACGGCGAGGTCGTGGCTGACGAAGAGGCACGCGAACTGGTACTCGCGCTGCAGCGTGGTGAACATCTCCAGCACGCTCGCCTGCACGGACACGTCCAGGGCCGACGTCGGCTCGTCCGCCACCAGCAGCTCGGGATCGAGCGTGAGCGCGCGGGCGATGCTGACGCGCTGGCGCTGGCCGCCGGAGAGCTCGTGCGGGTAGCGGTTGAACACGCTCCGGGGCAGCTCGACCGCGTCCAGCAGCTCCATCACGCGTGCCTGGCGGGACCGGGCGTCCCCGACCTTGTGAACGTCCAGCGGCTCCGCGATGCAGTCGCCGATGGGGAGCCGGGGGTTCAGGGAGCTGGCGGGGTCCTGGAACACGACTCCCATCCGGCGCCGGACGCCCTTGAGCTCCTTGCCCCGCAGCGAGAGCAGGTCGGTCCCGAGGATCTCGATGGTTCCGGACTTGGCCGGGATCAGGCCGAGCGCGCAGCGCGCGATGGTCGACTTCCCCGAGCCGGACTCACCCACGAGACCGACGATCTCGCCCTTGTTCACCGAGATGGAGACGTCGTCGACGGCTCGGAACGGCGCCTTGCCGACGCGCTGGTACTCGATGACGAGATTGTCGACCCTGACGGCCGGTGCGGCGCTCTCGCGGATCGACTCCGGCGGGGCGCTGTCACGAGCACCGAGGTGCGGGACCGCGGCCAGCAGCCTCTTGGTGTACTCGTGGGTCGGGCGGGTCAGGACCTCGGAGGCCGGGCCGGTCTCGACCAGGTCACCCTTGTACATGACGGCCACGCGGTCGGCCATGTCCGCCACCACACCCATGTTGTGGGTGATGAGGAGGATGCCCGTGTTGAGCTCGGTCTTGAGCGACCGCAGCAGGTCGAGGATCTCGGCCTGGACCGTGACGTCGAGCGCCGTGGTCGGCTCGTCGGCGATGATCACCTTGGGGCTGCAGCTGATCGCCATCGCGATGACGACGCGCTGACGCTGCCCTCCGGAGTACTCGTGGGGGTACTGCTTGAGCCTCCGCTCAGCGTCGGGGATCCCCACCATGGTGAGGAGCTCGGCCGCGCGCTTCTCGGCGTCCCGACCGTACGCGACGCCGTGGAGCTCGAGCGCCTCGGTCAGCTGCGTGCCGACCGTCAGGACGGGGTTCAGCGCCGTCATCGGCTCCTGGAACACCATGGCGACGTCGTTGCCGCGCATGCGGCGCAGCGCCGTCGGGCTCAGCTCACGCACCTTCTTGCCCGCGACGGTGATGTCGCCGGAGATCCGGGCGTTGCCCGGCAGCAGACCGAGCGCCGTCATCGAGGTGACCGACTTGCCGGAGCCCGACTCCCCCACCAGGGCGAGCACCTCACCGGGCCGCACCTCGATGTCGATGCCCTTGACGGCGTGGACGGTCCCGAACTCCGTACCGAACTTCACGTCCAGACCGGAGAAGGACAGCACCGGGGCCGCGAGGTCCGCGGGCTCCGTGTCGGCCGCCGCGTGGGTCTTGGACCGCTTCCCGAAGAGGGCCATCAGTCGCCCTTCCTGTTCTGACGAGGATCGAACGCGTCCCGCAGACCGTCGCCGATGAAGCTGACGCACAGCGCGATCGCGAGGATGAACATGCCGGGGAACCAGAACAGCCAGGGGCGCACGGTGAACGCGTTCTGGTACTCGCTGATGAGCAGACCGAGCGAGACGTCCGGGGGTCGGACACCGAACCCGAGGAAGCTCAGCGAGCTCTCGAGGAGGATGGCGGCGGAGATCGAGAACGTCGTCGAGACGATGATGACCCCGATCGTGTTCGGCAGGATGTGCCGGAACAGGATCCGCGCCGGGTGGGTGCCGATCGCCCGGGCCGCGGAGACGAACTCCCGCTCGCGCAGCGACAGCACCTCGCCGCGCACCAGGCGGGCGAGCGACGTCCAGGTCACCGCGGCGAGGACCAGCGCGAGCGCCCAGATGCCCGAGCCACCGGCGCGGGCCGAGATCACCGCGGCGAGGACGAGCAGCGGGATGATGATCAGCAGGTCGGTGAGGCGCATCAGGATGGCCTCGATGATCCCGCGGAAGTACCCCGCGATGCTTCCCACGACGGTCCCGATGATCGTCGAACCGATGCCGACCACGAACGCGATGATGAGGGAGATCTGCGTCCCTCGCATCGTGCGGGCGAAGAAGTCTCGGCCGACCGTGTCCTGACCGAACGGGTGCTCCCCGATCGTGAACCAGCCCAGCGTCGGACGACCGCCGTCGATCGCGGATCCGGTGCTGGTGTAGTTCTTGCCCCACCAGCCCGGGATCGGACCGATCCCGATGGAGGTGAAGGCCAGGAGCGTGATGAACACGAGCACCACGAGGGCGACCATCGCGCCCTTGTGGCGGAAGAACCGACGCCGGACCAGCTGGCCCTGGCTGTAGGACTTCTGGGGCTTGTCCGGCATCAGGCCGACCATGCCGCCGGGCATGGGGCTCGGCGCGTTGCGCTCGTCACCCGGCATGAGGCTCTCGGCCCTGGGCGGGTTCACCTCGTTGGGCTGGTCAGTCATCGGTCGCTCCGATCTGCGGTCCCTGCACGGACGGGGGTGCGGTCGTGGTCATGGCCGCTCACCTCCGGATCCGCGGGTCGAGGAAGGCGTAGGCGATGTCCGCCAGCATGTTCATGACGATCGCCGCGAGCCCGGTCACCAGGAAGAACGCCATGACGGGTGCGGGGTCGACGGCGTCCAGGCCGGTGCGGAACAGCTCGCCCATGCCCTTCCATCCGAAGACCGTCTCCGTGATGACCGCGCCGCCGATGAGGGCCGCGAAGTCGAACGCCACGATGGTCGTGATCGGGATGAGGGCGTTGCGGAACGCGTGCTTGACGATGACCACGCGCTCGGAGAGACCCTTCGAGCGAGCCGTGCGGACGAAGTCCTGGTTCATCGTCTCGAGCATCGACGCCCGGGTGTACCGGGAGTAGCTCGCGATGGAGATCAGCGTGAGCAGCACCGTCGGCAGGAGGAGCTGCGTGCCGTTGTCCAGGATCGTCTCCCAGTAGTCACCCCGGAAGTTCGGCGTGTTGGAGCCGATGGTCGAGATCGGCCGCGACTTCAGCCCCAGGAAGCCGGCCCACGCGTAGACGATCCTGTCGAGCAGGATCAGCAGCCCCATGATGACGCCGGTGACGGCGGACAGGCCCATGGCCGTGCGCCGGCTGGAGTAGCCACCCCAGAAGTACCCCGAGGCCAGGCTCACCACGATGGTGATCGCGAGCAGGAGCAGGAGGATGAGCAGGTTCGGCTCGGCGAGGAGCGGCCCGACCGCGTAGTAGGCGACGAGTCCCACGCCCACGGTGGTCAGCGTCGAGTACAGGACGCGCCTGTTCCCGAGTCCGGCGAAGATCGCGGTGAGCCCGACGGCGGCGGCGATCGCGACGACGGCGACGATCCCGATGCCGAGGGCGGGTGCGCGCCACCAGCCGACGCTGGTGAAGTACGTCAGGGCGGCGAAGACGAACACGGCGGTGACGCCGGCGGTGACGAGGCGTCGTCGCCACGACCCGCCGAGCACGGCCTGCAGGATGACCGCGAGGACCACACCGATCACGATCGCCTGCACCGAGGAGATCTGCGGATCGGCGATCCAGTCGTTGTACCGAATGGCCCCGAACTCCTTCAGCAGCACCGCGGCCCAGAAGACCGGCAGCGAGAAGAAGAGGAAGGTCAGGAAGGTCACGACGTAGTCGAAGCCGGAGTACTGGCGGATGGCGGTCACGATGCCGACGGTGATGCCCACGAGGATGGCCAGCACGGTCGCGAGGGTCACCAGTCGCAGCGTGGAGACGGCTGCGTTGCCGAGGAGGGATCCGACCTCGACGCCGTTGATGTTCTGGCCGAGGTCGCAGACGCCGGGCCCGATGCAGCCCGCGACTCCTGTCAACCAGTCCCAGTACCGCGCGATCCACGGCTGGTCGAGCATCAGTCGCTGGGTGATGCTCGCGATGATCTGGTCGCGGTTCGGGTCGTTGGACTCGTAGTAGTCCTGGAGCGGATCACCCGAGCTGACCGTCAGGTAGAACATCAGCAAGGATCCGCCCAGCAGCACGAGGAACGAGATCCCCAGCCGCTTGAGGATGAACTTGATCACGGGTGGTGGCCCTTCAGCATTGGGGTCGCACGCGACAGGCGCTGGACCACTCTAGACCTGCCGCCTCGGCACCCTTGCCTGGTCGGACGGTCCGGCTGGTGCAGCGCGAAGGGGCAGGGGCTCCACGAGCCCCTGCCCCATCGCGTGTCACGGTGCGGGGATGTGACTAACTCCGGGCGTCACCGCCCTGTGGAATCAGTTGGCGCGGACCCACTGCTCCGCGTTCCAGGCGACCGTGCTCTGCGTGGCAGTGTCACGGACGTTCTGGATCGTGCTGTCGAACGCGGTCACACCCGGGTGGGCGAAGACCGGGATGCCGTACAGGTCGTCCCAGAGGTTGGTCTCGATCGTGACGATCTCGGCCTGCTGCTCGGCCGGGTCGAGCGTCGAGCTCAGCGCCTGCCACGCGGCGTCGACGTCGGCGTTGGAGTAGCCGCCGTAGTTCTGGCCGCCACCGGTGGAGTAGATGCTCAGGCCGGAAGCGATCTGGCCGGAACCGGCCCACGCGAAGAGCGCGACCTCGTAGTCACCGTTCGGCAGCGTCTGGTCGAAGAACGCGTCGTTGCCGACGTCCGTGACGTTGAAGCCGGCCTGGTCGCAGCTGTCCTTGATCAGGGCGACCTGCTCGGTGCGGCGGGCGTTCGGCGCGGAGTAGCCGATGCGGACGTCGATCGGGCCGGCGACGCCGGACTCGGCGATCTTGGCCTGCGCACCCGCGATGTCGACCTCGTCGTAGCGGCCGTCGTAGGACTGCGAGACGACGTCCTCGTAGTTGTCCTGGAACGGGAAGACCTCGCGGGCGTTCATGACGACGGCCTCGGGGTCGATCGGGGCGATCAGGTTGTCCACGATGAGCTGGCGCGGC
Organism: Serinibacter arcticus; assembly: GCF_004786095.1. Lineage (GTDB taxonomy): Bacteria > Actinomycetota > Actinomycetes > Actinomycetales > Beutenbergiaceae > Litorihabitans > Litorihabitans arcticus. The sequence goes on from NZ_RHPJ01000004.1 coordinate 192,373, forward strand.
ACGCACATGGCGAACGCCTCACGCAGCGGCAGGCTCGTGGCGAACGGGCCGTTGTTGAAGTTGAAGTCGAGGTGCTCCCAAGTCAGGCTCGGGCCGGTGAGCAGCGTGACGCTGTCGCCGATGGCCTCGATCTGGCTGACGGTGTCGACCGTGGCCTGCGGCTCGATGATGTTGAGGTCACCGTTGGCGAGCGCCTGCACCTGGGTCTCGGCGGCCGCGAAGCGGTAGACGAGGGTGCTGGTGGCGGGCGGGGTGCCCCACCACTCGGGGTTGGCCTCCAGCGTGATGCTCTGGCCGGCCTCCCACGAGGAGAGCACGTACGGGCCGGAGCTCAGCGCGATCGCCTCGTCGGGCAGGGTGCCCGGCGTCGGGGAGAGCCAGCCGGTGTTGTAGAACTCGGCGACGGGGCGCAGCGCCTCGACGTCGGCGGCCTCGATGGCGGCGATGACGTCCTCGGACGTCGTGCCGGCCTGCTCGGCGGCGACGTGCAGCGGGAACTGCATCAGCGTCGAGATCATGTAGTCCGGGTACGGGTTGGTGTACTCGAGCGTGAAGGTCTTGCCGCCGGGCTCGCCGACCGGCGCCGTCGTGCGGCTGCCGAGGTCGAGGCCACCGACGTAGTTGAACAGCGGGACGTCGGCGCCGTCGGCGTCCTGACCGTCCGCGATCGCCTGGGTGGCCCAGGAGAAGAGCGCGTCGTCGTAGGTGATCGGCGTGCCGTCGGACCACACGGCGTCGTCGGCGATCGTGTACTCGACGACCATCGGGTCCTCGGACACGAGCTCGACGTTGCCGAGGTCCTCGTTGACGTAGATGGTGCCGTCGGTGCCGAAGTAGGTGAAGCCGCTCTGGATGCGGTCGTTCACCACGGAGTTGTACGTGGAGTAGGTCTCAGGCGTGTTGCCGTTGTAGCCGAGCCACTCGTCCTCGCCCAGGGAGTAGGAGATCTGGTCGTCGACCGTGGTCACGTCGCCCAGGTCCTGCTTGTCGGTGCCCTCGTAGGCCTCGGTCGGCTCGGCGCTGGGGTCAGCGGTGTCCGAGCTGGACTCGCCCGTCGTCGGGTCGTCGCCACCAGGGCTGCTGGTGCAGGCGCTCAGCACGAGTGCGGTCGCCGCGACCGCGGCGAAGCCCGCGGTCATTCTCCGGATGCTCAATGTTCCTCCAGTGGGGATGGCCCCTGGACTGCCTGGCGGGAAAGGGTTCCGGCCAGGACGTTGACCTCACCTCGTGGGTGGGGCGCCCGGGGACACGCTTAGGACGGTGTGAGCGTAACCACAGGTGGCGCACGGGTCATCCCCTCGTGGCGTGCTACCAGGTCAATCGTTACCCAATAGATACCGGGTGCCGGAGGCAGGACACACGCCCGTAACCCTGGGCCCGTCCTGGCCCCTCGGGGAGGTGCCGGACCTATCGTGGATCGATGAGCTCCGTCGCGCACCTGCGCCTCGTCCTGCCCCACCAGCTCTTCGAGGAGCACCTGGCCGCGCCCGCCGGGACGACGTTCGCGATCGTCGAGCACGACCTGCTGCACCGGCAGTACTCCTTCCACTCCCACAAGCTCGTGCTGCACCGCGCGTCGACGCAGCGCTTCGCGCGTCGGCTGCGGGACAGCGGCCACGACGTCGTCGTCCTGGCGAGCGAGCGCGGGCGCACCTCGCGCGACCAGCTCACCGACCTCGTCCGACGAACGGCACCCGAGGAGGTGACGTTCTTCGACGTCGTGGACGACTGGTTGGAGCGCGACCTGCGAGCCGCGCTCGCCGACGGCGGCTACCAGCTCGCGGAGGCCGACGTCCTGGAGACCCCCAACTTCCTCACCACGCGCGAGCAGGTCGACTCGTGGTTCGGCAACCACGCCGCCCGGATGCACGACTTCTACGTGTGGCAGCGCCGTCGGCTCGGCATCCTGCTCGACGGCGACGGCGGCCCCGTCGGCGGGAAGTGGTCCTTCGACGCGGACAACCGCAAGAAGCTGCCGAAGGGGTACGAGCCGCCGGTGGTGTCGCGGTTCGCCGGTCGTCCCGTCCTGGCGGTCGACGACGACGCCCTCGACCTCGACGGGCTCACGGCCGACCGTGGGACCGAGCGTGCGGCCGATCAGGACCCCGACGTGCGCGACGCCGTCGCATGGGTGCTGGCGGAGTTCCCCGACAACCCCGGCGACCCGCGCACCTTCGCGTGGCCCACGAGCCACGCGGAGGCGCAGGAGCACCTGGCGGAGTTCGTCCGCGAGCGCCTGGCCGAGTTCGGGCCGTACGAGGACGCGATCTCCGCCACTCACCCGTTCATCAACCACGGCCTGCTGACCGCCTCGCTCAACGTCGGGCTGCTGGCGCCGGAGGAGATCCTCGAGGCCGTGTTCGAGCGGGCAGGCGAGGACGTCCCGCTCGCCTCCCTCGAGGGGTTCGTCCGCCAGATCATCGGCTGGCGCGAGTACATGCGCGCGACCTACCGGACCCGTGGCCGACAGCTGCGCACCTCCAACCACCTCCGGCACACGAACGCGCTCGGGGACGGCTGGTGGGACGCCACCACGGGACTCGCACCCGTGGACCTCGTGATCGCGCGCGCCCTCGAGACGGGCTATGCGCACCACATCGAGCGGCTGATGGTGCTCGGCAACGCGATGTCGCTCCTGCGCATCCACCCCGATGCTGTCTACGAGTGGTTCATGGAGCTGTTCATCGACGCCTACGACTGGGTGATGGTGCCCAACGTCTACGCCATGAGCCAGTTCGCGGCGGGGAGCGCCGTCACGACCAAGCCCTACGTCTCGGGCAGCAACTACCTGCGCACGATGTCCGACCTGCCCCGCGGCGAGTGGTCCGACGACTGGGACGCGCTGTACTGGACGTTCGTCGACGACCATCGCGAGGTGTTCGAGAGCAACCCGCGGGCGCGGATGATCGTCTCGCTGCTGGAGAGGCTGGACCCGGACAAGCGGGAGACGCACCTCGTCCGGGCGAGGGCGCTGCTCGACCCCGCGGGCGGGGAGTCACGTCTCGTGCGCCGTCCCGACGAGCGCGGCCCGGCGTACCCTCCGAACAGGAGCTGACCTCGGTTCCCCAACGTTGGGAGTCCGGATGTCCGGCACCGCTGCATCCTCGTCCGCCGCCACCGACCCGACGACGCACCCGCCCCTGCTCAGCCTCGGGCTGCTCGCCGGCTCGTCGATGGAGAACGAGAAGCGGCTCCCGATCCACCCCGCTCACCTCGACCGGATCGACGCCGATCTGCGCGCGCGGATGATCGTCGAGCGCGGGTACGGCGACGACTTCCAGCTCGCGCCCGGCTTCGTGGAGTCCCGTGTGGGCCGGGTCGCTGACCGCGCGGAGGTCATCGCCGACGCCGACGTCCTCCTGCTGCCGAAGCCCCAGGCGGCCGACGTCGCGGAGATGCCCGAGGGTCGCGTGCTGTGGGGCTGGCCGCACTGCGTCCAGGACGCCGAGATGACGCAGACGGCGATCGACCGTCGTCTCACGCTCGTCGCCTTCGAGGCCATGAACCACTGGAACCGCGACGGCGGCTTCGGCCTGCACGTCTTCCACAAGAACAACGAGCTCGCGGGCTACTGCTCCGTGCTCCACGCGATGACCCTGATGGGCTCGACCGGGGGCTTCGGACCTCGCCTGTCCGCCGTGGTCATCGGCTTCGGCGCGACGGCGCGGGGGGCCGTCACGGCGCTGCAGGCCCTGGGCGTCCACGACGTCCAGGTGCTCACCCAGCGCGGGGTCGCGGCCGTCAGCTCCCCCATCCACGGCGTGAACATCGCCCAGCTCAACACCGACGGGGGCGCCACCCACACCAGCGAGGTGCTGACCGAGGACGGTGACGTGCTCCTGCCGACGTTCCTCACCTCCCACGACATCGTCGTGAACTGCACGCTGCAGGACGTCGCGGCGCCGCTGACGTACCTGCGCACCGAGGACCTCGCGGGCTTCGCCCCGGGCGCCCTCGTGGTCGACGTCTCGTGCGACGAGGGCATGGGCTTCGAGTGGGCCCGGCCGACGACGTTCGACGAGCCGACGTTCACCGTCGGGTCGGGGGTGACGTACTACGCCGTCGACCACACGCCGTCCTACCTGTGGAACTCGGCGACGTGGGAGATCAGCGAGGCGATCCTGCCGTTCCTGCGCACGGTGCTGGAGGGGCCCGCCGCGTGGGCCGAGGACCTCACCCTCACCCGCGCGACCGAGATCCGCGACGGCGTCGTGGTCAATCCCAGCATCCTGAGCTTCCAGGGGCGGCGGGCCGACCACCCGCACGCGCTGGTCGGCTAGGCGGGCGCGCCGTCGGCGGGTCCGAGCACGGTGACGCGGTCGGACCCGCCGTGCGTTCCCGGCTCGGTGAGCGTGGTGGCCTCGTCCACGATGCAGCGTCGGACGTGGACGCCGGGGCCCACGCGCACGCCGTCGAGCAGCACGGAGTCCTCCACCACGGCGCCGGCCTCGACGACGGCGCCCGGTCCCACGACGCTGCGTCGCACCTCCCCCGCCACCGTGCACCCGGCGGACAGGAGCGCGTCAACCACCTCGGCACCTCGCTCGACCCGGGCGGGCGGCAGCTGCGGCTGGGCGGAGAGCACCGGGCGCGCGGGGTCGTCGAGCCGCGCGCCGTCGCCGTCGATCAGCTGCATGTGGGCGCGCCAGTACGTCTCGGGCGTGCCCATGTCCATCCAGTAGCCCTCGAGGCGGTGCTCGACGGTCCGCCCGCGGGCGACGAACCACGGGACGAGGTCCTCGCCGTAGTCCCCCAGTCCGTCCTCGCGCTCGTGCAGCTCCTCGAGCGCGTCGACGAGGAGGGCGGCGTCGAAGCAGAAGACCTCCGCCGCGACGAGATCACCGGCGGGGTCCTCGGGCTTGTAGGCGAAATCGGTCACGACACCGTCGGGGGCCGCCTCGACGACGCTGTAGCTGGAGGGGTCCTCATCGGTCCGCGTGGTGACCATCGTGAGCTCGGCGTCGTGCCGGGCGTGGGTGGCCACGACCTCCAGGAGGTCCAGCGTGTAGAGGTGGTCGGCGCTGAGCACGATGACGCACTCGGCGCCGAACTCCCGCAGCCGCTCGTGGTGGCGCCAGAGGGTGTCGCTGTTGCCGTGGGCGAACCCCTCGCCCTCGCCACCCTCGAACGGCGCCAGGATCTGCAGACCGCCGCGGGCGCGATCGAGGTCCCACGGCCGGCCGTTGGCGAGGTGCGCGTTCAGCGAGTGCGGGAGGTACTGCTCGGCGATCCACACGTCGTCGAGGCCGCTGTGCGCGATCGTCGAGAGTGCGACGTCGATGAGCCGGTAGCTCCCGGCCACGCGGAGGGCCGGCTTCACGCGGGTCTCGGTGAGCGCGCCCAGGCGTGAGCCCTGGCCGCCTGCCAGGATGAGACAGAGGGTGCGGGGCGGGCGCACGGGCGAGTCCATCCCCCCACACTCTCGCGCGGGACGTGCGGTGTCACGGTTCGGACCCAGGCCACCGATGAGTCGGCCCGTCCCCGACGGTCAGAAGGTCGACGGCGGCTCGACCGCCCGTCCACGATCCCGACGCACGAGAAGAGAGCACCATGACGGCACCCACCCTCTACCTCTGGTTCCCCGGCACGGCGGCCGAGGCGCTCGGCTCCTACCGCGACACGTTCGGCGGCGACCTCGAGCTGCACACCCTGGGCGAGATGGGCCGCACCGACGGGCCCGTCGACGCCGTCGGGCACGGCGTGCTCACGGGACCCGTCACGCTCTACGGGAGCGACGTCGTGGGCGGCGAGGATCCGCTGTCGATGACCGGGCTCAGCATCGCCCTCCTCGGCACGGCAGACGGTCCCACCCTGACGCGGTGGTTCGCCTCGCTCGCCGAGGGCGGCACCGTGCTGGACGACCTTCAGGAGCGGCCCTGGGGCGCGTGCGACGGACAGGTCGTGGACCGGTTCGGTGTGCGCTGGTTGATCGGGTACGAGCTCGACGCCCAGTAGGTCGGGCGCCGAAGCGCGCCCCGGCCCGGCGTCGGCCGTCACGCACCGACGCCGGGCAGCTGCCGTGCGTCACGGGCGAGGCGGGACCGAGCTCCTTCCCCTGGCCGCGATGCCGCGGGCCCGCAGCACGATCCCGAGCAGCAGTGCACCGATCGCGGCGACCAGCAGGACGGTCACGCCGGAGGCACCGGTCGAGGCCAGGGGGCCGCCGTCCGACTCCTCTGCTGTGCCGCCGCCGGCCCCGGGATCGGTCGGCTCGGGGCTGGTCGGATCCGGCGTGCCCGGGTCTCCCGCCCCTGCGCCGTCACCCACGACGAGCAGCCGGACGTCGGAGACGTCGACCCCGCCGAACGGGTCGGAGGTGCGGACGTACCAGCCGTAGGTGCCCGGGTCGGGCAGGGACCAGGTACCGGTGACGACCGAGCCGCTGGCGACGTCGTCGAACGAGGCGATCTCCCTGGTGGAGAGCACCTCGGCCGTGAAGTCGGTGGTGCCGAGCTCGCGGACGCGGGGCTCGATCCTCAGGTCCTCGTAGGAGATCTCGAACTCCTGCCAGGAGTACGGGTCCTCCGCCGGGCCGAGCAGGCTCGGTTCGTCGGAGTTGTAGCGGTCCAGCGACGGCGAGAACGTGCGGACCAGCATCTGCTCGCCCTCGTTGTCGAAGTGCAGCAGCCGCAGGTATCCCTGACCGCCCTCGGGTAGGCCCTGGTAGTCGAACAGCATCGAGTAGACGGTGCGGTCCTGCGCACCGTCGCCGTCGTCGTCGAAGGTGTCGGTCCGGGTGAAGGCGTCGTGGTAGTGGCCCGACAGCACCATCCGCACGTTCGGGTTCGTGGTCACGACCTCGTCGAGGATCTGCTGCGGGATCGGTCCGAGCCCGCCGGTGGTCAGCATGTACTCGTGCAGGTTGATGATCGCCACGCGCTCCGGGTACCGCGCCAGCACATCGTTCATCCACGCGATGGCGTCCTCGCCCGGGTCCCAGCCCTGGTAGAGCATGAGGAAGTCGATCCCCCCGGCGGAGACGAGGTCGTAGTGGCCACGGTTGTCCTGGAAGCTGCCCCCGTACCAGGGGTTGTCCGCGAAGCGCGCCTCACCGAAGTACCGGCTGTACTCGGAGTAGTCCGACAGCCCGCTGCCCACGTCGTGGTTGCCGGCCAGGACGCCGTACGGCAGCCCCGCCTCGTCGAACCGCGCGTACTGCGGGTCGGCGTTCTCCCACTGGTAGGGCTGGTCGAAGTCGTCCACGATGTCGCCGGTGTGGATGACGTAGCGCAGGTCCATCTCCTCGCGCCGGTCCAGCAGGTAGTCGTGGATGGCGACCTGGTGCTGGGTGAACTCCTCGTTGTAGTACTGCGTGTCCGACTCCCACCCGAACGTGAAGTCGTACGACGAGCGCTCGACGTCGTCGGGGTGGTGGGGCTCCACCGCGGTGTCGCGGGTGGACTGGGGCACCTGCGCGTAGCCCTCGGTGTGCTGCACGAGCACGCTCACGACGCCGTCGCGCGCGTGGTCGCCCACGCGCACGGTGCCGGAGAGCGTGAACGCCTCGCCGTCGGTGCGGTGGCGGTCCACCTCCACCCACGACGTCCCGTCGGCGGTCAGCGCGTGGAGCATCACCTGGGCGTCGGCCTCGGCCTCGCCGTCCCACGTGAGCCGCAGGTCGTCGTCGGGCGCGGAGCCCTGCGGGACCTCGACGTCGAAGGTGTAGTAGGGCAGCTGGTCGGCCGAGGTGACCCCGCCGTCCGCGGTGACGTCGGTGACCACCGACCCGGTCGTGGCGCGCTCCAGCGCCGCGGCGTCGGAGGTGAGGCCGGAGGTGGTCGTCACCTCCGGGTCCTCGTCGGTGAACCGGTATCCCTGCAGCATCTCGACCCGGAGGTCGTCACCGGTCGGGTCGGTGACCCGGGCGCGCAGCTCGACGTCGCCCGGCGCCACGACGGCGCCGTCCGCGGGTGAGAACTCGGTGCCGACCGGGAGCTCGTCGGGCACCAGGAAGGTCACGGCCGAGACCGCCTCGTTGCCGAGGACGTCGCGTGCCACGACGCGCAGCTCGTGCTCACCCTCGCCCAGCTCGACCGAGCTGGTGACGTCACCGAGCTCGACCGGCTCGCCGTTCAGGGTGGCGACGACCTCGCCCACGCCGGCACCCTCACCGTCGCCGACCTCGGCGTCCAGGACGATCTCGCCCTGGTAGGTGCGGCCGTCGGTCAGCCCGGGCGTGATGACCGGGGCGGTGTTGTCGACCTGCACGGTGGCGGAGGCGGTGTCGGTGCCGTCGGTCGCGCTGACCTCATGCGCACCGTCGGCCACGGCCGTGGTGTCCCAGTCGTGGGAGAGCGCCGTGAAGGCGTCGGGCGGGAGCGTGAAGGCAGCGTCGTAGAAGTCGAGCTTGCCCGCGCTGTCCCCCATCTGCAGGATCTGCGTCGGGTCGTCGTACCCGGCGGGCGTGAGCGTGCGGCCGTCCGGTAGCACGAGGCGCATCCCGGAGATGACGAAGTCGTCGTTGTTCTCGTCGAGGTCGATCTCGGGCGCGGCCTTGGTGCCGGCCCAGACGCTCACCACGAGGTCCTCGCCGTCGACGTAGGTCAGCGGGACCTCGGTGGACATGGTGACCGTGTCGGCGTACGTGCCCTCGTCGAAGATCATCAGCACGTCCTCGCCGACGCGCACGCCGTTGCGGAAGTAGAAGTCGGTCTGCGAGACCTCGAACACGAACAGCGGTGCGGCCTCCAGCGACGGTGCGGTCTCGACCGCCTCGCCGTCGATCCGCAGGTCCAGCTCCGGTGGGTGGACGTCCGCGGCCGCGGAGACGGTGGTGGTGCCCGAGACGAAGTCGCCGTCGGCGACGTTGAGCCGCACCGGGTCGTTCGAGACGCCGGCGATCGGGACGCGCACGGTAGGCGTCGTGACGGTGTTCGAGCCGTCGTTGACCGTGACGGCGTAGGAGAACCAGGACTTGCCGACCAGGTCGGCGCGGTTCACGACGGCGCGGTAGACGTCGTCGCCGTCGGCCGAGCGAAGGAGGTTGATCGTCCGGGAAGCGGTGTCGACGTCGTTGCCCAGCTCCAGCGTGGCGGTGCGCACCTGCACGTCGTCGGTGATCTCGAGCTCGACGACGAAGTCCTGCGACGGGTCGATCTCGCCGACCGTGAGGTCGGTGACGACCGGGTCCACCTCGTCCGGTGCCACGACCATCAGGCCGGACGGCACCTGCTCGGGCTGCACGCGGCCGGGTGAGGCGGGCGCCGTGTCCAGGAGGTCCTGCACGAGGACGTTCTCGGGATCCTGGACGTACCGGATGCCCTGGTTCGCGTCGACGTCGTCGGCACCGGCCATGTTGTAGTAGGCCCGGTTGACGTCGAACCCCGTGTTGGTGCGGATCGCGATGCCGCGCGCGGAGCCGTTGGCCATCCCGGCCGAGAAGATCTCCAGGAGGTCCTCCCCGAGCGTCAGGTCCGACCCCATCTGCGCGTTGAAGTCGGCGGCGCCGAGGCCGTCGTTCTGACCGTTCTTGATCCACAGGACGACGGTCTCTCCGGCCCGCACGACGGCATCGTGCGGGACGGTGGGCCAGAGCGCCTCGTTCGTGTTGATCTGCTCGTCCTGGGGATAGAGGTAGTGGATCGCGTAGTCGGCCAGGTCGATCGGCTCGGTGGTGGCGTTGTAGATCTCGATGAACTCGAACCCGTCGGCCGTGCCGACGTTGGTGCTGTCGGGGAGGAGCTCGGTCACCTGCAGCGGTGCGGTGACCAGGTCGGGGTCGGGCTCGAGCTCCGGTTCGGGCTCGGGCTCGGGCTCCGGCTCGGGCTCGGGGTCCGTGACGGGCGGGACGAGCGCCGCCGGGTCGACCACACCGGCGCTGCGCGCGGCGGGGCCGGCGAGCAGGTCCAGGCCGAGGTCGGCCGGGTCGGCGGGCACCCGGAAGTGCGCGGCCTGGTCGGTGCCGACCGATCCCGCGGGGTAGTACGAGAAGGAGGTGGTCTCGCCGCCGTCGAGCACGCGGATCCCGCGGTCGCCCCCGTTGGCCATGCCGGGCTGGCCGGTGAGGCGCGCGATGGCGACGCCGTCGGGCACGGCGTGGTGGGCGCGGAAGTCCTCAACGGTGCGCGCGAAGGAGTTGACCGTGGTGGTCTCGTAGCTGAGCCACAGCAGAGCCGTCTCGCCCGCCGCGAGGACGACGTCCGCCTCCGGCGCGAGCGGGACGTCGTTGGTCCCGGCGGCGGCGGCGTCGGTGAACGTGTAGGCGAGCGAGATCGCGCCCTCACCGAGGGTGAGGGGGCCCGCCGTCGGGTTGTGGACCTCGACGTACTCGTAGTCGTCGTAGCCGACGTTGTCGGCGACGATCTCGGTGACGAGCAGGGACTCCTCGACGGCGGCGGTGGCCGGCGGGGCCAGGAGCAGCCCGAGGGCCAGCGTGCCGGCCACGGCGGCCGCGAGCGAGGTTGTCGTGCGGGAACGTGCCACAGTCATGTGGAGCCTTCGGTCGAGGGCGGCGTGGGATCGCTCTCGACCGTAGGAAGGCGGATCGAACGCCCGGCGACCTGCAGGTGACGCCACGGCGTCCGGCGCGTGGCTGTTGGCTCGACGGCGACGCCTCCTGTGCACGCACTCGCCGCCGAGCGGCAGGGGATGGCTACGCTGACCGGATGGCCACTGTTCTCCTCGTCCGGCACGGTCGCACCACCGCGAACGCGAGCGGGGTCCTTGCCGGCCGAACCGTCGGTGTCGCCCTGGACGAGGTCGGGCGCGACCAGGCGGCCTCGACCGGTGAGCGGATCGCGGCCGTTCCCGTCGTCGCCGTGGTCTCGAGCCCGCTGGAGCGGTGCCGTCAGACGACCCAGCACATCCTCGAGGCGCAGTCGCGGACGCCGACCTTCACGCTGGACCCCGAGCTCACGGAGTGCGACTACGGGCGGTGGCAGGGACGCACGCTGGCCGAGCTGGCGACCGAGGACCTGTGGTCGCGGGTGCAGTCGCAGCCGTCCGCCGTCGTCTTCCCGGGCGGGGAGTCGATGACCGGGATGCAGGCGCGCTCCGTGGAGGCGATCCGGCGTCGCGACGCAGCGATCGAGGCCGAGCACGGTCCCCAGGCCGTGTGGGTCGCGGTCAGCCACGGCGACATCATCAAGTCGATCCTCGCCGACGCCCTCGGCATGCACCTCGACCTGTTCCAGCGCATCGACGTCGGCCCCGCCTCCGTGTCGATCGTGCGCTACGGGACCAACCGCCCGACGGTGCACGCGACCAACACCCACGCGGGCGACCTCTCGTGGCTGGCGAGGGGCGTCGGACCCGGTGATGCGCCGGTGGGTGGTGGCGCGGGGCACGAGGCGCCCTGAACCGGGGCGTCCCGAGCCGGGGCGCCTACGATGGGACCATGCCTCGACGCGTCCACGAGTTCGACTGGCCCGATCGAGCGGTCGTCGGCACCATCGGTCCTCCGGGCGCACGCACGTTCTACCTCCAGGTGCGCTCGGGGACGCGGCTGGCGAGCGTCGTCCTGGAGAAGCAGCAGTCGGCCCTGCTCGCGGAGAAGATCGACGAGATCCTCGACCAGCTCATCACCGTCGAGGGCAACCCGTTCAGCGTTCCCGCGAGCACGCCTCCTGAGCTCGTGGACAACGACCAGCTCGAGGGAGTCGAGGAGCTCTTCCGCGCCGGCGCCATGGGGCTGGGCTGGGATCCGGCGACGGCCCAGCTGGTGATCGAGGCGTACCCCGTGACGGACGTCGATCCCGAGGACGACGCGACCGCGGCGTCGGTCGTGGACGAGGACTCCGACATCGACGTGCTGCTGCTGCGCCTGCCCGTGGGTGCCGCCCGCGCCTTCGCTCGGCGCACCCGCGAGGTCGTGGGCGCCGGGCGCCCGGCGTGCCCGATCTGCGGCTACCCCGTGGATCCCGACGGACACACCTGCACCGTCCCCGAGGACTGATGTCGGGAGGCGACCTCGTCACGGCCGAGCTGACGCTCACCGGACGGATCAGGACGGCGTCGAACGCCACGTTCCTGGGCACGATCGACGACGTGGTCGTCGTCTACAAGCCGATCGCCGGTGAGAGCCCGCTGTGGGACTTCCCCGACGGCGCCCTGGCGCACCGCGAGGTCGCCGCCCACCTGGTCTCGCAGACCCTCGGCTGGGGCGTGGTCCCGCACACGTGGCTGCGCGACGGTCCCCTCGGCCCGGGGATGGTGCAGCTCTGGCAGGAGCAGGACCCCGAGCACCGCGCCGTCGACCTGATCGCGGCGGACGAGATGCCGGAGACCGGTTGGCTGCCGGTGCTGCAGGGGCGCGACGAAACCGGCAGGATCGTCACGCTCGTCCACGAGGACTCCCCGGCGCTGCGGCGCACGGCCGTGTTCGACGTCGTGGTCAACAACGCCGACCGCAAGGGTGACCACGTGCTGGCCATGACGGACGGTCGCCGGCACGGCGTGGACCACGGGCTCACATTCCACACCGAGCACAAGCTGCGCACGGTGCTGTGGGGGTGGCTGGGCGAGGAGCTGACCGCGGAGGAGCTCGACGGCGTGGATCGCGTCCTCGAGGGGCTGGGCGGGGACCTCGGACGCGAGCTGGCGGACCTGCTCACCGCGGACGAGATCGCGGCGCTGGCCGCTCGGTGCTCGACGCTGCGCGCGGCGGGGCGGTTTCCCGCCCCCGCCGGTGACGCGTCGGCCGTGCCCTGGCCGCTGTTCTGAGGACGATGCCGACTAGACGTTGAAGCGGAACTCCACCACGTCGCCGTCGGCCATCACGTACTCCTTGCCCTCCATGCGGGCCTTGCCCGCGGCGCGCGCCGCGGCCACCGAACCCACCTCGACGAGGTCGTCGAAGCCGATGACCTCCGCCTTGATGAAGCCCTTCTGGAAGTCGGTGTGGATGACACCGGCGGCCTGCGGCGCGGTCCAGCCGCGACGGATGGTCCAGGCGCGCGCCTCCTTCGGACCGGCCGTGAGGTAGGTCTGCAGCCCGAGGGTGTGGAAGCCGACGCGTGCGAGCTGGTCGAGGCCGGGCTCGTCCTGGCCGGAGTCGGCGAGCATCTCGGCCGCGTCCTCCGGGTCGAGCTCGACGAGCTCGGACTCGAACTTGGCGTCGAGGAAGATGACGTCGGCGGGCGCGAGCTGCTCGCGGACCTTCGCCTGGAACGCCGTATCGGCGAGGCCGGCGTCGTCGGTGTTGACCGCGTAGATGAACGGCTTCGCGGTCATGAGCCCGAACTGTGCGAGGGCGTCGGCGTCGAAGTCGTCCCGGTGCGCCGCGACCGACTCGCCGGTGAGGAGCAGCGCGAGCGCCTGCTTCGCCGTCTCGAGCACGATCGCCTCGGCCTTCTTGCCCCGCACCTCCTTCTCCAGGCGCGGCACCGCCTTCTCCAGCGTCTGCACGTCGGACAGGATCAGCTCGGTGATGATGACCTCGACGTCGGCGAGCGCGTCGACGCGGCCGTCGACGTGCACGACGTCCGGGTCGGCGAACGCACGCGTCACGAGGCAGATCGCATCGGCCTCGCGAATGTTCGCCAGGAACTGGTTGCCCAGGCCCTCACCCTCGCTCGCGCCCTTGACGATCCCGGCGATGTCGACGAAGGACACGGTCGCCGGGACGATGCGCTCGGAGGAGAACACCTCGGCGAGCGTGTCGAGGCGCGGATCCGGCAGCGGGACGACGCCCACGTTCGGCTCGATCGTCGCGAACGGGTAGTTCGCCGCGAGCACCTGCGCACGGGTCAGGGCGTTGAACAGGGTGGACTTGCCGACGTTGGGCAGGCCGACGATGCCGATAGTGAGAGCCACGGGGAGCCAGTCTAGTTGCCACCCCGCGCGGCGCGACCGACGTGCCGTTCCGTGGCCCGCGGCCCGTCACGGACCGCGATGTCGGCGGTCTGTGATCGACTGGCGCCATGGACATCGCAAGCCTGCTCCTGGCCCTCCTCGCCCTCGCCGTCGGCGCGGTCGTGGGGTTCCTGATCGCCCAGAGCCGCGCCGCCTCGACCGCCTCGGCGGCGGGAGCCGAGATCAGCGCGCTCACCTCGCGCCTGGAGGGGACGACGGCGCAGCTCGAGCAGGCGCGTGACGCCTCCGCCACCGCGCTCGAGCAGGCGCGTGGCGCGCACGAGGCGGCGCTGGCGCAGGTGAGGGACGACGCCGCGGCCCGTCTCGGTGAGGCCGAGCGTCGCGGTGCGCGCGCCGTCGCCGAGGCCGAGGAGCGGCACGCCGGTGCGGTCGAGGTGCTGGAGCGTCGGCACGCCGAGGGCGAGGCGAGGCTGCGCGCCGACGCCGAGGCGCGCATCGCCGAGCTGCGCGGTGACACCAAGCGCCTGGCGGACGAGTTCGACGCGCTGTCGAAGAAGGCCCTCGCCGCCAACACCGAGGCCTTCCTGGCGCACGCCGAGGAGCGCCTCAAGCGCACGCACGGCGAGGGTGCCGCGGAGCTCGCCAAGCGCGAGGAGGCCGTCAAGCAGCTCGTCGCCCCGCTGTCCCAGACGCTCACCCAGGTGCGGGACGAGATGACGACGTCGGAGAAGGCCCGCCTCGAGGCGCACGCCGCGCTCGCGCAGCAGGTCCGCGGGATGCAGGAGTCCTCCGAGATGCTGCGCACCGAGACGTCGGCACTGGTCAACGCGCTGCGCGCCCCGCAGGTGCGCGGGCAGTGGGGCGAGATGCAGCTGCGCCGCACCGTCGAGGCGGCCGGCATGGTCGAGCACGTCTCGTTCGAGGAGCAGGTGCAGCTCGAGGGCGGCAAGCTGCGCCCCGACCTGGTGGTCTCCCTGCCGGACGGCAAGCAGATCATCGTCGACTCCAAGGTCGCCTTCAGCGGCTACCTGGAGGCCATGGAGGCCCGCGACGATGCCACTCGCGCCAAGCGGCTCGAGGCGCACGCCCGCCACATGCGCACCCACGTGGACCAGCTCTCCGGCAAGGAGTACTGGAGCCACCTCGAGTCGACCCCCGAGTTCACGGTGATGTTCGTGCCGTCCGAGGTCTTCCTGAACGCGGCGCTCGAGCAGGACCCGACGCTGCAGGAGTACGCGTTCTCGCGCAACGTCGTCCCGGCCACGCCCGCGACGCTCGTCGCGCTGCTGCGGACCGTGGCCTACACGTGGCGCCAGGAGAAGCTGGCGGCCGAGGCCAGCCAGGTCTTCACCGTCGGCCGCGAGCTCCACAAGCGGCTCGCGACGTTCGGCACGCACCTCGAGCAGCTGGCCAAGCGCCTCAACGGCACCGTGGACCAGTTCAACAAGATGACGTCCTCGCTCGACGCGCGGGTCGTTCCCCAGGTGCGGAAGTTCAGCGCACTCCAGGGGCTGGAGCCCGCGCTCGAGGTGCCACCGCCGCTCGAGGTCCTCGCCGTCCCGGCGCAGAAGGCCGACCTCCACACCGTGGAGCTGACCGACGCCGAGATCGAGCGTGACCGCGCCGAGCAGCAGGCGGCGCTCGAGGCGGCCGGCGTGCAGGACGACCTGCTCGGCACGATCGCCGCCGGACCGGGCGGTGGCCGCGAGCGCCAGCAGCGCGGCCGCGCCTCCGCGTGAGGCAGCGCGGCGGGGAGATCTCGTCCACACCCGCGTCGTCCTCGTCGTCCCCACCCGTGTCGACCACACCCGCGTGCGTGCCGTCCACATGCGACCCGACGCGCTCCCCGGGTGGGGCAGGCTTGACCCCGTGACGTCCACCCCCGCGCAGCCGCCGCGACCGCAGCCGCTGCCCGAGCGCGCGCTGGACACGACCGCCGAGCGGCCGTGGCCGCTGCGCCTCCTCTCGGCCAAGATGGCCGACTACATCGGCAAGATGTCGCCCGTCTGGGTCGAGGGGCAGATCGTCGAGGCGAACCGCCGGTCGGGCATGAGCTTCTTCACGCTGCGCGACACCGCGGCGGACATGTCGCTGCGCCTGACGGCGTTCTCCGAGGTGCTCGACCGGGTGACGGCCCCGCTGACGCCGGGTACGCACGTGGTCGTGCAGGCCAAGCCGTCGTTCTACGCCAAGCGCGGCGACCTCTCCCTGCAGGCCCGCGACATCCGGCCCGTCGGGCTCGGCGAGCTGCTGGCCCGGATCGAGCAGCTACGTCGCGTGCTCGCGGCCGAGGGCCTGTTCGACTCGGCCCGGAAGCGTCCGCTGCCGTTCCTGCCCGCCTGCATCGGCCTGGTGTGCGGCCGCGAGGCCAAGGCGATGGACGACGTCCTCGTCAACGCCCGCAAGCGGTTCCCCGAGGTCCGCTTCGAGGTGCGCCAGGTCGCCGTCCAGGGCGTCAAGGCCGTCGGCGAGGTCAGCCGCGCGATCGAGCAGCTCGACGCCGACCCCGAGGTCGACGTCATCGTCGTCACGCGCGGCGGCGGCTCGGTGGAGGATCTCCTGCCCTTCTCCAACGAGGCCCTCGTCCGCGTCGTCGCGGGCGCGAGGACGCCCATCGTCTCCGCGATCGGCCACGAGGGGGACGCCCCGCTGCTCGACCTCGTCGCGGACTACCGCGCCTCCACCCCGACCGACGCGGCCAAGCGGATCGTGCCGGACGTCGTCGCCGAGCGTCAGGGGCTCGACGTCGCTCGCCGCCGCCTCGAGCACGCCGTGGGGGCCCGGCTGCGCGCCGAGCAGGACCGTCTGACCGCGCTGCGCACCCGTCCCGTGATGGCCGATCCGCTCGTCATGGTGACCACCCGCGAGGAGTCCCTGGCCCGCGAGGTCCGCGCCATGCGCCAGACGCTCGACGTCCGGCTCGAGCGGGCCGCCCTCGGGATCGCGTCCCTGGCCACCCAGGTGCGCGCCCTCTCCCCCGCCTCGACGCTGCAGCGCGGCTACGCCGTGCTGCGCACGGCCGACGGGCACGTGGTCGCCGACCCCGCCGAGGTGGGTGCCGGGCAGACGCTCGAGGCCGTGGTGGCCCAGGGCCGGTTCATGGTCACCGTCGAGGCGGGCCACCTGCCGACGCCCGGTCGCGCGACCGTTTCTGATTGACTTGAGGATGTGAGCGCACCGGTGCAGATCGACGTGACGACCCTGACGTACGAGCAGGCCAGAGCCGAGCTCGTCGACGTCGTGCAACGCCTCGAGCAGGGCTCGTCCTCGCTCGAGGACTCGATGAACCTGTGGGAGCGGGGCGAGGCCCTCGCCGCCCACTGCCAGACCTGGCTCGACGGCGCCCGCACCCGGCTGCGCGCCGTCGCCGCCGAGCGGGATGCCGCGGCGAGCGCCGGCTCGCCGGCCGACACCGCCCCCCACGACAGCAAGGACGCGTGATGCAGGCTCTCGTCGTCGGAGAGGCGCTGGTCGACATCGTCGAGCGCCCCGGCACCCCTCCCCTGGCCTACCCCGGCGGATCGCCCGCGAACGTGGCCATCGGCCTCGCCCGCCTCGGGCGCGACGCCCAGCTCCTGACGTGGCTGGGTGAGGACCCGAACGGCGACCTCGTCCGCGACCACCTCGAGGCCAGCCGCGTCCGGATCGCCTCGGGCTCGCAGCGCGCGGCGCGCACGTCCACGGCACGCGCGCTCATCGACGCCGACGGGTCCGCCACCTACGAGTTCGACCTCGAGATCGACTACCCCGAGCACCAGGTCGCCGAGGACACGGTCGTCGTCCACGTCGGATCCATCGGTGCCGTCCTCGAACCCGGGGCCGCCAAGATCGCCGCTCTGCTCGGAAGCGCGCGTCGTCGCGCCGTCCTGACGTACGACCCCAACCTCCGCCCGAGCATCATGGGCGACCGGGACGACGTCCGGCCAGCCGTGCTGGCCCTCGTCGCCGGCAGCGACGTCGTGAAGGTCTCCGACGAGGATCTTGAGTGGCTCGAGCCCGGAACCGCCCCCCAGGACGTGGCCCGCACCTGGGCCGCCGCCGGACCGGCGCTCGTGGTCGTCACGCTCGGGGCCGAGGGGTCGTTCGCGGTCACGGCCGACGGCGTCGAGGTCGCCGTCCCGGCGCCCCGCGTCGACGTCGCCGACACGGTCGGGGCGGGTGACTCCTTCATGGGCGGCCTCATCGACGGGCTCTGGACCAACGGTCTCGTCGGCAGCGGGCGGCACGACGCCATCGCCGCGCTCCCCGTCGACGAGCTGACCTCGCTGCTCGAGCAGTCGGCACGCATCGCCGCCATCACCGTCTCCCGCCCCGGTGCCAACCCGCCCACGCGCCAGGAGCTCGACCAGGCCTGATCCGCCCCTCGGGCGGCTCGGGAGCCCGAGCCGTCGCGGTGGCAGGATGGGCGCCGTGAGCACCCCGATCACCGCCCCACGCCCCACCACCCCGGCCGAGGCCTGGGCGGCCCTGGTCGCCGGCAACGAGCGATTCCTGTCCGAGACCGCGACGCACCCCGCGCAGGACCTGCAGCACCGGCGCGAGATCGCCGCCGCGCAGCACCCGTTCGCCGTGATCTTCGGCTGCTCGGACTCGCGCCTGGCGGCCGAGATCATCTTCGACCAGGGGCTCGGTGACGCCTTCGTCGTGCGCACGGCGGGCCACGTCATCGACACCACCGTCATCGGGTCGATCGAGTACGGCGTCGAGATCCTGCACACGCCGCTCGTCGTCGTCCTCGGCCACGACAGCTGCGGAGCCGTGCAGGCCGCCGTCGACGCCCTCGAGTCCGGCATCATGCCCCCCGGTTTCGTCCGCGCCATCGTCGACCGCGTGATCCCGAGCATCATCACGCAGCGCTCGCTCGCCGCGGCCATCGCCGACGGCAAGGCGCACCTGCCCGACGCCGACGTGCTGCTGCGCGAGCACGTCATCACCACGACGAACACCCTCACGGCCTACTCCGCCACGCTGGCGCAGCGGATCGCCGAGGGCAGCCTCGCCGTCGTCGGCGTGGAGTACGCGCTGGCCGACGGCCGGGCCCGCCTCGTCGCGGTCCAGGGCGACGTCGGCGCGCAGCCCGACGTCACCGACTGACCCCTCGCACGCGACCCGCGCGTCACGGACCGCGCCCGCTGAGCCGAGGACCCGACGGCCCGCCGGGGTCCCGAAACTCGCGCGCTCGCGGTTGCTCCGCCGAGTTCGGGCTCTTTCGCCGAGGTCGGGACCTGAACCACCGAACTCGCTGAAGAAGCGCGAACTCGGCGGCCTGGGGGGTGTGAGCCCGCGTGGAAGCCTCGAACTCGGCAGCAAGCCCCGAACTCGGTAGGCCGTGGAGCGCGGGGCCGGAGCGCAGCGCCCGAACTCGGCGCGAGAGCCCGAACTCGGCGGATTGCCCCGGGGGCTACGCACCGGGGCCGCCCTCGCCCCGCCGGGCACCAGGTGGGAGGATCGGTCATGGTCTCCCGCCGGTTCCCCCAGCCGCGCACCGCGATCGTCGTCGGTGCCGGCATCGTCGGGCTCTCCACGGCCCACCACCTGCGTCGGGCCGGGCTCGACGTACGGGTCCTGGACGCCGAGCACGTCGCCGCGGGGGCCTCGTGGGGCAACGCCGGGTGGCTCACGCCGACGCTCACCATCCCGCTCCCCGACCCCTCGATCCTGGCGGCCGGGCTGCGGGCCCTCGCCTCGCCGTCGTCCCCCGTCTACATCCCGCCGCGCGCCGATCCGAACCTGTTGCGGTTCCTCGTCGGCTTCCTGCGGCACTGCACGTGGGACGCGTGGCGTCGCAGCATGGCCGCGCTCGTGCCGCTGAACGCGCGCGCCCTGGACGCCTACGACGCGCTCACCGCCCACGGCATGACCGAGCCCACGCGGTCCGACGCGCCGTTCGTCGCCGCGTACGCCCGCGAGTCCGAGCGCGAGACGCTGCTGCACGAGCTGCGCATCATCGCCGAGTCGGGCCAGCAAGCGCCTTTCGACCTGCTCGACGGCGACGGCGTCCGCGCCCTCGTGCCCGCCGCCTCCGACCGCGTCACGGCCGGGCTCGCGCTGCACGGGACGCGCTACATCGACCCGCCGCGCTACCTCGAGGCCCTCGCGGACCTCGTGCGGGCCGACGGGGTCGAGATCCTCGAGGGGCTGCGGGTGACATCGGTGTCCGGTGGCGATCCGCGCCGTCCGGCGGGGGTGCGCGTCGTGGACCACGAGGGCGTCCCGCCCCGCGGTCGCACCGCCAGGGGCGACCACGAGAGCGACCACCTGAGCGCCGACGTCGTCGTCCTCGCCTCCGGTGCGCGCCTCGGCGAGCTGGCTCGCACGCTCGGGGTGCGGCGCGTGGTGCAGGCCGGGCGCGGGTACTCCTTCACCGTCCCGGTGGAGCACCTCCCCGCGGGACCCTTCTACCTCCCCGCCCAGCGCGTGGCGTGCACCCCGCTCCGGGGCCGTCTGCGGGTCGCCGGGATGATGGAGTTCCGGCGTCCGGGCGAACCGCTGGACCCTCGCCGCATCGCGGCGATCCGCGCGGCCGCCGAACCCATGATCGCGGGCGCCGACTTCACCGATCGGCGCGAGGAGTGGGTCGGGTCGCGGCCGTGCACGGTCGACGGTCTGCCGCTGGTCGGGCCGACGCGCTCCCCGCGCGTGCACGTGGCCGGCGGTCACGGCATGTGGGGCGTCACGCTCGGCCCCCTCACGGGCGAGCTCGTGGCGGAGTCGATCGTGACCGGTGTCGTACCGGCGCTGCTGCGCCCGCTCGATCCGCTGCGCTGAGGACTCAGCCCGCCGACGGCACCGCCACGGACGCCTCGCCGCGCTCGGCCTTCTCCCTGGCGCGCTCGATCGCGCGCTTGCGCGCCTTCGCCCCGTGCTCGTCGAGCTTCGAGGCCCGCTCGGCGTCCCGCGTGAGGTTGTCGCCGGTCTCGGGGTCGAACACGTGCGCCGAGGCGGGGTCGAACCAGAGCGTCGCGTCGTCGCCGTCGGTCAGCGTGCTCATCGCGTCGAGCGAGACGACGAGCTGGGTGCGCATCCCCTCACCGTCGAGGTCGCGGTCGAGCTCCTCGAGCTTGGCGGCGACGTCGTCGTGGCTCGTGAACGGCACGTAGGCGTACAGCTCCGACCCGAGCCACTCGGTCACGTCGATCTCGGCCTCGAACCGGACCGCCTCGTCCGGGACGTCGCTCTCGTCGACGTCGTGGAACGCGTCGGGTCGGATCCCGACGATGACGATCTCGCGCCCGTCGACCGCCGAGCGCAGCCGGTCCGTGAGCGGCAGGTCGCCGAACGGCGTCGAGATGCTGGACTCCCCCACGGTGCCGGGCAGGAAGTTCATGGGCGGCGAGCCGATGAAGCCGGCGACGAAGAGGTTCACGGGCTGCTCGTAGAGCGAGCGCGGGCTCGCGACCTGCTGCAGCACGCCGCGGCGCAGGACGGCGACGCGGTCGCCCAGCGTCAGCGCCTCGGTCTGGTCGTGGGTGACGTAGACGGTGGTGGTGCCGAGCGTGCGCTGCATCCGGGCGATCTCGGTGCGCATCTGGCCCCGCAGCTTGGCGTCGAGGTTCGACAGCGGCTCGTCGAACAGGAACGCGCGCGCCTCGCGCACGATGGCCCGACCCATCGCGACGCGCTGACGCTGGCCGCCCGAGAGGTTGGCCGGCTTGCGGTCGAGGTGCTCGTCGAGCTCGAGGAGCGTGGAGGCGCGGCGCACGCGCGCGTCGATCTCGTCGTCGCTCAGCGCGCCCTTGGTCAGGCGCAGCGGGAACGCGATGTTCTCGAACACGGTCAGGTGCGGGTAGAGCGCGTAGTTCTGGAACACCATCGCCAGGTCGCGGTCGCGCGGCGCCTTATCGTTGACGAGGTCGTCGTCGATCCGCAGCTCCCCCGAGGTGATGTCCTCGAGTCCGACGATCATGCGCAGGAGCGTCGACTTCCCGCAGCCGGACGGGCCCACGAGGATGACGAACTCGCCGTCGGCGATGTCCAGGCTGACGTCGTTGACGGCCGCGTAGCCGTCCCCGTACTCCTTGACGATGTTCTTCAGCGTGATGGCGGACATGGCCTTCTCCTTCCGGGCGCTCAGCCCTTGACGGCGCCCTGGGTGAGACCGGAGACGATCTGGCGCTGGAACAGCAGGACCAGCACGACGACGGGGATGGTGACGACGACGGCGGCAGCGGAGATCGCCCCCGTCGGCTCCTCGAACTGCGAGGAGCCGGTGAAGAACGCGAGAGCGGCGGGCACGGGGCGCGCGGCCGAGGTGGAGGTGAGAGAGATGCCGTAGACGAAGTCGTTCCACGCGATGAAGAACGCGATCAGCGCCGTCGTGAACACCCCTGGGGCCGCGAGCGGCACGATCGCGCGGCGGAAGGCCTGATACGTCGTCGCACCGTCGACCTGGGCGGCCTGCTCCAGCTCCCAGGGGATCTGGCGGAAGAACGCCGTCAGGGTCCAGATCGAGATCGGGAGCGTGAGCGACATGTACGGGATGATCAGGCCCGGCCAGGTGTCGTACAGGCCGATCGTCCGCCACAGGTTGAACAGCGGCGTGACGATCGAGATGACAGGGAAGATCGAGACCGCGAGGGACGTCATCAGCACGAGCTTCTTGCCGGGGAAGTCCAGCCGCGCGATCGCGTAGGCGGCGAGCGTGGCCAGGATCGAGGCCAGCACCGTGGAGATCACGGAGATGCCGATCGAGTTCCTCAGCGAGGACAGGAACAGCTCCTGGGCGTCGCCCGCGAGGATCGACTCGTAGTTGGACAACGTCGGGCTCGAGGGCAGGAACGTTCCGGAGGTGAGCTCGCTGGACGGTTTGAACGAGGTCGCGAAGATCGCGGCCACCGGGAACAGGGCGTAGACCAGGACGGCGACGGTCCCGAGCGCCCACCACACCTTCTGCTTCGTGGTCAGCACGTCACTTCCCTCCCTGGGCCGGGGCGAGGTCGACCTTGAACACCTTGATCGCGATGAAGCAGATGACGATCACGCACAGGAACAGCAGGACCGAGATGGCGGAACCCATGCCGATCTGCAGCTGGCCGATCGAGGTGCGGTAGGCCAGGAGCGCCAGCACCTCGGTACCCGCGGACCCCTGCGTCATGATGAAGACGTTGTCGAAGATGCGGAAGGCGTCGAGCGCCCGGAACAGGACCGCCACCATGATCGCGGCCTTCATGTTGGGGACGATCACGCGCTTGAACACCTGCCACGGCGTCGCACCGTCGACCTTGGCGGCCTCCTCGAGGTCGCCCGGCACCTGCGCCAGGCCCGCGAGCAGGAGCAGCGAGATGAACGGCGTCGTCTTCCAGATCTCCGACGCCATGATGACGATCAGTGCCGTGGGCGTCTCGGCGAACCAGTTGAGGTCGCTGCTGATCCCCGGCACCCAGTCGAACCAGGAGTTGACGAAGCCGCTCGTGGTGTCGAACGCGTAGAACCACGCGAAGGCGGAGACGACCGTGATGATGCCGTACGGCACGAGGATCGCCGTGCGCAGAAGACCGCGCAGGCGCCTGAGCGCGCGGTGCATGACCATCGCCAGACCGAACCCGATGACCAGCTCGACGGCGACGGTGATGACCATGATCAGCGTCGTCACGCCCATCGCTCGCCAGAAGATCGAGTCGGTCAGGATCACGAGGTAGTTGTTCAGCCCGACGAACGTCCGGTCGTCGGGCGCCGTGAGCTGGTAGTTGAACAGCGACTCCCAGACCGCCTGCAGGATCGGGTAGAGGGTGACCGCGAGCATCACGACGAACGCGGGTCCCGCGAGGATCCATCCGAGCCTCGCCTCGGCGCGGCGACGCGCGCTGCGGCGAGGCTTGCGGGAGGACGTCGCGTTCGCGTTCCTGGCCGAGGACGACGACGGCGCGGCGGTGGGCGACGACGTCGCGCCGGGACCGGTCGTGGCGCTCACAGCAGGTCCTCCCCCGCCAGGATGGCCCGGAGCAGCTCGGTCGACCGCTCCGGCGTCGACTCGGGGTCGATCTGGTCCAACGGGTGCCACGTGCGCTGAAGTCCCAGGGTCACGGTCGTGTAGAACGGCGTGAGAGGACGCGGCGCACCGGCCTCGAGGCTCTCGCGCAGGACGTCGGCCATCGGGAAGGCCTCCTGGACGGCCGGGTCGTCGAACGCCTCGGTGGCCGAGGGCGGGTTGCCGTTGGTGACGAAGTACTCCGCCTGCTTGGCCGGGTCGGTGATGCAGGCGATCGCGGCGAACGACTCCTCGACGTGCTCGCTGAACGCGCTCACCCCGAGGTTGATCCCGCCGACCGGCGGCCGGGACTCCTGACCCTCGACGACCTGCGGGTACATCGCCCACCCGACGTCGTCGAACACCTCCTGGGACAGCGAGCCGTCCTCGACCGCACCCGACATCGCCGGCCAGACGAACGGCCAGTTGACCATGAACGATCCGCGGTCCCCCTCGAAGGTCGAGAGGTTGCCGTTCTCGTCCGAGGTCGGCAGCCCGGGGCCGCCGAGACCGTCCTCGCCGATCTCCGACAGGATGCGCGCGGCCTCCGCCCCGGCCTCGCTGTCGATCGTCACCTCCACCTCGTCGGCGTTGGAGGCTTCGCCGGAGATGACCTCACCACCGGCGGACTGGACCAGGGAGTTGATCCACACCGTCAGCGCCTCGGCCCGTCCGCCCTGGACGCCGAGGTAGAGCTCCTGCTCCCGTGTGGCATCGATGATCTGGTCCCACGTGACGGGCTGCGTCATGTCCAGACCGGCCGCCTCGGCGACCGACGTGCGGTACCAGAGGAGCTGCGTGTTGGCCCAGAACGGGACCGTGACCAGCTCGTCCTGCCACGTGGCGGTGTCGAGCGCGCCCTGCACCGCCTGCGCCTCGGCCGTCTCCTGCAGCTCCTGGGGTACCGGAGCGAGGAACCCCGCGCGGGAGAGCTCCGGCACGAACGGCGGGTCGATGCTCATGAGGTCGATCGAGGCGTCGTTGGCCGCCAGGCGGCGGGCCAGCTGCTCGCGCTGCGAGCTCGACTCGCGGGGCAGCAGCGAGGTCGAGATCGCGTACGCGCCGTCGGCCTCGGTCGTGCACTGCGCCGCGATGGCGGCCTGACCGCCGTCGTCGGGGTTGATGTACCAGGTGAGCTCGACGTCGTCGCCGTCCCCGCCCCCGCACGCCGCCAGACCCAACGTCGCCACCAGTGCGACCGCTGCGGCCGCGCCCGTCCGTCTCATGCCGTCCTCCGAACGTCACCGTCGTCGTCCGCTTGGACAAACCTTGGCAACTACAAAACCAAACGCGTCCGGCGAACGCAACATCGGCGACGGCGGCGCGCCGCCTCGTCAGGGGCAGTCCGACGGCGGCGCCGCGCACACGAACGGCCGGCCACCACGGGGGTGACCGGCCGCCGCGAGCGCCACCCGCTCAGAGGTCGATGCCCTCCAGCAGCTCGGTGACCAGCGCCGCCACGGGCGAGCGCTCGGAGCGCGTGAGCGTCACGTGGGCGAACAGCGGGTGGCCCTTGAGCGCCTCGATGACGGCCGCGACGCCGTCGTGCCGCCCCACCCGGAGGTTGTCGCGCTGCGCGACGTCGTGCGTGAGCACCACGCGCGAGCTCTGGCCGATGCGCGAGAGCATCGTCAGCAGCACGTTGCGCTCGAGCGACTGGGCCTCGTCCACGATCACGAACGCGTCGTGCAGCGAGCGGCCGCGGATGTGGGTCAGCGGGAGCACCTCGAGCATGCCGCGGTCCATGACCTCCTCGACGACCTCGGTGGAGACCATCGCGCCGAGCGTGTCGAACACGGCCTGCGCCCACGGGTTCATCTTGTCGTCGGCACTGCCCGGCAGGTAGCCGAGGTCCTGACCGCCGACGGCGTACAGCGGTCGGAACACCATGATCTTGCGGTGCTCGCGGCGCTCCATCACGGCCTCGAGCCCGGCGCACAGGGCGAGCGCCGACTTCCCCGTCCCGGCCCGCCCCCCGATCGAGACGATGCCGATCTCCTTGTCGAGCAGCAGGTCGATCGCGACGCGCTGCTCGGCGCTGCGGCCGTGCACGCCGAACACGTCGCGATCGCCCCGCACGAGCTGGATCTGCTTGTCGGCCGTCACGCGGCCGAGCGCCGAGCCACGCGTGGAGTGCAGCACCAGCCCCGTGTGCACGGGCAGGTCCTGCACCGGAGCGGGGTCGCGCAGGTCGGCGATCGAGACCCGCTCGCTCCCCCACAGCGCCGCCAGCTCGCCCTCGTCCAGGTCCACGCTCGCCATGCCGCTCCAGCCGACCTCGACGGCCTGCTGCGCCCGGTACTCCTGCGCGGCGAGCCCGACCGAGGAGGCCTTGACCCGCATCGGCAGGTCCTTGCTCACCACGACGACGTTCTTGCCCTCCGCCGCGAGGCTCGCCGCCACCGACAGGATGCGCGTGTCGTTGTCGCCCAGGCGCAGCCCCGACGGCAGCACCGTGGGGTCGGAGTGGTTGAGCTCGACGCGCAGCGTTCCCTCACCCGCCGGGACGGGCGCGTCCAGCCTGCCGTGCTTGACCCGCAGGTCGTCGAGCGCCCGCAGCGCGCTCCGTGCGAAGAACCCCAGCTCGGGGTGGTGACGCTTGGCCTCCAGCTCGGTGACGACCACGACCGGCAGGACGACGTCGTGCTCCGCGAACCGGAACAGCGCCCGCGGATCCGACAGCAGGACGGAGGTGTCGAGCACGTACGTGGTGCGAGGCGCCTCCTCCCCCGACGGCTCGTGCTCGGCCTGATCTGCCGGCTGGGGGACGATCTCGGTGCCTTCGCTCACGGTGGCTCCCTCCGACGCCGAAGCGCCTGGTGGTCAGTCCGTCAGGGCGCTCGCGCGCCGGTGCGGACCGTGCGAGGTGGGGGCGGTCGACCGATGGGGCCGACGGCCCCTCCTGACGAAGCGATGCTCCACAGTGGCCTTCCGGCGAGTGGCTGGGTGCCGCTCACGAGCCAGACGCTACGTCCGGCTCGTGGCAAAGATGTGCGACACGCCACACCGCGGGGGCGCCGCAGGAAGAGTTCACACGCTCGCAACCTGGCGCTCACCGAACACCACGGTCGGGCGGGTCCTCAGCGACCGAGGCGACGCTCGCGCCGCGAGTACGCGCGCACCGCGCGGAGGAAGTCGACGCGCCGGAAGTCGGGCCAGAACGCCTCGGCGAAGTAGAACTCCGTGTGCACGCTCTGCCACAGCAGGAACCCGCCGATGC
Source organism: Serinibacter arcticus (assembly GCF_004786095.1). Taxonomy (GTDB): domain Bacteria; phylum Actinomycetota; class Actinomycetes; order Actinomycetales; family Beutenbergiaceae; genus Litorihabitans; species Litorihabitans arcticus. The sequence continues at coordinate 219,312 of NZ_RHPJ01000004.1, forward strand.
GCTGCTCGCCGGAGGTGCGGATGACCAGGTCGGGGTCGGGCTGCCCCTTGGTGTAGAGGTGGTCGGCGATCTGCTCGACGGTGATCTCGTCGGCGACCTGCTCGATGCCGGCGCCGTGGGCCGCGCGCTCGCGCAGCAGCGACCGGATGGCGTCGGCGATCTCCTGCCGTCCGCCGTAGCCGACGGCCACGTTGACGACCATGCCCTCGACGTCCCTCGTCAGCTCCTGCGCCGCGCGCAGCCGCCGCGCCGTGGACTCCGGGAGCAGGTCCAGCGCGCCGAGCGCGTGGATGCGCCACCGTCGCGAGGCCGCGAGGTCGGAGACGGCCTCCTCGATGATGGCCACGAGCTCGCCGAGCTCGGCGGGGTCGCGCCGGAGGTTGTCGGTCGAGAGCATCCACAGCGTCACGATCTTCACGCCGATGGCGTCGGACCATCCCAGGACGTCGACGATCTTGTCGGCCCCGGCGCGATGGCCGTGCGACGGCGGGGCCGCGACCTGGCGCGCCCAGCGGCGGTTGCCGTCCATCATGATGCCGATGTGGTGCGGCACGTCCTCGGACCGCAGCTCACGGGCCAGACGCCGCTCGTAGAGCCCGTACAGGCCCTGGGTCGGGCTGAATCCGGCCATGCTCCACCACCCTCGCATCCGTCGCGGAGCCGGCTCCACCGGCGCGGCTGCGCCCGGTCGACTGCTCCGCCGGGCCACGCTACCGCGCGCACCGGCCCCCCGTCCGACTGGGCGCGGGGTGTCCGTTCGACCCCTCACAACCCCGCCGCACGGTGCTCACGGAGCCTGCACGACGACGGTGACGGCGTGCTCCACGTCCCCGGATCCGCACGCTGCGCTGGGGTAACCTACGGTGACGTAACCACGAGCGAGGACCGCATGCGCAGCACTTCCCCCGGTACGAGCCCCGACTCCCCCCAGCCCGCCCGCCAGCCCGCCCGGCCGACCGTGGAGTCCGCCGTCGAGCAGCTCGCCACCGCGGTCAAGCCGCTGCTGCGCGGCTGGATCCATGCGGGCATGTTCCCGTTCGTGCTGATCGCGGGGATCGTGCTCGTGGTGATCTCCCCGACGCCGACGGCGCGCTGGAGCACCCTGGTCTTCGCCGTCGCCACGGCCCTGCTCTTCGGGGCGAGCGCGGTCTACCACCGGGGGACGTGGGAGCCGCGCACCCTGGCGATCCTGCGACGCATCGACCACTCCAACATCTTCCTCGTGATCGCCGGCACCTACACGCCGCTGGCCGCGCTCCTGCTGCCGCCCGCCCAGTCGCGCACGCTCCTGCTCGTCGTGTGGGGCGGCGCCGTCGCCGGGATCCTGGCCAGGGTCTTCTGGCTGGGCGCGCCGCGCTGGCTGTACGTGCCCATCTACCTGGCCCTGAGCTGGGTGGCGGTGTGGTTCCTGCCGTCCTTCGGGCGCTCCGGCGGCGACGCCGTGATGTGGCTCGTGATCGCCGGCGGCATCGGCTACACCGTCGGAGCGGTCGTGTACGCGCTCAAGCGCCCCAACCCCTCACCGCGCTGGTTCGGCTTCCACGAGATCTTCCACGTCGGCACGCTCATCGGCTACACGTGCCACGCGATCGCGATCTACGTGGTCGTGCTCTCCCTGCGCTGACGCGCCCCCGGCTAGGCTCGCGGCACCCGTCCAAGGAGCCAGCGTGAGCAGCAAGAAGAAGTCCAAGAAGTCGACGAGGTCCGCCGAGCCGACGGCCGCGTTCGACGCACCGCTCGCCGACCTCCTGCGCCCGGAGCCGGGATCCTCGCTCGCCGACGTCGACACCCGGGCCACCCCCGGCTGGGACGCCGGTCGCTCGGCGGCCGAGGCCCGCACCCTGGAGCTGGGCGAGACGCTGTCGGAGCTGCAGGAGAGGCTGTTCGCGGAGGGGCGCTCCGGCGGCACCCGCTCGGTGCTGCTCGTGCTGCAGGGGCTCGACACGTCGGGCAAGGGCGGCATCGTCCGGCACGTGCTCGGCATGGTCGACCCGCAGGGCGTGACCATCCGCTCGTTCGGCGTGCCGACCGAGAAGGAGCGCTCGCACAGCTTCCTGTGGCGCATCCGGCGCGCGCTGCCGTCGGCCGGGCGGATCGGGGTGTTCGACCGCTCGCACTACGAGGACGTGCTCGTCGCGCGGGTCGACGCCCTGGCCGACCCCGAGACCATCGAGCGCCGCTACCGCGACATCGTCCGGTTCGAGAAGAAGCTGGCGGCCGCGGGCACCACGATCGTCAAGGTGGCCCTCGTGATCTCCCCGGCCGAGCAGTACGAGCGGCTGAGCAAGCGCCTGGCGCGCCCGGACAAGCACTGGAAGTTCGCCGTCAGCGACCTCGACACGCGCGCCAAGTGGCCCCGCTACACCGAGGCCTACGACATCGCGATCGAGCGCACGTCCACGGAGACCGCCCCCTGGCACGTCGTCCCGGCCGACCGCAAGTGGTTCGCTCGCCTCGCGGTCACCCAGCTGCTGGTCGACGCGCTGACGGGACTGGACCTCGCGTGGCCGGAGGCCACCTTCGACGTCGAGGCCGCGATCGAGGCCCTGGACGCGACGCAGGACGATCCGCTGGCCCTCACCCCGGCCGAGATCGAGGAGCGCGCCGAGCAGATCGAGCGCACGGAGTCCTAGCTGCCGTTCCCCGCGAGCGGGTGCACGCCGTACCGGCGGTGGGCGAGCACGGGGCTCGCCTCGCGCACGGCGGCGAGGCGAGCGGGATCGACGTCGGCGACCGCGAACGCCGGACCGTCGGCGGTGGGATCGCCGGCCTCGGCCAGCACCGCCCCCGCCGGGTCGACGACGAGGGAACCGCCCGTGCGCCCGTCACCGGGCTGGGAGGCGATCGCCAGGTAGACCGTGTTCTCGATCGCCCGGGCACGGGCGAGCACGCGCAGCTGCTCGGCCTTGCCCTCCCCCGCCGCCCAGGCCGCGCCGAGGACGACGACATCGGGCCGCGGGTCGCCCTCACCGCCCATCAGGGCGCGGAACGGTTCGGGGAAGCGCAGGTCGTAGCAGGTCAGGACGCCCAGGGTGACCGGGCCCGCCGCCGTCGGCAGCTGCACCGTCAGCGGCGCGCCGTCGCCGGCGGGATCGCCCGCCTCGAGGAGGTCGCTCTCACGGCTGCCGTAGGCGTCGTAGAGGTGGGCCTTCGTGTACCGACCGAGCTCGGCGCCGTCCGGGCCGACGACGACCGTCACGTTCCGCGCGCGGCCGGCTCGCCCCCCGCCCCCGGCGAGCCCCGGGAGCACGACGCCAACCACCACGCTCACGCCGTGCGCCGCCGCGGCCGCGCGGACGGCGGTCAGGAAGGGACCGTCGTCGGGCTGGACGAGATCACGGGTGAGCGGGCTCGACCAGCCCGAGGCGTACTCGGGCAGGAGCACGACGTCGGCGGCGTGCTCGCGGGCGGCGCGAGCGATCGCGTCAGCGGCCGCCGCACCGTCGCGCACCCCGGGGAGGCCCAGGGCGGCGTCGAGCTGCGCGGCCGCGATCCTCACCCGCGCTGACCGGCCTCGGGTGCCGGGGCGTCGCCGTCGACCGGACGGGTCTCGTCGGCACGCCCCTCGGGCACCTCGATCACCTGGGCCACCTCGGCGTCGGTCGGCTCTGTCGCGGCCTCCCGCGCCGTCGTCTCCTCGGCCTCGGCCTGCGCCGCGGCGGCGGCCTCCGTCTGGCGGTGGCGCTCGTTGGCGTTGACCCTGCGCATGTTCTTGTTGAACGAGCGGATCAGGAGCAGGAAGACGATGAGGACGGCGAACGTCGCCAGGAAGCCCGGAAGCCCCGGCGTGACCTCGTACTGGTCGGGGACCTCGGTCGCCAGCGTCGCCGCGAGCAGGGCACCGGTGCCGGTCACGGACGGACCCCGGCGAACAGGTCGTCCTCCATCGGCTCGGTCGGGACGGTGGAGGAGACGAGCTCGAACTCCTCCCACGGCCAGATCTCACCCTCGAGGTCGCGCGGCACCGCGAAGAAGAACCCGTCGGGGTCGATCTGGGTGGCGTGCGAGAGCAGTGCCTGGTCGCGCTGGCCGAAGTGGGCCGAGGCGTCCACGCGGCACGTGACGTTGCGGCCGCCCTCGCCGTCCCACTCCGCCAGCCACGCCCCGAACGGGGACTCGAGGCCGCGGTCGGTGAGCGCGTCGTGCACGGCCGCCATCCGGCGTCGGGAGAAGGACGCGTGGTAGTAGACCTTCGGCACCTGCCAGGGCTCACCGAGCTCCGGGTGCTGCTCCGGGTCGGCCGCCGCCTCGACCGCGGCCATCGAGACCACGTGGGTCATGATGTGGTCGGGGTGGGGGTAGCCGCCGTTCTCGTCGTAGGTGAGCAGGACCTGGGGACGCTGCTGCCGGATCTGGGCGACGAGCGCCGGCACGGTCTCCGTCAGCGGCGCGAGCGCGAAGCAGCCCTCGGGCAGCGGGGGCAGCGGGTCGCCCTCGGGCAGCCCGGAGTCGACGAAGCCGAGCCACGTCTGGCGCACGCCCAGGGCCGCGGCCGCCGCGTCCATCTCGCGCCGACGGCGCGCGGGCAGGTCCACCAGGACCTCGGGGTCGTGCTGGAGCCGGGGGTTGAGCACGTCCCCGCGCTCGCCACCGGTGCAGGTGACGACGAGGACGTCGACGCCGTCGGCCGCGTAGCGCGCCATGGTGGCGGCGCCCTTGCTGGACTCGTCGTCGGGGTGTGCGTGCACGGCCATGAGCCGGAGCGGGGCCACGGGCCCTCCTTGCGTGCTGGGATCTGTCGGTGACCATCATCCCACCTGGGGCAGACTGGTCGGGTGAGCACCACGGACGCCGAGCAGCGCGCGAGGCTCGAGCGCCGCTACGGCGCCCGCCCCGCCGCGGGTGGCAGGTCACCCGGAAGGCTGGCGGCGGTCGCCGCCGCCGTCATCGGCGTGGTGGGGACCGCCATCGTGCTGTGGCTGGTCTTCGGCGGCCCGGGGACCGGGGCGAGCGTCACCGGCTCGAGCTACCGCGTCGTCTCGGACTCGCAGGTCACGGTCTCCTTCTCCGTCCTCCGGGAGGATCCCGAGGTGCCGCTGCGCTGCACGGTCCAGGCCCTCGACGTGAGCCACGCCCAGGTCGGCGTGACCCTGGTGGACGTCCCCGCGGGCGGACCCCGCGTGGTGCCGCTGACGGTCGACGTGACCACGTTCGCCCGCGCCGAGCAGGCCGACGCCGTGAGCAACGGTTGCGTCGCGGTCCCGGAGTAGCGGTCCGGGAGTAGCCGCCACCGGCCCCGCTCGCACTACACTGGTCGTTTCGCCGTCCCTTCCGGGGGCGGCGTTCGTGTCATCGTGACGCGTCGGACCACCGGCGCACGTCCGGACCGGAGACGGACGATCCCGTCGCCGTCGGACGGGCGTCATCACGCATCGAGGAGAGCACCGTGCCCGACACCACCTGGCTCACGCAGGAAGCCTTCGACCGGCTCAAGGCTGAGCTCGACCACCTGACCGGCCCCGGTCGCACCGAGATCACGGAGCGCATCGAGCAGGCCCGTTCCGAGGGCGACCTCAAGGAGAACGGTGGCTACCACGCCGCGCGCGAGGAGCAGGGCAAGGCCGAGGGCCGCATCCGCCAGCTCACCGAGCTGCTGCGCACCGCCGAGGTCGGGGAGATCCCGAAGGACGACGGCGTCGTCGAGCCCGGCATGGTCGTCACCGCCGACGTGGGCGGCGAGAGCATGACGTTCCTCTTCGGCTCGCGCGAGGTCGGCGACACCACGGACCTGGAGGTGTTCTCCCCGTCCTCGCTGCTCGGTGCCGCGATCAACGGCAAGAAGGTCGGCGAGAAGACCAGCTACCTCACGCCCAGGGACGTCAAGGTCGAGGTCGCCATCACGGCGGCCACGCCGTTCCACGGCTGAGTCGCTCCACGGCTGAGTCCGCCGAACCATCGCCGACGGCGGTCACCCCCACCGGGGTGGCCGCCGTCAGCGCTCCACGGCGTCGAAGCCCGCAGCGCGGACGTGCTCGAGCACCTCGCGACTGTGACGGGAGCCCTTCGTGACCACCTCGACGTCGACGGCGGTCTCGTCCACCCCGAGGCCGGCACCGGTGCGCACGTGGCCGATCGTGACGACGTCGGCGTGCACCTGGGCGATCGCGTCCAGCAGCCCGACGAGGCTGCCGGGGCGGTCGGACAGGCTGCACCGCAGGTGCAGGTAGCGCCCGGCCGCGGACATGCCGTGGCGGAACACCTTGCGCAGCACGATCGGGTCGACGTTCCCGCCGGACAGCACCACCACCACGCTGCGGCCCGGTTCGACGAGCCCGTCGAGCGTCTCGCCCCGGTGCGCGATGATCGCGGCGATGCCGGCGGCACCCGCCGGCTCCACCACCTGCTTGGCACGCTCCGCGAGCGAGAGCACGGCGCGGGACAGGTCGTCCTCGCTGACCGTGAGCACCCGCGTGTCGCGGGCGGCGAGCACGCCGAACGGCACGTCACCGGGCCGGGCGACGGCGATCCCGTCCGCCATGGTCCGGGTGGTCGTGATCGAGGTGGGCGACCCCTGGGCCAGGGACGGCCCGTAGGCGGAGGCGCGTTCGGACTGCACCGCCACGACGCGGACGTCCTCCGGCACGGCCGCCGCGATCCCGGCCGCCAGCCCCCCGCCGCCGGTGGGAACGAGGATCGTGCCGACGTCGGGCACCTGCTCCAGGATCTCCAGGCCCACGGTCCCCTGCCCCGCGACGACGTCGACGTGGTCGAACGGGTGGATGAAGGTGCGTCCCTGCGCCTCCGCCTCCAGGACCGCGCGCGCGACGGCGTCCTCGACGCGGTCGCCGCCCAGCACCACCCGCGCACCGTAGGAGCGCGTCGCCTCGACCTTGGGGATGGCGGCGTCGGCGGGCATGTGGACGACGGCGTCGATCCCCAGCCGTCGCGCGGCCCAGGCCACGCCCTGGGCGTGGTTGCCGGCGCTGGCCGCGACGACGCCCCGGCGTCGTTCGTCGGGGCTCAGCCCGGCCAGCCGCACGAGCGCACCGCGCACCTTGAACGATCCGGTCCGCTGGAGGTGCTCGCACTTGAGGCGGAGCGGCGCGCCGGCGATCTCGGCGAACGCGTCGCTGCTCTCGACCGGGGTGCGGTGCAGGAGGCCCTCGAGCACCTCGCGGGCTCGCAGGACGTCGTCAAGGGTCACGAGGGGCTTGCTGTCCACTCCCCCACCCTGCCACCGCACGCGGCCGCGCGACAGCGAGCACCCGGGAGGAACACCGCGCGCCGCCCCGACGTTGACCCAGGTGGCGAAAGGAGCCCCCATGTTCTTCAAGCAGGCCCCCACCATGGTCACCGCCTCCGAGGCGCTGCCCGGTCGCGAGCAGCCGACCTTCTCCGTGCCCGGCACGCACCGCGTGCTCGGCACGCCGCTGCGCGGCCCCTGGCCCGAGGGCACGCAGGTGCTGCACGTCGCGATGGGCTGCTTCTGGGGCGAGGAGAAGCACTTCTGGCAGATCCCGGGCGTGGTCACCACGGCGGTCGGCTACATGGGCGGGTTCACGCCGAACCCGACCTACGAGGAGACGTGCACCGGGCGCACCGGTCACACGGAGACCGTGATGATCGCCTACGACCCGGCGGTCGTCACGATCGACCAGCTGCTCGAGGTCTTCTGGACCCAGCACGACCCGACCCAGGTGCACCGCCAGGGCAACGACCGCGGCACCCAGTACCGCTCCGCGATCTTCTGGACCACCGAGGAGCAGCGCGAGGCGATCGAGCGCTCGCGCGCGGCCTACCAGCCGCGCCTGACCCAGGCCGGCTACGGCGAGATCACGACGGACGCCCGATCGTCCGACGCCGCCGGGCCGTTCTGGTACGCCGAGGGCTACCACCAGCAGTACCTCGTGATGAACCCGAACGGGTACTGCCCGCTGCACGCCACGGGCGTCACCTTCTAGGTCCGGCGGCGCCGCGGCCGGCGGTGGGGCGGGCGACCCCGCCCCACCGCCGGTAACCTCGGGCGGGTGGCACGACTCGATCGGGCGAAGCTCGCCCCCAACGGACTCAACGTCCGCATCCAACGGCTGCGCGTCGACGGCGAGTACCTGCGCGTCTGGCGCCTGAGCGTCGACGCGGACGACCCCGAGGCCACCCCCACCCAGCCGCTGCGCACCTTCGTCCTGCTGCACGGGCTCGGCGTCTCCTCGTACTACTTCGAGCCCCTCGCGGCCCGGCTGGCGCGCTCCGGCGTCGTCTACCTCCTGGACCTGCCGGGGTTCGACGGCGTCCCGCACGCCGGACAACCGCTCGGCATCGGCGGGTTCGCCGACGTCGTGGCCTCCTGGGTCCGCCGCGAGGGCCTGATCGACCCGATCCTGGTGGGGCACTCGATGGGTGCCCAGGTCGTCGTCGAGACGCTCGCCCGCCACCGGGACCTCTCGTCCAGGGCCGTGCTGGTCGGTCCGCCCGTCAACGCGTCCGAGCGCAGCCCGTGGTGGCAGGCCTTCCGCCTGGCCCAGAGCTCGCTGCACGAGTCCTTCGGCACCCGCCGCGCCGCCGTCGCGGGCTACCTGCGCTGCGGCCCGCACTGGATGATGCGCGTGCTGCCGGCGCTCCTGGACTACCCGATCGAGGAGCGGATCACCCGCCTGCGCGCGCGCACGCTGGTGCTGCGCGGCACGTGGGACGGCGTCGCCCCGCAGGCGTGGGCGCACGAGCTCGTCGAGGCCTGCCCCGACGCCTCCTACGCCGAGATCGCCGGCGCCTCGCACGCCGTCGTCTACGCGCACTACGCCGAGACCGCGGCCCTGGTCCTGGCGCACGCCGAGGGCGAGGACGTCGACGGCGCCCACGTCGACGGGCGCGAGCCCGTCGCCGACCCCGACGGGCTCGCGGTGGGCACGGTCGAGGAGGCCGAGGCGGTCGACCAGGTCATCGACGAGGAGATCGGGATCGCGCCCGGCGAGACGCGCACCGGGGATCGCTCGGACGCATGACCCTCGCGCGACGGTCGTCGCGCCTCGTGCGGCGCGCGTTCGGGTGGCTCGACGACTACCGGTACATCCTCGGCATCCAGCTCGGTGCCCGGCTGCGCCCCCACCCGCCGCGGGAGTTCGCCCGGGGCGACCGCGTGCCGATCCTGCTGCTGCCGGGCATCTACGAGCCGTGGCACTCCCTCGCGGGCGTGGCGCGCGACCTCAACCGTCGCGGTCACCCCGTCCTCGTCGCGCCGGGGCTCGGGAACAACCTCGGGGCGTTGCGCGCCTCCGCCCGGATCGTGGCGAGGCAGCTGCGCCGCACGGGCACGCGGGAGCTCGTCGTCGTGGCGCACTCCAAGGGCGGCCTCATCGGCAAGGCCCTGATGATCGGCCCGCTCGGCCCGCGCGTGCTGGGGATGGTCGCGATCGCGACGCCGTTCGCCGGGTCGAGGTACGCGCGCTGGTTCCCCGACCCCGGCGTCCGGATCCTCAGCGACCGCGACCCCCACGTCGGGTCGCTGGGCCGCAGCCGCGGCGTCGACGCCCGGATCGTGTCGGTCTACGCGAGCTTCGACCCCCACATCCCCGGGGGCAGCGAGCTGGCGGGCGCCACGAACGTCGTGGTCGACACGGTGGGCCACTTCAGGGTCGTGGACCACCCGGACGTGCGACGCACGGTGCGCGACGCCGTCACGCGCTTCGAGGACGCCCGACCGGACGGGGCGCCGCCGGCCACCGGGCGGCCCCCGACCGCCTGATCAGATCGAGGGCGGCGTGCCCCAGATGCGCTCGATGTAGTCGCGCATCGAGCGGTCGGAGGAGAAGAAGCCCGAGCGCGCCACGTTCAGGATGGCGGACCGCGTCCAGCCCTCGACGTCGGAGTAGGCCGCGTCGACCCTGGCCTGGGCCTCGATGTAGGCGGCGTAGTCCGCGAGCACCATGAAGCGGTCCTCGTAGAGCAGGTTCGACACGACGGGCTCGAACACCGACCGGTCCCCGCCCGAGAACGCCCCGGAGGAGATGAGGTCGATCGCACGGCGCAGGCCGGCGTCCGCCTCGTAGAACGAGCTCGGGACGTAGCCGCGGGTCTGCAGCTCCTCGACCTGGGGCTCGAGCATCCCGAACAGGAAGAAGTTGTCGTTGCCGACGAGCTCGCGGATCTCGACGTTCGCGCCGTCGTCGGTCCCGATCGTGAGCGCCCCGTTGAGGGCGAACTTCATGTTGCCCGTGCCGGAGGCCTCCTTGCCGGCGAGCGAGATCTGCTCGGACAGGTCGGCGGCCGGGATGACCTTCTCCGCCAGCGTCACGTTGTAGTTGGGCGGGAAGATCACCTTGAGACGGTCCTCGACGCGCGGGTCGGCGTTGACGACCGAGCCGACCGCGTTGATGAGGTGGATGATCTCCTTCGCCATCTTGTAGCCCGGCGCTGCCTTGGCCCCGAAGATGAACGTGCGCGGCGTGACGTCGGCCGCGGCGACCTCGCCGGAGATGATCCTGTCGTAGGTCGTGACGATGTGCAGGAGCTTGAGCGACTGGCGCTTGTACTCGTGCAGGCGCTTGACCATGACGTCGAGCAGGTGGTCGTCGTGCACCGTGAAGCCGTCGCGCTCGCGCAGCACGGCGTCGAGGCGACGCTTGTTGGCGGCCTTGACGTCGCGGAAGCGCTCGCGGAACTCCTCGTCCTCGGCGTAGGACTCCAGCCCACGCAGCCGCTCCAGGTCCGTGAGCCAGCCGACGCCGATCGCATCGGTGATGAGCTCGGACAGGGCGGGGTTGGCCAGGCGCAGGAACCGGCGCGGCGTGATGCCGTTGGTGACGTTGGTGAACTTGCCCGGGTAGAACTCGTCGAAGTCGGGCAGCACCTTGTCGCGCAGCAGCTGGCTGTGCAGGGCGGCGACGCCGTTCACCTTCGAGCCGGCGACCGTGGCCAGGTAGGCCATCCGGACGGAGCGCTCGGGGTGCTCGGCGATGATCGACATGCGGCGGATGCGCAGCTCGTCGTCGCCGAACCGCTCGCGGACCTCGGCGAGGAAGTCGTCGTTGATGCGGTAGATGATCTCGAGGTGGCGCGGGAGCAGCTTGCCGAGCAGGTCGACCGACCAGACCTCGAGCGCCTCCGGCAGGAGCGTGTGGCAGGTGTAGGCGAAGCACTTCTGGGTGATCGCCCACGCGGCGTCCCACTCCAGGCCCCGCTCGTCCACGAGCACGCGCATGAGCTCGGGCACCCCGATCACGGGGTGGGTGTCGTTGAGCTGGAAGATGATCCGCTCGGGCAGCTTGGTGAGGTCGAAGTCCTCGGGGAGCTGCTGGTCGAGGAAGTCACCGATCGACGCGGCCACGAAGAAGTACTGCTGCTGCAGCCGCAGCTCCTTGCCCTGGGGCGTGGAGTCCTCGGGGTACAGCACCTTGGAGATGTTCTCCGCGAACGTCTGCGCGCGCACGGCCTCCTCGTAGTCGCCCGAGTTGAAGATCTTCAGGTCGAACGCGTCGGTGGCCTGGGCCCGCCAGAGGCGCAGGGTGTTGACGCGGCCGTTCTGGTAGCCGGGGACCATGTAGTTGTAGGGCACCGCGTTGACGTCCCAGGCCGGGATCCAGCGACGGCGCTCGACGCCGGCCTCGTCGGTGGTCGTCTCGACCGAGCCGCCGAACGAGATGAGGCGCGCGTTCTCGGGGTGCGGGAACTCCCACGGGGCGCCGAGCGCGAGCCAGGAGTCGGGCTGCTCGACCTGGCGGCCCTCCACGAACGTCTGGCGGAAGATGCCGTACTCGTAGCGGATGCCGTAGCCGATGCACGGCACGCTCATCGTGGCGAGCGAGTCGATGAAGCACGCGGCCAGGCGTCCGAGGCCACCGTTGCCGAGACCGGGCTCGACCTCCTGCGCGCGGAGGTCGGCGAGGTCGATCCCGCACTGCGCGAGGCCCTCGCCGACGATGTCGGTGAGGTCCGTGGCCAGCAGCGCGTTGCCGAGCTGCCGTCCCAGCAGGTACTCCGCCGAGAGGTAGGCGACGCCCTTGGCCTGGGTCTCGCGCTGACGGCGCAGCGTCTCCGACCAGCGGGCCATCAGGTAGTGGCGCACGGTGCGCGCGAGGGCGAGGTACTGGTCGTTGACCGTGGACCCCTGGAGCGAGACGCCCTGACCGAAGTTCAGCTCGCGCAGGAACTCGCGGACGAACCCGTCCACCGACGCCGGCGGCGAGTTCACGGTCGCGAGCGCGAGCGGGTGGGTGGCCACGAGGCCGGTGCTGGCGGGGGTCGGGGCGGCCCCGGTCACGGGGGCGCTCTCGGACACGGGGCTGCTGGTCTCGGACACGCAGTCACCGTAGCGAGTCTCGAGGGCCTTGGCACCTGGCCCACCAGCCCGCGAGATGTGGGGCAGGTCACGTTTTCGTTGGGGCTTGCAGCAAAACTTGCAGTCGATTTCCGTCCAGGTGTGACGCAGGTCACCTCGCGGTCGGGTCGGGATGACCGGGCAGACTGGGGGCATGAGCCCTCTCGCCCCCGACCTCGCGGCCGGCGGGAGCCTCCGTCGCCGTCACCCGTTCACCCTCGCGTCCGCCGGCACCCCGGTCACCCCCACGGGCCCGTGGGGCGTCGTCGCGATGGGCCTCGTGAGCGCGAGCGCCGTCGTCCTGCTCGTGCTCCTCGAGCGGCCGATCGGCTACGCCGTGCTGGTCGCCGGGGTCCTCCTGGCCGTCGTCGTGGACCGCGTGCTGGCCCGCACGCTCGCGATCGTGGCGCTCGCGCTCGTCGCCCTGTCCTCGATCTCGCTCGCCGCGGACCTGAGCAACGCGGGCATCGCACGGTTCGCCGTCGTGCTCGGATTCGCGGTGCTGGCACCCGCGCTGCTGGCGCGCCGGTACGTGGCGCGCGACGCCGTCGTCTTCCCCCTGCGCACGGGGCAGCCCTGGTCGCGGGCAGCGTGGCTCTACCTGATCTTCGTGGTCGTGGCCGGGTACCTGATCCTGCCCGCCTACTTCCTCGGTTCCGGGGCGTACCAGAACTGGCCCGAGATCACCTCGGCGGGCGAGATCGGTCGGCTGTTCTTCGGGGTCAACGCCGTCGGCATCTGGGACGAGCTGTTCTTCGTCTGCATCGTGTTCGCGCTCTACCGCCGGCACGTGCCGCTGTGGCTCGCCAACCTCATGCAGGCGGTCGTGTTCGTGTCGTTCCTGTGGGAGCTGGGCTACCGCTCGTGGGGGCCGCTCCTGACGATCCCGTTCGCGCTCATCCAGGGCTGGACGTTCGCGCTGACGAAGTCGCTGACCTACGTGGTCACGGTGCACCTGCTGTTCGACGCCGTCGTGTTCATGGTGCTCGTGCACGCGCACAACCCGCACCTGTTCGACATCTTCGTCACCGCGCCCTGGTAGGCGCGGGTCGCGGCTTCTCGCCCACGACGGCGGGGCGTCAGACCTCGCGCGTGCGCGTCCAGTGCAGCAGCCGCTCCAGCTCCCAGGTCGTGATGATCCTCTCGGCGGGCACCCCGCGTGCCGCGGCGCGCGAGTAGCCCAGCGCGAGCCAGTCGAGCTGACCCGGTGCGTGCGAGTCGGAGTCGATCGAGAACAGGCACTCGGCCTCGAGCGCCAGGTCGATGAGGTCCTCCGGCGGGTCGCGGCGCTCGGGACGGGCGTTGATCTCCACGGCCGTGCCGTACTCGCGGCACGCCTCGAAGACGATCTCGGCGTCGAACTGCGACGGCGGCCGCGTGCCCCGCGCCCCCTCGACCAGGCGTCCGGTGCAGTGCCCGAGGACGTCCAGGTGGGGGTTGGCGACGGCGCGCACCATCCGCCGCGTCATCGCGGCGGACTCCATGCGCAGCTCGGAGTGCACCGAGCCGACGACGACGTCCAGCTGCTCCAGCAGGTCGGGCTCCTGGTCGAGCCCGCCGTCGTCGAGGATGTCCACCTCGATCGCGGTCAGGACGCGGATGCCGACACCCTCGTCGGTCAGCGCCGCGTTGAGGTCCGCGATCTCCTCGATCTGGGCGCGGAGACGTTCGGGGCTGAGCCCGTTCGCGACGCGCAGCCGCGGCGAGTGGTCCGTGATCGCGACGTACTCGCGACCGAGCCGTGCGGCGGTGCGCACCATCTCCGCCAGGGGGCTGCCGCCGTCGGACGCGATCGTGTGGGTGTGGAGGTCGCCGCGCGCGTGCGCGAAGAGCGCGGCGCCGGCCTCGTCGTCCGGGCTCAGCGTGGGGGTGGCCTCCGCCCTGGCCTTGGCCAGCGCGTCGGGCACGCCGCCGCCGACGGCGGCGACGATGGCCTTGGCGGTCGAGGCGCCGATGTCCGGGATGCGGGTCCAGGCGGCCTGGCTCGTGCCGAGGTCGGCGACCCGGTCGGCCGGGAGCGCCTCGACGGCGTCGGCGGCCCTGCGGTACGCCTTGACGCGGTGGGTGTCGACCCGGGCGCGCTCGCGCCAGAAGGCGATCTCTCGCAGCGCCTCGACCGCCGAGCGGCCCGGGTCGTCACTCATGGTCGTGCTCGGGTCTCAGCGGGCGCCGAGGATGTCGACGACGAACACGAGCGTGTCCGTGCCGCCGATGCCGGCCGCGGGCATGCCGCGGTCGCCGTAGCCCAGGTGCGGCGGGATGGAGACCAGCACGCGGGAGCCGATCTGCTTGCCGACGAGCGCGTCGTCCCAGCCGGCGATGACCGCGCCGACGCCGATCGGGAACTGGATCGAGGAGCCGCGGTCGTAGGAGTTGTCGAACATCGCGCCGTTCCAGACCTGACCGTAGTAGTTCACGTCGATGGACTGGCCGGCCTGGACCTCCTCGCCCGTGCCCTGCTCCAGGACGACGACGGCGAGCTCCTGCGGCGCGGCGTTCTCGGGGAACTCGAGGACGGGCTTGTCGCCGAAGGTGCCGGAGGCGGAGGGAAGGTGGGACATGGTGTGCCTTTCGGGCGGGAACGGTTGCCGCTCCACCCTAGTTCGCACGGCCCTCAGCGCAGCAGGTCGGCCAGGAACGCGCGCTGGCGCGCCCAGCGCAGCTGCTCCCCGCCCTCGTGCCCGTTGAACCGGTAGACGTCGATCTCGCTGCCGGCCGGGTGCCCGTAGTGGTTGAACGCCGCGAACACCGTCGACGGCGGGCACGTGAGGTCCATCAGCGCGGCCGAGAACAGCCCGGGCGCGCTGGCCGTGCGACCCAGCGTGGCGACGTCGAGGTAGGACAGCGTGCGCATCACGCGAGCCTCCGCCCCGCGGTGGGTGCGGAGGTGGTCGGCGACCTCGCGGTAGGGGTAGGCGTCGGTCAGGACGACGGCGCGGGCCAGGTGGCTCATGAACGGCACGTCGGGCATCGCCGCGAGCAGTCCGGGGACGAGCCCCGCGACGGCGAGCGCCGTCGCCCCGCCCTGCGAACCGCCGAGGACGGCGACACGCTCCGGATCGACGCCGGCGACCGTTCGCACGGCGTCGACGGCGCGCACGCCGTCCGTGAACAGCCGGCGGTAGAAGTGGTCGTGGGGGTCGTCGATGCCGCGCGTCATGAACCCCCCGACGCCCCGGCCGGCGGGGGCAGGATCCGGCGTCGACCCGCCCGTGCCCCACGTCGAGCCCTGACCGCGGTTGTCCATCACGAGGTGGCCCCAGCCGGCCGCGGCCCACGCGAGGCGCTCGTGCGGCAGCCCGCGACCGCCGCCGTAGCCGACGTACTCGACGACGGCGGGGACGACGTCGTCACCGACGGGCCGCACGTACCAGCCCTTGATGCGGTGGCCGCCGAAGCCGGAGAAGGTCACGTCGTAGGCGTCGACGGCGCGCAGGCCGGTGTCCACGAGCGTCAGCTCGACGTCGACGTCGAACCCGCGCGCCTCGGCCAGCGTGCTCGACCAGAACTCCTCGAGGTCGTCCGGGACGTCGAGCTCCGGCCGGTAGCGCGCGAGCTGGTCCTCGGGAAGGTCGAAGTGGGCCACGCGACAACCCTAGGTGCCGAGGTAGCGCCCCGGCTTGTGGTTCAGCACCAGGACCAGGCTGAGGACGACGGCGCCCGCCGCCGACAGCAGGACCGTCTGCGGCGCGACGACCGTCAGGGCGAGCAGGACGACGGCGACGTCGAGCCCCATCTGCACGTAGCCGGCGCTCCAGCCGAGCCGCTCCTGCAGCGTGAGCGCGAGGATGTTGAACCCGCCCAGGCTGGCGCGGTGGCGGAACAGCATCAGCAGTCCGACGCCGGCGAGGAGGTTGCCCGTGAGGATCGCGTAGACGGGGTGCAGCGCGAGGCCGATCGTGTCGGCCAGGCCCGCGAACGGGTGGAGCGAGGCGAGCACGGCCGCGAGCGCCACGGCCGTCGCGCTGCGGGCCGTGAACCCCCAGCCCTTGGCCCGCAGGGCGAGCAGGAAGAAGGGGATGTTGACGGCGAAGAACAGCACCCCGAACGGGATCGGGAGCGCGTAGCTCAGCAGGAGCGCGAGCCCGGCCGTCCCGCCGGTCACGGCGTCGACGGCCTGCAGCAGGTTGAGGCCGAGCGAGGCGATGAACGCGCCCGTCAGGATCCCGAAGACGTCCTCGACCACGCTGTGGCGCAGCACGACGCCGGCCTCGGCGTAGGGCGAGGTCGCGGCGCGGGGGGTGGGGGCGCCGGGATCGGTCGGATCGGTGGGGAGGTCGACCGGGTCGGGGGTGGTGACCGGGTCGGAGGATGCGGTGGGCATGGCTCCAGCCTCGCACCCCCGTGTGTCCGGCGCGGGTCGGAACGACGACGGCCGGCCCCCGAGGGGACCGGCCGTCGTCGATCTGTCGTGCTGTCGCCCCGGGGGGCGAGGTGCGTCAGTCGCCGCGCAGGATGGCGAGGAGACGCAGGAACTCGAGGTACATCCACACCAGCGTGACCGCGAGGCCGAAGGCCGCCGACCAGGCGTAGCGCGCGGGGGCGCCGCGCATGACGCCCTTCTGGATGCCGTCGAAGTCGATGACGAGCGTGGCGGAGGCGAGGATGACGGCCGCGACGCCGATGAGGATGCCGAGCGGACCCTGACGCAGACCCCAGCCGTCGAGCACACCCGTGAACATCAGGACCAGGTTCACCAGCGAGAAGATCATGTAGCCCACCAGCGACACCATCACGATGCGCTGGAACTTGGGCGTGTTGCGGACCTTGCCGCTCTTGAAGAGCAGCAGGACGGCGGTGAACGTCGCGACGGTGGCCAGGACGGCCTGGACGACGATGCCGGGGTAGCGGGCCTCGAAGACGCTGCTGATCGCACCCATGAACAGGCCCTGGAAGGCGCCGTAGGCGAGGATCAGCGCGGGCGACGGCTCGCGCTTGAAGGAGTTGACGAGCCCGAGGACCAGGCCACCGATGAGGCCGATGATCATCAGGCCGACCTGGAGGCCGGGCATCCCGAGCGCGGCAGGCGCCCACCAGGAGAAGGCGCCGAACAGCACGATGGTGCCGAGCACGAGGCCGGTCTTCATGATGACGTCGTCGTAGGTCAGCCGACCGGTCTGCGCGGCCGAGGCCGCGGGCATCCGGTAGGAGTTCTCGAGCTGGTCGGCCCCGGGGACGGGCGGCAGCGTCTGCGTGCCCGACGGCGTGCCGTAGGACTGCTGGCCGTACGCGTTCGCCTGGCCGTAGCCCTGCTGCTGGCCGGCCTGCGGGACCGCGGGGACGCCGAGCGAGGCGCGCTGCTTGCGCGCCTTCTCACTCTCCCCGAAGTAGGGGTCGTTGCTGAAGTACGGGTTGCTCACGCGAGCGCTCCTCGGATGTGGGCAGAGACGGAATGCTGGAGACATCAGGTAGAACGCTCCAGATGGGTGCCATGTTCCCAGAGGTGGGGCCGCGAGAACAGCCGGGCCCCGCCGTCGGGACGGAAGCTCAGGGTCCGGAGGTGGTAGGCCTCCCTCCCGTGAGGGAACGTCTCATCCCTGCGGGTGAGAGCGGCGCGTCGAAGTTCCGCCCGTCGGCTGCGGCGCCGAGCACCCGGTCCCCGTAGCGTCGAGGCAAGACCGGTCCAGCACTCGTCGCCGACGCGGCGGACCACACCGAGAAGGAGACCACCCGATGATCGAGGCGGAGAACCTCAGCAAGCGGTACGGGGCGAAGGTCGCCGTCAACGGCATCTCGTTCCGCGTCGAGCCCGGCACCGTGACCGGGTTCCTCGGCCCGAACGGGGCCGGCAAGTCCACCACGATGCGCATGATCGTCGGGCTCGACGCCCCGACCTCCGGCCGCGTCACCGTCAACGGCAAGTCCTATGCGGACCACGCCGCGCCGCTCCACGAGGTCGGCGCGCTCCTGGAGGCCAAGGCCGTCCACACCGGCCGCAGCGCCCGCAACCACCTGCGCGCCCTCGCCGCCACCCACGGCATGGGTGACACGCGGGTCGACGAGGTCGTCGAGATGACCGGCCTCGGCGCCGTCGCGAGCAAGCGGGTCGGCGGCTTCTCGCTCGGCATGGGCCAGCGGCTCGGCATCGCCGCCGCGATGCTCGGCGACCCCCGCACCCTCATCCTCGACGAGCCGGTCAACGGCCTCGACCCGGAGGGCGTGAAGTGGGTGCGCACGATGGTGCGCTACCTGGCCGACGACGGTCGCACCGTCTTCCTGTCCTCGCACCTCATGAGCGAGATGGCGATCACCGCCGACCACCTCATCGTGATCGGCCGGGGCTCCATCATCACGAGCGGCCCGGTGCAGGACGTCATCGACGCCACCTCCGGCACCTCGGTCACGGTCCGCTCCCCCGGCGCCTCGCAGCTCGCCGAGCTGCTCGCGGGCGCCGGTGTCAGCATCACCGCCGCCGAGCCCGGCGTCATCACGGTGCGTGGGCTCGACGCCGCGACCATCGGCGAGACCGCCGCCCGGAACGGGGTCGCGCTCCACGAGCTCACCCCGGTCCGCGCCTCCCTCGAGGAGGCCTTCATGACCCTCACCGCCGGCGAGGTCGAGTACCACTCCGGCGGCACCGAGTCCGCCACCCAGGACGGAGCCGCAGCATGAGCACCACCACCGCCACGAACCCCTCCGCGAAGGTCGCGACGCCGGCACCCGCCGCTCGCGGACGCGTCACCTTCCTCCACCTGCTGCGCTCGGAGTGGATCAAGCTCGTCACCCTGCGCTCCACGGGCTGGACGCTCGGCCTGACCCTCCTCGGGATGGTCGGTGTCTCGGTGATCTTCGCCGCGTCGGCCTCCGCGTTCGCCTCGGACACGGGCATCCCCCTGGACGGCATCGGCGCCTCGGCGATCACGTTCGGCTACTTCATCGGTCAGATCACCGTGGCCGTGCTCGGAGCGCTCGCCATCTCGGGCGAGTACTCCACCGGGATGATTCGCTCCACGATGGCGGCCGCGCCCCGTCGTCTCGACGTCGTCGCCGCCAAGGCGACCGTGATCGGCGTCGTCGTGTTCGTCACCGGCATCCTCGGCACGCTGCTGTCCTACCTGGTCACGCTGCCGCTGCTTCCCGACGGCGCCGGGGTGTCCTTGGGCGAGGGCGAGACCTGGCGCGTCATCGCCGGTACGGGCGCCTACCTCGCCCTGATCGCGCTGCTCTCGTTCGGCATCGGTGCGATCGTGCGCAACTCGGCCGGTGCGATCTCCGCGGTGCTCGGGGTGCTGCTGATGCTTCCGCTCGTGTTCCAGATCCTCTCCGGCTTTGGCCAGGACTGGGCCACCGACGTCATGACGTACCTGCCGGGGGTTGCCGGTGAGCGCCTGATGACGGTCGCCGGTGCCAGCGAGGCCATGAGCACCGGCATGTCGACGCTGTCGCCCACGGTCGGTGGGCTCGTCCTCGCCGGCTACGTCGCCGTCGTCCTCGGCATCGCGCTCACGCTCGTGAAGAAGCGCGACGTCTGAGCCGGACTCTCCCCATGACGAGCGAGGACGTCCGGACCCCGGCCGCACCCCAGGTGCCGCCGGGGTCCGGCGCGCCTCCCCACGCCCCGGCGGCCCCGATCGAACCCACGCCGGAGTTCACCGAGCTGACGGCGCGGCGCCTCGGCCCGGTCCGCGCGTTCTTCGTCCGGCACCCGGTGGTGATGGACGTCCTGGTCATGGCGTGGTTCGGGGTCCCCGCGATCTTCTCGTTGCTCCTCGCCGGCGTCGACGCGCCGGGGGGTCGACTGACCACGTCCCGGCTCGTCACCGCGATCGTCTGCTCGCTCGCCACCGTGGTGGTGCTGTGGTGGCGCCGCCGCGCTCCCGTCGTCGCCCTCGTCGTCATCACGGTGCTCGCCGTGATCGCCGCCGTCGTCACCTACAACACCAGCGGCCTGGAGCTCGCCGTGGCGTTCGGCGTCTACGCCGTGGCCGCCTCCGGTGGTCCGCGCCGTGCGTGGCCGGCCTTCGGCGGCGCGACCCTCGTGGTGGTGGCCGCGGTCGTCTGGGGAGGCGCAGCGCTCGACGCGGTCACGATCAGCGCCGAGGACGGCGTCGAGATCACGGCGCTGACCTACCAGATCACCGGTGCCTCGGTCGTCGTCATGTTCAACCTCGTGGCGATAGCGATCGGCACGAGCGTCCACAACCGCCGCCAGCACGTCGCCTCCATCATCGATCGCGGCAACCGCCTCGCGCTCGAACGGGACCAGCGCGAGCAGATCGCGGTGGTGGACGAGCGCAACCGCATCGCACGGGAGCTCCACGACGTCGTCGCCCACTCGCTCACCGTGATGATCACGCTGTCCGACGGCGCGGCAGGCATCGCCGAGCGCGACCCGACGCGCGCCCGCTCGACCATGCAGGACGTCTCCGAGACCGGCCGGGCGGCGCTCGCCGACATGCGACGCGTGCTGGGCGTGCTGCGCACCGACAACCTCGGGGCGTCGCTCGAGCCGAGCCCCACGCAGGGCGTCGACGACCTGGTCTCCCAGTTCCGCGGCGCCGGGCTGCGCGTCGAGCTCGTCCGGGCCGGCGGCCCGCTGCCCGCCGATTCCGGTCTCCGCCTGGCGGTCTACCGGATCGTGCAGGAGGCGCTCACGAACGTGCTGCGCTACGCACCGCTCTCCCCCGCCGTCACGGTCGGGCTCGACCGGACCCCGTCGGCCGTCGTCGTCGACGTGAGCAACCTCGCCGGCCCGGGCAACCACCCGCAGGGCGGCGGCAGCGGCCGCGGTCTCATCGGGATGCGCGAGCGGGTCGCGGTCTTCGGCGGCACTCTGGAGGCCGGCGCCACGCCGCAGGGCTGGCGGGTCAGGGCGCTCCTGCCCTGGGAGGATGAGGCGTGATCCGCGTGCTGCTCGTCGACGACCAGGCCCTGCTGCGCACGGGCTTCCGGCTGGTGCTGGAGACCGCCGACGACGTCGAGGTCGTCGGCGAGGCGGCCGACGGCGTCGCCGCCGAGCAGATGGTGGCGGCGCTGCGCCCCGACGTCGTGCTCATGGACGTGCGCATGCCGCACCGCAACGGCATCGACGCGACGGCCGCCATCACCGCCTCCCACCCCGAGACCCGCGTGCTCATCCTGACCACGTTCGACCTGGACGAGTACGCCTTCTCCGGACTGCGCGCGGGCGCGAGCGGCTTCCTGCTCAAGGACACGCGCCCCGCCGAGCTCATCGACGCGATCCGCGTGGTCGCGGGCGGCGAGGCCGTGGTCTCGCCGCGCATCACCCGGCGGATGCTCGAGCTGTTCGGCGAACGACTGCCGTCGGGCGTCGGCGAGGGTGCGGGGCCGGCCGAGCACCCGGCGCTGGCGACCCTGACGCCCCGCGAGCACGAGGTCCTCACCGCCATCGGCCACGGCCTGTCCAACACCGAGATCGCCACGCAGCTCGTCGTGTCCGAGGCGACCGTCAAGACGCACGTGGGCAACGTCCTGGCGAAGACCGGGTCGCGCGACCGCGTGCAGGCCGTCGTGCTGGCCTACTCCACCGGACTCGTCCGGCCCGGGTAACGTGCACGGATGGACCGGACGCCGCACATCGGGGTGCGCGAGATCACGCCGTCGGACGGCGACTTCCTCGTCGACATGGTGCTCGAGTCGGCGAACTGGGAGGGCGACGCCGTCTCCAGGCGCGCCGTGCTCACCAGCCCTGGCCTCGCTCGCTACGCCAACGGCTGGGGGCGACAGGGCGATCTCGGGCTGATCGCGTTCGACCTGGACGGTCCGCGCGGGCTCCAGATCCCCGTCGGCGCCGCGTGGATCCGCTACTTCCCCAGCACCGAACCCGGTTACGGGTTCGTCGAGCCGGGAGTGCCCGAGCTCGCGATGGCGATCATCCCGGGTCGACGGCGGCTGGGGATCGGTCGCGCGCTGCTCGGCGCCCTGCTGGTGCGGGCGCGCGAGGGCGGCGCGCGGCGTCTCAGCCTCTCGGTGGGGCGCGGCAACCCGGCGCAGCACCTGTACGAGCAGGCCGGCTTCGTCGCCCTGCCCGACGCCGCGACCACCTCGACCACCGCGCTCACCATGGTCGTGGCGCTCGATCACGAACCGGTCGCGGATCCGGGGACCGGCGCGACGGCGGTGCCGACCCCCTCGTCGACCAGCGCGCCGACCTCGGTGTCGGCAGCACCCTCGGCGTCCGCGTCCGCCCCCGCGTCGACCGACTCGGCGTAGGTCCGCGCCACCACGACGTCGAGCGGCACCAGCGGGCGGGGCTCACGGCCGTCTGCCGTCGGCGGGGGGCGCAGGTGCGGGAACAGGAGCGCCGACGCCTGGACCGCGGCGCGCTCGACGGCGTCGACCACGTGGACGGCGAGGGTGTCGGGCGTGTGCACGACCAGCTCGTCGTGCAGGAAGAACGCCAGGTGGGGGGCGCCGTCGCCCGTCGGCAGGCGCCGCAGCGACTGCCGCACGCCCGCCATCCAGGACAGCGCCCACTCCGCCGCGGTGCCCTGCACCACGAAGTTGCGGGTGAACCTGCCCCACTCGCGCGCCCGGGACCGGGCGCGCGACTCGTCGGCCGCCCCCGCGTCGATCCCCGAGGCCGCACCCTGCGCCTCGCGCCAGGCCGCGGAGGTCGGCGGCGAGCTGCGGCCCAGCCACGTGGTCACGACACCGCCGGCCTCGCCCGTGCGCGCGGCGCCGTCCACGAGGCCGAGCGCGCGCGGGTAGGCGCGGGCGAGCCGCGGCACGAGCATCCCGGAGGTGCCCGACGTCGAGCCGTACAGCGCCCCGAGCATCCCGACCTTGGCGTGCGCGCGGGTGTCCACGGCGCCGGCGTCCACGAGCCCCTGGTAGAGGTCGCCCCGGGCCCCCGCGGCGAGCAGCGCGGTGTCCCCCGCCATCGCCGCGAGGATGCGGGGTTCGAGCTGCGCGGCGTCGACGATCACGAGCGACCAGCCCGGATCGGCCACGACGGCGGAGCGGATCACCTTGGGCAGGGACAGCGCCCCGCCGCCGCGGGAGGACCAGCGCCCCGTCACGACGCCGGAGGGCACGTAGTCCGAGCGGAACCGGTCCGCCCTGACCCACGTGTCCATCCAGTGCCAGCCGTTGGCCGAGGCGAGACGCGCGAGGCCCTTGTACTCCAGCAGCACCGCCACGACCGGGTGGTCGCTGCCCTGCAGCTCCCACTTGCTGGTGGAGGAGACGTCGAGACCGTTGCGGCGCAGCTCGCGCAGCAGGTGCGGCTGGGAGTCGGGGTTGAGGCGAGGCGCGTCCAGGATCGTGCGGATCTCGCCGGCCAGGCGCTCGAGGGTGGCCGGGCGGACACCGGGGCGCGGCCGCGGACCTAGCAGCCGGTCGAGCGTGGCCTCGTGCTCGGCCCGCGCGAACGGGAGCCCGTCGTGGCGCAGCTCGACGGCGGCCAGCGCGCCGGAGGACTCCGCGGCCAGCAGGAGCCGGAGGCGGTGACGGCGTTCGGGATCCGTGACCGCGGCCAGGGCGCGGAGCTGCCTGGCGTGCTCGGCGACGACGTCGCGGTGCGGC
Source organism: Serinibacter arcticus (assembly GCF_004786095.1). Taxonomy (GTDB): domain Bacteria; phylum Actinomycetota; class Actinomycetes; order Actinomycetales; family Beutenbergiaceae; genus Litorihabitans; species Litorihabitans arcticus. Next base: position 243,049 of record NZ_RHPJ01000004.1, read on the forward strand.
GGTCGGGCGCCGTCACCGGTGTCGACGGCGCCGACCGTGTCGAAGAGCGTGTCGCCCCGGTCCTCCAGGGGCGAGACGGCGGCGGCGGACCCCAGGTCGCCGTCCCAGTCGTCCCACGCGGGGTCGCGGTCGGGCCACGTCCCTGACCTGACCTCCGGCGGGACCGCGCTCGAACCCCGCAGGATCGATCGGGCCAGCCGCAGGTCCCAGCAGCGCGAGACCCGCACGCCTGCGGCGATCAGGGCCGGGTGGTGGCGGAACGTGGAGTCCCAGACCCAGCGGACGCCCTCGGGCTCGGCCTCGAGGTCGGCGACGACGCCCGGGAGGTCGGGTCGCGCGACGATGCGGGGCGCGGCGGGGGCGGCGTCGTCGCCGCCGGCCGCGAGCGGGGTGACCAGGTGAAGGGCACCGTCGCGCTCGAGGAGGAGAACGTCGCGGGCCACGTCGCAAGGGTGCCACGGGCCACCGACACCGCTGTCACACCTGACGCGGCCACCTCCGCACGGTGCGGTGGTGCCCCCGACGGGACTCGAACCCGCACTGTGCCGGGTTTAAGCCAGCTGCCTCTGCCAGTTGGGCTACGGGGGCTGGACGAGCCTAACCGCGCCCGGTGCGAGGACCGAGGACGACGAACGGCGGGGCCCACCGTGAGGTGGGCCCCGCCGTCGTGGCACGCGGGTGCGGAGCCTGGGTCAGCTGCCGGAGATCGCCGGCGGCTTGGGAAGGTTCTCGCGGCTGGGTGCGGCGCCCGACGCGGCGAGGAACTCCGCGCGCGGCGTGGTCACGCCCCCGAGGGCGACGGGCTCGCGACGGAAGAGCAGCGCCGTCGTCCAGTCCAGCATGATGCGGACCTTGCGGTTCAGCGTCGGCATGGCGAACAGGTGGTAGGTGCGGTGCATGAACCACGCGACGGGGCCGCGGAGCTTGATGCCGAAGATCTGCGCGACGCCCTTGCCGAGGCCGAGCGAGGCCACCGTGCCGAGGTTCGCGTGCACGTACTCCACGGTCGGCTCGGCGCTGAGGAAGTGCACGATGTTGTCGCCGAGGTGCTTGGACTGACGCACGGCGTGCTGAGCGGTCGGGGCGCAGAACTTGCCGTCGCCCTGGGCGATGTCGGGCACCGCGGCGCAGTCGCCCGCGGCCCAGGCACCGGCGACGACCTCGCCGTTCTCGTCGATGACGCGCAGGTGTGCGTCGGTGATGACGCGGCCCATCTTGTCCAGCGGGAGGTCGCTGGACTGGAGGACCGGGTTGGCCTTGACACCGGCGGTCCACACGATGGTGTCCGAGTCGAACTCCTCACCGGTGGACAGGACGACGTGGCCGTCGATGCAGCTGTTGAGGAAGGTCGAGAGCTTCATCTCGATGCCGCGCTTGCGCAGCTGCTCGAGCGCGTAGCCGCCGAGCTCGTCACCGAGCTCGGGCAGGATGCGGGCGGTCGCCTCGACGAGCACGAAGCGCAGGTCGTCGGGCTCGATGGAGTCGAAGTCGCGCGTCGCGGCGCGGGCCATGTCCTCGATCTCGCCGAGCGCCTCGATGCCGGCGAAGCCGCCGCCGACGAACGTGAAGGTCAGCATGCGCTTGCGCGTCTCGGGGTCCCACGTGGAGGACGCCTGGTCCATGAGGCCGAGCACCTGGTTGCGGAGCGCGAACGCCTCCTCGACCCACTTGAAGCCCATGCCGACCTCGGCGAGGCCCGGGATCGGGAGCGTGCGGGCCACGGTGCCGAGGGCGAGCACGAGGTGGTCGTAGCGCACCCAGTACGGCTCGCCGTTGGCGGGCGTGACCTCGACGGCGCGCTCGCCGTGCTGGATCGTGGTGACGCGGCCGTTGATCACCGTGGTGCCCTTGAGCTCGCGACGGTGCGGGGCCACCACGTGGCGCGGCTCGATCGAGCCGGCCGCGGCCTCGGGGAGGAAGGGCTGGTAGGTCATGTACGAGCGCGGGTCGACGACCACGATGGCCACCTCGCGCCGACCCATCTGCTTGCGCAGCCGGATCGCCGTGTAGAGACCGACGTACCCACCACCCAGGATGAGGATGCGGGGCGTCTTGCGTCCGCTGGCGGCGCGCTTGGTACCTGTCGTCGAGGAAGTCACCCCTCGATTTTAGGGGGACCTCACAACCCGGGTACAGGCCGGCGCTTGTGTCCCTCCCCACAACCGTGCGCGACGGCGTCGCGCACCCGGCCCGCAGCGCTCGAAAACCAGTTCGAGAGGATGTCGGCGCCCGGGCGTACGGTCGTGGCATGAGCGACAACATCGAGTCAGAGACCACGACCACCACGTCCGAGACCACCGAGACGCTGGGTTCGTCCGAGCCCGTCGAGAACCCGTCGCTGGAGAAGGATCCCAGCGACTGGACCACCGGCGGCGAGCCGATGACCGACTCCCAGCGCAGCTACCTCGACACCCTGGCCCGCGAGGCGGGCGAGGAGATCACCGCCGACCTCACGAAGGCCGAGGCGTCCGAGCACATCGACCGCCTCCAGGGGAAGACGGGCCGCGGCCAGGGTTCCTGACCACCCCTGCCGCCACGCCGATCGACACCCGCACCGCCCCCGTCACCTCGACGGGGGCGGTTCTGGTTCCGTGACGTCGGCCCGGGTGGCGCCGATCGCGGCGACGAGGGCGTCGCCGTCGAGCGAGATGCCGACGCCGTGCCCGCCGCCGCCGAGCGAGATCGGTCCCCGGACGCGCTCGTCGGCGACGACGGGCCACGCGGTGGACGACCCGAGCGGGGTGATCGTGCCGCGCTCGTACCCCGTCGCCGCCTTCGCGGTCGCGGCGTCCGGCATCGAGAGCCGGCTGACGCCCAGCAGGGTGCGGAGCTTGGGCCACGAGATGGTGCGGTCCCCCGGCACGAGGACGAGCAGGTAATCGCCCTCGCCGCGCCGCACGACCATCGTCTTGATCAGGCTGCCGGGTTCGACACCGCGGGCCGCAGCGGCCTCGGCGAGCGAGGACACCCGGCCGTGCCGTCGGATCTCGTGCGGGATCCCCAGTGCCTCGACGGCCTCGCGGGCGCGGCGTTCGCCGTCGGTCTCGATCGTGTCGTCCGCCATGGGCCCACGGTAGTCCGGCGGGTCGAGGCCGACCCGATGGATCACCGTGGCCGACCGTCGCGGCGGGTCAGCGCAGACCGAGCGCGATCCCGTCGAGGATGTCGTGCTCGCTCGTGACGACCTGCAGGAGCGCTCCCCCGGCCTCCTGCACCTCGGAGAACACCCGGGAGACGACCTCGAACCAGATGAGCGCGCCGGCGCCGATGACGTCGATGCGCCCCGGGTGCACGTAGGGCATGGCCGCCCGCTCCTCGCGCGTCGCCGCCAGCAGGTCCTGCGCGGCGGCGAGCACGACGCCGGTGGGCTGCGCGGCGCCGTCGATCGCCGCGCGGTCGTAGGCCGGGAGCCGCATGGCGTGCGCCGTCGTCGTGGTGATCGTGCCCGCGACGCCGATGAGCGTGGCGGTGCGCCCGAGCGGGACGACGGCGGCGGCACGCTCGAGCGCCTCCCGCGCGTCGATCGCCGCGGCGTCGATCTCCGCCTGCGTGGGCGGGTCGGTGTGGAGGTGGCGCTCGTGGAGCCGGACGGAGCCGATGTCCAGGGAGATCGCCGCCTCGGGCTCGTCGACGCCGAGGACCAGCTCGGTCGACCCGCCGCCGAGGTCCACCACGAGGTAGGGACCGGGGTGACGGTCCGCGATCACGCTCACGGCCCCCGTGAACGACAGCCGCGCCTCCTCGACACCCGAGACGACCTCGGGATCGATGCCCAGCGCCTCGCGCACGCCGGCGACGAAGGCGTCGCGGTTGCGCGCGTCGCGGGTGGCCGACGTCGCCACGAAGCGCACGCGCTCCGCCCCCAGCTCGGCGATGGTGGCGGCGAACTCGCGCGTCGCGGCGAGCGTCAGCTCGAGCGCCTCGGCGTCGAGCTCGCCCGTGCGGTCGACGCTGCGCCCGAGCCGCGTCACGCGACCCTCCCGCACGATCTCGACCGTGCGGCCCACGCCGGGTTCCACGTCCGCCACCAGCAGCCTGATGGTGTTGGTCCCGCAGTCGATGGCAGCTACCCGAGTCACGACCGACACCCTACGTCGGGGCGCCGACATCGCCACGTCTCGCCCGCCGTGCCGAGATGTCGGCGGGGTGTGCGAACGTGTGTTCGTGTCCACCGAGCCGACGTCCGACCGCGCGAGCATCCTGCACGCCGATCTCGACTCCTTCTACGCCTCGGTGGCGCAGCGCGACTCCCCGCGGCTGCGGGGCCGCCCGGTCGCCGTCGGCGGCGGTGTCGTGCTCGCGGCGAGCTACGAGGCCAAGCGTCGCGGGGTGACCACGCCGATGTCGGGCAGGGCCGCGCGCGCGATGTGTCCCGGCCTCGTGATCGTCCCACCCGACTTCCCGGCCTACACGGCCGCGAGCCGCGCGGTCTTCGAGATCTTCCGCCGCACCACGCCGCTGGTGCAGGGCGTCTCGATCGACGAGGCGTTCCTCGACGTCTCGGGCCTGCACCGCATCGACGGCTCCCCCGTCGAGATCGCGGCCCGGCTGCGGCGCCAGGTGGCGCAGGAGGTCGGGCTGCCGATCACCGTGGGCGTGGCTCGCACGCCGTTCCTGGCGAAGGTCGCGAGTCAGGTGGCCAAGCCCGACGGTCTCCTCGAGGTCCCGCCCGACGGCGAGGACGCGTTCCTCCACCCGCTCCCCGTCCGGCGGCTGTGGGGGGTGGGCGAGGCGACGGCGGCGCGGCTGAACTCCTTCGGGCTGCAGACCGCGGGCGACCTCGCAGCCCTGCCGGAGCACGTCCTGGTCGGGCTGCTCGGGGGCTCCGGGGGCAGGCACCTGCACAACGTCGTCCACGGTCGGACGACGACGGCGCTGACCCTCGGCACGCGCCGCGCCTCGATCGGCGCGCAGCGTGCGCTCGGGCAGGGACCGCACCCGGCCGAGCAGGTCCACGCCGCGCTCCTCGGGCTCGTCGACCGCGTCACCCACCGCCTGCGCGACGCCGACAAGCTCGCGAGCACCGTGGTCGTCCGGCTGCGGTTCGGGGACTACACCAAGGCCTCGCGATCCCACACGCTGATGCAGCCGACGGCGTCGACGGCCCGGCTGGCCGAGGCCGCCACGGGGCTCCTGGGATCGGCGTCCGCCGTCGTGCGCGCCAGGGGTCTCACCCTCGTCGGGGTCGCTCTCACGGGGCTGGTGACCGACGTCGTCGAGCAGCCGGAGCTGTCGTTCGACGTGGTCCCGGCCGGGTCCGGTCGGACGATCGCCGTCGGCGCGCGCGACACCAGGCTCCTGGACGCCGCCGTCGACGGACTCGGGGCGCGGTTCGGATCGGGCGCGCTGACGCGCGGGAGCCTCCTGAGCACGGGCGAGGGCTTCAGCGCCCCGCTCCTGCCGGAGGGAGGTGAGGAGCCCTAGCGCCGCGTCGGCGGGATCGGCCGGGTCGGCGGGGTCAGCAGGTGCAGCGGTCGGGCGACCAGGAGGACGCCATGCGGTCGAGGGCCTCGTCGCCGAACGGGTTGACGCCCCGGCCGCGCGCGAGGCTGTGGCCCACCAGCACGTGCAGGCACTTGACCCGACCGGGCATCCCGCCGGCGGAGATCCCGGCGATCTCCGGCACGTCCCCGAGCTCTCCGCGTGCGGCGAGGTAGTCCTCGTGCGCGGCCCGGTAGGCGGCGGCGAGCTCCTCGTCGTCCTCGAGCCGCTGCGTCATCTCGGTCATGAGACCGGAGGCCTCCAGCGTGGAGACAGCCGAGACAGCTCCGGGGTGGGTGAGGTAGTAGGAGGTCGGAAAGGGCGCCCCGTCGGGCAGTCGCGGCGAGGTGCGCACGACGGTCGGGCGGCCGCAGCGGCACCGGGCGGCGATCTCGACGACCCCGCGCGGCTCCCGACCCAGCTGCCCGGCGACGGCGTCGAGATCGGCGGGGTCGACGGGCGGGAGCGAGGCGAGCGGCGACGTCGACCCGCTCGGGACGGCGCCGCGGCCGTCGGCTCCGGGGATGTCGCGATGGGCGCGCGGGACCGCGGGCGTCGCCGGGGTCGGTTCGGTGGTGCTCACGCGCCCATTCTCGCGCACGCCCGGCGGCGAGGGACGTCGCTCGCGGGTCAGCCGGTGGCGCCGTCGGCAGCGGGGCCGGCGTCGGGTGCCGGGGTCTCGGCGGGCGCACCGGGGACCGGCGTGGTCGCCGGCGCCTCGGGCTCGGGGTCGGCTGCGGCCTCCTGCGCCGCGCCCGCGACCTCGACCGAGGTCCACACCGTGGCGTACCAGGGCGGCGTCGCCGTCGAGGCGTAGGGCGAGGAGGCCTGGTCCTGAGCACGAAGATCGCCCATCGGGTCCTCCCCCGTGACGGTCTCGGGGTCGGTGACGCTGTAGGCGGTCTCGCCGGGCGCGACGAGGCCGAACCGGTCGGCGGCCTGGGACTTCACGTAGTCCGGGTCGGACCACCGCGTGAGCTCGGCCTGGAGCGCCTCGGCCCTGGCGTTCGTCTCGGCGAGCGCCGCGTTGACGTCGCGCAGCTGCTCCTGCTGCGTGACGTAGGCGCGCAGGGTCGGGGCCAGCACGATGAACGCGACCAGCAGGACGAGGGCGAATCCCGCGGTCCGCAGCGTGATCTGGCGCGGCTCACCCGGTTCGCCACCACCGCGTCCACGGCCGCCACCGCTGCCGCCTCGCCCGCCGCCGACCCGGCCGCCGCGGCCGCGAGCAGCACCCGCGGAGCCGCCCGACGACGTCGACCCCGCCCGCGAACCGGCGCCACCACGGGACGCCGCGCCGCCGCGGCCGGCCGGACGGGACGTGGCGCGGGGCGCCGTACCGGCGCGCGCGGACGCGACGCGGGCAGCTGCGGGACGGGCACTCACCTCGTCATGGTGCCCCACGGCGTCGACGATCCGGCCGAAGCCGCGCCGTCACGGCGCGTCCTCCGCACGTGAGCAACGTCGCGCCGACCGACCGGTGGCGGGGACGGCGACGGGCCCCGGCCCGCCGCTGGTGCGGCGGGCCGGGGCCCGTCTGCTGCTGGTGCTTCGTGTGCTGCTGCTGCTCAGCCCAGGCGGGGGAACGCGGAACGGCCCGCGTACACCGCGGCGTCGCCCAGCTGGTCCTCGATGCGCAGGAGCTGGTTGTACTTGTTGATGCGCTCGCCGCGGGCGGGCGCACCCGTCTTGATCTGGCCGGCGTTCGTGGCGACGGCGAGGTCGGCGATCGTCGTGTCCTCGGTCTCGCCGGAACGGTGGCTGATCATGGCGGTGAAGCCGCTGCGCTGCGCGAGCGTGACGGCGTCGAGCGTCTCGGTCAGCGTGCCGATCTGGTTGACCTTCACCAGGAGCGACGTGGCCGACTTCTCGGCGATGCCGCGGGCCAGGCGCTCGGGGTTGGTCACGAAAAGGTCGTCACCGACGACCTGCACCTTGTCGTTGACCTGCGTCACGAGCTGGCCCCAGGAGGCCCACTCGTCCTCGCTCAGCGGGTCCTCGACCGAGACCAGCGGGTAGTCCGCCACGAGCGCCGTGTAGTAGGCGATCATCTCGTCGGGCGTCTTGGAGCCGCCCTCGAACGCGTACGCGCCGTCGGCGAAGAACTCCGTGGCGGCGACGTCGAGCGCGAGCCCGAGGTCCTTGCCGGGCTCGAAGCCCGCCTTGGTGATGGCCTCGAGGATGAGGTCGAGGGCCTCACGGTTGGAGCCGAGGTTCGGCGCGAAACCGCCCTCGTCGCCCAGGCCCGTGGCCAGGCCGCGCGACTTCAGCACGGACTTGAGGGAGTGGTAGACCTCGGCGCCCCAGCGCAGGGCCTCCTTGAAGGTCGGCGCGCCGTAGGGGGCGACCATGAACTCCTGGATGTCGACGTTGGAGTCGGCGTGCGACCCACCGTTGAGGATGTTCATCATCGGGACCGGCAGGACGTGCGCGTTCGGGCCGCCGATGTAGCGGTAGAGCGGCAGGTCAGCGCTGTCGGCCGCGGCGCGGGCGACGGCGAGGGAGACGCCGAGGATCGCGTTGGCGCCGACCTTGCCCTTGTTCGGGGTGCCGTCGACGTCGAGCATGATCTGGTCGATCTCGCGCTGGTCCGCGGCGTCGAAGCCGAGCACCTCGGGGGCCAGGACGTCGAGGACGGCCTCGACGGCCTCCTGAACGCCCTTGCCCAGGTAGCGGCTCTTGTCGCCGTCACGGCGCTCGACGGCCTCGAAGGCGCCGGTCGAGGCGCCGGAGGGGACGCCCGCGCGAGCGGTCGTGCCGTCGTCCAGGCCGACCTCGACCTCGATGGTGGGATTGCCGCGCGAGTCAAGGATCTCGCGGGCGTAAACGGCCTCGATCGTGGCCATAGATGCTCCTCGGGTAGGTCCATCGTGGGACCGGTGGACGTGTCGTCCAGCGGTCCGGAGCTCGCCCGGTGACGGGCTAGCTGCCCGTACCTCAGCCTAGAGGATGCCGTGCCGCGATGAGACGGGACGTTCGGTCCCCGGACCGGGCTGGCCCGACGGGCGGGCCGGTGGGTCCGGCGTCAGCGGCCGGCGGCGCGGACCTGCGAGGCGACCGCACGCACCTGGGTGCGCAGCGCCGACTCGGCGTCGACCCCGAGCGCCCGCGCCCGCGCCACGACGGCGAGCAGCTCCGCCCCGATGTCGGCGGCCGCCACCGCGGCGGCGTCGAACGGGTCCGCCTCCTGGTCGGGCCCGACGGCGACGCCCGCGCGCTCGGCGCGGCCCAGCACCTTCTGGGCGCGCATCAGCGCCGGCAGCGTCTCGGGCACGCCGTCCATCACCGAGGCCGGCACGGACCCGCCGGCCGCTCGCTCGGCCGCCTTGACGTCCTCCCACATGGCGAGGACCGCGTCGGCGTCCCGCGCGTCCGCGTCGCCGAAGACGTGCGGGTGGCGTCGACGCATCTTGGCGGTCAGTCCCGCCGCGACGTCGGCGACGTCGAAGGCGCCGTCGGTCCGCTCCTGCGCGATCCGCGCCTGGAACAGGACCTGCAGGAGCAGGTCACCGAGCTCGTCCGCGAACGCGGCGGCCGCGGCGACCGTCGCCTCGGGGCTCGAGCTCGCGTCGAGCTGCTCCAGCGCCTCGGCGGCCTCGGCCACCTCGTGCGCCTCCTCGATGGCGTACCGCGCCAGGCTCGCATGGGTCTGCTCGGCGTCCCAGGGGCATCCGCCGGGCGACCGCAGGCGGTCCATCACGGCGACCGCCTCGAGCAGTGCCGCCGCCGTGCGGTCGAACGCCTCGGGGGCGGGTCCGGCCCACCCGGTCACGGCAGGACGTTCCAGTGCACGAGCGAACGGGCGCCGCGGTCGTAGCCGAGCACGCAGCGGGCGGCCGTGCCGAGCACCAGCCGCTCGGCGACCTCCGGGTGCAGCTCGAGCCACGCGGCCGTGAGGATGCGCAGCAGGTGGCCGTGCGCCACGAACAGGACGTCGTGCCCGTCGCGCAGCACGGGTTCGGCCCTGGCGATCACGCGCGCGGCGCGCGCCGCGACCTCCTCGACCAGCTCGCCGTCGCCCGGATCGGGGTTGCGCTGCTCCGCGGGCAGGTCGTCGAGACCCGAGACGGTCAGCGGGACGCGGACGCCGTCGGTCAGCGCCGCCCACCGACGGCCGAGCGCATCGCTCACCTGCGTGCGCGTGAGGCCCTCGACCGGTCCGTAGTCCCACTCGGCCAGATCGGGGTCGATCTCCGACCCGCCGTAGCCGGCCAGCTCGGCCGTCCGGCGCGCGCGGCCGAGCGGGGAGGTGAGCACGAGCGCGAACTCGCGCCCGTGCAGGGCGGCGCCGGTCGCGCGCGCCTGGGCCTCGCCGTCGGCGGTCAGGGGGACGTCGCTGCGGCCCGTGTGCCGGCCCGCGCTGCTCCAGGCGGTCTCACCGTGCCGGACCAGCACCAGCTCGCCCGGGGCGGTCGATCCCGACCGTGCGTCGTGGCTCACGGCGTCGCGGCCTCGGCGTCGGTGACGACGTCCGAGCCCGGCGTGATCAGCCACGGCCACGCGGCGGGCGTCACCTGACCCGCGTCCCAGGTGCCGAAGCGGGGGTTCAGCTCGACGTCGAGCGCGGCCAGCCGGTCGCCGACCTCGGTCGAGGCGGCGGCGTCGGCCTGGAGCGCCTGGCGCGTGAGCGCGATGCGGGCGAACTGGACGAGCTCCGGGGAGTACTCCCACGGCTCGAGCGAGCTCTGGGCGGCCGCGCCGTCCAGCAGCTCGATCGCCTGGTGGTCGGAGGCCGCGGCGCCGGCCTCGGCGCCGACCTCCTCGATGGTCGGACCCTGCACGAACGTCGCGAGCGCCACCGACGGCGCCACCGGAGCCGCGTCGGGCGTCGAGGCGGTCAGGCGCTCGAGGTCCTCCACGAGCGTGGCGAGCTGCGCGTCCGTGATGCGCTCACCGTCCACGGTCGCGGCCGTCCCCGGTCGGCCGCAGCCGCTCAGCAGCAGCGCGACGGCGAGCGGGACGACGGCGAGACGGGCGACGCGCGTGCGAGTGACAACCGTGCGCACAGCAACCTCCGGTGGTGGCGGGCAGAGCTCGTGGCGATCCTAGCCGCGGGAGGCCGCGGAGCCGACTGCGACGGCCGCCGCCGCGGACACGTCCGCGCCGACGACGCCCTTGAGCACGGCCGTCACCCAGTCGATGATCGCGCCGTCGCGCTGCACCTCTCCCCCGAGACGCGCGGTCATCGGCGCCGGCACGAGGATGGTGCGGATGGCGGGCTTGAGGATCGAGCGCGGGTAGAGCCGCTTGAGCCGCAGCTGCGCCGACTCGGGCAGGTCGACCGGGGCGAAGCGGATGAACTGCCCCTGGATCGTCACGCCCGCGACCCCGACCGACCGCGCCAGCGTCCGCAGGTCCGACACCCGGAACAGCAGCTCCACGCTGGTCGGCACCGGACCGTAGCGGTCGGTGAGCTCGTCGCGGACGGCGGCGACGTCCGCGGGCCCCGCGGCCGCGGCGATCTTCGTGTACGCCTCGAGGCGCAGGCGCTCGTGCGGCACGTAGTCGTGCGGGATGTGCGCGTCGATGGGCAGCTCGATCGTGACGTCCGCGAGCTCCTCCACCTCTTCGCCGCGGTAGCGCATCACGGCCTCGGAGACCATGCGGATGTACAGGTCGAACCCGACGCCCGCGATGTGGCCCGACTGCTCGCCGCCCAGCAGGTTGCCGGCGCCGCGGATCTCGAGGTCCTTCATCGCCACCCTCATGCCGGCGCCGAGGTCGGTGTTGGCCGCCAGGGTCGCGAGCCGGTCGTGAGCCGTCTCGGTCAGCGGCTTCTCGGGCGGGTAGAGCATGTAGGCGTACGCGCGCTCGCGGCCGCGACCCACGCGGCCGCGCAGCTGGTGGAGCTGGCTGAGCCCGAGCACGTCGGCCCGCTCGAGGATGAGCGTGTTGGCGTTGGAGATGTCCAGGCCGGTCTCGACGATGGTCGTGGAGACGAGGACGTCGGAGCGCTTCTCCCAGAAGTCGAGGATGACCTGCTCGAGCTGCTGCTCGTTCATCTTGCCGTGGGCGACGGCGATCCGCGCCTCGGGCACGAGCTCGGCCAGGTGCGCGGCGGTCCGCTCGATCGACTCGACGCGGTTGTGCACGTAGAAGGTCTGCCCCTCGCGCAGCAGCTCGCGCCGGATCGCCGCGGTGATCTGCTTGTCCTCGTACGGTCCGACGAACGTCAGCACGGGGTGGCGCTCCTCCGGCGGGGTCGCCAGGGTCGACATCTCACGGATCCCGGTGACCGCCATCTCGAGCGTCCGCGGGATCGGGGTGGCGCTCATGGCGAGCACGTCCACGTTCGTGCGCAGCTGCTTGAGCGTCTCCTTGTGCTCGACGCCGAACCGCTGCTCCTCGTCGATGACCACGAGGCCGAGGTCCTTGAAGTGCACCTCGCCCGTGATGAGTCGGTGCGTGCCGATGACGATGTCGACCTTGCCGTCACGCACGCCCTCGCGCACGGCCCTGGCCTCGGCGGCGGTCTGGAAGCGCGACAGCCCGGCGACCGTCACGGGGAAGCCCGCGTACCGCTCGGTGAAGGTCTGCAGGTGCTGCTGCACCAGGAGCGTGGTGGGCACGAGGACGGCGACCTGCTTGCCGTCCTGCACGGCCTTGAACGCCGCCCTGACGGCGATCTCGGTCTTGCCGTAGCCGACGTCACCGCAGATGAGGCGGTCCATCGGGACCGTCTTCTCCATGTCGGCCTTGACCTCGTCGATGGTGACGAGCTGGTCGGGCGTCTCGATGTAGGCGAACGCGTCCTCGAGCTCGCGCTGCCAGGGCGTGTCCGGACCGAAGGCGTAGCCCTCGGTCGCCATCCGCGCGGAGTAGAGGCGCACGAGCTCGCCGGCGATCTCCTTGACCGCCTTGCGCGCGCGGGTCTTGGTGTTGGCCCAGTCGCTCCCGCCCATCTTGGACAGCGACGGCGCCTCGCCCCCGGTGTACTTCGTCACCTGGTCCAGGGCGTCGGTGGGCACGTACAGCCGGTCACCCGGCTGACCCCGCTTGGACGAGGCGTACTCGATGACCAGGTACTCGCGCGTCGTGGTGCTGCCCGCGCCGCCGGCCGAGCGCTGCACGAGCTCGATGAACCGGCCGACGCCGTGCTGCTCGTGCACCACGAAGTCGCCGGCGCGCAGCGCGAGCGGGTCGACGACGTTGCGACGGCGGGGTGCGAGCTTGCGAGCCTCGCGCGTCCCCACGCCGGCCCGGCCCGTGAGGTCGGACTCGGTGAAGATGGCGAACCGCGCGTCGGGGGCGACGTAGCCGCGACCGATGACCGCCGTCGTGACGTGCACGACGCCGGGCTCGACCTCCTCGGTGAGGTCGGCGACCAGGCGGGAGGCGACACCCGCGCCGGCCAGCTGCTCCGACAGACGGCGGGCGGGGCCCGCCCCCTCGGTGACGAGCACGAGCCGCCAGCCCTGGCGGGTGAGGTCCGCGACGTCGGAGATCGCTCGCTCGACGTCGCCGCGGTAGCCCTCGACGTCGCGCGCCGCGAGCCGCAGGGTCGTCACGTCGGCCTCGTGCGTGCGCTCGGGGTCCAGGCCCTCGGGCGCGTCGAGGTCGGACAGGTCGGCGTCGCCGCCGAACAGCGTGAGGGTCCACCAGCCGAGCCCGCGCCGCGCCGCGACGTCGCGGGCGTCCTCGAGCGTGAGGAAGCTGGCGGCGGACAGGTTCAGCGGGACGGAGCCGCCGGCGGCCGCGGACGTCCACGCGGCCGCGAGGAACTCCTCGGTCGTGGCGACGAGGTCGTGCGCGCGGCGGCGGATGCGCTCGGGGTCGGCCAGCACGAGCAGCGCGTCGTCCTGGACGAGGTCGAGCACCGGCACCATGCGGTCCACGAGAGCCGGTGTCAGCGACTCCATGCCCTCGACGGCGATGCCCTCGCCCAGCTTCTCCAGCATGTCGGTCGCCCCGGGCAGCGCGTCGCGCAGCTCGAGCGCCCGCTCCCGCACCTGCGGCGTGAGCAGCAGCTCGCGGCACGGCGGCGCCCACAGCCCGTCCTCGGCGATCTCGAGGCTGCGCTGGTCGGCGACGGCGAACCAGCGGATCTCCTCGATGTCCTCGCCCCAGAAGTCCAGCCGGAGCGGGTGGTCCTCGGTGGGCGGGAAGACGTCGAGGATGCCGCCGCGCACGGCGAAGTCGCCGCGCTTCTCGACCATGTCCACGCGCGTGTAGGCGGCCGCCGCCAGCGCGTCGACGAGCGACTCCATGCTGCGGGTCTCGCCCTGGCGGGCGCTGACGGGCTCGAGATCGCCGAGGCCCTCGACGACGGGCTGCAGCAGGGCACGCACCGGGACGACGAGGGCGCGGATCGGTCCGGCCTGCGCCCGGGCCGTCTCGGCGAGGTCGTCGGCGCCGACGCGCGAGGTGCCGCCCGGGCCGAGGCCCGATCCCGCCGTCTCGGGGTGGGCGAGGCGACGGAGCACGGCGAGCCGGCGCGCGACGGTGTCGCTGCGCGGGCTCAGCCGCTCGTGCGGCAGCGTCTCCCACGCCGGCAGGACCGCGACGTCGTCGGCGGGGACGTAGGCCCGCAGCGCGGCGGCGAGCTCGTCGGCGTCGCGCCCGGTCGCCGTCACGACGACGAGCGGACGGGGCCGCTCGGCGTCGAGCAGGGTCGCCAGCAGAGGTGCCCGCGCGCCCGAGGGCGCGACGATCTCCAGATCCCCACCGGCGCCGACGGCGAGCGTGGCCGCGGGGACGGCGGGGTCCTCGGCGAGGATCGGGAGGGTGGCGGTGAGCTTCATGCGCGTCCTTCTGCAGGCGGTGCAGGGTGGATGGGTGAGCGCCGCGCGGGCAGCACGACGTGCCCGGAAAGCACCACGCCCGGGGGCGCGGCAGCCGTTCCGGCAACCGCGACCAGTCTACGTTTCGCCACCGACATCAGCGGTGTCGGGCCCTGCGGCGGGGCACCTCAGTCCTTCGTGTTCCAGGTGTTCTGGGAGGGCAGGAGGCCCTGCGTCACGACGTCGCCGACCGCGTCGGCCGCGAGCTGGAGCGTGACGCCCAGCTCCTCGCGCTGCGCGGACGGGAAGTCGCTGAGCACGTGGTCGGCGGGGTCCTGGCGACCCGGGGGGCGTCCGACGCCGACGCGCAGCCGGGCGTAGTCGCGCGTCCCGATCGAGGAGCTGATGGAACGCAGACCGTTGTGGCCGCCCTCCCCGCCGCCGCGCTTGAGGCGCAGCTGGTGCTCGGGGATGTCGAGCTCGTCGTGCACCACGAGGAGGTGCTCGGCGTCGACGTCGTAGAACTGCATCAGCGCGGCCACGGGCCCGCCCGAGGTGTTCATGTAGGTCGCGGGCCGCGCGAGGATCACGCGGGGTCCGGGGATCCCGCCGGGCAGCGTGCCCAGGCGGCCGTCGAGGACGGCGGCACGCGCCTTGTGCTGCGTGAAGGACCCGGCCATCCGCGAGGCGAGCACGTCGAGCACCATGACGCCCACGTTGTGACGGTTGCCCTCGTAGGTGCGGCCGGGGTTGCCCAGGCCGACGACGAGCCACACTCCGGGGGAGCTGTTCACGGGATACCTCTCGGGTGGCCGCAGACGCGGTGGGGGCGGTGGGGTCGGCGGGGGAACGCCGACGGCGCCCGGGCAGTGGCCCGGACGCCGTCGCGGTGGTGCGAGGTGAGGCTCAGGCCTCGTCGGACTCCTCGGCAGGAGCCTCGTCGGAGGCGGCGTCGGTGCCCAGGGCGTTCTCGGCCTCGAGCTCCTCGAGCTCCTCCTCCAGGTGCGGGACGGAGATGACGACGACGGGCGTCTCGGGGTCGACCTCGGTCGTCGTGCCCTCGGGCAGCTGCAGGTCGGAGACGCGCACGACGGTGCCGTCCTCGAGACCCTCGACCGAGACGACGATGTGCGTCGGGATGGCGATGGCGAGCGACTCGACGGCGAGCGACTGCAGCTCGACCGAGTGGATCGTGCCGGGAGCGGACTCGCCCTCGGTCACGACGGAGACCTCGACGTTGACCTTCTCGCCACGGCGGAGGAGGAGGAGGTCGATGTGCTCGATGTCGTTGGTGACGACGTCCTTCTGGACGCTCTTCACCAGCGCGGTCTCGGAGTTGCCGTCGAACGACAGCTCGAGGAGCGCGTTGGAGGTCGCCTTCAGGATGAGGAAGGTCTCGTGGGAGGGCAGCGCCAGGTGGACCGGGTCGGTGCCGTGGCCGTACAGGACGGCGGGGATGAGGTTGGCGCGGCGGGCGCGGCGGGCGGCGCCCTTGCCGAACTCGGTGCGGAGCGTGGCGTTGATGGCCTCGGCCATGGTGATCCTCCTGGAGCGTGACGTTCTGCTGATGGGGGCCGTCGGCGAGGAGGCGGGCGCGGTCGAGCGCAGCAGGACGACGCCCTGTCAGGAGCGGCCCAGCCGCGTCGATCACGGATCCGTCGGGATCCCTCGCCGAGGCAACCTGTCGATCTTACCCGATCCGCCGGGCAGCCTCCGCGGCTGGAGTCCCGGTGTGGGTGAGGATGGGGGCGTGCCCACGCCCCGCGACACCCCCCGCGACTCTCCCGACGACACCGAGGACCTCCAGGCCGCGCAGGACTTCGAGTTCGAGCGCCGCTTCCTGGTCACCGACTTCCCCGCGCACCTGCGCGACGCCCCGACGCTGATCGTGCAGTCCTACTACCTGGCCGACGCCGGGTACGCGCTGCGCGTCCGGGTCCAGGCGAACGGGCTCGAGGCGCACGTCGACGGTGCGTCGTCCCCGCTGGACGTGCTGGACGAGCACGCGTCGGCGATGTCGATGGGGAGCGTGACGGTCAAGGGCCCCTCGGTGGGCGGAACCCGCTACGAGTCCGAGCGCCAGGTGGACCCGGGGGTCGCCGTCGAGATGATCCGCCGGGGCGGCATGGCGATGGCCAAGACGCGGTACTCGGTCTGGGCCGGGGGCGACGGCTGGTCGGTCGACGTGTTCGGCGGTGCGAGCTCGCCCCTGATCGTGGCGGAGTGCGAGCGCTCCGGTCCGGTCACGGACCTCGAGATCCCGGCCTTCTGCGTCACCGAGCTCACCGACGACCGCCGGTTCTCCAACGAGTCGCTCGCGAACCGACCCTACGGTGAGTGGTCCACGGCCTACCTGGCGGAGCTGGCCGAGGCCGGTCCGGAGATGCGCGCCGACTTCGGCACGAACGCCCGGCTGCTGCCGGACTGAGTCGTCCCCGGACCGAGCTCAGGCGTTGCCGTCGAACAGCGACGTGACGCTGCCCTCGTCGAACACCTCGCGGATCGCGCGGCCCAGGAGCGGGGCGATCGAGAGCACGGTGAGGTTCGCGAACCGCTTCTCGTGCGGGATCGGGAGGGTGTCGGTGACGACGACCTCCTGCGCGCCGCAGTCCGCCAGCCGGCGGGCGGCGGGGTCGGAGAGCACCCCGTGCGTCGCGACGACGGTGACGTTGCGGGCGCCGTTCTCCTTGAGAACGCGCACCGCCTCGGCGATCGTGCCGCCGGTGTCGATGAGGTCGTCGACCAGCACCGCGTCCATACCGGCCACGTCGCCGACGACGCGGTTCGCCACGGCCTGGTTCGGGCGCGTGATGTCGCGGGTCTTGTGGACGAACGCGAGCGGGCAGCCGCCGAGCTTGGCCGCCCACTGCTCCGCCACGCGGATGCGACCGGCGTCGGGCGAGACGACGACGACGTTGCCCAGGTCGACGCGCGTGCGGACGTAGTCCACGAGCGTCGGCATCGCGAACAGGTGGTCCACGGGGCCGTCGAAGAAGCCCTGCGTCTGCGCGGCGTGCAGGTCGACCGACATCAGGCGGTGGGCGCCGGCCGTGCGGAACAGGTCGGCCATCAGGCGGGCCGAGATCGGCTCGCGCCCCTTGTGCTTCTTGTCCTGCCGCGCGTACGGGTAGAACGGCATCACGGCGGTGATCTGCTTGACGGACGCACGCTTGAGCGCGTCGACCATCAGCAGGTGCTCCATGACCCACTGGTTCACGGGGGCGGTGTGGCTCTGCAGCACGAACGCGTCAGCGCCGCGCACGCTCTCGGCGAACCGGACGTAGATCTCCCCCGAGGCGAAGTCGTAGGCCGTGGTGGGCACCAGGTCCACCTCGAGCTCCGCGGCCACGCGCTCGGCGAGCTCGGGGTGTGCCCGACCGGAGATCAGAACGAGTCGTCGTTCCCCGAATGTTGTGATGCCGCTCATGCGGTGGCGCCCTTCGTGTTGCTGTCCTGCCCCGGCGCCGACGGGACGTCGGCTCCGGAAGTCTCGTCATCGGCGTGCGGCTGCGCCTGCGCGGCGAGCGCCGTCTCGGCGGCGACGGCGGAGCGCGAGCCGGGGCGGCGCCGCACCACCCAGCCGCTCACCGTCCGCAGCTGACCGCGCTCGACGGCGAGGTCGCCCGGCGCCACGTCCCGAGTCACGGTGGAGCCCGCGGCGACGAACGCCCCGGCCCCGATCTCGACCGGTGCGACCAGCACGCTGTCGCTGCCGACGAACGCGGCCTCGCCGATCCGCGTGCGGCTCTTGGTCACGCCGTCGTAGTTGGCGACGATGACGCCGGCGCCGACGTTCGCGCCCTCGCCGATCTCGGCGTCGCCCACGTAGGAGAGGTGGGGCACCTTGGCGCCGGCGCCGATGCGGGCGTTCTTGGTCTCGACGAAGCCGCCGATCTTGCCGCGCTCGCCCAGCTCGGTGCCGGGGCGGAGGTAGGAGAACGGGCCCACCGTGGCGCGGTCGCCGATCGTCGCGCCGAGCACGTGGCTGCGCACCACGCTCGCGCCGACCCCGACGCTCGCGCCGTCCAGCGTGCTGTCGGGTCCCACGGTGGCGCCGGTGGCGACCGTCGTCGTCCCCAGCAGCTGCACACCGGGGAGCACGGTGACGTCGCGCGCCAGCTCGACCGTGACGTCGATCCAGGTCGAGGCCGGGTCGACCACGGTCACGCCCTCGCGCATCCAGGCCGTCACGGTGCGACGGTTGAGCTCGGCCCCGAGGGTGGCCAGCTGCACGCGGTCGTTGACGCCCTCGACGATGATCGGGTCGTCGGTCTCGATGGCCCGCACCGGGCCGCGGGCCCGCGCGATCGCCAGCACGTCCGTCAGGTAGACCTCGCCCTGGGCGTTCGACGTGGCCCCCGAGGTGGGGTCCTGCAGCTGCTCGAGCGCGTCGCGCAGCACGGCGGCGTCGAACGCGTAGACGGAGGTGTTGATCTCGTCGATCGCGCGCTCGTCCTCCGAGGCGTCCCGGTCCTCCACGATGCGGAGCACCGATCCGTCGGCGTCGCGCACGATCCGGCCGTAGCCGCCGGGGTCGGGCACGCGCGTGGTCAGCACGGTGACGGCGTTGCCGTCGCCCGCGTGCGCCGCGAGCATCTCGCCCAGCGTGCCGGCGTCGAGCAGGGGGACGTCGCCGGCGAGGACGACGACGGCGCCCTCGACCGGCTCCTGCGCGTCGAGCGCGGCGAGCGCGCACCACGCGGCACGTCCGGTGCCCTTGATCTCGTCCTGGTCGGCGACGACGACGGCGGGGTCCAGCGCCAGCGCGTGGGCGGCGACCGCCTCGCGCTCGTGGCGCACGACGACGGCGAGGCGCTGCGGCTCGAGGCCGCGGGCCGAGGTGAGCACGTGTCCCAGCAGGCTGCGGCCGCCGATGGCGTGCAGGACCTTGGGGGTGGACGACCTCATCCGGGTGCCTTCACCGGCAGCGAGGACGATGACGGCGGCAGGGCTCGGGTGGGTCACGACCGGGATCTCCCCTGGGGTGCGGCAGGCGGGCGGCCCAACTCTAGCCCTCGCCGTCGGTCCGTCGTGACGGCGGCCGGGGATCCGCCGTCGTCCCACCGGTGGGCGATGACGGCTCCGCCCCCAGGATTCGAACCCGGACCACACGGCACCAAAGGCCGGCGTGCTGCCGTTACACCAGGGCGGATCGCGCGCAGCCGACGTCGAGGAGCCGCTCGCTCCGCCGATTCTGCCGCATCGCCCCGGGACCGTCTGTGCCAGACGGCATGATGGACCCGTGGAGATCGAGAGCGCCCCCGTGCCCGAGCACGAGTCCTCGGCTCCGCTGCGCCCGCGTCCCCGCCGTGCCGCGCGGGCCAGGATGACGGCCCGCGAGCGCCGCGAGCAGCTCCTCGACGTCGGCCGCGCGCTGTTCGCCGAACGCGGTTTCGAGGCCACGAGCGTGGAGGAGATCGCGGCCCGCGCCGACGTCTCCAAGCCGGTGGTCTACGAGCACTTCGGCGGCAAGGAGGGTATGTACGCCGTCATCGTCGACCGCGAGGTGGAGCGGCTCACGGTCGTCCTGACCACGGCGCTCGCCCCGACGCGCCACCCCAAGGTCATCGTCGAGTCGGCGGCGCTGGCGCTCCTGGACTACATCGAGTCGAACACCGACGGCTTCCGCATCCTCGTGCGGGACTCCCCCGTCGCCCAGGCGACCGGCACGTTCTCCTCCCTGATCGGCGACGTCGCGACCCAGGTGGAGCACCTGCTCGCCGACCAGTTCTCCTCGCGCGGCCTCGAGACCGACGCCGCGCCCATGTACGCGCAGATGCTCGTCGGCATGATCGCGCTGACCGGGCAGTGGTGGCTCGAGGCCCGCTCCCCCGACAAGCGCGAGGTCGCGGCCCACCTGGTCAACCTCGCGTGGAACGGGCTCGGTCAGCTGCAGCCGGGGCCGACGCTCCACAACCGCTGACGCGTCCGACCCGTCGCAACGGTCTCTCCCCGGTCGAGAATCTCGACGTCGAGAGGTTAGGCTGCCCTCCATGAACGCCGACCAGGGCTCCCCCTCGGGGCACAGCGACGAGGTCGACCTCATCGTGCGCGCCTGGAGCGAGGAGATCCCGGGGCTCGACGTCGAGCCCATGCACGTCTTCTCGCGCCTGCACCGCCTCGCCCGCCACGTGCAGGACATGCGTCGCGACGCGTTCGCCGAGCACGGCCTCGCGCTGTGGCAGTTCGACGTGCTCGCGGCGCTGCGCCGGGCCGGCGACCCGTTCGAGCTGACCCCCGGCCGGCTCGTCACGGAGACCCGCGTCTCCTCCGGCACGATGACCAACCGGATCGACCGGCTCGCCGAGCGTGGCCTGGTCGTGCGGCGCGGCTCGCCCGGGGACCGTCGCATCGTGCTGGTGCGCCTCACGGACGCCGGGACCGCCGCCGTCGACGGTGCCGTGACCGACCTGGTCGCGCGCGAGCGGGAGCTGCTCGAGACGCTCGCGGCCGGTGGCGCCGACGACCTCGCAGAGCTGCTGCGCAGCATGCTCAGCCGGTACGCCGGCACCCCCACCCCCGCCGAGGAGCCCGACGCGTGAGCACCCCACCGCTGCTTCTTCCCCTGGGTGACCGCGAGCCTCGCGTCTCGCCGACGGCGTGGCTCGCGCCCGGCACCGTCCTCGCCGGCGACGTCACGATCGGTGCGGGCTCCAGCCTCTGGTACGGCGCCGTCCTGCGCGGCGACTGCTCGCGCATCGTGATCGGTGAGCGCACCAACCTCCAGGACGGTGTCGTCGTGCACGTCGACGACGTTTCCCCCACGATCGTCGGCGACGACGTCTCGGTGGGTCACCGCGCCGTCCTGCACGGCTGCGAGATCGGCGACGGCGCCCTCGTCGGCATGGGCGCGACGGTGATGTCGGGCGCCGTGGTCGGCGCGGGCGCGATGGTGGCGGCCGGCGCGCTCGTGACGCCGGGCAAGGTCGTCCCGCCCGGCGTGCTGGCCGCCGGGGTGCCCGCCAGGGTCGTCCGCGACCTCACGGACGTCGAGAGGGCCCACCTGGTGCACAACGCGGCGCACTACCTCGAGCTCGTGGCGGACCATCGCTCGGCGCTCGGCCACGGCTCGGGCGCAGGAGAGCCCCCGATACACTGAGCCCCAACATGGCACACCTCCTCGGCGCCGAACAGCTGCGCCTCAAGTTCCCCAACCGCATCGTTCTCGACGGCGTCTCGCTCGGTCTCTCCGACGGCGACAACGTCGGCCTCGTGGGCCGCAACGGTGACGGCAAGTCCTCCCTGATGCGGCTGCTCGCCGGCAGGAACGAGCCGGACTCCGGCCGCGTGACGGTCCGCCGCGGCGTGACCGTCGGGATGCTGGACCAGACCGACGCGCTGGACCCCGACGAGACCGTCGGCCACGCGATCGTCGGCACCGCGGCCGAGCACGAGTGGGCCCGCGACCCCCGCATCCGTGACGTCATCACGGGCCTCGTCAGCGACGTGCCGTGGGACCAGCTGATCTCGGCCCTCTCGGGCGGGCAGCGCCGTCGGACGGCGCTCGCCGCGCTCCTCGTGCGCGACCTCGACGTGCTCCTGCTCGACGAGCCCACCAACCACCTGGACGTCGAGGGCGTGACCTGGCTCGCCGGGCACCTCAAGGCGCGGTTCGCGGGCGGGCAGGGCGCGTTCGCCGTCGTCACGCACGACCGGTGGTTCCTGGACGAGGTCACGACCACGACGTGGGAGGTGCACGACGGCATCGTCGAACCCTTCGAGGGTGGTTACGCCGCGTACGTCCTGGCGCGCGTGGAGCGCGACCGCCAGGCCTCGACCATCGCGGCCAAGCGCGCGAACCTCATGAAGAAGGAGCTCGCCTGGCTGCGCCGCGGCGCGCCCGCGCGGACCGCCAAGCCGAAGTTCCGCATCGACGCCGCCAACGCGCTGATCGCCGACGAGCCGCCCGTGCGCGACACGGTCGCGCTGACGCGGATGGCGACCTCGCGACTGGGCCGCGACGTCGTGGAGCTCGTGGACGCGAGCGTCACCTACGACGGCGAGCACGACGTCCTGCACGACATCTCCTGGCACCTCGGCCCCGGCGACCGCGTCGGCATCCTCGGCGGGAACGGCGCGGGCAAGTCGACGCTGCTGGGTCTCGTCACGGGTGACCTCGCGCCGACGTCGGGCAGGGTCAGGCGCGGCAAGACGGTCAAGGCCTCGTGGCTCTCGCAGGACCTGCACGAGCTGACCGACCTTGCGAACCAGCGCATCACCGACGTCATCGCGCCCTACCGCGTGGCGTTCACGTCCGCCTCCGGCGACGACCTGACGCCCGGCCAGATCCTCGAGCGGCTCGGCTTCACGTCCGCTCACCTGGCGACCCCGGTCAAGGACCTGTCCGGCGGGCAGAAGCGCCGGCTGCAGCTCGTCCTCGTGCTGCTCGGCGAGCCCAACGTGCTGGTGCTCGACGAGCCCACCAACGACATGGACACCGACATGCTCGCCGCGATGGAGGACCTGCTGGACGGCTGGCCCGGCACGCTGCTCGTGGTCTCGCACGACCGGTACCTGCTCGAGCGCGTGACCGACAACCAGTACGCGGTGCTGGGCAGCCCCGACGGCGGCACCCTGCGTCACCTGCCCGGCGGCGTGGAGGAGTACCTCGCGCTGCGGGCCGCGGGTGCCGGGTCGGGCGCCGCCCGGCCGGGTGCGCCCGGGGGGCCCGGGGCACTGACGGCCGGCGGCGGAGCCGGGTCGAGCCCGGCGTCCGGAGCCGAGCGCCACGCCGCCCGCAAGGAGCTCGCCTCGATCGAGCGCCGCATGGAGAAGCGCTCGGGCGACGCCGCGAAGGTGCACGACTCGATGGCCGCGCACGACCCGTCGGACTACCCCGGCCTGGAGAAGCTCGCCGCCCAGCTGCGGGAGATCCAGGCCGAGGTCACCGAGCTCGAGGAGCGGTGGATGGAGCTCGCCTCCGACTGAGGCGGCCCCGCGGGGCGCCGGGTGCCGGCCGTGACCCCGCGCGTCAGCCCAGGCGTCGCGCGACCACCACGTTGTCGCCCAGGTCCCAGGTCTCGCCGTCGCGCACGACCTCGCGCCGACGCACCTCTGCTGTCTCGACCACCCAGCCGTGGTCGGGCAGGCCGAGCGTGGCGAGCTCGTCGTCGAGCGTGGGCATCGCGTGGTGACCCGGTCCGTGGTGGCCCTGATCGCCGTCGGCCGGCGGGACGCGCGGGGTCATGCTCGCGTGCGAGACGAGCACCAGCCGCCCGCCCCGTTCGACCGCGCCCATCGCGCGCCGCAGCACCTGCTCGCGCGGGAACGCCTCCCAGTCCTGGAGGAACTGCGCACTGACAAGGTCGTAGGTCTGCTGTGGCTGCCACGCCACGAGGTCGCCCTGCACCCAGGTGACCCCCTCGACGCCGCGCTCCTGCGCCGCCGCCCGACCGCGCTCCAGCGCCGTCGCCGAGATGTCGACGGCGGTCACCTCCCACCCGCGCCCCGCCAGCCACAGCGCGTCGCCGCCCTCGCCGGCCCCGAGGTCGAGCGCGGCGCCGGGCTCCCACGCCGCGGCCACGTCGCCGAGGCTCGCGTTGACGTGGCCGGTCCACTGCGGGGCCGCGCTCTCGCCGTAGCGCTCCTCCCACCGACGCTCGCGGTCGGCGGCGAGGGCCCGCGCCTCGGCGACGTCCAGCTCGAGGAGCTCGGAGTTGATCATCACCCCGGCCTGGAAGCCCTCCGCGATGGCCACGGGGACGGTCGCGGCAGGGTTGACGACGTTGCCCGCGGCGTAGAGCCCGGGCACGCTGGTGCGGCCCATCACGGCCTGCACGACGGTGAACCCCTGCGGCGCCTCGACCGTCTCGGCGCCGGCGCCCACGAGCAGGGCGTCCAGCGGTTGCATCGTCGACCCGGTGAAGATCGCCTCGACAGGGTGGTGACGACCGCCGGCGACGACGGCGCGCACGGCGTCGTCCGTGACGACCACCTCGGTCACGGGCTCGGCCACGACCCGTACGCCGCGCGCCGCGAAGCCGGCCAGCGTCTCGGCGTCGAGGTCCCCGGCCAGGTGGCTGAAGAACGTGACGTCCGGGCTCCACTGCCGCAGCATCGTGGCGTGGTGCACCCCCATGGCGCTCGTGGCGACGACGCCGAGCGGCCGCCCGGCCACCTCGGCCCCGTGGCAGTACGGGCAGGCGTTGACGTCACGGCCCCAGCGCTCGCGCAGGCCGGGGACGGCTGGCAGCTCGTCGACGAGGCCGGTGGCCACGAGCACCGCCCGCGCGGCGAGCGTCCCGCCGTCGGTGTGCACGCGAAACAGGCCGTCCTCGCCGCGCAGGTCGAGCCCGGAGACCGCGGCGGGTCGCACCTCTCCCCCGTACGAGGCGACCTCGCGGCGGCCGATCTCCAGCAGCTCCAGCGGCGACCGGCCGTCGTGGCCGAGCACGCCGTGCATGTGTCCGGCGAAGCGGTTGCGCGGCTGCGCACCGTCCAGCACCAGCACGCGGCGCTGGGCGCGCGCGAGGGTGAGGGCGGCGCTGAGGCCGGCGGATCCCCCGCCGACGATGACGACGTCCCAGGGGGTGGGGTGCTGCTCGGTGTTCTCCATGACCCAAGCATGCATGGCAGGATGTCGAGCCAGCAAGCGCGTTTGCGGAATCAGCAAACGTTCCCCGACGCCAGGAGGCGATCGATGACCGACCCGCGCATCGACGAGATCGGCCCACGCCTGCGGGCCGCGCGCACGGACGCCGGCCTCACGCTCGAGGCGCTGGCCGAGCGTGCCGGCATCTCTCCCAGCACGCTCTCCCGGCTGGAGAGCGGCAAGCGGCAGGCCAACCTCGAGCTGCTGCTCCCGCTCGCGCGCGAGCTGCGGCTCGGGCTCGACGAGCTCGTCCCGCCGGCGGTGCCGGACCCGCGCGTGCGCCGCAAGGCTCACACGCGCGACGGCGTCACGATGGTGCCGCTCGCCCCGGAGGGCTCCCCGGTCCAGACGGTCCGCATCACGTTCGAGCCGGGTCCGCCGCCGCCGAGCCTGCGCACCCACGACGGCTACGAGTGGCTGTACGTGATCAGCGGCCGTCTCCGCCTGCAGCTCGCCGAGCACGACCTGGTGCTCGGTCCGGGCGAGGCCGCCGAGTTCGACACCCGCACCCCGCACGCCCTCAGCTGCTACGGCGAGACCTCGTGCGAGCTCGTCGCGATCTTCAACGCCGCGGGCGAGCGGATCCACACCCGGGCGGCGCCGCGATCGCGGGTGCCCCGGTCCGCGACCACGGAGGAGGGTGGGAGCCACGACGACCGCAGCGGCCCCCAGGAGGACTGACGGTCAGCGGGCGACGCCGGGCTCCGCGGCGGCGATCGCCGCGAACTGCGTCACGGTCAGCCGCTCGCCGCGCAGGGTCGGGTCCACCCCGGCCGCGCGCAGGATCGCCTCGGCCCGCACGGGCGAACCCGCCCAGCCGGCGAGCGCGGCGCGCAGCGTCTTGCGGCGCTGGGCGAACGCCGCGTCGACGACGGCGAACGTCTCCTCGCGGGTCGCCTCCCCCGCCGGCGGATCCCGCCGCACGAGACGCACGAGGGCGGAGTCGACGTTCGGCGTCGGCCAGAAGACGTGGCGTCCGACCGACCCGGCGCGCGTCGCCTGCGAGTACCACGCGGCCTTGACCGACGGGATCCCGTAGGTCTTCGACCCGGGCGGCGCGGCGATGCGGTCGGCGACCTCGGCCTGCACCATGACGAGCACCTCGGCCACGTCGGGGAAGCGCTCGAGCATCGTCAGGAGCACCGGGACGGCCACGTTGTACGGGAGGTTCGCGACCAGCCGCGTGGGGGCGACGCCGTCGATGCTCGGCAGCTCGGTGACCTCCAGCGCGTCGGCGCGCACGACCGTGAGCCGGTCGAGGACCTCGGGCGCCTGCGCCGCCACGGTGGCGGGCAGCCGCTCCGCGAGCAGGGGGTCGATCTCGACGGCGACGACGCCGGCCCCGACCTCGAGCAGGCCGAGCGTCAGCGACCCGAGCCCGGGTCCGACCTCGACCACGACCTCGCCCGGCTGGACGCCCGCGACCCGCACGATGCGGCGCACGGTCCCCGGATCGGTGACGAAGTTCTGGCCGAGGGTCTTGGTGGGGCGGACCCCGGTGAGGCCGAGGAGGTCGCGCACGTGCGCCGTCGTCAGCAGCTCGACGGCGGGGTGCTCAGGGATCGTCACCGCACGAGCCTAACGAGGCTCGCCGGGCCGACGGACCACCGGCCCGTACCGATCGCGCGACGGCGCACGCACGGTGGCGCAGCACGACGGCGGGGCCCACCGCACCGGTGGGCCCCGCCGTCGTGGATCGAGCCGTCGGAGCTACAGCAGCCCGAGCTTGCGGGCGCACGCGGGCCACTGGCCCCAGCCCGACCGGGCCTGGAGCGCCTGGGCGCGCTCGGTCTGCTCGCTCGCGGAGGCCTGCGACGGGAGGCCCGAGCCGCCCATGGCCTGCCACGTGGCGACCGAGAACTGGTACAGGCCGTGGTACTTGCCGTTCGAGCTCACGATGCTGGCGTTGCCGCCGGACTCGCACTGCGCGAGCTTGCCCCAGACGTCGCCCGTGGCGACGGGGGCGGGAGCCGGAGCGGGGGCGGGGGCAGCAGCCGCGCCCCCGGACGAGCCGGAGCCGCCCGAGGACGACGAGCCGGAGCCGGAGGACGTCGCGGCCGGGCGCGGCGCCACCACGACGGGCTTGGGCTTGCTACCGATCGCGGTGACCTTCTCGACCATCTCGACCGTGACGGCCTCGCTGGTCAGCTCGGCGGACACCTCGACGCCGTCGCGCGTGGTGACGGCGTAGCGACGCTCGATGTTGCCGTCCACACCCTCGGTGGTGACCGCCGTGCGACCGACCAGCAGCGAGGAGTCGTCCTCCTCGCGGGACGTGAAGGGCACGGCCTCGTTCTCGACGCGCTCGGTCACGGCGACCCTGACGATCGTCACGACGGACGTGCCGTCGGTCTCGCTCGTCACGGTGATCTCGTCGAGGTCGGCCAGCGTGATCCCGAGGGTCTCGAGCGCCTCGGCGAGCGTGGTGCCCGGCTCGAGGTCGAGGTTCTGCGAGCCGCCGTCGACGTTCAGGACGGTCTGCTGCGAGAGCGGGAGGTCCATCTCGCTGCGGCCGGAGGAGCGGGAGACGGACATCTGCACGTCGCGGCCCTCCAGGCCGAAGGCGGCGAGCGCGGCGCCGGCGTCGTCCGCGGTGGTCCACAGCACGTCGTCCTGACCGTCCACCACGATGTCGACGGGAACGGCGCGCAGCACGGTGACGTTCTCCCCCTGGCGCAGCGGCTCGTCGAGCGCCGGCACGACCTCGTCGTGCTCGCCCAGCGTGACGTCGTTCTCCTCGAGGAAGCCCGCGACGCTGCCGCGGAAGGAGCTCGAGGCGACGACGTCGCCGTCGACGTCCAGCTCGACCACCTTGTGGGCGTGGGCGGCGACGGCGCCACCGGTGCCCAGCACCGCGACGAGCGCGGCGGCGACCACGCCCGCCACGAGCCGGCCGCGGCGTCGGCGCGGCGCGAGCTCGGTGAGGGTGGCGTCGGGCTGCGAGGTCGCGGCGGCCTCGGTGTCCGGCGTCACGGAGCTGTCGGTGTCTTCGGCGTCGCCGACGGCGGGCACGGTGGGGTCGATCGGATCGGTCACGGGGCTCCAGAGCTGGCGCGGTCCGGCGTCGCGAGGTGCCCGGGATGCGGGGCGGGACGGCGACTGGCCGGCGGGCACGGGCCCACCGGTCGGCGGCCCTGCCGTCACCGTAATCGAATCGTTACCGTCGGTCGAGGCCGGGTGAGAGGGTTCACATCGGCCCGGCACCTGGCCTGACGACCCCTTGTGGCCCGCTTGTCCTGACGCTGTGCAGCGCTTGACCGCGTGCTAGCGGGACGCTGACCGAGGACTCAGTACCAGTTGCGGCGCTTGGAGTGGTCCCAGGCACCGCAGGGGTTGCCGTAGCGGCCCTCGATGTAGTTCAGGCCCCAGGTGATCTGGGTGGCCGGGTTGGTGCGCCAGTCGTCGGCGACCGAGGCCATCTTGCTGCCGGGGAGCGACTGGGGGATGCCGTAGGCGCCGGAGCTGCGGTTCTGCGCCAGGTGGTTCCAGTTGCTCTCCTTCTGCCACAGCGAGTCGAGGCAGATCCACTGGTCCTCACCCCAGCCGCGCGAGGCGACCTGCTCCTGCGCGATCGCCCGGCTCGTGCCCGGGTCGACCGGGGTGGCGGGCGCCGCGGGGGCGGGGGCGCCGGCGGAGCCGGAGCCGGACGACCCGGTGGAGCCGGAGCCCGACGAGGTCGCGGCGGGGGTCGGCTTGCGCGTCCCGACCTCGACGATCTCGGTCACGGGCTCGGCCGAGCGCACGGAGACCACGGTCCTGCGCGCAACCTCGGCGCCGTCCACGACGGTGATCTCGGAGGTGACGCGGTCGTCACCGTCGACGCCCTCCTGCACCACCCGGGTCTCGCCCTCGAGCAGCTCGGAGGTCCGGCGCTCCTCCGTCTCGTGCGGCGTGAGGACCTGCTCGGTGACGTACTGCGTGCCGCCGCGGCCGATGAGGACCTGCGCGCCGGGCTCGGGGGCGGCGGCCAGATCGGCGGAGACCTGGTCATCCCAGCCGACGACGATGCCGGCCTCGGCGAGGGCGTCGGAGAGCGTGGACGCTGCCGAGGTGACCTCGACGGTCGCGCCGTCGACCACGACGGTGAACGTGACGCCGTCCACGAGGGACGCGCGGCTCTGCGAGCGGGAGGCGGGGGCGACGTGCTGGAGCTGCTGGGTGGCGAGGTCGGAGACCAGCGGGACGTCGGCGCTGGAGGCGCCCTCGGGGACGTGCGCCTCGGCCGCGGCGACCTCGACGGTGGCGGCCTCCTGGGCGAGCTGCGCGGCGGCGTCGTCACGCACCTGGCCCACGACGACCGTGCCTGTCCCGGCGACGAGCGCGCCCAGGATCACGGTGTACAGGCCGTACTTGACCCCGCGACGTGCTGTGCTCACCCGGTGCTCCTCATGGATCGACGACAGGGTTCGGACCACGGTAACGGAATGGTCACGACGCCGCGACCACGCTCGGCGTGGCGTGGCCGACATGCCGGGCTGTCCGTCAGATCAGGCGCTCGGCCGGCCGGTGCGCATCACCAGGGCCCGTAGAGCTCCACGGCGGTCGCGGTCGTGACCGCGGCGACGTGCTCCACGCTCTCCCCGCGCACGCGTGCCACCTCGCGCGCCGTGTGCGGCAGGAGGTAGGGACCGTTCGGGCGTCCGCGGAAGGGGTGCGGCGTCAGGTAGGGCGCATCCGTCTCGAGCAGCAGGCGGCTCAGCGGTGCGACGCGGACGGCGTCGCGCCCGTCGTCGTTGGCCTTGAAGGTCACCGGACCGGCGATCGAGAGGTACCAGCCCTGCTCCGTGCAGACGCGCGCCATCGCGGCGTCGCCCGAGAAGCAGTGGAAGACGGTGACGTCGGGGGCACCGTCGGCCAGCAGGATCTCGATGACCTCGGCGTGCGCCTCGCGGTCGTGGATCTGCAGCGGCAGCCCCAGCTCCTTGGCCAGCGCGACGTGCGCGCGGAACGACTCGCGCTGCACCTCGCGGGCGCGCTCGCCCCCGCGGTAGAAGTCCAGACCCGTCTCGCCGACGGCGCGCGTGCGACCCTCGCGCGCCGCGCGGACGACGGCGTCGATCGCGTCCGCGAGCGACGTCGCGTGCCTCGGCTGCGGGTCGGGCTCGAGCCCGTCGGGGGCCACCTCGTGCACGCCGGCGTGCAGCACGGCCTCGTTGGGGTGGATGGCGACGGCGAGCAGCACCTCCGGGTGCGCGCGCGCCAGCTCGAGCCCGGGCTGGAGAGCGTCGAGGTCGCACGCGACCTGCACGAGCCGGGTGACGCCCGCGGCGCGTGCCCACGCGATCTCCTGCTCCGCCGTCGGGACCTGCTCCCCCGCGGGCAGGACGTCGACGGCGCTGCCGAGGTGGGTGTGGTTGTCGACGAGCTCGACCCCCTCACCCAGCGGGTCGGGGGCCGGTGGCCAGCCCCGCTCGCGCGTGCGGGCCATCCTCAGCCCTGCAGCCGCTCGACCTCGGCCTCGATGGCCTCGTCCGTCAGCTTGGTGAAGACCGGCGCCGGCTTGGGGACGGTCGTGCCCGGGACGACCGGCTCGCTGCGCCAGGCCGCGAGGTCGGTGCCGAGGCGGTAGTCGCCGGTGATGACGGGGTAGTGCCGGGTGTCGTCGTCGAGGTCGGTGACCTCCTCCAGCCGCGGCATCGGCGCGAGGCGTCCGGTGCCGCCGAACGCCTCGTGCACGGCCTGGGAGCTGTGCGGCAGCACCGGGGACAGGAGCACGGAGCAGTCGGCCACCGCCTGGACGCACGTGTGGAGCACGGTCGCGAGGCGGTCGCGGTTCTCCTCGCCCTTGAGCGTCCACGGCTGCTGGGCGGAGACGTACCGGTTGACGTCGCCCACCACGCGCATCGCCTCGCCGACGCCGGCGCGCAGGCGCTGCGAACCGAGGAGGCTGCCGACGCCGTCGAACGCCGCCCGCGTGGTCGCCAGCAGGGCCCTGTCCTCGTCCGTCTGCTCGACGGGGGCCGGGACCTCGCCGAAGTTCTTGTGCACGAGGGTGGCCGTGCGGTTGACGAGGTTGCCCCAGCCCGCGACGAGCTCGTCGTTGGTGCGGCGCTGGAACTCGGGCCACGTGAACTCGGAGTCGCTCGTCTCCGGACCGGCGGCCGCGATGAAGTAGCGCAGCGCGTCCGGCTGGAAGCGGGCGAGCATGTCGCGCACGAGGATGACGTTGCCGCGGCTGGTGGAGAACTGCGCGCCGCCGACGTTGAGGTACTCGCTCGAGACGACCTCGGTCGGCAGGTTGAGCTCGCCGAACAGGCCGGGCTCGCCGCCGCGCGACCCCTTCCCGCCGTAGGCCAGCAGCTCCGCCGGCCAGATCTGCGAGTGGAAGGTGATGTTGTCCTTGCCCATGAAGTAGTACGACCTCGCGGCGGGGTCGTTCCACCAGGCGCGCCACGCCTGTGCACCGGACGAGTCCATCCGCCCGTCCCCACCGGCGGCGATGTCCTGGCGGCGGGCCCACTCGATGCTCGCGCTGAGGTAGCCGACGACGGCGTCGAACCAGACGTACAGACGCTTGCTCGG
This sequence comes from Serinibacter arcticus, assembly GCF_004786095.1. Taxonomy (GTDB): domain Bacteria; phylum Actinomycetota; class Actinomycetes; order Actinomycetales; family Beutenbergiaceae; genus Litorihabitans; species Litorihabitans arcticus. Next base: position 274,363 of record NZ_RHPJ01000004.1, read on the forward strand.
GTTGTCGCTCCAGCCGTCGAGCGGGACCGGGATGCCCCAGTCGATGTCACGCGTCATGGCGCGGGGGCGGACGTCCTTGAGCAGGTTCTGGCTGAAGTTCAGGACGTTCGGACGCCACGCGGTGCGGGTGCCGAGCCAGGAGGCGATCGCATCGGCGAGCGCGGGCAGGTCGAGGAAGAAGTGCTCGGTCTCGACGAACGTCGGGATCTCGCCGTTGATGCGGCTGCGCGGGTTCTTCAGCTCGCTCGCGTCCAGCTGGTTGCCGCAGTTGTCGCACTGGTCGCCGCGAGCGCCGTCGTAGCCGCAGATCGGGCAGGTGCCCTCGATGTAGCGGTCGGGCAGCGTGCGGCCGGTGCTCGGCGAGATCGCGCCGCTCGTGGTCTGCTCGACCATGTAGCCGTTCGCGTGGACCTGGCGGAACAGCTCCTGCGCCACGGCGTAGTGGTTGCGCGTCGTGGTGCGGGTGAACAGGTCGTAGGTGAGCCCCAGCTGCGTGAGGTCCTCGGCGATGACGCGGTTGTACCGGTCCGCGAGCGCCTGCGGCGAGACGCCGGTCTGCTCGGCCTGCACGAGGATCGGCGTGCCGTGCTCGTCGGTGCCGGAGACCATCAGCACGTCGTTGCCCGCCATGCGCGAGTAGCGGCTGAACACGTCGGAGGGGACGCCGAACCCGGCGACGTGACCGATGTGCCGCGGGCCGTTGGCGTAGGGCCAGGCGACGGCGGAGAGGATGTGACTCACGGGCACCGAGTCTAGTTGGGCGGCGGGGGCGCCCGCGCGGGCGTCCGGCTGAGCTGGTCCGGCGGCCGGTCGGTGGCTGGGCCAGCTGGTTCGGCGGCCGGGCGGTGCTCCCGCAGCGGCGCCGCCGTCCCTTCGGCCGGTGCGGCCGTCCCTTCGGCCGGTGCGGCGGTCCCTTCGACAGGCAGCCCCCGGCAAAGCCGCAGGTCACAGCCCTAGCCGGTCGTGGCAGTCGCAGCTGGACCGGCCGAAGGGACAGCCGCACCGTCCGACGGGACGCCCCCGATCCGCCCACCCGTCACCCCCACCGCCTTCCGGGCGCGCCAGCTCGACCGGTTCTCCCCGCGAGCGGCCACCTCGCGCAGCTGGTGGATCACCGCGGGTGGCACGGACCGTAACGGCTGGTGCGGGTGGTGGCGCAGCGCGGCGACGTGGAGCGCCACCTCGGCCACCACGGCGACCGCATCCGCGTCCTCGAACGCGAACCGGAGGACGACCAGGCCGAGCCGGGCGGCGGCGCGGTCGCGTCGGCGGTCGGCCCGGTACTGCTTCCGGTCACCGTGGTAGGCGAACCCGTCGATCTCCACGATCACGCAGCCCTCGACCAGCAGATCGACCTCGCCGATCCCCGGAATCCGAGCACCGGCGACCACGTGCAGCCCGGCCGCGCGCAGCGCGAGGCGGACGCGCGTCTCGACGGCGGACCGGCTCGCCAGGTCGACGTCGGTCGCCAGGTCCGCGGCGAGACCGGACCGCACGGCGGCGACGCGTCGCAGGACATCCTCGAGCAGCTCGGGGCCGCGGGTCCTCGCGACCAGCTCGAGCGTCGCAAGCGCCTCCAGGTAGGGACGGCACAGCATCGCGCGGACCAACGCGTCGGGGAGCGGCTGCACGTACGCGCCACCGTGGTCGGCCACGTCCTCGAAGTGCCGGACGCCGGGACCGCGCCGTCGAACGCGATGGTGCGACGGAACCGCATAGTGCAGCACCGAGGCGTCACCGGGGACGTCGCACCCGTGGCTGCGGAGGGCGGACACGCAGGCGAGCCGACCGCCGAGCGCCACCGCCCGGGTGGTGTGCGGATCCGCCTCGGGCAGCGCGTACCACCCGCGCGCCGGCGATCTCAGCTCGCCGCGCTCGACCAGCAGGCGCAGCTGACGCTTGGTCAGGCCGAGCTCGTTCCCGCGGGCGAGGCCGTGGCGCTGTCGGAGGACCGAGAGGTGTCGCATCGCCGAAGGGTGGCAGCAGGGGTCCCCGCGTGCCGCCGCCTGTGGACAGGGCTCGGCGGACGGCACCCCTGGGGACAGTCCCTCTCGTGGTAGATCTGCCGAGGCCGCAGTCGCCGAACGACGACCCGGCAGGCGCTCAGTCCCCCGCGTACCCCGGCAGCTCCGTCACGGACGTGTACACCGGGATGCCCCGCCGGTGCGCGATCGCGACGTCGTTGTCGGCGCCGGCGGACTCCCCGGGCAGACGCAGCACGCCGTCGCAGTGCTGAAGGAGACGCGACGCCGTCTCGTACATGACGTCCTCGCCCCCGAGGTCGACGCCCGCCAGCTCACGCTCGCGCAGGATCGGGAGGGCCACCCACTCGCCGATCATCGGCACGTGGCCGGCACGGTAGATCGGGAGGGACGCGGCCTCGAGCGCCGCGAGGTTGGCGGCGATGCGGGCGGGGTCGCCGTCCGTCCCGGAGCGGTAGGGGCCGGCGATGAGGATGAGCTGGGGGCATGTCATGGCCCCAGTGGACCACAATCGTGCAGAACCGTGCAAGACTCGGAACGAACAAGGCCAATGACACTGCGAGGATGACCTGTGCTCACCGCCGAACGACGTGCCCACCTCCTGTCCGTCCTCGCCCGCGACGGCAAGGTGCTCGCCAAGGTCGTCGCCGCGGACCTCGGCCTGTCGGAGGACACGATCCGTCGAGACCTGCGCGACCTCGCGGAGGAGGGTCTCCTGCAGCGCGTCTACGGCGGCGCGCTCCCGGCCGCTCCTGCCGCCCAGCCCTACCTGGCGCGGACCACCCTCGCCACCGCCAGCAAGGAGCGGGTCGCGCGCACCGCCGTCGCCCTGATCGAACCGGGCGCGACGGTCGTGCTCGACGGCGGGACCACCGCCCTCGCGCTCGCGCGCGCTCTCCCGGCCTCGCTGCGCGCGACGATCCTCACGCCCAGTCCGAGCGTCGCCGTCGCGCTCGCCGAGACCACCGCAGTCGAGATCGTCATGCTCGGCGGCGTCGTGCACCGCCACTCGCTCGTGGTCGGCGGTGCGCTGGCGGCCGAGCAGATCGCCCGCGTGAGGGCCGACGTGTTCCTGCTCGGCGTCACGGGTGTGTCGGCGGCGGCAGGCCTGACCACCGGCGAGGTGGAGGACGCGGCGACCAAGCGCGCCCTCGCGGCCCGCAGCGCGCAGACCTGGGTGCTCGCGAGCGCCGAGAAGATCGGTGCGGCCTCGGCGCACGACGTCCTGCCGCTGGCCGAGGTCGCCGGGGTCGTGTCCGACGGCGAGGACCACCCCGAGCTCCGTGCCCTAAGGAGGGCGGGGGTCACGGTCCTGTAGCCGTGGTCGGACCACGCGCCGCGCCGCGCCGCGGTCAGTACGTCACGCGCACGAGGCGGTCGTCCTCGGGCCCGGGGTCTCCGCGGCCGTCGGTCGCGTTCGTCAGCACCCAGAGCTCCCGCTCCCCCGCCGCGACGACGGCGCGCAGCCGACCCAGCTCGCCGGTCAGGAAGTCCCGCGGCTCCGCCGCAGCGGCCCCGTCCGCGCCCGTCGGCACGAGCCACAGCCGCTGCCCCTGCAGCCCGGCGAGCCACACGCCCTCGGGGGTCACGGCGAGCCCGCTCGGGCTGGCGACGTCGGTCGCCCACGTCGCGACGGGCGCCACCAGCTCGGCGAGGGTCGCCTCGTCCGCGCCGCCCGCGACGTCGTCGCCCTCCACGAGGGGCCACCCGTAGTTGCCGCCCGCGACCACGCGGTTCACCTCGTCGAGGGTGTTCTGCCCGAACTCGCTCGCGTACATGACCCCGTCCGCGCTCCACCCCAGGCCCTGCACGTTGCGGTGGCCGAGCGAGAACACGGGTGAGCCCGGCTCGGGGTTGTCCGGCGCCGGCTCGCCGTCGAGCGTGACGCGCAGGATCTTGCCGCCGAGAGAGTCGGGGTCCTGCGCGCGGTCGGGCTCCCCGGCGTCACCCGTGCTGACGTACAGCAGGCCGTCCGGCCCGACGGCCACCTGACCGCCGTTGTGCGTCCGGGCTCGGGGAATCCCTTCCACGACCGGGGTCAGGTCGCCCAGCTCGGTGCCGGTCAGGGTGCCGCGCAGCACCGCGTTGTCGTCCTGCCCCGTCCGGTAGAGCACCACCTCGACCGACGCCTCGGTCCCGCCCGGGAGGACGGCCACCCCGAGCAGGCCGCCCTCGCCGCCCGGCGCGGTCTGCTCGGCGAGCTGGTCGGCGCCGGCACCGGTCACGTCCAGCACCTCACCGTCGGAGCTCACGACGACGGCGCGCGCCTCGTCCCGCAGCGTCACCAGGGCGCCGCCGTCGGGCAGCACCGCCAGCCCCCACGGGGCGGCGAGACCGGTCGCGAGCGTCGCGGTGACCGTCACCTGCTCGACCGGCGCCGCCGTGGCCGCGGCCTCGGGTGCCGACGACGTCTCGGTGGGAGCGGTGGTGGCGCCGTCGTCGCTCGGCGCGACGGCGGGCGGCTCGGACGGTCCGGTGGACGTCGGCGCCCCTGTCGTCCCCTCGTCGTCCGAGGGCGCGCACGCGGCGGTCAGCCCCAGGGCGGCGACGGCGAGCAGGGCTGTCGTGCGGCGTCGGCTCATCCCCCATGGTCACCCGCGACCGCGCCGCGGCGCCAGGAGACCGATCCGGCTCCGGGCGCGTCAGACCGTGAAGACCTCGATCACCAGGGTGGTCCTGCCGTCCTGCGTGGTCGCCTCGACGGTGCGGTGGACCCCCTCGTCGTCCGCGACGCCGTCCCAGTCGTCCTCGCTCGCGGCGACCGGGTCCTCCGCGCCCTCGGGCAGCAGCAGGGTGGCGCCCAGGTGCCAGTCCTGGAAGCTGTCGTAGGTCGACTCCACGACCTCGGTTCCCTCGGGCAGGTCGAGACCGCTGACGTCCTCGATCGTCTCGAGCGGGATGTCGGTGCAGCCACCCCGGTCGCACGACGCCGTGGTCTCGGTCGAACCCGCGTCCCCCGAGCATCCGGCGAGCAGCAGCACGGCGAGTCCCCCGGCCGCGAGCGCTCTCACGGCGGCGGCCACCCGCCCGGCCACCCGACTCCTCGCGTTGGTCACGCAGTCATCCTGCCGCACCAGCGCGGCCGAGCGTCCACCCGGCCGCCCGTCTCCCCTCACCCCATCGTCTTCGCGCCGTCGATGGTCTCCCTGATGATGTCGGCGTGACCGGCGTGCTGCGCCGTCTCGGCCACGATGTGCGTCAGCACGCGCCGCGAGGTCCAGCGGGCACCCGGCTCGAACCAGGGCGCCTCGGGGAGCGGCTGGGTGCCGTCGAGGTTCGGCAGCGCGAGCACGGCCGCCGTCGTCTCGTCCGCGCACCGTTCGTAGTCGGCGAACAGTCCGGCGAGCGTGTCGCCGTCGAGCATGTGGTGGCCCGCCCACCAGTCACCCTCGGCCGCCGCCACGTCGCGGCCGGTCATGAACGCGACCCAGCCGCGCTCCGTCGACGTGACGTGCTTGATCAGGCCGCCGATGTGGAGCTCGCTCACGGTGGGGGTGAGCGCGGCCTGCTCGTCGGTCAGCCCCTGCGCGGTGGTGGTGAGGAACCACCGGTGCCTCGCCAGGCTCTCGAGGAGGTCGCCCTTCTCGCTGCCCGGGGGCTGCGGAGCAGGGTCGCCCGCGGCGGTGGAAGGCGTGGTGGGCGTGGTGGCAGTGGCGTCGTCGCTCATGGGTGGAGCCCCTCTCGTCCCGGTGGTGGGCCCAACGTAGACCCGGCCACCAACAGGCGGCTCAGCCCTGCAGGCGCGTGAGCCCCCGCTTGATCGACCGGGTCGCCTGCCCGATCCGGTGCTCGTTCTCGATCAGCGCGAACCGCACGAAGTCGTCACCGCCCGCCCCGAACCCGACCCCGGGCGAGACCGCGACGTCGCACTCGCGCATGAGGTGCGTGGCGAACTCGATGGAGCCCATCTCCGCGTACGGCTCGGGGATGCGCGCCCACGCGAACATCGTGCCGCGCGGCCGGTGGATCTCCCAGTTCGCCCGCGCCAGCCCGTCGACCAGCGCGTTGCGGCGCGACTCGTAGATCCGCGAGAGCTCGGCGGGGTACTCGTGAGCCTCGTTGAGGGTGACGGTCGCGGCGATCTGGATCGGCTGGAACGTGCCGTAGTCGAGGTAGCTCTTCAGCTGCGTGAGCGCCGCGATCACGTCGGGGCGGCCGACCATGAACGCCACGCGCCACCCGGCCATCGAGAAGGACTTCGTCAGCGAGTACAGCTCGACCGCGACCTCCTTGGCCCCCTCGCACTGCATGATCGACGGCGGCTCCCACCCGTCGAAGCACATGTCGGCGTAGGCCAGGTCGTGCACGAGGGCGACGTCGCGCTCGCGCGCCCAGTCCACGAGGCGCTGCATGTCGGCCAGCTCGACGGTCGTCGTCGTCGGGTTGTGCGGGAAGGACAGCACCACGACGCGCGGCTTGGGCGCGCCCATCTCCCACGCCTCGATGACGCGGTCGACGTAGCCGCTGCCGTCGTCGCCGTCGCCGACGGGGACCTGCAGGGTGGAGGCGCCCGCGAAGTACGGGCCCCAGATGTGGATCGGGTAGCTCGGCGTCGGCACGATCGCGGTGTCGCCCGGCTGCAGCAGCACCCACATCAGGTGGCTGAAGCCCTCCTTGGCACCGATCGTGGAGATGATCTCGCGCTCGGGGTCCAGCGTGACGCCGAACCGGCGCTGGTACAGGTCGGTGACGGCCTCGCGCAGCTTGGGGATGCCGCGCGAGGAGGAGTACCGGTGGTTGCGCGTGTTGTGCGCGGCCTCGGCCAGCTTGTCGACGGCGATCTGCGGGCTGGGGAGGTCGGGGTTGCCGAACCCGAGGTCGACGACGTCGCGCCCGGCTCGCCGCGCCTCGATCTTCAGACCGTCGATGATCGTGAAGACGTACGGGGGCAGACCCTGGATGCGGCGGAAGTCCATGCGCGCACGGTACTCGCCCCGCGCGCCCGGGTGCCCTACCGAGCCACGGGATGAGCGCCTAGCCTGGAGGCATGACCCGAGCTCTGATCGTCGTGGACGTCCAACCGACCTTCTGCGAGGGCGGCGCCCTGCCGGTGGCCGGTGGCAACGCCGTCGCGGAGGCCATCGCCGCCTTCGCGGAGACCCGCCGGGGCGACTACGCCCTCGTGGCGACCACGCAGGACTGGCACATCGACCCGGGGGCGCACTTCAGCGACGACCCCGACTTCATCGACACGTGGCCGCCGCACGGCGTCGCCGGCACCGACGAGGCCGAGCTGCACCCCGTGCTCGCGGGCCTGAACCCGGACATCAGCGTGCGCAAGGGCCAGTACGCCGCGGCCTACTCCGGCTTCGAGGGCACGGACGAGGCCGGCGTCGGCCTGGGCGACCTGCTCGTCGCTGCGGGGGTGGACGCGGTCGACGTCGTCGGTCTCGCCGAGTCCCACTGCGTGCTGCGCACGGCGCTCGACGCGCTCGACGAGGGCCTCTCCGTCCGTGTCCTGACCGACCTCACCGCGCCGGTCACGGCGGAGCAGGGCGAGTCCGCGCGGGACCTGATGGCCGACGCCGGCGTCGTGCTCGAGCCGAGCACCGCCGCCTGAGGCGCCCTCAGCGCGCGGCGAGCGCCGCCTCGTAGACGTCGCGCTTGGGCAGACCATGACGCAGGGCGACGGCGGAGGCCGCGTCCTTGAGCCGCTCCCCCGCCGCGACGGACTCGAGCACCTCGGGTGCGACGTCGGCCGCCGTGACCGTGCGCGCGCTCGCGCTCACCCCGGCGAGGACCACGGTGATCTCGCCGCGGACGCCGTCGGCCGCCCACGCGGCGACCTCGGCCAGTCCCCCGCGGCGGACCTCCTCGTACGGCTTGGTCAGCTCGCGGCACACGGCCACCTCGCGGTCGGCGCCGAAGATCTCCGCCATGTCGGCCAGCGTCGCGGCGATGCGGTGGGGCGACTCGAAGAAGACCATCGTGCGGCGCTCGTCGGCGAGCTCGGTGAAGGCCCGACGGCGTTCGCCCCCCTTGCGCGCGACGAACCCCTCGAAGCAGAACCGGTCGCTCGGCAGTCCGGAGACGGCGAGGGCCGTCAGCACCGCCGAGGGACCGGGCAGCGCGGAGACGCGCACACCGGCGGCCTGGGCCGCTGCCGCGACCCGGAAGCCGGGGTCGGAGACGGACGGCATCCCGGCGTCGGTCACGACCGCGACCGTCGCGCCCGCCTGCGCGCGCTCGACGAGCTCGGCCGCCCGCTCGCGCTCGTTGTGCTCGTGGTAGCTGACGACGGCGCCGCTCGGGTGCACGCCGATGCGTCGCAGGAGCTGGCGGAGCGTCCGGGTGTCCTCGGCCGCGACGACGTCCGCCTGCGCCAGGAGGTCTTTCAGGTTCTCGGTCGCATCACGCGAGCTGCCGATGGGGGTCGCGGCCAGGACGATGCGTCCGAGGCCCCGCCAGCGGGCCGCCGCCGCGGGTGTGTCGTCGGGGCCCGGCTCCTCCTGCCCGGGCTCCTCGGCGCCGTCGAGCTCGAGGTCGTCCGGTTCGATCGCGTCGTCCACCGGCTCGCCGTCGGGGAGGGTGGATCCGTCGGTGCTCATCACCCCATTCTCCCCGGCTGCGCGCACGCCGCGCTCCCGCGCCTGTCGCGGTCGCTCGACCTAGACTCGGCCGGGTGACCGACGCTCCGCGCCCCGAACCGACGCTGCCCGGAGAGCCCGGCGGACCGCCCCCGCGCGACCTCGACGTCGATCCGCAGACCTCCCCCGCACCGCGGTCGTCGTCGCCCGCGCCGGAGGTGAGCGCCGCGCACGACGCCGAGGCCGCAGCCTGGGAACCCGGTACTGCCGTCTCCGTCGCGACCGACGGGCCTCCGACGTCGGAGATCACGGCGCCACCCGAGCCTCGCACGACGGCGGAGCACCTCGCCGTCGTGCTTCCGCGCCTCGTCAGCACGGTGGAGGGCAGCCGCCTGTGGGGCTGGATCGCCGCGCTCGCGGTCACGGCCGTGGCCGCCGTGCTGCGCCTCGTCGCGCTCGACCGGCCAGCCCGCATCGTGTTCGACGAGACCTACTACGTGAAGCAGGCCTACTCGCTGCTGACCCTGGGGTACGAGGGCGACTGGGCGGACGAGCAGGACGAGGCGTTCGCGTCCGGGGACTACTCCGGCCTGTCGACCGAACCCGACTACGTGGTGCACCCGCCGCTCGGCAAGTGGCTCATCGCCATCGGGATGAGGCTGCTCGGTACCGAGTCGATGGCCGGCTGGCGCATCTCGGGCGCGGTCGCCGGGATCATCGGCGTCCTCCTCGTGGCGCGCATCGGACGCCGCCTCCTCGGATCGACGCTCCTCGGCGCGACGGCGGGCCTGCTGCTCGCCGTCGACGGCATGCACCTGGTGATGAGCCGCACCGGCATCCTCGACATCTTCGTCTCGACCCTCGTGCTGGCGGCGTTCGGCACGCTGCTGCTGGACCGTGACCAGTCCCGACGGCGGCTCGCCGCCAGGGTCGCCGACGACCTCGCCGCCCACGGGCGCCTCAGGGACCCCTGGGGGCCACGACTCGGCGTGCGCTGGTGGCTCGTGGCGACCGGCGTCCTCCTGGGCATGACGTGCGGCGTGAAGTGGTCGGGCATCTACGCCGTGGCCGTCTTCGGACTGCTCACGGTGGCGTGGTCCGTCTTCGCGCGACGCTCCGCCGGCGTGCGCCTGTGGGCCGGTGCCGGGCTCGTCCGGGACGGCATCGCCAGCTTCCTCACCCTCGTGCCGGCCGCTGTCGCCGCGTACGTGGCCTGCTGGTTCAGCTGGTTCGTCAGCGACAACGCCTACAACCGGCACTGGGCGGAGAACGTCAACGCGGTCGCGGCGACGCCGGAGCGCACCTGGATGCCGGACACGCTGAACTCCTGGTGGCAGTACCACCTGCAGATGTGGAGCTTCCACCGAGGGCTGGACTCGGAGCACACGTACTCCAGCCACCCCGCGGGCTGGCTCCTGCAGCTGCGCCCGACGTCGTTCGCGTGGCAGCGCCTCACCGATGCCGACGGGGTGGAGACCGGCGACGTCGAGGTCGTCCTCGCGGTCGGCAACCCGATCGTCTGGTGGGGCGGAGCGATCGCCCTGCTCGTCGTCCTCTGGTGGGCGCTCCGCCGCCGCGACTGGCGCGCCTGGGCGATCCTCGCGGGCTACGCGGCGATGTACCTGCCGTGGTTCACGTACTCGGCACCGTTCGCCAACCGGACCATCTTCACCTTCTACACCGTGGCGTTCGCGCCGTTCGTGGCGCTCGCCCTGGCCTATGCGCTCGGGAAGCTCCTCGCTCCCCCGGGCGCACCGGCACGGGAGCGACGTCGCGGCTACTGGATCCTGGGTGGTGTGGTGGGCCTCGCCGTGCTCGTGGCGGCATTCTTCTACCCGATCTGGATCGGGCAGCCCGTGCCCTACGACTACTGGCGCCTGCACATGTGGGTTCCGGACATCTCGTCCCTGCGCATCGGTTGGGTCTGACCGCGCGAATCCTCGCGCTGCCGGACCAGGGTCGAGATCGGCGGGGCACCCCGTCCGGGACATGGGCCCCTGATGTCCCGGGACGGTGGCCCTCCACCCTGGTGCCATGCGCACCTCACACCCCACCGTCGTGGCCGCCGTCGTCGCCCCGCTGCTGTTCGTCACGGGGCAGGCACTGCCCCCCGTCCTTGAAACCGACGTCCCCACGGCGTTCGCCCTGATGATCGAGCACTGCGACCAGCTGATGCTGTCGCGGCTCCTGACGATCGCGGGGACAACCACCGGATCCCGGTGGTGCTGGGCATCTCCAACAAGACCGTGCGCAACGTGCTCTCGGCCGTCCTGCTCAAGCTGGGCGCGTCCTCACGCGCGGAGGCGGTAGCGATCTCCCGCGATGCGGGCGTCGGTGGCGGACGTACCGCGCCCGGATCGACGCGCGCGTGAGCCGCGGCGCTGGTGGACCACCATTCCGAGCGCGGACGGACGGTACGGCCCAGAACGCAGGAAAGCCCCACACCGGTGGGTGTGGGGCTGTGGGTGAGGGTGCCGACGGTGTTGGGGGGGGTGTTGTGGGTGTGCGAAAGGCCCCACACCGGGGGGTGTGGGGCCTTTCGGCTTAATGGGTGTTCGGCGGTGTCCTACTCTCCCACCCCGTCTCCAGGGCAGTACCATCGGCGCTGAGGGGCTTAGCTTCCGGGTTCGGAATGGTGCCGGGCGTTTCCCGCCTCGCTATGGCCGCCGTAACTCTATGGAACTATCAACACAAACCCTCCCAACCAGGGCGCATCACCCGTGAGGGGTGTGCCTGGTTGGGGTGTGCTGGTGGTTCGGGAACCGCACAGTGGACGCGTCGCAACAATTTTGAGCTTGTTGGTGTGGTGAAGTGATCGGCTTATTAGTACCGGTCAGCT
>NZ_RHPJ01000005.1 GCF_004786095.1 Serinibacter arcticus
CGCAGGCCGACGTGGACGCCGGCGAGGTCACCAACACCGCCACCGCCACCGGCACCCCCCCGCCGGGCACCGAACTGCCCCCGGTCCCGCCCTCCGACGTCACCATCCCCAGCGACCCCACCCCGGCACTGACCGTGGTCAAGACCTCTGACACCGAGCTCATCACCACCGCCGGCCAGGAGATCACCTACACCTTCGTGGTCACCAACACCGGCAACGTCACCATCACCGACGCCGCCCCGGTCGAGACTCAGTTCTCGGGCACGGGACAGCTCGGTGCAATGAGCCCCTCTAGTGCGACGCTGAGCCCCGGTGAGGCGCGGACCTTTACTGCGACCTACGTCGTCACGTCAGATGATCTGCGCTCGAGCCGCCTGAGTAACACGGCTATCGCTACCGGGGTCACTCCGGCTGGTCCTCCGGTCAGTTCAGATCCCTCCACCGTGACGACACCCACGGCACCCACGGCTCCACCGGCTCGGCCCGGCCTTCCTGTTACCGGGGCAACGGTTGGAGGGATGGCCGGCGCCGCGGCTCTTCTCCTGATCGGTGGCGCTGCACTCGCAGCCGCAAACAGGAGGCGCGCCCGCACGTCCTCCTGATCCACCAGTGATCGCTGCTGGGCCGAAGATTCCTTCTTCGAGCCCAGCAGCGGTCACTGCTGCAACCGACTATCTTCTGGCTGACACCTCCCCGACCGATGCCCGAAGCCACCCGCGGTCGGGGATCCGCCACGGTCGGAGGTCAACGGGCGCGACTGCGAGGTAGAGCCGGTTCAGCGCAGCTCGGGTTGCAGGGAGCGGTAGCCGATCGTCTAACGGACATGCTGGCGAAAGATCGGTGGTGTCCCCGGGGCAAAGCTGCCCTAGCGCTGACCTTCACCGGGAGATGGCCCACGTCAGCGCCCATAACCATCCGGTCACCGCCCACTAACAGGGGCTTCACGGCGACAGGTGGGCTCGTCTGCCGGTCGCTGTTCTTCCACAGGGAGCAAGCTGATCCGGATCCGCCATCTACCGGCGCCCGCGCGGGAAGGCGTGCCTGCGACCGAGAGCGACGGTCACGAGGGAGACCGCGGAGAGCGCGATCATCGCCATGGGCAGCGCCGCCGGGCCGCTGCCGTCCACCAGGAGCGCACCGACGGCCCCTCCGCCGAAGATGGCGAGGTTGAATGCGGTCGTGAGCATCGCGTTTGCGACGTCGACGCTCTCGCCGGCCGCGTCGCCGATCGCCGTCTGGAGCTGAGTGGCTGAGCCGCCGAACGCGACTCCCCACAAGATCACCGCACCCACCGTCATCGGCAGCGACGACGAAGCGACCAGGAGCAGCGAGCCCGCCATGACGAAGGCACCCGTGCTCACGAGGGTCAGTCGTCGCAGCGACGTGTCGACGAGAGCGCCCGTGATCCAGATACCTGCCAACGCGGCGACGCCGAAGACGAAGAGCGCGACGTCAGGGCGCACCGGCACTCTCGCGCCGTCGAGGTACGGGGCGATGTAGGTGTAGAGCAGGTTGTGGGCCAACATCCAGGCGAAAACCACGCTGAGGACCACGGCGACGCCCGGGATCACGAGCACGCCGCGAAGCGCAAGGCGCGTACCGGACCGCTGTCCCGGCGCGTTCGGCACGCGAGCCATGACCAGAAGCACGACGAGCACGGTGAGGACGGACACGCTAACGAAGGACCACCGCCAGCCGACGGTTGCGCCGAGCCAGGCGCCGAGCGGCGTTCCGACCGAGAGCGCGAGCGGCGTGCCGGCCATCGCGATCGCCAGAGCGCGACCGGCCTGTTCGGGGGCCACGATGCGGCGCGCGTAGCCCGCGAGCATGCCCCAGATCAGCCCCGAGAACGCTCCGGCGATGAAGCGCACGACGAGCGCGATCGCGAGGGTGGGAGCGAAGGCCATGAGGGTGTTCGCGACGAAGAAGCCGGCCAGCCCGACCACGAGCAGCGGTTTACGGGAGACCCCACGTGTCATCGCGATCGTGGGGATCGCGGCCAGGACGGTGCCGAGTGCGTATGCCGTGATGAGCTGGCCCGCGCTGCCGTCGCTGACCTGGAACTCGGTGGCCAGCAGCGGGAGGAGACCGGCCGGGAGTGTCTCGGTCATGATGATGATGAATCCGCTGGAGGCCATGAGCAGCAGGGCCAAGATGGGCAAGGGGCGGTCGCCTCCTGAGGGCCTCGAGACGGTGGACTTGAGTGCGGGGGTGGCCATGACGGCTCTTCTCTAGTTACGGAACGATCGTTCCCATAGTCATTCCTCTTTCGCGACGTGTCAAACTGGAACGTACGATCCGAATAGAGTGTCGGGCGACCGAGAGGACTGAGATGGCACGGCCGGGACGACCGAGGACCTTCGACGAGCACGAGGTGCTCGATGCCGCGATGCAGGTGTTCTGGCACCACGGGTATGAGGCGTCGACGATCTCGCAGCTGCGTGCGGCCACCGGACTGTCGGCTGCGAGCCTCTACGGCGCCTTTGAGTCGAAGGAGGGCTTGTTCGAGCGTGCGGTCGAGCGGTATGTCGCCGGGCCTGGGAGTGTCAGCGAGATCGTCGCTGACCTGACACTGGACCCTCTCGCCGCGCTCGACCAGATGCTCCACGGGACCATCGCGATGCAGTCCGACCCTGCCCACCCAGGCGGGTGCCTGGTAACTCTGTCCGCCACTGTGGGCGCGGATGGCGGCGACAACGTCTCCGCGCGCCGCGTCGTCTCAGCGCGGCGCGCCCGGGACCGGGCGGGCATCGGGGCGTGCATCCGTCGAGGTGTCGACACCGGGGCCCTCCGGGCCGACCTCGATCCTGCGGTGTCGGCAACCCTGGTGCACTCCTTCGTGCTCGGGATATCCACCCAGCTCCTCGACGGCGTACCGGCTTCGGCGCTAGACGCCGCTGCCGACCTCCTTCTTAACGGCCTCCGCCAACCGTCCTGACGCTCCCGTCTCTCAAAAGTCGGGTCAGGGGGCGCGGCCGAGACGGCGTCGCGTTGTTGGGGTCGTTTTCTGCGACGTCGAGGGGTCTTCGTTGACTGCCTCGTTCAACGATCCTGGGCACGTCGCGTCATCGGGGTGCTCGACCAGTTTGATCAAGGCGGCAAGGCGGCGGCTGGCTGCTTGCAGCGCGGAGACCTCTGCCTCCAGGCGCTCGTGCTCGACCAGCAGACGAGCCGAAAGCGCCGGGGCCAGGTGGCGCTCATCGATGGCCGGCAGCAGCACCGCCAGGAGGGGGCTGCTGAGGCCCGCGTCGAACAGCTGCTGGATGAGTTGGACACGCTCCACGGCCGAGACGGGGAAGATGCGCTGGCCGCTGGGGGTGCGCCGAGGATGCAGCAGTCCTTGCTCCTCGTAGTAGCGCAGAGCTCGAGTGCTCACCCCAGCCTGTTGGGCAATCTCCCCGATGCGAAGGTCCTCGACCGTCACTGCTGACCCTCCCAGCTCGGCCAGACGTTCACCGGCTTGCCCTTGACGTCGATGTGAAGTTCTAGCGTACCCAGCGCTGGGTCGGGGTGCACCCGAGCGCTCCCTGCGCTACCACCCACCCCACGTCGAGAGGATGACTATGCAGATCAACGGTTCGATCGCCCTAGTGACTGGTGCGAATCGAGGGATCGGGCAACGCTTTGTCGAGCAGCTCCTGGCCCAGGGCGCGCGAAAGGTCTACGCCGGTGCCCGACGACCCGACCTCGTGGACGTGAGCGATCCGCGAGTCATCGCGCTGCACCTGGACCTGTTGGATGAGGACTCCATCAAGAAGGCAGCAGCCACCGCCTCGGACGTGACCGTGCTCGTCAACAACGCCGGCATCACCACCGGCGCCAGCCTGCTCTCCTCTCCGGTCACCGACATCCGTGCCGACCTGGAGACTCACCTGTTCGGCACGCTGGGTGTCATCCGCGCCTTCGCCCCCGTCCTGGTCGCCAATGGCCCCAGCGCCGTCGTCAACATCCTGTCGGTCCTGTCCTGGGTCGCGACCGCTGCGGGGTCAGGGTCGTACTCGGTGGCCAAAGCGGCACAGTGGAACATGACCAACGGTGTCCGGGTTGAGCTCGCCGGGCAGGGAGTCCTGGTCCAGGGGGTCCATCTGGGCGCAGCCGACACCGACATGATGGCCGGTAACGACGGCCCGAAGATCGACTCGGCCGAGGTGGCCCGCGCCAGCCTGGCAGGCCTCGAGACCGGTGCAATCGAGGTTCTAGTCGACGACCCGGCCCGGTTCGTCAAGGCCGCTCTGGCCGGTGACTTGGCCCACCTGTACGGCTAAACCTTCAACACTAGGAAAAGCGCGCGTTGTGTTCATCGTTGGCGCGGCCCCTACTCGACGGCGCACGGTAGGGGATCCCCCACCGTGCACCCCACAGCTCCTCCAGCGTTTAGACGGATGCTGGGGTCACCGCGAGCGTATAGGTCGCACGATTTAATGCACGGTCACGGTCCCTTATCTGCAACGCTGGCGCCGTGACCGGGACCAGAGTGGGCTACGCACGCGTCTCGACCACCGGGCAGGACCTCACCGCCCAGCGCGACGCCCTCACCACCCTCGGCGTGACACCGGACCCGATCTACGTCGACCACGGGCTCACCGGCAGCAACCGCGACCGCCCCGGCCTGTCCCAAGCCCTCGCCGCGGTCCGCAAGGGCGACACCCTCATGATCACCAACCTCGACCGATACGCCCGCTCCCTGCCCGACGCGTGCAACGTCGCCGACGAGATCACAGCCAGAGGGCGTCGACCTCGACCTCGGCCGTTCGGACGAACGACCCCTCGGACAGCGTCGGAGGGCTGCTCTTCAACGTGCTCGGCTGGTCGCTGAGTTCGAGGCCGACCTCGTCCTCGCCCGCATCCGGGAGGCCGCGCAGATCACCAAAGGCGCCCGCGAGCTCCGCGGCCGTCATCCCCCCTCAGCGCAGCGAAGCACGGCCATCTCACAGGGCGCGAATAGGCTGAACGAATTGATGCACGGTGAGGGTCCCCCACCTGCAACGCCGGCGTTGTGATCAAGTCCAGGGTGGCTCCGCGCAGCCCGCTTGCTGGTCACCGTTGCCACGGTGCCCGGGCCGTCAGTCCTCGTACGTGACCAGCGCCGTCACGGCGTCGATCCCGTGCCCCGCCAGCACCGCGCGCGGCCCGAGGAACGCCAGCTCCAGCACCACGGAGACCGAGACGAGCGAGCCGCCGAGACGGCGCACGAGGTCCGCCGTGGCGGCCACCGTGCCGCCCGTGGCCAGCACGTCGTCGACGATCAGCACCCGCGCCCCCGGCGTGATCGCGTCGGCGTGCACGGCGAGCGTCTCCGTGCCGTACTCGAGGTCGTAGGTCGTCTCGACGACCTCGCGCGGCAGCTTGCCGGGCTTGCGGACCGGCACGAACGCCGCCCCGAGCGCGAGCGCCACGGGTGCCCCGAAGATGAAGCCGCGCGCCTCCATGCCGCAGACCACGTCGATGCCCGACGGCGCGGAGGCCGCGAGCGCCGCGACCGTGGCCGCGAAGCCCTCCGGCGAGGAGAGCAGCGGAGTGATGTCCTTGAACGTCACGCCCGGCTTGGGGAAGTCCGGGACGTCCGCGATCAGCGCGGCGATGTCCGCGTTGCTGACGGCGGTGGCGGCTGGGGTGGCGCTCACGGGGTTGTCTCCTGATCGGGTCGGGCCGGCGTGTCGCTCGCCGGGGCGGGCCGTCCGGACATCCGGGCGAGCCTCGCGTTGTAGGCGTCGAGGTCGGCCCCGCCGTCGCGGTCCGACGCGCGGTCGAGGCGCTTGGCCGCGCGTTCGTCGTCGCGGATCCAGGCGAAGCCGAGCGCGATCGCGAGCGCGAGCGACGGCACCTCGCCGAAGCCCCACGCGAACGCCCCGCCCCAGCGCTGGTCCGCGAGCGCGTCCACGCCCCAGGGCAGCCCGAGCGCCCCGAACCACGAGGCCGCGAGCAGCGATTCCCCCATCGTGAGCGAGAGCCCGAAGAACGCGTGGAACGCCATGGTCGCGAAGAGCAGCACCAGGCGCAGCGGGTAGCTCGGCCGCTTCGGACCGGGGTCGATGCCCACGAGGACGTTGACGAACATGTACCCGGCGAGCGTGAAGTGCACGATCATCCACAGGTGCACGAGGTGATTGGTGAGCGACAGCTCGAACAGCGGCGTGTAGTAGAAGACGACCATGCTGCCGGCCACGTTGACCGCCGCCACGATCGGGTTGGCGAACACCCCGGCCACGCGCGAGTGCACCAGCCCGAGCAGGAGCTCGCGCGGCCCTCGGGAGCCGTCGCCGCGCGAGGGCAGCGCGCGGACGGCGAGCGTCACGGGCGCACCGAGCACGAGGAAGATCGGGGCGAGCATCACCAGCACCATGTGCTGCACCATGTGGGCGCTGAACAGGATGTGCCCGTACACCGCGGCGCCGCCGCTCGAGGTCCACGCGATCAGCGCGAGGCCGATCATGATCGACACGACGCGCGCCACCGGCCAGTGGTCGCCGCGGCGTCGCAGCCGCGCGTACCAGGCCAGGATCACGACGGCGGCGCTCACGACCCCGGTCAGCACCAGCACATCGGGCGAGAAGCCCGTGACCCACCCCTGCAGGGTCGGCTCGGCGGGCACCGGGGCACCCGTGATCGCCTCGGCCGGGCTGACGTCCTGCGGCACCGTGTCGGGGACGGGCGGGGCGGTGTTGGACAGCGCGGAGGCGATGCCCATGGTCGCCCCGGCGATGAGGATCTCGACGGCGAGCACGCGCCAGAACGCGAACGACCGCCGGGGGGAGGCGGGGGCCGCGAGCGCGGGGATGGTGCGACGGCGGTGCCACCACCCGGCCGCTCCGAGCGCGAGCACGGCGAGGACCTTGAGGATCAGCAGCACGCCGTAGGCGGTCGTCAGGTCGGCCGGCGAACCGAGGCGGATCGAGGCGTTCACGACGCCGGAGACGGCGACGAGCGCGTAGGCCCAGATCGCCGTAGAGGAGTAGCGCTCGACCGCCGGGGCGAGGTCGCGTCCCAGACGCCCGGCGACCAGCGCGAGCGCCGCGAGCCCGCCGATCCAGATCGTGACGCCCGCGAGGTGCAGCCACATGCTCCCGACCGCGAGCGTGTGGTTGGCGGCACCCGCCGCATGCCCGGTCTGGGCGACGGGCACGAGCGCCGCGAGCGCGACGACGGCGGCCCACAGCGCCGAGGTGTAGCCGGCCGCGGCGACGGCCAGGAGCGAGGCGAGCGCCGTCAGCAGCAGGCCCCACGCCATCGCCTGGCCGAGCTCGATCTGCGTGAGGAAGACACCGAGCTCGGCACCGAACTGCTCGCCGCCGAGCGGCTGGCCGGACACCCGGGCGTAGGTGAGGAGGAGCTGGCCGACCAGCGAGATCGTCCAGACGACGGACGCCCACGCCGCGGTGCGCTGCGCGAGCGGCCACGCACGACCGGCGACGGCGGTGCGGCCGGCACGTCGCGCGCCGCCGGACCCTGAGCCGGAACGCGTTCCGCTGCTCGAGCGAGGCAGCACCACGGCGGCCAGGACCAGCGCGCCGATCGTGACGGCGCACGCGGTCTGCACGACGGCGTCGAGGACCGGCAGACCCCAGCGCACGAGGGCGCCCGGATCGGCCAGGACGGTGGGGGTGGCCGCGCCGGAGAGCGCGATGCCGACCAGGGTGGCGACGACGACGAGGACCGCGGCCGTCACGAGCGTCAGACCGAGCGGGACACCGGTGGCGTCACGCGCGTCGTCGGGCCCGCCCGACCCGGCAGGAGCCGCGCCGGAGGGGCGCGACGTCGGCGACGTCGCGCGCTTTCCGGCGGCCGGGGTCGAGGTGCTCACCACCTCCCAAGAGTACGGTCGCGCGCGCGGCGCCCGAGCGCCCGGTGTCCCGACGAACGCCCGTGCCCACCGATGGGCACCGCTCCCCGCCGTCGCCCCGGCCCGGCACCAGGTCCCGGTGGCACAATGACTGGCGTTCGTCACCCACCCGCACCGGACACTCGCATCGAACGGGACCTCCTTGACCACTCAGTCCACCCACCTGGCGCCCAAGACCAGCCCGATCTCCTACGACGACGGTCAGCGCGCCACCGAGCTGCTGGACCGCCTCGGGCGCGTCTTCGACCAGCGCATCGTCGGACAGCAGGGGCTGCGCACGGCACTGGTGACCTCGCTCATCGCCGGCGGCCACGTGCTGCTGGAGTCCGTGCCCGGCCTGGCGAAGACGCTGAGCGCCCAGACGCTCGCCTCGGCGGTCAGCGGCACCTTCCGCCGCATCCAGTGCACCCCGGACCTGATGCCGAACGACATCATCGGCACGCAGATCTACAACTACGCCACGGGTGAGTTCTCCACGCAGCTCGGTCCGGTGCACGCCAACCTCGTGCTGCTGGACGAGATCAACCGCTCGTCCGCGAAGACGCAGTCGGCGATGCTCGAGGCGATGCAGGAGAAGCAGACCTCCATCGGCGGCGAGGTCTACCCCCTCCCGACGCCCTTCATGGTGCTGGCCACGCAGAACCCCATCGAGGAGGAGGGCACCTACGTGCTGCCCGAGGCCCAGATGGACCGCTTCCTCATGAAGGAGGTGCTGACCTACCCCGGACCGGAGGACGAGGTCGACATCCTCCAGCGCATGTCCTCGGGCTCCCTCACGGCTCCGCTGACGGTCGAGCCCATCACGATCGACGACACGGTCTTCCTGCGCCAGCTCGTGGACAAGGTCTACGTCGACACCGCGATCAAGCAGTACATCGTGGCGATCATCAACACCACGCGCGGTGGCGGGCCGCGACCGCTGCCCGGGTTCAACCAGCACGTCCGCGTGGGCGCCTCGCCGCGCGGTTCGATCGCGCTGATGCGCGTGGGTCAGGCCCTCGCGCTCCAGCACGGCCGCGCCTACGTCGTGCCCGACGACGTCAAGCAGCTCCGCCACGCCGTCCTGCGCCACCGCATCGTGCGCACCTACGACGCCCTGGCCAACAACGTGCCGCCGGAGTCGCTGATCGACGCGGTGTTCGCGGCGGTCCCGAGCCCGTGACGACACCGCCCCTCGCCGGACCGGGCGGCGCCGGAGGATCGATCTCCTCCAGCCAGGCCCACTCGCGCCTCGCCGCGGTCCGGGCCAGGCTCGACCTGCCGCTCGTGCGCCGCGCGGCCGGGCTGCTCGACGGGCGGCACCGCTCGCTGTTCTCCGGGCACGGCCAGGACTTCGACGAGATGGCCCTGTACAGCCCGGGGGACGACGTCGGCGACATCGACTGGAAGGCGTCCGCGAGCACCGGCCACCCGGTGATCCGCCGCTTCCAGCGCGAGTCGAACCTGGCGATGGTCCTCGCCGTCGACACCGGCCGGAACATGGCTGCGCTGGCGCCCGACGGCGGTACGAAGGCCGACATCGCCCGGTTCGTCGCGGACGTGGTCGGCTACCTCGCACGCGGCCGGGGCGACCAGCTGGCCCTCGTGGCGGGCGACAGCGAGCGCGTCGTGCAGATCCCGGCGCGCGGCGGCACCGCGCACATGGAGATGCTGCTGCGCCGCATCGACGCGATGTTCGCGCTCGACGCCCCGACCTCCAACATCACGCACGTGCTCGACCGCGTGCTGACGTGGTTCACGCGCCGCAGCCTCGTCGTCGTCATCACCGACGAGGTCCGCCCGCCGCTCGAGTCCGAGCAGACGATCAAGCGGCTGCGCACGCGCCACGAGCTCATGGTCATCCAGGTCGCCGACGCGCTGCCGACCTCGTTCGGCGACGACGCCGTGGAGGACGTCGACTCCCCGCTCGGCATCCCCGAGTTCCTGCGCGCCCGCTCGGACCTGGCCGCCGAGGCGCGCGACGCCGTCGCGCGCCGCCGCTCCGACGTCTCGGCCATGCTGCGCCGCTACGGCGTGCAGTCGGTGACCGTCACGAGCGAGGCCGACGCCGTCGACCGCCTCATGGACCTGCTGCGACGGAGCCGACGTGCCGGCCGGTAGCGGCGGCGACGCCGCGACGGTCCTGGCGCACGTGGTCCTCGCCGTCCCCGCCGACCCGCAGCCGCCCGCGCAGTACTCGTGGTGGGTGTGGGGCATCGGCGTGCTGCTGATCGTCCTGGTCGCCGCCTGGTACTGGTGGGTCGTGTGGACCACGCGCCCGAAGACCATCGAGGCGCGCCGCAGCCGGACCGACTCCTACGCCGCGATCCGCGCGGAGCACCTCGCCGCCGTCGACGAGGCCTACGCGCGCTACGCGGACGGCGAGTCCGACCTGCGCGCGCTCCACCTCGACCTCAACCACACCATCCGGCAGTTCGCGACGCAGCGGGCGGGCGTCGACGTCTCCTCGCTCACGGTCCGCGAGCTCGGCCGGCTCGAGCACGGCGGCGCGATCCAGGAGCTGCTGGACGACTACCAGGAGCCCGCGTTCGCCGCCGCGTCCGACGGTCAGGCGCTGTCGGCGAGCGAGCAGGCCCGGGAGGTGATCCGCACGTGGTGACCAGCGCCCTGGACCGGCCGTGGCTGATCGTCGTGGCCGTCGTCGTGCTGCTCGCCGTCGCCGTCGTCGGCTACGTCACGCGCACCGGACCGCGCACCCCCGCCAGCGTTCGCTGGGTCGCGAACGCCTCCTACCTCACTCAGCTCGCCTCCTTCCGCAGCCGTCTGGCGCGCTACCGGGTGGGGCTGGCGGCGGTCGCCGTCGTCGCGCTGACCGGCGGTGTCGCGGCCGGCGTGCTGCTCGCGCGGCCGGTGGACCGGCAGGTGCTCAACTCCGAGCTCGCGACGCGCGACATCGTGCTGTGCCTGGACGTGTCCGGGTCGATGGTCGAGTACGACGCCGAGATCATCGACCAGTTCCTCACGCTCGTGGAGGGGTTCGACGGCGAGCGCATCGCGCTGTCGATCTGGAACCAGACCTCGCGCACCGTGTTCCCGCTGACGGACGACTACGGCCTCATCGCCGAGGAGCTCGGGATCGCGCGCACCGCCCTCGACTTCGACATGGACGCCTACTACAACGGGTCGTACGACCAGGACGACCTCGACCGCATCCTCGACTTCATCACCGGGACCGAGCTCGCGACGGAGACGTCCAGCTCGCTCATCGGGGACGGCCTGGCGAGCTGC
The DNA here is from genome assembly GCF_004786095.1 of Serinibacter arcticus. Lineage (GTDB taxonomy): Bacteria > Actinomycetota > Actinomycetes > Actinomycetales > Beutenbergiaceae > Litorihabitans > Litorihabitans arcticus. The sequence continues at coordinate 11,069 of NZ_RHPJ01000005.1, forward strand.
GGTCTGCTGTTCGACGAGGCCGACGCCGACCGCTCCCGCACGATCATCCTGGCCTCGGACAACCAGGTGCTCGGCACGCCGATCTACACGCTCCCCGCGGGTGCCGACGCCGTCGCCGCCCGTCAGATCGGCATCATCGGGATCTACGCCGGCGCCAGCACCGACACCTCCGCCGCCGAGCAGAAGGAGTTCGAGGACGTGGTCGCGACCCACAACGGCCTGTACTTCGAGGCCTCGGACCCCTCCGCGGTCGACGCGATCATCGAGCGCATCCAGTCCCAGCAGGCCATCGACCTGGAGGCCACGCCCGAGGTGGTCGTGACCGACCGTCCGGTGGTGCCCGCCACCGTGCTCGTGCTGGCCTTCGGCGTCCTCGTGGTCGTGCTCTGGAGGCTGCGCACATGACGCTGCAACCGCTCTGGCCCCTGTGGGCCCTCGTGCTCGTGGCCGGACCGATCGTGGTGTTCTGCCTGGTGCAGCTCGCGCGCCAGCGCAGCCACCGCGGCGCGTGGGTGCGCCGCACGGGCGCCGCCGTCGCGCTCGTGGCGATCCTGCTGGGGCCGTCGGTGGTGGACCGCACCGGCGCGACGCTGCAGACGAACGCGGAGGTGTTCTTCGTCGTCGACCGCACCGGATCGATGGCCGCGGAGGACTACGACGGCGCGCAGCCCCGCCTCGCGGGCGTGCGCCACGACGTCGACGCGATCGTCGACGCCTTCCCCGGCGGCCGGTACACCGTCATCGCCTGGGACTCCCAGGCCACGCGCCAGCTGCCGCTCACGACCGATGCGCGTGCCGTGAAGTCGTGGGCGGAGACCGCGCGGCAGGAGCTGACCTCCTACTCGGCCGGCTCGCAGGTGGACCGCCCGCTCGCGGCGCTCGAGACGGCGCTCACGGGCGCCGCCGAACGCAACCCGAACAACGTGCGCCTGGTCTACTTCCTGTCCGACGGCGAGAACACCGACGGCTCGGGCTCGTCGGCCGACGCCGAGCTCGCCTCCTACGCGCCGCTCGCCCCGCTGGTCGACGGCGGCGCGGTGCTGGGCTACGGCACCGCCGAGGGCGGCCGGATGCGCAGCTACGACGGCGTCACGCCCGCCGACCAGGCGCCGTACATCACCGACGACGCCAACGGTGGGGCCGAGGCGGTCTCCGTGATCGACGAGGTCACGCTGCGCACCATCGCCGAGCAGCTCGGCGTCACCTACGTCCACCGCATCACCCCGGACACGGTGGAGGGCTTCACGTCGGGCGTCGACCTGCAGGACATCGCGGGCGACGGCCGACGCGAGGAGGTCCTGTACCGGCCGATCCTGTGGCCCGCCGCCGCGATCGCGCTCGGGCTCATCGCGTGGGAGCTGTTCGTCATCGCCCGCGCCTACCCCACGCGCCTGGGACCCGACGGTTTCGAGACGCGACGTCCCGGCTTCGGCCGAGCATCCGCCACCAGGAAGGTCGGTGCCCCGTGAGCCCCACCCTCACGTCCCTGCCCGCACCGGGGCAGTTCGAGACCATCGAGCAGGCCCAGGAGGCGCGCGCGCTCGCCGAGGCCGCCGCCCGGCGTCGCAAGCTCCTGGTGTGGTCCTCCCCCGTCGTGGCCGTCTTCCTGCTCGCCGCGATCTACCTGCTGACCATCACGACGGTGGTCATCGTGGGCGAGCGCTCCTACGCGTCCCAGAGCTACGCCACCGCGACCCGGCAGTTCACGTGGCTGCAGAACGTCAACGCGCTGGAGCGCTGGAAGCCGTACTACAACGCGGGAACGGCCCGGTACGCCGGCGGGGCCTTCTTCCCGGCGTCGCAGGAGCTCGAGCGCGCGCTGGAGATCGTGCCGAAGGGCACCGACGGTCAGCGCGGCGGCGACGAGTGCCTCGTCGCGATGAACCTCTCGCTCACCTACGAGGGCCTCGGCGACCAGGCCGCGCTCGCGGCCGATCCGGCCATGGCGATCGCCTACTACGACCAGGCTCTCGCGCAGCTGGAGGGCTGCGGCTCGGGCAGCGGCGGCGACTCCGAGCAGGAGTCGGAGGCTCAGGAGAGCCAGGAGCGGCAGGAGGGCAAGGAGGGCGAGCAGCAGCAGGAGCAGGAGGGCCAGCAGGGCGGCGATCCCACCGACCCCTCGGATCCCAGCCAGGACCCGAGCGACCCCGCCGACGACCCCGCCGACCCCAGCGACGACCCGAGCGGTGAGGACCCTGCACCGACCGATCCCACCGAGGAGCAGACCGGCGCGAGCGAGGACCCCGACATGACGGACGAGGAGCGCGAGGTCGCCGAGCGCAACGCCGAGGCCGAGGCCGAGCGTCAGCAGCAGGAGCAGGAGAGCCAGGGCGGCGACGGCGGCGGCCAGGGCTGGTAGGTCGGGCACGCCCGACCGTTCGTTGTGCACCGATGGCCGCCACCCCACGGGGATGGCGGCCATCGGTGCACAACGAGGGGTCGGTCAGCCCCAGACGAGCGCGTGCGCCGGATCCTCGAGCACGCGGGCGACGTCGGAGAGCACGCGGGCCCCCAGCTCGCCGTCGACCAGCCGGTGGTCGAACGACAGCGCGAGCTGTGTGACCCAGCGCGGCTTGATCTTGCCCTTGCGGACCCACGGGCGCTCCGCGATCGCGCCGAACGCGAGGATCGCCGACTCCCCCGGGTTGAGGATCGGGGTGCCGGTGTCGGTCCCGAAGACGCCGACGTTGGTGATGGTGACGGTGCCGTCCCGCATCTCCGACGGCTGCGTGCGGCCGGCGCGCGCCGTGCTCGTGAGGTGGGCGATCTCCTCGGCGAGCTGGTGCAGCGGCATGCTGTGGACGTTCTTGATGTTCGGGACCACGAGCCCGCGCGGTGTCGCGGCAGCGATGCCGAGGTTGACGTAGTGCTTGTAGACGATCTCCTGACGCTCCTCGTCCCACGCCGCGCTGATCTCCGGGTGGCGGCGGATCGCCAGGATCAGCGCCTTCGCGGCGATGAGCAGCGGCGTCACGCGGACGTCGGCGAACTCGCGGTCCTCGCGCAGCGACGCGACGAGCTTCATCGTGCGGGTCACGTCGACCGTCTGGAAGACCGTCACGTGCGGCGCCGTGAACGCGGAGGCCACCATCGCCTCGGCCGTCCGGCGACGCACCGAGCGCACGGGCACCCGCGTCTGGCGACCGTCGCCCGAGACGACGCCGTCGGCCAGCCACGGGGTGTCGTCACCCGGGTAGGTGGCGAGCGTGCGGGCCTCGCCCTGCCGCGAGCGGGCGATGACGTCGTCGCGCGTGATGATCCCGCCGGGGCCCGACGGCGTCACGGTGTCGAGCGCGATCCCCAGGTCCTTCGCGAGCTTGCGCACGGGCGGCTTGGCGAGCATCGGCGCACCCGTGGGCGACGGCGTCGAGACCATCGCGACCGGCCGACCGGGGGCCGTCTCCGGTGCGGGCACGACGGCGGGGGTGGGAGTGGCGGCGGGGGCGGGGATCGGTGCGGGGGCGCGGGTCGGCGCGGGCGTCGGCGACGGCGTCGGACTCGCGGCGGGCGCCGCGCCACCCCGGCGCGGCCGGCGCGTGGTCGCGGCGTGCGACGTGCCGTAGCCCACGAGCACGCCGCCCGAGGTGCCGGTCGAGCCGGCGGCCTCGGCGGCCGGGACGTCCGCCGCACCGCCGGTGTCGTCGTCGCTCTCCTCGCCGTCCGGATCGGTGTCGACGACGACGATGGCGGTGCCGACGTCGACCGTCTGCCCCTCGGCCACCAGGAGCTCCGTGACGACGCCGTCCCACGGGCTCGGCAGCTCCACGAGCGACTTCGCGGTCTCGATCTCGACGATCACCTGGTTGACGGCGACCGTGTCGCCCACGGCGACCCGCCAGCCGACGATGTCGGCCTCGGTGAGGCCCTCACCGACGTCGGGGAGGGCGAAGCGCTGGAGCTGGGGCACGGGAGGTCCTTCACGGGTCAGGGGTGGGGCGGGGCCGGTCCGACCGGCGGGCACGAGGGCGCAGAGCGGCGGGTAGGGCCGGGTCGACGTCAGTACGCGAGTGAGCGGTCGACGGCGTCGAGGATGCGGTCGAGCGAGGGCAGGTACTCCTTCTCGACGGACGAGGCGGGGTAGGGGGTGTGGAACCCGCCCACCCGGAGCACCGGCGCCTCGAGCTGGTGGAAGCAGCGCTCGGTCACGCGGGCGGCGATCTCCGCGCCGGGGCCGAAGAACATCGGGGCCTCGTGCACGACGACGAGGCGTCCCGTGCGACCGACGGACTCGGCCAGCGTGTCGACGTCGATCGGCGAGACCGACCGCAGGTCGACCACCTCGACGTCGTGCCCCTCCCCCTCGGCGACCTGGGCCGCGGCGAGCGCCGTCGCGACGGTGGGGCCGTAGGCGGCGATCGTGAGGTCGGTGCCGGTGCGCACCGTGCGCGCGACGTGGAGCGAGCGCCAGCCGTCCGGACCGAGGTCGACGCCGTCGCCCGAGAGGTCGACCTCGCCCTTGTCCCAGTACCGGGCCTTGGGCTCGAGGAAGATCACCGGATCCGGTGAGGCGATCGACTGCTGGATCATCGAGTACGCGTCGGCGGCGGTGGCGGGTGTGACGATCCGCAGGCCGGCGGTGTGCGCGAAGAGCGCCTCGGGCGACTCGCTGTGGTGCTCGATGGCGCCGATGTTGCCGCCGTAGGGGATGCGGATCACGACGGGCACCTGCAGGCGACCGGCCGAGCGGTAGTGGAGCTTGGCGAGCTGCGTGGTGATCTGGTCGAAGGCCGGGAAGACGAACCCGTCGAACTGGATCTCGACGACGGGCCGGTAGCCCGCCATCGCCAGGCCGATCGCCGTGCCGAGGATGCCGGACTCCGCGAGCGGCGAGTCGACCACGCGCTGCGTGCCGAACTCCGCCTGCAGCCCGTCGGTGACGCGGAAGACGCCGCCGAGGCGGCCGATGTCCTCGCCCATGAGCATGACGCGGTCGTCGGTGGCCAGCGCGCGGCGCAGGCCGGCGTTGATGGCGCGCGCCATGGGGAGGCGCTCGGTGCTCGGGCGGGAGGAGGTCTCCACCGTCGCGGACGTCTCGGCGGTCTCGACGGTCTCGGCGCTCATGCGTGGCCTCCCGCGGGGGCGCCGTCGAACGAGGCCTCGTACTGCGCGAACCACGCGCTCTCCTCGGCGACGAGGGGGTGCTCGGAGGCGTAGACGTGGTCGAAGATCGTGGCGGCCGGCGGCGGCGTCAGGCTGCGGCAGTACGTGCGCACACCGGCGGCGAGCTCGGCGGACTCGGCCTCGACGGCGGCGAAGAAGTCGGCGTCGGCGTGCTCCTCGGCCCGCAGCAGCGCGGCGAGGCGCTCGATCGGGTCGCGGCGCGACCACGCCTCCTCCTCGGCACGCTCGCGGTAGCGCGTGGGGTCGTCCGACGTCGTGTGCGCGCCCATCCGGTAGGTGACGGCCTCGATGAAGGTGGGGCCACCACCGGCGCGGGCGCGCTCCAGCGCCGCCTCCGTGACGGCCTTGACGGCGACGGCGTCGTTCCCGTCGACGCGGACACCGGGGATGCCGAAGCCGGACGCGCGCTCGACCAGCGGCACCGTGGTCTGGACCGAGGTGGGGGCCGAGATCGCCCAGTGGTTGTTCTGGCAGAAGAAGACGACGGGGGCGTTGGTCGTCGCGGCGAAGACGAGGGCCTCGTTGACGTCGCCCTGCGCCGTGGCACCGTCACCGAAGTAGGCCACGACGGCGCGGTCGCGGTCCGTGCCGGTGCCGACGTCGCCGTCGCGCTGGATGCCCATCCCGTAGCCGGTGGCGTGCAGCGTGTGCGAACCGATCACCAGGGTGTACAGGTGGAAGCCGTGAGCGGTAGGGTCCCAGCCGCCGTGCTCCGTGCCGCGGAAGAGGTGGAGCAGCTCGTGCAGCGGCAGACCGCGGACGTGCGCGACGCCGTGCTCGCGGTAGGACGGGAAGACGTGGTCGCGGGGACGCAGGGCGTGGGCCGACCCGATCTGGGCCGCCTCCTGCCCGCGGCACTCCGGCCACAGCCCGAGCTCTCCCTGCCGCTGCAGGCTCGTGGCCTCACGGTCGAAGGCACGCGTCAGGACCATGTCGCGGTACATGGCGCGCAGCTGATCGGGGGTGGTGCGTGCGGCGGCGGCGGCATAGACGCCGTGACCGCTGAGCTCGAGGGCCTGCGCCGGGAGGCGCGAACCGTCGGGGGCGACGAGACGAACGGTCCCGGCGACCTCGCACGGGTCCGGCCAGCTCAGCTCGGTGGTGCCCGCCGGTGCGACGGGGGTCTCGGTGCTGCTCACGCGGCTCCTCGGGGGTGTGGCGGGCGGGTCGCGACGGGATCGCCGTCGTAACCTACGGATGCGTAGCCTACGGTAGCGTAACTTGGCATTCGCATCCACGACCCGCTCGCGAGGCCCGGAATCCCGGGCCTCGCGGGTTCACGCTCCGGCGATGAAGTCCCCCGCGACGTCGATGACGATGTCGTTCGCATCGCGGTCGCCGACCGTGACGCGCACGCCCTCACCGGCGAACGGTCGGACGATCACGCCCGCCTCGGCGAAGGCGCGGGCCAGCACGCCGGCGCGATCGCCGACGTCGAACCAGACGAAGTTGCCCTGCGCGTCGGGGATGTCCCAGCCCTGGCCGCGCAGCGCGGCGACGAGGCGCCCGCGCTCCTGCACGAGCTGCTCCACGCGCTCGAGCAGCTCCGCCCGGTGCCGCAACGACTCCAGCGCGGCGACCTGCGCGAGGGCGTTGACGCCGAACGGCGTCGAGGCGGCACGGAACCCGCCGACCAGTCGGGCGCGGCCGACGGCGTAGCCCACCCGGAGGCCCGCCAGGCCGTAGGCCTTGGAGAACGTGCGCAGCACCACCAGGCGCGAGTGGTGCGGGAGGAGGGAGGCGGCGTCGACCACGTCGGGGTCGCGCACGAACTCGACGTAGGCCTCGTCGAGCAGGACGAGGACGTCGCTGGGCGCCTCGGCCAGCACCCGCTCGACCTCGGCCTGCGTCAGGACGGGTCCGGTGGGGTTGTTCGGCGTGCAGAGCAGGATCGCCCTCGTGCGGTCCGTGACGGCGGCGAGCATCGCGTCGACGTCGTGCCGCCCCTCGCTCGTCAGCGGGACCGGCACCGAGGTGGCGCCCGTGACCGCGACCGCGATCGGGTAGGCCTCGAACGAGCGCCAGGCGTGGACGACCTCGTCGCCCTCCTGGCACAGGGCCTTCAGGATCGTCTCGAGCACGGCCGTGGACCCGTTGCCGACGACGATCTGGTCGTTCTCGACGCCGTTGAGCTCCGCGAGCGCGGCGATGAGCTCGCTCGTGGCCATGTCGGGGTAGCGGTTGAGGTCGGCCGCGGCGTCGGTCACCGCGCTCAGCACGCCGGGCAGCGGCGGGAAGGGGTTCTCGTTGGACGAGAGCTTCTCGACCATCGCGCCCTGCGGGCGGGCTCCGGGAACGTACGCGGGAAGCGCCAGGACCGACTCGCGCAGCCTGACCTTGCGGGGAGGGGTAGCCATGCCCCAAGCATGCCCGAGCGGCGGGTGCGAGACTGGGGACATGAAGGAGTTCGTGTGGCGTTCCGTGGTCTCCGCCGGTGCCGTGTGGGTGGCCGACCTGCTGATCCGGGGCATCTCGGTGACCGCGGTGTCCGAGTGGTGGCAGCAGGTCCTCGTCTACCTGGTGGTCGGCGCGGTCCTCGCGCTGGTGCAGATGATCATCAAGCCGATCGTCGCGGCCCTGACGTTCCTGCTCTACGTCCTCACGCTCGGACTGTTCGGGATCGTGGTCAACGCGTTGATGCTGCTGCTCGTGGACTGGGTGACCGGTGGCTTCGCCTGGGGTCTGCAGGTCGACGGGTTCTGGCCCGCGGCGGTGCTGGGCGGCATCGTGGTCTCGCTCGCCACGATGATCCTGACGGCGGTGCTCCCGCGACCGCGGTCGCGGAGCGAGCGCGGCTGAGGTCACCCGACCGATCCCCGGTGGGTCGTGGCGGTGACCGTCGCACCCTCCCCGGCCCAGTGCGGCGCCAGCGCCCGCTCCCAGTCGTGGAGCTGCGCCAGCGGCTCCGACTCGACCATCGCCGCGGTCTCCTCGTACACGTCCATGTCGTGGGCGGTCGCCGGATCCGTCCCGTGGCCCGACCCGTCCAGCTCGCGCGTGACGAGCACCTCGTTCTCCGCCGGTCCGCCCTCGCGTCCTCCGACGTCGCCGGAGAGCCCCGCGACCGGATCCTCCGCGTGCGCGACGTTGATCGTCGCGACCCCGGGCGGCGGAGCCGGCATGTGCGAGACGGGGGCGCCGAACGTCGCCACCCCCCTCACGTCGAACCGACGCCTGAAGTCGGCGTTGCTCGCGAGCCGTGTCACGGCCATGCCCCCGAACGAGTGCCCAGCGAGGATGACGGCCTCGCCCGGTCCGACCCCGGCCTCCTCCATCGCCGCGACGATCAGCGTCTCGCCCGTGCTGCCCGCGCCGACGTAGGTTCCCACCGTCTCCTGCCAGCTGAACGGCTGGGAGGGACTGATGCTCTTGGCGCCGTGGACCGCGACGGTCCAGCTCACCGTGCCGTCGGGCTGCACGATCTTCTGCACCTCGACCACACCGGTGCCTCCCTCGGCCTCGTCGTCCACGAGACCGACCCGTCTGGCGAGGTCGGTCAGCCCTCCCGCCGCGGGCTCCCCGAGCGGGCCACCCGGGGGCTGGAGCACGACGGCACGCTGCGCCGGGCTCGCCGCCAGGATCGAGGGGGGCAGGAAGGGAAAGGTCGCCCCGGCGGGTAGATGGGGCGCCACGATCTGCGTCACCGACGCGAGTCGGTCGACACCGAGCGCGTCGACGAGCCGCGCCATCCGCTCGCCGGGGAAGATCGGTTCACCCGCCACCGCCGCCCAGGCCGCGCTGCCGAGCGCCTCCCCGATCCCGACCGCCCACCCGAACGGACCCAGGAGCGGCGAGAACCACGACGGCATCTCGGGTGTCGCCGCCTCCTCGGCGCCCTCGTAGACCCTGGTGGCCTCCCGGAGCGCCGCGGCGCGGTCGACCATCGCGCCCTCCAGCGACGTCACCGCGGCCATGGCCAGGCCTACGGCGTTCAGGGCGGCCCCGCGCGCACCGTCGGGGGTGTCGGACACGCCGAGCACCCGCACCCGCGCGCCGGTCAGATCGACCAGCGCCGTCGCGGCACACGAGCGGGCGATCTCGAGGTCGAGCGCGAGCGCGTCGATCTCGACGGAGTCGGTCGCCACGACGAGGGCGCTCACGCCGTGCTCCGTCGCACGGGACGGATCGGCTCGGGGCGAGCGGGGGACGGTTCGGGAGCCGACACCGGCCGGGGCGGCGCGCCGGGGACGCCGGTGCTCGACGGCGGGGTGCCCTGGAACGCGAGGAACGCCGTCATCCGCGAGGCCTGGAGCACCTCCAGCGCGAGGACCGCCTCGGTGACACGGTCGCGAGCCCTCCGCGCTGCAGCCAGGTCCGCCTCCCGCGCCGTCGCGTAGGCGACGGCGGCGTCCCCACCCCAGATCGCCGGCTCGGCGCGGAGCACCGCCACCCAGGCGTCGTAGGTGAGGGACACGGCGTCGCCGACACCGATGGGGAGGGGGTACGCCCCCGGGACGGGCAGGTTCATGCGGTAAATGTAGGGAGGCGTGCAATCCCGTGGACGACCGCCGGAACGGTTCGTGGATCCGCTCGACGTGCGGCAAGCCCGGGGACAGCCGGGGACCCCGCCCGCCCAACGATCGGTCACGCCCGCCGATCGTCGAGCCGATACGGGACACTGGAGGCATGTCCTCGACCACGCGGCCCACCGGCCAGCCCTGGGCCCCTCTCGCCGACGACCCCACCATCGCCCTCGGGCCGCTCGACGGTCGCTACCGCGCCGACGTCGCCCCGCTGGTCGACCACCTCTCGGAGGCGGCCCTGAACCGGGCCCGCCTGCACGTCGAGGTCGAGTGGCTGATCCACCTCACCGCGACCGGAGCCGTCCCCGGGGCCCCCACGCTCACGGACGCCGAGGTCGACTACCTGCGCGACGTCGTCGCCACGTTCGGCCCGGAGCAGATCGCCGAGCTCGGCTCGATCGAGGCCGAGACGCGGCACGACGTCAAGGCCGTGGAGTACTTCCTCAAGCGTCGGCTGGCCGACGCCGCCGGCGTGCTCGGGCAGACGTCGCTGCCCGCCGCGAGCGAGCTGGTGCACATCTTCTGCACGAGCGAGGACATCAACAACCTCGCCTACGCCGTCACCGTCCGCTCCGCCGTCCACGACGTCTGGCTGCCCGCGGCGACCGGCGTGAGCGACGCCCTCGCCGACCTCGCTCGCGCGCAGGCCGCGACGCCGATGCTGGCGCGGACCCACGGCCAGCCCGCCACGCCGGTGACGCTCGGCAAGGAGCTCGCCGTCGTCGTCCACCGGCTGCGCCGGCAGCTCGCGCGCATCGCCGCGGACGAGACGCTGGGCAAGATCAACGGCGCGACCGGCACGTTCGGCGCGCACGCCGTCTCGGTGCCCGGGACCGACTGGGAGGAGGTCGCTCGGACGTTCGTCGAGGGGCTCGGCCTCACCTGGAACCCGCTGACCACGCAGATCGAGAGCCACGACTGGCAGGCGGAGCTGTACGCCGACGTCGCGCGCTTCAACCGCGTGCTGCACAACCTCGCGACCGACGTGTGGACCTACATCTCCCTCGGCTACTTCACGCAGCGGCTCTCGGCGCAGGGCTCGACGGGCTCCTCGACCATGCCGCACAAGGTCAACCCGATCCGGTTCGAGAACGCCGAGGCCAACCTCGAGGTCTCCAGCGCGCTGCTGGACAACCTGTCCGCCACGCTCGTCACGTCGCGCCTGCAGCGCGACCTCACCGACTCCTCGAGCCAGCGCACCATCGGCATCGCGTTCGGGCACTCGCTGCTCGCGATCGCGAACGTCACGCGCGGCCTCGCGGGCCTCGACGTCGACGCCGCCGCCATGGCGCGCGACCTCGACGGGAACTGGGAGGTGCTCGGCGAGGCCGTGCAGTCCGCGATGCGGGCCGCGGGGATCGCGGGCGCGTCCGGCATGGCCGACCCCTACGAGCGGCTCAAGGACCTCACGCGCGGACGCCGCGTGGACGGCGAGGGGATGCGCGCGTTCATCGGCGACCTCGGGCTGCCGGACGACGTCGAGCAGCGACTGCTCGCTCTCACCCCGGCCGACTACACGGGCTACGCCGAACGGCTCGTCGCGCACCTGGGCTGACGCCGCACGGAAAGTACCTCGGAGACGCCCGAAAGGGCCTCGCGGATCAGCGGCGGGCGAGGACGAACAGCCGCGGGCGGTGGCCCTTGGCGAAGTACTGCGGGCGGGCGACGAGCCGCCAGCGCGGGTCCGCCGCGAGCACCGACTCGAACCGCCGGATGTCGTGCGTCAGCACCCCGGCCCGAACGTCGGGCGCGCCGAGGTGGTCGATCGCGTCGAGCAGCCGCTCGTAGAGCGCCGCGTTGGTCTCGTGCTCGCCCAGCAGCTCGCCCCACGGCGGGTTGGCCACGACGACGTCGTAGCCTCCCGCCAGGGTGGCGTCCGCCGCGAGGTCGGCCACGTCCGCGACGCGCGCGACCACCCGCCCGCGCACGCGCGCCGCGCGCTGGTGCACCGCCGTCGTCGCCACCGCCTCGGCGCTCACGTCGACGGCGAGCGCCTCCCCCACGCCGCCGCGCGCCAGGCGCTCGATCACGATCGTGCCGGAGCCGCACATGAGGTCGGCGAAGCGCTGCCCACCGTCCCTCGCTCCGTGCTCCACCCCGAGCTCGTCCACGACGGCCGCCGCGATCGTCGCGTTCAGCGCCCCGGGGTAGCGCTCGGTGCGCCACGCCCGCGTGGCCAGCGGCCGCGGCGTCGTGCGGACCAGCAGCTCCCAGCCCTGGCCCCAGCGGGCGCGCCGGACGCGGACGAGGAGGTCGCCGTCCTCGGCGTCGACCTCGAGCCCGGCCACGTCCGCCAGCTCCTGCGCGACGCGCTGCATCTGCGGCGTGTGCGACCCCGCCGCCTCGAGCCGCAGCGCACCGAACCGCACGCGCGGCCGCTGCCGCGCGAGGAGCTCGAGCGTGGCGGCGAACGCGCGTAGCACCTCGGTGGCCGTCAGCCCGGTCGGGCGCGGCGCGGGCGAGGTGAGGACCGCGTGCGCGGCGACGGCGGTCCGCAGCGCCGCGAGCGCGGCGAGCGACTCCGGCGTCGCCGGGACCTCGAGGCCGACCTCCTCGTCGTCGGCGTCGATCGCACCGACCGCGAATCCGGCACGCGCCAGCTCGCGTCCGAGCGCGGGGCCGACGCCGGGCAGGACGGTCAGGACGACGTCGAGCGTCGCCTCGGTCGTGGTGGTCACGGGGGCGCCGACGTCAGTCGCGATAGCCGCGCTGCATCAGACGCGAGATCGTCACGCCCGCGACGGCGACCACGAGCATCCCGCCCGCCACGAGCACGAGACCGGCCGGGACGCCGAGGATGATGCGCTCGACGCGGACGACCTCGGTCCCGGCCTCGACCGGCCCGAAGATCGACGGGCCGAAGTAGATGTCGTCGGTGATCTGTGCGGGCTGCGAGATCGACTGGTCCACGACCGTCATGACCGCGGTGCCGCCGAAGGGTGCCACCCAGTCCGTCAGGAGCGGGTCGTCGGCGGCGGTGACCGGACCGGAGAAGCGCACGACGGCGGAGGACGGCATGGACGTGCGGTCGAGCCGCTCGGGGCCGAGCACGTAGGTGCTGACGGTCATGGGGAGCGACCCGCCAACCGTGAGCAGCACCGGCGCGACCGCGACCGGGCTGGCGAACCGGAGGTCGACGACCGGGGTCGAGCGCGCGTCGAGGGACTCCTCACCGGGGTCGACGGTGATCTCGGAGATCGTCCAGCCGGCGGAGGTGTAGGTCTGCAGGGCCTGGACGGTCAGCTCGTCGAGCTCGTACCCGAGGCCGGTGTAGAACGCGGTGATCTGCTCGGCGGTGGCGCCCGCGGCGTGGGGGGCGACCTCGTTTCCGGCCGGCGCGAGCGACACCTCGGGACGCTGCCACGCCGGCACGTCCTGCCCGCCGCGGAACGTCTGGAGGTCGGGCCACCAGTGCTCCTCCTCGATGATCTCGGGGGTGGAGGCGTCCACGAACGCGCTCATCGTGGCGGGGTCGGCGATGGCGAGCTCCGGCGCGGTGGGCGTCGCGATCAGCACGACGGCGGGTTCGGCCGACTCGGTCCGCCCCTGCAGGTCGTACTGGAGCAGCATGTGCTGCTGGCCGTCGACCCAGCTGATCACGGCCCGCTCGGCCGAGATGTCGAGGTTGCCGGACGTCACCAGCACCGGACCGGATGCGGACGCCGGGCCCGCGAGGCCGACGGTCGCCGCGATCAGGACGGCCGCCGACAGCAGGGTGCGTCGGGTCCGGCGAGCGCGTGCGACGGTGCGGGCTGCGCGAACAGTCATGACACCCACCGTAGGTGGCAAAGCCTCCCCCACGGCACACGGGACCCGCGCGCACACAAGATCGTCACGAACTTGTGATCACCCGGGACCGACCCCTTGCGTGGATACCCCATGGGGGTATAGTCGACGGCGAAGGAGGCACCATGCCCGGCTACTCAGGCTCCAAGGACGACTACGCGAAGCGCATGCGCCGCATCGAGGGTCAGGTGCGCGGGATCGCGCGCATGATCGAGGAGGACACCTACTGCATCGACGTCCTCACCCAGGTCTCTGCCGTCACCAAGGCGCTGCAGGCGGTCAGCCTCGGCCTCGTGGAGGACCACCTCGGTCACTGCGTCGTCGATGCCGCCCGCACCTCGCCCGAGGCCGGGCAGGAGAAGGTTCGCGAGGCGGCCGACGCGATCGCCCGCCTCGTGCGCAGCTGACCGGCACGACGCACCACACCCGCACACCACACCCCACGACACCAGGAGTCACCATGACCACGCTCACCACCATCGACGTCACCGGCATGACCTGCGCTCACTGCGTCTCCGCCGTCACGACCGAGCTCGAGAAGGTCGACGCCGTCGAGCGCGTCTCGGTCGAGCTGCACGACGGCGGGACGTCGCACGTCACGCTGTTCTCCGACGACGAGCTGCCGCAGGACGCGCTCCGCGCCGCCGTCGACGAGGCCGGGTACGAGGTCACCGGCATCAGCAGCCACGGCGCCGCGCAGGAGTTCGCCCAGCTCGCCGAGGTGCGCGAGCAGGAGGCCGAGAAGGACTCGTGACCGCCCCCGTGCACGACCCTCGGCCGACCCGGCCGCTCGCGGAGCTGGACCTCGCCGTCGAGGGGATGACGTGCGCGAGCTGCGTCGCGCGCGTCGAGCGCAAGCTGTCGCGGCTGCCCGGCGTGACCGCCGAGGTCAACCTGGCGCTGGAGCAGGCGCACGTCGTGCTGACCGAGCCGGCCACCGACGACGAGCTGCTGGCCGCCGTCGCGAGCGCCGGCTACCGCGCGTCCGTGATCCGGCCCGAGCACGACGGCCACGCCGACCACGTCGAGCACGCTGGCCACCACCACGGAAACGACGGGAGCACCGCGGCCGCCGACCACGACGCCGCCGACCTCTCCGCCCCGGTCGCCGACCGCGGGGCCGTGCTCCGGCGTCGCCTGATCGTCGCCTCGATCCTCACGGTGCCGGTCGTGGCGCTGTCCATGGTCCCCGCGCTGCAGTTCCCCGCGTGGCAGTGGGTCGTCCTCGCGCTCGCGCTCCCCGTCGTGACCTGGGCGGCCTGGCCGTTCCACGTCGCCGCCGCCCGCGCCGCGCGCCACGGCTCCTCGACGATGGACACCCTCGTCTCGCTCGGCGTGATCGCCGCGTCGCTGTGGTCGGTGTGGGCGATCACGCTCGGTGGTGCCGGGATGATCGGCATGCGCATGGAGCCGACGCTCGTCCCGCGTCTGGGTGGCGACCACGGGGCGATGCCCGAGCTCTACCTCGAGGTCGCGGCCGTCGTCGTGACGTTCCTGCTGGCCGGGCGCTACGCCGAGCACCGCGCGCGCCGCTCGTCGGGCGACGCGCTCCGCAGCCTGCTCGAGCTCGGCGCCAAGGAGGCGACGCTCGTCGCCCTCGGTCCCGACGGCGCCCGCACCGAGCGCCAGGTCCCCGTCTCCACCCTGGTCGTGGGCGACCTGTTCGCCGTCCGCCCCGGTGAGAAGGTCGCGACCGACGGCGAGGTCGTGCGGGGGCGCTCGGCCGTCGACACGTCCCTGCTGACGGGTGAGCCGGTGCCGCTCGACGTCGCTCCCGGCGACCCCGTCACCGGCGCGACGGTCAACACCTCCGGCGCTCTGCTGGTGCGCGCCACCCGGGTCGGCTCCGACACGGCGCTGGCCCAGATCTCGCGGCTCGTCTCCCGCGCGCAGACCGGCAAGGCTCCGGTGCAGCGGCTCGCGGACCGGATCTCGGCCGTGTTCGTCCCCGTCGTGATCGTGCTGGCGCTCGCGACGCTGGGGACGTGGCTGTCGATCGGCGCGCTCGGCGGTCCGGAGGGCCTGACCACGGGGGAGGTGCAGGTGGCGTTCACGGCCGCCGTCGCCGTCCTGATCATCGCGTGCCCGTGCGCGCTCGGCCTCGCCACCCCCACGGCGCTGCTCGTGGGCACCGGCCGGGGCGCCCGGCTCGGGATCCTCATCAAGGGCCCCGAGATCCTCGAGGCCACGCGCCGGGTCGACGTCGCCGTGCTCGACAAGACCGGCACGATCACCGCGGGGCGGATGGCCGTCACCGAGGTCGTCGCGAGCGGCGTCGAGCGGGCCGACGTGCTCGCCCTCGCCGGCGCGCTCGAGGCGCCGTCGGAGCACCCGATCGCGCGCGCCGTCGTCGCGGCGGCCCGGGCCGACGCCCCCGGCACGCCGCTGCCCGAGGTCGAGGACTTCGCCGCGGCCGCCGGATTCGGCGTCACGGCGACGCTCGCGGACGGCGCTCGCGCCGCCGTCGGGCGGCCCGCGTGGATCGCCGAGCAGGCGCGCGTCCCGGACGAGGTGACGCGCGCCGTCGCCCGCCTCGAGGCGACCGGCGCCACCACGGTGGTGCTGGCGCTCGGGTCCGACGGCGACGCAGCGCTCACCGCCGTCGGCGTCATCGCGCTGGCGGACGAGCTCAAGCCGACCTCGCGCGACGCCGTCGCGCAGCTCGTGGCGCTCGGCATCACGCCCGTGCTGCTCACGGGCGATGCGGAGGCCGCGGCCCGGACGGTCGCGGCGCAGGTCGGGATCGAGAGCGTCGTCGCGGGCGTGCTGCCCGAGGGCAAGGTGCGCGAGGTCGAGCGGCTGCAGCGCGAGGGGCACGTGGTCGCGATGGTCGGCGACGGCGTGAACGACGCCGCCGCGCTGGCCCAGGCCGATCTCGGTCTCGCGATGGGGACGGGCACCGACGTCGCGATCGAGGCGAGCGACCTCACGCTCGTGCGGGGCGACCTGCGCAGCGCCCCGACGGCGATCGCGCTGTCGCGCCGCACGCTGCGCGTGATCAGGCAGAACCTGTTCTGGGCCTTCGCCTACAACGTCGCGGCGATCCCGCTGGCGGCGCTGGGGCTGCTCAACCCGATGATCGCGGGGGCCGCGATGGCGGCCAGCTCGGTCATCGTGGTGACGAACTCCCTGCGGCTGCGCTCGGCTCCTTGACGGCGGTGCGGCGCCGTCGGGCCACCCGTGCCAGGGTCCCGACGGCGCCGAGCACGACCATGCCGATCGCCACGAACGCCGGGCCGGCCAGGATCGGCCCCACCATGCGGTCGACCTCGACCCGGTAGGTGCGCTGAACGTCGCCCTGCTCGGAGGCGGCGAACATGAAGTCCGACGTGATGTCGGCCGCGGGGTCGACGAACGTCTGCTCGACCGCGGTGACGTAGGCGTCCTGTCCGAAGGGTTCGCCCCACGTCTCCAGCGCGGGATGCGCGGCCTGTCCGAGCGGGCCGGCGTAGAGGACGTCATAGTTGACCCCGCCGTCGGCCCGGTCCATCCGCCGGTCGGCGACGACGTAGGTCCGCACCTGCTGCGCGACGTCCGCGGCGGCGGAGAGCCGCATCGGATAGACCAGCTCGTCGCTGGCGAACGTCAGGTCGACGGGCGGGATCTCGCCGTCGAGCGCCTCGCCCTCCGGTGACAGCTTGATCGCGACGAACGACCAGCCCTCCTCCACGTAGGCACCCATCGCGGCGGCGAGCTGCTCGGAGAGGGCGTAACCGCGCTCGTCGAGCCAGGACAGCAGCCCGTCCAGGTCGGCGGAGCCGAGGCTCGCGACCTCGAGCGGCCCGAGCGTCACCTCCTGGAAGACGTCGACGCCGGGCGAGCCGCCCGGTGCGGCACCGGCCGCGCCGTCGCCTCCCGAACCCCAGTCGGGCCACCAGACGGAGACCTCCTCGCGCTGCGGGGCGCTGATCTCGGCGAGCGCGTCGAACGCCTCGGCGTCGCCCAGTGCGGCGGTCGCGGGGGTGGGCGTCGGCACGACGAGGGCGGCGTCAGCCAGGTCGGAGTCGGCGTCGAGCGCGATCTGGACGCGCTGCGTGCCGTCGACGAGCGACAGGATCGCCTGCTCGCCGACCACGTCCATGCCACCCTCGCCGTCCTCCGGGAGCGCGAAGTCGCCGCAGCCGCACGCTGCGGCGGGCGGGATCGTCACGAGTCCCGCGGTGAGCATGAGCACCGAGCCCGTGAGGGCCGCCGTCCGTCGTCCCACGTCGTCCTCCGCCGGTCGTGAGTGGCTCCCCCGGGTCCGGGTGGAGTGCTCGCATCCTGCCGCAACGGCCGTCGCCCGTGGGGGACGGATCGTACGGCGGGGCGGCGCGGGTGGCCGGTCAGCGGAAGCGGCGGCCCTCGTCGTTGCGGTAGGCGACCACGGCCATCGCGGCGAACACGGCCACCCACGCCAGGAACACCGGGACGGCGTAGCCGTAGCCGACCTCGCCCGTCGTGGCGAGCACCATGACCTCGCGCGCCGCGCGGCTGGGCAGGCCCGTGGAGACGGCGTCGAGCCAGCCCGGGAACATGTCCGGCGGGAGGAAGAGGCCGCCGGCGAACGCGAGCGGGAACAGCACCACCTGGACGACGGCGATGGCGGCCTTCGACGTCAGGGAGTAGCCGATGGCGAGCCCCAGGAGCGTGAACGGCACCGCGATCGCGAGCACGGCACCGACCGCCACCACGAGCCGCAGCGCGGGAAGAGTCGCGTCCGTGAAGAACACCCCGACGAGGGCCAGCGGCACGATCGAGATGGCGGTGAAGCACAGGCCGTTCAGCACCCGGCCCACGAGCCGCGGCGCGGCCCCGGCCGGCAGCGTGCGGACGTAGCCGTCGAACGGCTGACCGCGGTCCTCGGCCACACCCGTGCCGTGCGTGAACAGGCACGCGGACATGACCGCGAACACGCCCAGCTGCGAGATCGCCTGGGTGGCGAAGAGCGGGTCGCCGGCCACCGCCTCGTTGGGCACCACGAAGAAGAACGCGGCTAGCGCGGGGAAGAGCGCCGCACTGATCACGGCGACCGGGACGCGGACGGTCTCGAGGAACTGGGCGCGGACGTGCAGCCCGACGAGGCGCAGGAACGCCACGGGCCGCGCACCGGCGGGGGTCGCGGTGCGCGGGCTCCGGGCGCCGCCGGAGGGGGACGTGGTGGCCGTGGTGCTCATCGGGTCGCTCCCTGGGTCGCGCTCTCGCGCTCGGTCATGGCGAGGAAGGCCTCCTCCAGGCTGGCGCCACGGACCTCGAGGCCCGAGAAGGCCACGTCGCGGCGGACGAGCTCGCGCACGACGGCGTCGGAGTCCGCGGTGAGGACCGAGGTCCGACCGTCCTGCTGCGACAGGTCCACGACCGAGGGCAGGTCGCGCAGGCGGTCGACGTCGGCGGGGTGCTCGAGCGTGAGGCGCACGTGCCTGGCCCCGACCCTGGCGAGGATGGCGGGGAGGTCGTCGTCGGCGAGCACGCGGCCGCCGTCGATCACCACGACCCTCTCCGCGAGCGCCTCGATCTCCTCGAGGTAGTGGCTCGTGACCACGACGCACGCGCCGCTGGCGTGGTAGCCGCGCACGGCGTCCCACAGGATGCGGCGGGCGTCGACGTCGAGACCCGTGGTCGGCTCGTCCAGCAGCACGAGGCGCGGACGGCCCACGATCGCGAGCGCGACGGCGAGGCGGCGCCGCTGCCCGCCCGACAGCCCGCCGGTCTGGCGCGAGGCGAGATCGGTCAGGCCGAACATCTCCATCAGCTCGCCGGTCGCCATCGGGGCCGGGTAGTGGCCGCCGACGAAGTCGACGACCTCGCGCACCTTCAGCGTGGACGGCAGGCCCGTCTCCTGCGGCGTGGTGCCCAGCAGGATCCGGTTGGCGGCGTCGCGCGGGTCCCCGCCGAAGAGCCGTACGGTGCCGCGCGAGGGACGCCGCAGACCGGAGACGAGGCTCAGCAGGGTCGACTTCCCGGCCCCGTTCGGGCCGAGCATGCCGATCAGCTGACCCTCCTCGAGCGTGAGCGTGACGTCGTCGAGCGCCGTGACGGCGTCGAACGTGCGCGTCACTCCCTCGAGCGTCGCGGCGGGCGTGGCGGTCGTCGGTCTCATCGGGAGCCTCCCAGGATGGCGGACAGCGCGTGGCGGTAGCCGTCGAGCGCGGTCCTTCCGGTGTCGGACAGGGCGAGATAGGTGACGGGGGTGCGTCGTTCGTGGGTCTTGGTGACGACCACGTAGCCGGCGTCCTCGAGCTTGCGCAGGTGGGTGGAGAGGTTGCCGGCGGTCATCGCGAGGACCTCGCGCAGGCGGGGGAACGCGAGGACGTCGCCCCGGTCGAGCTCGGCGAGCGCGACGACGATCCGCAGCCGGGCGGGTGCGTGGATCACGGGGTCGAGCTCGGTCACGGCCGCCCCCGGCCGCGGCGGCCTGCGACGTGGCACGCGAACGCGCCCACCAGGAGACCGCCGCCGCCCGCGACCGACATCACGAGGTAGATCGACGGCATGCCCGTCATCGCCCCGATCCCCGCCATCACGGCGATCCACGCGCCGAGCGCGAACCACGACCAGTCCCGGTAGGTCGCCGCCCCCGCCATGTACAGGGTGCCGACGACGAGGCACGGCAGCGCCGTCGAGACGATCCCCATCACGGCGGGATCGGTGTCCGCGCGACCGAGCGCTCCCAGGACGAGGCCGACGACGGTGAAGGCCACGAGCCAGGACCAGCCGTACATCGACCCGGTGGTCGCGCTGGTCCCCCGGAGACCGCGCGAACGTCGCGTGACGTGCACGATCGTCACGACGACGGCCGTCGCCAGCAGCGCGTAGAAGACGGCGAACGCCCAGCCGGCGGGCTGCACGTCGGTCGCCGTGCGCGCCGTCGTCCACAGGGCGCCGAAGCCGACGAACCAGGCGATCCCCCAGACTCCGAACAGGATCCGGGGGTCGGGGCTCAGGCGGTCGCCGATGCGCCCGCCGTCGCCGAGGATCTGGGCGGCGAGCCTCGGGTCGAGGGCCGCGTCGTCGTCGTGGCTGGGAATCGAGGTCATACCGCTAGGTTTGCATTGCAAACTAGTCTGCGTCAAGGGGTGGGTGGTGGTGGTCGCGGGCCCCCTCGTCCCGCACCCAGGAGACGTCCAGGGAGAGCGCCGACCTCGCCCCGGCCGAGGTGGTAGAACGCAGGGGTGAGCGAAACGTCCCCGCTGGTCTCGCAGGTCCCGGTGTCCGCCGATGCCCGACGCCGGCGGTTGCGCCAGGAGATCTGGCTCGTCCTGGGCGTGGCGATCCTCGGCAGCGCGACGCTCGCCGTCCTCAACCTGATCGACCGCTACACGATCGACGTCCCGCTGGCGCAGCAGTCGGCGTCGCTGAACGTCACGCAGAACGAGCGCCCCTGGCTCGACCTCCTCTACCAGCTGCGCCGCCTCGTGTTCCTGGCGCTCCCGGCCCTGCTGGCGCTGTACCTGCTGTCGGCCAACGGCCGCAGCGCGGCGCGTCGCATCGGCCTCGACCTCGCGCGCCCCGGGCGGGACCTGCTGCACGGACTCGGCCTGGCCGCCGCCGTCGGCATCCCCGGACTCGGTGTCTACGCGCTGGGGCGCGCGCTCGGCGTCACGGTCGAGGTGCGGCCGGCGACCCTCGACGCCTTCTGGTGGACCGTCCCCGTGCTGATCCTGGCGGCGCTGGCGAACGGATTCCTGGAGGAGGTCGTCGTCGTCGGCTACCTCGCGGAGCGGCTCAAGGACCTGCGCTGGGGAGTCGCGGCGATCATCGTCGCGAGCGCCGTCCTGCGCGGCAGCTACCACCTCTACCAGGGTCCGGGCATGGCGATCGGGAACGTCGCGATGGGCGTGCTCTTCGCCTGGTACTACCTGAGGCCGAGCTGGGGTCGGCGCGTGCTGCCGCTCGTCGTCGCCCACACCCTGATCGACGTGGTCGCGTTCGTGGGCTACTCCCTCCTGCCGGAGGCCTGGCTGACGGCGCTCGGCGTCGGATGACCACCTCCCCCGGCACACCCCCGCCGCGACCTAGACTCGCCGGGTGAGCGAGAGGCAGGATCCGGGGGCGCCGGGCACGCCCGACGAGGGCATCACCACCTCCGACGTGCCCGGGTACCAGCGGACGCAGCGGCTCGATCCGGCCGAGCTCGCGCGGGCGGCGACAGATCCGTCGGTCGCACCCGAGGAGCCGGCCCCGCCGGCAGAGCCGGCCGCACCCGAACCTCAGCCGGACCCCGAGCCGCCGCTCCACCACGACACGGCCGAGATCGCCGCGCGCCTCCCGGCCCCCGTCCGCCCCAGCCCGCCACCCGACCGCACGGTCGAGGTCATCGACCTGCCGGTCTACCGCATCCGGCGTCCGGGCGACCTGGTCGCCGCCGTCGTCACCACCGTCGGCATCGCCCTGGTGCTGCTCCTCGCGGTGTTCGCGCACGCGACGACCGAGGGCGTCACCGAGGACGTCCGAGGCGCCATCCCCGGCACCCTCCAGAGCGTGCTGCTGGCGCCCGTGAACCTGCTCGAGGGCGTCGTGACGTTCCTCCTGCCGATCGTCATCGGGATCGAACGCCTCTTCCGGCGGCAGCTGCGGCTCGTGGCCGAGGCGATGGCGGCCTCGCTGATCGCCGGGCTCGTCACCGCGGGTGCCGTCTGGCTCCTGAACGCCGTCGGTCCCGACGTGCTGGTCGACGGCGTCGCGACGCCGGGCGGCGTCACCCTGGTCCCGCTCATCGCGGCGCTCACCGCGTTCCTGACAATCGTCGCCGCGACCGACCGCCGCGGCCTGGTGGCCTGGACCTGGAACCTCCTCTGGGTCACGCTCGTGCTCCTCGTCCTGCGCGGCGGGATCACCCTCCCCGGCGCGCTCGCCTCCGTGCTGCTGGGCCGCACGCTCGGCCTGGTCGTCCGCTACGTCACCGGCGTGCTGGGCGATCGCGCCTACGGCGAGTCGCTCCTGCGGGCGCTGCGGCGGGCCGGGATCGATCCCGTCGCGGTCACGCGCGTCGTGGACGGCAAGCCGATGCTCGACGTCGAGCCCACGCGCATCACGACCGACGCCCCCATCGGGTACCGCTCGGAGTCGGAGACGGCGAGCGACGCCGTCGAGCGTGCGCTGGCCGAGGTGGACGAGGCGGAGGGCCACCCGGCGGAGGAGAGCGGCAGGACCGCGGCCGAGGCGACCGCCCCGCCCGCTCCGCCCGCTCCGCCCGCACCCGCCACCACCCCCGCCGGCCCCCCGACGTCCGCCCACACCGGCCGCGACCCGCGCACCACGGCCACGTGGGAGCTGAGCGAGCAGGACGTCGAGCGGATGCGCGAGACCGCCGAGCGCCCCGCCGTCGCGGGGTCGACCGGCTCGTCGATGTCCAACCCGTTCGGCTCCCGCCGCCAGGGCGAGACCCCGCGGCCGGAGCTGCGCACCGCCTCCGCCGTCGTCGGCGAGGACGAGGGCGAGAACCGCATCTACTCGGTGCGCGACGTCGACGGCAGGGTCTGGGACGTCGGCGTGCTCGACGACGACCGCCAGGTCCTCGGCGCGCTCGCCACGTTCTGGAGGGCGGTCCGCCTGCGCGGCCTGCAGCGCCGGACCGGCGTCTCCCTGCGCGCCTCGGTCGAGCGTGCGAGCCTGTTGTCCTACGCCGCCGAGTCCGCGGGCGTGCGGACGCCGAAGCTGCGCGGCATCGCGACGGAGCAGGGCAGCGCCGTCCTCGTCTCGGAGCACGTGACCGGGTCGGAGACGTTCGGCGACATCCAGACCCGCCGCCTCACCGACCGCGTGCTCGACCGGATCTGGGAGCAGGTCAGGATCGCGCACGCCGCCGGCCTGGCGCACCGCGAGCTGGACGACCAGGCGATCCTCATCGACGCCGGCGACCGCGTCTGGCTCGCCGGCTGGATCGAGGGCGAGATCGCCTCGCCGTCGCTCGCCCGCCGCCTCGACCTCACGCACGTGCTCGCGCTGCTCGCGCTGCGGGTCGGCTCGGAACGAGCCATGGCGAGCGCCAACCGCAACCTCAACCAGCCGCAGCTCGCCTCGATCGCACCGATCCTGCAGCCCGTCGCTCTGCCCGAGCGGACACGCGCGGACGCGCGCCGCAACCGCGCCGTCCTCAAGGAGGTGCAGGAGCTGCTCGTGCGGGTGATCCCGACGGCGGCCGACGCACCCCCGATGCAGCTGCGCCGGTTCTCGGTGCGCACGATCGTCACGGTGACGGTCGCCGTCGTCGCCGTCGTCATCCTGCTGACCTCGATCAACATCACCCAGATGATCGGGTTCGTGCGGGAGGCGAACCCGTGGTGGCTCGCGGCTGCCTTCGTGCTGGGCCTGTCGACCTACCTCGGTTCAGCCATGACGCTCAAGGCGTTCTCGCCGGTCACCATCCCGCTCTGGCGCACCACGCTCGTCCAGATCGCCGCCTCGGTGGTCGCCCTCGTGGCCCCGGCCGGCGTCGGACCCGCGGCACTCAACCTGCGGTTCATGCAGAAGCAGCGCCTCGACACCCCGATGGCGCTCGCGACGGTCGCGCTCGTGCAGATCTCGCAGTTCGTCACCACGGTCCTGCTCCTCATCGTGGTTGCACTGATCACCGGTTCCTCCGGCGCGCTGGACCAGCTGCCGTCGGGCGCCGTGCTGATCGGGGCGCTCGTGGTCGTCGTGCTGGTGGGCTCCGCCCTCGCCGTCACCCGCCTTCGCCGCTGGGTGCTGGCGAAGATCACGCCCACGCTCAAGCAGATCTGGCCGCGCCTGGTCTGGGTCGTGGGCCAGCCCGGCCGCCTGCTGATCGGGCTGCTCGGCAACGTCATCATGACGGTCGGCTACATCGCGGCCTTCGGTCTCACGCTGCACGCGTTCGGCGCCAGCATCCCGCTCACCACGCTCGCCATCGTCTACCTGGTCTCGAACACCGCCGGTTCCGCGGTCCCGACCCCGGGTGGCATCGGCGCCGTCGAGGGCGCGCTCACCGCGGGTCTCACCGCCGCGGGCGTCGCGACGGCGGCCTCGCTCGCCACGGCGTTCGTCTTCCGACTCCTGACGTTCTGGGGCCGTGTCCCGCTCGGCTGGTTCGCGCTGCGCTACCTGCAGAAGCGGAATCTCGTCTGACCCCCCGGGGTGTAGGAGAATGTCTGCCACCATGAACTCGTTCTCCTTCGCAGCGCTGACCGACGTCGGTACCGTGCGCACGAACAACGAGGACTCCGCGCTGGCCAGCTGCGAGCTGCTGGCGCTCGCCGACGGCATGGGTGGGCACGCCGCCGGGGAGGTCGCCTCCGCCGTCGTGATGCACTCCCTCAGCCGCCTCCTGGCCCCCGGGGCCGAGATCACGGTCGACGCCGTCACCGAGGCCGCGCGCACGGCGCGCGGCGCGCTGCGGAGCATGTCCCAGGCCGACCACGAGATGGAGGGGATGGGCACCACGCTGGTGGGCCTCGGTGTCGGGCCCGACGGCGTCATCCTCACCCACGTCGGCGACTCGCGGATCTACCGCGTGCGGGACGGCGAGGTCGTCCAGATCACGACCGACCACACCCACGTCCAACGGCTCGTGGACTCGGGACGGCTCGACCCGGCCGAGGTGCGCAACCACCCCTACCGCTCGGTCATCCTGCGCTCCATCGACGACACGAGCGACGACCTGCCCGACGTCTCCGTGACCGACGAGATCCGCGCCGGCGACCGCGTCCTGCTGTGCAGCGACGGGCTCTCGGACTACGTCACGCACGAGGCGCTCGTGACCTCGCTCGTGGACGGGTCGCCGCTCGACGCCGCGCGGAGCCTGCTGCGGGGAGCGCTGCGCGCCGGCACGCGCGACAACGTGACCGTCATCGTGGCCGACGTGCACGATCCCGACCTCGAGCAGAACGATGACGTCGTGCCCGAACCCGCCGTGGTGGTCGGGGCCTCGCTCGGTCAGGCGCAGCTCGACGGCAGCGCCCGCGCCGTGCTGCTCGACGCCTTCCCCGACGCCGCGACGCTGCTCGACACCGTGCCGCGCGTCCCGGCGGACGAGATCGACGAGGACACCCTGCCGCCGCGGGGCGGGGCGGCTGCTCGTTCGACCGCGGCGGCGGGCGACGGCGTCGCACCGGTGCCGCCCGCGGTCCCCGGTGGCGGCGGGGTCGCGCTCGCCGACGGGCCGGACGTGACCGAGACCGTTCCGTTCGCGACCGCGCGCGACGTGACCGAGACGGTGCCCGTACCGCCCCCGGTGGTGGCGACGGGCGAGGAGGCCGAGGTCGGGACGGCGGGAGCGACCGAGGGCGAGGGCCTCGAGGCGCTGTTCGGTCCGGGAGCGGCCGCCGACGCGACGTCGACGGCGTCGCCCGTGGCCGACGAGCGCGCGACGGACGACGACGGTGCCGCCGCCCCTCCGGCACCGCGCCCCTCGCACCGCCCCGACGCGCGGGACGTGCTGTGGCTCGGCCTCGTCGTCGCCTCGTTCACCGCCGTGACGCTGTCGGTCTGGTTCACGCAGTCCTGATCGGACCGGCCTCGCCGGCGCCCGTCAGCTGAACGCCGCCGCGATCTCGTCCCACCACGCCGCGGTGTCGGCGCGATGCGGCGGCAGCCGGCGGGCGGCCTCCTCGGCGATCTCCTCGCGACGCCGCACGAGAGCGTGCAGCTGCGCCACGCCGCCCGAGTCCGCGGCCGTGATCGGCACGACGGCGTCCTGCCCCCAGTGCGCGAGCGCGCCACGCTGCTTGGTCGCCGTGTACTCGTCGGTGACGAGACCGAGCACGGGCACCCCGCCCGGCGCCGCGAACACCGCGGGGTGGTAACGCCCGGTGATGAGCAGCGCCGAGGACCGGGCGAGCTGCGCCGAGGACCGCGAGTCCCCTGACGGCACCACGCTGGAGGCGGTCCGCATCCGGGCGCGCACCTCCTCGTGCAGGACGGCGTCACCGCGGGGTGCGCCGCCGGTGAGCGGTCCGTAGTGCGCGTGGAACCGCGCGGGGGCGCCGACCGCGTCGACCGCCTCGTCCACGAGGGTCGCGATGCGGGCGACGGTCTCGTCCCGGGGAGCGCCGCCGAGCGACAGCGAGAGGCTGACGAGGACCCCGGTGCGCTCCGCCGTCGACGCTGACACCCCGAACGCACCCGACGCGCCCGACGCACCGGGCAGGCCGACGAACGAGGCGTCGTCGACGCCGAGCCGGGCCCGGACACCGAGATCGGCCGCCAGCCGGTGGGACGCCGCCTCCCGGACGCCGGCCAGCCGCGCCTCGCGCAGGAGCCCGGCCACGAGGTCGCGATCCCGCCCCGTGAGAGAGGGTCCGAGCGTCTGCCCGGACACGACCAGCGGCGTCCCCGTCCGCGCGGCGATCCCGCCGAGGGCCGCGCGCTCGTAGACGTGCAGCGGCCACGTCGAGGCGAGGTTGCCGCCGCCGGCCACGACGACGCCGTCGGCCGCCGCGACGGCGTCGACGACCGCGAGCGCCGGATCCTCCGCCGCCAGGGCCGGGCGGCCGGCCGCGATCTCCCAGACCGCCGCGAGCCGCGCCTCGGCGGCCTCGCGGCCGAGGCCGTCGAACCCGATCCGTCCCACCGCCGGCATCCCGTACCTGGCGGTGGTCTCCTGCGGAACGGAGGAGATGCCGGTGACGACGGCGCCGCGGGCGGTCAGCTCGTCGCCGGCCGCCTCGAACATCGCCTCGTCACCGATGTGGATCATGTCGTCGATGACACCCACGTCACCGATCATCAGCACTCTCACGGAACTCCTCGCATCTCTCGAACGGCCGGGACAACGCTAGGCCAGCGGAGCGCGTCCCCGGCACGCGTGACCACCGTGAGCGACGGCGGCCGCGCCGTCTCGCCCGCCCGACGGCGCCGTCATACGATCAGGTGCTCGCCCGGACCGGGGTGACGGATGAGGGAGTTCCATGGGCGTGCAGACGGCTCTCGACGCGGTGCGTCGGGCCCCCGGGATCGTCGACGCCATGCGGCTCGCGGACGATCTCGCCTTCGAGGCCGGACGCGACCCCGGCGTCCGCACCCTGCGCGTCCTCGGCGGTGCCATCGCCGGCTCCGACCAGGTCGCGGCCATCGCGGCCGTGCACGCCCTGGCCGAGGTCTTCGACGACCAGGCCTCACGCATGCTCGGCGGACTCCTGTGGGACGAGCGGGCGACGATCCGCGAGCACGCCGCCTGGGCCCTCGGCTCGGGACTTCCCCGTCCCGACGCTATGGCGCGTCTCATCGCGCTCGTGGCAGCCGGCGGCTTCACCGGGATGCTGGCGCAGCGCACGCTCGAGCAGTGGTCGACGTCGTCGGCCGAGACGCTCGCCGTCGCGCTCGAGGCCGCCCTCCTGGGCGTCGTGGACCCCGCGCCCCGCGCCCGGCTCGTGGAGACGCTCGGCCTGGTCCGCCCCGAGGTGGCCACGCGCGCGCTCCTGCGGATCGCCGTCGACGCGCGCGAGCACGACGACGTGCGCATCGCGGCCGTCTCCGCGCTCGGCCAGCGGCCGGGTGCGCCCGGGATCGTCGAGCCGCTCGAGGACCTGGTGGGCGGCGACGGCCTGCTCGCCGAGGTGGCGCGGCTCGCGCTCGTCGACCTGGCCGAGATGCCCGCACCCGCGGCGGTCGACGGCGACGGTCTGACCGTCGCCCAGCTCTTCCTGCACGCCGACATCGACCCCTCCCTCAGCTCCGCCGGTGCCGGCGACAACGGCGGCATCGCGACGCTCCTCGTCCGTCTCGGCGACGCCCTCGTGACCGATCCGTCGACCGGCGTCCGGAGCGTCATCACGCTCTCGCGCGGCCCCGTCGCCCAGGCGACCGACGACCTCCTCGACCTGGGCCGCGGCCGGGCCGGGCACACCTACGGTCACGTGCCGCTGCTCGTCGACCCCATGCCGTCGGCGGCGGCCTGGCCGCTGCGCGTGACGGCGCGGCGCGGCATCCGGCGCCTCCTGCGTGCCGCCGGGCGGGTCGATCTCCTGCACCTGCGGATGGCCGACGTCGGCAGCCTCGCCGCCGCCGACGTCGCCCGCGAGCTCGGCATCCCGGTGGTCTTCACGGTGGCGCCCGACCCGCACGGCGTCATCCAGTCGACCGACCGGTCGGGCGCCCTCACGCGCGAGCGCTTCGGCGACGTCGACCTCCTCGAGCACTACTGGTTCCGGACCCGGCTCGTGCAGAACCTCGCCTCCAACGCCGCGCACACCGTGCTCTTCCCCCGGCCCGAGCTGCAGCGCGACATGCTCCAGCTCGTCGGCATCGACATCGCCTCCCACCCCGAGCGCCACACGATCGTCGCGGAGGGCGTCGACCTCGAGGTCGTGGACCGCGCCGTCGCGGCCGCCCGCGAGCACGCCGGTGGCGCGCCGGCCCGCGGCGCCGTCGCCGAGCTGCGCGCGCTCGTGGAGGACCTGTCGCCCGAGCGTCGGGCGCTGCCGATCATCGTGACCGTCGGCCGACTGCACCGGGTCAAGGGCATGGCCACCCTGGTGGAGTCCTGGGCGCGCGGCCCGCTGCACGACCGGGCGAACCTCCTCGTCGTCGGCGGCGACCTCGAGCACCCCTCCCTCGACGAGCGGGAGCAGCTCGAGCGCATCGACCGCGCCGTTCCCGTGGGTGCGCGCGGCGAGCGCGGGCTCCTGCTCGCGGGGCACCGGCGCAACGACGTCGCGGCGCAGTGGCTCGCGGCGGTGCGGTTCGGGATGCCGGGCCTGACGGCCCCCGGCGGCGTGTACGTCTGCGCGAGCCTCAAGGAGGAGTTCGGCATCGCGCTGCTCGAGGCGATGGCGACGGGCCTGATGGTCGTCGCGCCCGACGGTGGCGGCCCCGCCACGTACGTCGAGGACGGCGTCACGGGCGTGCTCACCCGGACGTGGGACGCCGCGCTGCTCGAGTCGGCGACGGCCGCGGCGC
Source organism: Serinibacter arcticus (assembly GCF_004786095.1). GTDB lineage: Bacteria > Actinomycetota > Actinomycetes > Actinomycetales > Beutenbergiaceae > Litorihabitans > Litorihabitans arcticus. The sequence continues at coordinate 40,336 of NZ_RHPJ01000005.1, forward strand.
TCGACGTCGCCGCGCAGGCCGAGGGCGAGCGGGGCGGGAGCGGCCGGCGCGCCGAGCGCTCGCACGCGATGGTGCGGAGCAGCTTCACCATCCAGGCGATGGCGACGGCGCTCGGCCCGGTCTACCGGGACGTGGTCGCCGAGGAGGCCGAGCTGGTCCGCGCCGCCGGGGTGACCCTGTGACCCTGCTCGTCATCAGCCCCGACTACGCCTCGCACCTCCTGCCGTTGGCCACGCTCGCGACCGCGTGGCGGGACGCGGGCGAGCGGGTCGTCGTCGCGACGGGTCCGGCGACCGCCCCGATCGTGCGCGAGTTCGGCCTCGAACGCCTGGACCTGCCGCTCGGCCGGGGCAGCAACGCGCGCGTGATCTCGGCGGACGAGCAGCCGAAGGACGAGTCGGCCTCGCTCCGCGGCTTCTTCGACGCCACGCGCCGCGGCATGGTCGAGACGCTGCGCTACCAGGCGTCCGAGCGCCTGACCGACCTGATGTGGGACCCCGTCACGGTGGGCCGCCGCGTGCTCGCCGCCGTCGAGGAGGTCCGGCCCACCGCGATCCTCGTCGACCACCTGGCCTTCAGCGCGCGCGTCGCGCTGCAGACGGCAGGCATCGCCTACGGCGACGTCGTGCTCGGGCACCCGAGCGCGCTCCCCGTCGCCGGTGAGGTGTACGGGTTCCCACCGTTCTGGCCGACGTCGTTCACCCCGGACGCGGCCGCGCTCGACGAGCTGCGGGCGCTGTGCCACGACGTGTCCGCGCGGTTCACGGCCGAGTGGAACCGGGCCGCCGTCGCCCTCGATCCGGCCGCGACGCCGACGGCGGACGCATTCGCCGAGCACGGCGCCACGGTCCTGTACAACTACCCGGCCGAGCTCGCGGCGGGTGACGGCCGCCTCCTCCCGCCGCACGCGTTCCTCGGCTCGACCCGGCGCACGGAGTCACCGGACGACGAGGTCGACCGGTGGATCGCGGCGGGTGGCGACTACGCCTACGTCAGCTTCGGCAGCTTCCTCTCGGTCCGCGGCGACGTGCTCGCACGCGTGGCGCAGGCGCTGCGGAGCATCGGGCTGCGGGCCGCGATCGCCACGGGGTCCACGCCCCCCGCGGAGCTCGGGCCGATCCCTGCGGACTGGCTCGTGCGCGACTACCTGCCGCAGGTGCGACTGCTCGGGCGGGCGCGCCTCACGGTCACGCACGGGGGCAACAACTCCGTGACCGAGGCGTTCGGGCAGGGCGTGCCCCTGCTGGTGCTCCCGTTCTCGACCGACCAGTTCGCGGGGGCCGAGGCCGTCGAGCGCGCGGGCGCCGGCCTGGCCCTGGCCCCGAACACGGCGACCGTCGACGAGCTCGCCGAGGCGCTGCGGGCCGTGCGGGACCTCCCCGCCCCCGGTCGTGCGCTGCTCGACGGCGCCGCCGCCTCCCAGGCGGAGCGCGGCGGCCCGCGGATCGCCTACGAGCTGCTGACGACGCCCTCGGCGGACCCGACGCCCACGAGCTGAGCCATCGCCTCGGCGTCGCCCGCCGCGGCGCGGTAGCGCTCCATCAGCGCGGCGTTGGCGTCGTAGCGTTCCCCGGCCCGCACCTCGGCCTGGTGGTGCAGCGCGTAGACGCGGCCCTCGTGCCGCACGGGCGGCTCACCGAGCACGGTCCCGTGCGCGAGGTACCAGGCGGCGTCCTCGAAGCCCCAGCCGCGGAAGCGCTCGTCCTGGCCCCCGTGCGCGGCCCAGGTCTCCGGCGTCGTCACGTACACGCCGGAGCAGGCGCCGTTGACGAGCTCGAAGTCGCAGTCCGCGGCCGCCCGGCCCGACGTCAGCTGGGCGGTGCCCCGGGCGCCGAGCCAGTGGTAGGCCGTGTACGGCAGGTGCACCCGTCCGCTCGTGCGTGCCGCTGCCACCGCTGAGCGCAGCGGGCCGACCTCGGGGATCGTGTCGGCGTCGTTGAGCACGACGACGTCGTCCGGCCCGACCGACGCCACGGCGCGGTTGCGGCATGCGGCGAGCACGAAGACGTCGTCGTCGGTGTCGATCGTCCTGACCGTCGCCTCGGGAACGTGGTCGGCGTACCACCGCGTCAGCACCTCGAAGGAGCTGACGCGGGTCGGGGCGGGCCGCCACGGGATGACGACGGTGAACGAGGGCATCTGCCCAGGGTAGGCCGACGGACATCCGCCGGACGCAGCTCCTCGTCACCGGGTGCTCCGGCGCGCGCCGACCTACGATCGGGGCGTGGACATCCATCCCGCCTACCAGGCCGACGACGACCGCTACTCGCGCATGACCTACGCCCGCTCCGGGACCTCGGGGCTCAAGCTGCCCCGCATCTCCCTCGGGCTCTGGCACAACTTCGGTGACACCAACGACCGCCGCACGCAGCGCGACATGCTGCGCGCCGCGTTCGACCACGGCGTCACGCACTTCGACCTCGCCAACAACTACGGCCCGCCCTACGGCGCGGCGGAGGCGAGCTTTGGCCGCCACTTCGCGGCCGACTGGCGCCCGTACCGCGACGAGCTGCTCATCTCCTCCAAGGCCGGCTACGACATGTGGCCCGGCCCGTACGGCGACGGCGGTTCGCGCAAGTACCTGATCTCCTCGCTCGACCAGTCCCTGCAGCGCATGGGCCTGGACTACGTGGACGTCTTCTACTCCCACCGCCGCGACCCCGAGACGCCGCTCGAGGAGACGATGGGCGCTCTCGACCACATCGTCCGCTCGGGCAAGGCGCTGTACGTCGGCATCTCGAGCTACAACGCCGCCGACACCGCTCGCGCGTCGGAGATCCTGCGCGACCTCGGAACCCCGCTGACGCTGCACCAGCCGCGCTACTCGATGCTCGACCGCTGGATCGAGGAGCCGGGGGCGCACGACAGCGCCGACGCGCGCAGCCTGCAGGACGTGCTCGACGCCGAGGGCGTGGGCTCCATCGTCTTCTCCCCGCTCGAGCAGGGTCTGCTGACCTCGCGCTACCTCGACGGGATCCCCGAGGACTCGCGCGTCGGCAAGGACGGGCGCTACCTCAGCAGCGACAACCTGGCGCCGGACCGCCTGGCCAAGGTGCGCGCGCTCGCGCCGATCGCGGAGGGTCGCGGCCAGAGCATCGCGCAGCTCGCGCTGTCCTGGGTGCTGCGCGGCGGACGCGTGACGTCCGCGATCGTCGGGGCCTCCTCCGTGGAGCAGCTGCTCGGCACGGTGGCGGCCGGGTCGGCGCCCGACCTGACCGCTGACGAGGTCTCCGCCGTCGAGCAGGCCCTGGCGGCCACCGCCTGATCGCGCTCGTCCCACCGGCCTCGCCGAGAATGCGCACGGCTGCTCCGTCCAGCGGATGGAGCAGCCGTGCGCACTCTCGGCCTGGGGGTGGGACCGGGCGGGGTGGGTCGGCCGGGGGTGAGCCGCGAGGTCAGGCGGCGAGCGTCGCGTCAGCTCCGGCGTCGCGCCACAGGCGGGCGTACGCACCGTCACGCGCGAGCAGCTCCGCGTGCGTGCCCTGCTCCACCACGCGGCCGTCACCCAGGACGGCGATGACGTCGGCGTCGCGCACGGTCGAGAGGCGGTGCGCGATCGTGATGGTCGTGCGGCCGCGCGCGACGACGTCGAGCGCCTCCTGCACGGCGCGCTCGGTCGTGTTGTCGAGCGCGGAGGTGGCCTCGTCGAGCACGAGGACGCGCGGGTCGCGCAGCAGGGTGCGGGCGATGGCCACGCGCTGACGCTCCCCGCCGGAGAACCGGTGGCCGCGCGCGCCCACCAGGGTGTCGTAGCCGTCGGGGAGCGCCGTCACGACGTCGTGCAGCCGCGCCGCGCGGGCCGCCGCCTCGATCTCGGCGTCGGACGCGTCCGGCTTCGCCGCGCGCAGGTTGTCCGCGATGCTCGCGTGCAGCAGGTAGGACTCCTGCGACACGACGCCGACCGCGGCGGCCAGGTCCGCGAGCGTCACGTCGCGCACGTCGACGCCGTCGATCCGGACGGCGCCGGACGTCACGTCGTGCAGGCGCGGGACGAGCGAGGACAGCGTGGTCTTGCCGGATCCGGTCGCGCCGACCAGAGCCAGGTGGCCGCCGGCCGGCACGCTCAGGTTGACGTGGGCGACGGCGTCGCGCGCGGCACCCGGGTAGCGGAAGGTGACGTCGTCGAACGCCACGGCGCCGGCGACGGCCGCGAACGGCACGGGCTCGGCCGGGTCGTCGATGAGGACGGGCAGGTCCATGTGCTCGAACAGGCGCGAGAACAGCGCGGTCGAGGCGGTGAGCTGCACGCCGACGTCGAGGAGTCCCGTGAGCGGGCGGAACAGCGCACCCTGCAGCGCGGTGAACGCCACCAGCGTGCCGATGGTCATGCCGCCCGACGTCGCGGGCAGGCCCGCCGCCAGGTACAGGATCGCGGGGATGGCCGCGAAGATGATCGACATCGTGGCCATGCGCCAGCGACCGGCGAGCTGCGCCGCGACCTCGAGGCCGAGCATGCCGCGCGAGGAGTCGGTGAACCGGGCCGCCAGGGCGGGACCGCTGCCGAGCGTCTTGGCGAGCGTGATGCCGCTGATCGAGAGGGACTCGTCGATCTGGCCGTGCAGGTCCGCGAGCGCCGCCTGGCGGCGCGCCGTGACCTCGCGCCGCATCGAGGCGACCTTGCGGCTGACCCAGATCGCCGGCGGGACGACCACGAGCGAGATGAGCGTGAGCCGCCAGCTGAGCGCGAGCATCGCGATCAGCGTGCCGACGACGGTGGTGACGTTGGCGGCCGCCGTCGTGGCGGAGGAGGTGACGACGCTCTGGACGCCCGCGATGTCGTTCGTCAGGCGCGAGGTGACCTCGCCGGCTCGCGTCCGGGTGAAGAAGCCGAGGTCCTGCCGCTGCAGGTGGGAGAAGAGCCGCGTGCGCAGGTCGTGCATGATGCGCTGCCCGACGCCGGTCGAGAGCCAGGTCTGCAGCACGCCGATGACGGCGGTGGCGGCGGCGACGGCGACGAGCGCGAGGACGCAGCGCAGCAGCAGGCTCAGGTCCTGGTTCGGGAGGGCGATGTCGATGATCTCGCGCGTGAGGAACGGGGTGGCCAGGCCGACCGCCGAGGACGCGACGATGAGCAGCACGACGACCGCCAGGCGCGGACGGTGCGGGGAGAACAGGCCGCCGATGCGGCGGTAGGAGACCGGGTGGGCCTCGAGCTGGGCGAGGTCGGCCGGGTCGCGGCGCGCGGGCTCACCGCGGCCTCCGGGGTGGCCGGACGGCCCGGACGTGCCGGACTTGCCGCCGGCCGTGCGGGCGGCGGAGGTGCGGGGGGCGGCGTCGTTGCCGCGTGAGCTCGTGGTGGGGGTGGTGGTCATGGGGACCTCATCTCGTCGGTGTCATATGCTGAGGTTACCTCACTATGAGGCTGCCGCGCTAGTGTGGGTGTCATGAATCACGACGAGAGCGGGGTGGGCGCCGCTCGTGCGGACCCCGCCGCGCGCCCGACGGCGTTCGCGCGCACGGGCGTGCCCGAGGCCGATCTGATCCTCGAGGCGGCGCGCGCGCTGCGCCGGACCTGGGGCGAGGGCCTCGCGGCGCACGACCTGTCGCCGCACGAGTCGCGGGCGCTGCGGGTGGTCGTGCGCGCGTGCGGGCCCGCGGAGGGTTCGGCCGACTCCCGCGCCGCGGGCGACGACGACGCGGCCGTCGCCCCCCGCCTCGCCGATCTCGCGACGGCGCTGCGCATCGCTCCGCGCTCGGCGACCGAGGTGGTGGACAGGCTGGTGGCGCGCGGGCTCGTCGAGCGCCGGCCGAGCGCGAGCGACCGCCGGGCGACCGAGGTCGTCCCGACGGCCGCGGGGCTGCAGGAGCACGGCGCCGTGGAGCGCTCGTGGGGCGACGCCGCGCGGCGGTTCCTCGAACCGCTGGACGACGACGACCGCCGTCAGCTCGCCGCGCTGCTCACCCGGCTGGCGCACCGGGACGACGACCCGCGCTGAGCGACAGCGGAGCCGGCGCTCAGCCGAACTGCGGCGCCGAGGTCTTCGGGTCCAGCGCGACCGAGGTGTGCTCGTGCAGCACGCGCCACGCGCCGTCGTCGCCGCGGCGGATCAGCCACGTGAGGCGGTTCCACATGCCGTACCGCTCGGAGCCGTCCGGCTCGACGACGGCGTAGCGGACCCGGCCGAACGCCGTCGCGAGGTCGCCGGCGACGTGGACCGTCAGCGGGTCGATCTCGGCCACGTTGCGGTCGTCCTCCCCGAGGTCGCCGAACCAGTCGGTGACCTGGAGACGCCACGCGGCGCTGCCCACGATGGGAGCGGGGCTGAAGAGGTCGTGCACGACGACGTCGTCGTCGTACAGCGCGAGGAAGCCGTCGAGGTCGGCGGCCGCCGCGGCGTCGCCGTAGGCCCTGGCCAGGGCCGCGATCGCCTCGCGGGCGGTGTCGCCGCGCACGCCGTCGGCGTTCTCGGGGTCGGCGGTCGCGGGGTTCTCGGTGTCGTTCGCCATGGTGTCCTCGGTTCTTCCTCGGGGCCGGGTCGGGCGCAGCACGCTCGTGGGCGTCATCCTGATGGACTCCGGCCCCCGGCGGAAGTGTGCGGCGCTACTCGCCGAGCATCCGGTAGAGCTCGCGGCGCAGGTCGTCCATCTTGGCGGTGGCCGTGGCGCGCTGCTCGTCGGTGCCGTTCGTGGCGACCTGGCGCAGCACGTCCACGAGCTTGCGGCCGGCGAGCATCATGTCGCCCACCTCGGCCCAGGTCTCGGACGCGGGCGCCCAGACCTTCGCCAGCTCCTCCGCGTTCTCGGTGACGTAGGTGCCACCGGCCTCGGTGAGCGCGTAGGTGGTGCCGCTCCCGGTCTGGCCCTCGACGGGGGCGATGAGACCCTCGTCCGTGAGCTGCGCGAGCGTCGGGTAGACCGATCCGGGGCTGGTGCGCCAGACGCCGCCCGTGCGCTCTTCGATGGCCTTGATCAGGCCGTAGCCGTTGGCGTCGCCCTCCGCGAGGAGCGACAGGATGGCCTGCCGCACGTCGCCTCGGCGCGCACGCCCGCGACCGCGCGGTCCGCCGGGCCCCCCGGGTCCGAACGGACCACCGGGTCCGAAACCGGGACCGAAGCCTCCGCCGAACCCCGCGCCGAATCCGGTACCGAAGGATCCGCCGAACGGCCCACCCCGACCGCCGTGTCCGCGGCCCCCACCGCGGCCCCCGCCGTGGCCCCGACGGCCGCCGCCTCCGGCGTCGCCGCCGAACCGGTCCTGGCCGCCCTCGTCCGGACCCTCGGTCCGGCCCTCTCCGCGACCCCAGGGGCCGCGCGGGCTCCAGCGGGTCGTGAACCTCTCGTCGTCGTTCATGTGTCGCATGGTGGTTCTCCTTGGTGTGCGATGGGTACCGATATATCGTGAAGGACGTCCGAGCGATTGTCAACGATGTATCGGTAACGCCTGCACGAAGGCGGTGAGCCGCGCCATCCGGCGTCCGGCCACGACAAGTGCGGGCGTCGGTCAACGGACCTTCGGTGTGCGTGGATGGCTGCTTCTGGCCCGGCCCGACGGCCATCCGTGCACAGCGAAGGCTCATTCCGGCCATCCCTGCACACGGAGTGGGGCGGGCCGGCATCAGGCCGCCCCTCGCGGGTCACCAGCCCCGCAGCACCGGCTCCGCATCCCGGTAGGCGGAGAAGTCCGCCCGCTCGGCCTCGGAGAACGCCCGCGGGCGCCCGGACGCGCGGTCGACCTGCACCATGCGCGAGCGCGCCAGCAGCAGCGGGACACCCGATCCCGAGACCACCTCGTAGCCGAAGTCGACCGAGGACGAACCGATGCGCGAGACCCACACCTCGACCGTCACCGGGTCGGACGTGAACGGCACCGCCGCGAGGTAGTCGATCTCGTGCTTGACGACGACGAGGACCGCGTCCGTCACGGCGCCCGCCACATCCACGCCCATCCGGGGGAACGTGGCGAACCTGGCGTCGTCGAGGAAGCGCAGGAAGGCCGCGTTGTTCACGTGGCCGAACAGGTCGACGTCGGACCACCGCACCGGCATCTCGATCCGGGCGCGGCCACCAAGGGGTTCGGTCATGCCCCATTGTGACCACCCGACTACCGTGCGGGGGATGAGCCTCCTCGCACCGCCCGCCGGTCTCGTCGTCCTGCCGGGCGCCGGCGGCGACCGGGACCAGCGCACGCTCGTCGCGCTCGAGCGCGACCTCGCCGACGCCGCGCCGGACCTCCGCGTCGTGCGCGCCCACTTCGCCAACCGCGACGCGGGGAGGAAGGGGCCGGAGCGACCCGCCGTCGCCGTCGCCCACGTCGCGACCCTCGTGACCGATCTCGCCGCCGAGCTGGGCGTCCCGACGGCGCGCATCGCCGTCGGCGGTCGATCCTTCGGCGGTCGGATGGCGTCGATGGCGGTGGCCGAGGGGCTCGACGTCGCGGGCCTGGTCCTGCTGTCCTACCCGCTGCACCCGCCGGGCCGTCCCGACACGCTGCGCACCGCACACCTCCCGGCGATCACGGCGCCGACGCTCGCGGTGTCCGGGGAGAGGGACCCGTTCGGCACGCCCGACGAGCTCCGCACCCACCTGGGAACCATCACCGGGCCGACCGAGATCGTCCTCGTCCCGGGCAACCACTCCCCCGCCGACGCACCCGTCCTCGCGGCCGTGCGGAGCTGGCTCCTCGCGACCTGAACCGCACGGCCCCCGGCCCGGCCGCAGCGCTCAGCGAGCGCCGAACAGCGCCGTCCCGATCCGGACCGTCGTCGCGCCCTCGGCGACCGCGGCCTCCAGGTCGCCGGACATCCCCATCGACAGCTCGTCCATCACGACGCCGGCGATCGCCTCCGCGCGCACCCGCCCAGCCACCGCCGCCAGCTCGCGGAAGCACCGGCGCGCCTCGCCGTCGTCGCCGCCGCGTGTCGCGATCGTCATGAGCCCCCGCACGCGCAGCCGATCCAGCCCCGCGACCTCGCGCACGAGACCGAGCGCATCCTGGGGCGCGACGCCCGACTTCTCGCTCTCGCGCGACGTGTTCACCTGCACCAGCACGTCCAGCGTGCGGTCGGCCGCCTCGAGCCGGCGCTGCAGCGCGCGGGCGAGCTCGATCCGGTCGAGCGAGTGCAGCTCGTCGGCGTGCGCGGCGACGTCGCGCGCCTTGTTCGTCTGCAGCGGACCGAGGAAGACCCAGCGCGGGCCGGGCGGTGGCACGTCGATCAGCGCGGCCACCTTGGCCACGAGCTCCTGCGCCCGGGACTCGCCGAGGCGGTCGCACCCGGCCTCGATCGCGAGGCGCACGACGTCGGCGGGCACCGTCTTCGTCACGGCGAGCAGCCGCACCTCGGCGGGGTCGCGACCGGCAGCCCGAGCGGCGTCGTCGATGCGTCGGCGCACCGCCGCCAGCCGCTCCCGGAACTCCTCGCCACTCACCCGCCCAGCCTGCCACGAGGCGCGCGCCGCACCCGAAAGAGCTAGAGTTCGGGTCACCAAACTTTCGATGTCGGCCCACCTGTGGAGGACGTGATGAGACGAACGACGGCGCTGCTCGCAGCCACCCTCCTCCCCGCCCTGGGCGCGCTCACCGCGTGCAGCCCCGGCGCCGTCGACCCCGCCCCGGCCGAGTCCACCACCGATCGGCACGACGACCCCCGCCCCGTCGTCCTGACCACCTTCACCGTGCTCGCCGACATCGTGCGCAACGTCGCCGGGGACCACGTGCGGGTGGAGTCGCTGACGCGCGTGGGAGCCGAGATCCACGGGTACGAGCCGACGCCGCAGGACATCGCGCGCGCCGCCGGGGCCGACCTGGTGCTGGACAACGGACTCGGGCTGGAGGCGTGGTTCGCGGCGTTCACCGCCGAGTCCGGCGCCCCGCACGTGACGCTGAGCGACGGCGTCGAGACGCTCCCGATCGGGGAGGGCAGCGAGGACACCGGGGCCGCCAACCCGCACGCGTGGATGTCTCCGAGCAACATCCACCTCTACCTCGACGCGACGGTCGAGGCGCTGAGCGATCTCGTGCCCGCCCACGCTGCCGACTTCGCTGCCAACGCCGCGGACTACGGCGCCCAGGTCGACGCGGTGCGCGTGGAGCTGATCGACGACCTCGCCGCCGTCCAGCCCGACCAGCGCGTCCTCGTCACGTGCGAGGGCGCCTTCTCCTACCTGGCCGCGGACGTCGGGCTCGACGAGGTCTACCTGTGGCCGGTGAACGCCGAGCAGCAGTCGACGCCGCGCCAGGTCGCGGCCGTGATCGACGCCGTGCGCGAGCTAGAGATCCCCGCCGTCTTCTGCGAGTCGACCGTCTCGGCGACCGGGATGGAGCAGGTGGCGCTCGAGACCGGCGCGGCCTTCGGCGGCACCCTCTACGTCGACTCGCTCTCGGAGCCCGACGGTCCCGTGCCGACCTACCTCGACCTGCTGCGCCACGACGCGACGACCATCGCCGCGGGGCTGACCGGCACGACCGGAGGGTCCCGATGACCGCCGGGATCGCCCTCACCGACGTCACCGTCCGTTACGGCGACGTCGTCGCGCTCGAGCGAGCCACCCTCGCCGTCGGTGCGGGGCGCGTGTGCGGCCTCGTCGGGACCAACGGGTCGGGCAAGTCGACGCTCCTCAAGGCGCTGCTCGGCCTCGTCCGGCCCGACGGCGGCACCGTCACCGTGGCCGGTGGCTCGCCGCAGGCGGCCCGACGGCGCGCGCTCGTCGCGTACGTGCCGCAGGCCGAGCAGGTCGACGTGGCGTTTCCGCTCGACGTGCGCGGCGTCGTCGAGCAGGGCCGCTACGGCCACCTGGGACCGACGCGCCGGCTGCGCCCGGCCGATCGCGACGCCGTCGAGCAGGCCCTCGCGCGGGTCGGCCTGACCGACCTCGCGCACCGCACGGTCGTCGCGCTGTCGGGCGGCCAGCGCAAGCGTGCGTTCGTCGCTCGCGCGCTGGCGCAGGAGGCGAGCGTGCTGCTGCTGGACGAGCCGTTCGCCGGCGTCGACCGACCGTCGCAGGACACCATCAGCGGCGTGCTGCGCGAGCTGGCCGACGGCGGAGCGTGCGTCGTCGTCGCCACGCACGATCTCGCGGGACTGCCCGAGCTCGCCGACGAGGCCGCGCTGCTGGCCGGGCGCCGCGTGCTCGTGCACGACACGCCCGCCGTCGTGCTGCGCCCCGAGACGCTGGCGCTGACGTTCGGCCTCGGGGGTGAGCGATGACCGGTGTCGATCTGCTGGAGCCGCTGCAGTACGCGTTCATGCAGCGCGCGCTGCTGGTCGCCGTCGTGGCGGCCGTGGTGTGCGCGCTGCTCTCGTGCTGGCTCGTGCTGATGGGCTGGTCGCTGATGGGCGACGCCGTCTCGCACTCGGTGCTGCCCGGCGTCGTGCTCGCCTACGTGGTCGGGGCGCCGTTCGCGCTGGGGGCGGTGGTGTTCGGCGTCGGAGCCGTCGCACTCATCGGCGTGGTGCGGGGGCGCGGCCGGATCCGCGAGGACGCGGCGATCGGCGTCGTGTTCACGTCGCTGTTCGCGCTGGGGCTCGTGCTCGTCTCGATCACGCCCAGCCAGGTCGACCTCGGCCACATCGTGTTCGGGAATCTGCTCGGCGTGGCGGCGGCCGACGTGCTGCAGGTCCTCGTCGTCGGCGCGGTGGTCGTGGCGGCGCTGCTGCTCAAACGGCGCGACCTGGTGCTCGTGGCGTTCGACCCGACGCACGCGCACGCCGTCGGACTCTCCCCGCGCCGGCTCGAGGCGCTGCTGCTCGGCCTGCTCGCGCTGACCAGCGTGGTCGCGCTGCAGGCGGTCGGCGTGGTGCTGGTCGTCGCGCTGCTGGTGATCCCTGGCGCGACGGCGCGGCTCCTGACCGAGCGGTTCTCGCGGATGCTGGTCGTCGCACCGGCGATCTCGGCGCTCTGCGCGCTCGGCGGGGTGTGGTCGAGCTACTTCCTCGACACGGCGAGCGGGCCGTCGATCGTGGTCGCGCTCGGGATCGTGTTCGCGGTGACGTTCCTCCTCGCGCCGAGGCACGGTGTCCTGCCCCAGGTGTGGCGACGACGGCGCGCCCGTCGGGGCGGTGGCACCGGGACGGGAGCCGGAGCCGTCAGAGCACGCGCGCGAGCTGCTCCAGCTGGGCGAGACGGTCCTCGCCCACGGGGGTGAGCACGATGCTGGTGGCGCCGGCGTCGTGCCGCGCGGCGATCTTCGCGCGCACCGCATCCGGTGTTCCGGCGAGGCTCAGCGCGTCGACCCAGGCGAGCGGGAGGGCCTCGGCGAACGCGGCGGGTGACTCGCACCGGCCGCGCAGCTCGGCGAGGTCGTCGGCGAAGTCGAGGTCGACCAGGTGCGGGGCCCAGTCCGGCTCGCCGACGTAGGCCAGACCGGGGCGGACGGCCTCGAGGGCGGCGTCGCCGTCGTCGTCCACGCGGGCGACGTCGTAGGTGATGAGCTCGTGCGGGCCGTCGGCCGCGATGTGGCCGAGTGCCGCGCGGATGTAGGTGGGCGGCGCGGGTTCGGCGAGCAGGGTGCCGTCGGCGACCCGGCCCGACAGCGCGAGCGACCGCGGACCGCGGACGCCGAGGACGACGGGCGGGACGACGTCGGGCAGCTGGTCGAACTCCTCGTGGTGCAGCGTGACGTAGCGGCCCTGCGGCACGGGGGTGCCGCGCAGCACGTGGCGCACCGCCGTCGTCGTCTCCTCCAGGAGCGTCAGGGGGCTCGCGGGCCATGCGCCGAGGCTGCGCATCCAGCCGGGCATGCCGTGCCCGAGGCCGGCGATCACGCGGCCGGGGAAGAGCTGGCCGAGCGTCGCGATCTCCATCGCCGCGAACGCGGGGTGGCGCGCGGCGGCCGGGGCGATGCCGATCCCGACCGTGATCCGGTCGGTGACGGCCAGCACGGCCGAGGCCTGCGCGACGCCGCCGCGGAAGCCGAGGTCCTCCACGACCCAGAGCTCGTCGAACCCGAGCTCGTCGGCGCGACGGGCGAACGCGAGCACCCCGGAGGCGGGCAGATCGCGCGGCAGCATCACCCCCACGCGGCGGGTCGAGGAGACGGTCGAGGCGGGAGCGTCGCTGGTCACGTCACCATCCTGCCGGAAACCCCGAGAACGCCGCAGCTCGCGGTATCCGGCCGGATGCCGCGAGCTGGGACGGGCTCGGCGGAGGGGAGGGGGATCCGTCAGGCGCGGTAGCCGTACTGGCGCCGCGTGAGCTGGCGGAGCATGAACAGCGTCTGCAGCGCGGTGAGGATCGCGAGCAGCGGCCAGCCGACCCACAGGATCGACGCCTGCGCCACGACCGGCAGCGCGTTCCAGCCGTAGACGATGGCGGCGAGGCCGACGACGGCGACGATCAGCGGCGTGAGGTGGGCCCAGCCGGCACCGCGCTCGGCGCGGGCCTGCGCGGCCCAGTTGTCCGTGCGGACCTTCGAGAGGAACTTCGTCCACGCCCGGATGAAGTGACCGATGCGGACCCACATGTAGATCTCGGCCGGCACGAGCGTCGCCGCGAACAGCACGTCGCGCCACGTCCGTCCCTGGATCGACATCGCGATGCGGACGTTCAGCGCCGTCGCGACGATCGGCGGGATGAGCCAGATCGGCGACAGCACGAGGGCGTCGATCGACAGCGCGCCGATCAGGAGGGCGAGAAAGCTGATGCGCGTGAAGATGTTCACGAGCATGCCGATGTTCTCGATCCAGCGCAGGCGCAGGTTCGGGTGGAACGGCTGGCCCGAGGTGTCACCTCGCTGGCCCGGCCACATCAGGTCGATCGCGCCGTAGTTCCACTTCACCTGCTGACCGTCCAGGGCGCGGATGTTGTCCATGCCGCCCACGACGGCGCGCGCCGTCGCACTGATCTTGGTGGAGTAGCCCAGGTTCTTGATCTGGAGGCTGAGGAGGGAGTCCTCGACCTCGGAGTCGCTGACCCACGGGGTGTCCTGGTGGTACTGGGCCATGACCTCGTGGAGCGCGGAGATGCGGAAGATGGAGGACTGGCCGCCGAGGACGGCCATGTTGCGGCCGCGCAGCAGGTTCTGCAGGTTGAACGCCGCGAACTGCGCGCGCTGACCCGTCAGGAGGAGGGAGGCGATCGGGTTCCTCGTGTGGTTGTCCACGGTGTAGATCGCGGAGATGCCACCGATGCGGGGGTCGGAGGTGATCTCGGCCTCCATCAGCTCCAGCGCGTCGGGGGACATCACGGTGTCGCCGTCGACCCCGAGCAGGAAGTCCGCACCGTCGGCCAGGCGGAAGCCGTAGTTGAGGGCACCGACCTTCTTGTCCGGCACCTTGCCCATGTCGTGCACGTAGATCGCGGTGTTCTGGATGGCGTCACCGCGCTCGACGCTGTACTCGCCGGCGAACTTCTTGGCCAGGTCGAAGGAGTTGTCCGAGGAGTTGTTGATGATGACGTGCACCGCGTCCGGGAGCCGCGTCTGGGCCAGGAGCCCCTCGAGCACGGACTCGATCGTCTCGGCCTCGTTGTAGGCCGGGATGATGCACACGATCTGCGCGCGCCGCGTGGTCTCGACGATCGCGAGCTCCTCGGCCGAGAAGTCGAACGCGTCCTCCACGACGGGGGCGTAGACGGTGACGTCGGAACCGGTCATCTCGATCTCCACAGGTACGGGCGCCCGGCCAGTTCCGGACGTCGAGAAGACTGCGCTGCGATTGTCAGCGGTACCTGCAGCGGACATCAGGGCCTACCTAAGATTGCGTTAAGGGTGTCTTCTTGCGTGAAGATATCCCGGCGTCGGCGGACCCGTCTAGCCCCCACCGAGTCGCCCCCGTCACACGGCCCCGTACGGGGCCGTCCGCGCGGCCGTGCGGCTCAGATCTCGAAGCCGTCCGGGACAGCCACGAGCTCGACCGCGGCGCCGCCGCCGGGGGTCGTGGACCGCACGCGCAGCACCCAGCCGCCGCACTCCGCGAGCTGGTCGACCCTCACCAGGGCGTCGCACTCGACCGCGTCGACCTCGGCCCACTCCTGCTCCTGCGTCGTGTCCCACGTGGCGGCCGTCAGCGCGAGCTGGACGACGACGTCGCCCGCCTCGCCGTCGCCCGCCTCACCGTCACCCGTGGAGCCGACCGTGAGCGTGGCGGCCGTGGCCGCGCCGTCGACCCCGAGCGCGGACGGCACCGCCGGATCGCTCACCGCTCGGCCCGGCTCGACCGCGTAGCGGCCGGTGCCCGGCACCGCCCCGGCGTCGCCCCAGGTCGCGGCGAGCTCGGCCGCGCGGTCCTGCGCGGCGAGGAGCTCGGCGTCGTCGTCATCGCTCCCGCCCGCGGTGGTCGAGCCCCGGTCGGACGACGACGAAGGCTCCGGCGGCTCCCGACCGGCCTCGTCCGGGGTGCACGCGGCGAGCGAGGCCGCGAGGCCGAGACCCAGCGCGGCGAGCAGCGCGCGGGTCTGACGCGAGCGAGCGCTCCTCACGTCCGCGTCTCCGCCGTTGCCGACGGGGCCGTCCTCGTCCCCGGGCGCACGTCCCACCCCTCGGGGATCGCGAGGAGCTCCAGCGTCCCCGAGCCGTCCGGGTCGACGTCCGTCAGCCGCAGCACCCAGCCGTCGCACTCGGCCACCTGACCGGGCAGCAGTCGCGCGCGGTCCTCGATCCGCTCGAACCCGCTCACCCTCCCGTCGGTGTCGGTGCGCCAGGTGCTCGCCGTCATCGGGAGCACGAGGTAGTGCGCGTCCCCGCCGCCACCACCGGGGACGGGGTAGGCGCCGGCCGAGCCGACGTCGCACGCGGCCCGCGCGGACGCGTCGCCGCCGGCCGCTGCGAGCCGTGGCAGCGCGGGCTCCGGCACCGGGATCGCGTTGCGCACGCGGTAGCGATCGGTGCCCTCGAGCGGCGCGGCACCCTCCCAGCGGGCGGTCAGCTCCCGGGCGCGCACCTGGGAGCGCTCGAACCGGTCGTCGGCGGGAGCCCCGCCCGCGGGCGCACCCGCCCCGGGCGCACCGCCGTCGTGGTCGAAGCCGTCGCTCATCGTCCCCACCCTCCTCATCGCTCGACCGCCGTGAACTTGTTGAAGTACCTGTCCAGCTCGTCCCGCGTCATCCAGCCCGGGTGGTTGTTGCCCCACGGGTTGCGGACGTAGTACCGCCCGTCGGACTCGCTCGTGATCGTGTACGCGTGGCCGGAGACGATGCCGTCCATCGGCTCGCTCTTGAACTCACCCGGTGTGCTGGCGACCACGGTACGGCCGTCCTCGAGCGCCTCGGACACGTTGTCGGAGTCGTCCCACTCGTCGGAGTCGTGGCCGGTCAGAGCCCGGCCCGCCTCCTTGGGCCAGTCGCCCTCGATGTTCCCGTAGGTGCCCTCGGTGCCGTCGCCGTCGTCGTAGAACTGGGCCATCGCCTTCTCCACGTACGCGGGCCACGCCGGTCCGGTGCTCAGGTCACCGGAGCCGGGCCGCACGCCGCGGTAGCTCTGGCCGTCGCCCGTGGGCAGCTCGCCGTTGACCGTCACGGGCACGCGGTTGCCCTTGTCGTCGTAGAGGTAGACGGTCACCGTGCCGTTGGCGTTCGGGACCACGTGGTTCTGGACCCAGTCCGGGTCCTCGTCCACCACGCCGGCGAGCGTCGCGAGGTACCAGCAGTCGCCGTAGGAGCCCTGGTTGATGTCGTTCATCCAGTCGTGGCCCTCGACGTCCTCGGGGAAGATCGGCAGGTCGCCGCCGCTGCCGGGGGTCGTCCAGCCGGCACCGTCGCCGGGGTTCGGCTGTGCGCCGGGCACGGCGTCGACGATCTTGGGCAGCAGGAGCGGGTCGGCGTCGCGCATCAGGCGGTCGATGAGGATCGAGCGCATCGGCTGGCCGAGGCCGTCGAAGAGCCGCTCGATGTCCTCGCGCGAGGTGGAGGCGAGCCAGTCGTTCAGCTCGTCGTCGCTCAGCTCCATCAGGTCCTCGATGTACTGGTTGCGCTGCAGCCAGAACCCCTCGGGGATCTCGCCGAGCGGCGAGCGCCCGGAGAACCCCTCCGGCAGGTCGGGCCGGTTCGCGTTCAGCACGTCGCGGCAGGCGTCGACCGCCTCCTTCGCGGTGTCCAGGGCCGAGGCGTGGTCGCCGTCGAGCTCGCCGAGCAGCGTGAGGTGATCGAGGTCGAGGAGGAAGGACTCCTTGCCGTCGACGCACGGCTCCTCCGAACCCGACGGCCAGTGGTCGTCGAAGCGCCCGCGCACCTCCTCGACGTCGGCGCGCGCGGCGGTGAGCGTCGACTCGTAGGCGCGCACCGCCGCCTCGACGGTGTCCATGGTCGCCACCGCCCTGCCCAGGCTCTCGCGCAGCGTCACGACCCGGGCCAGCGCCACCATGCCCGCCACTCCCCCGGACCAGCCGGTGTCGAGGTCGGAGAGCACGGGGCCGAGCGGTGCGTGCAGCGTCTCGCACGCCGAACCGAACGCGACCACGGCGGTCGCCAGCTCCGCGATGTCGGAGGGAAGGTCCTTCGGCATCTCGTACCGGTCGGTCCCGCTGGTCACAGCGCCGTCCCCAGGTCGCTGTCGAACGTGGCGACGGCGGCGGCCACCTCGTCGTCGGCGCTCTCGTAGGCCGTGGCGGTCTCGGCCAGCATGTCGCCGAGGTCGCCGACGACCGTCCTCGCCTCGTAGAGGTAGTCCGACCACTCGGCGATCCAGGCGTTCGCCGCACCGCCGACGGAGTCGCCCCCGTGGTCCGGCATGGTCGGGATCACCAGGTCGGGCGCGGCCTCGCGCGCGGCTCTGGCGCGTTCGGCGGCCTGCCGCAGGTGGTCCCAGATGACGTCGATCCCCATGATCGCTCCCCTCGTCCGGAACGCAATCTAGGGGCGCGGGCGGGCGCGTGGGGGGCTCGCGGGCGGGGAGAGGTGCCCATCCGCGGGGGACCGACGTGGAGCCGCGTGACGCGTGCGGGTGACGACGGAGCAGGCGCTCAGCGCCCGCCGCGGACCTGACCCAGGACCCGGGTGACGGCCTCGACCGCGCGCGCGACGTCGTCGTCGTCCGTCCGGGCGTTGGAGACCGAGACCCGCAGCACGGTGCGGCCGTGCCAGGTCGACGGCGTCATCCAGGTCGTCCCCTCGGCCATCAGGGCCGCGGCGACGGCGCGCGTCTCGGCGTCGTCGGCGAAGGCGACGCACACCTGCGTGTAGACGACGTCGTTGACGATGCTGACGTCCGGCAGCGCGTCGAGCTCGCGAGCGAATCGCGCCGCGTGGTCGGCGAAGCCGGCCACCATGCCGGACAGGCCCGTGCGACCGAGCTCGCGCAGCGCGGCCCAGACCGTGAAGCCGCGGGCGCGGCGCGAGAACTCGGGCACGGTGGCCAGCGGATCTGGCCGGTCGTCCTGGATCAGGTAGGCGGCCCGCTCCCCCATGGCGGCGTGCAGCGCGTCGGCGTCGGCGACGAGCGCGAGACCCGAGTCGTACGGGACGTTGAGCGTCTTGTGCGCGTCCGTGCCCCAGGAGTCCGCGTGCTCGAGACCCGCGGTCAGGTGCCGGTGGCGGGGTGAGGTGGCCGCCCAGAGGCCGAACGCGCCGTCGACGTGCACCCACGCGCCGAAGCGGTGCGCGAGCGCGACGGCCGCGCCGGGGTCGAAGGCGCCCGAGTGCACGTTGCCCGCCTGGAGCACGACGATGCGCGGACGGCCGGGGTGAGCGAGCTCGTCGGCCTCGAGCGCGCGCTCGAGCGCGGCGAGGTCGAGGCGGCCCTGGTCGTCGGCGTCGACGACGGTGCTGCGCGCCTGGCCGAGGCCGAGGTAGCGCAGCGCGAGGTCGACGGTGACGTGGCGCTCGGCCCCGACGAACACGCCGAGGGCCGGGGCGCCGAGGAGACCGTCGCGCTCGACGTCCCACCCCGCGCGCGCCAGGACGGCGTGCCGCGCGGCCGCGAGGCACGTGAAGTTGGCCATCTGGCCGCCGGTGACGAACCCGACAGACGCGCTGCCGGGCAGCCCGAGAGCGTCCAGGATCCACTCGGCCGCTACGCGCTCGACCGCGGCGCCCGCCGGCGACCCCGCCAGCAGGCTCGCGTTCTGGTCCCACGCGGAGGTCAGCCAGTCGGCCGCGAGCGCCGAGTCGAGCACGCCGCCCCTGACCCAGCCGAAGTAGCGGCCCGACGGCGTCGCCACCAGCCCCGGGGTCGCGGCGGCGACGAGCTCGCGCACGACGTCGGACGCGCGGGCACCCTGCTCGGGGAAGGGCTGCCGGAGTACGGCGGCGACCTGGTCGACGTCGTGCTCGGCGTTGACGTGGCGGGTGTCGAGGGACTGCAGCCACGCGTGGGCGGCGGCGGCTGCCGTGTGGAGCGCCTCTCCCATGCGGTGGGGTCCTCTCGACGGGTGTGGGGCGGTCGGCCTGAACGCCCGGACGAGCCTACGTCCGCGCCGTGGCGCCGTCGGGCCGGGGCGGCGTGACGGTGGCGACATAGGGTCGATCCGTGATCACCCGCGCGATCTTCCTCGACGTCGACGGCACCCTCGCGATCCACGGCGAGGTCCCGCAGGGCAACCTCGAGGCGGTGCGCGCGGCGCGGGCCGCCGGGCACCGCGTGCTGCTCGCGACCGGCCGCCCCCGCTCGATGATCGCCGGTCTGCTCGACCTCGGGTTCGACGGCGCGGTGGCGAGCGCCGGCGGGTACGTCGAGATCGCGGGCGAGGTCCTGCGCGACGGCGTTCTCGAGCCCGACCTCGCGGCCCGCGCCGTGCGGGTGCTGCTCGCGCACGGCGTCCCGTTCCTGCTCGAGGGGTCGACGGCGCTGGCCGGGCCCGCGGCCGACGTCGAGCACCTGGAGCGCGCGCTGCAGGTGGTGGCGCCGACGGGTCGGCCGCCCGTGACGCCGCTGACCGAGGAGCGCGACCTCGCGGCCTTCCCGACCTCGAAGATCGCCTACTTCGGCTCGTCCGTGCCGGACGCACGGATCGTGGCGGAGATCGGGCCCGGCATCGAGTCGATCCCGAGCTCGATCCCGGAGATCGGGCCGGGCGCCGGCGAGCTGTTCCGCGCCGGGCTGTCCAAGGCGGACGGACTGGCGATCGCCGCGGCGGCGCTCGGTGTGGGGCAGGCGGACGTGATCGCCGTCGGCGACGGGCCGAACGACGTCGAGATGCTGGCGTGGGCGGGCCTGGGTGTGGCGGTGACGGGCTCGCGGCCCGAGGTGCTGGCGGTGGCCGACGCGCAGGTGGCGGGGCCGGAGGCCTCGGGACTGGCGGAGCTGTTCGCACGCCTGGGGCTCGTGGGCTGACGCGCGGCTGGGAGGATGGGCGGGTGAGCGCCCCCGACATCCGCCTGATCGCCATCGACCTGGACGGGACCCTGCTGGACTCCCGCAAGCGTCTCGGCGCCGACTTCCCGCCCCTGCTCGCCGAGCTGACGGCGCGCTGCATCGCCGTCGTCCCCGCGAGCGGCCGGCAGCACGAGAGCATCCGGCTGGCGATCGCCGGCGAGGACCCCGTCGGACCCGACGACACCCCCGTGGGCGCCGGCCGCCAGGCCGTCGACGCGCTGGCGATCATCGCCGAGAACGGCGCCCTGGCGGCCCGCGGCGGGGAGGTCGTCTCGCTCGACGGCGTCCCGCGCGACGCCGTCGCCGTCGTGCTCGACGCCGTGGAGCGCTACACCGCCGGGGGCGGGACGGCCGCCGTCGTGCTCGCGGGGCGCCGGAGCGCGTGGGTGAGCACGGCCGCCGTCGCGTCGCTGCCGGACTTCGTGCGGACGGCGCAGCCGTACTACCCGCTGCTCGAGGTCGTCGAGGACCTGCACGCGGTCGACGACGACGTGCTGAAGATCGCCGTCTGGGACCCGAACGGCTCCGAGACCGGCGTCGCGGCCGCGATCGGTGAGGTCCCCGGCTCGCGCGTGCTCGTCTCGGCCGGCGTGTGGGTGGACATCATGAGCCCGACGGCGGACAAGGGCGCCGCGCTCGCCGCGCTCCAGGACGAGATGGGCGTGACGCCGGCCCAGACGATGGCGTTCGGCGACTACCCCAACGACCTCGGCATGCTCGCGCGCGCCGAGTGGTCCTACGCGATGGCGGGGGCGCACCCGGAGGTCGCGGCGGCGGCGCGGTACACGGCGCCGTCCAACGACGACTCGGGTGTCGTGCGGACGATCCGCGAGGTGCTGGGGCTGTAGGGACGAGCGGCCACCTCGAGCGCCGAGCCGGCCCGGCGCCGGACGGCGTCCGTCGCTAGGCTCGCGTCATGTTCGTCCAGCACCTCGACGGCTCCTCCGACCCCTGTGAGCTCTCCGGTCTGCCCGCGCTGATCGACGAGCTGGACGACGCGAACGCGGAGGAGTCCGACGTCGGCGTCTGCGAGGACTTCGGCTGGTTCGTCTCCGCCTACGCCTCCGGCACGGTCGTCCTCGTGCACGCGGAGCGACCTCACGACCCTGAGCTCGTCCTGCACGGCGTCCCTCGGAACGAGATGTTGGAGATCGTCACGGAGCTCGCGACCGGGCGTCTCGACGACCTCCGCGCACGGCCGTGGAGGCTCGAAGGAGGCGCCTCCGGTGAAGGGTGACCGCCACCGACGCGTGCTGAGGCTCGCCTCGACCCCGCGACGCGGTCGAGGGGAGGACGCCTCCGCCTGGCCGTACGACGTGGACCTGCTCGTGGACGGTGACGGCCGGTGGACGGTCGGACTCAGCGAGGGCGTGGGACACGGGTCCGCCGGCTGCATCGTCGGCGTCGACGAGGCGCTGGAGACACGTTGGCTCGCCCACATCGTGAAGGCCCAGGGCGAGTGGCTGGTTCCCTTCCTGCGACGTCTCCGCGACGGTGGTCGTGTGACGGAGGAGGAGCTCGTCGAGGAGTACCGGAGCCGTCACGGCCGGAGCCCGCACGTCCGCGACTGAGCAGCAGCGCCGTCAGCGGGCTCGGCGCGGGCCCGCGAGGACGGCGTCGGTCGTCGCCATCAGGGCGACCCCGGCCGCCCCGACCACGAGGTCGCTCACCACGAAGGTCGACCCCAGCACGAGGCGGGCCGGGCCGAACGCGTCGCTGATCGCTGCCGGGACGCCGGTGAGCTGGAACAGCTCCAGGCCGAGGACGACGGCGAGCGCCACCAGGGCGAGTCGCCCCACCGATGCGGCCGGTCCGACGATCGCGGCGACGACGTAGACGAGCGCCGCGTAGAGCAGCCCTCCCGCGACGTCGCCCGCCGCGCCCGGAAGGACGAACCGGCCGAGGAGGCCGAGGCCGACGATCAGGACGGCGATCAGGACGAGGCCGACGCGCGAGCGGCGTCCGGGGACGACCGGGGCGCGGACGCTGCGGATCGGCGGATCGGTCATGGGACATAGCCCACCACATCGTCGAGGGTGCCGGCTCGCTGAGGGAGGACGACAGACATGAAAGGTCGGCTCTCTGCGGCCGAACACGTCGAGCAGACGGCTGACCTGCCTGAACGCTCGGTGGCCGCGGTCGTACGGCCACCTCCTCCTCCCTGGGCGAGCGCTCGCTCGAGATCTGGCGCTTGCCGACCGCGGCGGTCACCCCTGCCGCGGCCCATTCCACTATTGAGGTAGCGCTACGCGCGGGATCGGGCGAGGATCGAGCGCATGAGCGCCACCGATGCCGCGACCACCGACCCCGCCGACCTCCCGGCTCTCCCCGCCGACCTGCGCGACGCCGTCCGCGACGCCGAGGCCGAGCCGAGCGCCGGCGTCGTCCGCATCGACGAGGGCGGCCGCACGCTCCTGACCCACGCGTGGGGCCTGGCCGACCGCCGCCACGGGATCGCGATGACGCCGGGACACCGCGTCGCCGTCGCGAGCGGCGCGAAGGGTTTCACCGCCCTCGCCGTGATGAGCCTCGTGGCCGACGGCACCCTCACCCTCGCGACCACGGCGCGCTCGATCCTGCGAGACGACCTGCCCCTCGTCCCCGACGACGTCTCGATCGAGCACCTCCTCGCGCACCGCTCGGGCATCGGCGACCACCTCGACGACGATGCGGACACCGCCGAGTACCTGCTGCCCGGCGCGATGAGCGGCTACGTCGACCCCGAGGACTACCTCGCCGTGCTCGGCGGGCACGAGCAGACCTTCGCGCCGGGCACGGACTTCGCGTACTGCAACGGCGGGTACGTCGTGCTCGCGATCCTGGCGCAGCGCGCCTGCGGCACACCGTTCCACGACCTCGTGCGCGAGCGGGTCCTCGCACCGGCCGGACTGGTCAGCACTGCCTATCTGCGCAGCGACGCGCTGCCGGGGGACGCCGCCGTCGGCTACGTCCAGGTCGACGGCGCGTGGCGCACCAACGTCCACCACCTCCCGGTCGTCGGGGGCGGCGACGGTGGCATCTGGACGACGGCGGCCGACCTCGTGACCTTCTGGGACGCGCTGCTGGCGGGCCGCATCGTGCCGCGCGCGCTGGTCGACGAGATGCTGCGCGAGCGCACGCCCGAGACCGAGGACGAGCTGGCCTACGGGCTCGGGTTCTGGCTGCCGGAGCCGGGAGTGGTGCAGCTCGTCGGGCAGGACGCCGGCGCCTCGTTCTCCTCGCGCCACACGATCGCGACGGCGCGCACCGCCTCCGTCCTGGCCACGACGGCGGACGCCGCCTGGGACGTCGAGAGCGCCATCCGCTGACGCGGCCGCCCGGGCGCGCCTGCCGCTCACAGCGGCGAGCGCCGACCGCCCCGCCGCGGCGTAGGGTCGAGCGGAGTCGGGGAGCGCGAGCGAGGGAGCGGGCCATGGTCAAGGAGCTGCACGACCACCGGGATCACGACGGCGACCGCCGGGTCCCGCAGACCGACGAGAGCGCGCTGCACATCGCCACCCCGAGCCGCCGAGCGGCCGGCGTGCCCGGCGTCACGCACGCGCTCGACCACACCCTCACCGAGCTCGGTCCCGTCCGCACGGCCCGCACGCTCGCGCGCCTCAACCAGAACCACGGCTTCGACTGCCCCGGATGCGCGTGGCCCGACCCCGAGCACCGCAGCCCCGCGGAGTTCTGCGAGAACGGCGCGAAGGCCGTCGCGGAGGAGGCGACCCGCGCCGTCGCCGGACCCGCCTTCTTCGCCGAGCACAGCGTCGAGGAGCTGCGCGCCTGGGACGACCACTCGCTCGGCAAGCAGGGCCGCCTGACGCACCCGATGCTGCTCGACACCGGAGCCACCCACTACCGGCCCGTCTCGTGGGACGAGGCGCTCGACGTCGTCGCCTCCGAGCTCCTGGCGCTCCGCACGCCCGACGAGGCGATCTTCTACACCTCGGGCCGCACCTCGAACGAGGCGGCGTTCGCCTACCAGCTGCTCGTGCGCGGCTTCGGCACGAACAACCTCCCCGACTGCTCCAACATGTGCCACGAGTCCTCGGGCTCGGCGCTGACCGAGACGATCGGGATCGGCAAGGGCAGCGTGAGCCTGGCCGACGTCGCTGCCGCCGACGTGATCGTCGTCGCCGGGCAGAATCCCGGCACGAACCACCCGCGCATGCTCTCGACGCTCGAGAAGGCCGCCCGGCGCGGCGCGCGGATCATCGCCGTCAACCCGCTGCGCGAGGTCGGCCTCGAGAAGTTCGCCAACCCGCAGGAGCCGCTGTCCATCGCGCGCGGCGGCACGACGCTGGCCACCGACCACCTCCAGATCCGCCTCGGCGGCGACCAGGCGCTGTTCCAGGCGTGGGGTCGGGTGCTGCTCGAGGCCGAGGAGGCGGCGCCGGGCACGGTCTTCGACCACGAGTTCCTCCGGTCCTCCACGCACGGCCTCGAGCCCTACCTGGAGCACCTGCGCGCGCTGAACTGGGCCGAGGTCGAGACCGCGACCGGCCTCACGCAGGCCGAGATCCGCACGACGGCGGAGGCCCTGCTCGGCTCGCGGCGCACCGTCGTGTGCTGGGCGATGGGGCTCACGCAGCACCCGCACTCGGTGGCGATGCTGCGCGACGTCGTCAACGTCCTGCTGCTGCAGGGCAACATCGGGCGGCCCGGCGCGGGCGTGTGCCCGGTGCGCGGCCACTCCAACGTGCAGGGCGACCGCACGATGGGCATCTTCGAGCGCATGCCGGAGGCCTTCCACGACGCGATCGACGCCGAGTTCGACTTCGCCTCGCCCCGCGAGCACGGGCTCGACACCGTCGGGGCGATCGGGGCGATGCGCGACGGCGCGGCCCAGGTCTTCGTCGGCATGGGCGGCAACTTCGCCAAGGCCTCGCCCGACACCGCCGTGACCGAGGCCGCCCTGCAGCGGATGCGGCTGACGGTGCACGTCTCGACGAAGCCGAACCGCTCGCACGTCACCACCGGCCGGCGCGCGCTGATCCTCCCGACGCTCGGGCGCACCGAGACGGACGCGCAGGCGAGCGGGCCGCAGCGCGTCAGCGTCGAGGACTCGATGAGCATGGTGCACGCCTCGCGCGGCCGGCTCGACCCCGCGAGCGAGCACCTGCGCAGCGAGGTCTGGATCCTCACGCGGCTGGCCGAGAAGGTCCTGGCCGGCCGCCCCGGGGCGCCCGTCGTGGACTGGGCCGCATGGCGCGCGGACTACCGCCTCATCCGCTCGGCGATCTCTCGCGTGGTCCCCGGTTTCGCGGACTACGAGGCACGGCTCGACCTGCCGGGCGGGTTCGTCCTGCCCCACCCGCCGCGGGACGAGCGACGGTTCGCGACGCCGTCGGGCCGCGCCGAGATCACCGTCAACGAGCTGGTCTACCCGCGAGTGAAGCCGGGGCGGCTGCTGCTCCAGACCCTGCGCAGCCACGACCAGTTCAACACCACGATCTACGGGCTCGACGACCGCTACCGCGGGATCCACGGCGGTCGCCGGGTGGTGTTCGTGCACCCCGACGACATCGCCTCCCTCGGGCTCGCCGACGGCCAGGTGGTGGACCTGGTCTCGGAGTGGACCGACGGCGTCGAGCGGCGCGCCGAGGCGTTCCGGGTGGTCGCCTACGACACCCCGCGCGGGTGCGCCGCGGCCTACTACCCGGAGACGAACGTGCTCGTACCGCTGGACTCGTTCGCGAAGGGCAGCCGGACGCCGACGTCGAAGTCGGTCGAGGTACGGCTCGAGGTGCGCGCCGCCGTCACGGCGTGAGGCGACGGCGGCAGCCCGTCCCTCGAGGCGGTGTGGCCGTGCCTTCGGGCGGTGCGGCGTCCGCCGGCTCGGCGTGTCGGGGGCGGACACGCCGTCGGGCCTGAACGATCGGCCGGTCGGACCGCCCGAAGGGACGGCGGCACCGCTCGAAGGGACGCACCCCCGGCGGGCCGACCGATCAGGCGGGCCCGATCAGCCCCGCCGTGATCTCCGCCGACAGCGTCACCAGCGGCAGACCGCCGCCCGGGTGCGCCGAGCCGCCGACCAGGTACAGACCGGCCAGCGGGCCGCGGTTGGCCGGGCGCAGGAACGCCGACGTCGAGCCGTTCGACGACGTGCCGTAGATGGCACCGCCGGGCGCGAGCGTCGAGCGCTCGAGGTCGGCGGGCGACCGCGTCTCGACCCAGCGCACGTACGGCCGCACGTCCAGGCCGCGCTCGGCCATGACCTCCAGGATCCGCCGCCCGTACGCCTCCGCGAGACCGGGGCGGTCCCAGTCGGCGCCGTGCTCGGGGTCGTGCCGCGGCGCGTTCACCAGCACGAACCACGCACCCTCGCCGCGCGCCAGACCCGCCTCACCGCCCGGCACGATCGACGCGTCCTGCGGCGCCGTGACGTAGACCGTGGGGTCGTCCACGGGCCGCGGGCCGCCGCCCCCGTGCCAGCGCGCGTACCGCCCGACGCCGAACACCGCGTCGAACTCGTCGTCGTAGTCGCGCGGGAACAGCACGCGGTGGTGCGCCGCCCGCTCGCGGAGCTCCGCCGGCAGCCCCTCCAGCGCGAGCAGCAGCACGAATCCGGCGAGCGACGGCGTCGCCCGCCGCAGCGCACGGAGCCGCCGCCGCGCGGCCGGACCCTGCACCAGCTCGCCGTAGACCTGGCTCGCGTCCGCGTTGGCGACGACGACGTCCGCCGCCAGCCGCTCGCCGCCCGCCGTCACGACACCGGTGACGCGACCGCCGTCGTGCTCGATCGAGGCGACCCGCACCCCGGTGCGGATCTCGGCCCCGAGCGAGCGCGCGCGATCGGCGATCGCCGCGCCGAGCGCGCGCAGCCCGCCCGGCACGTACCAGGAGCCGAACGCCTGCTCGGCGTAGGGCACGGTCGCCAGGGCCGACGGCGCCCGCCGCGGATCGCTGCCCGTGTAGGTCGCGTAGCGGTCGAGCATCGCGCGCAGCCGCGGGTCGGTCAGGCGCCGCGCGCCGAACTGCCGCAGACTCAGCCACGGCGCGATGGTCGTGAGGTTGGCCGTGTCGGACGACATCGCGGCGAGCGTCCCGCGCCCGATCGGCGAGCGCAGGAACGGCTGCTCGGCGACGTCCCAGATGGCGGCAGCGTCGTCGAGGAACGCCTTCCACTGCGTTCCCGTCCCCGAGCCCAGCGCGGCGTCGAGCGCGGCGGGGATCTCCTCGATGCGGCCGGGGAGGTCGACGCCGGTGCCGTCGGGGAACGTGTAGCGGCACGCGACGTCGAGCTGCTCGAGGTCCACCGCGTCGGCCAGCGGCGCCCCGGTCGCGTCGAACAGGTCGGCGAACACCTGCGGCATCGTCACGAGCGAGGGGCCCGTGTCGAAGACGTAGCCGTCGCGCTCGTAGGTGCCGAGCTTGCCGCCGATGCGCATCGCGGCCTCCAGGACGGTCACCTCGTGACCGAGCGCGGCCAGCCGCGCGGCGCTCGCGAGCCCGCCGACCCCGGCACCGACCACGACGACGCGGCTCACGGCCGCCACCCCCGTCGGGCCGCCGGATAGGTCCGGCCGCGCCACGTGAGCCGCCCGCTGATCGCCTTGGCGTACGCGGGCAGGACGGCCAGCGGGCTGATCGGCCCGAGCAGCGTCTCGGCCAGCTCGACCGGCCGCGTGCGCCCGACCAGGAGGTTCACCGCCGCGCGATCGAGCAGCCCGAGCGCGCGCACGAGGCGCACCAGCGGGGTCGCGGGCAGCAGCCACGGCAGGGTGTACGTCATCAGGAACCACGCGGCCGCGCCGACCATCACGAGCCGGGACTCGCGGTGCAGGCCGGGCATGCTCTTGGCCATCCCCTCCACGGCCGCGGCGTAGGAGTCGTACATCCGCACCTCGATCGCCGCCCCTCCGAGCACGACGTCGAACCTCGCGCCCGCGTCACGGGCGCGCCGGGCGAGGCGCACGTCCTCGACCAGCTCGCCGCGCACCGCCGCGTGCCCTCCGGCGAGCTCGTAGGCCGCGCGGCGGAAGGCCATGACCTGGCCGTTGGCGGCGAGCGCACCCCGGCGTCGCGACCGGATGACCGGGACGGGGGCGTGACCGACGAACGCCGCGTCCACGAGCGGCACCATCAGACGCTCGCCGAACGATCCCACGCGGTGCCGCGGGAAGACGGTCAGCAGGTCGGTCCGACCGCGGTCCATCTCCGCGACGAGCTCGTCCAGGGCGCCGGGGCGCCACGTCACGTCGGCGTCCGTGAAGACGAGCAGGTGCTCGCGCTCGTCGGCGCCGCCGTCCTCACCGACTCCGTCGGCGTCGCTCGCCGTCACGGCGTCGGCCAGCTGCTGGCACGCCCAGGTCTTGCCGATCCAGCCGTCGGGCAGCGGTTCGCCCGTCAGCACGCGGGCGCCGAGCTCGCGGGCCACGCGCGCGGTCGCGTCGCTCGAGTGGTCGTCGAGCACGACGACCTCGTCCGCGCCCTGGGCCAGGAGCAGCGGCAGCGTCGAGGGGAGCGTGTGCTCCTCGTCGCGTGCGGGCACGAGCAGGCTGATGCGGTAGCGACGCGAGGGCGAGGTGCGGGCGACGTCGGCCGGGCCGCCGTCGCCCAGGCGGTGCAGACCGCCGGCGTTCGAGGCGAGGGTCAGGGCGCGGTAGGTGAGGTAGCCCAGCGCGATCGTGCCGACGACGCCGGAGGCCGCGCCCGCCGTCGTCGCCCGCTCGCCGGGGCGGGTGCCGAGCGCGAAGGACACGAGTCGGCGGGTGGTGGCGCTCATCATCGGCTCCGTCGGTCGAGGGGGGTGGGACGGCTCGGCTCGCCCGTCAGCCAGGCGAAGATCCTGACCTGCCAGCCGACGCTGTCGCGGCGGGGTGAGGTGCCGTGCTTCAGCACGCGGTATCCCGGCACCGGTCGCTCCGGGTGGGCGACGGCGACGTCCGCGTCGAGTGCGGCGACCTCCGTGCGCAGGCGTTCGGCCAGCAGCGCCGTCGTCGCGCGCCTGTCCTGGGCACCGGCGTCGATCGGGGTGCCGACGCGCACGAGCACCTCGGGCTGCGGGGCGCCGCGCACGACCACGCGCACGACGGCGGGGACCAGCGGCACGCGCGCGGTCCGTGCCACCCAGGCCGCGCCGGGGTGCAGCGGGGCGACGGTGCGGCCGGGCTGGATCTCGCCCTCGGGGAAGAGGACCGCCCAGCGCCCGGCCGCGGCCGCTCGCGCCAGCACGCGCGAGCCGTCGGTCCCGGTGGCGCCGGCGAGGCGGAGGAACGGGAACGCCGCGAGGCGCTCGGAGGTCATCATGACGGCCGAGCGCCGCCCGACCGCCCCGGCGAGCGCGCCCAGCACGTAACCGTCCCACCAGGACCCGTGGGTCGAGGCGATGACGGCGCCCCCGCGGGGCAGCTCGCCCGCCACGGCGATCGTGCCGAAGGTCGTGCGCAGGCTGCGACCGACGCTGCGCATCACGACGGCCCGCCCGAGCGGGGCGGGCACGAGACGGATCATCGAGGGGTCACGACCTGCCGGGACCGGCGAGGTCGGCGCCGTGGTCGACGGAAAGCACCTCGCGGTCGCCCGAAACCACCTCGCGAGTGCCCGAAAGTGCCTCGCGAGTGCGACGGCGGCGGGCGGTGGCGAGCGCGGCCACCAGCGGGACGGCGACCGTGCCCATCACGAGGCCGCCCGCGACCGCGACCGACGGGCGGGCCCAGAACGTCAGGTTGCCGAGGATGCACGAGGCGAACGTCCACAGGTAGACGGCGTACGGCACGGCGTCGGCGCGCTGCCGCGACGGATCGCCGAGGTCGCGCGCGTCCCAGAGGCGTCGGGCGCGGCCGTGCCACAGGTCGAGCAGCGCGGCGATGACCGCCGAGGTCAGGAACCAGCCCGCGTAGTTGGTCAGCGGGATGCCGGGCGTGCCGGGGAGCGACGGCTCCGGGTTGGCCCAGCCCCAGTTCCCGGCGTCGACCATCTGCGGGTCGAGGAAGACGTCCCAGGCCGTGAGCGCCAGCGCGGCCAGCGCGATCCGGCCCACGCGGCGCAGCCCGCCGCCCTCGCCCACGAGGCGCGTGGCGACGACGAAGGCCGGGTAGGCGAGCGTCAGCCAGGCCAGCAGCACCAGCAGCGAGACCCCCGCCAGCTCCGGTCCGAGCGACCCCGTGTAGGCGTACTCGCCGAACGGGAAGCCGGTGGCGATGCCCACCGCCTCGGCCACCCACGTGAGCACCGCGACGATGCCGACCATCCCCACACCGAACCGCCAGCCGCCGACGGACGTGGCGTGCAGCGCGGCGGTCGCCGCCATGAGCACGACGCTGGCCACGGTCAGCGGGATCGTCCCGCCGTTGAGCGCGAACGTCATCTGCACCCCGACGGCGCCCGCGAACGTCACCCAGGCGGCGCGGCCGGCGAGGGCGCGCAGCGGGTAGCGGCGGTCGCTGCCCGTCGGGTTCGAGCCGGCCGAGCCGTCACCCGACGTGTCGTCCACGGCGTCGGCCTCGACCGGCGACGGCGCCGCGGCGAGCACGCCCTCCCGGTCCCGGCGGCGCCGGGAGAGACGGGACAGCCCGCGGTAGGCGAGGTAGCCGAGCGCCACCGTGCCTGCCACGACGGAGACGACCTGCGTCGTCCCCGAGCTCATCGAGCGGCCCCGGGCGCCTCGTCCATCGGAATCGGTCCGGGCGAGGAGTCGCCGCGCATCGACTTCAGCACGAGCTCGGCCGAGATCAGGCACATGGGCACGCCGACCCCGGGCACCGTCGTGGCACCCGCGTAGTACAGGCCGTCGACCTTGCGCGAGGCGGGGCCGCGGCGGAACATCGCCGACTGCCGCAGCACGTGCGAGGGGCCGAGCATGCCGTCGCGCCAGGAGTGGTAGTCCGTCCCGAAGTCGGCGGGACCGAGCGTGTGGCGCACCGTGATGCGCTCGGCCAGGTCGGGCACGTCCGCCCAGCGCGCGACCTGCTCGATCGCGAGGTCGGCGAGGCGTTCGACGGCGGGGTCCACGTCGCGCTCACGGGCGTCACCCGGGTACCCGGTCCCGTGCCCCAGGCCGATCTCGCCCGAGACGGGCACGAGCAGGAAGAGGTTCTCGCTCCCGGCGGGGGCGACGCCGTCGTCGGACGCGGACGGCCGGCACACGTACAGGGAGGTGGTCTCCGGCGTCGGGCTGCCGAGGAAGACCGCGTCGAGCCCGACCTCCCAGTCGCGCGTGAGCAGCAGGGTGTGGTGCGGCAGCGTGGGCAGCTCGCCCTCGACGCCCAGCATGACCAGCACGCTGGAGGGGCCGGGGACCGTGCGGTCCCAGGCGCGCTCGGGCCAGGTCTGCAGGTCCGGCGCGAGGAGCTGGGTCTCGGTGTGGTGCATGTCCGCGGCGGACACGACGACGTCGGCCCGCGTGCGGTGCTCGACACCCTCGCCGTCGGTCCACACCACCCCGCGCACCTCGCCCCGCGAGCCGACCGGGAGGGCCGGGCCGCGCCGTCGGGCCGCGAGGATCTCGGTGACCTCGGCGTCCAGCGTGATGCGGACGCCCTCGGCGAGCGCGCGCTCGTGCAGCGCGTGCACGAACGCGGTGAAGCCACCCTTCGGGTAGCGCACGCCCTCGACGAGGTCGATGTGGCTCATGAGGTGGTAGATCGCGGGCGCCCTGCGCGGGTCGACGCCGAGGAAGATCGCGTTGTACTGCAGCACCTGGCGCAGCAGCGGGTGCTCGAACCGGGCGTTCGACCAGCGCGCGAGCGACGTCGAGAGCCAGCGCACGAGGTCGCGGGTCGCGCCGCGCAGGCGTGCGCTGCTGATGTCGGGGACGGCCGTGAACGGGTTGTAGAGGAACTCCGCCAGCGAGATCGTCAGGGCCGACCGGGCCGAGGCGAGGTAGCGGCGCATCTCCTCGCCGGCGCCGGGCTCGAGGCTCTCGGCCATGGCGCTGACGGCGTCCTCGCCGCGCGGGACGTCGAGGCGGTCGACGGTCGGGGCACCACCACCAGCAGCCGCCGGTGCCGCTCCGCTGTCCCCCGCCAGGATCGTGTAGCCCTCGAGCACCTGGAGGTCGACCATCTCCTCGATGCTCGTGCCGAGCATCTCGGCGTAGTGCTCGAACACCTCGGCCATCAGGTACCACGAGGGTCCGGTGTCGAAGCGGAAGCCGGCGTCGTCGATCCACCCGGCCCGTCCACCGACGCGTGAGCCCCGCTCGAGGATCTCCACCTCGTGTCCGTCGCGCGCGAGCAGGGCGGCCGTGGCCAGCCCCGCGATTCCTGCACCGATCACGACGACGCGCGCCACGGAGCCTCCTTCAGGACGACGGCGGCCACGAGGCGCGCCTTGACGGGGGCGGGGACGGAGATCCGTCGCCGCGCAAGCTGGTCGGCCGGGGTGGCCGCGATGCGCCGGTTGAGCTCCTCGAACAGCGCGCACGCGGCGGCGACGCCGGCGCGGCAGTCGCGCGGCAGGAGCGCGATGCCGCGCTTGGCGATGCGCACGTCGGTGTCGACGCGGTCCACCCAGAGGCGCTTGGTGGCCTCGTCCACAACGGTGGCCGGCGTCGCCGTCGCGGACGATGCCGACGCCTCGCGACCTGCCGTCTCGCCGGGGAGGTAGCCGCGGCCGCGCGCGGCGTCGTCGGCCAGGTCGCGCAGGAAGTTGACGTTCTGGAACGCCGCCCCGAGAGCGCGAGCGCTGGCGGTCATCACCTCGAGCTCGTCGGCGTGCGGCGTCCGTCCCGCGAGGAAGACCTGCAGGCACATCAGACCGACGACCTCGGCGGAGCCGTAGACGTAGGCCTCCTGCTCGGCCGGGTCGAGGTCGCGCGGGTCGAGGTCCATCTCCATGGAGGCGAAGAACGGTCGCGTCTGCGTGGCGTCGATCCCGCTCGCGCGAGCGGCGACCGCGAAGGCGTGCACCACGAGGTTGGTGCTGAACCCCGAGGCGACCGCGCCGTCGACCTCGGCCTCGAGCGCGCGCAGCGCGGTGAGCTGCTCCTCGAGCGTGAGCCCCGCGGCGGAGCCGACGCCGTCGACCACCTCGTCCGCGACGCGCACCAGCGCGTAGACCGAGGCGATGCTCGTGCGGCAGCGTGGCGCGAGCAGGCGCGTGGCGACGCCGAACGACGTCGAGTACGAGGCGATGACGCGGGCGGCGGACTGCTGCGCGACCCGGGTGTAGCGGGCCAGGGCGGCAGCGTTGACCTCGGCCTCGGCAGGTGACGCGGCCGCGGTCACGACCGACGTTCCGTGAGGGCGAGCACGAGGGCGTGCAGCACCTGCGCGAGCGGACCGGACTCTCCCGCGAGCCGGAGGGCGCGCTCGAGCGCGTCGGAGAGGTCCTGCTCGACGGCCCTGCGCGCCCCGCTCGCCTCGAGGAGCGCGAGCACGTGCGCGCCGTCGTCGGCCGTGAGGTCGGCGCTGCCGAGGTAGGTGGAGATCTCGGCCCACTGCGGGCTGTCGCTCGCGTGCGCCATGACGGCCGTGTACTTGCCCTCGCGGATGTCGCTGACAGGGTCCTTGCCCACGAGCTCGGGGTCGCCGAACAGGCCCAGCAGGTCGTCCTGCAGCTGGAACGCGAGGCCGAGCGCGGCGGCGAAGTCCTCCAGCCCGTCGGGGACGTCGGCCTCGATCACGATGAGCGCCCAGAGCAGCGGCAGGCGCACGGTGTACGCCCCGGTCTTGGACTGGGACATCGCCAGCACGTCGTCCAGGCTGGGACGCAGCGACTGGCGCGAGAAGCCGACGTCGGCCAGCTCGCCCGCGATCGAGTGCTGCAGCGTCTCCTGGAGCAGGTCGAGCAGGCGGAGCCGGACGGCCTGGGAGGTGTGCAGCCGCGCGAGGCACTGGTGAGCCTGGGAGAGCACGAGGTCACCGGCGAGGATGCCCGCGGCCTCCCCGACGGCGCGGCGCTCGGCCTCGGTCGCGTCGGGGGCGGTGAGCTCCTCGCCGATGCGGGCGATGAGGTTGGGGCGGCCGCGGCGCACGACGTCGTGGTCGATGACGTCGTCGTGCAGCAGGAAGGCGTGGTGCAGCATCTCGACGGCGACGGCCAGCTCCAGCACGGCCTCGTGCTGGTCCTCCCGCGTGCCGACGGCGTTCGCGACGGCGAGCAGGATGGCGGGCCGCACGAGCTTGCCCTCGCTGAGGTTCTCCGCGATGACGTCCCAGATCTGCGCCAGGTCGGGGCTGTAGGCGGCCGCGCGACGGCGCTGCTCCAGCGGGATCGCGGCGAGTCGACGGCGGACCTCGGCGACGCCGTCGACGTCCACGAAATCCGCGATGCGTGGTGACGCCACGCGTAGTGCTTCCGGCATGCAGCCCTCCCGATTGCTAACGAACTTAGCAATTGCCCGACCACCTGTCAGCATCGTTGCGTTGCTCGCCCCCTCGATCATGCGTCATTTCCGGCGCGGATGCCTCACCCGGGGGTGGGGCGGGCCGGATCGGGGCTGGGGCCGGGTCGGTGGCTGTCGCGTCAGGTCCGAATCCGGCGGCGCGCCCGGCTCTGACGTGACACCCACCGGCGGGTCAGCCCCGCGCGAGCCGGATGACGTTCCACGAGATCGGCGGCAGCGTCATCGTCACCCTGGAGCCACGACCGCCGCCCTCGGCGGCCACCGCGGCCGAGCCGTTCGGCCGCGGCAGCACGGTGGCGTCGTCGTCCGCCGTCGCGGACCACGTGTGGTCCTCGTGGGCGTAGCTCGTCGCCTCGAGCAGGTGCAGCCCCTCGATGTGGACGTCGACCGCGAGCTCCGTCGACTCCTCGATCCCCCGGTTCACCGCGAAGATCACCAGCTCGCCCGCCTCCTCGTCCCACGTCGCGACCGAGTCGACCAGGCCGGCCGTGCCGTACCGCGCGCTCTCGTACGTCGGCGCCTCGAGGGCGGTGTGGAGGACGACGCCGCGGGCGAGGTTCGCCGTCTGCGCGAACGGGTGGAACGTGGTCTGCTTCCAGATTCGGCCGCCCGGCTCGGTCATGATCGGCGCGATGACGTTGACGAGCTGGGCCTGCGACGCCGCGTGCACGCGGTCCGTGTGGCGCAGCAGCGAGATCAGCAGCCCGCCGACCACCACGGCGTCGGCCACGGTGTACCGGTCCTCCAGCAGCACGGGCGCGACCGGCCAGTCCTCGCCCGACGGCGGTCGCGACTCCGCGCGGTCCTGGTACCAGACGTTCCACTCGTCGAAGGAGATGTTGATCCGCTTGTCGTGCTTGCCCGCGGCGCGGACGGCATCCGCCGTCGCCACGATCGAGTCGATGAACGAGTCCATGCGGACGCCGGCGGCGAGGAAGGAGGCGAGGTCGCCGTCGTGCTCCGCGAAGTAGATGTGCGCCGAGACGTGGTCCACGAGGTCGTACGTGTGCGTGAGGACCTCGTGCTCCCACGCGCCGAAGGTCGGCATGTCGGACGCCGACGAGCCGCACGCCACCAGCTCGAGGTCCGGCTGCAGCTGCCGCATCGCGCGTGCCGTCTCGGCCGCCAGCCGGCCGTACTCGGCGGCGGTCTTGTGCCCCGTCTGCCACGGGCCGTCCATCTCGTTGCCGAGGCACCACAGCGAGATCGCGTGCGGCTCCTCCGACCCGTTCGCCCGACGCCGGTCGGACAGCTCCGTCCCGCCGCGGACGTTCGAGTACTCGAGCAGGTCGAGCGCCTCGGCGACGCCGCGGGTGCCGAGGTTGACGGCCATCATGGGTTCGACGCCGGCCTTGCGGGCCCAGCGCACGAACTCGTCGACACCGACCGTGTTGGGGTCGGTGGAGTGCCAGGCCAGGTCGAGCCGCGCGGGACGTTCCTGGAGCGGACCGACGCCGTCCTCCCAGCGGTAGCCCGAGACGAAGTTGCCGCCGGGGTAGCGCACGGTCGTGACGCCGAGCTCGCGGACGAGCTCGACGACGTCCTCGCGGAACCCGTCGACGTCGGCGCTCGGGTGCGCGGGATCGTGGATGCCGGTGTAGACGCACCGGCCGAGGTGCTCGACGAACGAGCCGAAGGTGCGGGGCCGGACGGGTCCGACGCGGAAGGCGGGATCGACGACCATGCGTGCTGTGGGCATGGCTGCGAGTTTAACGCTAAACCGACGGAGGCCCCAACGGATCCGTCACAGCGGCGGCGTCAGTCGACGTCGTCCACAGCGGGCAGCTCGCGCCGGGCGAGGAGCCGCTGGTACCAGCGCGCGGAGTCCTTCCACGTGCGCTCGAGGGTGTCGTAGTCCACGCGGATGATCCCGAACCGGCGCTCGTAGCCCCACGCCCACTCGAAGTTGTCCAGCAGCGACCACGCGAAGTACCCGCGCACGTCCGCGCCCGCCTCACGTGCGGCGGCGACGGCGGCCACGTGGTCGTGCAGGTAGCCCACCCGCCGGACGTCGCGCACCCTGCCGTCCGGCGAGACGGTGTCCTCGAACGCCGCCCCGTTCTCGGTGACCATCGTGGGGAGGTCCGGGTAGCGGCGCGAGAGGTCGAGCAGCAGCCCGGTCAGCGCGTCGGGCGCGATGTTCCACCCCATCGCCGTGTACGGGCCCGGCTCGCGCACGAACGCGACGCGGTCCGCGCCGACCCAGGGCGTGTGGGCGGACTCGCGGTGACCGGAGTTGTCCGACGTCGCGTCGCCCGCCGGCGAGTGACGCACCATCGTCGTGGAGTAGTAGTTCACCCCGAGCACCGTGAGCGGCTGGTGGATGAGGGCCAGGTCGCCGTCGCGCACGAACGAGAAGTTGCTCACCGCCGCGGTGTCGGTGAGCAGGCGCTCGGGGTAGGCGCCCTCGAGCATCGGCCCGGTGAAGGCGCCGTTGGCGAGCGCCTCGATCTGACCGACGGCGTCCCGGTCGGCCTGGCTGGCGGGGTCCTGCGGGCGCACCACGTGGAAGTTCAGCGTGACGGAGACGCGGGCGTCGGCGCCCAGCACGTCGCGGATCTCCGCGACGGCGAGACCGTGCGCGAGGTTGAGGTGGTGGACGGCCGCGAGCGCCGCGGCGGGCTCGGTGCGACCGGGCGCGTGCACGCCGGACGCGTAGCCGAGGTAGGCGCTGCACCACGGCTCGTTGAGCGTGGTCCAGGTGTGCACGCGCGTCCCGAGCGCCCCCGCCATCAGCCGGGCGTACCTCGCGAACGCGACGGCGGTCTCGCGGGCGGGCCAGCCGCCGGCGTCCTCCAGCTCCTGCGGGAGGTCCCAGTGGTAGAGCGTGACGACCGGCTCGACGCCGGCGGCGCTCAGCGCGTCGAGGAGGTCGACGTAGAACTGCACGCCCTCGGGGTTGAGCGGCCCGGACCCGCCGGGCTGCACGCGCGACCACGAGATCGACAGGCGGTAGGCGTCCAGGCCGAGCCGGGCGATGTGCCCGACGTCCTCGGGCCACCGGTGGTAGTGGTCGTCGGCGACGTCTCCCGTGTCACCGAACTCCGTCACGCCGGGCGTGTGGGAGTAGGTGTCCCAGATCGACGGCGTCCGGCCACCCTCGGCCGCGCCGCCCTCGATCTGGTAGGCGGCGGTGGCGGAGCCGAACGTGAAGCCGTCGAAGGTGCGGGGCGGCTGCTCGGTCTCCGGGGTGCGCGGATTCGGGACGGGCTGGGGATCTGTCATCGTGCGAACTCCTGTATCCGTCGCGGATCGTCGAAGCGATTCGACGCACTTCCGAGTCTCGCCGCCCGCGTCCGTGCCGTCAACCCGCAGGCCGGGGCGCCTCAGGCGGCGCCACAGGCGCGGTAGCCGCTCACCGTCGAGCAGCAGGTCGGAGCGGCGACCGTCGAGGTGATCGCGAGCGCCACGGTCCCCTGCCCCGCACTCCAGGACGATCGCGGCTGGCCGCTGCGACACGGCGACGACGGGCCTCGAGCACAGGGACGCTGTGGCCGGGCGGCGCCACGGCACAGACCGACGCACCCGGTCAGGCAGGTGCGGCGTCCCCCCGGGAACGACCGCGCGCAGCGGGCGGGGGGCCGCCCCTGTCCCATCGCGCACCGCAGAGCTGGCAGGAGAGACGGCCCGTCGCACGACCGTCGATCTCGAGGCGGACGGCCCACGGGTGCGTGCACCAGGGCCGACCGACGCGCACCCACCGGTCCTCGACGTCGTTCGGTGCATCGAGATCGGGCGGGTCGGGGCGGGTCGGGGCGGGGTCGAACTGGCTGGATCTCGGCATGAGCTGTCCTCTGGGGCTGAGCCCGTCAGTGAGGCGCCGAGCGCGGTCATGGCCCGGGATGACGTACCTGTCGACACTAGGCGTCCCGCGACGACCTCGGGGTGATCGTCCCCGCCGTCCCCACGGGTGCGCGCGAGCCGTCGTGGCCACCGGGGCCGACCGCGCGTCGACGACCAGCCACGCCGGCAGCGCCGTCGTGACGGCTCGAATCAATGCCGGGAGATCACGGAGGTGCGGTTCATCGCCGCGACGACGAGAAGTGACTCGCGCCGGGGGAAAAGATTGTCGGGTTGAATTCGCGACGGCGTCCCGGTGCGGCCGGACCGCCGCGTCACCGTTGCGGCTCCGAGGTGGGGGTCGGGGCCGGGGTCGACGAGCCGCGCGGGCCCGGGGCGCTGGTGCCGATGGGCCATCGCACCCCGCACATGGCGCACATCAGATTGCCCGTCCCCGATCCTTCCGCACGCTCGCGGACCGCCCACTGGTGGGCGCACCACGGCCTCCCCGCCCGGATCCAGCGCACCTCCGCCTGGTCGGCGGTTCCAGCGGTCGTCATGAGCGACCCACCGGACCGATCGGGGACCGGCCGGGGGCGGGCAACCGCATCGAGCACGGATCGGGGCCCTCGGCGGACGGCAGGCACGGGGCGAGCATCGGCGGGACGTGGCGACGTGCGGCGGTCATGACTTCTCCCCGGTCGTGCGGGGCCGCGGTTTTGACCGAGCCTCACTTTCGCACATCGAAAGCCGAGGACACCAGTCCGGGATTTGCGCAGTTGCCATTCCCAGCAACTGCCACAATGGACCCGGGTCCAGCAGAGCGGCCCCGGATGCTTCGGCGGCTCGTTCCGTCGACCGATCCAAGGAGGCCTCCTCATGCCTTCACCGCACGACGCCATCACGATGGCCGAGATGGCCGAGATGGCCGCCGCGTTCCACGGCGGCGACTACGACACCCCGGTCACCGGCGACCGAATCATCGCCAGCGGGCTGGAGCTCGTCCCCGACGCCGACCACGCCAGCCTCACGATCAGGCAGCACAACAGCTATTCGACGCTCGGGTCCTCTTCATCTGTCGCGGAGCAGGCCGACCAGCTGCAGTACTCCCTGGACGAGGGTCCCTGTCTCGACGCCTTCAACGATGCCGAGTGGTACCGCAGCGGCGACATCGCCCACGAGACGCGCTGGCCCCGGTGGGGGCCGCGGGCCGCGGCCCTCGGACTCGGATCGGTGCTGAGCATCCGACTCCTCAGCCGTGGTCGCTCGACCGGATCCGTCAACTTCTACAGCGAGGATCACGGCCGGTTCACCGATCGCGAGAACATCGATCTCGCCCTCGTCTTCACCACCCACGCCGCACTCGCGCTCTCCTCCGCCCAGCTGGTCACGAACCTGGAGACGGCCGTGACCTCTCGGCACATGATCGGGATGGCGCAGGGCATCATGATGGAGCGCTACAGCCTCGACACCGCCGACACCTTCGCAGCGCTCCAGCGCCTCTCCTCGATCCACAACCGGAAGCTGCGGGACCTGGCCGAGGAGATCGTCGCCACCCGCACGATCCCGCTCAAGCGCGACGAGTCCGAGACGTGGTGACCTGCGCGGGGATGCGGGCCCCACGACTCCTGCCGGGGTCGCTCGAGGCGTCCCCCGCCCGGAAACGCCGGTCCCGACGATGACCGGCCCCGTCGGCCCGGACGACGACGACGCGGACATCTCCGTGGTGGACTTCAGCCACCGAGGTGTGGCCTACACGATCGCTCTCGACGCTGCCGGCGTCGCCGACTTCGACAGCGCGCTCGCCCCCTACCTCGCGGTCGCCCGGCGAGCAGGAGGCCTCCGACGCCGCGCTGATCGGGTCGCCCCGCCCCCGTCCGCCCCTTTCGACGACGCGTCGTTCACGGCGGGTGGTCGCGCGATCGACGGTCGCGACGCCCCGCGGCCGGACGAGCCGGGGCGGAGCCCCTCCGGCGGACGGGAGCCGTGACGGAGCTCGACGTGAGCGGCCACCGGGGTCGAACGCTCGACGACGGGCTGCGCCTACCTGTGCGGTCCCGACGCGTGCACGATGGGAGCGCAACCACCTGAGGCTTCCGGTGCGCGTGCGCGGTGGGGACCGCGATCAGTTCTCGATGCAGAGATCGGTGGCGAGGCTGTGGTGGAGAGCGATGCGCAACGTCCGCCCGGGCCCTGGACCGGAGCACCCGCCTCACCCGTGGGGATCGTCGACTTCCTCCACGCCCGCCTGGACGACGACGAGAGTGCCGCCACGGCGGTCGGGGTGCTGCACACCTTCGCGGTGCCGACCACGCGGAACCGGCTGCGGCGCGTCACCGTCCAGACCGACGAGAACCTGACCGTCGTCGACATCGTCGACCCCTGGCCGGCGCAGCTGGCGGTGGTGGCCCACCTGTGGTCGTGGTCGCCCCAGCGCGTCCTCATCGACTGCGAGACGCGACGGCAGGTGGTGGAGCAGGCGGCGGCGAACGCCGACCTCGAGCTGCTCCGCGAGCAGGGTGGGCCACCCTCCTCGGCCCGACCGTGGCAGCAGCTGCTCCAGGTCCTGGCGGCGGCCTACAGCGACCACCCCGACTACGACCAGGCGTGGGCCCCCGGAACGGCCGACCACCAGCCGCAGGATGACGGGACGTCGGAAGGCCGGCGGTCGGAACCGGTCGAGCCCGGTGCGCGGACGCGCGTGACCTGGCAGAGTGCGGTACGGGTCATGATGGCGGCTCTCCGAACCTGAGGAGATCACGCATGGACACCACCGACGCCGGCGATCTTGCGCGGCACGCCGAGCTCATCGACCATGAGACCGGCGTCCGGGACACGGTCGATCAGATCCTCGCGGGCGCGATCGACTACGTCGGCGACGCCGTGCACGCCACCGTCACGACGACGAGGGAACGTCACCACGTCGTGCTGGGTTCGAGCTCCGCCCTGGCCGCCGAGGCCGCCCGGAGCCAGTTCGAAGCGGGCCAGGGGCCCGTCCTCGATGCCTTCGCCGAGGACACCTGGCTTCGCAGCGGTGACGTCACCCTCGACCCGAGGTGGCCCCGATGGGGCCCACGTGCGGCCGAGCTCGGCCTTCGGTCGGTGCTGATGATGCAGCTGCTCGCCCACCGCAGGCCGGTGGGCGCCCTGACCCTGTACGCCGAGGAGGCCGACGTCTTCGCCGACCTGAACAAGATCGACCTGGCCCTGCTGTTCGCGGGACACGCCGGGACCGGCCTGTCGGCCACGCGGGTCATCGAGGGGCTGGAGATCGCCGTCTCCTCGCGTCAGGCGATCGGGATGGCCCAGGGCATCCTGTTGGAACGCTTCAACCTCGACCCAGCAGGGGCCTGGTCGGTCCTGCGCCGGTTGTCCACCACGAGCAATCGCAAGGTGAACGACATCGCCGAGGAGATCGTCAGGACGCGCAAGATCCCCGAGATCCGAGCGTCGGGGCGACCGGCGCCGTGACGTCGCCACCCTCCTGAGCCGCGAGCGGGCGGCGACTCAGTGCGCACCCCGCAGACCCAGCAGCAGGCTCGTCGCGATGACCACCATGACGACGGCGACGCCGACGTCGAACACGCGCCACGCCGTCGGCCGCGCGAACACCGGCCGCAGCAGCCTGGCCCCGAACCCGACCGCGCTGAACCACACCACGCTGCCGATCGCCGCACCCGCAGCGAATGCCCACGGCCGCGCGTAGCTCGCCGACACGGACCCGAGCAGCACCACCGTGTCGAGGTAGACGTGCGGGTTGAGCCAGGTCAGGGCCAGCGCCGTCAGCGCCACCTTCGACGCGGGCGCGGCG
This sequence comes from Serinibacter arcticus, assembly GCF_004786095.1. Lineage (GTDB taxonomy): Bacteria > Actinomycetota > Actinomycetes > Actinomycetales > Beutenbergiaceae > Litorihabitans > Litorihabitans arcticus. The sequence continues at coordinate 82,387 of NZ_RHPJ01000005.1, forward strand.
GGGGCGGCGCCGTCCTGCGTCACGAGGGCCTGCGGTCGTAGCGCGCGACGCGCCGCGCTCGCGCCGTACCAGAGCAGGACGGCGACGCCGGCGAGCGTCACCACGGTGAGGAGCGTGCGGTTGCTGGCGACGACGGCACCCACCCCCGCGGCTCCGAGGCAGATGAGCAGGACGTCGCTCAGCGCGCAGATGGCGACGACGATAGCGACGTGCTCGCGGCGCAGCCCCTGACGCAGGACGAAGGCGTTCTGGGCACCGATGGCGACGATGAGGCCGAGGCCGAAGACGAGTCCGGCGGCGAGGGTGGAGATCACGAGGACGACGCTAGGCACCGCCCGACCCGTGGTCCAACGAATGTTTCTCATGCTTCATCAGCAGTGCTTCAGGTAGCCTCGCGGCCATGGAGTGGGACCTGCCGCAGCTGCGGGCGCTGGCCGCCGCCGTCGACCACGGCAGTCTCGACGCTGCGGCGCGGGCCCTGCACGTGACGCCGTCGGCCGTGAGCCAGCGCCTGAAGGCGCTCGAGCAGCAGGTCGGCGCCGTGCTCCTGCAGCGCACCCGCCCCGTGCGGGCGACGGACGCGGGATCCGCCGTCCTCCGGCTCGCGCGTGAGATCGACGCCCTCACCGCGGACGCCGACCGGACGCTCACCCCGGACGGCGAGGGCACGTGGCCCCGGGTGCGGATCGCCGTCAACGCCGACTCCCTCGCGACCTGGGTGCTCCCGGCCCTGGCGCCGCTGACAGGCACGGTGCTGATCGAGTTCCTGCGCGAGGACCAGGACCGCACCGCCGACCTGCTGCGCGACGGCACGGCCATGGGCGCGGTCACGAGCCAGGCCGTGCCCGTGCAGGGGTGCACGGTGGAACGGCTCGGCACGATGCGGTACCACCCGATCGCCTCACGCGCCTTCCTCGACCGCTGGTTCCCGGACGGGGTCACGACGGCGGCTCTCGCGCTCGCACCGATGGTCGTGTTCGACGACGCCGATGCCCTGCAGCACGAGGCGTTGCGACGACGCGGGGTCGCCGCGGCGCCGTCGTCCCACGTCGTGCCGTCCTCCGCCCAGTTCGCCGACGCCGTCCGGCACTCCTACGGCTGGGGCATGCTGCCGGACCTCCAGGTCGAGACCGTGGACGAGGACGTCGCCGACGCCTCCGACCTCGTGCGACTCGACCCCTCGGGCGCGTGGCACGAGGACGTCGTGCTCTTCTGGCAGCAGTGGTCGCTGCGCACCCCGAGCCTCGACGCAGCGGCGGACCTGCTGCGGAGCGCCGCGGCGTCGTCGCTCGAGCCCTGAGCCGGACGAGCCCGGCGCCGGGTCAGGCCGGCACGGGCAACGCCTTCTCGCTCTCCGTCTCGAGCGCCTCGCTGAGACGGGTCAGCACGTCCAGCACCGTCGTGCGGTCGGCCGGCGTGAGGTCCGCCACGACCTGGCGCACCTCGCCGCCGAGCACCGCGCAGCTCTCCAGCACCCTGTCGTCGAGCTCGCCCGTCGTCTCGACCGCCACCGAGCGCCGGTCGCCGGGGTGCGCGGTGCGGCGCGCGTACCCGTGCTGCACGAGCCGGTCCACCATCGAGCTCGTCGAGGCCCCGGTGATCCGCAGCGCGTCGGCGATCTCGCACTGACGCACCACCTCGCCCAGCTGCTTCGCCCGCACCAGGTGCCGGAGCGCCAGGACGTCCGTCTCGCCGAGGCCCAGCAGCGCCCCGGTGCGGGCGCGCGTGGCGGCCTCCACCTCGCGGTAGCGCCGCAGGAGCACGAGCACGCCGGCCGGCTCGACCTGCTCGGCACCGCCGTACCAGTAGGCGGTGGGCGACGCCGTGACTGGTCCGTGACCGTCCGGAGAACTGGTTCTGGACATCGCTTCACTCTCGTGTAGTGTCTTTAACAGTTAGAGAGTCGAATGATTCGACAGACTCACTGTAGGGCCTCCGGGCCCCGAGGGACCAGGAGACCGTCATGACCAGCACGATGCCGAGCACCATCACCATCGCCCCGTCAGTGGCGGCCCCGGACCGTCTGGCGCACCCCGCCGGGTGGCGCGCCCGCGCCGACCGCGTCGTCGCCGAGCAGACCGCCGAGCTGAGCGCGCTGAGCGAGGTGCGCAGCGCCTCCATCTCCGTCGAGGGCGGCCCGCACGCCCTCGTCCTGCGGGTCGAGTGCCTGATGGCGAGCGAGGTCGTCTCCCTCGACGTCATGCGTCTCCTCAACGACGACCTCCCGGCCCGCGTCGAGGAGATGGTGGGGCTCCCCCTGACGGAGCGCCACCTCGAGCTGACCATCAGCCAGTACGCCGTCGCCGACGCCGCCTGACCCACCGCCCACCTTCCCGCCCGACAGGAGAGACCGATGCGAGCTCGCCCCACCCGAACCCTGCTCAGCCCGTCCGTCACCGGCACGCGCACCGGGACCACCGCGGCGCAGGCCTCCGTCGCCGAGGCCCCCGGCGCCGCCCCCCGCCCCACGTTCCAGCAGCTGCCGCCGGCCGAGCTCCACGCCATGCTGGCCGACCACGGTCTGCTCGGCCGCCGACTCGGGCGTCTGCTCGGTGTCACGACGACGTGGGCGACCACGCGATGGGCTCCCGGGCCCGTGCGCGGCACCGTCGTCCCCACCTTCCACATCCGCGTCCCCGGTGCCTGCCCCGACCGCGCGGCGGGTGAGCAGGTCACCCAGAAGCTGCAGCGTCAGGGCTGGCGGTGGCGCCTCGTCGCCGACCGCGGCTCCTTCCGTGTGGACGCGAAGAGGCAGGGTGCCTCGATCGCGATCACCGCGCGCGACAACACCATCGGATTCACCGTCCAGGGTGCGCCGGTCGCGATCGGCCCCACGCAGGCCCGTCTGCTGATGGCCGGCGTCTACGACGACGACTGAACCACGCGCCGCACACCCTGGCGCCCCCCGGCATCGGTCTTGTCCTGAACGATCAGCCGCCCTACGGTCGGGGGTAGGCGAGCAGGGGCACCTCGACGAAGAGATCCCGTGCGTCCTGACCACCCCCGCCCCACCCGCTCCCACCGGCTCCGCCGTCGCCTCACCGCGACCCTCGTCCCCCTCGGAGCGATCGGCCTGCTCCTGGGCGCCGGGGCTCCGGCGTCGGCCGCGACCGCGGGGTGGGCGCAGTGGGGTCCGCTGACGGGTGACGGCGGCGCCTACGCGAGCACGGTGCAGCTGCCGGCGGCAGGCTTCCCGGCGGCCACCATGACCTCGACGTCGCGTTCCGACGCGCAGCTCCCGTCGGGCGCGACCACCTTCCTGCGGCCGGCGACGCCCCCGGGAGCCGTCTACGGCACGAGCCGGGGCAGCAGGTACGTGACGCTGCGCCCCGTCCAGGACAACCCCAGCGTCCCGTCCGTGACCACGTACACCTTCGCAGCGCCCACCCCGCAGGCGGGCTGGACGTTCGTGCTCGGCGACATCGACGCCGATCAGGTCACGGTGAGCGCCACGACGCCCGACGGCGCAGCGGTGGCCCCCGAGGTCGTCGACCGGTGGTTCCAGGGGGCGTTCAACTCCACGCCGTCGGGGACGGACGTGCCGACGTGGGACGCGGCGACCGCGACCCTGACCGGCAACGCGCTCGCGCAGGACACCGCGGGCGCGAGCGGCTGGTTCGAACCCGACGTCTCCCTCGCGACCCTGTCTTTCACCTTCGCGGCGCGATCGGGCTTCCCGGTCTACCAGACCTGGTTCGCGAGCCGCGCGCAGGAGGTCGGCGGCACCCTCACCGACGTCTCGGCCGACGGCACCTGCGGGGTCGACGGAGCCGCGCTGACCCTCTCCTCGCCCGCGGGGCAGGTCGCCACGGCCACGGCCGCCGCCGACGGCACGTACTCCTTCGGCGACGTCGCGATGCGCAGCGACTGGGCGATCACGGTGACGCCGCCCGCCGGGTGCGCCGTGGTCGGCGACGCGGCGATCGCCGTCGACAGCACGGGCGACGAGGGGGACGACGCCTCGCGGGGCGACGCGTCCCTGGACGCCGTCGCGGTCGCGGAGGTCGCGGTGGGCGGTTCGGTGGTCGACGGCGACGGCGCCCCGCTGCCGTCCGTGGACGTCACCGTCACCCGTCCCGACGGCAGCACCGCCATCGATGAGACCGATGCCGACGGCGCGTGGGTCGTGCCCGAGAACCCGGTCGGCGAGGGCTACGCGGTCGAGGTCGAGTTGCCGCAGGGCTACACGCCCGGGCCCGACGGAGCCGTGCGCGAGGGGCTGACCCTCACCGAGGCGGGGCTGCCGCCGCTGGACTTCGTGCTGATCGCCGACGCCGTGCCGGAGCCGACCGACCCCCCGGCGCCTCCGACCGATCCGCCGACGCCCACCGATCCGCCGAGCCCGACCGATCCGCCCACGTCGCCCCCGCCGACGGCGGGCCCGGCCCCGAGCGATCCGCCGACGGCGTCGGCGTCGCCGACACCCCCGCCGTCACGGTCCGGTGGCACGGGTGGCCGCCTGCCCGCCACGGGCGCCGACGGCGACGCCCTGCCCTGGGCCGCCGGGCTGGTTGCGGCGGGCTCGGCCCTGCTGACCGTCGCGACGCTCCGGCGCCACCGCGACGCCCGCCGCAGCTAGCCGCTCGCCTCCGTGAGGGCGGGCCGAGCCGGCCCGCGCCTCAGAACTCGGTGTGCCCCAGCCGCGGCTCGGCCACGAACCGCACCCGCTCGTCCGGCGCCCCGAGGAGCTCCAGCACCACGATCCGGTCCCCGTCGCCCGTGACGATCTGACCCGGCACGTACATGGTCGCCGTCGGACCCTTGGACCAGTACCGGCCGAGGTTGACGCCGTTGACCCACACCACGCCCTTGCCCCAGCCGGACACGTCGAGGAAGAGGTCGCGACCCGCGGGCAGGTCGACGGTCCACGACGCGAACGCCGGGCCGGCGATGCCCTGCGCGAGCGGTGGGGCGCCCTGGAAGGTGCGATCCGCCGTCGCCACGGCGTCGACGTCCAGGCCCACGGCCTCCCAGCCCAGCAGCTTCTCACCGCCGAGCGTCGCGGGGCCGATGAGGCCCTTGGCCTCACCGATCCGCACGCCGTAGTTCACGCGACCCTGGTCCTCGACCAGCAGCTCGAGCACGGCCTCGCGACCGCCGGTGGCGGGCAGCGTGAGGCTGCGCGCGCGCTCGGAGCGGTCGATGATGCCGACCGCGACACCGTCGAGGAAGACCTGCGCACGGTCGCGCACCTCGTCGAACACGAGCACCGAGGCCACCTCGAGCGCCACGGTCGTGCGGTAGCGCACGTAGCCCGACGGCACGGCGAGGTCCTCGTGCGACGGGACGTCCTCCCACGTGCGGTCGGCGACGACGCCGAGGCGGGCGACGGCGTCATCCAGCGACACCGTGACCCCACCCCGGTCCACGGTCACCTCGGGCGCGGGCACGCGGTGTGCAGCGGTCTCGCTCGGCACCGGCGCGTAGCGCGCGACGACCTCGCGGAACGCGTCGTACTTCGCCGTCGCCGTGCCGTCCTCGGCGAGCGGGGCGTCGTAGTCGTAGGACGTGACCAGCGGCTGGTAGACGCCCTTGTCGTTGGCCCCGTTGGTGAAGCCCATGTTGGTGCCGCCGTGGAACATGTACAGGTTCACGGAGCCGCCGGCCGCGAGCAGCGCGTCCAGGTCCGAGGCCGACGCCGCGGCGTCGGTGACGTGGTGGTGCGCGCCCCAGTGGTCGAACCAGCCGTTCCAGAACTCCATGCACATGAGCGGGCCGCTCGGCTGCGCGTCGCGCAGGATCTGCAGGCGCTCGGCGGTGCGGGAGCCGAAGGTCACGGTCCGGTGCAGCTCGGGAAGGCCGCCGCGGGCCTGCATCTCGGGGTCGGCCTGGTCGCACGTCAGCAGGGGGACGTCGATCCCGGCGTCGCGGTTCACGCGCACCAGCTCGCGCAGGTAGTCCTTGTCGTCCCCGTACGCGCCGTACTCGTTCTCGATCTGGACCGCGATGACGGGTCCCCCGCGCGTGATCTGCCGCTCGGCCACGATCGGGAGCACCTGCTGCAGGTACTCCGTGACGGCCGCCATGTACTGCGGCTCGTTGCGCCGCACACCGACCCCCGGCATGCGGAAGAGCCAGGCGGGGAAGCCGCCGTTGTCCCACTCCGCGCAGATGTAGGGGCCCGGGCGCACGATCGCGTGCATGCCCTCCGCCTCGACCAGGTCGAGGAACCGGCCGAGGTCGCGCTGCCCGGTGGTGTCGAACACGCCTCGCTCGGGGGCGTGCACGTTCCAGGCGACGTACGTCTCGATCGTGTTCAGTCCGAGAAGACGCGCCTTGTGGATGCGGTCGGCCCAGGCGTCCGGGTGCACGCGGAAGTAGTGGAGGGCGCCGGACAGGATCCGGTGCGGCTCGCCGTCGAGCAGGAAGTCCTGCTCGCCGATGGCGAAGGTGGGCATGTGGGTGAACCTCGCGGGATGTCGTGGGCGATGCGGTAAGACGAACGGGTGGTGGCGGCGCTCGGTGCGTCGCCACCACCCGTTGTTCAGGAGTGCAGTCGTGCTGTCGTGCTGTGGTTCAGACGTGCTGCTCGGTCGAGGATCAGTCGACCGTGAAGCCCTGCTCGTTGCCGTACGCGATGGTCGCGTCCTGCCACGAGGCGATGCCGTCGCTCAGCGAGGCGCCGGAGACGTAGGCAGAACCGACGTTGTCGTTGAAGATCGAGTTGGCGTAGACCTGGTAGGGCAGGTACTGCCAGCCCGGTGCGACGGCCTTGGCCGACTCGGCGAGAACCTCGTTGAGCTTCTGGTTGCCGAAGTACGGGAACTCCTTGCCCAGGAACTCCTCGGACTCGAGCTCGGCGACGGTGGCCGGGAAGGCGCCGCCGTCGACACGGATCTGGACACCCTCGTCGACCGAGGCGAACTCGAGGAACGCGTACGCGAGGTCGGCGTTCTGCGACGCCGACGTCACGGACAGGGCCGAGCCACCGTTCTCGGAGGTCACCAGGTCGGCGCCCGCCTCCCACTGCGGCATGGGCGCGACGCGCCAGTCACCCTCGGCCGCCGGAGCGCCGTTCTCGAGGTTGGTGGGCATCCAGGCACCGATGGTCAGGGTGGCGATGGTGCCGTTGCCGAGACCCTGGTTCCAGTCGTCGGACCAGGAGGTGACCGGGGCGAGGAGCTCCTCGTCGATCATCGTCTGCCACAGGTCGGTGAACTGCGCGACCTCGGGGGTGTCGAAGTCGACGGTGACGTTGGTGCCGTCGACCTCGTACGGGTGGCCGCCGGCCTGCCAGATCATCGACGTCGTGAAGCCGGCGTCACCCGTGTCGTTCGTGATGTAGAGGTTCGGGTCGGCCGCGTGGAGCGCGCGGGCGGCCTCGAGGTACTCGTCCCACGTGGTGGGGATCTCGACGCCGTGCTCGGCGAAGACGGCCTCGTTGTAGAAGAGCGCCATGGGGCCCGAGTCGAGCGGGAGGCCGTAGACGCCGCCGTTGATCGCGACGGAGCTCCACGGGCCGGGGGTGAAGGAGTCCTCCAGGTCGGAGGCGCCCATCGAACCGATGTCGGCGAGCCCCTCGCCGATGGCGAACTGCGGGATCGCGAAGTACTCGATCTGCGCGAGGTCCGGCACGCCGGAGCCGGCCTGGATGGCGTTCTGCAGCGCGGTGTACTGGTCGTTGCCCGTACCGGCGTTGACGATCTCGATGTCGACGCCGGGGTTGGCCTCCTCGAACGCCGTCGCGACGTCGGGGACCGTGGAGTCCCAGGCCCAGACCAGCAGGTCGCCCGAGAGGTCGCCCTCGGCGGCGGAGCCGCCGCCGGAACCGGAGCCCTCGTCGGCGCGGTCGGTCCCGCCGCAGGCGGTGAGCGTCAGGGCCAGGGCGGCCGCGACGGCGCTGCCGCGAAGGACGCGGCGACGGTTGGTGGTCATGCTCATTTCTTGTCTCACTTCGTTGTTGGAAACAGGGCGAGGGGTGCGAGTGCGGGGGTCGAACGGGGGCGACGCGGGTTGGTGGTGCTGCCGGCGCCGCGGGTGTGTCACTCCTTGACGGAGCCGGCGGTGAGGCCCGACTGCCAGTAGCGCTGCAGGAGGAGGAAGGCAGCGATGAGGGGGACGATCGTGAGGAGGGATCCGGTGATGACGAGGTCGAAGATCGCTTGGCCGCCGACGGTGGAGGCCTGGGCGTTCCAGGCGTTGAGCCCGATCGTCAGGGGGTACCACTGGGGGTCCTTCAGCATGATCAGCGGGAGGAAGTAGTTGTTCCAGGTCGCCACGGTGGTGAAGAGCAGGACGGTCACGGTTCCGGGGGCCAGGAGCGGCAGGGCGACCTGGGCGAAGGTGCGGGCCTCGGAGGCGCCGTCCATGCGGGCGGCCTCCATGAGCTCGGTCGGGACGGCCTGGGTGGCGAAGGTCCACATCAGGTAGAGCCCGAACGGGGAGATCAGCGAGGGGATGATGACTGACCAGGGGGTGTTGGTCAGTCCCATCTGGGAGAACATCAGGAACTGCGGCACCGCCAGGGCCGTGCCCGGGACCGCCACGGCGCCGATCACGACGGCGAAGATCGCGCGCTTGCCGGGGAAGGTGAACTTCGCCAGGCCGTAGCCGCCCAGGATCGCCAGCAGCGTCGCGCCACCCGCGCCCAGGACCACGTACATCAGCGTGTTCGCCAGCCACCGCAGGAAGATCCCGTCGTCGTAGGCCAGCGTGTTGGCGATGTTCTCGAACAGCGCGAAGGACTCCCCGAAGGAGAACCCGAACGTGGACAGCAGGTCGGGCTGGGTCTTGGTGGAGGAGATCAGCAGCCACGCCAGCGGGACCAGCGCGTACAGCAGCACGATCGCGGTCAGGACCGTCAGCAACCAGTTGCGGCGCGGCTTGTCCACCGAGTGGGTCTTGCGGGAGCGCAGCCGGGGGGAGGCCGAACGGGGCTTGCCGGTCGTGGCGGCCGGCGTGGCAGCGGTGGGGGTGGTGGTGGTCATCAGGCGTCCTTCCGCATGCCGCGCAGCTGGACGACGTAGGCGATGACCATCGTGAAGACACCCATGATGATCGCCACGGCCGCGGCGTAGTTGTACTGCTGACCCGAGAAGGACAGGTTGTAGGTGTACAGGTTCGGGGTGAAGTACGTCGTGATCGAGTTCGGCGCGAGCTTCTGCAGGATGCTGGGCTCGTTGAACAGCTGGAAGGACCCGATGATCGAGAAGATCATCGCCACCGCGATCGAGCCACGGATCGCGGGCATCTTGATGTGCCGGATCACGTGGTGCTGCTTGGCCCCGTCCAGCTCCGCGGCCTCGTACAGCGAGACCGGGATCGTGCGCAGGCTGGAGTAGAAGATCAGCATGTTGTAGCCCACGAACGACCACGTCACGATGTTCCCGATCGCCAGCAGGATCCACTGCGGCCCCAGCGGGTTGGGGATCGACCAGCCGAAGAACTCGTTGATGTAGCCCACCAGACCGAACCGCGGCCCGTACATGAAGCCCCACATCAGCGCCGCGACCACGGCCGGGACCGCGTACGGCATGAACACGCTGATGCGGAAGAAGTCCTTCCCGTACAACCGGCCGGAGTCGATCGCCAGCGCCACCAGCATCGCGATCCCCAGCATGATCGGGACCTGGACCACCAGGAACAGGCTCACCCGACCCACACCGTCCCAGAACTGCGGGTCCTGGAACGCGCGGATGTAGTTGTCCAGCCCCACGAACTGCGTCCCACCCACCAGCTGCGTGCGGAACACGCTGATGTACAGCGAGTACGCGATCGGCGCGATGAACACCAACGCGAACACCAGCATGAACGGACCCACGAACCCCCACCCACGCCACGAACGCGGCGCACGGTTCTTGCCGGCGCGGTCCCCGCGCCGGGGGTTCGTGGTCTCGGTGGTCTGTCCCGCAGGACTGACCGGCACGACGGCCTGGGTCACGGCCCGACTCCCTTGTTGGTCCAGATGATGACGTCAACATCACCTCAGGAACCCGACTATGGCACTCCGCGACGACGCGGTCAAACGATCGGTGGTCACGGTTCGGTGACGCTTTCGTCAGCCCGGCGTTCATCCGGAGCCGCACCGTGTCGCGCTTCGACCCCGGCCGACCCTCGGGCGTTGCTAGAGTGCGGGCCATGTCGAACGCCCATGCAGGCACGTCAGCGAGGACGCGCCCCGGTCCGTCGATTGGTGACGTCGCCAGGCTCGCCGGCCTCTCGCAGCAGACCGTCTCCCGCGTGGCGAACGGTGCCGACAACGTCCGCCCGGCCACGCGTGATCGGGTGCTCGCGGCCATGGACCAGCTCGGCTACTCGCCCAACCACGCCGCCCGGGCGCTGCGCTCCGGATCCTTCCAGACGATCGGCGTCATCGCGCACCGACTCTCGCGCACGGGTGAGGCGCGCACCGTCGAGGCGGTGGTCGAGGCGGCTCGCGCCGAGGGCTACACGGTCAGCCTCATCGACGTCGAGACGCCGTCGCAGACCGACATGACGGCCGCCGCGGTCCGGCTGTCGCACCAGGCCATCGACGGCCTCATCATCATCCGCGCCGAGGACGCCACCCCCAGCACGCTGGCGCTCCCGCCGAGGATGCCGGTCGTCGTGTCGGACTCGCGCTTCATCGGTCACCTCCCCGCCGTCGGCGCCGACCAGGCGGCGGGCACGACGACGGCGGTCCAGCACCTGCTCGACCTCGGCCACCGCACGGTGCACCACGTGCGGGGCCCGCTCGACTCCGGTCCGGCCCAGATGCGCGCCGATGCGTGGGCCGCACGACTCCGCTCCGCCGGCCGCGTCGTCACGGAGCCGATCGTCGGCGACTGGACCGCCGAGTCGGGCTTCGCCGCCGGGCGGCGGCTGGCCGAGCTCGACGACGTCACGGCGGTGCTGTGCGCCAACGACGAGATGGCGGCGGGCGTGATGCTGGCGCTGCACGACGCCGGACGGCGCATCCCGCAGGACGTCTCCGTCATCGGCTACGACGACCTGCCCCTCAGCGCGTTCCTGCTCCCACCGCTGACCTCCGTCAACCTGAACTTCTCGACGATCGGCCACGAGCTCGTCAAGGCCCTGCTCACGCAGCTGCGCGACGGCGTGGGCCTGTCCGGCCACCACGTCCTCGTGCCGACCCAGCTCGTCGTCCGCTCGAGCACCGCACCGCCGCCCGCCGCGTGAGCCGCCACCCGTCCTAGGTGATCCCGGGCGACCGTGCGAGGTTGGGGACGGTCGCCGGTCGCCCTCGCCGCGTCCTCGTCACCCCCACGGTTCGGAAGGACGTTCGATGCTCGCCGTCCGGACCGTCGCGACCGCCCCGGCGTTCCTGGATCTGATCGGCTCGATGCTCCTGGTGTTCCTGTCGACCGTCCTGCTCCCCCGGGCCGTCACGGAATCGATCGGGACGGCCACCCGTCGCGTCCGAGTGTGGTGCGCGCTCGGCGTCGTCGTCCTCCTGCTCCTCGCTCTGGCGTCGCTGCTGCTGGGCATCCGGTGGAACATCGCGTCGCACTACTCCGACCCGTCCACGCTGCCGAGCGTGGTGCAGGGCGTCTCCTACGCCGGCGTCCTGGTCGTCGGGCTGCTCCTCGGCACGAGGCTGGCGCACCGCCGAGGCTGACGTCGCTCACGGCCCGCGCAGGTCCCGGGGGATGCGCTCGAGGAGCTCGTCGACGACGTCCGCGGCCCGCGCGTGCGCCTCGATCAGCGACGTGATGCGCGGCGACGGCCGGGGTTCGGCGGCGCGCAGCTGGGCGACGTCGCCGTGGAGGCGCAGGGTGTGCTCGCGGAGCGCGGACCGCAGGACGGCCGCCTCCTCGCCGCTGAGGTCGATCATCAGGTGGTGGTGCTCCTGTGCCGTCATGACCGCGCCTCCGTCGGACCTGTGGCGTGGCGATCCGGGCTCGCGGACGCCGTCGTGCCGCCGCTCGCGGCCCGCGGTGCTCCGATCTCGGCCGTCACGGCCTCGTTCCGTCAGTGTGGCACCGCACCCTCCCCAGCGATAGGGCGCCGGCTCCCCGGCAGCGCCGGCCGCGCCCCGGCCGCCGCCGCCGACGCAGGTCCTCGTGGGGAGGTTCGGCGTGCGCGGGGCACGCGGACCTTCCCCACGAGCGCGCTACGGAAGGGTGGCCGCCTCGCCGGCGCTCAGGTGGACGGGCACGCGCTCGCCCCCGCGCTCCACCACGACGGCGACGTCGCGGTCGGACCGGAGGGTCGCCGTCGTGACGCGCCCGCCGGACCAGACGAGGTCGACGACGACGCCGCCCCGCGCCCGCAGCCCCCGCACCCGGCCGTCCGGCCACGGGCACGCCGGGAGCAGGTGCACCAGCGGCACCTCGACCCCGTCGAGAGGCACCCGCTCGTGCGACTGCAGCAGCGCCTCGGTCACCCCGGCCGTGAAGCCGAGGTTCCCGTCGATCTGGAACGGCGGGTGCGCGCACAGCAGGCTGCGGTAGACCCCGCCCTCGTGCGCGTGGGCCGCGGATCGCCGCGACCCGTCGGGACCCGGCGGGTCGACCGGGCGGAGGAACCGCGCGACCGTGGCAGCCACGCGATGGGCGTCGCCGAGCCTCGCCCACAGCGCCAGCCGCCACGCGAGCGACCAACCCGTGCTCTCCTCCCCCCGCCCCCGCAGGGACGCGCGGGCGGCCTCGGCGAGCTCCGGCGTCGACCGCGTGATGCTCCGGCCGGGGAACACGCCGATCAGGTGGCTCTGGTGGCGGTGGTGCTCCTCGACGTCGACCTCCGCGCCCGACCACTCCGCGATCCGACCGTCCGCCAGCACGCGGGTCGCCGGGAGCCGGCGCAGCGCAGCGGCGACCCGCCCGAGCAGCACCGGGTCGGCGTCGTCGGGCGCGTGGGTGAGCACACCGTCGAACAGGTCGCGCAGCAGCTCGACGTCGGCGGTCGAGGTCGTGGTGAGCGACCACGAACGCTCGTCGTCGTCGTCGTCGTGCCACGTGTTCTCGGGGCTCGTCGACGGCGACGTCGCGAGCGTCCCGTCCGCATCCTCGACCAGCCACCAGAGCGCGAGCTCGACGGCCCCTGCGACCACGGGCCACACGCGCCCCGCCGCCGCTCGATCCCCCAGCACCTCGGCCTCCGCGAGCGCCTGCCGCGCGAGCCACACCCCGCCGAGCGGCCAGAACGACCACGACGCGCTGTCCGTGCCGCGCCCCACCGGGGCGGCGAATCCCCAGCGGTCACCGTTGTGGTGCAGCACCCAGCCAGGAGCGCCGTACAGGTCGCGCGCCACCGCCGTCCCCGTCTCCGCGACCAGCGCGAGCCAGGTCGTCAACGGCGCGTGGCACTCGGCCAGGTTGGTGGTCAGCGCCGGCCAGTAGCTCATCTGGGTGTTGATGTTGACCGTGTAGCTCGACGACCACGGCGGATCGGTCTCGGCGTTCCAGATCCCCTGCAGGTTCAGCGGCGGCGACCCCGGCCGCGACCCCGCGATCGTCAGGTAGCGGCCGTACTGGAAGGCGAGCACGGCGAGGTCGGGATCGGGGGCGCCGTCGGCCGATGCGACCAGGCGGTCGATCGTGGAGCGCTCGATCGTGGGGCGCTCGGCCGCGGTCGCGGTCGCGGTCGCGCCGCCCAGCTCGAGCTCCACCCGGTCGAACAGCGCGCGGTGGTCGTCCTCGTGCTCGGCCTGCAGATCCTCGGTCGTTCGTCCGACGGCGGCGCTCACCGTCTCGGCGGCCCGCGCGATCAGGTGGTCGGCATCGCCGTGCAGGACGGGTCGGCCACCGGCGGCGGCGTCGGCGTCGGAATCGGGATCGGCGTCGGTCGCCGTCGCCAGCACGAGGCGCAGCGTGCGCGCCCCGCGCACCGCCACGCCGTCCGCCCGTGCGAGCAGCTCCCCGTCCGTCTCGACGGCGAGCACGATCGCGGCGCTGATCGACGGCCCGCCGTACTCCACCCCGCCCGGATCGTCCTCGCGCCCCGGCACCACGGCGCTCGGCAGGCGCACGACGGCGCTCACCCGGCCGTCGTCGACCATCGGCGTCAGCCCGGGGTGCGGTGAGGTGAGGCGGACGACGGCGTCGCTCGGCTCCGCCCACGTCCGCTCCGCCACGAGCACCCCGGCGGGTGCGCTCGCGAACGTGCGCTGCTCGCCACCGGCGCCGCCGTCGGGCCCGGCCCACGTCTGCCTGGCGACGGCGCGGCGCAGGTCGAGCCTGCGCGTGAGCAGGCCCGCGGCGTCAGCGGCGTCAGCGGCGTCGGCGTCGTCACCACCGACCTCGAGCAGCACGTCGACCAGCGGCTGGTAGGCCTGCGAGAACCCCGTCTGGAGCCGCGCGACCGCGCGCTCCGCCGCCGCGACGTCACCCGCCGCGAGCGCCGAGCGCGCCCGCGCCAGGAGGCGCGCGCCGTCGCCGTCACCCAGCCCCGCCGGACGCGACGGCGGCCCGGGCGCCCCGGACCAGCAGGTCGCGTCGTTGACCTGCCAGCGGTCGCCGCGCACACCGCCGAAGCACATCGCCCCGAGGCGGCCGTTGCCGACCGGGTAGGCGTCGGTCCAGATCTCGGCGGGCGCGTCGGCGACCAGGAGCAGGGCGGTCACGCCGTCGCCCGCTGGTGCAGCTGTCCGACCGTCGTCTCGCCCGACCCCACGGCGTACGCACCCACGACGACCCCGACGAAACCGTCCGCGTGCGTGGTCGAGAGGTGCGCGACGTCGAGGCTCACCACCGCGGTCCCCGGCGCCTCGGCGCCCTCGCCGGCTGCCAGCCACGCCACCTCGGCGTCGCGGCCACGCACGGTGAGTCGCACCGCGCCCGCACCCGCGACCGGCACGCGCGCCGCCTCGTCCCGCACCCCGGCGACGCACCGCGTCACCACGAGCTCCGACCCGTCCGGCCCGGTGACGAGGCCGACGGTCAGCCACTGCCGACCGGACTGCCGCAGCGCGAGGCCGACCTCGACCACGCCGCCCCCGGGCGCCGTCGGGAGCTCGAGGGTCACGGCCGACGACGGCGCGCCCAGGCGCTGCCCGACGAACGCGGGCAGGTGCGCGTCGAGCGGATCGCCCGCGCGCAGGACGAGGCGCTCGTCACGGCCCGAACCGCCGGTGACCAGCACCTCCGCCGGCAGCCGTCGCACCGCGACCCACGACTCGTCAGGGACGGACGACGAGGCCGTGCGCGCCACCCCGTCCGGCCCACCGGGTTCGGGCACGAGCGTGCCGACGCCGGGCGCGAGCACGGGGGCGTCGTCGACCCAGGTCACGGGCGCCAGGAACGTCTCGCGCCCGAGGAGGTCGACGCCGTCGACCAGCCGCGACGCGAGCACCAGCGTCCACCACGACCCGTCGGCCGCCTCGACCAGATCGGCGTGACCGACGTTGACGACGGCGGCGTCCGGCCCGAGGTTCCGGTGCGTCAGCACCGGGTTGCTCGCCCCGACCTCGAACACGTCGGTCGGGGACGCGGCGCGCCCCACGACGACCGCGTGGTGCCGCCCCGTCCCGCCCTCGGCCGCCACGAGGTGCACGTGCTCGCCGCGCCGGTACAGGTGGGGTCCCTCGGTCCAGATCCCGCCGACGACGGCGCTCGTGAACACGACCGTCTCCGGACCGGTCAGGCGCAGCGTCGCCGGATCGACCTCGCGCACCCAGACCTCGCCCTGACCGACCCAGTCCTGCCGCTGCGTCTGCCGGGCCGCGTGCGCCCAGATCCTGCCGCCGTCCAGGAGGAGCGACGCGTCGCCACCGGTCGCGTCGGGCCACCAGATGGGCTCCGACCAGGGCCCGGCGGCGTCGGTGGCGGTCGTGACGAAGGTGCCGGTCGCACCCTCTGGTCCGCCGACGAGCTCGCAGACCACGAGGAACCGCTCGCCGTCGTGCCGGATGGTCGGGGCGTACAGGCCGCCGGAGTCACCGAGCCCGGCGTAGTCCAGCTGGTCGGTGATCACGTGGCCCACGAGCTGCCACGTCACGAGGTCGCGCGAGCGGTGCACGGGCAGTCCGGGCAGGTACTCGAACGTGGAGGTGACGAGGTAGAACCAGCAGCCCTGCGACCCGTCCACCCGGCACACCGACGGATCGGGGTGGAAGCCGGGCAGCACCGGGTTGGTCGCGCCGACCCAGGCCTCGGGGCGGGTGACGACCGAGCGGTGGCCGTCGGCGTGCGGGAGAGCGACCGTCACAGGCCGATCACGACCTCGCCGGCTCCGGTCGCGGACGCTGCCGGAGCCGCCGTCGCCCCGATCGCGACGGACCAGGCACCGCTCGCGTCGTCGCTGCTCACGCGCACGGTGTCGCCGTCGCGCACCACGCGGAACGACGCCGGTGCGCCCGTCCCGCCGGGCACGGTCGTGACGGCGTCGTGGCCGTCCGGCAGCTCGAACAGGCGCAGCGTGACGCCGTCGGCCCACGCGTACTCCGGCTCGTCGACCACCGCGCCGACCGGCAGCACCGTGCCCGGCCGCACGTACAGCGGCAGGGAGTCGAAGCCGTGCGACTCGCGCCGCCAGCCGTGACCGGCCACGCGCTCGCCGGTCAGCAGGTGCGTCCAGGTGCCCTCGGGCAGGTACACGTCCGTGTCCCGCTCGGCCGAGAACACCGGCGCCACGAGCAGCGAGTCGCCGAGGAGGTACTGCGTGCCGAGACCGGCCACGCCGCGGTCACCCGGGAACTCCAGCGCCATCGCGCGCATCACCGGCACACCGGTCGCGCTCGCCTCGGCGCCCGCGGCCCCGAGGTAGGGCATGAGGCTCAGCTTCAGGCGCGTGAAGGCGCGCGTGACGTCGACCGCCTCGTCGTCGAACGCCCACGGCACCCGGTAGGAGTTGGAGCCGTGCAGGCGCGAGTGCGAGGACAGCAGACCGAACGCGACCCAGCGCTTGAACACGGCGGGGTCGGGCGTGCCCTCGAACCCGCCGATGTCGTGGCTCCAGAAGCCGAAGCCGCTCATGCCGAGCGAGAGCCCGCCGCGCAGCGACTCGGCCATCGCCACGAACGTCGACTCGCAGTCGCCGCCCCAGTGCACCGGGTACTGCTGGCCACCGGCCGTGGCCGAACGCGCGAACAGGACCGCCTCGCCCTCGCCCCGCTCCTGGACCAGCAGGTCGAAGACGACCTGGTTGTAGAGCTGCGTGT
The DNA here is from genome assembly GCF_004786095.1 of Serinibacter arcticus. Taxonomy (GTDB): domain Bacteria; phylum Actinomycetota; class Actinomycetes; order Actinomycetales; family Beutenbergiaceae; genus Litorihabitans; species Litorihabitans arcticus. The sequence goes on from NZ_RHPJ01000005.1 coordinate 99,425, forward strand.
AGTAGTTGTGCATCCGCTGCGGGTCGCTGCCGTCGTGCCACGCGACGTCGGTGGGGATGCGCTCGCCGAAGTCGGTCTTGAAGCAGTCGACGCCGTCGTCCAGCAGGACCTTGAGCTTGCCCTGGTACCAGGCCACCGCCTCGGGGTTGGTGAAGTCGACCAGAGCCATCCCGGCCTGCCACTTGTCCCACTGCCACACGCTGCCGTCGGCGCGCGTCACGAGGAAGCCGAGCGCGCGGCCCTCCTCGAACAGGTAGCTGCGCTGCGCGATGTACGGATTGATCCAGACGCAGATCCGCAGGCCCTTGGCCTTGAGGCGCGCGAGCATCCCGGCGGGGTCGGGAAACATCGCCGGGTCCCACAGGAAGTCGCTCCAGTGGAACTGCCGCATCCAGAAGCAGTCGAAGTGGAAGACCGACAGCGGCAGCTCGCGCTCCGCCATGCCGTCCACGAAGGACGTCACGGTCTCCTCGCTGTAGCTCGTGGTGAACGACGTCGACAGCCACAGCCCGTAGCTCCACGCGGGCACGCGCGCGGGTCGCCCGGTCAGCGCCGTGTAGCGCTCGAGGATCTCCTTGGGCGTCGCGCCGTAGACGACGTAGTACTGCAGCTCGGCGCCCGCGACGGAGAACTGCGCGCGCGAGACGACCTCGGTGCCGATCTCGAACGAGACCCGCTCGGGGTGCGCGACGAACAGGCCGTAGCCCGCGTCCGAGAGGTAGAACGGCACGTTCTTGTACGCCTGTTCCGAGGCGGTGCCGCCGTCCTCGTTCCAGATGTCGACGCTCTGGCCGTTCTTGGCGAACGCGCCGAACCGCTCCCCCAGGCCGTAGATCGTCTCGGCGACGCCCATGGTCAGCTGCTCGCGCACGAACGGTCCGTCCGGCGTGCCGATGACGCCGACGCTCTGCGCCGTGGAGGACGTCAGCACGCGGCCCTGCGGCGAGACGAACTCGAGGCCCCACGGACCCTCGGTCGCCACGCGCGCCGTCAGGCGGCCCGCCGTGAAGGTGGCGGGCGCCTTGCCCGGCGCCTCGGGCAGCGTGATCGCGACGTCGTGCGCCTCCCGGCCGATCGCGAAGTGCGGTCCGCGGTCCACGCCGCCGAGGTGGTGGGAGATGCGGACACCGACGACGTCGGGCATCGGCGAGGTCAGCCGCACCGTCACCAGGGGGCGGTTGAGGGTGTCCCCGCGCGACCCGATCGGCACGGTCGGGGCGTAGACCAGCAGGTCGTCGCCCTCGACGACGACGTCCTCGACGTCGCGGGGGCGCAGCACCTCGACGCCGGGGCGCAGCTGCCAGTAGCCGTCGGTGAACTTCATCGTGTCTCCATCGGGACGAGGACACCCTGGGGCGCGAGCGCGACCGGGGTGTCCGTGGTGGTGAACCGTCGTGCGGTCAGCAGGTCGGTGAGGGTGGCGGTTGCGGGATCCAGGTCGAGCGCGAGGGCGAGCTGCGCGATCTCGAGGTGGACCTCGGCTGCCGTGTGGTTGAGGACGAACAGCGCGTCGCCGCGCCTCGTCACCTCGACGCCCGCCGGCGCGCCGGGCAGGAAGGGTTCGACGCCCGCGTCGGCCAGCGCGCGGTGCAGGACCGCGGCGAGGTCGACGTCGGGCAGGACGCCGGTGACGAGCCAGGCGGTACCCGCCCCGGTCGTCCCGCCGGTCTCCTGCCGGCGCCGCGTGACGACGGCCGAGCCCGCCAGGTGCTCGAGCCCCGGCAGGTCGTCGGCCGGGCCGAGCGCCAGCAGCACCTCGGTCAGGGGATCCAGCGCGTCGGCGTGCCCGGTGAAGTCGTGCACGCGCACCTCCTCCGTCCCGAGGGCGGAATCGCGCCAGCGGGCCGTGACCCCGCCGTCGGGCAGCGGCACGTGCTCCTGCACCCCCGCGCCGAGCACGTCGCCGAGCAGGGCCGGCGTCCGCCCCCGGTGCAGGTGGGTCGAGGGGTCCACGACGCCGGTGAACGGTCCCAGCACGAGGGTCCCGCCCGCCGCGACGTAGGCGCGCAGGTGCGCGGCGACGATGTCGTCGATCAGGTGCAGCGCAGGCGCGAGCACGGCGCGGTAGCCGCCGAGGTCGGCGGGCGGGCCGACGACGTCGACGGCGACGCGCGCGTCCCACAGCGGCCGGTGCCACGCCCGCAGCGTCTCGAGCGGGTCGAGGCGGTCGGTCGGCATCGCCTCGCCGCGCGCGGCCCACCACGAGGGCCAGTCCCACAGCAGCGCGACCTGCGCGCTCGACCGTGTGCCGACGACGGGGGCGAGCCGCGCGAGATCGGCACCGAGACGGCGCACGCCGGCGTGCACGGCGGTGTCCGGACCCGCGGTCGGCAGCATCGCGGAGTGGAACCGCTCGGGACCCGAGCGGGCCTGGCGCCACTGGAAGAAGCAGACGGCGTCGGCGCCGTGCGCGACGGCCTGCAGCGACTCCAGGCGCGAGCGCGCGGGCGACTTGGTGAGGTCGTGGGCGCGCCAGCCGACCCCGCTCGTGGCCGACTCCATCAGCAGCCACGGCTGGCCGCCGCGCAGCGAGCGCATCAGGTCCTGCGTCAGCGCGGCGTCGGTGAGGGCGCGCGGATCGGCGGGATCGGGGTAGGCGTCGTCGGCGACGACGTCGAGGTCGTCGGCCCACGTGGCGTAGTCCGCGAGCGCGAAGAAGCCCATGAGGTTGGTCGTGACCGGCCGGCGGGCGTCGTGCTCGCGGATGACGGCCCGCTGCTCGCGGTAGAGCGAGCGCAGCTCGTCGGAGGTGAAGCGCCGGAAGTCCAGCGCCTGCGCGGGGTTGCGGTGGTAGGGCGCGGCGCGGGGCGGCTGGACCTCCGCGAGCGAGCGGTAGCCCTGCGACCAGACGTCCGTGGCCCAGGACCGGTTCAGCGCCTCGACGCCGCCGTACCGCTGCGTGAGCCAGTCGCGGAACGCGTGTGCCGCGACGTCGGAGTGGTCGACCTGGCCCAGCTCGTTGCCGACGTGCCACATCACGACGGCGGGGTGGTCGGCGAACGCCTGCGCCACGGCGCGCGTGACGGCGAGCGCGCGGGCGCGGTAGATCGGCGAGGACGGGCTGAACTGGTTGCGCGAACCCCACGTCAGGCGCACGCCGTCGGCCGTGACGGGCAGCGTCTCGGGGTGCATCGCGCCGAGCCACGGCGGCGGGGACGCCGTCGGCGTCGCGAGGTCGACGGCGATGCCGCCGTCGTGCAGCAGGTCCAGCACCTCGCGCAGCCAGTCGAGCTCGAACCGGTCGGGCTCCGGCTCGATGCGCGACCACGCGAATACCCCGACGGTCACGAGGGTCACGCCGGCGCGCTGCATGAGCGCGACGTCCTCGCGCCACACGCTGCGGTCCCACTGCTCGGGGTTGTAGTCGCCGCCGAACGCGATCGTCGGGAGCGGCCAACGGGCGGTCACGGGAGCACCTCGGTGTCGGGAGCGACCGGACCGGCCGGACTGGTCGGGATGGCCGGGATGGTCGAAGCGGTTCGATCCAACGATGGAAGCGCAGCCACCACGGGTGTCGAGGAATGCGCACGCTGGTGCGCCTCGTGGGCACCCCTGCGCCGTCGAACGACATCGACTACCGTGACGCAGCAGACGGCGACCTCCGGTCGCGACCGACGAGGGGAGCACCCGTGGCGACGATCGAGGACGTGGCGAGGCGCGCCGGGGTGTCCCAGTCCACCGTCAGCTACGCGCTGTCGGGCAAGCGCCCCATCTCCGCGGCCACCCGCACGCGCATCGAGAAGGCCATCGCCGAGCTCGGCTACCGGGCGCACGCCGGCGCCCGCGCCCTCGCCTCGGCCCGCACCGACGTGATCGGTCTGATGGCGCCGCTGCGCACGGGCGTCGACGTCAACGTGATTATGCAGTTCGTCGCCGGCGTGGTCACCGGGGCGGGCCGCGCCGGCTACGACGTGCTGATGCTGACGCAGGACGAGGGTTCGCTCGCGCGCGTCACGAGCTCCTCGATGGTCGACGCCCTCGTGGTCATGGACGTCGAGGACGACGACGCGCGCCTGCCCGCGCTGCAGGCGCTGCGCCAGCCGTCGGTGCTCATCGGCCTGCCCGCCGATCCCCACGGCCTGTCGTGCGTCGACCTGGACTTCACGCAGGCGGGGGCGAGCGCCGTGCGCCGCCTGCTGGCCGCCGGCCACCGCACGGTCGCCCTGATCGGCAGCCCGCGCGAGGTGGTCGACCGGCACACGTCCTACGCCGAGCGCATGACGCGCGGCTTCGTCGGCGCGTGCGAGGCGGGCGGGGCGACGCACCTGGTGCTGCCGACGCCGGCGTCCGCCGCGGGTGCCGTCGCCTCGGTCGACACCCTGCTCGCCCAGCTGCCCGACGTCACCGGCGTGGTGGTGCACAACGAGGTGGCGCTGCCGCATGTGATCTCCCGGTTCCGTGAGCGTGGACGTGACGTGCCTGGTGAGGTGTCGGTGGTGGCGGTGTGCCCGGAGAACGTGGCGACGTCGCTGCCGGTGCCCGTGACGAGCATCGACATCCCGGCCGAGGGCATCGGCCAGATCGCCGTCGACATGCTCACCGCCCTGATGCGCGACCCCTCGATGGCCGAGGTGCGGCTGGTCAGCCCCCGGCTCACCGAGCGGGGCAGCGTGCGCGACCTGGGCTGAGCCCGCTCGCGCGTCAGCCCTTGACCGCACCGAAGATGACGCCCTTGGTGAAGTGCCGCTGGACGAACGGGTAGACGGCCAGGATCGGGATCACGGCGAGCACCATGATCGCCATCTTGACCGGGAGCCCCGTGACGGCGCCCGTGGCGACGTCGACCTGGCCCGCACCCGAGCCCGGGAGCGTGACGCCCTGGAGCACGTAGGAGCGCAGCACGAGCTGGAGCGGCCACAGCGTGTTGTCGTTGATGTAGAGCATCGCGTTGAAGAAGGCGTTGAAGTAGCCCACGCCGTAGAACAGCGCGACCACGGCCACCACCGCCGTCGACATCGGCAGCACGATCCGGCCGAGGATGCGGAAGTCGCCCGCGCCGTCGATCCGGGCGGCCTCGGTGATCGCGGGATCGATGCCCATGAAGAAGGACCGCAGGATCAGCACGTTGAAGGCCGACACCGCCCCGGGCAGGATCAGCGCCCACAGGCTGTCGATGAGGCCCAGGTTGCTGACCAGCAGGTAGGTCGGGATCATGCCGGCGCCGAAGAACATCGTCACGAGGAACACGAACAGGATCGGGCGGTGACCCAGCGAGCTGGGGCGCGAGAGCCCGTACGCGGCCATCACCGAGACGATGGTCGAGAGGATCGTGCCGACGGTCGTGACGAACACGCTCACCCCGGCCGCCCGCGTGACGATGCCGCCGGACAGGATCTGGCGGTAGGCGGCGATCGTCAGGTCGCCCGGGATGATCACCATGCCGCCGGAGCGGTTGACGTCCGCCGTCGTGGAGAACGACGTCAGGATCACCGTGTAGAGCGGGAACAGGACGACCAGCACGACGATCGAGAGGATCACGATCTTGGCGCCCTGGCCGATCGGGGTCGGGCGACCCTCCCAGGCGTTGCGGTGCTTGGACCGGCGCGGGCGACGAGGCCCGCGAGCGGGACCGGCGTCGCGCAGCGGTTCCGGGACGGGGACGGCGTCGAGCCGTCCGAGCGGGCCCTGGCCCGCGTCTGTGGAGATGCTCATGATTTGCGGTAGACCCCGTCCTCGCCGAAGACGTGCGCGAGCTTGTTGGCCCCGAGCACGAGGAGAAGTGACACGACGCCCTTGACCAGTCCGGCCGCGGCCGCGAAGGCCCAGTCGCCGTTGACGACACCCTGGTAGTAGACGTACGTGTCGATGACCTCCGCGACGCCGGGGCCGACGGCCCCGCGCTGCAGGATCAGCTGCTCGAACCCGACCGTGAGCGCGTCGCCCAGGCGCAGGATCAGCAGCAGGATGATCGTGGGGCGGATGGCCGGCAGCGTGATGTGCCACATCCGACGCCAGCGACCGGCACCGTCCATCGCGGAGGCCTCGTAGTGGGCCGGGTCGACCGTCGCCAGGGCCGCGAGGAAGATGATGATGCCCCAGCCCGCGTCCTTCCAGACCGCCTGGGACGTGACCAGCACCAGGAACGTGTCCGGGTTGGTCATGAGGTCGAAGCCGGTGTAGCCCGCCTGCGCGAGCAGGCGGTTGACCAGTCCGGCACCGCCGAAGATCTGCTGGAAGATCGTCACGACCAGCACCCACGAGAAGAAGTGGGGCAGGTAGATGATCGACTGGATCGACGTCCGCAGAGCCGGGGTGACCACGCTGTTGAGCAGCAGCGCCAGCATGATCGGGATCGGGAAGAAGAACACGAGCTGGAAGCCCGTGATCAGGAGCGTGTTGCCGACCGCGTGCAGGAACTGCGGGTTGCTGAAGACCCGGACGAAGTTGTCCCAGCCGATGAACGGGCTGTCGGCGATCCCCACGTAGGGGGAGTAGTCCTGCCACGCGATGACGTTGCCGAGCATCGGGACGTAGGCGAACAGCACCAGCAGTCCGACCGCCGGCAGCGTCATCACCAGCAGGGTCTTGTCCCGGCGGAGCCGGTCGCGCCAGGTGATCGTGTTCATCACGACGCCGTTGTGCGTCGCGACCTCCCTCACCCGGCCGGGCCGCCACCCCCGGCGGCGGCCCGAGGGAGCCTCGCCGTCGCGTCCCTGCGGGGCGTGGGCCGCGAGCTCGATCTCGAGCACGCCGTCGGCGCGCCCCTCCCGCCGGCCCGACGGCGTCGCCGTCGGGCCGGCGGGAGGCGTGCTCGGGTGGCTCATGAGGAGGCCGACCCGCCCTCGGACTCCAAGCCCTCGTAGATCTCGGTGTAGAACGTGCGCAGCTCCTCGCCGCCGGCGCTGCGCCAGGTCTCGATCGCGGCGTCGAGGTCGGCCATCGACGCGCGACCGCGCACGATGTCCTTCTCCAGGTCGGCGAACGGCTGGCCGATCGAGGCGTACTGGTTCGGCTCGGCGATGTTCATGCCGTAGAACAGCGGCTCGGTGACGAACTCGGCGTTCGCGGCGGCCCAGGTGCTGCGCTTCTCGACGTAGTCGGGCAGGTCCGGCTTGGCGTTCACGGCCGGCGGGCCCGTGAGGAAGATGTAGCTGGGCTGGACCTCCTGCTGCGCCTGCGTGGTGGCGACCGGGAGCCCGTCGGCGCCCAGGTCGTAGTGGACGCCCTCGACGCCGTAGTTGATGAGCTGGAACTCCTCGGTGCCGAAGGGCGCGGCGAGGAAGTTGGCGACCTCGAGGAGCTCGGTGAGCTGCGCCTCGTCCTCCGTCTGCTTGAGGAACGAGCACATCGCCGCACCCTTGGGCTTGTAGATCACGGGGTCGGCACCGTCGGCACCGAACAGCGGCAGCACGTCGATGTCGAAGTCGGGGTTGGCCGGGCGGTTGCGCGTGAGCGCCTCGTGCCAGTACCCGAGCCCGGTCGAGGTCATCACGACCTGGCCGCCCTCGAAGCGCGTTCCGGCGTCGCCCTGGTTGTCCGCGACGGCGTCGGGGTGGACGGCGCCGGAGGAGTACAGCTCGGTCATCCACTCCAGGGCGGCCCGGTACTCGGGGGTCTCGACCCGGTGCACGAGCGCGCCGTCGTCGCCGACCTCCCAGCCCGGCTGGGACGGCAGCACGCCGAACATGGCCGTGGCCACGGCCCACAGGTCGTTCGCTCCCCAGGCGCCGTCACCGGTGTTCGCCTCGGCAAACTCGATCAGCTCCTCGGGGGTCGTGGGCAGCGCCTGGTCCGCCACCAGGTCGGCGCGGTAGAGCGCGTAGTCGGTCAGGCCGACCTCGACCGGCATCGGGAGTCCGTAGATCTTCCCGTTCCAGGAGCACGCCTGCCACGCCTCGGTGGGGATGTTGGCGAGGTTCGGGTACGCCTCGATCGCATCGCCCGCGAGGAGGGGGGTGAGGTCGGCGAAGATCGACTCGACGGCGTCGTTGAACCGGGGCGGCACGTTCCAGCTCGGGATCGTGGTCCAGTCGGCGACGTCGCGCGGCGACGCCAGGACGGCCGCCATCTTGTCGCCGTAGGTGTTGCCGTCGGAGATCTGGAAGTTGATCGTGGTGCCGATGGCCTCGTTGACGGCGTCGAAGTAGGCGTTGCCGTCGGTCGGCGGGATCGTGCCCCACAGCGGCGTCATCGCAGTGTAGGAGCCGCCGCTGCCGGGCGGGGAGTCGACGGCGGCGACCAGGGGGTCGGGGATCGAGGTGAAGCCGGGGGCAGAGCCGTCGACGCCGGGGAAGTCCGCCTCGACCAGGTCGAGCGGCACGTAGTTGGGCGTGTCCTCGGCCGACAACGCATAGACGGCCTCGCCGTCGCCGCCGGCGTTCCCGGTGCCACCGCCGCCGCCGCAGGCGGCGAGCACCGCGACGCTGCTGAGCGCCGCGACCGCCGTGACCACCGGTCGTGCTCGACGTCGGGCGCGGGCTGCGGCTCGGTTCGTGGGATCGATCGTCTTCACGGCGTCACTCCTGTCTGATCGGGTGGGCCTCGGCGCCCGCCACGGGTGAGCGCCGGATCAGCATCGATCGTCGAAGCGCTTCGCTTCAGAGTATGGTGAGTGAACTAAGTCACGCAACCCCCTCGGGGGAGAACGCTCGTTCCGTGGGGGACTTTGCGCCGGATCTCCGCGCCTCGCGGCGTCCGGCCGATCTTCCCTCGATGTCCGATCAGCCAGTTCTCGGCCATCGAACCGATTCGAGTCACAGTTCGATCACAGTTGTCCTGGCCTGAACCGCATCCACCGAATCCGAGGAGTCCCGTGGCCGACGTCGTCCACTCCCCACCGCCCGTCATCGAGCCCGCACCGGGTGCGTCCGCGACCACCGGCAGCCGTGGGTCGCTCAGGGCCCGCGACGTGCTCGCGCAGCTCACCCTCGCGGAGAAGGTGGCGATGCTGCACCAGCACTCCCCCGCCGTCGAACGCCTCGGGCTGGCACCGTTCCACACCGGCACCGAGGCGCTGCACGGGCTCTCGTGGCTCGGAACCGCCACGGTCTTCCCGCAGCCCGTCGGGCTCGCGGCGACGTGGGACCCGGCGTTCCTGCGCGAGGTGGGCACCGCCGTCGCGCACGAGGTGCGGGCCAAGCACGCGCAGGACCCGAGCGTCAGCCTGAACGTGTGGGCGCCCGTCGTGAACACGCTGCGCCACCCGCTCTGGGGGCGCACCGAGGAGGGCTACTCCGAGGACCCCGACCTGACCGCCTCGCTGGCGACCGGGTACTGCCGCGGGCTGCGCGGCGAGCACCCGACGGTGTGGACGACCGTACCCACGCTCAAGCACTACCTGGCCTACGGCAACGAGACCGACCGTGCCGCCACCAGCTCGCACCTGCCCCCGCAGGCGCTGCGCGAGTGGGAGCTGCCGGCGTTCGTCGGCCCGCTCGCCGCCGGCGTCGTCGGCGCCGTGATGCCCTCGTACAACCTGGTCAACGGGCGGCCGAACCACGTCGCGCGCGAGCTGCTCGACGAGCTGCGCGGCTTCGCGCCGCACCCGATCGCCGTCGTCTCCGACGCGCAGGCGCCCTCGAACCTGGTCGACGGCGAGCGCTACCTCCCCGACCACGTCGCCTCCCACGCCGCCGCGCTGCGCGCCGGGATCGACTCCTTCACGGACAACTCCGCCGAGACCGCGCCGACGATCGAGCGCATCACCGCGGCGCTTGAGGCCGGTCTCGTGACGGAGGCCGACGTCGACCGCGCCGTGCTGCGTGTGCTCGAGCTGCGCGAGCGCACGGGTGAGCTGGCGGGTGAGCCGACGGGGGGCGCGGCGGACAGCCCGGCGGCCGACGATCCGCGCGCCGTCGGCCCCGAGGGCATCGACCTGCCGTGGCACCGCGAGCTGGCGCGCGAGGCGGCCTCCCGCGGCGTCGTGCTGCTGGCCGACGACGCCGGTGTGCTGCCGCTGCGCGAACCGCGCACCGTCGCGGTCGTGGGCCCGTTCGCCGATCACGTGGTGCACGACTGGTACTCCGGCACGCCGCCGTACGTCTCCACGATCGCCGCGGCGGTGCGCGAGCGCTACCCGGACGCCGACGTGCGGGTCGCGTCGGGCGCCGACCGCGTCGCGCTCCGCTCGCTCACGCACGACCGCTACCTGGAGGTCCTGCCCGACGGCGCAGTCACGGCCACCGGGGTCGACCCGGCCCACGTCGCGACGCACCTCGACGTCGCGGAGTGGGGCGACGGCGTCGTCAGCCTCCGCTCCGCCGCCACCGGCCTGCTGCTGTCAGGGCAGTCCTGGATCCAGGCCGCGACCTCCACGCGCATCGGCGGCTGGGTGGCGCAGGAGACCTACCGGATCCGCGGCAACGCCGACGGTTCTGTGTCGCTCCAGCACGCCGGGTCGGGCGCCTGGTTGCGCGCGCAGCACGGCACGCACCTGCTCGTCGCGGACGGCACGGAGACGACGGCGGAGCGCTTCGCGCGCCACGTCGTCACCTCGGGCGTCGCCGAGGTCACGGCCGCGGCCGCGGGCGCCGACGTCGTCCTCGTCGCGGTCGGCAACGACCCGCACGTCGCGGGCCGCGAGACGCAGGACCGGCCCGACCTGCTGCTCCCGCCCGCGTCGCGCGAGGTCTGGCAGGCCGCCGTGGCGACCGGGACGCCCGCCGTGCTGACGATCGTCTCGAGCTACCCGTACGCGGTGGGCGAGGAGGCCGACGCCGCGGCCGCCGTCGTGTGGACGAGCCACGCCGGGCAGGAGCTCGGGCACGGTCTGGTGGACGTGCTGTCGGGCGACCGCTCGCCGTCGGGGCGCCTCGCGCAGACGTGGTGGCGCCGCGAGGCCGACGCGGGTGACCTGCTGGACTACGACGTCGTCGGTTCGGCTCAGACCTACCGCTACGCCGGCGCCGAGCCGCTGTGGGCGCTCGGGCACGGGCTGACGTACTCGCGCGTGAGCTACCTCGACCTGACGCTGGCGGGCGAGGACCCCGGCGTGGTGGCCGCGCCGGTGCCGACGACGGTGCACGTGGCCGCGACCGACGGCTCCGCGCACGGCTCCCCGGTGGACACGGGCGACGCCGTCGCCGCTGTCGTCACGGTGCGCAACGACGGCGACCGCGAGGTCGACGAGCTCGTCGCGCTCTGGGTGCACGCTCCGGTCCTGCCGGTGCCGGCGCCCCTCCGCCGGCTCGCGGCGTGGCGCCGCGTCACGCTCGAGCCCGGCGAGACCCGCGAGGTCGCGCTCCGTGTGCCGCTCGGGGTGCTGGCCGTCTGGGACGTGGCTGCCGCGGTCACGCCCGCGGCCGTCACGACGCCGGGCGCGTACCGCGTGCAGCCGGGGACCTACCGGCTCGCGGCCGGACGCTCGGTGGCGGACGCCGCCGTCGTGGCGGACCTCGAGGTGACCGGGTCGACGGCGGGGGTGCGGCGGGTGGCGGCGCTTCCCGCCCACGCGTTCCACGCCCATCACGACGCCGTCACGTCCGACCGGACGCGCGAGCTCGGCTCGAGCGTGGAGGTGCACGCCGGGGCCGAGCGGGCGTGGACCGAGTACCGCCGTCTGGACCTGAGCGGTGCGCGCTCGGTGGTGCTGACCACGACGCGACGGGCATTGCCGTCGTGGGGCCCCTCGACCGTGGCGCTGCAGGTGCGCGCGACCGGGGGCGGGGACGGCGGGGACGGCCGGGAAGGCAGGTGGGTGGCGCTGACCCACGCCGTCGAGGTCCCCGAGGGCGGACGCTACGACTGGCGCGAGGTGTCGCTCGAGGTGCTGGCCGACGTCGGGCTGCCGGGTCTCGGCGAGGTGGATCTGCGGCTGCAGCTGCGTGGCGCGGCGCGCGTGGCGGAGATCGCCGTCGGGCGCTGACCGCGGCAGGAGCGGCGGAGGCCGTCACCGCACCGCGGTGACGGCCTCCGGCGTCGTCCGCGCCTGGCGCCCTACTCGGCGCCGCGGTCGTTGTCGTGCGCGCCACCCTCGGTGACCGGCGTCGTGCCCGGCTCGGGTGCGTGCTGGGCGGGCTGCTCGTGGTGCCCGCCGAACTGGCTGCGCATCGCCGACTGGACCTTGTCCTGGTAGTCGTTGAGGTCGCGCGAGGAGAACCTGGCGTTGAGCGAGGCCTGGATGACGTTCGCCGGGACGCCCTCCTCGACGGCGGCCAGCACGGTCCAGCGGCCCTCGCCCGAGTCGGAGACGCGGCCGCCGAACGTGCTGAGGTCGGGGTCGGCGGCGAGCGCGGCGGCGGTGAGGTCGACCAGCCAGGAGCCGACGACGCTGCCGCGGCGCCAGACCTCGGCGACCTCGGCGACGTCGATCGAGTACTGGTAGAACTCCGGGTTGCGCAGCGGCGTCGTCTCGGCGTCGACCGTGTGGGTGCGCAGGCCGACGTCGGCGTTCTTGATGATCGAGAGGCCCTCCGCGACGGCGGCCATCATGCCGTACTCGATGCCGTTGTGGACCATCTTGACGAAGTGGCCGGCACCGTTGGGGCCGCAGTGCAGGTAGCCCTCCTGCGCGGTGCCGCCCTCCGGGCGGCCGGGGGTCTTCTCGGCGTCGCCCGCCCCGGGCGCGATCGTCCGCCAGATCGGGTCGAGCCGCTCGACGGCGACCTCCTCGCCCCCGATCATGAGGCAGTAGCCGCGGTCCAGACCCCAGACACCACCCGACGTGCCGCAGTCGACGTAGTGGATCCCGCGCTCCTTCAGCTGCGCGGCGCGCGTGATGTCGTCGCGGTAGTAGGAGTTGCCGCCGTCGATGATCGTGTCGTCCGCGGCGAGCAGGTCGGCCAGGCTGTCGACGGTCGCGCCGACGTAGCCCGCGGGCACCATGACCCAGACGTTGCGCGGCCCTGTCAGCTTCTCGGTGAGCTCCTGCAGGCTGTGCGCGGGCACGGCGCCCTCGGCCGCCAGCGTGTCGATGGCGGCGCGGTCGACGTCGTAGACCACGCACTCGTGCCCGCCGCGCATGAGCCGGCGCACGAGGTTGGCGCCCATCCGCCCGAGTCCGATCATTCCCAGCTGCATGCGATCTCCCTCGTCCTGTTCTGGCGCGTGTCGCCGCGTCCCTGCCACGTCCATCGTGGCACCGGACGTCGGTGGCGCGCACCACCGGCAGGCCAGGCACGCGGCGGGACGGCCGCCGGCACCCGGGGCTACCCTCGTCCCCGTGCCTCGTCCTCCCAGCGACCGTCCGGTCCGCATCGCCGACGCCGCGCTCGAGCTCATCGCCCACTCGGGCCTGCACGCCGTGACCCACCGCACGATCGACGCCGGGTTGGGGTTCCCGGCCGGGACGACGTCGTACTACGCCCGCACGCGGGCGGAGCTGATCTCGCGCGCACTCGATCTCCTCATCGCCAGGTTCGACGAGGCGATGGGGGCCTTCCCGCTCGAGACGGTCGAGTCCGACGAGCAGGCGATCGACCTCGTCACCACGGTCGCGATGCTGCTCGAGGGCCAGGAGACGGATCAGATCGCCCGCTTCGTGCTCCTCATCGACCTGCGCGGCGACCCCGAGCTCCACCCGCTCATCAACACCTCCTCCCCCGGGCAGCGGGTGGTGCAGGGCATGGCCGCTGCGCTCATCGCCCAGCGCGGCATCCCCGACGCCGAGCAGCACGCCGCGAGCCTGCTCGCGCTCGTCGACGGCCTGATGCTCGCCCGGCTGGCCGGCGGGAGCTCGGTGGCGATACGTCCCGCCGTGGCGACCTACTGGGCGGGCATGCACGCGCTCTGACGTGCCGGTGCGCGTGAGGGGCTGACGGGCGCGCGGGGCGTGCGGGGCGTGGGAGATCGCCGCCTACAGTTCCAGGATGAACGTCTGGCTCGAGGTCATCGGTTGGGTGGGATCCGGGCTGGTCGTCTGGTCCCTGATGCAGGCGCGCGTGCTCCGGTTCCGCTGGATGAACCTCGCGGGCTCCGCCGTCGCCGCCGGGTACAACGCGTGGGTCGGCATCTGGCCGTTCGCCGTCATGAACGGTGTCATCGCGGTGATCGACGTCTACTGGCTGCTGCGCCTCTACCGCGAGGCCGACGACGCGGAGACCTACCAGGTCGTCGAGGTGGCACCCGACGACGCCTATCTGCACCACGTGCTCGGCCTGCACACGAAGGACATGGCGACGTTCCACCCCGCCTTCGACCTCGGTGCGTTCTCATCGCGGGCGCAGGGTCCCGACTCCGACCCCCGCTCGGCGTTCCTCGTGCTCCGGCGCGACGAGACGGTCGGCACGGTCATCCTGCGTGATCTCGGCGGCGGCACCGCCTCGGTCGAGCTGGACTGGGTCAGCCCGCGGTTCCGCGACTTCAACCCGGGTCGGTTCGTCCACAGGTCCAGCGGGATCTTCGAGGCCAAGGGCTTCACACGCGTGGTCTGGGACGACCCCGCCGCCGGTGCCCGCGACTACCTGGGCAAGGTCGGGTTCGCGCCGGAGCCGGGCGGCGACGGCCGCGAGCGCTGGGTGCGGCTCGTCGTCTGAGGCGCGGGACCCTGGGTCGGTGTGTCCTGGGGTCGGGGTGCCCCGGGTCTACGCCGGGTTCCTGATCCGCGTCTCCGCGGTCGTCCACCCGCGGGCCCGTGCCTTGACGACGGCGCCGTCGAGGAACGCCTCGACCTCGCGCACCTGCGCCTCGATCCCGACCGACGCCGCGCCGTCGACCTCCTCGACGAGGTCGAGCCCGACCGTGCCGTCGTCGCGGATCGCCCAGCCGCCGACCACGCGGCCGTCCACCCACACGGTCGGACCGGCGTTGCCGTTGCGGTCGAAGACGTGGGCGCGGTGCTCACCCAGGTAGAAGTCGCGGTGCTTCCAACCCATCGACGTCGGGTCCAGGGCGGGCAGGAGTGCCACCCAGGGCGACGGCGGGTCGACGGGGGCGACGTCGTCGGCCATCACGACCGCCTCGACCTCCACCCCACCCACCGTCACGCGCACCGCCGCGGTCTCGCCCGCGGCGGCGAGAGCGGCGAGGGTCGCCCTCGTGTGCGTCCTGGTCCACCCGGTCCACCACTGCAGGTCGTCGGGCGTGACGGGTCCGAACCGCGCGACGTAGAGCCGGGCCACCAGGGCCGAACCCTCCGCGAGGTCGGGGGCGACGGCCGGCTCGCCCGGGCCACCCGGCTCACCCTGCTCACCCTGCTCACCCAGCCAGGACGACGCCGCCGCCCAGCGGAACTGCGTCGAGGTCCACCCGCCGGCGACCGTGGCGCGCACCACGACACCCTCGCTGGACCACAGCGTCATCAGACGGCTCGCGACGCTCTGCTCCACGGCCTGCGCCCCGGCCCCGAAACGCATCCGGGTGGCGAGCAGCGGGTCGGCGGCCGCGAGCTCCTTGGTGGTGAACACGCCGGGGTCGCCCGCGAGAAAGGCTCGACCAGCCGTCTCGGCGCGCGCGAGCCACGCCTCCGGGTCCGACGTCACCCCGCCCTCGCGCAGGAGCGCGTGCGTCCGGCGGCGCTGCGCGGCGGCGACCGACAACGACGTCGCGGCGAGGAACGACGGCGCGTGCTCGCGCGCGACGGCGAACACCGTGCGCCGCATCGTCAGGAGCCTGACGAGGCTGCGGTCCTCGTAGAGCGCGCGGTGCAGCTCACTCGGATCCGCCGCACGGGTGCGGGCACGCACGCTCAGGGTCATCGCCGCCGGGTCGGTGCTGTGGAGGGCGGCGACGGCCGCCGTCGCCTCCTCCGGGGACGCGACGGGAGCCACCAGGGCGTGCCGACGCCCGAGCCGGGCGCGGCGCTCGGCGTCGGGGATCAGGCGCGTCATGCCGACACCGTAGGGCAGGGTGGCGACATCAGGACCGGCGCCTAGGCTCGGGCCGTGGACACCTGGATCGAGCACCGTCGCGAGGGCGACCGGGAGATCGTCGGCTGGATCGTGCTGGGCGATCCCGGACCGGACGACGTGATGGCCCTCGACCGGCTCGGGCGGCCGCTGTGGCACGGGACGGACTACGGCGAGGCCGAGGCCGCGCTCGACGAGCACGGGATCGGGTTCCTCGCGGACCTCTGGCAGCTCACGCTGCCCGACGGAGCCGTCCGCCGCGTCCGGATCGTCGAGGTGACGCCGCGGCGGGTCCGGGTGAAGGAGGACGACTTCGGCGACGTGACGGCGTCGCTGACCTTCCACGATCTCGCGTTCCCCGCACCGCCGTCGCTCATCCCCTTCGAGGGGGACCGCGGTCTCATCGAGGCGCCGGCGGACCGCTCAGCACTCGATGACGTTCACGGCTAGCCCGCCGGTGGACGTCTCCTTGTACTTGGTGGACATGTCGAGACCGGTCTGACGCATCGTCTCGATCACCGTGTCGAGCGAGACGACGTGCGAGCCGTCGCCCTGCAGCGCGAGCCGCGCGGCCGACACCGCCGTGCACGCCGCGATGGCGTTCCGCTCGATGCAGGGCACCTGGACCAGGCCCCCGACGGGGTCGCAGGTGAGACCGAGGTTGTGCTCCATCGCGATCTCCGCGGCGTTCTCGACCTGCTCCGGCGTCCCGCCGAGCACAGCGCAGAGCGCACCCGCCGCCATCGAGCACGCCGAACCGACCTCGCCCTGGCAGCCCGCCTCGGCGCCCGAGATCGAGGCGTTGCGCTTGTAGAGGTTGCCGATCGCCCCCGCCACCAGCAGGTAGCGGCGCATCGCTCGACGCGAGGCCTCGTCGTCGTCCGCGAGCGCGGGGTGCGTGCGCAGGAAGTGGCGCCCGACCGCCGGGATGATGCCGGCGGCGCCGTTGGTGGGCGCCGTGACGACGCGGCGGCCGCTCGCGTTCTCCTCGTTCACGGCCATCGCACAGGCCTGAAGCCACTCGATCGAGAGGTCACCGACGACGTCGCCCCGGGTCGCGGCCTCCTCGAGCGCCTCGAGGCGCACGCGGGTCCTGGCGGCCCGACGGCGGACGTTGAGCCGGCCGGGCAGGTGGCCCTCGCGCGTCAGACCGCTGTCGATGCAGTCGGACATCGCCGACCAGATCTCGTCGAGGCCGGCGGCGACGGGGGTGGTGGTGGTGCTGGTGGTGGGGGTGGTGGGGGTGGTGGGGGTGGTGGGGGTCGGCCGGAGCGCGAGCTCGTGCGCCCAGGCGACCTCGGCGATGTCGAGGCCGGTGCGACGGCAGACCTCGAGCAGCTCGGCCGCTGACTCGAACTCGAGGGCGGGGTCAACGACGTCGGAGGAGGATTCGGTGAGCGCCTCGCTCAGCTCGGTGTCCCCGCCGTCGACGAGCGCGTCTTCCCACACCACGAACCCGCCGCCGACGGAGTAGGCGATCTCCTGCGCGAGCACCGGACGGTCACCCGACCCCTGGGCCGGCACGCCGGCGCCGTACGCGACGAAGCGCATGCCGTTGGGGTGGCCGGGAAGGCGGGTGAGCGGGGCAAGCCTGATGTCGGCGCGACGCATCGTGACGGCGCGTCCGCCGTCGAGCACGAGCGTGGCACCCTCGCCGAGGGCGTCCCAGGCGCCGGGGACCTCGTCCACGTCGCACGTGCGCGGGTCGAGCCCACGCAGACCAGCGACGACGGCGTCGGGCGTGCCGTGCCCCTCGCCGGTCGCGCCGAGCGAACCGCAGAGCACGACGCCGATCGCCTCCACGCGGTCGAGAACGCCGCGGCGGGCGAGCAGCGAGACGAAGGTCGACGCAGCCCGCATCGGACCGACCGTGTGGGAGCTAGAGGGGCCGATACCCACCGAGAACAGCTCGAGCGCACTGATGTAGGCCATCGGAACCCCTCTCCGGCATCGTCGACCGTGATCGTCCACGGTAGCTCGCGACGGCGAGGCGTCGTGACGCGGCGTGCTGCACACCTCGGGAAGGGGTTGTCCACAGCCAGTCGGTACCGGCTTCCCGCTGTCGGTGGTGACCGCTAGCCTTGCTACACACGTTCGATTGAGCAATGGGGTGCGGCGCCCGGCCGCGGCACGCGGGAAGGAGGTGGTGGTCGTGGCGGTGGAGCACCTGGCGCGGCCGCTGTCGCTCGCCCCACCCGTGGGCTCGCCGGCACGTCTGCCCGCGCGGCTGCCTGCGAACCGACCCGCGGATCCGCCTCCGCCCCTGCCCGGTGCCGCGGCGGCCGTCGGTCGAGCGGTGGCCGAGCTCGCCGAGGCGATCCGCGACGTCGAGTCCGCGCCTCCGGACCCCTCGCGGGCGGAGGAGCTGACCGCCGTCCTCGGCGTGCTGGACGGCGCCGCCTCCACGCTGGGGGTCGCCCGCACGACCATGGCCGGGCTGGTCCGGTCGACCGAGCGATGGCGCGGAACGTCCAGGGCTCGCGACTTCGCCGACTGGCGGGGGGCCGCGAGCCGGCAGGGCCGCGGCGCGGCGATGGGTGAGCAGCGCGACCTGGATGCCATGGCGCTGCTCCCCGCCGTGAAGGATGCCGCGCTGAGCGGGTCCATCACGCACGGACACCTGAGCGCCGTCGCCGGCGTTCTGGGAGGTGCGTCCGAGAACGCCCGGCGCCGCCTCGTCCAGGTGGAGGAGCAGATACTCCACGCCGCGACGCAGCTGCCCGTCCCCCAGCTGCGCGGGAGCCTCGCCGCCCTGGCCACCGCGCTCGACGCCGACGCCGCGGACGCCGAGTTCCACGAGACCAGGGCGCGGCGGTTCCTGCGCCTGACCCCGCACCGGGGTGCGATCAAGGTCGAGGGGCTCCTGGACGTCGTGGCCGGCGAGACGCTCCGCACCGCCCTCGAGGCACTCACGCCCGCGCCCACGCCGGAGGACGGGCGAACGCCCGACCAGCGGCGTGCCGACGCGCTGACCGACCTCGCCGGGAAGGCCCTGGGCACCGGGCTGTCCAAGGCCGGGGCTCAGATCCGGCCGCACCTGTCCGTCCTGCTGCGGGAGGACACGTTCCACCTCCTGACCGCCCGGCGCCGTCTGACGGGGTCGCGCAGTGGCGTGGTCGTAGGCGGGCAGCCCGCCGGCGACCGAGGCTGTCGTGACGGCGGCGCTCGTGACCGAGGCGCTGGAGATGGAGGCGCTCGTGACGGAGACGCTGAACGTGCCTGTCGGCCGGTGGCGGGCCTCACCGGTGAGGCGATCCGCTCCAGCGGCCTGCCGTCGGCGCCACCGCTGGCCGAGATGAACGGCGGAACGCTCCTCCCGCACGCCGCCCTCGAGGTCCTGGCCTGCGACGCGCTGGTCCAGCGCGTCGTCCTCGACCCGGTCGGTCAGCCCCTCGACGTCGGGCGTACCCAGCGGACGTACGCGGGCGATCTCCGTCGAGCGGTCAACACTCGCGATCGCCACTGCCAGTGGCCCGGCTGCACCCTTCGCGCCACCTGGTGCGAGGTGCACCACCTGGCGCGGTGGGCCGACGGCGGTAACACCTCGCTCGCGAACGCGATCACGCTGTGCACGCGGCACCACCACGACGTCCACCGCGACCGCGTGTCCGTGCGTCCCACGTCCGGCGGCTTCGACTTCCTGGAGCCCGACGGTCGGCACATCGGCTCGAGCACCCGGATCCTCGACGCTCTTCTCGTCCCGCGGCCGACGCCGCCCCCACCCGGGTCTCCGTCTCCAGATTCGTCGCCTCCCGGTTCCGGACCACCAAGCTCACCACCACCCGGTTCCGCGCCCCCACACTCGTCGCCCCCAAGCTCCGGACCACCAAGCTCACCACCACCCGGTTCACCATCACCCGGTTCGCCGCTTCCAGGCTCATCGCCTCCACGCTCCGCACCACCAAGCTCACGACCACCCGGCTGCGCATCGCCATGGTCTGAGCCGCTGACACGAACCGCCCGCGCGAGCCCACCCTCGCGCGCGTCACTGTGGTGACGCCACTGCCGTCTCTCGGTCGCGCGGTCGCACCGCGGCGGGGGTGGCGGCCTCGAGGCTGGGGCTCCTTGCGCGTTAAACAGGCCGCGTCAGACAGGCCGCGTCAGGCAGGCGCGTCAGGACGGCTGGATGAGGTCCCAGCGCTGGCCGTCCGGATCGGTGAACACGGCGACGGTTCCGTAGACCTCGTGGCGGGGCTCCTCGAGGAAGGTCACCCCGGCGGTGAGCATCCTCGAGTGCTGGGAGGCGAAGTCAGTGGTCTGCAGGAAGAAGCCGACACCCTGGCCCGCCTGACGTCCGAGCGGATCGCCCGCATCGACGTCGGCCGGTGCGAGGCGGAGACCGGGGGCGGCGGCGTCGGCGTCGGGCGCCACGACGACCCACCGCGATCCGTCCGGTCGGATCTCGTTCTCGCGCAGGACGAATCCGAGTGACCCGACGAAGAAGGCGATGGCCCGGTCGAGGTCGCGGACGAGATAGGTCACGAGGGTGAGACGAAGCATGACCGCATGCTGCCAGACGGCCGCGGGCACCTGACGGCCACCGACCACCTCACCCCGACGGCCACCTCCCACTACCGGCCACCGGCCACCGGCCACCAACCCCCACGGGCTGCCGACGCGCCCCTAAGGTGTGGCTCATGTCATCGGACTGGGCCCAGAACCGCGCCATTCGCGACCTCTCCGAGGCGATGAGTGCCCAGGCAGCGGCGGCGAGCGCGCGGCAACGAGCCGTGGAGCGACGCCTCCAGGCGCTGCAGGGCGACCTGTCGACCCAGGTGAACACGCTGACGTTCCAGCTCAACGCCCTCATCGAGCTGGGTGACATCCGGGACGAGCTGACGCTCTACATCCCGACCCGTCGGGCACGCGAGGCCGCGGTCGATCTGACCCGTGCCGTCCTGCGCGGCGACGGCGACCTGACCTACCTGCGGCAGTCGCCCGACCTCGCGTCCGACGGCGACTACTGGCTGGTGCCGGCGGCGATCGCGATCGTCGACGTGCGGCAGGGCGTGCTCGACTCCGACGCGGCCGACACCGCCCTCCGGCTCGACCGGGGCCGCGCCGCCCCGTTCCTCGTCGCCGTCACGGCGCTCGTGGGCCGGCCCGAGCTCGCGAGCGCCCTCCTGCCCGACTGCTTCCTCGGCCTCACGGCGACCGGTGGCGATGCGTCGTCGGTCTTCGGGACCGCCGAGCCGGACGCGGCGGCGGGCTCGATGGGGAACCCGGGCTCCTCGTCGGGAGCCGACGCGGCCGCGTCCACGAAGGCGGGCGGACGTCGGGGATCGGCCGGGGGCGCCTCGGTCGCGGCGTCGCGGCGCTACGGATCCGCGTCGGACCCGACCACTCCCTCGTCCCCACCGGTGACGAACGCCGAGCGAACCCTGTGGCGCGCGACGGCCGCCGGACTGCTGGGGAACGAGGCCGTCGGGGCGGTCCGCGACGCCGTGGACGCACGACTTGCGCCGACCGACCCGTCGGCGTGGACGACGTCGACCACCGACCCGCTCGCCGAGGCACCCCGCCTCGGTCACCTCGCCTCGGAGCCCGACCCCCTGGCACGCATCGACGGCGCCCCGGGCTCGACCGGCGGCGGTCGTGACGGCAGCGGCACCGGAGGCGGGACGAGCCGCGAGGCGGTCCTCGGTGCCTGGTCGCTCTGGGCGGAACGCATCGGTGCGCACGAGCTCCGCGGCAGTCGCGCCGTCGGCCCCGCGGACCTGGCCGCGAGCCCGCCCGGATCCGTCGTCGCGGACCTCGAGCGCGCCGCGTTCTCGCTCGCGCTCGAGGGTGGTCCGCGAGAGCGGGAGCTGCTCGAGCGGGCCGACCTGCTGGGATCGCACCTCGGCAAGGTGGCCGACCGCGAGCCGCAGTGGTGGTCGGCCATCGCCGCCGGCGTGGTCCAGCTCGTCGTGGCCGATGCGCGCAGCGCCGACGTCGACACCGCGGCCCTCGTGGCGCCGCTCCTGGCGCCGTCGCTGCTCCGGGCTGCCGACGCCCACCGCGACCGGCTCCTCGGCACGCCCGACCCGACGGCGTCCGTCAAGCTCGGGGTCACGGCCACGGTGACGGTCACGCCGAGCGACGACGGGACGGCCGCGGCCGACCGTGCCCGGTCCGCGTACCTCGCCGAGCCGATCCCGGGACCGCGGTGGTGGCTCACCGGCGGGCTGGCCGCGGGCGGTCTGCTGGTGGCCGGGATCGCCCTGGCTCAGGGGGTGGCCGGGTGGTGGATCCTCGCGATCCTGCTGCTCGCCGTCGCCGCGGGCACCTACCTCGCCTCCCTCCGCGGGGTGCGCGACGAGCGCGAGCGCCGCGACGAGGCGGTCGCGCGCTACGACGCCGCGCTCATCGACGCCCGCACGAAGGTCCGCACCGAGGCCGCCGCGCTCGCGGCCAGCAGGGAGTCGGCGCGTCTCGGGCACGCGGCCGTGACCCGCTCGCTCGTCGGGGTCACGTCGCCTGCGGCGTGAACGAGCCCGCACGCACGGAGTACGCCGGCCCGACCGACCGCACCGGCCACGCCGGCCACGCCTGAGAGACGACGCGGATCAGCCCAGCGAGACGAGGGTGTCGAGGTCGTCGTCGGGCAGCACGTCGGCCACCGCGCTGACGCTCACCGACAGGAGCGCGGCCCGACCGTGGTGCACCGAGAGGAACGCGGTGGACGACGCGTCCTGTCCGGTCGAGATCCGCACGAGGGAGCTGCGCGGCGCGAGCGTGGTCGCGTCCACGACGCACCACCGCCCGTCGACGTACGCCTCGGCCACCGCGTGGAAGTCCATCGGCGTCAGCCCCGGCGCGTAGACGGCGGCGAGGCGCGCGGGCACGTCGAGCGCACGGAGCAGGGCGACCGCGAGGTGCGCGTAGTCGCGGCACACGCCCTGCCGGGCGAGCAGCGTGCGCACCGCACCGTCGGTCGGCAGAGAGGCGCCCGAGACGTAGCTCAGCCTCGTGCCGACCCACGACCCGACGGCCGTGAGGAGCTCGGCGCCGCGCAGACCCACGAACTCGCTGTGCGCCGTCGGGGCGAGGGAGTCCGACTCGCAGTACCGGCTGGGCCGCAGGTAGGTCAACAGGTCGAGCTCGTCCACGGGCGGCGGGTCGAGCCGCGTCGCCACGGTGGCGCGGTAGTCGATGCTCACCGGCCCGACGGGGGCGTCGATCACGTGCAGCCGCGTGCCGTGGCTCGCGGCGAGCTCGCGGGCCTCGACGGCCCGGCCCGCGGCGGTCAGCACGAGGCTCTCCGTCGCCCCGGCGTCGAGGTGCTCCTGCGCGACGGCGATCTCCAGCACCAGCGTGGCCGGCGAGGTGACGTCGAGCTCCAGGTGGGAGGTGACCGTGCGCTGCATCAGGCGAGCCTGGCCGGGAACCCGCCGGTGGCGATCGGGCCCCAGCGCTCGATCGTCACGCGGATGAGGCACTTGCCCTGCGCGACCATCGCCTCGCGGTACTCGTCCCAGTCCGGGTGCTCGCCGCTGATCGCGCGGAAGTAGTCCACGAGCGGTTCGACGGCGTCGGGCAGCTCGATGACCTCGGCCGTCCCGTCCACCTGCACCCACGGGTCGTTGAACTCCGCGCCGAGCGACATCAGCGACGCGGCGGGGTTGCGGCGGAGGTTGGCGGCCTTCGCCCGCTCCGGGTAGCTGGACACGACGACGCGGCCTTCCTCGTCGACGCCGTAGCTGACCGGGCTGAGCTGGGGCGAGCCGTCGCGACGCGTGGTCACGAGGATCCCGTCGTGACGGGAGCGCAGGAAGTCGAGCAGCTCGGGGCGCTCGACGCGGTCGTTCGTGGCGATGGATCGGGGCATGGTTCGAACCTAGCAACGCCGGGGTCGCACGCCTACGGCGCGGGCGAGGTGACGACTCAGCGCGGCGACCGATGAGAATCTGCGTTCCGAACGGTCCGAGTAGCATCCGGCCACCACCAGCAGCACCCGCCCGGCACCGCCCCCGCACCGCCCTCGAGGAGACGATCCGCCATGACCGAGCCGACGCTGCCCGCTCCCGAGACCCGCACCCTCGAGCGGCCGGGTGCCACCCTCACCTACGACGTCCGAGGCGACCTGGCGACGCCGGGCGAGCGCCCCGTCCTCCTGCTCGTCGGCTCCCCGATGGGCGCGGACGGCTTCCCCTCCCTCGCGGCCGGGCTGACCGACCGCGTGGTGGTGACCTACGACCCGCGCGGGGCCGAGCGCAGCTGCCGCTCCGACGGCGGGGGCGAGCTCACCCCCGACGTCCACGGCGAGGACCTGGCCGCCCTCGTGGCCGAGGTCCGGCGGGCCGGCGCGACGGCCGTGGACGTGTTCGCCTCCAGCGGCGGCGCCGTGAACGCGCTCGCGCTGGTGACCGCCCACCCGGACGCCGTCGGGACGCTCGTCGCGCACGAACCGCCGCTGTGCGCGATCCTGCCCGACGCCGAGCACGCGCTCGCCGCCGTCGAGCAGATCCACGTGACCTACCTGCGCGACGGCTGGGGCGCCGCGCTGGCGGGTTTCATCGCGCTGACGCAGCACCGGGGCGAGGTCACCGACGAGCTCCTCGCCCGGCCCTACCCCGAGCCCGCGGCGTTCGGCCTGCCGGGGCACGACGACGGCTCGCGCGACGACGCCCTGCTGGGTCAGAACCTTCGCGGGTCCTGCCGCTACCAGCCCGACGCGGAGGCGCTGCGGGCGGCGGGGACGCGCATCGTCGTCGCCGTGGGCGAGGATTCCGCGACGCCGGGCCTGGGCGCCGAGCTGGCGCGCCGCGGGGGTGAGGCGCTGGCGGGGCTGCTGAGCGTCGAACCCGCCGTCGTCCCCGGTGGGCACAACGGCTTCCAGGGTGGCGAGTTCGGGATGCCCGGCCGGCCGGTGGAGTTCGCGGCGCGGCTGCGGGAGATCCTCGACGGCGTCTGAGCCCGGCGCGCGCACCACTCGCCGACCCACCCCGGACGCGAGACAGCGGCCGCCCACCGAGGTGGGCGGCCGCTGCACGTGTGACTGGTCCGACAGTCGCCTCGCGGCGGACGGCCGCTCGTAGCGGCATGTGTGAGGCCCGGGGACATGTACCGGACCAGCCACCGGGTACAACCCTAGGACGAGAGATCTATTCCGACACCATCCGATCGGGTCGGAGCGACCTCAGTACGCGACCGTGAACCGCTGGCGGCGGTGCGTCGGGGTCTCGATCTCGTCGACGATCGCCGTGGCGAGGTCGGCACCCGAGATGAACGAGGTGCCCTCGTCGTCGGCCAGCAGGACGTCACCGCCCACCCGGAAGGAGCCGGTCGCCTCGCCGGGCGCGTACCCGCCGAAACCGGCCGCCGGGCTGACGTAGAACCAGTCGAGCTCGGCCGGCGTCTCGCGCAGGTCGTCCAGCGCCCCACCCATCTCCAGGGCCTCCGCCTTGAACGCGTCGGGGAACTCCGCCGTCGTGAAGAGCTGCGGTCCGCCGGGCGCGACCTGGAGCGAACCCGCACCACCGATGACGCCGAGGCGCACGCCCGCGGCCGGCGCGGCGGCCGCGAGCGCCGCCACGATCGGGCGGACCCGTCCCTCGAGCGGACCGCGCGGCGCGAGCGACTCGATCACCACGTCGGCGTCGGCCAGGACCGCGGGGACGAAGCCGTCATCCGTCGCGGACCCCGTCACGTAGGTGGCGCCCTCGACCGGCTCGGCCGGGGCGTTGCGGGAGTAGGAGGTGACCTCGTGACCGCGGGCGACGGCCTCGCGGACGATGTGACCGCCGGCGTAGCCGGTGCCGCCGAGAACTGCAATGCGTGCCATGACTGACTCTTCCTTCGTCGTTCGTGCTCGCTGCCGAGCCTTCCACCAGTTACCGTAGGGAACTGACTTCCCCGTGGGAAGTAGGCACTTTCCGGTAACTGAGTGAGGCAGCCGTGACCGTCAGCGACGAGAACCCCGTCACCACCCTCGTGTGGGACCCCTACGTGCAGGACTGCCCGACGCGGGCCCTGCTGGACCGCATCGGCGACCGCTGGACCGTGCTCGTGGTCGGGTCGCTCGCCGAGGGGCCGCTGCGGTTCTCGGCCATCGCGCGCCGCGTGCAGGGCGTCTCGCAGAAGATGCTGACGCAGACGCTGCGCGCGCTGGAGGCCGACGGCCTCGTGACGCGGACGCAGTACCCCCAGATCCCGCCGCGCG
The DNA here is from genome assembly GCF_004786095.1 of Serinibacter arcticus. Lineage (GTDB taxonomy): Bacteria > Actinomycetota > Actinomycetes > Actinomycetales > Beutenbergiaceae > Litorihabitans > Litorihabitans arcticus. The sequence continues at coordinate 125,291 of NZ_RHPJ01000005.1, forward strand.
TGGAGTACGAGCTCACGGCGACGGGACACACGCTCCGGGAACCGCTGCGCGCCCTGGAGGAGTGGGCCGTGACCCACATGCCCGCCGTGCTCGAGGCCCGCGGGTCACGGCAGGGGAGCTAGCCCACGGCACCCGCGGGCAGCGCCGGGTCGAGCACGACCTTGATGCAGCCGTCCTCCTTCTTCTGGAAGGTCTCGTACATCGCGGGGGCGTCCTCCAGCGAGACGCGGTGCGTGCGCAGGTCGAGCGTCCCCAGCGGGTCGGCCGGGTCGGCGGCGATGTCGCGCAGCGTGTCGGTCCAGCGGCGCACGTTGGCCTGACCCATGCGGATCGTGACCTGCTTGTCGAACATCGTCATGATGTCGAACGGCGTCGCGGCGCCGCCGTAGACGCCCGAGATCGACACCGTGCCGCCGCGGCGGACGGACTCGAAGCACGTCACGAGGGCGGCCGTCGGGTCGGTGCCGATGGTCTCGGTCAGCTTGCGGCCGACGGCGTCGGGCATCAGGCCGGCGAGCTTCTGCGCCGCGGTGGCGCCGGGGGAACCGTGCGCCTCCATGCCGACGGCCTCGACGACGGAGTCGGCGCCCCGGCCCTGCGTGAGGTCGCGGACCGCGCCGGCGACGTCGTCGACCTGCGACGCGTCGATGACGGTGATGCCGTGACGGCGCGCCATCTCCAGTCGCTCGGGCACGAGGTCGACGCCGATCACCTGGGCGGCGCCGCGGTGACGGCCGATGCGCGCCGCCATCTGACCGATCGGGCCGAGCCCGACCACCAGCAGCGTGCCGCCCGCCGGGACGTCGGCGTACTCCACGCCCTGCCACGCGGTGGGCAGCACGTCGGAGAGGTAGAGGTAGCGCTCGTCCGGCTGGCCGTCCTGCGGCACGACGACGGGCCCGTAGTCCGCGTGCGGCACGCGCAGGTACTCGGCCTGGCCGCCCGGCACCTGGCCGTACAGCTTGCTGAAGCCCAGCAGCGACGCACCCGTGCCCTGGTCGCGGACCTGGGTGGTCTCGCACTGGCTCTGCAGACCCCTGGTGCACATCCAGCAGTGGCCGCAGGAGATGTTGAACGGGACGACGACGCGGTCGCCCGCGCTGAGGTTGGTCACCCCGGAACCGACCTCCTCCACGATGCCCATGGCCTCGTGGCCGAGGACGTCACCGGCGTCGAGGAACATCCCGAGCCGGGCGTAGAGGTGGAGGTCGGAGCCGCAGATGGCGGTGGACGTGACGCGGATGATCGCGTCGGTGGTCTCGGAGATCTGGGGATCGGGGACGGTCTCGACGGCGACGCTCTCGCGCCCCTGCCAGGTCACTGCTCGCACGATGGAACTCCTCGGGCTCGACGTCTCCCCCTGCCTCTCCATCGTCACACCGATGGGTCCCAGGTCCATGGGTCAATCTGCGAGGGCGCCGATCCGGCGCCGTCGCGGGGTCCGACTCCCGGCCCCGGCCCCGGCTCGCGAGGCCGAGCGGCGCAGCGACGGCGGGAACCACCAGCGCCACGGACCCGGCGGGCGGTGGTGCTCGAGCCCGAGGGCCACGTCGGTCACGGCGCGGACGAGGTCCTCGCCCCTGGCGCGGTCCTCGGCATCGGGCACGTCGGCACCGCCCGCGTCGGCACCGCCCGTGCCCGCACCGAACCACCCCTGCTCCGTCGCCCGCACGAGCGCCTCGAGGCGTTCGCGCGCGAGCTGGCCCAGCCGGGCGTCGTCGGCGATCGTGGCGGCGGCGTCGCGCAGGGTGGCCGACGGCGACACGGGTGCCCCGTGGTCGAGCGCGAGGTCCTCGATCTCCTGCCACGCCGCCTCGGCCGCGCCCGGTCCGCCCGTCGCGGCGAGCGCGGTGCGACGGCGCCCGCGGATCCACCGCACGGCCTGCGGGCCGGTGACGAGCAGCAGCAGGACGACGAGCGCGAGCTCCCCCCGGCCGACGTGCGACCAGGGGCTGACCGCGGCACCGTCGTCCGCGCCGGGCGCCGCCGCCGACCCTGGCGCCCCCGGATCGGTGGCGCCGTCCTCGGGCGGCGCGGGGGCTGCCGTGGGCTCGGCCGGCGTCGGCTCGGCGGGTTCGCCACCCTCCCCGGCGCCCTCGCCCGCGGTCGGGTCGGTCGGCGTGGCCTCCGGCTGCTCCGGCTGCCCGACGGCGGCGTCCGCGGGCAGTCCCTCGATGCTCGGTGCCGCCTGGCCGCCCTGGCCGCCACCGCCCGGGGTGGGGTCGAACCGGACCCAGCCCGCGCCGTCGAACCGGACCTCGACCCAGGCGTGGGCGTTGTGGCTGGAGATCGTGGTGACGCCGTCGGCGTCCAGCGTGCCGGAACCGAAACCCACCACGACGCGCGCGGGGATGTCGATCGCGCGCAGCATCACGGCCATCGCGGACGCGTACTGCTCGCAGTACCCGCGCCGCAGGTTCAGGAAGTCCACCAGCGCGTCCCCGCTCGTGCCCTCAGGGACGCGCAGGCTGTAGACGAAGCCGTTCGACGGCGTCGTGAACCACTGCTGCAGCGCGAGCGCCTTGGCGAACGGGGTCTCGTGGGCCGCCGTCTGGGTCAGCGCCTCCTGCCGCACCTCGTCGGCGAGGTCGCCGACCTCGACCTCCTCGCGGCGGGGCGAGACGGTGTCGGCGGCGAGCTGGTCCACCGTCGGGAGCGCGCCGTCGACCGCGAGGACGTAGTCGCGGACGTCCTCGACGTCGTCGCGGAACCAGGTGCCGAGCTGCTCGTCGAGGTACCAGGGACGGGACGCCGCGAGGACCTCGGTGGTCCCCTCCAGGACGGGGAGGAAGCGGCCCGTGAGACCGCGCGACTCGATCAGGACCTCGGTGCCGCCGCCCGCCGAGGCCGAGCCGTTGCCGGCGTCGGAGCGGTCGCGGTCGGGGTCGTCCGCGAGCGACCAGCCCTCGTTGTTCGTCCACTCCGTGAGGGCCACCGTGCGCAGGTAGCGCGGGCCGAGGGGGGAGGTGAAGCTCAGCAGCGGGCGGTCCTCGCCGCGCAGCAGATCGCCGACGAGGCCGGTGAACGGGGACGCCGCGCCCGCGCCGGGGACGTTCGTGCGCTCGAGCCGGCCGTCGGCGGGGATCCCGGTGGCGCCGGCCGTGGCGACGAGGGCGACCGCGACGGCGACGCCGCCGATCACGCCGACGGTGCTGCGGTCGGCGCCGCTCGGCCGACGCTGCGCGAGCCGCGACGGCTCCCCCGGCCGCTGGGCGCGACCGGCGGCGGCGAGCATGAGCACGTATGCGGCACCCGGCAGGGCGAGCGCCTGCCACGGGAGCGCACCGGGGTCGAACGTCGCCCCGGTCACGAGGACGCCGACCGCCGGGACGGCGACCAGGGCGGGCCACCGGGCGGCGAGCGCGTCGACCAGGACGGCCAGCAGGCCGACCGCGGCGGTGAGCACGAACTCGACCGCGGGGACGACGCCGGCGGGCGACCCGGAGACCTGGATGTGGGCGGCCGCGATGCGCAGCTGGTCGCCCACATCACCGGGCCCGAGGCCGAACACGAGCGAGAGCAGTCCCGCGAGGAGGACGAGCTGGACCAGGCCGACGACGACGGCGGGCAGCCGCGTGCGGCGCAGCAGGATACCGATCCCGGCGACCCAGGAGACCGCGAGGATCGGCCGGAGCCACCAGTCGCTGCCCACGAGCACGGTGTCGATCGCGAGCAGGCTCGCCAGCAGCGTCAGCGCCGCCAGGAGCTGCGTCACCGCCGTCCTGGAGGAGTCGGAGGACGCCCAGGACGGGGCCCGGCGGGGGGCGGGGGCGGTAGCGGGCCGCCGGGCGGCGAGACCCCGCGACGGTCGACCGGGGGGTCGGCCGGGGGGTCGGGGGGCCGGTCCGCCGGACGGCCGCGTGGTCGTGGTCATCGCGGCACCTCGCGGATCAGGCCGTCCATCGGTGAGGCGTTCGACGGGCCGTCGGCGGGTACGGTGCGGTCGCGGTCGCGCGCGTCTCCCGCGTCGCGGGACCCCGCGCCCCGGCACGCGCTACGCCAGGCCTGCGCGAGGTGGGCGCCGCCGTCGGGCGTTCCGGCGTCCGCGACGTCGACCTCGATGACGCGCCAGCCCGCCGTCCGCAGCAGGCGCGTGCACTCCGCGCCCTCACTCGCGTCGGCGAGCACGAACGCGATCGCCGTCCCCCGGCGCTGGGTCGCGAGCGCGGTCGCCTCGTCGGCCGGCAGGGGTCCCACGACGGCGATGACGGCGTCCGGTCCGCCCGGCACCACGGGGTGCCACACCCCGCGTGGTGCGTCGTCGCCCGCGACCGCGAGCGCCGCGAGCAGGTCGTCGGCGACGTCGTGACCCGCGACGATCTCGCGCCCGGCGTGATCGGTCACGGTGAGCTCGACGTCCTGCTCCAGCAGGTGGTGACCGATCGAGGCGCCGAGCGTGACGGCGACCTCGAGACCGTCGGGTCCGGTGTGCGCGGCGCCGCGGTGGTCGAGCACGAGGACGGCGGAGCCGAGCGTCGTGGGTCCGGAGACCCGCACCACCAGCTCCTCCTCGAGCCGGGCCGACGCGCGCCAGTGGATGCTGCGGATGTCGTCACCGATCCGGTACGCGCGCACCCCGGCGTCCGGATCGCCGCCGCCGGGCTGGCCGTTGGCGGAGCCCGACGCCGTGCCGCGCCCGGTCAGCCCGCGCGGCACCCCGACGAGCGGGACGACCGTCGGCAGCACGAGGACGTCGGTGGCGGCCGGGAGCACGCGCCGCACCTCGCTCATGCCGAGCGGGTCGATCAGGCGGAGCAGCGGGCCGCGGATCGTGTAGCCGCCGCGACGGCGAGCGAGCAGCGGGAGGGTCAGCGCGGTCCGCTCCCCCGGCGGCACGGGCGGCACGGCGCGGCGCGCACCCTGCAGCAGGTCACGCACGCCGGGCTGGGTGAGGTCGAGCGGACGCGTCGTGCGCGTCCCGGTGTTGGTCAGCCGCAGCCGGACCGCCCCGGTCTCGCCCGCCTGCATCCGGTGCGGCTCGATGCGGTGGTCCACCGCGAGGGTGACGCGGCGCAGCCCGGTGGAGATCCACGCGAGCACGGGCAGGGTCGCGCCGAGCACGCCCACGAACAGCAGGTCGCGCTCACGCAGCACCACGGACAGCACCCCGACCGTCACCCCGACGAGGAGGAAGGCCAGGCCGCGGCGCGTCAGCGTGTGGCCGGGGCGCACGGCGCGACGGCGACGCGGGCCGCGGCTCGCCGGCCCGCGCTCGGACCGGGAGCTAGCGTCGCTCACCGCGGGGGACCGCCGTCCGGGCCACGAGTGCCTCGATCAGCTCACGCGAGGTGTGGCGCGCCCGGCCGGGGCCCACCGGCGCCAGCAGCAGCCGGTGCGCCAGGACGGGGACGGCGAGGGCGGCGACGTCGTCGGGCACCACGAAGTCGCGTCCCTCCATCGCGGCGGAGGCGCGCGCGGCGCGGCTGAGGTGGAGCGCGGCGCGGGGCGAGGCGCCCAGCAGGACCTCGGGCAGCGACCGCGTCGCGCGGACGAGGCTGAGGAGGTACTCGCGCACCTGCGGTGCGACGTGGACGCGGGCGACGGCGTCGGCCAGGCGCGCGACGCCGTCGCCGTCCGTCACCTGCCGCACGAGGTCCATGGGATCGACGCTCTGGCGGTCCTCGAGCATCGCGAGCTCGGCCTCGCGACCCGGGTAGCCGATCGTCGTCTGGGCGAGGAAGCGGTCGCGCTGCGCCTCGGGGAGGGGGTAGGTGCCCTCCATCTCGACCGGGTTCTGGGTCGCGAGCACGAGGAAGGGACGCGTGAGCGGGTAGGTCGTGCCGTCGACCGAGACCTGGCTCTCCTCCATCGCCTCCAGCAGCGCGGACTGCGTGCGGGGCGAGGCGCGGTTGATCTCGTCGGCCACCACGATCGAGGCGAACACCGGACCCGGGCGGAACTCGAACTCGGAGGTGACGCGGTTGTAGATGCTCACGCCGGTGACGTCGCTCGGCATCAGGTCGGGTGTGAACTGCACGCGCGAGACCGGCGCGTCCACCGCGCGGGAGAGCGCCTTCGCGAGGCTCGTCTTGCCGGTGCCCGGGACGTCCTCGATGAGCAGGTGGCCCTCGCTCAGCAGGCAGACGACGGCGAGCCGGACCACGTCCTCCTTGCCCACCAGCACGCGCGAGACCTCGACGCAGATGTCCTCCGCCGTCTCCGCGACCTCGCGCACGGCGGCCGACGTGGGGCGGCGGGGTGGCGGAAGCCGGACGGCGGAGGGCGGGACGACGGCGTCCTGGCTCGTGTCCTGACTCGTCACTGGCACTCCCTCGTGAGGTGAGCGACCACGTGCTCCGGCGCTCGGGACCTCCAGTCTCGCAAACATCCGACCGAGGTGCGGCGCCGGGACCGGACGGATCCGGACGAAACATCGGCGCACTACGGTGGCACCACGCCAGGTCCGGTCGTCGGGCCGTTCGCGTGGAGGGAGACGCTCGTGCTGGGAGTGCACTCGGAGGTCGGACGCCTCGCCCAGGTCGTGCTGCACGAGCCGGGCCTCGAGCTCTACCGGCTCACGCCGAGCAACGTGGACGGGCTGCTCTTCGACGACGTGATGTGGGTCGAGCGCGCGCAGGAGGAGCACCGCGGGTTCCAGCAGGCGCTGCGCGACCGCGGTGTCGCGGTCCACCTGTTCCGCGACCTCGTCACCACCGCGGTGGATCAGCCGGGCGCGCGCGACTTCGTGCAGACCGAGCTCGTCACCGCGCAGCAGTTCGGCGGCGGCCTGGAGCGCCACCTCAACGAGCTCGTCGGCGAGATGCCGGCGGCCGACCTCGCCGCGCTGCTCATCGGCGGACTCCTCAAGCGGGAGGCGGCCGAGCACCTCACGCGCGCCTCGAGCCTGCTGCTGTCGGTGATGGACGACGACGACTTCCTCCTCAGCCCGCTCCCCAACCACCTCTACCAGCGCGACAACAGCGCGTGGATCTACGGCGGTGTCGCGATCAACCCGATGGCGAAGCTCGCGCGCCAGCGCGAGGGTCTGAACTCGCGGCTCGTGCTGCACCACCACCCGCTGTTCGCGGACCAGGACTTCACCGTCTACCGCGGGGACGACTCCGCCCACCACGCCCCGGCGACCGTCGAGGGCGGCGACATCCTCGTCGTCGGGAACCGCACGATCCTCATCGGCCTCGGCGAGCGCACGGCACCGCAGGGGGTCGAGGCGCTGGCGCACGCGCTGTTCGCGAGCGACGCCGTCGACCGCATCATCGTGGTCGAGCTGCCGAACACCCGCGCGTTCATGCACCTGGACACCGCGATGACGATGATCGACGTCGACGCGTTCAGCGTCTACCCCTACCTCCCCACGACGCTGCGCTCCTACACGCTGGTCGCGCAGCGCGGCGGGGCGCCCGGCGACTTCACCGTCAGCGAGAACAGTGAGCTGTTCCCCGTGATCGCGGACGCGATCGGCGTCGAGCGCATCCGCGTGCTCCAGGCACCGACCGACACGTTCGAGGCCGCGCGCGAGCAGTGGGACGACGGCAACAACTTCCTGGCCGTCTCACCCGGCGTCGTGCTCGGGTACGAGCGGAACACCACCACCAACCGCTACCTCGCCGACCAGGGCATCGAGGTCGTGCCCCTGGTCGGCTCGGAGCTCGGGCGCGGGCGCGGCGGGCCGCGGTGCATGAGCTGCCCGATCGAGCGCGCGGCGGTCTAGCCGCCCCGGCTGAGGCGCCGGGCGCGACCGTCATCCCCGGGAGGGAGGAGCGCCCGCGCGCCGCGCGGCAGGATCGACCCGTGACCGATCCCCTGACCTCCCCTCCCGCGGTCGTGCCCGACGGCGATGACTGGGTTCCCGCCTCGACGCGCCTCGTGCGGGCGCGCATCGTGACCGCGCTGGTCGTGACGCCGCTGCCGATCGCGGCGGGGGCGGTGCTCGCCACGCTCGTCTCGCCGTGGTGGTGGTTCCTCGCGGCCCCGTTCGCGCTCGGCCTCGCCTCGACGCTGCTGCGCAGCCGTCGCTACGTCGCCGCCCTCGGCCACGTCGAGCGGGCGGAGGAGCTGGTGGTGCGCGAGGGGCTGTGGAGCCGCACGGCGACCGTCATCCCCTACGGGCGGCTGCAGTACGTCACCCTCACCGAGGGGCCCATCGACACGCGGTTCGGGCTGGCGAAGCTCGAGGTCCACACCGCGGCGAGCGGCTCGACCACCGTGCCGGGGCTGCCGGTCGCCGACGCCCGGGCACTGCGCTCGCGGTTGTCGCGGCGCACGCGCGGACGGGACGAGGGCCTGTGACGGCCCCGTCGCCGCGCGTCGACGACGAGGCGAGCGTCCCGGACGACGACGAGCACCTCCCCGACCCCGGTGACCCGCGCTGGCAGCGTCGCCCGCTGCGCTCCCTCGTCGTGCAGTGCGTGCGGACCCTGCTGACGAGCGGCGCGCTCGTGGCGTGGATCTGGCGCAACGAGATCGAGGGCTGGGTCCGGGGCGAGGAGCTCGAGGTGGGCTTCGCCGTCGTGGCCGGAGGCGTGGTGCTCGGCGTCGCGCTCCTGATCGTGATCGGCCACGCGGCCGGGTGGCACCGCTACCGGTTCGCGGTCACCGACCACGGCCTGCACGTCCGCAGCGGCGTCCTGAGCACCGTCGCCACCACCTATGCGCCCGAGCGGATCGACGGCGTCGAGATCCGCGAGCCTCTCCTGGAGCGGATCGCGGGACTTGCGACGCTCAAGGTCGAGGTCTCGGGCGGCGGCACGTCCGGCACCGAGATCCCCGGACTGCCCCTCGAGGCGGCGCGCGCGTGGCGCTCCCGGCTGCTCGAGCACCGTCACGAGGTCGTCGCGAAGCGGGTCGCCGCGGGGGTCGCGACGGCGGGCACCTCACCCGGGGCCGACGGGGACGACGGCGACGACGGCGACGGCGACGGCGACGGCGTCAGCAACGGTGCCGGTGCCGACGCCGCCGCGGCGCCCCCCGAGGACCGGGGCCGGCTCGTCCTCGCCCTCGGCCCGGACCGCGCGCGCCGCTACACGCTGCGGTCGGTGCAGCCGTGGCTCGCCGCCGCCGCGTGCCTCGTCTTCTTCGTCCTCGCCGTCCTGGACGCGATCCAGGGCGGTGTCGCGGCGGCCATCGGCCTCGTGATCGCGGCGGGCGCCGCGGGCGTGGGTGCGGTGCGCAGCGCGATCGAGCGGTGGCGGCGGGTGGCGACCTGGGAGGTGCACGACGCGGGCGGCGACCTCGCCGTGAGTCGCGGCAGGTTGAACCGCCGTCGCACGACCGTCAGGGCGGGCCGCGTCTCGGCGATCGACCTCTCGCAGGGCCCGATCGATCGCCGCTCGGGGTGGTGGACCCTGACGGTGTCGGTCACGGCGCTCGGGTCGTCCACGGGCGAGGACGGCGCCGGCACGGTCGCCGTCGCCGCGTCGGTCGACGAGGTCGTCCCGCTCGTCGCCACCCTGATGTCGGGCCTGGACGAGGCGATGCTGACCGAGGTGCGGACGGCCCTGCGGGCGGCGAGACCGCCGTCGACCTGGATCGGGTCGCAGCGCTACGGGCGCCTGCTCGCCCCGATCTCGTGGGAGAGCCACGGGCTGCTCGTGGACGCCTCCCACGTCCTGTCGCGGACGGGACGCTGGACGCGGTCGGTGCGGGTGATCGACCGCGCGCGCATCCAGACGACGGCGCTCGAGCAGGATCCTCGCGATCGCCGGCACGGCGGCGCCAACCTGACCGTCCACCTGCCGCCGGGCCCGGTGGCCCGCACCGTCTGGCCGTACCTGGAGCTCGAGCGGGCGACGGCGCTGCGCGACGAGCTCGTCCTCAGCCGGCCGCGGGGCGACGCGCGCCGGGCCGAGGGCGGGGCTCGGCCCGGGCCGGTCGCGTGAGCCACAGCCCGACGGCGAGCGCCGCACCCCACGCGAGGAACAGCGGGTCCCACAGCCACGCGTGACCGATCACGGCGGGGCGGTCGATCGGGCCGCCGACCTCGATCACGCCGGCGAGCACGAGGTTGCTCACGACCGTGTTCGCCCCGCCCCACACGACGAGCACCCCGGAGCCGAGCCAGGAGAGCGCGCGGAGCAGCCGGCGCCACCGGGCACGGGAGTCGGTGCCGGTGCGGGCGCCGGTGCCGGCCACGAGGGCGAGCGGGGCGAGGGCCGCGACGACCTTCACGAGCACGACCGGCGCGAGGAGCCAGAGCCGACCGTCGAACGTCGTCAGGACCTGTTCGCCCAGGGTCTCGAGCAACCAGGTCCCGCCCAGCATCCAGAAGGCGCTGAACCCGGCGTGCACCAGGCCGAGCACCGCGGCCGTGACGACGGCGGCCCGCGCCGGCCCCGACGTCGGGGCCGCGCGCATCGACGGGGTACCGGTGCTCATGCCTCCCACCCTGCCGGTGTTGGCGGCACCAAACATCGGGGACCTCCCTGGCTCCCACCCCGAACCTCGCGCGGTGCCAGACTGCGGGCATGGCCGTCGATCCGCTCCGCACGCTGCTGCACGGCGAGCGGGCGCAGCTCGCCGCGCGGCTCGACACGCACCGCGAGGGGTTGCGCGCGAGCCTCGACGGCCTGTCCGAGATCGAGGCGCGGCACCAGTTCGTGCCGTCCGCGACGACGCTGCTCGGGATCCTCGCGCACGTCACCTACGGCGAGCAGATCTGGTCCGTCGAGGCCGTGCTCGGGACACCGCGTCGCGAGCTCGGGCTGCCGCCGACCGCGGCGGACCCGTTCGACGTGCCGGAGTCCCTGACGATCGCCACGGCGCTCGGGGCGCACGCGGCCGCCGTCGAGCGATCCGACGAGATCCTCGCGCGGCGCGGGCTCGACGACGTCGTCACCGGCCACCGCCTCGGGCCCCTGACCGTGCGGTGGATCATGCTCCACCTCGTCAGCGAGATGGCCCAGCACCACGGGCACGCCGACATCCTGCGCGAGCAGGTGCTCGCGCTCCGCAGGCGCTGAGCGCGGCCGACCCTCACGCGAGGCGAACCTGGGCCTCACCCGCCCGCCGTCGGTAGGGTCGAACGGTGGCACCTCCTCCCCCTCACGTGCTGGACCTCTTCGCGGTCCCCGACCTCCTGACCTCGCTCCCCGGCGGTCAGGGTGGCAGCGTGCTCGCGGGCGATCTGGTGCTGAGCCCCGGCCGCGACGCCGCCGTCCAGCGGTGGCTCAGCCCGGTGCTGGCCCGGTTCGCGTACGAGCTGGACATGTCCCCGAGCCGCCGCGGCTTCCGCGTGGCGATGCCCGTCCCGGCGCGCGACGGCGAGTGGGTCGTCGACGGCTGGGCCGCGAGCCGGTACGAGTCGGGCACGACGGCGTGCCACGACCTCGACGTCATCCTCGCCGCCGGCCGGCTGCTCCACGCGCGGTTCGCCTCGCTCGTCCCGCACCGCCCCGACGTGCTCGACACCCGCACCGACCGCTGGGCCCGCGCCGAGCGCCAGGCGTTCGGCGACGTCCCGCTGGCCGCCGACGCGCTCGACATCCCGCTCGTGGAGCGCGTCGTGGCCGAGCTCGCCGAGGCCGGGCTGACGCTGGCCGACCGCGAGGGCCCGGCGGACCTCGGCCGCGACCAGCTCGTGCACGCCGACCTCGCCGGCAACGTGCTGCTGGACGCGGCGGGCGCGGCCGTCGTCATCGACGTCGCGCCCTCCTGGCGCCCGCAGCGCTGGGCCGAGGCCGTGTGCGTGCTCGACGCCGTGATGTGGCACGGCGCGCCGCCGGCCGCGCTGGCGGACTGGCGCCTCGGCGTCGACCGCGTGGCGATGCTCCGCGCCCTGCTGTTCCGGCTGCTCTCGGACATCCCGCTCCGGCCCCGGCCGTACGAGACGGTGCTCGACACGATCTCGCGCGGGGTGCGGGCGTGAGCGGTGTCGGCGGGATTTCCGTGACGCACGTCGCCCGGGCGGTCGGACAGGTGGCGATGGGCGGCGTCATGCTCGCCGCCGGGACGGCGCACCTCACCCGGACCCGCGGGTACCGGGTCGCCGTCCCCGCGTGGTTCCCCGGCGACCCCGACCGCGTGATCGTGGCCTCCGGCGTGGTGGAGATCGCGCTCGGTGCGGCGCTGGCGGCGACCTGGCGGCAGCCGGCGCGCGCCTGGGTCGGCCTGGGGACCGCGGCGTTCCTCGTCGCGGTCTGGCCGGGCAACGTCTCGCAGTACCTCGAGCAGCGCGACGCCGGCGCGATGCTCGACTCCGACGCCAAGCGCCTGGTCCGGCTGCCGCTCCAGGTCCCGCTCATCGCGTGGGCGCTGGCGGCCGGGGACGTGCAGCGCGTGCTGGGGCCGCGCCTCCTGCCTCGATGACGCCGTCGTCGAGCGCCTCGCGCCACGTCGGTCGGCGTGCGCGACGACGCGTCCGGCCACTCGTTACGATGCCCGCATGCCGCACCTCCTCGCCGTCTGCCGCGTGCACCAGCTCGTCCCCGACACCGGCTCGATCGGCATCAGCGGGATCGACAAGCGCCCCGTCGACGGGCCCGTGCGCGTCGGCCCGTACGGCCTGCGCGCCGACGTCCAGGCGGACCGCAAGCACCACGGCGGGCTCGACAAGGCGCTGTACGCCTACGCGCAGGAGGACGCCGACCACTGGGCGCAGCAGCTCGGTGACGACATCCCGCCCGGCGCCTTCGGCGAGAACCTCCGCACCGTCGGGATCGATGTCAACGACGCCCGGATCGGCGAGATCTGGCGGATCGGCACCGACGTCGAGGTCCAGGTGACGATGCCGCGGACGCCGTGCGGCACGTTCGCGCGCCGGCTGGCGGGCCTGCTCGACGGCGTGGAGGAGCGCGGCTGGGTGCGCCGGTTCTCCGACGAGCGGCGCCTCGGTCCCTACCTGCGCGTCCTCACGAACGGACGCATCGCCGCGGGCGACGAGATCACCGTGCTCGAGCGCCCCGACGGGCCGAGCATCATCGACGTCTACCGCGCACCGCGGGCGGCCGCGGCGCGCCGCGTCGTGCCGAGCCTCGCTCCCGTTCCGGCCGACTAGCCGCCGGGGCCCGGTGCCGCGTCTGACTCGGGCTCGGGCTCGGCGTCCAGGACGACGAGCGGTCCCTCGTCCGCCGTCGGCACCTCGAACCCGGTGACGAACCGCCGCAGCGTCGCCTCGCTGATCACCACGTCGTCGGGTCCGGACCCCGTGCGCGCGGTCACGCGCGCGAGCAGCGTGGGCCACGGCACACGCAGGTACCAGGTCGTGGGGACGACGCCGACGGGTGCGAGCAGCTCCCGGTAGGCCGTGCGCAGCGCACGCTGCCAGAACGAGGTGTCCACGACGACGTCGCGCCCCTCGCCCACCAGACCCACCAGCCGCTCCTGCACGGCCGCGTGCACGTCGTCCTGCGCGCCGTCCGGCAGCGGGTAGCCGAGGTAGCCGCGCCGCGCGGCCTCCTCGTCCCAGCCCAGGCGCACCCAGCCCTCGGCCTCGAGCCGGCGCGCCGTCGTCGACTTGCCCGACCCCGCGGGGCCGCACAGCAGGATCACCCGGGATGCGCTCACCACGCCGAGACGTGCTCCGGCTCGACCTCGATCAGGGTGGAGAACACCGCGGCGACGTCGTCCAGCGGCGAACCGTAGGCCTCGAGCGCCTCGGCGTACTTGGTCTCGTACCTCTCGCGCACGCTGGTCAGCCACTGCGCGGTCGACCGCTCGGCGATGCGCGCCGGACCGCGCAGGATGACGAAGTCGTCCCCGAAGGATCCGCCCGCCTGCAGGTGCACGACGACGGTCGGGTGCCGCCGCACGTGCGCGACCTTCGCCGCGTCGGGCTTCGTCAGGATCGCGACGCGACCCTCGTGCCACAGGAACCAGACAGGGACGGCGCGAGGCTCACCCTCGGCCGTGGTCGTGACGATCCACGCGATGAGGTCCTGCTCCAGCATGCGCAGGGCCTTGGCGTGCACCGGGTCGTGGGGGTCGAGCAGCGCGCTCACGGTGGCCTCCGGTCGCTGTGGGCAGGGTCGGTCGGTGGCTGCACGCTACGCCCCACCTCCGACACCGAGGTCCGACAGCGATGTCCGACACGATGGGGCCATGACCGTGCTGCGATCCCTCGTCCTGTTCGCCGCCGCCGCGCTCGCCGAGATCGGCGGCGCCTGGCTCGTGTGGCAGGGCGTGCGCGAGCACCGGGGGTGGATCTGGATCGGCGCGGGCGTCATCGCGCTCGGGCTCTACGGGTTCGTCGCGACGCTGCAGCCCGACGCCAACTTCGGCCGGATCCTCGCGGCCTACGGCGGGGTCTTCGTGGCCGGCTCGCTCGCGTGGGGCATGCTCGTGGACGGCTTCCGCCCCGACCGGTGGGACGTCGCGGGCGCACTCCTGTGCCTGACCGGCGTCGCGGTCATCATGTACGGGCCGCGACCCGAGGTCTGAGCACGAGGGCTGAACACGAGGGTTGAGCACGCGGGGCCTCACCGACCCCTGCCTGGCTCCGCCCTCAGACCTCCGCGGCCGCCCCGTCGCCTCGGACGAGGTCGGCCCACGTCCCGAGCACGATCACGCCGTCCGCACCCGCACGGAGCACCGGATCGTCGGTGACGAGCACGTCGGACTGCAGCTGGGCGACGGCGAGGTACTCGGCCGGGCCCGTCTCCTCCCAGCCGAGGCGGGTGGCGAGCCGCCACGCCGTCGCGCGCGAGACGCGATCGCCCAGCAGGCGAATCTTCAGGCCGGCGAGGCCCTCGAGCGCGGCACGGCCGTCGGCGTCGGACAGCTCCCCGGCGCGGACCGCGCGGTAGAGCGTGGCCAGCGCGTCCGAGCGCAGCACGGCGGGCCCGACCAGCCGGTGCTCCGGTGGCACGGCGACGCCGTCGCGCACCAGCCGGAGGGCGACCTCGGCGTCGATGGCGATTCTCATGGCGCCACCGTAGCCAGGGGGTGCGAAACGGGCCGCCCGACGGGTGCGGCCCGTCGCCCCTCCGCACGGGGTGACCGACCGGGGTGGTCATAACCGAACCGGCGTGCGTACGGTCGGAGTCAGCCCCGACCGTCCGTTCGACCACAGAGAGGTCCGCCACCGTGAAGAGCACCGATGTCCTGGCCGACGCGTTCGCCCGCATCCCCGACCTGCTGCGCCACGCGCTGGAGGATGCCGACCACGGCGTCCTGACCCGGCGCCTCGACCCCGCCGCCAACACGCTCGCGTGGCTCGCGTGGCACACCGGACGCGAGCAGGACGCGCAGCTCGCCGCCCTCGCGGGCACCCCGCAGGTGTGGGTGAGCGACGGGTGGGCGCAGCGCGCCGCCCTCACGCTGCCCGACGACGACATGGGCTACGGCCACTCGGCCGAGCAGGTGGCGCAGGTGGACGCGCCCGCCGACGTGCTGCTCGGGTACGCCGACGCCGTCGAGACGGCAGCCCAGACCTACCTCGCGCGCCTGACCGACGACGACCTGGACGCCGTCGTCGACGCCGACTGGGACCCGCCCGTCACCCTCGGTGCGCGCCTGGTCAGCGTGGTCGGCGACGCGCTGGAGCACGCCGGCCAGGCAGCGTTCCTGCGCGGCCTCCTCGACCGGTCGTAGCGGCCGTGGGCCGAGGTGGCGTCGCGATGCTCGCCGTCGTCGTCGCCGCCGGACTCGCGGCGTGCACCCCTGACGCCGGCCCGACGACGGGGCCCCCGACCACCACACCGGTCGCCTCCGAGGCACCCGCCACGCTCGACCCCGCCGCCTCCGCCCTCGCCGACGACCTCGCCGTCGAGATCGTCCAGACCCGGCTCGACTGGGGACGCCGCGTGCTCTCGCTCGTCGTCTCGGCCCCGGACGACGCCGGTAGCGAGGCCGGCGCGAACGCCGAGCTCACGGTCGTCGCCGCGGCTCTCGACTCCCCCGGTTGGGACGGCACGCGGGCCACGGACCCCGATCGAACCGTCACCGTCGGCCCGGGCCGCACCCGGTCGATGTTCGTCACGCTCGGGGACGCACGCTGCGACCCGCGGCCCGACGGCGCGACCTCCCCCGGCGGCGTCGCACGCCTCACCCTCGCACCGGGCGTCGAGCGCGACGTCACGGTGACCGACCCCTACGGCCACCTCGCCCGGGCGTGGGGCGAGGACTGCGCCCGCCTGGGCGCGGAGGCCGCCGTCGCCCTCACGATCGGCCCCGACGTCGTCGCGGGCACGCGCGACGGCGTCGCCACCGGCACGGTCTCCCTCACCGTCACCCCGCTCGAGCGACCGGCGCAGCCCGTCGTGGTCACCGGCGTCCGCGGAAGCCAGCTCCTCGCCCCGCTCGGCGGTGCGGTCGGCTGGAGCGACCCCGCGCTCGCTGCCCCGGCGCCCGCCGGCTCGACCGTCGCGCTGCCGTTCACCGCGGTGCGGTGCGACCGGCACGCCATCGCGGAGGACAAGCGCGGCACCTACCTGGGCATCGAGACGTCGCGCGACGGCGTCGCGCAACCCCTCTTCCACGTCCGGCTCCCCGAGGCGACCCGCAGCAACCTGCTGCTCTGGTACGCCGACGCGTGCGGCTGGGAGGGGTGAACGGACCGTTGCGCGCTACGCCGTCGTGATCTCGCCGCGGATGGCGACGACGGCGGCCCCGCCCACCCACACCGCGCCGGCCTCGCCGGTCGTGATCATCACGCGCCCGTCGCGGCCGACCGCCCGCCCCTGGGCCGCGACGTACGGCGCCTCGACGCGACCGGACCCGAGCAGCCACTGCGCCACCGAGGCGTTCAGGCTCCCGGTGACGGGATCCTCGAGCATCGGCCCGCTGCCGTCGGAGAAGAACCCGCGGACCTCGACGCGCGGCCCGCTCTCGGCCTCCGCCGCTGCGCCGTCCTCCCTGTACAACCCGACGACGCCGATCGACCACGCGCCCGGTCGCCGCGACGCGTCCGGTCGCACCGCCAGCACCGCCTCGACGTCGGGCAGCAGGACGCCGATCCAGCCCGGCCCGTTGTCGATCCAGCGCGCCTCGACGACGTCCTCGGCGCCGAGGCCGAGGACCGCCAGCACGTCGTCGAGCTCGGCGTCGGACAGCGGGCCCGAGCGCCGCAGCGCGGGCGCCTCGAACGCGAGCTCGTCAGCGCCGCCGACCTCACCGCCGTCGCCGACCTCGCGCACCGTCACGAGCCCGACGCCGCACTCCTGAACGATTCGCCCGGGCACGGCGGGCACGCCCCCGGCGTCGAGCCACGCCCGCGCCGTACCGAGCGTGGGGTGGCCGGCGAACGGCAGCTCGGTGGCGGCCGCGAAGATCCGCACGCGGTAGTCCGCGCCGGGCTGCGTCGGCGGCAGCAGGAACGTGCACTCCGAGAGGTTGGTCCACGTGGAGATCCGCGCCATCTCCTCGTCGCCGAGGCCCTGCGCGTCGTGCACGACGGCGAGCGGGTTGCCCGAGAACGGGCCGGTGCCGAAGACGTCGACCTGACGGAAGGGACGGGGTGGGGTGGCCATGGCCGCGAGCGTAACGACCGGCCGTACCCACGACGTCGGCGAGATCGTTCACATCAGAACCGTGCAACATCGGCGCGACCGCCACGCAACGCTCGGGTTACGTCAGCCAGCGATGCAAGCCCCTACGTTCCACTCACGTAAAACGTTGGAGCGGGACCCTGCGAGCGGTCGCGGGGTGACCGGCGCCACGGTAGGAACGGGATCGTGCCATCCCCTGAGAACCCCTTGCGTCCACCTGTCAGCACGCGGCGTCGTCGCCGCTCGATCCTCGCCGCGCTGCTCGCGGCCACCGTCCTGCCCATCGCCGCGATCCCCGCGACCGCCGCGCCCGAGACCCTCGCCGACGTCACGGATCTCGCCTCCGGCCTGACCGCCGAGGCCACCACCGCCGTCGAGCGCGAGGCCTTTCCCACCGCCGAGACGCCCGAGGGCGTCAGCATCGTCGGCGGCGTGACGGCGCCCCGCTACGACTACGGCACGGCCGTGCGTGAGCGTGTCTTCATCCCGGTCGAGGGTGTGGACCAGGACGGCGACGGCGTCACGGACGTCACCGCGATCGACATCATCCGTCCGGCCGCGACCGAGACCGGCCTCATGTCACCGGCCATCATCGACACCTCGCCGTACTACACGACGCTGGGCCGCGGCAACGAGTCCGAGAGGCTCAACAGCAACCTGGGCGGCGTCGTCACCGACCTGAACCCGCTGTACTACGACAACTACTTCGTGCCCCGCGGCTACACCGTGATCCACGCGCAGATGAACGGCACCGGGTTCTCGAACGGCTGCCCGCTGCACGGTGGCGCGGGCGACATCGAGAGCCTCAAGGTCGTCGTCGACTGGCTGAACGGTCGGGTGCCGGGCTTCGACGCCGACGGCGCCCCCGTCGACGCGACGTGGCACAACGGCAAGTCGGCCATGTTCGGCAAGTCCTACGACGGCACGCTCGCCAACGGCGTGGCCGCGACGGGCGTCGAAGGCCTGGAGACGATCGTCCCGATCGACGCGATCACGCAGTGGTACCGCTACTCGCGCACCAACGGCATCCGTCACAACACGCACTACCCGCAGTCGCTGTCCAACACCGTCACCAACCCCGAGCGTCGTGAGCTGTGCGCCCCCACGCGCGCGATCATGAACGAGGTCGACGGCGACACCGACGGTGACGTCAACGACTTCTGGCAGGAGCGCAACTACCAGCTCGACGCCGACAACGTCACGGCCGCCGTCTTCGCGATCCAGGGTCTGAACGACGACAACGTCCGCATGAGCCAGTTCAACGAGTGGTGGGACGCGCTGGCCGCGAACGACGTGCCGCGCAAGGTGTGGCTGCCGCGCCAGGGTCACATCGACCCGTTCGACTTCCGCCGCACGGTCTGGGTCGACACCATCCACCGCTGGTACGACCACTGGCTGATGGGGATCGACAACGGGATCATGGACGAGCCAGAGTCGACGGTCGAGCAGGGCGTCGAGGAGTACGTGGACGAGGCCTCCTGGCCCGCCCCGGGCACGCAGGACGTCGCCGTGCACCTGACGGGCACCACGCCCGGCGCCGCGGGCGACCTCGCGCTCCAGCCCACCACGGGCGAGGGTGCGACCGAGACGCTGACGTTCACCAACCCCGCGAACTCCATCAACGAGAACAACCTCATCAGCGCGCCCGAGGGTCAGCAGGCCAACCGCCTCGCGTTCCTGTCCGAGCCGCTCGAGAACGAGCTGCGCATCTCCGGCACGCCGCGCATCGAGCTCGACGCGTCGCTGTCCACCGACCAGGCCAACCTCGGCGCGGTCCTCGTGGACTACGGCACGGCCGAGCGCGTCTCCCGCTCGGGCGACGGTTCGCGCAACACCACGGTCCGCACCTGCTGGGGCGCCGGCAACGCGACCGACACCGGCTGCTACCTCGAGAAGGAGCGCGTGCTTGCGACGGCCGACTTCTGGCGCCTCTCGCGCGGTGCGCTCGACTCCTCCAACCGCACCTCGCTCATGTCCGGCAAGGCCACCCCGGTCGTCCCCGGCACCGAGTACGGCTTCGACTTCGACATGGAGCCCTACGACTACGTCTTCCCCGCGGGCCACCGCATCGGCGTCGTCCTGACCACGAACCTCCAGGGCTTCAACCTCGGCGGCACCGTGAACGCGACCGTCTCGCTCGATGCCGCGACCTCCACCATCGTGCTGCCGATCGTCGGCGGGACCGGTGCGGCCGTCGCCTCCGGTGGTCTCGGCGACGCCGCAGGCGTCACGCTCGACTTCGACCTCCTGGGCGAGGGCACCACCGCCGTCGAGCCGCAGGTCCTGGCCTACGGCGCGACGCCGACCGAGCCGGCCGAGCCGGTCGACGGCGAGCTCGTCTTCGCCGGCTGGTTCGCCGACGAGGCGCTCACCGTGCCGTTCGACTTCACCGCGGCGCTGACCACCGACACCACCGCCTACGCGCGCTGGATCACGGTCATCGAGGCGGCCGTGAGCCTCGACGTCACGGTGTCGGCCACGACGGCGCTGGTCGGCGAGTCCGTCGACGTCACCGTCACGGCGACCGATGCCGACGGCGACCTCCTGGGCGACGTCACCTCTCTGGTGACGTTCAGCTCCACCAGCCCCGGCGTGACCTTCTCCGGTGCGTCCGCGACGCTCGGGGCGGTGGGCGACGCCGTCGTGACCGCCACGCTCAGCGACGCGACCGGCACCGCGACGGTCGAGGTGCTGCCGATCCCGTTCGTCGACGTGCCGCTCGGCACGCTGTTCTTCGACGAGATCCGCTGGCTCAGCGACGCCGGCATCTCCACCGGGTGGCCGACGGCCGACGGCGAGCGCGAGTTCCGTCCGTTCAACCCGGTCGCACGCGACGCGATGGCGGCGTTCCTCTACCGCCTCGCCGAGCCGGTGGACTACACGCCGCCCGCCACGTCACCGTTCGTCGACGTCCCGGTGGGCTCGCAGTTCTACACCGAGATCGCCTGGCTCGCCGACGAGGGCATCTCCACCGGGTGGGTGCGGGCCGACGGCACGCGCGAGTTCCGCCCGCTGGACTCCATCAACCGCGACGCGATGGCGGCGTTCCTCTACCGCCTCGCCGAGGTGGAGCCGGGGACGGCGCCGACCACGACGCCGTTCACGGACGTGCCGTCGGACTCGCAGTTCGCCACCGAGATCGCCTGGGTGGCTTCGGTGGGCATCTCCACCGGCTGGCAGGGCAACGACGGCACCGCGGTGTTCCGCCCGGTGACGCCGATCGCGCGTGACGCGATCGCGGCGTTCCTCTACCGGTTCGACTCGCTGGAGCTGCTCGGCTGACGGCCGACCCGCTCGAGCACGACCAGCACCACCAGCACCGTCGCGGTCCCGTCCGGCCCCACGGCCGGGCGGGGCCGCGCCGCGTCTCCCCCCGTGATGGGCCGGCCCGAGGAGGTGACAGACGCGTCAACGCCGTGGACGTGGCCACGACGGCCGCCGCCACCGTCGTCCTCGTCCTCCTCGTGACGCGTGCCCGACGGCGACCTGGGCGAGATGGTGTCCGCAGCGGCGCAGATCGTCCCGCTCGTGCTGCCCGGTTCGGCGCGCGGGGTGATGCTGGCACCGTCGACCGCCGTCACGGTGGTCCTGGTGCGCGGGGTCGGCTCACGCACCGGAGTACGAACGAGGAGGCCCCATGAGGGTGAACGTGCTGGTCAGCGGTCAGGTGCAGGGTGTCGGCTTCCGGTGGAGCACGTGCCGCGCGGCGCGGGAGCTCGGCGTCGCCGGCTGGGTGCGCAACCTGCCCGACGGCCGGGTCGAGGCCGAGGTCGAGGGCGACCGCGACGCCGTCGACCGCGCGGTCGCGTGGCTGGAGCACGGGCCGTCGACGGCGGCGGTCACCGGGACGCACGTGAGCGAGGTGCCCGCGACCGGCGAGAGCGGGTTCGACCAGCGCTAGATCGGTCGCCGCGTGCTCCCGGCCGGCTCAGACCAGCGCGTCCAGCACCTCGAGCGTCTGCGCCCACACCTCGCTCGACGGGTCGATCACCACGAAGTGGTCGCCGTCGACCTCGAGGAGCTCGACGTCGGCGCCGGCCGCCGTCGCGAGCCTCACGTAGTCGCTGGACTGGCTCGGCGGGACGATCGTGTCGCTGCGCCCGTGGATGCATCGGACGGGGACGTCGAGCGGCAGCTGCGCCGTCGGGTCGGCCAGCACGTCGCGATCGTCGGACCCCTCGCCCAGGAGCGAGCGCGCCGCGCCACCGCCGAGGTCGTCCGCGAGGGCGGCCGCGATGTCGAGCACCCCGGCCTGGGAGACGGCGGCGGTCACGGGGACGGCGGGATCGGCCCAGTCCGAGCCGGTCAGGCTGCCGCGTCCCGCCGCCCAGACGGCGAGGTGCCCGCCCGCGGAGTGGCCGAGCGTCACGACCGTGCCGAGGTCGAGGCCCTCGACGTCGGCGAGCGCGTCGATCCCGGCGGCGACGTCGTCGAACGTGGCCGGGTAGCCGCCGCCGTTGCCGACGCGCCGGTACTCCAGGTTCCAGGCCGTCCAGCCGTTCGCCGCGAGTGAGGCGGCCAACGGCCGACCGAGCGAGGCGTCGTACTGGGCCTGCCAGAAGCCGCCGTGGATCACGACGACGACGCCCTTCGACCCCCCGGCCGGTCGCGTCAGCTCGGCGTACTGGGAGGGGTCGTCGCCGTAGGGGATCGTGGTCATCTCGAGCTCGCTCTCGGGGTCGGCCGGGTCTGCGGGGGCGTTCGACGGCGGCGCGCACGCCGCCAGCCCGGCGACGCCGAGCACCCCGAGGGTCCCGGCGGCCGTCAGGAGGGTGAGTGCGGTGCGTCGATCCACGACCCCAGCAAACCCGACACCGGGCCGCCGCGCCACGGCTGGGTGGGTCTCGCGGTGAGCGCCGACGCGGCGAGCGCCTTCGCTGTGCACGACTGGCTGGTCAGGAGCGCTCGCTGTGGCCGGGCGGCCGGCACCGGGCACCCGAGACGACCGCTCGTGCATATCGAACGGTCGTCGGAGGGGGACCGTCCGCTCGTGCTCACGAGTGGTCGCTTCCGCGACGCCGGAGCGACCGTTCGCGCGCACCAACGCCGACGGTGCGGCAGCCGGAGCGGCGCCACTCGAGGCTGCCGGCCACACTGGCGAAGCAGAGGTCGGTGACCACCGCAGGCCGCCGCCCGCTCACCGGTAGCGTCGTGGCACCTCCCAGTGGCCGCCGAACTCCGCGTCGAACGACGGCGGGTCGAACGGGCTTCGACCGCCCGCCGGGTAGCTGGTGAGCTCGCCGAACACGATGCGGCCGGGCAGCAGGTAGAGGTCGACGCGCACGAAGTCCGTCCCCTCCCCGAGCCGCTCCGCGATCGCGATCATCTCCGCCAGCCGGTCGGGCGCCTCGTGCGGCGGATCGGCCCACGGCAGTCCCCCGCGCAGGGGGAGGTGACGCCACTGCGGGTCGTGGAAGTCGTGCGTGCGCACGCCGAACCGACCGGCGTCGACCTGGATGTAACGGCACACGCCGTGGAAGACCCAGAGCTTGTAGTCGTCGGGGATCCCGCCGTCGGGCCCGGCGAGCGCCTCCTCGACGATGATGCGCGGCGGTATCCGGCTGTAGGCCCACTCCTCGTTCGGGCCGCGGCCGTAGAGCTTCGTCGTCCAGCCGGCGGCGATGTCCCGCAGCACGCGGCGGTCGACGACGTCCGGTCGCACGTGCGCGTACACCCACCCCCACGCGGGTCGCGGGAGCGCGGCGTCGGGCTGCGCCGCGGGCGACACGACGATCGCCGCCCCGCTGCCGTGGGTCGGCTTCACCACGTACGACGACGGCAGCTCGAGATCGAGCAGCACGTCCGGGTCGTCCACGACGGCGTAGGCGTGCGGCAGCAGGTCGGCGTGGCCGCGTGCGGCGACGTGGTCGCGGACCGCGCCCTTGTCCGCGAACGTCACGACGAGCTGCCGGTGGTCGCGGAGCATCTTGTAGCGGACCTTCTCGGTGAACAGCTGCGGGTCGCGGGTGCGCCAGAGACGGACGAGCCGGACGAGACGGGAGCGGCCGCGCCAGCGGGCGCGGGGAACGGGGCGGGGCACGACCCCAGTTTCCCCAACCCGCCTCACGGAGGCATGGGGCCGGGAAGCGCACTCGGCGCATCGGACCGGTGACGACCTCGCAGCGGGATGAGATTCGCCGTTCGTGACATGGCCTGTGACGCGGAGCACACTGACAAGGCACTGGCTCAAGACCGTGGCCAGCCCTCGGACGGACGTCCACAGGTGGACGTCCGTTCCTCTTCTGAGATGACGCGCCCGCGTGCACCGCCGGTGAGATGCCGGTGCCGCTGGGCTGTCCCAACCAGCGAGGAGACACCATGAGCAGTCCGTACGGCACGCCCCCTCCCATCCACGGCAACATCCCGCCGGAGCCTTCGCCTCTCGTTCCCGCGGCACCGACCGCCCCACCCACCGAGCCTTCCCCGCCGTCCTTCCCTCCGGCCACCACGCCGAGGCCGCCCGACGACATCCGTACCGGTTCCGGCAGCGACTCAGGTTCCAGCGAGAAGGTCGAGGAGGCCAAGGCCAAGGCCGGTGAGGTCGCCGGCACGGCGAAGGACCAGGCGGCCGGGGTCGCTCAGGACGCCAAGGCGTCGGCCTCCGAGGTCGCAGGAACAGCGAAGGACGAGGCCGCGAAGGTTGCCTCGAGCGCCAAGGATCAGGCCTCCTCCCTCCTGCACGAGGCCACGCAGAACCTCCGGACGCAGACGACGACCGGCAAGGAGCAGGCCGCCGTGGGACTGAGGGGCGTCTCGAGCGAGCTGTCGTCCCTCGCCGAGGGAAGCCAGGACCAGGGCCCCGTCGCGGATCTGGCCCGTCAAGCCTCCCAGCGTCTGGGCGGTGCAGCCGGTTGGCTCGAGGACCGAGACCTGGATGCTGTCCTGTCGGACGTCCAGGACTTCGCCCGCCGACGGCCGTTCGCCTTCCTCGCCATCTCCGTCGGCGCCGGTGTCGCGGTCGGGCGACTGACACGGGCCCTGAAGGACTCCCCCTCCAGCACCTCGGGTCGGTCCTCGACGGCTTCCGGCACGACCTCCGACGAGCCCGATCAGGGCGGCGACCCGACTCCGGCATCGACCGGGCGCCACACGGCTGCCGACCTCTCCCCGTCGGGGTCGGTCCCGCCGTCAGGCACGACGCCGGCGCCCCAGGACCCGTGGGGCGCACCGGGCGCCATCTCTCCGGAGCGTCCGTGATGGTCGACGCCCAAGGGCCGAATCCAGGCGGCGGGAACCTCTCACCCGAGGACTCCCTCGGCACCATCGTCGGCAAGCTGACGGGGGACCTCTCCCAGCTGGTCCGCCAGGAGATCGCCCTGGCCAAGGCCGAGGTCACCCAGGACGCCAAGCACGCGGGCAAGGGTGCCGGGATGCTCGCGGGAGCGGGCGTGGCGGGCCACTTCGTCCTGCTCTTCCTCTCGATCGCCGGATGGTGGGCCCTGGGCTACCTCATCGGCAACGCGTGGTCGGCCCTGGTCATCGCCCTGGTCTGGGCGATCGTCGGCGCCGTCCTGTACACGAGCGGCCGCAAGGAGCTCAAGCGGGCCCCGGGTCTGCCGCGGACCACCGACTCAGTCAGCAAGATCCCCGCCGCTCTCAAGGGACAGGAGACGTCATGACCACGAACGACCCCGACCAGATACGTGCCGACATCGACCGCACGCGCGAGCAGGTGGCCGCAGACGTGGACGTGCTGGGCGAGAAGGTGAGCCCGAGCGCCATCGCCGCGCGTCAGGGCGAGAAGCTGCGCGGCATCGCCACGGACGCCAAGGACGCGATCTTCGGATCCGCCTCCGACGCCCAGGACCGGGCAGGCTCGGCCGCCTCCTCCGTCAAGGACACCCTCGGTCAGGCCCCGGGCTCGGCGAAGGCGAAGGTCCAGGGCAACGCTCTGGCCGTGGGCGTCATCGGCTTCGGCGCCGGTCTCCTGCTGTCGGCGCTCATCCCCGCGAGTCGCAAGGAGCAGGACCTGGCTGCCCAGCTCCAGGACAGCGACCAGTTCGCGCAGGTGAAGGAGCAGGCCTCCGCCGTCGCGCACGACCTCGTGAACTCCGCCAAGGAGTCGGCCCAGAAGGTGGCCGAGACGGCCAAGGAGGGCGCCGCCGTCGTCAAGGACGAAGGCGCGTCCGCCGCTCAGGACGTCAAGGCCAGCGCCCAGGACTCGGCCGACACCACCAAGAGCTCCCTCTCCTAGGAGAGCGAGCGCCTCGGCTTCGCACCCCCGCCAGGTGCGAAGCCGAGGCACGGCCCGAAGCGAGTCCTCGAGGTCGACGGAGACCGTGAAGGCCGGCGAGAACGTCGCGCACGCCTTCGAGAATCGATCGAGACGTGTCTTCGGTGGCGCTGACCGCCAGCACTCCCCGGTCCGCGCCACCGTCTCAGAAGAGGCTCACTCACCACTGAGAGGTTCACATGTATCTGCACGTGCAACGACTGATCAACGAGATCGTTCCCGACGAGCCCGACCCGGCTGCGGCCAACGCCCTCCAGGAGGGGCTCGGCGGACAGTTCGGCGAGATGCGCACGATGATGCAGTACCTGTTCCAGAGCATGAACTTCCGCGGCTCGGCAGGGAAGCCGTACCGCGATCTCCTCCAGGGGATCGGCACCGAGGAGATCAGCCACGTCGAGCTCATCGGCACGACGATCTCGCGACTGCTGGACGGCTCGCCGCGCTACAACGGCAAGAAGACCGACCCGCTCGACACCCCGGGCGCCGGCGGCGACATCCCGCTCGCGCTCGCGCTCGACCAGGGCAACATCCATCACTACCTCGTGGCGGCCCAGGGAGCGCTCCCGGTCGACTCCGCGGGCAACCCGTGGAGCGGCAGCTACGTCTACAACTCCGGCAACCTCGTGCTCGACCTGCTCTACAACCTCATGCTCGAGTCGACCGGACGCCTGCAGAAGTGCCGCATCTACGAGATGACCGACAACAAGACCGCCCGCTCGACGATCTCCTACCTGATCGTGCGCGACCAGGCGCACGAGAACGCCTACGCCAAGGCCCTGGAGACCCTCGGGGTCGACTGGGGCAAGCTCCTGCCCATCCCGAAGACCAACGCGGAGAAGTTCCCCGAGGTCAAGAAGCTGGTGGACCGCGGCCTGCAGAGCAAGCAGTACACGTTCGACCTGACCGGGGCCTCCGAGGCCGGCAAGATCTTCCGCGGCATGTCCCCGTCCAAGGACGGCACCGAGCTCGACGCCTCCGAGCAGGCACCCGCCGGTGTGCCGATCACGATCGCGGACGAGCGGTTCGAGGAGTTCGCTCCCGGACTCGACCCCGAGCTCCTCGCCCTCATCCAGGCCACGGCCGACATCGAGATGGCCGAGGTGCAGCCCGTCTACGCCCCAGTGGCACCCTCCGACAAGGGCTGATCTCCGGACTCCCTGCAACGTCGGTTCTCCCGCCCGACCTCACCGGTCGAGCGGGAGCACCGACGTTCTCGACGTCGCGGGCAATCGTGGTCTCCCGGCGGCGACCATCGTGCCGGCGCGCCGGACAGGCGCTCAGCGTCGGAAGGCCTTGGCCGTCTCGATCGCGTGGGCTCGGGCCAGGAGCTTGGCCTGCTCCTGCGACTGGGTCGCCAGGCGAGCGAACGGCTCCGAGGGAAGTCCGAGGTCGCCGGCGTAGTGCTCCAGGACCTCCCAGCCCGCACCCTTGCCGTTCACGGCTGCGCGCACGAGGTCCAGCTCGAGGACGGGCGTCATCGGGGAGGTCCTGACCAGACGGCCGTTGGGCTTGAGGGACCCCACCCGCTCCCCCACCCACGCCAGCGCCCGCTTGACCGGTCGCTTGCCGAAGCCGAGAGCCTCGACGACGTCGCTCATGGTGAGGTACTCGCGTTCCACCTGCTCCGCTATCAGAGCGAGATCCGAGCCGTAGGGCTTCATGACGTAGCGCTTGGCCATGTCCGCGACACGCGTGCGGCCCCCGGTCGCGCCGGTGAGGTGATCACCCAGGTAGAGGCTGAGGAGATCGCCGTCGACGTTCGGTCCGACCTTTGCTGCTGCGAGCTCGGCAGCACTGAGGTACGAGGTGGTCATCGCTTCTCCGTCTTCTGTCGGGGTTCGTCGAGCTCCTGCGAAGGTGGCTCTCGTGCTTCCTGACCCGTCAGTCTAGGGAAGTCCGGCGGTGAGAAGAATGGCGAGGTGGCGGCCGGTGGACGGCCGAGCAGCGTCTCGCCTGGGGCCGTTCTCCTTCTCAGTCGTGGTTACTCGTGGGTGAGGTGTCGTGGGTGCTGTCGCCGTCGGTCTCGGTCTCGCCACCGTGCGCGAGTCGGAGCGCCCGGCCGCGCGCGACGTCCTTCTCGGCCTTGGCCGCACGCTTCTCGGCGGCGCGGGTGTCCCGCGCGGGCAGCTGGAGGTCGCGCTCGGCCGCGATACCGGCCTGCAGCTGTCGAGCGCGCTCGAGCTCGGCGTCGAGCTCGGCGCCGAACAGCAGCGCGATGTTGGTGATCCACAGCCACAGCAGGAAGATCACGACGCCGGCGAGCGATCCATAGGTGGCGTCGTAGCTGGAGAAGTTCGCGACGTAGAAGCCGAACCCCACCGAGGCGATGACCCAGACACCGATCGCCACGAGCGCACCGACACTGACCCAGCGCACCTTGGGCTGACGGACGTTCGGCGTCGCGTGGTAGAGCAGCGCGACCGCCAGGACCACGAGAGCGAGCACGACCGGCCACTTGGCGATGCTCCAGACGGTGACCGCGACATCGCTGAGACCGATCAGGTCCCCGACGGAGCGGGCCAGGCCGCCGGACAGCACCAGGGCAACCACGACAACGGCGGCGATGAGGACCAGCGCCAGGGTGACGAGGAGAAGAACGGGCCGCAGCTTCCAGATCGGACGACCTTCGTCGATCTCGTAGATGCGGTTCATGCCCCGGGAGAACGCGGCCACATAGCCCGAGGCTGACCACAGGGCGGTGGCGAGACCAACGATCAGGGCGAACCCGGCCGCGGGAGTCTGCGTGAGCGTCTCGACGATGGGCGTGATGGTGGTGAGCGTGTCCGCCGGCACGACGCCCCCCAGGGCGTCGGTCACCCCGGCAACCATCTCCTCCGAGTCGCCCACCAGGCTCAGGATGGAGACGAGAGCCAGGATGGCGGGAGCCAGGGCGAGGACGGCGTAGTACGTCAGCGCAGCCGCGAGGTCGGTGCACTGGTCCTCGCTGAACTCACGGACCGTGGTGCGCAGCACGTGCTTCCACGACCGCTTGGTGAGGTCGTCGGGAGAATCGGGCTTGCGCGGATCATCGGGGTCCGGGGCGCTCGTGGTGGTGGAACGAGAATCCGATGTCTTGGCCATTCTTCCAGGGTCCTACGCGCCCAGGGGAATACCTAGGACCGGTCAAGAATGATCCGGCCGCCATGCTCCCGCCCTGGTTCTTGCGTCCCGGCAGCCATCCGGCGATGGTGGAGGAGTTCACGTCAGTGGTTGACCTCGGAAGGGGTGGGCTCGATGCGCGCCATCGTTGATGGAGAACGGCCGATCGTGAAGAGGAACCAGCCGCTGGGCGCTGCCGTCGCCGCCCCTCTCGCCCACGGGGCGGGCGTGACGTTCGCAGGGGTGTTCGGGCTTGTCCGGCGCCTTCGGCCCCGACTGCTCCACCCTCGCGGCGTGGTCCTGTCCGGCACCTTGACGCTTCAGAACGCCTCCGCGCCGGGCGTGCGGGATCTCGGTGGGGTCGGCGAGCGGAAGGTCCGCGTTCGGGTGTCACGCGCCGCCGGCCTCCCCCGGTGGCTTCCGGACAACCAGGGCATGGCGATCACGTGGGACGCCGCGGGGCGGCGGCACGATCTGCTCCTCGCGAGCTCGGGACTGGGACGACTCGGCCGGTTCGCCCTCGTTCCTCGCTGGCGTCCGGTCACAGGACCGCTCAGCACGCTGATGCCGTTCGTCGGCAGCGACGGCCGACGGGTCGTCGTGGCCGTCGTTCCCACCAGTCCTTCTCGCACGCGAGCTCTTGGCGACCCGGCGGCAGGTGGTGGCCTGAACCTCACGATCCTGTCGGCGTATCCCCGATCGGGGTGGACGCAGGCCGGCAACCTCTCGGTCCCTCCATCCCCGGCCGACGACCCACCCGCGGACGAGCCGGCACTCAGGTTCCATCCCGTCGAGAATGTCCCTGGAACCCTCGCGGTGCCCGCCTGGGCTGCCCTTGTCCGCCGTCCTGTCTACCGACGAGCGCAGATCTGACCATCACTGGTGCTCGCACGCCATTGCGGGGCACTCGTGCAGCAGGTGCCGCACGATTTCGCTGATGCTGACCACGTCTTCGTCGGCTTTCGACGGCGGAATGGTGAACACGTGGGCGGGGAGTGCCGTGCTCGGGCAAAATGGCCCCACCCGCACTCCCCGGACCCCGGAGTCGGCATTCTGATCCCGCCCGAGGAAGCGCGTGCTGCCGATGCCCCTGTCCTACGTCTCAGCACTTCCTGAGCCCACCCGCCGTCTGGTCGCTACACGGGTCGAGGTACCCCCGGTCGCCTACGAGGACGTGCGCGACGCCCTGGCGACACACCTCCAGCGGACAGCACGGGCCGGCGCGGACCTGTGCCGGCTCCTGGGTATGACGAGCACGTGGAACACCACCCGCTGGGAACCCGGTTCCTCCTCGGATGCCCTGCTGCCGACCTTCCGCATCACGGTGAAGGGTCATGTTCCCGATCACGAGACCACCGCGATCATCGTGGGGCGCCTGGCACAGCACGGGTGGAACGGCGCCGTTCTCTCACGTGAACCGATCTTCCGGATCGACGCGCAACGTGAAACTGCCTCGATGACCCTGACGGCCGCGGACAACATGGTCCGCCTCGTCCTGCACGAGACACCTGTTCGCCTTGACCGCACCCTGGCGTCATGGATCTTGGCTGGGGCCTTCGAGGACGACGAGACGTCCTGAACCGCACGGACGACCGGAGAACGCCGTGGCGATGGCGGACCTTTTCTTGGCGGGGACCAGCCCTTAGCGTGGACAGCGACCGCCGAGGTTGTGCCCATGCCTGGGCGGTCGCGGGACGCAGTTCGGCCCTGGCCGGACGGCCTGGACCCCCTGCTGTCCGGCTCGCCGACTGTGAAGGGCCGCCCCCACCTCGCTCCTGACGAGGTGGGGGCGGCGCCCAATACTGAACTACGGCTCCACCGGCGCGCTACCCGGCGCCGTCCCGCGTCGGGCACGACCTCCCCTTGCTGATCGGTGCTCTCGTCCTCGAGGAGATGCCTTGTCGATGCCGTCTCCCGCGCTGCACCATCGACGCCGGCCACCGGGCCGACTGGCGACCTGGTGGCGGACGCGGCCGCAGCTGCCGCTGGCGATACGGGCCGGCATCGCGGCCGTCCTTGCCTGGCTCATCGCGCAGCACCTGCCCGTTCCGCTGAGCGACTACCCCTACTACGGGCCCCTGGGCGCTGTCATCGCCACGACCACCACGCTCGTCAGCAGCCTCCGGGAGGCGGGCCGGACCGTGGCAGCCATCGCGGCGGGCGCCACGCTCGCCACGCTCGTCGACGTCGTGCTCGACCCTGGAGCGGCGGCCATCGTGATCGTGGTCGGCGCCGGGACCCTGATCGCGGGATGGCACCGGCTCGGTGATGCCGGGAGCTGGGTGGTGACGTCCTCGCTCTTCATCCTCATCATCGGGCGTACCGATCCCGACGGCTACGCGATCGCCTACCTGGGCACGACCGCTGTGGGCGCCCTCGTGGGCGTCGCGGTGGCCGCAGCCCTTCCCCCGCTCCCACTGACGGCCGGGTCACGGGACCTCGAAGGCCTGCGCACCACCCTGGCCGACCAGCTCGCCGACCTCGCCGAGGGGCTGCGTCGACGAGACCTTCCGGCGGCCTCGGAGTGGCAGTCACGGCGGTACGTGATCGAACCGTCGCTGCACGGTGCGCGAGCTGCGCTGGCACGGTCGATCCAGTCTGCCCGCGGCAACTGGAGCGCCCGATTCTTCCGCGACTGGATCACGACGCAGCGCGATGAGCTCGAGCGCCTCGAGACCGTGGCGGACACGGTGTTCGAGGTCACCACGCTCGTGGTCGAGCACGAGCACGCCGACGCCAGGAGCCCTCTGCTCGGACCGGACCTGCGCGGCGCCACCGCTGATGCCCTCGATGCGTTTGCCGCGGTCCTCCACCGCACCACCCCGACAGGTGAGGAGGCTTCCGCCGGCACGCGCCGGCTCAGCGACAGCATCGCCGAGCTGCGACGCGCGGTGATCGCCTCCCACCGGGGAGAGGGCGGATCTCATCTCGGTGCCGGCGCGGTGGTCGTAGCGCTGGAACGCGGTGCCGCAGCGATGACAGGCCACTCCGTGCCGCCCGGGACCTAGCGGCTGGGGTCGTGCTCCTGGGCCGACCCGTGCTCCTTCTCCACGAGGGCGTCGAGCAGCTCCTCGACGGCGGTGACCACGACGTCCTGGACCTTCCAGTCCAGGCGGGTCACTGCCTCCCGCACGGCCGCCAGTGCGGGCACCCCGACCTCGGCACCGCGGGCGGGGACGACGAACACCTCCACGTGGAAGACGTGCCCCTGGTCGCGCACCCGGACGGCGGCGCGGTCGACCCAGAGGTGCTCGCAGACCACCGCCTCGATGCGGTGCTGCAGCGGGTGGGGGTCCTGGCCGTCGTAGGTCTGCGCGCGCTCGTCCATCAGGGCGCCGGACGCGACGCGGAGGTTGCGCACCCCGTCGCGCAGGATGCTGGCCGAGATGAAGAGCGCGGCCGCGGAGTCAGCCCACCAGACACCCGCGCCGATACCGAGCACACCCACGATGCTGCCCAGCGCCGTCATCCAGTCGGCCTTGTTCATGTCGGCATCCGCGTACAGGACACGGTCGTGCAGGGCGCGAGCCAGCGGCATCTTGGCGCGTCCGAGCAGCACCGGCGGGATGCCGGTGTAGATCATCGCGGCCACCATGAGCCAGCCCGCCCAGATCTCGTGCCCGAGCACGACCACGAGCCCCACCGGCGGGTGGTCCTGGGACAGCAGACCGGTGGTGGAGTCCCAGACGAGGAACGCGCCCATCGTCAGGAGCGCCAGCGCCGAGGCGAGGTGCCCGATCCCCACCGAGCGGTGGTGGCCGTAGGGGTGGCGGCGGGAGGGCCTGATGCGCGTGACACGCACGGCGACGAGGAAGGCGATCGGCGGGATGAACGAGAGAAGGTCCTCCGCCCACGCCGCCTGCATCGCCTGCGAGCTGCCCATCACGAGGTAGACGGTCGTGACCGCCGTGACAAGGAAGGCGATGCTCAACCACTCCAGACGCATCGCGCGACGGAGCATCCGCTCGATGTCCTCGGGCAGCTCGGTGTCGCCGAACCGCCGCGTCACGGAGCAACCTCCTGGTCGAGGAGGTAGGTCTCCAGAGCGACGAGGAAGTCGTTCTCACCCGCTCGCGTGGCCATGACGTGCCGGATCTCGGCGCCCGCGTCGTCCCGCGTGGCGGCGTAGGAGGTGGTGATGGCGGCGTGACTGCTCCAGGCCGTCGTGCTCTCCAGGCCCGCCACGACGACGTCGAGCTCGCCCTCGTCCAGCTGCGCCATCAGGTCGGTCTCGCTTCCGGCGACCCAGACGACGTCGGCGTCCAGGGTCTGAGCGAAACCGGTGAGCAGGTCGATCTCCACCCCGCTCGGTTCGGACTCCTCACCCGGCACGGGGGCGCCGTCCGGCCACGCGGTCCACGGAGGGTTCTCCGAGACACCCACGCGCAGAGCATCGCTCCGGACCTTCTCCAGCGTGTGCTCGGGATCGTAGGGAAAGGCACAGGCAGACAGCCCCACCGACAGGACGCCCACGAGGGCCACACAGGCCGCCGAGGACGCGGCTCGGACACGCACGGACACAGGCCAGCTCCTTCTCTGAGAGTCACTCGCCAGCATGGCACCACGGCACGCGAGGACACAGGTCCGGACCTACCTGCGCGACCACGAATTCATTGCCCGGGTACCCAGATCCGGAGATGATGGGAAGCGCGACGACGAGGCCTGTCGATGCCGATGGCCTGTCGCGTCGAGGCGAGGGGAAGGTCGATGGGGAAGCGTTCGCAGGACCTCGGTCGTGCAGAGCAGCAGATGACCGAGCTCGCCCAGATGCTCGATGACGCCCTGGACCTGGAGTCGGCACTGGAAGCGGTCACGGTCGCTGCGGTGGAGCTCGTCGACGGAGCCGATTGTGCTGCGATCACCTTCCTCGGGCCGCATCACGATCTCGAATCGGTGGCGACGACCTCCCCTGTGGCAACGGCCGTCAACCTCCTTGCGCACCAGCTCCAGGAGGGCCCCTGCATCGACGCCGCCACCGACGAGCGCCTCGTCACCAGTACCGACGTCCAGGGCGACCTGCGCTGGCCCGGTTGGAGCGCGGCGGTGGCCGACATGGTCAGCTCCGTGCTCGCCGTTCAGCTCGTCAGCGCGCGCGGTGTCCACGGCGCACTCACCATCTACTCCTCGGCACGGGACTCCTTCACCGCGGAGTCGATCTGCACCGCCACGACCCTGTCGATCCATGCGGCCATCGCGATGCGTGCGCTGCTGCTGCAGACGGACATGACCCACGCCGTGGCACGTCACACGCTCGTCGGCCAGGCCCGAGGCATCCTGATGGATCAGTTCGGGCTCGACGCCGACGCGGCTCACGACCTCGTTCTCCGTCGCTCGTGCGAGGCCAACCTCAAGGTCGTGGAGGTCGCCCGACGCCTCGTGGCCGATCGCAGCACCAAGGCAGGCGCGACACCCGAGGGTCACCTCTAGGAGTGCTCGGCGTCGGTGACTCCGTGGTCGTGGACGTCAGCCGACGCCGTCCAGGACACATTCTCGAGCTCACGGTGCCGCGCGGTGTCCCGGGACGGTGGTCGCTACCATCCGGTCATGACCTCACGAGCTGCAGCGGTCGTGCTTCGCCTGGCAGGCGCCACGCTGTCGATGTTCGCGATGCTCTACCAGCTGTTCGCCATCCACATCCCGGCCGGCTACAGCGTGGTGAACTTCTTCTCCTACTTCACCAACCTGTCGAACATCATGATCAGCATCGTGTTCGTCGTCAGCGCCGTGCGCCTGATCAACGGTCGCCGCGACCCCAGCGCGACCGACGTCGCCATCCGCGGCGGCATCGTGGTGTACATCGCCTTCGTCGGAATCGTCTTCAACGTGCTGCTGCGCGACCAGGACCTCGGCGACCTCGTTCCGTGGGTCAACGGAGTGCTGCACTTCCTGCTGCCGGTGCTCGGCATCGTCGACTGGATCCTCTGGCCGCCGCGAAGGCGCCTACCCGGGCGGGTGGTCGGGTACTGGATGATCTGGCCGGCCGCGTACG
The DNA here is from genome assembly GCF_004786095.1 of Serinibacter arcticus. Lineage (GTDB taxonomy): Bacteria > Actinomycetota > Actinomycetes > Actinomycetales > Beutenbergiaceae > Litorihabitans > Litorihabitans arcticus. Next base: position 159,990 of record NZ_RHPJ01000005.1, read on the forward strand.
CCGCGGTGGCCGTCGTCCGCGGGGCGATCGACGGGTTCTACCCCTACTTCTTCTTCGACCCCGCGCAGGCGGGCGGGTACGGCGGTGTCGCTCTGCTGTGCGTCGTCATGCTGGCGATGTTCCTGGTCCTGGCCTACGGCGTACGGGCCGTCGGCAACTGGCTCTCGACCCGGCGCTGGGACGACGAGCGCGAGCCGCAGGGTCGCGGCCTGCGCTCCAGCGACGGCTGATCTCCGGAGCGGCGCTGCAGCGATGACTGCCTCTAGCGCCGGTCACGCGCCGAAGTCATGCCCTGCCAGTAGGTTCTGACGGTCTTCTCGATCAAGACCTCGCTGCCGCCAGCCAACCGGGCAAGCGTCAGTCCTACCAGGACTGCCACCAGACCTCGAGCGTGCTCCTCAGCATCGGGGATCCCGCACTGTCGGATCAGCTGCGCCGCCATCGCCTCGATCCTGACCTGACCAGGTGAGTGAGCGTTGATCAGTGCGTGCAGTTCCGGAGCGTGCCGCAGGTCGATGAGAAGAACGAAGTGAGCGATCTGGTCCGCTTCGCGCGACTCCATCACCGTGGTCGTCGCCACCACGATCTGGATCGCCTCCTCATCCGTGTCGATGCGGGTCAGGGGGAAGTCGACCATCGTCTCGTTGTAGCGCTCGACGAGAAGCTCCACGGCCCGGGTGATGAGCTCTGCCCGCGTCCGCGCGTAGTAGGACGTGGTTCCCGCAGGAAGGTCCAACCGCGCGTCGATCGCGCGGTGCGTGACGGCGTGCAGTCCGGAAGCGGCGATGAGCTGGAGCGCGGCATCGGCAATACGAATAGGGCGATCGCTCGGAGGACGCGGCATGTGCGAAGTTTCGCACCTCTGCGGGATGCGCCGGAAGGCGTGGGGCTGAAATTCGGCAACCCCGGCACCGACCCTGCGGGGACGTCAGACGTGGGGGTCCGCCGCCTGGGGCGGCTCGATGTCCCCGGTCGGGTCGGCCACCACTCCCGCAGCCACCTTCACGAGCTTGCGGTTCTGCGTGCTGGACAACCGCTTCAGCACAGCGAAGGCTGCCTCCTCGTCGAGCCCGAAGCGATGCATCAGGATGCCCTCGGCCTGACCGATCACCAGCCGCCCGGCCATACCGTCCTTCAGGCTCTCCTCCACCAGGGCGGCGCGAATCGCCACGCTCGAGTGGACCGCCAGCGCGGCTGCCGCCACCTGCGATCGCTCGTCGTAGGCGTGGATGCGCGAGGAGTACAGGTTGATCCCCCCGTGGACACCACGCGAGCTTGCCAGTCGCACCGACAGCACCGAGCGGACGACAGCTGAAGCGGCCGGCCCCCACTTCGGCCAGCGCGGATCCGTCGCGACGTCGCCGGTGACCACCACCGCCTCGCCGCCCACCACGTCCACGCACGGCCCCTGCCGGAGGTCGTACTGCAAGCCGTCAGCGGTCAGGACGGCCGGCGAGGTGGCCGACACCGTCTCCAGCGCATTTCCCCGACCGCGGAGCGTGACGCCGACCATCTCCGCCCCACTCACCAGCGTCATGGCCGTCTCCGTGACCACCCGAAACATCGCCGTGATCTCGCTCGCCTGGTCCAGCTCCAGGGCAAGCTGCATCATCCGCGACTCCACCGCGCTGCGAGCAGCCGTCACCGCTCCGTCCGGCCCCACGAACAGCCGGACCCCGGGTCCGCCACCAATCGCGCCTTCGCTCGACTCAACACGTGACAAGGCGCGCGTCCCCGCTGATCACGAGCCTGGGCATTCGCTCCTGCGCCGCCCGAAGACGTATGGAGCAAACGAGGTCGCCGAGCACTGCAGCCACAGCCCACCATCCGGAGTCCGAAAGTTGCCACCGGGGGTCTGGGGTGGAGAGAACCCACCAGTGGTCCGGAGTGGGCAAAGAAGGACTCGACAATACCGCACGACCATCCGGCCGCCCCAGGCCTTCACCGGATCGTCCTGCCCCCGAAAGAGCGCTGGTTGGACCGAACCCGGGTCGTCCACTAACGTCCGAAATGGCCCTGACTACCGCCCCTGAGCTTGACCGGCGCTCATGGTCAGTCGTCCACTCCGGCGACGCGAACCAGGAAGCGGGACCCCTCATGCAAGCGATCGACCCCTTCGTTCGCACCACGTCGGAGTTCAGCAAGAAATTGCTCACGGACTACGACATCGACGAGGTCATGGAGGAGCTCGCTGAACGTGCCACAGCCCTGCTCGGGCTGATGGGCAGCGGCGTCGGTCTCGAACGCGAGGGCAGGCTCGAGGTCATCACCGCAGTCCCGCCGTCGGTCGGCCCCCTCGAGGAGCGTCAGGAGGCCGACCAGGACGGCCCCTGCGTGCTCGCCCTCACCACTAACACCATCGTGACCGTGCCTGACCTCGCGACCGAGGAGCGCTGGCCCGCCTACCGGCAGGTCGCCGCCCAGCTCCACGTGCGCTCGGTCGCTGCCGTCCCCCTCACCCTGACCGAGAAGGCCATCGGCTCCTTCAACCTCTACCGCGACCACACCGGACCCTGGAGCCAGGGCGACCTCGCCGCCGTCACGGCACTGGCCAACATGGCCACCGCGTTCCTCGTGAACGCCTCCGCGCTCGCCCAGCAGACCCAGCTCACCCAGCAGCTTCAACAGGCCCTGGAGACGCGCGTCCTGCTCGAGCAGGCCAAGGGCATCCTCGCCGAGGCAAACACCATCACCGTCACCGAGGCCTTCAGCCTGATTCGCCGATACGCCCGCAATCGCAACATCAAGATCCACGACGTCGCCAACGCCGTCGTCCACATGGGCGTGCGACCCACCTGAGCTCCGCACAAATTCTCGGATCGGCACGTCGTCCGAGTGTCATGAACCACGCCGCGTGACGTGGCGAGGTGGAACGGCGTCGCCCCACCTCGCAGTCACGAGGCTTGACCGCGTCCCGCTGCTTGATGTCACGAAGATTCGCGCGCCTGTCAAACCCGACAGCGGCAACGCACCCCTCCACCAATTCGGGATGTGTTCTCGCAGGAACAGTCGGTAACGTTGCGCCCGAACACCGTCCCCGAGCCCTGGAGCAAACCGTGGCGCAGAAGACAACCGTGACCCTGATCGACGACCTGGATGAAAACGTCACCACCGACGTCCAGACCGTGACGTTCGACCACGAGGGCAAGACCTACGAGGTCGACCTCGGCGCTGACAACCGAGCAGCCCTGTCCGACGCGCTCGCGCCCTACAAGGCGGTCGGCCGCCGCGCCGGCCGCGCCAAGGCGGCGTCCACACCCTCCCGCACACGCGCGACCTCCGACGCGGGAGCGATCCGCGCGTGGGCGGCCGCCAACGGCGTCCAGGTCAGCGCACGCGGCCGTATCCCCGCCGACATTCGCGAGCAGTTCGAGGCCGCCCAGAAGTAGGCCCCGGCGGATCCACCGACCCGGTCGACCGCCCGCACACCGCTCGCCGACACACCCACCCCCGTCAGCTGCAACGCGCCCATGCGAGGCGGCGATGCCGCACCTCTGACGGGGGTGGGTGCTGTGCAGGTCCGCACATCTCGGGAGAAGCGGCCCGAGTCGCACTGCCGCCACCAAAGTACTCACGCGCTCTTTCCTCGCGCGGCCCCTCGGGCTACGGTGGGGACTCGACCGCGACAGCTCAGACGACGGCTGTCGCAGGACGCACCGCACGGCAGGCCGATCCACGTGACTTCTTCTCCCCACAATGCCTTCGACTGCTCCTCCAACGGCGTCGAGACCGTCCAGCTCGTCTACCAGGGAGTCGACTACACCGTCGACCTTCAGCCTGCCGACGCTGCCGAGCTCCATGCCCAGCTCGCCCCCTACATCGCGATCGGACGCTGGGTCGGAGGCCAACCGACACCCGCGGCAAACCGGCCGAACCGACCCCTGGCAGAAGACGCCTCGAGCTGACCGCACCCATCGCTGAGTCGACGCTGCTGACCCGGTCCCGGTCGTCCGCACATGTCGCCATCCCCCCGTCATTCCAGCTCGATCATCTCGCCGCACTTCCCTACGGTGGAACGCATGACATTCATCGGGTACCACGCCTCGCACGAGCAGGTTCCGCCCAGCGGGCTGCTCGAGGCGGTCATCGAGGCGGAGAGGATCGGGTTCGACGGTGCCTTCAGCGCCGATCACCTCGCTCCCTGGACGCCGGCGCAGGGACACTCGGGGAACACGCTCGCGTGGCTCGGGGCCGCGCTGACGTCCACCCGATTCACCATCGGTGCCGTCGCGACGCCGGGCTACCGCTACCACCCGGTCGTCATGGCGCACGCGATCGCGACCTACGGCGAAATGTTCCCGGGGCGCTACTTCGCCGCGCTCGGCAGCGGTGAGCTCCTGAACGAGCACGTCGTCGGCGGCGAGTGGCCCTCCAAGGACGAGCGCATGGCGCGGCTGGGTGAGTGCGTCGAGGTCATCAGGCGCCTGCTGGCCGGCGAGGAGGTCACCCACTCCGGCCTCATCGAGGTCGATCGAGCCAGAATCTGGTCGCTGCCGACGACCCCACCCGCCCTGATGGCCACCGCCACGAGCACCGCGACCGCCGCCTGGGCGGCGGGCTGGGCCGATGGTCTGGTGACCGTCGGCACCACGGTGGAGGAGGTCACGCCGATCCTGGACGCCTACCGCTCTGCCGGTGGCCGCGGCCCGGCAGCGCTGCAGGTCCACCTCGCCCACGGCGAGAACGAGGCCGAGGCCTCGGCGCTGGTTCGCGAGCAGTGGCTGCACGGCGTCGTCACACCGCCGACCACCTGGGACGTCGCAACACCGCAGGAGTTCGTCGCGCTGTCACGCGACGGCGGTGATCCGAGCGATGCGGACCTGCGCGCCGCCGTCGTGACCTCCAGCGACGTCGACGAGCTCACGAGCCGCGTGGCCGATCTCGCCGCCGTGGGCTTCGAGCGCCTCTACGTGCACGACATCAGCCAGGATCAGCTCGGCTACCTCGCCGGCCTCGCGCCACAGCTGCTCGCTGGCCTGCGCGCCGCGCTCCCCTCTCGCAGGGACGTTCCGCTCACCTCCGACTGAAGGGAGCCGGCCGGCGGCAGGGAGTCGCGCCGCGGAATGCGAAGGTCGAGTCGAGCAGTCGACCGGCACCGGGCACGTCGACATCGGCCACCCCCTCCACCGGCGGGGTGCCAGCAAAACACCACCATGGCCTTCTTCCCAGAGTCGTTGCACACTCATGTGTATTTCCACGCTCGAGATGGGTGGCGTCGGAGGTAGGGGTCTGGAGGGAGTTCCGACATGGCCGTACCGATCGTCGCCGCACGCTCCGGCGGGGCAGGGCAGACCGTGTCTCGCGGAGGCGTGTCCGTGCCGCAGGCGGAGGATGTCGCCCTCGCCTCCGGCCCGTTCTCGCGGCATCGCCGCCGCACGCAGGACGACCTGGCAGAAACGGGTACGGGCCGTGTCTCGTGACGTCGAGACCGCGCCTTTCCAGGCTGTCGCGGCAGAAGCAGGCAAACCCCGACCCGGACACGGTCCGCGGCTGACAGCCCGGCGCCGCGAGACGCTCGCGGGTTGGCTCTTCATCTCCCCCTGGATCCTCGGCTTCCTGATCTTCACGGCCGGCGCGATGGTGATGGCCGCGGGTCTTGCCTTCAGCGACTTCAACCTGGCCACCGGAGAGGCCCGGTGGGTGGGAGCTCGAAACTTCGCGCAGCTCGTCGACGACCCCCGTGTCGCGACGTCGCTCGGAAACACCCTGTTCTTCGCGGTGCTGTCAGTCCCGCTCGAGATCGCTGTGGCGCTCGGGCTGGCGATGCTCCTGGCCAGGGTCGGCCGTGGCGCAGGGATCTTCCGCACGCTGTTCTTCCTGCCGAAGATGACGCCCATGGTGGCCACTGCTGCGATCTTCTTCCTCCTGCTCAACGGCAGCCAGGGAGCGATCAACCAGGGTCTGCGGCTGATCGGCGTCCAGGGGCCGCAGTGGTTGGTGGATCCGGACTGGATCAAGCCCTCGATCGTGCTCATGTCGCTGTGGGCGGTGAGCGGCACGATGGTCATCTTCCTCGCGGCGCTGAAGAACGTGCCTCGAGAGCTGTACGAGGTCGCCTCGATCGACGGCGCGGGGGGATGGCGACGGTTCTACAACATCACGATGCCGATGATCTCGCCGGCACTCTTCTTCAACACGATCGTCCTGACGATCGCCGCGTTCCAGACGTTCGACCAGGCCTATCTGCTCTTCTACCGCGACCAGTCCAACGCGGCACCGGAGGCCTCGCTCTTCTACGCCGTCTACCTGTTCCAGCAGGCGTTCCGGCAGTTCAACCTCGGCTTCGCCGCCGCGATGGCCTGGGTGCTGTTCGTCATCATCATGATCATCACCGCCGTCCAGGTCCGCGTCGGCAACCGTTTCGTGCACTACTCCGGGAGGGACTGATGGACGCCAAGTACGCCACCGGCCGCGTCGGGCGCGTGGCGACGTGGGTCCTCCTGGTCCTGTGCTCGCTGGCGTTCCTCTACCCGTTGGTCTGGCTCGTCTCCGCGAGCCTGAAGGGTCGGGGCCAGGTCTTCGACAACGCACTCGTCCCCGAAACCTTCCACTGGGGCAACTTCGCCACTGTCTTCCACGAGCTGCCCCTGCTGCCGTGGTTGTTCAACAGCCTGGCGATCGCCGTCCTGGCGGCTGTGACGGTCGCGGTCTCGAGCTCGATGGTCGCGTTCGGTTTTGCCTACTTCCGCTTCCGCGGCCGCAGCCTCGTCTTCGGACTCGTCCTGGCGACGATGATGCTGCCGGGTGCCGTCACGATGGTGCCGGTTTACCTCATCTGGCGGGAGCTGGGGCTGCTCGGGACGTGGGCGCCCCTGTGGGCGGCCAACCTGTTCGGCTCGGCCTTCTACATCTTCCTGCAGCGACAGTTCTTCCTCGGCCTGCCGCGCGAGCTCTTCGAAGCCGCCCGGATCGACGGGGCCGGGTACTGGCGGCTCTTCACCCGCATCGCGATGCCGCTGGCGATCCCGTCCTTCGTGATCGTGCTGCTGTTCGAGTTCCAGGCGAGCTGGAACAACTTCCAGTCCGCGCTGATCTACCTGAACTCGGAGTCGATCGAGGACTTCACCGCGCCGCTCGGTATCGCGTACGCGATGACGAAGTACTCCCCCACGGCCGGCGGCCAGGGCGACTACCAGTACGTCATGGTCGCGTCGTTGCTGATCACCCTGCCGATGCTCGCCCTCTTCGCGTTCGGGCAGCGCTACTTCATCGAGGGGGTGGCCACGACCGGCACGAAGGGGTGATCGGTGGGGGATCGAGACAGATGTCATCACGGCAGGAGCACACGAGGAGGATTCCATGAGCAGGACGAGCAGTGTCGGGGTAGCGGTGGCGGCCGCGGCTGCAGTCGCACTGGCGGGGTGCGGCGGGGGCGGGGATGGAGGCGGTGCCGGCACGGCTGACTTCTCCAGCGCCGCCGCGGGTGAGATGACCGCCTGGGGTTTCGAGAACGCCGACGACGTGGGCCAGTCCCGTCTGGATCACGCCGCGGGGGAGCTGACCGACGTCGACATCACCCTCGACCAGACCGCATTCGACGCGCAGAAGTTCACCACCAGGCTCGCCAGCGGTGACGTGCCCGACGTCGTGCAGATGGACCGCCGCTACGTGCTCACCTACGCGGCACAAGGGACGATCCTGCCTCTCGGGGCCTGCTACGAAGCCCAGGAGGTCGACCCCCGCGAGCAGTACTACGACTTCGTGATCGACGACGTGACCTTTGACGACCAGGTCTGGGCGGTGCCGCAGTTCTACCAGCCGCCCGCGATCCTGCTGAACCAGCGCGTGCTGGACGCGGCAGGAGTGACCGCGGAGGAGATCGACACCTCCCAGCCCGACGTCCTGCTCGGGGCGATCGCGAAGATGTACCAGGCGGGCAGCGGCACGCCGGCGGTCCTGGGTCTCGATCCCGTCGCCACAGGTCAGGGCGGTCTGTGGATCCTGGGCATGGGTGGTCAGCTCAACGACGCCGACGGCGTCCCGACGCTCGACGATCCCTCCAACCTCCCCGGGCTCGAGCTCCTGAAGGAGATCAGCGATGCCCAGGGCGGTTTCGCCGGCGTCAAGAGCTTCACCGACTCCTTCGACACCTTCGGTGACGGGAACCAGTTCGTCACCGACCAGGTCGGTGCCCAGGTGAATGCGCAGTGGTACCCCAACGTCCTCAGCGCCTACGTCGGACAGGTGGAGCTCACTGCTGTGCCGTTCCGGGACAGCGAGGGGAACCCCTTCTCGGTGGCCTCGGGCACGGCCTTCGTCATTCCGGCCGGGGCCGAGAACCCCCAGGCGGCCTGCGAGTGGATGCTGAACCTCACCAGCACGGACGCCTGGATGGCGGCCGGCGAGGCACGCGCCGCGACCCGGGCGGCGGACGGTGGCATCAACACCGGCCTCTTCACCGGCTCCCCCGAGGCCGACGAGATGATCCGCGCCGCGTGGGTCGAGCCCTCCGGCGACGAGGGCTTCGACCAGGTCATCGCCACCTACTACGAGACGCTCGACTACGGCGCCACCCTCGGGGCCTCACCTGCAGGCCAGGAGATCCAGAACGAGCTCAACAACGCGATCACGGCAACGCTGCTGGGCGACAAGACCGCCGAGGAAGCGCTGGCAGAAGCCCAGGCAGCGGCGATGCGCGCCTACGAGTCGATGGTGCAGGAGTAAGGCTCACACGCATGACAAGGAGATGGCATGTCTGAGGTCCAGGACGCGCAGACGTCCAAGCTCGTCGAACGTCTGGCCCGGCTGGCCACGACGACGGGCACCACCGTCGCCGTGGCCGAGTCGGTGACGTGCGGAGCCCTGGTGAGTGCGCTCGGCGAGGGAAGCGACGCCTCGACCTGGTTGGCCGGCGGCATCGTCGCCTACCACACCGACGTCAAGGCACGTCTTCTCGGGGTGCCTGACGACCTCGATCCGTACTCGGGCGAGTGCGCCGAGCATCTCGCCAGCGGCGTTCGGAGGCTCCTCGCCTCCGACGTCGCGGTCTCGACAACCGGTGTCGGTGGCCCCGAGCCGCAGGGACCGCACGCGCCGGGAACGGTCTACGTCGGCTGGGACGACGGTGACAGGCGCGGGCACACGCTGCTCGTCCTCGACGGCGAACCCGCCGATGTCGTACGAGAGACGGTCGCCCTGTGCGCGCAGCGACTGTGCGCCCTGGTGGACGCACGACGAGAGCCATGACGAGAGGAGGAGCTCGTCGTCAGTGACGACGGGGGTCCCGTCATCCTCGGACCGCGACGGCGCGGACCACCAGCACCCGCGAGGACCGCTCCTCGTACGCTCCCCCGACGAAGTCCCCGGCCAGCGCCTCGAGCGCGAACCCGGCTGCCGCGAGCTGCGCCGTGACCGTCGCGCGGTCGCGGAACGCGAGCTCGGTGGAGTCGAGGACGTGCTCACCCGTCTCCTCGAACACGGTGCGGGAGTCGAGGCGGATCCGCCCCGGCGCAACCTCGGTGACCTCGTACCACTCCCGCAGCGGGCCGTGCGCCGTCTCGCGGGTCGACGGCGGTGCCGCCGCCCAGTCCTCCCACGCCCGCACGGCGGGGTTGCGGGTCTCGAACGCGAGGACGCCGCCGTCGCGCATCACGCGCCGGAGGTCGACCAGGGTGCGCTGCCAGTCGGGGTCGGGGATGTGCTGGACCACGTTGCCGGTGAGCACGGCACAGTCGACACCATCGGCGAGATCGAGGTCCGCGAGCGCCCGCGAGTCGCCGTCGACCCAGGTGATGCCCTCGGCCCCGGGGCGACGACGCGCGTACGCGAGCATCGCCGGCGTCGGATCGACGCCGAGGACGTGTCGACCCCTCCGGGCGAACGAGACGGTGAGCATGCCCGTGCCGCAGCCGAGGTCGACGACGCGACGGGCGTCGATCTCGTCGGCCAGGGCGCGGTAGTGGTCGTGGTCCGACCCGTCGGGGTTGTCGAGGTCGTACAGGTCGACGATGCGGGGGTCGGCGCTCATCCCGCCGAGGCTAGGCCGCCCGTCCGCACCGACGCCAGGTGTTTCGGTGACGGTGCGGGCCGACCGGCTGACACCATGGACCGATGACCACCACACCTCCGGACCGCAGCGGTTCGACGTTCGTCGTCACGGGCGGCACCGGCGGCCTGGGCTACTTCACCGCCGAGCGGCTCGCCGCCACCGGGGCCCGGGTCGTCCTGACGGCGCGCGACGTCGACCGCGGCGTCCGCGCGATCGACTCGATCCGCTGGCACGTGCCGCGCGCCCGCGTCGAGGCCGTCGCCCTCGACCTCACCGACCCCGCGTCCGTGCGTCGAGCGGCCGGCGAGATCGCCGACCTCGCCGGGCCGGCCGGACTCGACGCCCTCGTGCTCAACGCCGGCACCACGACGCCGCCGCGCGAGCGCACCCTGACCGCCGCCGGGCTCGAGCTGACGGCGGCGACGAACGTCGTCGGGCACGCGGCGCTCACCGGCCATCTCTGGCCCAGCCTGACGGCCGCGACGCGCGCGCACCCGGCCCGCGTCGTCGGCCTCGGCAGCCTCGCCACCCGGATCGTTCCGTTCGACGCCGATGCGCTCGTCGCCGACCACGCCTACCGGCCGTTCCGCACGTACGCGCTCAGCAAGCACGCCGTCCACGCCTTCGTGCTGGAGCTCGCGCGCCGCACGGCCACGGCCGACGTCGCCGTCGACGTCGAGGCACTGCTGGCGCACCCGGGCTACGCCGTCGACGCGCTCTCGCCGGTGCGCCCGGGGATCGTGGCGCCGGGACGGTTCGAGCGCCTGCCGTTCGCGCAGGGCAAGCACGAGGGAGCCCGTCCCACGCTCCGCGCGGTGCTGGACACGACGCTGCGCAGCGGCGCGTTCATCGGCCCCCGCTGGACGACGCGGGGCGCGCCGGTGCCGACCACGCCCGTGACCTCGAGCGGATCACGGGAGGCGGGCGCCGCCGTCTGGGAGCTGCTGGACCGCTGGACGGGCGGGGCGCTGCCGCCGCTGGTCCCCGCGCCCACCCGCTGACCTCCAGGGCCGCCCACCTCCAGCGCCGCCCACGTCCCGACCCCCCGTGCCCGGCACCTACCAGGTGAGCGTCCGCACCCCGGGGAGCGCCAGGATCGCCGCGTCGACGGTCGCCAGCGCGAGATTCTCGTGCTGGGCCTGTGACACGAGGATCCTGTCGAACGGATCGCGGTGCTCCCAGGCCATGCTCCCGGCGCGCAGCGCGTGCTCGGGGCCGATGGCGAGCGGGTCCGCTCCCAGCTCGGCGATCCGGCGGCTCCACGAGCCGACCAGGCCGGCACCCTGCGGCAGTCGGCCCAGCCTGACCTTCGTCGCGACCTCCATCGCGCTGGCTGCCGACACCCGGAGCACGTTCCGCCGGTCTCCCAGAGTGTCGAGGACGTCCGGCGGAATGCGACCGGGCACGGCGAGGAGCCACAGGACCACGTGGGTGTCGAGGAGGAATCCGCCCGCGCCCGACCACGCACCCCGCCCGGCCGTCACTCCCACGAGGCCAGCTCACCCTCGGGCAGCGGGCTGTCGAAGTCGTCGGGAACGTCCAGCTCGATCACACCGAACGTGCGCCGCTGCAGGTCCCCCGCGGGAACGAGCCGTGCCACGGGGATGCCGGCGCGCGCGATCGTGATGTCCTCACCCGCTTCCACGCGAGCCAGCAGCGCCGAGAGATGGGTCTTGGCCTCCTGCACGTTCACCGTCGTCATTCGCCGACCGTACTCCCGGCAAGACCAGCCTGACCAGACCAACCTGGTCACCTTCGTCAGCGCGGCGGTGCGCACCCGGGCTCGCCGCCGAGCGGCTGCTCTCCCGGCCCGATGAGCACGCGCCAGATCCAGTCCGCCGCCACCTCGACCCCCGGCCGCGGTTCGAGCGCGAGCCACGCCCCGAGCACCGCGACGACGGAACCGGCGATCCCGGCCGCCGCGACGTCCACCGGCATCCCGTCGAAGACGTGCGTGCGGGAGTGCTGGATGCCCTCGCGGGCGAGCGACTGCACGTGGTCCTGCAGCCGAGCGACGGCCACGAGCGACCCGTGCTCGCCGAACACCCGGCCGTAGACCGCGGCGTTCGCCTCGAAGTGCGCGAGGTAGGTCACCAGCGCCGCGATGGCGTCGGTCTCCAGCAGGTCCATCAGCGGGGGCAGCAGCGCACCGTCCTCGGCCAGCGCCGAGTCGATCGCGTCGGCGAGCAGCCTGTCCTTGTCGGAGTAGTGCTGGTAGAAGCTGCTGCGGTTGACCCCGGCCTCCTCCACGACGTCGGCGATCGTGACGTCCTCGAGCTCGTGGGTGCGCACGAGCTCGAACAGCGCACGCTGCAGGCTGCGACGGGTACGGGCGATCCGAGGGTCCACGACTGCATCCTTCCAGGTCGCGACGTGATCTCGACCACTTCTGCCACAGGTGTCGCTTTTCCGACATCTGTCCTTTAGTGTAGGCCACGGCCCGATGACGCGCCGTCAGATCCTCGTTCGCGTACGAAAGGCTCCTCGTGGCACGTCTTCTCTTCGGGATCGGTCGGTACGCCTCGGGGCACGCCGCCCGCTTCATCCTCGGCTGGGTCGCCGTGCTGGCCGTGGCCGCCGGCTCCTTCCTCGCGTTCGGCGGCACGCTCGCCACCAGCTTCGACATCCCCGGCACCGAGACCTCCCGCGTCACGGAGCAGATCGCCGACGAGCTGGGGGGCGCGAGCGGCGCCACCGGCACCGTCGTGTTCTCCGCCACCGACGGCGCCCTCACCGACGACCAGCGCGCGCAGGTCAGCACGGTGCTGGAGGACGTCAAGGCGCTCGACGGCGTGGGCGACGTCGTCGACCCGTTCGCCACCGAGGCCGCGCGCACCGCGCAAGCCGACGAGATCGCCGCCGGCTGGGCCCAGATCTCGCAGCTCACCCCCGAGGAGCAGGTCGCCGCCGGCGGCCTGCAGCTCGACGCCGGTGAGCGCCTCCTGAACGCCGCCGCCGGTCTTCGCACCGTGTCGGAGGACGGCTCGACGGCGCTCGGCACCGTCGTGTTCGACGCCAGCACCTTCGACCTCCCCGCCGAGGTGAAGCAGAGCGTCGCCGACACCCTCGACGCTGCCACCATCGACGGCGTCCAGATCGACTACTCCTCCGAGATCGCCACCGCCGTCGAGGGCCTCCTGGGCCCGGGCGAGATCATCGGCGTCGTCGTCGCCCTCCTCGTGCTCGTCGTGATGTTCCGCGCGTTCCTGCCCGCGATCACGCCGCTGGTCTCCTCCGTGGTGGGCGTCGGCGTCGGCGTGGCCGGTGCGATGGCCGCCTCCGACCTGGTCGAGATGTCCTCAGTGACCCCGGTGCTGGGCGTCATGCTCGGCCTCGCGGTCGGCATCGACTACTCCCTGTTCATCATGAGCCGGCACCGCCGCCAGGTCCTGGCCGGCATGGACGTGCGCGAGTCGATCGGGCTCGCGAACGGCACGGCCGGCAACGCCGTCGTCTTCGCCGGCACGACCGTCATCGTCGCGCTGCTCGCCCTGAACGTCACCGGGATCTCCTTCCTCGGCGTGATGGGCAGCGTCGGCGCGGTCTGCGTCCTCGTCGCCGTGCTCGTCTCGGTCTCCCTCACGCCGGCGCTGCTCGGCCTGCTCGGCACCCGCATCCTGAGCCGCCGCGCCCGCCGCGCCCGCGGTACCGCCGGCCACACGCACCACGTGGACGCGACCCCGCGCCCCATGCGCACCTCCCGCGCCGTCATCGGCGGCGTGGTCGGCATCCTCGGCCTGCTCGTGGTCGCGATCCCCGCGCTCGACATGCGTCTGGGCCTGCCCGACGGCTCCACCGAGGCGCACGACACCACCCAGTACCGCTCGTACTCCACCGTCGCGGAGGAGTTCGGCGCCGGGGCCAACGGTCCGATCGTCGTGACCGCGACGCTGCCCGAGGCCGCCACGGAGGAGACGCTCACGCTGGTCCAGGCCGACCTGGCCGACCGCCTCCTGGCGACCGACGGCGTCGCCGCCGTCGCCCCGGCCGGTGCGTCGGCCGACCTGGACTTCCTGCTGTTCCAGCTCGTCCCGACCGACGGCCCCTCGAGCGAGTCGACCGAGACGCTCGTGCACGAGCTGCGCGAGAGCTCCCCGATCTCGCTCGACGGCGACTCCGTCGTCCAGGGCGACGTGGAGCTGGGCGTGGCCGGTGCCGCGAGCGGCAACATCGACGTGTCCGAGCGCCTGTCGGACGTCCTGCCGCTCTACCTCGCGGTCGTCGTCGGGCTCTCGCTCATCATCCTGATCATCGTGTTCCGCTCGCTGCTCGTGCCGCTCATCGCGACCGCCGGCTACGTGCTGTCGCTGATCGCCGCGTTCGGCGCGATCGTCGCGGTCTACCAGTGGGGCTGGCTCGGGGCGGTGTTCGGCGTCGAGACGCCGGGGCCCGTGCTGAGCTTCGCGCCGATCATCATCATGGGCGTGCTGTTCGGGCTCGCGATGGACTACCAGCTGTTCCTGGTCTCCGGCATGCGCGAGGCGTACGTGCACGGCACCCCGGCGCGCGCCGCCGTCGTCGCCGGTCGTCGCAGCGGCCGCGCCGTCGTGACCGCCGCCGCGATCATCATGGTCTCGGTGTTCGGCGGGTTCGTGTTCTCCCACCTGGCGATGGTCCGGCCGCTCGGCTTCGGCCTGGCGATCGGCGTGCTGTTCGACGCGTTCGTCGTGCGCATGGTCATCGTCCCGGCCCTGATGCACCTGTTCGGCGACAAGGCCTGGTGGCTGCCGCGCTGGCTCGACCGGATCATCCCGAACGTCGACGTCGAGGGTTCGGCGCTCGAGCGTCACCACCCCGTGGCTCCGGCGACCCCGGCCGCGTCAGGCGCCACCGCGCCGCTGGACGAGACCGCCGGGGAGGCGAGCCCGGCCGGACGCCACCGCGCCTGACCGGCCGTCCCCGCCGACGAGGGACCCCCGGACCGCACCTGCGGTTCGGGGGTCCCGGCGTTCCCGGGCGGCGAGCCTGCCGCTACTGCTCGACACGACGCCGCACGAGCGCCGTCAGCGCGAGCGTCGCCGGGAGGGCGTAGGCGAGCACGACGACCGGTGCTCCGCGCACGGTCAGCCAGGCGCGGGTGCCGCTCGCGCCGTCGCGCAGCACCACGCTCTCCACCCCGTGCGTCAGCCGCAGCACGAACGGCCCGGAGCGCGCGGCCCAGGACCACGTGCGCGCATCCTCGTCGACGGCGGCGACGACGGCGTCGGCCACCACCCCGAGGGGGCCGAGCACCCGCCCGCGGGTCGCGGCGCGCAACCGGGGACCGAGCCCGTCCACGCCCCGGATGTAGGGGCCCCACGCCCGCCAGAGCGACGGGTCGGCGTAGCGCTCCCAGACCGCCTCCGCAGGGAGCGGACCACGCACCCGCAGGGTCAGGCTGAGCGACCCCGGGGGTCGGGACTCGACGAGGGTCGCGATCGAGGGCGAGGTGCGGGCGTGCCGTCCGGGAGCCATCGTCGGAACCTACCCCGGCAGGACCTGATCTCAGCCGCCCAGCAGCTGCGCCAGCCCGATCGGTGCGCGCCCGGTGAGGCGTGCGAGGTCGTCCGTCACCGGCCCCATCTCGCCCGCCGCGGCCGCCGTGTAGGTGGAGACCCACGCGTCGAGCTGCCACGGCGGGGCACCGTAGGCCGCGCGCGAGGCGTAGGCCTCCTGGAGCGTCTCGTCGTGGAACGACGTCGACCGGCCGGTCAGGCGCGTGACCGTCGCGGCCACGTCGGCAAGCGTGAGCGCCTCGGGGCCGGTCAGCTCGTAGGTGCGACCCGCGTGCGGCGCCGGATCGGCGAGGACGGCGGCCGCCGCGCGCGCGACGTCGGCCCGCGCCACCGCGGCGAACCGGCCCTGCCCCGCGGGACCCCGGATCACGCCGTCCTCCCCCGCCAGGAGGGGCAGGAGGTCGAGGTAGAACGCGTCGCGCAGGAACGTGAACGCCATCCCGGAGGCCCGCAGGTGCTCCTCGGTCGCCCAGTGGTCGCGCGCGAGCGTGAAGGTGGCGTCCGGCGCGGCACCGAGGAACGAGGTGTAGACGACGTGCCGCACGCCGGCCGCCGTCGCGGCGTCGACGACCGTGCGGTGCTGCTCGAGACGGTCGGCGCTCTCGGCCGCCGAGACGAGCAGGAGCGTGTCGGCGCCGTCGAACGAGATGCGTGCGGCGTCCCCGTCCCCGTAGCTCGCCAGCGCGATCTCGTGGTGGCCGCGCGGCGCGCGAGCGGGATCGCGGACCACGAGCCGGAGCCGGTGGCCGCCGCTGGTCAGCTCCTCGGTCACCGCGCGTCCGAGGTGCCCGGTGGCTCCGGTGACGGCGATCAGGCGTTCGGTCATGGCGCGGCTCCCGTGCTGGTGCGGATGCCGGCGTCGTCCGGCACGCCACCCTAGGAAGAACGGCGCGTCCGCGGAAGAGGGCACCTCGCAGTGCCCTTCCCGGGGCGAGAGGAGGTGCGACCGTTCCTCCCTCCCGGCCGCCCGGAGGCCTAGCGTGGGCCCCACCCGCCACGACCGAGGAGACCATCGTGCCCACCATCGCCATCATCGGAGCCGGCCCCGGCGTCGGCTCCGCCGTCGCCACCCACTTCGGTCGCGAGGGCTACGCCGTCGCGCTGATCTCGCGCGACCAGGTCAAGCTCGACGCGCTGGTCGCCGAGCTGGGCGATGCCGGCATCACCGCGCGCGGCTACGCCGCCGACGTGCTCGAGCGACCGCTCCTGCGCCGCGTGCTCGAGCAGGCCGCGACGGACCTCGGCCCGATCGAGGTCCTGCAGTACAGCCCCATCCCGAGTCGCGCCTACCTGACGCCGGTGCTCGAGACCACCGAGACGACGTTCGCCGAGGCGCTGGCGTTCTCGGCGCTCGCCCCGATCGCCGCCGTCGAGACGGTGCTGCCCGGGATGCGCGAGGCGGGCCGCGGCACGATCGTGTTCGTGAACGGCGGCACGTCGGTCCAGCCGCGCGCCGACTTCGCCGGCACGTCCGTCGCGTTCGCGGCGGAGAGCGCGTACGCGCAGATCCTGCACGACGCCGCGGCCCCCCACGGCGTGCACGTCACCCAGCTCGTCATCCCGGGCGCGATCCGGTCCGACGACGAGGAGTTCGGTCCCGCGGGCATCGCGCGGACGATCTGGCGCCTGCACACCGAGCGCGGCGAGCTCCGCCACCTCCTGATGCCGCTGGAGGACGGACGCGAGTAGCGTCGCGGCTCGTGTCCGACGCACTGCTGGTCCTCGTCCCGCTCGCGCTGCTCGTGGCGGCGGGCGGGTGGCTCGTGGTGTCCGGGATCAGGGCTCGACGGCGGCCCCGGCTCTCGCGCACGGCCGCGACCCTGCGCGTCGCGGCCGGCAGCGTCATGATCGTCGCGGTCGTGGGCGGAGTCGGTGGCGCGTTCCTGCCGATGCCGTACGCCGTGGTCGTCCTGCCGGTGCTCGGTGTCGTGATCGCCGTGGTCGTGGGGCTGCCCCTGCTCGTCGCCGCCGCCGTGGTCGACGCCCGGTGGCACCGGTCGCAGGACGCGGGCAGCCCAGGATGAACGACGCCGCCCCCGCGGGTCCGAGGACCTGCGGGGGCGGCGCTTCGTGCGGGTGGTGCGGTGACTCTGGTGGTGCTACCTGCTGCTGTCAGTCGCCGACGTTGGAGAATCCGGCGTCGTCGTAG
>NZ_RHPJ01000006.1 GCF_004786095.1 Serinibacter arcticus
AGAACTGCGTGGCCGGGGTGATGTCCGTGAAGGGCGAGGTCGTCGGAGCGGTGAACTCCGGCTCCTCGGCCATCCGGTACAGGAACGCGGCCATCGCGTCACGGTTGATCGGCTCCAGCGGGCGGAAGGAGGAGGTTCCGTCGCCGTTGGCCCATCCGGTTGAGATCTCCTCGGCGTGCAGCCAGGCGATCTCCTTGTAGAACTGGTTGCTCGTGCTCACGTCGCTGAACGGGGAGACCGTCGGCGGGGTGAACTCGGGCGAGTTGGCCTGGCGGTAGAGGAACGCCGCCATGGCGTCACGAGCGATCGGGGTCAGGGGGCGGTACTCACGTCCGTCCTCGGTCTCCCAACCGGTGGAGATGCCGTTCTCGAACAACCACTGGATGTCCTCGAAGAAGAGCATCCCCTCCGGCACGTCCACGAAGTCGCCCGCGGCGTCGAACGTGAAGCTCCACGAGGCGGTCGAACCCGCGACCAGGACGAAGCCCTTGGCCGCCCGGGCGGTGACGGTGACGTCACCGGTGCCGGGGTAGGTGCCGGCGCGGACGACGGCGTCGCCCACGAGGTACTCCACGCCGCCCGAGGCCGGCACGGTGTAGGTGTCGGCCGTCGTGCCCGCGGCGTCGTTGAACGTCACCGCGGCCGGGGTCACCGGGAACGCGACGGGCGTCGGGTTGGCGGCGCCGGCCTCGAGACCGGTGAGGTACTCGAAGCCCTCCTTGGCGAACGCCTCGTTGGCGGGGGAGCCGTCGTACTCCATCACGTAGAGGTCGACGTCCTGCTCCACCGCCTCGGCCAGGATCTCCTGCAGCGGCACGTCGCCCTTGCCGAGGTTGGTGAAGACCGGACGCGGCTGCTCCTTGGTGCCACCGAGGTTGGTCGCGTCCTTGATGTGCAGCAGGTCGATGCGGTCACCGTGCTCCTCGAGCAGCTCGACGACGTCGACACCCGCGTGGGCGGCCCACGCGACGTCCACCTCGAACGTGACGAGCTCGGGGTCGGTCTCCTCGACCAGGATCTCCCAGGCCGGGGTCTGCTCACCCTTGTACTCGTACATCGTGGTGAACTCGCCGTCGTGGTTGTGACCGAAGAACTTCCCGGTCCCGTTGGCCACGGAGAGCGCGCCGAGGCGGTCCATCGTGTCCGCCGTGGCGAGCGTGTTCTCCAGCGAGCCGATGCCCGGGGCGGCGAACCCGCCCGAGCCCACGTACCGCTGCCCGAGCGTCTTGACGTACGCCAGGGTGTCGGCGAACGTCGCCTCCGTCGTGTTGTAGTGCGACGAGGGCACGTTCAGGTCGTAGGTGTCGGTCAGGGCCCGGAAGTTCTCGGCCGAGAACCCGCGCATCGTCCCGCCGAAGGGCTCGATGTTCTGGAACCCGATCGTGGACAGACGGTCCATGACCGGCACGAGACCGTCCTGGTTGACCCAGTTGGTCAGGGCGAACATCTGCATCGAGACCTGCTCGGCAGGGATCTCGATCATCTCGGGCTCAGGCTCGCCGTCGGTGAAGGTGAACGTCCAGGTGGACGTCGAACCCTCGACCAGCGCGAAGCCCTTGGCCGCCCGTGCGGTGACGGTGACCGTACCGGTGGCGGGGTAGGTGCCGGCGCGGACGACGGCGTCGCCCACGAGGTACTCCACGCCGCCCGAGTTCGGGACGGTGTAGGTGTCGGCGGCCGTGCCCGCGGCGTCGGTGAAGGTCACCGCAGCGGCGGTCACCGGGTACGCGACGGGCGTCGGGTTGGCGTCGCCGGCCTCCAGGCCGGTGAGGTACTCGAAGCCCTCCTTGGCGAACTCCTCGTTGGCGGGGGAACCGTCGTACTCCATCACGTAGAGCTCGACGTCCTTCTCCTCCGCCTTGGTCAGGATCGCCTGCAGATCCACGTCGCCGTCACCGAGGTTGACGAACGTCGGTGACGGGTTCGTCACGGAGATGCCGAGGTTGGTGGCGTCCTTGACGTGGAGCAGCTCGATGCGGTCGCCGTACCTCTCGAGGAGATCGACGACGTCGACCCCGGCGTGCGCGGCCCAGGCCACGTCCAGCTGGAACGTCACGAACTCGGGGTTCGTGTTGCGCACCAGGATCTCCCAGGCCGACAGCGCCTCGTCGGCGTGGTCACCGGCCGGGTAGATCGTGGTGAACTCCCGAGCGTGGTTGTGACCGAAGAACTTCCCGGTCCCGTTCGCCACCGACTGCTCGCCGAGACGGTTCATCGTCGCGGCGGTCGCGAGCGTGTTCTCGAGCGTCGTGATGCCGGGGGCCGCGAAGCCGCCCGAACCCACGTACCGCTGCCCGAGCGTCTTGACGTACGCGAGGGTGTCGGCGAACGTCGCCTCCTGCGTGTTGTAGTGCGAGGACGGCACGTTCAGGTCGTAGGTGTCGGCCAGGTTGCGGAAGTTCTCGGCCGAGAACCCGCGCAGCGTGCTGCCGAACGGCTCGATGTTCTGGAACCCGATCGTGGACAGACGGTCCATGACCGGCACGAGACCGTCCTGGTTGACCCAGTTGCTCAGGGCGAACATCTGGATCGAGACCTGCTCGGCAGGGATCTCGATGAGCTCCTCGGGCTCGGGGTCGACCGGCGGGAGGGCGGTGACGCCCGCGCCGTTCACGGTCCACGAGTCCAGCTGGAGGCCGGCCGAACCGGTCACGACGAGCGCGCCGGTGCCGGAGGGGAAGGCGATCGGCTGACCGCCGACACCGGTGAAGGCGACGTCGGCCCAGCCGGAGGTGGCGGCGATCGTGGCCGTCGCGAACGGAGCGGCGTCGGCCGCACCCCATCGCAGCTCGACCGTGCCCGTGCCCTGGGCGCGAGCGGTGACGCCGTCGATGTTGACGAAGTTCACCGTGTCGTAGGTGAGCTGGCCGCTCTCACCGAAGACGACCTTCTGGAAGGCCTGCGCGCTGTCGTCGGCCACGCGCTCCGCGCCCGTGAGGGAGTTGGAGTGCTCGGCCTGCTGCTCGCGCGTGTTGACGATCGAGGAGACCTCGCTCGTCGCGGCGGCGGCGGAGGGGGAACCGGCGTCCGTGTACTTGGCGACGATGACGCCGTACAGCTTCTCGGTCTCACCGTGCTCCACGGCGTCCGCCGGGGTGGTGAGGCCGCCCTCGCAGGAGCGAGAGATGCTCTGCAGCGGGTGCGCGTGGCTGTCGTGACCCAGACCGAAGGTCCAGTTCAGCCGGTTGCAGGTGATGACGGGGCCGTCCTCCGCGTCGGTGGCGGTGAACTTGTAGGGCAGGACGTCGCCCCACGTGAAGAACCCACCGTCGGCCGGGTAGTCCCGGGTCAGGACGGGCGCCTCGTTGCCGACCGTGACGACGATGCTCGTGACACCGCTCTTGCCCTCGGGGTCCGTGACCCGAAGGCTCACGGTGTACCGGCCGGTCGTGGCGAACGTGTGCTGCGCGGTGGCGGTGGTGGCGTCGGTCTGGCTGTCGCCGTCGAAGTCCCACGCGTAGGTCAGTGCGCCGCCCTCGGGGTCGGACGAGCCGGCCCCGTCGAACGTGATGGTCGCCGGAGCGGTGGCCGAGGAGTTCGGGGTCGCCGTCGCGAGCGCGATGGGAGCCTTGTTGCCCGGCGAGTACTCGATGCGGTACAGGCCCGCCTCGGGGTTCTGGCGGAAGAAGCCCTTGCCGTAGTCGAGCACGTACATCGCCCCGTCGGGGCCGATCTCCATGTCGATCGGGCCGGACCAGCGGGGCTGGTTGGCCGTCTCGAGCGCCTCGTTGGGCATGAAGTTCTCGAGCTTCTCGACCTTGCCGTCCCAGTTCGGGCCGGCCTCGGTGCCGAGGCCCTCCATGCTGATGGCCGCGACGTAGTCCTGGGAGTACTCGTACAGGAAGGCCTTGCCGTCCCAGTACTCCGGGAGCTGACCCGGGTTGGTGATGGTCTCGTCGTACTGGAAGACCGGACCACCCATCGGGCCCTGGCCGCCGCTCGGGGAGAAGTCCACGAGCTCGGGGAAGGGCTGGTCGGTGGGGTTGTCGCCGTAGTACAGCTGCGGCGCGGTGGCCGGCGGGAGCGTGTCGAGACCGGTGTTCCAGCGCGAGTCGTTGATCGCTCCGGCCTCGCAGTCGAAGAAGTCACCGCCCGTCGCCGTCGCGAAGTCCCAGTTGTTGTAGTTCGCGTTCGGACCGTGGCAGTACGGCCAACCGCCGTAGAGCGCCTTGGTCGTCGACTGCCACTCCACGTAGCCCATCGGGCCACGCTCGACGCTGGCGACGCCGGAGTCCGGCCCGTAGTCGCCCCACGTCACGGCGCCCGACTCGGGGTCGACGGCCATGCGGAAGGGGTTGCGCAGACCGGTCGCGAAGATCTCGGGTCGCGTGTCCGCGGTGCCCTCGGCCCAGAGGTTGCCCTCGGGGATCGTGTAGGTACCGTCCTCGGCCACCGTGACGCGCAGGATCGCTCCGCGCAGGTCGTTGGAGTTGCCGGCGCTGCGGCGGGCGTCGAGGCCCGGGTTCATGCCCGGGGCGTCGTTGTTGGGGGCGAAGCCGTTGGCTCCGGGGGTGCTCGCCGGGGTGTTGTCACCGGTCGAGACGAGGACGTTGCCGTCCAGGTCGAAGTCGATGTCGCCGCCGACGTGGCAGCACTGGCCGCGCTCGACGCCGACCTTGAGGATGACCTGCTCGGAGGCCATGTCGAGGGTGCGCGCCTCGAAGTCCCACTTCACGCGGGTGAGCTGGTTGTAGCCCTTCCACTGGTCCCAGTAGGTGGCCTCGTCCTCGCCCGCGGGCAGGACGGTGGGCGCGGAGCCCTGCGGCGTGGAGGTCGGGAAGCCCTCCTCGTCCATCACGGCGGGGGCGTAGTACAGGTACACCCAGCCGTTGTTCTCGAAGTCGGGGTCGAGCGCAAGGTTCTGCAGCCCGTCCTCCGAGTTCGCGTAGACGGGAACCTTGGCGACCACGTTCACGACGCCGGTGTCCGGGTCGGTGTGGCGGATGCTTCCGTCGCGGGCGGTGGTCAGGACCGTCAGGTCGGGCAGGACCTTCAGGCCGATCGGCTCACCGACGTTCTTGGTCAGCGTGACACGGTCGTAGTTGGCCCAGTCCAGGGCCTCGGCGTCGGTCGCGGCGGCAGCGGGGTCATGGTCGTGCCCCGGGTGCGCCAGGGCAGCCGTTTGCGGCAGCAGCAGCGCCGCCACCGTGACAGCGAGCACTCCGGCTCGCAGTCTCATTCTCTTCACAGTGCACTTCCTTCGTCGTCGAACGATGTGCGGGACGCCGAGGTCGGCATCCCAGGTAGACGTGCGGCTCCTCCTCGGTGGGCGGGTCGTGACCCCGACCGCGGGGGTCGGTCGGGGAGTCGGTGGGTCAGGAGATCGAGCGGCGGTGCGATCGCTGATCGCGCGTGAGGGTCAGCGCAGGAGCTCCGTGTCGGAGCGGACGCTGATCGTTCTCGTTCGGCAACGGTGCCGGCCGGTCGTCGATGACCATGAGCAAAAACTAGGAGAGAGTTCGGGCGGCTGTCAACAAAAGTCTGCAAAGTGGGATCGCAACTTCTGTTTGTGAACGGTCACGTTCTGGCGTCGGTCGTCAGGCGGGTCGACGAGCTGGCTCGCAGCGCAGCAGTCGACTGCTCAGCCGTGCGCAGCGCAGCAGTCGACGTGGTGGCCGGCGCCAGGGTCGTCGTCGGAATAGCGTGGGCGGAGCCCCGGTTGCACCAGGCCGTGCCGGTTTCCGGCGCGTGCCTACGGAAGGTCCTTCGTGCAGACGTCCAGCCCCACCCCGTCCGATACGACGACGCCGGCCCCGCTGCCCGACCGCGCGCCGACGCCCGTGCGCACCCCGCCGCCGGGCGCGCACGCGCTCGTGGTGGGTGCCAGCGGCATCACGGGTTCCGCACTGGTGAACCAGCTGACCGACGCCGGGTGGCGCGTCACGGGCCTGTCGCGCTCGCCGGTCCCCGGCTCGTCCGCCGAGCACGTCGCCGCCGACCTGCGCTCGCTCGCGTCGCTGCGCGACGGTCTGGCGGACCTGCACCCCACCCACGTCTTCATCGCCGCCTGGTCGCGGCAGGAGACCGAGGCCGAGAACATCCGCGTCAACGCCGGGATGGTGCGCGACCTGCTCGCCGTGCTGGGGCCGCAGGGGTCGGTGCGCCACGTCGCGCTCGTCACCGGGCTCAAGCACTACCTCGGCCCGTTCGAGGCCTACGGCCAGGGCGACGTGCCGGACACGCCGTTCCTCGAGGACGCCGACCGCCTGCCGGTGGAGAACTTCTACTATGCGCAGGAGGACGAGCTGTTCGCCGCGGCCGCGACGCACGGCTTCACCTGGAGCGTCCACCGCTCCCACACGGTCATCGGCCACGCCGTCGGCAATGCGATGAACATGGCCTCGACCCTTGCGGCCTACGCCGGGATCCAGCGCCACCTCGGCCGCCCGTTCGTCTTCCCGGGCTCGCGCACGCAGTGGGACGGCGTCGTCGACCTCACCGACGCCGCCCAGCTCTCCGACCACCAGATCTGGGCCGCGACGACGCCGGAGGCGGCCGACACGGCCTTCAACGTCGTCAACGGCGACGTCGTGCGGTGGCGCCGGTTGTGGCCGCGCCTGGCCGCCCACCTCGGAGTCGAGCCGCAGGGTCCCGGCGACGAGCCGCAGCCGCTGGAGCAGCAGATGGCCGACGCCGACGGCGCCTGGGCGGAGCTGGTCGCGCAGCACGGCCTCGCCGAGCCCGACCTGAGGCGCGTCGCCTCGTGGTGGCACACCGACGCCGACCTCGGCCGCGACATGGAGGTGCTGGCCGACATGACCCGCAGCCGCCTGCTCGGCTGGGCGGGCTACGTCAGCACCGAGCGCGCGCTGCTCGCCCTCGTCGACCGGTACCGGGCGGAGCGCCTGGTCCCGTAGCCCGGGTCCCGCAGCTCGGTGCGCGCCGCTCGGTGCGCGCCGCGTGCGGGCCCGAGCGCGGCCCTACAGCTGGTCGGCGAACAGCGGGGCCAGCTCGAGCGCCGGGTTGGCGGTGGTCAGCGACCGCAGCCGCCACTGGTCGCGGAAGAGCGCGAGGTTCTCGCCGTCGCTGCGACGGGCGATCTCGACGCCCGGGGCGCCGGCCAGTGCGGTCTCGTCCGACGGCGAGGCGCGCCGGGCGAGCTCGTAGTTGAGGGACTCGACCCGCATCTCGGCGTTGAACTCGTTCGCCATGCGGAAGGTCGCGACCTCGAACTGCAGCGGGCCGACCGCGGCCAGGATCGGCGTCGCATCACCGCGCGACGGGGAGACGAGGACCTGCACGACGCCCTCGTGCTCGAGCTGGGTGATGCCGCGGCGGAACTGCTTGGAGCGGCCGGGGTCGGCCACGCGCGCCACGGCGAAGTGCTTCGGGGCGAAGGCGGGCATCGGCGGGAACTGCGCCGGTGGGCCGTCGGGGGAGTAGAGGGTGTCGCCGACGGCGAGGAGCGCGGCGTTGACGAGACCGACGACGTCACCGGGGTAGGCGTGCTCCACGGACTGCCGGTCGCGACCGAACATCGACAGGGCGTGCTTGGTGATGATCGGGCGT
Organism: Serinibacter arcticus; assembly: GCF_004786095.1. Lineage (GTDB taxonomy): Bacteria > Actinomycetota > Actinomycetes > Actinomycetales > Beutenbergiaceae > Litorihabitans > Litorihabitans arcticus. The sequence continues at coordinate 7,510 of NZ_RHPJ01000006.1, forward strand.
CCGGTCGGGCCGTGGACGAGGCCCATCCCGCGGGTGAACTCGCCGGAGCAGACCCGCACGAACGCGACGTGGTCGCGGTGCTGCTTGTCCATGCCCGCCTGCATCTTGAACACGAAACCGCTGAACTCGGAGTCGACCGGGCGGGGGGTGCCGTCGGCCTGCGGGCGCGGCGGCGGCGACGGCGCGAGGGTCTCGATCGTGTCCAGCAGCTCGCGCACGCCGATGTTGGCCAGCGCGGTCCCGAAGAGCAGGGGGGTGCTGCGACCGGCCGCGAACGTGGCGGGGTCCGGTGCGCCCAGCAGGCCGCACGACTCCTCGGCCTGCGCGGTGTCCGCCGGCGCGATGAGCCTGGCCTCCGCCGTCGGGACGGTCGTGCTCTCCGCGAGGGTGGCACCACCGGGCGCCCGCTCGTAGAAGGTGACCGAGTTGTCGGCGGGCTTCAGCAGGCCGCGGAAGTGACCGCCGTCGCCCACGGGCCACGTCACGGGCGTGACCGTCATCGACAACCGGGTCTCGATCTCGTCGCAGAGCTCGAGCGCCTCCTTGCCGGGGCGGTCCCACTTGTTGACGAACGTGATCACCGGCACGCCGCGCTCCCGGCACACCTCGAACAGCCGCAGCGTCTGCGGCTCGATGCCCTTGGCGGCGTCCAGCAGCATGATCGCCACGTCCACGGCCATCAGGACGCGGTAGGTGTCCTCGGAGAAGTCGGCGTGGCCGGGGGTGTCCAGGAGGTTGATCACGAGGTCGTGGTACTCGAACTGCAGGGCCGCCGAGGTGATGGAGATCCCGCGTCGCTGCTCCAGCTCCAGCCAGTCCGAGACCACGCCGGAGCGTCCGCCCCGCCCGTGCACCGAACCGGCCTCGCGGATCATGTTCGCGTGCAGCGCGATGGCCTCGGTCAGGGTCGACTTGCCGGCGTCGGGGTGGGAGATGACGGCGATGCTGCGACGGCGTGCCGCCTCACGGGCGGGGACCGCCAGGGGCTGGCTCACAGGGCAGGGCTCACGAAAGGCTCCAGGCGCTCGAAGACGAGCTCGGTGCAGGGTGCGAACCGATCTGCTCGTTCCGCAACGGTGCCGGGGGCTCCGTTCGGAGCGTCCGAGGTTACCCGTCACGAGGAGGATCGGCACAGTCGCGCCGCGATCCGGCCCTCGCGACCGGTCGCTTCCCGTCCCAGGGGTACCCTCGAAGCGAGCGCCTCCTGCGCCCGGTCGATACCGCCCGCCCCTCGAAGGGGTCGGCGCCGCCCCGGGACGCCCGCGAGCGTCACCTCGAACTGCGACGAAATCACGTGCTCCATCGCGGGGCACCCAGCGAAAGAGCCTCTGTGCACAACGCCCACACCATGAATCTCACCGCCCCCAAGCAGCTGCCGAAGAACGGCATGCGCATCACCCCGCTGGGGGGCCTGGGGGAGATCGGCCGCAACATGACCGTGTTCGAGTTCGGCGGGAAGCTGCTGATCGTCGACTGCGGCGTGCTGTTCCCCGAGGAGCACCAGCCCGGCATCGACGTGATCCTCGCCGACTTCTCCGCCATCCGGAACCGCCTCCAGGACGTGGTGGGGATCTTCCTGACCCACGGCCACGAGGACCACATCGGCGGTGTGCCCTACCTCCTGAAGGAGCGTCGGGACATCCCGGTGATCGGCTCCAAGCTGACGCTGGCGTTCATCAGCGCCAAGCTGCAGGAGCACCGCATCAAGCCCAAGACCATCACGGTCGAGGGCGGCGGGACGATGAAGCTCGGTCCGTTCGAGCTCGAGTTCGCGGCCGTCAACCACTCCATCCCCGACGGGCTGGCCATCGCCATCCGCACGGCCGCCGGCCTCGTCGTGGCCACGGGCGACTTCAAGATGGACCAGTTCCCGCTCGACAACCGCCTCACCGACCTGCGCGCCTTCGGCCGGTTCGGCGAGGAGGGCGTGGACCTCCTGCTCTCGGACTCCACCAACGCCGAGGTGCCCGGGTTCCTGGCCTCCGAGCGCGACCTCATCCCCGCGATCGAGACGGTCTTCCGCACCGCCCCGAGGCGCATCATCGTCTCCAGCTTCGCCAGCCACATCCACCGCATCCAGCAGGTGGTCGACGCCGCGCACGCGCACGGTCGCAAGGTGGCGTTCGTCGGTCGCTCGATGGTGCGCAACATGGGCATCGCCGTGGACCTCGGGTACCTCACGATCCCGCGCGGGGTGCTCGTGGACTTCAAGAAGCTCATGAACACCGACGAGTCCAAGGTGACGCTCATCTGCACCGGCTCGCAGGGCGAGCCCATGGCGGCGCTCGCCCGCATGGCGAACGGCGACCACCAGATCCGCCTCACCGAGGGCGACACCGTGCTCATGGCGAGCTCGCTGATCCCCGGCAACGAGAACGCGATCTACACCATCATCAACAAGCTCACCGACCTCGGCGCCAACGTCGTGCACAAGGGCAACGCCAAGGTGCACGTCTCCGGCCACGCCAGCGCGGGCGAGCTGGTCTACTGCTACAACATCATGAAGCCGCGCGCGGTCATGCCGGTGCACGGCGAGGCCAAGCACCTGCGGGCCAACGGCCAGCTGGCCATCCGGACCGGCGTGGCCGAGAACAACGTCATCATCGCCAAGGACGGCACCACCGTCGACCTGGTCGACGGCGTCGCCCGCATCTCGGGGCAGGTCTCGGCAGGCCTCGTGTTCGTCGACGGCCAGACCGTCGGGCGCGCGACCGAGGAGACGCTCGGCGCCCGCCGTCAGCTGAGCGAGGCGGGCGTCGTCGTGGTCCTGGCGATCGTCGACCCGGCCACCACCACGCTCGCCGAGGTCCCGGAGTTCATCACGCGGGGCTTCATCCACGACGTCCCGACGCTCGACGGCGCCGCCGGCGTCATCGAGAAGGCGCTCGCCGCGGCGAAGAAGCAGGGGCGCGACGACGTCGAGCAGCTCGAGAGCGCGATCGCCCGCGAGGTGGGCAGGCACATCGCCCGCACCTACCGCCGCGAGCCGGTCGTCGTCGCGGTCGTCGTCGACGCCTGAGGCATCCGGCCCGGGTCAGCGGGCGAGGACCGCACGCTGACCCGGCCGCGCCGTCAGCGCCAGAGCTCGGCGCTGGCGAGCGCTGCGCCGTCGCTCAGGCTGCGCAGCTTGGCCCAGGCGATCTGGCTGTGCACGCGGCCGCCGAGGCCGCAGTCGGTGGAGGCGACGACGTTCTCGCGCCCCACGCGCGTCGCCAGGCGCACGATGCGCTCGGCGACGAGCTCGGGGTGCTCCACGACGTTGGTCGCGTGGGAGACGACGCCGGGCAGGAGCACCTTGCCCTCGGGCAGCTCGACGTCGTCCCACACGCGGTACTCGTGCTCGTGGCGGACGTTGGCGGCCTCGAACGTGATGGCGTCGGCGTTGATCTGCAGGACGGTGCCGATGATGTCGCGCAGGCCGAGGTCGGTCGTGTGCGGTCCGTGCCAGGAGCCCCAGCACAGGTGGTAGCGGATCCTGTCCGACGGCAGGCCGCGCAACGCGTGGTTGAGCGCCTCCACGCGCAGCCGGCTGAAGGCGAGGTAGTCCTCGATCGCCGGCTCGGGCTCGATCTGGTCGAAGTTCTCCGCGATGGAGGGATCGTCGATCTGGAGGATGAGGCCGGCGTCGATGATCGCGACGTACTCCTCGCGCAGGACGTCGGCCCACGCCTCGAGCAGCGAGGAGTCGTCCGCGTAGTGCTCGTTCGCGATGCGCGACGCCGAGCCGGGCGCGAGCGAGGTCATGAAGGCGTCGGCGGTGCCGGCGTCGACGGTCGCCGCCCGCAGGTTGGCGATGTCGGCGGCGATCGCCTCCTGGCCGGTGTAGCGCAGGGGGCCGGTCACCTTCGGGAAGACGGGCGGGGCGCCCACGAAGATCCCCGAGGTCGGGTCGGTGTACGCCTCGCGGAAGGCCTGCTGGTCGCGGCGTAATCCGAAACCGGTCAGGCGCACGTCGCCCGGCGTGGACAGGTGGCGGTCGGTGACCCAGGCGCCGCCCTCGTCCAGAGACAGTCCCTGCGTGCGCTGGAAGATGTAGGACCACCACGAGCCGAAGTCCATCGGCGACGTCATCGACTTGCCGTACTCGCCGTCGCCGACGAGGTCCACGCCCGCCTCCTGCTGACGGGCGACGAGATCGGCGACCTCCGTCGCCAGGAGCTGCTCCCAGTCGGCGACGTCCTCACCGGCGGCCCGGGCGGCGTTGGCCGCGACGAGGCGTTCGGTGCGGGGGAGGGAACCGGCGTGGGAGGTGAGGATCCTGTCCTGGCTGCGGCGCATGGAGCCATTCTCCCGGGTCGCGGGAGGGGCCGAGCGGGGCGTCCAGATCGCGGCCGGCGGGAACGCGAGAGCGGGCCGGGGCTGCTGCCCCGACCCGCTCTCGTCGTCTCCGGCCGATGCGGCCGCAGCGAGTCAGGAGGTCGCGGACTCCGACGCCGACTCGCTGGGTGACGGCGTCGCCGACGGGTCCGGCGTGATCGCGACGGTGATCTTGTCCGTGGCCGTCTGCTTGGAGAACGCCTCGGCGTCGGGCGTGGTGGCCACGAGGATCTCGTAGGAGAAGGTCAGCTCGACCGAGCGTGCCGTGTCCGGCAGCGGCGGCACCACGATCGTCGTGGAGTAGCTGTAGGGATCCTCGATCGTGTAGCCGGGCTGGACCGACGCGTCGTCGACCACGTCCGGGGTCTGCTGCACGAGCGCCCCCGTCTCGTCGCGGGCGACGGAGGTGACCTGCAGCCGCGAGAGGTACGCCGGCGCGTCCTCGTTGGCCTCGGCCGTCATCGACAGGCTGACGGGCTTGGAGGCGTCGGGCTTCCAGTCCGTCATGCTCAGGTCGGACCAGTAGTTGACCGTCAGGGTCGAGGCGCCCGCCGTCAGGGTGCGCACCGTGCTCCCGGACGCCAGGTCGTTGACGATCTGCACGAGCGTGGGCGTTTCGGTCGGTGTCGCGCTGGGCGACGGCGACTCCGACTCGGTCTCGCTCGCGGACGGGTCCGGCGTGGCCGACTCCGTCGTCGGGGACTCCGACGAGGGCGACTCCGACTCCTGCGCCTGCTCCCACGGCGGGGTGCCGCAGCCGGTCAGCAGGAGGAGGGATGTGACCGCCGTCACGGCCGTGACGAAGGGTGTGCGCATCCGCTGAGTCATGGGGCTCCAGTCGTGAGTTTCTTGAGAGAACTGTAAGGCAATGGAAGGGATCCCCTCAGGTCGCGCCGACGTCGGCCCACCAGAGTTCTTGTTGTCCGGAACAGGCCGGATCGAGCACAGCTGGAGCACGCGATGTCCGGAACCACCATGACGGTCTACGCCCCCGTGGGTGTCGAGGCCGAGCTCGACGCCTTCGAGTTCTCCTCCGAGGAGCTCGTGATCGTCGAGGAGTCCAAGCGGGCTCGCATCGTGTGCATCATCCCGGCCTACAACGAGGCGGACACGATCGAGTCCGTGCTCGAGGGCCTGCTGGCCCAGACGCGCCTCCCGGACGCCGTGCACGTCATCATCAACAACTCCTCCGACAACTCCTTCGAGCTGGCCCGGGCCTACGCCGGTGAGTACAGCGTGGAGCGTCACGACGCCGTGCAGACCACCAGCATCTACGTGCACGACATGGGCAAGGTGCCGGACAAGAAGGTCGGCGCGCTGAACTACGGCTTCCGCCTCGCCGAGGGCGCTGACTTCCTCCTGGGCGTCGACGGCGACACCGTGATGTCCCCCGACGCGCTGGAGCTGATGGAGGCCGAGGTCACGTCCGACCCCCGCATCGGCGGGATCTCGGCGATCTACACGGTCGACAACCACACGCGCAACCCCGTCGCCTCGCTCCTGCTGACCGGCCAGCGCGCGCAGTTCGCGGCGTTCAACCTGCAGAACCTGCTGCGCGGCCGCAACATGGCCGTGCTCGGTGGACAGTCCTCGATCTTCCGGATGTCCGCCCTGCGCGAGGTCATGGCGCAGTACCACCAGGACACGCCGTGGGTCAGTGACTCCGAGGTCGAGGACTCCCTCCTCAGCCTCCAGATCAAGAACCTGGGCTACTCCACCAAGATCAGCGCGACGGCGCGCGCCGTCGTGGGTGGCATGGACAACATCCGTGCCCTGGACGGTCAGCAGGTCAAGTGGAACTACGGCGCGATCGACCTGATGTGGCCGGGCCAGCGCGGTGACACCTCGGGCCAGCCGTTCCACCCGAACCTGCGCCTGCGCTGGATCGAGAACATCGGCATGCTGATCAACATCTTCACGCGCGTCAGCTTCCTCGCACTGCTGCTGGGCTCGCTCTCCATCGAGGCGTTCGTCTTCTCGCCCATCTGGCTCATCCCGCCGGTCGTCGCCATGGCGCTCAACGTCCGCATCGCGATGTCGATCAAGGGCCGCACGTGGCGCGACATCCTCTTTGCCGCGACGATGATCCCCGCCGAGATCTACATGTGGGTCCGCATCGGCCACTTCTTCCGCGCCTGGACGAAGTTCCTCTCGAAGGTCCGCACGGACAACTGGGCCGCGCAGGCCCGCGCCGAGCGCGGTGCCGGCTGGGCCCACCTCACGCCGCTGATCGTCGCGGCCGCCGGCATCGGCGCCCTGATCTACGGCTGGTCGACGCTGCCGATCATCGCCCAGGCATCCATCCTCTGGGTCGGCTGGCCGCTGCTGGCCGTGCTCACCGCGCTGCAGACGCTGTTCATGCTGCGCCAGCTCCTGCGTCGCCAGTACGGCTACCGCGCCTGAGCCCACACACGCCGAAGGCCGACCCGGACGAACCGGGTCGGCCTTCGTGCCACGACTGGTACGAGCGACCAGCCAGACGTCGGACCCGCGTCAGCGGGCCGGCGTCTTCGGGGCGTTCAGCCGGTAACCGACACCGCGCACGGTGTCGATCCAGCGGGGGCTGGCGGTGTCCTCGCCGATCTTCCGCCGCAGGTTGGCCATGTGGACCTCCACGCTCCGGTGGTCCGAGGGGGTCACGAGGGTGCCGACGTCGTAGTCGTCGCCCCACAGTGCACGAACGAGGTTGTGCTTGGTCACGACCTTGCCGAAGTTGGACCAGAGCGCCGCGAGGATGTCGAACTCGCTGCGGGTGAGCGCCACAGCCTCACCGTCCACCTCGACCGTACGGGCGTCGCGATCCACGCGGAGCCCGTTGATCACGTCGTAGGAGGTCTCGTGAGGAGCAGTGGACGCTGCAGTCTCCGCCGGTGCGGCGGGGGCTGCGCTCGTCGCGGCAGGTGCGGCCGCGTGGCGGCCGGGCTCGGCGACGGTCGACGCCGGAGCGGCGGCGGGCTGAGCGGCGGGAGCGGCCGCAGGCGACGCGGGCGGGCCGGCGTCGGGCGCCAGGTCGGCACCCGTGGCGGGCGCGACGCGCGGGCGGCGCAGCATCGCCTCGACGCGGGCGCGCAGCTCGCGCGGCCGGAACGGCTTGGTCATGTAGTCGTCCGCGCCGACGTCGAGACCCGACAGGGTGTCGATCTCGTCGCCGCGCGCGGTCAGCATGATGATGTAGGCGTCGCTCGACGTGCGCACGCGGCGCGCGACCTCGAACCCGTCGATGTCGGGCAGGTTCACGTCCAGCGTGATCACAAGCGGATCGACCTGTCCGGCGAGCCGGACCCCGGCGAGACCGCTGCTCGCCGAGTGCACCATGAAGCCGGCCTGGGCCAGCACGGTCTCCAGCAGGAGACGGATGTCTGGGTCGTCCTCGATGACGAGGGCCACTCGTTCAGTGAATTCCACGGACCCACCATAAGGGGAACGGCCCGATCCGGCCTTGTGGAACGTTTAGTTTCTCGCAGAACGGATTCTCCGATGACCCCTAGGCTGTCCCCATGACGACCGCGAGCGCTCCCCCCACGGGGGATCCCGCGCTCGCTGACGAGCCCGGACGGTGGCTCGACAGGCGCGTGTTCCTGCGGAACCTGCCCGGTGTGATCGCGATCGTGCTGGTCTGGGTGGCCGCCGCGCTGATCTTCCCCGAGCTGATCGACCGCCCCGCGTTCCTCATCGCCTCGGGCCTCGCGCTGACGTCGCTGACCGTCTCGTTCCTGGTGCCGTGGGAGCGCGTCCCGAGCTGGGTCGCGCTGATCCCGCCGCTCCTGCTCATCGGCGCGGTGGGTGCGCTGGCGTTCGAGGGGCTCCGGGTCTCGATCATCGCGCTCGTCCCGGTGATCGACCTCGCCCGCCACCACGGCCGCCGCGGCGCCGTCGCGGGCGTGGTCGCCGCCCTCGGCGCGTCGCAGGCCGAGGTGCTGTTCGCCGTCACCGACCTCACCCGCGAGGGCGTCATGCGCCTCGTGGTGATCTCGATCGTGTTCGTCACGGTCGCCACCGTGGTCACCGCGCTGGAGGAGCGCGCGCAGGCGCGTCGTCGCCTGCTCGCGCGCCAGGGCCGCGCGCTGTCCGAGGCGTACGCGCGGATCGACGTCGACCGCGCCCTCCTGCAGGGCGTCGTCAGCGCGATCACGGTGGGGGTCGTGGTGCTCGACGACGACGGGCGCGTCGTGCACGCCAACGAGGCGGTGGAGCGCTTCGGCGAGGTCCCGCTGGTGCCCGGCCTCGACGTCGCCGAGCTCGGTGCGCCGCCGGAGCGCGAGCGCGAGCCGGGCTCCGACGTCGGAGCCGACCTCCCGACCTACCTCCGGCGCACCGCGCAGGGCGAGACCGTCACCGACGAGACCCGCTGGTGGGGCCTGGCCGACGGCACCCAGGTCGCGCTCCGCGCCAACATCGTTCGCGTCACCTCCCCGCGCTCCCGCGGCCTCTACCGCGTGCTCGTGCTGGAGGACCTCACCACGGAGGTCTCGGCCGTGCGCGAGCGCGAGGACTTCATGGGCGCCGTGTCGCACGAGCTGCGCACCCCGCTGACGTCCGTGCTCGGCTACCTCGAGATGGTCATCGAGGACACCGAGACGGCCGAGACCTCGCGCAGCCGCCTCAAGATCGCCGAGCGCAACGTGCGACGCCTCGACTCCCTCGTGGAGGACCTGCTGGCCGACGCCGCCGCCCGCCACGCGTTCTCCGACCCCGAGATCGAGCAGGTCTCCGTCGGGCGTCTCGTCCGGGACTCGGTGCAGGTGCTCACGCCGCGCGCCGAGCGCGCGGGCGTGACCCTGGAGTCGGCCGTCGAGAGCGGGCTCGTGGTCCGCGGCGACGCGCGCGGCATCGGGCAGGTGATGGACAACCTCCTGTCCAACGCCGTGAAGTACTCCGACGACGGCGGCACGGTCGTCGTCGTCGCGCAGCGCGAGGGCGACGAGGTCGTCGTCACGGTCGCCGACGACGGCATCGGCATCTCCGAGGAGGACCAGGAGCACCTGTTCGAACGCTTCTTCCGCGCCGAGTCCGTGCGGATGGGCGAACGACGCGGCACCGGCCTCGGGCTCCACCTCGTGCGCGAGCTCGTGCACGCCCACGGCGGTGAGGTCGAGGTGCACAGCGACCTCGGCGAGGGCACCCAGATCACCGTGCGGCTCCCGTACGCCGGGAGCGTGCCGGACCCGCACGCCGTCGCCGTGCCGCTGGCCGGCGCCCTGACCGTCGTCGACCCCGACTAGACCCGACCAGACCCCGACCAGAACGAGACCACGTGACGCTCGACCTGCCCACCCTGCTGATCGTCTCCCCGCTGATCATCGTCTCCTGCTGCGTGCTGTACCTCACCGGTACCGCGCGGCGGCGGGGGATGGACAAGGTCGACCGCTGCTGGACCCTGACGTTCGTCGCGCTCCTGATGACGACCGTGTGCTACCTGCTCTCCGGGCTGAACACCGTCGCGTGGGTCGCCAACGGCCTCGGGAACGGGCTGTTCGTGCTCGCACTCGGCGCGATGTGGAGCGGGGTGCGCGCGTTCGACGGTCGGCGCCCGTTCCTGTGGGTCGTCGTGGTCACCGCGGTGGTCGCCGGTGCCTCGGCCCTCGTGTCCGGCCCCGACGGCGGTGTCTGGGCCGGCGGCTGGGCCTACCTGCTGGGCCTGACGGGCTGGTCGCTCGCCTCCGCCGTCGCCATCCTGCGCGGCCGGGTGCGCGCGTTCCCCTCGATGACCGCGCTGGCCGTCGTCGCCGCCGGGTACGGACTGTTCACCGCGGCGCGGACCGTGATCGCCCTGACGCACGGGTTCGACGACCCGCTGTTCCTCACCGTGGCGGGGTCGGAGGTCGCGACCGTCGTCGGCATGCTCGTCGGGGTGGTGGGGTCCTTCGCGATGATCACCGTCCGGGCGCCCGGCGTGGCCGCCGAGGCCGACGGCGAGCGACGGTTCGATCCGTACCTCGGCCTGCGGAGCCCCGCCTGGCTCGCCCAGCGCGCCGACGTCGCCGTCGACCGCGTGCAGGAGACCGGCCAGGCGAGCACGGTCGTGCTCGTGCGGGTGCGCGACCTCGACGAGATCGAGTCCGCCTTCGGTCGGCAGCTCGCGCGGGAGGCGTTCGAGCGCACGGCCGAGGAGATCGTGGCGGGGATCCCGCGCGACGTGCTCGCGGGCACCGTCGACCACCTGCCCGCCACCATCGTGGTGATCGCGCCCGGGACCGAGGGCGCCGCGGCCAGCCGGCTGGTGCACCTGCTCGACGGTTACCTGCGCGGCATGTCGATCACCGACGACGACCTCGAGCTGCCCCTCGTGGCCGACCTCGCCGTCGCGACGGGCGACCGCTCGTGGCGCCGGCTCGTGACCGAGGCCGCCGCTGCGGCCGACGAGGCTCAGGCCAGCCGCTCCACCACGTAGTCCACGCACGCGGTCAGCGCCTCGACGTCGGCGGGGTCGACGGCCGGGAACAGCCCCATCCGCAGCTGGTTGCGGCCGAGCTTGCGGTACGGGAAGACGTCCAGCACCCCGTTCTCGCGCAGCGCCGCGATGACGGCCGTGTGGTCGATCGCCGGATCGAGGTCGATCGTCGCGACGACGGGGGAGCGGTGCGCCGGGTCCGCCACGAACGGGCTCGCCCAGTCGCGCGCCTGCGCCCACGCGTAGACGTGGTCGGAGCTCGCGCGGCTGCGGCCGGCGGCCCACGCGAGACCGCCGTGGTCGGCGAACCAGTCCAACTGCTCCGCCAGCAGCGCGAGCGTGGCGACGGCGGGCGTGTTCAGCGTCTGGTCCAGCCGCGAGTTCGTTACGGCCTGCTGCACCGAGAGGGACTCGGGGATCCACCGGTCGCTCGCGTCGATCCGGGCCACGCGCTCGATCGCGGCGGGGGACAGGACCGCGAGCCACAGCCCGCCGTCGGATCCGAAGACCTTCTGCGGAGCGAAGTAGTAGGCGTCGGCCTCGCGCAGGTCGACGACGGCGGCGCCCGCGATCGACGTCGCGTCCACCAGCGTGAGCTGGTCGGGGGTGGCGCCGGCCGGGCGGACCACGGGGGAGACGACCCCGGTCGAGGTCTCGTTGTGCGCCCAGGCGTAGACGTCGGCGTCGGCGTCGTACGCCACGGTCGCCAGGGTGCCGGGCTCGGCGCGCGTGACGTGGGAGTCGGCCAGGAACGGGGCGGCCGACGTCGCGGCGGCGAACTTGGCGCTGAACTCGCCGTGCGCGGCGTGGCTCGCGAGCGTGCGCACGAGGGAGAAGGTCGCGGCGTCCCAGAAGCTGGTGCTGCCGCCGTTGCCGAGGACGACCTCGTGGCCCTCCGGGGCACCGAGCAGCTCGGCGACGCCGCGGCGCACCCGTGCGACCAGGTCGCGGACGGGCGGCTGACGGTGGGAGGTGCCCATGACGGACGGGCCGAGCGCCGCGAGGGCGTCCATCTGGGCCGCGCGCACCTTGGAGGGACCGGAGCCGAAGCGACCGTCCGCCGGGAGCAGGTGCGGGGGGATCAGGACGCTGGCGCTGGGCATGCGGACATTCTGACAGGGCGTCGGACCGGCGGGCCGACGAGGGTGCGAGGCCGTAGGGTGGGACGCGACGGTGACGACGGGCGCTTCGGGGGACGAACCTCGGCCGCCCCGCATGAAGGGCCAGCCGCGTGAGCGACCTGATCGACACGACCGAGATGTACCTCAAGACGATCTACGAGCTCCTCGAGGAGGGCATCACGCCGCTGCGCGCGCGGATCGCCGAGCGCCTCGGGCACTCCGGCCCCACCGTCTCCCAGACCGTGGCCCGCATGGAGCGCGACGGCCTCGTGGTGGTCACCGACGACCGCCACCTCGAGCTGACGCCCCTGGGCTACGAGCGCGCGATGCACGTGATGCGCAAGCACCGTCTCGCCGAGCGCCTGCTGGTCGACGTCATCGGACTCGACTGGGCGCACGTGCACGAGGAGGCGTGCCGCTGGGAGCACGTGATGAGCGAGCAGGTCGAGGCCCGCCTGCTGACGCTGCTCGACCACCCCACGCACGACCCGTACGGCAACCCGATCCCTGGGCTCGACGAGCTCGGTGACATCACGGCCGAGCCGTTCCTGTCCGGTGTCGGCTCCATCGTCCAGGCGGTCACCTCCGGCCGGTCCGAGGTCGAGATCAAGCGCATCGGTGAGCCCCTCCAGGTCGACGTCGAGCTGCTGCGTCGGTTCGAGGAGGCCTCGGTGCGCCCGGGGACCACCGTGGCGGTCACGCGCGAGGGTTCGACGCTCACCCTTCGGGCCGCGGGGAGCGACGTCGTGCTCGACCTGCCGACCGAGCTCGCCAAGCACGTCTTCGTCGCCGCCTGACCCTCCCTTGACCCCCGGTTTGACGCGGCTTTGACCCGCCCGAACGCGGCGCTCACACCTGTGACGGGCGTCACAAAACGGACCGTGACCTCAATGTGACCTTCGGCCCGATCGTGGGCTACTGTCGGCACGTTCCGGTCGTTCGACCGGGACTCCCAGCGGATCGTCGAGCCCTACCGCCGCGCGGGAAAGTCGTTCCAGGTAGGGACGGGGGAACCACGTTTCCACCGGGTGCCGGTTCGCCGGGACCCTCGGGGTGTAGCTCCGGCGTCGTCAGCGGCGCAGGAGCCGGGCTATCTCCAGCTCGAACCCGACAGCTCACCCCGCAGGCGTACGGAGGAACTTCTTTGACCCAGGCGACACAGCGAGGCCGGCACCGTTCGGCTACGCGCCCCTCAACCCCGCTTGACGTGGTGGGTTCGACCATCACCGCTTCTCTCCAGGGCAAGGCCGGCCGCACCGCCGTCGTCGCCGTGGCAACCTCTGGCCTCGTTCTCGGCGTCTCCGCCGCAGCGGCCGCCGAGCCAACGTCCAACGACGTCATCAAGGCCCCGAGCCTGAAGGCCACCTCCCTCACCGCAGCAGCGGTCGAGCGCGCCGGCACGCAGACCGCCGTCGTGGTCGACTCCGGTGCCGCGATCGGCTACGCCGCCGTGACCGTGTCGGCCGAGGCGCCCCCGCCCCCGCCGCCGCCCGTGGTGCGCACCGTCACGTCCCGCACCCGCACGGCCCCGGCCGTCGAGCGCGAGACCGGCAACGCGAACACCAACGCCGCTGCCGCCGAGACGACCGACGCCGCCGAGGAGACCTCGGCCCCCGCCGTCGAGGAGGAGACCGCCGCGGCCCCGCCGATCGACGGCAGCACCGCCTCCGCCGTCGTCGCCGAGGCCTTCAAGTACGTCGGCGTCCCGTACGTCTCCGGTGGCGCGAGCCCTTCCGGCATGGACTGCTCCGGCTTCGTGCAGTACGTCTTCGCGCAGGTCGGCGTCTCGCTGCCCCGCACGTCGGGCGCGCAGGCCGGTGCCGGCTACCGCGTCTCGGCCGCCGAGGCGCGCGCCGGTGACCTGATCTACTCGCCCGGCCACATCGGCATCTACCTCGGTGACGGTCAGCACATCGCGGCGCGCAACGCCAGCACGCCGCTGAAGGCCGGTCCGGTCTACATGAAGAACCCGACCTACATCCGCGTCCTCGGCTGACCAGCTGACACGCAGGTAGGAACGACGGGCCCGAACCTCACGGTTCGGGCCCGTCGTCGTTCCCGGGGGCCGGGGCGTACGCCCGCCGGCCGCCAGCGCCCAGCCCGCCATCGGCCGCTGAGCTGTACCGCCGCGCCGCCGCGCCGAGTTCGGGGGTTTGCGCCGAGTTCGGGGGACCCAGCCCCGAACTCGGCGCGAAACCCCGAACTCGGCGTACTCGGGGGCGGCGCAGCGGGCGCGGCGGAGCGGACACCGGCCGAAGTGCTGCTCCGCGCTGGACCCGTGTGGCCTCCCGCACACCTGGCAGGGGCGGCTTCATCCCGATAAGGTCAAGGGGAAGTCAACGGGCAGAGAGGCACGGTGAGATCTGTGGCCGAGTCACAGCACGTCCTGGTAGGGGTCGACGGTTCGGACCCGAGCGGCTGGGCGCTCGAGTGGGCGCTGGCGGCCGCGAAACGACGGGGGTGGGGCCTGCGGGTCCTGTGCTCGTACTCGCTGCCCTCGTTCACGGCCGCATCGCTCGACGGCGGGTACGCCGCCCTCGACGACAGCGCCATCCGTGCCTCGGCGCAGGCGGCCCTCGACGGAGCCGTCGCGCAGGCGAGCGACCGCGGGGTCGAGGTCAGCTCGGTGCTGGAGACCGGCGACGCCGCCGGTGCCCTCATCGAGGCGAGCGCCACGGCGGGGCTGGCCGTGGTCGGCACGCGCGGCGGGGGCGGGTTCACCGACCGGCTGCTGGGGACGGTGTCGACGGCGTTGCCGGCCCACGCCCGCTGCCCGGTGGTGGTGGTCCCGCTGCGGAACGAGGACGGCGGCACGCGCGGCGAGGCCTCGCGTCGTGGTCGACGCGACGGCGGCGGTCGCGGCGGGCGAGCGACCGACGGCGAGGAGCCGACCTACGGGCACGCCTGGGAGGCGATGGCACCCGTCGCCGCGCCGCGCCGGATCGTCGTCGGCGTGGACGGCTCACCGAGCGCGCGGGTGGCGCTGAACGCGGCCGTGGCGGAGGCGGCGCTGTGGGGTTCGGAGCTGACCGCCGTCGCGGGTGTGCCGCTGTCGCACGGCGCCGGCGTCCTGGCGTGGCTGCCGGCCGCGATCGACCGCGGCCAGGTGCTGGCCGACGTCAAGGCCGGACTCGAGGTGATGGTCCGCGAGGCCGTGGCCGACACGGGCGTCCGGGTCAAGCTGCACGCGCTCGACGGCTCGGGCGCGGGACTCCTCAGCGAGTTCTCCACGGCGGTGGACCTGGTCGTCGTCGGATCACGTGGACGCGGCGGCTTCACGGGGATGCTGCTGGGGTCGACCAGCCAGTCCGTGCTGCACCACGCGTCGTGCCCGGTGCTGGTGGTGCCGGCACGGACCGAGCAGGAGGGCGTGTCGCCGATCGACCCGCCCTGGCTGAAGCGCCGTCGCCCGCGCCCCTGACGCGGTCAGGCCGAGCGGGCCTCGTCCTCGGCCAGTCCACCGAGGCGGTACAGCGCGACGCCGGCCGCCAGCGTGCAGCCGATCGTGGCGGCCTTGCGGCTGAGCCAGCGCGGACCCTTCGGGAGCCAGACGTCGTAGACCCAGGTGACCTCGCTGCGGCCGTCGCCGCCGGCTCGGGGCCGCACCGTCATCTCGACGGTTCCGCGGAACATCCCGCCGACCTTGCGGTAGACGGCACGGTGTCCGCCGTCGGTGGACGTCGCCAGGCGCTCGAGCACCATGATGTCGCGCAGGAATCCCAGGGTGACGGCCTCGAACTTGTCACCCACGCGCGGCGGGGCGGGCGGCGCGGCCATGGTCGTGAAGGGGAACGCGCCGGCGTGCCGCTTGAGGTCGGTGAGGACGTCGAAGGTCAGGTCGGCGGGTGCGGCGACGGATCGGACGGCACGGTCGACGCGGGGGAGGGCCATCCGCCCACGATAGCCGCGCGAGCGCCGAGCACCCACGACGACGTGAGGATCGGCCACGAGGGTGCCCCCGGCGCGAATCGAACGCGCGACCTACCGCTTAGGAGGCGGTTGCTCTATCCCCTGAGCTACGAGGGCGGGCACCTGCGGCAGCAGCTGCCGCGGCGACGACAGCCTACCGGGGCCGGGGCGGGCCCACCGCCGCCGGGTGCCCGTCCCGTCGGGAGGTGCGGCCGTCCCCTCGGGCGGTCCGACGGTGGTGCGACCTCCGACGATCGGCGGAATGCCGCCGGTCGGCGCCCGCGGCCGCCCCGCCACACCGCTCGACGGGACCGCTGCACCGCTCGAAGGGACGCACCCGCGCCGGCAGGGTCACCATGCGGACGCCCGACACCGCTCGGCCTCACCCGGCGCACCCCGTGTGAGGCTGGAGGCATGAGCTCAGACACCCTCCCCACCGAGAACGGCTCCACAGACGCCGTCCCCACCATCGTCTCGGCCGCCGCGCCGCACGCCCCGCTGGGCGACGTCGGCCCGCTCGTGCTGGGCGGCAACGTCTTCGGCTGGACCGCCGACCGCGACGCGAGCTTCGCCGTGCTCGACGCGTTCGTCGAGGCGGGAGGTCGCTCCATCGACTCCGCCGACGTCTACTCGGCGTGGGCCGAGGGCAACAGCGGCGGCGAGTCCGAGGCGATCCTCGGCGAGTGGTTCGCGGCGCACGGTCGGCGCGACGACGTCCTCGTGGCCACCAAGGTCTCCAAGCACCCCGAGCGCCCCGGCCTCGCGCGCGACAACGTGCGCGCCGCCGTCGAGGAGTCCCTGACGCGCCTGCAGTCCGAGACGATCGACCTCTACTACGCGCACGCCGACGACGAGACGCAGTCGCCCGAGGAGATCGCGGCGACCTTCGACGAGCTCGTCCGCGAGGGCAAGATCCGCGCCATCGGGCTGTCCAACTTCGCACCGGAGCGCCTGCGCGCCGTCGTCGAGGCCGCGCGCGCCGAGAACCTCACCCCGGCCGCCTACTCGCAGGACCGCTGGAGCCTGGTGGAGCGCTCGATCGAGTCCGAGCTCGTGCCGGTCCTCGCCGACCTCGGCCTCACCGAGCTGCCCTACTCCTCGCTCGCGTCCGGCTTCCTGACGGGCAAGTACCGCCCCGGCGTCGAGGTCGACTCGCCGCGCGCGGGCGGCGCGGGCAGCTACCTCGAGCGCCCGGGCGCCGGAGACCTCCTCGGTGCGCTCGACGGCGTCGCGCGCGCCCACGACGTCGAGCCGGCCTCGGTCGCGCTCGCCTGGCTCCGGACGCGCCCGACCGTCGGCGCCCCGATCGCCAGCGCCCGGACCACCGACCAGCTGCCGGCCCTGGTCGCGAGCTTCACGCTCGACCTGACGCCGGCGGACCTGCGCGACCTCGACGCCGCGAGCGACGCTCTCGGCTAGCCCCGGCGCGGGGGCGCGGCTGCGGGCCGCGACAGTGCGACGATGGACGCCGAGTCTCCGACTGGACCAGGGCGCGCGCGGTCGCGCCCGCATCGGAGAGCTGGAGGTGGGTGTGACGCGGCACGACAGCACGGACGCGACGGAGGTGATCCCCGTCGCAGCCGACCCCGTCGAGGAGTCGGGCGCCGGGCACGTCGAGGACGGCCCGAGGGTCGACGACGGCGGCCCCCTCGGCGACCCCGAGGTCACGCCGCTGCTCCCGCCCGACGACCTGGACGACCTCGACCACCTGGACGACGTCGAGCCCGCCCGCGCCGAGGAGTCCGACGAGGCCGACGAGGCCGTCGCGCCGTCGGCCGAGAACGGCACACCTGACGCCGAGGCGTCCGACGAGCAGCCCGCCACCCCCGAGTCCGCCGCGACCACCCGCAGGAGCCGGGCGTCGTCGTCGTCGCCGGAGCAGCCGAGGCGCACCGCGTCCGCCCGCACCTCCGCGCCGCCCACCACGCCCGCCGTCCCCACCCGCCCGCTGACCCGCGCCGAGGCCGTCGCGCGCGCGACGCGCGAGTGGCAGGAGACGCTGTCGGCGATGGGTGGCGAGTCCGCGCTGCGCGACATCGAGACCCTCGCGGACGCCACGCTCGACCTGTCCGCTGCCCACCCCGGCGGCATGGCGCAGTTCCTCGCCGGACGCCCCACGGCCCTCGGCCTGCTGGTGCGCGAGCCGTCGGCGCTGGCCCACGCCCGCCGTCGCGCCCGCGCCGTGCTCACGCGCTCCGCCGAGCACCAGCACCGCTACGGCGTCACCGCGACGACGGCGGCGCTCGGCGTCCTGACCTGGACCGACCCCGTCGGCGAGGACGGGGCCGGGCTCCTCATGCGCGCCCCGGCGTTCCTGCGGCCGGTGAGCCTCGAGGTCGCCGACGGCGGTCACGAGCCCACGCTGGCGCTGCACTCCCGCGCCACGATCAACCCCGTCGTCGAGCGTGCGCTGCTGTCCGCGGGCGTCGACGTCGATCGCCTGACGGCCCCGGCCGTGACCGGGTCGAGCGACCTTCGCGAGGCGCTCGACGCCATCCGCGACGTCGCGATCGGCGTGCTCGCCGACGTCGAGGTCACCGAGCTCATCGTCATCGGATCCTTCGCCCACCCCGGTCAGATCCTGGCGGACGACCTGTCCGGCGGTTGGCTCGTGGACAACGACGTCATCGCGGCGCTCGCGGGCGACGAGGCGGCTCGCGGCCGGCTCGACCGGCCCCTGCCGACCGTGCTGCGCGGCGACCGCGACCCGGGCACCGAGCGCGGTGTCGGCGACCTCGACCCCGCGCAGCACCACGTCCTCGACACCGTCGCCAGCGGGATCAGCGTCGTCGTCGACGCCCCGCCCGGCGCCCCCACGACCGACACGGTCGTGGCGATCGTCGCGGACGCCGCGGCGTCGGGCCGCACCGTCATCCACGTCCCCGGCACCCGCCGCGCGGGTGAGTCTCTCCGCGGCCGCCTCGACGAGCTGGGTCTGCCCGGCCTGGTGCTCGACGCCTCGGCCGGCTCGAGCCAGGGCGCCGAGGTCGGCGAGCTCATCACCTCGCGCCTGCGCGCCGACCTCCCGACGGTCGACGCGCCGTCGATCATCCGCACCCGCGGCGAGCTGTCGCGGCTGCACTCGGCGCTGACGGCCCGCGTGCACGCGTGGCACGCGCCGCGCCCCGAGTGGGGCGTCACGGCGCACGGCGCGATGCAGGCGCTCGCGTCGCTCACCGCCGCCCGTCCCGCCCCCCGCAACCAGGTCCGCCTGCCGGTGCCGGTGCTCTCGCGCCTGACCGGGCGCACGCTGGAGGACGCGCGCGGCGAGCTGGCCAAGGCCGCCACGCTCGGCGCCTTCCAGATCCGCCGCAGCGACAGCCCCTGGTACGGGGTCGCGCTGACCGACGCCGACCACGCGCGCCACGTCGTCGACGAGGTGCAGCGGCTCGCCGTTCGCACCGTGCCCGCGCTGCGCCAGAAGATCGCCGTCGCGACGGCCCAGACCGGGCTCGAACCCGCGACGACGCTCGCCGTGTGGGTCGAGCAGCTCCGCATGCTCCAGGGCGTCCGCTCGGCCATGGACGTCTTCCAGCCGATGATCTTCGAGCGGTCCGCCGCCGACCTGGTGGCCGCGACCGCGCCCCGCTCCGAGCGCTCGGACCACGAGGAGCTGCCCTCCAGCGTGCGGCGCCGCCTGCGCAAGGAGGCGCGTGACCTGCTGCGCCCGGGCCGTCACGTCACGGATCTGCACGGCGAGCTCGTCGCGGTGCAGGAGCAGCGCGAGATCTGGCGCATCCACTGCCCGGCCGGCGGCTGGCCCCGCCTGCCCGACGACATGAGCGAGCTCGTCCAGGTGACCGACGACGTCGTCGCCTCGCTCGCCGAGCTCGAGTCCGCGATCCGGCCGACCTACGACGACACGGTGCCGCTCGAGCACGCCGACCTCGAGTCGCTGGCCGACCACCTGCTCAGCCTCGCCGAGGACGAGAGCGTCACCCGCGCGCTCCCGGAGCGGACCGACGCGCTGACGCGCCTGCACGGCCTCGGGCTCGGCGAGCTGCTCGCCGACCTCGCCGCGCGGCGCGTACCGCTGCAGCTGGTCGCCGCCGAGCTCGACCTGGCCTGGTGGTCCAGCGTGCTGGAGGAGATCCTCGCCTCCGACCCCGCGCTGCGCGGCGCCACGACGTTCGGTCAGGACGTCGAGCGGTGGCGGGCGCTCGACGTCGACCAGGTCGCCTCGCTCGTCCCGCCCGTGCGGCTGGCGACGGCGACGAACCTGCGCCAGGTCGCCGTCACGCACAAGGACGCCGCCCGCGACCTGTTCCGGGCCGCCGATGCCGCGCGCCGCGACGTCGCCGGCTTCGACCTGCGCACGGCGCGCGCCCAGTTCGCCCCGGTGACGGCCGCCGTCGTGCCCTGCTGGAGCGTGCCGGCCATGCTCGTGCCGCAGGTGCTGGACCAGTCCGAGCGCGCCGACCTGCTCGTGCTGGACAACGTGCAGAACCTCACGACCGACCAGGTGGTGGCCGCCGTCGCGCGGGCCCGTCAGGTCGTCGTCGTCGGTGACATCCGGCGCGGGGGCACGGGGGTGGTCGCGGACCTCGCCGCGGTGCTGCCGCACGTCCAGCTCGACACCGAACGGACCGACCGGGACGAGCACCTCACCGCGTTCCTCGCCGCGCACGGCTACGAGGACGCGGTCGGCCGCGTCCCCGGACCGCCCGGCCCCTCGCTGATCCGGCTCGACGTCGTCGACGGCCGCGGCCTCGCGGCGCAGGGCGGCGTCGTGGAGACCGTGCCCGCGGAGGTCGACCACGTCGTCGACCTGGTGATCGAGCACGCGCTCACGAGCCCGGACGACAGCCTGGCCGTCGTCGCCCTCAACGCCCGGCACGCGGCGCGCATCCGCGACGCCGTCGCGCACGCCGTCGCCGAGGCGCCGGCGGTCGCGGGGTTCTTCGACCCGACGGCGAGCGAGCCGTTCGCCGTCGTCGACGTCGAGCAGGCGGCCGGCATGCGGCGCGACAGCATCATCCTCACCGTCGGTTACGGGAAGTCGCCGCACGGGCGCGTCATCCACCAGTTCGGCGCCGTGAGCTCGCAGCACGGGGTGTCGCTCCTCGTGGACACGATCGACGCGTGCCGGGGCCGCCTCGTGGTCACGAGCTGCATCGCGCCGACCGAGCTCGACTCCGACCGGCTGCGCGCGGCCGGCTCCCGCATGCTCGCCGACCTGCTCGCCTTCGCGGCGGCCGGGGGCGACGTCGAGGTCGAGACGGGGGAGCGCGAGGGATCGCCCGACCCGCTCCTCGTCGACCTCGCCGACCGCCTGTGGCGCATGGGGCTGACCGTCGTGGCCGACTACGGACCGGAGGGCGGCGTGCGCATCCCGCTCGCCGTCGGCCACCCGCACCTGAACGAGTCCCTCGGTGTCGCGATCCTGTCCGACACCGACGCCTACGTGGCGACGCCGAGCCTTCGCGTGCGTGACCGGCACTGGGTCGAGCGTCTCGAACGGCGCGGCTGGGACGTCGTCGTGCTCGCGTCGCTCGACGTCTTCCTCGACCCCGACGGCGCCGCGCAGCGCATCCTGCACGCCGTCTCGGAGCGCGTGCGCGCCCAGGGCGGCGACGAGCCGATCGTCCCCAGCGGGGTGACCGCGCCGCCGTCGTTCGTGGACGAGGACGCGCACGGCGACGACGACGTCGTGGCGCCCGACGCGGTGGCCGAGGTCGGGGCCGACGGCGACGCCGACGCCGAGCTCGACGACGCCGAGCCGGCGGACGCGGACGCGGTCGGGGACCAGGACGCGGTCGGGGACCAGGACGAGGTCGGTCTGCCCGAGGAGTCGACCGACGCGGTCGAGTCCGAGGTGGACGACGTCGATCAGCCGACGGCGACGCTCACGCCGATCGACCAGCGGCACGAGCCGGCGACGGCGGCGGACATCGTCTCGGCGGCCGAGCCGGAGTCGGAGCCCGAGCCGGAGTCGGAGCCCACCGCCCCGGCCCCGATCACGCCGGCCGTGATCCCCGACAAGGCCTGGGAGGACGACGATCGCGCCTGGGGCGACGGCGGCCGCGAGGACGAGGACCGCATCCTGCGGGAGCGCCCGCCGCACTGGGGCTGAGACCCGTCGCGGCCGGACCGCGAGCACGACGAAGGACGGCCACCCGGCAGATGCCGGGTGGCCGTCCTTCGTCGTGCGGGTGGGGCGAGGACCCGTGGGCTACGGACGCGTGGTCGGACCCTGCGCCTTGAGGAGGTCCCGGATCTCGCCGAGGAGGATGACGTCCTCGGCCGGGGCCTCGGGCTCGGGGTCGACGCCCTTCTTGCGGCGCTCGGCCAGCTTGTTCAGCGGCAGCACCACGATGAAGTAGATCGCGGCGGCGACGATGAGGAAGTTGAGGAGGGCCGTGAGGACCATGCCGGGCCTGAGCGCGGCGCCGATCTGCTCCACACCGTCGGCGTCGACGTACACGGCGTTGCCGATCGTGATCGTCCAGATGTCGTCGAGGTTCGGCTTGCCGAAGATCCCGCCGATCAGCGGGTTGATCAGACCGTTGACGATCGCCGTCACCACCGTGGTGAACGCGGCGCCGATGACGATACCGACGGCGAGCTCGACCGCGTTGCCGCGGGAGATGAACTCCCTGAAGCCGTTGAGGAAGCCGGTCCTCTTGCGCAGGGCGTCCGACGCCTGGTTGAAACGATCGTTGGGTGTGGTCATGCGTGCCTCCTGAGTCGGGTCCGTCGCCCGTGCGGGGTGTCAGTCGCCCGCCCCGAGGGCGACGGTCAACGTCCCACCCGCACCGGCGTCGAGCACGAGGGTAGCGACATCGGCCGGTACGGCGAGCAGAAGCAGCGAATTGCCCGTCCCGGGCGTGCCGAGCACACCGGACGGCGCGGTCGCGTCCTCGATCCGTGCCACGAGGCGAGCGTCCCTCGTCAGCAGGGTCGGACCGCTCCCGGTCGCCGCGACGAGCTGGATCGGCGTCGCCGTCGGGATCAGACCCGCGACCACCGGATCGGCGAGGCGCACGGGGACGACCAGCTCGTCCGGGCCGGCGGCCGCCCACGCGCCGTTCTCGACGAGGTCACCCGGCACCAGGGGGACGCCGTCGCCCGCCGGATGGGCGATCCGGTGGCCCACGAGGTCCTCGGGGCGGGTGAAGGCACCGGGCGGTACCACGTCCGGCGCCAGCGCCAGCACCGCGAGGTCACCCGCGGTGATCTCGTGCCCGGCCGGGAGGTCGTGGGACGCCGCGACGACGGGTGCGGTCTCCGGCGGCGCGGGGCGCAGCGCACCGAGCACCGACCACGCGGCGACGGCGACCAGCACGGCCACGAGCGCGGGGCGGTAGCGCCACAGCAGCGACCGGACGGTGCGACCCGTCCGACCGGTGCGGCGGGGGAGCAGGGGCAGCGCCGTGGTCATCCCGCGACGCTAGGGCGACGCGCGTGTCGGACGGGTCGGTGCCTGCCGACAACGGTCGGACGCGACGGCGACCGGCCCTGGGGACAGGTCAGCGCGAGGCAGGCTTCGAGCCGCCGCTCGCCCCGCCCGAGGCGGGCTTGCTCGGCGTCGACGAGGAGGACGAACCGGACGTGCTCGACGAGCCCGATCCGCCGTCCTTCTTGGGGGCGGTCGAGGACGGGGCGCCGTCCTTGCCCGAGGACGACGACGAGGAGGAGCCCGACGAGGCGCTGTCCTTGCTCGGGGAGGCGGACTCGCTCGTGGTCGAGGCGCTGCGGGAGTCGTTGCGGTAGAAGCCCGAACCCTTGAACACGACGCCGACCGGGGACAGCACCTTGCGGAGCTTGCCCGAGCACTCGGGGCAGACCGTCAGGCTGTCCTCGGTGAACGTCTGGTAGATGTCGAACGCGTGACCGCACTCCGTGCAGCGGTAGGCGTACGTGGGCATGGCGCTCCTCGGCTTGCGGCCGGTCGGCACATCAGGCCGCCTGGCACTCTCTCGATCCGAGTGCCAATTCTACGACGTCAGGCGGCGGTCAGGTGCCACCACGACGTGGGGGTGAGAACACCGCGCACGGGAATGTCGTGCGGCGCCCGCGGCAGGCGCGGGTGCCGCGACTCCTCGTCGTAGACGACACCGATCACGGTGGCGTCCGGTGCCGCGTGCAGCAGGGCGCGGTCGTACCAGCCGCCGCCCAGGCCGAGGCGGACACCGGCGTCGTCGATCGCGAGGGCGGGGCACAGCACGAGCCGGGCGCGTCCGACGGCGGGGGCCTCCTCCGGCTCGCCGCGAGGCTCGAGCGGCCGACCGGGGGCGAGCTGGGCCAGGTCGTCCACACCGGTGAACCGGCCCCAGCAGCGGTCGAGCGCCGGACCGAGCACGGGGACGAGCACCTCGAATCCCGCGCCGTGCAGGGCCTCGAGGGTCGGGAGGGTTCCGGGCTCGTGCCGGCGCGAGACGTAGGCGGCGACCGTCTCGCCGCGCGCGATGCCCAGGGCCGCGGTCAGGTCGAGCACCTGCTGCGCGATCTCCTCGGCACTCGCGGCCAGGGCGCGCTGGTCGAGCTGGGAGCGCCGGTCCTTGATAGCGGCGCGCAGGTCGTCCTTGCGGTCCTCGATCTGCTCGACGGCGATGAGGGACGGGGCGGCGGAGTCGAGGTCGAGGTGCGGGTCCCGGAGGTCCGTGGTCCCGCTGCCGGGAAGTGCGTGGGGTGCGGCACCCGAGGGTGCGGCGTCGTTGGGGGCGTCGTTGCCTGTCACCTCTCCACTGTGGCACAGGAAGGGCGTCGTTCGTGCTCCGACATGGACGGGGCCACGGGGTGGGACGCGGGGCGTGGCCGCTAGGGTGAGCGCTCATGTGGCCGGCGCGACTCGTGGAGGGTGACCTCGTGCTGCGCCCGCTCCGCCGTCGCGACTCGGGGGAGTGGGGTCGGGTGCGGGCGCGCAACGCCGCGTGGCTCGCTCCCTGGGAGGCGACCCTTCCCGCCGAGTCCACCTCCTCACCGATGACCTTCGGTCAGTACGTGCGGGAGCTCAACCGTCAGGCGCGAGCGGGCACGTCGCGACCCTGGGTGATCGAGCTCGGCGGCGACATCGTCGGGCAGGTGACGGTGTCGGGGATCAGTCACGGATCGCTGAGCTCCGCCGCGATCGGGTACTGGATCTCCCGGGAGGTCGCGGGGCAGGGGCTCATGCCGCTGTCCGTGGCGATGGCCGTCGACGACTGCTTCTTCTCCCTGGGCCTGCACCGCGTCGAGATCAACATCAGACCGGAGAACGCGGCCAGCCTGCGCGTCGCGTCCAAGCTCGGGCTGCGCGACGAGGGTCTGCGCCGCGCCTACCTCCACATCCAGGGTCACTGGGCCGACCACCGGACCTTCGCCCTCACGCGCGAGGAGGCCCCCGCGGGACTGCTCCCGCTCGCGCGGAGCCTGGTGCGGTCCTGACCCGACGGCGGTCGCTCGTTACCGACACGCCCGGTCACCTGCGGCGTCGTGGGCGACGGCGCACCTAACGTCGTCTTCGTGAGTTCCGCCGGGTACGTCATCACGGCGGCAGTCATGCTGATCCTCGGATACCTGGTGCCGTCGCTCGTGCGACGACGTCAGGCCGTCGCCGACAGCTGCGTGGACGACCGCTTCTCCCAGGAGCTGCGGGTCGTGGCACGCGGCGGGTCCGGTGGGCGCCCCAGGAGCGATCAGCGACTGCCGAGCACGCGAGCCCTCGTCGCCTCACTACCGGTACCAGGCCCGCGAAAGGAGCTCACCGTGAACCGTCCCACCGGGATGGCTGACCGCCGCACCGCCAACGAGGCGCGTCGCGTGGCGGCGGTGCGTGCTGCACTCGCCGCCCGACGAGCCGAGCAGGCGGCATCCGCCCGCCGTCGACTCGTCCTCACCATCGCCCTGACCGTCGTGTCGGTGGTCGCGTGGGTCGCCGTCGCCGCGACGCCGTTCTCCCCGCTGCTCGCGACGTTCCCGACGCTCGTGCTGGCAGGGGTGCTGTGGCTCGGGGTGCGCACGGCCCGGTCCGAGCGCGCCGAGTGGGCCCAGGTCCCGGCGAGCCTGACGGAGCCGCGACGCGAGCGGTCGGCAGGTCCGACGTACTCACCGTCCCAGCTGCGCTCGCACCTGTCCGCCGACGGCGTCGCTCGTCCGACGGCGGAGGCTGCCGGTGCCGCCGGACTCAGCTGGCAGACGGGTGACGTGCCCGTCCAGATCTCGCAGGCCGTGCCGGCCGATCGTGAGACGGTCCCCGAGCCCGTGGAGATCGACCCCGTGGTCGAGGTCGCGGCGCCCTCGGTGGACGTCGTGGTCGAGGCAGCGCCGGGATCGTGGACGCCCGTCCCCGTCCCCGTCCCCACCTACACGTTGAAGCCGGTGGCGATCCGTCGCGAGGCGGCGCCGTACGAGGCGCCCGAGGTGGCGGTCGACGCCGCAGCCGACGTGGCCGACGTGTCCCTGGACGTCAGCATCGATGAGGGCATCGACCTCCGCGCGGTGCTGGCTCGCCGACGGGCCGTGGGGGCCTAGCCGCACCGTCCCAGCGCTCGGGCCGATTCGTCTCCACGCGGACCCGGTGCTAGGCTCGATCCCGCTCAACCGGCCCCGGCCGAGTGGGTGTCGGGGCATTGGCGCAGTTGGTAGCGCGCTTCGTTCGCATCGAAGAGGTCAGGGGTTCGAATCCCCTATGCTCCACCCGAGATCCGTCCCAGGACGGTGACGAGGCCCGGAACCGCAGACGCGGTTCCGGGCCTTCGTCGTTCTCGGTGCCTTCGTCGTTACTGAGGTGTGCGTGGTTGCCGGGGCCTTTGCCGGCCGGGACTGCGCCGGCTCGGGCGCGGGGCGCGGGGCGCGGGGCGCGGGGCGCGGGGCGCGGGGCGAGCTGGGGTCTCGAGCCACGCACGTGTGACGCCGAGTCAACGGCGAGCTGCGCCGGCCGCGGCCGGCGACGCGGTGGGTGGTCGCGACGGCGTGACGCACGCCGACGAGGCGCGCCGCCGGCGGCGCGGCACGCATCCGCTCGAGCGGCTCGGGTCGCCGAAGCGTTGCAGTTGCAACGATTTGCCACATCGTTCACCGTGACGTAATGTTCTTTTCACACGGGGAAGCGAGCCGGACCGAGAGGGACGGGCTGACCGTGAATCCCAAGCGAAGAGCCGCTGATGCGGTTCAACTGTCGCGGGGTCACTCGTTCGGGTTGGATCTGGTTGGACTTCGGTTTGACGGTCTGGTCTGGGGGGTGTAAGTTTGAGAAGTTGCCCCGGTGGGGCTGGCTCTCCTGGTGGGGGTTGGTTTGCTGGTGTGGTGTGTGTTGTTTGAGAACTCAACAGTGTGTTTGTGAATGTGATGCCATTCGGCTGGTCGGATCTTTGTGTCTGGTTGGTCGTGGTTTTGATTGTTTTGCCTCGCATCTTCTCGTCAGTGGGTGGTGTG
>NZ_RHPJ01000007.1 GCF_004786095.1 Serinibacter arcticus
TGGTGGTTCGGGAACCGCACAGTGGACGCGTCGCAACAATTTTGAGCTTGTTGGTGTGGTGAAGTGATCGGCTTATTAGTACCGGTCAGCTCCACGGGTCTTTAGTCCCCGCTTCCACTTCCGGCCTATCACCCAGTGGTCTACTGGGAGCCTCTCCACTCTCAAGGAGTGATGGAAACCTCATCTTGAAGCAGGCTTCCCGCTTAGATGCTTTCAGCGGTTATCCCTTCCCAACGTAGCTAACCAGCAGTGCTCCTGGCGGAACAACTGGCACACCAGAGGTTAGTCCGTCCCGGTCCTCTCGTACTAAGGACAGCCCTTCTCAAGTTTCCTGCGCGCGCAGCGGATAGGGACCGAACTGTCTCACGACGTTCTAAACCCAGCTCGCGTGCCGCTTTAATGGGCGAACAGCCCAACCCTTGGGACCGACTCCAGCCCCAGGATGCGACGAGCCGACATCGAGGTGCCAAACCATGCCGTCGATATGGACTCTTGGGCAAGATCAGCCTGTTATCCCCGGGGTACCTTTTATCCGATGAGCGACGGCGCTTCCACAAGCCACCGCCGGATCACTAGTCCCGACTTTCGTCCCTGTTCGACCTGTCAGTCTCACAGTCAAGCTCCCTTGTGCACTTACACTCGACACCTGATTGCCAACCAGGCTGAGGGAACCTTTGGGCGCCTCCGTTACATTTTGGGAGGCAACCGCCCCAGTTAAACTACCCACCAGGCACTGTCCCTGGTCCGGATCACGGACCGAAGTTAGATGTCCAAAACGACCAGAGTGGTATTTCAAGGACGACTCCACCCCTACTGGCGTAAAGGTTTCACAGTCTCCCACCTATCCTACACAAGCCGTTTCGAACACCAATACCAAGCTATAGTAAAGGTCCCGGGGTCTTTCCGTCCTGCTGCGCGTAACGAGCATCTTTACTCGTAGTGCAATTTCGCCGAGTCCACGGTTGAGACAGCGGAGAAGTCGTTACGCCATTCGTGCAGGTCGGAACTTACCCGACAAGGAATTTCGCTACCTTAGGATGGTTATAGTTACCACCGCCGTTTACTGGGGCTTAAATTCTGAGCTTCGCCTTGCGGCTGACCCGTCCTCTTAACCTTCCAGCACCGGGCAGGCGTCAGTCCGTATACATCGTCTTGCGACTTCGCACGGACCTGTGTTTTTAGTAAACAGTCGCTTCTCCCTGGTCTCTGCGGCCCTTGCACGCTCCCCACCGCAAGGGTGAGTCACGCTCCGGGCCCCCCTTCTCCCGAAGTTACGGGGGCATTTTGCCGAGTTCCTTAACCATGGTTATCTCGATCGCCTTAGTATTCTCTACCTGACCACCTGAGTCGGTTTGGGGTACGGGCGGCTAGTACCTCGCGTCGAGGCTTTTCTTGGCACCATAGGATCACCCTGTTCCCGCGTTCGCGGTCACCATCAGCTCTCGGACTATGTGTTTCCCGGATTTGCCTGGGAAACGTCCTACGGCCTTGGAAGGAGTCAACCATCGCTCCAACGGGCTACCTTCATGCGTCACCCCTGTTAATACGCTTACCTACTACCGGTTCAGGTCCCACGCTCCCCAACCCGATGCGACCCGAAGGTCACGGTGGGATGGTTTGGGTGGTTAGTATCACCGGGCTCGGTATGGGCGGTACTTCGCCGGTACGGGAATATCAACCCGTTGTCCATCGACTACGCCTGTCGGCCTCGCCTTAGGTCCCGACTTACCCAGGGCGGATTAACCTGGCCCTGGAACCCTTGGTCATTCGGCGGACGGGTTTCTCACCCGTCTTTCGCTACTCATGCCTGCATTCTCACTCGTGTAGGCTCCACCACTGGATCACTCCGCAGCTTCACTGCCCACACGACGCTCCCCTACCCATCCACACGACTGAACCACGAAGGCTTGTCTATAGTGTGAATGCCACAGCTTCGGCGGTGTGCTTGAGCCCCGCTACATTGTCGGCGCGGAATCACTTGACCAGTGAGCTATTACGCACTCTTTCAAGGGTGGCTGCTTCTAAGCCAACCTCCTGGTTGTCTGGGCAACTCCACATCCTTTCCCACTTAGCACACGCTTGGGGGCCTTAGCTGGTGATCTGGGCTGTTTCCCTCTCGACTATGAAGCTTATCCCCCACAGTCTCACTGCTGCGCTCTAGCTTACCGGCATTCGGAGTTTGGCTGACGTCAGTAACCTGGTAGGGCCCATTAGCCATCCAGTAGCTCTACCTCCGGTAAGGAACACGCAACGCTGCACCTATATGCATTTCGGGGAGAACCAGCTATCACGAAGTTTGATTGGCCTTTCACCCCTACCCACAGGTCATCCCCCAGGTTTTCAACCCTGGTGGGTTCGGTCCTCCACACGCTCTTACACGCGCTTCAACCTGCCCATGGGTAGATCACTTCGCTTCGGGTCTAGAGCACGCGACTGATTCGCCCTATTCGGACTCGCTTTCGCTACGGCTTCCCCACACGGGTTAACCTCGCCACGTACCACTAACTCGCAGGCTCATTCTTCAAAAGGCACGCCGTCACCCCAACTAGGGAGGCTCCGACGGATTGTAAGCAAACGGTTTCAGGTACTATTTCACTCCCCTCCCGGGGTACTTTTCACCTTTCCCTCACGGTACTTGTCCGCTATCGGTCATCAGGTAGTATTTAGGCTTAGCAAGTGGTCTTGCCAGATTCACACGGGATTTCACGGGCCCCGTGCTACTCGGGAACACTCACAGGAGGCCATGCCATTTCGTCTACGGGGGTCGCACCCTGTATCCCCACCCGTTCAAGAGTGTTCGACTATGACACAGCTTTGTAACTCCTCCACACTTGCGGCAGCAGTGTTAGTAAGGTCCCACAACCCCGCATGCGCAACCCCTGCCGGGTATCACACGCACACGGTTTAGCCTGATCCGCTTTCGCTCGCCACTACTCACGGAATATCTCTTCCTGCCGGTACTGAGATGTTTCACTTCCCGGCGTTCCCTCCACACACCCTATATATTCAGGTGCAGGTCACACGACATGACTCGTGCGGGGTTTCCCCATTCGGACATCCTCGGATCACAGCTCGTTTGCCAACTCCCCGAGGCTTATCGCAGGCCACAACGTCCTTCTTCGGCTCCTGATGCCAAGGCATCCACCGTTTGCTCTTAAACACTTGACCACAAAAGATCAAAGATGCTCGCGTCCACTGTGCAGTTCTCAAACAACCAACCCCACCCACCACCACAACCACACCCCACAAGGAGCCGGCCATGACAGCGAAGGCGAGAAACAACAACCACAAGGGTGTGTTGTCTCAGGACCCAACAGTGTGCCCCCCACCACCCACCCCACCAACCATCCCCCATCTAGGAGACGACCAGCCAAGCAGCAGTCAAGGAATGAACATGATGTTCCACCCAAGAGTCACAGGCAACCCCACCACCACAACGATGATGTTCGACCTGCCACCCACAACCCACACCCGAACAGCTCAACCCTCACCCCCCACCAC
>NZ_RHPJ01000008.1 GCF_004786095.1 Serinibacter arcticus
ACGTGCTGGCAACATAGGACGAGGGTTGCGCTCGTTGCGGGACTTAACCCAACATCTCACGACACGAGCTGACGACAACCATGCACCACCTGTACATGAGTGTCCAAAGAGACCACCATCTCTGGTGGCTTCTCAAGTATGTCAAGCCTTGGTAAGGTTCTTCGCGTTGCATCGAATTAATCCGCATGCTCCGCCGCTTGTGCGGGCCCCCGTCAATTCCTTTGAGTTTTAGCCTTGCGGCCGTACTCCCCAGGCGGGGCACTTAATGCGTTAGCTACGGCGCGGAATCCGTGGAAACAGACCCCACACCTAGTGCCCAACGTTTACGGCATGGACTACCAGGGTATCTAATCCTGTTCGCTCCCCATGCTTTCGCTCCTCAGCGTCAGTAACGGCCCAGAGACCTGCCTTCGCCATCGGTGTTCCTCCTGATATCTGCGCATTCCACCGCTACACCAGGAATTCCAGTCTCCCCTACCGCACTCTAGTCTGCCCGTACCCACTGCACGCCCCAAGTTGAGCCTGGGGATTTCACAGCAGACGCGACAAACCGCCTACGAGCTCTTTACGCCCAATAATTCCGGACAACGCTTGCGCCCTACGTATTACCGCGGCTGCTGGCACGTAGTTAGCCGGCGCTTCTTCTGCAGGTACCGTCACCCGAAAGCTTCTTCCCTACTGAAAGAGGTTTACAACCCGAAGGCCGTCATCCCTCACGCGGCGTCGCTGCATCAGGCTTGCGCCCATTGTGCAATATTCCCCACTGCTGCCTCCCGTAGGAGTCTGGGCCGTGTCTCAGTCCCAGTGTGGCCGGTCACCCTCTCAGGCCGGCTACCCGTCATCGCCTTGGTAGGCCATCACCCCACCAACAAGCTGATAGGCCGCGAGCCCATCCCAGACCAGAAACCCTTTCAACAACCACCCATGCAGGCAGAAATGATATCCAGTATTAGCCCCGGTTTCCCGGAGTTATCCCAGAGTCTGGGGCAGGTTACTCACGTGTTACTCACCCGTTCGCCACTAATCAGGGATGCAAGCACCCCATCATCGTTCGACTTGCATGTGTAAAGCACGCCGCCAGCGTTCGTCCTGAGCCAGGATCAAACTCTCCGTCAAAAACAAACCCCAACCC
>NZ_RHPJ01000009.1 GCF_004786095.1 Serinibacter arcticus
ACCCCACCCCGGCACTGACCGTGGTCAAGACCTCTGACACCGAGCTCATCACCACCGCCGGCCAGGAGATCACCTACACCTTCGTGGTCACCAACACCGGCAACGTCACCATCACCGACGCCGCCCCCGTCGAGGTCGACTTCTCCGGAACCGGCGACCTCGGACCGATCACCCCGGCCTCAGCCACCCTGGCTCCCGGACAGAACGCCACCTACACGGCGACGTACGCCGTGACGCAGGCCGACGTGGACGCCGGCGAGGTCACCAACACCGCCACCGCCACCGGCACCCCCCCGCCGGGCACCGAACTGCCCCCGGTCCCGCCCTCCGACGTCACCATCCCCAGCGACCCCACCCCGGCGCTGACCGTGGTCAAGAGCTCCTCTGTCATCACTGATGAGGACTTCGTCGCTGGTCAGGAGATCACCTACACCTTCGTGGTCACCAACACCGGCAACGTCACGATCACCGACGCCGCCCCGGTCGAGGTCGACTTCTCCGGAACCGGCGACCTGGGACCGATCACCCCAGCATCGGTGG